>CAWFJP010000014.1:0-749704 GCA_963816145.1 uncultured delta proteobacterium
TTTCCCTTCTTCTACGGCTGGATCATCGTCGCCATCGCCATGGTCGCGGGTTTCATTTCTTCCGGCGTGAGCAATGTGACGATGGCGGTGGTGTTAAAGCCGATCAGTGAGGATCTCGGTTGGAGCCGGAGCGTCACCGCGGCGGCGATTACCTTGGGATCTTTTGGCGGCGGGCTGTTATCGCCGTTGTTTGGCCCGGTGGCGGATCGATATGGGCCGCGGGTGTTGTTGCCGTTGGGCGGCATTCTCGTTGGACTGTTGTCGATCGCTGTGAGTCAAATCACACAGCCCTGGCAGTTCTATGCGACGTTTATCCCAGCGCGGGCGCTGACGGAATTTCTGCTCTGCGGCGTCGTTCCCTACACGGCGATCGCCAATTGGTTCCACGCCAAGCGGCCACGCGCCATGGGGTTGGTGGCGATGTCGACGCCATTGGGCTCCGCGGCAACGACGCTGATTTTTCAATTTTTGGTCATACATTACGGTTGGCGCAGCGCGTTTCTGGCGTTGGGTTGGGCGTTTCTCATTCTCGTCGTCGTGCCCGCGGCAATTTTCCTGCGCCGGCAACCGGAAGATCTGGGCATGTATCCCGATGGCATCGCGCCTTCTTTGCGTTCCGCCGAAGCCGTTGCGTCCGCGGCGCCGACTTCCGTTGCCGGCGAGCCTAGCTGGTCGCGTGCCGCCGCAATGCGGACGACAACGCTCTGGTTGCTGGTGGTGAGCGTGTTTCTTGCGTCGCTCGGCACCGGCGGAATCGCGTTTCACACCGTCGCTTATTTTACAGACGTGAAAATCTCGCCGGCGGCCGCTGCCGGCGCCTTGAGCGTTATGGCGCTGTCGGGAGCGTTCGGCAACGGCATCTGGGGCGCCTTGGCGGAGCGACACTCGCCGCGCAGCTTAAGCGTGACCACGACGGCGCTGTCGGCCGCGTCGGTGGCTTTGTTGATGCAAGTCGATTCGCCGATAATGGCATATCTCTTCGGCGTACTCTTCGGCATTAGCGCTCGCGGCGGCACTGCGGTATTGACGCAGATTTTACTGGCGCACTATTTCGGCCGGCGCTCCTTCGGCGCCATCAGCGGCGTGCTCGAACCTTTTCACAAAGGTGGGCTCGGCGCCGGCGCCTTGGTCGCCGGCATTGCCTTCGATTGGAGCGGCAACTATCGCGCGGTCTTACTGTTTTTTCTTGCCAGCTACTTGATGTCGGCTGTGCTGGTGTTTCTTGCCCGGCGGCCGGAGCGGGACCGAGACCGAGTATTATCTTGATGGCGGATTGGCAGCTTGGCTTCGAAAAACCGCAAGCGCTACCTTCATACGGATCCTATCTCTTCATCGCTTGACTTTAAGACCTCATCCATTAGCTTTGTGGCCATGATTTGGCTTCGTCGATTTATGCTGCTTGTCGTTCTCGTCACCCTCTCGTCACCGACTATTTCGTTTGCCGCGCAAGTTCAAGAGTTTGTCCTCGACAATGGCTTGAAGGTGCTGCTCTTGGAAGACCACAAGAGCCCGGCGGTGACCTTTCAGGTCTGGTATCGGGTCGGCGGACGCAACGAGAAAGACGGAAAGAGCGGCTTGGCGCATTTTCTTGAGCATATGATGTTCAAAGGCACGCCGACGACGGGACCGGAAGAGTATTCCCGGATCATCGCTAAAAACGGCGGTCGATCCAACGCCTTTACCACCGCGGACATGACCGTCTATTTCGCCACCATGAGCCGCGATAAGATCGACATTCAGCTCGAACTGGAAGCCGATCGCATGGCCAATGCGCTCTTGGCCGACACTTACTTCGAGGCGGAAAAGAAAGTCATTCAGGAAGAGCGGCGCCTGCGCACCGAGGACAATCCGGGTTCGGCGTTGTATGAGATCGCGGCTTCGGTGGCCTACACACTCCATCCTTACAGGCGTCCGGTGGTGGGTTGGATGGAGGACATTCAAAACCTCACGCGCCAGGACTTGGTCGATTTTTACAAACTTTATTATGCGCCCAACAACGCGGTGATCGTCATGGTCGGCGATTTTAACTCGGAAGAGATGCTCGCCAAGATCAAAGCCGCCTACGACAAAATTCCGCGCGGTGCCGGAGCGCCGCAGATGACGGTAGTCGAGCCGCCTCAGCGCGGCGAAAAGCGGGTGACGCTGAAAAAGGATGCCGAGCTGCCAATCCTGCTGCTTCTGCATCATGTGCCTAACCTGCATAGTCCTGATAGTTTCGCTCTCGATCTATTGTCCATGGTGCTCGCCGGCGGTAAGAGTTCGCGCCTGTATCAAGACTTGGTTTATCACAAGCGCTTGGTGCGTGGCATCGATGCCGATTACAGCGCGGTCTCCATGGACGCCACGGGGTTTGCTGTTTCGGCGCAGCTTTTGCCCGGCGCGGAGCTGGCCAAGGTCGAGCGCGAAATCGACCGCATACTCGACAAGGTCAGGGTCGAATTGGTGAGCGAACGCGAATTGCAGAAAGCCAAAAATCAAATCGAAGCGGCTTTCATCTTTGGCCAGGACTCGATCTTCGGCCAAGCGATGAAAACCGGCTACTATGAAATGGTCGGCGATTGGCGCTTGGTCGATAGTTATCTCGACAGCATGCGCAAAGTCACTCGGGAAGATCTTCGGCGCGTGGCGCAGAAATATCTCCAACCGGACAACCGCACGGTTGGTACCTTGATTCCGGCCAAAGCGAAAGCCCAATGACGGGTAAATTAATCGGCCTACTTTTGTTCACTTTATTGGTGCAGGTCGTGCCGGCGCAGGGTGCGATGGTGCCGAAACGAAGTGTGCTCAGCAACGGCTTGGTGCTGTTGACCTCCGAGCAGCGCAGCTTGCCGATTGTGTCTATCGAAATGTTGATCGATGCCGGCGCGCGCCATGAGAGCGCGGAGCATGCCGGTCTAGCTCATTTGACCTCAAACCTGTTGACCGACGGCACTGCAAAGCACAGCGCCCTGCAAATCAGCGAGACGCTGGATTTTATCGGCGCCAGCCTCGACACCGGTTGTGGCGACGATCTGGCGACGATCAGCATGACGATCCTCAAGAAAGACTTGGCTGTTGGCTTGCAGTTGCTCGGCGAGATTCTCACCGGCGCGAGCTTTCCGGTAGCCGAGATCGACCGGCAGAAGCAAGCAATAATAGCGTCGATCAGAGCGAAAGAAGAAGATCCCGGCAGCGTGGCGTCAGAAGCATTTGCCGCCGCCTTGTTTCCCGGCAGCGCCTACGGTCGGCCGGTGGAGGGGACGGAGGCTTCGGTGAAGCGGCTGGATCGGCAGCGCGTGCAAGAATTTTTTCAGCGCTACTATCGGCCCAATCGAACCATCGTGTCGGTGGTCGGCGATGTTTCCGAGCCGGAGATTAGCGCGGCGCTCAACCAAGTCCTAAGGAACTGGACCAAAGGCGAAGCAAGCAAGCCACCGACGGTGCCGGCGCAGAACGACATTGCGCGGACGTTGCGGATCAATAAGGATCTGACCCAAGCCAATATCATTCTGGGACATGGCGGAGTGCCGCGCGGCCATCCCGACTACTACGCGATCCAAGTGATGAACTACATTCTCGGCGGCGGCGGATTTTCGTCGCGGGCGATGGAGTCGATCCGCAATGAGCGCGGCTTGGCCTATTCCGTCTACAGCTATTTCGGCGCGGAGAAAAGTTACGGAACTTTTCAATTCGTCATGCAGACCAAAAACGAGAGCGCAGCGGAGGCGATGGGGCTCGCCCGCGAGGAGATTCGGCGCATGCGCGATGAGTTGGTCAGCGAGGTCGAATTGAGCGATGCCAAGGACTATCTAATCGGTAGCTTTCCTCTACGTTTCGATACTAATCGAAAAGTGGCCGGGTTTTTGGGCCAGGTGGAATTTTATGACCTGGGTCTCGATTATGCCGATCGTTATGGCGAATTTATCCGCAAGGTGAGCCGCGCCGATGTGCAGCGGGTGGCGCGCGAACATCTGATCCCGGAAAAATTGCTTGCGATCATCGTCGGTAACCAACAGAAGATTAGTGTGCAATAGTCGCCAAGTTTACATCCGTGCGCCGCGAATTGTCGTTGCCGGTGGCAAATTTTGTTGCTTGGGATCCGAAGGGCGTCGCTTTTGAATTTTCCAAGGCGAATGGTCACTGCGAATTCAGGTGGTTGAAGCCGACTTGTCGGTCGCTTCGCGGCATGGTTTGTGCTAAATTCCCCTGCGTCAGGTCGCAGCTCAGGAATTATTCGCTTGAACAACTATGAAGAAAATCTTGATCATTGAAGACCACGCTGACATGCGCGAGTTGCTCACCTGGCAGGTCGAGCTGATGGGCTTTGCCGCGCTTGCAGCTAAGCAGGGCAGCGAAGGATTGCAAAAAGCTCAAAGCGAAAATCCTGATCTGATCATTTTGGATATCATGATGCCGGGCATGGATGGCTGGCAAGCGGCCCGAGAACTCAAGGCCAACCCGGCGACCAAAGATATTCCGATCCTTGCTGCCACGGCATTGTTTCGCGACCCCGATCTCAAGACTTGCATGGACTCCGGCTGCAATGGGTACATCGTCAAGCCCTTTACTTTTCAAGAACTGCAAGGAAAGGTAAAGGAACTGATTCCAGCCGTCGACTTCACCTTTCCCCGTTAATCGGTGACTCGCCGGTCAGACTCGGCGAGTTCGCGGCATTCAATCACAGGTTCCTCCGGATGGTATGGCAGTGTCGACCCGCGCCCAAGCGATTTCGATTGTTCAGCAGTTGCGTTCACAGGGCCATGAGGCGTTTTTCGCCGGCGGCTGCGTGCGCGATATGCTGCTCAACAAAGAGCCGCAGGATTATGACATCGCCACCAGCGCCAGGCCGGAGGATATCCAGCGCATTTTCCCCGCTACCGTTCCGGTGGGCGCGCAATTTGGCGTGATTCTCGTTGTGATCGACGGCGCGCCGTTCGAAGTGGCGAGCTTTCGTCATGACGGTCCTTATCTCGATGGCCGGCGGCCGAGCACCGTGCGCTATGGTACTCTCGAAGAGGACATTCAGCGGCGCGATTTCACGATCAATGGCATGGTCTACGATCCGCTCGGTGATCGGGTCATCGATTTGGTCGGTGGCCAAGACGATCTGCGGCGCGGCATCGTGCGCGCCATTGGCGATCCGCAGGCGCGCTTCGAGGAAGACCGCTTGCGTATGATCCGCGCGGTGCGATTTGCCGCGAGTCTCAATTTCGAAATTGATGTGCCGACCTTTGCGGCGATGCAAAAGCTGGCGCCGAGCATCGCGGTTATTTCTTGGGAACGCATCGGCGACGAGATCACCCGCATCCTGACCGAGGGCGGCGCACAGCGCGGCTTCGAACTGCTGGATCATAGCGGCCTGCTGCAAATTATTCTGCCGGAAATCGTCGCCATGAAGGGTACCGCGCAGACGCCGGACTTTCATCCCGAGGGTGATGTCTTCACGCACACGCTGTTGTTACTGAGCCACTTAAAATCGCCCACGGAAACTTTAGCCTACGGTTGTTTGTTGCATGACGTTGCCAAGCCCATCTGCTTCCGCCAGGATGGCGACCGCATTACCTTTTACGGCCATACCGAACAGGGCGCCGAGATCGCCGAAACGATCCTCAAGCGGCTCAAGCGTGCCCGCGCGGTGTGGGAACGGGTTTCGTACCTGGTGCGCAATCACTTGCGCCAGGTGCAGGCGCCGCAAATGCGCTTGAGCACGCTCAAGCGCTTTCTGCGCGAAGACGGCATCGAAGAGTTGCTCGAGTTGGCGCGCATCGACGCGTTGTCGTCCAACGGCGACTTGAGTTATTATCGGTTTTGCCAGGAACGGCGCGGCGAGTTGAAGGAAGAGGAGATCCACCCCGAGCCCTTGGTGCGCGGCGGCGATTTGATCGAGCTCGGGTTCAAACCTGGACCGCGATTCGGGGAAATCTTACGCCAGGTCGAAGATGCGCAGTTGGGCGGCGAGTTGCGCAGCCGGGACGAGGCGATCGAGTGGATCAAAAGCAGATTTAGCAACGAGGTCGGCGGATGAAGAAAACACCAACGTACAACGTCATCGGCAAAGCGGAGCTGCGCAACGACGGCGCCGAGAAGGTGACCGGTAAAGCGCTCTATACCGTCGATGTCGATTTGCCCGGCATGGCCCATGGCAAGATTTTGCGCAGCCCCTACGCCCATGCGCGGCTCTTGCGCGTCGATGGCAGCAAGGCCGAGCAATTGCCGGGAGTCTTTGCCGTGGTGACGCGCGAGGACCAAAAAAGCCTGCGCATGTTCGGCGCGGCTTACAAAGATCAAACCATCGTCGCCGTCGATAAAGTGCGCTACGCCGGCGATCCGGTGGCGGCGGTGGCTGCAGTTGATGAAGCCACCGCCGCGCAGGCTTTGGAGCTAATCGAAGTGGATTACGAAGATCTGCCCGCGGTGACCAGTATTGACGAAGCCCTCGCCGACAACGCGCCGTTGGTGCACGATGCTTCGGCCAGCGGTGGCGAACTCATGGGGCAGCGTTACGAAGCGCCCAAGGAATTCAGCGGCACCAACCTTTGTTATCGTTTTTGTTACGCCAACGGCGATGTCGATGCCGGTTTCAAGAAAGCCGATCATATTTTTGAAAACACGTTTACTTTTCCGCGGGTGCAGCATTTTTCCATGGAGCCGCATGCGACGGTGGCCGATTTCGCCGGAGACCGCATCACGCTCTGGGCCGGCACTCAGGAGCCGTTCACGCTGCGCGAACATCTGGCCGATATTTTTCATCTACCGCAAAGCAAGATTCGCGTCATCGTGCCTTATGTCGGCGGCGGCTACGGCGGCAAGCTCGCCGTCAAGACGGAGCCGTTGGCCGCGGTGTTATCCTGGAAGGCCAAGCGGCCGGTGCGTTTGGCCCATACCATCGAAGAGAGTTTTAGGACCGTAACGCGCCATCCGGCGCGCGTCCGGATCAAGACCGGTGTGAGCAAGGACGGTAAACTGGTGGCGCGCCAATGTGTGATTTACATGGAAACCGGTGCCTATGCCGATGCCGGCCCGCGGGTGACCCAGAAGGCGGGCTACCGCTGCTTCGGGCCCTACCGGATTCCTCATGTGAAGACCGAGGCTTACACGGTTTACACCAATACCGTTCCGGCGGGCGCGTACCGCGGTTTCGGCACGCTGCAAGTGACCTGGGCCTACGAGTCACAGATGGATATCATCGCCGACAAGTTGGGCTTGGATCCGCTCGAATTTCGCATCAAGAATCTGCTCAAGAAGGGCGACCTGTACACTCCTGGTGATACGCCGGTGGATTGCGATCTCAAAGCTGGGCTCTTGCAAGCCGCTGAAGAAATCGGTTGGAAACAGAAAGTCACCAAGCCCAATCGCGGCCGCGGCCTGGCGGTGTGCATGAAAGACGGCGGCGGCACTTACAAGGTTTCCTCGGCGGCGGTGAAGATGAATGCCGACGGCAGCGTCGTGCTGCTCACCGGCACGGTGGAAGTGGGGCAAGGCGCGCGCACGGCGTTGAGCCAGGTGGTCGCCGAAGAGCTGGCGATTCCATTCGACGCCGTCACCGTGGCGCAGCTGGATACCGAGATCACGCCGTACGATGTCAACACCAACGCCAGCAGTTCCATGGTTGTCATGGGCCTGTCGGTGCAGCGCGCGGCGCAGGATTTAAAGCGGCAGATTCTGCGTCATGCGGCGAAGGTTCTTAAAGCCAAAGCCGAACAGTTGCAGTTGAGCGGTGGCAAGATCGTTGGGCCGAAAAACCAGGCTCTGTCGTTTGTTCAACTCATGCAGAAAGTTTTCTTGTCGCGCTCCGGCGAACTCGTCGGTCACGGCGCTTACCAATCGATCAAGAGTGCCAAAGCGGCACTGGGCTCGCCGACCAATTTCTGGGAGATCAGCTGGGGCGCGGCGGAGGTGGAAGTCAACCGCGATACCGGCGAGATCAAATTGCTCAAGTATGTATCCTTGGCCGATGTCGGCCGGGCAATTCATCCGCTCCAGTGCGAAGGGCAGGACGAAGGCGGAGTCATGAACGCCATCGGCCATACTTTGATGGAAGAGATGGTTTACAAGGACGGTCAGCTGTTAAACCCCAACTTGGTCGATTACCGGGTGCCGAGTTTCAATACTTTACCGAAGGATTTCGAAACTATTCTGGTCGAGAGCCACAATGGCCCCGGACCGTTTGGTGCTAAGGGCACGGGAGAGGGTGGATTATTGCCGGTGGCCGCTGCGATTGGTAACGCAGTCTACCGTGCTATCGGGCTGCGCATGTACGATCTGCCGCTGACGCCGGAAAAGGTTTGGCGCGGCTTGGCGGCGCGCGCGGAAATGATCGATTAGCCAGATGTTCGATCATGTTGCTCGGAGTCCGGCGTTTCGCCATCGAGTTTTGCGCCGCACTTCGAGCACCTATCGCATCGTCTTTACTGTCCGCCTTTAATCAAGTTGATCAGCAAGCCTTCTGGGAACGGTACGTTCAATAGTTTCTCGAACAGACCCCAGTAAAACAGCCAGGTAAAAAACGTTACCCCGACGACAATCGGCCACTTTTCTTTGGCGGCGATGATGAGATAGGCCAGAATCGTAATGGGTACGGCGTAGGAAAATCCTAGGATCCAGATCACCAAGAAAAATGCCACGGTCCAAATAATGATTGATAGGGTTCGTTGCCTGGTCTCTTGCGGCGTTACTTCTTCACCGGGCGCTTCCTGATATTCGGCGACTTTCTTTTTCTTCTTGCCATAAAGGTCACGGCCCAGCTGCGCAAACGCCAATATCAGTGTCGGGATGCCGATAACCCAAGGAAATAGGCCGGCGCGAAAGCCAAAATTGCGGCTCTGCCAGAGCGCCAGGGCGAGCAGCAGGATGGTGACGAGGGTGAACCATACCGCTGGGCCAAAGCGAATTCCGCCGGCCGGGGTCTCGCCCCCAATCTGGCTGGTTGCGTTTCCCGCCGCAGCTTTTTCCTTGGCTTCGCGGCGCTCCTTAATTATCGGATAAAAGATTCCGACAAGCGTCAACAGGAATATGCCGATAACGCCCGGTCGGTGCATCCATGCAAGGCCATAGTTGTCGGTTGACAGGAACAAGCGGTTTTCGGCCAGCGGTCCCAAGACCAATCCCAGGAGAACCGGCGGCCGCGGCCATTCCAATTTTTCCATGATCCAACCAAGGGCGCCGAAGAAAAGCACAATGACCATATCCTCGAAGGCGTTCTTTTCGGCGAAGGCGCCGAGATAAATCAGTACTAGAATGATCGGAATGATGATGCCGCCGCGCACCTGGGTGACTTTCGCCAAAGGTTTCAGGAAGAGAAAACAAATACCAACGGTGATGATGTTGGAAATGATGATGACCCAGACAAAGGAGTAGGTTAGATCTAGCTTGCCCTTGGGCGGAGGGATCAACATATCCGGTCCGGGCACGATGCCCTGGATGATAAAGGCGCCGAGCAGGATCGCCATAATGACGCTGGCGGGCACGCCGAACGCGATGGTCGTGATCAGGCTGCCACCGAGAGTCGAATTATTTGCCGCGCCTGGTCCCAACACGCCGCGCACATCGCCTTTGCCGAAGCGTTCCTTATCCGGCGAGCTCTGCACGGCGTGGGCATAAGCCAGCCACTGCGTCGTTGCCGCGCCCATACCTGGAATTATCGCCGTGACCGTGCCGAGTGCGCTGCAGCGCATGACCAGCCAAAAATGGCGGAACGTATCTTTAACGCCCTCCATGACACCGCCAAATTCACCAACTTCTTTTTTGGAAATGCTGGTGCCGAGGACTGCCAGCTCAATGGTTTCCGGAATCGCGTAGAAGCCGATGGTGATGGGCACCAAGCCGATGCCATCCCAAAGAAACAATTGACCGAAAGTGTAGCGCTGAATCCCCGAGATAGGATCCAAACCGATGGTCGCGAGCATGAGGCCAATGCCGCCAGCTACGATGCCCTTGAGCGGATCTTCTCCGCTTAACGAGGCGACGAAAGATATGCCTAGCAACGAGAGCATGAAAAATTCCGGCGAGCCAAAGGACAGCACCAGCGGTCGGATGACCGGTATGGCTGCGCCGAGGGCGACGCCGGCAAAGATGGCGCCAACCAATGAACTCATCAACACCGCGCCAAGCGCGCGTCCCGTCTCGCCGTTGCGTGCCATGGCATGGCCGTCGACAATAGTTGATGCCGTCGTCGGTTCGCCGGGCACGCCGAACAATACCGACGTGATGTCGCCGGTGGTCGCCGTGACCGCGGTCATGCCGAGCAAGAAGGCAAACGCTTCGACGGCGCTCATTTTGAAAACGAACGGCAGCATCAACGCCATCGCAGTCGGTCCGCCGAGTCCGGGAAGGATGCCGACGACGAATCCGATGGCGATGCCGACCATCATGAGATTGAAGGTCGACAGGTTGAAGCACTGCAAAAAGCCCGAGATCAGAGCATGCAACATGTCCATGGAAAAGCTAAACCCTCCTCGAACTACCGCCGAATGTTCGACGGTCATTATCAATGTTAGGGTTAATTGTAAAGAACATCTTTCAGCTTGGTGATTAAAGCTGGGTCTAATTTGAACAGTCCGGCGATGTCTCTCTCGATGTCGTCCACTGGAATCGGCTCAACATTGAGCCGTGACTTCTTGGCGTCGGCGAGAAATTCGCCGTCTTTAAGTGTGGCGTCGAAAGCTTTGCGCAAAAGCTGCACGCGATCCTTCGGCGTGCCGGGCGGCAGGGTGTAAGTGCGGACGATATCGCTGTCGCCATGTATGCCGACCTCGATCATTTTTCGAGCCTCTTCGGTCTTGGCGAACTTGATCGCCTGGGGCACATTGGCAAGGTCTGGGTGGGTGCGGCGGTTGGTCTGCAAAATGACCACAGCATCGCCGGTATCGAGGGCCTTGCGCCAAGTGACGCTGACGGAATCCCAACCCCAGCAGCCACCGGCGATTTCACCGCTCTCGGCGGCCAAGCGCACATCCGCGGTGCCTTTATAACCTGTGACCAGTTGTATCGGGAGGCCGAGAGCCACTTTCAAGATTCGCGTGGCGTTGTCCGGAGTGGACGTGCCAGGGGCGATGCCGCCCATTTTGACCGGTGACTTCGCGGCGAACCATTTTTCGATGCTCGTAATGCCGCTGGCTTTGGTCATGGCGCAGACCACATGATCGCTGATCGGTGCGCCGATAAACTCGAACTTGCGGGCATCGAACTCAATGCCGGGCTGGCCAAGCACCTGGCCTAAAAATAGACCGCCGATGAAGTGGCCGATAGTCAAGCCGTCGGGTTTGGCGACTTTGTAAACATGATTAGCCGCGATCAAACTGCCGGCGCCGGTCATGTTTTCGACCACGATGCTTGGGTTGCCGGGTATTTGCTTGCTCATATGGCGGGCCAAGGCGCGGGCGTAAGTGTCGAAGCCGCCGCCGGCCGAGAAGCCGACAACCAACCGAATTGTTTTGCCTTTATAAAAATCCTCAGCCTGGGCCGGCGCACCGCCAATGGCAATGAGCGCCATTATCAAGCTCAAAATCCCACTTCGTTTCATGATAGTTCTCCTTCTTGTTTGTTACCGAAAGATATCACTATGCCATAGCCAAAATAGCGCCATGAAGTTATCTGATTGAAAAATCTATCGCAACAAATTGATGCCCGATTTGCTGTAAGATCAATAGCCGATCTTCATTAACTTGAACTTTTAGTTGTGTTCAATAAGACGGCCCTTTAAAATGCATGGGGTAAATCCAAAAGGAACCAATTGCCGGGTAAGGACTGGTGTTGGAGAACAATTATGGCTGAGCTTTTGAATTATATCGACGGTGAGTGGCGTGCGGCCAAGTCGGGGAAGACTTTAGAAAACCGTAATCCCGCCAATACCGATGACCTGATCGGATTGTTTCCCGCCTCGGGAGCCGCCGATGTCGAAGCCGCGGTTGCTGCTGCGAAGAAAGCCTTTGCTGTTTGGCGCCTGGTGCCGGCGCCCAAGCGCGGCGAGATCCTTTACCGTGTCGGCGAGCTGTTAAAAAAATCCAAAGAAGAACTCGCCCGCATCGAAACCCGTGAGATGGGAAAAGTACTGAAAGAAACCCGCGGCGATGTCCAGGAAGGCATCGACTGTGCGTTTCTCAATGCCGGGGAGGGGCGGCGGCTGTTTGGTGAGACCACGCCGGCGGAGCTACCCGATAAATTTGCCATGTCAGTGCGAGCGCCCATCGGCGTGTGCGCGCTGATCACGCCTTGGAATTTTCCGTTGGCGATTCCAACCTGGAAACTATTCCCCGCGCTGATTTGCGGCAATACCGTGATTCTTAAACCGGCGGAGGACACGCCGCACACGGCAACTCGCTTCGTCGAGATCCTCAATGAAGCCGGCGTGCCACCGGGCGTCGTTAACCTGATTCACGGCCGCGGCGAAGAAGTCGGCGCGGCGTTGGTGCGCCACAAAGGCGTGCAGTTGGTTTCGTTCACCGGGTCGGCGGCCGTCGGCCGCGAGATTGCTTCTGAGTGCGGCCGGAATCTCAAACGCGTGTCGTTGGAGCTCGGCGGTAAGAACGGGCAGATCGTCATGGAAGATGCCGATGTCGAATTGGCCGTCGAAGGCGCGCTATGGGGCGCCTTCGGCACCACCGGCCAGCGCTGCACGGCGACCAGCCGACTGATCGTCCATCGCGACGTGTCCGAGAGGGTTACCGATGCCTTGGTGGCGCGTGCGGAGAGGATCAAGATCGGCGACGGGCTCGATGAGAGCAATGAGATGGGGCCGCTGATCAATCAAGCGGCGCGGGAAAAAGTTCTTCGCTATATTGAAATCGGCAAGCAAGAGGGCGCACGCTTGCTCACCGGCGGGGCGATTCACGATAGCGGCGCTTGCGCCAATGGAATCTTCTTTCAACCGACGATCTTTGATCGGGTCAAACCGAATATGCGTATCGCTCAGGAAGAAATCTTCGGCCCGGTGCTATCGATCATTGAAATCGCCAGTTTCGATGAGGCGATCGCCGTACTCAATGGCACGGCTTACGGACTTTCCAGTTCGATTTACACCAACGATGTGACGCGCGCTTTCCGCGCCATGCGCGATATCGAGGCGGGGATTACGTATATCAACGGCCCGACTATTGGCGCCGAAGTTCACTTGCCCTTCGGCGGCGTCAAAGACACCGGCAACGGCCATCGCGAGGCCGGCACGACCGTCTACGATATATTCACCGAGTGGAAATCTATCTATGTCGACTACTCGGGCAAACTGCAGAAAGCACAGATCGATAACGCCGAATAGTGGCAGGGGCGCAGCATGCTGCGTCATCCAGGAGAATTAATGAAAATCCCCCATATCAAAACACCGCTTCCCGGTCCCAAGGCTAGAGCGATCGTCGAGCGCGACGAGAAATGCACCGCGCCGGCCTACGGCCGTGTCTATCCCTTGGTGGTCAAGGAAGGGCGCGGCTGTGTGATCGAAGATGTCGACGGTAATTTATTTCTCGACTTCATGGCCGGAATTGCCGTCGCCAATACTGGCCACGCGCACCCGAGAGTGGTTAAAGCGATCGAAGAGCAGGCACGCAAGTTTCTCCATATTTGCGGCAGTGATTTTTACTACGAGCCGATGGTCGAGCTGGCCGAGAAGCTGGCGCGTATCGCGCCCGGCAAGGGCGGCAAAAAGGTGTTCTTCACCAACTCCGGCACGGAGACTGTCGAGGCGGCCTTCAAGCTCGCCCGCTATCACACGAAACGCCAGCATGTCATCGCTTTTTACGGCGCCTTTCACGGCCGCTCCATGGGCGCTTTATCGCTCACCGCGAGCCGGGCGTTGCATCGCGCCCACTTCGGGCCGCTCATCCCCGGCGTGCATCATGTGCCCTATGGGTTCTGCCACCGTTGTCCTTATCAATTGACCTATGGTTCCTGCGGTATCGAATGCGTCAACGTTCTGGAGAAGGTGATCTTTCGCCATGACGTCCGGCCGGAAGAGGTGGCGGCGCTCTTCGTCGAACCGGTTCAGGGCGAAGGCGGCTACATCGTGCCGCCGGCGGAGTATCTGCCGATGTTACAGGAACTTTGCCGCAAGTATGGAATTTTATTGGTTGCCGATGAAATTCAATCGGGCTTCGGCCGCACCGGCAAAATGTTCGCCTGCGAACATTGGGGCATCGAGCCGGACATTCTCTGCACCGCCAAAGGCATCGCCAGCGGTATGCCGCTAGGCGCCATGATTGCCCGCGACGAGATCAGCACCTGGAAAGACAGCACCCATGGCAGTACCTACGGCGGCAATCCGGTGGCTTGTGCCGCGGCCTTGGCGACGATCGAGTTATTGGAAGAAGGCTTGATTAAAAACGCCGCCGCAGTCGGCCCAGTCCTCAAGGACAGACTCATGGCGTTGAAGCTGAGCCATAAAGCGATCGGCGATGTGCGCGGGTTGGGATTGATGATCGGCGTCGATTTCGAAGATGCCGACCATAATCCGGATGGAACATTCCGCGACCGCGTCATGCAAAAATCCTTTGAAAAAGGTTTGCTGCTGTTGAGCTGCGGTGAAAGCACGCTGCGCTTCTGCCCGCCGCTGATCGTGACTCAAGAGCAGATCGCCACCGCCGTCGAGATCTTCGAGTCGGCCGTGGTCGCGGCGGCTTAGCGCGCCAACTATCTCGTGATAGTTTTTCGGTCAGCCACTTCATTGGCGCCATGCGATGCCGTTAAAGGCTTCCAATTCTTAGAGAAACTGATTATCTTCACTAATCAATTCAATGCTAGTTCGATCACAAGGAGAGTTTTTATGAAGTCATTTCGAACCATGGCGGCGCTGCTCGCGCTAGTTGGAATTCTGCTTTGGGGACAAACGTTGCACGCGCAAGCCGACTTCTACAAAGGCAAGACGATTACCGTGATCGCTGGGACGACAGCCGGCGCGCTGTACGATCAGTGGTCGCGCTTGTTGGCTCAGCACATGGGCAAGCATATTCCCGGCAAGCCCGACATGATCGTGCAAAACATGCCCGGCGCCGGGCATATGATCGCGGCGAACTATGTTTACAACAAAAGCAAACCGGACGGCTTGACGCTCATCGGTTCGATCGTGCCGACGCTTTATTTCGATCAACTCGTCGGCCGCAAGGAGGCGCAGTACGATTGGGCGAAGTTCGTTTGGATCGGCTCGCCGGTGCAGGGCGAATCGCAGATGTACATGCGCGCCGACACGCCGTACAAGACCATCGAAGATGTGCGCAACGCCAAGGAACCGCCACGCTGTGGCGCGCAAGGAACATCGGACTCGGCGTACTATCTGCCGAAGCTTTTCGAGGAGCTAATCGGCACCAAATTTAATCTCGTGCAAGGCTATCCGGGCGGTCCTGAGATCGATCTGGCGGTTGAACGCGGCGAGATTCATTGCCGCGCATTTACCATCGAAGCGTTCTTATCGCGGGAACCCTATCATACCTGGCGCAAGAAGGGTTTCGTTCGCAATATTATTCAAACCGGCAAAAAGCGTGACCGCAAAATGGGCGATACGCCGACGGTTTGGGAGCTGATGGACAAGTACAAGACCCCTGAAGCATCGCGCCGCCTGGCCAGTGTGATGTTGGCGTCCGGTACTTTGGGCCGCCCCATGCTCGGCACGCCGGGCATCCCCGCCGAGCGCGTGAAAATGTTGCGTGAAGCGTTCAACAAAACTGTGGAAGACAAGGAATTCCTCGCCGATCTTGACAAGCGGAGCTTCGATCTCGACCCGGTGACCGGAGAGGAACTGGAAAGACTCGTCAAAGAGGTCATGAGCCAGCCGCCCGACATCATCGCCCGGATGAAAAAATTGCTCGGAACCGACTAGCAGAATGGAGTGTTGGAGTAATGGAGGAGTGGGTTGCTGGGATTTCGTTCCCAACACTCCAACACTCCCTTACTCCAATTCTGTTTCCCGCTATCGGTATAGCCCGTCGATGTAGCCTGATTTGTCCAGCTCCTCGAGAAAACTCGTGTCGACGAATTCTTTGGGGTTCGCGGTTTTTGCTGCCGGGATGCGGTCGCTGACGTCTTTGAAAATGGTCTTGAAGGCTTCCAAGTTGGGGTAGGGTTTGGCTTTCACGGTTTCCCGCAAGGTTTGGTAGGCATCCTCGAGTTGCTTCGGGTCCTTGGTCTTTCGATATTTCACGAACGCACGCTTGGTTTCTTCGGAGTTAGTTCTCACGATATGGATCGCCTCGATGTAGGACTTCACCATGCGTCTGACGATGTCGCGGTTCTTGGCGATATAGCGCTGGGTCGCGACTAATCCCGTGCCTTGATAAAAAATATTCAACTCCGCCATATTGAGCAAAGTTCTCATGCCGGTGAGTTGCGGGGCTAAATGATCGGGCGGCGAGAAGCTTGAAGCATCTGCGGAGTTGCCGACCATGGCAATGATCCGTGCTGGAGTGTCGCCGATCTGCAAAAACGTCACGTCTTTCTCGCTGAGACCGAAGCGGGGCAGCATATTGAGCACCCGCATATGAGATGCTGCGCCGAAGCGAGAAATCGCGATGCGTTTGCCCTTGAGTTCCTCCGGCTTGGTTATGTTAGGCCGGGCCATCAAACGGTCGTCGAGCAGTTCTTGAATGCTCACCAGCATCACCGGATCGCCGCCTTGCAAGCGCACCGGCGACATCAACGCGCCGGTCATCTGACCAAACTGCACCTCTCCGGCCATCAACGACGGCGCGGAAATATTGCCGGGCATGTAGATGACTTCGATGTCGATGTTATTCCTCTTGAACAGGCCGCTGACGTCGGCGATCCACAGGATGCCGTGCTGCGGGCCGGGGGATGTGTAGCTGATTCTAACTTTATCCGCGGCGCCGGCGCGTTCGCCGTTACCCAAGAGGAAGATCAACGCGGTCGCGAGCACGAAACGCCTTATGCCGGCTGGTCGAGTCAATGCCATTTATTTCTCCTGCTTGCTCGCGCTTATTCTCGTGCACGAGTGTCGTTGGAAGTTGCCGCCGAACTGAGTGGTCGGTGAAAACTTAGTCGATGGTAAGCGTGAGCGTCAAGCAGAAATTCTTGGCTGGAGATGGCGCAAACGAATACGCCCCGACGCGTTAGCTGCGTCAGGGCGTTGAGAGTTGAACGTACGTGGCGCGACGCCGCTTCGTGGCGGTCAATAGTACTGTGAGCCGCCGCCGCAAGCGGTCACTTGAAAAACCACGCGGCGATCCAAGGCATCGGACATGTCGTCTTTGCCGGTGCCGACGAGGTTGTCGCGCGAGCCGACGCCCTGGGCAGTGATACGCTTAGCTAAAGGCGGCACTTCTCCTTCGAGTCGTTTTTTGATGTATTCGGCGCGCAATTCGGACAGCCGTTGGTTAAGCGGTTCGGCGCCCGATCGGCTGGTATGGCCGACCACTTGCAGGCAACTCTTGGTTTGGTCGGCGCGGCGAGCGATCTCCTTCACCCACATCGGGTAATGCGCGGTTACTTGCTTGTCGGGAATGAACGCCGTGGTGCCGGGCTTAAAAAGAAATTTCACCGCAAGACGGTTCTTTGCCAAGCCATAATCGACGATCTGGCTAAACGCGTCTTTGGCCGCGGCTTGTCGGCCGAGTTTCAAATTGGCCAGGTAGACGCCGTTGAAGACCCGCAGCTGATGGCCTGCGGGCAACTCCAGCGCACTGGAATAGCGCTCGAGAGCATCGGCGTAACGGCCAGCATCGTAAGCAGTGATCGCCTCGCTGATCAAAGTCCCAGCGAGAATGCTATCGAGGTATGCGGGTTGAATCGCATCCCCCGGCTTGCTGGTTTGGCAAGTATTTATATAGCCCTCGGTCGCTCCCTCTTTCATCCACGCCGGGCTGTCTTGGAAGTATTGCGTCGGCGAGTGATCGACGCCGGGCATTTGCGCGCGGGCGCTACCCTTGGCCACCACGGTGCCCGACTTCAAGTCCGCCAGCACCAGGCAGATACGGTACGCCTCCCTGGTACCGTTGGTTTGGCCCTCGTTGTTCACCGGTGTAAAGGTGCCGACCAAAACTTTCGGCGACCGGCGCACCATAGCGGCGGAGAACGGCTGCAAGTCGAATTGCAGATAACTGCCGCGGACTAACTCGGCGATGCGCGATTCCATGGTTCTTGTCGCGATGGTCTGCATGCCCGAGACGCCGTCGATCAGCGGATCGATAACCAACAGTTGTTTTTCGCTGTTCGTGGATGAACGGATTTGACCGAAGAGGGTGTTGGCAGCGCTGTTCAACGCCTCTTCGAAGGGGCGCGCGACCGCTGCGGCCTCGGGTGGTGTGGGCGCCACCGGCGCGTCTGCTTCGACGGTTGGCGGTGGTGGCACCGGCGCCGGAGCGGGCTCGGTTGTGGTTGTGCAACTGCCGAGCGACGCGATCAAAACGGCACCGGTTAGTGCTCTAAGGCTTCGCGAAACGGCATCCTTGGGTTTCATGACTGACACTCCTTTCTGAGCGCCTCCCGGTCGCGATCCGACAACGGTTCGCCGAGTTGCGCGCGGGCGAGAATTTCATTGCAAATGTTCGGTGCGGTTGAAGGTCTTGGCGAAAGCGTCTCCGTGGCGCTGTCGATTTGTCTCACTGGGATTTTCTCGACTGCCGAGTTCCGTGATCGATCATCGTCGGTGTCGGGATGAACGATCCCGCTGTCCTCACTAGCGTAACTGAGGGAATTATCGGCCATGGAGCGCAACCCGAGAGTACCTCTCTGACGCTGATTAGATTCCTGGACTTCCAAGCGACATTGGAGCAACAACAAGGCCATCACGGACACGGTGTCAGGCTGCAAAAAACCGCCATCGATGGGCTTATTGCGGGCGAAACAACAAACACTTTTGTCCAGCTTGGCAAAAGCTGTACTGTGGAATGTTTGACTGCCTAGATCACCCGCGTTCTCTTCCCCCCCTCGATGAAATTGCCCGTAAGCGTTTCTCCCCGGTGAGCGATGTGATAATGGAAAACCACTATGAAGACCCAATCGACGACGCGCTTACAAGAACTGCTGGCCCGGCCCGAGCTGCTAGTGATGTCCGGCGGATTTAGTCCGTTGCACGCCCGCATGTCGGAGATCCTCGGCTACGAAGCGTTCTTCATGTCGGGCTCCCAGGTGGCGGCTTATGTCTACGGTTATCCCGATGTCGGATTGCTCGGACTCAACGAAATGGTCGAATCGGTGCGGCGCATCACCAACGTCACCGACATTCCGGTGTTTGCCGATGCCGACACCGGCTACGGCAATGCGGTGAATGTATACTACACCGTGCAAGCCTATATCCGCGCCGGCGCCGCCGGCTTGCATATCGAGGATCAAGAGGCGCCGAAGAAATCCGGGACCCTAGCGGGGCGGCGTTTGATCTCGGTCGAAGAAGCGGTGGGAAAATACCGAGCGGCGGTGGCGGCGAAAAAAGAGCTGGACGCCGATTTTGTCGTCTGCGCGCGTTGCGATTCAGTCGGCTCCGACGGCGGCACCTTCGAAGATGCGGTGCGCCGCGGCATCGCCTACGCGAAAGATGCCGGCGTCGACGCGGTGTGGATGAATACCATGACCGATCGCGATCAAATTGCCGAGGCGTGCCGGCGCATTCCCGTGCCGGTGATTGCGCCGTATTACGGCCCGAAGCCTTCGCCGACCTTCGATGAATTTCAAAAGCTCGGCGTCTCGGCGGTCTTGTATCCGAGCTTAACCACCGCCAACGGATTGCAATCGACTTGGGAAGTATTACACGAGTTAAAGGAACGCGGCCCGGTGGTGCTCGACGAATGGAACAAGAAAGCCCAAGCGTCGAGGTACGGCATGGTGCCGCGCACTCAAGATCCGATCCTGCCGGCGAAAAAAATCATGCAGCTCGAAGAAGATTTCATTCCTAAAGAACTCCAGCGGGACTACGACAAGACCTTCGGTCACAACCGTCACTGACGACTCGGCCTAAAAGTCTCTACGGGTTATTTCCTGCGATAGTGGCGACGGGTCGGTCGCCCCTGCGGTTACGGCGCCGCAAAGCGCATACAACAAATCTTGCATGCTGTCGCCGCCGGTGTCGGTCAGTTGGACGAGCGCGATCTTTCCGGCAGCGAGCCGGTGATTGGGCGAGCGGTCTCTCACTTGACGCCAGGCATCCTCCATCGTCTGGCGCATGAACGCTTGATCGGTGCTGCCGTCGATGGCGAATACCGCGCGCGCCAGCGGTACGACGTTGAAAATCTCGTGGATCTCGAAGACGCAGCCGGCGTTGGCCGGAGAGAAGCCGCGCAAATCCATCAGCACCGCATCGCTTTCGTCGGCCAAGCGCGCCAGAGTCATTTTCCAAGTGTCGTCATGACAGAAAAATTCGATCACGCGAAATTGCCCTTCGCGATCGGGCGCCAAATCCATCTGGCCGACGCGTAAGTCGAGGGTGCGGCCGTTATCGATAAAGCGGCGGTCGAGCTTGCCGCTGACGAAATCGAGAAATTCATGGGGCTCGATGGTCGTAGTCGCCAGGTCCGGTCCGGCGATCATTTGGATACTGCCGACGTTGCGCCAGGATTTGCCCAGGGTGTCGTAGAGCTTCTCGCTGCGTTGCCCGAGCGCGAAGACTCGAAGCAAGAGCAGCCGCTGGCCGTTCCGGTTCGCGCGCCGGGAGACTCCGGAAAGCTTGAACAGACCGGCAGCGACGAGTTTATAGAGCGCAAACGCGACGAAACCGCTGGCGATCCATCTGTAACCTTCAAACACCAAGCCGATGGAATTGATTATGCCAAACAGCAGCCACATGGCGTCGACGTTGATCGATTGCTCGCTGATCCTCTTGCTTTCGTAGAGCTGGCGCAGCAATTCCAAAATCAACCAACCGACGATGGCGCAGGCGGCGAAGCCGATCGCATGCAGCCCGATGATCATGCCGGTGGCGCCCAGGCCGATGGCAAAACTAAACTCGCTGATCGCTTTGAGCAACTTTGGATTGTTGCCGGCAAAGCTCGTCGTGAGCGTCGCGCCGGCGACGCCGAGGGTCATGAACACCAACAGCAACGGACCCACGGCGCGAATGCGGCGATTGAGAAAAATCAGCAGCAAGAGCGTGGGAACGGCGTTATTGTCGAGCCAGAGATAAAGCAATTGGCCGATCGGCAGCCCCGGATTCTTGACTAACACGACTGTGGCGATCGCCGCACCCATCGCGAAGTAGCCCAACAAACCGAACAACCTGCTGCGGCGCGACGGGCCGACGATCAGGTCGATTGCCATGAGCGCCGGCCAGATATTGATCCAGGTCAGAAAGGCGAAGCGGAACGGCGAAAAATCCATCTTGCCGGCGGACAAGAATGCCGCGGTCATCGTCGCCGCGAAGCAAGCGCCGGCAACGCTATGAACCAATGCGGTGAGCCAACGACGGCGACGGGCGCTGCGAAATAGTTTTTTGGCTTCGCTAGGGCCTCCGGTGGTATCCCGATCGACGAAGTTGAAACTCAGCGGCGCAACATTCGGTTTATGCTCCGGCTCGGGCGGGAGATACCCTTTGGTTACAAGCAATTCGCTCGTGCTGCGCTGGCGCATCGATTTGATCACGCGGCGGCGATAAAGGCGTAGGATCAGGAACGAAGCAATGAATGCGAGGACTGTGGCGACAACAAGGATGAACGGCAGCTGCCCAGTCAGAGCTACGGTGAGAGCATCGGACCGTCGGGTCATGCGCTCAGGTTCGGGCTTTGCGCCTGCGAAATCAAGGGCGGGTGACGGGGTTGGTGCGCATGAGCACTGTGTTTCATATTCTCAGGTAAGAGTGATTGCTGATAGTGCCAGACATTGTTGATCGCGGTAGCGCCCTAAAAGAAAATCGTTGCTCGGGCGGACAGGCGGACCTAGCCCTGAATAGACGGAAACCTTCGAACCGGGTTATTAAGTGCTGATGGCCGAATCACTGACATGCGCCTAGGCAAATTCAACTTCATGTAACCGGCGCCGAGTTTGCACAGTGCCTAGCCAGGGCAAATCGACGCTAATCGACTTGCTCGACAGCAAATTCGCTTATTCGCTCGGCATCAACAGCTGCAATTGGTGGCCGTCGGGATCTTTGAAGTAGATGCAGTGGGGATCGTTGGCGCGGCCGTGGACGGCGATGCCGGCGTCCTCCAGGATCGCTTTGACGCGCGCGAAGTCGCCATCGGCCAAGCGCAGCGCCATGTGATTGACCTCGCTGCCGGCGTGGACATCTTCATTGTCTTCGACCTCGAAGAGCGCGACACCCTGGTTGCCGCATTTCAAAAAACACTGCCAATCTCTTTCGTGATCGACTTCCATGCCGAGAAACTCGACGTAGAATTTCCGCGCGCGCGGGAGATCCTTGACGTGAAAGACGACGTGGTCAAGGCCGCTGACTTTGAGTGGTGCATTCATTTCGATCCTCCCTGAAGGTTTTACGTTTCTCTGATCACTTCAAAAAGATCTTCTGAAACTCCTGGCTCTTTTCCTTGAACTCTTTGGCGTCGAAGTCGTCCATCTCGACGCCCTGGATTTTGTCGGCGTCGGGCACCGGCGGGTAGATGCCTTTGCGGGTGACGAATTCTCCCGCTTTGGCGAGAATGCGGGCGCTCTCTTCGCCGAGAAAAAAATCCATGAGGGCTTTACCGCCGTTGGGCCGCGGCGCCTTTTGGCTTAAGCTCAGGTATTGCCCGATGGTCAAGAATTTTCCCAGGCGCACGTAATCGACCGGCGCGCCCTTTTCACCATAGGTAATGA
Source organism: uncultured delta proteobacterium (assembly GCA_963816145.1). Taxonomy (GTDB): domain Bacteria; phylum Desulfobacterota; class Binatia; order UBA9968; family UBA9968; genus DP-20. The sequence continues at coordinate 22,651 of CAWFJP010000014.1, forward strand.
CATTGCGGATTAGCGATATGGCGATCGGCGTTTCGCCGGTGGCGACCCGTTCGGCGGACGGCGAGAATGATTCCACGAGCAATGGTTTGGTGGCGCCGAGATCGCGGATAAATTTGTCAGCCCTTTCTTTGCCCATGATTTTGTACAGGCTGGCGACCCATTGCAGGGTCGTCGTATGCTGGGTTGGATCGGGCATGACGAATTTGCCGCGATACTTCGGATTCAATAAATCTTCGAGCGTTTTGGGCGCGTCAGCGGGTTTGAGCATACCCTTGTTGTAGAAGATGCCGATGGGCGCGTGCCGGTAGGAAATTCCGAGATTCGCGTCGATGACATCTTTGGGAAAAGCAGCAGCGGCCGGCGAGTTATATTTGGCGAAGACGCCTTCTTTGTGCAGGACCGTCGTCGCGCCGCTGTTATTGATCATGACATCGAACAGATGCTTGCCGGCGCGCATTTCGGTGAGCGCGCGATCCATCGCCTTGGTCGCCGATGCGCGCCAGTACTCGACTTTGAGCCCGGTCTTTTTCTGAAACGCTTCGATGATCGGTTCGGCGGTGTTGGATTCCATCGAGCCGTAGGCGATGATCGCCCCGGATTCTTTTTTGGCGGCTTCGACGAGCTTGGCATCCTGGGCGAAGGCTGCGGATGAAATGAGCAGGCTGGAGAATACCAAGACCGCGGTTTGGTGAATCATCGAGGTTCTCCTTGAAAGACGCTTTCACCACGAAGAGCACGAAGGACACGAAGTAGGCAGATACTGAATCGGATTGATTAACCGCAAAGAGCGCAAAGAACGCAAAAGGGAAATGAGATTCGTAGAGGCGCAGCATGCTGCACCCGTCTGGTTTGCGCCCTTTGCGGTTAAATATATGTTCCCCCTTGGCTCTGCCTTCGTGCACTTCGTGTTCTTCGTGGTGAACATTCCGTATAGTTACATGCGCAGGAGGTTGAGCGCGTTGTCTTCGAGGATCAATTTCTTCTGCTTCGGGGATATATCCACGCGGTCGCGGATGCCGCTGACGGTCTTGGGGAACGTCGAGTCGAAGTGCGGGTAATCCGTTGCCACCACGACATGGGTTTCGCCGACTTCCGACAACGCCAAGGGCAGCCACTTTTCGTCGGCTTCGCAGGTGATGTAGCAGTTGCGCGTGACATACTCCGACGGCAGCATGCTCAGTTGCGGGCACATGCCGGCGTCCTTGATGACTTCATAGTCGTCGTCCATGCGGTGCATCCAGAAAACCAAGAACTCCGCGGTGACTTCGAAGAAGACGACTTTCAGGCGCGGGAATTTCTCGAACACGCCGCCCAACACCGTGGCGACCAGCGGCGCGACGCAGTTGAGCGGCCGGCCGAGGATATGCATCGGGAAGAAATGGGTCTGACGGTTGATCAGCGTGCCGGGCGCGCCCAAGGTGCTCGGGTGGCAGAACAGCGGGATGTCGAGCTCCTGCGCCGCTTGGTAAAACGGAAAGAACGCTGGATCGTCCATCTGTTTATCCAACGTATAGCTGACCAGGTGGGCGGCTTTGCAGCCGAGCGTATTGACGCAATGGCGCAGCTCGTTGGCCATCTCCTCAGGACAGCCGGCTGGGATCATCGCGACGGGTGACAGTTTGTCGCGATGGCCGGCGACCAACTTATGTGCCCAGTTGTTATAAGCGCGCGCCACGGCGGCGCCCAAGGGACCGGGGTTTTGCGAGGGAATTTCAATCGAAGTTGGAAAAATCAGCTGAAAGTCGACGCCTTCGCGGGCGTTGTCTTTCAAGCGATACTCCATGTCGTAGCCGCCCTGTTGCCAGCGCATGACTTCATTGCCGCGCGCGTTGGCTTCGGGGTTGTAAAACACCTGGTGCGTGACAGGCTTCTTAAAATTGGCGTTGGCCACCGGGTCTTCCATGGGCGACAGATTGTGCTCGAACTTCGAATAAAAGAACTTACCGTCGCCGATCCGGCGCGGCGAAAATTTCGCGAACGGTTCGGGCAACTGATAAATCTCATCGAGCAGCCAGCCGTCGCGCAGGTGGGAGTCGAAATCGATGATTGCCATAAGAGTTCCTTTCGCTGGTCAAGCAATGCTTCTGTAAACAAACTCAGGTTTGGTTCTAGCGTCGATCGAACCAGACTTAGTACAATAAAACTCAGTCAGTCAAGGCTTGTTACGCTCAAGTATGTGTGCAGTTTGATTGTGACCGCAGTTCGCCACCTGGGAAAGATTTCTCGCTGCGCTCGAAATGACAGCCGCAGTTTGTCGTTGTCCTAATCAGAGAGAGATTAATTGCTGGACTGAAACATGACTCTATCTCTCTTACAGAACTTCATAGGCAAATAGTTTAGAAACTATTGAAGGACAAGATGAAACGACGAAGTTGGTCCGGAGAAAGTCCGGGTTCATCCCTCATCCTTCCTCCTTCAGCCTTATTTCAGGCTCGCGCCGTAGCTCGCATACAGCTTGTCGATGAAGCCACTATCGTCGAGTTTTTTCATCAAGCGGCTGTCGATAACGTCTTCCGCTTTCACTTCGCCGACTTTTGGGTTGCGGGTTCTTAACAGCCGTTGGGCGTTGCGTAACCCTTCGAGGGACGCGAAGGGTTTTCTATCGACGCCGCGGACAAGATCTAGATAGGCGTCCTCGGCGCCTGAGGCGTCGACCTTGAGCCACTTCGACAAGGTCTTGAGCACCACCGGTTTGTTTTTCGGCGCCAGGGAAAAGACCAGAGCTTCGATCTCGCCCTTCAGATAGGCTTCGGCGACATCCGAGCGCTGTTGCAGCATCGCGTTCGGCACCACCATCGATTGTCCGATTAACAGAGACTTGAGTTGGGTGTATTCACCGAGCACGCTCATCCCTCGGCTCTTAGCCATTTTGGTATAGACGCCGTCGACGGCAATGGCGTCGCATAGGCCGCTCTCTATGCATTGTACTTGCACGGCTTGGTCGCCGATGACTTGGAAACGAATGTTGTCGCGCTTTTCATCGAGACCGAGGTGCTCCAGCCAGAGAATGACGCCCATCCAACTGGTGCCGCCGATACTGGTGATGCCAAAGGTTTTGCCGCGCAAGTCTTCGGCGCGCTTGATGTTGGGACGGACGACCAGGTCGTAGGTGTTGCGCGTATTGAAAGCGGCGACGAGTTTGAAATCATGCCCCGCCGCCACCGCTGCCAGCATGGCGCTGCCCCCGGTGCGGCCGATCTGCAAGCTGCCGGCGGCCAACCCGGCAACCAGAGTCGGTGCGCCGCGGATGAACACCGGTTCAACATCGATACCGTATTTGGTAAAAAAGCCTTGTTCTTTAGCGAGCCACAGAGGCATGACGCGCGCGGTAACGGCGGCGTAGCCGACGACCTGCGTGGCCGCCGCCGCGCGCGCATTATGAACGCCGTACGCGAACGACAAGAGAAAAGTGACAACGACGAGAACGATTTGCTTTGAACTCTTCATAGGTATCGACCTCCGTTAACCGTCAGCACTCGGCTATCAGTTGGCAGGGCAAAGATCAAAGTTAAAACCTGATCGTTGATAGCTCCTACTTAAAATTCGCGCCGTGGGCGGCAAATGTCTTGTCGATGAAGCCGGTTTCTTCCAGCTTGCGCATGATGCGGTTGTCGACGACATCATCGACTTTGACATCGGCGATCTTCGGATTGCGCGGTTTGAGCAGCCGTTGCAAGTTACGCATGCCTTCCAAGGACGCAAACGGTTTGCGGTCGACGCCGCGCAGCATGTCGGTGTAGCCTTCTTCGGCGGTGTTGGCGTCGACGCGTAGGCGGCGCATGAGCATCTTGATCACCGCCGGTTTGTTCTTCGGCGCGGTGGCGAAGGCGATGCCTTCGACCTCGCCTTTGACATAACCCTCGGCGATGTCCGGATGCTGGCGCAGGAAATTATTCGGCATGATCGTCGATTGGCTGACCAGCGGTTGTTTCATTTCATGTGATTCCGCGATGATGTTCATGCCTTTTTGCTTTAACAATTTGCTGTAGACGCTATCGACAAAGACGCAATCGACAGTGCCGGACTCCAAGGCCTGAGATTGTGTTCCCTGATCGCCGATGGATTGCAGCAAGATCTGGTCGCGCTGCACGTCGAGGCCGAAAGTTTCGAGCCAAAGCATGGCGCCGATCCAGGTGCCGCCGCCGACACTGTTGATCGCGAGCTTCTTGCCACGCAGGTCTTCCGGCCGTTTAATGTTGGGGCGCACCACCACGTCGTAGGAGTTGCGGCTGGAGAAGGTCGCTAGCATCTTGATGTCATGGCCGGCGGCCACCGCGGACAAGACCGCGGCACCCGCGGTGCGGCCGATCTGAATGTCGCCCGACGCCATGCCGGTCACCAACGTCGCGCCGCTGCGCAACAGCACCGGTTCGGACTCGATGCCGTATTTGGCGAAGAACCCCTGATCGCGCGCCATCCATAGCGGCATCAGCCGCGGCGTCGTCGAAGCGTAACCGATGACCAGTCTGGTCGGCGCTGCGGCCGCGTATATGTTCGCGTGAATGAAGAGAAGCGAAACTCCGAATATCGCAGTGCGTAAAAGCTTAGTGGTTAATCCTAAGTAATTTGAGTTGATCATCGAAAGGTGACTCCTTTGCAAGTGGTTGGTCTTCTGACAGTCCACAATCTTGAACTTTTGAACCCTTGAACCTTGAACGGATGTTTTCCTACTTCATCCCCTGCGCCGCGAAAGCTTTGTCGATGAAGCCGCTATCGTCGAGCTTCTTGATCAAGCGCGCGTCATTCAGTTCTTCGAGGTTCACGCTGCCGATCTTGGGATTCTGTGCTTTCATCAAGCGCTGCACATGGACCAGGCTTTCGACCGTCGGAAAGGGCTTGCGATCCATGCCGCGCAGCAGGTCGAGATAGCCCTCCTCGGCCGGTCCTGCGGTGGTTTTCATGCGGCGCATGAGGGTTTTGATCACGGCCGGTTTGTTCTTGGGCGCGAGAACGTAGGCGAGCCCTTCAATTTCTGCTTTCAAAAGGTTTTCCAGCATGTCGGCGCGTTGCTGCAACAGGCTGCGTTGGACGACCAGCGCTTGGCTGACGAACTGGTGCTTGAGTTCTGAGAATTCACCCAGGACGTTGAAGCCCTTGGGCTTGATCCGGCTTGAGAAAATGCCATCCAGGATCGCCGCGTTGACCACGCCGGCTTCGAGCGCCTGGACGGTCAATGCCTGCTCGCCGGTCGGCTGCAGTTGCATTTTGTCGCGCTGGACGTCAAGGCCGAAGTGTTCGAGCCAGAGCAACAACGCCATCCAAGTGGTGCCGCCAATACTGGTGAGACCGATGCGTTTGCCGCGCAGATCTTCGGGCCGCTTGAGGTTGGGCTGGCTGATCAAGTCGAAGGTGTTGCGGCTGCCGAAGGTCGCAATGATCTTCAAATCTTGCCCGCCGGCGACGGCCGCCAAGGTCGCGCTGCCGCCGGTGCTGCCGACGTGAATATCGCCCGAGGCCAGGCCGGCGACGAGAATCGGTGCGCCGCGGATGAACACCGGCTCGACATCGACGCCGTATTTATTGAACAGTCCGAGGTCCTGCGCCACCCAGAAAGGCAGGGCGCGGGCGCCGGGCGCGGCGTAGCCGAGAATAATTTTGCCGGAGGCGGCGGCGCCGAAGGCTGGCAGAGTCCAAAGTAACTGTGCCATGCTTAGAGCGATGAGAAGCACGGCGGTTAGTTGGCGACAGTGTTTCATCCGATATCCTCCAGCGAAATTGATCGTCCTATGGTTGTGCCTCAGAATTATCGTTTAGTAAATCCTTGACAACTTATAAATTGCGATCGGTCACGAACGGCGCAGTTCAGATAATTAGTCTACAACCGCTCGCGGGACGGCCTGTTATCCGTTACCCCTCTTTGAAAAAGAGGGGCGGGGGAGATTTTCTTGTTACCATGCGACTTCTTAATCAGAGACGAAAACTGGTCTGGTGGGAAACCCTCCACAGCGCCGGCAAATCCCCATGATCTTTTTCAAAGGGGGGATGAATAATTTCCCGACACGGGCGTTGCCGCGCCGCTATTGCTTCGAACTTAACCCCTGCGCTGCGAAGACTTTATCGATGAAGCCGCTGTCGTCGAGTTTCTTGACCAAGCGGGTGTCGTTGATATCGTCGAGCTTGACCTCGCCGATCTTGGGATTCTGCACTTTCATCAAGCGCTGCACATGAATCAGGCTTTCGACCGTCGGCAGCGGCTTGCGTTCCAAGACGCGCAGCAGCTCGAGATAGCCCTCTTCGGCGACAGCGGCATCGACTTTCATGCGTCGCATCAAAGTCTTGATTGCCACCGGTTTGTTCTTGGGCGCTAAGATGTAGGCTACCGCTTCAATTTCGGCCTTCAGCAGGTTTTCCAGTGTGTCGCTGCGTTGCTGCAAAAAGCTGCGCTGCACCACCAAGGCTTGGCTGACGAATTGATGCTTCAGGTCGGAGTATTCGCCGAGGGTGTTAAATCCTTTGGGTTTGAGTCGCCGGCTATAGATACCATCCAGGACCGCCGCGTTGACCCCGCCGTTTTCCAATGACTGCACGGTGACCGCCTGTTCGCCCATCACCTGGAGCTGAATCTTGTCGCGCTGGACATCGAGACCGAAGTGCTCGAGCCAGAGCAACAACGCCATCCAGGTGGTGCCGCCGATGCTGGTGAGACCGATGCGCTTGCCGCGCAGGTCTTCGGGCCGCTTGATGTTGGGTTGCGACATGAAGTCGAAGTTGTTGCGGCTGCCGAAGGTGGCGATGATTCTCAAGTCCTGGCCGCCGGCGACGGCAGCGAGAGTCGCGCTGCCACCGGTGCTGCCGACTTGGACATCTCCCGACGCCAGGCCGGCGACAAGAACCGGCGCGCCGCGAATGAACACCGATTCGACGTCGACGCCGTACTTCTTGAACAGTCCAAGTTCCTGCGCCAGCCAGAATGGCAGGGCGCGGCCCGGGCTGGCGTAGCCGAGAATGATTTTGCTGGAGGCGGCGGCGCCGGAGGCCGGCAGACTCCAGAACATCTGCGCGACGACCAGAGCGACGATGGTTACAGTCATCGGTTGGCGGCGGTGTAACATTGACTATTCTCCGTAAAAATTGGTCGTTCTATTGTTCTGACCCAGAACCGCAAATTTTGGCTGGTCACCGCCGATGCGGTTGAGACAATTTGAGTTCAACCACTCGTGACGTAGGAAGTTCTCCGTTACCCCTCTTTGAAAAAGAGGGGCGAGGGGAGATTTTCTTGTTTCCATGTCATGCCTTCGTCAGAGAAGATAACCGATCTGCTGCGAAAAAAACCTCCACAGCGTCACCAAATCCCCCTTGGTCCCCCTTTCCCAAAGGGGGAATGAGTAATATCCCGACACGAGCGCTCGTTCGTCGTTATTACTTCGAGCTCGTGCCCTGCGCTGCGTAGGCTTTATCAATAAATCCATTTTCATCCAACCTTCGGATGATTCGGTTGTCGATGACGTTGTCGATCTTGACCTCGGCGATTTTCGGGTTGCGCAGAGCCATCAGCCGCTGCACGTTGCGCATGCCGTCGGCGGACGCGTAGGGCTTGCGGTCGACGGCGCGGTGCAGGTCGGCGTAACCTTCCTCGGCCGTCGCCGCGTCGATACGCAGCCGGCGCATGAACGTCTTGATGACCGTTGGCTTATTCTTCGGCGCCAGTGAAAAGGCGATGGCCTCGACCTGGGCTTTAAGAAGATTCTCCAACATCTCGGGCCGTTGCTGCACATACTTGCCCGGAACGACGATCGCCTGGCTGGTGTACTGCTGCTTGAGTTCGGCATATTCGCCGGTGATGTTGAAGCCTTTTTGCTTCAAGCGCCGGCTGAAAACGCCGTCGAGCACCGCAGCGTCGATTGTTCCGTTTTCCAAGGCTTGCATCTGGATCGTCTGGTCGCCGATCACCTGGATTTGGATTTTATCGCGCTGGTCGTCGAGGCCGAAGTGTTCGAGCCAGAGCATGATGCCCATCCACACCGTGCCGCCTATGCTGGTGACGCCGAAGCGTTTGCCGCGCAACTCCTCAGCTTTTTTGATCGACGAACGGGTGACGAGATCGTAGGTGTTGCGGCTGGAAAATGCCGCGATCATCTTCAAATCATGGCCGGCGGCGATGGCCGCAAGGGTCGCGCTGCCGCCGGTGCTGCCGATCTGAATGTCGCCCGAGGCGAGTCCGGCAACCAGGGTGGGCGCGCCGCGGATGAAAATCTGCTCCGAGTCGATGCCGTACTTGCTGAAGATGCCTTGCTCCTCGGCGATCCACAGCGGCATCACGCGCGCGCTCATTGCGGCGTAGCCGACCACGAGCTTCGATGCTGCGGCATCGCAGCCGAGTGGGGTGTAAAGGAAATGGCCGATGAACAGGACGAGGAAGATCACGACGCATGTTGGATGGTTTTGTTTCATGGCGTGTCCTCCGCGAGATTCAAACTTTTGGAATTCAGATCTCACCACGAAGGACACGAAGAACACGAAGTTCGGAAAATTATTTATCCGATCCCTTCGTGTCCTTCGTGCCTTCGTGGTGAAAACATTCTTTCGTATCTTGTTGCTATCATGCCGCACTTGGCACTTTGTGGTCAATTCTCTCATTTCAAACTGACGCCCTGAGCGGCGTAGGCGCGGTCGATGAAACCCGATTCGTCGAGCTTGCGCATGATGCGGTCGTCGATGACGTTCTCCACTTTAACGTCGCCCAATTTGGGATTACGTGGTTTCAAAATTCTCTGAATGTTACGCATGCCTTCCAAGGACGGGAATGGTTTGCGGTCGACGCCGCGCAGGAGATCTTGGTAGCCCTCCTCGGCGCCGGCGGCATCGGTCCTGAGCCGTTTCATGAGCAGCTTCAACACCGTGGGTTTGTTTTTGGGCGCCATGGCAAACGCCAAGGCTTCGACTTCGGATTTCAGGTAGTTTTCGGCGATGTCGCCATGGCGGGTGAGAAAGGTTTGCGGCACCACCATCGCTTGGCCGACGATGGGGGCTTTCAAGTCAGAATATTCGCCGAGCAGGTTGAAGCCTTTGGCGCGCAGCTGCTTACTGAAAACACCGTCCAGGCCGGCGGCATCGGCGATGCCGGTTTCCACCGCTTGCATCTGCACTAACTGATCGCCGACGACCAGCAATTGAATGTTGTCGCGCTGGGGATCGAGGCCGAAGTGTTCGAGCCAGAACATCACGCCCATCCAGGAGGTGCCGCCGATGCTGGTGACGGCAATTTTTTTGCCGCGCAGATCTTCGGCCCGTTTGATGTTGGGCCGGGCCATCAGATCGTAGCTGTTACGGCTGGAAAAACTGGCGATGACCTTGAAGTCATGACCGGCGCCGACTGCGGCGAGGGTGGCGCTGCCGCCGCTGCGGCCGAAGTTGATATCGCCCGACGCCATGCCGGCGACCAAGGTCGGCGCGCCGCGTAAAAAGACTTGCTGGGCTTGCAGGCCGTATTTTGCCAGGATCCCTTGCTCATCGGTGATCCAAAGCGGCGCGACACGCGCGTTCATGGCGGCAAAGCCGATGACGATCTTGGTCGGCGCGGCCGCGGCGAAGGCCGAAAGAGACCACATAGAATAAATGGCTGCGGTGAGGATCGCGGTGAGTGCTTTGGAGTGAGTACGTTTCATTGTAACAAATAGTCCTTTCGGATTGATCTAACCACAAAGAGCACAAAGTTCACTTAAGTTAAAGATTGGGATTGCCGTTTGCTCCACAATAACTCGAACGCTATATCATGCCCGTGACTACGGAGTGGAAACTAAAGCAAGATACATTTGCACTCGTTGCGGCTGAATAGAATCATCTCTGATCCGAGGGCGCGATGTATCGCGCCCACACTTTGTGTCCTTTGTGCTCTATGCGGTCAATTCTTTTAATCTCGAAATCGTTCCAGCCAATGGCCGATGATTTCGACCATCTCCGTGGTGTGGCGGTTGTAGAAGTGATTGGCGCCGTCGACACGTTGATACATCGACCGGCCGCCGGCGGCGGCAACAATTTCTTGTGCGTATTCGTGAAAAAACGGCTGCTCGGCGCCGCCGGCGATCGCCAGCACCGGGCAGCCGACGTTTTTCGCGTGGGGCCGGCAGTCGTTGCCGTCATCCCGGCCGTATTTGTTCAAGTGGGTGCGCGCGGTGAAGAGCCCCGGATTGACGCCCACCGGCGCCATCATCAGTTCTTCGCTTTTACCGTCGGCAACCATCCGCTCCGCCGCGGCGATCAGCTCGCGAAACTGCGGTTGGCGCGCGACGCGCTCCGAGTAGAACTGCTTGGGCGCCGAGCAGGCAACGATACTGGCTATGTCGCGGCGCTGCTGGGTGCCCTGGTAGATGATCGACTTGATGGCGCCGAGGCTATGGCCGATGAGAATGAAGCGCCGGTAGCCATGCTTCTTTAGAAAGTCGATGGCCGCGTCGAGATCGGCGACGCAATCTTCAAGATTCTCATAAGCAGCGCCGCCGAATTTCTGCAGATTGCCCGCCCGCGCGATCCAATCATGGCCGCGCGTGTTGATGACGAAGCTATGATAACCGCGCTGCGCCAGCGCCTGGCCGAAGTTGAACAGCGGCGGCAAATAAAAATTCATCGCCACGCCATGGACGAAAATCAGGCCGAGATCGGATGCGCCGTGCGGCGGCGTGAGCAGCGCGCCGTGGAGCCGTTCGTTGTCGGCGGTTTTGAAGGTGTGGATTTGGGTGTGGTAGTTCATAAATAATTTCAACGATTCTTATGATATGGGAGCTGGTGGGTGTCAAGTTGAGTGAAGCTGAAACGCCGGCTAAGGAGATACGGGAGTGACTAGCGTTCGAACCTTGCACATAAAGTGGATGAAGGACGGCAAGTACCGCAAAGCCTACAAGGCTCGCGAAGGCGGGTTCGAGTTATCGCGAGCGGTGATTCAGGCTCGCTCCAACGCTGGACTTACGCAACAGCAACTAGCAAAACGTATGTCTACTACACAAGCCGTGATTGCGCGACTGGAAAGCGGCCGTAGTAGTCCATCGACTCAAACTCTTGAACGTTTGGCAGTGGCGACTGGAACTAAATTGAAGATCACGTTTGAACCAGCGTAGGTCAGCAGTTGATGGGAATGGTAATCCGTCGGTTATGATCGTTCCTGCCAATTCGCACTTTTACTCACCGCCGTTGCGCAAGTCTGCAAGGTCTGCCCCCTCAGCTGTAACCTTCTGAGTCTAGCCAAAAACCTCCGTCGCAGACACTTCGGCCCATGCCTGCTTGGGTTCGGCGTGCGGCTTCGTCCGACCTGTGAGCAGGTGAACCGACGGCTGCGTCCCCTTCTTCCACTCTGCAAGGACGACGCTCTTTGCCCGATGGTGCTTTGCAACCTGCCGTAACCGCTTAATTTCCGAGTCTATTGGCCAATCCGCATTCCCACCCTTTACTTGGAGAAGGATGATCTCGAAATAGTCTCCCCGCCTAATGACCCCGAATGTTTGACTGTGATCCTTTCGGATTGCGATCAAATCAACGATGCCTGTCGATTCTCCACCACGTGGGCCGAGAAACTCAACGATTTGCCATTTTACCCCGCTGTTTGTTCTCGTAATCAGCCACTTCGTCATCGTGACTGCCCAATCGTGGGAGTATCGAACCTTCTCTGTCGTCCTACGAGCCTTTCTGGTGATGGCCGCTAAAATAGCTGGCGCAACCATCTTCGGAGACTTGGTTGGCTTTGCCTGTGCTCGGTTGGGCATCTTGGACTCTCGACTAATTTTCTGGACGGTGTTGCTCATGTTGGTTCAGCTTCCTTGCCACCACAGCCTCCGAAACGTGGGCAGACCGCCAGCCCAATTCTTGCTGCCGAGCAATTTGCCGCCCTTCTCGAAATACGGCAGCCGAATACAGAACCCGGCTCTGCATTCAGCAATAATTGGGAGGCTCCGAGTTCTCCGCTGAAATCAATTTCTTCGAGATCCTGAAAGTGAAAATCTTTACTCATATTATAGAAGCCATTACTTCGCAGGTCTGAAAATGCAGATCAACGACGTCTTCAATCTTGCGCGCGTAGCCACCGGCCATCACCACCGCTAATGGTACCTCAGGGAGAAAATCCCGCACCATTTCATCTCTCAGTCTGATTCCCTCCCGGGTTAAAGAAAGGCCTCCCAACGCATCACCACGATGCACATCAACTCCCGCGAGATAAAAAATCAGATCGGGTTTGAAAGAACTCCTGATCCGGTGCAGAGCCTTTTGCAGCAGTGCAAGATATTCCTCATCGCCACAGCCTGTTTCAAGCCCGACATCAAGACGGCCCTTTTGTTTCACAGGATAGTTCTCCTGTTCATGCATCGAGAAGGTAAACACCGACCGATCTCGTCTGAAAATATGAGCGGTGCCATTTCCCTGGTGAACATCAAGGTCAATAATGAGAATTTGTTTCACCAGTTTTTCTTCTTGCAGCCTGCGGATTGCTACAGCGACATCGTTGACGTAGCAGAAGCCTTCAGCATGTTCGGCAAAGGCATGATGAAAGCCGCCGCTCAGATTCATCGCCCGCCCTGTTTTCAAAGCTTCCCGGGCGGCCTGTAGTGTTCCCCCGCTTGCCAGCAAAATGGCGTCGACGAGTTCCTGAGTCAAAGGTAATTCGCTGTGTTTTGTAGATTCTGTCAGTCTCAGCGTCAGTAAATCATTGACGTATCTTGTCGTATGCACCAGCAGCAGGTCGTCGCGATCCAAGGGTTGAGCGAGCACAAAATTTTCACCCGCAAATCGCCGGTCAGAACGCAGTTTATCGCGTAACATTGGATGTTTTTGAATTGCCAGAACATGCGGACCGATGTCGGGAAGATGGGTAGTGCAACAATCAATAAAGATCATGCAGTTACTTTCTCTCGGCGTGGAACAATTCTTGCCCCGTCTTTGAGTTTTTCATAGAAAGCCCGAAATTCGGCGTTTGGTACGCGCAGGGTCTCATCAGTTGCGAACCGGGGTTTGAACGAAACCAGATAATAGATGTCGATTTTTCCCTTGCTCTTTGCTTCAACGCCCCCCCGGTGCTCTGTGCCGAAAAAGTACCGAACTTTCTCAAAAAGATTGCCTGATATGTTAATACCTCCGGGGGTGCCCGATGATTCGAGTCGCGAGGCCGTATATGGATAGTCTTTTTAAACCACCTTTTTCTATGACCGGAGTCATATCGCCTGACCTGCGAGCCGTCAAGCGCACGAGTGTTGGTGAAATTGCGCTGTTGCTGTGATGGCGCTAGTCGATCCAAGCGACGCCGTGGGCTAGATTAGCGCGAGAACTGTAGATTGGCTTACGGAAAATACCGAAGCGATTGCATGGATACGCTACGAAGACAGCCGGGGGATACGGCCAATTGAAGAATTCTTGGGATCGCTGAGCGAGACAGACCGAGCCGTGGTAAAAGCAAAACTATTCTATCTCCAGGAGCGAGGGAACCAACTCCGATAGCCCATGTCGAAAAGCCTGGGCGCCGGTATTTTTGAGTTGAGGGTGCACGCCTTTTGGATCTTTTTCTGTTTTCGAAGCGGCAAACGGATCATGTTGCTGCACGCGTTTAGGAAAAAATCTCAAGCCACGCCCAAGCGGGAAATTGAAACAGTTCGACGAATAATGTTGGAGGTCTAAATGAAAAAGGGGAAAGCCGTAGCGTTGAATCTGAATCTACCTAAAGAAATGAAAAGCACCCGGTTTGCCGCAGCATTTCAAAAGGAACTTAGCCGCAATCGATTGGCCGAGCAAATCGCCGCGTTGCGTCGGAAACAAGGCTGGACCCAAGCCGAGCTGGCGCGCAAAGTCGGAACTACGCAGTCAGGCATCGCGCGCCTAGAAAACCCTAACTATCAAAACTATTCTTTGAAAGCCTTAGAAAAAGTTGCCGCGGTGCTGAACGCGCGACTGATCGTGGGCCTCGAAGAAGTTCGAAAAAACGCGGCCTAAGGCGGGTCCTGTGAGTAAGAAGCTCTGGGGCAAATCTTTACTCCCCGCCCACTCGCTGTCTTCAGGTGACGAGTCTGAAATTATCTCCCGCCATACTCCGCATTCATTTTCTCAAAGAACCCGCTGTCCTCGATTTGTCTTGACGATGGTGCTGTCCATCAGATGTCCGACTTTTAGGCTGGCGATCTTGGAGTTCTGTTGTGCCAGTAACCGTTGCAGCGTGCGCGTGCCTTCCAGGATGTCTGTCTTCAGTCGAGTGGGGATTGTCTCTAGGCTTTGTTTTCGCTTTGCGATTATCCAGTGGTGCGGAGCCGCGCCCTTGTACGTCATTCCTAAGATATTGCCGGTGATATCAATATTTGATAAAATTCGATAATCTCAATCGGAGCTAGGAGTAGAAATATGCCATCCAGTTATGCCGTTGGCGAACATTTCGAGCAGTTTATCAGAGAGCAGGTGGACGGTGGGCGCTATGCCAGTGCCAGTGAAGTGGTGCGCGACGCGCTCCGTCTGCTGGAGCAGGAGCAGGAACAGCGCGCTTTGGCCGTACGCGCGCTGAAAGGCGAAGTAAAAAAAGGCTTGGCCAGCGGGCGAGGGCCGTCGGCCGAGGTTCTGCTCGAACGGCTTGAACGCAAATACTCCAAAATGGCCGCAGAGCGGCGTAAGAAATAATGCAGGTTGTTTTTAGCCTGCAAGCCGAGATCGATCTTGAAGAAATCGGCGACTACATTGCCGCGGATAATCCAACGCGAGCGGTTTCCTTCATCGGGGAAATTCGCGAGCAGTGTATCCGGATAGCCGCGGCGCCGCTCGGTTATGTAGCACGTCCGGAACTAGGCGAGGGACTGCGTTCATGTACTCACCAGAGGTATCTGATCGTCTTTCAATGTGCTGAAGATGAGGTACTTATCGTTCGGGTGCTGCACGGTTCACGTGACATCACCGCGCTATTTTAGTGAAAAATATCGGCTGCGCTATCATAGCTCCTAGCCTACTTCCCGCCATACTCCGCATTCATCTTCTCAAAAAATCCGCTGTCCTCGATCTTCTTGACGATGGTCGAGTCGATCAGGTTTTCGACTTTGAGGCTGCCGATCTTGGGGTTTTGCGGCGCCAGCAACCGCTGCAGGATGCGCATGCCTTCTAGCGACACATAGGGCTTGCGGCCTTCTTCCAATCGCACAAGCGTCGCGACGTCTTGGTAGGCTCCTTCGGCGGCGGCGCTGTCGGTCATTCTAAATTGCTTGGTCAGCGTTTCCAGGACAACCTGTTTGTTTCTTGGATGGCCGGTGTAGAGCATGCCTTCGATGAGCGCCATCATGACGCCTTGCAGGGTATCGGCGTTTTGCTGCAAGTAGGGACGCTCGACTAAAACCGTCATGCCGACGGAAGGCAATCGGGTTTCTTCGCAGCGGCCGAGGACGGTGAAGCCTTTGCTTGCGAGACGGCGGCTCAAGTAGCCGGGGACGACGGTGGCGTCGATCAAACCGGCTTCGAGGGACTGTGCGAGCACGGTGACGTCGCCGATGACGATCATCTGGATATTGTCGCGCTTCTCATCCATGCCCAAATGTTCCAGCCATACCGTCGCGGTTTTCCAAACGCCGCCGCCGACGCTCTGCACGCCGAAGCGTTTGCCGGCGAGTTCTTTGGCGCTCTTGACATTGGGCCGGGCGACGATGTCGAGACTCTCGCGGCTGGAGAGGCTGGCGATGATCTTCATGTCGCGGCCGCCGAGCGTTGCGGCGATGGCGGTGGGGGCGCCGCCGTAGGCGATTTGGGTGTCGCCCGATACCAGCGTCGCGATCTGCGCCGGATTGCCGCGCACCCAGACGACTTTCGATTTGATGCCGTACTTGCCGAAGAAGTTTTGCCGCTGAGTGACCCAGAGCGGGATCGATGTTGTGCTCATGGAAGCGTGGGAGATGATGACCTCGCCGGGAGCGGCGGCGACGCTGTTGTGCGGTGTCATCGCGAACGCGATGATAAGGAATGCTATGCGGGTCAATCTTCTCATTGCACCAGCCTCCCAGTTTTTGCTTTAACCGACATCGTGTCGCGAAACCGGTTGGAATATAGCTGCAATCGATCGGAACCAAGCAAATTGAATTGGCTCAGTGAGCCGCTGCGGTGGAAGAAGTCGGATGATCTCCCGCAAAGGCGCCAAGGCGCAAAGGTGTGGAGCAAGGCCCGTCATCCCGAGTGAATGCGAAGGATCTACGAAGATTTCTCCCTGCGGTCGACATGACAGTAATTCCCAACTTAGCGTCTTTGCGCCTTTGCGGGAGAAATTCCGAGCCGCCGTTGCGGCTCTGTAGTCAGCCAAAATTAACCTACAATCTATTCTTGACATTGTTAGTTGAATTACTTAGTTTAACGTTCCGGGAGATTGGCCCATGAAAGTCGGCTCTAAAGCATACTACGGTTTTCTCGCCTTGGTTGAGTTGGCGGGCAATTACAAAATCCGCCGCACCACGCAGGTCAGAGAGATTGCCAAGGACCAAGATATTCCTTCCGAGTATCTCGGCCAGATCATGGTATTGCTCAATCGAGCGCGCTTGGTGCATGGATCGCGCGGGCCGGGCGGCGGTTATATTTTGGCGCGGCCGCCGGAGACGATCACAGTGAAAGAAGTCATCGAAATTTTGGAAGGCCCGTTCGCGACGCTGGAAATGCGCGCGCGAAAAAAGGGCGGCACCGGCGCGCTGGCGACGGAGCGGCTGATCCAGACTTGGGCCAAGGGCGTGGCGGCGATGGAGTCGGTGTTGGAGGACGCGACGCTCGCCGATCTGTGCAAACCCGAGCAAGAATCTTACATGTATTACATCTGAATCGCGGAAAAATTTTTTGGGATAATAACTGACTAAACCAATCAACTTACTTTTGTTGGACGCTCTGAGGCGCGGGTTCTGGGTCAGGATCATTACGGACCCCCGCGGAAGTGAGGCGAAGAGATTTCTCGCTGCGCTCGAAATGACAAATGGAATAGCCGTCAGTACTGAGGCGCGATGCCGACAAATCATCGCCGGAGGCGAAAAATGGAAAAGCAGCTCACTTGGAAAGAAAAACTCGTGGACAAGATTCCCGCCGAACTCGGCCGCGAGATCGATATCTTCGAGCAACAGATGGAGCTGCGCAAGCAGGGTAAGATCGACGAAAAAGTTTTCGCCGAAACCCGGCTGCGCCGCGGTATCTACGGCCAGCGTTACGACAACGGCCAGCGTCATGACGGCAAGCGCGTGCAAAAGCTCAAGCTCGCCGCCGATGTCATCAAGGGGCCGGAGACCTTGTGGGACGCACCGGGGATGATGCGCATCAAGATTCCCTTCGGCGGCGTGACGCCGGAGCAGTTGGAAACCTTGGCCGATCTCTCCGAGGAATATGCCGACGGCGTCACCCACGTGACGACGCGCCAGGATTTTCAATTTCACTACGTCCATATCGACGACACGCCGGCGCTGATGCGCCGGCTCGCCGCGGTCGGCATCACGACGCAGGAAGCTTGCGGCAACGTGGTGCGCAACGTCACCGCCTGCCCGCTGGCGGGTATCTGCCACGAAGAGACATTCGACACGACGCCGTATGCCAAGGCCTGCGCCAAGTTTCTCATGGGCCATCCCGATACCCAGGACTTCGGCCGCAAGGTGAAGATCGCCTATTCCGGCTGCGAGCAGAATCCCTGCGGCCTGGTGACCATGCATGACATGGGCGCCATCGCCAAGACGCGGGTGGTCGACGGCAAGAAACAGCGCGGCTTCGCTTTCTACGTCGGCGGCGGTTTGGGCTCGGTGCCGTACAAGGCGAAATTGTTCGACGAGTTTTTGCCCGAAGAAGAATTGCTGCCGACCATGCAGGCGATCGCGCGGGTGTTCGCCCGCCTGGGCGAGAAGCGCAACCGGGCGCGGGCGCGCATCAAGTTTCTGATCGCGCACCTGGGCATTGAGGAATTCAAAAAATTGGTCGCCGAGGAACGGCAAAATCTCGCGCCCGATCCGCGCTGGACCGATTATCTCAGCGCCGTCGAACAGTGGAGCGAGCAGCCCTTGAAGCCGGGGCTTAGTTTGAACGGTCATCAGCGCCCCGAAGGATTCGAAGCCTGGTACAAGACCAATGTTTACAAGCAACGCCAGCCCGGCTACGTGGCGGCGACGGTGTCGCTGCCGCTGGGCGACGCCAGCGCCGATCAACTGCGCGCCCTCGCCGACATCGCTCGGCGCTTCGTCAAGGACACGCTGCGCACGACGGTGGAGCAGAATATTTTGTTCCGCTGGGTCAGCGAAGCCGATCTGCCGGAGTTTTACCAGGCGATCAAGGCGATCGGTCTGGGCGCGGCGGACGCGGCGACGATTGTCGACGTGACCTCATGCCCCGGCACCGACACTTGCAAACTTGGCATCGCGTCGTCGCGCGGCTTGGCGCGGGAGCTGCGCCAGCGGCTGGGCGAAAAGAGTTTGCAGTTGGACGAGGCGGTGAAAAATCTCCGTATCAAAGTCAGCGGCTGCTTCAACTCCTGCGGCCAGCACCATATCGCCGATATCGGCTTTTATGGCATCAACCGCAATGTGAAGGGTTTTCAGGTGCCGCATTTCCAAGTGGTCCTGGGCGGCAAGTTTCACGACAACGCCGGCGAGTACGGTGTGCCGATCGGCGCCGTGCCGTCGAAGCGAATCCCCGAAGCGGTGCTGACGATTACCGATTTTTATATGCGCCAGCGGCTGAAGGACGAACGGTTCCAAGCGTTCATCGCCCGCATCGGCAAGAAGGCGGTGAAAGATCTGCTCGAAGATTTGACCCGGATTCCCACCCATGATGTCGATCGGAGTTTTTACAGCGACTGGGGCGATCCGCGCGAGTTTACCCTGGCGGATATGGGCATCGGCGAGTGCGCCGGCGAAGTGGTGAGCCAGGCGGAATTCACGCTGGCCGCCAGCGAACGCGAGCTGTTCGAAGCGCAGCTGTTGTTGGACGCGGGCCACGCCCAACCTGCGGTGAAAGCGGCTTACGCGTCGATGGTGCGCGCGGCACAAGGCTTGGTGAAAGACCAGAACCCGGCGATTTCGGACAACGACGAGCAAATCGTCATTGAGTTCACCCGGCGCTTCTACGAGACGCAGCTTTTCTGGGACAAGTACGCCGGCGGCAAATTCGCCGAGTATCTGTTCAAGGCGAAGGAGTTTGTCGGCGCGGGGACGGCGGTCGATGCCGACCGCGCCTTGCAGCTGCTTGCAAGAAGCCCAACTGTTCATCGACGCGGCCCATGACTGCCACAACAAGGTTCGCGGCGGGATTGCCAGCGCACCGGCGATTGCGCCGAGTGCACCGGTGGTGCAGCCGGGGGCGTGATGACCTGTGGTCATGTGAACATGCGGAGAGAAATCCCCCTCGATCCCCCTTTTCCAAAGGGGGAGGGAATGAGTCCGGTTGCCCCTCTTTGAAAAAGAGGGGTTAGGGGAGATTTTCTTCGGCTGCAGCCCTATCGGAGACCGATATTCATCGCAGCGACGAGATCGGAGCCAGCATGGAACTACAAAAACTGAACGTCAAGTTTTTCGTCGAGCAGCCCAATGCCATTGCGCTGACCGACTTCATCGAGATCTTTCACTCGTGGATTCAAGCCACCGATGGCGTCTATCACGATGTCGCCGATTATAGTCACATGCAGGCGGGGCCGGGGATCGTTCTCGTCGCCAACGACGCCAACGTCAGCATCGATGAAAGCGGCAATCGGCGCGGTTTGCTTTTCAGTCAAAAGGCGCCGCTCGCTGGGTCGAATCAGGACAAGTTGCGGCAAGTCTTTCGTTCGGCAATGGAATACTGCCGCAAACTCCGAGCGGAACCGGCACTGCGCGGCAAGCTTCGCTTTAGCGTCAACGAAGCGCTGGTGTCGCTCAACGATCGGCTGCTCGGTGAGAATTCGCCGGCGGCGTTCGAGGCGCTGAAAAGCGATGTCGAAGCAGTGGCCAAGGAATTGTTCGGCGGTGGGCGGTGAGTTGGCGCGCGATAACGATGCGCGCAGCGCTTAAACATCGCGTAAAGGAGCGGCGTCGCTCGATTTGCAACAAGCTATCGAATTTGCGGCCAACTAGAAGGGGGCTGATTATGACGACGACGACACATGAAAGGATCGGTTGGAAGCGTTGGATTTGGAGCGGGCCTCGGCGAACCGTGTTGGGCGGGCGCTCGAAGTTTCGCCGCAAATCGCCGGCTGTTCGCAAGCCGAGGATCGGTGCTGATCGACATGATGCACCGGCTGCGCGGCAGCGATTTCGGGTTACTTGGACACCGGCGGCTCAATCAGAACATGATTGCATGGACGCGGTGCGCGCGCGTCGGCATCGCTCGAGTTATTTCCCGCGCGAGTCGAACGATGGTGCCAAGGGGTCCGCGGCGCGACGGTAACTGTGGACAGAGACGCGGACGCGCGGCGGCGGCTCCGCCTGCACATCAGGATTTCCGCGGGCATCAACGACCTAGCGCAAGCGCTGGCCGATTTGCCGAGGAATTCAACGGTTGCCGGAGCTGTATTGTGAATACTGGAAAAGTTTATCTCGTCGGCGCCGGACCGGGTGATCCGGGGTTGATGACCATACGCGGTCTGCAATTGCTGCGCGATGCACGAGTCGTCGTCTATGACCAGCTGGTCAATCCGGTGTTGCTCGAAGAGGTGTCAGTTGACGCTGAGCGAATTTTCGTCGGCAAGAAGGCAGGGCATCACTGCATCGCCCAGGGCGAGATCAACTCGGTTTTGGTCGAATATGCTGAGCGCGGCTTCGATGTCGTGCGGCTCAAGGGCGGCGATCCATTTGTCTTCGGCCGCGGCGGCGAGGAGGCGGAGGCGCTGGTCGATGCCGGCATTACGTTTGAAATCGTTCCTGGCGTGAGTTCTGCGGTCGCGGTTCCGGCCTATGCGGGCATTCCGCTGACGCATCGAAACTACGCTTCGTCCTTTGCAGTAGTCACGGGACATGAGGCGATCAAAGCGAAATCTTCAGTCGATTGGGCCAAACTTGCCACCGCGGTCGACACGCTGGTGATTTTGATGGGCCTGCATAACTTGCCGGCGATCGTCGCCAAGCTGCTCGCCCATGGCCGTTCGGCCGAAACGCCAGTGGCGGTGATTCGCCAAGGCACCACCGAACGACAACAAGCTGTGGTCGGCACTTTGACCGACATCGTCGAGAAAAGCGCAGCACTCAAAGCCCCGGCGCTGATCGTCGTCGGCAATGTGGTCAGATTGAAAAGCTCGCTCGATTGGTTCGCGAGCAATCGCTGACGGTGCGGGTTTGTTTCTTCGAGACGAGACTTGTCGCTGAGATTCGTAAGTTGCATTAGTCGTTGATGCGGCGACGCCTCGCATCTGAGAGCGCTCGAGAGCGAGTCGATTCAATCTTGCGCGAAGTGCGGCCGAGTGCCGCAATCCGGCGCTGCTGTTTTCCAGGGGCAAGGATCCGCTGGTGCTGTTGCTTCTGCGGAAAGGCTTTGGCCGCTGTTTCGTATTCCGCTTTTGCACGTCGACACCGAGCATAATTTTCCCGAAGTCATCGAGTTCCGTGATCGCCGCGCGGCGAGTTGAGCGAGCGGTTGATCGTCCGCTCGGTGCAGACTCGATCGATCAGGGCGAGTGGTTTGCGATCGCGGACGAGAGCCGCAACGTGCATCAGTCGGTGACGCTGCTCGATGCCATTGAAGAGTTGCAGTTCGACGCCTGTATCGGCGGCGCGCGGCGCGATGAGGAAAAGGCGCGGGCGAAGGAGCGAATTTTTTCCTTTCGCGACGAGTTCGGCCAGTGGGACCCGAAGAATCAACGGCCGGAACTGTGGGATCTCTACAACACCCGGGTGCGTCCAGGTGAAAACATCCGGGTTTTTCCGATCAGCAACTGGACCGAGCTGGATGTCTGGCGCTACATCGCCAAGGAGCGGCTCGAGGTTCCGGAGATTTATTTCGCGCATGAGCGTGAAGTGATTCGCCGCGCCGGGCGGTCTGATGCCCGTGTCTCGAGTTGGTGCAGCCCAAGCCCGGTGAAAAAGTTGACACGGTTTCAGTGCGCTTCCGCACCGTGGGCGATATGACCTGCACCTGTCCGGTGGCGTCTGAAGCCGAAGACGTTTGCGGAAATCATCGCCGAGACCGCAGCGACGCGCATCACCGAACGGCGCTAACCAGGGTGCATGATGATTCGGATGCTTCGATGGAGCTGCGGAAAAAGGAAGGGTACTTTTAATCCTCGGAACGGTTCAAATTGCGTTTGAACAAGCAGGGTTCAAAAAGTTCAAATTCGTTGTTCCGGGGAAAAAGAAGACCGTTGATGCAAACGAATTCAATACGGCGGAAGCGCTGCGCTTTATCACTTGCGGCAGCGTCGATGACGGCAAAAGCACGTTGATCGGCCGGCTGCTGCACGATTCCAAATCGATCTTCGAGGATCAACTGGCCGCGGTCGAACGATCGACCCGGCGGCGCGGCGCGGCGGGGCGTCGATCTGTCGTTGCTGACCGACGGACTGCAAGCCGAGCGGGAGCAGGGCATTACCATCGATGTCGCTTACCGGTACTTCGCCACGCCGAAGCGCAAATTCATCATCGCCGACACGCCCGGCCATGAGCAGTACACGCGCAACATGGTGACCGGCGCTTCGACGGCCAATCTGGCGGTGATTCTGATCGACGCGCGCAAAGGCGTGCTCACCCAGTCGCGCCGCCACGCTTATATCGCCAGCTTGCTGCGCATTCCGCATCTCGTGGTGGCGGTCAATAAGATGGATCTGATGCAGCACCGCCGCGCAGTGTTCGCCGATATCTGCGAGGCCTTCGGCGAATTCGCCGCCGATTTGAACTTTCGCGACGTGATCTACATTCCGATCTCGGCGCTGAACGGCGATATGATCGTCGAGCGCGGCGATCACATGCCCTGGTACGACGGCCCGACGCTGATGGAGCTGCTTGGACAACATCGAGATCGATCACGACGTCAATCTGGCGGACTTCCGCTTTCCGGTGCAGTGGGTGTGCCGTCCGGGCAGCGCCGAGTATCATGACTTTCGCGGCTACATGGGGCGCATCGAGTCGGGGACTGTCAAAGCCGGCGATGTCGTCACGGTGCTGCCGTCGGGGCGCTCGTCCAGAGTGAAACAGATTCTGACTTTCGACGGCCCGCTGACCAGGCGTTTGCGCCGCAGTCGGTGACGCTCTTGTTGGAGGACGACATCGACGTATCGCGCGGCGATATGATCGTCAAAGACCTGGATTCGGTGCATGTCGCCAGCGAATTCAGCGCGGATATCTGCTGGCTCAGCGATCAACCGCTCGATACCCGGCGCAAGTATTTGGTCAAGCACGCCACCAAGACGGTCAAAGTGTGGCTCTCGCGCATCGAGCATCGGGTCGATGTGAATACCTCGCAGCTGATCGGCGGGCTCAAGAGCTTGCAGATGAACGATATCGCCAGGGTCGGCATCAAAGGTCCGCAGCCGCTGGTGGTCGACAGCTACGCGCGCAACCGCGCCACGGGTTCGTTTATCTTGATCGACGAGGCGACCAACAACACCGTTGCCGCGGGTATGATCGTATAAGCGCGCGCCGAGGGAAGGGGTCAGCATGTCACAGGTTGGAAGCTATGCCAACATGGGCGACAATCTTGAACGGTTGGCGACCGAGGAACTCATGGACTGGGCGCAGGGGATGGATTATTTTGGCGACCAACCGTTTGTCTGGGATGGCCATCACGGGTTAGATTCGCAGTCAACGATAAAGTTAAACTCGAGTCAAAATGCCGATGAGCTACTATCCAATCTACCTGAAAATGGAGGGTCGGCGCTGCCTAGTGATCGGCGGCGGTGTCGTGGCGGAGCGCAAGATCGCCAGTCTGCTTGAAGTGGGAGCGAATCCCACTGTCGTCAGTCCGGCAATTACCGATACCATCGCGCATTGGGCGAAAGATCATTTGATCGCGTTAATCGCCCGCCGCTATCAGGCCAGCGATTTGACCGAGCATGAGATCGCCTTCGTCGCTACCGACGACGGCGCAGTGAGCGCGCAGGTGTTCAGCGACGGCCGGCGTCTCGGCGTGTGGGTGAATGCGGCGGACGATCCGGCGCATTGTGACTTTATCTTGCCGTCGGTCTTGCGCCGCGGCGATCTTACGGTCGCGGTGTCGAGCGGAGGCACCAGCCCTGCGCTGTCGCGCACCATCCGTGAAGAACTCGAACTCTACTTTACCGAAGAATACGAATTGCTGGTAAAACTGGCCGCGGAAGCGCGCGCCGAGTTGCATGCGCGCGGGCTGAGCGTGCCCTTTGAAACCTGGCGGCGCGCTCTGAGTGGGGATGTGCGCCAGCTCTTGATGCGCGGTGATGTTGCGCGCGCCAAGGCGTTGTTGCTACGCGAGTTAGGTGTGGAGGCATAAGCCCGATTAATGTCCCTTTCGGGGATGGTTGAAATCCCTCGCCTTCAGGCGAAGAGAGGATTTGTCATGCCGGCGAACGCCGGCATCCATCTTCGGTTTCGTTGGCAGGCTAAAGAAGGCCTGGATTCCGGCCTACGCCGGAATGACGAAAGGAAGAGTCGACTTCTAGTCGACGAATTCAGAACCCCTCGGCTTGGAGCCGAGGGTCATTCAGTTTTTTCTATGGAACCGCATACCCGTAAAAGCCTGCAAGGGCTGAGAATCGTCTGTTTCGAGAGCCGGCGCGCCAAGGAGATGGCTGAGCTCATTCGCCGCTACGACGGCGAGCCGATCGTGGCGCCGTCCATACGCGAGGTTCCGCTCAGCGAAAACCGTGCTGCCCTCGATCTTCTGCCGCAGATCGAAGCGGGAAGTTTCGACATTCTGATTCTCATGACCGGAGTCGGCACCAAAGCGCTCAATGAGATTTTACTCACCCAGTTTGCCCAAGAGAGAATTGTCGCCGCGTTGAAAAGATTGCAACTGGTCGCGCGCGGCCCCAAGCCGATCGGCGCATTGAAGGAATTGGGATTGCAAGTAGCGCTGACCGTGCCCGAGCCGAATACCTGGCGCGAAATTCTCTCAACGTTGGACGCGGCGCTGGACGTGCACGGCAAGCGGATCGTGATTCAAGAATACGGCATCGCCAATCCCGAGCTTATCGCCGCGTTGGAACAGCGCGGCGCGCTGGTAAAGTCGGTCTCAATTTATCGCTGGGCTTTGCCCGAAGATCTGGCACCGTTGCGCGGCGCGATCGAAAGGATACTCGGCGGCGAAGCCGAGGTTGCGCTGTTTACCAACGGCGCGCAGGTGGATCATCTGTTGCAAGTCGCCGGGCGCGATCATCGGGCCGACGCCTTGCGGCAAAGTCTCAAGAAAATCGCCGTCGGTTCCGTCGGTCCGGTATGCACCGAGGTTTTGGGCCAGTTCGGTATCGTGCCCGACATCGAGCCCCCGCATCCAAAGATGGGTGCCTTGATCGCCGAGGTTGCGGCGCGGGCGCGCGAAGTCCTGACAAAAAAATCCTCCTAGATTTTCTTTTTCAATCTCTGGTGGTCGATTTCCGGCAGCTTGCTGCGTTGTATTAACTGACCCTCGCCTGCTCGCGGGCAAGTGTGCAACTTTGCCTTGACTGCCGATAGGTTTGCCATTATGTCTCAGACTGTTTGTCCGAGCGGTGCGTTGATGCGTTGAATGGAACGATTCATGACTCGCATACTTCTCGCGATCCTGTTTTGTTTGCCGGCTTTCCTGTCGCCGCAACTTCAGGCTGCCCAAGCCAAGAAGCTGCGCCTCGCCTTCAGTGCCTTTGCCTACGCCAATCCGCCGTTCTGGATCGCCCATGAACTGAAACTGTTCGAAAAATATGGCGGCTATGAGACGGAGCTCGTTTACGTCGGCGGGTCGCGGCCGATTCAGGCGATGCTCGGCGGCTCCATCGACGCGGCTCAAGTCGGCGGCGCGGCGGCGGTGGCGGCTGCGGCGCAAGGGGCGGAGATCTCCATTCTCGGCACGGTATTCACCCGGCTTACCTTTGCGATTCACGCCAATCCACAGATTCAACAGATCACCGATCTCAAAGGCAAGATCATTGCCGCCGGTGCGGTCGGCGGTAATAGTTATTTCGCTGCTTTGGTATTTCTCAAGCACTTCGGCTGGGTGGCCAACCGCGATGTCGGAGTAACCCCGGCGGGCGGTTCGCCGGAAGTTTTGGCTGGGATTCTCCAAGGTAAATTTCAAGCCGGCGTTTTGACGCCGCCGACATCGACCATGGCGGCCAAGCAGGGTTACCGCGAGATCTTCGATCTCGCCAGTCTCGACTTTCCGTTTCCGGTGATCTCTGTGGTCAGCACGCGGCACTTCATCGAAGCCAACCCCGAAGTGATTCTCAATATTCTGCGCGCGACCGCCGAAGCGATCTATCTGTATAAGACGCGGCCGGAGATCACCGTGCCGGTGGTGGCCAAGTATATGCGCATCGCCAAGGACGATCCGGCGTTGGTCGAAGCGCAGCGCACGGTCGGTCAGCTGTTGAACCAAAACCTGCCGCCATCCCTCGAAGGGATACGCTTCGTGCTCGACTACTATGCCGAGCGCCAGCCCAACTTGAAAAACAAAAATCCCGCCGACTTCGTCGATATGCGGTTCGTTCGCAAGCTCGAAGAAGAGGGGTTCTTCAAAAAATTTACCACCAAATAGAAAGAACAAAATATGCGGGCTGCCGATGCTCTCGTCGATATTCTTAAAACCGAAGGCGTTAAGTTCGTTTCAACTTTGCCGGGGGACGACATCTTGCCGATCTTCGACGCGCTCCATGAAAACGGCGAGGTGCCGCTGATCCTGACACGCCATGAACAGGCGACGGTCTATATCGCCGACGGCTACGCGCGCAGCACGGGCGAAGTCGGCGTGGCGATGGTGACCAAGGGGCCGGGGCGCTGCAACGCCTTTACCGCCATCGTCAATGCCTTTACCGACTGTGTGCCGCTGGTGGTGATATTCGGCCATAGTTCGCGTAACCAGCTGGCCAAAGGCATGCTGCAGGAAGTGCCTTACCTCGACACTTTTCAAACCATGGCGAAGTGGACCTTCAGCGTGCCGTCAGCGGAGCGAATCCCCGAAGTGTTTCGCCGTGCGTTTACATTGGCGCGTTCGGGGAGACCGGGGCCGGTGATCATCGAGGTGCCGCAGGATATCAGCATGGCGCAGGTGGAGATGCCGCCCTATCACAAGACCCGGCGCGTGCGCTTCGGTCCCGATCCCGATGATGTCGAAAAATTGATTGAATTATTGCAGGGCGCCAAGCGGCCGCTGGTTTACGCCGGGCGCGGCGCGCTGTGGTCGCGGGCGACCGAGGATTTGGTTAAGGTTGCCGAAACCTATGCGATTCCCGTGATGGCGACGCTACCGGCGAAGGGAGCGATGCCAGAAGATCATCCGCTCTGTCTCGGTCTCGGCGGTTATCCGCGCGCTGTGTACAGCACGGGGCAGTCGCGCAAGTTCGCCGAAGCGGCGGATTTGGTGATCGCGCTCGGTTGCAGTTTCCGCCAGCATGCGACTTCAAGCTGGCTGCCGAAGCCGGCAGATGCCAAGTTGGTTCAAGTCGATATCGATGCGGCCGAGCTGCACAAGAACTATCCGGCCGATCTGGCGATACTGTCGGATATTCAACTTTTTTTGCGCGCGTTGCTGTTACAGGGCAGGGATAAACTCGCCAGCTATCGCAACGGTATAGCGACAGACGTCGCGGCGGAGATCAAAGAACTCAAGGCCAAGTGGCTGGAGTCGTGGAACACGCGGCTGACTTCCGATGAAGTGCCGATGAATCCTTACCGCGCTTGCTGGGATCTGACCCACCAGCTCGATGCCAAGAAGACCATTCTCTTACACGACGCCGGTGTGACGCGTGCGTATGTGTCGCATCATTACGAGGCATTGAATCCGCTGGGTTTCATCGGCTTTGGTGGTACCAGCGCCATGGGCTGGTCGACCCCGGCGGCGCTGGGCGCTAAGCTCGGCAATCCCGACAAGACCGTGGTGAATTTCACCGGCGACGGTTCCTTCGGCATGACCGGCATGGAGATCGAGACTGCGGCGCGCAACGACATCCGCACTTTAACGGTGATCCTCAACAATGAAAGTCTCGGCGCCAGCCGCGAGACTTTGCACGAGCGCTTCAAAGGCCATGAGATCGGCATCTCGCTGCGCGGTGACTACGCCGGCGTGGCGCGGGCGCTGGGCGCATTCGGCGAGCGCATCTCCAAGCCGCAGGAATTGCAGCCGGCGCTGCAGCGTGCCTTGGCCCATCCCGGTCCCGCGGTACTGGAAATCGCCGTGAAGCCGTTGGAGCCGCGGCCATGGCGGACTTAAAAATTGATAATGGAGAATTGATAATTGAGAATTTCGGAGAAGACTCGGAGAATGCCTCATGCTTTATAATAAAGAACGGTTGCTTGCCTTGATGGACAAACATGATCTGGCCGGTGTGGTGGCGGCGACGCCGGAGAACATTTACTATCTGAGCGGCCATGCGTCGTGGAGCCAGAATGGTTATCGCTACGGCGGCTCGCAGGTTTATGTGGTTTACCCTCGCGATCCGGCGCAGAAGCCGGCGCTGCTGATCCCTGGCGGCGATGTCGGTTATGCGTCACTCGATGACGTGTGGATCGAAGAGAAGTATATTTATGGCCGGCCGCGTAACCCGCATATCACCGACATGAAGAAGCTTTCCGCCGTCGAGCAGCGGACGGTGAAGCTCGCCGGCAGCGACTCCAAAGGCCTGACGCCTGAGAAGGCACTGGCACAAATGATTCAGGACAAGGGCATGGGCAGAGGGCGCATCGGCTTGGACCATTTTGCGATTCCGATCACGCAGTATGAAAAGATTCGCGCCAGCTTGCCGCAAGCGACGCTGCTGCCGGCGTCGATGTTTTTTCGCTATGTGCGCATGATCAAGACGGCGGAAGAAATTCACCGGCTAAGAGAGGCCGCCGAGGTCAACGAAGAGGCGATCAACACCATGCTGCGGGCTTGCCGGCCGCGAGTGACCGAGAACGAACTGGCGAGTATCTACAAGGGCGAGATCGCCAAGGCCGGCGGACAAGTTTACTGGATGCATATGGCGGTCACCCGCGGTGGCAACTTTCCGGCGATCAAAGACAACGTGCTGCAGAAGGGCGACATCTTTCGAGTTGACATGGGCTGCTCGATCAACGGCTATCACGCCGACGTGTGCAAGTCCGGCTGCGTCGGCGCCGAACCGACGGCGGAGCACCGTAAACGCTACGACGCGATCCAAGCCGGCGTGTTGAAGTCCGTCGAAACGTTGAAGCCTGGCGTGCGCCCGCAAGAGCTTTATGAAACCATGATCGCCGGGGTGCGTGCCAACGGCCTGCCGAATTATTCCAACTTCTTCCTCGGCCACACCATCGGTTTGGAAGCGCGCGAGTTTCCGTTCCTCCTCGGCCCCGCCGAAGATGTCGACGATCCATTTTTGCCGAACACGACAAATATACCGGTGGAACCCGGAATGACCATGAATCTCGAAGCGTCGAACCACGAAGCCGGTTGGGGCACAGTACAAGTCGAATATACCTGCGCCGTGACTGAAACCGGGTATGAGCATCTGATTTTTCCGGATCAGCGCCTGATGACGTTGCCGTTAGCGTAAGATTGGACCCAAGTTTGGACGTGTCGGTGGGCAGCGGAGTCGAATCGGGCGCTTCTGCAACCGCTTGAGCAATCCTGCAGGCTTTCTATGTGGTCAACGCGCTTGCGCCCAGGTTGTACCGCGTTGTTGGCAC
This sequence comes from uncultured delta proteobacterium, assembly GCA_963816145.1. Lineage (GTDB taxonomy): Bacteria > Desulfobacterota > Binatia > UBA9968 > UBA9968 > DP-20. Next base: position 52,302 of record CAWFJP010000014.1, read on the forward strand.
AATCATCGACCCTAGTATTGTGAGAGGATTACTTTGATGGCTGTCTACGCTGCCATTGGCGGAAAGCGATATCGCGGCAGGGCTGGGTAAGAAGGGGCGCTTCGTCGCCTTCTCCGCCCTGCCGCATATGGCGATCGTCGATGCCCGGCGCGACTATTGGATGAAGGAAGTCGATCAATTCCTGCAACCCTTACAGTAACCGGCAAGCCGCCGCGCGCCTCGCTTGCCCTCGGCGCTGATGCTAAGATATTTGGAGAAATGAAAAAGGTCATACTTGTTACCGGCGCCGGCCGAGGTATCGGCGCGGCGACGGCGCGTCTGGCGGCGCAGCAGGGCTACGCCGTGTGCGTGAACTATTTGCGCGACGGTAAAGCGGCGAACCGCGTCGTCGATGAAATCTTGCAAGCCGGCGGCTCGGCCATCGCCGTCGCCGCTGACGTGAGCGCGGAGGCCGACGTCGTACGCTTGTTCAAAACCGTCGACGCGTCACTGGGTTCGGTAACGGCATTGGTAAACAACGCGGCCATCAATGCCAAGCAGATGCGCGTCGAAACAATGGATGCGGCAAGGCTGGCGCGGGTCTTTGCCGTCAATGTCGCAGGCAGTTTTCTCTGCGCTCGCGAGGCGGTGCGGCGGATGTCGACCAGGCATGGCGGCAGCGGCGGCACCATCGTCAATATTTCTTCGGTAGCGTCCCGTCTCGGTTCCCCGGAGGAATATGTCGATTATGCCGCTACGAAGGCGGCCATTGACACTTTCACCATCGGTTTGGCGAAAGAAGTGGCGACGGAAGGTATTCGCGTCAACGCCGTTCGTCCCGGGGTCGTTTACACCGAGATTCATGCCGCCGCCGGCGAGCCTAATCGCGTCGACCGGGTAAAGGCCTTTGTGCCGATGCAGCGTGGCGGCCATCCCGAGGAAATCGCGCGGGCGATTATGTGGCTCGTGTCGGATGAAGCTTCCTACTGTACGGGTGCGATACTCGATGTCTCCGGCGGACGTTAGTTTTGCGCATTTGCAGGTCGGATTGGCCGGGTGAAACCCGACGGCTGGAAAGACTTGGGTTTCACGTTCCCGCCTATCACCGGGGGGAGCGAGCTTTTCTCAACGACTTGTTGTTGGGGCTCGGTAAATCGCTCCGTGAAAACAATGTGGCGATCCGCGGCTTGTGACGGAGAAGCCGGCTGCCCGAGGTAATTTGGTTGAGCGGCGCGGCAATGCGATGCAGCATGCGCCCAGCCGCGCACAGCGACATTGATGGAGTGGTTCGGAGGTTGCCGACGTGATTGCGCGGCTATGAAGATTCTAAGTGGGAGCCCTGATGGGAAGGTTGATCTCTTACATTGCGGGATTGGCGCAACTGCGAGCGAGAGCGATGAAGAGCGCATTCCTCGGATTCTTTACGTTGGAGCCAGCTTTGGGTCGGTGCCCGCGTTGTTGCTTTACGGATGGCTGTTTCTCGACTTCGGCGCGCCGCTAGCGGCCCTGGCAATGTTCGGTTATCTTGCGATGGCGTTCTTTGCTTACTGCTTTTCGGCCTGACCAGGCGAAATTTCCACACCTATCTGAAGAATCTTTATCAGCGCCCATCTGCTGGCGTCATTGGCCAGTCACCTTGCGCTCGGCGGCATTGTGGCTTCGGCGGTGCACGCGGTATGGGGATTGTTGACGCCCCTGGGGCGTTGGTGTTGCTTACTCGCCGAGGGCGGCAATCCGATGGTTTTTGGCTTACCTAGTGCTGCTCGTGATCTGGGCTTTAGGTTCTCGTCAGGCGATCGGCCAACCGCTTCAATACGTTACAACCGCGCGGGCTGGATTGCACCTAACGGTCATGAACATTACCGGCGTTTCGATTTTTGCCTTTGCGATTCTCTATTACTTTGTCCAACAGCGGGATCGGCTTTTTCACCTGCTGCGCGACGAGACGGGAACGATCGGAGGAACTGCTGCTCAATATCTTGCCGAAGGACATCGTGGCAATCCTGAGAGATCGACCGCAAACTATCGCGAATCAATTTGACGGCGCGACGATTCTTTTCGCCGACGTGGTGAACTTCACGCCGCTGGCAGCCGAAGATGACACCTAACGCAGATCGTCGAACTGCTAAATCAGGTATTCTCTTACTTCGACACCTTGGTCGATAAATACGACGTCGAGAAAATTAAAACCATCGGCGACTGCTATATGGTCGCCAGCGGAGTTCCCCGGCCGCGGCACGATCACGCTCAGGTGTTGGCTCGCCTGGCTTTGGAAATGCGCGATTTCGTCGAGTGCCATGAATTTAACGGCGAGCGACTGGAATTACGTATCGGGCATAAATTCCGGTCCGGTGGTTGCCGGAGTCATCGGTCAGAAGAAGTTCATCTACGATCTATGGGGAGACGCGGTGAACACGGCGAGCCGCATGGAATCTCACGGCGGCGCCGGCATTATTCAGATCACCGGCGCAACCTACGATCTGATCGGCAATGATTTTGTTTGCGTGCCGCGCGGCAAGATCGAGGTCAAAGGCAAGGGCGAAATGGAAGTGTGGCAGGTGATGCGTTGATGAAGCGTCGGAACGTATTCCGTGATCTTTGTCTCTCGAGTGGTGCACCCGTAGCGGATTCTTGGCCTGCAACTCATAATTGAATTTTAGCGCGAGCGGTTTGCTCGCTCGATCTTTCGGCGCTATTACTCAGAAATTCTTTTTTACGGGCTGCCTCAACGTGGAATCGCGCATAAATTATCTGCTTCTGGCTACCGCACTGCTCGGCACATTTTTTTCCGGCACGGCGACGCGAATTGTTTCCATCTCCATGCCGACGGTGGCGCAGAGCTTGGGGACGGACTTGCTCGGGATGTCATGGGCGTTGCTGTCCTATCAGCTTTCCAACATCGGCCTGTCGGTGGTGTTCGGCCGCATTTCGGATATCTGGGGACGGGAGAAGATGTTTGCCGTGGGATTTCTGGTTTTTGCCGTCAGTTCTTTGCTCTGCGGCTTTTCCCAAACGGTTTTGCAGCTGATCGCCGCGCGCTTCATTCAAGGCGTCGGCGGGGCGATGTTGCAGTCGTCGAGCCGGGCGCTAGCGTCTGAGGCGGTGAGCGAGGACCTTGCCGGCAGGGCGCAGGGCTTCATGACCACGGCGCATCATGTCGGATTTATCCTCGGCCCCGGCATCGGCGGGGTGATGATCGATTATTTCAGCTGGCGCTGGAGTTTTTTCTTATTGGCCCCTGTCGGTTTTGCCGGCACGCTGTTGGCGTTGGCAAATATGAAGCGCGGACGGACCGCAATCACCCATCATCAAACCGGAACCATCGATTACCTGGGTGCGGCGCTGCTGTTTGCGATCACCAGCGCGTTGGTGTTTCTCTTCGACCGGCGCACCCAGCATGCGGTCGGCGATGGCATGCGCACCCTGTTGATCGGCATATTCCTTTCGTCGCTAATCGGATTTCTAGTGCACGAGTCGCGCGCTCGAAATCCTTTTGTCAATTTGCAGTTGTTCAAGATTCGGCGCTTTAGCTTCAGCGTGATCAGTTTGTTGATCGTCGCCATGTGCTACTCGTTGACCGGATTTCTCTTGCCGTTTTACCTGCAGGATATTCTCCATCTGTCGCCAACCCGGATCGGTATCTTGTTCATGGCGCCCTCGGTGCTCACCGTGGCGCTGGCACCGTTGAGCGGTTACTTAGCCGATCGTCTTGGACCTCGTATCCCCGCCACTGCCGGTGTTGTGTTCATGATTATTTCCCTGGCTATCGGCGGGCTGCTGCGGGTCGACTCGCACTGGCTGATGCCGACACTATTGGTCGTCGTCGGCGCCATCACCAATGGCATATTCAATCCCGCCAACTCGACGGCGATGATCGCCATGATGGCGAAGGAGCATCGCGGCTTCGCTTCGGCGATCAATCACGTGACCTTCGGTTTCGGCAATGTGTTCGGCGTGGCGCTGGGCGGTTTATCCATGTCGTTGGCTTTCGAGCATTACACCGGTGTGAAGGCCATGGCCTTGACCACCGTGAATGCCGCGGGATTCGTCGCCGCACTCAATCTGACGTTCGTGGGCGCGATCGTCTTGACGCTGATGGCGGTCGTCACCTCGGCGATGCGCGGCGCCGAGAAGCCGGGCTGACGCGCGTGATTCCAAATTACAAATTTCAGATTCCAGACTAACATCCCAGCGGCCGGCGGGGTAGTATGTTGCCGCCAATGGAACTTGGTTTGTAATCGATCTTCGATCTGGGAATAATTCGGCCAGTTTGCGCGGTTTATAAGGAGGCGGCTCATGAGCGATAAGATCGTTTATCTCAACGGCACTTTTGTGCCCGAGAGCGAAGCCAAAGTCTCGGTGCTCGATTCCGGTTTCAATGCCGGCGACGGGGTTTACGATGTCACCCGCACTTTCGCTCATCAACCTTTTCGCCTGCGCGCTCATACCGCGCGGCTGTTCCGATCGCTGCGCTACACGCGCATCGACTGCGGACTGTCCCTAGAACAGATGGAGCAGGCGACGCTCGATGTGCTCGAACGTAACAGGCCGACGCTGGCCAAGGACGAAGAGGTGGCGATCTGGCAGGTGGTGAGTCGCGGCGTGCGCTCGTCGCGCGGCAACCATGCGCTCAGTAAAGCGACGGTGGCGATCTACTGCATTTCCATTGGCTTTGAAGAATTCGCGCGCGACTATCTCGAAGGGGTGAAGCTGGTCATTCCGTCGACCCGGCGGATTCCGCCGCAGTGTTTGGAGCCCAAAGCCAAGATCAACAATAAAATGAATCACAATATGGCGATCTTCGAAGCGCGGCAGGTGGATCCCCATGCGATCCCGCTGATGCTCGATCTCGACGGCAACATCAGCGAATCCAACGCGCATAACTTTTTTCTCGTCCTCGACGGCAAGCTGTGCACGCCGTCAGATAGGAATGTGCTCGACGGCATCACCAAGAAAGTCTTGCACGAACTGGCGGCGAATCTGGAGATCGAAGTCGTCGAAGGCAATTTCACGCCCTACGACGCTTACAATGCCGAAGAGGCATTTCTCGCCAGCACCAGCCCGACCATCCTGCCGGTGCAGAGCATCAACGGTGTCAGGCCGACCAAGGAGATTCCGGGGCCTATTACCAGACGGCTGATTCAAGGCTGGAACAAGCTGGTGGGGCTGGACATCGTCGAGCAAGCGCTGGGGCACCTGGAATCCGCTGAGCGTGATCGTTTGTTAAAAGAGTGGCGGAGCAAGAGTGCGTGCTGACGTCGAGATAGTCGAGACCACTTGGCGGTCTTGATCCTCGTGTTGTTGCTCCGCGGTTACTCGGGAGCGCGGATTTCGATCATCACCGCCTCGGCATCGGCGCCCCAGCGTATTGGCAGAAAGACACTGCCCAAACCGCGCGATACAACGAGTTGAGATTTGCCGAAGCAATAGACTCCTTCGTCCAAACAGTAGCGGCTTTGACGGATGATCGCTGGTCCGTTGGGCAAGCGGATTTGGCCGCCGTGGGTATGTCCGGAGAGGGTCAGCGGTATGCCAAGTTTCTCGGCTTCGTAGAACTGGTCGGGGTTATGCGCCATCAGAAGATGCGGCGGCCCATGTTTCGCGGTTAGGCGATCCCAATCGGGCCGGCCCATGATCCGGTCGTCGATGCCGCCCAAAACGAAACTGGCAGCGCCATGGGAGACGACCGCGCTGTCGTTCTTCAATGTGCGGATGCCGATGGCGGCCAGATCGCTGCACAACTCCTCAGGGTCGCCGCCGAAGTAGTCGTGGTTGCCCATGCAATACCACGCGCCTAAGGGCGCCCGTGTCAGCGTCACTAGGCGGTCGAGAATGCGCTCCGCCTCGCTGACATGACCGGTGACCAGATCGCCACCAATGACAACGAGATCCGGCTCGAGTTCCATCAACTGGCAGAGTATCTCCCACAGCGTTTCGGGCGGCAAAAAAATTCCCGCGTGAATATCCGTGATCAGCAGCACGCGCAGCGGCGCCATGCCGGCAGGCCAACCGGCGGGTGAAAGCTTTGTTTCGGCGAGCTCGAAGCGCCGCGCTAGCTGCCAACTATAGGGATTCCACATCTTGCCGAGCAGCGGATAAATAAAGCGTGAAATGCTTATGTCGGCGTAGCGCTCGCACAGTTTGATCAACCCCCGATTGGGATTCATCAGACGGCGTTCCTTACCCGTCATCGCGCGCGGCGGCGCCAGTTGTCGTCGTTTGAGAATGGCAGTAGCTCTCCGGTTGTCAAAGTCGCCGCGCTGGCAAGGCGGGTTACGGCACAATTCAATGTGCCGGATTTCCGCGGCAGAGACAACGTTGGGAGTAAGAGCGGCTCGGCAAGCTCATGTTCCAAGTATGATCGCGCGATCGGCTGGAAGCCTCCGTGGTTTATTTGCCGTGGCGCAACTAGGTACGTTGAGGAGTGCCCCAAGGTAGTCCCGGGGCCACGGTAAACTTGTTCTCCGTTAAGCAGGAGCGGGGCGAGTCGTGAAGGAGTTTTTCGCCAGGCGCAAATAGTCGAAGACGGCGCGGATGTTTCTGTTGAGGCGGCGCATTTTCTGGGTGACGTTTTTGACGCCTTTGGATTGGAGGAGACCGATGGCAAAGCGGCGTAGGCGTGAAATATTCTCAGGGCCGTAGCCGGTGCGAATGCGACAGCGGTCCTCATCGAAGGCCCAATCGAGAACGTAGTGGCAGCAGTTTTCGATGGTCCAATGGCCCCGGTTGATTTCGAGCAAGCGCTGGGGCGAGGCCTGCCCAGGAGAACGGCTGGTAATACCGTAGGCGATTTCACGGGAAGTCTTGCCGGTTTTTTTGTTGAGGGTAATCCGTTCGATGGCAAAGGCTTGGCCGAGGTGAGGGAAGTTGAGATAAGCGTTGAGTTCAGTGGTGGTCCAGATTTGCCGAGTTTCAATGCGGCCATGATCGGGCGGGTCGTGCATGACAAACTGGGGTTGATGGCGATCGTTGAAGAACAGCACGAGATCGTCAAGGAGCGAGGGCTGATTGGCTTTAACCGTGAAGTGGTAGTGGGCTTTGCGGGTGCGGACCAAGTAGTCGGCGAGTTTACGTTGGGTGAGAAGGGCATCGGCGGTTAAGTCTTTGCCACACAGATCGAGGTCATCGAGGAGTGGAATGGCCATGCCGATCTCGTTGGTTTGTTTTAGCTCAGAGGTGTCGCCATGGGCGGGCAGCGAGCCGACTTTTTTTGGGTGTAGCAGATCTTGGAGTGGTGGCCGACCACGCTCATGACGTGAGTTTGATGGTCGTTGTGATCAAGGGCGTTGCGCATGGTTTTGCCGTCGATAGCGAGGGTAGAGTCCTGTTGAGCAAAGGCTTGATTGTAACGGTTTAGAGCTTTTTCGAGATCGCTGGGAGCCACCCGGATCATGACATCGCGGATGATCGACTCGCTGGGGACGAGGTATAGTCCGTTCACGTAACGGCAGCGAAATCTCTGGCGGGCCCGAGGCGAGAGGCTGTGGGCCCAGTCGGCGATGGCCTTATAGCCGCGCATGCCACACAGAGTAGCGGCACAAACAATGGCCAGGACGCAAGCGAGCGAATGGCGTCGTCCTTGGGCGCGGCGCGGATCGGGGATATCGGCAAAGAAGTCCCAAAGCGAGAGCATCTGTTGCGCGGTGAGTTTCATTTTCACAACTCCTTGGCGATACGGAACTGGCAAGACGCAGGCAGCGAGCAGGGAGCGGGCCTGTTGGTGTAAGGACTTAACGAAGACTTTTTTCGGTGCGATAGCGGTGTTGCTGTAGCCCTGAGGGGTGCGCCGATAACCACGGGTCAGCCCGAGATAGCTCCAGTTGGCGGATTGATAGACCGTGCCGACAAAACGTTGGGGGTCGACGAAGGTCTCCAGCAGCAGTAAGGAATGGCCAAAGCGCTCTTGCCAGTCGGCGCACAGCCGCTTGTGACACAATGATAGAATCTTGGAGCCGAGATTACGGTGGTGCCAATCGGGGAGGATTAAAAACCGGCTGTTGTTGGCGATCAGTTTTAAACGGTCGTAGTCGTACTGATGGTGCAAGTCCCAGCCGATCCACTGATCGCGCACGGCACATTTCCAGGCGGCGGCTGAAAACGTCAACAGTGCAATCCACTGATCGTGATAGGTGGCCACGTACCACAGGGTCTGACCGATCTTGGGTAGATAGCCCAAGTAGTGATGTTCGGTCATCAGGCGACGGTGCAGCGACTCTTCGCTGCGCTCTGCCACACGGACTTGAACTTGGTCGAGCTTCAACGCTTGCGGCTTCTGCCTTTTCTCGCAAAGTCAGAACCGTTATACAGGATTGTGCAGGGGATGTCCAGTTGTATCGAGAATCTTCTTACTCACCGCGAGGTTTATTGCCAGGACAAATTCACCCTGGTCCCGGGGCGAATCGCCTTGACTTTGCGCAGGTGATTCCCGTATTTTCACTCGCACGATTCGACCCTTGAAGCGTATTTTATCAAGGAGAATTTTATGAAGCGATTTTTCCAGATCCATGGGTTGCTGCCGGCGGCTAGATTTCTGCCGTTGATGGCATTGCTTCTAATGATTGCGGGTTCAGCGACCGCGGCCGAAGCGCCGCATCCGGGCGGAGAGTTGGTCTTCGCCGTCGGCGAAACCCCACCGTCTTACGACGGCCACCGCGAAACCACGTTCGGTATGCTTCATCCGGTGGCGCCCCATTACAGCACTCTGCTGCGTTTCGATCCGCAGAACTATCCGAAGATCGTCGGCGACGTGGCTGAAAGCTGGACGTCGTCGCGCGACGGCTTGACGGTCACCTTCAAGATTCGTAAGGGCATCAAGTTTCACGATGGTTCAGCGCTGACCGCTCATGACGTCAAAGCGACCTACGACAAGATCATCTTCCCGGCCGAAGGGGTCGCTAGCGCGCGCAAGGCGTTGTATGCAATGGTCGACAAGATCGAAGCGCCAGATGACTTTACGGTGGTCTTCAAACTCAAGCATATCGCCGCGTCGTTTCTCGCCAACCTGGCGTCGCCGTGGAACTTCATTTACAGCGCGGCGAAGCTCAAACAAGATCCGCGCTGGTACGAAAAAAATGTCATGGGCTCTGGCCCTTTTATCTTTGTCGAGCATGTCGCCGGTTCGCACTGGGTCGGCAAGAAAAATCCCAATTACTTCATGGCTGGCCGGCCGTATCTCGACGGCTTCAAGGCGGTATTCATTCGTGACACCGCGCCGCGGGTGGCGGCGGTGCGCAGCGGTCAGGCGATGGTGGAGTTTCGCGGCTTCAATCCGGCGGCGCGTGATGACATCGTCAAATCGCTCGGCAAAAAGGCGGTGGTCCAGGAGAGTCCCTGGGCGTGTAATATTTTAGTCGCTTTCAACAACGAGAAGAAACCATTCAGCGATCCGCGTGTGCGCCGCGCTCTGACGCTGGCGATCGATCGTAACGAAGCGTCGAAGGCGTTGGCGCAGATCTCAGTGATGAAATTTATCGGCGGGGTATTTCGGCCAGGATCGGAATTCGCAACCCCGCCGGCCGAACTCAGCAAGTTGCCCGGTTTCGGCTCGAACATCGACGGCGCGCGCGCCGAGGCCAAGCGCTTGCTCAAAGAAGCCGGCGTCGCGGAAGGGTTCTCGTTTGTGCTCAAGAACCGCAATGTCAAGGAACCCTATGAAGTCAGCGGGGTTTATTTAGTCGACCAGTGGCGCAAGATCGGTCTCAATGTGACGCACCAACCGCTCGAGGGCGGGCCCTATTTCAACGATTTACGCCAGGGCAATTTCGAAGCGGGCGTCGACTTCGATTGTGAATTCATGGACGAACCGGATCTTTATCTGCTCAAGTACTTGAGCAGCGACAAGAGTCCGGTGAATTACTCGCGCTACAAGGATCCGACCCTCGACGAACTCTACGAGCGGCAGAGCCGCATGTTGGACTTAAAGGATCGTTTACCGATCATCCGGCAGATGGAAAAGCGCGCGATCGGCGATCAGGCGTATCAGTTTCCATTACTTTGGTGGCAGCGGGTGATTCCGCATAACAGCCGACTCAAGGGCTGGAAGATTGGGCCGAGTCACTACGTCAACCAAGACCTGCGCGATGTCTGGTTGGGGCAGTGAATGAAGGCAACAGGCAAAAGTTCAAAGGTAAAAGACAAGACTGGGCGGATGATCGATGATTGAGGATCGAGAATAGAGAATCGACGATTCCGCAGTCAGTCGTGCGCCATTCTCCCTCCTCGATTCGCTACCCTCGACCCGGTAGAAAATGAGCCGATACATTTTCAAGCGCTTGCTGCTGATGATTCCGACGTTGTTCGGCGTCGCCCTGCTGGTATTTTTTCTCCTGCGCGTGGCCCCCGGCGATATTGTCGAACTCAAGTACGCCGGAAGCGGCACGTTTGCGCCCAAGGAGGCGCTCGATCGCGAGCGCGCCCAATTGGGCCTCGATCGACCCTTAGCGGAGCAGTTCGCCAGCTGGATCGCCGGCATCGCGCGTTTCGACTTCGGTATTTCAATGTGGACCGGGCGGCCGATCACCGAGGAAATCAAGATCCGTCTGGAACTCAGTGTGCAGCTGGCCCTGATGGCGACGTTGGTGGCGGTGTTGATCGCTATTCCCGCCGGTACGCTGGCAGCGCTTAAGCAGGATACCTGGATCGATTACCTCGTGCGCATTGTTTCCATCGGCGGCCTGGCAATGCCGTCGTTTTGGCTTGGCATCGTGATCATTCTTGGCTTTCTCATCGTTTTCAAATGGATGCCGCCATTGACGTTTACCTCCTTTTGGATCGATCCATGGGCCAACCTCACCCAGATGATTTGGCCCGCGCTGGCGGTTGGCTACCGCTACTCGGCGATGTCGACGCGTATGACCCGGTCGGCGGTTCTCGAGGTGCTGCGCGAAGATTACGTGCGCACGGCGCGAGCCAAGGGCTTGTTGGAGAGCGCCGTGGTGATCAAACACGCGCTGCGTAATGCGCTGTTGCCGGTCGTTACCGTGATCGGTCTTGAGTTCGCCTTTTTGATCGGCGGACTGGTCGTCACCGAGCAGGTGTTTAACTTGAACGGCATCGGCATGTTGTTCGTCGAGTCGATCACCCACCGCGATTACACCATGACCCAAGCCTTGGTGTTGCTGGTATCGTTCGCTTTTATTTTCATGAACCTGCTGGTCGACTTGCTTTACGCCTACCTCGATCCGCGGATTCATTACCAATGAGTCCGCGCCAGTGATCCATTCCTCTGCTGCCACTGCATTGCGCATGTTCATTTCCCGGCGCTCCTTGGGCGCCGCCGGCGCGTTGATTATCATTGTGATGGCGCTGGCTGCGCTCTTGGCAAATTGGCTCGCACCCTACGATCCGTTGGAGAACGATTTCAGCGCGATGTTGCAGGCGCCAGGGTGGCATCATTGGCTCGGCACCGATTCCTTCGGCCGCGATGTCCTTTCACGGATACTTTACGGCGCGCGCACGGCGCTATGGATCGGTTTCTGTTCGTCCATTATCGGCACGACCGCGGGCACGATCATCGGCGTCTCAAGCGCGTATTTCGGCGGGCGCGTCGATTTGTCGACGCAGCGCTTGATGGATATTCTTTTGTCATTTCCTTTGATCGTGCTGGCTTTGGTTGTAGTGGCAATCATGGGATCGGGGATCTGGAACGTGATTTTCGCGATCGCCGTGCCGATGATCCCGCGCGCCGCCTTGGTGGTGCGCAGCAGCGCGCTGGCGCTGCGCCAGATGCTGTTTGTCGAAGCGGCTTTGACCCTGGGCTCGAGCCATTGGCGCATTATCTTCCGCCATATGCTGCCCAATGTCATGGCGCCGTACTTGATCCTACTGACTGCGTTCTTAGGTCAGGCGATTTTGCTCGAAGCGTCGCTGTCATTTCTTGGCTTGGGTGTCGCCGAGCCGGTGGCGGCGTGGGGCTTGATGCTGCGCGGCGCCGCGGTGGAGTTCGCAGAACGGGCGCCGTGGATGGCGCTGTTTCCGGGAATGGCGATCAGTCTGGCGGTTTTCGCCTTCAATATTTTCGGCGACTCGCTGCGCGATGCGCTCGATCCCAAATTGCGTCTGCCGTAACGGCGCGCCAGGTTAGACTCTCCGGCCTTTCGAGATATCGATCGGGTTGAAGCTGGCGTGGTTGCCGTAGTAGCGCGGTTGCAGCTTGCCGGGTTCGAAGTTGGTGAATCCTTCCCGAGGAATCGGCTTCGCCAGATCTTGGTCGATGGCGCGCAGGGTGAACGCGTAGTAGTTCGGCGCTTGCAGCGATTTTAATTGAGCAGTACAGCATCATCTCAATAGCATCGGCGCCAGCGGGACTATCTTTAACGCTGCCGGTCCCATTCAAAAGCCCGCCGTCCACGGTTCCGCTCACTTGACCCTGGCTGGCTGGGGTCGTACAAATGCCGATCAGTATCGATATTATTTTTCTGGGAGGCGATCCGATCATGGCTAGTTCTGCGGCAACCGTGAAGCTCCAGCGCGCCGGCAACGAGTTGGGCGCGAAGACCACCTATCAATTGTTTCTCGAACGCGAAGGCGTGCCCGCTTTGGGCGGCTTTCACATCGAGGACATCAATCATGTCGATTTGTCGCCCTGGCCGCGGGTGGGCGGACGGGGAGTTTATCTGAACCTCGAAGGCTCGGAAGGGGTCAATAACTGCTATGTTTGTGAAATCGCCCCGGGCAAATCGCTCGAACCGCAGAAGCATATGTTCGAAGCGTTGATTTATGTCGTCGACGGCCACGGCGCGACGACGATTTGGCAGGATGACGGCAAGAAGCAAACTTTCGAGTGGGGCGAAGGCTCGCTATTCTCGCCGCCGCTCAATGCCTGGTATCAGCACTTCAACGGCCAGGGCGACCGGCCGGTACGGTTATTGGCGATGACCAACGCGCCGACGGTACTCAATCTTTACCACAATATCGATTTCGTCTTTGATTGCGATTATCGCTTCGCCGATCGCTACGCCGGCGAAGACGATTTCTTCAACGGCCAAGCGAAAATACCCGGCGAGGGGTTTCACGATACCAACTTTATTCGCGACGTGCGCAGCTACGAGCTGCCCGAGCGCAACGACCGCGGCGCCGGCGGCAAGATGCTGATGATCGAGATGTCGAACAACGTCATGTCGGCGCACATCTCGCAATTCCCCGTCGGCACGTACAAGAAAGCGCACCGCCATGGCGCCGGCGCCCATGTAATTATTCTCAAAGGCGAAGGATTCTCGGTGATGTGGAAGGAAGGCGACGATATCAAGCGCTACAACTGGCGCGCCGGCAGCTTGATGGTGCCGCCGGAGCGCTGGTTTCACCAGCATTTCAACGCCGGCGGCGAACCGGCGCGCTACCTGGCGCTGAAGCCGTTCAGCAGCCGCAAGTTTCCCGGTTTGCGCAAACAATGGGGCACATCGGAGAGCGTCAAACTCGGCGGCGATCAGATCGAGTACGAGGATGAAGATCCGCGCATTCGTGCTATGTTCGAAGAGGAACTCGGCAAGAGAGGTGTCGTTAGCCAGATGGGACCGGTGTATAAGGCGGCAAGCTGAGTGTGGGCGGTTTGATCGGAGTTCCCTCCAAATGCACGAAGGCCCCGGATGGGCTCTGCTCATCACAGCTAGTAGTACGAAGTTCGGGTTATCAACCCTAGGAGACCTTCGGTCCTGGGTCAGTTAGCTACTAGTCCTGCGGCAGTGAGTCGAATCGATTTCTCGCTTCGCTCGAAATGACAAATTATGAGGATTCGTCATGCCGAACGAAGCGAGGAATCTTTCCGACCAAAACCACCAGCCAAAGCCCGCCAAACTGGCGGCCGCCTGGGCAATCTTTTCCGCTGTGTCCGGCTAGCGACTCTGCAAGACCTGGCCGCCCATGTTGGTGATTTTGTCGACATTGATTTGCACGATAATGCCTTTGCGCTCGGGATCTTTATCCAGCTCTTCTTTGACCGTGCGCGCCATGCCTTGCTCCCAGATCGGCCCCGATTCATGCAGCACCGCGGTGCCGTGAAAGCGCCAGGCCACTTTGGTTTTGGCGTCGCGAAACAGCACGATGACTTTGGGGTTTTCTTTGAGATTCTTTAGGTGCACCCGCTTGGTGCGCTCCAAATAGGCAAGGGACTGTTTGTCGAAGACCATCATGCTGCCCTTGTAGCCGATGTCCGGTTCGCCGTCGCCGGAGACCGTGGCGAGGATGCAGGGACAGCCGTTGGCCAATGCCGGGTCGATCAACTCTTTCATCTGGTCGAGTATTTCAATCATGGATCACCTCCTGGAGCGCACTACTTATAAAACTATTGGCCGATCGTCAAACTGATCGGGGAGTATCTCTCGCAAAGACGCGAAGGTCGCAAAGTTCGGAAGGGAGTTGTTCACCACGGAGGCACGAAAGGCACGAAGTTCTAATAATAATTTTTCGAAAACCTTCGTGTGCTTCGCGTCTTCGCGGTAAAGGAGCATTCCCATCAGTCCACGACGACCAGCTTGCCGTTGTTGTGTTCGACCGTCTTGCCGGTCATCTCCATGCCGGCTTGGGCGGCGAGGACGAAGCCGTTGCCGAGGCTATCCGGAGCGGGCAGGCGCTGGCGCGCTTCTTCGGGAGCATCTTCGGTGGCGATCGCCTGCTTCGGGCTGAAGGCGACGACGCAGACGTTCCATTCGCGCTCTTCTTCAGCGATGAATTTGGTGAAGGTGCGGATCGCGTCTTTGCTGACGACGTAAGGGGACGCGCCGTGATTTTCCGGCCGGCCACCGCCCCAGAGATTTACAATATTCCCCGAGCGCCGCTCTTCCATGAACGGCAGGACGTATTTGCTGCAAAGAAATGTCCCGCCGAGATTGGTTTGAATCACCGCGTTCCAAAAGTCGTAGCTTAGGTTGCGCACCCGCGGCCAGCGCGGGATGCCCCAATTGAAATGCGGCACGATACCGGCATCGTTGATCAGCGCGTCGATCTGGCCGAAACGGTCGGCGACTTTGTAAACCAACTGGCGCACATCTTTCTCGTCGCGCACATCGGTGGGCACGGCGAGCGCTTCGGCGTCCAACTGGTGCAGCTCGGCTACTGTTTTGTGCAACCGCTCGGCGTCGGCGTCGGCGAGCACGACTTTGGCTCCCGCTTTAGCCAGTGTATGGGCGGCGTGTCTGCCGATGCCTTTGGCGCCGCCGGTGACGATGACAACTCTTCCTTGCATGGTAATGATCCTCCTGAAGAAATCGTGACTAAGTTGAAATTTTGCAAAATCGTGGGGATTGACCCGAAACTCGGAACACGGAACCCGAAACGGTTTATTTCGCCGTATCGTCCGACTTGAAGCCGTAGTCTTTGTGCGAATCGTCGCAGAACGGCCGGTTGCGCGATTGGCCGCAGCGGCAGAGGTAAAGCGGATCCAGCGCGCTTTCGACATATTCCTTGCCGTTCACGTCGATCAGCTTGGCCCCGCCGGCGACTTCGTACGGTCCGTCTTTGAGTGCCTTAACTGTGACTGCCATGGTTTGCCTCCTATGATTGATTCAAGTGAGTAGACTCGAACGGATCGAAATATATCCCGCAAAGGCGCTACGGCGCAAAGGGTAAATGCCATTATCGCTTCGATAAGTGGGTGCGCATGAGCGGTACTCATGATCCCACTGGCGGCTAGCGTACCATTGTGGTACTAGGGCGCCATGAAGATAAGAATTCTGGTGCTCTGTTTACTATTGGCCGGCTCAGTGCTTGATGCATCGGCTCAGGACAAAATTCGCGTCGGTCTAGGCTCCATCAGCCTGCAATCGGGCCTCGTTCATATCGGCAAGGACCGCGGCTTGTTCGCCAAGTATGGGCTCGTCACCGAGGCGATTTATATCCCGGGCGGCTCCACCAACGTTCAGGTGCTGGTTTCCGGCAATCTCGATCTGTCGCAATTGAGCGGCGCGCCTGGTGTGGCGGCCAATCTGGAAGGCGCCGATATCGTTTACTTCGCCGGGCTGCTCGACAAGTTGAACTATCAATTGATCGCCCGCTCGGACATCAAGTCCATCGAGCAATTGAAGGGCAAGAAGTTTGCCGTCAGCCGCTACGGTTCATCCGCCGACTTCGGCATGCGCGCCATGCTCAAGCGCGTCGGTATCGATCCGGTGAAGGAAGCGACGATCCTGCAGATCGGCGACGAGCCGGCGCGGATCGCCGCGATCACCTCCGGTAACGTCGACGGCACGGTGGTCAATGCGCCGTTCAGCAGCGAGGCGGAGCGATTGAAGCTCAATGTGCTCGCCGATTCGGTGAAGATGAATGTGCCGTTCTTCAACACCGGACTGCTCGGCAGCAGGCGATTCTTGGACAAGCAGGACGCCAAGGTGATGAACTTCCTGCGCGCCTATCTCGAAGCGATCAAGATACTCAAGACCGAACGCGAATATTCCGTCAAAGCGTTGGGCCAGTTCACGCGGGTCAGCAACGTCAAAGCGCTGCAGGAAGGCTATGATTACTTCGTCAATCAACTGGCCAACGTGCCCTATCCGTCGGCGGAAGCGATGCAAGCGGTCGTCGCGCAGATCGCCGAGACCAATCCTAAAGCGCGCGGTATCGACGCCAAGAGTTATGTCAACGATAGATATCTGAAACGGTTGGAAGAAGAAGGGTTTGTGAAGAAATTATGGGGGAAGTGAAAAGAGTTTAGAGTCTCTAGTGTGCCGACCCAGAATTCGCTATTCAAGTTTATCCGTCATTCCGGGCAAGCCGGCGATAGCTGGCGCGACCCGGAATCCAGGAAAATCGCCAACCTGGATGCCGGCTTTCTCCGGCATGACGGTATGAGGCTCTCCGACTTGTTTTGCGAACTTCTGGACCATAACACCAGTTGCCGGTTTCAAGTGGCGGCATCGGGGACTCGGTCGATGTTTTTGCCATGACGTAGTTCCAGACTCTCGGGAGGTTTCGATGAAGACGATCAATCTTACGGTTTTACGTTGCTTAATTGTTTTACTGACGCTTGCGCTCACCGGCGATGCGTTCGCCCAAGCTGATTTCTACAAAGGCAAGACGATCAAGATGGTCCGTGGCGGCGGTCCCGGCGGCTCGGGGGAGTTTCAGACTCGCGCGCTGGTTAAATTTCTCGAAAAATATATTCCCGGAAAGCCGCATATCATTGTTGAATTTATCGAAGGTGCGGCGGGACGAAAAGCCGCCAACGTGATTTACAGCACGACCAAGCCCGATGGACTGACTATCGGCTCCATCGGCGCCGGATTGGTCGTAGGGCCGATCCTGGGCCTACCGGGCAGCAACTACGATCTCGATAAGTTCATTTACTTGGGCTCAACCGACGGCGGCGATCCATACGTCTTCTATACTAAAGGCGAATTGGGTTTGGACAACCTTAGCAAGCTTCGCGCCGCCAGCGGTCTGAGATTCGGTGCCCATGCGGTCGGTCATCCGGTATATGTCACCGGGCGCATTGTCGCGCATTTGCTTGGCCTCAAGGATCCCAAGTTCGTTACCGGCTTCACTGGTCCAGAAATTTACATTGCGATCACGCGCGGCGAGATCGATGCCCACGCCACCGGAGCGGCCCGCTTTGTCATCGAGCAGCCTGAGTGGATCGAGAAAAAACAGATTCATCTTCACGCGACCCTGACGGTACCCAAAGGGCGCCATCATCCGGCGTTCACGCGCCTGCCGGACTTCGACAGCTTTGCCAAGACCGACACCGAGCGCAAACTGCTCGACATGTTTCGCGCCTTCCAGTATCCCCGCTGGCCCTATATCTTTCCTCCTGGCACACCGAGCGACCGCGTGCAGATCATCCGCGAAGCCATGCGTAAGTCCTTCGCCGACCCGGAATTCCCCGTCGAGTTTAAAAAGCTCATGGGCGACGGCCCCGCACCGCTCAGCGGCGAAGAACTAGAGCGCGCAATCAAAGAACTGCCGCGCGACAAGGAGGTTGTGCAGCTCTATCAGAAACTCGCCGGCGCCGATCCGCTGCCGGCGCGGTGAGTTGTAGAAAGTTCCAGCGGCCCCAATTAGAGTCCACCAGCTCTGTATCGATGTGGCGAAGGATTGCGTAGGTCAGTTGAAAGATGCTGTGCGCAGGTACGTTCGGAAGGTATATTGGGACGATACTGACCGGATATATATATTTCATGTGAATGGATTTCCTTGGGACCTACGTCGGCTTGCAGCAATCATCAAAGCCAAACTTCAAGATAGCCGACCCGGTTCCGTAATTCCGATTTAAAAGGAGTTCGCGGCTGGCTGACGAGTATTCCTTGGTGCTCAGCGTCCGAGCTGATGACTTCGATCCAGCGTCAGCCGACCCTGAGCTCTGTAAGGGAACCGGATAACTCGCGGTTTAAGACTGATGTCAAACGCGCTGGCCTTATGGATGTAGTTTTCGATCGCCCAAGTGCTCGTAAGCAAGAAGCTTTGACTGTCTACTTCGCAAGAAAATCCGCCACCAACTTCGCCGTCTCCTCCGCCTTCTCCACATGGGCGCTATGTCCCGCGCCGGCGATCACTTTCAATTCACCGCTATTCGGAATCAGCTTCGCGTAGGTCTCCCCATGTGAGCGGGGGACGAAGCCGTCTTTTTCGCCCCAGATGATTAGCGTCGGCGACGTGATTCTGTGCAGGCGATTTCTGAGCGGGCGGTTGTAGAAGTACGGCGGTTTGAAGCCGATGCGCGAGCTCAGGCGGAGCATTTGATAGCGGCGCACTTCGTCTTCGATCTCGCCTTTGCCGTCGGGGAACATTTCCAGCGCATTCGCTTGATTCGCGCTGGCGAAGAGCATTTCGCGCAACGTCGCGTAGCTTTCGCCTAACTCGGGCTGGGCGTTCATGAAGATGTCGCCGATCAGCGCGCCTTCGACGAATAGGCCGGAGGCGCCGATCAAGACCAGCTTGCGAATTTTCTCCGGGTGGCGGGCGGCAAGTTCGGCGGCGATCCAGCCGCCGACGCAGTGGCCGATCAGGTCGAACTTGTCGAGCTTCAAGGCGTCGATGACTTCGAGGTAGTGAAACACCACGTCTTCGATGACGTCGATGTCTTTGTTTTCGTCGCTCTGGGCGCAGCCGGGATGGGCCGGAGCGATGACGCGGGCGCTCTTCGCCAGCTGTTCGTGGAACGGCAGCCAAGACTCTTTGACCGAGTGCACGTCGGCGAAGCCGTGCAGGTAAAGCAGCGGCGCGCCGCTGCCGGTTTCCAGGAGCCAAACTTTTCGTCCGTTAACTTCTAGGATGCGACCGCTCATTACTGCACCACCTGTGCCGATTGCTCGATGTTGATGCCGGGGAATTCATTGGTGAACTGTTTTTGCGAATCGTGGCGCAGGACCGGCGCGACTTTTTCGGCGAACAGTTTCATGTTCTTACGCGCCAGATGGTCGGGCATATTGCCGAACTGGAACTGAATCAACAGATTACCGACCTTGGCTCTTTCGATCAAAGCGCGGATACGGTTGGTCACGGTCTCTGGACTGCCGACGATGATCGATTGCGACGCTTCGAGCTCTTCCCAGTTCTCGACGTCGCCCAGGAGCTTGCGCCCCGGCTTGTAACCTTTCATGTACTCGCGCCAGGCGGCGGCGGGGATGTAGGGCACGCCGGGGCCGTAGGTTAGCTGGCGGCCTTCCTTGCGCAGATGGCCCTTCAAACAATTCTTCAAAAAATACCAGACACCTTCTTCGCACTCCTCGCGTGCCTGCAGGTCGGTCTCGGCGACGTAAACCGACATCAAAATACCAAATCTGAACGGATGATACTTGTCGCCGTGATCCTCCAAGACCTTGGCAAACTCTTGCTGGGCGCGGTGGGTCTCACCGCCATGGCTGCGCGACGAGAGAAAATAACAGTAGCCGCGCTTGGCCACTTCGATCATCGTCGACGGGCTGCGCGAACCGGGGATCCACACCGGCGGATAGGGTTTTTGCAACGGCTTGGGCCACAGATTCACGTAGCGCAGCGGGAAGTAGCGTCCCTCATGGGTGAACGGGCCGTCGTCGGTCCAGGAGCGGACGATGAGATCGGCGGCTTCCCAGAATTTTTCCCGGGTGTTGGCCGATGGCACGTCGTAATTAAAAGTTTCCGGCCCGCCGCCGGGGGCGAAGCCGGCGATCAAACGGCCGTTACTCATCTGATCGAGCATGGCGTATTCCTCGGCGACGCGCATGGGATTCATATGCAGCGGCAATAAATTGCCCAATACGACGATCTTGCCGCGCGAGGTGCACTGGGTGAGCGCCGAGGCGATGAGGTTGGGCGACGGCATCAGGCCGTAGATGTTTTGATGATGCTCGTTCAACACCATGCCGTCGAAGCCGAGCTTGTCGGCGAGGGCCAGCTGATCGATGTATTCTTGATAGAGGCCGCGCGCCTGATTGTTGTCCCACAGCTTATTGGGCACTGTCACCCAACCGCTATGTCCCGACTTGTCGAAATCTTTGTCGAGATAGGGATAAGCCATGAAATGCCAGCAGAACAGTTGGACGGGTTGCATCGGTCACCTCGCGGGCGCGATTATGATTCGCGGCGAAATTTTTCTGGACTATAGCGGCATCTATCGGCGCAGCGCAAATGAAAAACCGTCGCGAATTGTTTTGGTGAACGCGGCACCTGCGCGATATTGGCTCGCAAATAAGCCGGGCCACGTGTAGAATCCCCACGGTCAGGAGCGATTGTGAAGCTAGCGTACCGACCCAGAACGTTGCTTAATACCTCATCCGTCATTCCGGCAAAGCAGGCGATAGCTAGCGCGACTCGGAATCCAGGAAACTGGCAAACCTGGATGCCGGCTTTCGCCGGCATGACAATCAGCAGGTCCCCGACTTATTTTGCGGATTTACCGGCCGGGACGCTAATATCGAGATTCAAAATCATCCTATTGCTGTTAGTTCTGAGCGGCTGTTCATGGCGAGAGGACCTCTATTCCCGTTCGCTGGCGGCCAGGACTTCCGCCGACCTAGTCTTGCGCGGCGGCAAGATCGTCACCGTCGATGGCGCTTTCTCGATCAAAGAAGCGGTCGCGATATGGGATGGCCGTTTCGTCGCCGTCGGCAGCGACGGCGAGATCCGCGACTACATCGGCCCGCACACCCGAGTCATCGAGCTTGGCGGAAGGACGGTGATCCCAGGTTTGATCGATTCGCATATCCACGCGACGGTAGCGGGGCTGAGTTGGGATGCGGAGCTTCACTGGGAGCTTAACCGCACGCTTGCCGATGGTTTGCGGCAAATCGCTACGGCGGCGCAGAGCAAAAAGGCCGGGAGCTGGATCGTGATCGGCGGCGGTTGGGTGCCGACCCAGTTCGTCGAGAGACGTTTCCCGACGCGCGCCGAGCTCGATGCCATCGCGCCAAACCATCCCATCTATGTTCAATATCTCCGCCAGGGCGCGTTGCTCAATAGCGCGGCGCTCGCTGCTCTCGGTATCACGAGCCAAACCGCCGATCCGGTCGGCGGCCGCATCGATAAAAACCCAGCCACCGGAGCGCTCACCGGCTGGTTGCAGGGCGTGGCGGCGTGGGAGTCAGCTTACAATAAGATTGGCCATTTCTCGATTGCCGACGCGCGCCAGAGCTTGCGCAACTGTTTCCGTGAACTGAATCGTTTGGGGATCACTTCGGTGGCCGACCTGCAAACCGGCGGGGTCAATTTTACCCATCGGCGATTGCTCGCCGATATGGCGCGCACCGGTGAGCTGAGTTTGCGTCTCAACTATTACGTTGCGCCCAACGAGCCGGGCGACGAGCTGGAGCAGTTGAAGGTGGCGGCCGAAGAGATCAAGAAGCTTGGTAACAGCGATTTGTTTCGCTTTGCCGGGTTCGGCGAAACGCTGGTGCGCGGCCTCGGTGACGGCGATGTGCTGTCGAATCCGCAGGGCGTGCAGATCTCCGCCCAAGCGAGCGAAAAGTTACGCGCGATGCTGAGTTATTTCGCCGAGGCGGGCTACAGTTTTCACTTGCACGCGACCCAAGACCAAACTGCGCGCCAGTTGCTAGATGTGATCGAGCAGGCGCGCGCGGCCACGCCGTTAGCGCGCCAGCGCATTGTTTTTGCCCATCTCGAAGACGCCACGGCGGAAACCATCGCGCGAATCAAAAAACTTGATGGCGGCATCGCCGTGCAGGACCGCTTGGCGCTCACCGCCGAACGTAATGTCGAGTTGTGGGGCGAAGCCAAAACGCGCCGGGCGCCGCCGCTGCGGACGATGCTCGCTGGCGGCATTCCCGTCGGTGCGGGGTCGGATGGTTTTCGTTCGGCGAATTATTCGCCGATGCTGTCGTTGTGGTGGTTGATCTCGGGCAAGACGGTGGCGGGATCGGCGATTCGCGATGCCGACCAGAATGTCACGCGCGCCGAGGCGTTACGCATGTACACCATGGGCAGCGCTTGGATGACCGCCGACGAAGCGCGCAAAGGCTCCATCGAAGTCGGCAAGTTCGCCGATCTGGCGGTGCTCAACGCCGATTACTTGACTGTGCCGGAAGAGCAGATTCGCAATCTGGCATCGTTGCTAACGATGGTCGGCGGGCGGGTCGTCTACGCCGCCGGTCCCTACGCTGCATTGGCGACTGGCGCGCCGGCGGACTCCGGGCCCGGCCGCGCCACTGGCCGAACAGGGAGGGGCTTGAAAGGACTGCAGTGACCCGGTTCCTGCCGCGTTGGTCGATGCATGTTGGGTATGACGGCGAGTCCTGGGCTGTGATTTCGAGCAAAGCGAGAAATCTTTCCCATTTGGCGCACTGCAACCAAAGTCGGACTGAACCATTACGGAAGTCCCAACTGTATTAATCGGATTAACTAAAGGAGGTCCCATGATCTGGGTTCGTAAATTGAGTGTGATGCCTCTGTTGGCGTTAGCGTTCGTTGTGAACCGGCCGGCATTTGCGGCGGAGCGGTTTTACATCAGCATTCCGGGGCCAACACTGAGCTATGTACCGCTTTATTATGGCCAAGAAAGAGGCTTCTTCACCCAGGAAGGTTTGGACCTGCAAGTTTTGGTGGTGCGCGGAATCGTCGGTGTCAGCAGTCTCATGTCGGGTGAGATCGATGTCACCTGTCATGCCGGCAGCGGCTTTTCGGCGGCGCTGCGCGGTGTGCCGATCAAAGTCATCTCGGTGACGCGTGACCGGCCGATCCATGAATTGATCGTTGCGCCGACGGCGAATTCTGCCGCCGAACTCAAGGGCAAAGCCATCGCGGTGGGATCGTTGGACGGCACGGCGGCGGTGATGACGCGGCGCATCCTCCAAGCCAAAGGGCTCGATGCCGCCAAGGATGTTTCGCTCTTGAGCATGGACACGCCGGCGCGCTTGCAGTCGTTGATTTCCGGTCGCGTCGCCGGCGCGATGATGACGCCGCCGTCGATCTACCTCGCCGAAGAAAAGGGCTACAAAGTGTTTGGCCGCGGCCGAGACTATATGCGCTATCTGCAGACCGGGGTGGTTTCGACGGACAGTCATATCAAACAGCAACGCGACAAGTTGGTGCGATTTCTTAAGGCTTGGAACCGTGGCTTGAAGGCTTACCAGGATAGCCCCGAGCTCATGGTGCCGTTTATTCAAAAGCGGTTGGGCATCAAGGACGCGCAGCTGGCGCGCCGCATGTATGATGACGACGCGCCGTTCGTACTTAGCGGCGGCCGGCTGAGCGCCGATGCCGCCAAAGAGATCGTCGAGGTCGGTCGTGAAGCCTTGCGCGTCAAAGAGCCGGTGGCGCCGGAAAAGATCTTTGACTTTTCGCTGGCGTTGGAAGCGGGACGGTAGGTTGTGTGTTAGGATTTTCGGGTTTTGAGTCACGGCGCCGTGCGCGCTATTTCTTCAAAGCCGTGCGCAGAAAACTGTAGTCAACCACATCGGCCTGCGGGATTGGTTTGGTGATTTTTGCCAGGAACTTGGCTTCGTCGATGGCCGCTTGTAGCGAGCTGTCTTCGACGAAGCCATCTTGGGAGAGGGCGCCGACCATATACTTGTAAGCTTCTTCGACGACATCTTTCTGGTAGCCGTACTTTTTCTGGGCGAACGCGATGAATCCGGCGCGTTCGGCTTTCAATGCGCGGGTGGCGCGGACGAAGGCGCGCACCATGCGCTGGACCTGGCCGGGATTCTTCTGGATCTTTTCGACGCTGGTGGCGAGACCGGTGAGCGGGCGCTGGAGAATTTTGCCAGCGTAGACCAACTCATGATAACCCTCTTTCTTGAGTTGGATATTGAGCGGCACCGGCATATGCGTCGCTTGCACGGTTCCCGCCATCAAGGCGGCGTGGCGCAGCGTGTCGGTGCCCAAGGTGACGATGGTCACGTCTTTTTCTGGATCGAGGCCGAGCGAACGCAGACCGGCTCGGGCGGCGAGATCGCCGGTGGCGCCGAAGGAGCTGACGCCGACTCGCTTGCCTCGCAGGGCGGCGGCATTGGGAATCTCCGGACGGGACATGAGCGCGTGCAGCACGCGCGAGAAATCAAAAGTCAGATTACGCACCGGCACGCCCAGGATGGCGCCGCGGATGATCGTGCCGACGCTGTAGCTATAGTCGATATCGCCGGAGAGCAGGGCCTTGATGCCGAGATCGGCGCGCAGCGAAACATAGACCGCATCGATGCCCTCGTCGCGGTAAAAGCCGCGCTCGATACCGTAGAGCAGCGGGCCAATGGACAGCGCGGCGCGCGCCGAGTGGCCGACGATCACTTTATCTTGTGCCGCCGCCGGCGAGTGAATAGCGAGCCCGATTACTAAAAGAAATGCACCAAAGTATTTTGTCATGTTGTCATCCTTGAACGTTGGCTCTAGCAATTGCAAGGCGTGCTTGCAAAGCCAATTTGAAACTCGTAGTTCTGGCTAAGCGATTGGGAGCAAAGAGCATGAGCTATAAGGACGTAAGGCAGTGGATTCAAAAAGTTCAGGAGATGGGCGAGCTCAAAGTCATTGAAGGCGCCGACTGGAACCTGGAAATCGGCGCGTTGTCCGTCTTGGCGTCGAAGCATAAAGAAAACAGCCCGGCGCTGCTTTTCGACAAGATCAAAGATTACCCCGCTGGCTACCGCATCCTGGTCGGTTTCTTCGAAAGCTTGAAACGATCGGCATTGACGACGAACTTGCCGCTCGACATCAGCCGTGACGGTTTCATCCAAGCATGGCGCGAGCGCTTGGCCAAGCCGGCATCGATCCCACCGGTGACCGTTTCGAGCGGGCCGATTTTGGAAAACGTTTTTACCGGTGACGACATCGATCTTTTCAAATTTCCCGTGCCGTTTTGGCATGAGCGCGACGGCGGACGCTATATTGGCACCGGTCATGTCGTTATCACCCGCGATCCCGACGACGGCTGGGTCAACGTCGGCTGCTATCGCGTGATGGTGCATGATCGCAACACCATGGGCATGAATATTTCTCCCGGCAAGCATGGCCGCATGCACCGGCAGAAGTATTTCGATCGTGGCAAGCCGTGCCCAGTGGTGTGCTGTTTCGGCGTCGATCCGCTCCTGCATATGTTCGCGACCCGCCCCGAGCCCTACGGCCGGAGCGAATTCGATGCGGTCGGCGGTATCAAAGGCGAAGCGATGGAAGTGATTACCGGAGCGACGACCGGCCTGCCGATTCCCGCCTATGCGGAGATCGCCATCGAAGGCGAGTTTCTACCGGATCAAGGCAAAGAAGAGGGTCCATTCAGCGAGTGGACCGGATATTACGCCAGCGGCGAGAAACTCGAACCGCTGATCAAAGTCCATCGCCTGTACCATCGCAACGATCCGATCATTACCGCCTCGCCGGAATACCGGCCGACGGCTCGGGCCGAGCATTGTTATGAACTGCTGCGCGCGGCCTACATCCGCGATCAAGTGGAAAAGGCCGGCGTGCCGGATGTCACCGCCGTCGCCAGTTATTTTCGCAGATTCTTAACGGTCTTGGCGATCAAGCAGCGCTACCCGGGCCATGCGCGCCAAGCCGGATTGATCGCCAGCCAATGCCAGGGTTCGGCCTATCTCGGCCGCTACATCGTCGTCGTCGACGACGATATCGATGCCTACGACATCAACGACGTGCTGTGGGCGATGTGCAGCCGCGCCGATCCGGTGAACTCCGCTGAAATCATCCGGCGCTGCTGGAGCGGGCCGCTTGATCCGATCATTCCCAAGGAGCGCAAGGGGTTCAGCTCGCGCATGATTGTCGACGCTTGCCGGCCGTTCGAGTGGCGCGACAACTTCCCGCCGGCGGCCCATATCAGTCCGGAACGCCAGCAGGCAGTGATCGCGAAGTGGAAGAAAGAGTTATTCAGTTAGAAGCCAGACATGGTTTCGTGGAGCGGAGCATCCAAGCACTTGGGAGTAAACTGACCATGAGCCAATTAATAAAACTGTTGTCGGTGGCGTTTTTGGCAATATTTTTAAGCGGCGTGGGTAGAGCCGCCGAGACTCCGCCCAGCAAAGAGGCGCCGAAAGCAAGCGTGAATAAACCCGCGCCCCAGAAAAAGACCACCAAGGCGAAGAAACCGAAGGTGCAAAAATTCGTCGGCAACATCTCGGCCATCGACACCAAGTCTGGCGCGGTGTCGGTCAAGGGAAGCGACGGCGAGAAAAATTTCATAACCCAGGACGCCGCCAAAGATGCATTGGAGCGGCTCGCGGTCGGCGACCGCGTTCGAGTTCAGTATACTGAAAAAGACGGGAAACTCATGAGCTCCTCGGTACGGCGCGTAAAACTGCCGCAGACCAAGAACAAGACAACTGAAGAAACTGCCAAGAGCAAATCGACGAAAACGCCGAGTCAACAAAAATCAACCAAAGACGCGGTTAAGTAGAAGCCCAGTTTCATCAAAGTGATCAACGACCTTGCCTTTTTTGAGGGATAATGCGATGCGGCTTTGGGCGTTTCAACATGGACATGCGAAAAAAGAGGCCGGATTCTTTTGAATCCGGCCTCTTGCCACTGAACGTGACGGGGGCTCAGTGGCGCCGCTGGTCCCGTGGGAGCTTGCTGAAGGAGGCAGCGCGGGACGCGGCAAGTCAATTTAGATTAGAGCTGCTGGTCGCTTGCCTCCATTTTTCCCGTTGCAGACGGCGCTGCAGGTAGGTGTCTTTGGGCCAGTTCCAATTGCGGCCCGGAAGTTCTTCGCCGGTGTAGGCTGCGCCGTTAACTTTGCTCTGCAAGAAAACCCGTTGCCAGTAACTCGGTTTGTCCACCGCGGTATCCATTGCTTTCATTTTTCCGTCCTCCTCTTTCTCCTTGATAATTAGACGTTCTAAGGTTCCCAACCGCATACCTGTTTCTGTCGCTGATCCGTCCTTGTGATTATTCCAATAGTGCAGGAGCCGTGCCGGAATTCGGAAGAGCCCTGGACGCATAGGCTGTCCAGAATTTTCTTATTTCAAGACTTTAATATCGAGGCAGCGAGGACCGGAGAAACTGGCCAAATCCTTGGATCGGTCAGAAGTGCCAGACTTATTGGCGACGGCACTGATCCTTGGCAGAGTGGGCATAAACAGAAAACTACTGAGCCGTCAAAGGCTTACAATGGACGTCTCAACTCACTGGGGCGTGGCCCTGAGATAGCCGCCCGTGCCCTTGGCTGCCCGGGGGGGCTATCTGACTGCCAGGTAACTTTAGTTACATCCAGGGTAAACAAATGGATACGGGAACATCGATCCGTCCCCTGGCGGTTCACACTTTGAAGGTATCGAGGGTCGCTCGCGGGAAAAGTTCATCGACGCTCAGGTTCCGCTCTGCGAGACCTTGGTCGCCACTGTAGCGGAGGAAAGTTTCAAGAGTCTTGCGATTAGCCTCGACGCCGTACGGCCAGAAGTCTTGGCCCATGAGCTGGCGTATGTCTTCGGCATGATTGGCGGCCCAGGGGATCGCCGCGTGCATCGCGTCATTGCGGAAAATCGCATCGATGCACTGCTGCTTGGCGTCGAGCAGCGCTTTGTACAGACTCTGGGGAACCCACGGATGGCGCTTGCATAGCTCCTCGCGCAATACCATGACATGCATGATAGGAAAAATCCCGGTGCGGCGAAAATGATCGGTCTCGACCGCGCGCGGATCGGCGAACAGCCGGCGCACCTGTGGCACTCGCCTGACGAACGGCGCCGGCACCTGCGCAGTTAGCAACGCATCGATCTCGCCAGAGACCAACATATCGGAGAGATTTTTGCCGGCGGGTATATTCCGGATTTCGATCTCGGCTGGCAGTTTCAATGCCACTTTCTCCTTGCGCTCCGAAGACTCCAAACCGCCGGTGAGCCAGCGAATATCGCTCGGCCGGACGCCGTAGTCATCTTGCAAGAAGCCGCGCAGCCAGACCGTGGCGGTCATTTGCCACTCGGGAATGCCGACGCGTTTGCCTTTCAAGTCTTCGGGCTTGTCGATGCCGGCCGCGACATTGACGTAGGCGCAGGAGTGGCGGAACTTGCGATAAACGAACGCCGGAATGCCGACGAACGGATAGCCGCCGTGCGCTTTGCCGGCGACGAAGCTGCCGAAGGACATTTCCGCGGCGTCGAATTCCTGATGCATGCCCATGCGCCAATGAACTTCCGGCGGCCGGTTAATGGTGATGAAGTTGATTTCCAGCCCTTCGGCGCGCACGGCGCCGTCTTTCAGAGGGCGAACGATGTCGTAATCGCCGCAGCCGAGGTCGATGGTTAACTGTGCCATGGTATTTTCAGTTCGTGGTGACGACGAGCTTCCTTTTTCTATTGTCGCGGCGCGTGTTTGTCACTCGTGGCTCGTGATCCGGTCGAACCCGAGCCACGAACACTGTCACGTTCCTACGCGTACGCATTATAGATGCCTCGGAACTTGGCGATCTTGAAGCGCACCATATGTACCGCGGCTTCGCGCACGAGCTGTTGTTGGTGTTCGGTGTTGGTGTGCTTGGCGATCACTTCGGCGGCCATCGCTGTGTGTTCCTGGTCGGCGATGGCGTGGACCGTGAAGAATTGGATCTGCTTGTCGTTGAGGCCGTAGTGTTTCTTCAGCGCAAAGATATGTTCTTCGGAGTAACGGCAGACCATGGTTTCGTTGACCAGAGCCGACGCGCGATTTTCCGGCGCCGATCCTAAAAGCATGCCGTGAATGGTCTTGCTCGTATGCGCGAGGCACTCGAAGATCGGCGTCGCTTTCTGAAAGTCTTCTTCTTGCAGACCGACTTCAAGTCCGAACTTCTTCGCCAAGTCCGGGTGATACTGCTCTTCGTTCATCTGATAGAGAAAATATTTGAACAGCTCGGGCTCGTGGCTGTTCTTGACCATGCACAAGGCAAAGCCTTTGAGCAGCGCATGATTATGCAAGTAATGCTGCAGGGCCCAGCCTTGCAGCCGTTTCTTCGACAACGTGCCGGCGCGCAGCTCGGTGAAGTAGGGCAGTCCGACCAACTCGTCGACGCCGGGTTGGATGATCTCTTTGATGACTGAATCGATAAATGCTTGAGTCGCCATGGGGTTCTCCTTCTGAGTCTACTGGCATGGTGTCCATGAATGTTGGCCTGATGGTCGATATTCTCGGGCGGGGATCACGACCCGCCCCTTCTGGGTTTGCTTCTGGCTACCGTCGCTCCCTAAAGACTTCATCGGTAAGCGTGTAATCCATCACTTGCGCTGCCGGCACCGGAGTGGGGATCAATTTCGCCGCGAATGCTTGATCGTAGATCTCTTGCAAGTCTTTGATCGGAATCTTGCCGTCGGTGGTGAAGCCGTTGAGCCAGGACTTGTAAGACTCTTCGGCAACCTTCGCTGAAACTTTCCACTTGTTCTGGATGTAGTTGATCATCCAGTTTTTTTCTCGCCGATTGAAATCCATGGCTTCGAAGACAGCGCGAATGACTGTCTTGACGCCCGCCGGATCTTTTTTCAGTTTCGCCTCGTGGATCGCCATGCCGCCGGAAGCCGAGCGCATGTTGAATTCGGGCGCCGAGGCGATTTCCCGATAGCCCTTTTGCACCATCGTAACGTTGTGCGGCAGCGACAGGACTGCGGCGGCGACACTGCCTTGGCTGAGCGACTGGACGCTGTTCGACACCGAACCGGTCTGAATGTAGGTCACCAGATCGGGATTGACGCCTTTGCGTTTGATCAGGTCACGGGCGACGATATCTTGCAGCGTCGCCAAGCGGTCGACCGCGACAGTCTTGCCGACGAGATCTTCAGCGCGGCGGATGTCGGGATTGCCGATCAGCCAAAACAGAGTGCGATCGTGGGTCACCATGATGCCTTTGAACGGCAAGCCGCGCGCGGCGGCGACCAATGGGCCGGTGATGCCGGTCAGATAATCGATTTCCCCGGAAACTAACGCGGAGGTCTGCACCGCGCCGGCGAGTTGGACAAGATCGACATCGAGGCCATGCTTTCTAAAAATCCCGGCGTCCTTGGCGACGAAGAACGTCAGAAAGGTTAGGCTGAAAGCCGGGTAGCCCATGCGGACTTTTTTCAGTTCTTGGGCGCCAACGCTCGTGGATGGCGCGGTTAGGAGCGATAGAAGGAATATGAAAAGAACTCGTGCTGCGAGATCTTGGCGGTGCTTTGGGAAAGTTCTCATGGTTCCTCTTAGCGATAGAGCCGGTCGATGAAGCCTTCCTTTTCTATCTCGCGCACAATGCTGTCGTCAACGATATCATCGACGCCGGGTTTGCCGCGCGGGCTTGCTCCAGTTGGATGCGCATTCCTTCGCGGGTCGCGTAGGGCGTTCGTTCGAACATCTTCGCAGTGGTGCGGTAGGCTTCGTCCTTTTGAGGATTGGTAATTTTGAATTTGCAACGAGTCCTCGCCGGCCCTAGCGCCTGGCGAATACCTTGTCGATGAACCCTTCTTTCGCCAACCGATCGACCAGGCTGTTGTCGATCACCTTCGGCGTCAGCGTTTCGGCATCGACGCCCTTGACTGGCTCGAATTCCAGCGTTGTGGCGACGTTGCGCGGGTCGACGCGCGGGATTTTTTCAATGTAGCGGTTGACGATGTTGTACATTTCTTCCAAGAAACCGGGATCGCTGCGTTTGAAGTATTTTTGCAGCACCTTGAGCGTGGTTTCCTTGTCGTGGTGCATCAGCGCGACCGCTTCGATATAGGCGCGCATGGCGCGTTCGACGGTGTCTGGGTTCTTGCGCCAAAAGTCTTGGGTGACCGCCATGACGTTCATGGCGAAGGGGATGTCGAGGTCGGCGGCGTTGAGCAGGGCGCGTGCCGGCGCGCGCGGTTTTACCGCGGTCACCATGCCGGCCAACTGCTTCTGTTCGAACGCGGCCTGGACCTCGGGCGCGCCGCCGAGCGGTCGCTGGGTGACGGACTTCTCCATGCCGAGCTTGCGCAGGATGAGGGTCGTCACCGTATGCGCCGTCGAATTATATCGGGTGATGCCGAGAGATTGACCCTTGAGCTGATCGGTCCGGGTGATTTCCGGCTGGACGTACAGCGTCATCGGCGGCTTGTTAGTCATGGCGCCGATAGCGAGTACGGGTGCGCCGCGAGCGGCCGCCAGCACAACGCCGCTCATGCCCGGCGCGCTGAGATCGAGACTGCCGCCGAGCAGCGCCTGGATATTCGTTCCGCTCGAGGCGATGTAAACCAGTTGCACGTCGAGACCGTATTTCTTGAACATGCCGGTCTCATGCGCCATCCAAACGCTGGCGACGGTGGGGCCGACGACGGAGTAGGATAGGCGCAGTGGCGCGGCAGCGGCATCGGTCTGTATAGTCGCAGCTAGAATGATCGCAAGTGAGATTCGTTTCATGCCGGCGAGTGTATCCATGTCGGTAGCGAAATTCGAGAGGGAACCGTGGCTGGGCGTTTGTAATTACCGTTGTGGGTTTGTTGGCGCTTTTGGGAATTCGTACCGCGCCTTTCCCGATCTTGGGAAAATTATCTGTGGATTTGCCGTGGCAAGCGGATTTGCGGTGGCATCAGGGTTGCGATATCTGTTGGCTGGCTGCGATGAATGGTTGCTTGTGGCTCGTCTAAGCGTGGTCTCGCCAGGGCTGTGAGCACGGCGAGTCTATTATTAAGGAGAAACATTATGAGAACCAAGCTGTTTAGTATCCTCGCGGGGCTGGCGCTTCTCGGCATCGTCCCGTTGAATGCTCAGGAGTACCCAAACAAAGTGATCACCATGGTCGTGCCATTTGCCGCGGGCGGACCGACTGACACGGTGGCTCGGCTGATTGGCGTGCCGATGAGTAAGACGTTGGGGCAGCAAACCATCGTTGAAAACGTCGCCGGCGCCGGCGGTACCATCGCGGCCAACCGCGTCGCCAAAGCATCGCCGGATGGATACACGATTTTGATCCATCACATCGGCATGTCGACTGCGCCGGCGCTCTATCGCAAGCTGCCGTACAATCCGATCACCGACTTCGAACCGATCGGCCTGATCAATGAGGTGCCGATGACCCTGGTGGCGAAAAGTAGTTTCCCCGCCAAAGATCTCAAGGAGTTGATCGCCTACGTCAAAGCCAATAAGGACAAAGTCAATTATGCCAACGCCGGTCTCGGCGCCGCATCGCACCTGTGCGGCATGCTGTTTATGACTGCGATCCAAACCGACGTTACCACCGTGCCCTACGGCGGCACCGGTCCGGCCATGAACGATCTGCTCGGCGGCCAGGTCGATTTCATGTGCGATCAGACGACCAACACGACCAGTCAGATCAAAGCGGGAAAGATCAAGGTTTATGGCGTGACAACGAAAAAGCGCGTGCTGTCTCTGCCCGATGTGCCGACCATGGACGAGGCTGGCATGAAGGGCTTCGAGGTTTCGGTCTGGCATGGGCTCTACGCGCCGAAGGGTACGCCGAAGCCGGTTATCGATAGGCTTACCAAGGCGCTGCAGGATGCCATGAAAGATGCGACCGTCAAGCAGCGTTTCGCCGACCTCGGCACCGAGCCTGTGGAGCAAAACCGCGCGACCCCCGCGGCCCTGAGCGCGCATCTCAAAGCAGAGATCGAAAAATGGGCCCCGATCATCAAGAAGGCTGGAGTTTATGCCGACTAAGCGTGGCATACATTACATAGCAGTTGTAAAGGCCGGGTTTAGCCCCGGCCTTTTTTTTGCTTTGTTTCAATAACGGCTTGTTATACAAGGCGCATAATCGACTTGTGCTATGGGGGGTCCGTCAGTAACGCTTTGAAAATTCTTATGACGCGCAATCCAAGAGATTTCTGGACTGGTTTGCTCTACATATTCTTCGGCGCGAGCGCGATGATCATCGCTCGTGATTACAACATGGGAACGGCCGTCAGGATGGGCCCAGCTTTCTTCCCCACTATTCTCGGCGCGGTGCTCGCCGTCATCGGCGCGATTGCAGTGATTCGATCCTTTATCGCGCCCGGCAGGCCGATCGGTGGGTTTTCGTTCGAGGGGCTGGTGCTGGTCACACTGTCGGTCGTCGTCTTTGGCTTCCTCGTGCGCGGCGCGGGATTGGTGGTTGCCCTGCCGCTGCTCGTGATCATCAGCGCGTACGCGAGCACGCGCTTCCGATGGCGCATGACGCTCATCATGGCGGCGGGTCTAACGATCTTTTGCGCTTTGGTTTTTGTCAAAGGCTTGGGTATCCCGCTGCCGATCATCGGTCCCTGGTTGGGCGGTTGATAGCGATCGTTAGAAACGGGCGGACAACGAATGGAATTACTCGATCATCTGCTGCTGGGTTTTCAGACGGCCGCGACTCTCAGCAATTTGTTTTACTGCTTCATCGGCGTTTTTCTCGGCACGGCGATCGGCGTGTTGCCCGGTCTCGGTCCCACGGCCACCATCGCCATGCTGCTGCCGGTTACGTTCGTATTACCGCCGGTGACGGCGCTCATCATGCTGGCTGGTATCTATTACGGTTCGCAGTACGGCGGTTCGACGACCTCGATTCTGGTCAATCTTCCCGGGGAAGCCGCTTCGGTGGTTACGACACTGGACGGTTACCAGATGGCTAAGCAAGGCAGAGCCGGAGCGGCGCTTGCGGCTTCCGCGATTGGTTCGTTTTTCGCCGGAACCGTCGCCACATTTTTGATCGCCGCCTTCGGCCCGCCGCTGGCCGCCGTAGCGTTGCAATTCGGGCCGGCGGAATTTTTCTCGCTAATGGTCCTTGGCCTAGTGGCTTCCGTAGTGCTCGCGCAGGGCTCGTTGCTTCATGCCATTGGCATTGTCGTGCTCGGCCTGCTCTTGGGTCTCATCGGTGCCGATGTCAATTCCGGCACCCAACGCTTTACATTCGGCATTTATGAGCTTGCCGATGGCATCGGCTTCGTCACCGTGGCGATGGGCATGTTCGGCCTGGGCGAAATTATTCGCAACCTGGAAAACGAAGAAGAGCGCTCGGTGATGATCAGTAAAATCACCGGGCTCTGGCCCACTCGCGAAGACTTCAAACGCATGGTTGCGCCGGTTCTGCGCGGCACGGCGATAGGTTCGATATTGGGCATCCTTCCCGGCAGCGGTTCGATCTTGGGATCCTTTGCCGCTTATGCCATCGAAAAGAAAGTTTCCAAGAATCGAGCCGAGTTTGGCAAAGGCGCGATCGAAGGTGTTGCCGCCCCGGAGTCCGCCAATAATGCCGGCGCGCAAACATCTTTTATTCCACTGCTCACTTTGGGAATTCCGTCCAATCCAGTCAGCGCTCTGATGGTCGGAGCCATGATTGTCCACGGCATTCAGCCCGGACCGTCGGTGATCACTGAGCAGCCAGCGCTCTTTTGGGGCATGATCGTGTCGATGTGGATCGGCAATCTTTTTCTCGTCGTGCTTAACTATCCGCTGATCGGCATGTGGGTGCGCTTGATCATGATTCCCTACCACCTACTATTCCCAGGCATCCTGGTTTTTTGCGCCATCGGAGTGTTTAGTCTTAAAAATGCCACTATTGACGTATATTTGATGGCCCTGTTCGGCATAGTAGGCTATGTTTTTTCCAAGCTCGGCGCTGAACCGGCGCCGATGTTGCTGGCCTTCATTCTCGGTCCGTTGATGGAAGAATATCTGCGCCGCGCCATGCTGCTTTCGCGCGGCGATCCGATGGTATTCATCCGGCGGCCGATCAGCGCAACCTTATTGGCCATGTCTGTGCTCGCCATGCTATCGGTTTTAATTCCGACGTTCAGCAAGACCAGGGAAGAAGCGTTCAAAGAATAATTAAAAATTTTCCCAATGGTTTGAAAGGATTTAGCGCGATCTGATAGACCCGCCTCGTCATCTTGTTAAAAAAACCTATGAAATTGCTTGATAAAATTGCGCTTATTACCGATTCGAGCAATCCCTGCGGCAGGGCGATCGCCCTGGGCTTTGCTCGTGAAGGGGCCGACTGCGTTGTCTTCGATTCGCGCGCTGACACGGCCGAACAATTGGCCATGGAGCTGCGTGCGCTGGGCCGGCGCGCGGTTGGACTGGCCTGCGACGTTTGGCGAAAAGCGCAAGTTGCTGCTACGGTAGAGCGCGTGGTGGAACAATTCGGAGGGATCGATATTTTGCTCAATTGTTCGACCGCTGACTATGGCTGCGACTTTCTGACCGTCACCGCGGACGAATTCAATCGCGCCATCGAGCAGGGTCCTAAAGCGTACTTTTTATTCTGTCAGGCGGTTGGGCGGGTTATGGCGCGGCAGCGCGCGGGCAAGATCATCAATCTCGCCAGCACCGATGCCCGGATCGGCTCCGGCGAGTCGGTGTGCACGAGTACGGCGCACACAAGTATCGACGCATTGAGCCGCGCCGTCGCGCAATCGTTGGGTTACTACGGCGTCAACGCCAATGCACTCTTGTGCGGGCCAATGTCAGGCGCGTCGTTGAGCGCTGAAGAGCGTGGCGAACGCTTGCGGCGCATACCCTTTGGGCGGCTGGCTGAACCGGAAGACTTCGTCGGCGCGGCAATTTTTCTCGCCAGCGATGATGCCAAATTTATCGCCGGGGAAAGTCTCTGCGTCGATGCCGGTTACGCCAACGCGGCGGTGACCGAGGATAGCTTTCGCCCCGCTTGGGGGCGGGTGTGGAGGGAGTTTACGATCCCAGGAAAGTAAGACGATTTATTGAGGGCGTTCGCAATCACAGACGCATGGAGGTTGTTTATGGGCACTAAATTCAAAGAAGTAAATACTCTGTCTTTTATCGGTCACATCGGTCCCCAGACCGAGCGGGTTTGGAAGGAAGTCGATGAAGAGATCGACATCATAGGCTGCAAAGAGAAAAAAGCTCGGCCATGCGAGCTGATCACGCCGCTCGGCCTATTGCAAAAGGATCTTCCCGGCGACGGCGACACCAAGCAGGTGGCGATTTTTGTCAATGACGATGTGCGTATTGAGTTGATGTATTGCCGCGCCGGTAAGGGCCAAGATGGCCGTCGTCCATCCGGCTTCTGCGAGACTCAGGTGCAAGTTGCCGGTGCTCGTGTCACCAAGACTTCGGAGGGCGATTTTCCCAATGGAGGTGGGCGATCTCCTGGTCGTGCCCAGTGACGTAAGTCACGAAAACCAGGGCGACGGACCGACCGCCCGCTTGATGGTTTACACGCGTAATCCGGTGCAGATCGCGCAGACTTACCCGGTAAAGGAAAGTGTCATACCCAACAAGCAGTGTACATTGCTCAAGCCCACCACGGTGCTCGACAAAGTCGAGGAAGGCGGCTCCGGCGGCAAGCATTTCGAGTTGGTGGAAAACGCCGATATCATG
Source organism: uncultured delta proteobacterium (assembly GCA_963816145.1). GTDB lineage: Bacteria > Desulfobacterota > Binatia > UBA9968 > UBA9968 > DP-20. The sequence goes on from CAWFJP010000014.1 coordinate 88,869, forward strand.
ATCGAAACCACCCACAGGTCCGATGCCCAGCGGATCTATCACCGCGGTTTCGGCCAAGATGAGATCGCTTTTCAATTGACAGGCCGGCGCGCGACGCGCACCGATCAGGGAGAATATATGCTCGAAACCGGCGATTTTCTTTTGATCCCGCCGGGCACCTCGCATCGTAATGTCGGTGAAATGGCGACCATCCGGATCATTCTCTACACCAGAAAGCCCGTGCGGTTGGCCGATGAATTTATCGAGAGGGCCAGACGGGCTGGGCAGGCAGCGGCGTAGCGGACGATCGATTCGATTCAATGCTCCCAGCGGCAAAACATCGCGGTCTTCAATTGCTCGGCGCGCTCGTGCTGCTCTGTGCGGTCGCTTCAACAGCGTCAGCGGTCGATACCATCCGTGTGTCCTACGCCACGTTGAGCGCGGCCTACATGGACCATATCTGCGCCATGGCCAAAGGATACCTGCGCGATGAGAATCTCGCCGTCGAAGTGATCCGCGCCCCCGGCGGCGTGGCGACGCCAGGGCTCATGTCAGGTCAGTTTCAGTTCAGTTCGTCGGCGAGCTCGTCGCTCAGCGCCGGTGTGCGCGGCGGACCGGTGAAGATCGTCTATACCAATCTGTCGCGGCCGAGCTACACCTTAGTGTCACTGCGTAGCGAGATCACCAGTGCCAAGGATCTGATCGGCAAAAAAGTGGCGATCAACAGTTTCGGCGACACTGGCCATCTGTCGACGCTGCTGTATCTCAAGAAGATGGGCGTCAATCCGTCGCAGGTCTTGTTCATAGCCGTTGGCCGCAATGAAGTGCGCATGCCTGCGCTGGTGTCCGGTGCCATCGACGCAGCGCCGCTGGTGCCGCGTGATATGGTGGTATTGGCGAAACAGAAGCCTCAGGTGCTGGCTGACCTGGGAAAAGAAATTCAACTGGTGTGGAACGGCGTGTCGACATCGAATCGCATGTTGGCGGAAAGCCCGCAGCTGGTCGAGCGCTTCCTGCGCGCGCTCGCCAAGGGACGAGAATTTGCCCGGCGCTACAAGGACGATACCGTGGTGCTGATCGGCAAGCATGATCCGTCGTCGGTGGATGCGATCCGGGTCGATTACGACGTGACCAAGGCGAGCATGACCGACGAAGGTTGGCTGCCTGACGACGTGTTACGCGAAGAAGTAGCGACGCGGGCGGAGCTGACCAAAGTTGCCAATCCGCCGGGCCCGGCAGCCTTGTTCGATTACAGCTTCACCAAGCGAAATTACGCCCAACTGAAAGCGAGCGGCTGGCAGCCATCACGATAATCTTATGAAACTTGAAGGGAAAATTGCCATCGTCGCCGGTTGCAACGGCGAGTTCGGCGCCGCTATCGTACCCGGCTTCGCGGCTGAAGGTTGCGATGTCGTATGTGTCGATTATCAACAGGCCGATGCTGATGTCGCGGCGGAAAAGGTCCGGCAAAAGGGCCGGCGCGCCATGGCACTGGCTGTCGATTTGCGCGAAAAGGGCCAAGTCGAGTCGATGGTCGAGCGGGTATGCACTGAGTTCGGCCGCATCGACATCCTGGTCAATACGACGATGGCATCGCATAACCAGGAGTTTTTGAATTTCAAAGAAGAAGATTTCGACGATTCGCTGAACCGCGGCGTCAAGAGTTACTTTCTCACGTGCCAAGCGGTCGCGAGCCAAATGATCAAGCAGCGCTCGGGTAAAATTATCAATCTAAGCTCGATTGTCGGCGTGCTCGGGCCGGGGCAGGCGGCTTCGTGGACCGCCGACCGCGGCGCAGTCAACGGACTCACTCGGGCGGCGGCGCATGCGCTGGGATTCTACGGCATCAACGTCAACGGCTTGGCGCGCGGAAACACCGCGCGCAAGCCCTATAGTGCCGGCGTTCTCGAACGGCTGCGCCGCTTGCCGCTGGGCCGCACTGAAACGCCTGAAGACATGGTTGAGCCCTGCGTCTTTCTCGCCTCCGAAGGCGCAAGTTACATTACCGGGACAGTTCTCTACGTCGACGGCGGTTACACCGTCGCCGGTGTCACCGACGATCGCTACCGTCCCGAGTGGGCGCGCAAGGGCACAGAGGAGTAGTAGGTTCGTTGCTTAATTGATCCTGCGCGAATCGTCATCGCCGCAAATGCGGGAACCAGATTTGAAGCCGCCCCACCTCCACCTGGATACCGGCTTTCGCCGGTATGACGGAAGGTCTTTTTAGCTCAAATTGATTCCGCTGCCAGCGCAGTCTCGGCGAACATATCCTTGAGTTCAAGCTTGCGCTCGGTGATGCCGACCATCTGGGCGTAGCGCGCCATGGTTTCCAGCTCTTTAAGATTGTCTCGCAAATTGTAAGGCCACGCGTTGGCGCCGAAAAGCTCCAGCTCTTCTTCGATCTCCGCGCCATACCAGGCGAGAAACGAGCGCCGCGTGTCGCTCACATGCTTGATGCCGATCTCTTTGGCTTTGGTGAAGGCGTCGACCAGGCTCTGCGCCACCCAGGGATTCTTTTCGAGGATGTCATTTTTCACCACCACGACATGGCGAATCGGGAAAATCTTGGTGCGCAGATAGTAAGCCTTTTCCACTTCGCGGAAGTTGGGCCAAAGCCGGCGCACGCCGGCGGTTTGGCGGCCGAGCTTAGGGCGAATCTCCGGCAGCATGCAGCCATCGATCTCGTTCTTGAGCAAGGCATCTTCGATTTTCTTTCCTTCAGGAACCCGTTGAATGTCCATCCACTCCGGCGGCTGCCAACCCGGCACTTGTTCGCGCTGATTGGTGCGGAGCTTCAACGATCGCACCGGCACGCCGAATTCTTCCTGCAACAGGCCGCGCACCCATAAAGACACCGGGTTGAAATGGGCGCGCATGCCGATGGTACGGCCGGCAAAGTCTTGCGGGTTTTGGATGCCGCTCGCTTCCGTGACCAAAATGTTGCCATGGCAAAATTTGCGATGGGGAAAAACCGGGATGGCGGTGAACGGCGCGCCGCGATCCATCCAGCCGAGAAAGACGCCCATTTGCAGCTCGCAGACATCGAACTCCAGAGTGCGCGAGAAACGCGCGTGGCGTTGTTCCGAGGGCAGCATGACGATATTCAGCCCGATGCCTTCGGCCTGCACCGTGCCGTCGACGAGAAAGCGCGTCCGGTCGTAATCGTTGCACGATAAGGTGAGTTTCAAGCCTGCCATGCTATGCTCTCAATCGCGGTTTGATTTCGCCGAGCAGCATATTTGCTTGGCCACGCACGTCGTCGGAGGCGATGCGGGCGATAATCGTCGTCAGGCCGGCGTCGGCATAGCTCTTCAAAAGCCTCGCGCATTCGTCTGGCGTGCCGAAGATTGTAAAGTGGTGGCCGAGTTTGCCGCGCGGCTCGCCGAAGAAGTTTTCCATCCAGCGCCAGCCTTCGTCTCGAGCTTTTTCCGCGTCGCTGAGGATATTGAAAGTCGCGTAGAGAGCGGCGGCGCCGAGCTTTCCCGCGCGACCGTATTCTTTCGCGTAGCCGTCGATCCGCGCCTGCGCGCCGGTGAATCGCTCCAATGTCGGCGCCAGTGTCACCCAGCCGTCGCCTAGCCGCGATACCCGTTTGAAGCCGGTCTCGTTGCGGTCGGCGGCGATCCAGATCGGAATGCCGCCTGGGCGCGCCGGGTGCGGCAGGATGCCGACATCGTGCAGTTTGAAGTAGCGCCCTTCGTAGTCGATCTTGGTTTCGCACCAGAGCCGGCGCATGATCTCGATGGTTTCGCTCAAGCGGCCAGCTTTCTCCTGAGGTGGCACGCCGCAAGCGGCGAACTGGCGCTGAATATAATCGCGCACCGGGCCGACGCTGACGCCTAAGATAATTCTGCCATTAGAAATCACATCAATGGTCGCCAACGCGTGGGCGAGCAGCACCGGATTACGCAACGCCGGTAGCATCGGCACGATGCCGAGACGAATATGGGTCGTGCGTGCCGCCAACGCCGCCATGGTCGTCAAGCAATCGCCGCGCGCCTTGTCCAAGACCGTGACGCTGTCGCCGACCCAGATATGATCGAAACCGAGTTCCTCCGCTTGCGCGGCATCGGCCCAAAGGTGGTTGAAGCTCTTGGCTGCGTCTTCGGCGCGGATCAGTTGGCGGGTGTGCAACAATAATCCAATGTCCATGGTTAGCCGATTCTCCCGAGAACATCGTAAGGGGTAAAGGGTCAGGGGTGAGGCGATCCGGAAAACGCCTAACCCTTCACCCCTTACGCCTTACGATCTTCCGTCATTACTTCACTCTCAGCGCCCGCTCCCAGCCTAGCTCTCGCAGCTCTTTATAAACTTCGCGGGTGAAGCGGAAGTCGAAAATCTGCTCGACAGGCACGTCTTTCTGGACGTTGAGCATACGTTTGGCGATCTCGATGTCCGACTTCTGAGTTTCGACGTCCTCGGTGCCGTCAGCGGTCATCATTTCCATGGTTGCGTCGTAGTCGGCGCTGCGCACGTCGTCGGGGGATTTGTCATATTTCTTGCCGAGGGCGAGGGCTTGAGCTTTATTGCGTTTGAGGAACTCGCGCCCCTTGACCGTGGCGCGAAGGAAACGGCGGACCAACTCGGGCCTTTTGACCACGGTTTCTTCCGTGGTGGCCAGCCCCATGTAGAGCATTTTGATTTCCTGGCCGATGTTGACGACCTCATGCACTTGGAAACCACGCGTCTGCATGCGCAGCGAGTCGGCAAAGCCCAATACAGCCGAATCGACGGTCTTGGCGGCTAACGAAGTCACGCGACCGCCGGTGCCCAGCGCGACCCAGATGACATCGCGCAAAGGGTCCATATTGTACTTGCGCAGTATCAAATTCGCCGCGCCTTCCATAGTGTCGCCGCGGGAGGCGATGCCGATGCCTTTGCCGCGCAGGTCCGGCACTTTGCGGATCTCGTCGCGCCAGCTAAGTATTTTATAGAGCGGACGGTCAAGGTTGACGTAGACGACTTTGAGCTTGATGCCGCGCAGACTGGCATTCAAAGACGACCCCGCCGAGGTGCTGAAATGCAAATCGCCGGCGACCAAAGCCTGGGTCGCTAAGCCGCCGGGCATGGCGATGAATTCGACATTGAGGCCCTCGTCGCGATAGTAGCCGAGCTCTTTGGCGAGGAAATTGGGATAGTAAATCACGCCGGAGCTGGCATAGGAGACGCGCAGATCGTCGAGCTTGGCGCTTTGGCCAAAAAGCGGTGTTACCGAAACGAGCCAACTTAGCAACGCGACGAACATCGAAAGACGAGGTAGATTCATATGCAAGTTTTATTACTTTCGATACGTTATAAACGCAAGCACGGCAGTGCAACTTGTCTCTGCCGGCGGCGTGCGATATACACGCGATTTGAGGAGTAAATGTTATGACGAATTCAAATCAAATTCTATTGGAACGCATCGACCACGGTGTCTTGCCGTCCAATGACCTCGGCCGGGCTTTTCGATTTTGGTCGGGATTTATGGGCGGGCAGATCGGCCATCACACCAATTTCAACACCCGCGGGCTCAACCGCGAAGTGCCGATGATTATTTTTATGACTGTGGCCAATCACCGCGGTTTCGGCTTGGCGTTGCAGGATTTTCGCATCTCGGCCAATCCGGCGCGCCGCTTGGACGGCATTGTCTGGGGCTTCGAAGTGGCCACCGACAATCTCGATGCGGCAGTTGAGGTAGCGCAAAAGCAGAATCTCCGCTGCGAGCGCGTCGCGGACTATCCGGCATCGAGCCCGATCAAAGACTCGCTGTTCGTGCTTGATCCCGATGGCAACACGGTAGAATTATGCGTGCGCAAACAGCCCTCGAGCCAAGCGCCGCAAGCCGGCCCGGTGCCGCTTCGGCGCATCAGCCATGTGCGCGTCGAGGTCACCGATCTTGACCAGGGGCGGGAATGGTACGCCAATACGTTCGGCTTGGTGGTTGGCGAACAAGTGCCGGGTGATGGGCAACTAACCATGACTGTGGCCAAGTCGAATCAGCTGGTGATCCTGCGCAAAGTCGACAAAGTTGCCGACCGCAGCACTCAATGCTACAAAGGCCCCCACGTCGATCTGCGCTCGGATGAAGCGTCCTATCCGGAAATGCTCAAACGGTTCAACCGCAAAGAGACCTACTGGGGCCCCGATCCCAATCTGATCCCCTGGCATGAGCCCGACACCAATACGGCCTATGGTTACGATCCGTTCGGCAATCGTATCCAAATCGGCATCATCGCCAAGCGGCCGATGCACCACGGCGATATCGCGCGCTTTCGGACGTAAGAAATTTAGCCGCAACGAGCGCAAAGAACGCAAAATAGGAATCGGAATATCTCCCGCAAAGGCGCCAAGGCGCAAAGTTGACGGGCACAAGCCCGTCATCGCAAGCGAAGCGATGAGATCTAGATTTCTCGCTCCGCTCGAAATGACAATAAAGTCGAACCGAGCGTCTTTGCCGGAGTAAATCCCAAATTGAAATGTTATCACTAAGAATCCTGTTCTCGGTTTGCGTGGCATTCGTACTCGCGTTGATATACGCGCAAGTAATCTCGGCCGCCGAGGAGAAGGTCCGCTTCTCCGTCGCTGCGGTTACGGCCAGCTACATGGACGAGTTTGTCGCCATCGAGAAAGGGTATCATCGCGACGAGGGTCTTCCCGTGGAGATGATCCGCGCCGGCGGCGGGATCGCGACCCAGGCGCTGATGGCCGGTGATCTGCACTTCAGCACCTCGGCGGGATCGGCGTTGAGCGCCATGCTGCGCGGCGCCGAGATCAAAGTGGTCTACACCAACATCGACCGGCCCGGTTACCAGATTTGGTCGGGACACGCCGATATCAAGCAGTTGAACGATTTGCGCGGCAAACGGGTCGGCGTGACCAGCCGCGGCGACACCCAAGAGTTGTCGGTGCGCTTGCTGTTGCGCAAGCATGGCATCGACGCCAACTCCGTCGCCTATGTGCCGGTAGGCTTCGGCGCGCAGCGGTTGGCCGCGCTGCAGGCGGGCAGTGTCGAAGCGGTGCCGTTGGGCGTCGGAGATTTCGCGCAGTTGAAAGAGCCCAAAGGCCATATGCTCGGCGATACCAAAAAGGAGATTCGCTTCGCCTACGTCGGCTTGGCGGTGGCGAGCAAGCTGATCGCGCGCCGGCCGGAGCTGGTCGAGAAATTTCTCCGCAGCGTAATCAAGGGCCGGGAGTATGGGCGCCGTTATCGCGACCAGACGATTGCGATCCTCGGCAAGTACACCCAGCGCAAACGCGAGTTCAACGAAGCCGACTACGATTCCACGCTGCCGGTATTGACCGCCGAGGGCTGGGTCGGCGATGACATCATTAAGGAAGACGTCGCCATGCGCGCGGAACTGGTTAACGTCCCGGCGCCGAGCGACTACCACAAGTTTTTCGATTACAGCATAGTCAGAAAAATTTACCGCGACCTGAAAAGCGCCGGCTGGAAGCCGACACCGTGAGATCGACCCGAATCGGAGTACTCACCACGAAGAGCACGAAGGACACGAAGGTTTCGGACAAATAAATTTCCCAACTTCGTGTTCTTCGTGACCTTCGCGGTGAAAAAATCTTTCACAATGAAGACAGGAGATTTACCATGAGCACCCCCTATGAAGTCGCCGATATGATGATCGGCGTGCGCAACATGATCGAAGCGGCCGATCTGCGGCGCGGCGACCAAGTGTTGCTGCTCGCCGACACGCGCAGCGACAAGATTACATTGGAAGCGTTAACCGCTGGTTTGCGCTTTTTCGGCGCCGAGCCGATGACGCTGGTGACCGAGCCAATCGCCCGCTACGGCGACGTGCCCAAGGCGGTAATGGACGCCATGCACGCCTCCGATGTGGCGATCTGGGTTTGGCCGGTGTTTATTACCTTCACGCCGACCCATCGTGGCTTGGGACGCAAGCGCGAGGAGAGCGGCAGCCAGCTGCATGAAGCGCGCATGAAGCCGTATCATATTTATTTCGAGGGCAACGCCGGCTTGCTGGCGCGCGACTACGCCAAGTTCCCGAACAAAGTCTTATGGAAGCTCGCCGAAAAAGTCCGCGAAGTGGTGGCGCCCGGCAAAGTTGTCCATATCGTCGACGATCTTGGCACCGATCTAACCGCGACTTACGACGGCAATCGGTTATACGGCATGCAGTTCCGCGCCGGCGATCCGCCGGGGCGCTGTCATTTCCCCTGGGGGCGCTGCGGCGTCTTCAACGGCGAGGGCAATTCCAACGGCGAAGTTTATCTGAGCTGTGTTCAAGGCGTCGCCGGGCGGCTTGCCGAACCTATGCGTTGGAAGGTGAAGGACAACATTATCACCGACGTCGACGGCGGCGGCGAAGTCGGCGAGGAGTGCAAACGCTTATTTCAAGAAGTGCCGGAATCCAATCGTTTGATCGAGATCATGTTCGGTTATCATCCCAAAGCGTCACCGGCCCATGGCATCGCCGATCCGATGCATTGGGAACTCATCAGCAAGATGCCCTGGGCTGGCTTAGGCACGCCGCGCAAACATCCGAAATTCCGCCACATGGACGGGTCCGTGTTCGACGCTCGGCTTTACATCGACGACCGGTTGGTGGTCGATAAGCATGGCATGCTCGACCGTTCGCTGTTGCATCATCCCGAGGTCCTCGAAGTAGCAGCGGAGTTCGGCGACCCGTATCAAGTGCTTGCGCCGGTGTCCCACGAGGCGCATGGTTCGAACACGGCGTGGTAGCACGAGGAATTCATTCACCACGAAGGCACGAAGGACACGAAGGCCGGAGAAGAGATCATTCACCGAACCCCTAGTGCCTTCGTGGAGAGAGTGCCCTCGGCCTTCGCCGTAGCCGTCCCATCGTCGCGGCCAATTCACAAATCGCAGCGCATTTCTTTGTTTGTCATACCGGCGTAGGCCGGTATCCACGCATGAACGCCGCCGTCACTTCTGGATTCCCGCTTGCGCCGAAATGGCGGAGGAGGGAGATTTTTCACCAGAGACCATAGAGATATTTACTCCGAACCCTCTGTGCTCTCTGTGACCTCTGTGGTGAGATCGTCTTATTCCGACTTGGCAGCAGAATGACAGATTAGGATTCTGCTCACAGCCCCGGCCGGTAGAACTTCATCGCGTTGCCGCCAAGCACCGCTTCTTTATCCTCTTGAGTGAGATCGTCGCGGGCGAGCAGCTCGTCGATCTCGTGACGGCACTTGGCGGCGTCGAAGACTTCGTGGGGGAAGTCGCTGCCGAAAAGGAATGATTGGCGCCCGCCTTTGGCCACCGCCGTGTTCAAACCGTCATCGTCACAGTCGAAGCCGACAAAGATGCGTCCTTCGCGCAATTGTGTCTTGAAGTAGTCGCTGGCTCTTTCACCGGGCGCCGGACCGCCGAGGCGATTGCCATGGATGTCCAGTTGCACATGGCCGTCATGATAAGAGCGGTCGAGCCGGTCCATCATGAACGGCACCCAAGTGGCGCCGCCTTCGAGAAAACCGACGCGCAGTTTGGGAAAGCGATCGAAAACTCCATGGCCGATCATCGCCGAGGCTTGGATCATCAAGCTGAACGGATGGCCTAGGGCATGCACGGGATAGTAGGTCGTGAACGCATCCATGCCCATATGGTGCAACGCGCCGACATGGACGGCGAGACAGCAGCCTAACTTTTCCGCTTCTTCATAGAGCGGCCAGTAGATCTTATTGCCGAAGTGGCCTTGGATCGCCTCGCCGTTGGAAGGCAGCATACCGCCCAACATGCCGAGCTCTTTGACCGCGCGGCGCAATTCGACTATGGCGGCGTCGACATCTTGAAACGGAATCAGCGCGACGCCTTTGAGGCGCGGGTTTTTGGTCAAAAACTTTTCTTGGAGCCAGGTGTTGTAGGCTCGGCAGGCGATCACCGCCCAATCCGGGGCCATGATTCGGCCGACGGCGAGACCGGCGGTGGGGTAAAGGACGGTCCAGCTGATTCCGGTTTTTTCGAGAAACTCAGTCCAAGCCTCGGCATCGGGATTCCCGGTGGCGCGGCGATTCTGTTTCAAATAGCGAAAGTGCAGATGATCGAACTCGGGAAAGAGTTTCGCCATCTGATTGCCCTTGGGCATGTACTGGGCGATCTCGTCGCCGCAGATATGGTCGTTGATATGGCCGTCGGCATCGATAATTTGCATTGAGGCAGCTCCTCGGGAAATCTTGGTCAAAGTGAAATCTATGCCGTTTGCCCATTACTTTGCAATCTTTTCCCAGCTTCTGCTATGGTCGTGCGATTGAAGGGAAATCCGATCATGCTCCGCGCAATTATTTTTATCATGTCGCTGGCCGGCTGGGCCGAACCGTCTGGGCTCAGAGCGCCGACAAAGCGATCATCGCCCACACCAGTGAAAGCATCAGCTTAGCGCCGGGCGTAAAGAATCAAGTTGCGGCCAACGATCTGGTCGACTTCCAGATTTTGCGCCAAGCGGCGAAAGATATTGACGGGACGTCCTAAACCGCAGTAGATCAAGGCATTGTCAGCAGAAGGGGGAGCACATCAGTGGAGTGGATATTTCAAACCCAGGATACCTACGCATTTCTTTTTCTTCGGTTCGGTTTGGCGGTGACGTTTTTTATGCACGGGACGCAGCATGCGTTCGGTTGGCACGGTGGCAAGGGACCGAAAGCGCAAGTGACCAATTGGCGCGACAAATACGGCATCCCGGTGCCGATGGGTGTTCTAGCATTGGTCATCGAGCTGTCGACAGTGGTGTGCATGGTGCTGGGATTTTTCGTCCGGCCTGTGGCTTTGGGTCTGGCAGTCTTTATGGCGTTTGCGACGTTTCTTAGCCATTGGGAACATGGATTTTTTCTGTCATCCCAAGCGGGAAAGGGCAGCGGCATCGAGTACACGATGGCGTTGATGCTTATGGCTCTGACCATCGTGGTTGGCGGCGCCGGGGCGATGTCGGTGGACATCCTGTTGGGCCGCTGAACCATTGCTCGTTATGCCGGGCCAGCGTTAAAACCCTGCCAGTGTTAAGTTTGTTCGCGTTCGCGCTACTTCCTAACGCCGGCTGACGCTCGATCTCTCGTCAAGTGGCTCTAAAGCGGGGCCGTGTAAACGGGTTTTTTCCTATTCGGCGGCCAGTCTGGAATCGCTCCGATTAGGGTCATCGTGATGACTTCGCTCCGGTGCGAAGCGATCTCACCGGCCCGGAAGGCAAAGCCGAAATTTCAATTTTTTCCACCAAAACCGTGAAAAATGAGAGGTCGAACGCGCGCGCCGATTGGCAACACGCGTGGCGAAGCCGATGCTCTCTAATCCGTTACTGCAATTTTCTTTGCAATTCTTCGGTGAGCTGCGCGAGTTCGCTGTCGCCGGGATTGATCTGCAGGGCGCCACCAAATTCTTCCAACGCCTTTTGGATCATGCCCTTGGTGAGATAGACGCGGCCGAGATTGATGTAAGGGAAGTGGCGCGGCTCGTAGCGCTTGGCGCTCTTGGCCCGTTCGAGCCAGGGGATGGCGTCGTCGAGTTTTTGCTGCTGCATTAGATAGACGCCGATGTCGTTATAAGGATTGCCGAACTCAGGGTCGAGTTCGATGGCGATCTCGCATTGAGCGATGGCTTCGTTCAAGCGGCCTTTGAAGCTGTAGGCCCAGCCTAGATAGGTGTGGGCGTCGGCGGTGGGGTAGAGCGCGATGGATTCCTTATAGAGCCGGATGGCGTCGTCGAACTCCTCCGCCATCTGCAGTTTCATCGCCTCGCCGATCAGTTCGATGGCGCGCTCTTGATCCTTGGTCGTGGCCATATCTTTGCCGTTAGCTTACTCTTTTGCCGCGAGCTTTTTCAAACCCCCCAGGCGCCGCTCAACTGAATGTTTGCACCATTGACGTAACGTGCTTCGTCGGAAAGCAGATAGCGCACCGCCGCTACCGCATCGTCAACGCTGCCGACATAGCCGGCGGGAATCATTTTCACCATGCGCTCCAGTTCTTCTTTAGGCGCGCTGCCGGAATCGATAAATCCTGGTGAGACGCAATTCATGGTGATGCCGTCCGACGCGAGCAACTTCGCGAAGGAGCGCGACAACGCGAGCACGCCGACCTTGGTGATGTAATGGGCGGTTAGCTGCGGCTGGGCGATCAACTGCTCGGCATTCGCCATGCTGAAAGAGACGATGCGTCCCCACTTTTGGATTTTCATAATCGGCACGACCGCTTGGGTCAAGTAAAAAACCGGGTGGAGATTGTTATCGAACATGCCGTGCCAGCCGGCGTTGGTTTCTTGTAGCAGCGAGACCCGGTGATAGGGACCGGCGCCATTGATCAGCGCATCGATGCGGCCGAATTCTTGGTGAACCCGCTCGACTAATTCGACGGCGGCCTGGCAATTCGAAACATCGCATTGGAGGGCCAATCCGGCGTTACCGGTTTGTTTAACGCCATCGATGACTTCGTCCGCTTCTCGCGCGCTGGTCCGATAGCAGATAGCCACTGACCAGCCGCGCGTGGCCAGATCCAAAGCGACACCGCGGCCGATACCTTTAGCGCCGCCGGTGATTAGTGCAACTTTGCTGCTCATGACGTGATCTACGTGGGGGAGTTGAGATTCAGATTCTACAAACTTCAGTCGTCGATGGCGAGTTCAGGTTCCTGGCTCGCGGCGCCATCGCCTTCGACCCAGGGTTTGAACTTTTCGTAGAGCTCGTTGAGCTTGGCTTTATAATGTTCGACGTTTTCGTCAGGATTCTTGGCGTCCCACTCCGAGGCGAGTTTGCAGTTGCCGCTGATTTTCACCTTGGCTTTGCCGCCGGTGACATAGTACGCGATCTGATCGCCGGCTTGATAGGGGCGTTCGGCTTTGAGCGCCAATTCGTAGGGGGCGGCGGCGTTGCGTTTTTTGGCTTTGACCTTGGCTTGATAGTTCTCCAGCGAGTCTTGCAACGTCTCGGTTTTTGCCAGCCAAGAAATATCTTTGCGATGATTGGCGATGTCATCGGCATAACGCGCATAAAGCTCGGGGATTTTTTCTTTCTCGCCTTTGAGCAGCAGCGTCAGCATCTCCTCCAGCCATTCGCGCTGGAACAGTTCCAGGCCGCGCGAGCGCAGCCCCGAACCTTTGATGCGCAGCCGGCCCTGCTCGTCGAGCAGAGCGTAGTTTTTCATCTTGTAGCTAAACATGGCCGGATAGCGGCCGTCGAGTTCGAGTTCGATACCCTTGGGTAGAATCTCGCCGAGATCGGCGATCAGTTTCTCTTCGTCCGCGGCGGATTTTACATCCTCCGGCGGGACGAAATAGATGCCGTCGGTGTCGACTTCGATGATCTTGGCGTCCTTGGCTTTCAGCCAGGCGACGGCAGATTGAATCAGCTCACGACCTTTTGCGGTGACCTGATTGGCTGCGCTGAAATCGTTGAAGTGCGCCATCTGAAAACCCAGGTAGCCGTAGAATGAATTGATGAGAATTTTAAACGTCGATTGCAGGGCGTTGAAATAAATTCGACCTTCCTCGTCACCAGCGTCGCGGGCGAGCTCCTTGGCCTTGACGCGGAAGGTGCGCAGATCGCTCAACAGGCCGGGAAAAACGCCGAGCTCGTCTTTCTTTGGCAGGTATTTATAAACCAGCATGATCGACGGATAGAGCGAGGTGACGTCGCAGTGGAGCACGCGGTTCGCCGTGCCTTGATATTCCATATCGGTAAACCCGCCGACGACATTGCCGACTTCGTCGGGGTAGGGCACCGAGTGACGCTGGTGCAGGTACTCGCGCAGGAAAAGCGCATCGATCTTGGTTGCATTGCCGCGCAGCGGTATGTTCTGGTAGCTGAATGGAAATATCTGCGCCTCGACGAAATAACTGGGGGAAAGGATCTCCGAGATCGCCCGGGTCTCGCGCACGTCGTCGAGCGCGTAGCGAAATAGCGTGTCGGGATCATGGTCGAAGTACCAGCTGGTCTTGTCGCCGGGCACGTAGGTGCGCTCGGCGCCGGCGATGCCGAAGTGGCGCGCGATGTCTTTCAAGCCGAAGCTTTCCAGCTCCCGGGTGGCGACGTCGTAGTGTTGGGCGAGGATCCAGGTGTCGATGATATGGCGGCCGAAGATTTCGTACTTGCGATAGGTGATCGTCCGCTCGGCCATCTGCATGCGCGATGCGTGGCCGCTCAGACGCGAGCCGTCGCGGCCGAAGTTGAGCGCGACTTTGTGGCGCTTGGCGCGCGCCTCGATGTATTCCAGATCGAAGCGGAACAGGTTATGCCCCTCGATCACGTCGGGGTCGCGCTGCTGGATTACTTTTACCAACTCGCGCAGCATTTCCGCTTCGCTGTGCTCTTTGCCCGAGATCAGCCGTTCCCAGCCGGTGGAGTCGGACAGGGCGATGGCGGTGATGCGGTCGGTCTCCCGCGCCGCATTGGGAAAATTGAAGCCGCTCTGGCAATAGGTCTCGATGTCGAGCTGCAAGCGTTTCAAATCGCGAAAGGTCATGCCGAGAAAATGCGTCCGGCCGGAGAGCAAAAGAAACTGTTGCAATGGATCGCTGAAATACCAGTAGGGGGCGTCGCCGGCGGAAGGTGTCTTACCGGTCTTTTTTTGCAAATAGGATTTGGCGTCGTCGAGCTGTTTCAAGTCGGCGAATAGCGCCAGACGGTTGAAGGCGCCGCTGCCTGCGAGTTTTTCGATCTGCGCTTGGCCTTTCCAGCCGCTCAATGGCTCGTCGCCTTCGAGCAGCATCAAGGGCTGCAACGTGGCCGTTTCGCTGCGCAGGGTGTCGCCGTCGCGAAAGAATATTTTTACGCTGGCGTCGCCGTCGACCTCGTATCCGATGGCGCCTGGCGTGGCATCATGGCCGAATAAGACTTCGTTTTTTTGAAATAGCGGGAGCAGTTGTTGGCGTTGTGCTTGCATAATATCAGCGCCGACTATAGCAAACCGAGGGGGCTTCTCCTAGCCTCAGTCGCCCCGGTCATCGGGTTTTGGCTATAGATTTTTTCACCGAATGGCGCTTTTCACTGGAGCGATTGGGGCGGGATATGGTAAATTATTACTTATGGATCCGCTCAGTTTTGAAAGCCGGCCAGTTTTGCGCAGCCCAATCTTGGTGCTGGCGTTTGCCGGTTGGAGCGACGCCGGCGCTTCAGCGACGACCGCGTTGCGTTATCTAGTCGATAACTTGATGGGCAAGAAGTTTGCCAGCATCGATCCCGAAGAGTTCTATGATTTTTACCGCCAACGGCCGGTGGTGCGGCTCAATGACGCAAAAGTTCGCGAGATTCATTGGCCGTCATTCGATTTTTACCACGGCGCCGGAATCGGTCTCGATAAGGATTTTATTTTCGGCATCGGCGCCGAGCCGCATCTGCGCTGGCGGACCTTTACCGAGACCATGCTGCGTTTCGCCCGCGCGTGTGAGGCGGAAATGGTGGTGACGTTGGGCGCCTATCTCGATGAAGTGCTCTACACGCGGCCGGTGCCGTTGACCGGTTACTCCACCGACGCCAAATTGATGGAAGAGCTGGATCTCACGCCCTCCCGCTATCAGGGGCCCACCGGCATCGTCGGCGTGTTGACCGATGCCTGCCGGCAGAACAGCGTGGCGAACCTGAGCATCTGGGCGTCGCTGCCGCATTATCTGAATGTTTCACCCAACCCGCGCGGCAGTTTGGCGCTGCTGTTGCGGATGAACCAATGGCTCGGCTTGCGCGTCGACACGACGCCGTTGGAACGCGCCGCGGCCGACTTCCAAGCCAAGATCAACGAAGCCGTCAACGCCGACCCTAAACTTTCCGCTTACGTGCGTGAACTCAAAAAACGCGAATTCGAACAGTGAAACTCTCCGTCCTCGTCCCGGTCTACAACGAAGAGTCCACGCTGGAAGAGGTCGTTAGGCGAGTGTGCGCGTTTCCCATGGCCAAGGAAATCATTCTCGTTGATGACGGATCGAAAGACCGCAGCCGCGAAATTCTCGAACGGCTCGCACAGGCGAACAAAGCGGCCAACGATCCGCTCAACCATATCAAAGTTTTTTTTCAGCCGCACAACCAAGGTAAGGGGGCGGCGCTGCGCACGGCCCTGGGTCATGTCACCGGTGATATCGTGCTGGTGCAAGACGCCGATCTCGAGTACGATCCCGACGATTATCCGGCTTTGTTAGAGCCGATTCAAAAAGGGCAGGCCGACGTTGTTTACGGTTCGCGTTTTATTGGCGGCGGCCCACACCGGGTACTTTTTTTCTGGCATTCGGTGGGCAACCGCGGCTTGACCCTGCTGTCGAACATGCTCACGAACCTTAATCTTTCCGACATGGAAGTCGGCTACAAGGTTTTTCGCGCCGAGGTGCTGAAAGGTATTGAATTGAAGTCAAAGCGTTTTGGCTTCGAGCCCGAGATCACGATAAAGCTTGCCAAAAAACGTTGTCGTTTCTACGAAGTGCCGATCTCCTATTACGGCCGCACCTATGAAGAGGGCAAGAAGATCACCTGGAAAGACGGCATAGCGGCGCTGTACTACATGATTCGCTTTAAATTCTCCGATTGACTGACCGCAAAAAAGAAAGGGCGCAGCATGCTGCGCCCCTACGGCTCATCCAAATTTGTCCGGTGACTAGCCCCTCGCTCCCTCGTTCCACAATTCATCCATGTAATCGCGTAGCGCTTCTTTGAGCGGATATTTCGGGGTGTAGCCCAGTTCCGCTTGGCTCACGCTGATATCCATCGGGATGCTGCGGCTCTTGTCGGCCGCGCTGCTGCCGCTGACTTTGACGTCGAGTTTGGGCGCCACTTCGCGCACCACTTGGGCCAGTTGCTCGGCCCCATGGACCGCGCCGGTGCCGGCGTTGTAGATGCGTTGCCTGGGATTTTGCGCTTGGCAGGCGAGCAAGAGCGCCTGGCCGACGTCTTTGCCGTAGACATATTCGTTGGGGCCGTAGGTCTTGGCGTCGATGGTAATCGGATCGCCCTTGATCATCGCCAACGCCAGATCGCGCATGACCATGCCGACGGTGGAGCCGCCGACATAGAAGCCGCGGCCGAAAACGCCGCCGGGACGGATGATGATGGTGTCGAGGTTGTACATGCTGGCGTAGGCGTGGAGCAAATGCTCGGAGCAAACTTTGGTCGTCGCGTACAGATTATGACCGCCGATGGGATGAAGTTCTTTGACGACGTTGTCGGTAATCTTGCCGCGTTCATAGACCCCGAAGGTGCTGACGTAGACTACCCGGCGCAGTTTTCGTAGCCGCGCCGCTTCGAGAATATTGATCGTGCCGAGAATATTATTAGTCGCGCCGGTGTAGGAGTTTTCCTGAACCCGGCCGCCGATCAAGCCGGCGGTGTGCACCATGGTGTCGACGTTGAATTTTTCCAATGCGGTGAGCAGCGCCGGTAAGTCGAGCATGTTGGCGGCCACCACATCGGCTTTGTCTTTGCCGACGACCTTCTGAACGTAATCGCGATTGGGCGATAAATCGAAAAGCACGACTTTGTGGCCGGCGTCGACCATTTGCCGCGCTGCGTGGGCGCCGATCAGTCCGGCGCCGGTGATGAGAATGTTCATGTTGCCTCCTCTAGGTTTTTGATGAAGTTTTGCTTTATTGGTTTTTAAGGTTTCCGTGCGCGTGATTTGGCACTATCACTTTAAGTTCGTTCACCACGCAGATCGTAAAACGTTGGGATAACTAGGAAGGGTCGGATTGATGTCCGCCCCTACGAAATCTTTGTGCTCTTCGTGTCCTTCGTGGTGCCAATTCCTTCGCGGTAAAACCCGAGATTTCTCATTATTTGATGCCCAACTCCTGGTTAATTTCCTTCTGTAGACTGAAGTCGAAAATCTTCGCCGCCGGCACCGGCTCTTTGAGCTTCAGCACTTCGGCGTCGGCGCGGAGAAATTCTTCCACTTCCTTGTCGGTGGGTATGCCATTCGTTGTAAACGCCGGACGCGCCAGGCGATAGGATTCGAGCGCCACGGCGAGGTCGACGTTGAGAAATTTGGCCAAGACTTCGGCCGTGCCGCGTTCGTTTTCGAACAAGTAGCGGTGCGCACGGGAGCGGGCGCGCAGAATGCGTTTCACCAGGTCACGCTTCTCGCGAATGAGCTTGTCAGAAAAGGCCAGGCCGTTTTGTAGATTCGCCAGGTCTTCCAGAGTACTGCCGTGGATGCGCAGCTTGAACTTATCGCGCGCAACGATGACCGTCGGCGGCGATAGCGCGACTAACTGAACCACACCGCTCAAGAGGCTCTGGAGTTGGGCTGGAACATCGCCGCCGATCACCACGGTGATGTCCTTGTCCGGGTCGAGCCCGGCTTTCTGCAGCAGGCGCAGAGCAGCCAGATGTTGGGAGCCGCCGAAGGTGGTGGTGCCGAAGGTTTTGCCTTTGAGCTCGGCCAGCGATTTGATTTCCGGCTTGGTCACCAGCCAAAATAGGTTTTTCTTGAGACTCTGTGACAAGACTTTGGCCGGCAGGTCGCTGCGCTCGGCGGCGCGGATCAGCGTGCCGACGTTATTGATCGCATGGGCGTCGCCGCTGAGCAGCGCGGTGACGCCGATGTTGCCGCGCACCTGGACGACATCGGCGAGCAGCCCCTCTTGGCGAAAAAAGCCGCGCTCCTGGGCGATGTAAAGATCGACCGAAGCGATGCTGCGGCTGGGGTAGGTGATGACGATGCGTTCGAGGGTCGATTGCGCGTTGGCCGTCGCGCCGCAAGAAGCCAGGCCAACCAGCCGAGGACAAAGAGAGTAGGTTTCATTTGGCTGTCGATATTTAGTGGAAAAGCCGTGGATGTCAACCGAGCTCCGATCATGAGCCGCCAGCGTCTCTTGAAACCGCGCCGGAAGTTACAGTATACAGATGGAAACAAGGAGGACTGGTCCCATGAAAGTAAAGCAAATCTATCACATCGGCTTACCCTGCAATGATCTTGAGCGCGGCGTTAAGTTCTACACCGAAGTTTTGGGCATGAAATGCACCAAAATCGGTTATGACACCGAGAGCGGCGGTCTGTACAAAGATAAATACGGCATGTTCCCCAACATCGCCCGGCTTTTTATGGAAGACGGCATGTGTTTGGTGCTGTTCCAGCGGCCGGAAGAGGTCGAGCGCGGCGATTTCGATGAGGGTACGTCGCACCTGGCATTGGAAGTGAGTTCGGAAGACTTCGACAAGGCCAACGATGAGCTTAAAAAAGCCGGCGTGAAAGTGACCATCGACAAGCCGGTGGTTCGGCCGACCGGCAAGGCGATTTATTTCTACGACACCGAACAGAACTACATTCAGCTCTGGGCGCGGCCGTAATTGAGATGTAGTTTCGATTTACGGGTTTCACGTTCCGGGTTAACCCGAAATCCAAGACTCGAAACTCGAAACGTTTTTTCAATATTCCCCGAGTTTCCTGGACGAGCAGTTCAGGGGGCTCGGGGAATGTCTTTTTGGCCGTCGGCGAGCCGTTTGGCCGAGGTGAGAAATCCGGTATGCGCGACCATGCGGTGTTGCGGTCGAGCGCTCATGCCCTTGAAATGCCAGAAGCGCATCAAGCTTTCGCTGGTTTCGATGCAGGCGAAACGTTTATCTTCGCGCAGGGTATCGACCAGGCTCTTCACTTGCAGTACCGTCGGCAAATAGCAAAGCAAAATGCCGCCGGGCCGCAGCGCCCGCCAGGCGCGCTCGATAACATGCCAGGGCTCGGGCAGGTCCAGTATGACGCGATCGATGTCGCTTTCATTCAAATCGGTGGCGACGTTGCCGATCTTGATCGTCCAGTTGGGCGACGGACCGAAGTAGCGCGCGACGTTTTGCTGCGCCATCTCGGAAAAGTCCTCACGCAACTCGTAGGAAATTAGTTGCCCATCGCGGCCGATGGCGCGCAGGAGCGCCATGCTCAAAGCACCGGCACCGACACCGGCCTCGACGACCCGCGCGCCGGGAAAGAGGTCGGCCCAGATCAAGATCGGCCCGAGGTCTTTCGGATAGATGACCTGCGCGGTGCGCGGCAGGTTGGGAATCAGCTGCGGCAAACTCGGACGAAAGACCAGAAACGGCTCATTTAACGACGAGCGTACGACGATGCCTTCGTCGTGACCGATGATGTCCTCGACGGCGATCTTGCCGCCGCGGATGGCGATGGGGCGCCGCTGATCGAGGCGCGAGAGATATTCGCGATCTTTGCGGTCGAGCAAGATGACCGGCTCGTCGGCGGCCAATGGGCCTCTGCGATAGTTGCTGTCCATTTAAATTTAGGTGCGGGTTAGCGGATATCGTCGATCCAGGTCCTTTCACCACGAAGGCACGAAGGACACGAAGGGGTCAGATAAAATAATTCCGAACTTCGTGATCTTCGTGTCCTTCGTGGTGAAAACATGATTTTTATTCGGCCTTCCGCAGCAAACGCGGACGCGCCGAGTTATTTGATTGTGTAGTGACCCAGTCCCTGGCGGTGCAGTTCGTCGACGATCTCGCGCACTTCCTGGGAGCGATTGAGATCGCCGACTAGAATGGCGTCGGGGGTGTCGACGACGACGGCATTGTCGATGCCCAAGAGCACGACTAGACGATCGGGAGAATGAATCAGGCAATTTTTTGCGCCCAATTGCACCCAGCGGCCGTTGCCGGCGTTGCCGTGAGCGTCTTTGCCCATCATGCGATGGACCGCCGACCAGCTGCCGACATCGCTCCAGCCGAAGTCGGCCTCGACGGTGACGACTTTGCCCTCGGCGCCGGCCTTTTCCAACACCGCGAAGTCGATGGAGATGCTCGGCATCTTGCCATACTCACGGCTGATGGTGCGCCGCAACGCCGGGCTTGGGTTTGCTAGGGTTTTTCCCGCGGCGGCTGTGCCAATGCGGCCGAGCGCCGCACCGATCTCGGGCTGGTAGCGATTCAATAGTTCCAAAAGCAGCGATGCCTTCCAGACAAAGATGCCGCTGTTCCACAGCGAGCCTTGGCGAATCAGTTTTTTGGCGGTCGCTTCGTTGGGCTTCTCGGTAAACTTTTTTACCTGGAAGGCGGTGCCGCCGGAAGCGGCAAATTGGCCGCTCTTCATGATGTAGCCATAGCCGGTTTCCGGATAATCGGGACGAATGCCGATGGTGACCAGTCGATCGTGTTTTTTCGCCAGCGCGACAGCCGACTTCAGCGTGCGGCGGAAACCCTTCCCATCGGTGACCCAATGGTCGGCAGGAAGCACGACCATCACGCCGTTGGGATCACGGCGCAGGACTTCCAACGCCGCCAAGCCGATACAGGGCGCGGTATTTTTCCCTTGAGGTTCGGCGATAAAATTGTTTTTCGGCAGGGCTGACAGGTCTTTTTTGAGCGCGCTGACTTGCTCGGCTACGGTGACGACCAAGGTTCTGCTCGCGTCCGCCGAGGCCGAAGACCCGCTCGGCGGTTTCATCGATCAGGCTTTTGCCGCTCAAGATTTTTAACAACTGTTTGGGTCGCTGGGCGCGGCTCAAGGGCCAGAAGCGCGTGCCTTTGCCGCCGGCGATGATGACGTTGAAGCAGTGTTTATCCATGTTTTGCGCGAGTTGCTGAACGCGGTCGTTAGTGTACGGTAGGCGACATGGGCGATCAAGCAGAGGGCGGTGAAAACAAGTTTTGGCTGGCGCCGGACGGTGCGCCGCCAGTTCGGTTAGACGGCTTCTTGCGCCAGTGTTTGCCCCATTTGTCGCGCCAAGAAATTCATCGCGCCATTGCCGAAGACTTATTTCTACTTAACGGCCGCATCGCGCGTAAGGGCGATCGCGTTAGTGGCGGCGACCGGCTCTCCTTCATCGGACCGCTGGACTTGCTGGCCGACGCCCCGCCGCCAGCCGCGCAACTTAAGATCCCGATCATCTATGAGGACGAATCGATTCTCGCCGTCGACAAACCGGCGGGCGTGGCGACCCATGGTTTTTCCGGCCGGGACGGCGCCACGCTGGCGAACTTTCTTGCGGCTCATCGGCCTGAAGTTTTGCACATTGGCAAGAGCCGCTGGGAGCCCGGACTGGTGCACAGGCTCGATATCGAGACCTCTGGAGTCGTCGTGATTGCGAAGACGCAGGTCGCCTTCGACTCCCTGCGCGAGCAGTTTCGCCGCCGGGAGGTCAAGAAAATCTATATGGCGCTGATTTGGGGACAGCCGCTCGATCGCGGCACCATCGAGCTGGCGCTGGCCCATGATCGCGGCGATAGGACGGCGCATGGTCGCGGTGCGGCAACCCGAGCGGAGCCCCGACCGCCGGATTTGGCGGGCGATTACGCATTATCGCGTTGTTGCTAGTGCCCGCGGCCTAAGCTTGCTGGAGGTCGAGATGGAGACCGGTGTGACGCACCAGATTCGCGTGCATCTATCCGCCAACGGCTATCCGATCGTCGGCGATGCGCTTTATGGTGCGGATTACTCCGAGACTTTCGGCCTGGCGCGCCATTTCCTGCACGCGCGCAGCCTCACTCTGCGCCACCCGGCGAGTGGTAATATTCTGACTGTCGATGCCGCGCTGGCGGTGGAGCTGCGAGAGGTTTTGCAGCGAATCGGGCTGTCGTTTAGGCGGCGCTGGTTTTGATGCCTTTGGCCTTGGCGCAGGCGCCGCAGAAGTTGTTAAGCGTGACGGTTTCTTCCATCCAGCCGTCATCGAGGTTGTGGCAGATCTTCTTGCATTCGAAGCAGATGAAGTACAAACCGTCGATGCTTTTGTTGATTTTTTCGCGGTTAAGCACGCGGCCGCGCAGCTTGTCGATGCGAATGCCGAGCAGCTCTTCGTAGTTCTTCTTTATCTTGCGCCGTCCAGCTTCGTCACTTGGAAGATCTTCATCGTCGGATTCGTCTTGGGTGCCGTCGTCGATGTAGTCATGTGAGCGATCTTTGGCTGGCCGACCCGCGGTTTTCTTCTTGGCTCTTGCCATTTTGATTCTTACTCCGTGCGATTTTGCTCCCGGCATCTGATGGTAAATGGATCTATTTTCATAATGAACGCAGCTAGGGTTGTCAATAGTGAAGTAGGAAAGCGCCGCAATAAAGATTGCTCCTCGGTAACATCATCGCGGGTGGCTGGCGTATCATTCTTCCGAATCCTGGCGGCGCCTTGCCAGACATCACCCTTTAGGCGTAAAAGGCGCTAGTTTGGCAATCGGCGTCTATGAGTTTCTTGGTCCGAATGAGTGTCGTCGTTCCTTACAAACTGAAAGATAGGAGGATGCGTCGATGGAATCATCTTCGCACGGCGCCTTGAATCAGCAGGGACTAAGCCCCATTCGCGCGGTCTTCGATCTCGATGCCTATTGTACTCGGGTCAACTACACGGGGTCCCGCGAATTGTCAGCGGTCACGTTAAAAGGACTTGCATTTCGCGCATGTGCATAACGTGCCGTTCGAAAATCTCGACATTCATTTGGGTAAGGCGCTGTCATTAAATCCCGCCGAGCTATTCGCAAAGATCGTCACCAGGAAGCGCGGCGGCTACTGCTACGAGGTCAACAGTTTCTTTGCGATGATCTTGCAGGCTTTTGGTTTTCAGGTGCAATGCCTATTGGCCCGCGTTCTCTATGGTTTCTCCAACTTACGCCCGCGCAGCCATCAACTTCTTTTGGTCACCGTAGACAAATGAGTCATGGATCGCCGACGTCGGTTTCGGCAGTTGCTGCCTGCGCGAGCCGATGCGTCTGACGCCAGGTGTGGTGAGCGAGCAAGGCCCCGACAGTTTCCGACTCAGATCCGAGACCGCCCACACCTACATTTTAGAGGCGATGCTGGCGGGCCGCTGGCAAGACCTTTACGAGTTTACTTTGGAACCGTTCGACCTCGTCGACTTACGAGCCATTCAACTATTGGAACTCAACCTCGCCCGAAGTGCGCTGGACAAAGCAGAAGGTTTGCAGCTTGCCGACGCCAGAGGGACGCATCGTAGCGGTCGATTGGGAGTTCAAGATACACAGCGCCGATTTAACGCAAACGGTTCGGGCAATGTCGGACGAAGAGTATCGGCGAATGTTGAGTCAGTATTTTCGGTTGGAGATATCGGGAGAATTTGTCAAATGAGGAATAGACTGAAGCAGCCGAAATATAATCGGCCGCCACGTTAGGAGGTATTATGGAAGCAGCTGTAGCCCGAGCCGAAACTGTCGATTTATCTTTAGACAAATGGGAGGGGACTATGCAATGCTTCATAGTAGCACTAGTTGCAGTCATGTTCAGTCTTACCGGGTGTGTGCTTACCCAAATTGAAGCACCCCAGATCAAGCAGATCAGCATCAATGGCGTCAATCTTACCTACCAAGAACAGGGGCGGGGCCGGCCGGTCGTCTTTGTTCACGGTGCGATCACCGATTACCGCACATGGGAGGGCCAGCGCGAGGCGGTTGCTGCCCACAACCGCTTTATCGCGCTGACGATGCGCTACTTCGGCACTGAACCGTGGTCCGATCAAGGTGCGAAGTATTCAATGCAGACACATACCGATGATCTTGTCGCTTTCATTCAAAACTTAAACGCCGGTCCAGTAGACCTCGTTGGCTGGTCCTATAGCGGCCCGATTGCCTTAGTGGTCGCTGTGCAACACCCTGAACTTGTGCGCAGTCTTTTCCTTGACGAGCCGGCTACACTTGGCTTTGTTACTGATCCGGCGGACCTCAAAGTCGCGACGCAGGATCGCGGCGCCATGGCCGGCCCCGGCGCCGCAGCGGTCAAAGCCGGTGACATCGCGGGAGCGGTCAAAAGTCTTTTCAATGGGGTAAACGGCCAACCCGATCTCTTCGACACCGTACCGCCAGAGGTGCGCACGATGCTGCTTGATAATGCCCGAACGTTGCCAATTGCCTTCGCCGCGCCACCCCCGCCTGCCATCACCTGCGAACAACTCGGACAAATCAAGGTGCCAACAACCGTTGCTGTCGGCGAACTGACTCGACCGTTCTATAAGATTGCCGCCGGCGCGCTGGCCCGCTGCATCCCTGGAGCGAAACTTGTGGTGATACCGAGAGGCCGTCACGCCGCGGCCGTACAAGCTACATCTGCGTTCAACGACGCGTTGCTCCGATTTTTGAGTGGAAATTAGTGTGTCCGGGTTCTGCGGATAAGCTGCTAATATTTAGGCGCTAGTCAGTTAGAAGGTAGCATGCGTCAAAGTGGATCTGATATATCCCTGTGGAACAACGCATTGGTGAGAATGCAAAAGCGGATTAACGACACCGCTAACATGGAGTTAAGCGGCTTCCCCCAAGTCGCTGACCCGCAAACGGGAAAATGGTCAACCGTAACCGATGGAGATTGGACGGGTGGCTTTTGGGTTGGTCTTTTGTGGCTCGCCCATTATCGAAGCGGCGACGCGGTCCTTCTATCGCAAGCAGAGCGTTGGGCGGAGAGACTCCGCTCGCGCGCCCAATCACAATCAGTATTTCGTTGTTTTCTTTTTTATTATGGCGCAGCGATTGGGGCTATTTTATTGGACAATTCTATCGGTCGAGAACTAGGACTGTTAGGCGCCCAGGAACTCGCGACACTCTATAATCCGCGCGCTCGACTGATACCCATTGGCACGCAAGCGCCCAAACCCCAAGCGGCCCATCTGCGCGAGACCAATGTTGACGGTCTGGCCTCGACGGCTTTACTGGCTTGGGCAGCTGATAGGTCAGACGACGAAACGTTGCGGCAGATTGCTAGAGCACACGCGATCCGACATATCGGGCTATGTCTTCGTGGTGATGGTTCAGTACAGCAGTCGGCACGCTTTGATTCCGGCACGGGACATCTGACCGGACTTTTTACTCACAAGGGCTATTCTGACGAAAGTACATGGGCACGAGCCCAAGCATGGGCAATGCTTGGCTATGCGCTTGCGGCCAATTACATACCCAACGAACCGATACTTCTTGAGGCTGCAATGCGAGCTTCTGACTGGTGGATCAACCATGTACCGACAGATGGCGTGGCCTATTGGGATTTCAGCGATCCGGGAATTCCGGGCGTGCCGCGCGACACGTCTGCGACCGCCATCGCGTTGGCTTCCCTTCTAAAGCTCAGTGCATTGACTACACCCGAAGATCGAGCGCGTTATCGGACTGCCGCTGAAAACACGGCTGCGACTCTTGTTAGACATTTCTTGACGCCAGTGTCTGAACGAGACAAGCGTTTACCGGGGATGTTAGCCGAAGGTTGTTTTAACGGACGCACGGGACAGTCGACAAAGCACGAGCTTATTTGGGGTGACTATTTTCTGTTTGAGGCACTTTTGGTTCTCGCGGGGTTGTTAAATCCTTCGACCATCTAGCGGTTTGAGTGACAAAATGACAAAACCCCCGCTGGTCTGATCCGGGTTGGACCCGCTTAAGCTTTAGGAAACGCGCTGTTTTCGTTCCCAAAGCGGGCGTTATCAAATCTTGGAGCATTACTAACGGATTTTATGGGCGCATATATGGAAATACGCCGCCTAGTCCTCCCCCGGCCGAGGATCCATGGCGATTTTTCGCCGGCCGTCTAGACGGATGAAAGCGAACCTACGCCTGCGGGCAGGTGCCGCCCTGCTCGCGCTCCTGCTCGGCGGCTGCGCGCAACTGCCCCAGTACACCCGGCTTCCGGTCGTTGAGCATCCGTCGGTAAATTTCAACGAGCGCCGGCCGAGTTTCGTGATCCTGCACCACACCGGCAATCGGGACACGAAGCGCGCCCTGGACACTTTATCCGAGAAGGTTTTCGAGGTCAGCGCGCATTATCTCGTTGCGCGCGACGGAAGGATCTACTACCTCGTCGACGAAATGAAGCGCGCCTGGCACGCGGGTGACTCCTGGTGGGGCGGGCCCATTGATATGAATTCAGCCTCGATCGGCATCGAGCTCGTCAACGACGGCAGCGAACCCTATGACGAATCGCAAATTGCCGTGCTGCTCGAATTGCTGGCTGACATTAAGCGGCGCTACGGGATTCCGGCAGCGAATTTCATCGGCCACGGCGACATCGCGCCTGGGCGCAAGGTCGACCCCGGCGCCGCATTTCCATGGCGGCGACTGGCTGAGCACGGCTTTGGCTTGTGGTGCGAGCCGCCCTTCGAGCCGGTGCCGCCAGCCCTCGACGCTGCAACGCTGCTCGGCACCTTGGGCTACGAGGTGTCCAGCATCGAGGCTGCGATCAGTGCGTTCAACCGGCATTTCGCCGGCGTCGAATCTCCGCGCATGACCGATGAAGGCCGCGCGCGCCTGTATTGCTTAGTACGGAAGAAATGGGCGGGAAAGCGCAGCTGATCTGTGGAGCGGCGGCCGCGTCTTTCGGCGCTGCTGATTCCGAGCACTGTGCAGATCGTCAACGGCCGAACAGCCCGCTCGCCCAGTTAACTTTGCGCGGACCGGCGGAGTATGTTTGCGAGATGCAGGCTCATCGCCGTGTTAACTCAGATGTCGGAAAAAATCAGTCGAACGAGACCCGCGCAAAAGTCGCAAAAGACTCTCATTGGATTTTGTCCTTCTGTTCTTGGGATCAAATCGCTATATAAGCGAAAGACGCACTCCATGCTTAAAGCGGGTCCGGCAGAGGATGCCACGTATATAGCGAATGTGATCATGGTAAATTTCCGCCGCGACGGGGCGCTCGATACAATTTGAACATGTGGGAGTCCACCGAGACGATCCAGGTCTGAACAGGCAAAAATTGTTAACAAGGAGACCGATATGAAAATTGACGGCGGCTGCCATTGCGGCAAGATTACCTACACGGCGGAAGTCGATCCCGAGAGTCGGCATCTGTCATTGCACGGATTGTCAGACACTGTCCGGGACAGCGTTTCGCGTCAGTGTTTCGGCGGCTAAGGAAACTTTCACTTAGTGGGCGATCTGAAGATTTACGTAAAGACCGCCGAAAGCGGCGCCAAGCGCGCCCAGGCTTTCTGCCCTGAGTGCGGCACGCCGATCTACGCGACGGCGGCGAGCGATCCGCAAGTATTCAATATCCGCGTCGGCACGGTTCGCCAGCGCGCCGAGCTGAGGCCAAAAACCCAAGGGTGGTATCGATCCGCGCGGGATTGGGTGAATGATCTTCAATCTATGCCGCAGTTCGCTAAACAACGAACCGGTTGAGTTGAAGTATAACGGCAATCGGTCTCCCAAGACGAAAGGGATACTCCATGAACGAGGAAGGCAACCGCAAGCGCGAAGAGAGCCGGCGGGTTTTTAGCGAAGCGGCTCCCATCTACGATCGAATTGGTCCGCCAATTTTTTCCACTGGTCAGCGGCTTGTTGATGTCTCGGAGATATCACTCGGCGCGAATGTTCTCGACGTTGCGGCGGGTCGTGGCGCCGTGTTGTTCCCGGCGGCCGCGAAAGTTGGCTCAAGCGGGCGCGTTATGGGCATAGATTTTACTGCGGCATGGTCAGCGAGACCGCCAAGGATATTGCGAGCCGCAAGATCGCTAACGCTGAAATTCGCCAGATGGACGCCGAGCAGATGGAGTTTGACGACGCGGCATTCGATTGCGTCACCTGCGGTTTTGCGATCTGGATGTTCGCCGAGCCGGCGCGGGTTCTGCAGGAATTCCGTCGCGTGCTGCGGCCAGGCGGACAGGTAGCTCTCAGCACTTGGGCGGCGGATAACCCGGCCGAAACTTGGTGTCATGACGTGCTTCGACCCTTTGTGGCGGCACCCGCGTCCAAACTGTTGGCGACGAAAGACGTGAGATTCGACACGCCGTTGCAGTTAGAAACGGTGCTGCGACAGTCGGGCTTCACAGATATTCAAATCACAGTCGAAGAGATGGAGTTTGTTTATCGCAGCGAGGAACAGTATTGGTCTTCGCTCTGGTCGTCCGGTTTACGGCGCCCACTTGAAAAGATGACCGCGGATTTACTGGCACAGGCCAAGAGCGAAGTCCTGCGAAAATTTCAAACCTTTAGACAGCCAGATGGATTTCACAAACTGAGTCGCGCTTTATTCGCATCGGCACCAAGCCGCGGCGTAAGCCGGGCGGCGAATCAGGCGAAGCGACCGGCGTGACTGCCGTGGTCAGATCGCTCGGAGTTCATAGAGGCGCAAAGAGAGTTAGAGATTAACGGGCGATAGGAGGAATAGCTCGATGGCTGCTGTTGAACAGATAAAAGCCAAACGTGCCGGTGTTGGCTTGCGCGCTTGCCGATCGCGACGAAGCGTTTGCGGGGTACACTTTGTTCGCGCGCAAAGCGGCGGCGGCAAAGTTTACTCTGATCGACATTGAAGGGAATGTATCGTCGCACTTGGCAGATGCCGTATGCTCCCGGCAACTCCGGATATCTCACCGAAAGAGGCACTTTATTCTACAACGGAAAAATTTGAAGCGGACTCTTTTTCACTCGCAAGCGGACGGTCGGTGTTGGCTCGAAGCGGATTGGAGCGGCGAGTTCTCGGGAGGTGCGCAACCGGATCATCAACACGACGGCATCCGGGTACGATCGGCAACGTTCTGCTGATCGGCTGCGCGCAGTCGCCGCAGCATCTCGGTTTCGCAGGCAAAGGCGGCGGCCCGGCACCGAGCACAACGGCGAGATGTAGCGGACTATCTCGTGGAGATGACGACGCATGGCGCGTGGTTTGGGACTGGCGCACATCGGAGCACCTCGATGCCGCGTCCGACGATCCGGCTCTGCAAGATACGCGCGAAGCGTGGACTCAGCCAACGATCTTGCCGAGACGGCGAATGGCGACATCGTGGTGAGCTTTCGGCAATATTTCTGCCGTGATCACCATCGACCGCATGACCGGTGAGGCTATCGGAGCTGGGCGCGCGGCGGCTCTCCGGTCAACGTGCGCCGATGCCGCTACGCGAACGGTAACATGCTACTGTTCGACAACGGTCCGCACCGGTTGGATCATACGACGGCTTTTTCGCGCATGATCGAAGTCGAGCTGGCGACCAAGCAAATCGTCTGGAAGTATCAGGAGAGGCGGAGTACGAATTTTACAGCCCGAGGATTCCAACGCTCGGCGCTCCCGAACGGCAATACATTGGTGCGAAGGCGACTCGCCGTTTTTCGAAGTTACGCGAAATGGCGGTTGCTTTCGGGTAAATCAGGCCCTATTTTGGCGAAGCACCGAACGGCTTAACCAATCACGAATTGCGGCTATCGGCAACATCGCCGAGGAAATTGTCTGGGCGAAAGCAACGCAGGTGAGCTGGGAAATATATTCTTAGCGTGGTCGGTTCTCTTTTTCTTCAAGGATCGTTTACGCCGCCGAAAAGATTCGCATCGGCTTCCCGGAATTTAACTCCTCGACGTTTACGCTGCCTATGGCGCATATCAAAGGATTCTTCCAAGAAGAAGGATTGCAGGCCGAGCTGATTCGAATCCGCTCGGCGATTGCTTTGCCGTCGCTTACCAGCGGGGAGATCGACTACCATACAGTGGTCGCGCCCGCAGTTACCGCGGCGCTGCGCGGCATTCCGGTGCGCGTCGTCGCTTGTTTTACGCCGGGGCTGACCACGGCGATCATTGCGCGCCCAGAGATCAAGACGGTGCAAGATCTCAAAGGCAAGACCATCGGTCTCAATAGCATCGGTGGCGGTCTCGAGAGTACTGTCCGGCTGATGCTGAAGCACTACGGCCTCGATCCCGACAAGGATGTGAAGTTCCTCGCTACGGGAGGGATCGAGACGCGTTTTGCCGCCTTGAGACAGGGCTTGACCGTGGCGACGGCGGGTTCAACGCCGGCCGACTATCTAGGTAAGAAATTTGGCTACGTGGTACTGGCCCGAGCGTACGACTTGTTCAGCTATCCGAACACCGGTTTGGTCGCCAGCGTGAAAAGCATAAAGGAAAATCCCGATCGGCTTAAGCGGGTGATCAGAGCCGGCATTAAAGCCAATCGTTACATACTGATAAATCGCGAGGGCACGATTCAAGTCATGATGCAGTGGATGAAAGTCGACCGGGATACTGCGACGGCGACTTACGACGGCTCGGTGAAATCCTTCAATGACGATGGCGCCGTGTCCGACGCGGGTTTGCGCATCGCCATCGACGAAGCGCGCAAGGCCACGAATATTACGCGCGAGGTGGCATTTAGCGAAGTGTCGGATTTTTCGGTGCTGCGAGAGGCGCAGCGGGAGATGGGGACGAAATGATTTTGGATTTTGGATTGTCGATTTTGGATTGTCGATCGATTCCCGATGAGCAAATCGTCTCCACGGGAGCGCTAGGCAAGATTTTGACCAGTGTCTTTGTTCTGTTGTTTCTCGGAGCACCTTCTCAAGCCGCCGATAAGATCAGAATCTCTATGACCGGGTTTGCCGGGCAGTTCATGACCTTTCCGCTGGCGCAGAAGCGCGGCTTTCTCAAAGAGGAAGGGTTCGAAACTGAGATTGTCCGCATCTCGGCGGGCGCCGGCCGGGCAGCTTTGACGAACGGCGATATCGATTATTCGACGGGCATCGGCGGGACCGCGATCAATGGCGCGCTTGCCGGCATTCCAATTCGAGTCGTGGCCTGCTTTGTCCCTGCTCCGGTGCTTGGGCTGGTGGCGCGGCCGGAATTCAAAAGCGTGCAGGCGCTCAAAGGCAAGACCATCGCGATTCTCATTCCCGGCGGGGTGGCGCATGCGGCCGCGCGGGCGATGGTCAGACATTTCGGTCTCGATCCGGAAAAGGAAATGAAATATCTCGCCGTCGGCCCGCCCGATGCCCGATACGCCGCGTTGACTCAGAGTTTGGTCGAGGCGGCTATACTCGGACCGCCACTGGATTTCGAGGCGCGCAAACAGGGTTTCAATATTCTCGTTCGGGCCGATGAGGTGATGGTTTTGCCGGAGACCGGCCTGGTTGCCGGATTGAAGAAAATCAACGATAAGCCCGACGAGGTCAAGCGCGTCATTCGCGCCGGTATCAAAGCCAATCGTTACATCCGCGCTAATCGCGATGGCACGGTTCAATTTTTGACGGAATGGCTCAAGCTCAATCGGGAATCCGCTGCTGCAACCTACGACAGCGTCGTCCGGGTCTATAACGAAGATGTCGACGTCTGCGACAAGGGTCTGCGCGTGATCGTCGACGAAACCAAGAAAACCATGAAGCTCAGCCGCGACGTGCCGTACAGTGAGGTGGCCCATCTGTCGATTTCTAGAGAAGCGCAGCGGGAACTAGCGGGAAAGTAGCGGCACAAATTCAATTGCGTTAGGCGGCAACAACAACATCGAATACATTGTTCGAAAGGATTGACGATGATCTCAAAAACCATCATTAGATTGATAGCTGTGGGAGGATTTTTATTCTTGTTGTTGGTCGCCAAGCCGTTTGTCATCGTGCGCGCGGGGACGGTCGGTGTCGTTTATAGCTTCGGCTCGATCGTCGGCCAGTTGGACGAAGGGTTTCATCTGATCTGGCCCTGGTGGTTCGTCACCCATACGGATATCAAAGTGCAAAGGGCGGTGTTGGATAAATTGCCGTCCTTCAGCGCCGAGACCCAAGACGTCTTTGTCCGGGCCAGTCTCAACTATCAGGTGTCACCCAAAGCAGTGCAGACGTTGTTTCGCACGGTCGGGCCGGACTATTTTCATATCTTGATCGAGCCCCGGGTGGCGCAGAACTTCAAGGACGAAACGGTCAAGTATAAGAGCGTCGACATCGCGCCCAACCGCGAGAAGATCCGCCAGGCGGTGCGCCAGCGGCTCGAAGCGGAACTGTCGCCGTACTCGATCCATATCATCGATTTATTACTCGACAACGTCGACTTTAGCGCCGCCTTCAAGCAGTCCATCGAAAACAAGCAGATCGCCACGCAGAAGGCCCTCGAGCAAGAGCAGCTGGTCTCCGCCGCTAAATTCTCCGCCCAGCAACGCGTCGAAACCGAAAAGGGCGAAGGTGAAGCCAAGCTCGCTCGGGCTGAGAAGGAAGCGCTCGCCAATCAAAGACTGTCGGCCTCGCTGACGCCGTTGCTGGTGCAACATGAAATGATCGACAAGTTGTCTGATAAAATTCAGATCATGGTCGTGCCTCAGGGGCAGAATTTTCTCATGCAGCTGCCTAATCTCGGGGCCCAGAAATGATTAGGAGGACAAGCGATGGATTTGGGTCTGCGAGATAAGGTGGCGATTGTGACCGGTTCGAGCGATGGTATCGGTCTGGTCACGGCGCGGGCCTTGGCACGGGAAGGCGTGCGCGTGGTAGTCTGCGCACGGCGCGCGGCCAAGCTCTTCGACGCTAGGGATATGATGGTCAAGGATACCGGTGCCGAGGTGCTGGCCGTGCAGTGCGATGTGCGCACGCTCGACGACGTCCAGCGCCTGGTCGGTGACACGCTGCAACGATTCGGCGCGATTCATATTCTGATCAACAATGCCGGCAGTGTGCCATCGATCAAGTTCACCGAGGTTAGCGACGCGCAATGGTACGAGTACTTGGAGCGCAAATTGATGGGCTTTCTGCGCGTCACGCGGGAAATTGTGCCGCATATGCAAAAGGCGGGTTGGGGACGCATTATCAATGTTGCGGGCACGGCTGGCTGGGAGCCGAGCCACACCGGGATGGCCGTCGGTCTCAACAATGCCGCGGTGATGAACTGGACGAAATCGATGTCGCTGCAATATGCAAGCGACGGCATCTTGGTAAACACGGTCGCGCCCGGCTCCATCGATACGCCGCGTCAGGTTGGCAACCGCCAGCGCGAATCCGAAGTCACCGGCAAAAGCGTCGAGGAATTGCGCATGGCGCGGGTGAAAGACATCCCGCTCGGCCGCCTCGGCCGGCCGGAGGAAGTGGCCAACCTGATCGTCTTCCTCGCTTCGGAGTGCTCGAGTTATATGACAGGGACTTGCGTAACAATCGATGGCGGCGTAGTGCGCGGGATTTGATGCGGTGGAGTATCGACGCCAGGTTGATTAGGAGGCGAATATGCGAGACAAAGCGATCGTCTTTGACTCCGGTGAAGGCAAGTTACTCAGTGCACGCGGCAGCGCGATGTTCTTCAAGGCAACCCGTGAAAGCACCAACGGCGCGTTTTCGTTCATGGAGCGCAGCTTGCCGCCCGGCGGCAGGAAGCCGCCGCCGCATATTCACACCAATTGCGAAGAGGCATTTTACGTTCTCGACGGCGAAATCGAATTTTTTCTCGGCGAGGAAACAGTTATGGGTCGGCCAGGCTCCTTCGTGCATGTGCCTGGCGGCATCTCGCATACATTCGGCAATGCGGCGAAAACTCCGTCGCGCCTGCTCATCATCCACGCACCCGCGATGGACTCTTACTTTGAAGAATTACAGGAGCTTTGGTCTAGGCAGGTTCGACCGAGCGTGGATGATGAACGAGCCTTGATGAAGCGGCATGGTATGGAGCCGGGCAATGTAAGGGAGTCGTAGTCGGTACCTGCCAAACTCACAAATAAGGTCCGTAGGACGATGGAGATGCATCCGAATTTCTCAGGAGGATAGGCCATGGCCAAGAATGGTTTCCGCGCATTCGATAGCGATATGCATGTTTTCGAGCCGGCGGACTTGTACACGACGTACATGAATCCCAAATGGGGCGAACGGATTCCTGTGGGTCGGCCGCGCGCCAAGCATGGCATGACCCGTTATTTCTTGGGCGATGGCAAGCCGATCCGGCCGCCGAGTGACGTGGTTGATTTTCATGAGAACAAGATGGCGGAGCGGTTCGCTGAGTCGTTGGCGCGGGACTATGACAATGTGTCGCAACTGGCGGCAATGGACAAAGAAGGGCTCGACATCGCAGTGCTGTTTCGCACTTCGCCACTGCATACCAACGAGAGCTTCGAGCCGGAATACGCCAACGATCTGTGCAAGGCCTGGAATGATTGGATGGCGGACTTCTGCAAGGCGGATTCGCAACGGCTGAAGGGCTCGGCGCTGATCACGCTGCATGACGTCAATCTCGCGGTTCAGGAAGCCAAGCGCGCGGTGAAGAATGGCGCCGTCGGGCTGTCGCTTTGCCCCGAGCCGATCAATGGCCGGCAGATTCACGACCGCTACTTCGATCCGCTCTGGCACGAAGCGCAGGAGATGAATATCCCGATCTGTTTTCACCCACCGGCGCGGCCGCAGCAGCCGCAGGTGTCCAAGGATCGTTTCGAAGGACATCCGAACC
The DNA here is from genome assembly GCA_963816145.1 of uncultured delta proteobacterium. GTDB lineage: Bacteria > Desulfobacterota > Binatia > UBA9968 > UBA9968 > DP-20. The sequence continues at coordinate 123,800 of CAWFJP010000014.1, forward strand.
AGGCCTTGCTGGTCAACCCGCTGCGCAATCCCATCGAGCAGATCCTCGCCGTCAGCGCCTTCACTGCCGGCGGCGTGCTGGAACGCTTCCCGCGACTTAAGGTCGCTTTTCTCGAAGGCAACTGCGCGTGGCTGCCGTGGTTGCTCTATCGCATCGACGAGTATTGGGAGATGCAGGGGGCGATGGCGGATATCCCGCTGCGCCAGAAGCCAAGCGAGTATTTCAAGCAACAGTGCTTCATTTCCGTCGATGTCGACGAGAAGTTGGTCAAGAATGTCATCGACTATTTGGGCGATGACAACATCGTGATCTCGACCGATTATCCGCATATCGATTGCCGCTGGCCGCACGCCTTGGATGAGTTCTTGTCGATTCCGGTCGCCGAACCTTCGAAACGAAAAATTCTTTGGGATAATTGCGCCAGGCTCTATAACCATCACTAAATGTTGGAGTTGCCGTGGTTTATTTCACGTCGTTGCTGTCAGTCGTCGTTTGTTTTTTGGCGCTAGTCCGTGGCGAAGGGCTGGCGCAAACCCGTTTCCGCGCTTCCTACGGATCCCTTTCGGTGTCCCAAGTCGTTTTACCGTTGGGTGCGCGTGCCGGGATCTTTCAAAAAAATGGCCTCACCGTCGAACCGATTTATATCGGCGGCCGATCGGTTTCGGCCTTGATCAGCGGCGATGTCCAATTCGGTATCATGGGCGGACCGCCGGCGATTTTGGCGCGGGTCGGCGGCGCCGATGTGGTGATGATCGCGGGACTGAATGGCCTCGATCAAATTCTCGTCGCGGTACCGGCGATCAAGCGCGCTGCGGACTTGATCGGCAAACGGGTCGGCATCAGCCGTTTCGGGACCACGGCGGATTATGGCGCGCGTATCGGTCTTAAGAAGCTAAAGCTGCAAGCCCAGAAAGATGTGACACTGATACAGATAGGCGATACCCCGGCGCGCATTGGCGGCATGTTGTCGGGTGCCATCGAAGCGGCGACTTTGAACAGCAGCGAGAAAGAGTTAGCGTCGCGCTATGGTTTCCACGTGATCGCGGACCCCGCCGACATCGAGTTTCCCAGCAATGCGATCGTGACGACGCGGGCGTTGATGAAATCCAATCGGGAGGATGTCAAACGATTTTTGCGCGGCTTGGTTGAAGTCATTCAACTCAGCAAAACCCAACCGGAGCGAACCAAAAAATTACTCCAGGAAATTTATCGGCAGAACGACGACGGCGTGATTGGCAAGCGCTACCAGGCGATGGTCGAGATGTTCCCCGATTATCCGGTTTTAACCAAAGGCGCGATTCAGTCGTTTCTCGAAATTCTCCGTGACGAGGGCAAGCTGAAAGAACCTTTCGCTCCAGAATCCTATATCGACATGAGCTTGATGGCTGAGTTGGAGCGGGAGCGGAAGAAGTAAATTGGCCTGACGGCGGCAAGGGTGGGATTCATGGCTTGTTGGTTTGCCAGTTTTGTCTTTGTGATACTTCTTTCGTTGCCGAGTTTAGCTCTCAGTCAGATCAAGGTACGAGGGGCTTACGGCACTCCGAGTCTCAGCCAGGTCGTTTTTCCCCTCGGTGTCCAGACCGGCATGTTTGAGCGCCAGGGACTCAATATGGAGTCGGTCTACATCGCAGGACGGTCTGTTAACATTCTATTGAGCGGCGATGTGCAATTTGGTTTTACCGGCGGGCCCCAGGTCGTCCTTGCGCGCGTCTCCGGCGCGGATCTCGTTACGATCGCCGGTCTCAATCGCTTGGGTCAAATGATAGCAGCCCATCCATCAATTAAATCACCGGCGGATCTTATCGGCAAAAAAGTCGGTATCGGCGTTTTCGGCACCACCGCCGACTACGGCATGCGGCTCGGTCTGCGCAAGCTCAACCTGCGCGCGAACAAAGAGGTTACGTTCATACAAGTCGGCGATGTGCCGGCGCGCATCGCTGCCGTAACTTCCGGCGCGGTTCATGCGGTGGTGCTGAGCAGCTATGATAAACATTTCCTCCAACAGCATGGCTTGCGCTTGCTCGCGGAGACCGAAGATATCGACTTCATGGGCTCGGGCATCATGACCACGGAATCCTACGCGCGGACCAACCGGGATGTCGTTCTCAGATTGCTGCGCGGCGTGGTCGAAACTATCCGATTCATTAAAACCGAACCGAAACGAACTACTGACCTGCTGGGTCGAATCTATCGTGAAAATGACCAAGCGATATTGGCGCGGCGCTACCAGACTCTGCTCACCGTCTATCCCGACTATCCGTATGTTTCGGTAGCGTCGATTCAATCGATCTCGATGTGCTCAAGGAAGACGGCAAGATTAAAGATGCGCCGCCCGCGCAGAGCTTCATTGATATGAGTTATTTGCGAACGGTGGAGAAGGAGCGGAGATAAGTCGTTCAACAGTTCGAAGGTTCAAAGTTTCAAGGTTTCGTTCCGCACGTTGAACCTTTGAACGGTTGAAAATTGAACCGATGGCGTTAGCTCGTCAATCCCATAAAACTTCACGCAGTTGTCCCACAGTATTTTCTTCCGACTAGCGCCCGGCATTTCCTGATGGAAAAACTCTTGTGTTGCTTTGGGGAAGTCGGAGTCGCTGTGCGGGTAGTCCGATGAGAAGACGATGTTATCGTCGCCGATCTGTTGGACGACAAAGCCGACATCGGCTTCGTCGCCTTCGCAGCCGATCACGCATTGCCGTTTGAAATATTCGCTTGGTTTCATGGTCAGCAGCGGCGCGTCGTTCTTGCCCAGTTGGCCCCAGTGACGGTCCATGCGTTGCAGCCAGGCCGGGGCCCAGCCGCAATTGCATTCCAAGAAGCCGACTTTCAGCTGGGGAAAACGTTCCAAGACGCCGCCGACAATGATGTCGACCATGGTCACCATCTGGCCGGTGACATGGGTGCAGATATGGCGCAGCAAGCGATTGCCCATGCCGAAGCGTTCGAGATGGGGATAATGACCGGAGTTCGTGCATTCGTGAAAGCCGACGGTCATGCCGGTTTCTTCGAGCTCGGCCCAGAGCGGTTCCCAATAGACGCTGAACCAAGTCTGCCCCGGCAACGGCGTGGCGCGAAGAAAGGCGGTAACAAATCCGAGTTTCTCTCGCGCACGGCGGGCTTCGCGCACCGCGAGGGAAACATCGTGGGGCGGCAGCAGGGCGGCGCCGTACAAACGTTTGGGATTCTCCCGGCAGAAGTCGTAGAGCCAATCGTTGTAGGCCCGGCAAATCGCCTCCGCGAGCAACGGGTCCATATCCGGCATGGTCATGATGTGCAAGCACGCCGTTGGGAACAGCACGGCGACATCGATGCCCTCGATGTCCATGGCTTCGAGTTGCGACTTGGCGTTGAAGTTTTGCCTGCGCGCGAAGTCTATGACATCGCCGCGGGTATTGTTGCGCTTGCCGCTGATCATGCGCAAATCATTCGCCAGCGTTGGGCTGTTCTGGCGCGGCTCCTTGCCGTCGATCATCAACAGATTCAAGTCGCCGCGCGTCGGCACCCGAACCGGCCGCGGCGCGCGGTCTTTGAAACGCGGCTCGATATATTTCTCCCACAAGTCCAATGGCTCCATGATGTGCATGTCGGAATCGATGATTTTAAAGCCATTTTTCATGAGCAGCCTCTGCGGCGAAGCTATTTCTTACCGATAAAATAGTCGGCATTGATTTTGGTGTATTCTTTCCATCGATCCGGCACCTCGCTGTCGGTAAAAATGGCGTTTACCGGACAGGCGGGGATGCACGCGCCGCAGTCGATGCAATCATCGGGATCGATGTAAAGCATCGGGTCACTGTCGGTGCCGTGGATGCAGTCCATGGGACAAACATCGATGCAGCCCTTGTCCTTCACTCCAATGCAAGGTTGGGTGATCACGTAGGTCATGGTGTCAATGCTCCAAGCCGCGGCTATAAATTCAATCTCACCACGAAGGACACGAAGTTCGGAAAAGAGTCTTGTTTATATTTTTTCCCTTCGTGAGCTTCGTGCCCTTCGTGGTGAAGTATTCCGTTGCGAACCCTTCGATATAACTCAGGGCATGCTTTGCGCCCTTTGCGGGAGATATTTCCGAAATGCACTTGCAGCTTTGCTGCGTTACGCCGTGTGCAGTTTCTTGTGCTGCAATTTTGCGTGCTTGGCGGTGCAGTTGGGGATGGTACAGTACACCGGCTCAGGCGCGTTGTCGTAGCCTAACCACTTCATGCGTTTCCAAGGCCGCTTGCCCCAAATGAGATCGTCGATCCAGAGTAACGGTTTAACGATCAGAACTCTTAGCTTTGGCGGGGTCGTTTTAACCGACCACATCGCCAAATCATGATACCAAGTATCGGCTTTGTTGTAACAGCAAGAAGACACGCAGACGACGCAATTGGTCCATTCGCCGCGGCCGGCGAGCTTGTATTTGTAACAGCTCTCGACGTTGATCGCGTATTTCTCGACGCCGTTGACCACCGTCTTGCCGCCAAACGGGATGCTGTGCGACGGACAAGTGCGCGCGCACTTTTTACAATACTTGCAAAACTCCTCGACACCGATGTCTACGGGCTTGTCCACCTTCAGCGGTAGGTCGCAGGTAACCACCGTCAAATGCAAACGCGATCCGTACTTTTCATGAATCAGCATGCCATGGCGCCCAAGCTCGCCCAGTCCGGCGCTGATAGCCAACGGTATGGGATTGACGGAGGAGCGGCCATGGTGGTGCGCCGTGGCGGGATAGCCCATCTCGCGAATGTAGGAGGCCAGCTGGAATGTCGGCACGATGGCGTGGTTGTTGCCGAACTGGTACTCGGTGTCGGAGATTTTGCTGTTATTGCTCATATACCGCTCGTAGGAGCTGGCGAAACCGAGGCAGATGGCATAGCGATGCGGCATGTTGATAGGGTCGCCCGGCTTCTCACCCATGGCGGCATTGCCGCGCGCGCGATGGGAATAGACATAGAGCGGGTTGAGTTCGCAAATGCCGACCACGTCGGCGCCGAGGTATTGAGCGACGCCTTTGATTTGTTTTGCCATCTCGGCCGGATCGTCCACCGGGATTTGGTTCGGATTGACCTTTCCCTCGGGCGCCTGCTTCATGATCTGCTGCAGCGTGTTATTAGGATCGCCTTCGCCGCCGCCGCCGAACAGCCGCCGGAACGGATCGCTGCCGGCGCGATTCTTGCGCCAGTCGCGCAGCCGCGCCCCGAACTCGCCGCGGTCGACGCGGGGATGCGGCGTTTCGCGCTCGTCGAGTTGCCGCTGCGGGCCAACGATGCGGTAACTTCTGGGTGAGCTCTGTTTCGATGACAGCATGGGAAAATCTCCTTTCTGCTGTTCTCAAGAGGGTGTCGGACCGATGTCGCGGAATATACGCCTGCCCGACGAAGTGCGTCAAGGCTACGGAAATCCTGCTTGACAGTTGCGCGGGTGGAAGAATAGAACTTTTGCAGTCCATGCCGGGAGGTTTAGATGAAGGCCAAACGGCTGTATTTGGCGTTGCTCATTTTCAGTTTTGCTGTGAGTTGGGTTCGCGTTGCCGCGCCGGCATCCGTGGAGCCGACGCGCCTGCGCATCAGTATCCCCGGTCTCGGTTCTACTTCCTACCCGTTGATCATGGCCCAGAAGAAGGGTTATTTCCGCGCCGAAGGTTTTGACGTCGAGCTGATACCCATGAGCGGCGGCCTGGCGGTGAAAACTTTGATGGCCGGCGAGGTTAATCTCACTTCCGCCGGCACACTAGTGGCAACCATGCAGGGCGCCAAGCTGCGCTTGTTGATGGCATTTATCCGCCAGCTGCCCTACGACCTGGTGGCGGCGCCGGAGATCAAGCGCGTCGAAGATTTGCGCGGCAAAAAAGTAGCTGTCGCCGATCGCGGCAGTGTGACGTTCATGGTGGCGCGGTCGATCCTTCAGGGGCATGGTTTGGAAGTCGACAAGGATGTGACGATCCTCGCCTTGGGCCGGCCCGATGTGCGCTATCAGGCGCTGATGATGGGCACGGTGCAGGGTGTGATTGCCAACACCGACGGCACTGGCTTGCTCGAACCCAAGGGATTTCATTCGGTGGCCCAAGCCGGGAAGTACGGCAAGGGTTTCGCCGGCTCGATCTCGGTGACGCAGGAGTTGCTCGATAAACGGCCCGAAGAAGTCATGAAATATTTGCGCGCGACGTTGAAGGGTTCTCGCGCCTATCTAGCGTTGCGCGACGAAGCGATCAAGATTACTTCCCAATGGACCAAGATCACCCCGGCAAACGCCGCCAAGGTCCATGATTATTTGTCTTCCGGTGCCTTGGCGCCGGATGGTATGCTCGATCGCGACACCATGGAAGCGGCGATAAACGAAGCGCGCGAGTCGAGCGGCATCAAACGCGCCGTTAGGACCGAGGAGCTTTTCGATTTCCGCCTGATGCAGCGGGTCAACGATGAACTGCAGGGTTGGCGGCCGTAACAAAAATACGGTTCCAATCGTTCCAGCCGTTTCAGTTGTTCCAATGGTTTTAGGAGGAATACGAATGAGATTGCGAGTTGTCTGCGTTTTGTTTGTTGCTGCGGTTCAATTGTTAGTAGCTTCGCATCTGTTTGCCCAGGAAACGGCGGGCGCGCTACTTGCCAAGCTTGCCAAACTTTCTCCCGAAGCGCGGCAAAAGGCGCTTATCGATGGTGCGCGCGCGGAGAAAGAGGTTACTTTCTATAGCTCGCTGCAGCCGCCGCAAGTTGAACCTTTTTCACGCGCGTTTCAGAAGCGCTACCCGTTCATCAAGGTGAATGGTGTGCGAATTTCCGGTAGCAAGGTGGTGGTGCGGATTCAATCGGAGATGAACGCCGGCAAGTCTCTTGTCGATGTGATCAATGTCTCCGGCGAGGAAGCGGCGGCGCTGAAAAAAGTCGGCACCCTCGACCCCTACCTTTCCCCGCAGCGCGAATTTTATCCGCCGTCGGCCAAAGACAAGGAAGGCTATTTTACCGCGATGTCCTTCCTAACGATGGTTTTGGGCTACAACACTAATTTGGTTAAACGCGCCGATGTGCCGAAGAGTTACGATGATCTGCTGCAGCCCAAGTGGAAAGGGCAAATGTATCTCGACAACGAGGCCTATGACTGGTTCGCCGTCCTGCTCAAGCACTTTGGCCGGGAGAAGGGGCTGCAATATATGCGTGCCTTGGCGAAACAGGATCTGACCATGATGCGCGGACGCACGGCCCAAGCCCAGCTTCTGGTGGCCGGGGAACGTTCCATCGGCATCGTTCAATCCGGTAACACCATGTTGGATTATAAAGCCAAGGGCGCGCCGGTCGACATGTCGATCTTGGACCCGTATCTCGCGTTGTCGAATTCCATCATGCTCGCCAAGCACGCGCTCCATCCCCACGCCGCAGCGCTATTGATCGATTGGTCGCTGTCGGAGGAGGGGCAGAGCGTGGTGACGAGCTTTGGCCGCGTCGTGTTGCGCAAAGGCGTCAAACAAAGATTCCCCGAGCTGATGGAAAAAGAGCTGTTCGTCGCCGACGGAGAATTCCTCGGGCCGATCTTAGAGGATAGCGCCAAGGAGTTCCGGCAGATTTTTCTAGGCGGACGATAAGATAGCTGTTCGGTTATTTTATCATTCATCTAGCCGGCATAGTTGAACCCGGCTGGGCCGTCGTCTCGTCGCCTATCGAATGAGTGGGCCACCCGAGCTGATTAACTGTCATAGCCCCACCCGAAGTCCCGGGTATGATGCGCGTTGCAAGAATCGCTTGTTCAAAAGCTCTGCTCAAGATCGAATTGGTTCAGGAGCTTCGACCAGGAGTCTGCGCACGATCCAGATGAAGGCTCCTGTGAGCACCAGATTGAGCGCGAGGCTTAAGGCCGCCACGGTGACGATCGGTCCACCGATACCGTAGCTGATACTGACGACCAGCACGCCGGCACCGACTTCGCCCCGCGGCCACATGCCGACGGCCAGGGCTAGTCGCTCCCGCCATTTGGCTTCTCGACGGTAACAGACCGCCGGAAACATTTTCCCTAAGATTCGCCAACACAGTTACAACTAGTACATGAAAGAGCAGGGCGCTGATTTCCAGTGCGGGTTGCTGCGCGGTTACCGTATTGGCCGCATTGGCGCCGCCCGCACCAGCGAATACGCTGGCCATACTGAGTCCAACACAGATCATGAAGACGCCCGAAATAATCGCCGCGACTCTCTGTTCGCCGGGATCTTCGGGTCCTTCTTGATGGCCCTCGACGGCATCGTCTCGATGGGGATCCGCGCCGGCGGGCCGCCGCATCATGCAGCCCAACACAAAGGCGGGCAGCAGCACTTCGATATGTATCGGCACTTCGTCGTTAATCATACTGGCGCCAATGGAAACCAATTCGCAGACCATCGAGATCGCGACGGCGTAAGTCAAAACCCAAGGCCAACTCGTCGGGATCGACCACTGATGCAGATAGCGCCAGGCCAGCCAAAGCATGGCGATCATGAGGAGTACGACGGCGCCAAGTTGCCATGCGATACCGACGATCATCATCTTTAGCGGTATCATTAAGAGGACGGTGTCGAGATCGTCAAATATCGCCAATACGCGCGCTTTGCGAAATAACCAGGTTCCGCTCAAGCCGGCGGCGGCTAGCATGGAAAACAATACTCCGGCCGAGGTTGGGGCCGAAAACCGCCCGGCGAGCAAAATCTCGGTCCAGGCGGTCCATGACGCCCAGGCTGTCGCGGGCAGCATGACGAAGACAAAGTAGAGGCTAACAAAGACCCATGGAAATGCCGCCGCGGTCATGGCGACAAGGTAATCCCAGCCGTAGAGTTTCAGGTTCGATTTGTCGACCTCGAACTCATAGCCGACGTGGATCATGATAAATCCAAGACCGGTCAAGGTTAGAAAGCTGACGATACCATCGACGATCGCGAAATTCGAACCGGCCAGTTCCGGCAAAAACTTGGCAGTAACGAGACCGAAGACGAGAAGCGCTGAGAACGCTGCGACTTTCTTCACGGGCGGCCTTATGTTGCAGCAGCCATGTCGTCGGGCTTGGCAGCGTATCTGACGTAGGCAATCGCCAGCGTCAATAGCGTTAGCGGCAGGATGAACTCCAACATGATCGCGCTGAAGGCAGGAAGGCTGTCGTGCGCTTGCGCTTTCAAGATGAGATAGGCGGTGTACGCGCCGTAGTAGAGCAGGAACAGAGCGCCTTCCCAGCGTGCGATCAGATGTCCCGTGAGAAAGATCGGCGCGCAAGCGAGCGCGACCGCGATCATGATCGGAATATCGAAAGTCAGCGCCGCTGGCGCGACGTTGATTCCCTCGGGAGTGACCGCGCTCGAAAGACCAAGAACCGCGAGGACGTTGAATATATTGCTGCCGACGACATTGCCAAGCGCGATATCAGCCTGGCCGGAGTAGGCCGACTCGACGCTGACCGCCATTTCGGGTGAACTGGTGCCGTAGGCGACAACCGTCAAGCCTATCACCAAAGGGGAAATTCCAGCGATCCCTGCCAGTCGGGAAGCACCGCGCACCAAGAAGTCGGCGCCGACGGTAAGCAGTAGTAATCCGCCGCAAAGAAATAAGATTTGTTCTAAGCTCATCGAATAACCGTCATTATTGATTTCTAACTAAATTAACTGGCTGGGTGGTGTCGATGGTTCGCGACTGCGGCTGTTGAATCTCTTCGGGTTGATTCCCCGCAGCTTGCTGCGTCAGAGATATCGCTAAGCCACCGTCCGTCATTCCCGCATGTTTTTAGCGGGAATCTAGGCGAATCCGGAACTGGACCCCCGATAAAGGCATTCGGGGGTGACGAGATTCGGAATCGTTCACATGCTGGGCTTTCGATACCCCGTAGCTTGCTGCGGGGTAGTTCATTTTCCAGCCTTTGGAGTATTCCTGGCTCTAACCGGCTCGAAGCCTAATCGTCTTACGCCTGGGCGAGGTGTACTTTTTTAACCCGGCGCCAGCAAGTGGTAGTCGGTGGCGGTTTTCAATACTTTTCCGAATCAATCCTTGCCGCAGATAATCCGGATCGATTGCCAAGGTCTCGCAGATGTTGGCGAACGAAAATACCGAGCCTTGGTCCGTGCGGCCATGGAGCCAATTCAAAGCGTCGGCGAAATCGCGCCGTTGACGACTCGTGCAGCGGCGCAGATCCGTCATCAGCGTCGCCACGGCATCCTCAAGGATCGCCCCCATGAGCCGCAACTCCGGTTGCATTCGGGTGCTGCGCCGGTTAGTCGCCAGATACTGCGCCTCGGCCAGTGGGTCGGGCTGGAAAATCTTTTTGTAATCGACGGTTGTCTCACCAGATATGTACGTCGTCATTTGCCGTTCTCCTCTTTAGGGGGAAATCTCGCTGTCGAGTGGCAACATAATCATGGCCCGATAGTTTGACAAATTCATAATTTCGACTTAATCATTAGTTAATTTCTAACTACCGTCAGAACCATGGAATGGCTCAACTATCACCATCTGCTTTATTTTTGGACTTTTGCCCGGGTCGGCAGCGTGGTGCGCGCCAGTGAAGAGCTTCATCTCACCCAGGCCACGGTCAGTACACAGCTCAAGTCCTTGGAAGAGTCTCTTGGCGAAAAGCTTTTCCGAAAGGCCGGACGTAATCTTGTGTTAACCGAGACCGGCAAAGTGGTCTACCGCTACGCGGACGAGATCTTCTCACTAGGCAAGGAGATGTTGGGAACGCTTAAAGGCCGAGCGGATGGCCGCCTGGCCCGGCTCACGGTCGGGGTCACGGACGTCGTGCCGAAATTCGTCGCCTATCTATTGATAGAACCGGCCCTCAAGCTTGCGGAGTCCTACCGAATCGTCTGCCGCGAGGGAACTAACGAAGAACTGCTGCCGGCGCTGGCGCTGCATGAGATCGATGTAGTGTTGACCGACGCGCCAATCGCCCCGTCCTTAAATGTAAAAGCCTTTAATCATTTGCTCGGCGAGTGCGGTATGACTCTTTTTGGCAGCGCCAATTTGGCTCAATCGTATCGCCGTAATTTCCCGAAATCCCTGGACGGTGCACCGTTTCTGTTGCCAACACGGAACACCACGGCGCGCCGTTCTTTGGATCAGTGGTTCGAGAGCCTGAATATCCGTCCACGGATCCTCGCTGAGTTTGAAGATAGTGCCTTGCTCAAAGTGTTTGGCAGCCACGGATTGGGTTGTTTCTTTGCTCCAACCCTGATCGTCGACGACGTCCGGCAACAATACAATGTGAAGGAAATTGGCCAGGTCGATAGTCTTCGCGAGCGGTTCTATGCGATTTCCCTCGACCGTAAACTCAAGCATCCCGCCGTGGTGGCGATTTCGCAGGCGGCAAAAATCAAACTGGGCGACTGAATTCGAGCTGCTTGTTGGTCACCCTGATCGCATCGCTCCAGACAAAATTCTTGATCAATGTGCCACTGCGCGCCCAATGACCGCGTGGGTGCTGGTAGATTCTTGGCATGGTGAAACTGATGTTATACAGTCAGCCGACGCCGTGGCGGACTAGGTTTGCCGCGGTTGCAGGAACAACCGGAGTCTGGAGGATTGCATGGAAGTAAAATCGATTAAAGAAACCCATACCGAACTGATGATGCAAAGCGTCAAGTTCGCCAAGGACGAGCAAGGACGGCGCAAGGGACAGGCGATTTTGTTCAAGTGGCCGGAAATCGAAAAGCAGTTGGGCGAGCATAAGCATATATATGTCGTCGATGCCCGGCTCGGTTCGAACAATCATACCCATCGGCTATGGTACGACGTGATCCCGCCGCATACCGAAGAAGGCCAGGAGTGGAAATCCCTCGGCCATCGCCACACGGTCGAAGCGATCATCTATTTTCTCAAGGGCAAGGGCCATAGCATCATCGATGGCGTGCGCTACGATTGGGGGCCGGGAGATCTGCTCAGCGTGCCGATGTTCTCCTGGCACCGCCATGTCAACGACGGCGATGAGCCGGTGCTACGCATCGCTTCGACCACTGGCCCGTTATCCTTGGCGCTGGGCCAAGCGGTGTATGAAGACGAACGCTATCCGGAGTTCTGGATCTACGCGCAGGAAGGCGAGGATGCGCGCAATACCTTGATCCCTGGCGGCGGTGGCAGTGTCGAAGCCGCTAAGATCGGCAATAACCGCGCGGCGGAAATGTATGCCGAGCAGGTCGCCTTCGCCATGCACGAGGAGCAGCTGCGGCGCAAGAGCAAGGTTCTAGTGAAACAAAAGGATTTAGTGTTTGAGCCGACCGCGATGGGCAATCTCGCCTATGTGGTCGATCCGCGCATCGGCTTCCACGCCAAAGCGCTCGGCGTGGTGATGGCGGAAATCCCGCCGGGCAAGCGGTCCGGCGCGCATCGACATCTTTACGATGAAATCAATCTCGTGGTTGGCGGCAAAGGCAAGATCATCGTCGAAGACAAGGAGTATAACTTCGATACCCTCGACGTGTTGTCGATTCCAGTGTTTCAGTGGCATCAGTACTTCAATACTGGCAGTGAGCCGTTGCGCATTCTCGGCATCAACACCCGCTTGGCGATGGACAATCTCGGCTTGTCGTTGACGCATCAGGGCGAGCAGGCGGACTATGTGTGAGGAAAAAAGACGTGCACGTTGTTCGTGGTTCGTGATCGTCGCAATCGGCCGGGCATAAGACCGGCAATCACGGACGTAAATATGATCGTGATTTTTACGTTCTTTCTAGCATTTTGTTCATCGGCCGGACGATCCGCCGGTGGCGCGGTTGCTGGTCGATTTTTACCTGTCGGAGGAAGGACAGCGAGCGCTCAAGGAGATCGACAAGATTCCGTTGCGCAAGGGCGTCGAGCCGGATTCCAAGCGGGTGGCGGAGCTGATCGAGCAAAGTCCGCATGTGATCAAGTATGAGGGCGATCCGGGTAAACAAATCAAGCAGTTCAATGAGATTTTTTTGGGACGGTAGGCCGGAGAAAAAATTGTTCCAGCGGTTCCAAAGGTTCCAATAGTTCCATTCGGATTTCACGAGAGGGAAAGATCGTGGAAGTGAAGTTTGGGTTATTTAGCTGCGATTCGCATGCACAACTTGACCAAGATGCTTGGACCAAGCGCATGTCCAAGCAGAAGTGGGGCGAGCGGATCCCGCAGATCGTCGAGGTCGACGAGAACGGCAAGACGGTCGATCGCTGGATGGTCAACGGCAAAGTGCGCAGCGAGTGGGTGTGCAATTGTCCAGCGGCGATGGAAGGCGGCGTGGCACGCGGCTACTATCCGCGCCGTTGGGACGAAGTCCCGAAGATCGTTTACGATCCCGCCGAACGATTGAAAGCGCTCGATGAGGATCGCGTCGACGGCGAAGTGCTCTATCCCAACGGGCCGGTGTCGAACTTTGCTTTTCTTCAGGCCGATGCCGAGTTCGAGCTCGCCTGCGTGCAGGCGCATAACGACGCGCTGGCCGAGTGGCGCGACCTGAGCGACCGTTATGTGCCGGTGGCGATCATTCCCTACATGAGCGAGATTGACGTAGTCGTTGCCGAAGTGGAGCGCTCGGTCAAGCGCGGCCACCGCGGCGTGGTGATGTTGGCCGAGCCCGCGTTCACTAAAAAAGGTTTGAAGCGCATGAACGATCCGTTCTGGGAGCCGCTCTGGGCTTGCTGCGCCGAGTTGGGCGTGCCGATGCATTGGCATGGATCGTCGGGTCTGGTCGAGCAGTTGTCGCTGCCCAAGTGGAGCGGCTTCAGCAAAAGAGAAATGCACACCGTTTCGACATCGCGCTTATGTGCCACGCCGGCGCAGCTGATACCCAATTTAATTTTCTCCGGTATCCTCGACCGCCATCCGCGCCTCAACTGGGCCTGCGCCGAAACCGGCTTCGGTTGGGTGAGCTACGTGCTCGAAGCCAGCGATCACGAATGGGAGACGCGCCAACTGTGGAAGGAAGGGATCAAGACCCGGCCAAGCGAAGTGTTTCGCCGGCAGATTTACGTCGACTTTTGGTACGAGAAGGCCGGCATCGAGCTGCGCGAATTGGTTGGCGTCGACAATATCATGTGGGAGTCGGATTATCCGCATATTGCGGCGACCTATCCACGGTCGTGGAAGTTCGTCGAGGATTCGCTGGCCGGTGTGTCGGAAGCCGAGCGCAAGAAGATGTGTTATGGCAACGCGCTGCGGTTGTACGGGCTGGCGTAGCGGTCGAATAATGGCTCTTTGTCATTTCGAACGAAGTGAGAAATCTGCCTACCGCGGAGATTTCTCGGCTCCGCCTCGAAATGACAACGTGTGAAGATTGGAATCACCACGAAAATGACTTTCATCAGTGTCGACGAACATGTTCAGGAACATCCTGAAGTCTGGACCAATCGCTTGTCGCGGCAAAAGTGGGGCGAGCGCGTGCCGCATATTGGCAAGACCGCCGACGGCAGCGATCGCTGGTTGATCGACGGGCGAGAGATCTCTTTGGACGGCGTCGCCGATTGCGGCGCGGTGATGGCGAAGCGGACCGAGTGCCCGCAGCGCTGGGCCGATGTGCCGGCGGCGGTTTGCGATCCCAAGGAACGATTGCAGGCGATGGACGCGGCGGGCATTGAATACGCCGTGCTTTATCCGACCGTCGCCGGTATCGGCGGGCAAAATTTCGGTCGCATCGAAGATACCGAGTTAGAGCTTGCCTGCGTGCAAGCTTACAACGATTGGCTGCTCGAAGAGTGGGTCAGTGTCAGCCCGCGCTTCGTGCCGCAGTGCCTTGTGCCGCTTTCTCCGATTCAATCGACGGTTAAGGAAATCCGCCGCTGTGTCGCCAACGGCCACCGGGGCGTGATCTATCCGTCGATTCCGATGGAGCTGCGTGATCTGCCGCATATCAACGACGCGGTCTACGATCCGGTGTGGAGGGTGTGCCAAGAACTCGGCGTGCCGGTCTGTTTTCATGCCGGCGCGTCGGCGAAGATCCAGATTCCGGCCTACGACGGCTATGCGCCGGCCACCGCGGCGGCGATCCGGGCGATCACCCGGCCGGCGAGTTCCGTTTCCGTCTTGGTCAATCTGTTGATCTCGAAAATCTTAATGCGTTTTCCCAAGTTGAAATTCGTCCTGGCCGAGAGCGGTCTCGGTTGGGGCGCCTATTTGTTGGAGTACACCGACTTTCAGGCTACCGGCGACCAGCTGCCGCAGAACGGCTACGATCTCATGCCGTCGGAACTGTTCAAGCGGCAGTGTTATTTGGTGGGTTGGTACGACCGCGCCAGCTTGCGCGTGCGCGATTATATCGGCACGGAAAACATTCTTTGGTCGAGCCAATTTCCACAGGCGACGTCGACGTGGCCGAATACCAAGGCGGCGCTAGAGAAAAGTTTCACCGGCGTAGCGGCCGCCGATAAACAAAAAATTCTCTGGCAGAACGCGGCGCAGTTGTACAAGCTCCCCGTCCTGTGATCGATACGTCATCTGAGACAGATAACGGAGTACTAACGATGTCCCATTGGCCTAAAATTCGCCCGACCATCGATGCCATGGTCAACCAGCAGTTCGACACCCCGGAGTTCAAAAAGCTATTTGCCGTCACGCTCACGCCAAAGCGGGTCCAAGTCTATCAAAATCATATGACATTTTATGCCAACAACCGGCGCGACTGTTGGGCGTTTGTCGCCGGCAAGGCGCCGCTCGATGTCAAACGCGCGATCTGGGCGCATGAGAAGGACGAGCTGATTCATGACGAGCGCATGGGACGCGCCCATGTGACTGAGGACGATTTACAGTCGGGTGATGAGTGGTTGCTCGCACCCGGCGCCAAAGTCGCGCATTACGCCTGGCTCTACTGCGCGCGGGAGAAGCCATGGTTGGAGGGTTTGATCTACTCGCATATCCTCGAACGGCGCAACAACAACGCCATCGTCAAAGGCGGCGGCTTGGTCGAGCGTTGGAAGCGCAAGCAGCGCGCTGAGCTAGGCGGCAAAAGCGCCGACAAGGATTTTCAAACCGAAGTGCACGCGGTCGCGGACGAAGATCATTCGGATATTTTCGAGCCGATCTTCGAGCGCTATGTCAATAGTGACGCGGCGGCCGAAGCGGTCCTGGCGGCGACGCGCGACGGTTTACTGATCGATCGCGCTTTGCGCGGCGCGCTCGCCGACGCGATGTTGGCGGTTGAGTGAGAGAAATGGGAATGCGGGATGTCACATTTCTGTGGCGCGAAGTTATCCGGATCCTTCCCCCTTTGACGGGGGAAGGCTAGGATAGGGGTGCTGCGCAGGCTATGTAAAAGCACCGGCACCCTTTTCTCACTCCTTCCCCGTCCAAGGGAAGGATGCAAGACAAAGACGAGGAAGCGAGTTGCAGCTTTGATGTATATTTAAACTAGGTATTTCATAGTTCGAATCAACACCAGAGGAGAACGATCATGGCAGACACACCGGTCACGGCGGAGGAAGAAGTTAGGGAGCGGGTTGCCTATATCTCGCCTTATGAGCAGTGGAAAAAGTCGGAAGGCTTGCAGACCTATCGGGGGTTGGCGATCAAAAATCTTTACGATCTCGAGCTGTCGCCGTGGAAATCGAGCGGCGATGGTTTGGCAGCGTTTCTCAATCTCGAGGGCACCGGTGGGTTTAACGATTCCTACGTCGCCGAGATTCCGCCGGGGAAATCGCTCAAGGCGCACCGCCACTTGTTCGAAGAAACCATCTACATTCTCAAAGGCCAGGGCGCGACCTCGGTGTGGATCGATCCGAGCCGCAAGGAAACCTTCGAGTGGCAGGAGGGCAGTTATTTCTCTATACCCATGAATGCCTGGCATGAACATCATAACGCGTCCGGTTTGGATTCGGCGCGCTACATCGCCATGACCAGCGCACCGCGGGTCATCGACACCTTCAACAACTATGAGTTCGTTTTCGAGAATCCATTTGTTTTCAAGGATCGATACAACTCGGAAGAGGGTTACTTCAAGCAGGCGGCGCCGGCGCAGCAGTGGGCGACCAATTTTGTCGCCGACGTGCGCGTCTGCGAGACTTACTCCGGCGGCTTCGACCGCGGCGGCGGCGCCAAGAGCACGGTGTTTCGCATGGTCAAGCAGACCGTCAAGTCACATGTGTCGCACTGGGGCGTCGGTGCCTACAAGAAGGCGCACCGCCATGGCCCGGGAATTCACGTATTAATCATTCGCGGTACCGGCTACTCGATCCTTTGGCAGGAGGGCAAACCCTTGGAGCGCGTCGAGTGGGGCCCCGGCAGCGTGTTTGTGCCGCCGGAAATGTGGTTTCACCAGCATTTCAATGGCAGCGCCGAGCCGGTGTTTTTTCTCGCCATCGGCTGGGGCAGTGATAAACCGAAAGCCGGCGGTAAGGCCTATGTCTATAAAAGCGTCAAAGATGGCGGCGATCAGATCGAGTACGAAGATGAAGATCCCAAGATCCACGCCGAATTCGAAACCGCGATGAAAAAGGCCGGCGCGCGCTGCAAAATGGATTATCATCCGCACTGCACGATGAAGTAGGCTGGGGCTGAAGATCGACGATGGAGGATTGAGGATGGCGCGCAAGCACTGGGCGTTCGTTTCCACCGGGGTACTGATGGCGGTAGCTACCTGCCTTGCAGTGGCCAGCGCTGCTTCGATCGAACCAATCTTCGGCGAAATCGCCAAACTTTCCGGCGAGGCTCGGCAAAAACGGTTAGAAGAGGGCGCCCGCAAAGAGGGCGCCTTTATTTACTATTCGATTTCCAATGCCGATTTGATTGGCGCCTACGTCAAAGGGTTCACCGCTCGCTATCCATTTATCCGCGGTGAATTTTATCGCGGCAGCGGCAACCAATTGGTCGTGCGCACGATGATGGAGCATAAGTCGGGACGGCTGGCCGCCGACGTCATTTCGGTGGGAACTGAAAATGTCATGGCCCTCAAACGCTCGGGGATTTGGACGCCTTACCGCTCGCCGGAGGCGCAGTTCTACCCGCGCGAGCAATACGATAAGGACGGCTATTTCCATTCCGATAGTCTCGGCCTGGCGACTATGGTGTACAACACCCAGCTGGTCAAAAAGGGCGAAGCGCCCAAGGGCTACAACGATCTGCTCGATCCCAAGTGGAAAAACAGCATGACCATCGACCTGGAGCCCGAGCGCGCCATGTTGGCGTGGTTGTCGGCGTGGGGCGAAGCGCGCACGCGCGACTTCGTGCAAAAACTGCTTGGCAATGGCGCCAGCGTGCGTCGCGGCCATACCCTGCAGGCGCAGCTGCTTTGCGCCGGTGAGTTCAAGGTCGCCGTGGAACTCTATCCCGACGCGGTCCTGCGGATGCGCCAAAAGGGTTGCCCGGCGGAAATTGTTTTTCCCAATCCCACTCCAGCGCTCGCCGGCGGCAACTACGGCGTCAACATCAATGCGCCGCACCCCCATGCGGCGGCGCTGTTCGTCGATTTTGTCCTGTCGGCGGAAGGGGCGAAGATCCTAGCCGGCACCGGGCGCATTCCCACGCGCAAGGGCGCCCGTTCGATCTACGATGAGCTCAACAATTTGGAAGAAAAAGGCGTAACGCTGCATGTCGTCACCGCCGAGCAGACCGACCACGTATCCAAGGCGATGGAAAAGATTATGAAAGAGATGCTGGTGCGCTAATGCTTGTTAAGAGTTATGGTCCTACGCAGTTCAGCTCCGCTGGTTGTTGCAAATCTTTTCTGAATCATAACAAATAGAATTTGACGTGCCGGTCATAACCCCCCCTTGAGAAAGGGGGGGCAGGGAGGATTTATCGAGTGCGGAATCTGCAGAATAAATCCCCCTGGATCCCCCTTAACCAAAGGGGGAAATCAGTAAAGCCCGATGCACACCAGAGGAGGTTTATTCGATGTCCCGCCAGTACCGTTATTTTTCCGCCGATAGCCACTACGAATCGCTGCCGGAATCATGGACGCACCGGGTGCCGGTCAAGTATCGCGACCGCGCGCCGCGTCGCATTAAGCTTGCCGATGGCCGCGATGCGATCGTCGATGAGGGCCAGCCGCTGGAATACCGCGGCACCAATTTATTTGCCGGTAAGGGACCGGAAAACTTCAATCCCACCCGGCTCGACTTCGACAACTCGGTTGGCGCCGGCTCGCCGCAGCAGCGCATAAAGGAGCAGGATGCCGACGGCATCGACGGTGAATTGCTGTTCGCCACCGAAGCGCGCAATACCAAGATCAAGGACCGCGACGCCTTCCTCGCCATCATCCGCGCGTTCAACGATTATTTCATCGAGGAATACTGCGCCGTCGACCCGGACCGCTTGATCGGCGTCGCGGTGATGCCGGACATGGGCGCCGATGAAAACGTCGCCGAGATGAAACGCTGCAAAGCAAAGGGCTTCAAAGCGGTACGCTTGCACACATTCCCAAGCGGTAAGAATTTTCCGACGCCGGAGGACGATCAGTTTTACGCGGCGGCGATCGATCTCGATATGCCGGTAACGATTCACACGTCGTTTCCTCGCCGTACTGATGAGCGCGACGTTTACTTGATGAAGTATCCCAAAGATCCCCAGGGTGAAGACCGCCCGTTCGATTTTCTCCAGCGCTTGGCGCGGCAGGGGATCTATCACTGCGGCGCGGTGGAGGCGACGCAATTGATTTTCACCGGGGTGTTCGACCGTTTCCCCAGGCTGCAAATTTTCTGGGCCGAGAATAACATCGGCTGGATCCCCTACTTCTACCAGCAGATGGATCAGACCTATAAGGTCAATTGCCACTGGGCGGAGAAACTTTTGGGGTTGCCCAAGTTAAAGAAGCTCCCGAGCGAATACCTGCGCGAGCACGCCCACTGGGGCGTCTTCGACGATCCCATCGGCATCCAGCTGCGCCATATGGTCGGTGTCGACAAGGTGATGTGGTCCACCGACTTTCCGCATATCGTGACGGTATGGCCCGATTCGCTGAAGCTGGTCGAAGAACAATTCGCCGGTGTGCCGGAAAATGAAAAGCACGCGATGCTCGCCGGCAACGCGGTGAAGTTTTTTCATCTCGATGCGGCATAACCGGAGAACACGTTCCAGTCGTTTCAAACGTTCAAGCCGTTCAAATCGTTGACGGAAGAAGATGCGGATTCGGAGGGGAGGGCCGCAAACCTTGTCCAGAGCGCATGCCACGGTACTAAAGCTTTGCGAACAACGCAGAAATGCGGTTCACCACGAAGGACACGACGAGCACGAAGTTCGGAATCTTAATCGTCCGATACCTTCGTGTCCTTCGTGATCTTCGTGGTGAGATCCATCCTTCCCGGCATCGCACGCTGTTCAAGTTCACACGCCCAGCAGCTTGCGCAGTATCCGGTCGTCGATTAAGTCCTCGACCTTCAGATTTCCTACCTTGGGGTTTTGTTGTTTCATCAGGCGCTGGACGTTGCGCAGGCCCTCCAACGACGGATAGGGTTTGGCTTCGACACCGGTGATGAGATCCTGGTAGCCTGCCTCGGCGCTGTTGGCGTCGGGGATGCGCAGGCGCGTCGTCATCGTTTTAATAACCGCTGCCTTGTTGGCCGGCGCCAGGCTGAACTGGATACCTTCAAGAAGGCTTTTCAAAAAATTCTCGATCACGTTTGACTGCTTCTGCAGAAATGTTCGTGAAACGACAATCCCTTGGCCGGGAAACGGAATGTTGGCTTTGCCGAACTCGGCGATGACTTTGAATCCCTTTTGCTTCAATCGATGGGTGTAAACGCCGTCGAGGGTAGCGACGTCGACATTGCCGGCTTCGAGAGCTTGAGTGTTGTTGGTCTGGTCGCCAACGATCATGAGCGAAATCTGATCCCGCGTGGCTTCCAAGCCCAAGTGTTCCAGGCCGAGCAGAGCGCCCATCCATAAACTGCCGCCAATGCCGCCGGTGCCTAGGCGTTTGCCGCGCAAGTCTTCGACCTTGTTGATTCCTGGGCGGGCGATTAAATCATAAGTCAACCGATTTGACA
This sequence comes from uncultured delta proteobacterium, assembly GCA_963816145.1. Lineage (GTDB taxonomy): Bacteria > Desulfobacterota > Binatia > UBA9968 > UBA9968 > DP-20. The sequence continues at coordinate 144,648 of CAWFJP010000014.1, forward strand.
TCATGGCAAGTATTTTCAACTCAGCGCCGTTGGCGGCTGCGCCGAGCGCGGTATTGGAGCCGCCGTAGACGATCTGCAGCTCGCCGGCGAGTAAGGCGGCCACTGCTGGCTGGGAGAGGCGCGTCAGAACTAAGATTACGTCGAGTCCGTTTTTGGCAAAAAAGCCGCGCTCCTGGGCGATCCACAGCGGCGAAACGCGTGAGTTGAGCGTCGACAGACCGACGATGAGTTTAGTTTGGGCGGAGGATTGGACCGGCAGTAAGAAGCAGAAACAAATGAGGATAGTTACTGCAGTACGGCGCAAATAGTTTTTTGCGCAAGTTGCAAAGTTCTGCTCCATTAGTTTCGCCCTCACTCTCACCCTCGCCATCTCCCATCGGAATGGGCGAGGGGGATAAGAGAAAGTTTATTTTGATCTTAGCCGAATTATTTTCCGTGCCAGTTGATCCATAGGCCGAGCAACGCCACGCCGGCGGTGGCGAGATACATGATTCGAAAACTCTGGTCGACCAAATCAAGTAACGCGCCGAGGGTCAAGGAGCCGATGCCGATGCCCAGGTCGTAGAAGAACTGAAACTGCGCCAGCGATTGGCCGCGCCGTTGGCCGTCGCTGCGATCCACCGCTTGAGTCATGAGCGCCGGTTGGGCGGCGCCGGTGCCGAAGCCGCAGACGATGGCAGCGGCCATCAAGCCGTTCGAGGTTGTCGCGAACGCCAGAAGGACGATGCCGGCCAGATTCAATATCAGTCCGGGAATGATCGCGGCGCGGCGGCTGATTTTATCCGAAATCGGTCCGGCGATGGGCCGGCTGAGAAGGATGCAGGCGGCGTAGACGCCGAACCAGATGCCGGGATTGGTGACGCCGATTTTCAAAGCTTGAATCGGTAAAAACGTCAGAATGCCGCCGTGGCCGAAGGACAGAAACGCCACGCCGATGGCCGGGTCGAGGGATTCTTTGACCATGATGTTGTCGATCCAGCGCTTGGCTTTGTCGGGTTCAGTGAAGGAACGCTTCGGTTCGGTGACGGGAACGGCGAAGATAAAACTCAGAATCAGCAATGCGCTGGCGCCGAGAAACACGCCGGAATAATCGAAGCGATGGAACAGCGCGAAGCCCAACACCGGACCCAGCGCTGAAGCCAGGCTGCTGGCCATAGCGGCGTAACCCATCAAGTCGCCGCGCCGCGCTTTCGGTACGATGTCGGCGCTGATGGTCGACACCGCGGTGGTGCAGCCCGACCAGCCTAGGCCATGGAGCACGCGAAACGGCAACATGAGTAAAATCGACGGCGCCCATAAGTAGCCCAACTTGCCGGCGGTGAAAAACGCGATGCCATAGAGTAGAAATGGCTTGCGGCCGATGCGATCGATGAGCAAACCGACGGGAATGCGCGTCGCCGTGGTGGTGATCGTGAATACCGCCATCACCGCACCGATGACGGTGGACGAGGCGCCGAAGGTGATCAAATAGAGCGGCAGCAGCGGCCGGGTGACATGATGAGCGAGAAAGATGCCGAAGCGGCTCAACCAAGTGAGTACGAAATCCTTGAGCCAAGGGCGGTCTGATGATGCTTGCTCGGATGCTTCACTCTTGGCCATGGGAAGCTTCGATCATTGCGGTAGGAGTGTGACAAAGTCAATTGCGTGAAATACAAGATATCGGAGAGATTCCTTCACCACGAAGGCACGAAGAGCACGAAGTTCGGAATCTAATTTTCCGAAACCTTCGTGTCCTTCGTGCCTTCGTGGTGGATCCTCTGTTTCGTCCACCACAGCTGCCTACTGGTAGTACAAATTTCTCGTTGCAAACTTTCTGGAGTCCTGACAGAGTGAGGCCGTTTTGCCGACGGGAGGAGTGAATTTATGACGATGCCAAACAAGACCGTGCCGGTTTCCACCGGCGCCGAGGCGTTTCTCGCGCAGATGCGCGCGCTCGGTTCGGTGCGTTACATGTTCGCCAACACCGGCACAGATCATGGTCCGTTGATCGAGGCGATGGCGCGGACGGCGGGCGAAGATCCGCGCGAGATTCGGCCCATCGTGGTGCCGCACGAGCAGGCGGCGGTATCGATGGCCCATGGTTATTACAACGTCACCCAACAGCCGCAGATGGTGCTGGTGCACACGCTGCCGGGCACGGCCAATGCTCTCGGCGGCGTCATCAACGCGGCGTCGGCCAACGTGCCGCTGTTTCTTTGCGCTGGGCGCACGCCGATCACCGAGGGCGAGCTGCGCGGCGGCAAGAGCCAGAACATTCACTGGCGTCAGGAATCGCGCGATCAAGGCGCTGTCGTCCGCGAATTCGTCAAGTGGGATTATGAAATTCGCACCAATCAAAACCTCGCCGCGGTAGTCGCGCGCGCCTACAAGATCGCCATGAGCGAGCCGCGCGGCCCCGTCTATATGACGCTGCCGCGCGAGTGGTTGGCCGAAGCGATGGAATCGACGCAGGTGTTTGCGCCGGACGCGCTGGCGCCGGCGAGTAAGACCCAAGCCGATCAAGCGTCGTTGGAGAAAACCGCCGACTGGCTGATCGCCTCCGATAGTCCGTTGATCGTCACCAAGTATCTCGGCCGCAACCCCGAAGCGGTGCAGTCGTTGATCGAGTTGAGCGAGCTGTTGGCGATCCCCGTCGTGCAACAAATGACCTACGTCAATTTCCCCACTGACCATCCACTGCACTTGGGCACCCAGGTGACGAAATATGTGCGCAACGCGGACATGTTGTTTTTCATCGACACCGACGTGCCGTGGGAGCCGCCCAACCGCAATGTGTTGCGCGACGGTGTGAAGATCGTTCACCTCGAGCGCGATCCGCTGTTCACCGGCATTCCCGGTTGGGGGTTTCCCGCTGATTTGCCGGTGAGCGGTTGTTCCGAGGTCTCGCTGCCGGTGCTGAACGCAATCATCCGAAACAAGCTCAATGGCGGCGCGGTGACGCAAGCGAAATTGGACGAGCGGCGCAAACAAACCGAAGCGGAACATCAAGTCATGATCCGCGAGATGGATGCCAGCGTCGAAGCGGTGAAAAATCAGTCGCCGATTCATCCGTATTGGTTGTCGAAGTGCATCGCCGATGCGATGGACGATAAGACGATCATCGCCAATGAAACGATTACTTCGAAGCTCGCCGAGGTGATTCACTTGAATCGGCCGGGCTCGATGTTCAACACGCCGCTTGCCGGTCATCTCGGCTGGGGACTAGGCGCGGCGATCGGCATGAAGTTGGGAAATCCGGACGCCACCGTCATCGCCGCCGAAGGCGACGGTTCCTACATGTTCTGTGCGCCGACGGCCTGTCATTTCACCGCGCAGAAATATCAGATCCCATTTCTGACGGTGATCTATAACAACCAGGTGTGGAACGCGAGTTTGAATGCAGCGCGCGGCCTCTATCCCGATGGCGTGGCAGCCAGGACGCGTAACTTTCCCGGCACCGATCTGACGCCGTCGCCCAACTTCGAGCTGACGGCGCAAGCCTGCGGCGCTTATGCGGCGCGAGTGGAAGACCCGGCGGCGTTGGCGGATGCGCTGGCGAAGGCGCTCAAAGTGGTGAAGGATGAAAAACGCCAGGCTCTGCTCAATGTAATCTGCAAAAATCCGCTGGCGTAACTCCCACTTCATCCTCCCCCGCTATGCGGGGGAGGAAAGAGGAGGGGGATCGGCCGCAAAGCATGCAAAAGACGCAAAGTGGAACGAAGTATTCTTTCCACCACGAAGGTCACGAAGGACATGAAGTTTAGAAAATTAACTATCCGAACCCTTCGCGCTCTTTGTGGTAAATGATCTCTGTGAGCAGCGCAGCAATGGCTTGCTTGCGCGTGGTTTTGACCATCGGCCGCCGACACGGAAACAAGCGGGGTATAGAGTTAGTCGAGGTGAACTGTGAAAACGATTCGTCAGCAAATACATGTCGACGGCAGCGCGATGAATTTATTTTCGGCGCAGCCTGATTCCAATGGGGCCTTGCCGGCGGTGCTGGTGATACAGCATCAGTATGGGGTGGACAAGTTCATGGAGGAGATGACCGAGCGTTTCGCGCGCGACGGCTTTTTCGCAATTTGTCCGGATCTGTACCATCGCGATGGGCCGGACTGTAAGGACGACGGGCCGACGCGGCGCGGCCGGGCGCGCGACAGCAATATCATCAACGATGTCAACGCGACGATGGCGCACCTGCGCGCGAACAAACTTGTCGACAGCAAACGGGTGGCGATTCTCGGCTTCTGCATGGGCGGACGGGTCGCCTATTTGATGGCGGCGGCGAGCAAGGATTTCAAAGCGGCGATCACCTGGTATGGCGGCAGTTGCTTCCGCCAGTGGGGCGACGGGCCGACGCCGTTCGAACGGACAGCGCAGATCTCCTGTCCGATCCAAGGCCATTTTGGCGCGACTGATCAAAATCCGACGCTGGAAGATATGGCCAAGATGGACGCCGAGTTGACGAAGTTTGGCAAGGAGCATGAGTTTTTCGTCTACCAAGACACCGGCCACTCGTTCATGGACCCGCATCATCCCGACCGTTACGTGGAAAAGTCGGACCGGGAGTCATGGGCGCGCGGCTTGGAGTTCTTGCGGAAGAATTTGGGATAGGGATCTCACCACGAAGATCACGAAGGACACGAAGGGTTCGGAAAAATATTAATCCGAACTTCGTGCTCTTCGTGTCCTTCGTGGTGATCAAGGAATTTAACAATTAGGAGCAGCTGCGGACATGGCGAACAAACCGAAAATCACTTTCTCGACCAATCCGAATCCGCGCAATCGCGCGCTCATCGACGGACTGATCCCGGTCGACGGTTACGATCTGGAATACGTCGGTGACAAATACTCGCCCGGCGAAATGCATTATCGTTTCGTCCAGGGCGAATTCGATATCGCCGAGATGTCGACAGCGACCTTGATGCGCGCCAAGGAAAAGGGCAAGCGTTTCTTGGCCTTGCCGGTGTTCTTCCAGCGCGGGCCGCGCCAGCGCAATATTTTTCACTGCGCCGGCAAGGTTAATCACCCGAGTGAACTTAAAGGCAAACAGATCGGCGCCTTTCGTTACGGCGCCACGGCGGTGTCCTGGGCGCGCGGTTATCTGCTCGACGAGCATGGCATTAAGACTACCGATGTCGGTTGGTTCGTGTCGGGACAGGAAGTTTACATCGGCAACGAACTGCCGGTGAAGGTCGAGCGGCTCGATCCGCCGCCGCCGTTCGGCCAAGAGAAGTCGCATTTGTCCCGGCTGTTGAGCGAAGGCAAGCTCGGGGCCGCATTGGTAGCAGGAGATTCGGGCTACACGGGCTTGTTCGGCGGCGGCTCGCTGCCGGGCGCGATGGGGCAATTCCCCGGTGTGAAGCCGCTGTTCGACGATACTGAAGAAATTGTCCGCTACGTCAAACGGACGCAGATCTATCCGATCATCCATATCATGGCGATCAACGAGGAGACTGCGGAGAAATATCCCGACCTGGCGGCCAAACTGATCGAAGCGTTTCGGGAAGCGAATCGACTGGCGCCGAGGTATCTGACGGCAGCGCAGGCGGAAGGTTATGCGAAGGAGCGCGACGTATTGGGGTATGATCCCTATGCCGGCGTATTGACGGAGGCGGATAAGAAATCTTTGCACGCTCTCAACCGCTACCAGATCGAGCAGGGTTTGGTGAAGAAAGAGCTGCCGATCGAGAGCTTGTTCGTCAAGGAAGCGTTCACAATGTAAGGCTGAAGTTCGAAGGATGAAGGCTGAAGTTCTCGATCTCCTTTTCATCCTTCCGCCCTCCGACTTCATCCTTTAATTAATTGATCCGTTTACATCGAGGTGACCATGGCAGCGAGTGACGATCTGTTCCCGGCGCGACGCACAACCCCGCTCCCCGGTGGATACATGGGTAAGATTTTGCGCGTCGATATGACCACCGGTACGCTGACCGACGAGAACTTGCCGGAGGAGCCGGATCTGCGCCGGTTCATCGGCGGCCAGGCGCTGGCGCTTTACATTCTCATGCGCGAACAAGCGTTGAATGTGAAACCTCTCGATCCGGCGGCAAAGATGGTGATGATGACCGGACCGCTGACGGGCACGGGGTTGACGCCTGGCGGGACGAAAGTTTGTGCGGTGTTCTTGAGCCCCATGACCAACAATACGCTCGGCCGCGGCGCGGCGAGCGGCTACTGGGCTGCCTATCTCAAACAAGCGGGTTACGACGGCATCATCATTCAAGGCGCGGCAAAGTCGCCGCAGTATTTATTCATCGACGATGGCAAGCCCGAGCTGCGCAATGCGCGCGAGTTTTGGGGCAAAGGGTCGCGTGACACTGAGAAGCTGCTACGCGCTGACGTCGGTATCAAGGACGCGCGCGTCATGGGTATCGGCCCTGCCGGCGAGCATTTAGTCAATGCGGCGATGCTGTGCAACGACTTCAATCATTCGGCGTCACACAGCGGCGGCGCGATCTTCGGCTCGAAGATGCTCAAGGGAATCGTGGTGTACGGCACCAAGCGGCCGCCGTTGCACGATAAGGCGGCGCTCATCGAAGCCGGTCTGCGCTGGCGCAAGACGTTGCAGCAATATTCCCTTAAAGACCGCTACAGCACCGGCCATGCGCGCCATCTCGAAGCGCTGCCCAACAATAACATGCAGAGCACGTTGATCGGCGATCACAACCGCGGCTTCGATCAGAATCGGGTCGTCCAGAGACCATGCTTTCAATGCGCGCGGCTTTGTCCTTGGGATGTCGAGATCGGCGAGGGCGAGTTCAAAGGCAAGGTCGGCCACTTCAACGCTGGCGCCGAGTGGTTAGATACTTTTTGGAATCTCGGCGTCAAAGGCAACGCGACGCTTTATCTGGCCGAGCGCATCAACGATCTCGGCATCGAGTGCGGCCACTTTTCCTTTGGCGCCGGGGTCTTGTTCGAAGCGTATGAGAAAGGTTTGGTCACCGAGAAGGATTGCGACGGAATGAAACTCGAATGGGGCAACGTCGAAGCGATCGATAAATTATTGACGATGACCGCGCGGCGCCAGGGCAAGTGGGGAAACTTGATCGCCGACGGGCCGCTCGAAGTGGCCGAGGCGATCGGCGGTGACGCTGTACACTGGGTAGTCCACACCAAGCGCGGAGTGCCGGCGATGCACGACTGGCGGCCGCATTTCTCGAACATGCTGCGCGAGATAGTCGCCAGCGGCGGCATGAAACCGCAGGGCGGAGGTCAGGCCAATCCACCGCCGGATTTGAAGTACCGCGAAAAGTGGGGGCCGCTCGACCGCGACGATCCGGCGGGCTGGCCGCAGTCCAACGTCAACGCTGAACAGTATCGTCAATTCGTCGGCATCATGGGCGGCTGCTGGTTCGCCCAGATGCATGGCAAACCGGATGGATTAAAGAGCATCGTCGATTCGTTCAACGCCATCACCGGCTGGAATTTCACACTCGACGACGCGATGTTGGCCGGCCACCGCAGCGCGATTTTACAAAGCCTCTTCGCCACCCAGCGTGGCTGGATCGCTGACCACGACTGGCAGCAGGTGGGCCAACGCTTCCTCGACCCGGTGCCCGACGGCAAATACCAAGGCTTCACCATCGCCAAGTGGCTTCCCGAAATGGTCCGCGAATACTATCAACTCTCCGGCCGTCACGAAAAAACCGGACGGCCATTCATGGACACGTTGAAGTTGTTAGGGTTGGAAGAATTCAGCGAGTGGGCGCAGTTGGATTAGGGCGCTGCACCACCGCGCTTTTCAAGTTTCAACAATCATTGTTCAACTTTAGGTATTCGGATTTGGCGCGGCAACATTTTTGGACATCATGAACCGAGTATTCTTGGATTTAAGATGAAAAATATTTGTGTGGCGATTTTAATCGCTTTTTCGATTTTAGGATCGCCAGTTTTTGCCCAAACGCCTTTCTACCAGGGTAAAACCGTCCAGATCCGCGTCGGCTTCGCCGCCGGCGGGGCATTCGATGTTTGGGCGCGGGTGATTGCCAGTTATCTGGGCCGGTTCGTGCCGGGGAATCCGACGTTTGTCGTGCAAAACATGACCGGCGGCGGGTCGATGATTGCGGCGAATTACGTTTACGGCGTGGCCAAACCGGATGGCTTGACGCTCGGTGTGGTCAGTCCGGCGATGTATATCGAGCAAGTGACGGGGAAGAAGGAAGTTCAGTACGATTGGTTCAAGTTTAGCTTTGTCGGTTCGCCGGAGAAGACCGATCGGATATTTTACATGCGTGCCGATACCGGCATTAAAACGCTGGAAGATATGCGCACGGTGGCGGATCCGCCGCGCTGCGGCTCCACCGGCATCGGCAGCGCTGCTTACTATTTCCCGCGGCTGTTGCAGGATGCTTTCGGACTTAAACTCATGATCGTGCCTGGCTATCCTGGGGCAGCCGACGTTAATTTGGCGATCGAGAAGGGTGAGGTTCAATGTTTCAGCGGCACGGTGCAGGCTTTTTTCGGCAGCGAACCGCTGCGTAGTTGGTCGAAAACCGGTTTCACCCGTGTGCTGGTTCAGGGCGGCGCCAAACGCGATGCGCGCATGTCGAGCGTCCCGACTCTGTGGGAGTTGATGGATAAAAATAAGACCAACGAGATATACCGCCGCTTGGCGAAGATTCTTCTCATCCCCGACGATATGGGCCGGCCGCTCTTCGGATCGCCGGGGATGCCGGCGGATCGTCTGAAAATATTGCGTGACGGTTTCAACAAGATGATGAACGATTCTGAGCTGATCGCCGAGGCGAAGAAAAAGGGGCTGGATGTCACGCCATTGAGCGGCGAGGATCTCGACGCGTTGATCAAAGAGGCCGGCGTGCCTTCGGCTGATATGGTTCAACGGCTGAAACCGCTGATGGAGAATTAGCGACAGAGAGTTGGCTCCACAGAACCCAACGAACGATTGGGCTTTGTCGGGGTGGCATCAAATCCGCCTTAATGGCGCTCCGGCGCAACCGAAAGAGTGACTCAAGCATGGCAAGCACGATTTACGACGTCACCGGTCAAACGGCGTTGATTACTGGCGGCGCTAGCGGAATCGGCCGGGCGATGGCGGAAGCGCTGGGTAAGGCCGGCGCGAAGGTTTGGCTGGCGTCGCGGGATGCAGCGGCGATCGGCCGGGCGGTGGATGAGTTGCGCAGCGCCGGTATCACGGCGGAAGGGGCGCAACTCGATGTCACGCATCGTATTCAAATCGAGAATCTTACCGGGCACATTGTCAAGCAGGATGGCAAGATTGATATCCTGATTAACTGTGCCGGAGTGATGATCAAACATCCGGTGCTGGAAATGCCAGATGAGGTTTGGGACCACGTGATCGGCGTTAATTTGAAGGGCGCCTTTCTGTGCACCCAGGCGGTGGCGCGCGGCATGATCGCGCGCGGCTACGGCCGGATCATTCATTTTTCCTCGGGCCATGTGAAAGGCAACGCGACCAACTCGGCCTACGCTGCGTCGAAGGGCGGGGTTGAAGCCTTCACGCGTACGTTCGCCGCGGAGTTAGCACAACTCAACGTCGACGTGACGATCAATGCGGTGGAGCCGGGCGGCACCGATACGCCGATGTGGCGCCGCGGCAAGAGCAAGGAGTATATCCAGCAGGCGCTGAAGTCCGGCCGGATACGTTCTGCGGATCATATGGCTTCGACGATCGTTTATTTGGCGAGCCGCGCGAGCGCGGCGATCAACGGGCAAGTGATCGAGCGGGGGGCTAAGCCCCCGCTCGGTTCGTAGCTGCTGGATTTCAGTCTTTGAGTGCTCGACTCGAATCTTACTCGTGCCTCAAGCCTCGCGCCTCATGCCTTCTCAGAAATTAATAACCGCTTTGACGACCGAGTAGCTGGCCATCGCTTGCATCGCTTCGTTGATCTGATCGAGCTTGTAGCTCTTGCTGATCATCTCTTCGAAGGGAAAGATTTTCCGCCGCGAGGCGAGAAAGTCGATGGCCTGGAGCCAGTGGCGCGGTTCGCCCGAACGGATCGTGATGAACAACATTTCTTGCGGAATTTTCTCCACCGCGATATTGGCTTTGCCGCCGGCGCCGATGTTCAAGTAGCGGCCGCCGTCGCGCAGCAGTGTTAATCCTTCCGGCACCGCCATGTTGTTGGCGACCTGGACCACGACGTCAGCGCCGCGGCCGTCGGTGTGATCCTTGACCCACTGGCGGCGCAGTTTCTCGTCGGTCACCTCTTCGAGATTCAGTACCGCGTCGGCGCCCATTTTTTTGGTGACTTCCAAACGATTGGCCGGCGCACCGATGACTAAAACTTTTTTCGCGCCATGATCTTTGGCGACCGCGGTGGCAAAATTGCCGAGCGGGCCGCTGCCTTGGATCACCACGGTCTCATGGCTTTTGATCGCGCCGAGCCGGTCGTAGCCATGCATGACCGTGCGGTAGGCGCAGGCCGAGGCGGCTGCCGACGCCGAGGTCACTTCGTCGGGAACTTTGATGATCAAACATTCCTTGGGCACATACATGTACTCGGCGCAGCTGCCGAGCAGATAGGGATGCTGGTCGCTGCGATTGTGGCCCCAGGATGCGCGGCCGCGGCAGATGCACGGCTGGCAGGCGACAGTGCAATAGTAACAAGAACCGCAAGCAACATAGCTCCAGACAACGCGATCGCCGCGTTTTACTGGATTGCCCAAAATATCGGTGCGCTCACCGGCGATGTCTTGGACCGTGCCGCAAGGCTCGTGGCCCGTGATGATCGGTAGCGTGTCCTTATCACCCAGCGGCCCATGCCAGCGGTGTACGTCGGTGCCGCACAGCGTCGAAGCGGTGATTTTGATCAGTAACGATCCCGGATCGAGATTGGGGATTTGCACCTTTTGAATGGTCAGCGGTTTGTTGTGTTCGGTGATGACAGCGGCATTGCAAGTTTCCATGGCGTTTCCTTTCGTCGCGACGGTTTAAGTTTGGAACATCTGGAACCCCTGGAACGATTGGAACCGTTCCAAAAGTTCCAATCGTTCCAGCCGTTCCACTCGGAATTGGCAATTCTAGAGCGGCAGTTTGTAAAACGTCTCGGCATTACGCCAGAGCATGGCGGCCTTATCGTCCGCGGTGATTTCGTCGCTCTCCATCAACTCGCCGATGTCATGCTTGCAGCTCTCGTGGGTGACTTCATGGGGAAAGTCTGACGAATAGAGAAACGGCGAATTGCCGACGACTTTGATCGCGAAGGGCATGGTCAGCTCTTCGGTTTCGATGCCCAGATAGATGCGGTTGTCTTTGATCAGCTTTTTAAGCGTTTTGGCCGGGTCTTGTTCCTCGCGGATGCCGAACTCGCCTTCGGGAATATGTTGGAAGTGGGTCTCATGAGAGGCATGGAGCCGTTCGAGCAGAAGCAGCAACCAAGCGATGCCGCCCTCGAGGAAGGCGATGCGCACGCGCGGGAAGCGCTCGTAGATGCCGTTGTATAGAATATCGGCGCAATTGATCGTCAGTCCCCAAGGATGACCGAGAGCATGCACGGGCACGTACATGTTCATGTGATCCATGCCGAAGCGGTCATGGGCACCGCCATGGACGGCGAGGCAGCAGCCGAGGCGGTTGGCTTCTTCATAAACCGGCCAAAACTGTTTGGCGCCCAACGGTTGAGAGAGGCCGTTGGAAGGCATCATGCCACCCAGCATGCCCAACTCGGTGACCGCACGGCGCAGCTCCTTGGCGGCTTCTTCCGGGTCCTGCATGGGGATAATCGCCATGCCTTTGAAACGCGAATTGTATTTCAAATAGGTGTCCGACAACCAATCGTTGTACGCTTTACAAACCGCTACGGCGTAGTCGCGGCTGACGATCTTGCCGTAGGATAGAGCCAGAGTCGGATACATGACGGTCCATTCGATGCCGATATCGTCAAGAAAATCGAGCCAGCCTTTCGGGCCGACCGGCGCACGCCCATCGCGTTGCGGCGGGGTTTCGACGGCGCGACCGGAGTGAAGGTGATCCAAGGGCGGAAAGCAGGTGCCCTTGCGCCCGGCGATTTCGCGGTAGGTGCCTTCCATATGGGCGATGATGCCCGCGTTGTCTTCCATAATGTGTCCGTCGCCGTCAATTATTCGCGTGCCGAGATTTGCGCTCATGGTAAAAGTCCCCCTAAATATTTTGCATCGATAACGGATAGATCTAGAAATCTGTCGTCTCTTCTTATAATCCGACTTGAGGACCGGGTTCAAGCCGGTTGCGCGCGCTCCAGCGCCCTCGCGTTGTCGCGAGCTTTGCGATAAGAGGTTCGAAAGACAAAGTTGTGGTGACGAAATCATAATGGAGGACCTATGGCTGAAGAATCCATCGAAGAGAAGCTGGCACGGCTCGAAGCCGAAAATCAGGCGCTAAAAAAACAGGTCGATCGCAAGTCCGGAGAGTTGCGCCTGAAGGTCAGCGAAAAGGGCGGGCTGTCGATTTACGGGCTGGGCCGATTTCCGGTGACGCTTTATAAAGAACAGTGGAATCGGCTTCTTGACCACGCCGATGAGATCCGCGAATTTCTCAAGGCCAACGACCAGCAACTCAAGGCGAAGCAATAAACTACATCACCTTTCACCAATGATCCATTCGGAGTTTTTATGGCAACGACTACACAACCGATCAATCTTTTTGAATTCGAAGATGCCGCCAAAGAGCTGTTGCCGAAAGCGGAATACGACTACATCGCCGGCGGCGCCACCGATGAGATTAGCGTCGATCGCAACCGGCGCGCCTATGCATCATGGGCGTTTCGGCCGCGGGTGTTGCGCGATGTCAGTAAGCTCGACCTGTCGACGACGGTTTTAGGTACGCGCGTCGAATTGCCGGTGTTGATCGCGCCCTGCGGCGGTCATAAGCGCGCCCATCCTGAGGGCGAACTCGCCACCTATCGTGCGGCGGCTTCCTGCGGCACGGTGCTGGCGGTAAGCGCCAACGCCAACACTTCGTTTGAAGATCTCGCCAAAGCCGCAAACGGAAGCTTGTGGGTGCAGCTCTATCCGTTCCGCGACAAAGCCATGACCCAAGATTGGCTCGACCGCGCCAAGGCCAACGGTTACAAGGCGATTGTCGTGACCCTCGATTCGCAGTGGCCGCCCAAGCGTGAACGTAATATTCGCAATCGTTATCAGCGCACCCGCGGCGCTAATTATCCCGCCGGCGGCGAACATCCCGAAGCGCCGCGTCCAGCCGGCAGCGGTGCCGGTTCGGATCCAGCGGCGACTTGGAAGGACCTTGAGTGGATCAAAGCGGCGACCAGCTTGCCGGTGGTTGCCAAGGGGGTCATGACTGGCGAAGATGTCGAACTCTGCGCCGAAGTCGGCGCCGACGGCGTAATTGTTTCCAACCATGGTGGGCGCCACCTCGATAACACCTTGGCGACGGTGGAAGTCTTAAGCGAAGCGGTGGCGGCGGCCAAAGGGAAAATGGAGGTGCTGCTCGACGGTGGGATTCGGCGCGGCGCCGACGTCGTGAAAGCGATCGCTCTCGGGGCGAACGCCGTGTTTATCGGCCGGCCGCTGTTCTGGGGACTCGCTGTCGGCGGCGAGCAGGGGGTTGTGCGCGTCCTCAATTTGCTCCGTGAAGAAATCGAAATAACCATGGCCAAGTGTGGTCGGCCGACTCTCGCCAGCATCGACAGTTCGACTATAGTTAAAGCACCGCCGCTTTGATATTCTAGACAATAATGGACTTTTGTTGCCATTAAAAGACAAACTTGCTTAAGTCAAAACGTTGTCGACGGCGGTATGGAATGGCGGTACCGGGGACTGAGATGCTAGTTTCGGGGGAGCGAGCATTTGATCTGCCGAGTTAAAAATTTCCCTAATCCAGCGCACAACGCAGTACTTTTAGTAAGATTCCCATCGATACATTCCTCGCCATTAAAATGGTTCGGTTATCCAGCCGGAATTTCCTTTGGCAAATAGCTTCCCAGACGTTACAATATCCCAGTCTGGCAACGTCACATTTTTGCCAACTAAACGAATGTAGGAAGCTATGCGGACTCGGGAAAAAATCCTTATCGCCGTTGTTGTTGCCGCCTTGATGCTGGGCGCCGTGATTGTCTACTTGTTGCAAGGTAGTAGTGAAGTCGAAGCGAATTACACCCGCTGGCTTTTTGCCCGCAACTTGAGCCAGTTTATATCTGCGCCGATAGCGTTTGTGTTCGGCAATTCCGAATCCGGTCAATCTACAAGCGCCTGGTTTTACGGCATGCTCGGCGGTTTTGGAGTGATCGTCATGTTGGTCATTCTGAAGCTGTTCCGTGACGGCCAAATCATGGCGCTCAAGGAGAGGGTGCAAACACTGGGCGCGGCGAAACAAGAAGCCGAAAACATGCTTCAGGAAGAAGTGTGGAAGGGCAAGACCGCGCGCCAAGCCAAAGACAGCGTGACGCGCGACCTCGAAGAGAGCATCGAGCGCATCGAGTTGATGATCGTCGAGCTCACGGCAAAAGAGCAGGCGCTCAAAGCGCGCGATGACGAGTTGCGCGCGCTCAAATCTAGCGGCACAGTCGCCAAGCCCATCGTTATCGGCGCGGGCGCCGGCGACCAAGCCATGCGGGCGGAAATGGTGCGGCTCGCCGAAGCGCTCCAAGCCAGGGATGGCGAAGTCAAAGAGCTGCGGCAACTGATGAGTGGCAAAGCCCGGCTATGGGAAAGCCAGCTGCAAACCAAGGACGATCTGCTCAAGCGCCGCGCAGCGGAGTTAGAGATTGCCCGCAGTGAAACCGGCGAGCTCAGCGCTCAGGTCAAAGAGTTGGAAGCAGCGGGCCGGCGCGCCGAAGAGCTGCTGCAAAAAGAGCTTCACAGCAAGAAAGAGGTCCTCGAGGCGAGCGATGCCGCGAACCGTAATCTCGAGAAGCGCCTGCAAGAAACAATGCGCAGCCTCGAGGAGCACGCTCGCGAACGGGAGCGGCTGATCGAGAGCCATGGCAGTGAACTTGCGATTCTCAACAAGCAGTTGCAGGAATCGAACCTGGCAAAGGATCAGGCCGAATCCCAGCTCGAGACTGCGCGGGCGGAACTTGAGAAGGAACATGATGCAAAGGAAAGCGAGTTCAAGGAACTCGGATTTCGCCTCGGCACCAACATCCGCGGTCTGCAAAATCAGATCGAGGAGCGCGACATGCTTGTTCAGGTGCGCGACGGTGAGATCAACTCGCTCAAGTCGGAAGTTCACGCGCTCAGCACCAAGATCGAAGAAGCCCGGACGGCCAGGGAACAAGCCGAGGCCGCTCTCAACGCGGCGCTCAGTAAAGGCCAGCATATCAGCGACGAAAAAGCTGCCACAATCCGCGAGTTGGAAGAGCGTTACGGCAGATCGTTGCGCCAGTTGGAACTTCAACTAGGCGAGAAGGAGCAGTTTTTACAAATTCGGAATGCTGAAATTCAATCCTTAACTTTGGCGGTGGAGAGTCTCACGCAAAAATCGGATGACAGCGCGGCGGCACGTGCCAACGCCGAAAAGACGCTGAGGGAGGAATTGCGCAGGGAGAAGGAGTTACGCCAAGCCAGGGAGTCAGGCAACAAAGAATTGGAAGCCCGCTACACCGGCGAACTGAAAAACTTGCAGCACCAGCTCACCGAACGAGACGGTCTGCTGCAGACCCGCGGCGCCGAAATCGAAGCGCTCCAAACCCAACTCGCTTCGTTAGCGGAACAACTCAGCAAGGTCGGTTCAGCGAAAGAGCGCGCTGCCAACCTGCTCCAAGAAAAGCTGCGTAAAGAGAAGGCATTTCTGAGCGCCGGCGACTCGGCCTTGCGTGAATTGGAAGGCAACTTCAGCGCCAAGATCAGCGCTCTCGAGCAGCAATTAGCCGAACGCGAAAAGCTCGTCGGCAGCCGCGACGCGGAGGTCGGCGCCCTGCGAGCGGAGTTGATCGCGGCGCAACAGCAGGCCAGCGAGTGGTCTACAGCCAAACAGCAGGCTGAGAAAATGCTCGAAGAGGCCTTCAAAGAAAAAGCCGCGCTGCTCAGCACCAAGGATAGCGCGGTGCAAAAGCTGCAAGCCGAGATACTGGCAAAACAACATGCGCTGGAAGGCCAGCTCGGGGAGAAAGAAAAGAGCCTCAAAGATCGTGAGGTCGAACTCCAAGCCGTGAAGCGGCAACTGGCCGAGTTGGATGCGGCCAACGATCAGACGGTACGCTTGTTCCAAGCTGACGCCAAAGAAAAGGAAGATCTCTTGCGCGCCCGCGAGGCGGCGCTCAAAGAGCTGGAAAAACGCAGCGAGGATCGTCTGCGTGCGCTCGAAGCGCAATTGGCCGAGAAGCAGGGGCTGGCGGACGCCCGTCACGGCGAAGTCGAAACGCTGCGTTCCAAGCTTAAGGATCTAACCGGTCAGATCGACCTTTTGAGCAATACCAAAGAGGAGTCGGTGCGCGCTCTTGATCGAGAATTGCGCCAGCGCAACGAAGTACTCCAGGCGAAGGAAGCTGCGCTCGCCAAGCTTGAAATCCACTTCAAAGGCCAGGTGCAGACCCTCGAAGCCAAACTCAGTGAGCAGCAGAATTTAATGGCGACCCGGGAAGGCGAAGTCGACGCGCTCATGAACAAAGTGCGTGAGATATCGGAAAAGTACAGTTCGCTGGCTTCGGAAAAAGAACGCAACGACCGGGCGTTACAAGAGGAGCTCAGAGAGAAGACGGCGCTATTGGCGGCCAAGGAATCCTCCGCCGGCGACGTCGAGGAGCGGTTGAGCGGCAAACTTGAATTCCTGGAACGGCAGATTGCGGAAAAACAAAAACTGCTCGAAAGCGGCGGTACGGAGATGGCTGCCATGAGAGAGCAGATCGCGACGCTGCAGGAGAAACTCCAGGAAACCGAGGCGGCGAAGGTTCACACCGAACGGTTGCTCGAAGAAGCGCGTGCCAATGGGCCGCATCTGCCAGTGGTGATTCCGTCCGACGACGACGACGATGGTGTGGCAAGTGGCGACACCAACGGCTTGGATACCCTGCTCAACGAACGCGAAGAACTGCTGAAGGCGCGTGACAACCTGATTCAGAATCTCATGACGGAATTGAAGGAAAAGAAGACCCAGCTAGCGCGCCATGAAATCGAAGTCTGGCAAGGCATCGAGCGGCGCGGCGTGTGGAAACACAGATTGTCCAAGGTCGGTATTCGATTGAAAGATTAGCCAACGTTTTAAGTCATTCAGCTCAAGACTATAGTCGCTTGTAGTTCGCACTCAAATTTCGCTACCCACTACTTCATTAAATAGCTCGCCGATTGGGGGATGCGCAGGATACTTGCGCCTTCGGTGTCTTCAACATAACGGATGAAGCGGTATTTGTTTTCCAGCTCGTCATACTTGAGCGGCGGCACCTCGGCGCGGCCGGCTTCGATGTTGGCGGCGATGAAATGCGGGCCGTCGCTTTCCAGGGCATGGCTCACTGCGTCTATGAGTTCTTCGACGGTAGTTACGGCGCGCGCGCTTTCGATGCCGGCGCTGCGGGCGATGCCGGCGAAGTCGATATTGCCGGCGGTGGCCACCGTCGGTTCGCCGCCGGACGATTCGTATTGTTTGTTATCCCAACAGATGTGAATCAGGTTTTTCGGCCGATGCAGCCCGATGGTGGCGAGCGAGCCCAAGTTCATCCACAAGGCGCCGTCGCCGTCGAAGACGAATACTTTGCGTTTGGGCAAACCGAGGGCGAGCCCCAGGCCGATGGAAGAGCACAGCCCCAGGGTTTTGACTTGGATGTTGCCATCGCTCGGGCGCACGGCGTTCCACTCGTTGGTGGCGCCGCCAGCGGTGGTGACGAACAGTTCGTCTTTGATTAGCGGAGCGATCGCTTGCAGGCATTCAAAGCGTTTCATAGCGGCTATCACTTATAGTACGGCGCGTGTCAACAGCAGCGCCACCGGTCGTTTGGAGGCATTCGCCAACGTCACCGCGCCGGCGATTTCCTGCTTCACTTTGGCCGGGTCGCGCATGACGACATACTTGATGCCCAATCCCTGAAGCACGGGCTCGGTGACCAAGCCAACCATGTGGAATGCGTTGTCGCCGAGGTCGCCGGCATAGTAGATCAAGAGCAACACCGGGATGCCGAATTGCAGCGCCGTGGTGGTAAGTCCGTTGGCGCTGTTGAGCAAGCCGCCGTTCTGCATCAGCATCGCCGGGGTCTTGCCGGCGAGATGGGCGCCGGTACAAACTCCGATGCCTTCTTCCTCGCGTCCCACTGGCACATGGGCGATGTCCTTGTCTTGGTAGAGCAAGTTAAGCAGTTGGAGCATGTTAATGTCCGGCACGCTGGCGATCAAGTCGATGCCGGCGCCCTTGAGACCGGCTAGGATATTCTGCGCTCCGGCGATGGTTCCCATAGTGGTTCGACCTCTGGTTGGTTCTAGATAACCGGGCCGGTGCTGTCAAGCTGCGTGCGGAAAAGATGCGTGCGGAAAAGATTGACACTTCCCCGGCGATTCTGTTAGCAGAGGAAGCGGCTTAGAATTGTCAGCGCAAACGATTCCACGCGGAGAGGCATCAAGATGAAGTTAAATTCCAAGCTTGGCGCATTGGCGTTTGTCGTTTTCTCATTCGCTGCCCCGGCGGCATGGGGGCAGTATCCGACCAAGACCGTGCAAATCATCAATCCCTTTCCGCCCGGGGCGGTGACCGATATTGTTGCGCGGATTCTCGCGCCGAAAATGTCGCTGGCGCTGGGGCAGCAAGTGGTGATCGTCAACAAGGCCGGCGGCGGCGGCGCGGTCGGCATCCAAGCGGCGAAGGATTCGGCGCCGGATGGTTACACGATCCTGGTCACACCACCGCCGATTGCGTTGATCCCGATCATCAACAAGAATTCCAGCTTTACCTTGAAAGACTTCACGCCGCTGGCGCTCGCTACCAGCAGTCCCAACACCACCGTGGTGAAGAGCGACGCGCCGTGGAAAACTTTCGAGGAGTTTATCGCCGACGCCAAGAAAAACCCTGGCCAGCTCACCTACGGTTCCGCCGGTCCCGGGACGACACCGCATTTCATCGGCGAGTTGGTTAAACTCAAGACCGGTATCGACATGACTCATGTGCCGCTCGGTTCCGAGTCGGCGGCCGCGACCGCCGTGTTGGGCGGACATGTGAACGTCGCCTTTTTGACCCTGGGAACGACACGCAGCCACATCGAAGCCGGCACCATGCGCGCGCTGGCGGTGGCATCCAATCGCCGTCTGAAAGATTTTCCCAATGTACCGACGACGGTGGAGAAGGGTTATCCGGAACTCAATTTGAAAATCTGGGTGGGCTTTTTTGTCCCGGTCAAGACGCCGCCGGCTGCGGTCAAGAGATTGGCCGCGGCGATTAGCGATAGTTTGAAAGATGCGGAAGCCGGGGCGACTATCGAAAAGGCCCAAGCTTTGATCGAAAATCTCGGTCCCGCCGAGTTTGCCAAGTTCCTCGCCGACGAGGAGCGTAAGTGGACGGAAGTGGCGCGCGCCGCGAAAATTACCCAGTAGCCGCGCGAACGCCGTCTTTGCGCCGTTGCGCTTGCCATGAAACGACTCGATCTCATTGCCGCGGCGGGGCTTGCTGGTTTGGCGGG
Organism: uncultured delta proteobacterium; assembly: GCA_963816145.1. Lineage (GTDB taxonomy): Bacteria > Desulfobacterota > Binatia > UBA9968 > UBA9968 > DP-20. Next base: position 164,144 of record CAWFJP010000014.1, read on the forward strand.
TTACATCTTGTTTGAGTCGCGTAAGCTAGCCTTCGGCAGCTTGCGTGTGCCCCAGACCGGCTTCTTCCCGAGAGCCCTGGGTATTTTGTTAGTGCTCCTCGCACTTGGTGAACTCCTCCGAGCCCTACGGCATTCCGAGGCGGTGTTTTCGATGGAAAAAATTGCCGGCGAAGGCTGGATCAGAATCGGCGCAACGCTGGCGACCATGCTTGGCTTTGCGCTTGTCTTGGAGTGGTTGGGGTTCTTGCTGGCAACCTTTTTGCTGATGGTCTTGCTGCTGCGCGCCATCGAAGCGCCGCGCTGGCCGAAAGTATTCGTTGTCGCGCTGGTAACTGCGTTGCTCTCGTATGGCCTTTTCGCCTATCTCTTGGGCGTGCCTCTGCCCGCCGGGATCTTAGGGATCTAGAGTGGAATTGCTGCATAACTTTGCCCTCGGTTTGTCGGTGGCGTTGACGCCGATGAACTTGCTGTTCTGTTTTATCGGCGCGCTGGTCGGCACCTTGGTCGGCGTGCTGCCGGGGCTCGGACCGGTGGGCGCTGTGGCGTTTCTACTGTCGATTACCTTCAAGATGGAGCCGGCCAGCGCGATCATCATGCTCGCGGGAATCTACTACGGCGCTATGTACGGCGGGTCGACGACTTCGATTTTGGTCAACATCCCCGGCGAAACTGCGTCTGTCGTCACCTGTCTCGACGGCTACCGCATGGCGCGGCAAGGGCGCGCCGGCGCAGCGCTGGGTATTTCCGCCTTCGGCTCGTTCATCGCCGGCACGTTCGGTGTGGTCGGCCTGATGTTTCTCGCGCCGCTGCTAGGGAGAGCCGCGCTCAGTTTCGGTCCGGCGGAATATTTCGCTCTCACTCTCGCCGGCCTGACTTTAGTCGCCTATTTGTCCCAGGGATCGATGCTCAAAGCGCTGATCATGGCGACTCTCGGTCTGCTTGCCGGCACCGTTGGCATGGACCCGATCTCCGGCGAGGAACGGTTCACTTACGCTACACTGACTCTGCGCGATGGCTTTGGCTTGGTGCCGGTGGCGATGGGGCTCTTCGGTATCGCCGAAGTGCTGGAAAATCTCGTCGTTATCGGCACGCAATCGGTCTATGAAACCAAGATCCAGGGACTGCTGCCGAACCGCCAAGATTGGCGCGATAGCGCGGCGCCGATCGCTCGCGGCTCAGTGGTGGGATTCTTTCTCGGCATTCTTCCCGGGCCCGGACCGGTGATTGCGTCGTTTGTTTCCTACGCCATGGAGAAACGGCTATCGCCCACGCCGGAAAAATTCGGCACCGGCATGATCGAAGGCGTCGCCGGCCCGGAAGCGGCAAACAATGCCGCCACCGCCGGTTCGTTTATCCCGCTGCTTTCGCTGGGCATCCCCACCAGCGCGATCATGGCGCTGTTCATGGGCGCCTTGATGATCCACGGCATCCAGCCGGGGCCGCTGTTCATCGCCAAGTATCCCGAGCTGTTCTGGGGATTCATCGCCAGCATGTACGTCGGCAACGCCATGCTGCTGGTGCTCAATTTACCGCTGATTGGTATTTGGGTGCGGTTATTGAAAACACCTTACGTGATTCTTTTTCCGCTGATCTTGTTATTCTGTCTGATCGGCGTTTACAGTCTCAATTCTAACGTTGCCGAGATCGTCATCATGCTCGCCTTCGGCGTCATCGGCTTTTTCCTGCGCCGGGTTGGTTTCGAAGGCGCGCCGTTCATTCTCGCCATGGTGCTCGGGCCGATCATGGAGACTTCGTTGCGCCAGACGTTGTTGATCTCGCGCGGCAGTTTTTACATTTTTCTGACGCGGCCGATTTGTGCGGTTTTGATAGGATTGACCGTGGCGTTTCTGATTTGGCCGACCTTCAGGCGGAAGAGCAAAAGCGATTAACCGCAAAGGGCGTAAAATTGATAAGACGGATTTCCTGGCATCGGATTATTTACCATACTGCCGGCCCATCTCGTCGAAGAAGCCGGAACTCTCCAACTCATTGACATAGCGCGCTTCGATGAAACCATCCGGATTGGCGCCGGCGACTTGCGGGCTGGAGCGCGACAGCAGGTAGAGCATCGACTTGGCCACGCTCACCGTCGGCGTCGGTTTGTACATTAATCGTTCTTTGTACAGATTATAGATCGTGTTCAGGACCTCTTGATCCTGAGTCGCGACGTATTTTTTCAAGACGGTGACAGCGTAGTCGGGCTTGGCTTTGAAAAGATATAGACCTTCGATCCAAGCTTTAAGGAAGCGCAGTGTGGTATCGGGATTCTTGGCAACGTAGGAGCGGCGCACCAGGATGCCGGAGCCGGCGATTTCGATCGGTAGTTTGGAATAGTCGATGAGCGTGCGAAAGCCCATTTTGTTCGCTGTCAGGGTCTGGATGCCGGCGATGATCGCGCCGTGAATTCTACCAATCTGTAAACCGCTCAAGCGGGCGCCGAGATCGCCCACCGGCAGAATCGTGACATCTTTCTCAGCGATTCCGTTCAAGCGCAGCCCTTCGCGCAGCAAAATATCGGTGAGCGACCCTTGAGTGCTCATGCCGAGGATCTTGCCGCGCAGTTGCTCGGTGCTGGTGATGTTTTTTTGGACCACCAGCGAATGCTCCAACTGGTTCATCGGCGTGGCGATGAGCGCCGTGTCGGCGCCGCGCTGATAGGCTTCCAACGCCGGCATGCCGGAGTGATTGACGAATTGCACGCTGCCGCCGATCAGCGACATGATGCTGCGTGGGCCGCCCGAGATGTAGACGAGATTGACGTCGAGGCCATGTTTTTCGAATAACTTAGCTTCCTTGGCCACCCAAGTTTGCCCCATGGAGCCCGAGATGGCGCCGTAGCTGACGTTGATTTTCTCCAACGCCGCGGCCAGCGTTGGGCGGGCGAGGCTGCCGATAATCACCAGGGTGATTAGGACGGACGATAAGTGTGTCATCATAGGATCTCCTATTGGGCCGCGGCGCTGGGGATTCGATAACGCCGCAGCACGGGATAGCCGGCCGTGACCGCCGCTAAAATCACCAACGTCGCCAGACCGCCGGTGAGCGCTGAGGCTTCGGCGCCGAGCCAGGCGGCGACGAGACCGGATTCGAATTGTCCTAACTGCGGTCCATTGCTGGTGAAGATGCTGTTGATCGACGACATGCGGCCGCGCAATTCGTCCGGCGTGCTGAGCTGGTTGATGGTCGAGCGCAGTATCGAACTTATGGTGTCACCGGCGCCGGTCAGCGTCAACATGAGCACGGAAAACCAAAAGATCTCGGATTGCGCAAACAGCGCGGTGGAAAGACCGTAAATTCCAATGCCGATGACGATCCAGCGGCCGCCCCGTCTTACCGGTCCTAGCAAGGTCATACCGACGGCGGCAAGCAGCGAGCCGACAGCGCGAGCGGCGTAAAGCAGCCCGAGTCCGGCCGGACCGACGAACAAAATATCGCGCGCGAAGATCGGAAACAATCCGCGCGCGTTGCCGAAGAAGGTTGCGCTGAAGTCGAGCAACATCAGCGGGAATATTACGCCGTGCGACCAGACGAAGCTCCAGCCTTGGCGCAGCGAGGCGAGCGAGACGCTTTTCCAACCGCCACCTTCGGGGATCTTGGTGCGGAGCATTCTCAGGGCCGACAGCATCGCCAGCCAGGAGCAGGCATCGACGGCATAACAGGCGGCCGGCCCGGAAAAGGCGAGTACCAATCCGGCGATGGATGGACCGGCGATGATCGGCACATAGCGTTGCGTCCCTTGCAGCGCCAATGCTTGCGCCAAATGATGGCGCGGCACGAGATTGGGAATCATCGATTGGCGCGATGGTTGTTCGAGCGAAGTGAAGATCGCCAGTAGCATAGTCGCGCCGTAAAGCATCGCCGATGACGCCTGGCCGAAATAACTGAGCAGCGCTAAAGTGGTCGAGACGCAAAACAGGCCGGTCTGGGTGCACATCATGAGTTTGCGCCTATCCATGGCATCGGCCAGCAAGCCGCCCACCAGTAGTAAAACGATCTGTGGCAAAGCGCGGGCGAGCCCGAGCAGACCGATCTGCATCGGCGAATTGGTTAGCTCGTAGATCTGCCAGGCCATCGCCACGGTGGTAAATTGCGTGCCCATGCTGGAGAGAAACGAGCCGGTCCAGAAGACGCTAAAATCGCGGTTTCGAAAAGGTAAGAGATAATCTTTGTCGGTGGATGCGGTCATGGGAAAGTGTTTGTCTCCAGTATCACGAAAGCCGGTTCGAGCAAATCCAGGCAACGCTTCGATGAGCTAGGATGGTGCGGTGGCGCGGATGCGGCCGCGCACCAGCGACGTGAAAATACCCGCGGCGCAAATGAGCGCGAGGATCGTCAGCGCGCTGTGCATGCCGCGCATGAAGGCATCCGCCGGTAGTTTGGCGCCAGGGCCGCGCGAAACTGCCATGCCGCCGAGATTGGCGGACAACACGGAGGTGGCGACGGCGAGGCTGATCGCTTGACCGGTGAAACGCATTGTCGAAAGAATTGCTGCGGCGATGCCGTATTGGGTTCGGTCCACCGAGCTCATGGCCGCATTGGTGTTGGGCGAACTGAAAAAGGCGTAACCGAGGCCGAGTATCATCAGCCGTAGTGCGGTGTCCCACCACGGCGAGTTGGCGTGAAGCAAAGAGAGCGAAAAAATCGCCGCGGCGACAACGCTCATGGCAATGGACGAAACGATGCGCGGTTCGATGCGGTCCGAAAGTCGGCCGCCCAACGGCGAAAACAACGCCATCATCACCGGTTGCGTGAGCATGATAAGACCGGCTTGCGCCGCGCTGAAGCCCGGCACCAGTTGTAGATAGAGCGACAGAATAAAACCGACGCCGAAGACCGAGCTGTAATTTAAGAGCGAAGTGAGCACGGTGCAGGCGAATGCGGTGTTCTTAAAGAGGCTTAGGTCCAAAAGTGGCGTCGAGGCGCGCCGTTCGTAACAAACAAAAAACGCCAGGGTGGCGAGGCCGCCGACGATGAGTGAGACCGACATGGCGGAGGCCCGCCCCTCGGACAGAGTCAAGCCGAGTACGATCATGAACAGCGCCATGCCGTAGGTGATCACGCCGACGGGATCGAGCTTTTCGGCTTTGGCGACGATTTGTTCCCGTTTGAGTTTGAATAAGGCTAACAGTATCACCACGGCGCCGATCGGCACATTGACATAAAACACCGAGCGCCAGCCCAAATGTTGGACCAGCAATCCGCCTAGCGATGGACCGACCGAAAGACCGACATAAACCGTCGCGGTGTTGATGCCCAAGACTTTGCCGCGCTCGTTGGCTGGAAAGACGCTGGTGAGGAGCGCGATGGAATTACCCGCCATCATCGCTGCAGCGATGCCTTGCACGACCCGCATGGCGATTAGGATTGGCAGCGATGGCGCCAGGCCGCATAGCGCAGACGCCAGTGTAAAGAGCGCCACGCCCAGAGAATAGACGCGGCCCCGGCCGCGAATATCGGCTAGCCGGCCAAACGGAATCACGCAGACCGTGAGCCCAAGCACGTAGGCCGTCGCCACCCAGCCCAACGAGACGACATCGCCGCCCAACTCTTTGCCGATGGATGGCAACGCCAAAGTGACGACACTGCCATCGAAGGGCGTCATGAACGAACCAAAGGTGGCGACGATCAGAGCGATGCGCTTGGCCGCCGGTGTAACGATCTCGGGAGTTTCGTCGGGCATCCCGCAATGATAGAGGAAATTGTATTTTACTTCTAATATCGACGGAAAAATTCACGACTGTAGCGCCACGCATAGCCCCGCAGGCTGATTGATGAGACTCTTGCGGAGGTGTCGGGAATTCTGCTTGACGGCCCGGTTCGACTGGAAGTATTTTCTCCGTGCGCTGCTCTGACGCTCGGTGTGGCGCAGCGCAGCCGCGACCTAAGCAGAAAAAGCTAATCGCACCGCGAAGTCACAGAGCTCGCAGAGTCTGGAATTATCTTAATCATAAACCTGTGACTCCCCGTCCTCGGTGCCACTGCGGTGAGTCATTCGAAGGTCTGCGCAGATCGAGCAATTTTCGACGGATCGCAATGCAAAGAACGAAACATGGAATCGGAACTTGAAGAGTTAGGTTCGGAACTCGCCCTCTCGGATTGAGAACGGAACGGAGAACAGGATGCAAAATCGCTTATTAAATTTTTTACTGTTGACCGCCCTGGTCTTGGCGCTGGCGCTGTCGACGGTGCACGCGCAATCGGCGGGAAGCTGGACCATGAAAGCGCCGATCCCGACCGCGCGCACCGAGGTGGCGCTGGCGGCGGTGGGCGGGAAAATTCATGTCATTGGCGGCAGTATGCAGAACAAGGCGGTGACCCTTCATGACGAATACGACCCCGCGACGGACAACTGGCGCAGCCGCGCACCGCTGCCATTCGCTCTCGACCATATCGGAACGGCGGTTTTGAACGGCAAGATCTACACCGTCGGCGGCTTTGTCGCCTCGGTTCACAAGGACGGCCAACCCCATGTGCTTGAGTACGATCCCGCCGTGGACAGTTGGCGCGTGCTGAGCCCGCTCAAGGTCGGTCTGGGCTCGGTGGGCGTCACCGGGCTCGACGGCAAGATTCATGCGGTCGGCGGACGCACTCCTGCGGGCGATACCGTTACCACGCACCAAGTCTACGATCCGGCGGTCAACAGTTGGAGCGAGCGCGCCCCTTTGCCAAAGGCGCGTGATCACATGGCGCTGGTCGCCGCCGACGGGAAAATTCATGCGATCGGCGGACGCTTCGGCGCGAGCAATGATATGACCGATCTGCACGATATCTACGACCCGGCGAGCAACTCTTGGACCTCGGGGCCGCCGCTGCCGACCGCGCGCAGCGGGCTCGCCGCAACCCTCTATGAAGGCATGGTGCTGGTGTTGGGCGGCGAGCTCGCGCCCAATACCTTCGCTGAGAATGAGGCCTACAATGCGAAAACAAAAACCTGGAGAACTCTCGCCCCCATGCCCGGAGGCCGCCACGGCACCGCTGCCGCGACGACCGGCGGCCGTGTATACCTCGCCGCCGGATCGTTGAAACCTGGGGCGGGCGGGGTGACGGATCAAATGATTGTATTCAGCTTGCCGTGATACGTCGGGGCGTGATGTGATGAAAAGGCGGGCGGTGTTAATCGCATGGTTATGAACTCAATTCCTTGAAAATCGTCGATCGAGCATTTCGCCGACTGACGGGGAAATTACGTTACTAACCAAGAACATTTGCCCTCCTTGCCGCGGATTTGAAAATCTATACAGCCTGAGTGACCCGGTATCGAAAAGGCCATTGCGGGTTAGGAAAAATATAGACTGTTTCGCGGTGACGCGCGGCGAGATCGCGGCTCCAGAGAGCGTCTCCGTTTGGAGGTTTATGGGTGGCGCAATGCCATCTGACCGCGCCTGGGCGAGCAACATTGGCCTGATGATCGTTCATCGGCACGTTTATTTATGAGTGCGGGAGTCAACATCTTCTTCCTCAAGATTTCTCTCAACGAGCAAACGCTGCCTGCCAGTGCGCAGGAGTCGCTCGTCCCAAGGCGTGATAAAACCGTAGCTAACAAACGCCTTGAAATTGATCTTCGGCCCCGCTTGCTCCGCTCGCTGGTCCCGTCCGTTCGGTGTTCGCGCTGCCCGCAGCTTTAGGACTTTTTCGTTATCCCATGCGGCGAGCTTTCGGCATCGCTCAGGGTCACCGCGTGGGACTATGGTGGGTGGATGTTTAGACGCGCGCGTTACGGCGAGACGTGCGCTGGTGTGATTTCTTGTAAACTATTTTCTCAGCTCAGCCAGCACTTCTTTTAACAAGCCATAGTCCACCACTTGGGCCGTGAGTATGGTCGCCTTGATCTTATTTTGCTCCCGGACCAGCTCGATATCGGCGCGGATCGCGTCGTCGCTGGTGGTGCCGTCCTTGGAGTAGTGCTTAACGATCTCGCGCAAGGACGCCTCGGCGGTTTTACGGTCAAGCTGAAAGTCCTCGATGATGTATGGAATGATCTTGTCTTGATTCGCCGGGTCGCGCGCGAAGTCCATGCCGCGCAGCGACGCACGGATGGTGCGTTTGACTTGTGCCGGATTGGCTTTAATGCGTACGTCGGAAGTGCCCAGGCCCGACAGCGCCGTGCGCAGAAAATCGGCGGCATTGCCGAGGCTACGGTAGCCCAATTCCTCGGCTTTCAGGTTAAACGGAATCGACAACATCGCTGCCGCTGCCGAACCGGCTTGCAGCGCCGCAAGCGCGTTGGCGGTATTGCCGGCGCTCAAGAAAACCAAATCTTGATCAGGGTTCATGCCGGCGGCCTTAGCCATAGCGCGGGCGCTGAGGGCGTCGGTCGCGGCAAGTGCGGTGACGGCGACCGCCTTGCCTTTGAGATCCTGGATGCGTCGGGTCTCGGCTTTGACCATCATGAAGAAGATCGGTTTGTCGAGGGCGAACATCACCGCCTTGACCGGCAGACCGCTGGCCGCGCCTCGCAACACCGTGCCAACCGCGGCGATATATTCCATCTCGCCGGTGACGACCGCGGTGAGTTGCACGTCGGCCTTGCCGACAGGAAAAGTCGCTTCGAGGCCTTCATTTTTGAACAGGCCGAATCTGTCGGCGAGGTAGTAATTTAGAAACGTCAGGCTTTTGGATGGCATGGCGATGCGAATCGGTTCGCCGAAAGCGCCGCCGATGGCGAAGCCGATTATTCCCAGGACAATCATTGAGCGTAGAATTGTCATCCGAGACACGGCGATCAATCTTGCTTAATTTTTGATGACAACCAGGGCACGGTGATGGGCGGTTCTCAAACGGATCTGTACGGCTCTGCGCCGGGCTTAGCTATTGATCGCCAACCCAGGGTATTCTGTTGCGGCTTTTGGCTGCGTGGCAATCTTGCTGCGCTCTAGGTAGGAGGCTAAGACCGTGCGCATGAATTCAAGCTCGTTGCCGAAAAGCGCTTTGATTCTGTCGATCAAGAAATTATCGATAAAAAACAGTCTGGCAGGATCAATATGAAAGTCGGCCTTCAATGTTTTGCCGAGCTGCTGCTGTCTCATGGCATGAGCGCGGATGGCGACATCCAAGGTGATCGCCTGTTGCCGATCGGCCGCCGAGGTCAATCTCTCGGCGATCTTGCGTAAGCGGACGCGGGTTTCTATGGCGTCAGCCAGGCGATGCACTTCTATCGGTATTAACGGCATGAGTTGTTTTTGGATCGATATCGCTTTAGCGATTCCTTTAGCTAGGTCATCAGCGCGCATGCCGTAACGTGTCGCGCAGATACGCGACAGCGAACCGTCCTCGTGAGCTGTGCGGACTTTGGCAATGACACGATCGTTGAGCTCGGGTTGGTTGGGAATGGCCATCGCATGAAACGGGTAGAGCGTCTTGATCGCCTCGTTTTCACCGATCAAGCCGCGAATCAACAGCCCTGAGTGGACGAGGTGTCCTTGGCATAACTCTTTCATCTCCGTATCGTCATCGGCGAAGACCACCGTCAGATGGGACAACGTTCTGTCCAATGCGGTGACGGCGCGCGATAGCTTGTCGAGGGTCAAGAACCGGGGTGCGGTCTCGCCGAAATCGTTGAAACTTTTAGATCGGTCGAAACTCAAGCAGCTAACCTTGTTAATTCCCTCGTGAATCTCACCGACTTCAGCGAAGAAACGCGATTGCGCTTCACAGCCGACCAGTTCGTCGAGCCGAGCGTGCCAATCGATGCGGCACGTTTGATCGTCGCATGGGGTTCCCGCACGGATATGCTCCACTGCCCGACGGAGACCGCACTCTAAAACGTCCCGGTCCTGTGAGCTATCTTTGTCAGCGCAGGGCGGCGCTTGATCCACGACATTGTCGTGCCACAGGTGCAGTGCAAATACTGGATCGACGAACAGCGCGAGCCAAAGCATGGTTTCGGTTGCGTAAGCGCCATTGTGAATATAACGATTCATCTTTTGCTTGAACCCGGGTGAAATGTCGCTGTCTTTTCTCAGGGCGGCGTGGAGCGCGTTCACCAGCGGCGCTAAGTCGCTGGCCGTCAACGGCGCTGTCTCTCGAAGTTTTGCTAAGATCGGATAGAGCGGCGGCCGGATCAGTCGCTGCGCCGATAAGAATGAGACAAAGATCTGTGCTCGTTTGCGCGCATCGCCCGCCATGGCATCGACGTAGCCGCGCAGGGTGGCGATCTCTTCGCGCTTTGCGTCACTCGGCTTTTCGCTTCTATCGTGGCTATGACGTAGCAAATGCGCGTCGATGATGCTTTTGGCGCTGCCGAGTCGCACCAGCACTTTCAAGCCAGCATAGAGTTGGCGGGAGTAAGTCGATACCACCGCAGGCTGGATGGTCTCCGGTAACAGCACCCAGACCGGTTGATCGGTATCGACGGATTCCGTCGAGGTTTTGCCAATGGTGACAAATGTTTTGGCCACGGCCGAACTCCTTCGGCATCGCGAGCTGCAAGCGGTATCTTATGCGGCAGTGAAGCAAGCTCAAACGTACGAAAGCTGTAGCTGCGGTGCGATGAACTGGTATCGACCATAGCCCTAGCGAGTTGGAATCTCAAGACTTGCTCGCGGCGCTTTTGCGGCGCGGCGGTTGAGATGGTAATTCTTTGCGCCGGCATCGTGCCCGGCTGTGATTCCAGCGCGTTGCCGTCAGCGATCGTACTCGAGTATCTCCAGACCATCGAGCCGGTCGATCAAATAGAGCAAGCCGTTGGCGCCGCGGTAGACGTCGTTGCTCTTCACGGTCTTTTGTCCGCGCCCTGGATTGGGCACGTAGTAGCCGATCTCCTGCAGGCTGTAGGGATTGCTAATATCGACGACGCGCAGACCGCCGCTGAACCAGGTGACGAACATCTTGTTGTCGTAAACTTGTTCGGCCGGTTGATGCGCGCCATATTGATTGCCCGGCGCGACGCTGAAGGCGCCGTCCGGATTGAACGTCGAAACCGACACCGGGTGTTTTTCGTCGGTGATGTCGACCATCCACATGAACGCCGGCGGCGCCGGCGCGCGTTTGCCGGCTTCCTCATCGACCACCACCATCATATCGCGGCCCATGAGCTTCCAGGGAATCGGCAGCGTCGTGTGAATTGGCGAAGGGTAGGGCGGTGACCAGTTGAGGCCGCTGATAAATTGCGGCTTGCTCATGTCCGAAATATCGAGGATGACGAAACCGCCGTGCCAATAACTCACGTAGAGCCGGTCGCCGTAACGGATCGGATGATGGCATTGATGCGCCGTGCCATCCCAGTTGGGCTTCTCGCCGCCGCCGGTCCATTGACCCGGCATCCACCAGCGGCCGACTTCCTGCGGCTGCACCGGATCTTTCAGATCCAAAATGATCGGGATGCGTCCGATATACCCTTCGACATGCACCGACAGGTAGGCGTAGCGGCCATCGAAGGTGAAGCGATGCACGCCGCCGTTGGTTTCGTAAAAGGCGATCTCTCGCGGTTTCTCGCGATTGGCAATGTCGTAGATTTTTAGTCCCGTCGGTAGTCTTTCCTTTGGCCGGTATCTTTCCAGGTTGACTAACATGATGTCACCGCTGACCCGGACTTTATGCGAATGCACGCCTTGGGGAATCTCGATCTGCGCGATGACCTTCGGATGTTTGGGATCTTTGACATCGAGGATGGTCGTGCCGTGGGGCGGGTCCATATGGCCGACATAGGCGTAACCATTCTCGACCACAACCTGCCCGCCGCCGGCCAGGTCGGTACGGCCGACGAGTTTTACATTCTTGCTGACGCCGAATTGGGGAAGATTGCCTTCGCTCATAGTTATACTCCTTGGGTGAGAATAGAGATCTTCTACCAATCTCAACCTGAAGCGGTCAAATGAAAGTTTTCTCTCAAATCAAGCGTAAATTCTCTTAACAGTTTTTACCGTCCAACATTTTAATCGAGACGATCCGAGGATGGACGGCAATGCCCGGTTCGAAACGTGCTTTTCCTGTGCAGGCAAGTCTGATCGCTTCCTTTGGGAGCTTTAAAGCAGCTGAATCCCGATCTGAGCCAGAACGACGCGGCATGGCTCTGGCAAATGGTCGCGGTGGAAAACCCATTAATTCAGATGGCCTGGTGAAGTTGTGCAGACTCCCATCGTCAAATTGCTCTTGGCAAACTTATTATTGCAGATCCTGGACGGGGTGGCCTCATACCATATTCTTTCTGCCGGCGTGCCCGAAGTAAATCCGCTGATGTCTGATTACATAGAGAACTGGGGACTGATGGGCGGCTTGCTGTATGGCAAACTCGTCGGTTGTGCTCTCGTCTGGTTCATATTCTTGCTGCGAAAACGCGTCGGGCCGGTCGTCGTCAAAGGATTGATGCTTGTCGCCTGTTTGTACTCAATTCTCGGTATCTTGTTGATGGCCAAAATAGTGTCGCTCTACGTTTGAGCCGCAGGATCAGCAGGCAGTATCGTGCCGACGGTAATCGCTGTCAGCTTGGCATCTCCTCTACAACTCCGCCAGCTTGGTGCGGTCGATCTTGCCGAGCCCCGTGCGCGGTAAACTCGTGCAGAACTCCACGACTTTGGGCGCTTTGTAGGGCGCCAGGTTGTTTTTGCAGTATTCAATCAATGCTTCGCCGCTGGTGCTGGCGCCGCCGCTCAACACCACGAAGGCTTTCACCGCTTCGCCCCATTCTTGGCTCTTGAATCCAACCACGGCAGCATCGGCGACGTCCGGATGTTTGCGTAGCGATTCCTCGATCTCTTCGGGAAATACGCTGATGCCGCCGCTCTTCACCATGTTTTTCTTGCGCCCGGAGATGTGCAGGTAGCCTTCTTGGTCGAGAAATCCAATGTCGCCGGTGTGACACCAGCCGTCGGCAAGAAACTCTTCGGTCACGTTTGGATTGCGATAGTAGCCTTGAATGGCCAGGGGCGTGCGCACGCAAATTTCTCCAGGCACGCCGCGCGGCATTTCAAGGCCGTCATCATCGGCGATGGCCACGAGCACGCACCAGATCGGTTTGCCGACGGTGTCACCGTGCGTCTCCCAGTCGTCGGCGTCGATGGTGGTGATCTGGCCGCAGTCGGTGGAGGCGTAGGCTTCGAAGATGCCCGGGCTCAAGCGGCGCCGCGCTTCGCGCGCGAGTTCGCGGGGGAGGTGGCCGCCGGTGATGCCGAGGAAGCGCAGTGAAGTTATTCGATAGTTGTTCATGTGCTCTGAGCGCAACAATCGCTCGCACAAGGTCGGCACCAGCATGGTGTAGGTGATCCGCTCACGCTCGATGGTTTGCAGGAAGCGCTCGGCGTCGAACTTTTCCTGAATGATGATCGTGCCCCCAAGATACAGGATCGCCAGCACAGAGCCGCGGCCGGCGTTGAAGTGCACCGGCAGCACCATCAAAGCTCGTTCGTTGTGGTTCATGCCTTTGCTGATGCTGTAGTTCATGCAGCGCAGCGCATAGGTCTGGTGATCGATGCTGCACGCTTTGGGAAATCCCGTAGTGCCGGAGGTGATCATGAGTAGGAACGGATCATCGCTTACTACGGTCGCTTCCGGTTCATCGGGCTCGCTTCGCTCGATCGCGCTTTCGATGCCACTGCCGTTTGCGCAAATGGGGTTGCCAACGACGACCAATTTCCCAGGGTCCATGCGCTTGTCGGCTAGCGCGTGCAAGGCAGCGGTCTCTTTGCGTGCTTCGACAAAAAACGCTTTGGGTGCAAAGAAGCTGAGCATAGCCTCGCATTCCTGGGCGCTCCAATTGAAGTCGAAGGGAACGGCGATGGCGCCGATCTTGGCGATGGCGAAGAGCGCTTCGAAGTGCTCGGCCCGGCTGCCGATCGAAAGGGCGATCAAATCGCCTTGGGCGAGACCTTGTTTGAGCAGATAATTAGCCAGGCGATTAGTCCGCTCGTGCAATTCGGCATAGGTAACCGATCGGCTGGCGTCGACTATGGCGCGCTTGTCGGGAAAGTGTTGCGCGTTGCGGATTAGGGATTCGCCGATGTTCATAATTTGACCGTAAGGGGTGAAGGGTTAGGGGTTAGGGGTGGGGACGCCTTTCGCCTCACCCTTTACGCTTTACGTCGTGTCACTTCTTCCAGACCGCGTCGATGAAACCGCTCTTGTCGAGCTCTTGAATGAAACTGGAGTCGACCACGGCGTTGGGGTCGAAGGTTTTGGCGCGCGGGTCGCGCAGTTCTAAAGTCTTAAGCATGAACTCGATGCCTTTCATGTTGACGTAGGGGACGCGGTCTTGGAATTTGGTGACGATCTCGTAGGTCGGCCGGAGCACTTCGGGGTCGCGGTTCTGGGCGAAGTCGGCGGTGACTTTCAAGACGAAGTCGCGGTTGTCTTTGTAGTAGCGGAGTCCTTCGACGAATGTTTTCATGACCCGCATGACGGTGTCGCGATGGGTTTTAATGTAGCTCTTGGTGCTGGCGAAACAGCTGCCGGGATTGTAGAGACCGAGGGTGCTCATATCGATGAGCTCGTGCAGACCGAGTCTTTCGGCCGCAATGTCCTGTGGTGGAATGAATGTCGATGCGTGGATAACGCCTTTGCTCAAGGCGGCCAGGCGCGTCGGCGCGCCGCCGACGGCAACCATGGCGAAGTCGCGGTCAGGATTGAGGCCACGTTCCTTCAAGATGTACCGGATGACGCTGTCTTCCTGTGAGCCGATGGTGGTGACGCCGATCTTTTTGCCCTTAAGATCACCAATGGTTTTGACATCCGGTGTCGAGAAGACGCGCCAGTAGAGCGTATTGATGCCGCAAGCGAGATAGACCGTATCGGCCCCGCCGACAGCAGAGGCGACGATGGCCGCGCCGCCGATGAAGCTCAGCGGCACCTGGCCGGAGACCATGGCCGTGGTGAGTATCGGGCTGCCTTGGATGTAGACCAGGTCGACGTCGAGACCGTTCTTTCTGAATAGCCCGGACTTGCGCATAACCTCGATGATGCCCAAGGAGGCTACCGGCGCGGGATAGCCGATGACGAGCTTTTCCAGTTTTGGCGCGTCGGCTGGCCATCCGATCCTTGGAAAAATAACTGCAAGTATCAGCGCAACCCTAGCAACGACTCTCAAATCATACCTCCGTCGCGCAATTGTTTCGTTTGACGAAATTACCCATTGTCGGATGCCGATGTCAAATCATGCGCTGGTTTTTCAAATTGACAGGTTCCAGCTCGGATGTTAGCTAGGGCTAAGCGCGGGAGCCGCGGCGTTTAAAACATTCAAGCCGTTCAAAATGTTCATATCGTTTCGAACCTCGGATGTTCGGCAAGTCGGCGGCAATCGCATATCTCAGTGGATGGAGCTTAAATGAAATTACTTCGAATCGCTTCTGCTGTGCTCGCATGGTTCCTCATTGCGAAATCAACGCTTTGGAGCGCAGATGTCGTGCGCGTTGGTTATCCTTCGCTCGCCACCGGGTTTGCCGCCTCATGGGTGACGGCGGACAAGGGCATCTGGAAAAATCACGGGCTCGACGTCGAGTTGATTTTCCTGCGCGGTGGTTCGCGCACGGTTTCCGCTCTGATCGGTGGCAGCGTTGATTTCATTCTCGGCTCGGACCTGGGAATCACGACGGCGATTATCCAGGGGGCGAGTTTGACGCGGGTCGGCGTGACCACCAATACCTTGGGTTATTCCATGGTCGTTCAACCCGGCATCAAAACCGTTCGCGATCTCAAGGGTAAGATCATCGGTATCACCCCTGGTCGCGACGCCGCATATGCGCGAGTGGTCAAACTGCTGCGCGACAACGGCATGGACGCGGCCAAAGACGTGACGTTTCTTTCGGTGGGCGATGGCGGCCCGGCGGCGCGAGTGGCGGCGCTGTCGAGCGGCGTGATTCACGCGACCATGTTTACGCCGCCGTCGGATAAGATCTCCGAAAAGTCGGGCATGAGCATTCTCTCGCGGCTCGATGTCGCCAACGTTGGCGGCGGTATCAACACGACGCCTGGATTTATCCAGAAGAACCGGCCCCAGGCGCTGCGCTTTCTGCGCGGTTACATGGAAGGCATTCACTATTTGAAGGCGAACAAGGACGAAAGTCTGAAAATCTTTTCCAAGTACGTGCGCAACCCCGACCTCGGCATCATGGCCTATCTCTACGAAGAAATTTCCACCCGCGCGGAAAAAGATTTGCGGCCGCAGTCGGACGCCATGCGCGCCATGCTCGATCTCGCCGCCCTGGACTTTCCGCAGGTGAAAAAATTGAGCGAGAAAGACAACTGGGATCTGAGCTTGATCGACGAGATTCAACGCTCGGGGTTCTTGGAGCAACTGTATCGGAAGTAGAGCCGTTGGGTATGAGGAGTAAGGGGTTAGGCGTTTCGGATGAGTGGGCGCCTTACGCCTCACCTTTTACCCCTGACTATGATTAATTCTTGTACAGCTGTTCGATAAAACCGGAGCGGCGGATTTCCTCGACTAAGCTGGCATCCCAAAAGGTTTTCTCATTCGCCTGTTTGGCGCGTGGGTCGTCGAGGGCGGCCATGTCGTAATGGAAGGCGATGGATTCCGGGCTGGCGCGCAGTTCTTTTTCCAGCCGGCGCGTGGTTTCGTCGTAAAGATAGCCCATCGCCGTCATGTCGGAATTTTGAAAATAGCGTTGGAGAATTTTTAAACTCTCGGGCTTGTGGCCGATCATGTAGTGAATGCCTTCGATGTAGCCCTTGAGGAAGTTCAGCACCAGCGGGCGGTTTTGCTTGAGCAGCACCGCGGTGGTGTTGATGCCGCCGCCCGGCGTCGGCACGTCGAATTTGCTCAGGACTTTCAAGCCTTCGTTCCTGGCGATCAAATCCAGCGGCGGGAAAAGCATGGTGCCGTGAATAATCCCGGCTTTCAGTGCGGAAAGCCGGCCGCCTTCACCGCCGCCGATGGAGAGAAATTTCACATCTTCGTTGGGATTGAGACCGTTATCGCGCAGCAATTTGGCCAGCCGGATATAGCTGGCGTCGCGCCCGCGCGAGATGCCGAGAGTTTTTCCCTTCAAGTCTTGGACGGATTGGACACTTGCTTGGGTCAGCAGAGAAGATCCCAGAGTGTTCATCGTCACGCCGAGCCGCACGATCGGGATGCCCTGCAACTGCGCCGTGGTCACGCCGGTGTCCGAGCCGATGAGAAATTGCACGCTGTTACCGATCAAGGCCGGCACGGCGCGCGCGCCGCCGCTGACGAGAATCGGTTCGACATCGAAGCCGTACTTGCGCCAGATACCTTTCTCGGCCGTGACCCAGGATGGTGTCGAACCCGGTGCGATGGCCGGGTAGGCGGCGCGAAGTTTTTCGGCGGCTTGAAGTCTGCCCCCCACAGATACCAGCCCAAGGGTAATGAAGAGGACGGCCGTCAGCTTCATCTAAAACCACCTTCCAGTAAGAAACTGATTGATATTTCTTTCCACCATGCGGGTTTTGCCGAGTGCTGCATAAACGCCGCTTTGCATATGACGCGCGACATCTTCGCGGCTTGCGCGCCCGGAATCGATATCCACGAGATGACCATAAAAGTCTTCAAGGTAATCGTGCATGCGCTTGAAGTAAGCTCTGCCGGACTGCTCGCCGTCGACGGCAGGTCCGTGTCCGGGAATCAGTTGTTTGTAGTGGCATTTGAACAGCGGCTTCAACGCCGTCAGCCAGTTGGGAATATTGCCGAAGAAAGTCACCGGGTGAACTTCGGTATAGAGCAGATCGCCGGCAATGAATACTTCTTCTTCATGAAAATAGATGGTCGTGTCGCCCTTGCTATGGCTGTGGCCGTTCTCGGCCCGGTATTCCAGAGACAGCGTTACGCCCGGCAGTCTAATTTCAGTTGCCTTGTCGAAGACGACATCGGGCAAGGTCAGACAGAGTCCGGGAAAACGCTCGTAAAACTCCGGCACGGGTTTGAGCATGCGCGCGAAGTCGGCGGGACCGTCGTCCTGCATTGCTTGCAAGCAACCCGCGCTGGCGACGATGGGGATCTGTTTTTGCGCGAAGTAGAAATTTGCCGAGGTGTGGTCGAAGTGCTCATGGGTGTCGATCAGGTACCCGACGCGGGCACAACCCGTTTGCCGCAGCGCTTCTTTCACTTCATCGATGCGGCGAATGTCGGCGTCGATCAGCGCGGCGGCGCCGTCGCCGGCTTTTATGATCGTGAAGTTAGTCGCCCCTTCGGGACCGATGACGGCGAATACGGATTTGCTGACCTGGCGGATAGTGGATTCCATTGGTTACGGGGATAGCGGATTGACTTGTAGCTTTCAAGGCAAAAGTAGGTCGCTACGCTTAAGGAGAAGAGTTGGTCTTACCACGAAGGGCACGAAGAGCACGAAGTTCGGAATTCTATTTATCCGAACCCTTCGTGTCCTTCGTGATCTTCGTGGTGAAGGCCTCCTTTCTCACTGGTTGACCGAAACGGATGGCAAGTGTTATTCGCCTATGGTACGAGGAATTCAGAAAGGAATTGGCAATGATCAAAGAAGGCAAGTTTACGATATTGGAAAGCCGCGGCGCGGTGGCGAAGTTGACGATCAACCGGCCGGAGAAGCGCAATGCGTTGAGCCGGGATGCGATTAGAGAGATACTCGCGGTGTTCGAGGAGCTGCGCAACGACGACGAGATCGCCGTGGTGTTGACCACCGGCGCGGGCGATGTGGCTTACTGCGCGGGCCGCGATCTGTCCGAATTTCCCACCGAGGGCGGGCAGAATCGCGGCAAAGACCGGCGCAAGGAGCCGCGCGCTTATCATGTCGCGGAGGTGATTCGGACTTTCCCCAAAGTGACCATTGCAGTAGTAAACGGCTTTTGTCTCGGCGGCGGCATTACGCTGTTGTTGCCCCACGACCTGGCGATAGCCTCAGACAAGGCGATGTTCGGTTTGCCGGAGATCAAGCGCGGCTTTTTGCCCTATCCGATCATCGCGACCATGTTCAAAACTTTAATTCCGACCAAGTTGGCTTTCGAACTAATTCTCACTGGGGAAAATTGGGACGCGGTGAAATCGATGAACGCGGGATTGATCAACCGCGTGGTGCCGCACGTGCAGTTGCAGGATGAAGCCTGGAAGTGGGGCGAGGAGATCGGCAAGTTCGACAAGACGACGCTCAAATACTGCAAGATGGCGGCGCATTCGTCGATGGAAGCGGCGAGCGTGCCGATGGCGGCGGAGATCGCCTGGTTGATGCAGGAAGAACATGCTTTGGTCAATCCGCGGGCGTATGCGGGCACTAAGGAGTTTCACAAATAGCGCGCGCTGTGTGTGCGCCGTTCAAGGTTCAAAGTTCAATGTTTCGGAATCGGAGGGGGGCCGCACCTTCGACGTCGCCCAAGGCGGTCGGTGTGCAAGGAGGTGCAATGAAAGACGGTATTTCTTACCCGATCATTAATGATATTTTCCAGCGCAAAGGACGCTGGATTGGCGACTTAGGAAGTTCAAGAATTTAGAACCGCCGTATTTACGGAGGAATATAAACGATGGCTCTTCGACTGCGACGGGTAGTCACAGGACATGATGCGAACGGGAAGGCTGTGGTCAAAATCGATGAAGTCTCTCAAAATCTCTCTACGGGCCGGCCCGGACGGTCTGCTTGTGTGGTCTGGACCACCGAAACTTTTCCGGTTGATAATACCGGCGATGCTGACGAGGGGCTGCGGCAAGTCGGTACGACGCTGAAAAACGGCACCGTCTTTCGCGTTATCGAGTTTTCGCCGGGCGTCGCGCCGCGCAACCATCGGACGGATTCCATCGACTATGCCGTCGTAATGTCGGGAGAGATCGATATGGAGCTCGATGACACGGTCGTTCACCTGAAAGCCGGGGACGTGCTGGTGCAGCGCGGCACGATCCACAACTGGGTCAACCGTGGCACCGAACCGTGCGTGATGGCTTTTATCCTGATTGACGCCAAGCCAGTCGAGGTTGGCGGAAAGGTCTTGAGTGCTGTGGGCTAGATCGTTAGCGGGAAGAGTTCAACGCGGAACAAAATGATGCGAACTACCTTCATAACAACGCTTCTGATCGCACTCCTGCTCGTTTTTCCGAGCGCTGAGGGATTTGCGGCCGGTACCAAAACTCAACTCCGCGTCGCCTACAGCTCGATCTCCGGTTCCGCGGTGATTCCGTGGATCGCGGTCGATAAGGGAATCTTTGCCAAGTACGACCTCGATGTCGAGCTGATCTACGTCGCCGGGTCGCCGGCGATGCAGTCGCTGCTCGGTGGGACGACTCAGGTTAGCATCCAAGGCATCGAACCGGTGATGCGTGTCAATGCCCAGGGTGGTGATACCGTGATGATCGTCGGGCTGGTGACCAAGCCGCCGTTTTCGATCATCGTGCGGCCGGAGATTCGCGAGCCCAAGGATCTTAAGGGCAGGGCGATGGGCGTTACCCGGTTCGGTTCGGTCACCGACGCGCTGTTGCGGCTGGCGCTCGACAAGTGGGGGCTCCGGCCGGAATCCGACGTGCCGATCATTCAGATGGGCGGCGTGCCGCCGATTCTTTCCGGCATGCAGAGCAAGAAGATCTTCGGCGGGCCGATCTCGCTGCCTACATTGGCCGTCGCCAAGCAGGAAGGCTTTCGCGAGCTGGTGGATCTCGGCGACGTGATTCCCGATTATCAGTCGGCGGGAGTGGTGACGCGCAAAGCGTTTCTGCGCCAGAATCCGGAGATCGCGCGCAACTTCGTCCGGGCGATGGGCGAAGCGATTGCGGTATTCAAGACTGACGTGTCCTTTTCAAAGAAGGTCATCAAAGACCGGCTGAAAATCGACGATGCGCTTGTGCAAGAAGAAACCCAGCGAACCTATCTCAACTACGTACCGCGGGTGCCCTATCCGACCCGCGCCGGCATCGCACTGATCAAAACCTTCCTGGAGAAAAGCGAGCCGCAACTAAAGCCGCTCTCGGTCGACGATCAGATCGATAACTCGTTCGTGCGCGGACTGGAGCAGAGCGGTTTCTTCAACGCCTTGTATCCCGCGAAGTAATCGGCAGAATAGCTATCAGTTTTGCGCAACATGCATATCCTTGCACGGTCGGGCTACAGCCATATGAGAAATATTATTTTCACCACGAAGATCACGAAGTGCGGAAGTAATCTTGACCGAAACCTTCGCGTCCTTCGTGCCTTCGTGGTGAAGGGATCTTCACAGCAAACACGATAATCCAATTCTATTAAGAGGTTGTTATGAGTATAAAACTCACCGGGATTCTTTCCGCCAACGTTACGCCGTTCAAAGATAACTACGATCTTGACGAAGCCGGGCTGCGCAAGCTGATCCGGTATCAAGCCAAGCCTGCCGGCATCAACGCCATCGTCTGCAACGCCGGCGCTGGGGAGGGCGCGACGCTGACGCGCGAGGAGCGCGTGCGCTGCATTGAGATCATCCGCGAGGAGATTCGTCCCGAGCAACATGTCGTAGCCGGCATCGAAGCGTTGTCGACGCGGGAAGCGATTCAACAGACCCGCGAGGCCAAAGCAGCTGGAGCGGCGGCGATTATGTTGACGCCGCCGCATATTTACGATTGGGATTCGCGGACCAATCCGGAATTCGCCGTGCAGTATTTTCACGATATCGCCAAAGCCGTGGATATCCCGATCACGATTTTTCATTATCCGGCGGCGGTCACTTCCGGTTACACACCGGACACGGCAGTTCGCATCGCTCGGGAGGTCGACAATGTCACCGCGGTCAAAGTTGCCAGCGGCGCCAACATCCGGCGCTACGAGCAAGTGCTGCGCGGCATGCGCGCGCTGCCGCGCCATGTCTCGGTGCTTGCGACTTCGTCGCTGTTCCAACATTTCGTCACCGGTGGCGACGGCGCGTTGACCGGGTTTGCCAATTTCGCGCCGGATTTTTGTTGCGATCTTTTCAAAGCGGTCGGCGACGGCAAGCTCGACGAGGCGCGCCGCTTGCACGAGATCAACTGGGCGCTGGAAGCCGCAGTCTACAAGGCACCCAACGTGTACAAGCATAGCCGCTACAAAGTCGCTGCTTACTTCGCCGGCTTGATGGACAACTTCATCGTGCGGGCGCCGCAGGTGCCGGTGCCGGAAGGCGAAGTGAAATTGATTCACGACGCCATGGCCAAGTTGGGAATGGTTAAACGATAAGAGTGAGATAAGGATGAGGGATGAAGGCGGAAGGATGAACAAGATAATTCGCGTCACGGTGATTTATCGCATTGGACTGTTCATCGGTATTTTTTCGCTGCTATCATGCCTCGCTCCGGCCCGGGCGCAGGAGCGGCGCAAGATTCGCATCTCCAACGCGACTCTCAGCTATTCGGCCTTGCCGCTGGTGGCGGCGCGCGAGTGGAAGCTGTTTCAAGAACAAGGACTTGACGTCGAGATCATTCTCATGCGCTCGGCGGCGGCTGCGGCGGCGCTGGTTTCCGGAGATCTGGACTATCAATCGGGCATCGGCCCGGCGAGCATCAGCGCGACCTTGAGCGGCGTCGATTCGCGCGCCCTCTGGTCGTCGACCAGTCGCATCACCTATTGGCTCATGGCCAAGCCGGAGGTGAAGAACGTCACGGAGCTCAGGCGCAAGAAGATCGGCGTCTCGGGGCTGGGTGGCACCAGCCATGTGGCGTTGACGATCGCGTTGGAAAAGCGCGGCATCGGGCCGAAGGATTATGTCGCGGTTTCGGTGCCGGGGGGCAATCTGGTGCAGTCGCTGGATTCCGGTTTCGTCGATGCCGCGGCGCTCAATCCACCGACGATGTTTTTCGCCCAGCGGCGCGGCTTTGTCCGGGTGCTCGATATCGGCTCACTGGTCGAGATGGCCTCCGGCGGTCTGACCGCGATGACGCGGAACATTCGCAGCCGGCCCGATGAAGTGAAACGCATTATTCGCGCACTTCAACTGGGCAAGAAGGCGATGCTGGCGTCGCGCGAGAAAACTCTCGCGCTCATCACCGGCGTGCTCAAGATGGATAAGGACACCGCGTCGGATACCTATAAGATCGTCCAGGAGAGCTTCAATGACACCGGCATCCCGACGCCGGAAGGGATCGCCAACATTATCAGAGCGATCAAAGCCGAGGGACGCTTCGCCGATCGCAATGTCGCCTACGAGGAAGTCGCCGAGCCGCGCTTCGCTATCGAGGTGGCGAAGGAATTAGGTTACAAGGTGCAGTGAGTCGGAATCGGATTTTCTCCCGCCAAGGCGCAAAGACGCAAAGTTAAACCGGGAAAGAAATTAACCGCAAAAGCAATCCGAGGTAGGGGCGTATGGCGTACGCCCGCGGGGCGGTGTTGTGCGGCTTTTCCCTCGACGCTCAATTTCCCACCGGGGCGAATAATTCGCTGAGCGCCGGGCGGTTCGGAATGTACCCCTGCTCGTTGGCGTACTGGACGAACTTCTCCAACACGACTTGGTTCTCGGCGGTAAGTCCGTGTCCCCATGGATTCTTGCCGAAAACTTCTTCCTCTTCTTCCAAGATCAATACCGCCGATGGAAACGCCGAACGTTTGGCGTAGGCGTAAGAGTTGCGGCAAAGTTCTTCAGCTTCGTTGAATGCTTTGAGCAAGCTCGCCACCAGCCAAGGCTGTTTGTCGAACAGCTCTTGGCGCACCACCAACGTGTGAGTGATCGGAAAGATTCGGGTTTGAAGAAAATAATTATTGACGGTGGCGCGAATGTCTTTGAAGACACGGCGAATTCGCGGGTCTTGGTTGCGGAACGACGCCACGATGTTGGGCGGGATCAAGGCGTCGAGTTCGCCGTTTAGGAGCATTGCTTCAGTGGACTTGTTGGCGCAGGTGATCTCGACATTCGCCGGCAGCCGGAAACCGGCATCCTCTGTTTCAAGCTCGCTGGTGAACCAGCGGCAGTCTTGCGGCCGTACGCCGTAGTGCTCCTGCAGGATGCCGCGCGCCCACAGACCGACCGTCAAGCGGTATTGGTCCATGCCGATTTTTTTGCCCTTCAAGTCTTCGGGACTCTCAATGCCGGAAGCCGGCGAGCAAAAAATATAGGGGTGTATCTGCATGCGCAGCGGGAAGATCGGCAGGGCGATCACCGGCTCGTTGCGGCTGCGCGCCATCACATACCATGACAACGACATTTCGGCGATGTCGTACTCTTCGTAGACCGGCCGCATGCAGGCGACGCCAGTTTCGGCGCGGTGCAGCGAAAACTCGATGCCCTGTGCTTTAATCTCGCCGTTCAACATGGGCCGCGTGCGGTGGTAGTCGGCGAGGAGCAGACTCAGTTCAATATTTTGTTCCATGGTTTCTCCCTCTGTGACATTTGTCTAGGGTTTCGCGTCTAGGGTCCAGGGTTATGGCACCGGAACACGGGACGCAAGACCCGAGACGCTAGACGCGTTCTCAACGGCTTTGGCCGATGGCTTTGTTTAGAAATTGCCGGGTGAAAAATTTGTCCGCTCCGCCAAGCTTCTTCGCTTCCGCTTCGATGCGCGTGGCGCCGATCAGCGACTCGATGTCTTCACGGGAGATCGCGATGGAATACTGCTTGGCAAACTGATTGACGACCAGGCGCACCGTCGCCGCATCCCCGAAGCTGTTGTTTTTCTTGCTCACCGCGGCGGCAACGCGCTCTTGATTGGTGCTCAAAAAGTCCAGACCGCGCTTGATGCCGCGCAACATTTGTACGATGCTGTCGCCGTCGGACTCGGCTTTCGCTTTACTGGTGATGATGACGACGAAGGGGAAGCCCGGCAGGACCGCGCCGACGTCATAGAGTGACGGAAAGCCTTTGCGTTCGAGCTCGAGTTTTTCCAGGAAAGAAAACGGCGAAGCTTGAATCTTTCCGGTTTCCAAGGCTTGGGCGCGCGCCGGGCTATTGCCGACGCCGTAGAGAATTTTGTAGTCACGATCGCGCACCAGGCCTTTTTTTGCGAGACTCTCCACAGAGGACCATTCGGCGATGCCGCCGGGGCCGGTGACGCCGACGACTTTGCCTTTGAGATCGTTGACCGTCGTAATTCCCTTCGCGCCCATCATTGTGTAATCCATGTAGGGCTGCATGCCGCTGATGATGGTTATCGGCGCGTTTTGCGCGATGGCGCGCACCGAGGCGACGCCCGCGACAAATGCGTACTCGACTCCGCCGCCGACCAGCGCGGCCATGGCCGTCGGCCCGCCGCGGATCAAAACCGTCCTGACATCCAAACCTTCGGCGGCAAAAAAGCCGAACTCTTGAGCGACAAAGAGGGGCAGCGTGCCGCTCAGTGTCGGCGTGTTCGAGGCGAAGTTGACGATCTTGGCGGCCGCCATGACCTGCGCGGGCGCGAGACCTAGGACAATCGCGACGACTCCCGCAAGCAGCAACCCGCGGTAGACCGATGTCCGATAACTTCTGCGGTTGTAAGGTTTTTCGAACGCGAATGGGTTCTGTATGATTCTCATAGGTCCCGCGTACTCTCCGCGAACAGTTCTTCGATCTTGGGCTTTTTTGCGATCAGTCCCTGCTCGTGGGAAAAGTCGACGAGCGTTTCCAGCAACTTCCGATTGGCCTTGATGCCGTAGGGAAACGGATCGCTGCCGAAGATTTCCTGCGTCTTGGCCAAATACTCTTTGCCGAAGAACATCGCTGACGGGATGCGATCGACCAACCTGGCGTTGAAGTATTCCTTGGCTTTGACGAAGGCGCTGTAAAGATTGAAAGCGACCCAGGGATGTTTGCGATAGATGTCGCCGCGAATCGTGTAAGTATGGTTGACCGGCAAGAATCCCCACTTGTCGAAAAACCGCTTGCCTTCGGCGATCCGGTCGGGAAAGAGCCGCTTGACCTTGCTCCAGTCGCCGTCGGCGCCGGTGATCTGGTGCGACCGGCCCAGCTGGGTGGGGGAGTGTTTCACCGGGCTGTTGATGGCGGCGACATCGAGCTCTCGGTGCACGAGCATGGAGGCCAAACTTTTTTCCGGCGGGACGCGCTGGAACGAAATGCCTTGGGGCGGCGTAAAGCCGGTGACGCCGCCATGGCTCATCTCCTCGGTGCGTTCCATGTACCAGTGGACTTTGTATTGCGACACGCCGAAGTCATGGTCGAGGATGCCGCGCTGCCACAGCGCGGCGGTCTGTTGATATTCGCTAACGCCGATGCGTTTGCCGACGATGTCCTCCGGTTTGGCGATCCCAGAGGCGGCGTGGATCGAGAGTTCGGTGTGAAACAGCCGCCGGCTGGGAAAGACCGGCAGCGCGATCATGTCCAAGCCGCGCTCGCGGCCGATCAAGTAAGAGGACATGGACATCTCGCCAACTGGAAATTCCAAATCTCTTAGCTGGCGCAAAAACGTTTCCGATGGGTGCGAATAGGTCGGTGCGATCTCGATGCCCTCTGCCTTAACGATGCCGTTCATAAGCGGTTCGACACGCTCGTTGAAGTTGGAAATAAAGTTCAATGTGAGCCTGGCCATTGGGAAGTTCC
Organism: uncultured delta proteobacterium; assembly: GCA_963816145.1. Taxonomy (GTDB): domain Bacteria; phylum Desulfobacterota; class Binatia; order UBA9968; family UBA9968; genus DP-20. The sequence continues at coordinate 190,460 of CAWFJP010000014.1, forward strand.
TTGCGTCTTGGCGCGAGTTTTTTCGCGGTCGAATTACGTATCCAGCAGGCTTTCCGCGAACAGTTCTTCGACTTTCATCTGGCGCGGCGTCAAGCCCTGCTCGTGGGAAAAGCCGATGATCATGTCGAGCATGGCGCGATTGGCTTTGATGCCAAAGGGAAATGGGTCGTCGCCGATGAGCTCGCGGGTCTGAGCCAAGTATTCGGGGCCGAAGATCAGCGCCGCGGGGATTTGTTCGGTTAGCCTTTCATTCGCAAACGCTTTCGCTTGGACAAATCCATCGTAAAGCTTGGCGGCGAGCCAAGGGTATTGGCGGTGGATGTCGCCGCGGATGATGTAAGCATGATTGACAGGCAAAAAGCCGTGCTTGCGGTAGAAGCGGGCACCCTCGGCCATGCGGTCGGGAAACAGCGGCCGGATCTTGCTCCAGTCGTCGCCACCTATGCGGCTCGATCGGTCCAACGCGTTGGCCTGCAGCACCCATGGACTCGCGACATGGGCCACGTCCAGTTCGTGCGCCAACAGGCTTGATTTGAGGCTTTTGCTCTTGTCGATGCGGCTGAATGAAATTCCCGGCGGCGGCTTGAAGCCGGTAGCACCGCCATGGCTCATCTCTTCGCTTCGCTCCATGTACCAGTGAATCTGGTATTGCGACACGCCGAAATCGTGTTCGAGGATGCCGCGCAGCCACAACGCCGCGGTTTGCTGATACTCGGCAACGCCCAAACGCTTGCCCTTGAGGTCTTGCGGTTTCTCGATGCCTGAGTCGACGTGATAGGACAGCTCGGTTTGAAACAAACGGCGGCTCGGAAAGGCCGGCAGCGCGATCATGTCGGCTCCTTGCGAGCGGGCGATCAGATACGAGGACATCGACATCTCGGCGACTTCGAATTCGCCGAACTTGAGCTGACGCCAAAATGTTTCGGCGGGATGCGAGTAAGTTGGGATGAGACTTACGCCCTCGACCTCGATTGTGCCGTTCATCAGCGGCTCGACCCGTTCGTTGAAGGCGGAAATGAATCCTAGGGTGAGTTGTTCCATGGTATCTCGATTATAGTCTGTATCGGCTGGGCAAATTCTGTCGCCGGCCGAGCCCCGCTTCCCCGCCCCAGGGCGTATGCCATACGCCCCTACAAAGATTTCCGAACTTTGCGCCCTTTGCGTGCTTGGCGCGAGATATTCCGGGTTTCGCTAGTAGCACTGCCGCGCCGGGTGTTTATTTATCATAGCCGTCGATGGACCAAATATCGTAGAGCAGTTCCATGCGGCGAAACGTCGCTTTGTAGGTTTGCTCCTGGAGTGCCGGCGAGTGGAGATAGCGTACGGCGATCTCTTCGGCGAGGCTGCTGTGATCTTCGTCGGCTTCCGAATGGACGGTGAAGAAGCGCACGTCGTCCGGCTTCATATGGTAATTTTTCAGCAACCCATTACCGATCGCAGCTGCCGCCGGACCGAAGGTCCCTTCGGCGCCAATCTGGATCGACATGACGACGAACCATGGCAACGTGTGGATGATCAATTCTACATAATAAAGATGCGCCGCGGTGGACGGCCGCAGCACCGCGTTCTCCAATTGCTGCTGGGTGAGACCGATGGCGTTGGCGAAACGAATCGCCAGCTCGTTGTGACCGGCGCTGCCGGTGTCCATGCCGCGAGTCTCTTCTTCAACCACGCCCCAGAGCTTTTGCGCGATCTCCGGATCGGTGCAGGCGAGGTAGCGCAGCATCGCGATGCGCGGCACGACGGCGCGAAATTGATAGTCTTGAATCGCCCAGGCGCGAATTTGCTCCATGGTGGCGGTGCCTTCGCAGACCGCTTTCAAGAACGGATGCTTGATGCGGATCTTGGGGAACGCCTGGATATCTTTCTTCAGTTTTGCGACAAATTCTGCGGATGTGGCCATTGTGAAATTCCTCCTCTATTGCTTAATCCGATGGGACGTTGGAGTCATGGAGTGCTGGACTGCGGCAAGGACCACAACTCCAGTGCTCCAATACTCAATTACTCCGATTGGTCTTTGTTTCGGCTCAGCCGGGTGACGAAATATTCCCAGCCGCGCAGCGGAAAACGTTGGTCGGCGTTATACACTTCCAACTCTTCAGCAGTGAGATATTTCGGTTGGCCGTGCAAGAGGGCCAAGTGATTCCACTCGCCCAACATCGCTAACCTGGTGGTGCGCTCGATCATCTGCTCTACGCTTTCGCCGACGACCGCGTCGCCGTGAGCGCGCATGAGGACCGCCGGTCCGTCGCCGAGCGCGGCTGCCAAGTCGTTGCCGCGCTCGAGCGTGCGCACTAAGCCAACGCCCTCGTACACCGGCGGGCCGTCGGCGGAGAGAAACTTGCCATAATGGTGCAGCGGTTTGAGCTTGATCGGCAGCACGCTGAAGATCGTGCTCCATTTCGAGTGGGTATGGGCCACGCTGACGATTTCCGGACGGGCTTTGAAAATGCAGGCGTGGATCGGCCATTCGTTGGGCGGGGTGGTGGCACCGTCGAGGTGGTTGCCGGTGAAATCCTGCATGATCAAGCGGTCGCGCGTGACCGATCCAGGGCTGATATTGGCGATGGTGATAAACGCGTCGGCGCCAGGCACGCGCACGCCGACGTGGCCGTATCCGTCAGTAACCCCTTCATGATCGAGAATATGACAGGCGGTAATCAGTTTGTCGGTGAGCTCTTTGAGCTCGGCGGAGTCGATGGTGGGAACATCTTTGCGATTGGTGGCCATGCCGGTTCCTTCACGCGGATTGCGCGATAAAATCATCTGTTCGCCGCGACTCTAGTTGCGGTTATTCTAGCTGTCAAGCACCGCGCCGCTCACCCAAGCGGCTCAAAAAATATTCCCATGGGCGGGCGGGAAACGATCGGTCGCCGGCGAAAGTCGCCAACTCTTCTTCGGTCAAGTAATCCGGTCCGCCGTGGACCGCCGCCAAGTGCGCCAACTCGCCGAGAAACGCGAGCTGAACCGTGCGCAGAATCGCCTGCTCGACGCTGGCGCCGACGACGGCGTCGCCATGAGCGCGCAGCAAAGTGGCTGCGCCGTCTTTCAAGGTGTCGGCCAGCGCCTGGCCTCGCTCAACGGATGTGATCAGTCCGGCTTTGGGATAGATCGGCGCGCCGCCAACGGGAAGAAATCGGCCGTACATATGCGCGGGGCGCAGCCCTTTCTTGAGCACGCTGAAAAGCGCGCTCCATTTCGAATGGGTGTGGCACACGCTCATGACGTCGGGCCGCGCGCGCATGATGCAAGCGTGGATCGGCCATTCGTAAGGCGCCGGTTTGGCGCCGCCGAGATAGTTGCCGTCGAAGTCGAGCAAGACGAGCTTGTCGAGCGCCGCACAGCCGGGGCTGACTTGAGCGATCGTGAGAAGCGCCGACTGTTCCGGAATCCGCACGCTGACATGGCCGAATCCGTCTGTGATGCCTTCGCGATCGAGGATCAGACAGCCATTGACGACTTTCGCTTTGAGTTCTTTGAGCTCGCTGGAATCGAAAGCAGGTCCTTTGTACTCACTCGCAGCCATCGTTACTCCTTGAGTTATTCGTTTCGTGGTCTCATGGTTCTAATCGCGGGCGAACAGGGAGTCAAGGAGAGTCTTTGTATGCTGGTGTAATGACTCCTGATCGGTTAGTTTTCGTAACGAGCATGGCAGCACCCGACTATGAATGACTCGATGACCTCGCTAAAACCTTTTACTCTTGGCCATGGTGGCGCGGAAACCATTCAAGTCAAGCGTTGGTTACGTTGAACAGAATCTTTTGCGGATCTACTTATCTGGTGAAAGGTGACATTCGCACGCTGAAGATTCCGGAAAAGTGTTCATCTCATCGTGTCGATCGACTGTGGGAGCATACATGTTTCGAGGCGTTCATCCGTGCCGATCGGCGATCCGTCGTATTACGAGTTCAATTTTTCACCGTCGGGTGAGTGGGCGGTGTATTCGTTTCGCGGTTATCGCGATGGCGGGCCGATTCAGGACGAGGAGCTGGCCCCTGATATTGTCGTTTGTTGCATGTCGATCGAATCGAGATCGATGCAGTCGTGCACTTGGATCGATTGTCGATGATTCGAACCGGTTCGATTGCTGCGGATCGGTCTGTCGGCGGTTATCGAAGCCACCGACGGCACGTTTTCCTACTGGGCGCTGAAACATCCCGCGGCGAAGCCCGACTTTCACCACCCCGATTCTTTTGCTCTTGAGCGAGCTTTTCCTAGCCAGGGCGCGTGATTGCGTTTAAAATAGATTTCTATGAGATTTGGCATCGACCGACTGCTAGAAGAACCGGCGTTGCGCAAACCGCTCTCCGGCAAGCGCGTGGCCTTACTCGCCCATCCGGCATCGGTGACGCGGGATCTGGTCCATTCGCTTGACGCCTTGACGGCACTTTCGGGTATCAAGCTAAGCGCTGCTTTCGGCCCGCAGCATGGGCTGCGCGGCGACAAACAGGACAACATGATCGAGTCGCCTGATTTTCTCGATCCGGTACATAATATTCCAGTTTTCAGCCTCTACGGCGAAGTACGCCGGCCGACGGCGGCGATGATGGATAGCTTCGATGTCTTGCTCGTCGATCTGCAGGACGTGGGTTGCCGCATTTACACGTTTATCACCACGCTTCGCTACGTTCTCGAAGCGGCGGCGCATTTTAGGAAGTCTGTTTGGGTGCTTGACCGGCCCAACCCTGTGGGCCGGCCAGTTGAGGGATTGCTGCTCCGGCCCGGTTGGGAGAGTTTTGTCGGCGCCGGCCCGCTGACCATGCGTCATGGCCTGACGCTCGGTGAATTGGCGCAGTGGTTCGTTAAAACTTTGAGGCTCGATGTCGATTGCCAAGTCGTACAGATGGAGGGATGGAATCCAGACGGCGGTCCCGGCTTTGGCTGGCCGCTCGGTGAGCGAAGTTGGGTCAATCCCAGTCCCAATGCGTCCAATCTATCGATGGCACGCTGCTACGCCGGCACCGTCATGCTCGAAGGCACGACGCTTTCCGAAGGGCGCGGCACGACCAGGCCCTTGGAGCTGTTCGGCGCACCGGGCCTCGACCCGCCCGCGCTGCTGCAGAAGATGGAATCCCTCGCCCCCGATTGGCTGCGCGGTTGCCGGCTGCGAGAGTGCTGGTTCGAGCCGACCTTCCACAAACACGCCGGCAAACTCTGCGCTGGCATTCAGATCCACGTCGACGATCCGCATTACGATCACGGTGCGTTCAAGCCCTGGCGCTTGATGGCGCTGGCGTTCAAAGCGCTGCGCTTGTTACAACCGGATTACGAGCTCTGGCGGGATTTTCCCTATGAGTACGAGAAGGACCGGTTGGCGATCGATCTGATCAATGGCGGAGAGGTGCTGCGACGATGGGTGGATGATCCAACCGCGGTTGTAGCGGATATTGACGCACTTGCGGCTGTCGACGAATTGGCGTGGGCCGATGAGCGGCGATCATGCGAATTGTACAAGTGATGTTATCGAAGACTTCTGGAATTTTGGTCGTGTCGGTTCGGTGCAAGGCGACGTCCGGTATTGTGCGGCGAACTTAAAATGAAGATGGATGCCGGCGTCCGCCGGCATGACAGTCTTGCACTGATCCGTATTTATTTCAGCCCCAGACTCCTGACGAAGCCGCTCTCGTCCAATTCCTTCACGATACTGTCGTCGAGAATTTCTTCCACCTTGACGTCCTTGACCTTGGGATTGTCGCGGGCGGTAAAGTCGATCAGGGTTTTCCAGCCGCGGTTGACCGGGTAGGGGACTTTAGCGCGGATCTTGTTCACGTAGATGTCGTAGGCGACTTCCAGGATTTCGTCGTCGTTGACGCCGCCGTGGCTGGCCAGCAATTTTTTCGACAGCGGTTTGTTTTCTAGGTTTACCTTGATCGCTTCGAGGTAGGCTTTCATGAAGCTGACAACCACCGGTCTCTTGGACTGCATGAACCGGCGCGTGGTGGCGACGCCGTTGAACGGGAAGTCGCCGCCGAGTTTCGAGATATCGATGAGCGTGTTGTAGCCCTGGCGCGCAAGCAGTTGCGCGAAGGAGTTGCCAAGACCCATGGCTGCCGCGGAGATTTGGCCGGCCTGGAGCGCCGTGTAAGTTTCGCGCAGGCCGCCGGTGTAGATGACTTTCACGTCTTTGTCCGGCACCAGCCCATGATGGCTGAGGCCGAAGCGCGCCCAATAGTCTGTGTTGGCGCCGCGCCGGGTGACGCCCACCGCTTTGCCTTTGAGATCATTCGGTTGCTTGATCTCGGGGCGCGACATGATTTGCGCCGCCATGCTGTTGATGATGGTGGCGATGAACACTGCGTCGACGCCCGCGGCTTTGCCGAAGAGCACGGCGGAGCCACCGATCTGGCCGATCTGCACGTCGCCCGAGATCATCGCCTGGATGATTCTTGTGCTGCCGCCGAGATAGACTGTGCTGACATCGAGGCCGTACTTTTCGAACAAGCCGGTTTTTGACGCGGTGATCAGGGTCAGTTCGGACGGGCTGATCGATGAATAACCGGCGACGAGTTTTTCCGCGGCGGAACCATGCCGCGTCAGGGCAGTGCTGAGTATGACGAGGGCGACGAACGCAATGGATAGTTGTCTCATCGATTCCCTCCCATCGATCGTACCGGTCCTATCAGAGTGGCGGCGGAACCGTCAATTGCTTTATGCCATCGGCTAGAATCACGTTGACGGCGAATCGTTGCCGCATTATAAGCGAGCTAGCAAATCACCGGAGGTGATCCATGGGCAAGCTCAGACATATCGCCTTTATTTCCAACGAACCGAAAGTGCAAAGCGATTTTTACCAAAAGTATTTCGGTTTCGAGGAATGCAAGGTCTTTCCCAGCGGCTCGCGCATGGTGATCGACCCGTTGTTCAATCTCGCCTTCTTGCAGCAGGCGGCCGTGTCGGTGGCGGTTTCCGGGACGCATCGAGCCGATGGCAGCGAGACCGAGTTGACGGTGGGAATACATCACTACGGTTTCCTGGTGGACAATTTGGAGCAAGCGGTCGCCAAATTGCCGGCGGGCGTAACCCGCGGTGCCAACCCGCAGATCTCCGCCGGCGTCTCTGGCCCCGAAGCGGCGCGGCCAGCCGAAGTGCGTTTCATCGACCCCTGGGGCAACAACGTCGATCTGTCGTCGCGCGGTTATTTGGGGCGAGAAGAAAAGAAACTTCCCGCCGTGCGTCTACTCGCTGTGCAGGTGCCCGATTTGGCCGCGGCGTGCGAGTTTTACCAGCAACAGTTCGGTCTCGAGATCGCCGGCTGGACCGATGACGGGACAATTCGCTTGAGCGACGGCACGCTGACGCTGATGTTGACCAAGTCACAAGTGCGTCCAAAGGGTGGCGTGCAGTATTTTGGCATTCAGGTGAGCGATATTACCGGTCTCAAGAAGCGCTTACAGGACGGCGGTGTGGCAGTTTCGGATAACACCAATGGGCAGATTCAGTTTAACGATCCGGAAGGGAATCGGGTTGTGGTATCGGAAACTGGGTGGGCGAATTGAAATAGTTTTCTGCCAGCATTCCGTGATCGCAAAGTAAAATCTGGATGCCGGTTTTCACCGGCATGACGACTATGGGCGCTCTCCAGTTCTCCCTCGAATCTCTTATCCTTTTCCGTCATTCCGGCATGTTTTAAGCCGGAATCCAGGGGAGGCGGGGAGGTTCAGCACGGCTGCTTCTCATCCCGTAAGTTTTGTTCGCGCGCTGTTCAGGTTTTTGCGCCAAGTGCCCGCGCGATATAATCGCGCCGAACCTTGGTGCGCGGAACTTTGCCGGTAAACCAGCTCCGCACATCGGCGTCGAGGCCGATGCCGTGCATGTAGTTGTACAACGCCTTGTTCAGGGCTGTGCCGAGGGCGTCGTGGTCGACGCCGATGGGGTCGAGGAAGCCGACGTCGTTTTTGGCGAACGAGATCTCCGGCAAAGGGACGAGCGTGACGCCGTATTGTTCGGGATGCTTGCCCACCGGTGAATGCACCGTGCAGGCAAAGCGGTGGAAGAAGCCTGACTGGATGCAGCCGGCTATGAACAATTGCCGGACATATTCGAGGGCATCAACCGTGTCTTGCACGGTTTGGGTCGGGAAGCCGTACATCAAATAGGCGTGGACGAGAATGCCGGCGTCGGAAAATGCGCGCGTGACTCTGGCGACTTGCTCGACGCTGACGCCCTTCTTCATTAAATTGAGCAGGCGGTCGGAGGCGACCTCGAGCCCGCCGGATACCGCGATGCAGCCGCTGTCGACGAGTTCTTGGCAGAGCTGCGGCGTGAAAGATTTCTCGAAGCGAATGTTGCCCCACCATGAAATGGCCAGCTTGCGTTTCTTGATCTCGGCGGCGAGTGCTTTCAAGGTTTTTGGCGGTGCGGCCTCGTCGACGAAATGAAATCCGGTCTGTTGGGTTTCGGCGATGACGGTCTCGATGCGGTCGGCCAGGGTTGCGGCGGCGAGGTCGTCGTAGCGCGAGATGTAGTCGAGGGTGACGTCGCAGAAACTGCACTTTTTCCAGTAGCAGCCGTGGGCGACGGTGAGTTTGTTCCAGCGGCCGTCGGACCACAGCCGATGCATCGGGTTGAGCATGTCCAGTAGCGACAAGTAGCCGTCGAGCGGCAGTCCGTCCCAAGTCGGCGTGCCTACTTCCGCGAATGGAATGTCGGGCTCGCGTGCGTCGATGTAGCGGATTGTGGATTTATCGGCAGTGCGCCGGAAGGTGCGAACCAAATTGCTTTCGGGCCGGTTGCCGCCCAGATATTCTAATAACGCCAACAGCGGCCGCTCGCCGTCATCCAAGGTGACATAGTCGAAATAATCGAACACCCGCGGCTCGCTCAGTTCGCGCAGCTCGGTGTTGACATAGCCGCCGCCGAGCGCGGTGATTATCGATGAATCGCGGGCTTTGATCGCCTGGGCGATGCGAAACGCGGCGTACACCGAGCCTGGGAACGGCACCGAGAGCAGCACCAGATTCGGCGCATGGCGCGCCAGCGCCGCCAGCGTTAGGTCACGCAGTGTGCTGTCGACCAGATTGAGCGGCGCGGCCAGCGCTTCGGCGAGGGGATCGAAGGTCGGTTGGCTTTGCGCTAGAGACTCGGCATAGCGGACGAACTCAAAGCGCGGGTCGACGGCCTCGCGCAACACGTCGGCGAGATCATCGAGGTAAAGAGTCGCCAAGTGTTTAGCGCGGTCTTCTATCCCAAGCGCTCCGAACGCCCAAGCCAGTGGATCGTCGGTGCCGCCTTGCAGATAAAAATCTATTGGCTTGAAGCGCGGCCCTTCGGGAAGGAATTGCCGTCCACAAATGCGATGCGCCAGGGTCGGATCACGCCCCTGCAGGAACGCGATGGCGGGGGTGATCGTCGAGAGATAACGGTCGAATTTCTGGAGAAATGCTTTGGCGATCGGCGAACGCTTGCGCTGCGGGATCGCCTCGGCACGGTCCCGGATGGCTAACAGCCCGTCAGTGGAAAAAAGCTTTAAGACTAGAGCCAATGCAAGATCTTCCTGCACAGCATCGAAACCCCGCGAGCGCAAGAAGCCGGTGAGATATGCCGTTGACGGATATGGCGTATTTAGCTGAGTCATCGGTGGGATTAGCGACAGCACGCGAATAGAATTGGTCGACATAGATATTTGGGATGTTTAAGGTCTATATCCCTGTTTCAACTAACCCAGCATTAGCACGCACAACAGGAAAATAAACGGAGATCTTGCACAAGCCGGGTGTCCGAGTTTTTCGATCAGCCCGGCTCGTCTAATGAAACGCTGTACCGTGACGATCTTGAAAAACGAACACGAGCCACGATCGCGCGGCAACCCCTTGACGCTTTCGGCGTGACCGGTGTAGTTGTGACGATGCCAAGACGGGCGTATGCCATACGCCCCTACGGCGGATTTAACAATAGTCTTGCTTTGCGCCTTTTGCGTTCTTTGCGGTTAAATCGTTCCGAGTCCAAGGAGGTCAATAATGCGCGTGCTCAAAATCAACGATCTTAAGGAAACCCCGATGGACACGGCAACGCCGATCGCCGGCTGGACCGGCGGGGCGGTGAGCCGGACGCGGCAGGCGGTCATCGGCGATGGGCAGTCGGACAACTTCCGCTGTAACGTGGTCAACTTTCGCGTCGGCGCCACCACCGGCTGGCATGTCCATGACTGCGATCAGATTCTCGTGGTCACGGCCGGCAAAGGCTTCGCCGCGACGGAGAGTGAACAGCGCGAGATCACCGTCGGCGATATCGTGCATATTAAATCTGGCGAGCGCCACTGGCACGGCGCTTCGGCGGATTCGCCGCTGTCGCATATCACGGTGACGACGGTGGGCAGCACTTCGAAGCATTAGCCGGTCGGTTATGATTTTGGGCGAAGGTTTGGTATCGGGACCGTTCCAAGGAGGATTTTCATGGAAATTATCCGCGGCAACTTGAGCGATATCAAAGGCATCCCGCCGAGCGGTTTATGCGTCGGTGTGCACCGCGCCGGCGCGGTGCATAAGAAGATGGTCGCCAAGCATGGCGACGGTCTGGCGGTCTGGTCGCTTAGGCCCGATCTCGATTTCATCGCGTTCAAAAAGGAAGGCCTTGGTGAACAGGGGATTCGCTCGACCAACGACATGGCATCGATCGACGGCAATGAAAAACTGATTTATGGCGTGCGCGGCGCGCCGCCCGAGGTGCGCGAAACGGCGCGCGAGAAAGGTCTGACGCTGCTCGCCGACGCGACCTGTCCCTTTGTTTTACAGCAGGAAGAGGCCGAGATCGAGCTACTCAACGACGGGCGCCACTTGGTGTTACTCAGTAGTCCTACCCATCACGGCGTGCCGAGGATTCAAGGCATCGCGCGGACCAAGGGTAAAGAAGTCTTTATCGTCGAGCATGAGGACCAGGTCGACTCGATCCATCTGACTCGATTCGAACCCATCGGCGTGATCGTGCAGACGACTTTCTGGGTGGAAACCTACAAGAAAATCGTCGCCCGTTTACTGGAGCATTTCGCCAACGTGCAAATTCGCAACACTTCCTGCATCGACTCGCTGCAGCGCCTTCCCGAAGTCGAGAAGCTCGCCAAGCAAGTCGAAGCGATCGTTATTTTTGGCTGGACCGAAGGGATGACCACCCGGATGCTCGAAGTGGCGCGCGCTTTCAATCCGAATGTTTACAAAATCGAGAAGGTGGACGATCTCCGGCTCGACTGGCTGCGCGGCAAGGAAACGGTCGGTATCATCGGTGCCAACGAGACACCCGAATGGATGATGAACGATGCCATCGAGCGTATGAAGAGCATGGTGGCCTGAACCGTGCCGAAGATCACTTTCATTCCAGCGGAAAAATCGTTCGATGTCGCGCCAGGCACGACCATCCTGGTTGCCGCAGTGCAAAACGGATTGCACCTGCGCCATGATTGCACCGAAGCGGTTTGCGGCACCGACCGGGTGAAGATCCTTTCCGGTGCGGAGCAGCTGAGTGCAATAACCGACAACGAGGAATTGACCCTCGAGATGATGAACGCGGGGCCCAACGAAAGGCTGGCTTGCGTCGCACGGATCGCCGGCGATGTGATTGTCGAAATGCCCGAATAAGCGACTCTAAGGAGAATTAATGCCGGCACCTGTGGCAATTCTAGCAAAACCGGACGATCACCGCGGCATTCTCACCATGGCAGAAGCGGTCGACGCGATGCTCGATGCATTTCGCAATTGGGCGAATGACCCGCTGGTGGCGGAGCTGCGGCGACGCACGCACACGCCGAAGAACGTGCGCATTACCCTACATCAGGGCGCGGCACCGGCTTATGGCACGACGGGCATCATGACCCATGCGGAGCTTGTGCGCATTTTCGGCGACAAACAAAAATATCCGCGCCGCGGCCGCCCGGTTCTGGTGCTTTATGACAGCGACACGGCGGCTTTGAAGCTCATTCTCGTCGGCGAAATGCATCCCAAGGAGCTGCCGGACGCCAACAGCGTGGTGGCGATGCCGACGGCCTGTGCCTCGATGGTCGGCACCGATTTGCTCGCGCGCAAAGACTGCCGGGTCGCCGGGGTTTTCGGTGCTGGAGATCAAGCGAAGATGCATCTCCTGGCGCTCACCTGTATTCGCAAGTCGATTGACAAGGCGCGCGTCTTCAGTCCGACCCGCGAGACTCGCGAAAACTTTGCCGCGGAAATGAGCGCCGTATTGGGCATCGCAGTGACCGCCGCGGAGAGCGCTGCAGATGTTGTCGACGGCGCCGACGTAATCCTGTGCGCGACCAATTCAAATGTTCCGGTATTCGACGGCAATTGGCTGGTTCCCGGCCAACATGTCACCTCGATCGTTTCGAGCAATATCGGATTGAAAAAGCGCGGCCACGTCATTGAAATGCGCCGCGAGATCGACGAGAGGACTCTGGAGCGGGCCGATATTTTGCTGACCAACGTTTGGGGACAGGAAGAGCTGGACAAGACCGCGGTGTTCTGGGAAGCCTCTCTCGATCGCCCAAACATCGCGGGCAAGATTGTCGATAGCGGAGAGCTCATCCGCGGTGAAAAAAGCGGACGAACCGACGCTGCTCAAATTACCTATTTCAAAAACTGCGCGTTTTGGGGTATTGGCGCGGCGGCCATCGGCGGACTGATCTATGACAAACTCTTGCAGCAGCGCAAGGGTTTGGCGCTCGACTTCAACCCGCATGAGTTCTATGACGATACTTGGGCGGAGGATTAGATTTGTTTGAATGAGCGGGAAGCCTGGGTTACAGCGCGAAGATGATCGCAAGGAGGATTGGATAGCATGCGCGGTATAACACCGAGACGAGAACAGGGCATGGCCGATCCGGTGTTGGCCGAGATGGTTCATGCCACCGGGGCGACGGAGTCGCGTCACTACGCGGCGGTGAAGCCGATCATTCAAGCCTATCGCGCCAGTTGGGTGAAGTTGGCGCCGTTTCGCGACGGGCCGGTCAACCCCCAGCGCGTGCCGGTCGACGATCCGGCGGCGATGACGGCGCAGATCAAGGCGAAGGCGAGCGAGTGGGGCGCCAACTTGGTCGGCGTCTGCCGCCTGCAGCCGCATATGATCGATCTCGGCTCGGAAGTGTCCCACGAGTTTGTCATCGCCTGCTGCGTCGCCGAAGACTACGAAAAGGTGCTTCAAGGCCCGGACGCCGTCGAGGAAGAGGCGATGCGGACGTACGCGAAGTGCACCGAGATATCCACTGCGTTAGCTGCCTACGTCCGTGAGATGGGATATCCCGCCATCGCGCACCACAACGGCGCCAGCGAGGTGCAGGCGATCCCAATTTTCTACCAAGTCGGATTCGGCGAGCTCGGCCGGCATGGCAGTCTGATCAATGAAAAGTATGGCGCGAGCTTTCGCCCTGGTTTCGTCACCACCGATTTGCCGCTCGTCGAAGACCAGCCGCGAGAGTTCGGCGTTCAGGACTTCTGCATGAACTGCAACGTTTGCCAGCGCAACTGCCCGGGCGACGCGATCCCGCAAGACCATGTCATGACCCATGGCATCAAGCGCTGGCTGATCGATTTGGAGAAGTGCTATCCGTATTCCCGCCTGCGCGAGGAGTATTGCCATCTCTGCGTCGACGTCTGCCCGTACAACGTGAAGTCGCATCCGGACACGTACAAAGCGCTTATGAAAGAGCGTAAACAGGTTGGCTATAAGACACCAAAGACTTATTGAAGCGAGTTTGCACTAAGAGATCTCGGAAAAGAATATTTTCCCGCAAAGGCGCAAAGGCGCTAAGTTCGGAAAGGTTGGGATGGAAAAGCTTTACGTCAATGCCATCGGACCCGACGGTGATGTCAGCACTGTCGGTTTGTTTTACTCGCAACCTGAAGCGCAAAAAACTGTTGACATGCTGGGAACCAATCCCGAGCGAGTCGGTTATCGCTACGAAATCGTCGAAGCGGTGCGGCATGTGCTTTCAGAAAAAAATCCGCCAACCAGCAAGGAGTAGCCATGCCCTATATCAAGACGATTCCGCCCACAGAGGCGACCGGAAAACTGAAGGAAGTCTATGAAACGGCGGGCGGCCCTTCGGCGGCGCGCGGCAAGGTCGCGATGGTGCGCCAGGTGCAAAGCCTCAATGCCGACGCGCTCGCCGCCTGGAGCGATCTTGGCGCAGCGATCATGCACGGCCCGTCGCGCCTGAGCAGGCGCCAGCGCGAGATGATCGCCACGGTGGTGTCGGCGACCAATCATTGCAGCTATTGAACGACTGCGCACGGAGAGGCTCTCCGTAGCGAAACCCACGACGATCCGTTCGTCAAAGCGATTAAACAGGATTACACCAAGATTGATTTAACGGCAGCGGAGCGGGCCATGCTCGATTACGCGGTGAAACTGACGGTGACGCCGTCGAGCGTAACGGCAGAAGATGTTTTGATATTGCGCGCTCATGGGTTCGACGACCGCGATATACTCGACATCATCTACGTTGTTTGTTTGTACAATTTTAACGACCGGCTGGCCGACGCGACCGGCATCAAAGGGCATGATTTTCTTAGTTGACATCGTCCGCCGCCGGGTGTGACGCACAGGTTGGCCATTATGCCGTTCAGCTACGCCGAGTTCATGACTCAACTGATGGCGCCCAAGCCCTATCCAGCGCAGGCGGTTTTTACCGCGCCCCGGATAACGGCACTGCGCAAGCCGGTTGCAGAATGCACCCTCGGTGTCTTTACCAGCTGTGGCGCACAGCTGAAGGACGACCGACCGCTGGCCGAGACCAACGATCTTTCCTACCGGCTGCTGCACCGTGACGTAGCGCTCTCGGAGCTGAAGATCAATCACATGACGCCGTCGCGCAAGTGGGCGCTGGAGGACTTGAACGTCGCTTATCCGCGCGACCGGCTGATCGAGTTGGAGGCGGAGGGGGTTTTCAAGAAGCTTGCGCCCAGCGCCGTTTCCATGGTCGGTTCGATCACGTTGTACACGGAGCTTTTGAGCGATGCCGTGCCGCGGATCAAGCAAGAATTCGACCGGCAGGAAGTCGACCTGGTGCTGATCGTGCCGTTTTGACCGCAATGCCATCGGTCCGTGGGACTGATCGCAAGAGGACTGGAAGCGAGAGGTTTGCCGACCGTGAGCCTGAGCACCGTATGGGACATCACTCTGGCGGTAAAACCGCCGCGGCCATGCTTCCTGGATTTCCCGATCGGCTGTCCGGTCGGCAAGCCGGGCATGCCGGAATTGCAGCGGCAAATACTGAAAGCGGTCTTCTCCCAGGCGGAGAAATTTACCGGTGATTGGGCGCTGCATGAGCTGCCCTTCCAGTGGGCAAAGGATGGCAGCCGTCATTGGGAGGAAGAGCTCAAGGATCTCTACCGGCGAGGCCTCGGCACGGTGGAGGCGCATGTTGCGGATCATCGCCGTCGCGGTGAGGCGCTGATCGGTCAAGAGGAAGCGTTTGCGCTGCGCTGCAATTGCTAGCGTCCTGTCCACCCACTGACCGCCAGCCAATGAACGTATGAAAAGGAAGGTGCTGCGATGATCGAACTCTATCACAACGACATGTCGGTGTGCGCGCAAAAGGTGCGTTTTACCCTGGCCGAGAAGAAACTTGCTTGGGACAGCCACCATATGAATCTGCGCGCCGGCGATCAGCAAAAGCCGGAATATTTGAAACTCAATCCCAACGCCCTGGTGCCTACCCTGGTCGACGATGGCACCGTTATTATCGAATCCACCGTGATCAACGAATATCTCGATGACGCGTATCCCGACCTGCCGCTGCGTCCGGCGGCCGCGACCGCGCGGGCGCGCATGCGTCTATGGACCAAACAGTTGGATGAAGGCGTTCACGCCGCGACCAGCGTGGTCAGCTCGGCGATCGCCTTTCGCTATCAAAAGCTCGCCATCGGCATGGAAGCGCTCGAAGAATTTCACAGGAAGATGCCCGACCCGGTGAAGCGCGAGAAGAGCTGGGAGAATGTCACCAAGGGCGTCGAGTCGCGCTTTTTCCCCGAGGCGGTCATGCGCTTCGACAAATTGCTTGGCGACATGGAGTCGGCCTTGAAAGACTCTCCGTGGCTCGCCGGCAAAGAGTTCTCGCTGGCCGATATCGGCTACGCGCCCTATGTTACCCGGCTCGATCACCTGCAACTGCAATTTCTCTGGGACAAGCGGCCGCACATTCCAGAATGGTACGATCGGCTGCGCGAACGGCGCGCGTATGGTGAGGCGCTGGAAAACTGGTTCAATCCCGCCTATTTGCCGCTGATGAAGGAAAAAGGATCGGAAGCGCGAGCCCGGGTCAAAGAGATCGTCGGCTAAAGAATTAGAGCATTGGAATCGAGACGAGACGATACGAGGCAAACTCCGGATCGGTTCTGGCTACTTTGGGCGGCGCCGGAAACAAGGTGCGCGGCGCGACAGGTTGTTTGGCGACGGTGAAAAATGAAGTCCAGCGGCCGGTTCCCTGGAGTGGAGGAAGGTAACGAAGGCTAACACTCCGGTTAGACCGCTTGGTTTTAGGTAGTCGCCACCAGCAGTTCCTCTGAATTCTTTGGCGGAAGAAGGCCATCTGTCCTGCCCGCGAAGTAGCGTTGGGCAAGCGTAGCTGCCGATACGTGCTCAACCTCTCTAAAGCCGGCATCGCGGGCCAGTGTCAGCATCTCTGTTGGCGTGAAGAAGCTGATGAACGGCGTGCCGTTTGCTCGCGCCCCCGCTAGCGCTCGCTCAATCCCGGGACGCACCTCGGGGTCCGTCATCTCGATCGGAAGCAGGAATGACATGGCGAGTGTGGAGCCGGGAGCGAGCGCCGCGACCTGGCGCAGCGTCGCCGTAATCGCGTCCTTGGTCAGGTACATGCTGACACCGGTCGACGCCACGACCGCGGGCCGCTCAGGGTCGAATCCCGACGCAGCCAGCCGCTCGCACCATGGATCGCCTGCCTCGAAGTCGACTGGCACGAGCCGCAAGAACGACGGAATGCCGAAGCCGAGTTCGACGAGGCGCTGGCGCTTCCACATCTGAGGGCCGGGCTGATCGATCTCGAACACGACCAGACGGGAGGCAAGCTCCGGCCGACGCTGGGCGAAGGTGTCCAAGCCCGCTCCAAGGATGACGTACTGCCCGACGCCACGGGCAGCTTGCTCCGCGACGAGATCTTCGATGAAGCGGGCGCGGGCCACGATGGAGGCGCGGAATGGCCGCGTGAACGGGCTCATGTCCGGACGGCTGCGCCATCCGTCGTCTGGAGCCGCCAGCTTCAAGCCGACTTCGTCTTCGAGTACGTGCGGCGGCGAGTCGACTTCGACATGCAGCGCCCGCCACAAGGCGACCCGCACCGCCGTGTTGTCTGGCGCCGCCACTTGCGTATCATGCACGACATTCTCTCTCTTGGTTTTCGGCGTTGTCGGTCTAACGTTTTCGGTGAGAGGCGCGAATTTCAGCGTCCTTCTCGACCCAATGGTTAGGTTCCGATAATCTCGTTCAATCCTTCAACAACCTGAGCCAATTCCTCTGGAGACGCCCGACCCATCACCTTTCCAATCCGTTCGACCGCGAGTGTTCGGATCTGGCTGATTTTCACCCACGACTTTTTCGGTAGCCCCCGTACATGAAGTTCGAGTGTTAAGGGGAACCCAGCGCGTTGAGGTTGACTCGTGAGCGCAACAGCAATCACCGTTCCGGAACGTTCATTGAAAACGTCCTGGCTTAGAATCAAAACCGGACGTAATCCGGCCTGTTCACGTCCCCGTACCGGATTCAAGTCGGCCCAGCGGATTTCACCCCTCAGTATTCGGGCCATTCCGCTAGATCCTCGGACAGCCCTTCTTCTGCAAGCGCCTTCTCAAAGGTAGGATCGAGCTTGGCGCACTCTTGGGCTAGACGACTTTTCTCAAGCCGCGCGAGTTTCTCCGCAACAGCTTCCTCGATGGCCTGACTACGGTTGGGAAAGACTTGTTTCTTAACCAGTTGATCGAGACGAGCGAGGGTAGATTCATCTAAAGAAATTGCAACCTTGGATCTTGCCATGACTCACCTCGTGGTATGACATTACTTCATACCAGAAACTGCGTCAAGGACAATGCAACTTTCAAACCTAACGCCCCGCATCACCTGCCAGCGGAAGTGGGCAAGGCCCGCTGTAGCCGGTCAGGTGCATGCGGCACTATTGATTGAAGCAGTGTCTAATCGACCTATTTCGATCCTACGCTGCCCTTGGCCGACAAGCCGAGACTCGCAATCAGCGCTTTGCCCCATTGGCGACCTTCATCTCGGCGTCCACTTCGTCCTCGAATGCGCGACGCTTCGACGCAACAAACTGCCGGTAGCCCTCGGGGTCCATCCACGCGTTGACGCCCTCGTTCACGGCGCGCTTGCGCTTCGCCTCCATGCCGAAGTACTCGGTGTGGTGTGCAAGCCAGATGTCCGGCTTGAGCATCTCCCAGGTATGGAGCGTCCGCCGGTAGTCGTCCTCGACGCCGGGGTACGAGGGATCTCGTGCCGCGACCCGGTAACCCGGATTGAACCCGCCGCCGTCTGGAAACACGACGGCGTAGGCCTTGCCAGTCTCGAAGAGTGTTGTGGTCCACGTCGTCGCACCGCGTGTATGGCCGGGCGTATGGAGAGCCGTGAGCAGCACGTCACCGAGCCGGACCTGGACGCCATCGCGGAGCACACGGTCGACCTTCACGGGCGGCTGGCCCATGACCTGCCAGTCCTTGCCGTAGTGAAAGTCGCTCTTGCCTCCGTCCTCAACCATCGCGACGTCTTCCTGCATGATCGCGACCTGCGCGCCTGACAACTGCTTCAGGTAGGCGAACGCGCCCGCGTGGTCGGAATGGCCATGGCCATTGATAATGATCTTGATGTCTTCAGGCGTGAAGCCGAGCTTGCGAATCGACCCGACGATCATCGGGCCGGATTTCGGCGTGCCTGTATTCAGCAGGATGTGGCCCTCGCGTGTCGCGAACAGCCACGAGCTCAACCCCTGTGTACCGACGAAGTACAGTGGTCCGACGATATGGATCGGCTCCGCAGGTTCGTCCCACTTCAGGTATTTCGTGGCGAGTTCGATGAACAGCTTGTTGTCGTTCGCGAGCTGTTCCTTCGTCGGGGCGTTCGGCGGCAGCTCCTGCGCACCGGCCGAGAGCACTAGCGAGGCTGCGAGCGAAACGGCAATGAACCAACGCTTCTTCATGGCGATGCTCTCCCTCGGCAGCAATCACTGCACCACCGGTTTCGAGGACGACTGCAATGCGGCGTCCAATGCCGCATAACGCAAAGGCTGAGAGGGCGAGACCAGCGAGCGAAGCGAGCGGGTTGAAGATCCTTCTCAAGCCGTTTGTTATGCGCCTCACGGTGCCGACACACGCGCTTGCAGAGTTCGGAGAAATGCTGGCGCGATATCATGTCCCGAAAACCATTTGCCTCGAGAACGACCTACGGTGGCCAGCCGGAAACAGCCGAGACAGTAGGGTCCGTCCGCTGGCCTCTTTTTGATAAGACCTTTGACTGTGAAATAGGTGCACGACAGGCAAAGTTGAGTTCCGCACCTTTTGCAGCTGAATGCTTGTGGCATTTCTCTGTGTCTTATGCAGTAGTTCTTCGTTACGACAGCCTTGAGAAAATCCGCCTCAATCTTGTTTGACGCCTCAACACACTCGTGACAATGCCAGAGTGGTCCGGCAGCGGTAAAGGGATTCGTTTCGCGAGCGCAGCAAACCTTGCATATTGGTCGCTGACAGAGGCAGCACGTCCACTCGGCAGCGCTGTTGGTGTGGAAAGAGCACCGTTCCCCATTTTCTAGTGGCAGCGAATTAAAGGCGAGCGAAACATGTCCACACGTCACACAGTACGCAATGTCGTGCGTGAGAGGCGTCCAGCACCGCGTACAGCGATCCAATGGGCCAACGACGTTCGGATCCCAAGAAGAGCCGTGATTATTCATGGTGTCTCAGGCGCTCTACCTTGCCGCCTAACCTATTAAGTGAGCCGCCATAGCCGCCGACAATTGCTGGTCGGCTTATTCCGGCAATGGCTCGGACAACAAAAAAGTTCAAATCGACTGCAATATCGTTCAGGTAACTGAGCATGTCAACGTCAAGTTTTCCGGCAATAGCGGACCGGCGCGGCGGGTTATTCCAGCGAGTGGCGCGGCAACTGGGAATCGTTATCGGCGAACTTTGCTTGCAGGTCTGGCTTCCTTCGTGCTCGCTATCCCGCTACCGCCCGGATTGCAAAGCCACTCGTTTCCTCGCTTCCGCCAGGTAGCCGTTTTCTTCGAGCGCTTTCACGACGCTCATGTTGATGGATTCGTTGACGTCGACTTGGCCGGCCTTGGGATTGACCCGGGCGATGAATCTTTGGATATTCTTCCACGCCGCCGGGTCCGGCGCGATGTCGAGGCTGGTCATCGAACGCACGGAAAGATACGAGGTCTCGGCATCCTCGTCGGTGGTCAGGCGCAGGTGTTTTTTCATAACCTCGGCGACTTCCCGTTTGTTGCGCGGATCGAGAATGTAAACGATGCCGTCGATCATGCCTTTGGTGAGGCGCATGATCAGGTCGGGAGAAGCGGCCAGTCGCTCAGCCCGTCCACAGATACCCACAGTCTGCAGCGGGATGCGCAGATCCGACGAGTTGACCAACGAGCGCATGCCGCCGCGCTTGGCCACCGCCGCGGAGGGCAAGGTCACGACCGCGGCATCTATGTTCGCACTGAGCAGTGCTTGGACGATGGTCGGTTCATCGCCGATGACGCGAATTTTCATGCCCAACTTGTCGGGGTCGAGGCCGAGACCGTCCAGGACCATCATAGTCTGGAGCCAGAATCCGCCGCCGATGCTTTGCACTCCGATAGTCTTGCCGCGCAGCGCCGCCACCGAGTCAATATCCTTGCGCACCACCAGTTCGCGCGAAATCCCCTTGATCGGGAACGCGACGCAACCGATCTTCACCCCGGCCGACACGCCGCTCAGTACATTGCCGACCGACGGTAGAAAAATCGGCACCTCGCCCGACACCAGCGCCGCCAAACTGATCTGCGCGTTACGCACCTGCAGCAAGCGCGCGTCGATCCCGTGCTTTTGATAGAGCCCTTTGTCGATCGCCACCCAATAGGGGCCGATGGTTTCGTTATGGCCGCCGTAGGCCATCAGCACAACGTCATCGGCGTGGGCTCGCCCTAGGAGCGAGAAAAACAGAACGATGGAAATGCATCGACAAAGTCTCCAGGGTAGAAGCGCCAAATACATGCAATACCTCCGGCGAGCAGCGGAGATGCTAGGCCAGCGGCAATCCGGCTGTCAATCGCTTTGTTGTGTCACGCTGACGATTACCACTGGGGTCAACCCGCAAAGGGTCGGGCCAACAGTTTAACCTGCCATCGTTGCCGGGTTCGCTTTGTACCGTTGATGGCCAGACTATGCTCGGGGTCGTGGTCTCATGACAAATAAACGAAGGGTACACCCAGGGTCTGAGAATTTTCACGGTTCCGCATGCATCGTCCGACCGGAGCGTCCATTCTCCATTTTCGACCGGCCACTGCGCCGCGCCATCTGACAGATATTCTGGTGGGCTTGAATTCGCAGCCCGACTTGAAAATAGCGCCGCACCTTGGTGCTTGAGGCAAAATCGTGTAGCTTTTTGCCCTGATAGGGGAGTCCGAATGAACGCCGCACATTCATTTCTGCCGCTTCTAGTAGTTTTGCTGATCGCTGTGACCGTGCCGATCTTACTTGCGCGGGTCATACGCGTCGCGATCCCGATCGTGGTCGGTGAAATTCTCGCCGGCATGGTAGTGGGCCGCAGTGGCTTGGCCTGGGTGGCTGCCGGCGACCCGCTGATCAGTATCCTTGCCGATTTTGGCATCGTGTTTTTGATGTTTCTCTCCGGCATGGAGATCGATTTCAGCAGCCTGCGCATCAACCCGCCTTCCACACAGCGGTCCGACGGCGGACGAGTCGGCGTGCTGCCGCTGGCATTGTTGCATTTTGCCCTTACGCTGCTGTTGGCTAGCGCCGCGGCCTACGCATTGTTTCATTTCGGGCTGGTGAAAAACATTTGGATCGGAGCGCTCATCTTATCGACGACATCCCTAGGCGTTGTCGTTCCGGTACTCAAAGAGCGCAATCTCATCACTCAACGGTTAGGCCAATGCATCCTCGTGACGGCGGTCATCGCCGATTTTGCAACCATGCTGCTGATCACCGTCGCAGTGGCGATCGTGTCGCAGGGTTTGACCGCCGAAATTTTGCTGATCAGTCTGCTCTTCGTGGTGTTTTTCCTGATGTACCGCTTCGGCACGATCCTCAATCGCGTGGTGGCGCTGCGCCGCACCATCGAGGAGCTAAGCCACGCCACGGCGCAGATCAAGGTGCGGGCGGCGTTTGCGGTGATGATTGCGTTCGTCGGTCTGTCCGAAACGCTGGGCTCGGAAATTATTCTCGGCGCCTTTCTCGCCGGCGCCATCATCGGCTTGCTGCGCACTGCCGATGACGCCGAGCTGTCGCGGCAACTCGAAGCGATCGGATTCGGTTTTTTCATTCCGATTTTTTTTATTAAAGTCGGGGTTGATTTCAATTTGCCGGTGCTGCTGGCGTCGTCAGGGGCGCTGTTGCTGGTGCCCTTTCTGCTGGCGGCTGCCATCCTCGTGAAAGTGATTCCGGCCTTAAGCTTCACGGCGAATTTTCCGTTGCGCCAGGCCCTGGCTGCGGGGATCCTGTTGTCGGCGCGCTTGTCGCTGATTATCGCCGCAGCAGCCATCGGCAAGCGTCTCGGCGTGATCGGCGAAGCGGTCAATGGGGCGATCATTTTGGTTGCCGTCGTCACCGTTACCGTCGCGCCAATGATCTTTGTGCGTCTGGTTCCGGGCCGCCGGCACAGTAAGCTCGACCGCATCGTTGTCGTCGGCGCTGAAGATCTGGGAATGCAAGTGGCGAAACGGCTCAAAGCCCATCTGGAGCCAGTGACGATTGTCGATACGGCTCCCGTGCTGATCGCGCGCGCGAAGCGCAACGGCTTTGACTCTGTCTGCTGTGATCTCGATCAGGACGAGGGAAAATTCAAGGAAGTCTGCGATACGGCACGCGCTCTCGTGTGCACCTACGACGACGCGGAATCGGCCTATAGGATATGCTCGCTGGCCAAAGGAGTTTATAAAGTTCCTCATGTGGTGGCGCAGGTGGCGGATCCGACCGCGCGTGCCCGCTTCGACGCGCTCGGTGTGACCTCTATGAATGCCGCGCTGGATCGTCCCGCCCTGCTCGCACTGTTGACCCGAACGCCGGCGCTTTTTGCGCTGCTTTCGCGCACCGATGACGATAAGGAAGTCTTCGAGGTCGTAGTCGCAAATGACCGGGACCTGGATCGGCCGCTGCGCGAACTCGATCTCCCCGGAGGGTTGCTTGCCTTGGCGGTGCGCCGGGACGGCGAGCTGTTGCTGCCCAATGGCAACACCCGGCTATGCCGTAACGACCGCCTCACGATAGCGGGCTCCGTCGCCGATATCGAACTGGCAAAGCAAAGATTCGGGGAAGTCGCGGCGCCGCGTTCGGAAAGCTAGCATGGGCGAGCGCGCCGCTCCCCAACCGACGATCTGCTCGCCTGAGAGACACAGCCAAAACTAAAGGCGGCAATGTTCACGCCGAGTGACCGCGCCGCCGGGGGAAAATCATACTCGATCTCGATCAGGCGGAGCGCTGCTATGATTGCTCAATCAACCGGGGATTTCGCGATCGGGGTATCAACCCCGCTCGCGACCAAAGGGGATGTTCAACTCTCTTTGCAAACCCCAGCAATTTTGTGCCCGCAGCAAGTTGCAGGGAATATTAGGTTGAACCGACCTGGGGCTGACCCCGGTGCTCTTGCCCGCTGCCGTGCTTCGGGCGTAGAAATAGCCATCGACTTGCGAGGTTGCTATGAAATTTTCCTTATTCATGATGCCGCTGCACCATCCGACGGAGAGTCCGTCGCTGGCGTTCGACCGCGACATTTCGCTGATCCATCTCGCCGACGAACTCGGTTACGACGAGTGTTTCATCGGCGAGCACCACTCCGGCGGCTGGGAGACCATGCCGGCACCGGAGATGGCGTTGGCGAAGGCTTCGGCTTTGGCGCACCGGATTCGTCTCGGCACGTCGGTGATCAGTGTGCCGTTTCATCATCCTTACTATGTCGCCGAGCGCATGGCGTTTCTCGACCACTTGACGCGCGGGCGGGCGATCCTCGGTGTCGGGCCCTGTGCTTTGGTGACGGACAAAGTGCTTTTCGGTCTGCCCACTGAAAAACTCTATCCGATGATGGCGGAGTCGGTGGATATTATTGTCCGCCTGCTGGAATCGACCGAGCCGATCGACTACGACGGCCAGTTTTGGAAGTTCAAACAAATGCGTTTGCAGCTGCGCTCGTACCAGCAGCCGCGCCTGCCGATGGCGATCGCTTCATCGGGTAATCCCATTAGCCTCGAACTCGCCGGCAAATACGGCATGCTGTTCTTATCGCCGGCCGGGAAGAATGTCAGAAACAACCAGACCAAAGCCGAGCAGTGGAACAAGGTCGAAGCGATCGCCGCCCAGCACGGCACGGCGACGAGCCGCGACAACTGGCGCATTGCCACTTGCGTTTATCTCGCCGACAGCAAAGAAGAGGCGTGGCGGGACGTCGAGGCGAGCATCGGTCGCGACATGGAATATTTCGCTGCCATCGGTTTGAAAGCGCCCTACGAATCCTACCCTGGGCAACCGTTCAGCGAAATCACTCCCCGTTCTGGCGCCGACCGGCGCGACTGGATCATCGGCACGCCGGACGATGCCATCCAAGCAGATCGAACGGATGCAGCTGGAGACCGGCGGCTTTGGCGGCTTGTTATTCTCGACCCATGAATGGACCGGCACCGAGAAGATCCGCCGCTCTTATGAATTATTCGCGCGCTACGTCATGCCGCACTTCCGCGGCCACACCGCCGGCTATCACGACGAATGGCGGCGCATTCAACACGCCAATGCTAACGGCGGATTCAAATTGGAAGACTTCGGTGCGCGCAGCAATCTGGCGGCGAAATGAAATGGAATTCTGTGTTTGCGGGCACGATGATCACACCCCGAAGGTCACGAAGGACACGAAGGGTTCGGATATCTAAAACTCCGAACTTCGTGCTCTTCGTGTCCTTCGTGGTGAGAAAAAACAAGCTCGTTGGATATGCTACTGATTAAGGATCGATATGACCATTGCGACAGGCGTTCATGATTGGGAACAAGCGATCGGCGCGCGTGTGCACGCCACGATGGCGTCGTCGGAAATGGAACGTTACTTCGCGGTCAAGATGACGCCGGCACGTGCGCGGGTGGCGCTATTGCAGCTAAGTCTGTTCGTCAGTTGCCGGCGCGATGGCTGGGCCAATTTGATCGCCAACTGCGACGCGCCGGCGATGCGCCAGCGCTTGATGACGCACGAGTATGACGAACTAGTCGAAGACGAGTATAGCTCGAAAGGGCACTACGATTTGCTGATTCGCCAAGGGGCGTTGATCGGTCTCACGGCGGACGACTTCGCTCGGGTCGAGCCGCTGCGCACGAGCATGGCGACGTTTTACGGTTGGAAGTGGATCACGCGCGCGGCACCTTGGCAGGATGGTCTGATCGCCATGATGGCCACCGAGTGGGTAAACGACGATCGTCGCCTGCTCGATCAAGGCGGCGGTCTTTCGCGCCGCGACGGACTGCGGTGGATCCGAGACTTCGGCTTCAAATGGGAGGAGATGCCCAACTTCGCCGCCCATGCTGTAGCCGACGAAAAGCATAGTGATTTATTCGTGCCGTTGCTCGACAAATTCATCACGAATCCCGAGAGTGCGCTCAAGGCGGCGGACGATGCGCTGGAGCTATTCAAGTTGTATCACTTGGGCGTGGCGGAGGAGATGGAGCGATTGGATTAAAAGATTTAACCACAAAGGGCACAAAGTTCACAAATTTAGAATGTTTCGGAATCGGACATTGGCCGCAAAGGCCGCAAAAAACGCATAGAATATGCGCAGCAATCTGCGCCGTTGGAATAGGACATTAACCGCAAAAAGCGCAAAGGGCGCAAAAGAGAATTCTGACGCGCGAGTCGACGCGTCCGTCTTCCGTTGAACGTTTGAACCCTTGAACCTTGAATTTTTGAACTCTCGTCTCCACCGCTCGTTTCCCCGCGTCCCCCTCGCCGTGCCGTTCTGGAGCGGCGAGACCTATCGCAATATTCTGCGCTGTATCGTTACCGGCGAAATTATCGTCGGTCCCGACCTTGTAGAGTTAAAGAGTCAACTTCTCGCACACTTCGGCGTTCCCGATCTAGTTCTTTGTGGGTCGGGCAGCTTGGCGCTTGAGCTCGCCCTGCGTGTGTGCGACTTGCGCGCCGGCGATGAAGTGATCATTCCTACACTGTGTTGTAGTGCCGTGGTGGCACCGATCTTAGCGCTGGGCGCGACACCGGTGTTGGCCGATGCCGGCAGCGAACTCAATGTTACTGTTGAAACCGTCGACGCTGTGCGCACGCGCAAGACCCGGGCGGTTATCGTACCCCATTTGTTCGGCAATCCAGCGGACATTGGACTAATCGCAGAGCTCGGTAACGCGAATAACATAGTTGTCATCGACGATGCCGCACAGGCTCTTGGGGCGACGATCGACGATCAACCGGTGGGGAGCTGCGGCGACATGGGCGTCATCAGCTTCGGCGCCGAGAAAATCTGTTTTGGCCTTGGTGGCGGAGTCTTGGTTGCCCACAGCGGCGGCGTGCTCGACGCGGCTCGACAATTTGTTCTTGGCTACCCGAGCGTCGGTCACACGCTCGCGAGAATGACTTCGACGCTAATTCGACGCCGCTGGCGCCGTTGGACTTTGCCGTTTCAACGCTTGCACGCTTTCGGACATGAAAGAAGCCCCGAAGCGCTGCCTGAGCAGTATCGACAGGAAAGTATGGCGAACCTAAACGCCGCGGTGACGCGCAGTCTCGTCGCTTCGTTGCCGAAGAATCTCCAAGCGCGCCGCGCCCGGGTTCAGGCTTACCGGGAACTACTGGGAAACCACGCGGGTGTCGAGTTAATTGGCCATCGGCCGGGATCGGCTTGTCTGACCCAGGTCCTGCGCGTATTGTCGAAGCGCAGCGGTGACGATGCGGCAGCACGGATCATTGGCGCCCTCGGCCAAGCCGGCTACGAGGTGCAAGGAAGCTACCTGCCGATTCACTTGCTAGCGCAATTTCCCCAGTGTGTTTGGGATACCTTGCCTTATGCCGAACGGGTATGGGCCGATCTGGTCGAGTTGCCTTGCGAGCCCAGCGTGAGCATGGCCGATGTGGAAAGCATCGCCGCCCTCGTCAAGCGAGTCTTGACGGCTTAGATTCTCCGCCCGATGCAATTTAGGGTTGAGCAATGAAGGTCGTATACCGACGCCGCTCGACCGAAAAGGCGCACTTGTGATATTGGTCGCAGCCGTGAGTAATTTTCTACGAGCAGAGTTGCGCAGCGTTTTTGCTT
This sequence comes from uncultured delta proteobacterium, assembly GCA_963816145.1. Taxonomy (GTDB): domain Bacteria; phylum Desulfobacterota; class Binatia; order UBA9968; family UBA9968; genus DP-20. The sequence goes on from CAWFJP010000014.1 coordinate 217,911, forward strand.
GCTGCGTCATGCTCTCGACGGCGGGCGGTTTTACGGCTTGCGCTTTGTCTCCGGATGGCTCGGCGCAGCGGCAGCGACCATTTGTTTCCGCGCCATCGGATGGCTTTACCAATTTTGAAACCGAACCGGTGCGCCCATTGGCGCTGTCGGCGGACGGTCGCTATCTCTACGCACTCAACACCGCTGACGACCGCTTGGAGATCTTTGAAACGCAGGGCGACGAGCTGCGTTCAATCGGCGAAACCGGAGTCGGCCTGCGCCCGGTGGCGCTCGTCGTGCGCGGGCAACAAGTTTGGGTCGTTAACCATTTGTCCGACTCGGTGAGCGTCGTCGATGTCGGTGATCCGGCGCGCCCCCGTGTCATCCACACACTGCAAGTGGGCGACGAGCCGCGCGGCATAGTGGTTGGCGGGCCGAAGCGGGATCGCGTGTTCGTCGCCACGGCGCGGCGCGGCGAAACCCTGACCCCTGGCATTGGACGGGCACAGCTCTGGGTCTTCGACGCGGCGCGGCCGGAGGCGCCGCCGCGGATCGTGACGCTGTTCGGCGCCAAGCCGCGCGCCCTTGCGGCGTCCGCCGACGGCAGGCGTATTTATGCCGCGGTGTTTCTTTCCGGCAACCGCACCGCTTCAGTCTCTGGCGAAGACGCCGTGCGCCTCGGCCGGGCGCGGCAAATCTATTTCGATAATATTCCGTATGCCGCTGTGCCCAAACAGGGCGTCATTGTGAAGCGAACCGAGCGCGGTTGGCGCGACTACGACGGTCGCGACTGGAGCGCCGCGGTGGCGTTCGATTTGCCGGATTACGATGTCTTCGTCATCGATGCCGAGGTGGAGCAGCCTAGGGTCGTCCAGACCATCAGCGATGTCGGCACGGTGCTGTTCAACATGGCGGTGCAGCCCGGCACTGGCGAGATTTGGGTATCCAACACCGAGGCGTTCAATCTCATCCCGTTCGAATCCCGGCTCAACGGTCGATTCGCCGAGAATCGCATTACGCGGGTGGTCCCGGATCAGTCGAACGATTACCGGACGGTGGTGGTTGATTTGAATCCGCATATCGCGTCCGCTGCGGGACGCGCCGCTGGCGAGATCGGACTAGCGCAACCGTTGGATTTGGTTTTTCAACCCGATGGGGGCGAAGCCTACGTCGCTGCGTTCGGTTCGCGCAAGGTCGGCGTGCTCGATGGCAGCGGCACCATCATTGATCACATCAACGTTGGTTTCGGCCCCGGCGGCTTGGCCCTCGACCCAAAGCGCCGGCGGCTGTATGTGCTCAACCATCTCGCTGCGACGATCTCGATCGTTGATCCTGGCAAGCGCCGGAGCATTGGAGAAGTCGCCTTGCGCCACGATCCGACGCCCGCGACGATCAAGGAAGGACGGCGTTTTTTTTACGACGCCGCCTTGACTTCGCGCTTCGGCGATTTGTCCTGCGCCACCTGTCATGTGTTCGGAGATGTCGATGGATTGGCCTGGGACCTGGGCGATCCCAGCGGGCCGACGTTGGATATTCCGGTCGGCTTGCGCAACACCGGGCTCTCCACGCCGCGGCAAAACCTCCACCCTCTCAAAGGTCCCATGGTGACGCAGAGTTTGCGCGGGCTTGCCGGCAACGCGCCGTATCATTGGCGCGGCGACCGTTTCGGCGATGCGGCGGCGCCGGGCGGCGACGTCGCAGGCTTCAAAGACTTCAATCCGGCCTTTGTCGATCTGCTCGGCCGCGCCGAAGAGATTACCGATGCGGCGATGGAGGCATTCGCCCGCTATATTTTCACCATCCGTTTCCCGCCCAATCCGCTGCAGCGGCTCGATCGCTCTTTCGATGCGCAGCAACAAGCCGGCTTCGAGTTTTTTACCGGGCCGTTCCTTTCCGGCTCCGGACAACAAAATTGCGAGAACTGTCACCAACTCCCGGCAGGCACCAATCGTTTGGTCAATTTCGAAGGGCCGCAGATCGGCCGCGATATGAAGACAGCGCAGCTGCGCAACGTCTACGACAAAATCGGCCGCTTCAATGCCGCCGGACCGCAAGTGTCGGGCTTCGGTCTGCTGCACGACGGCACCTTCGAAAGCGTGGCGAGTTTTTTGCGCTTGGACGTGTTCTTTTTCCCCGGAAACTCCGAGACGGAGAAAGATGTGATTCGGCGCCAGCTGCATGATTACGTTATGGCATTTGATACCGGCATGGCGCCGGCGGTGGGACGGCAGCTGACCATCAACGGCGCATTGACAGGCGATGAGCGGCCGACCTTCGAACTGCTTACGAACCGAGCCGGGGCTGGCGATTGCGACCTCATCGCCCGCGGCTGGGAAGGAAAAGCTCTGCGCGGCTGGTTGTATAAAAGCGGCGCATTCCAAGGGGATCGCAGCGGCGAACCGGCGCTGGCCCCGGATGCGCTGCTCGAGCGTTTCATTAATTACGGCGAACCGTTGACGCTGACCTGCGTGCCGCCGGGGGACGGCCGGCGCAGCGCCCTCGATCGCGCCTTGGATGGAAATCTCGACGGCGACGCGAAGGCGCGCCGGCGGCGCTCGGGCGGGGCATCGCAGCTTTGTGCGGCAAGCGGAATTCAACCCATGAGATGGTCAGAACTTGACATGCCGCGGCGGAGCCGCCGGTGCAATTCGGAATCTCCCGCGCAAACACGCAAGGTCGTAAAGTTGTCGACTCGATTTCGAAGACTGGCGTCATGTCGAGATCGCTGCGGATTTGCCGGGCGATATTTCAATTTCAATCAATCGATCGTCGCGATGCTCACGGCGATCTCGTTGGCCGCTTGCGCCGGTCTTCCCGTGCACGGCCTGGTCGGCGGACAGAGTTTCGACACCCGAGTCGATGCCGAAGTAGCGCAGTATTATCTGGCGAGCTATCTTTCCGGCCGCCGCACCGACCCGGTGCTCGACCAGCGAATCGCCAAACTCTACCAGAACCCTTCCGGACTGCTACCCGACCGCGCCGAGCTCAAGCGTCTGAGCGATGAATTTTCCGTCGATTTCGCCGCGGCGTATTTCGCCGACCGCGTCGCCGAGATGCCCGACAATCGGCAATTCAGACGTGTGTTCAGCGAGAACCGCCGCGCCTTTGCCCAAGGCCACTTGAAACTGCCGGCGGTTGCGGCCCAGTACGAGGTGATGTTCGTGCCGACATATCTTTATAAGAGAGTGCCGTTGATCGGCTCGGATCTCGCCGTGCCCAAAAAGGCGTTGGAGAAAGCCGGCATGGCGGTGCATTTCGTCGAGACGGTGGAAGACGGCGCCGTCGAGGCCAACGCGGAGATTGTCGCCGCCGCGATCGTGTCACGGACGTCGAGCGGGCGGCGTTTGATTCTCGTCAGCGCGAGCAAATCCGGACCCGAAGTGGCGCTCGCCTTGACGCAGCTGGGACCGGTGCGGTCGCGCCATGTCGCCGGCTGGGTCAATGTGGTCGGCGCCCTGCAAGGAACGCCGCTTGCCGACGAGAAGGCGCTGTCCGACGCGGAGAGCCTGATCGGCGCGGTCGATCCGGCCGGCATGGAAAGTTTGACGACCGAGCGGAGCCGGCGCCGCTTTAGACGATTTCGCCTCCCCGACCACATCATGGTCGTGAACTACTTCGGCATCCCGCTCTCGGGTGATTTGTCGTCCTGGGCTCGGGTTGGATTCAAACCCTTGTCCAGGTATGGCCCCAATGACGGCATTCTTTTGCTCCCCGATATGATTTTCCCGGGCGGCATCAGCGTTGCCGAGATCGGTTTGGATCATTTCTTATTGGATCGAAATACCGATGCGGCCACGGTCGGCCTGGTGGCGGCGATGATGCAATGGATCGGGCAGGCGCCCGGCACGTTCATGCCGGTCTCAAACTGATCGGCTACACACTTGCAGCTGGGATTTTCAAGATAAGGAAAGCGAAGCGCGCGATGAAGGAAATTCGTTTTGTCGATACGACGGTCCGCGATGGCTCCTTGAGTTTGTGGGCGTTGGGCATGCGCACCGGCGCCATGCTGGCGATCGCCGAGCAGATGGACCGCTGTGGTTTTGAGTCCATGGAGTTCTTCGGTTTCGCCGGCTACATCAAGTACGTCAAGGAGCATAAGGAAAATCCCTGGACCTGGATGGGCGAGGGCGCCAAGAAATTCCGCCGCACGCGCCTGCGCTACCATGGCGGGCTGGCGTCGGGTTTCGAGAAAATCCCGCGTTCGGTGCGCCTATTGATGATCGAGCGGGTGGTGGCCCATGGCATCACGCTGACGCGTTCGTCCGATCCGTGGAACGATTACGATGCCGCCGCGCTAGAGATTGCCGCGCTGCAAAAGCTCGGCATGGAGGTGATCATCAACATCATCTATTCCGTGTCGCCGCGCCATACCGATGAATACTTCGCGACCCGGGCGCGCCAGGCGGCTGCGATCATGCCGTATCGGATTTGTTTCAAGGACGTTGCCGGGCTGCTGACCCCGGATCGAACACGGACGTTGATTCCGCTGATCAAGCAAAATATCGGCGCCATTCCGCTGGAATTTCACGCCCACTGCAACAACGGCATGGCGCCGTTCAATTATCTCGAGGCGATGAAGCTCGGCGTCGACACCTTTCACACCGGCGTGCCGCCGCTGGCCAACGGTTCCGGCCAGCCATCGATTTTCAACGTGGCGCGCAATGCTCAAGCGCTCGGGTTCAAACCGCAAATCGACTTGGAAGCGGTCAAGCCGGTGGAAAGACATTTCACGACCATCGCCAAGCTCGAAGGCCACCCAGTGGGCGCGCAGCGCGAGTACGATCATGCGCAGTATTTGCATCAAGTGCCCGGCGGCATGATCTCCAATCTGCGCTTTCAGTTGACCAAGTTGGGCATGGCGAACCGGATCGAGGAAACGCTCGAGGAATGCGGCAGGGTGCGCGCCGAGTTCGGCTATCCGATCATGGTGACGCCGCTGGCGCAGTTCGTCGGCAGCCAGGCGGCGATCAACGTGATCACCGGCGAGCGCTACAAAGAGGTCACCGACCAGGCGATTCAATACGCGCTGGGCTACTGGGGCAAGGAAGCGCCGACGGTGATGGACGCCAGCGTCAAGGACAAGATTCTCAGCCGGCCGCGCGCCAAAGAGTGGGCTAACTGGTCCGTGCCGGACTTGTCGCTGGCAGAAGTGCGGCGCAAAATCGGCGGCTGAACGTTTCCGACGAGGAATTAGTCCTGCGCGTCATCGCCGGCGACCCCGCCGTCGATGCCATGCTCGCCGCCGGCGCACCGCAGGAATATCTGAGCGCGACGCAACCGCTGGTCCAGCTCATCGGTGAGCTCGTCAAGCGCAAAGACTGCAGCCAGGTGTTCATTGAGAAGAAAGGTTTGAAGTTGCGGCTGGAGAGGAGTCGGCCGGTGCCGGCCGTTGAAGAGTCCGTCCGCGCCACCATTGAACAGTTTGCTCCAACAGCAGGGCCAATGGCAGACCGCTGAGGATAATTACCGGGAACAGAAAACGATTGCCGTAGTGGCTAGTGTCCCAGAAGCGATACGCGGCGAAAAAGCCGTAAAGTAACAAAATGGATGCGCCGAGAGCGGCGCCAAGACGCCACCGTATCCGCACCAAGTAGACAAGTCCCACCAGCGACGGCACGGTAATCGGACTTGTCCAGAGCAAGCCATGCCGACGGTCCAGTAGTTGCCCGACCAGACCACGTGGAAAGATCGCCGCCGAGAAGTCGCCGCGGTGGGTCGCTACATGCCATGCGCCTGCCTCGAAGATGGCGATGCGGTCGTAGGAAGTCACCAGCGGATGGCCAAACATTGCGCTGTTATACCCCAGCAAGAGCGCGACCGGACCGGCGAATCCAACGCCGAAATAGACCCAGCGCAAGGGTTTCGCTGGCAGCAGAAACATCAATGCCGGCAGCACTACGAGGTAGGGAAATTTGGCAACGCAAGCGATGCCGAATGAAACGCCGGCTAAAAGCAGCCCGATCCGGCGATCGCTACGGCGATCGAGGCAGATAAAAGCGCCCAGCAGGAACGCGGTGGCAAGAATGTCTTGGGAATAATTGTAAACATAGTGCGGCGCGAACGACGCCACGCCGACGAGAAATGTCGCCACGGAAGCGGCACCCGGCGAGCTGTAAGGAGTGATCCATAGATTGAGGGCGTGCAAGCACAGCAGCAGCTGCAGCAGGTTGAAAATGACCGCGCCCTCTCTGCCCCAGAGCGCGACCAGCGGCAATGACAGAATCGCCAGGACGATGTTGTGCTTCGGAACGAAATGGCCGTTGCGGTCCAACGCAATTTCGCCTGAATGTTGCTTCCGGTTGGCCGGGGAGTTGATTGGCAAGATCGAAGTCATGATCCTGCAGTAACGAATCCGCGGTGAGGTAGTAGTACCAAGCATCGCCGCGCAAAGCCGGTTCCCCGTCGTAGCCGGTACCGACGATGGCACCGTAAATGACCGCAAGAGCGAGTAAAACGGTCGCGGCGGGATTGAAGGAAAACCGGCGCATGTTAAATGAATCTATTGAAAGGGGCGCCGTGACGAGATTGTAACGTTTGCATCGATAATTTTTGCCCAGCGTCATTATGGTGGAAATGAACTTGGCAGGCAACCGAATGGCGTCTCAAGGTCCAAGCGATCGGTCGCGACGGTTATGGGGGAAACAAAGGAGGCATCATGGTTTACGAGATGCGGTTTCAGACAGTGGAGCCGGCGAAACGGGCAGAGTACGTCAAGATTTACCGCGACGCGGTGTTGGGTTGTAAATCGGCGGGCTCGACCGGCGGACATATCTTATGCAGCGACGACGATCCGTCGGCAGTGATTGTTATTTTGCGCTGGGAAAGCAAAGAGCATCTGGCACGGTGGCGTGGCACCGAGTCGTACAAATCATTTCGCGCCGCGGTGGCGCCGCTTCAAACCAGTAAAAGCCACGGCGGGCTTTACATCGCCGAGACCATTTAGTTCTCGTACGCCGGTGGTTTGCAGCGTCGCCGGTTTCGATTGACTCGCAAACGGCGTTTCGGTTACTCTTCTGACGCTTTCCATGTTTCGACCATCATCTTTATCTAGGGATCGCTGGTGGACGAGAGGGGCATCGATGGTCCCACCGCCGGCTGGAAAGGGAACGGTCCGTGGGCTAGCACCGGAACACGGAAACCGTTTCATACGGAAAGCAGCAACGGCATGTGGCTTAAGGACGTGACGTTCCATTGCGCCCCGATCCATTGGCGAAGTGATCTGCTGCGAGGTAAGAAAATTCACAAGGAGTTAAGTTGGGTTGTCGGATGCAAGGACGGAATTATTCGGCGGTTCAACGGGGATTCAAGCTTGAACAGAGGAGAGTTGGTATGAGAGCAAGAAGATTATCGAGTTTTGGATTGCTGGCCCTTGGTCTTGCAGCGCTACTGTGGGCCTATCCGGTGCAGTTGAGCAGCCAGCAGTCTGTCACCGTGCAGATCGACAATGATGACGTCGGCGGCGTGGTGAGCAGCGCCAAGGGGCCGGAAGCGGGCGTCTGGGTGATCGCGGAAACCAACGATCTGCCGACCCGGTTCGCTAGAATGGTAGTGACCGACGACGGCGGGCGTTATCTGTTGCCGGATTTGCCCAAGGCCACCTATAACATTTGGGTGCGCGGCTATGGCTTGGTCGATTCGCCGAAGATCAAGTCGGCGCCGGGTAAGATTCTCAATCTGAAGGCAGTGCTAGCGCCTAATGAAACTGCCGCGGCGAAGTATTATCCGGCGATTATTGGTACTCGATGATGAAGATTCCGGATAAAAGCCAGTTTGGCGGCAAGGGCAACATTCCGGAAAAAATCACGCAGACCGAATGGTTGAACTCGATGAAGAGCAACGGCTGCATTGGCTGCCACCAGTTGGGACAGTTGTCGACGCGCACGTTCCCGAACAATGTGCCCTTATCCGATGGGGAAGTTCAGCAACTCCGTCGAAGCTTGGTTTCGCCGCATTCAGTCGGGACAATCCGGCGAGTCGATGTTCAATACACTGGTCACGCAGATGGGCGCGGCGCCGATGGAGTATTTCGCCGACTGGACCGACCGCATCGCCAAGGGCGAACTGCCCCACACCAAGCCGCAACGGCCGCAGGGCGTGGAGCGCAATATCGTGGTGACGACCTGGGATTGGTCCAATGAAAAAAAATACTTGCATGACTTGATCGCTTCAGACCGGCGGTACCCAACCGTCAATGCCTACGGCCCGTTGTACGGTTCCGCCGAGTACAGCACCGACATGGTGCCGGTGCTCAATCCGAAAACCCATTCGACGACCAATCTGGTGTTGCCGGTGCGGGATACCAACACGCCCGAGGCGTTGGGACCCGGCCATGCGGCGAGCGCTACGCTCATGCAACCGTCGCCTTATTGGGGCAATGAGAAGCTTTGGGACACCAAGGCGAACAATCATAACGCCATGTTCGACCGCAAAGGACGAGTATGGTTCGCGGCGGCGGTGCGCGGCGCCGACAACCCAAGTTATTGCAAGAAGGGCTCGGATCATCCCTCCGCCAAGGTGTTTCCCATTGAACGCACCAACCGACATGTGACGATGCTCGATCCCAAGACCGGACAGTACACATTCTTTGATACCTGTTTTCAGACGCATCATTTGCAGTTCGGTTACGACGCCAACGAGACGCTGTGGACCAGCGGCGGCGGCTCGGTGGTGGGTTGGATCAATACCAAGTTATGGGAAGAAACCGGCGATTATGTGAAGGCGCAAGGCTGGACGCCACTGATTCTCGATACCAACGGCAACGGCAAACGCGATGAATATGTCGAGCCCAATCAGCCGGTGGATCCCAAAAAAGACAAACGCATCGTCGCCGGCTTCTACGCCGTCATGCCGAGTCCAGTGGATGGCTCGATCTGGGGAACCTTCCGCAGCAATCCCGGCGCGGTGGTGCGGCTCATTCCCGGCAGCAATCCCAATGAGACCGCGCTAGCGGAAATCTACAACGTGCCGCTGCCCGGTTTCGGACCGCGCGGCGGCGACATCGATTCACAGGGTGTCGTCTGGGTCTCGCTAGCGAGCGGCCACTTAGGCAGCTTCGACCGGCGCAAATGCAAAGGTCCGCTTAACGGCCCGAAGGCCACCGGCGATCACTGTCCCGAGGGCTGGTCGTTCTATCAATATCCCGGCCCCGGCTTCAAAGGTCTGGGCGAGAATAGCGCTGAGTCGAGCTATTACACCTGGGTCGACCAGCACAATACTTTCGGCCTCGGCGATGATGTGCCGATGTCCACAGGTAATTTGAACGACGGGTTGATCGCCTACAAAGACGGCAAGATGATTAACTTGCGCGTGCCCTATCCGATAGGTTTTTACGCCAAAGGATTCGATGGCCGTATCGATGATCCCAAAGCCGGTTGGAAGGGACGCGGACTGTGGAGCGCAACTGGCGACCGTGTGCCGTGGTTCAAAGAGACCGGCAGAGGCGCCAAGCCGATGGCCGTGCATTTCCAATTGCGGCCCGATCCGCTGGCGAAGTAACCATTCGGCATTCCATCGCCGCGAATTAGAGCGCGGTCAGTTGAGCGGCGGAGTCTTTACACTGTGAAGGCTCCGTCGCATTTTTGGGGACGTTTTCCATCGCTACGTTTTTCCCGATGCTTTTTGTGAGCAGCGAAAAGCTTTTGCAAATCGACCACCACCTGCCGTAAGAATTGGCAGGATTCCCAGAAAGGGGCTTGGCTCATGGCTAAGATTACACTCAATAACGTTACCGTTTCCGACGCTTACCTGGCGTTGCTCGCCGACCGCGGCGTCGACTACTGGTTCGCCAACGCCGGCACTGACTTCGCGCCGGTGGTCGAATCGCTGGCCAAGGCGCAGGTGTTGGAAACCCGAGTGCCGACGGCGATCACCTGTCCCCATGAGAATACCGCCATGCACATGGCGATCGGCTATTTTCTGGTCACCGGAAAGCCGCAGGCGGTGATGGTGCATGTCAATGTCGGCACCGCCAACGGCATGAATGGCTTGCTCAACGCCGCCCGCGGCCATGTGCCGATGCTGTTTACCGCCGGGCGCACGCCGACCAACGAAGATGGCTTGGACGGCCATCGTAGTCTTGATATTCACTGGACCCAGGAGATGTTCGACCAGGCCGGCATGTTGCGCGAATCGGTGAAATGGGATTACGAACTGCGCAATGGCGAGCAACTGGAAACCGTGGTCGACCGGGCGCTGAGCATCGCCAAGAGCGAGCCGATGGGGCCGGTCTATCTGTCGCTGCCGCGCGAGGTGCTGGCGCATAAGATGGGCGAGTTCACCTACACGACGCCGTCGCGCCAACATGCCGCTGCGCCGACCTCTCCCAATGGCGCTGCAGTCGAAGAAGTCGCGGCGCTGTTGGCCGCGGCCGAACATCCGTTGATCATCACCAACTGCGCCGGGCGGGACCCTAAGTCGTGGTCGGCGCTCAGCGAGTTCGCCGAGCGTTACGCGATTCCGGTGGTCCAGTACCGCAACCGCTACATGTCGATTGCGAGCAGTCATCCGATGAATTTGGGTTATGAGTTAAAGCCGTTGCTCCAGAGGGCGGATGTTATCCTGGCCATCGATATCGCCGTGCCTTGGTTGCCGGCGACCGACAAAGTGCGCGATGACGCGAAAGTCATTCACATGGCTCCCGATCCGCTGCACGGTTACGTGCCGGTGCGCGGCCACCCCTGCGACATCGCGCTTGCCTGCGGCACCGCCGAGGGATTGCAGGTATTGAACGAATCCATGGCCGAGCATGAAGCGCGGGCGAAACTGCGCATCGATAAACGCCGGGCGGAGTTGGCGGTGAGCTGGCGCGCGCTGCGCGACGGCTGGAGTAAGAAGCTTGCCGAAGTCAAAGGTCAGTCGCCGATCCATCCCGCCTGGATCACCCACTGTATCGATCAAATCAAATCCAAAGACACCATCGTCATCAAAGAGTCGCCGCTATCGCCGGAGTATATCGACTTCTCTCAGCCGGCGACCATGTTTAACGCCGGCGCCGCTTCCGGGCTCGGCCATGGCTTGGGCTGCGCGCTCGGCGCCAAGCTCGCCGCCCGCGACCGATTGGTGATTGGCACCCATGGCGACGGTTCGTATATGTTCGGCAATCCGATTTCGGCGCACTATGTCGGTGCCGAGCAGGATTTACCGGTATTGACCGTGCTGTTCAACAACCAGCGCTGGCAGGCGGTGCGTCGCGCCACCGTCGACATGACCAAGGACGGCTACGCTGCAAAGAGTCAAAAGCAGCCGATTACCTTCTTGGACAGCATTTCGAATTACCAAAAAGCGGTGGAAGTCGCCGACGGTTACGGCGAAAAAGTCACCGAGGCGAGCGACGTGATACCGGCGCTCGAGCGCGGCCTCAAAGCGGTCAACGTCGAAAAACGCCAGGCTGTGATCAATATCATTTGTTCGGCGTAAGCGCTGAAAAGAAGAATGGCCGCAAAGAGCGCAAAGAGCGCAAAAAAAGCCGGAAGATTTCCCGCAAAGGCGCTAAGGCGCAAAGGTGACGGATCAATGCCCGTCATCCCGAGTGAATGCGAGGGATCTAACTAGATTTCTCCCTGCGGTCGAAATGACAAAAATTCCGGACTTGGCGTCTTTGCGCCTTTGCGGGAGGCATATCCGAATCCAATTGGACCGGACTTGGCGCGAGAAAAAACTTTCGATTCACAGATAAGATTTCGGTTGGACAATGCTAGTGAACCGCCGCAACTTGCGCATCGAGTGGGGACAGTGCGATCCCGCCGGCATAGTTTTTTATCCCCAGTATCTGATTATCTTCGACACGAGCACGGCCTGGCTCTTCGAGCGCACCGGCTTGACGCCTCTAGCGTTGCGCAAGAAATACCGCATCGTCGGCATGCCGGTGGTCGAGGTTGGCGCGCGCTTTGTCATGCCCTGCCGCTTCGACGACGACATCGTCGTCGAAAGCGAGGTGAGCGAGTGGGGGCGCTCGAGCTTCACGGTGCGCCACCGGATTCTCAAGGCAGGTGAGCTCGCCGTAGACGGTTTTGAGAAGCGCGTCTGGGTCGCGCCCCATCCCGAGCGCGCCGGAGACATCAAAGCTCAAGCCGTGCCGGCGGAAATCATCGCCAGCCTTTCCGATCCTACCGGAGCGACGACGCTCGCAGTTCGACGGCGGCACATAGCTGGCGCAAGTCTCGACCCTGGACAAAACCAAGAGGCTGCGATAGCAAGGGGCCAATTCGAATGACGATGCCACTCCGAGTCGACTGACGTTAACTACTCTAGACGATCGGGCCAGGGAAAGGAGTCGGTCATGAATCAGCGTATTCTTGGGTTACCATCAATTCTCGGTTTGGTAAGTTTATTTCTCGCCTTTGCGCCGGATCTCCGGGCGCAATCCGAACCGTTCTACAAGGGTAAAACGATCCGCATCGTGGTCGGCTCGACGGCTGGTGGGTTTTATGACCGATGGGCTCGCCTTCTTTCCAGACATATGGTCAAGCATATTCCGGGACAGCCGGAAATGGTCGTTCAGATCATGGCGGGTGCCGGCTCGGTGATCGCCGCCAACCACGTGTACAAAGTGGCCAAGCCCGACGGTCTCACCCTTGGTATGCCTCTCAACGGTATCTATGTCGACCAGTTCGTCGGTCGCGCCGAAGCGCAATATGATTTGCGCAAATTCCATTTCATCGGTTCTCCGGCGGTCGAATCGAACATCTTTTACATGCGTGCCGATGCGCCGTACAAATCCATCGCGGATGTAATCAAGGCTAAGGAGCCGCCCAAGTGCGGCAGCACGGGGACAGCCAGCACCGATTATATTCTTTCGAAGATTCTCGAAGACACCGTTGGCGCGAAGTTCAACAGCGTGTTGGGATACGCCGGCGGCAGTGAGATCGATATCGCGGTGGAGAAGGGCGAAGTGGTTTGCCGCGCCCATAGTCTCTCCGCGCATTTTGGCCGCGAGCCCTTCGACTCGTGGCACAAAAAGAATTTTGACCGCCACCTCGTCCAGACCGCGCGCAAGCGGGATTCAAACGCAGCGGATGCGCCGACGCTTAACGAGATTTTCGAGCAGTATAAAGTCCCGGCGAACAGCCGCCGTGTGTCGCAAATTCTACTGGCCTCGGGAGATTTTGGCCGTCCGATTATGGTGACGCCGGGGACTCCAGCGGAACGAGTGAAAATTTTGCGAGAGGCATTTCTCAAGACCATGAGCGATCCCGAAGCGTTGGCGGAAGCGAAAAAAGGCCGAATGGATGTCGAGGTGACTTCCGGAGAAGAGCTTGAATCGCTGGTCAAAGAAATCTTCGATTCTCCGCCGGACGTCGTCGAGCGCGCCAAGAAAATGCTGGCACAGTAATTTGGGGTCTTCAGGCGTTTCTTGAATCAGAGCTCGGAAATTGTACCGCGGAGGCGCAGGGCGTGAGAAAAAATCTCCAGCGGCTCATGTTCGTAGTATATATAGGAGCATAGTGAAGTTCAGAGCAAGAGCCGAGGTTTTATAATCAGAGTCGCACAGGAACCGAAGCGGAGGAGGAGAGGGAAGAGTGGGGATAGAACAGGAAAGGTTACCCGGATGTGAATCGGCGGTTGGAAGTGAAGCGCAAGCCAAGCAGAGGTCGGCGGCCAGGATGGGCAAGCCGCGTTACGAAGTGATCGACCGCGAGCAGCTGTGTTGGCGGCAGATCGATGTCGAGCGGCTGATCGGGGCCGACCATCCAGCCCGGGCGGTGTGGGAGTTTATCGGGCGTCTTGATTTAAGCGCATACCAGCAAGAGGCACGAGCGGTAGAAGGCCAAGCGGGACGGCCGGGATGGGAGCCGCGGTTACTGATCAGCCTGTGGGTGTATGGGTACAGCAAAGGAGTCGGATCAGCGCGAGCGATCGAAGAGTTATGTGAATGGGAGCCAGCCTACCAGTGGCTGACGGGATCAAGAGTGGTCAATGCCCATACGCTATCGGACTTTCGGGTCAAGCACGACAAGGCGCTCAATGGGCTGTTTGTGCAGGCCTTGGGGCTACTGAGTACCGATGGATTGATCACGCTGGAACGAGTGATGCAGGACGGGACCAAGATCAGAGCCAAGGCAGCAGCGGATAGTTTTCGTCGCCAAGAGCGAGTCGAAAAAGCGCTCAACGAAGCCAAGGAGCAAGTGGCCGCGCTCCAAGCGCAGAGCGAAGAGGAAACCAGCCGGCGCATGGCCAAGGCACGCCAGCGAGCGGCCCGCGAGCGCCAGGAGCGGCTAGAGCAAGCGCTCAAGGAATTTGAGCAACAGGAAAAACAAGACAAGGACAAAGAGCAAAGACGAGTGAGCACGAGCGATCCCCAAGCGCGAGTGATGAAACAGCCTGGGAGTGGGTATGCGCCGAGCTACAATGTGCAGATTGACACCGATGCAAAGAACGGTGTGGTGGTGGCGGTGGGAGTGGTGCAAGCGGGCAATGACTTCGAGCAATTGGCGCCTGGGATTGACCGAGTGCTACAGAACCAAGGCGAGACTCCCAAAGAAGTGGTCACCGACGGCGGCTATGTCAGTAAAGAGACGATCGTGGCGATGAAGGAGCGCGAAATCGAGTACATCGCGCCGTGTGTCGATGAGGTGGGCAAGGGACAGAGTTCCTATGACAACCGCGGCGTGAGCGCCGAGTATCAAAGCTCCCAGTTTATCTACGATGCTCAGAGCAATAGTTATCGTTGTCCGCAGGGAAAGATCCTGAAGTATGAAGGCAAAGAAGAGCGCCACCTGCAGCTGAGCTACCGGTATCGAGCGCAGAGATCGGACTGCCAGGGATGTCCGATGAAGAGCCAGTGTTGTCCTGGGAATCGAGTGACGGGGCGGTCGGTGCATCGCAGCGAAGAGTTGGCCGAAGTGGCCGAGTTTCGTCAGAAGATGGAGACACAACGAGCGCGCGAGATCTACAAAACCAGAGCCCAGGTGGCCGAGACGCCCAATCTGTGGATCAAGGCGAAGTTTGGGCTACGCCAGTTCAGCGTGCGCGGGTTAGCCAAGGTGGGGATGGAAGCGCTCTGGGCGTGTCTCACCTACAACATCCGAGTGTGGATGCGGCTATGCTGGAGAAAAGCAGTGGTGGTGCAGCCTGCGTAGAGAAAAGGGAGAAACACGTCGTGTAGAAGAGAAAATCGGCCAGTTTTGAGCCGCTCAACAGCGGTTCAAAGTTTCGCATCCGAATAATTACGGCAAAGATGAGTTTTTTCCAAAAAAGAAAAAACGCCGAGGCGTAGGATCAATCCAGATTACGATAAATCAATTTTTTCTCATGACCGCAGAGGACGCGGAGTAAAATATACTTGATAAGGAATTACTCCAAACTCTGCGAACTCTGTGCCTCCTTCGAAAATAAATCTGCAGGTAGGATCCAGGCGACGATTTGGCACGAAGGTTTCGTCATACCGGCGAAAGCCGGTATCCATCCCCTCCCTTCCTTGGATGCCGGCCTCCGCCGGCATGACGGTTCGATGAAACAACCTGTGGGGGGGGTGCCGTGCAATTTCATACTCTGTAGACGAGCGTAAGCTCATGAACACTCTGTGGTAAACATCTCTTTGCAAGAAACCCGGAAGAATCTACAAACTAAACAGCCGCTTGGCGTTTTTGTAAAGGATTTTCTCTTTCACGGCTTCGGACAGCACCGCATGGTTGCGCAGATGTTCCAAGTTGCCGGGAAACTCGCTGTCCCAGTGTGGAATGTCCGACGCCCAGACAAAATGGTCGGCGCCGACATAGTCGATAGTCGCGGGCAATTGCGACTCGCCAGGCTCGATGCTGAAATATACCTCCGACTTGCGCACTAATGCGCTGGGCTTTTCTTTGAGCAGCGGCATTTCGACCTCGGCGCGTTTCTCCCAGTGCTCGTCGAGCCGGTCTAAGTAATAGGGCAACCAAGTGGCGCCGATTTCCAGGAAAGCGAAGCGCAGTTTGGGAAAACGCACCGGTACGCCTTGGCAGATCATGCTGGTGAACTGGAGCAAGATGCCCGCGGTAAACGCGTAGGCGTGCACTTCGGCAAACGTGTTGAGTCCCTCGGCGCCAAGCTCGCGCGACCAGCTGCGTGTGCCGTGGATGCCGAGCACCGCGCCGCATCGTTCGGCGGCCGCATAGACGGGATCATAGAATGGATCGCCGAGCGCCAAGGGCAAACCGACCGGCAGAATTTCGAAGGCGGTAATGCCCAATTCCTTCACCGCGCGCTCCAACTCCTCCGCCGCCGCCTGCGGCGAGCGCAGCGGCAGCACGCCGACGCATTTGATCCGCTTGGAGTGGGCATTGTAGTCGGCGGCGAAATGATCGTTGCAGGCGCGCGCCACGGCGATTTGAAAATGGAGCTCTTGAAGGCGGACTACGCTTCCCGAGCCGGTGGGAAAACAGACCGCGGTCTCGATCCCATGCTCGTCGAGAATGTCGTGCCATTTACCGACCTGTTCGCGCGCCGACAGCTTGCTCCAAGTCATTTCGGTGACAAAGCGGCCGAACATGTAGTTATCCCAAGGCTGGTCGCCCGGCCGCAGGGGCGTCGTGCGTAGATTCCACGGCGCCTTCAAGTGTTTGCGGATTTCACTTTCCTTCTCGATGACATGACCGTCGGCATCGATGGCGGTTATTTTGCTCATGGTTTACTCCTCCATAACTAGATTGTCGTGGTTGATGAGAATGCGATCTCACCACGAAGATCACGAAGGACACGAAGGTTTCGGAAAATCAAAATTCCGAACTTCGTGGTCTTCGTGTCCTTCGTGGTGAAAAATAATCTTCGTCATTTAACTGCATCCAACAGTTTGACCAAGCGGTCGTTAAAAAACTGCGCTGGTGTGGCTTTTTGGCTTCGGGAATGGTCTCGGACAAAAAGTCGAGCATGCCCTGGACGCCGGGCTCGGAGATCGTCAGCTCACGGCGAAAGCCGGCGCGGCGATTATCGCGCAACGAACAGAGAGCTGTGAAAAATGTCTTATCGTTCATGCGCGGCGCTCCGCATCGAGAGGACGATGGCTTCGCGAAAGACTTCCCGCGTGATCACGGCATTCCTGATTGGCGGTAGGTCTACTACAGCTGCTTTGTGTCGTGCAACAGCTAAGTTCTCGTGCGGCTCCAATTCGCTCACACAGATGATTCGGCTCGCGCCAAGATTCAAAGCAGGCAAAAACCGGATATCAGTTTCTACTTTACGCCGGCGGCCTGAAGGTACTTGAGTTCGACGAAGCGCTCGGCTGCGGGCAGGGGCTGCTTCAGCAATCCGGCTTCATTCATGAACGCGATGACTTGAGACAGCCCTTTGACATTGACCTCGCCTTGGATCGGTAGGACATTTTTCTCCGGTTCGAAAAACAGCGCGAGGGTTTTCTCGGCAATGTCGGCGGGGGTATCGGTGGTTTCGAGGATGGTTTTGATGACCGCCTTGCGGTTTGCCGGATTGCGGATGAATTTGAAGGTCGCGCTCAGGCCGCGCAGGTAACGCACGCTAGTTTCACGATTTTTCTCGGCCCAGGAGCGGCGCGCTGCCGTCACTGTATAGAGAAAGTCCGGAACCGCGTCGTTGGAAATGCCGAGGACGCGGAATCCTTCTTTTTGCGCGATCAAGTCCTGAGGCTGGCCAAGTGGGACTGCGTCGCACTCACCCCGCTTAAGGCAATTCCAGCGCGTCGGCGTGCCTTCAATGGTTTTGACGCGAAAGTCGCCGCTATTGACACCATGCATCGCGAGTAGTCTGCGTGTCGAAATCGAAATGGTTCCAGCCTCATCAGCCAAGCCGATCAGTTTGCCTTTGAGATCGGCGAAGGTTTTGATTTCCGGTTTGACCACCAGGCTGTAGATCGGGTTGGTGAACTCAGCGGCGATGGCGACCGCGTCGGAACCGTTGAGCGCGGCGCGAATCAAAAAGGGCACGGCGACATGGGTTATGTCGACGGTGTCGTCATGGAGCGCGTCGATCATCTTGTCCGACCCGCCGGGTATTGGGATGATGATTTTGAAATTCAAACCGGCTCGGCGAAAAAAGCCTTCGCGCTCGCCAACGAAAATCGGCAGCGAGAAGATGCTCTTGGCCGCGGAAATCGCTTGGCCGTAGCGCAGCGCGATGGATTGCGCGGCGGTTTCAAATCCAGTGATCGTGCAGAATGCGAGGACGAGCGGCAAGGTGAGCCAACTCTTAAAAAAACAGACGGCCTGAATTTCCTGCTGCGCGGGAATTACGGTTGGGGACGGGGACATGGAGCAGTTCGGGTTTTATTTTAGCGGAAGTAAAACTACTTCGCTCCGACCTGCTTCATGGTGCATTCGATTTCGATGGCGATGGGCGGGGTCTTGCTCGGCCGGGTTTTGAGCAAGGTTTTGGTTTGTTTATAACCTTCTTTGGCGCAGGAAATCGTCACATTGGTGGGCGAGATATTTTTGCCGAAGCCGGGTATGCGGTAGGCGCCGGCGGCGTTCGTGCGCGCGACCACCGACGGCCGGCCTTTAATGTCGGCGGTGACTTTGGCGTCGCGGATCGTTTTGCCCGCGGTATCCTTAACGAAGCCGAAATAATTGGGTCCGTCATCGTGATCGTGATCATCCGGACCGTTTTCGCCGCCCGCCCAGACCGCGGTGCAGAGCGCTAACAGCGAATAGACCAACAGCCTCGCTGCAATGCCGGCGCGATCGCCGCAAAATTTCATAAACGTCCTCATTTTCAACCGGCAAGGTCCAAGCGTTTTATCGCAAGAAGAAAGTCCTCAATAGGTACGCGAAATTTACCATGACGAGGAACGGGATCAACCACGACCACATGGGCCTGATACGACCGGTGACCGCGTTGGGCAGGTAGGAGGCAAGGGTCGCAATGGCGAATGCGCCGATCGCGGCAGTGGCGATCCAACCGTACCAATACATGGCCGGGCCGTCTTTAGTTTTTTCGACGTACAGCCCGAAACTTTCAAGCGCCGGGTGGTAGGTGAACAGCGCCCAATTGTTTTGAACCGCAAGCAGGTAAAGCGAGGCGAAAGCAACGGCGAAGACAATGACAAAAGTCGGGGTGGATCGAACCAATATCATACTTCGAAGCCTCGGATGTTGTTGAGGATATGGCCAACGAGGAAGCCCCACCAGACGATAAACGCCAGGATCGCCGTGACGACCTTGCGGCTCTGGGCAAGTTGCTCCGAGAGCGGTTGGCGCCACAGATACCAGTAGGCCGGTAGCATGCCCATGCCGACGGCGACTAGATGCTCCTTCAATTCGAAAACTCCGTTGGCTTTGTGCAGTTCATATTGTTCCAGGACGATTCTCACATTCAATCGATAGGTGGGGTAGATGATGCCACCGAGAAGCGCGGTGGCGATAAAGAGAACGACGACCGCGGTGACGTAAGCGGGGGCCGACACCGAGCGCATGCGGCCGATGAAAGAATCCGCGCCTGGGCGCGCCGGCAGCCACGCGCCAATGGCTTGGTGCGTGATCGCACCGAGTAGGCCAACCGCGAGCAACCCGTGGATGATGAGCAACACGATCATCATATTGACTAGAGGGTTGCTTTACTCTATGTCGCGGGTGGATGTCCAGCAGATTTGCCGGAACTTCGACATCGGACCGCGCGTTGGGGTTGAAATAGCAACCAGAGCGATTAGAGTTGGCAACGAACACCGCCGCCGGCAATGAGGAGCAAGCCGATGGCGTCGAGGCGTTAAACATGGGCGAAATTCTTGGTCTCGGGGTCACCCATTATCCCGGTTTGACGGCGCAGGGAAATCTCAGCCGCCGCATTAAGATCTGCCTAGCCGATCCAGCGCTGCCCGAGCGTTTTCGCGAGTTGAAAAATTGGCCGGCGGCGATGCGCGAGCAGTGGAGCGATGACGAAGGGAAAGCCCATTCGGACGCCCATCGCCAAGAGATGATCGAAGGTTTCCGCATGGCGCGGCGGGCGCTGAACGAATTCAAGCCCGACTTTTGTGTCGTCTGGGGCGATGACCAATATGAGAATTATCAAGCCGACTGCGTGCCACCGTTTTCGATACTGGCTTATGATCAAGTCGAAATCTTTCCGTGGCGCGATAATCAGCGCGGTTTAAATTCCTGGAATGAGCCCAAGGACAAAGGCTTTGTTATTCACGGGTATCGCGACGGCGCGAAACACCTGGCATCTTATCTAATCGATCATGGCTTCGATATCCCTTACGCGTATAAACCGCTGCATCACGGCTTGGGCCATGCTTTTTCCAACACGGTGCTGTTTCTCGACTGGGACCGCCAAGGTTTCACGTTCCCTTTGGTGCCATTTACCACTAATGCCTACGGGCGCTACCTGAGCGCCAGCAAAGGCGTGCCGCCGACACCGTCGGCGGCGGCGAAATTTCCGGGCTACGAAGATCCACCGGGACCGCAGCCCTGGCGCTGTTTTCAAATCGGCGCGGCGACGGCCCGGGCGTTCGCCGACAGCCCATGGCGGGTTGCCTTGATCGCGTCTTCAAGCTGGTCCCATTCCTTCCTCACCGCGAAGCATGGCCGCATGTATCCCGATGTCGAATCCGATCGGCGTTATTTCGCCGCGCTGCAAGCGGGCGATTGGGAAATCTGGAAAAACACTCAACTGGCCGACGCTGAAGACCGCGGTCATCACGAGCTGATCAATTGGTTTTGCCTGGCGGGGGCGATGGCCGAGCTGAAACGTAAGCCAGACCAAGCCGTGTTCCTGGAATCGTGGATCACCAATTCCGACAAAGTGTTTGCCGTATTTCGGCCGTAGGGACAGTAAAGATTGAGGAATTGAGAATTGATAATGGAGAATTAAAAATTTGGCAAAGCGGGGCGGGAACTCTTAAGTTTCTAACTGAATTTATCGACGGAGGTGCCGATGGTGATTCTCCACGTAACCATTCAGGTTAAGCCTGAACATGTGGCGCAGTTCCGCGACGTCGCGCGCTATGATGCCGAGCATTCGGAAAAGGACGAGGCCGGCTGCCTGCGCTTCGATGTGATTCAAGACCGCGACGACGCCAACCGCTTCTATTTCTATGAAGTCTATCGCGACGCGGCGGCGCTGGCGGCGCATCGCGAGACGCCGCACTTCAAATACTATGCGGAAAAGACTCAGCCTTGGCTGGCCGCGCCGCCGGAGCGCCGCTTTGGCACAAACGTGATTCCCGCCGATGCGGCGTGGCGGTGATGGAATTTTGTTATGCGTCGCCCCAGTCCCTAAACCAGCTTGGTCCGGGCGGAAGAACTGACAATTAACCGGAGGTCGTATGAAGGTTTCGCGAACCATCAATATTATCGTCGGTCTACTGTGGGTCGTTGTCGGCATCGTCGATCATGCTGCCGCCCAGGAAAAAGTTCGTTTGTCGCATAGCGCCTTGGAAACCAGCAATTCGGTGTGGTTTATCGCCCAGGAGCTAGGTTTCTACAAGAAATACGGCGTGGATTCCGAGCTGCTTTACATTCCCAGTACGACGACCAGCTTAACGAGTCTCTTGGCTGGGGATGTTCACGTCGCCAATGTGTCGGGAGGCGCGGTGGCGAGCGCGGTGTTGGCGGGCGCGCAGATCGCCCTTGTGTCGTGCTATCTCAATTCGCTGCCTTATGAATTGGTCGTCAACGAATCGATAAAATCGGCCGAAGAACTCAAAGGCAAGAGCGTCGGTATCAGCCGTCTGGGGAGCGCGTCCGATGTGGCGGCGCGGGCGCTTCTGCGCGGTTTGAACTTGGAACCGGACAAACAAGTGCCGATCCTTCAAGTCGGCGGTTCGTCCGAAAGGGCGGCGGCGTTT
Organism: uncultured delta proteobacterium; assembly: GCA_963816145.1. Lineage (GTDB taxonomy): Bacteria > Desulfobacterota > Binatia > UBA9968 > UBA9968 > DP-20. Next base: position 239,614 of record CAWFJP010000014.1, read on the forward strand.
CGCACGGGGCGCATCGCCGGATTCCCGTCGCCGCCGGGGATCGTTCACTTGACCAAGGGGATGCCGTTTCGGATTCTCATCAGCACGGCGGATTTCAAACAGCGCTTCGAGTTTCCCTATATTTGCGCGGCGACCACGCGCGACTATCTGCAAAAAAACCGCGACATCGTCAGAAGGGTGATCATGGCCCATATCGAAGCGGTGCACTTCGTCAAAACCCGCAAGGACGAGAGCAAAAAGATCATGTCCAAATACGCCCGCACGACCAACGAGGACTATTTGGAATCGGCTTATACGGCGAGTTCTAAACTCTACGATGCGGTGCCGCTGGTGACTCGGCCCGGCGTCGAAATTCAAATCCGCGAAGCGATCGCGACGGCGCGCAAGCCCGGCGCCCAGCTGCGCTTCGATGACATGGTTGATGAAAGTATCGTTCGTGAACTCGACAAGAGCGGGTTCATCGATAAGATTTACAAGCGCTAGTTCCAGCGCTGACCGGCATTCGGATGTTGAAAACGTCCGAACGGATACTCCGGGCGTGCGACGATTTAATTAGCTCTCCATACCCTCTGCGGCCGCCAGTGATGTGCTCGGTGGGCATCGACGTATTCCTGCCGGGCGAAAAGTTTGATCAGCGCCACGCCGGCGACGAAACCGCCGACATGCGCCCAAAAAGCGACTCCGCCCATGTCGCCAACAGAAAACAAACCGCTCACCACTTGAATGATAAACCAGTAGCCAATCATCGCCCAGGCGGGCAAGGCGATCGATGTGAAGAATATGAAAATCGGCACCAGCGCGTAAACCCTTACCCGTGGATAAAGAACCAGATACGCCCCCATCACGCCGCTGATCGCGCCTGAGGCGCCAACCATGGGAATGATCGAGGCAGGGCTGGCGATCACTTGTCCGAGCGCCGCCGCCAGGCCGGTGAGCAAATAAAACGCGATGAAACGCAGCCGCCCCATGGAGTCCTCGACATTGTTGCCGAAAATCCACAGAAACCACATGTTGCCGATTAGATGCATCCAGCCGCCGTGGAGAAACATCGAGGTGAGTAAATGGGAAGTCTGACGTCCCGGATCGGTCAAACAAGCCACGCCCTCTCCCATCGAAAAGCCGCGCCCCGGGGCGATTAAGCCGGTGAGCTCGCCGGGGATGAGGCCGAGGTTGCAGACCGACTTGGCCAGGGGAAGGTCGGCGCCGGCCCCTTGCACCACCAGCCAACTGAGAATGTTTAAAGCGATAATCGTTGCGGTGGCGATGGCGCGGCGTTGAGTTTCATTTTCATCGCGGTATGGAATCATGGATATCTTCCTAGCTTAAATTTGCCGAAAAGCCGAGGGGATAGGCTGTGGTCGGCGCTGCCCAGGGGGCGCTGCACAAAATTGTTGTCGGCAAAAAAACTCTCGCGCGATCGCAAGTACAATTCGGTACGCCCCGGCGATCCTAAAGCGAGAATTACATGATCGGCGCAATCGGCAGCAAAGGGTGCGAAAAACTTTCCGCAGCTTTGGCAAATCGCGCCTTCGATTACCTTGCTGCCAGAACCAAATTTTGGCATTGCCGCTGGCCGACACTTTGCTCCAAGCTGCCACGGGGGTTAACTTCTATGTTGGAGCAAAAAGCCAAGCGTGAGGAAGCTACTGCGAGATCGTCCACTACAAAGTCGCAGCCGGACTCGTCCACGGGGCACAGTGTCATTGCGCTGCATGATCTCACACCCGGACCTGAGGCCGAGATCAGCCGACTAAAAACCCGGGTGATCGAGTTGACGGTGGAGACCGGGAATCTGCGGAACGAAAACCAAAGCCTCAAAGCGGAACTGCGGGAGATCAAGCTGGTGTTGAGCAAGGTCCAGCTCGACGAACTTCGCGGGTTCGAGAAGGTCAATTCTTGGTTGCGCTCATTGAAGTTGGTTCTTTGATTTATCGAAACATTGCCACCGTTTCGCGGATTAAACTCTGACCGGCGTCCACCGTGCGTCCCATTCTTGTGGTTCAGCGCTAGCCGCCTCTCGTCGTCGCAACCCCGCGGCGATGCTCTCCTAGCTCTGGACAATCTGGTATTTTCGCCATAGATAACCGTTGCATACGCGACGTTGCCTGCGGAAGAATATCCGCATTGGCGCGGCGCTCGTGAATTACCTGAACGGAGGCGACATGAGCACGAAGGGGCGGGCGGCGATCTATGTCGAACCGAAAAAGCCGCTGGTGGTCGATGAAGTAGAGTTCGGTGATCCTGGACCGGATCAGGTCTTGGTGAAACTGTTCGCCAGCGGCGTATGCCACTCGCAGTTGCACACCATGCAGCGGCCGGCGCGCAAGGGGCAGAGTTTGCCGGCGCTCTTGGGCCACGAGTCCACGGGTGTCGTGGTTGCCAGAGGGCGCGATGTGCGTCATGTGAAGGAAGGCGATCATGTGATCACCACCTGGGTCGATCGCGACAGCGCCACCACCAACCAGCCGATGGTAATGCATGCGCTCAACGAGCGCGCTCAATACAATGCAAACTGGAAGGGTAAGAGTGTCATGCACTCGGCGGCCACCTGGGCCGAATATACGATCGCCCAGGAGCGGGTCGTCGTACGCATGCCAAAGGATCTGCCGACCGACGTGACGTCGATTGTCGGCTGCGCCGTGATGACCGGGGCGGGGGCGATCGTCAATACGCTGCAAGTGCGGCCGAGTCAATCGGTCGCCGTATTCGGCGCGGGCGGCATCGGCCTCTGCGCGATTTCGGCAGCCGCCGTCGTCGATGCATATCCGATTATTGCGGTCGATGTTCACCCGGAGAAATTGGATTTCGCCCGGCGGCTGGGCGCCACCCATGGCATCAATGCCAAAAATCTCGACCCCGTTCAGGTGATCAAAGATCTTACCGGCGGTGGCGTCGACTATGCAATTGACGCCATCGGCTTGCCGCTGACGCAGGAGCAAATCCTGCGCTCCGTGCGGCCAGGTTTCTCAGGACTCAGCCAAGGCGGAACTGCGTTGCTCGTCGGCATCACGCCTCCCGATGCCAAAGCGCTGCTCGATACCAGCTGGTTCATCGGCAATCGCTCGTTCAAACGCACCAGCGGCGGCGACTGCAAGCCCGACCGTGATTTCCCAATGTTTCTGCGCTGGTTCCGTGACGGCAAATTAAAGTTGAACGAGCTGATCACCAATCGCTATAAGCTCGAGCAGATCAATCAGGCCGTTGATGACTTGGAACATGGGCGGATATTGGGCCGGGCCATTTTGACGTTCGCTTGAGATTAACTTAGCCGCTTGGAACGCAAAAAAGAAAAATCGGAATGTTTCCCGCAAAGACGCCACGTCGCAAAGCTAAGATGACCGTGTCATTTCAACCGGAGGGAGAAGTCTTTTTTAGATCCGCCGCATTCGGGAGGACAGTCTAAACCTCTAAACTTAGCGTCTTGGCGGGAGGAATTTCCTTATCCGAGATCGGCTCGCAATACATTTGTTTCGCCGCTAACTTCATTACGACAGAAATGGAACAACAACATGACGACAAAACCTTCCGATAAACCTATGACCCGTTCGATCGGTAGAGACACGATCCGTTCCCGTTTGGTGCTCGAAGTGGCTGCCGAGATGATCGAGCAAGAGGGTTGGCCCAACCGTCAGGCGCGAGTGAGCTTGCGGCCTCAGGGCGCGGAGGAGTGGGCGGTGAACATGATCGCCAGCGATGGGCCGGCGGCGCTGGATATGGTCGCGCGCGGCGAGATGCAACTGGCGATTAGTAATCCGGCGATGTATTTGGCGTTGGCGCTGCGCGGCACGGGGCCATACAAAAAGGCTATTCCCTTGCGCGCCATCACCGTCATTCCGTCACCGGATCAATTGGCTTTTGCCGTTACTGAAAAGACCGGCTTGAAGTCGCTGCACGAGATTCGCGAGCGGCGTGTGCCGCTGCGGGTGTCGGTGCGCGGCCAGCGGGATCACGCGCTGCATCCGATCACCCATGAAGTCTTGAAGGCTATGGGTTTCTCCCTTGACGATATCGTTTCCTGGGGCGGGCAGGTGCGCTACGATGACGGCTTGCCGAGCAAAGACAACCGCTTCGGCGCGATGCAGCGCGGCGAGGTCGATATGATCATCGACGAAGCGGTGCGCGGCTGGGCCAACAGTGCGCTCGATGCCGGCATGCGCATCCTGCCGCTCGAGGAAAGTGTCTTGGCGAAAATGGAAGCGCTCGGCCTGCGTCGCGGCATTATGCCGATGGCGCGCTATCCAAAGTTGGGTAAAGATTTACCAACGTTGGATTTCAGCGGCTTCGCTGTTTATACGCACGCCGATGTGCCCGATTCAGTCATCACATCGATCTGCGCGGCCCTGGAAGCGCGCAAGGAGCGCATCGGCTGGCAGGAGCCAGGGCCGCTGCCGGTCGAAAGCGGTTGCCGCGACACCGCCGACGGGCCGCTGGTGATTCCACTGCACCCGGCGGCGGAGAAATTTTGGCGCGGGCAAGGGTATTTGTAGGGAAGAGGAAATTTCATTTTGCGCCGACCCGGCGAACGGCAAGTGGTTTCCGATGCAAAACACCGTCATTGCTCCTGATGCAAGAACAGATTCCGTGCGCGGCTTCTGCGCGCTGTGCACGGCGCACTGCGCTACGATCGCGACCGTGACAGATGGCAAAGTCGTTCGGCTCGAAGCCGATGACGATCATCCCAACGGCGGGGTATTTTGCCTCAAAGGAAAAGCTGCGCCGGAACTGTTCTACCATCCGGATCGGCTCAATCATCCGCTCAAACGAACCAGACCGAAAGGCGACAGCGATCCGGGATGGCAACGGGTCAGCTGGGACGAAGCGCTGGACGACATTGCGCATCGATTGAATGTCATTCGCGAACGTTACGGCGCCCGCGCTGTGGCGCTCGCTAAAGGCACCGGCGGGGGCACCTCGGTTTCCGATGCCGAGCGATGGCTGGCACGTCTGCTCAATCGCTTCGGCAGTCCCAACTGGACATCAACTACGCATGTTTGCAATTGGCATAAGGACACCGGGTTCACCTACACGTTCGGCGTGGAAATTCCGACGCCGGACGTAATGCACAGCGGCGCCTTTTTACTCTGGGGGCACAATCCGAGCTCGACCTCGTTGATCCTGGCCCACGACATTGTCGCAGCGCGCAAACGCGGCATGAAGATCGTCGCGGTGGACCCGCGACGCGTCGGCATCGCGGCGCAGGCCGACGTGCTGCTGCAAGTGCGGCCGGGCACCGACGGCGCGCTCGCGTTAGCGATGATTGACGTGGCGATCAAAGAAAGACTTTTCGATGAAGACTTCGTGCGTCAGTGGACCAATGGCTCTTTGTTGATTCGTTCCGATACCGGCGCAGCGCTGACCGAAGCTGATTTGAGCGCGAGCGGATCGATGGATCGATTCGTCGCCTGGGACGAAATCGCCGGCGCGCCGATCGTCTTTGATTCTGCAACCGGTAGTTATGAATGCCAAACGGCCCGCCTCGCTATTTCGGGAGAGCGCCGTGTCTGGACTAAAGATGGCAGCGCGATTTCCTGCGAGCCGGCGTTTGCGCGCCTGGCAGCGCTGGCGGCCGAGTTCACGCCAGAGAAATCGTCATCGACTACCTGGGTGTCTGCCGACAAAGTTCGGCAAGCGGTGCGCGTGCTGGCGGCGAACCGGCCGGTCAGTATGTTTATGCACAACGGTGTCGGCCAGCACACCAATGCGACCCAAACGAGCCGGGCGATCGCGACGTTCTATGCGCTCTTCGGCGACATCGATCGCCAAGGCGGCAACGTGGTTTTTCCCAAAGCGCCGCTTAACGCGATGTCGGGGAAAGAATTTCTTCCCAAAGAAATGGCGCAGCAGCGGATTGGCCGCGAGCGCAAACCGCTTGGCCCGCCGGCCAAACCCGGCAACTGCGCGGCCTACGATATATTCACCGCGGTGCTCGAAGGCCGGCCTTATCCGGTGAAGGCGCTGCTCAATTTCGGTTCGAACACGATCATGTCCACCGGCGACTCGCAGCGAGCCCGCGAAGCCTTCTGTGCGTTGGATTTCGGTGTTGCCGCAGAATTATTCATGACGCCCACCGCCGATCTCTGCGATTACGTTTTGCCGGCGACGAGCTTTCTGGAAATGGCCACGGTGTCGAATGACTTCAAGCATCGCGAACAGGGTAGGCGGCATGTGCAGTATCGCCCGGCGGTGGTTGCGCCGTTGGCCGAGCGGCGTTCCGATACTTGGATCGTCTTCGAATTGGCGAAGCGGTTGGGGTTCGCCGATGACTTCTGGCAGGGCGATATCGAGGCGGCGTATGCACAAGAGTTGGCGCCCGCCGGGATCACATTGAACCAACTCAAGGCTTCGTCAGGCGGCATCACGATTTCCGCGTTACCCCGCTACCAGAAATTCACCACGTTGGAGAAATCCGGCGCGCCGCGCGGCTTCAACACACCAGATAAGAAGGTGGCGATTTATTCGCATACTTTCGCGGCGCACGGCTTTGCCGCGCTGCCGGAGTACGTCGAGCCCCTGGTCAGTCCGATCAGCCGCCCGGATGTGGCGGAAGAATATCCGTTGGTGCTGACCAACGCGAAGTTTACCACTTACATCCACAGCCAGCTGCGCGGCTTGACCAGTTTGCGCAAAGTGTCGCCCCATCCAAGCGCCGATATTCATCCCGAGACCGCGTCCCGTTTTGGCATCACCGACAAAAGCTGGATGATGATTGAAAGTCCGCGCGACTCGATCCGCGCCAAAGCGCGCGTCACCGACGCGATCGCACCGGGAGTGGTGTGTTGCCAACATGGCTGGTGGCAAGAATGTAAAGCGCTGGAGTTGCCCGGTTACGATTCCTACGGCGCGGGTTCGGCGAATCCGAGTTTGCTGATCGGTTCTGATATCTCCGATCCGATCAGCGGCTCCCTGCCCCATCGGTCGTTTCTGTGCCGGGTCCGGCCGGCGGTTTAGCCACGAAAGGTTTGTCGTTGTTGCCAGCGAAAGCAAAACTCGACAATCAGATGGTTCATTAGCGGCTCAACGCGACTTGGTTTACTTTCACGGCGGCATCGTACGCATTAATGCCCGTTAAGGGGATCGTTGAAATCCCTTCCCTTCAGGCGAAGCGAGGATTTGTCATACCGGCGAAAGCCGGAATCCATCTTCGCTTGTTCTGCAAGGCTGAAAGACCTGGATTCCGGCCGCGGATCGGGTCCGGGGCAAGCTCTGCGCCGGAATTACGGAAGGAATAGTCGACTTCCAGTCGATAAATTCAGAACTCATCGGCTTATAGCCGAGGGGTGTTCAGTTACCTTGCTTGCACGATTTGGCGATGATGCGGAATTTGTTAGATGAAGGCCCGCAGGTAAAGTTTAGGACGGGATAAAAACCCTGGAGGATACTATGAGAGTGCGTCTATTTCTGCTTGTCATCGGAGCCGTAGTGATTATCGCCAGCAGCCGTTGGGAAAATATTGTTGGCGCCGCCAGCGCCCCGCCCCCAAGCATGGGCTTCTTCGTTACTAGCGCTAAGAGCAAGACCGGTAACCTTGGGGGCCTGGTAGGCGCGGACAAAATCTGCCAAACGTTAGCCGCTGCCGTCGGGCAGGGTGACAAAACTTGGCGAGCCTACTTGAGCGCGGATCGGGACCCTGCCAACAACAATAATCCAACCAATGCGCGCGACCGGATCGGCAATGGCCCTTGGTATAATGCCAACGGCCTCATGGTCGGCAATGATCTCGCCGACCTTCATGCGCGCAGGGGAAATCCTATCTTGCTTGTCGACGAGCGTGGCCAAATGGTCCCGGGCAACTGGCCGAACTCACCCAAGCCGACCGAGCACGACGTCCTAACCGGCTCGACAGCCGAAGGGACGGTCATAGCTGGAAAAACCTGCAACAGTTGGACGTCGGAATCTCCCGACGTGAAGGCGCAAATAGGTCATATTGACGGGATCGGTCTCGTCGGCAATACGGCGGGCGCTTCTTCGTCGTGGAATTCGGCTCATGAAAATCGAAGCTGCGGCGATACCGCTCCGGGCGGTGGGGCCGGAAGATTCTACTGTTTTGCAGCGAAGTAGCTGACGTTGACGCCGAACGGCTCAAGCCCAGGCTGTTAATCGGCTCCGAGATCGGTTGTACGATCTGGAGCTCACTGCGAGGTCGACGTTTTTACTGCAACGCACTTGTGCTGGAGTTGCGGTGACGAATTGTTTGCCTTAATTCCACGTCAGAAAAATGCGCAAATTTAATGTCCCTCTCGGGGACGGTTGAAATCCTTCGCCCCTTCGAGAAACCTCGGGGCAGGCTTCTGGCGAAGAGAAGATTTGTCATGCCGGCGCAGACCGGCATCCATCGTTGCTCGTTTTTGCCAGGCCAAAAACACCTGGATTCCGGCCTGCGCCGGAATGACGAAAGGAAGAGTCGGCTTCCAGTCGACAAATTCAGAACCCCTCGGCTTAAAGTCAAGGCTCATTCAGTAGATGATTTTGTCTGTCGGTTTAACGAAACGCAGGCAAAACTTCCCGCGCAAAAAGTTGCAGCATTTCGGAGTGCCGTTCGAGGCTCGGATAGATAAACTTGATCTCGAAGTGCGACACGCCCGCGTCGCTGTAAGCTTTGACTTGCTTGCGGATCTCTTCCGGCGAGCCGATCAGGCTCACTGCGGCCAATTGTTCGACGCTCATCATCCTTTCGAACGTGCTTTGACCGATCGCGAGGGTGCCGTAGCCGTCTTGGCGCGCTTTGGCGCCGTCTTCGTCGATGCAACCGTAAACTTCGATACCGAGCTGGATTCGTTCCGGATCTCTACCGAGTCTTTCGGCTTGTTCTTTCAACTCGCGAAAGCGCTTGCCGATATCTTCGGGCAGGAGCCATGCTGGCAGCCAGCCGTCGCCCAATGCTGCGGTACGCTTCATCGCGGCTTCGGTCCAGCCGCCGACCCAGAGCGGCGGGTTGGGTTTCTGTAGCGGCTTGGGACAGATCTCGGCGTTTTCGAACTTGACGAACTGACCGTCGTAGCTGGCCGGATGATTCGACCAGATGGTTTTCATCGCGCGCAGATGATCGTCGGCGATCTTGCCGCGCTGTTTTCGATTCACGCCCAGCACTTCGTACTCGCGCGATTTAATCGTCGACGGCGATCCGATGCCGACGCCGATATCGAGCCGCCCGCCGCACAGGACGTCGAGAGTGGCAATTTGTTTAGCGGCCAAAAGCGGATTGCGGCACGGGACGACGACGCAAGCGATGCCGAGACGAACTTTGCGAACTTGACCGGCGATAAATGCCAGCGAGGTCATCGCTTCAAAGAAGTCGGGGCTTGGGTTGCCGGTGTGCGAGTCGTCGGATCCCGAGGAAATATGGGTGCGATGAATTTCATCCGACCAGGTCAGGTGATCGTGCACCCAGACTGAGTCGAAACCCAAAGCCTCGACTTCTTGAGCGACTTGCAGCATCGACTGTGGCGATGCTAGCGGTCCGGAGTTGGGAATGCGAATGCCAAAGCTGACTTTGTGCGGGCTACTCATAGTTGGAGACTCCTTGGAACTGGTAACTAATATGAAGCAGAATACGGCTTGCAACCGATTCGCTGAACATTGCGAGAACGTCGCAGCGCTGGCATAGTCGTCGGATGAAGCTATCGCGATATTCAATTCTGTTTCTGTGCACCGCCGTGGCGACCATGACTTCCATCGGCATGAGCACGTTTAGTTTGTTCTCTGCCGCCGATCGAGAAAGAGTTTGGCTTGTCGCGCTCGATGGTGACGCTGCCTTACATGGTGGCGATGCTCGGATGGGCCGCGGGGGCGCTGACTTTCGGCAAATTGGCCGACGACCGCGGCTCGCGGTTGGTGGTTTTGATCGGCATCGCGCTGATGGGGGTGGGATTTGCCGGCATGGGGATGTCGCAAAACTTGTGGCAGCTATCGCTCTCTTACGGCGTCTGCGTCGGCATGGCCATGGGCGCGTGCAGTTTGGTGATCATGTCGCTTTTGGTGTCGAAACATTTCGCCGCCAATCGCGGCCTCGCGGTGGCGGTGATTCAAACCGCGCCGCCGATGAGTCCTCTGTTGTTCGCGCCGATTATTTATTTCCTGATTCGTTCCTATGATTGGCGCACCGCCGCGCTGTTGGTCAGCGCGTTGTTGTTCCTGATCGCCTGGCCGCTCGCATGGTTCGGCGCCCGCGATCCCGAGGGTTCGCTGCTCAGCCGCAACGCGCGGGTGGGCTGGAGCGCGTGCCTGCCGTATCTGCGCACGCGCTCGATGCGGTTATTGTTCGCCGTGCGCTTCTCGTGCGGCGTGGCGTTTTTTCAAATCGCCCATCTGGTTGCTCTGACCATGAGCAAAGGCTTCGATGCCGCCACCGGCGCCAAGGCGGTGAGCGTCTTCGGCGCCGGTGCGGTGGTGTCGGCGTTGCTTTTCGGCTGGCTGTCGGATCGCTACGGCAGACCGCGCATCTTGGGTCTGAGCTATCTCACGCGCGGCGTCGGAACTCTATTGATGGCCCTCGATATCAGCAACGCCTACGTCTATTACGCCGTAGTCGCTCTGGCGATCGGGCCGACGTTCGGCACCGTGGCGGTGGGCAATGTTTTGTTCTATGAACTCGTCGGTCCGAAAATGGCGGGAATGGTCCTCGGTATGAGTTTTATTGTGCACCAAATCGGCTCCGCGGCCGGTCCGATGGTCGCAAGCATCACTTACGACCGCACCGGCAGCTATGACGGCTTTTTGGTGGTGATGAGCATGGTGCTGTTGGCGTCCGGCTTGGCGCTGTTTTGGGAAGGCGAGGCCGGCGCGATCGCCGTTGATACCGCACCGCTCTCGAATCCTTCGACAACCTAAATACGATTCGCCGTATCCTTTTGAGCCGCTGGCAAGGAAAAAAATCGTCACGCCGGTGCAAACCGGCGTCCATTCTGATTCACCTCCAGTCGCAATTCCAAAGATGGATTCCGGCGTGCGCCGGAATGACCGAAAAGAGGCGAGTTCAATTCGACGTTGAGCGAATCTCCGGATATCGAGCCAACGGTTGCTTCATTCAGAAATAGAATCGCCGAAGCATCACTCAGCTCATCAACCGCCCGCCCGAGACATTCAACGACTCTCCTGTCGTGTGCGAAGAGTCGCTCGATGCCAGGAACAGCGCGGCGTTGGCAACTTCTTCGTGCTTGGCGTATTTGCGCAACGGCGTGAGGGAGAGGATTTGCGCCTCATGCGCCTCAACGGTCATGCCGAGATTTTTCGCGCGTTGGGCGTACATCTCGCGCAGGTCGGGTTCGTCCATGCCACCGGGGCAGATGATGTTGGCGCGGATGCCGTGGGGGCCGTATTCCTTGGCGATGGTTTGGGTCAGACCGACGACGCCCCACTTGGCGGCGCACAGTGAGCCGCGCATCGCCATGCCTTCGCGGCCGGCGGTGCCGGAGATGCTGACGATGCTACCGCTTTTCTGCTTGACCATTTGCTTGAGCACGGCGCGGCAGCAGAGAAAGACCAGCTTCAAGTTGTAAAGAATCACGTCGTCGAACTCTTTTTCGCTGATCTCGGTCACGGCCACCAGCGGGCCGCGGAAGCCGGCGCTGTTGATCAAGATGTCGATCTTGCCGAAACGGCGCACGGTGTCGTCGACCAAGGCGTTTACCTGGCGGTCGTCGCTGCAATCGGCAGTGAGAGCGACGGCGTTGCCGCCCTTTTGAATGACCGCTTTTGCCACTGCGTTGAGTTCGGTTTTCATTCTTTCGAGATCGACCAGGACGATGGTCGCGCCTTCTCTGGAAAAAGTGTGGGCGATGGTTTCGCCGATGCCGCGGGCGCCGCCGATGATCAATGCTACCTGACCGTCTAACTTCATTTTCATTCCTCCTGCAATTACCTAAAGTGGGCTGAACCGATAACGGTTCTTCAGTCAGAAAACTCTGTTGTCACCTTACTGAAATGTCTTGACGAGAACAACGAAGATCGAATAGCTTTCGGTGGATCGCTATGACTTACGAATTGATCTTGGAGGCGTGCCCATGGGTAAAGCAATTGTTGGTCTAATAGCTTTTTGTTTCATTACCGGTGCCGCTCATGGCCAGGACGCCAAACTTATCGACGCGGCAAAAAAAGAAGGCGGTAAGGTCGTGGTCTACAGTTCGATGGAGTCGAGCATCTCGGATGGTATTGCCGCGGGCTTCAAAAAGAAGACGGGCCTGGAGATGGATTATTGGCGGGGATCGTCAACCAAGGTCCTCGATCGCGCGCTGAGCGAGCACCGCGCCGGCAAGCCGCTCTTCGATGTCGCCATCACCATCGCCGATCCGATGTTCTTGATGCAAAGGGAAGGCGTGTTCGCCAAATATGAATCGCCCGCGGCGGCGGATTATCCGAAAGCGTTGATCGATCCCAATCTTGGACCGAATTATCGCACGCTTCTAATTGGCATCGTTTACAACACGAACTCCATCAAGCCCGCTGACGCGCCTAAGTCCTTTGAAGATCTCGTGAAACCGCAGTTCAAAGGCAAAGTTATCATGCCGGATCCGACGCAACACACGACGACCACACAGTGGGTTGCGAGTCTGCCGAAGTTAATGGGTAAAGATCGGGCCGACAAATTCATCCGCGAATTGGCGGCAACAAAACCGATTCTCGCCGAGTCGCTGCTGCCACCGGTTGAACGGGCGGTCAGCGGCGAAGTGCCGATCGCGATCACGCTGCTGCATTACACCTACGTGTTCCGCCAGCAGGGCGCACCGTTGGATTATGTGCGGATGCCCAAGTTGCTGGGCGACGGTAATTACGTCGCGTTGGGCAACAAAGCGCCCCATCCCAACGCCGGCAAAGCGTTCATCGATTTTTTTCTCGATGACGAATGCATGAATCTCATGTCCAAGCTCGGCGAGTTCGTCAATCGCAAAGGCATCGTGCCGCCGCTCGAAGGCGTGGATAAGATTCAGTTCGTGCCGATGGATCGGCTGGACGCCAAAACCTACGCCGAGAAAAAGAAAGAGTATCAAACACTATTCTTGCGCTAGAATAGCGAAATATGAGAATTGGCTGGAAAGAACTCCTCGAACGCGAAAATAATACCGTTTGGTGATCGATTGCTTGAGAGTGAACGAATGGCCGCCGCCGGATTCTTCAGGAGCTAAGTAAATGACGACAATTTCCGATCCCTGGGATCATCACGATTGGGCCTCGCGCGATTACGTGCTGGAGTGGGCCGAGCGCCAAGACGCCAGCAAACCTCATCGCGAGCAGGCGTTTGGTGTCATCGCCGCGACGATGCCATTCGAGAAGGATGCGCGAATCAAGATTCTCGATGTCGGCTCGGGTTACGGCGCGTTGACGTTCTATCTTCTAAGCCAATTCCGCAATGGCCGAGCGGTTTGTCATGACGGTTCGGCCGAGATGCTTGCGCTCGGACGCGAGCGCTTGGGCAAATTTAAAGGGCGCGTCAAGTTCATTCAGAGCGATTTGAGCAAGCCGGGGTGGAGCAAAAAACTAAAAGGTCCTTTCGATGCGGTGGTGTCATCGATCGCGATCCACAACGTGCGCGAGCACGCGGCTATTCGTTCGATCTACGGCGAGAGTTTTGACCTGCTGAATCCCGGCGGCTGCTTTTTGAATCTCGACCGAATGCGGCCCTCGGTGAACGAACAACTCGACTGGCTGCGCGAAGCCGGCTACCAGCAAGTTCAGCAGTTTTGGGATGGCGGCAAGCGCGCGATCGTTGGCGGATTTCGGCAATCTCAGCGAAAATAGCGGGCGGATGTTTTAGATATCAAGTCGCCGTGTAATACTTTTCCATCAAATTGCTCACGCCGGTTTTGGCGCATGCCTCCGAAAACATCTTTCTGACGATCGGGTCTTCGTCCTCGTACTCGATCTGATTGCCGCCAAGTTTGACGTCGACATCGGCTTTGCCGCGCCCTTCGCCCCACATCTCGTGATATTTTTGGCTGCCCCAGCGCAGCGCTAGATAGCGCACCGGGACCGAACCGGAGTTGAAATGTTGATGAAACCAGCCGCCAGGCGGGACGACCAGGCTGCCGGGTCGCCAATCGAAGCGTTTGATCTCCTGGCCGTGCGGCCAGAGGAGGGAGTAGCCTTCGCCGGCGAGGATGATCACATGGGCGCCGGGGCCGTGAAAGTGGGCTTTCTTGTAACTGCCGACGGCGAACTGCGAGATATGGCCGCAAAGGGTGTTCTCCGACAATTCTAACCGCACTTGTGAACCTCCGCCGCCGCGCTCCTTCCAGTCGAGCAGTTTTAAATTTTTCACATCGGCAACGAAGTTGGTGTTCCAAGTCCGGCCGGAGTACCAAGTGCCGGGATTGCCGAAATAGTCCTCTTGGGAATGATAGCGGTCGCTGAAGACGTAGGGACAGTTGAAGATAAAATCGGTGTTGTGAATCAAATTCATCATGCACGGCGCGCTGGTGACGGCGAGGAAGCGGGCCGGCTCGCTGCCGTTGCCGTTAAAGATCTCGTGCCAGGAATTGAGCGGCGGCGAGAACAACGAGCCTTCTTGCCATTCAAAAGTCCGCTTTGGCTCGCTTTCGTTCCACACCGTCGCCGCGCCGCGACCGCTGATGACGTAGATCAACTCTTCGTACATATGCTTTTCCGGCGCCAGCGATTTGCCGGGTGGAATCTCGCAGATATAGGCGTCGTTGGTTTCGCCGGTGCCTTCCAAGCACAAGCGGACGCCCAGGCCACCGGTCCGTTTCCATGGTTTAAGCGCCACGCTAGCGATATCTTCGACGAAGAAGCTCTCGATTAGCGGTATCCCTTCGCTCTCGACCCATTTTCTATAGGTCCCGCCCTTGCCGACGACGGATTCGCTGGAAATCTTCGGCTCTTGCATTCTCACTGTCTCCCGGTGGTTTGGTTATAAACGCTCGGCCGTTCGATCCGCGAAGACCGAACGGCCGAGATAAATCAGTTCGCCGCGAGTTTAATCAACCAATCAGCTTGGCATACTTCTCGCGCAGTTTGCCGTAGCGTTGGCCGCCTTCGGTGGCGGCTTTGCGGAAATCGTCCGGCATGTAGTTGTAGGGCGGGCGGATCGGGCCGGTCTTGCAATAACCGGAGGCGGCCATCAAGACCTTTTCCAATTGGATGTTGTACGACGCGAAGATTTCTTGCGAACCGGTGATCGCGTGATGCGGCTCGTTGGCCCAGGCAATGTCGGCGGCGACGGTTTTGGCTTGCTCGGCGCTGCCATCGGCGAGCGCTTTCATCAGCGCGATGGCGACCTGCGGGCCGACCGACGGAATCCAGCAGGTAGTCTGGCTCGCCGGCGAGATCTGCGCGAACTCATAAGCGAGGCCCACCGGCGGCACGAAATTCACTTTGCCTTTCGAGGCTTCGACGCATTGTTTGAGAATCGCCTTGCTGGAAAATTTTGCCGACATCACCGTCGGCGCCTTCTGCACCACCGGTCCCCAGAAGTCGACGCCGAAGTCGAAGCGAAACGCGCGCGGGTTGGCATAAACCATGATCGGAAAATCGGGAAAGGTCTCGGCGACGTCGGCGTAGAACTTTACCGCCATTTCAACATTAGCCGGCTGCCACATGGGAATACCGAGAAGGGTGCCGGTGGCGCCACGCTCTTTGACGAATTTGATGCGTCGCGCGATCTCGTGGCCGCCGAGCGCCGTGGTGCCGACAAAAGTCGGGATCCGGCCGCGCACGGTCTTGAGCAGGCAGTCGACGTAGGCTTCGTAGTCGGCTTGCGCAGTCGTCGCGCACTCGCCCATGGTGCCGAGCGCCATGATGCCGTTGGCGCCATCGCGCACCAGCGCTTCGGCGAGTCGTGCAGTCTCGTCCAGATCGACGGTGTTGGTGGCATCTAAACGTTCAGCACCTTGTTTTGCCGGCGTCGGCATGATCGCGAGCGCGCCTTTCAATTCCTGAGCGGTGATCATAAATCCTCCTTTGATCTGGTCAAGATAACGGTTGGTGGTTGATTTGATTGCCTCTTAGCATGACCGGTCAACCTGTGGCAATCGGTTCAAGGGCTAAAGCGTCGTGGCGATTCTGTCGGTCAGGACAATTTCTCTAGCTGTCACCTTGGCGCGGTAAGGCAGCGCTTCGACGCCGGCTTTGATCGCCTTGCGCAACCAGCGGCCGTACTCGCTATCGATCTCGTCGGCCGGGCGGAAAGTGCTGCAGTCGCCGCGTTGGATAACAAAAACGATGGCGGCGCGGTGGCCCTGGCGTTTGAGGCGCATGAGTGCTTTTAGGTGCTTCGTGCCGCGTTCGCTGACCGCGTCGGGAAACGCGGCGGTGCCGTTCATCGCTAGGGTAACGTTTTTCACCTCGATGAAGCAGTTTCCGTTCGGTCCCTCCAAGCAAAGATCGAGCCGGGTATGGGCGCTGACTTTGACTTCGCGGCGTATCGATGGATAGCCGGTCAGTTCTGCGATCACGCCGGACTGGACCGCTTCCGGCACGAGTTTATTCGGGTGCAGGGTATTGATGCCGACCCAGGTGCTGTCGGTTTTGATCAGCTCCCAGGTGTAGAGTAGTTTGCGATTCAGGTTTTCGCTGCGCGAGATATAGACTGGGCTGCCGGGCTCTTTGCAGCCCATCATGCTGCCAGTGTTGGTGCAGTGCGCCGTGACGATTTCGCCGTTTTCTAGGCGCACATCGGCGAGAAATCGCTTGTAACGTTGGATCAGGGCGCCGCGAATGAGACGGGATTTGAAGCGCATGGGCATGTGTATAGCTGATGGTGTGGCAGAATGATATCGGGATTCGGATTAGCTCCCGCAATGACGCAAAGTTCGGAAAGTCTGTTTTTCCCTGGCGCCTTGGCGACTTTGCGAGAGGTGTCTCCGAGTCCGACTGTTTTTGACTTGTTTCTTGAACTGCCAGACGCGCTTTGTTAGGACTCGTTAATCATTTTTCGATTGGGAGTGTTCATGGCCAAGCGCGCATTCAAGTACGTCGGGCATAGCGTCAAGCGGGTCGACGGAATCGAGAAAGTCACCGGCGCGGCAAAGTATGTCGGCGATATTACGGTTCCCGGAATGCTGTACGGCAAGATCCTGCGCAGCACTTATCCGCACGCGCGGATTCGCTCGATCGACGCGTCGCAGGCCGAGGCGCTGCCGGGCGTTATTGCGGTGCTGACGGCGGCCGACATCGCCGATCTCAATCCGATCTACAACGGCCGGCCGGTGATCGCCATGAACAAGGTGCGCTATGTCGGTGAGCCGGTGGCGGCGGTGGCGGCGGAGGATCTGGCAACTGCCGAGGAGGCGCTGGCGTTAATTCACGTCGACTACGAAGAGCTGCCGACGGTGACGAACATCGAAGCCGCGATCAAGCCGGGCGCGCCGTTGGTTCATGAAGACAAGGGCAACAACATCGGCACCCATGAAAAGGTCAACCGCGGCAACGCCGACGAGGGCTTCGCGCAATCTGATGTCATTGCCGAAGACCATTTCACTTTTCCGATGGTCTATCACTATGCGATGGAGCCGCACTCGGCGATTGGCCATTACGACGACAATGAAATCACTGTCTGGTCGTCGGCGCAGCATCCGTTTCAGGTACGCGGCGATATTTCCAAGGTCTTTAAAGTGCCCACCGCCAAGGTGCGCTTGATCATCAACTATCTGGGAGGCGGCTACGGCAGCAAGTCCTACACCAAGTTCGAGCCGCTGGTCGTCGCACTGGCGCGCAAGGCGCAGCGGCCGGTGCGTATTTGTAACTCCGTCGGCGAGTCGATGGTCACGGTGCGGCGCCACGGCGCGCGAGTGCGCATCAAGACCGGCGTCAAAAACGATGGCACGATCATGGCCCGCGAGGCGGAGATTTATCTCGATACCGGCGGCTACGACGACAACGGTCCGCAGGTGACGGCGCGCTCGGCGACGCGCATCCTCGGTCCCTATTGGATCCCCAATATCCGCACCAATGCCTATCAGGTCTACACTAACACCGGCTCGGCCGGATCCTATCGCGCCATCGGCGCGCCCCAGGTCATCTTTGCCGGTGAGTCGCAGATCGAAATACTCGCCGCCAAACTGGGCATGGACCCGGCCGAGTTGCGGGCGAAGAACTTGCTCAAGAAAGGCCAAGAGCTGCGCCCTGGATTAAAAGGCATCGACGCCAACTTGGCAGCGAATTTGAAAACTTTGGTGCGCGCCAGTCATTGGAAACAAGCGCGGAAAACTAAGCATGCCGCGGTCGGCATGGGCTGCGCGATCACCAACGCCGGCGCGACGCCGGTGTCGGTGGCGATGATTCGCATGCAGTCCGACGGCGTCGCCAATATCGCGGCCGGCAGCACCGAGATGGGGCAGGGCGTGCGCACCACGTTGACGCAGATCGCCGCCGAAGAGTTAACCCTGCCGATGGAGCAATTCCGCATGCTCGGTGCCGATACCAAGGTGACGCCTTTTGATAGCTCGACGGGATCGAGCCGTTCGACGACGTTGATGGGCACGGCGGTGCAAAAGGCGGCGCGCGACCTGCGGCAGCAATTCATCAAGATCGGCGCACAGACGATGGGCGTGAAGTCGAATCAGATCCACGTTGTCGACGGCGCGCTGGTGTGCGGCGAGTCGCGGCTGTCGTTCAAAGAAGCGTTTGAAAAGCGCTTCGGCAAAGGCTCGGGCGGCGAAATGATCGGCCGTGGTGAAGCCGGCCCGGAGATCACCGACAACAAACTGCCGGTATTCTGGGAGGTCGGCATGGGCAGCGCCGAAGTCGACATCGACCGCGAGACTGGCGAAGTTAAGTTGAAAAAATTTATTTCCGTCGCCGATGTCGGCAAAGCGATTCATCCCGAGCATTGCGTCGCCCAGGAAGAAGGCGCGGCGATGCAGGGCATCGGTCACACCTTTTTCGAGCAGTTGATCTACGACAACGGCCAGCTGCTCAATCCGAATCTGGTCGACTATCGTATCCCATCTTTTTCCGAAGTGCCGGAAGAGTTTCATACCGAGCTGGTGGAAAACGGCGATGGCCCCGGACCGTTCGGCGTGCGCGGCATGGCCGAAGGCGGGATTCTCTCCGTCGCCCCGTCGGTGTGCAACGCCATCGACCGGGCGACGGGAGTGCGCATTCGCGACCTACCGTTGACCCCGGAGCGGGTCTGGCGCGCGCTGAAGGAAGCCGGCAAATAAGCAAGACAATAATCACCACGAAGACACGAAGGACACGAAAGTTTCGGATACCTTAGTTTCCGAACTTCGTGCTCTTCGTGTCTTCGTGGTGGAAAGAACATTTAGCTTTAAGGAACAGTTATGACTACGACGACTGGCATAGCGGATTTCACCATCAAGCCGGCCACCAAGAAGGATGTGCCGGTGATTCTCGCTTTCATTCGAAAGCTTGCCGATTATGAGCGACTCTCGCATCAAGTGGTCGCCACCGAAGAATTGTTGCAGCGGACGATTTTCGGCCAGCGCCGCACCGCGGAAGTCGCGATCGGCTATTTCAGAAATGAGCCGGTTGGATTTGTTTTGTTCTTTCACAATTTCTCGACCTTTCTCGGTCGGCCGGGGATTTACATCGAGGATTTGTTTGTCGACGAATCGTTCCGTCGGCGCGGTTTTGGCGGCGCTTTGTTGGCCCACATCGCCAAGCTGGCAGCGGTGCGTGATTGTGGCCGGCTCGAATGGTCGGTGTTGGACTGGAACGAGCCGGCGATCAATTTTTACCAAAAACTTGGCGCTGTGCCGATGAAAGAGTGGACGGTGTTTCGCGTCACCGGAGACAACTTGCATCGGCTTGCCGGGCGTTAGGATTGCGCGCTTCAACGTGAATATCTCTTTCGCGGGTGGTGGAAGTCTTTCCCGTTCGACGGTGCTGAGAGCACGCTTTCGGCACTTTGCAGACTCACAGTTCGATTCTAATCAAAAATACCGGATTCCAGCCGGCCCTGTGATCTTGGCAGCACGGGTCGACCGTAAGCCGACGAGCTCACAGCCTCTGGGCTTGAAACCGACGGTTGTTCAGTTGACCTTATTGCGGGGAAACGGAATCTGGATCTCTATGCGGGTTCCTTTGCCGGGGGCGGTTTCGATGTCGAGAGTCCCACCGAGTTTTTGCACCCGTTCTTTCATGCCTTTGAGTCCGTAGTGGCTGCTGCCTTCGGTGGCGGCGACGATGAAGCCGACGCCGTTGTCGTTCAGCTTGGCTTGGAAGCCGGACTGGTTGCGGGCCAGCGATAATCGGATCTCCGAGGCACGAGCGTGGCGCACCGCATTGAGCACCCCCTCGCGCAGGGTGAAGTAGAGTTCCTTTTCGATGTCGATCGGCAGGTCATGGGCGTCGATGGCGCATTGGAGATCGATCTGAAAACCGCTGCGCGCGCTGAAAATGCTTAACTCTTCTTTGAGCCGGCGCTCCAAGGAACCGGCTTGCATTTGCTCCTCGATTTGATTTTCGGCGAGCAGATTACGGATTTCGGTGATCGCGTGATCGAGGTTGTCTTCGATGGTTAGAACTTCTTTTTCCAGCGCCGCTGGATCGCTGTTCAAGTAATGGAGGCAGTTATCCAGGCGCATTCGAGCGCTGGTGAGCAGCTGTAAGGCGCGGTCGTGGAGCTCTCGCGACAGCCGGCGACGCTCTTCGACGCGGGCCGCGGCGATGGGGTCCTTCTTGTGCGCGTCTCTAGGCTTCATGGTGGATTCTGCTTAGCGCTGCAGCTCGGCGGCCCTCCGTTTGGCAAACCGTTTCCGACCCTTTTCACACCCCGAGATGGCGGCGCAAAAAATCCACCGTGCGCGGCCAGGCTTCGGCTTCCGCGCTGGGGCGAAACGATTCTTTCGTATGGTCCATGAAGGCGTGCCCGGCGCCGGGATAACCGTAGAATTCATGGGTCTTACGATGCTTGGTCAACTCGGCGGCGAGTTTCTCCCGGTCCTCGGGCGAGGGGTTTTTGTCACCGTCACCAAAGTGTCCTTGGATCGGGCAATGGATCTCCGCGGTGCGTTCGAAGGGTGATGGAATATCGCGACCCCAAGCACGGCCGGTGTTGCCCGGATAAAAGGTTACTGCCGCTTTGAATGCCGGGTTTGCGGCGGCCGCTAAATAGACCACCCGGCCGCCCATGCAGAAGCCGATGATGCCGATACGTTTGGCAACGACGGCGCGATGGTTTTGCAGAAACTTTACCGTCGCTTCGATGTCGTTGGTCACGCGCCGGTCGCTCAGGCGCTGGCTGCGGGTGCGCGGATCGTCTTGGCAGTCCGGACCGTCGCGGTGGTAGAGATCGGGCACAGCGGCGACGTAGCCGGCGCCGGCGAGTCTTTGCGCCATTCCCTGTATGAATTCATCGACGCCGGTCTGATGGTGGATGACGACCAGTGCCGGAAACGGCCCGGTGCCGTCGGGCACGCTCACATAAAGCGGCATGGGGTTATTGTCGGATTCGGTTTGCTGCCAAGTGGATGCTGCCATGATTCGGTTCCTCAAAGCTAGCTGCCGTGTAACTTAGCGAGCGCATGGAGTCAAGTTAGCATCGGGCGGCGTTGTTGTTAATCAAGATGGTCGAGAATTTGCCGCAGGCTGCTGAGGCGATCCTGCGGCGCGGCGTCGGCGGCGAGATCGCGGTCGATCAAGAGAGCGCGCACGCCGGCGTTATTCGCGCCTTGCAGATCGTTGGTCTCGCTGTCGCCGATATGGAGCGCTTGCGCCGAGGTGAGGCCAAAGCGTGTGAGGGCGAGATTGAAAATTTGCGGTTGCGGCTTAGCGTAGCCGACCGCGCTCGAGACAAAGACCTGCGAGAAGTTGGCGCCGACGTTGAGCCCATTGAGTATCCGCACCAGTCGCGAATCGAAGTTGGAAATCACCGCGAGGAGCAGGCCGCGTTGTTTAAGTGCCACAAGGGTTTCGACCGCTTCCGGATAGAGCTGCCAGGCGTCGGGTTGGGCGAAATAAGCGAACAGTTCGTCGAAATAATCGTCGAAGCGCGTAAACTCGCCCCAGGGTTCGAAGATTTGCGCGACTAGCCGCTTCCACCATTGGCGCTCGAGGGGTTCGATCTGCGCCGGCGCGGCGCCGGGGAACGCGAGTGGCGGCGCGCCGTCGAAGCAAATGCGAAAGCGCTCGAACAGGTCCGCGGGCGTTACCGACTTGCCATAATTGGCCGCGATCGTGGCATAGCTTTCGCCAACGCGGTGCGCCGGCTTGATCAAGGTGCCTGCGGCGTCGAAGAAAACCGCTTTGGTTCTGCTGTCGGGGGATTTTTCTAGAGACATGAAGTTTTTCTATTAAATACGCTAAGAGTCTGCGCCGCCGTGCGACCATGCTTGTGTTGGTTTGGACCGTAACATCCTTTATAATCAAAATCGATGGAGAAGAAGGCTGCGCTAGTGGTTATCGACGTGCAAAACGATTTTTGCCCTGGCGGTGCGTTGGCAGTCACCGAGGGCGATCGAGTGGTGGCGCCGCTCAATCGTTACGTCGGGAGGTTTGCCGAGGCCGGTTTGCCGATCTTTGCGACCCGAGACTGGCATCCTGAGAAGACTATCCACTTCAAGGCGTACGGTGGGCTTTGGCCGCCTCACTGCATTCAGGGCTCCAAGGGTGCAGAGTTTCGCGCTGATCTGGCCTTGCCGGAGGACGCTGTGATCGTGTCGGCCGGCATGGCTCCCGATGAGGAAGGTTATTCGGGCTTTGACGGCGTCGATGCTTCCGGCGTTGGTTTGGTGGAATTGCTCCGCCGGATTAACGTAACACATATCTACGTTGGCGGACTAGCTACCGATTATTGCGTCAAACAAACTGTGTTGGACGGAGTGAAGCGCGGCTTCGCTGTGACTTTGCTAGAAGACGCGGTTCGTGGAGTCGAACTGGCCCCCGGAGACTCCCAGCGCGCGATTCAGGAGATGCTTCAAGCCGGCGCCGACGCAATTCATGACATTGCTGATCTTGTCCTGTGATAGCCGATCCTTCGGCCCACTCGGTTAGTTGCCGCCATCCAAGTTGTAGTGTTTAATTACCTCGTTTGCATTCGCCGAAAGGATAACTGTGACGATTAATTTTCAGTTCAACCAAGAGCTTGGCGCCGCCGAGCAGGCGGCGCGGGATGCCGGCGCCGCGATCATGGAGCTGTTTCGCGGCAAGTACGATATCCAAGAAAAAAGCAAAAATAATCCGGTAACGACGGCGGATCTCGAAGCCAACCGCATCATCCGCGAGCGCATCGCCAGTACCTTTCCCGATGACGGCTGGCTGTCTGAGGAAGATGCCGATAGCGAGCGCCGTTTGGCGCTATCGCGGGTCTGGGTCGTCGATCCCATCGACGGCACCAAGGAGTTTATCGAAGGGGTGCCGCAGTTCGCGGTTTCCATCGGCTTTGTCGTCGACGGCGTGGCGCAGGCGGCGGTGGTGTACAATCCGGCGCAAAAGGAGTTCTTCAAAGCGGCGGCCGGTCATGGCGCTTACTTAAACGATAATGCCATCCGGGTCACGGCTCACGAACACATCGACGGCGCGCGGCTATTGGTCAGCCGCTCCGAGCCGGCGAAAAAGTTTCAAGTGTTCGTCGATCGCTGCGCCATCGAGCCGGTGGGCAGCATCGCTTACCGGCTCGCGAAAGTGGCCGGCGGCGACGGCGACGGCACGCTGACCTTCCGCTCTATTTACGAATGGGACATCTGCGCCGGAGTGTTGATGGTCGAAGAGGCGGGGGGCAAGGCGGTCGACGGCGATGGTCATGCGTTGAGATTCAATCGCCAGCCGGCCAGACATCGCGGCGTGGTCGCCGCCAATGCGGCGCTCACGCCTAGCTTGCAAGGCCTGTGGGCGGCGGCGATGACCGATAAGAAATAGCTCTGTCGGTTCATAAGAAAATTCACTGTCATGCGTCAATGTGTTTATTGCGGCGCTCGCGCCGGGCTGTTCGGGAAAATCTGTGGCGATTGTAAGAGACTCGCGGCGCGGGTCGATGAGCTGCGCGGCAAAGTGGGCTTCGGCCAGTTTCTCGATGGCCTGGCTGAAACCGGCATTGCCAAGGAAAAAATTCTAAAATTTCTCGACGCCGATCCCGATGGCAAGGGCAGTGTGCGTGACCAGGTGACCGCCGAGATGACCAGTGAGCTGATGAAGGTGATGGGTATCGCCGGGCGCCAGACCGCCCCCGAGGTCAAGCGGATTCGCAACAGCGTCAACAAAGGGTCCGACTAGTCTTAGCCGCGATCTGGTTCATGGCTCTCACCATTTATCTATCGCTGGTTTTTCTCGTTGTCTATTTGATCGGCTTGGCGATCCGTCACTGGATATTCGTGCGCGATCGCAATCGCATGGCGGCTGAAAGCCGCAATGGTGGCCGGGTGGTTGCGCGCGTCGAGGAGGTCCGGCCGGGCGCGGTCAAGAAATTCTGGCTGATCTGCCAGAAGTACCGGCTCGACGCGATTCTCATCAACGATCAGGGCAACTACTACGCCTATGTCAATCGCTGCCGCCATATGCCGACGCCGTTGGATTTCGTCCGCGATGAGTTTTACAGCGACGACCGCCGTTACTTGCAATGTTATACTCATGGCGCCCTCTATGAGTTTGCCAGCGGTTTATGTGTCTCGGGGCCATGCAAAGGCGAGTCGCTCTATCGCTTGCCGGTGCACGTCGATGGCGGCGAGGTGTTGGTGGGCTGTCCGCAGGGCGATTTGAGGCCGATGGGAGAATAGGATAGAAGATTCCTATGGATGCACCGAAGAAACCGTCAGGGAAATTGGTCGGGTCGGTCGGCGAACTGGAGCATGGCAAGAGCAAGAAGTTCATCATGAAGCGCGCCGGGCGAGAGTTCGAAGCGCTGCTGGTCAACTTCGACGGCACTCACTTCGCTTATGTTAATCGTTGCCCCCATACCGGCATCACCCTCGATTTTGTCAACAATCAGTTCTTCAGCTCCGACAACCGTTATCTCATGTGCGCCACTCATGGCGCGGTTTTCGAGCCGCCCACCGGCGAATGCATCTGGGGCCCCTGCGTCGGGTTGTCGCTGCAAAGCCTGCCGATCGAGATTACCGACGGGCAGATCTATGCCAAGTTGCCCGGCGCCGACGATTGATCAGGGGCCTTCACGATGAGTGAATGGGGGAGTTCGCCGCAGAGGCACGGAGTCCGCAGAGTTCGCAATGTATCTTAATCGAAACGAGTCGTTACTCCGTGTCCTCTGCGTCTCTGCGGCGCGACCTCCGACTATTCGCGCATACCGCGTCGACTGAAATCGGTGCAAGGAGTTCCCGATGAGCGATTGCCTTTTCTGCGGCATTGCCGACGGTAAGATCAAAGCTAATTTTGTCTATCAGGACGAAGCCGTGCTGGCGTTCAAGGATATCGCACCCAAGGCACCGGTGCATATTCTCATCATCCCGCGCAAGCATGTTGTCAGCGTGCTCGACATCGAAGCGAACGACAGCGGTGTAATCGGCCGGATCTTTCAGGTCGCCGGCCAATTGGCGCGCGAGCAGGGCATCGCCGACAGCGGCTTTCGCGTGGTGGTCAATTCCGGCGCTGATGCCGGCCAGAGCGTGTCTCATCTTCATTACCATCTACTCGGCGGGCGGCGGATGACGTGGCCGCCCGGCTAGCACCGGCGTTTTCCCTTTACAACATAACCAGCGGGAGAATTATGGCGACACTTGAATGGCGCAGTGAAACCAACGAGATGGCGGTGCAGCAGTTCGATGTCGCCGCCAACAAACTGGGTGTCGATCCGAATCTTGCGAGCCGCTTACGCCGGCCCGATCGGGCGATGATCGTCAGCGTGCCGACGCGCATGGACGATGGCCGCGTCCATGTCTTTACCGGTTATCGAGTGCAGCACAACGACGTCCTGGGGCCGTTTAAAGGCGGCGTTCGTTATCATCCCGCGGTCAATCTCGGCGAGGTTTCAGCGCTCGCCATGTGGATGACCTGGAAATGTTCCCTGGTCGGCTTGCCTTTGGGCGGCGCCAAAGGCGGCATCGCTTGCGATCCGGCGGAGTTGTCGCGCCACGAATTACAATCGATGACCCGGCGCTTCACCGCCGAGATTTTGAACTTCATCGGTCCGGAAGTGGACGTGCCGGCGCCCGACATGGGCACCAACGAGCAGGTTATGGCGTGGATGATGGATACTTACTCGCAGCACAAAGGCCACGCCGTGCCGGAGATCGTCACCGGCAAGCCGGTCGCCATCGGCGGCACTCTCGGTCGTCGCGAAGCGACCGGGCGGGGAGTGGTCTACACGATCATCGAGGCGGCCAAACACTTAAACATTGATCTGGCCAAATGCACCGCGGTGGTTCAGGGATTCGGCAATGTCGGTTCGGTGGCGGCCAAAGAACTCACCAATATCGGTGTCAAGATCATTGGCATCGCCGACCGTACCGGCGGTTTTGTCGATACCCAAGGTTTACCGGTGGACAAGTTGCTCGAGGTGGCTAGCAAGAACCACAGTCTCGAAGGCTGCCCTTACGGTGACAAAATCAGCAACGCCGAACTCTTGGAACTGAAATGCGATATTTTGGTGCCGGCGGCGATGGAAATGCAGATCACCAAAAATAATGCCGCGCGCATTCACTGCCGGCTGTTGGCCGAAGGCGCCAACGGTCCGACCACGCCGGAAGCCGACGCGATATTGCGCGACAAAGGGATTTTCTTGATTCCAGATATTCTGGCCAACGCCGGCGGAGTCGTCGTGTCCTATTTCGAGTGGGTGCAGGACCTGCAGAACTTTTTCTGGACCGAAGACGAGGTCAACAAGAAACTGCGCGAAATTCTCGTCAAAGCGTTTCACGAAGTGCTGGACATGAGCCAGACGCAAAAGGTCGACATGCGCATGGCCGCGCTCATGATCGGCATCGAACGGGTCACCAAAGCGATGCTCTGGCGCGGCCTCTACGCCTAGACAGCCGGCTGCATTGAAGCGTCGGCGAGAAACTGTTAACACCTTTATACTTTTGTGAGGAAGGTGTTGTAATGGTTCAGGCAACTCAACTGCGGCCGGGCATGATTATTGTTCACGGGGGCGATCTATATCGCGTCACCGCGGTGCACCACCTTACTCCCGGCAACAAGCGCGGCTTCATGCAGACCAAGATGAAGAGTCTGCGCACCGGCATCGGCACGGAATATAAGTTCCGCTCGGAAGACCGCGTCGATCAGGCGATCTTGGATAACCGTCAATTTCAATATCTCTACGCCGAAGGCGACATGCACACCTTCATGGACACCGAGAATTACGAGCAGATCACGCTCAGTGCCGAAGATATCGGCGATCTGTTGAATTACCTGCTGCCCAACTCCATGGTCGGCATCGAGTTCCACGACGGCAAGCCGGTCGGCATCAACCCGCCGTCCACCGTCGACTTACAAGTCGTCGATACCGAGCCGTCCATGAAAGGGGCGACGGCGAGCGCTTCCTACAAACCGGCGAAGTTGGAGACGGGAGTCACGGTGTTGGTGCCGCCGTTCATTCAGATCGGCGACAAAGTGCGCGTCGATCCCACCGACGGTTCCTATCAGGAGCGGGTTAAATAGCCTGGATCTTTGCGACAACGGCGCGGACTTGGGTTTCGAGATCCGCCAAGCTGCCGTCGTTTTCGATAACGTAGTCGGCCAGCCGCCGTTTTTCTTCCAAACTCATCTGCGCGTCGATAATTTTTTGCGCCGCCGCGGCATCGATGCCGTCGCGCTGCTGCAGGCGCCGGCGCTGAACATCGACGTCGCAGGCGACAAGAATTACCGGGCGCAGCCATTCATGGATCTTGCCTTCGAAGAGCAGGGGAACCTCGTAGACAATCAGCTCGACGCCTGCCGCGGCGTGCTCGCGGATGCGTTGTTCCGCCAGCGCGCGCACGCGCGGATGGATGATCGCTTCGAGTTGTCTGCGCGCGTCGGGATTGTTGAAGATGATCGTCCGCAACCTTTGCCGATCGAGGGTTTGGTCGTCCTGCAGCACCCCGCGGCCAAATGTCGCGACAATCTCGTCCCAGCCGTCGTGGCCGGGGGCGACAACCTCCCGGGAGAGCACGTCGGCATCGACGATCGCCGCGCCGAGACGCCGCAAGATTTTTGCCACCGTGCTTTTGCCCGACGCGATGCCGCCAGTCAGTCCGACGAGTTTCACGCCACAGTAATTACAAAATCGCTAGAGCCTTTCAAGCAAAAGTTCTAAACTGGTTGAATAGTTACAATATGGAAACAGACAGGATGGCGCGAGTAATTATCTACACCACCAACTGGTGCCCTTACTGCAACGCTGCGAAAGCGCTCTTGCGATCCAAGTCGGTCGAGTTCGAAGAGATCGATGTCACCGACGACCCGCAAGAACGCATGGAAATGGAACGCCTGTCCCGCCGCCGCACGGTGCCGCAGATCTTCATTGACGGCCGCCCGATCGGCGGCTACGACGACGCCAGGATGCTCGACGCCATCGGAGAGCTGGATAAACTGTTGGGGATTGCCGGGGATTGATTTTCAAATTGCCGGTTGGAAAAAGCTATTATTGAATTTTATGGGAAAGTGGAGGCGGAGAGCGGATTCAAAGCGCTGCATCAAGGCAAAAAACGCAAAGACATGAAATGATCCTTAGTGCGAAGGATCCTGGATTTCCAGGCTTTTTTTTGGGGGATGTTAAGGAGTGTTACGCCTTCTCACCCCATTTTGGCACAAAACCGGAACGTTTTTCTGAGCCGTCGGAATTCGAAAAATGATAGAGGGGCACCCCCTGTAGCATTCGTGTTGACCCGTTAGAGCAAGGCTAACAATATCCCCAAATGACTAATGAAACTTGAGCGAGCACTCATTGGAATTCACAGACTCGGCATAGCCGCAGAAGACTTGGAGGCTTAATAGCATGGAAAATTCTGAAACCTTGCTGGCACTGTCAGACCATTCGTGGCAAAAGCCGCAAGAACTATTCTCAGAAATTCACAGTGTAAAACGAAATGGGCATTTCTTGCGGCGTTCTGTCGATGCGGACGGAACATGTGAAGCAAGGCGGATATCCACTGGACGCGCCAGTGCGGTTGGCTGTGCAGGGATATAAAAGCTTGCGCAGCGATCTTTGAGGCAGCCAAGCGGATCGCCTCCGACCGAATCGAGGTTGAGATTTTCCGTCGGAGATTTGACGGCTATGACCCCCCATAATGTACTAACGCGCGATAAACGGGAAATTTCCCGAATGGAGCGAGACCTAGGCGTAAGGGCGTTCGCCCGGAGAAGTATCGAAGATCTTACCGGATGAATGCGTTCGTGCGGCCATCGACTCGCACGATAAGCCATCTGCCGCGGTCACCGGAGGCGGAGAACGTGATTGACGTTGAGTCGAATGAGACGCTGGCGGCGTAGTCGAAGCACGGTCTTACGC
This sequence comes from uncultured delta proteobacterium, assembly GCA_963816145.1. Taxonomy (GTDB): domain Bacteria; phylum Desulfobacterota; class Binatia; order UBA9968; family UBA9968; genus DP-20. The sequence goes on from CAWFJP010000014.1 coordinate 268,907, forward strand.
GCTGGATCAAACGTCAATTCGTGGGGATTGGCAGTTCAGGCAGGGGGACATACAATAACGCGGTACATGTAGGATTCGAGTGAACAACGACGTGTCAATACACTTTGGTAACGGACGCGATCAATTGTTGGCGTGCTGATGGAACAACACGTTAAATTGGAAAACTTTACTGAGTTTGAGAAGAGTTTGGAGAATTTTGAACCATCTCGGAAGCAACCACGAAAAGCTAGGCGGGAAATTCGACCGGTCAGCGTAGCCCCTCCTCATCCAAGTGAGTGCGCCGACGTTAACCTCGTTGAATATGCTTTTTCTAACGAGTGAATTCATGGGACGGGAAGGCGGAAAATGCAAGACCCAAAAGTGACTATCGTCGTTGTCCCACGAGAACGGCTTAGTTTTGCCGAGCGGTGTATAACCAGCATCTATGAGAATACCTCCGTTCCATTTAAGCTCATTTACGTGAGCGGCGGGGTGCCGAAACAAGTACGAGATTACTTGGAGATCGAGTCTCACCGAAAGGGCTTTCGATTCTTGATCGACGAAAATTACCTTTCGCCTAATCACGCCCGCAATCTTTCCCTACCGCATGTCAAAACCAAATATCTGGTCTTTTTGGATAACGATACCCTAGTCACAAAAGGATGGCTTGAAAGACTCCTGAGATGCGCGGAAGAGACGGACGCGTCCATAGTCGGGCCGCTTTACCTAATTGGCGAATTCGAACGTGCTATAATTCATATGGCGGGAGGTCGTCTCCATAGAGAGAATACGGCGGGGAATCGAGTTTTAGTCGACGAGCAACATCTATTCGATACGCCGATCCCGGAAGCAAAAATGCGGCTCCGTCGGCGAGTTTGCGATTATGTTGAGTTTCACTGCATGCTGGTTCGCACCGATGTTTTTGATCAGATCGGATTGATGGATGAAAAATTGCCGTGTCTCCATGAAGAGCGCGATTTCTGCCTCACTGTTTCCGGCGCAGGTGGGGGAATATATATAGAACCAAAGGCGGTGGTTACCTATGTTCCGCCTCCTCCCTGCGAATCGTGGGATTTGCCATACTTCATGCTTCGTTGGAGTGAGGCGTGGATTCACTCAAGCGTTCGTCATTTTAACCAAAAATGGGGACTTGCATCCGTTCGCCATATTTCCGACATTTCAAACAATTTTGCCGAAGGTACGGTCATAGGTTTCGGCCGAGCATGGCGCCGGCGAGTAGCCGGCACCAAGGTGACGTTTGACTCCGCGAGTGACCACGGGATCCAACCACTGGATCAGGCAAGAATCATGATTGCACTCTTGCAGTCGGTCGACAGAGAGCAGTTCGATTTTGCCCGTATCTCGGCCGATGGGGAGACTGTGCCAACTGCTTCCGCACTGTCGCCTGAAGAGCTTCATAAGCGGTTATCGCAGCTCTTAACGGACGCGGATGCTCATCGAGCTGGCGTCGGTATTCGTCCCCTTGACGGTAACACACAAGATGCTCCGACTTTAATCGCATTGAATCGGCTCCCAACTGAGAACATGCGGAGAATCAGGCAACACGCCTTCATGACCTTGGAAACGGAGCCGGAGCTGTATCAATGCTGGGTGGCTGTCGATACGCAAAGCGTGCGACCAGATACCGTCTTCGGTGGCATACTAGCTCAACTGGCCAAAAATTCGGTTACGAGTCGCTTTTCCGGGTTAGCGGGGGGCAGGGTGGCTCGGCCGGGTTTGCGATCTGTCATTACACCGGATTCGCGCGTCCGGCTTATTGAAGGGACTGTCGGTCTTCTCAATACGGCGATGCAAATGGAAAAGGATATCGATCTGTTTCGACATCAATGTTCTTTACCAGAGGTAGGGGCATGAATGACACCATGCTAAATCAATCACTCGAGCAGAAACCAACGCAGGTCAACGTTGCGATCAGCGCAACTTTTGTTGCTGAACCTATAGAGGAGTCACTTAGCTCTTGGATGGCGGCGATGGGAATCGACGCGAAAATAGAGTTTGCGCCGTTCGACCAAGTTTTCCAGCAATTGTTAAATCCTCTTAGCCTACTTTTCGCCAACGCCGCCGGAATAAAAGTGATCTTGTTGCGCTTTAGCGACTGGTGCAACGAATCCGGACACCCGAAAGCGACGCTTGAAGGATCGGAAGATCTAAATTCGGGTGTAAAGTCGCGCATAGATGAATTCGTCAACGCTTTGTCCACTGCAATCCGGCGATGCCCATCCACCGTTATCGTTTTTGTCTGTCCGGAAGACCCAGCGAAACAGGAAAATCGGCCGGTAGGAGAACGTCTGGATGAGCTGACCGAGTTGGAAGATCTCCTTGTTATAAAGGCAATGGCGTTGGAAGGCGTTCGGGTCATTACGGCGAGCGAAGTAGAGAGTCTTTACCCTGTGGCCGATCGTTTCGATTCGTCGGCTAATGCAATGGCGAGTATCCCCTACACGCCAATTTATTATGCCGCGCTTGGAACTATGGTTGCTCGCAAAGTCCAGACGTTGCTATTCCCACCTTACAAGGTCATTCTTCTCGATTGCGACGGAACCCTATGGGATGGTATTTGCGGAGAGGATGGTCCGCTAGGAATACGGATTGATGCCGTCAGGCTATCTTTACAGGAATTTATCGTCAGCCAAAGCCTACAAGGAATGCTGGTTTGTCTCTGCAGCAAAAATAACGAGTCGGACGTGCTCGCAGTGTTCGATTATAGAAAAGATATGGTCTTGAAGCGTGACCACCTTACCATGTGCCGCATAAATTGGCGCAATAAATCTGACAATATTCAATCACTATCGCGAGGATTGGGACTGGCATTGGATAGCTTCATTTTCATTGATAATGACCCTGTGGAGTGCGCCGAGATACGTGCGCGTTGCCCGGATGTCTTAACTCTATTGCTCCCTGAGGATCCCAATTCCATTTCGTTGTTTTTGAAACATGTTTGGGCCTTCGACCAGGATCAAGTGTCGAAGGAAGGTCAAGAAAGAACCAAACTATATCGGGAGCACTTTAAGCGCGAGACGTTTCGGCGTGAGTCTCCGACATTAAAGGAATTCCTCACCAAGCTGGAATTGAAAGTTGATATTGCTCCGTTGGTTGAAAATGACGCCGCTCGGGTATCTGAGCTCACATTTAGGACAAATCAATTCAACTTAACCTCCACGAAGCGATCGGTGGCGCAGATAAGCAAGTTTCTTCGAGTCGATAATGGCGAGTGCCTAACCATTCGCGTAAAAGACCGTTTCGGCGACTACGGATTGGTCGGCGTAATATTTTGCCAAACTCATGGCAACGCGTTGCTGATAGATACGTTCCTGTTAAGTTGTCGGGCGTTGGGGCGGGGCGTCGAACATCGCCTATTGGCCGGTCTCGGAGAGATGGCTCTAAAGCGAGGCTTGACCTACGTTGATCTTTGCTTCATCCCGTCGAGCAAGAACGAACCGGCGTTAGACTTCCTTCGCGAACTCCACTGCGCAGTGCCAAGAACACTTGAGAAACAGATTGTTTACCGTATGGCGGCGCGCGAAGCGGCCCAAGTCATCTACGATCCGGACACTGAGCGCAGCTCAATCGACCGGGAAGCCGACGTGAAGCCGGTCGCGATCGCGGAGTCACGACCAGACTCGCGACAAAGAGCAGCGCTTTTAAGTTCAATTCCGAACATTTTGTCGGATCCCGTTCTTATTCATCGTTGGGCCACACAAACTCGTTTGCGAAGTGAGTCGGATACCGAGTTCATAGAACCGGTCACGCCGGCAGAAGTTCGTATCGCGGGCTTTTTTTCAGAACTTCTACAGATTGATCGGGTTGGGCTTAACGACGGATTTTTTCAACTTGGCGGCCATTCATTGATGGCAATGCAGCTTCTATCCCGGATTAACGCGGCGTTTGGCGTGACGATTGAGCCGATAGTCCTCTTTACCTCCAGGATTTCAGTTGCTGACTTGGCTATTGCAGTGCTCAACGACCAACTAAGACAACAGAATCCGCAAGCTGTTGACAGTATCCTTGATTCGCTCTCAGCAATCACTGACGACGATGAGCCGTAAGTCTTTTAAGCGCAGGATACGGAGTTTCGACGCTGGTCTAACGCAAGTCATCACGCGCTCAACTACCAAATGATTGTTCTCAGTGCGTGAGTTGGATTGGGATGTTGCCATTTCGGAAACTTATGCAGCAGATTCGGGTGGTGATACATCATGGCGGACTCGCTACCCTAGCTTGTGCGCTGGAAACGGGCATTCCGCAATTGGTCTTACCAAAGATCTAACCGCCCCGATAATGCCGAGCGATTGCAGAGGCTCGGTGTGGCCGAATTCTTGCCGCCGCCAAAGTGGCAGCCCGAACATATTGCCGAAGCGTTGTTGCGGTTGACAACCTCTTCTTCAGTCGCCGAGAAATGCAAATCTATTGCAGACCGCCTTGGAGGTCAGGATGGATCGGAAACGCTTGTGAAATCCTAGAGCAAGGTAGCTGAAGAGTGCCGGGGCGATGGGGCAGCTTCGCGAAAGGTTCAAAAAAAAGAATGGGTTGGGTGCTGGGACAGTGGTAATGGCGTTCGATGGTAACTCCGGTGACCTCGCGCATCTGACCCGGTGGACCTGATCGTGAGTGTGAAAGAGCGTGGGTTTTCAGGCTTTTTTATTTGGGGGGGTATTGAAGAGTGCTACGGATTGGCACCTGGTTTTGGCACAAAACCGGAACGTTTTTTAGCGCGAAGAGGACGAGGACTGGGAATCTCTAACGATATTAAGTGTGAAGTGGAGGCGGCGAGCGGATTCGAACCGCTGCATCGAGGTTTTGCAGACCTCTCCCTTAACCACTTGGGTACGCCGCCCTCGACGAAATAGGTAACATGTTCTGTTTGCGACATGCAATAAGCGTTGAAAATATTGACTTCCCGAGGCGAAACAAGTAAGCAAATTGAAAGCTTACAAGGAGTTTATCAATGGCGACGATGATCACGGCGGACTGCATTAATTGCGGCGCATGCGAGCCTGAGTGTCCCAATAATGCGATCAGCCAGGGCGATCCCGTTTATGTCATTGCCCCGCAGTTGTGCACGGAGTGCGTTGGCTTTCATGATTATGAAGCCTGCGCCGCGGTCTGCCCGGTCGATGTCTGTGTGACCGATCCGAAGAATATCGAAAGCGAAGAGGTTTTGGTCGCTCGGGCGCGCGCGTTGCATCCCGAACTCACGATTGGCGATAATTTCCAATCGCGTTTTCGCAAAGGCGTTGTGGCCGTGGCTCCAGCGGCTGCCGCCCAGCCAGCGTCGGCCGCGCCAGCACCGGCTGCCGCGGTAAAGCCCGTGGCCGCCCCAGTGGTTGCGAAAGCGCCGCCGCCAGTGCCGTCGGCGAAGCCAGCGCCAGCGCCGGTAAAAACGGAACCGCGGCCGAAGAAACACTTTCCCAACGAACTACCGTTGAGCTTCGATGAAGCGATGAAGCAGTATCAATCGGGCGGCTCGACGCAACCGGGGTGGTTTCGTGCCGCGGTGATTCTTGCCCAGCCGCTGATCGGCGCATTGCCTCATGGTATTAAAAAGCGACTGGAGCTGGCGGTGCAGAGTCCGCTGTTTACCGCCGGTGGCAGCACGGCGGTGAACATTGTTCATAATGCGGTGCTGTATCCACTCATCGCCGCCGGCATTGGGGTCGCTTGGCATGGCGACCCCGGATTTATTTTCGATAAGGGGATCAATAATTATTTGTTGGTTGGCTTGTTGCTGGCCGTGTTGGAAGGGATATGGCGGCTCAAGGATGGGCTGTTCAAAGTGAAGCCCGCTGAAGAGATGGAATTCCCGCCGGGTGTTTATGGCGCTCCGATGGCCTTGGTGGCGGACGCCTTTTTGTCAAAACACGTCGGGTTGGTTCGAGAGATTCCGGTCCCGGTCGAAGGCTTTTATTCCAAAGGATTTGTCGACAAGCGCGAACGGGAGCGGCGTTACGGCAACATCTATACGGTCGAGGACTGCGGCGGAGCGTATCTGATGCGCATGGAGTTTCCGCGCTGGCTCCCTGAGCTTGGGATTAAGAATCGTGATCAGCTGTCCGATGAAATGCCCGATTACGATTACGATTTATCGCTGCAGGACAGCCAATTGATCGTCAAGGGCAAATGTATCGACGACAAGGTCCGTAAAATCTCATCGAGCGTCGGCGCGTTCCCACCGGAATTTACCAGTGTCATTGCGTTCCGCGAACGGATTTCCGGTTTTGCCCATCAGTTCAATCACAAAAACTTAGAGGTGCTGCTCGTCAAAGCTTAGCAATTGAATCGAGAGAACGTGGCGATCAATTTCTCATCAAAGACAGTTTCAGCCACAATCGCAAAGCCACAGGAAGAAGAAAGTTCCTGTGGCTTTTTAGTGTGTGGCAAACCGGTGCTTTTCAGGCCGATGACCAAGGACGACCTGGACCAGGTCATGACGATCGAGCGCTCGGCGTACCGCTTTCCGTGGAGTTCGGGCTTCTTTCTTCAAGAACTGCAAGTTGCCTGCGCGCGCTCCATTCTCGCAGAGATCGACGGAAGGATCTGCGGCTATGTGCTGTTTTGGCTGCTGCCAGGTTCGATCGATGTTCACAATTTAGCCATCACTCCCGAGCTTCGCCGGCGCGGTCTTGCGCGTAGGCTCATGCGTCACGTTGTGGCCACGGCTAAGCTCCAATCGGCTACTCGTGTGACACTTGAGGTTCGGCAGTCAAATAGCCCGGCAAAAGAGCTATATGCCTCACTCGGGTTTGTTCAAACCGGTTTGCGCAAGGGCTATTACTCAGACGATGGTGAGGACGCGTATACGATGGCTTTAGAACTTGATGTATAGGTTTAACTTCTGGCGAAATTCATGGTGCTCCGAGAACCCGATCATAGTTCGATATTTGAACCCTAAACTATTGAAAGGATTATTTTTTGTCAAAAGTTTCATCGAGCTTGACGCGCCGTTCACCTCTGTTGTATAAGTATTCTGCTGAGCACTAATGAAAGGCGGTCCGATGTTGGTGGCCGCTAATTTTTTTTAAAGTCCCGGAAGCGGGGCAGTGACGAGCGGCATGATACAAAAAACTAATTTTGCAGTTTTAAGTTTTGCCGGTCGCCCCAGTATTCAGCTCACCCAACCTCATCTTCATAGTTTCTTCGATTCAGCCGTCCAGAATCGACTCTGGTTCGTTCTCAAACGCGAAAGTTTCGGTTTACGAGGAGGTTTCCATGTTTAAGATAGGTGAGAAGGTTGTTTATCCGGCCCATGGTGTCGGTGAGATTGAAGCGATTCGCTCGCATACGATCTCCGGATCGGAGCGAAGGTTTTATATGCTGCGCATCTTAGAAACCGATATGAAGATCATGATCCCAATCGACAACGTCGACTCTGTGGGATTGCGCAAAATTATCGATCGGGCGATGGTCAACAAGGTCTACAAAGTCTTGCGTCAGAAAAAGGTCGAAACCGACCAGCAGACCTGGAACCGCCGGTATCGCGAATACACCGAGAAGATCAAGACCGGGTCAATCCTTGAGATCGCCAAGGTGTTGCGTGATCTTTTTGTCCTCAAAGGCGATAAGGAGCTTTCTTTCGGTGAGCGCAAGATGCTCGATACCGCACGCAACCTGCTGGTGAAAGAGCTTTCGATCGCGCGCTCACATTCGGAAGAAAAGATCATGGAAGAGCTGCGTCACATATTCACTCACTAAGTACCGAATCGAAACCGAATATGTTCCTAAGAGCCGAGAGCTTATCTCTCGGCTTTTTTGTTTTGGAGCCGCGATGCATGTCACTGCGATTATCGTTGCCGCCGGCGCGGGCCGCCGGATTGGCGGCGCCACTGCCAAAACCTACCTGCCATTAGCGGGGCGGCCGCTGATCCTGCGAACGCTGGATCGAATTTTTGCAACGCCGGCAATTGCAAATGTCGTGCTAGTTGTGAGAGCGACTGATGTGAAAGATTGTCGGACGCTTTTGGACTCTGATGCGTCTCTCAAGGGGTGCGCCTGCGTTCTTCAGGCTGGCGGGGCGACGCGTCAACAATCGGTTCGGCGCGGCCTGAAGAAGCTCGGCCCGGAGACCGATATCGTGATGATCCACGATGGCGCGCGGCCCTTCGTCTCTTCGGCGCTGGTCGACCGTTGTCTCCAAGCGGCGGTTGTGAAAGGAGCGGCGGTGGCTGGCCTGCCGGTGCGCGACACCATCAAAAGAGTCAGCGGCGATGGCTATATTCAAAGCACCCCGGAAAGAACCGGTCTATGGGAGATCCAGACGCCGCAGATTTTTCAGCGGGATCTGATTGTCGCAGCCCATGAATCGGCAGCGCGCGAAGGTTTCGAAGCGAGCGATGACGCCATGGTGGTCGAGCGCATCGGTAAACCGGTCTTTGTCGTCGAAGGGGAGCGGAGCAATTTTAAGATAACCGTGTCGGAAGATTTAGAGTTGGCCGAGGCGATGATCCGCGCTGGCCTCGTCGCTTAATGCGCTGGCGCTTTGACGCTTTCGTTTAAGCTGCCGCTGCGAAAGCCCTGTAGATCGAGACTAACGAAACTAAAGCCCACTTCTTTGAAACGCTTGACAATCGCATCTCGGATCGTCTTGTCGAAGAGCCGATCGATTTCAGTTTGATTGACTTCGATTCTTGCTAGATCGCCGTGGTAACGCACGCGAAATTCACGGAAGCCCAACCCTTTCAAAAATACTTCGCAGGCGCCGACCTTTTTGAGTTTGTCGAGATCGATGGCGGTGCCATAGGGAAATCGTGAGGACAGGCAGGGGCTCGATGGTTTGTCCCAGGTCGGTAACGCCAGTTCGCGGCTGTAGCGGCGAATGTCGTCCTTGGTCATGCCGGCTTCGACGAGTGGGTGGCGAATGCGCCATTGATCCGCGGCCCGCAATCCTGGGCGATGATCTTTGAGATCGTCAAGATTGGTGCCGTCAACGATTGTCGCCAACCCGAGCTTGTTCGCTTGCTCGCGGCAAATGCGATAAAGCTCGTCCTTGCAGAAAAAACACCGATTGACCGGATTCTGCGCGTAGGCCGGATTATCAATCTCGTGCGAGTCGAGGACGATGTGGCGGCAGCCCAAGCTGGCGGCGAAACTTTTTGCCGCGTCGAGTTCTCCCGGCGGAACCGACGCAGACGAGGCGGTGAGGGCAACAACGCCGTCGCCCACCGCCAGATGCGCCGCCTTCAACAAAAACGTCGAATCGACGCCGGCTGAAAACGCCACCATGATTTGATCCGATTGGCCGAGGATCTCGGTTAGGTGGCGGAACTTGGCGTCCATTTTTTATCGCTGAAAAGATCGGTACTGAGGTAATGCTCGCCCTTGTCGGCGAACAGAGTGACCACCACATGGCCTTTGCCGAGTTTCTGCGCAACTTTCAACGCGGCACAGCAAGCGGCGCCCGATGAGATGCCGACCAAGAGTCCTTCCTCGGCTGCCAGCCGGCGCGTATATTGGGTGGCTTCCTCGTCGCTGACCGGGATGACTTCGTCGAGAATGTTGCGATTCAATACGGCCGGAATGAAGCCGGCACCGATGCCTTGAATCTTGTGATAGCCCGGCTCACCGCCGGCGATGACCGGCGACGATGCTGGCTCGACGGCGCAGATTCTTACGCCTTTCATTTTTTCTTTGAGCACTTCGCCGACGCCGGTGATTGTGCCGCCGGTGCCGACCCCGGCGATGAAGGCATCGATGCGCTTGAACTGTTTGAGCAACTCCTGCGCGGTGGTTTTTCGATGCATGTCCGGGTTGGCAGGATTGTTAAACTGCTGCGGCATGTAGAAGTCGCTGTTCTCCTGGAGCAGCTCTTCGGCTTTGTGTATCGCGCCACCCATGCCTTTGGTGTCCGGGGTGAGAACCAAATGCGCGCCATACGCCGCGAGCAGGCTGCGCCGTTCCTCGCTCATGGTATCGGGCATGGTCAAGACCAATTTGTAGCCTTTGACCGCGGCAATCAAAGCCAGCCCGATTCCGGTGTTGCCGCTAGTGGACTCGATAATCGTCGCGCCGGGTTTAATTTTACCTTGGCGCTCGGCGCATTCGATCATATTCAAGCAGATGCGATCTTTGACCGATCCGCCCGGATTGAAGGACTCCATTTTGGCCCACACTTCGGCGTCTTCTTTGCCGGGAAGGCTTCTGAGTTTAACCACCGGGGTGGAACCGATCAGATCCAACACCGACCGCGCACCATTGGAGCTTGCCACGAATAGTCTCGACTTTCCTGAAAGGGGGTGAATTTCGATTTGCTTTTGTCAAAATGCTATATAGTTGACCAGTTAATGTCAATGAATTCAGCCGAAACCTCGCCCGTACCAAGCGACCTGCCGCGCATTTGCGTGCTGTTCCCCGGCGCTCTCGGCGACTTTGTTTGTTTCTTGCCGGCGCTGCGCCAACTGGCCCACTCGAGTCCTGTCGATCTTCTCGCCCGTAGTGACTTTGCCGCCATCGCGCCGCCTGGTGTGACTGTCGATTCGTTGGAACGCTTTGAATTACGCCAGTTATTCATCGCTGACGGTGCGGCCAACCCGCGGGTCAAGCGATTCTTTTCGAGGTACGCCGCCATCTATTCTTGGTTCGCCAGCCAGCAACCAGTATTCGTTGACCACATCCAAAAAGCTTCACAACGGCGCGCGCAGATTTTTCCGTTTCGCCCGGACAAGCTGGCCATCCATCAAGCGGACTACTATCTTTCTTGTCTCACTAGTCAGAGCAAAAAACAGGGAGCTTTTGAACCATTAGTAGCATTGCGTCCCGACGCGTTATTCTGGTGCGAAGCCTTCTTCTGCAGCAACCGATTGGCTAGTGCACCGCTTCTAGTCCTGGCACCAGGGAGCGGCGCCAGGGAGAAGAATTGGCCCGAAGCCCACTATCTCCAGGTGGCGCATTGGTGGCGCCAGCAGTTCGACGGCAAGGTGGTGGTTGTCGTCGGCCCGGTTGAGGCCGAACGGCGTGGCTTCGAGCATCTGTTGTCTGCTTCCACGGTCGCCAGTGGGCTTGATCTGGCGCAGTTGGCGGCACTGCTTTCCCGTTGCGATGTCTATGTCGGAAACGACAGCGGCGTCTCCCATCTTGCTGCCGCGGTTGGGGCGCGCACGGTCGCGATCTTCGGTCCTACGGACGAGCGGCAGTGGGCGCCGCGCGGTCCGCGCGTGTCGATCTTGCGCCGTCAGATCGCCTGTGCTCCCTGTGGCGACAGCGTTAAGAAGCGCTGTCCACATCGCGCTTGTCTCGCTGAATTGACTTCGACGGAAATCATTCATGAGCTGAGAAAGCTCCCGGAAATCGCAAACTTGACAAGGCTGGAGGTGGGGATTAGAGTTTAGTTTAAGTTTTCGATTGAGCAGAAAGATCTGGCAAGTTATTTTCGTCACCGTTTTGATTGTGCTTAATATCGAATAGACAGAATGTTTAACCGATTGCCTGGAAATCGGCGATCCGATTGATCGCGCCTACGGTTTCCAGGCTTTTTTTCTCCAGGTTTCGCGGGAGTAGAGAAATGGCGGCGGAAGAAGAAAAACAAGAAAATAGAGGGTTCACGGTACAGGATCGGCGGCGATTCTCGCCGGAGACTGGAGAAGCGCGCGACGACGCGCCGGAATCGCAGCAGGCGGCAAGTCAAGCGTCGCCTCAGCCGGCGCAAGAGGCTGCGGATGCTGCTCGCGCGAATGCGTTGCCAGAGATCGATTTTTCCACCTTTGTCATTAGTCTGAGCACTCAAGCGTTGATGAATTTAGGTGAAATCGCTAATCCGGTCAGTGAGAAAATCGACGCCGATATCAGCGTGGCCAAGCAGATGATCGATATCTTGGGCATGTTGAAGGAAAAAACCCGTGGCAACTTGAACGCTAACGAGGATCGGCTGATGGAAGGCATTCTGTTCGATTTGCGCATGAAGTATGTCGAAGCGGTGAAGAAGCGATAGGAGTTTGGATGGAACCGGAAAGTAAGTGGGGCGGCAGCATCAGTTTCAAGGGCGCGATATTGGTCGCCCTGGTCTCTCTCGTGGTCGGACTCGGCATTAGCGGTAGCCTTGACTGGTTGTCGCCGGGGCGGGCGGTTAACTTCCTGGGTGATGCCGGCTCCCCTGAGCCGCGTTCATCGGGCGGCCTGCCGGATTTTGTCACGCTCGCGAAAAAGATGAGGCCGCTGGTGGTCAACATCTCGACGACCCAAGTGAGCGAAGCCCGCGGCGCCGGCCAAGAGTTCGGCAGTCCTTTTGGCGAAGACGATCAGTTCAACGACTTTTGGCGACGTTTTTTCGGCGGGCCGGCTCCGCGCGGCGGACAGCAACGCCAGCGCAGTCTCGGCTCAGGGTTCATCATCGATGGCGACGGTTCGATTTTGACCAATAATCACGTGGTCGAGAATGCCTCGAAGATCGTGGTCAAACTTTCCGACGATCAAGAATACGAAGCCAAAGTCATCGGTAGAGACGCCAAGACCGACATCGCGGTTATTAAAATCAACGCCAAGTCGTCGCTGCCGGCGGCAAATTTTGGCGACTCCGACAAGCTCGAAGTCGGCGAGTGGGTCGTGGCGATCGGTAACCCGTTCGGTTTGGACAGCACCGTGACATCAGGGATCGTTAGTGCCAAAGGCCGCCATATCGGCCAAGGGCCTTACGATAATTTTATTCAGACCGACGCTTCGATCAATCCGGGCAACTCGGGCGGGCCGTTGATCAACTTGCGCGGCGAGATCGTCGGCATCAACACGGCGATTTTCAGCCGCACTGGCGGCAACATGGGCATCGGCTTCGCGATCCCGATCAATCTAGTCAAAGAACTCCTGCCGCAGCTGCGCGGCAAAGGCAAAGTCACGCGCGGTTTCTTGGGCGTGTTGATTCAAAAGGTAACCCCCGAGATCGCCGAAAGCCTGGGCGTGGACAAAGCGCAAGGCGCATTGGTCGCCAATGTTTCCAAGGATGGACCGGCGGATAAAGCCGGCGTTAAAGTTGGCGATGTCATCGTCGAATTCGACGGCAAAGAAGTGAAAGACTCGGGCGACCTGCCGATCATCGTCGCACGTACGCCGGTGGACAAGAAAGTTCGCATGAAGGTGGTGCGTGAGAAAAAGGAAGTCGTGCTCGCTGTCGCGGTGGGCGAACTGAAGGACGAAGAAGTGGTGGCCTCGGCACCGGAGAAGGGCGAACTCGGCCTAACCGTGCAACGTTTGACGCCGCAAATGGCGGAGAGTTTAGGTCTGGAAAAATCCGAGGGCGTGGTGGTTTCGGCAGTCGAGCCGGGGAGCGCCGCCGACGATGCCGGCATCCGGCGCGGCGATGTGCTTATGGAAATCGACCGCCGCCCGATCCGTAGTCTCGATGAGTATCGCAAATCAGTTGCCGCGATCAAAAAGGGTAGGGGTGTTTTGTTTCTGGTGCGACGCGGTGAAAGCACGTTGTTCTTGGCGCTCAAACCGCAGCGTTGAGCCCATTTGTCAGGTTTGAATAAATTCTTGAGGGCTTGGCTTGTCGCCGGCCCTCTTTTCATTGCATTTACCGATCATCTGCGCCAAGATTTAACGGTTCATTGGGAGCATCGGGTTTGAAGAAGTTTCAGCTTCGAATCTTCAGTGTCAGCCTCATCGTTCTTTTGATCATTACCTCAACCGGTCTGGTCGCGGGGGCGTGGTTTCTCAAAGATTGGGAAGATAAGGTCACCAAGAAATTCGAAGGGCGCAAATGGGATTTCGCGTCGAAGATCTATTCGGATAGTTATCATCTGTACGTTGGCGTCAATCTGCGTCTCGATGATCTCACCGATAAGCTGCGCCGGCTGGGTTACTATGAAACTTCGGTGGCGCCGAAGACTCAAGGCGCCTACCAGATCAATGGCGCCGAAGGTTCCGTCGACATTTTTCTCCATGACTTCGACTTTCCCACGGAAAACGTTAAAGGCTATCCGGTGCGGATTTCGCTCCAGGGCAACACTGTCATGCGGATTGAAAACCTCGCGACCAAGACCGAGAAATTTGATCTCGAGCTCGAACCGGAAGTGGTTACCGGCTTGTATCAGCGGATTTGGCAAGAACGGCGCGTGGTGAAGTTGGCCGAAGTTCCGCCGCTGCTCATCAAGTCAATTCTCGCCATCGAAGATGAGCGTTTTTTTAGCCATGTGGGCGTCGATCCCATCGGCATCATGCGGGCGATGTTGGTCAATCTGCGCCATTTGAGCCTGCAACAGGGCGGCAGTACGTTGACGCAGCAGTTGATGAAAAATTTTCTGCTCAGCGACGAGCGCACGCTGAGCCGGAAGTTTCCCGAAGCGGTGATGGCGCTGATCGCCGAGCGCAAGTACTCCAAGGAAGTGATCCTGGAGAATTACCTCAATGAGATTTATTTGGGCCAGCGCGGCTCCCAAGGCATATCCGGGGTGTGGGAAGCCGCGCAATTTTATTTCTCCAAGCCGTTGTCGGAACTCACCGTCGGCCAAACCGCCCTGCTTGCCGGTCTGATTCGCGCGCCCAATCGGCTGTCGCCTTATCGCAATGCCGAGGCGGCAACCAAGCGGCGCAATGTCGTCTTGGCGAAACTGCTCGACGATAGGATCATCACCCAGAAACAATACGATGCCGCGCTCAATGAGCAACTGCCGCAACGCGCCCTGGTGAAGGTCACCAATGAGGCGCCGTTCTACGTCGATTATTTGCGACGGGAGCTGGACCAGAATTATCCAAAAGAGGTCTTGGAAACCGACGGGCTACGGATTTTTACCGCCCTCGATCTGCGCATCCAAAAGATTGCTGAAAGGGCATTGACCGAAGGTTTGGCTAAGCTCGAAGCGTTGCATCCGGCGCTGAAAAAGAAAAGCGCCGAAGAGGGTTTGGAAGGGGCGATCGTGGTGATTAGGCCGCAGACCGGCGAAATCAAAGCGATGGTCGGCGGGCGCAATTATCAGAAATCGCAGTTCAACCGTATTTTCCAAGCCAAGCGCCAAGCGGGATCGGTGTTCAAACCGTTCGTTTTCCTCGCCGCCTTCATGCATGGCGGCCAAAGCGGCACGCAGTATTTCCCCGACACCGTGGTGAATGATAGCCAGTTTACCTGGACCTACGATCGCGGACAGTCCTGGCAGCCTAATAATTACAATAACGATTATTATGGCGCCGTCACCGTGCGCCGGGCGTTGGAGAGCTCGCTCAATTCCGCCACAGCGCGGGTGGCTCAAGATGTCGGCATCCGGCGCGTGCGCGATGTGGCGCGCCGATTGGGCATCGAGAGTTCGTTGCCAGCAGTGCCGTCGTTGTCGTTGGGCTCGGCGGAAGTCACGCCCCTCGAGGTTGCCGTGGCGTTTTCCACTTTAGCCAATGGCGGCGTGCGCGCGCGATCGGTGGCGGTCAAACATGTCATGGACCAGAACACCAAAGTTCTCGAGAAGCGCGACGTCAAACTGGAACAGGTGATTAGCCCGACCTTGGCCTACACGATGAATCAACTGCTGAAGGGTGTGATGGACCGCGGCACCGGCGCGTCGGCGCGCCGCTGGGGCTTCACCCGCCCGGCGGCAGGAAAAACCGGCACGACTAATGACTACAAAGACGCTTGGTTCGTCGGCTATACGCCGGAACTGCTCGCGGTGGTCTGGGTCGGTTACGACGGACCGGCGAAGATCGGTCTATCCGGCGCCGAGGCGGCGCTGCCAATTTGGACTGAGTTCATGAAAGCCGCGACTGCGAATATGCCTGTGACCGATTTCACGCCGCCGCCTGTGCCGGAAAGTGAAACACCGGAGGCGGCGCCGGCGGAAAAATGCGGCTCTGCCACGCGCGAAGGTGAACCGCCGGGCGAGCCCTGTCCGCCGACGCCGGCCAAACCCGCGGAACCGGTTTAGTTTTCTAATATGCGTATTCCCATGCAGCGCCTTAGTAAGTTTCCCGGATGCGCCATGGTCATTGCGGTGATGTGGAGTTGCGCACCGCAACGGCCTTATCGAGCGCCGATACCGCCGAATAGCGCGCCGGCACCGAGCGCCCGGGTTACCCAACCACCGCCGGTGCCAACGCCGGCGCCGCCGGTTGAAACACCGCCTAAGCCGCTGCCGCCGGAGAGCAAGATTCGCGAGCAAGACATCCGCGCTACGCCCGCGCCGGTGCCGAAGGATGTAAAAGAACCGGCGAAGCACGCGAGCATCAGTGAGCCACGCAGTTCGAACGAGGCGGCGACCGCGCCCACCACGCCGCCGCTCGCCGACGATAGCTCGTTACTGGCGAAGATTACTCCAGGGATATCGCCGCAGCGCGCCGCATCTTTGCGGCTCACCGAGGAGGGGCGCAAGCTGCTCGATGCCGGGGATCCGGCCAAGGCGCTGACCCGTCTCGAGCGCACCATCGTGATCGATTCGACGAATGGTTACGGCTATTTTTATATAGCCAAAGCGCAGCACCGGTTGGGCCACTATCAAGAGTCGCTCAATTTTCTCGAAGTGGCGCAGTCGCGCCTCGGCGGCGAGCCATTTTGGATGTCGGAGTTGTACGCGCTGCGTGGCGAGAATTACCGCGCTCTCGGACAGACCCAGAAAGCCGAAACCAGCTTCCATCAATCTTTGCGTCTCAATTCCGGCAACCGAACTGCCAGCGATGCGCTTGCCCGCATGTCCGGTGATACCCCCGCCGCGTCGAAATAGATTGCGCTCTCCATGTTGGTTCTAGGAGTTGAAACTTCTTGCGACGACACCGCCGCCGCGCTGCTTCAAGACGGTAAGAAAATTCTTGCCAATGTGGTCTCGTCGCAGGACAGCGTGCATGGTCCTTACGGCGGCGTGGTGCCGGAGCTGGCGTCGCGCCAGCATATTCAGAACATCCTGCCGATCGTCGACGGCGCCTTGAAAAGCGCCGGCGCGACCCTGGCTGATGTCGACGGATTTGCGGTGACCTACGGCCCCGGCCTGGTCGGCTCTTTGCTGGTCGGCATCTCGCTGATCAAAGGTATGTCGTTTCGCACCGGCATTCCATTCGTCGGTGTCAACCATCTCGAAGCGCATCTCTTGGCGATCCACCTCGAGCATGACGTGCCGTTTCCATACATCGCGTTGCTCGCTTCCGGTGGCCACACGCTCCTCTATCATGTCAAAGGTGTGGGCGAGTATGTCTATCTTGGTGGGACGCGTGACGATGCCGCCGGCGAGGCCTTCGATAAGGTGGCTAAAATGATGGGGCTAGGCTACCCCGGCGGCCGGATCATCGATAACCTGGCGAAAGCCGGCAACCCCAAGGCGGTCCGTTTCCCACGGGCAAGGTTTAAGAATAGTCCCTATGAGTTTAGTTTCAGCGGTATCAAGACCGCTGCTTGGCATTATCTTAAAGGGCAAGGAAAAGCGCAGTGGCAACCGCGCCAGGCGGATATCGCCGCGAGTTTTCAGGAAGCGGTTGTCGACATGCTGGTCAATCCGACTGTCCGAGCCGCGGCGGCCCATGGAGTCCCCCGTATCGTTCTCTCCGGCGGCGTTGCCGCCAATAGCCGGCTGCGCGGTAAAATGACCGAAAAGGCCGGCAGCGAAGGGGTGCAAGTCTTTTGTCCGGCACCCAAGTTTTGCACCGATAATGGGGCCATGATTGCGCTGGCTGGCTATCACTGGCTCGAGCGCGGCCGCCACGACGGTTACGATCTTAATGCCGACGCCGATCTAACGCTCTAACCGCATATTTCGATTTGAGTTGCGAAGGTTGCCGAGGATGCCGACCCTCTATGAAGAAGTGCGCGCCCTGCTGCGCGATACCGAGTTTCGCCCGCGCAAGAGCCGCGGCCAGAACTTTTTGATCCACGAGCCTGTCGTCGAGGCGGTCCTGCGTTTGCTCGATTTGCAGCCGAGCGACGCAGTCGTCGAGATCGGCCCAGGGCTCGGTTTTCTCACGCGGCGGCTGGTCGACCGGGCACAGGCGGTGTGGGCGGTGGAGGTCGACGAGCTCTTGACAGATCGGCTGCGCGCGAGCGAACTCGGTGCAATCTCCAAGTTCCATCTGATTTACGGTGACATTCTTAACGTCGCATTGCCTGAGCTGCTGCCGGAGGGCAAGTTGAAACTCGCCGGCAATCTGCCTTACAACATTTCCACCGAGGTGTTGTTTCGGATTTTCGATTGGCGCGAGCATTTCAGTACGCTGGTGCTGATGGTGCAAAAAGAAGTCGCCGACCGCATCGCCAGCGGCCCGGGTGCGAAGTCCTACGGCACACTGTCAGTGTGGTGCCAAGTGCATGGCCGCATCGGCGAGAAAATCAACGTCTCGCCGGAGGCTTTCTACCCGCGACCCAAGGTGCGCTCGACGGTTGTCAAGATTGAGCTGTTGCCGGAGGCGCGTGTGAGCGATGAGAATCTCCCGGTGCTAAAAGGGCTGGTGCGCGCCGCCTTCGGCCAGCGGCGCAAGACTCTGAGCAACGCCGTGGGATCTTGGCTGATGCGCCAGCGCGACGAAGTCGACGGGCTACTGGCGGCTCACGATGTCGATCCCAAACGGCGCGGTGAAACCCTCAGCGTCGAAGAATTTATCAAACTAGCGCAAGCTATCCGAGTGAGCGGTCTGTTGCCCGCGAGTGTTTGAGGTTTGTCTGTTATTAGTATCAATTGAAGTTGCTCGGGTTTAACCATATTTTCGGAATATCTCCCGCAAAGGCGCAATGTTCGGAAAACAATTGTCCGAAAGCTTCGTGTCCTTCGTGCCTGGTGGTGAAAATCATCCTAGCAATAACCCGGCAAGAAGCGCACTGAATACTGACGATCATCACCCATGCCCGAACTTCCCGAAGTCGAAACCGTCTGCCGCAGTCTGCGGCCCCATCTGCTCGGACGAACCATCGAGCGCATCGACGTGCGCGAGCGGCGCCTGCGTGTGCTGGTGGATAGAGCGCGAGTCCATCAGTTGGCCGGCAAGCGGATCGAGTCAGTTGATAGACTCGCCAAATATATTTTGCTGCGCTTCTCGGACGCGTCCGTGTGGCTGTTTCATCTGGGCATGTCCGGCAAACTCATATGTACCGGCGCGACCACGCCGCGCCAGAAGCACGATCATATCGTCGTCGATTTAGACGACGGCCGCCAGCTGCGTTATCATGATCCGCGCCGATTTGGGCTTGCCATCGTGACCCATGCCGATGAGCTCAGTGACCTGCCCCAGCTGCGCCATCTCGGCGTCGACCCATTCGCCGAGACTCTGACCGGCGAGTATCTGTTCAGTTTCACCCGCGCCTCGGCGCGGCGCATTCGCGACCTCTTGCTCGATCAGCAAATCGTGGCCGGTCTCGGCAATATCTACGCCAATGAAGTGCTGGCGAGGGTGCGGCTCAAGCCGACGACCCGGGCCTGGCGGCTGACGCGCAAGCAAGTGGGCATGCTCGCCGTGGCGATTCCCGAATTGCTCCACGATGCGATCCAATGGTGTGGCACGTCGTTTTCAGACTATCGCGACGCCGACGACAAGTCGGGCGAGTTTCAAAATCATCTGCGCGTCTACGACCGCGACGGCGAACCCTGCCGCGTCTGCCCGAGCACCGTTAAGCGGGTCGCCATCGGCAATCGCAGCGCGTTTTATTGTCCGACATGTCAGAAATAAGCGAAGAGGTTCCAATCGTTCAAAACGTTCAAGCCGTTCAAAACGTTTCGAATGATGATTCACAATAACGACAGATTTCATGCTGCTCTCACCGTTACGACATCGCAACTTTCGTTTGTTTTGGATCGGCCTGTTGCTCTCCAGCGTCGGCAGCCAGTTCACCACCGTGGCGATGGCGTGGCAGATCTATGAGCTAACCAACTCGCCGCTGCAAATCGGCTTGATCGGCCTGGTGCGCGCGGTGCCGCAGGTGGCGATGCTTTTGTTCGGCGGCTTGCTCGCCGACGCCATGGACCGGCGCAGGCTGATGATGGCGACGCAATCTAGCCTGTTTCTGGTTTCCGGAACTCTCGCCTTTCTCACCAAGACCGGGAATGTTACCCCGCTGACGCTCTACGGGGTTACCGTGTTTCTGGCGTTATTTACTTCGCTTGAGGCGCCGTCGCGCCATGCCATCGTTACCAACCTGGTGCCCGCCGAAGACTTGGCGCGGGCGACGGCAATCTCCAGCACGCAACGCCAGGTCGCCACCATCGCCGGCCCATCGATCGCCGGGGTGGTCTTGGCCGTCGCCGGCCCGGCAGTCTGCTACGCCATCGATGCGATTTCCTGGATCATCATGCTCAGCGTGCTGCTGCTGATTCGCGCCGAGCTGCCGCAACGCGGCGGCTGGCGCACGGTCTCGCTGAGCGCTCTTGGCATGGGTTTGCGTTTCGTCTGGGGGCACGCTGTGATTTTCCCGTTCTTGATGATGGATCTAGGCGCCAATATTTTCGGCACGGTGCGCGCGCTCTATCCGATCTACGCCCGCGATATTCTCGCCGTCGGTCCGCAAGGCTTGGGCATGCTCTACGCAGCCAGTGCCGCTGGCGCTCTCAGTGGCGCGATCGGGTTGAGTTTATTCGGCCAAATCAAGCACGCCGGGCGCTGGATTCTCTTCGGCGTGACGGTCTACGGAGTGTGTCTTCTCGGGTTCGCTTATTCAAAATGGTTCTGGTTGTCGATTCTGTTTCTGGCAGGCTCAGGCATCGGCGACGCCGTCAGCGCGATCTTGCGCGCGACGATCAACCAGTTGAGCACGCCCGATGAACTACGCGGCCGCATGTCGTCGATCAACAGCATCTTCACCAACACCGGCCCGCAGTTGGGCCAATTCCAAGCCGGCGCCCTGGCGGCCGTCATCGGTGCCGAAATGGCGGCGGGAGCGGGCGCGATCATTATTCTGGTGATTGTCGCAGTGCTCGTCGTCGGCTTTCGGCATGTGCGCGATTATCGAATCGTGCGGGGAGATGGGTAGTAGCGTGCATTGCGAGGTTCAACGAGTATTGCAGGATGTGGTGCGAACGAGCGAAAATATTACTGCTATCCGTGGCGGAATGGTTAGCCTTGTATTGCGTTTACTGGTTTACGTCGAGTTGCAGAACGATCCGCGCTTTAATGAGCGGAAGGTCGGAATGCGATCATGAATCTTTTGTCGGCGAATGACCTCGCGGTTTACATAAGAATCAAGCTGATCCCTGTGAGGGATCGTGGCTAATGCCACGGATAGGCGGGCTAACCGCGGAAATGCGGAATCACGTTTTTTGCAAACACCTCAACGGTTTCGTTGTAAACGGTGCGCGCCGGGGTGAGCATCAAATGTTCAACGCCGGCGGCTTTTAGCTTTTCGATCCGCTCGATGCACTCCTGCGGGTTGCCGGCGATGGAGAAGCGATGAATTAGATAGTCGTTGACCAAGTCCGGGTCGACGCGCTCTTCCATCGGCTTCATAACATCAAAACCGGCCATGAACCTTTTGATGCCGTCTAATTCTTCCGCTGGC
This sequence comes from uncultured delta proteobacterium, assembly GCA_963816145.1. Lineage (GTDB taxonomy): Bacteria > Desulfobacterota > Binatia > UBA9968 > UBA9968 > DP-20. The sequence continues at coordinate 290,268 of CAWFJP010000014.1, forward strand.
ACGGTGTCGTAGCTAAAGCGAAAATTATGGTGGGCGCGGTTGGCTAACCGGTTGCGCACTATCTTGCGCGCTTTGTTGCCGTCGTCGTCGACGCACAGCATGCCGGCGGCGAGGACCTTGATTTCGCGTTCCTGTCGACCCGCTTCGGCGGCGCCTTCGCGGATTTTCTGTTGGGCCCAATCGTAGACGCGCAAGTCGAAGCCGGTGCCGAGGATCACGCCATCGGCGCTGCGGCCGGCGAGCTGCAATCCCTTGGGGCCTTCGGCGGACACGTAGATTGGCGCCGGCCGATTGATCTTAAAACCGATGCCGATTTTGCCGGTCGAAAAGGTTTCTGCGTTGCCGCGTACCAGATTTCGAATCGTCTTGATGCCGACTTCAAAGTCTTTCATCGGCGTGGCTTTCCGTCCTTGGCTATACACCGGGCCATCGCCGGTGCCGAGCCCAATGATGGCGCGGCCTTTGGAAATTTCGTTCAACGACGCGGCGGCGCCGGCGATAACCGTAGGATCGCGAAAGACAATATTGGTAACCGCGATGCCGAGCAGCACGCACTTGGTGATCATCGCGATGCTCGCCAGGGTCTGAAACGAATCGATGGAGCTCAGATGGCTCTCCCCGAGAAAGATGCCGTCCCAACCGAGCGCTTCGGCGCGCACCGCGCGCTTGTGGATCTCGTCGATATTCTTAACGCCGCCGTGAAGGCTGTGAATGCTGAATTTCATGTCGGTCCCCTCGGAAAATTAACCACAATGAGCACAAAGGTCACAATCTTTGAAACGTTCGTCTCACCACGACGAATCTAGCGCGGCAGAGCCGCAACCAAAGAAGAATAAAAGAGATTTCACCACAGAAACACAGAGTTCGCAGAGTTCGGAAGGTATTTTATTCAGAGACTCTTTACTCCGCGTCCTTCGCGTCTCTGCGGTGAGTCCTCCGGAACATTTGCGCAAGCCGCGAAAACTATCATGGATAGTAGTACGAAGATCACGAAGTTCGGAATTCAAATAGTCCGAAACCTTCGTGTCCTTCGTGCCTTCGTGGTGAACAAAACCGGTTCAATAGTGGCGGCACGCTCGACATTACGGATTAAATGCCACCAGGCCGCAGCCCGTCGCCCACGGCGCCACCGGTTCGTAGGCGATCACTTCTGCTTTCCAACGCTGCACCGCGCCGGCCAGGGCGATCCAGGTTCTGATCTCGTGGCCGCCGGAGCCGGCTTCGCTGTTGATTTCATCGTGGGTGTAGGCGGTCAATTGATGATGATCGCCGGTGATGAGATTGTCCAGGAACTTTTTGTCGAACGGTATATTGATCCGGCCATGCTGCGCTTCGCCGGGCCAGTGGGACAAGCCGCCGGTGGCGATGAGAGCGATGCGTTTTTCGCTGCGTTGTAACACCTGCCCAAGGAATTCGCCGAAGGCGAAGCAGCGCTTGGCTGTCGGCATCGGCGGAGTCAGCGTGTTGATGATCACCGGCACCACCGGCAGCGCCATGCCGGGATTCAAAAAATGCAGCGGTAGAAACGTCGCGTGGTCGAACAATAGTTCGTCGGAAAACATCGGGTCGAAGCCGCTGCCGAGGCAGGCGTCGATCAACTCCGTAGACAACTTAACATCGCCGCCTACCCGCGCCTTGGGGATGCGCAGCCATTCTTCGATGGGGCCGTCATAATATTCCGCACGGCCGATGCAAAAGGCTGGCATGCAATTCAAAAAGAAGTTGGCCCAGTGCTCGACGGTGAGGGCGACGATGGTATCCGGTTTCGTTGCGGCCAGCCGTTTGCCCAGCTCGCGGTAGCTGCCGAGAAATTTCTCGGATTGTTCCTTAGGCGCGGCTTCGGTCCAGGCGGTCATGCCAGGGGCATGGCTGGCGGCGCAGGCAAATACGATCGGCATGGGTTAGACCAGTCCTTTCAGCACTTTGGCATAGTCTTCATTGGAGACCCTGTTGAGCAAGGTAAACGGCCGCAGCAAGAGCGAGTGAACGCCCATGGTATAAAGGGCGCGCACGTCGACATTGAGTATCGCCGCGCGTTCGTCTTCGGTCAGGTCGTACTTCTTGGTGAACGCGCCGGCGTCCTGGCGGTAATGTTCACGCCGCTCGGCATCGCGATTAACGTGATAGATCAGTTTTTGCAGTTGATAGAGGCTCATGGCGGCTAATCCAGTTTCTCATGCAGCCAGGCGACAACGGTCTTCAAGATATTGGGAATCGCCCCCATATGGCCGCCGGGGAAGAGCCGGATGGTTTTGGGTGTGCCATGTTCGAGCAATAAGTAAAAATCCTCCAGTGGGACCTGCTTGTCTTCTTTGCCGTTGACGATGAGCAACGGCGCGCAGGGCTGGTCGAGCAGGCCGCGATCTTTGAGCGACAGGGCCGGCATGACGGCGCATAGCTCGTCGAAGGTTTTCTTGCCGAACAAATTGGCGCGCGCTTCGATCAGATCGAACAGATAGGAGTCGGCATGGCGCGAGCGTTCTTGCCACTCGGGCTGAAAGAAATAATGAATGCCGCCGCCCCAGTTGACCGCGGCGCGCAATTTGTCCGGCGCCAAGTGGGCGAGCTTGGTCGACCAATGGCCACCGAAGCTGGCGCCGACGACGGCGATCTTGTTGGGGTCGACCTCGGGCCGGTTGAGCAAATACTCGAGCACGGCCAAGTGCACTTGATGGGCCTCCGGTCCGGCGAGCATCGGGCATTCGCCGGTGCCCGGGCTGTCGATAATGAAACAGCCCCAGCCTTCCTTGACGAAGTTCTCGCCGAAGGAGTGGCGTTCTTCTTTCCAGTTGTCGATGCCGCCCCAGTGCATGATCATCGGCGCCGGCAGCTGCTTGGGCAGGCGCAGATGGCCAATAATCGCTTTGTCGGCTTTGTCTTGGAAGGGGATGGCAACTCGCTCCACCGGGATGTCGAAATATTTCGACGCGGCGAGAAACATCTCGCGGGTCTTGCGGTAGCCATGATGTTTCCCCGGCGTACTCGGGAAGGGATGGCGGGCGATGCCGTAGTAGCCGTAGGATTTCAAAAAGGCCGTTTTGGCCGCCGTCACGTTGCCGGCCTGCTCAGCCGCCTTCGCTTGGTCTTCCCATTTGGCGCCAAGCTCGTTCCACGCTGCCGCCCAAGTCTCGCCTTCGAAATCGGCCATTCTCGCCAGCGCCTGTTCCGACTCGGACTTGTCGGCCTGGAGAAATGGCGCGCGGTGGCCGACCCGTTCGCGAATATCATTCTTTACTTCGTCGACAGTTCTCGGTTCACTCATAAGCGACTTCCTTAATTGAATCAGTCCTATCTAATGCGCAAATAGGGCTTAGGTCAATCGCTGCGAGCTATCCGGTTCAGGCAAATTCCTCCGTCAGGCGATAACTTGGTTTCCGTATTTCTAAGCGAAATACGCCGGTCTTGCTGTTGACCTTTCCAATTCTCCATGTCATCCAAATGTTTCAAATAGTCCTTTACTGATGGTTTCATTTCGATATAGTTTCCGCAGAAAACGCGGGGTCAATTCATGGCGACTATCATCGACGGCAAAGCCGTCGCCAAAGAAGTTCAGAAACAAATCAAGGCAGAAGTTGAGGGATTGGAGCGACGCTGGAGCATGGCGCCCGGGTTGGCGGTGGTGCTGGTGGGCGACGACCCGGCTTCGCATATCTATATTCGCAATAAGGAAAAGGCCTGCAAGGATGTCGGCATCAAATCCTTCGAGCATTTCCTCCCCGCAACGGTGTCCGAAAGAGACCTACTGGCGTTGGTGCATCAGCTCAACAAAGACAAGCACGTGCATGGTATCCTAGTACAATTGCCGCTGCCGCCGCATATTCATTCGGAACGAATCCTCGACGCGATCTCGCCCTATAAGGATGTCGACGGTTTTCATCCGGTCAATCAAGGCAAATTATTGGTTGGCGCGGACGGATTCCGGCCCTGTACGCCGTTGGGCGTGATGAAGCTGTTGGAAGCGGCGGGCTGCGATCCCAAAGGAAAAAACGCGGTGGTGGTCGGCCGCAGCAACATCGTTGGCAAACCTGTCGCGCTCATGTTGCTCGAAAAGCACGCTACCGTGACGATCTGCCATTCGCGTACCGCCAGTTTGCGCGATGAAGTAGCCCGAGGCGACATTGTGGTGGTCGCCATCGGCAAGGCCGGCATTGTGCGCGGCGAATGGATCAAGCCCGGCGCGGTGGTGATCGATGTCGGCATCAATCGGTTGCCAACCGGCAAGCTCTGCGGCGACATCGAGTTCGACGTCGCCAAGGAGCGCGCGGCGGCGATTACCCCGGTGCCCGGCGGCGTCGGACCGATGACGATTTCAATGTTGCTCTTCAATACCTTGAAGGCCGCAAAAGACTCGCTGCAGCGTGAACGCTAAAATGATTTGTCGGCTGGACTGATGGCGGTCGGTGTGGCGCTAAAAAGAACCCCGCTCTACGCCGCGCACCGGCGGGCCGGTGCGAAGATGGTCGAGTTCGCCGGCTGGGAAATGCCGGTACAGTATTGCGGCGTCATCGACGAGCATCTGGCGGTGCGCGGTAAAGCCGGCCTGTTCGATGTCAGCCATATGGGCGAGATCGAGGTGCGCGGCGCCGGCGCTCTGGAATTTTGCCAGCGGCTCACCGCTAATGATGTGGCGCGCTTGCAATTGTTCCAGGCGCAGTACAGCTTCTTGCTCAACGAGCAGGGTGGCGTGATCGACGACGTGATTATTTATCGGGTCAAGCCCGAGGCTTATTTCATCTGCGTCAATGCCTCGAACATCGACAAAGATTTCGCCTGGCTGGCGGGTCATGCCGACGCGGCTGTCGAGGTCGAAAATCAAAGCGCGATGTATGCGCAGTTGGCGCTCCAGGGGCCGGCGGCGGAAGCGATCCTCCAGCCACTGACGGCGCAAGCATTGTCGGCGATCAAATCGTTTCAATTCCAATTTGCCGATGTCGCGACGATTCGCTGCATGGTGGCGCGCACCGGCTACACGGGCGAGCCGGGATTTGAGCTTTATTGCCATGGCGACGCGGCCGAGCGCTTGTGGGACACATTGATGGCAGCGGGTGAACCGAACGGTCTGGTTGCCGTCGGACTGGGCGCGCGTGACACCCTGCGCCTCGAAAAGGCTTACCCACTCTACGGCCATGAGCTGGACGATTCGACGACGCCGTTGGAGGCGGGCTTGGAGTGGGTGCTCAAGTTGGCCAAACCGTCGTTTTTCGGCCGCGAGCGGTTGCTCGAACAAAAGCAGCATGGCGTTACGCGCAAGTTGGTTGGGCTCGAAGCGCTCGAACCGGGCATTCCACGCGGCGGCTACGGTGTGTTCAAGGACGACGCCAAGATTGGCGCGATTACCAGCGGGACGAAATCGCCGTCGCTCGGCAAAGCGATCGCCCTGGCTTACGTCGCCAGCGGCGAGGCGCGGCTCGAAAATCGCGTCGACGTCGAAATTCGCGGCCGGAAGATTGCGGCACAAATAGTTCCATTGCCATTTTATCGCCGTTAGCGGCGCAGCCATTAGGATCATGAAGGAGGTCATCGATGGAGTTTCCTGACGGGCTAAAATATTCCAAAGAACATGAATGGGTGCTGATCGAAGGCACCAGCGCGACGATCGGTATCACCGAGTACGCTCAAGAGGAGTTGGGCGATATTGTCTTCGTCGAACTGCCTGAAGTGGGCGAGAAAATCGTCAAGGACGATCCCTTCGGTGCGGTAGAGTCGGTGAAGGCGGTGTCCGATATCTACGCGCCGGTGAGCGGCGAGGTAATGGAGACCAACGAAATCCTGCCGGACAATCCGGAGACCATTAACGATGATCCTTACGGCGACGGCTGGATGGTGCGCGTCGAGCTGTCCGATGTCGACGATCTCAAGGATTTGATGGACGCCGACGAATACGCCGAGTATGTCGCCCAGCAAAAAGAGGACGATGACGAGGAAGAAGATGAAGACGAAGATGACGGCGAAGAAGAAGACGAGGATGAAGACGAAGACAAGTAAGCGCGCCTGATGCGTTACACTCCACATACTAGCGCCGACAAAGAGCGCATGCTGCGGCAAATCGGCTGCGCGTCGATCGACGATCTCACCCGTCATGTGCCGAAGTCGTTGCGCGATCGTGCCAGGATCGCGCTTGCGGACGGGTTGACCGAGCTGGAGGTGTGCCGGCGCCTGAGCGCTTTGGCAGCGCGTAATGTTTCGGCGGTCGACTGGAGCTTTTTTCTCGGCGGCGGCATCTATAATCATTTCATTCCCAGCGCGGTGGACGCGACGATCTCACGGGCGGAGTTTTCGACCTCCTATACGCCGTATCAGCCCGAAGTGAGCCAGGGGACGCTGCAAGCGTTGTTCGAGTATCAGACGCTAATTTGCCAGCTCACCGGCATGGAGGTTTCCAACGCGGCGGTCTACGACGGCGCGTCGGCGGTCGCCGAAGCGGTTTTGATGTCGCGCCGGATTCAGCCGGCAAAAAAGCGCCGCGTGCTCATGTCGCGGGCGCTGCACCCCCAGTATCGCGCCGTGGTGGCGACGTATTTGAAAAACCTTGAAGATGTTCACCTCGAAGAGCTTTCTTTCGATGCCGCCAGCGGCACGACCGATCTTGATCAGCTCAAGGGCCGGCTCAACGATCAAACCATGTGCGTGCTATTGGGTTATCCGAATTTTTTTGGTGTGATCGAAGAATTGGCGCCGATCCGGTCGGCATGCGATACCGTCGGCGCCCACCTGATAACGGTCACGAGCGAGCCTTTGTCCCTGGCACTGCTGAAGCCGCCGGGGGATTTCGGCGCCGATATCGCTGTCGGCGAGGGGCAGAGCTTGGGCGTGCCCATGAGTCTTGGCGGTCCCGCCTTCGGATTTTTCGCCTGCCAGAAAAAGTTCGTCAGAAATATTCCGGGGCGGTTGGTCGGTGAAACCGTTGACAGTGAAGGACGGCGCGGATTTGTCTTGACCCTCGCCACTCGCGAACAGCACATCCGGCGCGAGAAGGCGACCTCGAATATTTGCACCAGTCAGACACTGTGCGCGCTGGCCGCGACCGTGTACATGGCACTGCTGGGCAAATCGGGATTGCGCCGTATTGCTGAAATCAATGTTGCCCGTGCTCATGATGCGCATGCTCAGATGTTGCGGCAGCAAGGATTTAGCGCGCCGTTTTCCGCGCCGTTCTTCAATGAATTCGTTCTGCAGTCGGACAACCTGGCGGAGCTTTTTGCCAAATGCGCGGTGCAAAAAATCGTCCCCGGCATCGCTTTGGAGCGTGACTATCCCGAGCTGAAAAATGCCTTCTTGACCTGCGTCACTGAAATGAATCAGCGAGAGGAGATCGACCGCCTTGTCCGAACCAGCGCAGGATAAGAAGCGCTCGCAAGTGGCGCCGCCAAAACTGCTGTTCGAGAGGGGCTCGCCTGGGCGCAGCGCCATCGACTGGGCGGCAGAGGGCGATAAGATCGAGGCCTCGATCCCGTCCCATCTGCTGCGCCGGGATATCGACGGCTTTCCCGAGCTCGGCGAGCTTGAAGTGCTGCGCCATTTCACCGGATTATCGCAGCGTAATTTCTCGATCGAGAGCCAGTTCTATCCGTTGGGCTCTTGCACGATGAAATACAATCCCAAGATCAACGAAGCGGTGGCGCGCTTTCCCGGCTTCGCGCAGCTCCATCCGCTGGCTGCTCCCGAACATCTGCAAGGCGCGCTGGCGGTGCTCTTCGAGCTCGAGCGGATGCTGGCCGAAGTAAGCGGCATGGAGCATGTCAGTTTGCAGCCATCCGCCGGCGCTCAGGGCGAGCTGACCGGCTTAATGCTGATCCGGGCTTTTTTAAGCGAGCAGGGCAACCCGCGCAAGAACATCATCGTTCCTGATACTGCGCACGGCACGAACCCGGCGAGTTCGACGTTGTGTGGTTACGACGTGATCCAGATTTCCTCCAACGACAAAGGGGTAATCAGTGCTGCGGCGGTGGAAAAGGTTACGGATGACGATGTCGCGGCGATCATGATCACCAATCCCAATACCTTGGGTCTGTTCGAGACCAATATCGAAGCGATCGCGCAGATCGTTCATGCCAAGGGCGGTTTGGTCTATTTGGATGGAGCGAATCTAAATGCGCTCATGGGTGTCGCCAAACCCGGCCATATGGGCGTCGATGTTTTGCACATGAATTTGCACAAGACCTTCTCCACGCCTCATGGCGGCGGCGGGCCGGGGGCGGGACCGGTGGGGGTAAAAGCACAACTGTGCGATTATTTGCCGGTGCCGCGCGTGATCAAATCCGGCGACGGCTATGGCTTGGACGAAAACTTTGCCAAATCGGTGGGCCGGGTGCGCTCCTTTCTCGGCAACTTCGGCGTGCTCTTGCGCGCTTATACTTACATGCTTTCACTCGGCGGCGACGGGCTTGAAGAGGCGAGCCGCATGGCGTTGTTGAATGCCAACTACATTCGCAGGAAACTCGACAAGAGTTACCAGCTCGCCTACGACGAACCGTGCATGCACGAGTGCATTTTTACCGATCGCATGCAGCACAGGAATGGCGTGAGCACTCTGGATATTGCCAAGCGGCTGCTCGACTATGGTTATCATCCGCCGACGATTTATTTTCCGCTGGTGGTTTCCGGCGCTTTGATGATCGAGCCAACCGAAACTGAAACGCCCGAAACCTTGGATGGATTTTGTGCAGCGATGGTGGCCATCGCTGAGGAAGCGAAAGTCGACCCCGAGCTGGTCAAGAGCGCGCCGCATTCGACGCCGGTGCGTCGTCTTGACGAGGCGCGCGCCGCACGCAAGCCGGTGCTACGCTGGGACGACAGTGCGCTTCGCGATAGCCCCACCGACAAATCATGAACCGGTCCTTCGGTTCAACGCGTGTCGCGGTAATTCAGCCGATTATCGTTATACTCCATCGAAGCCGAGATCGTCACCGGACCGCCCTTGATCCAAGACGGAATCGGCGGGAACGGCGCGGCGGCTCTGATCGCGCGTAGCGCTTCGTCGTCGAGCAGTTGTGAGCCGGACGATCGAATGATACGCAGTTGTTCCAGTTGGCCGTTGGCGCCGATGGCGAACTCCAGCGACAGCCGGCCTTGCAGGCCGTAACGCAGTGCCAGCTCCGGGTACTCCCAGTTTTGCTCGATCGCCATTTTGATCCGGTTGAAGTAACTGACGTAGACGGGATCTTTTGTGTTCAGACTGACAGGCGCGCTGTTTCTGCCGCCGCCGCTCGAATAGGTGATCGGCGGTAACAGCTCTTTCACCGTCGGCAGCCGGCGTTCGCCAACCTCGCTCTTTGCGATGGGAATTTCACGTTGATTGGTCGGCGCTGTCGGCACCGGCAGTCCCGCCACTGCTTCGTCGCGGTTGCGTTCGGCATCGGGGGCCTTTTCCGTAGCGGGAGCGGCTTTCTCACCGCTGGTAGCGCGGGCTCTCTCGCCGCGCTCGCGGGGCTTTTCCAACCGCGGCGCTGATTCCTGCCGGCTAGCAAACTTTGAATCCTTCTTGGCGACGATTGCCGGTGTCTTGGTGACTTTGGTTGGTGCCGGTGGCCCAGCGCCCGTGTCCTTGGCGCTCGGCGGCATGAGGGAAACCGCGATCGGTGGCGGCGCCGAGCGAGTGCGCGTCGCTAACTTCTGTGCCAAGACGAAGTAGGCGAACACCGCGGCGTGGAGCGCCAGCGACAGGCCGAAGAAGCGCGCGAGGGTGATGTTCAACGGAGCCACGATAGTGTATTTAACTTATATCGATCGGAAAGATTCGTCGATACTTGTTTTTTGCCAGGGCGCGATGGCCGCTAGGCGTCTGGAGGACCGATGTTTGGTTTTGGCGTAGGCGAATTACTGGTTGTGCTGGTTATTGTCCTGGTGCTGTTCAGCAACCGCTTGCCGGACCTCGGTGAGGGTCTCGGCAAGAGCATTCGCAAGTTCCGCAAGGCAGTCAACCAGCCCGATGAAATCGATGTCACGCCGAAAAAGGATTCAGACGAACCTAACAAACCTTGACTTATCAAACTGCGCCGTCGGCGAGCACCACTTCCAAGCTGAAGTCTTTGGCCTGCTTGGCCGGTTTCAAAAATACCACCGTAAAAGGAATGGAATCTCCCGGCGGCAGCTCGAAACTCTTGAGCGGTTTGAGATCTTGCAAGTGCGGTATATCTTCCGCGGTCATGCCGCGGATGATCTTCGGTGAGATCGTATTGCCGATCCAGATGGTTTGTCTTTCCAGCTCTTTACCCGCGGTATTGAATACCTTGCCGGTTACCTTCACCTCGCGAATCACCACTGGATTCTGATTGATCGCCACGCCGGTAAGGACCAACACCTCGCGGTTGCCTTGAATGTTCTCGTAGCCCGTGCGCAAGGATTGCAGCACGACGCCATCCTTTAGGTGGTTGTTTTTCAGCACGGCAGCGCCGACCCAGGGAATCTTTTTTACCAGACTTTCCATCGCCGCCGGTTTGGCGTTGGTCATCGCTGCCAGCAAAGAAAATCCGAGAAGTAAGAGTCCAAACAAACTCAAATAGGGCCGGATCGAGGCGCGCTGGTCGACATAGGAAGACATCGCCAGGATGTTGGTTGTTGAAGTTGCGTTGTCCTCTTTTAATCCTGGGGCGGCGAATGCGCGTTCGTCCGCTTCGAAGTTTTTCGCTATGTCGACGATCTTTTCCGGTTCGCGATTCTCCGCGGCGGCAAGCATGGTAAACGGGGTCTCGGAAAGCTGCCCTGCCGGTTCGGGGTTCAACGACCATTGTTCGGGCGCAGGGGAAATCGCTGGATCTGATTGAGTATTCGATGACTTTATGGTTTGCGTGGCGCTCTCGTCGGCTTCGCTAACCGCTGCCGGTGACGGCGAAAAGCTGAAGCTTAGTTCGCGGTCCTGCGGCTCCAGGGTAGCCTCCGACGCGCTGGCCGCGGGTGTCACCGCCATGATCGGCACCGATTCTGCGCCTTCAAGTTCAAAGGTATGTTTGCAGCGCGAGCAGCGAAACGCCGGTGCGGCGCCTTTGACGACCTCATCGGCGACCTTGTAGGTGGTGCGGCAACTCGGACATTTAACTAGCATGAAAAATCCTCTATCGGATTCGGCGCATTCGGACGAAATTTGAGGGTAACTGATGCGATTCTAGGTTAATTGACGAAAAGTGCAAGGATTTATGTTAATGAGTTGTTTTAAACGCTGAATAATCGTTTTCTGATGGCGTCTAAAAGGCAGGATCGTTGTGGAGCTGAGCGATTGGCAACTGGTTGAGAAGTGCCAGGCGGGGGATGTAGATGCATTCCAGAAACTGGTCTCGCGCTATCATCAGAAAGTCTTCATGGTGATCCTCGGGCTTATGCGCAACCGCGAGGACGCACTGGAAGTGGCCCAGGAAACTTTTTTCCGGGCCTATCGAAAGATCAAAAGCTTTCAAGGCGGCTCGTCGTTCTATACATGGATCTATCGGATCGCGGTTAACAACGCGATCGACGCCCAACGCAAGCAAAAGCGCAACCCGTTGGACTTTCACGAGACCATGGATGGGTTTTTCGAAGCGCGCAACGAGGTCGCCAGGGATCCTTTCTCGGATGTTCACGACCGGGAATTGCGCGAGACCATGGCCAAGGCGATTAACGAATTGACACCAGAGCACAAAGCCGTCATCGTATTGAGAACCATTGAAGGGATGTCTTACAAGGACATTGGCGAGATTCTTGGTTGCTCTGAGGGCACGGTGATGAGCCGGCTGCATTACGCAAGAAAGAAATTGCAGGATAAGTTGAGTGCCTTTTTATGAACCAATGCGAAACCATTCGAGAATCCATCGGCCGTTGGCTGGACGGCGAGTTACAAACTGCCGACAGCGAAGCGGTGCGCCGCCATGTGGAAGGTTGTCCCGACTGCGCAGCCGCGCGTCAGCGATTGGAAAAAATCCAAGCCATGCTCGGCAACCTTCTGACGGCGGAAGCGTCGCAGCTTGAGTTCGCGCCGTTCTGGCGTGAGGTGCGCCGCCGTATCGAAGAAAAGCGGCCGTGGCATGAAGAGCTGATCGAGTGGGCGCAATCCTTGTTGATCGCTCCGCGGCTGGCCTGGGCAGTTCCGGCGGCGATTATGGTGTTACTGGGTCTCTTATCCCTTGCCAAATGGCCGGTCGGCGGTCAGGTTAGCAACTACGCTTCGGTGGAGTCGATTGACACCCATGGTCGCAACGTCGCGCTCTTGCGCGAGGACAAAACCAAGACGACGATTATTTGGCTTTATCAAGATCCGGAAGGTGAAAGCGAGAATGTGGAAGAAGCTACGAAATCCGGTCCTGCTTTTTAGCCTGGCTTTGGTATCGGCCGCCAGCTGGCTGCATGCTGCGGATAGCGCTTCCCAATCCGTACAAGTGACGGTCCGATCGATTTTGGCTGGCAGTAAAAGCGATGAGTTCGACCCAAAACTCAAAAGCCTGGAGCAGCAACTCAAACCATTGAAACACCGTTCCTACCGGGCGCTGAAGGATGAGACCCAGACCATTCCTTGGCAGGGCAGTAAGGTGTTTGAAATCCCTGGCGGCCGCTCTCTCACGATCGTACCCCAGGAGTTTCAAAATGATCGGATTGGTTTAAAGATTCGTTTGACCCAAGGTGACAAACCGCTGATCGACACCACGGTCAAGATTGCAAATAAGGGGAATATTATTCTTGGCGGACCTGCTCATGAGGGCGGTTCATTGGTTTTGTCAATCTCCGCTGCGTCGCAGTAACGATACCCTTAATCGATTACGTTTTTCTCGATCGGCTCGACGCTAACGCCCTTTCCTTTGAGCCAACTGATAGCCTTTGCCACCTCGATCTCTTTGCCATCTATATCCAACGCCAATAGCGCCAGCTCCGCGGTGACGGTGGAGCTGCGAATATTGAAGATCACGTCGAATTGCTTCGATAACAGGCTCAAGACCGGTTCTTTAATCAAGCCTTTAGGGAAGGTGAGATAGACGCGCTCGCGTACAGAATCGGGTTTTACTTTTGTTGCCATGGCGTCAAATCGAAAATTTAAGATTGCCGACCGCGGCGCGGTCGCGCCAGCCGACCCATAAGTTAGTTGTGAGATATTTATCGCCAAAGTCAGGGAAAAGCGTAACCACCGTTCCCGAGCGCAGTTTGCGCGCGACTTGTAGCGCGGCGAACAGCGCGGCACCCGAAGATTGGCCCACCAGCACACCTTCATCCTGACTCAAGCGGTAAACCATCGCATAGGCATCCTCCGTCGACACCGGAATCTTGGAGTCGAGCTCTTCCTCGTGATAAATGCCCGGCACGATGGAGCTCGCCATATGTTTCAGCCCTTCGAGACCGTGCAGCGCGTCGTCCGGTTCGACGGCGATCACCTGGATCGATCGATTGACTTCTTTCAGATAGCGGCCGGTGCCCATGATCGTACCGCCGGTGCCAATGCCGGCGACGAAATGGGTAATGGCTTGATCGGTTTGGCGGTAAATCTCCGGCCCGGTATTTTCATAGTGGGCCTGCGGGTTCATCGGGTTGAAGTATTGATCGGGTTTAAAATATTTCTCCGGATCGGCGTCGAGGAGTTTTCTGCATAGACGGATGGCGCCGTCGGATCCTTCCATCGGATCGCTAAAAATCATTTTGGCGCCATAGGCGTTGATAATTTGCTTGCGTTCGACGCTTACGTTGGCGGGGATCACCAGCTCGACTGGATAGCCGAGGACAGCACCGATCATCGCCAAGGCGATGCCGGTATTGCCTGAAGTCGAGTCGAGAATAGTTTTCCCGGGCCTTAACTTCTGGGTCCGCAGTCCTTCTTGAATCATGCGCCATGCCGGACGGTCTTTTACTGACCCGCCTGGATTGCAGCCTTCCAACTTAGCGAACACTTTGACGCCTTTCGGAAGGCCTTCGCCGAGCCTGCGAATTTCCAAGAGCGGCGTGTTGCCGATCAGATCAAGGATCGACTCGACCTTGCTCGGCCCTTCGGGGCTGGCTGGAACCAGGCGCAAATTGGGAGAAGTTTGGACCATCTTCGCTGCCAAATTCGCTCGCCTAGTGTCCGCCGGCGATGGCGGGCACGATCGAAATGTTGTCGCCTTCCTTGAGCGCGGTGTCGAGATTCTGCAAAAAGCGAATATCATCGCCGTTCACATAAACGTTGACAAAGCGGCGCACTTTGCCGGTTTCATCGCAGATGCGTTCTTTGATGCCGGGATAATTTTTTTCCAAATCATCGACGAGTGACTTGACGTTGCTCCCTTGAGCATTCACTTCGTCGGACCCCTGGGTATACTTACGGAGCGGAGTGGGGACACGAACTCGCACGGACATAACGAACCTCCTCACAGTTCTATATGAAATTAACTTGTGGAGGCAGAATAATCCTTCACCCAGCGCCTTGCAAGGTGATCCTTTGCGGTCGTCTCAAGCGCTCAGCCTCCGTTGTGGCGCTGGCCTGCGGTTCGGTCCAACACCCGCAACAAGTCATCGAATTGCTCCAACCTGGCGGCGATCCCATGAGGTTTGCCGATACTGCCCGCCACTGCCTCTAGGCTCTTAAAGCCGTTGCCGGTGATGCTGATGACGATCGATTCACCGCGCGGAATGCGTCCTTGTTCGATGAGCTTCTTGGTCACCGCCACTTCGGTGCCGCCGGCCGGTTCAGTGAAAATACCTTCGGTACGGGCGAGCAGTTTGATGGCATCGACAATTTCGCCATCGCTGGCGGATTCGCCCCAGCCGCCGGTGTTGCGCACGGTATGGATCACGTCGTAGCCATCGGCCGGATCGCCGATGGCGATGGAGGTGGCGATGGTGTTGGGTTTTACCGGTGTCACTACGTCGGTGCCTTGGTGCAAGGCGTTGATGATCGGCGCGCAGCCGCTCGCTTGGGCCGAATAGATTTTGCACCGGTTGTCTTCGATCAGGCCGACTCTGGCGAGCTCATCAAAGCTTTTGGCCAGGCGCGGTAGGATCGTGCCGCCGGCTGAAGCGACGACGACATGTTGCGGCAGTTTCCAACCCAATTGCTCGGCGATCTCAAACCCCTGGGTCTTGGCGCCTTCGGCGTAGTAGGGGCGCAGGTTGACGTTGACGAACGCCCAGCGATACTTGTCGCCGATCTCGCTGCATAGCCTATTGACGTCATCGTAATTGCCCTTGACCGCTATCACATGGGGGCCGTAGATCGCTGAACCGATAATTTTCGCCGGTTCGAGGTCGTCGGGAATAAACACATAGCAACTCAATCCCGCCACCGCGGCGTGAGCGGCTACCGAGTTGGCCAAGTTACCGGTGGATGCGCAGGCCACCGTGTCGAAACCGAACTCCAGCGCCTTGGAAATCGCCACCGCGACCACCCGGTCCTTATAAGAAAATGTCGGATGATTGACCGAATCGTCTTTGATGTACAGTTCCTTTACCCCAAGGGCGGCGCCGAGACGCTGGGCGCGCACCAGCGGCGTAAAGCCGGAGTAGAGCCCGACGCGCGGTTCGCCGTCGATGGGCAGGAGTTCGCGATAGCGCCAGAGATTGTGCGGCCGCGCGGTGATTTTTTCGCGGCTGATGGAGTTTTTGATGCTGTCGTAATCGTATCGAATGTCGAGGGGGCCGAAACAGTTGTCGCACACATGGGTTGGCTGGTTGGCGTACTGTTTTTTGCACTCGCGGCACTCAAGGCCTTGCACGTAACTCATGTGAATGGCTCTCGCGATTGAGTCAGCCGAGCTGGATGAAGGATGGCGCGCCGGCGCCGCAGGCGGCGCACTGCGGATCGCGTCTGACTTCGACCTCGCGGAAACGCAGGTTCTTGGCGTCATAGACCAACAAGCGATCGGTGAGCAAGCCCGTCTGTCAAATCCTGCCAAGTATTTCACCGCTTCGGTGGCCTGAATCGTGCCGATGGTGCCGGCCACGGCGCCGAGGATGCCGGAGGCTTGGCAGTTCAAGATTTCCTCAGGCGGCGGCGGAGTTTTAAACAGGCAGCGGTAACAAGCGCTTCTGCCCGGCACCACGGTCATTACTTGGCCTTGCAAACGCACGATGCCAGCGTGGGAGAATGGGATACCGAGCTTGATCGCGACGTCGTTGACGAGAAATTTTGTCTCGAAGTTGTCGCTGCCGTCGACGATGAAGTCGAAGCCCGCGGCGATCTGTTCCGCATTGCTCGCATCGAAGCGCACGGGATGGGTTTTGACTTCGACATCGGGATTAAGTTTCGTCAGCGTCGCTTTGGCCGACTCGACTTTCGGTCGGCCGATATCCGCGGTGGCGTGGAGGATCTGGCGCTGGAGATTCGACAGCTCCACTTTGTCCGCGTCGACGATGCCCAGCGTACCGATGCCGGCGGCGGCTAAATAAAGCGCTGCCGGCGAGCCCAACCCACCGGCACCGATGACCAGTACGCGTGATCGGCATAGTCGCATTTGCGCCTTGCCACCGAGGTCCGGGACCATGATCTGGCGGCTGTAGCGTTCGATTTGCTCGGTAGTCAGTCGGTCGAACATAGCTCTCCGCGTACTCGGTCAGAGATTTCTTGTGGTGCACTCGGATTGCGAAGTTGCTTGGCAAGCTAACTTACCCGCGGCGGCGAAGTCAACCAGGGATCGCCGTCGCGCGCGCCAAAGCTTCAGCCGGTCAGCTCTTCCGGCTGCAAGCGAAAACCATCACGGCTTCAAGCCGTCGCGTAGTCGCTGGATATGATCGGCGCCGGTGGTTTCGAGCACAAGTTCCACTTCGGTCTCGCCGATGGCGACGCGGCCGAATCCTCTGCTCTGGCCGATCTGTAAAATATTCGCGCCCTGTGTCGGCGATGCATTGGGTGAGCCGGGCGAGATTACCAGGGCGGTCCGTGACGATCACGTTCAAGCGGCACTGGCGCCCGTCCTGGATCATGCCTTTCTCAATGATGCGCGCGATCAAGTTCATATCGATATTGCCGCCGGAAACGATCAGGCCAATGTTCTTGCCGGTGAACATGACTTTCTGATTCATCAGCGCCGCCAACGGCACCGCGGCGGCGCCTTCGGCGACGGTCTTTTCGATTTCCAAGAGCAGCAGCACCGCATTGGCGATCTCGCCTTCGCTGACAGTGACGATCTCATCGACGAACTCTTTGACCAGGGCGAACGGCGTGTCGCCGACGCAGCGTACAGCGATGCCGTCGGCGATGGTCGTCGCCGGCGGCAGCCGAACCGGCGCGCCATCGGCCAAAGCGCTTTTCATCGACGGCACGGCTTCTGACTGGACGCCGATGATTTTGATTGTGGGATTCAATGTCTTCAAAACCAGGGCGATGCCGGCGATCAGGCCGCCGCCGCCCACCGGAACAATGACGGCATCGAGATCCGGGTTCTGTTCGTGCAACTCGAGACCGATGGTACCCTGGCCGGCGACGATCCATGGATCGTTGTATGCCGAGACGAAGGTAAGGCTTCTTTCCTGGCTCTGCCGCAGGGCCTCGGTGAGCGCGCTGTCGTAGTCATCGCCGCACAGGACGGTCTGCGCGCCGTATTGGCGTACCCGCGAGACTTTGATCAGCGGCGCAAACACCGGCATGACGATGGTTGCGGCGATATCGAGCCGATGGCTGTGAAACGCCAGCGCCATGCCGTGATTGCCGGCGCTGGCGGCGATCACGCCGCGATTACGTTCTTCAGCAGACAAGGTGAGCAGGCGGTTGAGGGCCCCGCGCTCTTTGAAGGAACCGGTCATTTGCAAATTTTCCAGCTTAAAAAAGACCCGGTTGCCGGTCATCCGGCTGATGGTTTCCGAATAGGGCAGCGGCGAGAGATAAATTTGCTCTTTGATGCGCTCGCGCGCTTCTTCGACATCGACGAATGTGACCATGTTGGCGTAACGTTAGAATGAAAAGACTGGCGCATGCAAGGTCGATAAGGTAGAAGAGTAGAGGCAAAATTCATAATCACAAAGGTAAAATCGAACAGCTCCATGGCCCAATCTGAAGTAGATACCAGCCCCGCCGATATCGCCCGTTACGGTCAAAATTATTTGATCGAGATGGATGGCATCGAGCTCTATCGCGCTCTTGCCGCGGCGGAGAAAGATGAGAAGCGCGCCGAGATTTTTCGCAAAATCGTGCGCGCTGAGGAACGCCACGCGCAACGCTGGATCCGTTTGATTCAAGCCGGCGGCGGCGTGCTGCCGGCCTACCGGCGCAGCCTGCGTGTGCGGATGCTCGGATGGTTGGCGCGCCGTTTTGGCACGGACCGCGTGGTGCCGATCGTCAGCGCCCTCGAAGCGCGGGATGAACCGGGCTATTTGAATCAAAGC
The DNA here is from genome assembly GCA_963816145.1 of uncultured delta proteobacterium. Lineage (GTDB taxonomy): Bacteria > Desulfobacterota > Binatia > UBA9968 > UBA9968 > DP-20. The sequence goes on from CAWFJP010000014.1 coordinate 308,511, forward strand.
GAGGCCGAAGGATTGCCAGCCGAGGAACGCGCGCATAGCCGGGTACTCCGGGAGATGGGCGAAGGCCCGGATTCTAAGGGCGATATCGTCGGCCGCGAAGCATGGCATATGGCGTCGCGCGGCGGCAGTCTGCGCGCTGCGGTCTTCGGCATCAATGACGGACTGGTATCCAATTTCAGTTTAGTGATGGGCTTTGCCGGAGCCGACGCGAAACCGGAGTATATACTGCTTGCCGGTTGTGCCGGATTGTTGGCGGGATCTTTTTCCATGGCCGCCGGTGAGTATGTTTCGGTGCGGGCGCAGCGCGAGTTGTTCGAGCAGCAGATCGCCATGGAAAAACAAGAGCTGGAAATGTCGCCTAAAGAAGAGGAAGAGGAGCTGGCGCTGATTTACCAAGCCAAAGGTATTCCCGAATCAGATGCACGCATGATGGCGCGCCGTATCGTCGAAAATCCGCGCACCGCCATCGATACCCTGGCGCGCGAAGAGCTGGGGCTCGATCCGTCGCAATTGGGTTCCCCTTGGGTGGCCGCAGGCAGTTCTTTCGGCGCGTTTATTGTGGGTGCGATCATGCCGGTGATTCCCTACATCATCACTCGCGGCAACTCCGCGTTCTTGGCGAGCGCGATGTTAAGCTGTTTGGCGCTGTTCGGGGTCGGCGCACTATTGTCGATTTTTTCCGCGCGCGGCGCACTGTTTAGCGGCGCCCGAATGCTCGCTATCGGTTTGGCGGCCTCGGCCGTGACCTATCTTGTCGGCTGGTTGCTCGGCGTCTCAGTGGCCGGTTAGTTGCGCAGATGGCTCCATCCTATTCGTGGTTCTTCCCTTCGATTAGCGCTTTCAGTTTTTTGCCGAAATCAGCGTTGTCGTAATAGCCCTTGAAACGCTCGGCGCCGACTCCAAGCGCCCCGACCAACACTGGATGATTCGAATGGGCGGTGTTCTGCCAATAGATCTGTGTGTTGTTCGCGACCATCATGCCCAAGGCGTTGGCGACCGGCTCGGCAAAAATCGTCCGCGATAGAAATTGACTGTTAACGATCTTCTCTCTAAATTCCGGCGCCAGAGAAAATCCGGGAAAGTGTTCGGCCATGAGTTTGTCGACGGCGGTGCTGTTAGGGTTGGGGCCGAGCTGTTTGGCGGCCTTTTGTAAGGAGATATTTATCCCGCGAAGTTTTTTGAAGTCACTGTGACTCTCCTGCGACTTGGTTATTGCCTTTGCTACTCGACAAATCTTTTAACGCCAGAGTCATGCCGAGCCCGCCCGATTCATGGTCGGAGGCGACAATGATCAGTGTCTCCTTCGGGTATTTGCGATAAAATTCATAGGCCAAGCCCACCGCTCGGTCGAACTCGCGGTAGTCGTGAATCACCGAGGCGATGTCGTTGGCATGGGAGGCGCGATCGATATTTTCCGACTCGATAAAGGCGAAAAAGCCGCGCGGCCCTTGCAGCAGGCGAATCGTCGCCTGCGTCAAATCGTACACCGAAGGTTCGGTTTGCTTGTCGCGATCGATCTCAAAGCTCATTTCCAAAAGATCGAATAGCCCCAATACCTTGCCGCTGCTGACGCGTTGGAGCTGGGCCAAGTTGGTTACTGACTGATAGCCGAGCTTGGTAAATTCGGTGACGAGATCGCTTGTCGTCGGTACGTTGGCTGCCGGGTTGTCCCTTCGGCAGAAATTGATCGAGTCCGCCGCCGAGTAGAATGTCCGGCGCCATTTCCAGATAGCGCCGCAAGATCGGCGGATAGTCTTTGCGGTTCGGCACATGACAGACAAACGCCGCCGGACTGGCGTCGTAGATCGTCGAATTCGTGGCCAGCCCCAGCTTCATGCCGCGCTGGCGCGCGATCTCCATGGCGCTGACAGCGACCGTGTCGTCGGCGCAGACTCCCAGGGCGCCGATCTTGGCTTTGCAGCCACTCGCCATGGCGGTGGCGGCGGCCGCTGAATCGGTGGACAGCGAATTGGCGGCGTGGGTGGTCATTACGCCGACGCTGCCTTCCTTCATGATCTTGTCGACGATGACCATGCCTTCGTTGTGGATGTATTGGCGATATTGGCGCGCGATCTCTAGATGGGTCGCACCGCCGCCGTCGGCGAGAAAGAGGAAGATATTTTTGGGCGCGCCGTTGGCGACGCGGCTAGTCTGACTTAGTGAAAGTGAAGGAAGAAGGGCGCCGATTACGATGATGGCTTGTAGACATAAGAGTAGCTTTCTCACGAAGTCTCCCAATTTTGAGTGCTAGGTTTGCGAGGTGCCCTGGGCCAAGATACGGCGCAGCTCAAGCCATAACGACAGAATCGTATAGTAGGCGGGAAATAATAGCGAGGCAAGCAATAGCCACAGGGGTGGGTTGGGCAGCCGGTGAATGAGGTAGAGAACCGTGGCGCCCCAAATGGCGCCGAGGATATTGGTTTGCGAACGGAAGCGCGGCGCGCGGCTGGGGTAAATAAAGCGCATCGGCACGAAGACCAGGATCGAGAGAGCGATGATCAAAAAGGCGTTGATCCAGAGCGCGGTTTGGAGCGCGTATAGATAAAAGAACACGATGTTCCAGTAGGATGGAAAGCCGAGAAAGAAATGATCGGCGGTTTTAGCATCCCGTTGGCAGAAGCCGTAAGCGCTCGACAAGACCGGCAGCGCGGCGAGCCAGAGCGCGTCTTGCTCCGGCACAAGGCGGGTGCGCAGCATCAAAAGGGTAGGCGCGATTACATAGTTCAAGTAATCGACAAGGTTGTCGAGCAGGGCGCCGTCGAACCAGGGGATGATTGCTTTTACCCGCGCCGCCCGCGCCAGCGCGCCGTCGGTGGCGTCGATGATAACTGTGACGGCCATCAGCAAGAAGGCTAGACGAAAGTTCGCCTCGTCGATGGCGAGAATTGTGTAGAGGCCGACAACCGCGCCAAAGGCGGTATAGAAGTGGACCAGCCAGGCGAAGGTGAGATTCGCCATGGCGATTCTAGGATTCGATGAAGGTGTTGGGTTGAAGATGGGCAGCGGCCATCTTCAAATCTCCATGGTTGAATCTCGGCTCGAGGACTACTGAGCCGAGGCAGCGAAGCTGGGACGGGCTTTCAAACGGGCGATCCAGGCAACGGCGCGCTTATACTTGACCGGATCCACCGGGATCGCGAAGCGGTCGAGCAGCTCAATGTTGGCCATGAAGGCTACGTCAGCCAGACTGAACGGCCCAGCGAGATAGTCCTTGTCTTGAAGTTCTGCCTCTATGCGATCGAAGGCTTTGGTGATCTCCAACTTAGCGTTGTCGATCCGTTGCGCATCGCGCTCGGCTTCAGGTTTGCGGCTCTCTTGAATCAGGTGAACGAAGTAAGGGTTGAAATGCGCATCGCGGAAGTCTTCCATCATGCGCGCGCGCGCCCGGCCTTCCGAGTCGCTCGGCATAAGCGATGGATAGGGGTATTCGTCTTCAAGATATTCGTTTATGATAGTTGAGTCGTAAACAACGAAACCTTCGTCATCTAATGCTGGAATTTGACCGAAAGGATGAATTTTGAGGTAATCTGGGCTCTTTTGTTCTCTTTTGGTTAGGTCGATATTGATCCGCTCGAACTCGAGTCCCTTCTCGATCAGTGCAATGCGCACCTTGCGCGAGTTAGTCGATGGCGGAAACGTGTAGAGCTTGATCATTGACAACTAACCTCCTTAACCTTCACAACAAGCGATATATTAGCACAACGTTGTAATAAGTGGAGCGTTTTTTTCATTTTCTCGGGGAAAAACGCACTTATTTCGCGGCACCCAAAGCCCAGCGGCCTTGAATCAGCGCTAGCGCCGGGAGCCGAGGTTAGTTTTGAAAGCGCTGGTGCCGTCGCCTCGTTTGACGACGATGGTTACTTGTGCAGCGGGCTTTTGAGTTCCCAGTGCGTCGGTGAGGTCTTCGATATTGCTGATCCTTGTGTCGGCTAATTGAACAATCACATCACCTTCGCGCAGGCCCGCAGCGGCGGCCGGGCTGCCCGGCGCCACGCCAGCGAGAAGCACACCATCAACAGTTCTGTTGTATTCGGGAATGATTCCCAAATAAACGCCGGCGCCGTACCGCTCGCCGGTTTCAGAGGTCGGAGGGCGCGATGGCAGGCTGACGAAGTTGGGCGCTTCGGGGAGAGCCGCAATGGCCAGCGCCGACATGAGCACCAGATCGCCAATTTGCGCCATGCCCGGGTAATTGAGTTTGTCCCAGGTGTCTCCCGGCCGATGGTAATCGGGATGGCTGCCGGTGAAGAAATGCAGCACGGGAATCTGTTTATTATAAAAAGACAGGTGATCGCTGGGACCGACGCCGTCGGGCAGGTTGGTTTGCAACCCCAGCTGCTTAGCACCGCTGCCGACAATGGTATCGAAGGGCGGCGCCGAGCGCACGCCGAAGATGGTGACCCGGTCGTCGCGCAGCCGCCCGACCATGTCGAGATTGATCATGCTTTTGATCCTACCGAGCTGCGGCCAGCTGCTGACAAAATGGCGGGAGCCATAAAGTCCCAGTTCCTCCGCGGAAAAGGCGACGAAGAGGATGGATCGTGCCGGTTTGGGCTCGATTTGGCTTAACCGGCGCGCCACCTGGAGCAGCACCGAAGTGCCGGAAGCGTTATCGTCGGCGCCGTGATGAATCATGCCTGCGGCACTCTGATCGCGCGCGCCATAGTAACCGAGACCCAAGTGGTCGTAGTGGGCGCCGATGACGAGGTATTCCTTCCCACCCGCTGGCTCTCTGCCGGGAAGAATCCCGACGACATTTTCGGCGCGCTCGCGTTCCTCTTCCAGGGTCACTTGAATCGACAGCTTGTTGCCAGTCAATGCCATTGACGCCGGCTTTTCTTCGCGGTCGATTTGGTCTTTCAGATCCTTTAGGGATACGCCTTGCGCCGCGAACCAGTTCTCGACGGCTTGCCGTTTGATTTGCGCCGCGACTAGGCTGTTACCGCTCCGCCACAGGCTGCTGCGCAACGACATGAGCTCGGCCTTGGCTTCTCCCCGGTTGTTCATGTCGACGACAATCATGCCACTGGCGCCATGATTGCGGGCGTTGTTGGCCTTGGTGCGGAGCGCGGCGTAGGTCGAGAAGTCGGGCGATTTTCTAAACGGGCTCTGATCGTTCTTGGGCGGCGGCTCGTAGCGCAGCACGATGACGATCTTACCCTTCGCGTCGATGCCGGCGTAGTCGTCATAGCCGTAATCTTTCGCGGTGATGCCATAGCCGGCAAACACAGCTTCGCCCTCGGCCAGGCCCGATGACGAAAGGCCGAGGGGCAGCCAATCCTCGTCCAACCTTAGCGCCGGCCCTTGGCCGAGAGTCAAACTGCTAGGCGCTTTCACTTTTACGCCAACCGCGACCTCGAAGCTTTGGAGATAGCTGTTGTTATCACCGCCGGGAACGAGTCCGTATTTGGCGAATTCCGCTGCGAGATAGTCCCGCGCTGCCGCGATGCCCGGTGTGCCAACGCCGCGGCCGCTGCGTTCCGGTGCTGCCAGGAACTTCGCATGGGCCGACAACTCGTCGGTCGCTGTCGGCTCCTGGCCCGACAGTTCCCAAGGGCGGGTGGCAAGTCCGAATAGCGTCGCTAGAATTACGGCGATGGCGGCAATCACAGCGCGGCGTTGCAGTAGCGGTCGGCGATGGTGTTGCATACGGAGACACAACCTAGCAGTTTGCCGCGTGAATGTCGCCAGTCCGGTATCGCATGGTGACTTTTGCGGGCGCGGCTCTGAAGTGTTATAAGAGCGTCAATCTAACACCGCATGGAGGATATTGAAGATGGCGACTTCTGTAGTTGTCTACACCCAGCCCGGCTGAGGGCCCTGTCATAAAGAGGTAGAGTTTCTATCTCAAAAGGGCGTTCAATTCGTCGAGAAAAATGTTCGCGCCGATAAAGCTGCGATGAAAGAGCTGATCGATCAAGGGTTTCAAAGCACCCCCGTGACGATTATTGACGGGCAATCGGTGGTGGGCTTCGATCAATTGAAGATCATGGAGCTGCTCGGATTGTAATTTGTCAGTTCGATCGGATGACCGCACGAACCGATCGGCTTCGGCGCGGCATCTCGATCAGCGCATGAATAGTTGTTGCGCCAACCCAGAATTAGCAGGATTTATTTCACCTGCGCCTTCCAGCCCGAAGAGCTGAGCATCCTCCCGGTGACGCCCTTTGATTCGTCCGACGCCAAGTAGACGAATACGTCGGTTACCGATTCAGGTTTGCTGCCGTTGAATCCGGTCAGCTTTGTCGCGACGTAACCCGGCTCCACGGAATTGACTCGGATATTCGCCGAACGGACTTCGGCGGCCAAGGTTTGGGAAAATCCTTCCAGTCCCCACTTCGAGGTCGCATAGGCCAAAAAATTTGCATAGGCGCCGCGGCCGATCATCGACGAGACATTGATGATTGAACCGCTCTTTTGCTTCATCATGATAGGCAGCACCGCCTGGGTGATGAGAAACGGCCCGCGCAGGTTGACTGCGATGGTGTAGTCCCATTTTTTGACATCGATCTCAATCGTCGGCGCAGGCCGGGTCATGACCCCGGCGTTGTTGACCAGCACATCGATGCGGCCAAATTTCTTGTGCGCGTTGACGACGAAATTCTTCGTACCGGCTCTTCGAGCGACACATCGCAGCTCCAGCCCTCGGCGTCGACATTCATAGCACGCAATTCTTTGACGGTTTGCTCGAGTTCGGCGGCGGTGCGCGCGCAGAGCGCGAGCTTGGCGCCTTCGCGGCCGTAGTGTATGGCGATGGCTTTGCCGATGCCGCGGCCGCCGCCGGTGATCAGGATGACTTTTTCTTTGAGTTTCATCTGCGGTTCCTTGTCTGCCGATTTCCAAAGCATGGCCGGATATTAGCTGTTTTTCGCCTGGGAAACCAAGATTAGGCTTGAGGCGGGAGGCGCGAGGCGATAGTAAGAAAGGCGCCGAGAGAGGAGCCGAGCATGGATGTTCTAAGTACCACCGGATATAATCGCAGGCCGCCACATTTGGTGGCTCTGTACAAAGGGTTTTTCGCCAAGGAGGGCCTCGAAGTGCGATTTCACGAGACCACCTACGCGCCGGATCACAACAAAGGCATGGCCGAAGGGCGTTGGGATTTTACGCTCAGCAGCGCCGACACGATGATCGCGCGCACCACCACCGACGGCGTCGATTACATGCTATTCATGCAGGCCGAAGAAGGCTTGAGCGCCTACCTGATCGGCCAGCCGGATTACGATTCACTCGACAAGCTGCGCGGCAAGTTGCTCGCCGGCGATCCGGGCGACTCCAATCTCGATCTGATCCGTAAGAAAATTCTCCGCAAACATGGCATCGACGACACCGAGTACGACATTGAAATTATCGGCAGCTCGCCGGTGCGCTTGGAGGCGTTTCTGCAGCGGCGCGTGGTTGCCGCCATGTTGACGCCGCCAGCTTCGGACAACGCGTTGGCCGCCGGCGGTATTCTACTCGCCAGCGGCGACGATTATGTGCCCGGGCTGGCCGCTTACCTGCGGGTGGACGCTGCGACCCTGGCTGTTGGAGCATCGCGAGCTGGTCGTGCGGTTCATTCGCGCTTGGGCGGCGGCAACCGATTGGATGCTGCAACCGGACCACAAGGAAGAGACCTTGCAGCTTTCGATGGACAAGGAAAGGCTTAATCGCCAGGCGGCGGAAATTGCTTATGCCAAAGTCGTTCCCCAAGCGCGCATCAATCCGGCGGCGATCCAAACCGTCATCGAGCTGCGTAAAGAGATGGGCGTGTACAAACCGCCATTCGCGCCGCCAGAGCGATTTTACGACGATAGCTTTTGGCGCGAGGCGACTGAAGGACAGGCTTGAGGCTTGCGGCGAGAGTCAGATAGGCAATGGAAAACCCAGCGTCCCGCCTTCAACTTATTCTTTACGTTAACAGCGAGCGCAGGATCATGCCGACGATACTCATGACGATGGCGCCGAAGAAGGCGGACCAGAATCCGGCGACGGCAAAGCCCGGAACCAGGTAGGCGGCGAGCATCAGCATCAGGGCGTTGATGACAAGTAGGAAAATTCCCAGTGACAGAATCGTGACGGGAAAGGTGACGATCTTGATTATGAAACCGACCGTGGCATTGACCAGGCCGATCACCAGCGGCGCGATCAAAGTTGGACCGATGCCTTCGACGCGGATTCCCGGGATCACATAGGCGACGACGACCAAGCTGATGGCGCTGATGGCCCAATGAACCATTAAATTCCACATAGTGTCTTAGGGCATAGCAAAGCTTGGCCAATATCTCAAGGAAGTTTCTTGAATTACCCTTGCGAGACTCAATCGAGAATGTAAAATGGGCCAACGCACGTAAGGAGGCATTAACGTCATGTCAAAGCAGGAACTCGAAAGCGTCGCTCAAGCGATGGTAGCGAAAGGTAAAGGCATTCTCGCCGCCGATGAGAGCATGGGCACGATCAAGAGGCGTTTCGACAGCATCAAGATCGATTCCAACGAGAATAATCGCCGCGCTTACCGTGAGATGCTCTTTACCACCAAGGGTCTTGAAGAAGCGGTCAGCGGCGTGATCCTGTTCGACGAAACCTTGCGCACCGCGGCCAGTGACGGCACGCCGTTCTCGCAGGTTCTGTCGAAGAAGGGCATCATGCCCGGAATCAAAGTCGACAAAGGCCCGGTGGCCATTCCCGGCTTCCCCGGCGAGACCGTGACCGAGGGCCTCGACGGACTTCGCGCGCGGGTGAAAGAATATCGCGAGTTGGGCGCCAAGTTCGCCAAATGGCGCGCCGTGATTACCATCGGTGACGGCATCCCGACCTACACCTGCTTGCAGGCCAACGCCCACGCGCTGGCGCGCTACGCCGCGCTGTGTCAGGAAGGCGGCATTGTGCCGATCGTCGAGCCGGAAGTGCTGCTCGACGGCAATCATACGATCGAACGCTGCGAGGAAGTCACCGAAGAGACTCTGCGCGTCACCTTTTCGACGCTGATGGAGCAGCGGGTTCATCTCGAAGGCATGATTCTCAAACCGAGCATGGTGGTGTCGGGCAAGGACAATTCGCGCCAGGCTGGCGTCGACGAAGTCGCCGAACGGACAATCCGCTGCTTGAAGCGCACCGTGCCCGGAGCGGTCCCTGGCATCGCGTTTCTCTCCGGCGGTCAAAGCGCCGTGAGTGCCACCGAACACTTAAACAAGATGAATCAGATGGGCCCCCATCCCTGGCAGGTGAGTTTCTCCTTCGCCCGGGCGCTGCAAGATCCAGCACTCAAAGCCTGGAAAGGCGAGCCGGGCAACGTCGCCGCGGCGCAGAAGGTTTTTTACCATCGCGCCAAGATGAACGGCGCGGCGCGCAGCGGCAGCTACACCCAGGCGATGGAAGCGGCGGCGTAGGTTCATCTGCAACTGCGCAGATTCGGTCCCGACTAGGCAGCATTCGGTCATCCCGCGTTTCACGAAGCGTTGGGATGGCCGAGTTTTTTTCTGTCACGACAGGAAAGAGTTGAATCCGGGTCCTGTTGCGGTATTGGCAAAGATCGAGGCGAAAGCCTTCTTAGCGAAGATAAACCCGTGCGCCTGATAGCGGGCAGCGTTAAGCGGTAGGGGAGGCGTGTATCAGAGTGTTGAGCGATGGACCGCTAGTTTAAACGAATGGCTTTGCAACCGAACGCTTGAGCGTCTACGCTCCTTTCGATTTGCGCCCAACTCCGCGCCGATCTTCGCTCGTGGTGCAGATTGCGGGCTGCATGCTTCGCGCGTTTAACGGACTGATTGAGATCGACCTGTTTGCATGCTATTGGCTTCGCTCAATTGTCGCCGATCAATAATTATGATGCCGTTCGCAAGACAGAGTGTCGCTCTCAAGGAGTTTTGAATTACTCTTATGGACGTCATCGCATTGGAATCGAGGACCTCGCCCCGCCGGTGGCTTATATGGGTCGCCGTAGCGGTAATTACGATAACTTCGGTGGCCGGTATTCGCACGCTACTGCGTTGGTGTAACGAAAGCCATCGAGCGGTTGAGCTTTTGAACCGGCTCGAAGGCGAAGTTAATTATCTCAGCGCGCTGGAGTGGGAATCGATGGCGCGCAAAACTGTCTCCGAAGAAGTGCGCGAACTGCAGTTTTCCACGCAGCAAGAGATCGCGCAAGTTCTAGGCGATCTCGAACGTCTGATCGGCCCTGGCGGTATTACCGAGGTGCGTCGCCTCTATCAAACCTATGTCCGCTATAGCGATGAACAGTTCCGGTTTATCGAACAAAAGCGCTACGTCGAGGCTCAACGGGTCGACGAAGAGAAGATCAATCCGACGTACAGCACTCTGCTCGGCCTGATGAATTCACTGCGCGAACTTCACACGCAATCGGGGCATCGAACCATGCTGTTGGTCGATATTGGTATCTCCGCGGTTCTCCTATTGGCGGCGTTCTCCGTGGCTATGTTGTTTTCGCTATTCGAGCACAGCCAGCGGATGAAGCAAGTGCTATTGGTCGAACAGAATGCGCTGCGCAAAAGTGAGAGTCGCTTTCGTTCGCTAGTGCAAAACTCTTCCGACGTGATTGCAATCCTCAATCCGCTGCCGGCGACGTTCACTTTTCTTAGTGAGTCCGTGCGCCGGGTTCTAGGCTACCAGCCCGATCAATTGATCGGCGCCGATATCAGCAAAATGATTCACCCCGACGATAGCGCGACGCTGCAACGATTTCTTGCCAATTGCGCTTACAGCAACGGCCTGACTCACGCAGCCGAGCTGCGTTTGCGGCGCAGTGACAGCCAGTGGACAATTATTGAGATGTTTGGTGACAATCGCGTCGGGGATCCTGATGTCGGCGGTATCGTTATCAACTTTCGCGACGTCTCGGAGAGGCGCCAGATCGAGGCGGCATTGAGCCAAGAAGGATATGAGTTCGATCCGGCGGATCGCAAGCTGCACTGATCCCCGTGGTCGCTCGGGTCGTGCCGATTGGTGGCGACCAACCGCATGTCGAGTGGCCTCTGTGTAGTCTCCGCCCGCCCGACTATGGGTGAACGGTCAATAACGATCTCTGCCGGTTTAACAGATTACGAACAGATCGCTCGATTGCCAGCAGCGAGATTGGCCTGGCGGCGTACTGCGCGCAACTCTTATATCTTGCTGGAAACTTTTACTGACGAGTGTTTTTTCTGACAACTTCGATCCGGCATTTTGGCGTAATCGACAGTCCACCCGAGGTCATGCATGAGCCGTACTTCCTCATTCCATCGCTTCGTTCGCGCCGTTCGGATCGGCAATTATTGTAAAGATCAAACTTTGCCGACTCGTGAAGGGGCAGAACAGCTGGCGTATTTACAATCCCAGCGCGCTCTGACGCGTCGGCAGTTTCTTGCCGATGTTGGTAAACTGGCCAGTGCCGGCGCGGTCGCCACCATGCTCGACCCGTGGTCTCGTGTATTTGCCGCGCCGACAGCGCCGCAGGTCAGCGTTGGTATTGTTGGCGCGGGTTTGGCGGGTCTCGCCTGTGCAAATGAGTTAAGGCGCCATGGAATTACCGCGAAACTTTATGACGCCGCGACCCGCGTCGGCGGCCGCTGCTGGTCCCTACGGGAATTCTTCCCCGGCCAGGTGGCCGAACGCGGCGGCGAGTTTATCGACACGCCGCATAAGACGTTACTTGGGTATGTGAAGGATTTCGGCTTGGCCATCGAAGATGTCGACAAGCAGCCGGGGGAAGTTTTCTATTACTTCGGCGGTCAACGCTACGCCGAGAGTGCAATCGTCGATGAATACCGCGCCTTTGTTCCCGCCATGCGCTCCGATCTGCGAAAACTGTCCAATGAGCCCACGGCTGCGGATCATACCTCCGCAGACATTCTACTCGACACCTTGAGTCTTGCCGAGTATCTCGACCGGCGCGGCGCCGGCAGGCTGCTTACGTCAGTGATCGAACAGGCTTACAAGGCCGAGTATGGTCTGGAAATCGACGAACAGAGCTGTCTCAACTTCTTGTTGTTTATTCACGCCGACCGGCGATCGAAGTTTACGCCGTTCGGTATATTCAGCGACGAACGTTACCATGTTGTTGACGGCAACGATCGCATCGCCGAAGGCTTGAGCAGTCGCTTGCCGGGCCAGATCGAAACCGGTATGCGCCTTGTGCGCGTGCTCAAAACCGGCGCTGGCAAGATCGAGCTGACCTTCGCACTGGGCGCGGCGACTCGGCAAGCGAGTTTCGACGCCGCGGTGCTGGCGCTGCCGTTCACGACGCTGCGAGAGGTCGAACTCGATGCCGGCCTGGGATTGCCGACTTGGAAGATAGAAGCGATTCAGTCTTTGGGCTACGGCACCAATGCCAAAATGATGCTAGGCTTCAACGGTCGTCCTTGGCTCGCCCTCGGCGGCAACGGCGAATCCTACAGTGACTTGGCGAATCATCAACTGACATGGGAGTCCAATCCAACTCGTGCCTCAATTGATCGTGGTGTGCTGACCGATTATTCGAGCGGCGCTCGCGGCGCGGCATTGAATCCGGCGAACCTCCAGGGCGAAGCCGCAACGTTTCTCAACGATCTGAACGTTGTGTTTCCCGGCGCACTGACGGCGGCGACGCGCGACGGCAGCGGCAAGCTTCGCGTCCACCTCGAGCACTGGCCCTCCAATCCGTTAACCAAGGGGTCGTATACCTGCTACCGGCCCGGCCAGTTTACGGCCATCGCCGGCAATGAAGGCCGGCCGGTAGGCAATCTCCATTTCGCCGGCGAGCACGCCAACTCTTTCTACGAGTGGCAGGGATTCATGGAAGGCGCCGCGCTTTCCGGAATTCAGGCCGCCCGGGAGATTCTCCAGGACGCAAAGGTCGGTGTGTTGCCCTAATTTTTGAGGCAGGGGGCTTTGCGGGCGGAGTTATATTGGCGAGGGGAAATGACCTGTCTCCTGAAAGCTTTCGGCGTGATTTGACAGTGCTGCACCTCTCGTCGTATCGTTGAACCCAATTCGTTAATTCACCTTATTGTCGTTACCAAAAGGGGAGGATTCCATGGCTTATGATCTGGTTATTCGCGGTGGGCGCGTGGTCGATGGGTCGGGTTTACCGTCTTATGTTGCCGATGTCGGGGTCAAGGACGGCAAGGTTGCCGAAATCGGCAAGGTCAAAGAGGGTGCAGCGAAAACGATCGATGCCGGCGGTCTCGCGGTTTCGCCGGGGTTTATCGATCATCATACTCATCTCGACGCGCAGATGCTTTGGGATCCCTACGGCACTTGCGAGCCACAGCATGGCGTGACCTCGGTGGTGATGGGCAACTGCGGGTTGTCCCTGGCGCCGGTCCGGCAGGGCATCGAAGATGCCATCGTCAAAAGTTTCGTGCGTGTCGAAGCGATCCCGCGCATTGCCCTTGATCAGGGCGTCAAATGGAACTGGCATAGCTACGGCGAGTATCTCGACAACTTCGAAGGCAAGGTCGGCATCAACGTCGGCGGCCTGGTCGGTCATATCGCCGTGCGCCATCATGCCATGGGCGAAGAAGCGGTGGAGCGCAAGGCCACCGGCGCAGAAGTGCAAAAGATGAAGGGCTTGGTGCTCGATGCCATGGAAGGCGGCGCCTTGGGTATGTCGACCAACCGCAACGACCGCCATATGCGCGAGGACGGCAAGCCGGTGTCGAGCCGCTTGGCGGACGACGACGAATTTTTCGCGCTCTGCGATGTCTTGGGCGAGCGCAATGCCGGCGTGATCGAAACCATTCTAGGGCGCAATAAAGTCGAACATTTCGAATGGTATCATGAGCTGGCGAAGCGTACCCAGCGGCCGATCCTGTGGCAAAGCCTGCAGCATCGCTGGTCCGAGCCCAATCTCTGGCGCGAGCAGTTGGCGGCGGTGGAGCCGATTTTCAAGGCCGGCTACCAGGCTTACGGCTTGTCGCATACGGTGCCGTTGGTGCGCCATTTCACCATGAAAGACTGTCAAATATTCGACGAATTTCCGACTTGGAAGAACTTGATGTTTCTGCCGGTGGAAGTGCGCAAGCAGGCCTTTGCCGACGCGGATACCCGAACGAAACTACAAGGCGAGCTCGACAACCTGCGAGAGACCAACTATCACAAACGTTGGGATATTCCGAAAGTCGAAAAGGTTGTTAAACCGGAGAATCAAAAATACGTCGGCAAGACCATCGCCGAGATGGCGGCCATGCGCAATCAAGCGCCCATCGACGCCTTCCTCGATCTCGCCCTCGACGAAAACTTGGAGACGATTTTCTGGAACGCCAACAACGGCGGCGATTGGAACGCCATGGGCGAAATTCTGCGCAGCCCCTATGTGCTGATCGGCACTTCGGATGCCGGCGCCCATGTGCTGTTCGGCGCCGACTTCGGCTACGGCACGATTCTCTTGGGTCTATGGGTGCGCGAGCGCCAAGTGATGTCTCTGGAGCAGGCGATTCATAAGCTGACCTTTCATCCGGCTTCAATCTTCGGCTTGCAGGGGCGCGGCTTGCTGCGGCCGGGCTATGCCGCAGATATCACGATCTTCGATCCCAAGACGGTTAACGCCGAGGAGCCGGTCTGGGCCAATGATTTTCCGGCCAACAGCAAACGCATGGTGCAGCAAGCGATCGGTATGCATTACACCATCGTCAACGGCACCGTGATCAACGATCATGGGCGCATGACCGGCGATCTGCCCGGCCAGGTGATGCGCGGGCCGCTCTACCGCCAGCATAAGGCGGCCGCGTAATATGGGAGTGAGTTATATTCCAGTTGCCCGTGTCGGCGAACTCAGTCCCGGTGCCATGAAGGAAGTCGACCTCGGCGGACGCCAAGTGCTGGTGGCGTTCGTCGAGGGCAAGTACTATGCGTTCTCGCGCCAATGTCCCCACGAAGAGGCGGATTTGAAGGAGGCGGGACAGCTGGTCAATATCAATAATGGCACACAGATCCGCTGCAACAATCACAGCTACTGCTTCGATCTTAGAACCGGCGACTGCACCCTGCCCAAGGGCGGCGCGCCGTTGACCGTGCTGCCTGCCGAAGAGCGCGGCGAAGAGGTTTGTATTCGTCTCGAGTGGTAATTCCTGGTTGGCGATTTTTGTCGCGTTTTGACGGGCGCGAGCTCAAGTCCGGCCGCGCCAAGTAGGGCGCGGACGGGCAATGTTGCCATCGGCGCCGGCAAGTATGCTCATGCAAAGAAATAAATTGCTCCTCGCTGTGCGCGCGCTTGCACTGGTCTTGGTGGTCACCGGCATTAGCGCGCATTTCGCGCAGCTCTGGGCCGAGGAAAAAATTTTTCTTTGGAAGGCTCCGGGCGACAAGAACACCGTCTATATTCTAGGTTCGATTCATCTGCTCAAACGCGAGCACGCGACGCTAAAACCGATTGTCCAGGAGGTCTTTGGCAAGAGCCGTCGTTTGGTGTTGGAGATCGACTTGCTCAAAGAGGGGCCGGCCAAGTTTCAGCAGCTGTTGATGCAGAAAGGTTTAAATCTCGACGGTACGCAGCTGCAGCAGCAACTATTACCGGAGACGTATGAATTGACCGCGCAACGTGCCGCCGATTTGGGTCTGGATCTCAAGCTCTTGGCGTCGTTTAAACCTTGGGTCGTGGCTTTGACCATGGTGGTGATGGAGCTGCAGAAGTTGGGCTACGATCCGAATTCGGGCATCGATCATCAACTGGCGCAGCGGGCCAAGCAGGCGAACAAGCCGGTCTCCGGTTTGGAAACCGCCGAGTTCCAGATCGATTTCTTCAGTCGCTTGAGCCCCCCGGAGCAAGACATGTTCCTGCGCCGGTCGTTGCTTGAAATGGACCAGCTCGAAAAATCCGTCGACGATATGGTCGACGCGTGGAATCGTGGCGATGTCGAACGTGGCGAGAAGTTGTTTCTTGAAAGCATGCGCGACTATCCAGAGCTGAAAACCAAATTAATCGATGAACGCAATCGTAGGTGGATACCGCAACTCGAACAATTTCTTAAACAAGACGAAGACATCCTCGTCGTGGTCGGCGCCGCGCACTTGGTCGGCAAAGAGGGCGTCATCGAGTTACTCAAAGCGCGCGGCTACAAGTTGGAGCAAATGTAATGACGGAACAAAATCAACAACTCAAATCGATCCTGGTGGCGGATTGGATGAGCGAAAATGTGCTGGCCGTGGATACCTACGATAGCATCGCCATCGCCCGGCAGCTCATGGCGAAGCACCGGGTCAATCAGTTGCCGGTGCTCGACAACGAGCATATCGTCGGCATCGTCACGGATCGGGATATCCGCGACGCCTATCCGACCAGCATGATGATCGACCAGACCAAGGCGATCGACAGTTTCGCCGAAAAAATCACCGTCGAGGAAGTAATGACGCACGATGTTCTGATCGTACGGCCGGACACGCCGTTGGCGACGGCGGTAGGATTGCTGCGCAAACATCGCATCGGCTCGTTGCCGGTGGTAAAAGACAAGAACTTGGTTGGGATCATCACACGCAGCGATATTCTCGATTTTGTTCTTGATGGCGAGCCTAAGCGCAAGCGGTTGCTGGCCAAAGCGCCCCCGGTCAAAGCCAAGAAAAAAACTAAATAGTTGCACTTTCCGGGCCTTCACGGATATCCAAGGGGAGAGGGAATATGCCGTCATTCGATATTGTCAGCCGCATTGATTTGCAGGAGGTCGACAACGCGGTGAACATTACCAGCAAGACTATTCTAACCCGCTACGATTTCCGCGGTTCTAAGACCGAAATCTCGCTGGACAAAAAAGAGAAAAAACTTTTCGTGACCACGGAAGACGACATGAAAATGCGGGCGATTCAGGACACCCTGATCGAGAACCTGGTTAAGCGGAAAGTTGACCGCCGCTGTTTGGATCCCAAAACCACCGAGCCGGCCGCCCACGGCATGATCAAACGCGAGATCGCCATCAAAGACGGCGTCGACTCGGACAACGCGCGGGCGATCGTCAAGTTGATCAAGGATAAGAAGTTAAAAGTCCAAGCCGCCATGCAAGAAAATCAGGTGCGGGTGACCGGCAAGAAGATTGACGATTTGCAGGAAGTGATTCAGATGCTGCGCGGCGCGGAGATCCCAATTCCACTGCAGTTCGTTAACATGCAGAGCCGCTGAAAAATATCATTAAGATTGGAGCCGGCGATGGAGAAAATCAAAAAAACCGATGACGAATGGAAGAAACAACTGAGCGAAGAGCAGTACCAGGTGGCCCGCAAGAAGGGCACCGAGCGTGCCTTCACCGGCGCCTATTGGGACAACCATGAGAAGGGCACGTACCGCTGTAGTTGCTGCGGCAACGAACTGTTTAGCTCGGAGACCAAGTTCGACTCCGGCACCGGTTGGCCGAGCTTTTGGGCGCCGCTGGCGACGGACAAAGTCGAGACCGAAGAGGATAACAGCTACGGCATGCGTCGGGTTGAAGCGCTGTGCAGTAGATGCGATGCCCACCTGGGCCATGTCTTCGATGACGGCCCCAATCCGACCCATCTACGTTACTGCATCAATTCGGCGTCGCTTAAGTTCGACAAAGACAAATAGGGTGAGCGAACTCGCTTTTCAGGATCAAGGCTCGGTGCACCACTGCCATGGCTGCGGTGCGGCGAACGAAAAAGGTCTGCGGCTGAAAAGCTACTGGGACGGCGAGGAGGCTGTCGCGCGCTGGCGCGCCGAGCCGCATTACTGCGGCGGCAGCCCGGAAAATCTCAACGGCGGTATCATCGCTACGCTAATCGACTGCCATTGCTTGAATCTAGCAATCGCCCACGCTTATCGCGCCGCCGGCCGCGCCATTGGCAGCGCACCGCGGATCGGTTATGTGACGGCCAATTTGAACATTACCTATTTGAAACCGACGCCGCTTAACGAGACCATTGGCTTGCGCGCCCGGATCGCCAAACTCGAAGGGCGCAAAGCCTGGGTCAATTGCGCCCTCAGCGCCGCCGGAATCGTGTGTGCGACGGGCGAAGTCTTAGGCGTACGGGTGGAATGGCAATAACCGAAATTGTTCAAGCAGTTCAAAAAGTTCAAAGCGTTCAAGTCGTCTGAAAAAGAACCTCCGATACTGTTTGAACTTATTCAACGACTCGAACGATTTGAACGTGCTTAGGAATTATGGACTACACCACACTCGGTAAAACGGGATTGAAAGTTAGCGTGGTTGGTTTAGGCTGCGGCGGGCCGAGCCGGCTGGGGATGCGCGGCGACGTCGGCGCGGAAGATCATGCGGTTCGCTTGATCAAGCAGGCGCTCGATCTCGGCGTCAACTTTCTCGACACCGCGCAGAATTACGGCACCGAGGGCGTTGTCGGCAAGGCGATTGCCGGGATGCCGCGGGATCATGTGGTCATCTCGACCAAGAAGACCTTGCCAACCGCCGATGAGGCGAATCCGGAAGCGGCGATTGTCCAAGGATTGGAGAAGAGTCTAAAACTTCTCGGCACCGATTATATCGATATCTATCATTTGCACGGCGTTGAGCCCAAGGATTACGAATTCGCGCAAAACCGGCTGATCGAGCCGATGCGCCGGCTCCAGGAGCAGGGCAAGATTCGTTTTGTCGGTGTCACCGAAGGGTTTGTCGTCGACACGAGTCACACGATGTTGGCCGACAGTCTCAAGAAAAATCTCTGGGACGTGATCATGGTAGGTTTCAGTTTGCTCAATCCATCGGCGCGGAAAAACATTTTCCCACTGACTCTAAAGAGCCGCGTCGGCGTGCTCGATATGTTCGCTGTGCGTCGCGCTCTGAGTCAACCTACGCGGCTCAAGGAGATGTGTGTCGAGTTAGTTGAGAAAGGCGCCATCGCAAAAGGCGCGCTCGATCTTAACGATCCTCTCGGTTTCTTGCTCAAAGAAACCGACGCCGCGACGTTGCCGGAGGCGGCGTATCGTTACTGCCGCCATGAGCAAGGTGTCGACGTCGTTCTCACCGGTACCGGCAATCCCGATCACCTAAAAGAAAACATCGCCGCGATTCTGAAACCGCCGCTGCCCGAAGCGGCGTTGGCTCAACTTGAGAGCTTGTTCGGCGGTTTAGATACCTTGACCGGGAATTAATTGCCGCTAGAAAGACTTCCGGAGGCCCTCACCCTAACCCTCTCCCATCGGAATGGGCGAGGGAACTTTCGCAGTTCATGGTATGTCTATTCGGCGGACGACTGCGCTTGGAACAACTTCGAGTATTGTTCCCAAGGCGCCGGCGCGACGCGCGCAGCGGCAAGAGTATCCTCAACATGTTTTTGTTGCTTCATGCCGACAAGCGCGGTGGTGACGCCGGGCGTCGAGCGGACGAACTGCAAGGCGCGCTGCGCGTCGCTTTCCAGGCCGGCGAAGGTTTCAGCGATGACCGGCGGCAGATCGCGGCTGAGCTGGCCTTGCAAGATTGAGGCGCTGCACATCACCGTGAGGCCAAAATCCTGGGCGACTTCGAGCACGTTATGTTGATGGCCATGGGCCGGCTGATTGGCATTGGTTAGCGCTTCGCTCATGCCGAGGTTGAGCGGCAATTGGATGACTTTGAAATGGTGCTGTTTGCCGCCGGCCTTTTCGGCCAACTCGACGACATGCGATAACGACAAATAATCTTTGGCGCCGGCGGCATTGCGAAAGCAATTCCAGGTTGCCATGCCGTACATTTGAATCTTGCCAGCCCCCACCGCGCTCTCCAATGCTCTGAACGCTTTGACCAGGCGATCATCGAATTCCCCGGCGGTTACTTTGCTTAACTGCGTTTCCGGGTTGTGCACGTAATAGATATCTATGGTTTCGACATCGAGATTGCGCAGACTGCAATCGAGCTGGTTGAGCAGATATTTGGGCGCTATGCAGTGGCAGCCGCTGACGATATCGGCAGCGCCGGCGAGGCCGGTCTTGATAAAAGTGTTCTCGATGTATTGGCGCGGTTCCTTGGGCGGCGTGCCGTCATAGGGTATGAAGCCGCCTTTGGTGGCGACGACGATCTCGTCGCGGTTGAAACCCTGGCCGCCGAGTTCTTTGAGCGCCGTGCCGATGGAGCGTTCGCTGCGCTGGAGGCGGTAGTTGATGGCGCTGTCGAAGACGTTGCAGCCGGCGCCGACCGCCGTGACGACGGCTTGGTGATATTGTTGATCGGTGGCGTCGTCATAGTTCCCCAAGTAAGTGCCGAGGCCAATGGACGACAACCAAAGATCTTGTGCCTGGCGAAAATGCTCGCTAGGAAGCTTGTCGGCGAATCGCTTGCGGTAACGGTCGGTGCCGGCGAGTGATGCCTGTCCGGGAATTTTCATTTGGATCCTTTTCCTTTCGCGCCGGCGCCGCGAAATAGCAGGCCGTCGAGGCCGAGGGTGCGGCCGGGACCGGCAAGCACGAAGATGGCGAGTGAGATGATATAAAATTGTTGATGGGCCAGCAGATAACCGCCGCGCGCCATGCCGGGGCCGAGATAATAATTGACCAGCATGACGAGCCCGACAAACGCGCTCAAGCGGGTGAACAAACCGAAGAGCAGGCAGACGCCCGCGGCGATCTCGCCGATCATAACCAGGTAGCCGACCAGCTCGCTATGCGGCACGACGTAGTTTTGCAGAAAGACTTTGTACCATGGATAGAGATCAAGGCTGGCGATATCGCCGATCTGCCGGCCGATCCAGTCGCCTTTGGGAAAATGGCGCTGAAACTTACCGATCCCCTGAAAGAACAGATAATAACCGCAGTAGATGCGCAAGACGGATAAATACCAGAGGTAGGTTCGTTCTCTGAAATTCATTACGCTCCTGGGAATTCGCTAACGATCCCTGCCGGCGCGAAGCGTGGTCACGGGACGGGGCACTCGGTGATGCTAGAACGCATCCTTCATTTTCCGCACCGCTGCGAACACCGAGACAGGATCGGAGCGGGTACTCGGGGCGGCGGCTTTCGCACTAGCTTGGATTTCCTTGCTGTCCCAGCGCAAAAACGGATTTGTCTGTTTCTCTTCTTCCATGGTCGACGGTACCGTCGAGGCGCCGCGGGCGCGCAGCCCTTGGATGCGCTCGAAGCGCGCCGCCAGTTTGGGATTCTTCCCTTCGACGGTCATGGCGAAGCGGAGGTTGCTTTCGGTATACTCATGGCCGCAATACACTTGGGTATTGTCGGGCAGGGACATGAGTTTTTTTAGCGAGCCGTGCATTTGCTCTGGGGTGCCTTCGAAAAGTCTGCCGCAACCGGCGGTGAACAGCGTGTCGCCGCAAAAAAGATTGTTGTCGAATAGATAAGCGACATGACCGGTGGTGTGGCCGGGAATGAAGAACACCTTGCCCGTAAGTTCGCCGATTTGAATCGTGTCGCCCTCATCGACACCGTCGGTCAAGCCGAAGACTCGCGTCTGATCGCTCTTGTGCGCGTAGACTTTCAGTGGGTGCTTGGCCAGCAGCCCTTCATTGCCGCCGGTATGATCGCGGTGGTGGTGCGTGTTCAAAATCGCCACCGGATCGACTTTTTCTTGCTCGATGCGGCGCAGCACCGGTTCGGCTTCCGACGGGTCGACGATGGCGGCTTGGTTGGTCTTCTCACAGACGATCAAATAACCGTAGTTATCTCGCAATAGCGGGATTTGCAGTATCTTCATAAGTTTTCCCAAAAGATGTGACTGGTGGAGTAAATCGATTTGGATTCTAGTCGGAACCGCGCACCTTTTCAAATACCGGCGCAATTCTGTTGTCGTTGAACGGCGCGGCCGATCCAAGCATCCATGACGACCACCCGGCGTCGCACTTCCCTTGGACGTCATTGCGTTGCTACGACGCGAGAATGAATCTGCTTGACCCTGTACTCAGAGGTTCTCTATAGTGCCGTTATTATGATACGAGCCGGTGTCGGACAATCGATTAACCCCTCTACTGCACACGCTGTCAGTGAGGCGGCCGAGCAAGCGATGAAGCAGGCCGGCATCGGCCGAGCCGATGGCGGTGTGATTTTCTTCACTGCGGATCACGCAGGACATGGCCAGGAGCTTGTGAACACCCTGGCGCGGGTAATCGGCACCGACTGCGTCACCGGGGCGAGCGGCGCGGGAGTCTTGACCGGCGCCGGCGAAATCGAAGGCGACCATGGCCTTGCCGTGATGGTCTTTGCCACCGATCGATTTTTTGCCCGGCCGTTTCTCTTCGAACCGCTGCGCGACAATGAGGCCAACCTAGGCGAAACCTTCGGCGGTTTCCTGGCCAAGGCCCAAGATGAAAAGTCGCTCATGCTGCTGTTCCCCGACACCTACAACGGCAACGCGCAAGCTCTCTTGCAGGCGATCGAAGCGCGCGCGGGTTTTCATCCGATCGCCGGCGCTGGCGCATCGGAGAACGGCGTTGCCGGGGCGACCTATCAGCTGTGCGGCGACAAGCTCGCTACCAATGCGCTGGCCGGCATGTACGTATCCGGCGCTCTCGACACGCATATTGACATTACCCAGGGCTGCCAGCCGATTACCGAGCCGATGACGATCACCAAAGCGGAAAACAATTTGATCCATGAGATCGACCACCAGCCTGCGTTGGAAGTCTTTGCCAAGCTCCTCAAGGGGCCGCTGGCGGAAGATCTGCGGCGCGCGCTAACGGTCTTGTTCGTTGGCCTGCCGGCGGATCGCAGCGAGAATAGCGTTGCCGCGGGAAAGTATCTGGTGCGAAATATCATCGGTTTGGACCCTGAAAAAAACATCGTCGCGGTGGCCGAACGAGTGAGCCAAGGCCAGTCGATGAACTTCGTCCTGCGCGACGGCCAGCGCGCGCGGGACGATTTGCAGGAAATGCTCCAGCGCCAGCTCGCGCGCTTGAACGGTAAAAAGCCGGCATTAGGTTTTTACTTCAATTGCTGCGCCCGCGGCAGCTCGCTCTACGGCATCCCCGGCATCGACGCCGCTTACATCAAGCAGGTACTGGGCGATTTTCCATTAATCGGCATGTTCGGCGGCTACGAGCTCGCGCCGCTCGGGCGGGCCAATCATTTGTTCGCTTACACCGGGGTGTTGGTTTTGGTTACTGAATAACCCTCGGCGCCGTAACTCTAATTTTGGATTTTAGATTTTCGATTTTGGATTGCCGGAATAGGACCAAAATCTCCTGACAGGCGGTCTTGTTCCTCGAATCTAAAATCCAAAATCAAAAATCCAAAATCGGGGAGTGGGGTGGAGCTGGGCGGTCTAACGTCCGACGCGTTTTTTCTTATTGTTGAGATAGTCGACCATGATGTAGTTGCCCATCTGATCGGGGGTGGTGTAGAAGACCCGGCCGATATTGAGGCGCGATAGCTGGTCGACGAAGCCCTGGCGGTAGTAATCAGCGCCGAGCATGAAGGTATTGATCTTGATACCGCTCTGGGTGCAGCGTTTCACCTCTTTTAACGTCTCGTGGACGATCCGGCCATGGAGCATGGCCGAACCCCAGCCGCTATGCAGCCGGCCGCCGCGATCGAGGCTCGCCGCGGTCGGCTCGCCGTCGGTGATTAAAATGATCTGCCGATTGGCGCTGCGGTTCGAGCCCAAAAGCTGGCGCGCATAGCGTAGGGCCTCCTTAATATCCGTGCCATGTTCCATGAAATAGGTGAGGGAGACAATGGACGGCAGATCCTCGGCTTGAATCAACTTGGCATTGGAACGAAACGCGACCAAGTGAAGCGTGTCCTGAGGATATTTCGTCTGGATCAACCGGTGCAGCGCCAGCGCAACTTTTTTGCCGGCGTGCAGCGCGTCGTTCATCAGCATCGAGTAGCTGACGTCGATGAGCAGGGCGGTTTCGCTTGTCGTGGAATACTCGACGCGGTTGACCGAGAAGTCCTCGGGATGGATTTTTAACGGATCGCCGGGTTTGCGCTTTTCCAGCGAGTTCAAAATGGTCTCGCTAATATTGACGTTCATCGGGTCGCCAAACTCGTAGGGCTTGGTCTCTTCCATGCGCTCGCCTTGGGAGCCGCGCAGCGAGGTGTTGTGGTTTCCCCAGCGCCCCTTGTTGAGCATCTGGAAGATTTCCCGCAGCGCTTTGTCGCCGATCTTGCGCATGCCCTTGGGTGTGAGCCGCAGGCCATGGCTGCCGCGCAGGATGTAGCCTTCCTCTTCGAGCATCTGCTCGACATTCTGCAAATATTTGAGATTTTCGTAGGCTTCTTCACCAAGCAATTCGCGCAACTCGTCGAGATTCAAATCCGACGGATCGCCCATGCCGCGCTGGCCCCAGCGGAGAAAGCGTTCCAAGCCGCGCAGCTGGCTCAAGACCTGTCCGGCCTCGCCCATGCCCATGCGCTGGGAACCTTGGAACGGGAACTGGTTCATCAACTGTTCCAACTGCTGCATCTGATTCATCATGTCACTCATCTGCTGCAGCTGCTCCTCGGTCATGTTGCCCATGTTTTCCAACATGCTTTCGAGGTTGTTGATGGCGTTGTCCATCATGCTCGGCAAATTCTTAAGAAAGTTCTCGTCGTTCAACAGCTGGCTCATGCGGTCGAGCATGTCCATTAGCGACTGCGGGTTTTGCTGGCCGTTCATATTGGACTGGCCCTGCATGCCGCGTTCTTGGATCTGCTGCTTCAATCGTTGCTGCAGCTCTTGGTAGCGCTGGTAAGCCTCCTGCATTTTTTGGCTGAGTTCGTCCATGCGGTCGGCGAACTTGCCCGACATGCGCTCCATGAAGTTGCGCATCTGCTCGTTGTAGGCTTCCATCTTCTCAGCCAGATTGCTGAGCTTTTCGCTGAGCTTTTGCTGCTCTTCGGGGGTCAGCTTGAACGAGTCGGGAGAGTATTTGTTGAGCAGCTCGCGGCGCTTTTCGTCGGCTTGGCGGAGAAAGTCGCGCAGCCCTTTAACCGAGCGCTGGCCGTCTTCAGAGGTAAAGCCCCGGCGCATCATGTCGCGCAAAGCGCGGCGCACGCCTTCTTCCTCTAACAGATGGTCGGAGAGCTGATTGATGATATCGTCGGTCGTGGGAAAGAGAATTTCCTGCGTGCCATCCCACTGGGTGTAACGATGGATTCTCATTTGCGTTGAACTATAGCGCAGTTCCGGCGGGTTTCAAACCCAAAATTGGCCTACTGCCGCGGCCCGCCTTAAACCGGCAAAAACTCTTGCCGGCCCCCTTTGGAAATGGCGGCGACTTCGTATAGAAAATAGAGGGATTAACGTTTGCCATGCAGAATTTCGCTTATGTCATCGTCGGCGCCGGATTCGCCGGAGCCGCAACCGCCTATCACCTGGCCCGCCGCGGTATCGGAGACGTGTTGGTCTTGGAACAAGAAAGTATCCCAGGATTTCATGCTTCAGGCCGCAATGCCGCAATGCTGCGCCAGTGTGTCGCCGAACCCGACTTGACCAAGCTGGCGCTCGATGGCGCGGCATTTATTCGAAACCTGCCGAAGGATTGGCCGGAGCCGGTGTTATTCAAGAACAACGGCTCGCTATTGCTCGGCAGCGGCGCCGGCTGGGAGAAGCTCAAGCGCGACGGCGACATCGGCCGCAGCGTCGGCATCCCCGGCATCGCCGAGTGGTCGCCGCAAGAAGCGGTTCGCCATGTGCCGCTGCTCAAGGAAGCGGAGTTCGACGGTGCGTTATGGTGCGCCAGCGATGGCGTTGTCGACATTCATGCGCTCTTGTCCGGTTATCTAAAGTTCGCCGCCAGCCGGGGGGCGCAGATTCGCTACAATGCGGTGCTGCGTGCGGTGCGTCGCAGACCGGGCGCGGATATCGAATTGGAAACCGCCGATGGGGTCGTGAGTTGCAAGGTCTTGGTCAATGCCGGCGGCGCTTGGGCAAATGTCGTTGCTGATTTGGCCGGCGCGCGCGCTCTGCCATTGCGCGCATGCCGGCGCCATCTGTTCGTTTCGCCGCCACTGGCCTGGGTCGATCGCCGCTGGCCGTTTGTCTGGGATGTCAGCCACGATATCTATTTTCGCCCAGAAGGCGAGGGGCTTTTGCTCTGCGCTTGCGACCAAACTGAACTCGCGCCTGGCGATCCGCCGTTGGACGAAGGTGTCAAAGACATGCTCGCCGATAAGATCCAGCGCTACATGCCGGGGCTGTCGGAAGTTTCCATCAGCCGGGGCTGGGCGGGGTTGCGCACTCTGACGCCGGACGGGCGTTTCGTCATCGGTTGGGACGCGCGAGTGGCGGGTTTGTTTTGGGTCGCCGGACTTGGCGGTCATGGCATGACGACCAGCGCGGCGGTGGGCGAGTTGGCGGCGGAACTGCTGATCGGCGGGCCGGGCCGGAAGTCGGAGCCGTTCGCGCCGGAACGGTTCGATGCATTGGGGTAATGGAGTGTTGGAGTGATGGGGTACCGGGAAAGCAAAGTTCAGTGTTTGGCAGTGATGATTGTAATTCTGTGTATTGTCGGCACGAGTTGGGGGGCGCAACCTACCAAGGTGCGCATGTCCTACTCGAGCCGGAGCAATTCCAACACGCCTTTCGTCATCGCCTTGCGCAAGGGATTCTTTGCCGAGGAGGGAATGGACGTGGAGATGATCCAAGTCAATCCGCGCCTCGGCGCAACCGCGCTGCTCAACGGCGATATCGATTTTACCGCCACCTTCGGCACCACCTTGCGCGGCATCGTCGGCGGTTTTCCGATCAAGTTCGTCGCGGTGTCGGTCAAGAAGTCCGAACACTTTTTGATCGTCAGGCCGGAGATCAAGGAGATTCGCGATCTCAACGGCAAGAAATTAGGCGTCGCGACGCTGTTCGGTTCGGATCAAAAAGCCGCCGAAGAGATGATCCGCAGCAAAGGCTTTTCGCCGAATATGATCAAGCCAATCGCGCTCGGCGAATCGCCGGTGCGGGCGCAGGCGCTGCGCTCGGGTCTGGTCGATGCCATCTCGGTCTCCTCGCCGTTCGATCTGACCCTGCAAACCGAGGGCTTCCGCGCCTTGGCCGGGCCAAAAGATATCGACATGGCGCTGCCGACCTCCGGCATCGCCGTTGCCACCCGCTTGCTGCAGCAGAATCCGCAACATATCAAACGAGTGGTGCGTGCGTTGATGAAAGCGCACCGATTTGTTTTCGAAAATCGCAAAGAAACGGTGCCGCAAATGATCCGTTACCTGGAACAGAGTCCTGAGGTAGCCGAACGGTCCTACGATCTCGTCGTTAATTCGCTCAGCCGCAACGGTGAAATCACCGATCAAGAGTGGGAAGCGCTGACCGAGAAAAAGAAGACGGCGGACGAAGTGCGTGACTTCACGCTGCTGCGCGAAGTGCAGAAGGAATTGAAGATTCGCTGAAGCATGTCGAATGCATGCTCTCTCGACTTGACGTCGATCACGAGTATGCGGGACTCCACCGTTCCCGCCCCGCCTCACCTGGATACCGGCTTTCGCCGGTATGACGGATGGTCGGTCCGCCTAATGCGAAATTGGAGAGTCTCAGTATAATGGGCGCAAACTTACTGCGAGGTGCCGCATGAAAATCCAAGTTGAACGAGGCAAGAAATATTCGGCGCAGGATGCCAAGGCGATCGTCGATGGCCTGTATGCCAAGGTCCGCGAGCGTTGGGAGGCGCGGGTCAATCAGCGGCCGTTCATGCAGCAATTGATGGCCGGCAAGCTGCCGCTCAAAACCTTGCAGCTGTTTTTTCGCAACTGGGGCGCCTACACCATCGAGATCAACACGCTGACCGCCTGCACTTACCATCGCAACATTACTTTTCTCAAAGTGAACCGCGATCTGATGGGGCCCATCGGCGAGAAGATCGCCGACGAATTCATTCATCCCAAGCCGCCGGGCCATTTTCTCGTCATGATGGAAACGGCGAAAGCATTGGGTCTCAGCGAAGAGGAAGTCTTTACCTCATCAATGCTGTCGGAGTTCCGCGGCAAGATCGATTTCATGCGCACCATCGTCTACGAGGGATCGGCGGCGGAGTGGTACGCAGCGGTGACCACTGAAGAACAGATCGGCCACTGGTCAGCGGCCTGTTACAAAGCTTTGACTACCCACTACGGCTTCGATCGCGCCAAGGCGACCTATTTCGCCACCCATGTCGAAGCGGACTTGGAAGAGCATGAAGACGGTGTCATGGGCCACGCCAGTTTCAACCGCATGGCGCTGCAGCGGTTGCTCGAAACCGGCATGGCCGAAGAGCGGCCGACCTACGGCTTGGATTATTGCGCCATGACTTCCGTGGACTTGCACGGCGCCATGCTGCGGGCGGCCATGGAAGAGGCGGAGCGGGGGATCTGAAAATTTAACCACAAAGGTCGCCCCCACCTTCATCCTCCCCCGTGTGCGGGGGAGGAAGAGGAGGGGGGATTGGCCGCAAAGAGCGCAAAAGGCGCAAAAAAGATTCGGAGGATTTTATGAAAGAAGTTAGGGGCGTAGTTCTGCCGAGCCCGACGGTGTTTCGCGCGGATGGCAGCGTCGATGAGCCGCTCATGCGCGAGCTGACCGACTGGTTTGTCGCCTGCGGGGTGCATGCTTTTTTTATTCTGGGATCCTACGGCCAGGGGGCGGCACTGAATCCGGAGGAGCGCAAGAAGGTCGCCGAGATTATTGTCCAGCAAGTGAAGCATCGGGTGCCGGTGGTGGTGCATATCGGCGCTGTGGATCCCTACACCGCCATCGATTTAGGCAAGCATGCCAAGGCGATCGGCGCCGAAGCGATCGGCCATGTCGGGCCTTACTATTACGCCGACCGCTCGGAATACGAGATCATCGAGCATTTGAAAATGGTCGACCGCGCGGTCGGCATGCCCATGCTCATCTATAACAACCCGCGCTATTCCGGTTATAACATCCATCCGCAATTCATGGCGCGTTTGGTGGAAGCGGTGCCGAATATCTTCGGCGCCAAGCTGGCGATGGGCAGCGTCGATGAAGCGATGGCCTATCTGAAGCTGGTCAAGGCGCGGTTCGCGCCCTACGCGCTGGCGAGCAATTTGGTTTCGGCCATGTCGGTGGGTGTCGCCGGCACCATCAGCCCGCCGCTGGCGGTGACCCCGGAGATCGGCGTCGAGCTGGTCCGCGCCATCGATGCCGGCGACGCGGCGCGCGCCTTGGCGCTGCAAAAAGATGTGATTCGCATTCACGATATTTTTCTGCGTCTCGCCGGTCCCTTCGGCCGGACCATCTATTGCGAAGCGATGCGGCTGCGCGGCTTCGATGTGAAAATGTATCCGCGCTGGCCGTCCAAACCGCTGAGCCGGGACGCTTACGATGAGCTGCGCGACCTTTTCACCGAACTAAAAATCATCGGCGCGCAAGCCCAAGCAAGGAGCGCATAGAACGGATGACTATGAAGCGTTTTTTTCCAATTGTCGCAATTTTCGGTTTGGTTTCGCTTATGGTTTCCGCCGCGCGCGGCGAGGAGCAG
Organism: uncultured delta proteobacterium; assembly: GCA_963816145.1. Taxonomy (GTDB): domain Bacteria; phylum Desulfobacterota; class Binatia; order UBA9968; family UBA9968; genus DP-20. Next base: position 337,752 of record CAWFJP010000014.1, read on the forward strand.
GTGCGGGTCGCGTTGTCGGTGCGCAACGTGGTGTTTCTGCCTTTTTACTACGCTAAGACGTTGAAGATTTACGACCGCTACGGCCTTAACGTCGAGTTGATTCAGATGCGCAGCGACTTGCAGTTGGCGGGTTTGGTTTCCGGCGAGATCGACTTTACGCCCTCCGTCGGGCCGGCGGGGACGGCCATCGCTAATTCGCTGCCGCTCAAGGCGTTGGCGATTCTTTACCGGGCGCCGTTGTTCTCCTTGGTCAGCCCGGCGGGCACCGCCAACGTGAAAGAGTTGGAAGGCAAGAAAGTCGCGGTGTCGCGCATCGGTTCGGAGAGCCACCGCTACGGCTCGCTGATGATCGAAAGCGCCGGCGCGGACCCGAAGAAGGTGACGTTCATTCAAACCGGCAGCACGTCGATCAGTCTGGCGGCGATTCAGCAGGGGACGGTGAACGCGGCGGTGTTGAGTCCGCCGTTTACCGGCATGATGGCGGAAAAGGGCTACAAGATTCTTGCGCGCAGCCGGTCGTTGGCGGAGGCACCATGGCTCGGTCTGGTCGCCAACCGCCAAAAGATCGAGAAGAATCCGGAGCAGGTGCGCAACATGCTGCGCTCCATGCGCGATGTCGTGGCGGTGATGCGCCGGGATCGTGCCGGAGTGATCAGCTATATCGAGAAGGATTTCAAAGTGAGCACGGCCAATGCCACCGAATCCTACGAGGACATCATGGGCGTGACCATGGATAATTTGACTTTGCGCGATGAGCAGATTCAAAAGTATCTTGATAATTCGCTGGCGCGCGGCGAGATCGGCAAGCGGCTGACGGTCAACGAGATGTTCGATTTCTCGTTCTTGCGTAATTTGAAATAGCTGGGGCGATGAACGCGGCCAAAGGATATTTCCATGTCTGACAAACCAACTCTTTCGCTCGCCGCGGGGTATCATCTGCGCGCCAAGGCTCTGTGCGATGGCCGCGTGCAGCTCAAGAATTTCGACCTGCGCGCGATCGCTTATGAAAACGACGGCTTGGGCCATGACGAGTTCATGGCCGGCAAATTCGATGCCGGCGAGTTTTCCCTGGCGATGTATCTTGCGCTCAAAAGCCGCGGCGCGCCGTATATGGCGATCCCGGTGTTTCCCAATCGCAAGTTTCGCCAGTCTTATATTTTCGTGCCCGATCGCTCGCCGCTGACCGATGCCAAAGAGCTCAAAGGCAAAAAGGTCGGCATTCCCAGCTGGCTCAACACCGCGGGCTTATGGGCGCGGGGCATTTTGAGCGACGAGTACGGCGTCAAGCCGGCGGATATTCACTGGGTCATGCCGCGCAACAACAAAGTCGATGTCACGTTGCCGGCGGGGACCCGGCTCGATGTTGTCGCCAGTGACGCATCCTTGACGGCGCGCATGCTCAAAGGCGAATTCGATGCGATCATTGTGCCGGACTTTCCCGAAGAGCCGGGTTGGCGCCGACTGTTCGGCGATTCGAAGGCGGTGGAGCAGGACTTCTTCCGGCGCACCGGCATTTTTCCGACCAGCCACGCGATTACCTTTCACGCGGCCTATCTGGAGAAGCATCCGCTGGCGGCTCAAGAAATGTTCGATGCCTGTGTCGCGGCCAAGAATCTAGCGCTGCGCGATGACGCCGACGCGACCTATTCCAATTTTGTCTGGAACCGCCAGGTGTGGGAGGAGCAGCGTGCGGTAATGGGTGGCGATCCTTGGAAATTCGGCATCAAGCATAACGAGAAAGTTTTGAACACGATTGTGCGCTACGCCGGGGAGCAAGGGTTTTTGGCGAAGAGTGTTTCGCTCGAAAATTTGTTTATTCGCATCGATGAAAGGGATTGAAAAATCTAAAGCGGCGCCCCCTTATCCTAGCCTTCTCCCGCGAGAGGCTGTGTCGTAATGAGCAAATGCCCCACATTTGTCATCCCGAGCGCAGCGAGGGATCTCGTGTTTTCAGCCACATACGAAGAAGAGATTTCTCGGCTTCACCTCGAAATGACAGTTGTGACACAGTCTGCGAGGGGAGAAGGGACGGAATTGAGGGAAGTCGCGGCCTAACAATAAAGGTTCTGACCCTTAAGCTACAACTATCGACACATGGCAATTACGACACATGAGCATGGCGGTCACGGCCACGATCACGAAGGCGCAGTCGGGCCGCATACCCACTTGACCAGCGTCGGCATCGACATCGGCTCTTCGACATCGCATTTGATGTTCTCCCGGCTGTTGATCGGCTATCCGTCGGTCTTGCAGCGCAAGCCCTTGGTGCTCGAACGCAACGTGATCGCCCGCTCGCCGATCTTGCTTACACCGTTTTCCGGCGATTGGAACATCGAGGCGGGGCCGCTCAGAGAATTGATTGAGTCGACATTTGCCGAAGCCGGATTGAGCCGCGATGCCATCGACACCGGGGCGGTGATCATTACAGGCGAGGCGGCGCGGCGCGACAATGCGGCGAAGATCGCCGAGTTGTTCGCCGATGAGACCGGTAAATTTGTTTGCGCCACAGCGGGGCCGAGGTTGGAGACCATCATGGCGGCTCATGGCTCGGGCGCCGTCCAGCAGAGCCGCGAACAGAAAATGACGCTGCTTAACATCGACATCGGCGGCGGCACGACCAAGATTAGCGTCATCGAAGAGGGGCGGATTCGCGCCACCACGGCAGTCAATATCGGCGCGCGCTTGGTGGCGCATAACGGCGCCGATGAAATCGTCCGCTTGGAAAAAGGCGGACAGCGCTTTCTCGCCGATCTCGGCAATAATCTCGATTACGGCGCCAAAGTGCCGGCGGAACTCAGGGCGCGCCTGGCCCATCGCATGGCGCTCGCGCTGTTCGATGCATTGGCTACCGGCGAGCCACCCTGGGAGGAATTTTACGTGACGCCGGGTTTGGGCGCGCTGCCCAAGATCGATGGCATACTCTTCTCCGGCGGCGTTTCCGAATATATTTATGCGCGCGAGAGCACATCTTTCGGCGACCTCGGGCCATTTCTCGGGCGTGAGATTCGCCGTGAAGCGGAAGCGCGCGGGTTCAATATTCTCGAAGCCGGCGAAGGCATCCGCGCAACGGTCATCGGCGCGTCACAATACACGGTTCAGTTGAGCGGCGAGACGATCTTCGTGCCGGACAGTCTCGAACTTCCGGTGCACAATTTGCGGGTTTTTGTCGTGCAATGCGACTGGGCTGCGCCGATTGCCGATAAGGTTGAAAAAGCGGTTGTGCGAGTGCTTGGCGAGCGTGACCCGGAAGTGCGAGGCTCGCCATTCGCTCTGGCGTTTTCGACGCCGCCGTTTGTCGGCTATGGCGCAGCGCAAGATATGGCCAAAGGCATCGACACGGCGTTGGCGCGGTTGGCCGCGGCGGACCGGCCGGTCGCTTTGGTCTTCGGTCAAAATGTCGGGCAAGTGATCGGCGGCATGCTCTCGGCCAAATGGAACATGCCCTGTATCGACGAAGTGACGCTATCCGAGTTGGATTTTATCGACGTCGGTGAAGTGGTGCCGGAAGAGGGGTTCGTTCCGGTGGTGATCAAGAGTCTGGCCTTTGGCGTGTGAGTCCGTTGGTTGGACAGCGCAAACTTGCATGTGATAGAAACTAAAGGCCAACGCCGCGGCGAGAAAAAGTTGTAGGATGAGAGTCTTCGCTTGACATGATTCGTGACAATGGAGACCCCCACCTTCATCCTCCCCCGCAAACGGGGGAGGAAAGAGGAGGGGGGGATTGGCCGCAAAGAACGCCAAAGGCTCAAAATCGATTAGGGAGTTACATCATGGGCGGGGCACCCAGCGGGTTAGAAAAGATGTGGCAGGAACTTGTCAGACTGTGCAACGAGCAGTTCGACTCCGACCCGTTCAAACGTTTGTTGAATGCCAAATTCACCAAGCTGCGGGCGCAGCATTACTCGATTCAGATGGCCTACTACGTGCAAAACCGGCGCGACTGTTGGGGCTACGTGCAGGGCTCGGCGCCGCTCCCGGTCAAACAGATTATCTGGCACCATGAAGAGGACGAACTGATCGGCCAGAAGGCCCAGGGCAAGATGGATCATATTACGCTGGCGGTCAAAGAAGGCGAAGTATTCGGTCTGACCGCCGAGGCGTTCGAGAAGACCGCGCGCATGGAGGGCGGCGAGGTCTGTTTCAGCGCGTGGATTCACCTGTCGCAGAAATCCTGGCTGGAAGCGATCGCCGCATCGGCGATTCTGGAAATGCGCAATTCGGCAGAATTGATTCCCGGTGGGTCGTTGTCCCAACGCATCGGTATGATCTTCGAACGGGATTTGAGCATACCGATGAAAAAGCAGATCAACAACTCCGAGCATGTGGTGATGGATGTCGAGCATGCCCATCTGTTGATGCAGGTGGCCAAACAGTATGCCACCAGCGCGTCGGCGCAAGCAGCGATCTTGAGCGGCGCCCGGGAAAGCTTGATGATCGATCGGATTTATCGCGGCCACTTGGCTGATTTGATGGAAAGTTTAGACTGATAGGTCACTAGCAGCATTGGCATGGAGGAACGATGAATTTGGTGCAGGATCTTTGTCGAGAACTCGACCAAATGGTCAACGACCAATTCGACAGCGTCGAGTTCAAAGCATTTCTCGGCGTGCCGCTGACCATGGAGCGGGGCCGGTTCTACGTCGTGCAGAACGCGCTTTATACCGCCAATCGGCGCGACTGCTGGGGCTATGTTCAAGGCGGCGCACCCTTGGAAGTCAAACGGGTGATTTGGGAGCATGAGAGCGATGAGTTGATCAACGATCCGCGCGCCGGCATGGACCATTTCAACTTGACCGTGAAGCAAGGCGAGGTCATCGGCCTCAAGCGGGAGGATTTCGACAGCGCGCAAGTGCCGGCGATGGTGCAAGCGTGCTTTCATGCCTGGCATCATATCGCCATGCGCGGCCACTGGCTGACATCCTATGCAGCTTCGCATATGCTCGAGCGGCGCAACAACGGCAAGATCGTCAAGGGTGGCGGCATGTCGTTCCGGGTCGGCAAGAAGTTCGAGAACGAACTGGGGATTAACTTGAAGCGGATGATCTCACTGGATGTCCACGTCGTCGCCGACACCGAACACTCGGAGAATATTTCCGAGATGTTCGAGAAATACGTCAAGACACCGGAGGATTGCGAACGGGTGCTGGATGGCGCGCGCGAGTCCATGGCCATCGACCGGGCTTATCGCGGTGCGCTCGGCTTTTATATGGAGCGCATCAACTAATGTCTACTGGTAAAAATTAGGGAGAATCGATAATGAAGAACCTAAATTTGAACGAAGCTTCGGCTTACTCGGCGAAGAGTCCATACGAAATTTATCAGGAGTGGGAAGGGATTCCGGTGGAAAAGGGTTTCATCGTGCCGGATTTGTTAAAGCTCGAGTTGGGCGATTGGCAGCGCAGCGGCGGCAAGGCCGCTTTCGTCAATCAAGACGGCGCCGGCGGCATGTGCGATGCTATGGTCGAAGAAATCCCAGCCGGCGGCCAACTCAAACCACAGCGGCATATGTACGAAAAAGCGGTTTTTATCCTCCAAGGCCAGGGGGCAACGACGATCTGGAACGAGGGCGGCAAGAAGCACACTTTGGAGTGGCAGCGCGGCAGCCTGTTTTCGACGCCGCTCAACACCTGGCACCAACATTTCAACGCCCAGGGCAGCGAGCCGGTGCGGATGGTTTCTCTAACCGATGCGCCGGTGATCATCAATCGCTACCGCAATCTCGATTACATTTTTAACAACAATTTTACTTTTATGGATCGTTACGAAGGCGGCGCCGATGCTTGGAACGGCGCTGGCGGACGTTACTTGGGGTCGGAGATCAAGCGCGGCCGGGTTTGGGAGTCCAATTTCATCGCCGACCTATGGGCGTTCGAGCCGAAGGATTACAAAGAACGCGGCGGCGACAACCGCACGACTCTATTCGAGTTCGTCGACAACACCATGAGCGCGCATCTGTCGGAGTTTCCCGTCGGCAAGTACAAGAAGGCCCATCGTCATGGCGCCGGCGCCCATATCGTCATGTTGACCGGCTCAGGGTACTCCTACCTCTGGCCGGAAGGCGAGTACGGCACGAAGCGGCGCGTCGAGTGGGGTCGGATGAGCATGTTCACGCCGCCGATGCAGTGGTGGCACCAGCATTTCAATCCCGGCGCCGAGCCGGCGCGTTATCTCGCGCTCAAACCCTGGGGGTTCAAGTACAAAGTCGAAGACCTGAAGGATACCGGCGAGGACGTTAAAAACGGCGGCGCGCAGATCGAATATCAAGACCAGAATCCCGAGGTCCATCAAATTTTCCTCGGCGAATGCAAAACCCGCGGCGCCCAACCGCGTATGCCGATGTTCGACAAGTAGCCGAGCAGGGCGGTTTGCAGGGGCGGGGGAAGGAGATCAGTTGGTCAGGACTGCCACGGGGAGGCTTTTTTCTCGACAAAATGGTTCAATGATGGTAAAAAGTTGCTAAATTGATAGCGCTTCCCGTGACGTCACTTCCTAAAATCTCCGCCGGATCGGCGCGAAATCGAAACGCCGGTTTCACGCTACTTGAACTCCTGGTTGTCATTGCGGTATTGGGAATTTTGGCCGCTATCGCAATACAAAACTTTGCCGTCCACCGCGCCCGTGCTATCGATGCCTCGATGCGCTCCGATCTGCGCAATGCGGCGATGGCGATGGAAAGCTACTACGGGGAGTTTCTCGAATATCCCAGCACCGACACGCCGCTTCTATTGATCGGCTACCGTAAGACCACTGGGGTCACGCTGACGATCAATGTGACGACGCCATCGACCTATACATTGACTGCGGCAAGACCTTCCGGGAGCCAGGCCAGTTTCACCTTCGACAGCAGTACCGGGTTGATCAACTGATTTATTGGCGTTGCTTCGTCAACGGCTCTTTTCACACGCCGATTGCCGAAGAGAAAAAAAGCCGCGCAGCTAGCGCTGGGCGGCTTTTTTTTATGATGTTACTTTGGGGTGCGGAGAAAGTAGGTTTGACCGGTAATATATTTCGCGGCATCGGAGAGCAGGTAGCGCACCAGGCCGACGATCTCGAATTTGTGCGTCAGACCGTCCATCAAAGGCGGGATTTCTTCGCGTTTTTTGAAAGCATCGTCGGTGAAGCCGATGCGCGACATTGGCGTATCCGTCGCGCCGGGACAAACGCAGTTGACCGTGATGTTGTTGGGCGCCAACTCGACGGCGAGGGATTTGGTGAAGGCGATCACACCGGCCTTGGATGCCGCGTAATGTGCCGAGCGCGCCTGGCCGGCGACGCCGCGGCCCGAGGCGATGCTTAGAATTCGGCCCTCATTGCGCGGAATCATATGCCGGGCGGCAGCCTGGGCGCAGAGGAACACGCCCTTCAAGTTGATGCGCATCAACCGGTCCCACATTTCTTCGGGCATGTCGACGATAGGCACGCGATCCATGACGCCGGCGCCGCAGAAGACATAATCGACCTGGCCGTACTTCGCGATCGCCTGCTCCATCATCGAAGCGACGCTCTTGGGGTCGCCGACATCGACCTGCACGGCGATGGCGCTACGTTTGGTATCGCGAATTTCAGCGGCAACCTTCTCCGCCCCGTCTTTGGCGAAATCCGCCACCACAACGTTTAGCCCGTCAGCTGCCAGACCGCGGCAGATTTCAGAACAGATTCCCCCGGCGCCGCCGGTAACTAAAATTGTCTTTGCCATGAATTGTCCCTTCTCATCTATTTGAATGAAGTCTGGCGAAGCTATCACCGCGGTTTGCCTGCGTCAACTTTTCTTACTACCTTTAAATCACCGAAGTAGTCGCAAGCCGGAGTCGGCAGTTGTCGCTCATGGTTTTTTCGGTGTCACCGTTTATTCCCTCGTCTCAGGACGATCATGCCGGTTTTGATGGATCGCGCTGCCAGGGGTTAGCGACAAAGCGGCTCGCATTCGTCGCGGCGCGCCAGACCATGAGCGCCGCGATGGCGAGTAAAATTCCCATCAGTCCCCAGCCAAATTGTAACGACGACCAGGCGAGCGGAATCATAATCGCGGCGCCGGCGAGCATGGCCTTCATTAGGTAGCGGGTGTCGCGGGCGCCGATCAAAAAACCGTCGAGAACGAAGACGACGCCGTTGAGCGGTTGGATCAGGCATACCAAGATCATGACGCCGGGACTTAACAGCGCGATCACAGCGCTGCTGGTGGTGAAGAACGCAACGATCGACTGCCAAGCGACAACGAAACTCACGGTGAACAGCAGGCCAGAGACGACGCCGCAGCGTAGCAGAATCACACCCATGCGATAAGCGCGCTCCTTTTCTCCCGATCCTAGATATTTTGCCGCCAGCGCTTGGCCGGCGATGGCCAAGCCGTCGATGACGTCGGAGCAGAGCATGAAGAGCTGAAAAACGATTTCATATGCCGACAGAGTCGCAGCGCTTATGCGCGCCGCGGTGCTGGTGGCGAAGATCAGCGAAAGTCGCAATGCGCCGGTGCGGATAGCGAGATCCTGGCCGATGCGGAACAGCGGCCGCAGGCCGGCGGCGGTGATGCGAAAGGGGATCGTGCGGTAGCCGGCGGTCCCTACGGAATGAAAGAATAGTCCGAGGTAGAGAATTGCGCCGGTGAGTTGCGAGCAGCAAGCGGCGACCGCGGCGCCGACGAGCCCCAGTGACGGCAGGCCGAAGCGGCCGTAGATAAGTGCGTAATCGAGGGCGATCTGCATGGCTGTTATCGTAAATGCGATCCGCATCGGCACTGTGGAGTTTTGAATGCCGCGATAGAAGCCCACCGAACAGTAAATCGACAAAGTGAGCGGCGCGCTTAAGATGTAAAGGCGAAAATAGTTGGCGCCCTGAGCTGCCACTACGCTCTCGGCACCCATCAGGCGGTAGAGAGATTCCGCGAAGATCACGCCGGCGCAAGCGATGAGCAGGCCGCCCGCCAGCGCGAGGAAGAGCGCATGAAGGTAAGTCTCGCCGCAGGCTTTGCTATCTTTGGCGCCGTAATGATGACCAATGAGACTAGTGGTGCCGAAGGTAAGGAAAGCGAAGATCCAGTAGACCGTGCCGACGATCGCCGCGCCGATGGCACGAGCGGCTAGCGCTTCAGCGCTCAACCGGCCGATCATCGCCGTCTCGCCGATGTTGAGCAGCGGTTGGCTCGCTTGGGCAAGCATGGCGGGGATACCCAGGGCGAGAATATCGCGCAGGTCCGTGTGGCGCGAGGGTTGTGGCGAATCCGTCAAGTTAACTTTGAAAATTCTATCTCACCACGAAGGCACGAAGATAAGATGTTTAGATTCCGAACCTTCGTGTGGTTTGTGCCTTCGTGGTGGACATCCTGCTTCTTTGCAAGCGCGCCATTTCAATTGAATCGCGATGCGTCGGTCGGCCCGAGCGACCAGTTGACGGTTTCCGGATGAATGATGCGCGCTAGGATTTCCAGGCCGTTGACCAGGCGCGGACCGGGGCGGCTGAAGTAGGCGTTGCTGTTGAGAGCGAAGACATTTTCGCTGCGCACGGCGGGTAGGTCGGTCCAGCCGGGCAGGGCGCGCAGCGGCGTCGATTCCTTTACGGTGCGCCGCACATCGAAACCGCAGGGCATCAGCAGAATGACTTCCGGTTTTGCATCGACGACATCTTGCCATTCGATTTTCGCGGATGGTTCGCCGGCACGGCCGATGACGTCGTGGCCGCCAGCGAGGGCAACCATCTCGGGAACCCAGTGGCCAGCGGTATAGAGCGGTTCGAACCATTCCAAGCAGACAACCCGCGGCCGGCGGTCCGGCTCGCGGCCGCCGACCTGGGCAATGCGCAAACGCAAATCACCGACCAGCGCTGCGGCGGAGTTGCTCTGTTCAGTGGCCACGCCGACGCGCAGGATATCGTCGAGTAGCTCAGCCAAGCTATGGGGATTCAACGAAACGATCGCCGGCGGGTGTGACAACTTGCCGGCGGCTCTGACGACCTCGCTGTAATCGAGGGCGCAGACCTCGCATAGCCCTTGGGTGAGGATGACATCGGGCGCGGCATCGGCAAAGGCGGCTTCATCTATGAAATACAGACCTTTGCCGGCTTGTAACAACTCGGTAACTTTGCGGTCGATCTCGGCGCCGCTCATGCGTTTGGAGTCGATGACGCTTCTGACGACGATTGGTTTATATTGAGCGTCGGCCGGGTGGTCGCATTCATGAGTGACTCCGACGATTTGATCGCCCAGCCCTAAAGCAAAAGCAATTTCAGTGGCGCCCGGCAGCAAAGAGCAGATTCGCATGGTCGATGCATAGCGTATGTAGCGGCTAGATGCTACCGAAAATGGTTCATGTCTCTGCAATATCGGCCGTGAAAAGTTTTGGCGGAGAAAAAATTTTGGTATGTTTTGCGTCAGTCTGCTGGTTTCCTCGCTCGGTGCGCCCGGTGCGCTTTTTGTCGGTCGCTTGCTCAGCCTTGCCGTGGTGGCGGGAGCGGCATTCACAGTACCGGCGATCAAGATTTTCGAACCGGAGAAAATTAAGGAGTGAGTAGTAAATAGTCAGGAGCGACGAACGAAGTATTCCGATACGAAACCCCTAACTCCTTACTACTCACTCCTAACTCTTCTAGATTCCCGCGTACCATTCGTAACCTTCGTCTTCCCAGTAGCCGCCTTTCCCGGAGGCAATTTTGTCGAAGCTGGCAACGAATTCCAAAGATTTAATATATTTCGCCTGCTTGTAACCAAGCTGGTTTTCCACCCGCAGGCGCAGCGGCGCACCGTTGGCGACCGGTAGCGGTTTGCCGTTCATCTCATAGGCGAGAATGGTTTGCGGATGGACGGCATCGATGAGGTCGATGCTTTCGTAATAGTTAGCGCCGTCGCTGTCGCTGTCCATGCAGCGGATGACCACATACTTCGCCTCCGGCGTTGGCTGAACTTTGTCGATGACCTCTTCGAGACGCACGCCCTTCCATTTGGCGATGGCGCTCCAGCCCTCGACGCAGTCGTGTCGGGTGATCTGCGTGCGCGATGGCAGGGCCTGCAAATCCGCCAGGGAAAAACTCGCCGGCTGCTTGACCAAACCGGTCACTTCGAGCTTCCAACCGCCAAACTGATTGGCCGCGTCGGCGGCGTATTCCAGCGTAATGGGCGGCGGGTTGCCATTGCTACGAAACTTGGGCGAGATGTCTTTCTCGCTGAATTCCTGAGCCAGTTTGTGACGGCTGGCGAGAAGTCTTTGCACTCGGCGGTTGCCGCCTTCGGCTTTGGCTAAGATCGACCTGACGGTTTCGTTACGGCTAAGACTATTGAACGCTTTTTCGCAGCCGGCGAAAAGCAAAAACGCCGCGCCGTTGAGCGCCCCGAGAAGTAGATTGCGTCGGGAGAAGTTGGTATCGGTCTTAGCCATTTTTGCTCGCCTCCACGGTCGTCTCGGGATCCGCCGCCGCTGATTCGATTGTCAACGGCGGCAGGGGTTCGGTCGTGACGGTTATCGTCGTGGAATCCTGATGTGTAACTTTCTCCCGAAACCAACCGGTAATCATCGATCGCATGTTATTGAAAAATCCCTGGGTTATGACCATGAAGATATGGCCGAAGGCGAAGAAAAGAACCCCGAAGGCGATTACAAAATGAATCGTCCGCGCCGATTGGCGCCCGCCGAACATGGCCGGCAGCCAATTGAATGCCAGATTCAACTGCGGCGACATCGCCATGCCGGATAGCAGGATGATTGGCGCGAGCAGCAGAAAGACACTGGTATAGGCGATTTTTTGCAACGGATTGTATTCACCGAGCTGGGGCGAGTCTTTGCGCAGTTTTAAATAGTAGGCGATCATCGTCGGCACTCGGGCGGCGTCAGCCGGGGTGAAGAGAAATTTCTTCATGTGACCGACGGCGAGATTGTAGACCACGTAGAGCAGCCCGGTGAGGCTGAACAGCCAGCCGAAAAAGAAATGCCAGCGGCGCGCGCCGGCGAGCGAATAGTACCCTGGCACGGTAGCCCAGCTCGGAAAGGCACGTTGGGTCGTGCCATTGGCGGTCCGCTGGACGCCGAGCACACCGGTGGTGTTTATCATCATCCCTAATATTTCGAGGTAGCCGTGCGTTTCACCGCCGCGCACAGTGGCGCCAATCGACAGCAACGCTTTATCGGGTTCCGAGGTGTGACCCAAGTAGAGGTGCGGGTGGGCGTTGAAGATCATCAATCCGCTCATCAACAGGATCATCGACGCTAGCGCGTTGAGCCAATGGGTGAGGCGGGTGATGCGATTGTGGCGATAGACCAGATTGCTCGCTGCCATGTGCCAGTTCCTTTGCGCCGTCGGCGCGGCGGTAGGTCGTACAGTTTTGTGTATTAGATGACTGAAACAGAGCAATGGATGCAGTGAAGCGGAATCACGATGCGGTCCGCCTTAGGCGACACCCTTGCCCAATTCAGTTGTGCACGGGCATTGATCGGGGAAACGCACGCAGTCAAGTTCCGGTTTCGATTTCGCGACGGCGGGTGCCGTTTGTTGCACTTGGGCGCGCAGTCGCTCGGTGATGAAAAGCCAGACCAGCACTGTTGCCAAAGTTAGCCAAGCCATCCATCGCGTATCCAGCGTCCCTCTGACATTTCCGCCGGGGGCGACGTGCTGCACCCAGACATACAATCCCGCGGCGGCGAGCCCCTCGGCAATGCGCGCGCCAACGCCATCGACGGCGATTTTGACCAATGAGCGTTCGCTGGAATCGACCGGGATAAACGCTTGCTCCCAAATCGAGCGGTGCACCGACGAGCGCAGGCCGCCTTCGGTCACCCGCAGCACCGACAGGCTGAAGGCGGTGGCAGCCGCGCTGGCAAACCCGGCGCCGCCAATCAGGGCGAAGGGCAGGATCATCAAACCGCCGCCGACGCCGATCTTGTTTTGGATTTTCGGTGTGACGAAGAGCTGCAAGAGCAGCGAGCCGAAATTTAGCATGATGTAGAAATTGGCAAAGAAATTGGCATTGCCTTTGGAGCCCATGCCGGCGCCGGTGGCGGAGATATAGAACTGCACGTCGATCAGCAATCCTGCCAGGGCCCCGCTCATCGCGACCAATAGCAGCGTGAAGGCGTATGGCTTGGCCAGCGGCGCAAGATACCCGGCGGGCTTTCCTTCCTTGGCTCGTTGCGACGCAAGGTTGGTCGGAAACTTCCGGTGCGCTTGGATGACTAACCCGACGACGACGAGGATCATCAGAGCGCCGATGAAGATCAGCCATTTCGGTTCGATAAGCGGGCTGATTGTTTTGGCGATGAAGCCGCCGGTCATGCCGCCGCCAAGCGAGCTGGCGCCGATCTTGGCGAATGCGGCGGCCGACTGTGCATTGGGCGTGGTCTCGAAAATGTCGCTGGCGAGCAACCACAGGCTCGCGAACATGACGCCGAAAGCGCTTGGGATAAAGATGAAAATATTGAACAGCAGCGTCGATTCACCGGCATAGAGAAACGGCGCAGCCATAGCCAGCACTCCGGCAGCGAAAAACATCAACCCGACCCGCGCCGGCCGCGCGCCGAAGCTCTTCATCGCTTTGACGAACAATATCGCCAACGGCAGGGAGGCCGCCGTGATCATCATGGTCGCCGCCGGCAGTTGAAATATACCTTTGCCCTGAAAGAACAGCGCGTCACGGCCGGTCTTGGCGATGATGAACGCCGCTGTCAGTATGCCGAGACACAGTGCCGGATAAGTTGTTTTAGCGCGGAGATTGACGCGATTGGACATGTTTGGGTTTTGCGATCCTTTGTGAGAGTGAAGTTCATGGCGCGCGCTCTACAGGCACAGTTCAGGACTTCGTCACAAATCGCGCCGGCTCCGATCCGGTTTGTTAACGAAGTTGCCTGCAATATTAGTTCCGCGGCCGAGTATCACTAAAGATTTCCTCGACAATGGGAAATCCTCGCCGTGCACTCGAACCACTGATCTCTCCAATTTGATCGTGCGCTCAATCCTTAGATGACGCTGCTTGGCGATTGGATGCGGTGCACCCGGGGTTACTCGCCGTACTGTTGAATCAACTTCGCCACCAGTCCGGTCCAGCCGGTCTGGTGACTGGCGCCGATGCCGGCGCCGTTGTCGCCGTGGAAGTATTCGTGGAAGGGGATCAGATCGCGCCAGTGCGGATCGTTTTGAAATTTCTCGGCGCCGCCGAAGACCGGCCGGCGACCGTCCTGATCTTGAGTGAAGATTCGTGTCAGGCGCTGGGAGATCTCGCCGGCGACTTGCCATAGGTTGGCGGTTTGGCCGGAGCCGGTAGGACATTCGACTTTGTAGCTGTCGCCCAGGAAATAATGGAACTTCTGTAGAGATTCGATGATGAGAAAATTGACCGGAAACCAGATCGGCCCGCGCCAGTTGGAATTGCCGCCAAACAGGCCGGTGGTCGATTCCGCCGGCTCGTAGTCGACGCGGTATTCGGTGCCGTTGACGCCGAGTTTGTAGGGGTGGTCGGCATGAAAGCGCGATAGCGCGCGAACGCCATAGGGCGAAAGGAATTCCTTTTCATCGAGCATGTAATGCAGTATTCGTTTCAACCGGTGGCGGTTGACCAGCGACAGAAAGCGGCGCGGCCCTTCGTCGGTGGCTTCGATTTCGATGTGCTCGCTGAGGCCTGGGCGGTTCTCGATAAACCATTGCATGCGGCGCTTGAAGCCGGGCAGCTTTTCGATCAACTCCGGATCGAGGGTCTCGACGGCGAAGAGCGGAATCAACCCGACCATGGAACGAACTCTAAGCGGCTTGCGCTGGCCGTTGGGCAGACTGAGCACATCGTAAAAAAAGCCGTCCTGGCGGTCCCAGAGTTCGATGTTCTCGCCGCCGAGATTGTTCATCGCGTCGCAGATATAGACAAAGTGTTCGAAGAACTTGCTGGCAACGTCTTCGTAGGCGGGATTGTCTTTCGCCAGCTCCAGCGCGATGGCGAGCATATTGAGACAATACATGCCCATCCAGCTGGTGCCGTCGGACTGCTCGATGTGGCCGCCGGTGGGTAGAGGCGCGCTGCGGTCGAAGACGCCGATATTATCGAGCCCGAGAAAACCGCCTTGAAATACATTGCGGCCGGCGGCGTCTTTGCGATTGACCCACCAGGTGAAATTCAGCAACAGCTTTTGGAAGATCCGTTCGAGGAATTTACGATCGCCCTCGCCGCGCCGTTTCATTTCGAGTTTGTAAACGCGCCAGGCCGCCCAAGCATGCACCGGCGGATTGACGTCGCCAAGGGCCCATTCGTAGGCCGGCAGTTGGCCGTTGGGGTGCATGTACCACTCACGGGTCATGAGCAGCAGCTGTTCCTTGGCGAAGTCGGAGTCGACGATCGCCAGAGCGACGCAGTGAAACGCCAGATCCCACGCGGCATACCAGGGATATTCCCATTTGTCGGGCATGGAGATGACATCGGCGTTGTAAAGGTGACGCCACTCGTGATTGCGCCCCGATGCGCGTTCTTTGGGCGGCTCGGGCGCGCCTGGGTCGCCTTTGATCCAGCGATTCACATCGTAATAATAGTATTGCTTGCTCCAGAGCAGTCCGCCAACGGCTTGGCGCATGATGGCTGCGCGATCCGGCGCAACCGCCTCCGGTACAAGCGTGCGGTAAAATTCGTCGGCTTCCGCCCGCCGCTGGTCAAATGCCTTGGCGAAATCGCCGTTGAGCGATCGGCCATTACCTGGTGCTGCGTCTGTCAGGCGCAGTTGCACGGTGAACGATTCCCCGGGCGCGACCATCTTGACGTAGTGCGCCGCAGCTTTGGTGCCGGACTCCGCCCGATTGACGGCATCTTTCCGGCCGTGAATGACGTAATCATTGATGCTGTCTTTGACATAAGGCGATTCGTTATCGCTGCCGTACAGCTTTTGATAGTTGGTGTCATTTTCGCAGAAGAGCATTTCCGGCGCGCCTTCGCAGTAGAGCCAACGATTGCCGTAGTAGTAATGTGCCAGCTTGATGGCGGCGATCTCCGCGCCCGCTTCACGGCGCAGCCGCGGCCGCCGCTCATCCAAGCCCCATGACCAGGTGTTGCGGAACCAGACCGTCGGCAAAAGATGCAAAGGCGCCGGCTCGGCGCTGCGATTGATCGCTTCGATCCGGACCAGGATGTCCTCGGTGCCGGCCTTGGCGTATTCGATGAAGACATCGAAGTAGCGATCATCGTCGAATACGCCGGTATCGATCAGCTCGAATTCTCGGTCGCGCTTGCCGCGTTTGCGGTTTTCTTCGACCAAGCGCCCGTAGGGAAACTCTGCCTGCGGATACTTGTAGAGAAATTTCATGTAAGAGTGTGTCGGGGTGGAATCGAGGTAGAAATAGTATTCCTTGACGTCTTCGCCGTGATTGCCCTCGTTGCCGGTGAGGCCGAACAGTCGTTCTTTTAAAATTGGATCTTTGCCGTTCCAAAGCGCCAAAGCGAAGCAGATATACTGGTGGCGGTCCGAGATGCCGCCCAGGCCGTCTTCACCCCAGCGGTAGGCGCGGCTGCGCGCGTGGTCATGGGGAAAGTAGTCCCACGCCGTACCGTCGGGGCTGTAGTCTTCGCGCACCGTGCCCCACTGGCGCTCGGATAGATAGGGGCCCCAGCGCTTCCAATTGGTCTTGCGTCGGCGGTCTTCCTCAAGTCTTAGTTCTTCTTGGCTCAAGGTTCTCTTGGCAATCCGTTTGTTTCGTTTATCGGCCATTCTAACACATCCGATACGGCTCGATCTGGAGATTTGCAGTTCAAGCCGTGCAAAAGGTTCAAATCGTTCAAACCGTCGGGTGGAACTTTCAGATAGACACCTCAAGCGCCTTTGTCCGACGTCAATTTTTCGACACGCTCGCGAAAATAGCTCCGCCAACTCTCCGGCAAAGCCTTGAGATCGGCGGCGCGCCGCATGCTGCTGAGATCCTGTTTGTCGAAGGCATAGAGCCGGGTAATGTCGGCCACGGTCACGCCCCCGGGATCGCGGCCAAGGAGCGTAATGGTATCTTCCGCGCTCAGTTCGCCTTCCTGCATGACCGCGCAGTAAAACCCGGTGCGCCGGCTGCGCAGAAAGCGTTTCACCATGTCGTCGCGGTTGAACCTGACGCCCAACTTGTAGCAGGGCAGGCGCGGTTCGGTGACCGCCAGTTCGACGGAGCCGACGCACAATCGGTCGCCGATGTTGAGTTCTTTTTCCAGCAAACCTTCGGTGGTGAGGTTTTCACCGAAGGCGCCCGGCGTCAATTCTTCATCGCCGAGCTCGCGGCGCCAGAAATGGTAGTGCTCGGACGGGTAGACGTAGATCGCCTTGCTCGGCCCGCCGTGGACGGTCAAGTCGGCTTGGCGATCGCCGTCAATATTCAAAGCGCGCACGCGCACGCGCCCGGCCACGGGCGATTTGAAAATGCTTGTGCGAATCATCCGCCCATCGTGAACTATCTCGCGCGGCAGCCCGACATTGACAGATATGATCTTCATGGGTCCTCGATTAGATGTTGCGGGGCGCGGGTTGGGTGCGCGCGACATTTTTCTCGGCAAGTACAATGCGATCGAGGCGCAGCAGTTCAGCGAGCGACCAAGCTTGAAACGAGCAGCCGCGCGGCGTACGCGGCGCATCGGCGTCGGCGATCTCCATCGCGGCGTCAAAACCGTTGACCAAAATAGACCGTCCAGCCGGCGCTTTGGTCGCGCTGAGCAGTAGCGCCCGGTAGCGCCGCGTGCGGATGCCCGACACTGTGCCGGAAGCGAAGCCGCCAAGCCCTCGGTTTCCAGCCATTCGTCGCGCATCATGTGGGAAGAGGTCAAGCGTCATTGCCGGTGTCATCTAACGATTTTTTGAATAGCGCCAATGCCGATTTCTTACTCTCTCGCCCATTCCGATGGGAGAGAGCGGGGGTGAAGGCTATCTGCTTTCACCAATCGCCCCCTCACACTTCCCGAAGGCGTGGCGGCGAGGAAACCAGATATGATCACCGCTCGACTATCTGCAACCCGTGGCCGTCGGGGTCGCGTGCCAGAAAGCCCTTTGCGAAGCTGAGAGTATTCTCCGGCAAATTCGCCAGGCTCGGCGAAACTACTCGCCGCTTCGCTTGTCGCAGTTTTTGTGCGGCGTTTGCCGCGTTGTCAGTCGTCAGAGTCGTTTGCCAGTGCCACAAATCGTTTGCTCTGGTGTCGCTCGGCGCAGGCCGGCCGTCGCGCGGCGCCAGGTATTCCAACAACTCGATGCCAGGCCCAGCGGCGGCCCTGAGGCCGCTGATATGCAAACGCGCGCCAGCGACATTGTTCAAATGCTCTTGTTCAGTGCCGTAGTTAAAGCTGTCGCCGGCGAGTTTCATACCAAGTAGGTCGCGATAATATTTCAAACTGCTCGGTGTGTTCGACACGACGATGGCGCTGTGGTCGATGCCGAGAAAGAGCTTGTCGTTATTCCTTTGCCAGCGCGGATCGCCCTTGCCTGGCGGAAAGTAGATGATCTCCAAATTGTGCCCGTCGGGATCTTTGAAATAAAAAGCTCGAATACCGGCGGCGGCCTTGTTGGTGACCGGAATCGTTTGCGGCGCGGTGGAGACGTGGCGCACTTTGTGGTTGCGCAGCTGCTGATAGGCCCGGTCCATATCGCTGACCACGATGGCGATATGCTGAAACCCATGATCGTGGCTGCGCCATTCCAGCGGGATCGGCCGGCCCTCCGGGGCGAGATACTGCGTCAGTTCGATCATTTCTTCGCCAAGCTTAAGGCGCACCACGCGCATGCGCAGCCCGAACAATCCCTGCAATTTCTCATACTCGCTGCCGTGAACTTCAACGTCCGTGATCTTTTCAAAGCGTAATACTTTCGAGAAATACTCAACCGATCGATCCACATCGGCGACGGTCATGCCGATCGTTTCTAGGGAGCGGATCAGCTGCGCGGACCCCGCTGAAGTAACAAGTAAAAAGGAAAAAATGAAAATCGCCGTCGTCAACGCGATATGAATATTATAGCGAATCTGTTCCGACCTTTTCAATTTTCCATTCTCCATTATCAATTCATTCTTTGAATGAGGTGTTCGCCGACGCGTAGCGCGTTCGCCATGATCGTCAGCGCCGGATTGACCGCGCCGCTAGAGACGAAGAAGCTACCGTCTACGACATAAAGGTTGTCCAATTCATGGGCCTTGCAGTTGGCATCGAGCGCGCTGGTTTTAGGATCGTTGCCGAAACGCACGGTGCCGACCTGGTGCGCCACGCCGGCGAGCGGAATGCGCTGGCCGACGAACAAGTTGCGCGAGAACAATCCTTCGTGGCAGTCGTGGCCATGTACGGCGCATTTAGTCTGCTGCTGCATCAGTTCTTTCAACTTGGCGATCAAACGTTTGTGTCCTTCCTCGTTGTTGGGCTTATAGCTCAGGACGATCTTGCCGTCGGCGTCGACAGTGACTCGGTTGTTGGGATCGGGAAGATCTTCCGAGGTAAGCCAAAAGTCGAGAGAATGTTTGGCCATGAGATCCAAGGTCCAGCCCGGCGCGATCGCCGGCGCACCGCCCTTGAGTGTCTCGCCGTCGAGCTTGCCAACAAACGAGATGTGACCCATGGGAAAATTCCAACCCGGGGCGCCAAAGTAGAAGTCGTTTATTGAAAGAGACTTTTGAAAGATCGTTGGGTTTGGGCATTTTGACAGCGCCATCAAGACAGAATTGACATGACCCATGTAGTGACGGCCGACGGTGTCCGAGCGGTTCGCCAGGCCTCGTGGGTGTTGGTCGTTTTTTGAGCGCAACAATAGCGCCGCGGAATTGATCGCGCCGCAGGCCGAGACAACGATATCGGCCGACAGTTCTTCGCGGCTGCCGTTGTGACTTACGATGACTTTCGACACGCACCGGCCCGCGGCGTCGGTTGTCAGTTTTTCGACGTAGGCGTTGGTCATTAGGGAAACATTTTCATGTTGCAGTGCCGGATCGACGGCGCAGACTTGCGCGTCGGACTTGGCGTAGACCAAACAGGGAAAGCCGTCGCAGGTCTCGCAGCGGATGCATTTGCTGGCGCGCGGGTTCATTTCATCCAACATCACCCCCAGCGGTGTGTGAAACGGATGCAGCCCGAGCCGGGCAAAGTCATCGGACAACTGCTGGATGCGCGGCTCGTGGCTGACGGGCGGGTGGAGGTAGGGGCCGGATGCTTGTGGTTCCGTGGGGTCTTCGTTGCGTTGGCCATGGACGTGATAAAGCGCCTCGGCTTCACTGTAGTAAGGCTCCATGGCGTCGTAGGAGATCGGCCAAGCCGGCGAGATGCCGCCATGATGCTTAATCTCGCCGAAGTCTTCCTTGCGCAGGCGAAACAGCGCCGCGCCGAAGAACTTCGTGTTGCCGCCGACGAAGTAGTTCGTGTGCGGATGGAGATCTCGGCCGTCTTGGTCGCGCCACTTCTCTTTTGTCTGATATTTGCCGTCGAGATTGACCGCTTTCGGGCTCCAGTTGTCCTTTTCGCGCGGCACGTAATCGCCCCGTTCGAGGATCAAAATCTGTTTTCCCGTCGGCGCTAGTTTGTATGCCAGCGTCCCGCCGCCGGCGCCGCTGCCGATGATGATCACGTCATAATGGTTCTGTGTCGCCATGGATCGCCCCGTTATTCGTCAGTGCCAGCGCTTAAGATCTTGTGCGTAATAGCCGTTAGATGCGCGAGAGCATCGATAGGATGCTAGGTGTATTGATTCGGAGTGATTCGCTGAGTCGGAGGATTCAACACAGAGGACACGGAGATCACAGAGAGCTACAGTCATGACAACCGCGCCGAGCCGAAATTGACGCTAAAGCGGGCGCACCAGATCGAGACGTTCTTATACTTGGTTAGGTCCACGTCCGCCGGGATTACGTAGTTCTGGTCGCCTTTGTTGCCTTTCATCGAACCCAAGTCGACGAAGCCGGCGGCCATGACGGCGTCGCTGCCCTTCTCCACTTCAGCTCCGGTTAGGTAGACATGCACGTCAGGGCCGTTGGAGGTCTCGAACTCGGTGAGTCGCAGCGTCTGCTTGCCATCGGCGAGTTTGTAGATCGTCGCTAAACCCTTGGTTTCATGGGCCAGGCTTTTGAAGTTACCTTGCACCAAACTCATCGGTCCGGCGGCAACCTGGGCGCCAACAGGAAACTGCTCGTTGACCTGTTTGTTGATGAACAGCAGCTCCGGGCGGAAGGCGTACCAAGCTATCGCCAATCCGACAATGCTAACTCCAACAAGGATTTGACGCTTATTCATAATTATGATCCTCCGCAAACGATCTTGTTAATTTTCAACCTAGTGCATGACCTGATGCGCGGCCTCTTACGATCTGGTCTGTTAGATGCAAAATGGTGCGTGAAGGATGCTGTAAGGCGGCTAACCGGGGCGAGCCCGGCTGTTGGCGTTGTTCTTGTACGAGTTGGGCGGTCGCCGTAGAATTGTCCGATCAGGTCAATTTCGAGAGAGGAATCAGTTACGGCGAGTAATATGAACATCATTTTCGATCTAGGTGGAGTCGTCGTGCGTTGGGAGCCCGAGGCGCTGCTGGCGCGGACCTTTAACGACCCTGCCGTCTGCGAAATCGTACACCGCGAATTCTTAGGCCATCCAGATTGGCTGGAACTCGACCGTGGAACCCTGGCGCCGGAAGATGCGATTGCCAGCGCCGCACGGCGCACAGGTCTAATGGATCATCTGATCGCAAGTCTGCTGAACAATGTGCCGTCATCGTTAGTGCCGATTCCCGAAACAATTGCATTGCTCTACCGCTTAAAAGCCCAAGGCCACGCGCTCTATTGCCTGTCGAACATGCATTTGGCATCCATCGAATTTCTTGAACGTACACAGAGCTTCTGGGACGCCTTTAGCGGTAAAGTTATTTCCTGCCGCGTCAACCTGTGCAAGCCCGAAGCTGGGATGTACGCGCATTTGCTGGAAACTTTTCATATCGATGCGGCAAGCGCTGTCTTCGTCGACGATTTTGAGGTCAATTTAGTCGCCGCCCGGCAATTTGGCATTAGAACGATCCGATTTGAAAATTCAGCCCAATGCGCCGGCGAACTCAAGGCCTTGGGTTGTATTTGAATCTTGAGTCGACGTGTGTTTGGCGCTTGATTCTTACTCCGGATGTTTTCGCCGCGAACGGCGGTTTTTTGCTAAGCCGCGGAAATCAAGATAGAATTGATAATGATGGTGATTTTGGACGTAAGACGAATTGGTCAACAAACTGATGGATTCAGGACCAATGAAGGCAAGCTTCCTTAAATGGGCAACTCAGCAGCTTTACTTTGGGCGACGGTTTTTGGTGTGATCGGTCTCGCCTATTTTGTCTACGGGAAGAATCAGAATTGTTTCGTTCCACTGTTCTGTGGAATGGGGCTTATGGCATTCCCCTATTTTATCTCGAATACGGTTCTCCTGGTCGTTGTCGGGCTTGGCCTTTCGGCGGTTCCCTACTTTTTCCGGGATTGAAGCTTATGAAGCAGAGCGTTGCGCTCGTCAATCGTTTAGCCTAAACCAATTTAGCGTCTTCCATAAGATATCAGAACACCATGCTGAATAAGCAATTTCCAACTGTTTTCATGCTCGTGTACATAGTTTCCGCATCCGCCGGCGCTAGTTTTTCCGCGCCAGTATTCGCGCAGCCGGGCGGAACGGCTACGGTGATCGTTAAAATTATTGGTCTTCTTTCCGAAAAGGGGCAGGTGAAAATCGCCATGTTCAATTCGGCTGGATCCTGGCTAGGCGATCATCCGAAATACAATACGACGATCGATGTGAATAGTCAGTCGGTTTCATGGGAACTGGGCGATGTTCCGTATGGGGATTATGGCATCACGGTTTTTCATGATGAAAACAAAAACGGCAAGATGGATAAAAACTTCTTGGGAATACCGCAAGAGCCCTACGGATTTTCGAACAACATGAGGGTCGATGTTCAGACCGCCGTTATGGGACAAATCCAAGTTTGTCGTCACTGGCCCAACTACCGACGTTTCCATTGAAGTTAAATAGGGCGCCGGTCGGGGTGCGAATCTTGCGCTCCGATCACTAAATGCTGCTGTTCATAGGCATCGCAAAAGGAGCTTTCGGATATGCCAAGAAACATTATCATGGCGGCTTCACTGCCCGCGCCTCCCGATAAACTCTTCGACATGTATCTCGATGCGGCTCAACACGCGGCATTGACCGGTTTACCCGTGACATTGGAACCTCGTGCCGGCGGTGCGTTTCATGCCTTCGACGGCATGCTTTCCGGTATCATCCTGCATATTCAGCCGAAGTCGCTGATCGTGCAAACCTGGAGGTCGGTGAATTGGCCACTCACTGCGATGGACTCGGTGCTGACGCTCTCGTTCTACCCGGCGGAAGACGGAGGCCGGATCGAGCTCGTCCATATCAACGTGGCGGATGAAGACTTCGCCGGTGTCAGCCAGGGTTGGGAAAAATATTACTGGACGCCGTGGCGAGCCTATCTGACTAAATAGAACGGTCGTTAAGATCTCGCCTAATTGATTGTTAACCTCGGCAAAAGCGGCGACACCGATCACGACTGTAACTTGGCGAGGTTTATTTGAACAGCGTAGGTGAACTTTCGATCGCGGCCACGGGCCTGTCGTTTACAGGATTCTTCGTGTTTTGCTTGGTGTCCTTTCTCGGCAGTCATATCGCCGGTGCGCTAGCACTGGTTGGCGGCGTGTTGGTGTTGGCGACGATGGCGTCTTGGTGGGATCGTTGGTCGCGCCGGCCTGTCCGGAGCGCCATCAGTTCGTCAGCACGCACTCTGTCGTGATGACGATCCAGCATGGCCTTAAAATCATTGTCTTCGTGCTTTGGGCTTTGCCTTCGGTCCTTACATCGCGCTTTTGATTGGTCTGGTAACTTTCAGTTTTATCGGCAGCTACGCCGGCAAGCTCTTGCTCAATCGTCGGCCGAAACGGATTTTTCGCATGGCGTTAAAGGCGACCCTAACCATGCTCGCGTTGCAGCTGTTCTATTCGGCCTTGCGCCCAATCCTCGGATAGTCGCTAGCCAATTTGAAATAGCCAGATCCCATGCGTTGCAAATGGTTTGTTAGCGCATGCCCGAGTAGCTGTTCACCGTCGCGTGCAGGTTGCGGGCGAAGTCGGTGGCAGCTTGGGTGCTGATGCTGAATGCCGTGCGGGCGTATTCTTTGACCGCAAGCACCGCGGCGAGCGGCATGGATTTGAAATGATCGACCAGGCGATTGACGCTCGCGGCCAACTCGTCGTGCGTGACAACGTCACTGACGAGCGCATAGGTGAGGGCTTTGTGGGCGTCGATTTCTTGCGCCGAATAGATCATGAAGGTGGCGGCTTTGCGCGGCATGCGGTCGACCAGGGCGGAGAAGGCGATGGTCGGCATGATTTTATGCGCGGTTTCGGGAAACGAAAAACGCGCCTTGTCGCCGGCGATGGTGATATCGCAGAGCGCTGCGAGGGCGCAGCCGAGACCCACCGCGCGCCCCTGGACGACGCCGATGATCGGAACTTTGGCGTTGCGAAAGGCGCCGTAGAGATTGAAGATCGTCTCGCTGCGCTCGCGAACTGAATAAGCTTCCGGGCCGGGAGTCGGCGGCGCGACGCCCATGGAGTCGCGCCCCAAACAGAAATCGTCACCGGCGCCTTTGAAAATAATCAGGCGAGACGACTTGGCAGCGTCATCGAACATCTGCGTCACCTGCGCCCAGGTGGCATCGCTCTGGCGGTTGCCGACTTCCGGCCGGTTCAACAAGATAGTCGTGATGTCGTTATCTTTGGTTACGAGTACGGGGTCCGCCATGGTCATGCCTCCAAGGTTTGGTCGGGCCACTTTAGGGAGGCGCAGCGCGGCTGTCAACGGCTTAAACGGCGCCGCGCGTTCCAGTCGTTCCATCGGTTCCAAACGTTCCAAGTGTTTTCGTCACTGATCAATTGCCAAAACGCAAGCCTCTCGTCTTGCGAAGAAGTTAGTTTCAAAATAGACTTCGGGCGTTTAAATTCGAAAGATTTAGGAGAGTGCTATGGCTGAGCAGACTTTGAAGGGGAGTTGCCTGTGCAAATCGGTGCGCTATGAAGTGACCACGCCGTTCATGCGTTTCGGCCACTGTTATTGCTCGCGTTGCCGCAAGGCGACGGGCGGAGTGCGCTCGACCAATATTGCCGTGCCGATCGCGCAGTTTCGCTGGACTCAGGGGGAAAACCTGATCAAACGCTTCGACCTGCCCGAAGCGAAGAGTTTTGCGCGGCAGATATGCAGCAACTGTAATTGTCCGATCCCGCACGCCTCGCGCGATGGCACGCGGGTGATTGTTCCGTCTGGAACCTTGGACGACGTGCCTCCGGGCAAGCCCTCGGTACACGGCCACTGGAGCAGCCGGGTGCGTTTCGTCGAGACCAACGAGTCGGATCTGCCCTGCGAGAATTGAGTAGAGCTTTTCCGACCCATGCATAGGACAACGGTGGGGCGGTTGCGCGCGGCGGGGATGGTCGAAGCGGTTTCGTTTCTGCTGCTGCTGGGCGTGGCGATGCCGCTCAAGTATTTTGCCGGCATGCCGCTGGCCGTGAAGATCGCCGGCTGGACTCATGGTTTGCTGTTCCTGGCATTTGTCGTGTGTTTGCTCGTCGCCCACGGCGAACGGCAATGGCCGATGCGTTGGACCGCGATGATTTTCGTCGCGGCATTGTTGCCGTTCGGGCCGTTTGTCATCGATCGGCGGCTTAGGAACGAACAGTAAGAGTTTAAATTGAGTCACTAAGGAGCAACTGATGGCTGATGAAATGCAAGTGAACCGCGAGATCGTCATCGAAGCCGATGCTGAGTCCATCGAGCGTTTGCGCAAGGAAGGGCATGTGCGCGGCTTCACGGTGTTCTGCGACGAGCAGCAACGCACCGGCGGCGACAACTCGGCGCCGTCTCCTATGGGATACTTCGCTTTATCCGTGGCGTTTTGACTGCTCACCCAAGTTTCCCGGTACGGGGAAATGATGAAGGTGAAAGTCGACAAGATGAAAATCTATGTTACCACGCGCTTTCGCGCCGAGGGCTCGGTGCTGCGCGAGACCATCAAGTCGGGCGGTGTCGGCGTCGAGTTGCGCAGCGAGGTTTCCTCGAGCGCGCCGGCGGAGCGAGTTGCCGCGCTGATGCGCAACGCCGAGGCAGGCTGTTACATTATGCAGACGATTCTCAATCCGACGCCGGTGACGCGCGAGTTCAAACTTAACGGCGCCGCCTTCGATCCCGACAGTTACAAAAAGCCGTAAGCGATCCGCGGATTGCCGAACGACCAGGGGCCACGCTTGTGGGACTTGGCATTATGAACTGCGGCTCTTTCAATGCAGCAGCATGTGGGCGACGACTTCGAACGCAACGATCCCGAGCGTGATCACCGATGCGACGAGCACGAACGTGGTGCGCTGCTTTTCCAACGTGGTCATGGTCTTGAGTTGTTCGGGGACTTTCGCTTCACTTCTAAGCTTTCTCGCATGCCAGACCGTGTAGAAGTTCGCTAGAGCGGCGAGGGTCGTTAATATCAGCACCGGAACGCGCAAGCTACTTTGATCGAGAAACGTCAGCAAGCCGGCCAGGCCGAAAAGGCTGCCGGCTCCGAGCGCGACCGCCAACGGACCGATCAGAGTGACCACCGCACAAGGGGCGCCGAGGATGCCGAAGACGATTGCGCCAATGCTGGTTTTTTCTCCCGCGGACGATTCCGGTGGATCGCCGATCAATCGCACGGCTTGATTGGCGTGCAGACGATAGGCGGTCACTGGATCGCGAAAACCCTTGAGAATAACCTGTT
Source organism: uncultured delta proteobacterium (assembly GCA_963816145.1). Taxonomy (GTDB): domain Bacteria; phylum Desulfobacterota; class Binatia; order UBA9968; family UBA9968; genus DP-20. The sequence goes on from CAWFJP010000014.1 coordinate 364,466, forward strand.
CGGAGGTTGCCTCGGTGAAGTCCACGGGATGTTTGCGATAACTTTCCTCGCTGATGAGCACTTCGCCGGCGCTGGCTTTGCTTTGCAGGCGCGCCGCGAGGTTAACGACGTCGCCGATCGCCGTATAGTCCTTTGAGTCGTCGGAACCCAAGCGACCGACACGGGCGAAGCCGGTGGCGATGCCTATGGAAGCCTTCAAGTTCAAGCCAAAATTCGCACCGAGAGTCGTTAGCGCCGCGCTCAGTTCGATCGCCGCGGCCACGGCGCGCAAGGCGTGGTCGTCGTGGCGCAGCGGCACGTTGAACAGCGCCATGACCGCGTCGCCGACATATTTGTCGATGAAGGCGCCATGCTTGACCAGTACTTCGGTTGCCATGCGCAAGAAGGCATCGACGACTTCATGGGTTTTCTCCGCGCCCAAATCTTGAGTCAGCTCGGTGAACGACGACAGGTCGGCGAACAGCACAGTGATCTCCACCATGCGCCCTTCTTCGACATGGGTGCTGCAGCGGGTGCAGATGTTCGGATTGCGCGGGCTGCGCTTGATGCCGAAGGTACGGTAGACCGCGCTCAGCGCGCCGGACAGCATGGTGCCGCAGACGCTGCATTGTGCCGCCAGTCGCGGGCTCGAATGGACATGCATGGGTCAACAACTTACGTAGGCTCGGCAGCGCTGTCAACGCGATTGCTTCGTATGGCGATTACGGGAATAATGCGGCAACTTTCAGGAGGATTATTTAAATGTCGGACCATTACCATGATGAAAACGATTTGAAGTTGATGCGCGACATGCGCAAGTTGGCGCCGGACGATTTCAACGCGTGGCTTGGACTGGAGAAAATTGTTGGGCGAGACAACGGCGCGATCCCGCGAAAATACCGAGAGTTGATCGCCGTCGCGGTGTCGGCGACGACCCAGTGTCCCTACTGCATGGAGGCCCACGCCAAAGCCGCCCACGCCGCGGGTGCGACGCGGGAAGAAGTCGTCGAAGCGTCCTTTATCGCCGCGGCATTGCGTGCCGGCGCGGCGGCAACCCACGGTACAATGGCGCTTAAGTTTTTCGACAAGCAGGCAGAGCAGAAGAAGGATTAGCCCGGGGTGTCGGTCAGCGCGAACTTGAAGCAGCAGATTCTCCCTTTACTGGCTATCTGGATCATAACGATGCCGCTATTTTCATGCTCCGGAACACGGCCCACCAACTTGGGGGTCAGAGACGGCCGGTTGACCGTCTGTCCGGCATCGCCCAACTGCGTGTCGAGCGACGCCGTTGATGGCGCCCACGCCATCGCGCCGTTGCAGCTTATTGTCTCGTCGCCCGATGGTTGGCGCGCGGTTCGAAAGATTATCGATGAACTGCCCCGCACGAAAATCATCAGTTCGACGGACGATTATCTCCACGCCGAATGCACCAGCGCGGTATTTGGCTTCGTCGACGATCTCGAACTACACCTTCGGCCGGCGGAGAAGCTGCTCGCGGTGCGTTCGGCCTCGCGTCTTGGTTACAGCGATCTTGGCGTGAACCGCAAACGAGTCGAGAGTTTACGCGGGGTGTTGCGCGAACGCGGGGTGATTCGTTAACCAAGGGTTCGCAATTCGATTCCATGCTGAGCTACGACGTTATCGAATGGGGCAAGCCGCTTGAGAAGCGCGAACGCCAGACGCCAGTGCCGACCGGCACAGAGGTGCTGGTCAAGCTCAAGTACTGCGGTGTCTGTCACAGCGATGTGCATATCCGCGACGGTTATTTCGATCTCGGCGGCGGCAGACGCTTGCAGATGAGCGAGCGCGGCATGGCGCCGCCGGTGACTTTGGGGCATGAACCTTACGGTACTGTTATCGCGGCCGGTCCTGACGCGGGCGCGGTGCCCATCGGCGCAGACCGCTTGGTCTATCCTTGGATCGGGTGCGGCGGCTGCGTCCGTTGCCGCGAAGGATTGGATAACTACTGCATGGCGCCAAACATGATCGGCATCCAGCGTCCCGGCGGTTACGCCGATCACTTGCTCGTGCCGCATCCGCGCTATCTCGTCGACGCCAGCGGCGTCGATCCGGTGTGGGCGGCGACTTTGTCGTGCTCGGGGCTCTCGACTTATTCGGCGGTGTCGAAGCTTTTGCCGATTCCTTCCGACGAATGGATCGCGGTGATCGGAGCGGGTGGGTTGGGTTTGTCGGCCATCGGCATGTTACGTGCGCTGGGCCATGCGCGAGTTGTTTCAGTCGACATCGACGATAAAAAACTCAACGCGGCCAATGGGGCAGGAGCGGCTGCGACGCTGAATAGCCGGAAGAGTGGCGCGGAGGAGAATCTCAAAAGTATCACGCACGGGGCTCTTTACGGCGCAGTAGATTTCGTCGGCAGTACGGAAACCGCGGAGTTGGCCGTCGGCGTTTTGCGCAAGGGCGGCAGGCTAATTTTGGTTGGCTTGTTCGGTGGCGAAATCAAACTGTCGATCGCTGGCACGATCCTGCGCGCTGTCACGGTTCAAGGCTCCCACCTCGGCAGCGTGGCGGAATTAAAGGCCGTCGTCGCCTTGGCGCGGGAAGGGAAGATCAACCCGATTCCAATTGAGACGCGGCCCATGTCGGAAGTCAGTCGGACGTTGGATGAGTTGATGGCAGGAATGATTGTGGGGAGAGTGGTGGCAACGATTGGCTGAGGGTTTGCTGAATATCGTCTCGCTCCATTCAGGCTACGTGAAGATTGGATGCTGGTGCAATTCGGAAAGATCCCTCTCTTCGTTCGGGATGACGGCGGCTTATGGATTTGTCATTTCGAGCGAAGCGAGAAATCTATTCGACAAACTTGCGAAGGACCAGTATGAAACTGAACCACGATCGAAGACTGGGTCATATTGACGATGCTTGAAAAAAACAAAAACTCCTGGCGCTACATCACGCTCGCCGCAGCGGCGATGCTGATGATCACCATGGGGGCGCGCCAGGCGCAGGGGCTATTCGTCTTTCCGATCAGCGGTTCGACGGGAGTGAGCATCGTTGCGATCAGTTTCGCCATGGCGGTGGGGCAGTTCATGTGGGGGTTGGCGCAGCCAGTCGCGGGGGCGTGCGCGGATCGTTTTGGCTTCACCCCCGTGTTGATTGGCGGAGTGCTTCTGCTTGCGGTCGGCACGGCATTGACTCCGTTATTCACCAGCAGCTTTGGCTTAGTCGTGACCATCGGCATTGTCTCGGCCATAGGTTCCGGCGCGGGGAGTTTTTCGGTCATGATCGGCGCACTGGCGCAGCGCTTGGCGCCCAAAGAGCGAGCGACGGCGTCCGGACTCATCACTGGCGGCGGCTCGTTCGGTCAGTTTCTCTTCGCGCCGATAACTCAGAAACTAATTTCAACCTGGGGTTGGATGGGGGCGATGTGGTCGCTTGGCGCCATCGCGCTGTTGGCGTTGCCGCTGGTGAAACCAATCATTGGGCCTGCGCGCCATAGCGGTGTCATTGGTATCTCTGGCCGCGATGGCGGCATGAAGGCAACGCTGCGCACGGCTTTTGGCAACTCCAGTTATCTCTTGCTGCACGGCAGTTTTCTCACCTGCGGATTTCACATTGCATTTCTGGTCACTCATCTGCCGGGTGAAGTCGACCTTTGCGGTTTGCCTGCTTCGGTCGCAAGCTGGTCGCTGGCGATCATCGGTCTTTCCAACATCGCCGGCAGCTTCGCTGCGGGCTGGATGCTCAATCACTTCCGCGGCAAGTATATCCTGTTCGGCATGTACGGCTCACGCACGCTCTTGATTCTGATTTATCTTGCCGCACCCAAAACCGAGTGGACGTTTTATCTTTTGGCGATCGGACTCGGCTTCTCGTGGTTGGGTACCGCGCCGCCGACCGCCGGTGTGGTCGGCAAACTCTTCGGCACGCGTTACCTGGCGACGCTCTATGGTCTAACCATGCTGTCGCATCAGACCGGCGCATTTTTCGGCGCTTGGTTGGGCGGACTTGCGTTCGCGCATTACGGCAATTATTTGTGGATGTGGTACGCGGATGCTTTGTTCGCGGCGGGAGCGGCGCTATTAAATCTGCCGATTCGCGAACCACGCGTCGAGCGCGCGGCGGTGCCGGCATGATTTTAAGTTGGTGCTACCGGCATTAGTGCGAAGATTTATTCACCACGAAGGACACGAAGACCACGAAGTTAGGAGATTGGGCAATCCGATCCCCTCATGCTCATGCTGGTGAACGTCACAAATTGATCGAGATACACTGTTCGTATCAGTGTCTGAACAATCGTTGAGATAGATCGGGAAGAAAAATCGCAATGTCAGAATTTACCAATGTCACTGTCATCAAAAAGGCCAATGTTTATTTCGACGGTAAGGTCGTCAGCCGGACCGTAGTCTTTGCCGACGGCTCCAAGAAAACCCTCGGCATCATGCAGCCGGGCGAATACGAGTTCAACACCGGCGACAAAGAGCTCATGGAAATCATCAGCGGCGAGTTAGCTGTGGCGCTTCCGGGCGCCGCGGGCTTCAAACCGATCAAAGCCGGGGAGTCTTTCGAAGTGCCGGCGAACTCTAAATTTCGCATGACGGTCAAGACTTTGACCGACTACTGCTGCTCGTTTATTGCGTCGTAGACCCGCCGACAAATGTCAACAGTTTTTGTGACTCAACGCTGCTCGGGCCACCGATGCTCTGAACGCGCCTCTCTTCGTTTGTAATGAATGCTGCACGATATTCGTCGTTTCGAGCTTAGCGAGAAAGCTATTCGACTCATTTCCACAGTCGCAGTATGAAATTCAACCACGTGCCAGCATCGCTAACGCTTAGCCTCTAATTGCGGCGCCATTGAGAAGTTTGCCTGGTCGTGCCTATATAGTGGTATGCCATTTGCTACGCTTGGTTTGTCCGACAAGGTACTTGAAGGGGTTAAGGCGGCAGGTTACACCGTTCCTACACCAATCCAGCTACGGGCGATTCCGCTAGCGCTCGCCGGCCGCGATCTCATCGGCTCGGCACAGACGGGCACGGGTAAAACCGCCGCGTTTGCCTTGCCGATCATTTCTCGTCTTGGCCAGCATGGCAAAACCCGCGCCCTGATACTCGAGCCGACCCGCGAGTTGGCGGCACAGGTTGAAACCGCTTTTCATGACTATTCCCGCTTTACCGACCTGCGTACGGTGGTGTTGTTCGGCGGCACGGGCTACGGCAAACAAGATCAAGCACTACGCCGCGGTACCGATATCGTGGTCGCCACGCCTGGCCGGTTGCTCGATCAATTGCAGCGCCAGATGCTGCGCCTGAACGACATCGAATTTTTGGTGCTGGACGAGGCCGACCGCATGCTCGATATGGGCTTTATGCCGGACGTGCGCAAGATCGTCGACCGCGTGCCCAAGACCCGCCAGACCATGTTGTTCTCGGCGACCATCCCGCCCGAGATCGATGCGCTGGTGCGCTGGGCGATGAAAAATCCCGAAACGATTCAGATCGGCCTGCGCCGCTCACCTGCCGAAACCATCACTCACGCGCTCTATCCCGTCGATGTCGGGCAGAAACAAGAACTGTTGGCGGAGCTGTTAGAGCGCACCGAGTACGATCAAGTGTTGATCTTCTGCCGCACCAAGAACGGTGCCGACCGGGTGGCGCGCCGACTCACCGAGAAGGGCCATTCGGTCGCGGTGCTGCATTCCAATCGAACCCAGCGCGAGCGCGAGCAGGCGCTCAATGGATTCCGCAACGGCCGTTACGAAGTCATGGTCGCCACCGATATCGCCGCCCGCGGCATCGACGTCGAGCAGATCAGCCACGTGATCAATTACGACGTGCCGCATCATCCGGAAGATTACGTTCACCGCATCGGCCGCACCGGACGGGCGCAAAGCGTCGGCGATGCTTTCACCCTGATGACCGCGGAGGATTTGCAGGAAGTCGCCGCCATCGAACATTTCATCGGGCAGAAAATTCCCCGGCTCAAACTGGAAAATTTCAACTACGCATTCACACGTTTGCTCGATCCCAATCCTAAACCGACCTTCGGTGCTCGCGCCGGCTCCAAACGTTCCTATGGCCCGGGGCGGGGACGCTGGTAGGTTATCCTCATCCGAATATACGACTCAGGTTACCGAGTGTTGCTAGCCGGTAGTGGTCATTTACTTCTAGTAAACTCGTCATGCCGGTGAAAACCGGCATCCATCTTCGTATTCGCTGGATCAGGAAGAACCTGGATTCCGGCCTCCGCCGGAATGACGAAAGATCGATCGACTTCCAACCCAAGTGCCCAAGGAAACTTCGCTAAGGGCTTCCCGCTTCCAAGCGCTATTGTACGAATAATTTCTTGATCTGCTCGGTCACTTCCGGCGGTTGCTTGATGATGTCGACGGCGGTTTTCTGCAATTGCTCGCCGCGCAGGGGCACGACTTCGATGGAAAGCTTTTTGGCTTCGGCGAGTAATTCCGGGTCCTTCGAAGCTCTTTCGTAGGCGTCGCGCAAGATTTTGACCAGGTCGGCCGGGGTCGCCGGCGGGGCGATCAGCGGGCGCGCCCACTCGCCGCCTTGGAGCATCGCCTCGGCGACGCGCCGTTTGTTCGCCGGGGTTTTATATTCGTCCATCAATTCGTAAATCGTCGGCGCGTCAGGGACGCGCGGCGAACGCTTATGGCCGCTCTGGGCGAGGAAGCGGACGAACTTGGTCTTGAGCCAGCCCAAAAAAGGCTCGCGGCCATAGTAGGTCGCGATGGTCAGTCCCATGCAGGCAACCTCGCCGCGCTCCATGGCCAAGGCGATCTCGCTGCTGCCGGGATAGCCGGTGACATGACCGACTTTCATGCCCACGGTCTCGTCCAAAATCTTCGACATCACATAGTCCGAGCTTCCGACCCCGGTGGAGCCGCATTTGGGCGGCTCCTTCGAGCGAATGATGTCGGCGACGGACTTGAACGGCGCGTCGGCACGGGCAAACATGATCATGTCGTCGTTCTCCAAAGAGCCGATCCACTGAAATTTGGTCAGGTCGAACTTCGCTTCCTTCTGGCCGGATAGCTGGGCCAGATAAAAATTGTTGTGCGGCGCCAACAAAGTCAGTCCATCGGGTTTGGCCACGCCCCAGACATAATTCGCCGCGCTCACGGAACCCGCGCCGGGCATGTTCTGCACGGCGAAGTCGGGATTGCCAGGAATGTACTTACCCATGTAGCGGGATATCAGTCGGGCGGCGCGATCGTAGCCGCCGCCGGTGCTTAGGCCGACAACGATGCGGATCTGTTTGCCCTTGAAATAGGGTTCCTGGGCATGCAGCGAGGGCAGCGGCAAAATCGCCGCAGCCGTGACGGCTAGGGCCGGCCAAATGGTTTTGTATAGAGCTCTCATTTTGATCTCCTTCGGGCCGCTTCGGTGGCGCAGTAAATATAATTGCTGACACGGCTAATGCAACCGGGTTTGAAGCCCTCTGCTTGACAGTAGATTCCCCGGCAGTGATATTCTACCGATGCTCCACGACAGCTCATCCGAATTGATTTGCGCGCGAATGTTGGGCGCGGTGACGCGAGATCCTGATTCCGTCATACTCGCGAAAGCGGGTATCCAGGCTAATTCGGCGCGTTTCAAATCTGGATTCCCGCCTGCGCGGGAATGACAATCCGGAGAACGGAGCCTGTGGTACGAAAATTCGCTAATTTCGCAGCCAGGAGACGAGCGTTAGCTCGTGGACACTTGGTTGTATCCTGAAGTCAGGCAGGTTGTCAGCACGCAATGTATCTACCGAGTCATTTTGAAGAAACCCGCACAGATGTTTTGCACGAGTTGGTGGGCCAATATCCGCTCGGCACTTTGGTGACCTTGGGGAGCGAAGGGCTCAATGCCAACCATATCCCGTTCGAACTCGATGCGATGCCCGCGCCCTATGGGACATTGCGTGGTCATGTGGCGCGGGCCAATCCGGTGTGGCGCGATTATTCCCGCGACATGGAGGCGTTGGTGATTTTTCACGGGCCGCAGGTCTACATTTCGCCGTCATGGTACGACACCAAGAAACAAACCGGCGAGGTGGTGCCGACCTACAATTATGCCGTCGTCCACGCCTATGGCCGATTGCAAATCGTCGAGGACCGCAACTGGCTGCGCGGTCTCGTCACCCGGTTAACGGAGCGTTTCGAGAAGGGCAGCGCGGCGCCGTGGCAGGTGAGCGACGCGCCACAGCCGTTTATTGAGAAGCAGTTGGACGCCATCGTCGGTATCGAGATCGTGATCAGCAAATTGTTCGGTAAATGGAAGGCGAGCCAGAATCGCCCGGTCACGGATCGCGCGGGTGTCGTCGAAGCGCTTGGTGCTGCGGCCGACGCCGACAGTTTGGCGATGGCGCAATTGATTAAAGAACGTTCCACGCCGTCGTAACCACGGACAACCGATGCGAGGCTTTGCAGCGCCCACGGTAGCGCGCTAAAGTTCTCTAAACCAGGTTGCAACATCGATGATCTCTCCGGTTTACTTAGTCCTTGGCGGAATCCTGTTGCTTGTCACCTTGGGCCGGGTGGTTGTCCGCGGTGGAGCCAAAGGCACGGACTGGGCCCTCGAAACCGCGTTCATCCGTCTCGACTTTCCGCCTGAGCATAGAGCCGTGGCGCAGCAACTCGCCGCTGGCCTCGCCGAAGTGGTCGGCATGAAGATCAAACAATTATCGCCGGATCATAACCTCGCCCAGATCGCCGATTGGGCCGATGACCATATATATGCCAAGGATTTGATCACGCTATTCCTCGTCGCCTTCGATGTCCGGTGCGACGCAAATACGACTTTTCGCACTCTAGTCGAGAAGGTTGCCGAGAAGAAAGCGCTGGATAACACTAATGCCACGGCGTGATGGAGTCTCGGATGTTAATGTTCGGAGTTATGATACTAGAATCGCGCAGCTTCAGTCGGCAGTTGCCAGCGGGCAGTTCAATCCTGGGCTAATAGCTGACCACTGACACCTGACGACTATTTCACCATGATTAAAGCGCTCATCTTCGATTTCGACGGCATTATCATTGACAGTGAAAGCCCGGAGCTATTGGCTTGGCAGGAAGTGTTCGCCGCGCATGGGCGGGAACTCGATCTGGAGGTCTGGGCCGATCTGGTCGGGCGGCCGCGCACTCATTTCGATCTTTACAGCTATTTCCAAGAGCAGATCGATCCATCTGCCGACATTGCCGCGTTGCGCAAGGATCGGCGCGCCCGCGTGATCGCGCTCACCGAGCAGCAGCCAGTACTGCCCGGTGTGCACGACTATCTGCGCGGCGCGCGCGATCTTGGATTGAAAATAGGCATGGCGTCCAGTTCGTCATCGGATCATGTGCATGGCCACTTGCAGCGGCTCGAGCTCATTCATTTCTTTCACACGACCAAATGTTTTGAAGATACCGAAGCTCATAAGCCCGAGCCGGCGCCTTATCAAGCGGTGCTCGACGAGCTTGGGGTCTTCCCTGACGAAGCGGTGGCGTTCGAAGATTCGCCCAACGGCGTGACCGCGGCGCGGGCCGCGGGCATCTTCTGCGTCGCCGTGCCCAATCCTGTCACCTGCCGTTTGTCTCTCGACCATGCTGACCACCGTCTAGCGTCGCTCGCCGAGGAACCGCTCGAACAAGTGCTGCGGCTGGCCTTGGCAAAGATCGAGTCGTGAAAATTACCGTCGGACACGGCGGAGCCGGCCGCTTGGTGAGCGGTTTGAGCGTGTGATGAATAGGGGTTGCCAAGTTATAGAAAAGGAATCGCGATGCATAAACTTTTCGTCTTAATTCTCACTCTTGGCCTCGGCGTTCTCTCGTTTGCCGCGCCGGCGGCGGCGCAGCCGTTGGAGAAGTTGCGTTTGACCTACAGCGCCATCGGCGGATCGCAGGCGTCTTTCTGGGTTCCTTACGAAGCGGGCCTATTTCGCAAGTATGGACTCGACGTCGAATTGCTCTACGTCGCCGGCGGCGGCCGCGCCGCGCAGGTCGTGCAGTCGGGCGAAGTGCCCATCGGCGTGTTTACCGGCGGCGCGGTGATCAATTCCAACCTTGCCGGCGGCGATCTGGCGGTCATCGCCAGCTCGATGAACGTGATGACTTTCGCTGTCATGGCACGGCCCGAGATCCGTCGGGTCGAGGATCTCAAAGGCAAAAAGATCGGCGTGTCGCGCTTCGGTTCGGCCACCGATTTCGGCCTGCGTTACGTCGAAGAGCAGTGGCCGGTCAAGCGCCAGCGCGATTTTGCCGTGCTGCAAATGGGCGGCGTCAGCGACGTTTACAATGCGCTGCGCGCCGGAGTGTTGGATGCGGCGGTGATCAATGCCGAGCTGGCGATTCTCGCCCGGCGCGAAGGTTTTCGCGAACTTGCCGACATCGCCAAGATGGGCATTCAGTTTCCGACTTCATCGGTGATCACGACACGCAGTTATATCAAGCGAAATGAAAACACCCTGCGCAAATTCATCCGCGGTTTCGTCGAAGGCGTTCATTACGCTAAAACCCAGCGCGCGCCGACGATCAAGATCATGATGAAATACCTGCGCAGCAGCGACGCGTCGATGTTCAACGAGCTCTACGACATGTACATCCTGCAAAATATCCCGCGCATCCCGCGGCCGTCGCCGGAGTCCTTGAAGACCGTCATCGACCAGATGGCCGAAACCGATCCGCGAGTTGCGGGTTTAAAACCGGAGCAATTTATCGACGGACGGTTTCTTGCGGAATTGGAGAAGGAAGGTATTATTCAAAAACTGTGGAAGTGAGAATTAGACGAACAAGATATGGACTAACACGATTCCTCTGACCCGGTATTGGGTCAAGCGGCAGGTTAGGCCGTAATCTGCCCGTAGGAAAACTTCGGAATGTCGGTTCGCTCGCTCGCGTGCTCGATGGTTATCCCGCAGATGTTGCCGCTATCGTCGAGATCAAGGATCGTGTTCTCATCAAGGTCTTTGGTTTCAGCCACTTCGATAGCGCGAAACTCGATGTATAGGGTGTCCGTGTCTTGAAAGTATTTGATCTTCATGGCGTGAATGATCGGTCAAAAAACGCGTTGTGCACCGTTTCTCCGTCTGGTAGGAGTATAACCCTCAAGTACCTTCCCTCCGCCTCATCGATCGGTGCCCACTGACGAATGCGACCATCCTCATTGGATCACCTCCTTCACTGGGCGGTTTATGACAAACTCAATCCACACATCTGTAATATTAGCCACTTCTTGCTTGCAGCGGTCTCAGAGTGACATTTCCACCGCGTTGGACTTGAACAGTCAGCTCATATCCCTCAACCAGAGACATTCCAACGAGCGGAAAAGTTTCGGCTTCGTCCACGGGAATGCGTCTTGGCTCTCCGTCCCAATCCACCGTGGCTTCGTAGATATCGAAAACGCTCTCACTGCCGTCTGCCAAAAGCGCACGACCTCGTTGGCGCCACGTCAAACCAAGTTGGGCGATAATGGACGATGGGAGACTAAGCCACCCGTCAAACCCTGTGTCGATAATCGCTTCGATCTCTTGATCTTGTCCGGTGGGACCACGCACCTTGAGGCGGATAACCGCTTCGCGGCGGTCCGTCACAATGCCGGTAATCATGCCGCCGGTAATCGTGGGTAGGAACCGAAGTGGCGAACATAACGGGAGCCAATCCGCCTCAACCATATCTGAGCGTCTGGAACCCGAGTCAAGAGGCGATCGGAAGCAGTTAATTCGTCACTGTCAACCTCAAAAGTCCCGGTTTCAATATCAATCGCAACGAATTTCCCTTCGTTCTCCGGTTCCAGAACGGAACGAAGTTTATTCTCATAAATCGCATCGCCGCGGCAAGCGAACTCTTCTTTCGTGTAACGTGGCTTGGACTTCATCGTGGCAACCTCTTTTGGAACCTGATTTCAATATACATCAGCTCTGACAAACTTACGAACTTGGTGAGTGGCTAACGTTGTGGTCTGCGGCGGCAAAGCCGTCCGCAGCACCTAAAGTTGGGCGGCATTTGCGCGAACATGCGTGTACTCGTCTTTCATCCCTTGCAGAAAGCTCCCTAGTTCCTGGCGAGAACAGAGGTGAAAAACTCTCTTATTTGCCACTTGCGAAACGTATGATCGGTACCGCGGTGTAAGACGCGTATGGCAAGGCCAGAGTACCCGATAACTTTGAATTGAACTGCTGATCACCGGACTTCCTTTGGGCCAGCCTGGTGAATCGACAAATAGTCCTTTGACCAGCCGTTTCGTGACCCACAAAGCATGCATCGCCAAGGGTAAGTCCACGAGAACCAGTGTATCTGCTGCTTCAAACCTTTCCCACGCAAACTTGATAGATTCAAAACCGTCGATGATCCATTTTTCGCGACTCACCAGCGCAGACTGCAGTTGAAGATACTCTTCGTGTGGAACCTCAGAACCTCCCGGCCGGAACTTGACCATATCGATCACGTAAAGAGGCAATCCGGTGATTGTCGCCAACTCACGGGCGAGAGTTGACTTACCGCCACCCGCGTTCCCGAATATCGCCACTCGCTTCATGCGGCCCAACCATTGAGTGAACAGATCTCGTATATTGGAAATCCAACAATCACCAATTCGAAAATTACTCCTGCAATCAACAGCTTGTCAATTGTCACTGCGGCTCGTATATCCAATATCGCTAGTCTCGTATATTCAATATACGAGCACCGAGGACCCATGACTTACAGACCGTCGGCCAGGTTCCGCATTTCCTTGCCGCCGCGATTTAGCACATGCGTAGAGATCATCGTCGTGCCGACACACCGCTGCACCAGTAAGTCCCGGGTCATAGACGAGCGCAATTCTTCCAATTAGAATCGGCTCCATGACGAAAATTGACAGCTCAGTGATTTCGAGGAGAATTTCAATCCTATGAGTAATTTGAACGGGCGGATCTGCGTTTTCACCGGCTCCCGTCATGGCCAACTTCCGGAGTATACCGACGCGGCGCGGCAGCTTGGCCGCCAATTGGTCGCGCATGGTTACGGCTTGGTTTACGGCGGCGGCAACGTTGGCTTGATGACGGTGATCGCCGACGCCGTTCTCGAATTGAGTGGCCATGTCACTGGCGTGATTCCCAATTCGCTGGTTAGCAAGGAAGTGGCGCATCTCGGCTTGTCCGATTTGCGCATTGTCGATTCGATGCATGAGCGCAAGGCGCTGATGGCGGAGTTGTCCGACGGCTTTATCGCCATGCCCGGTGGTATCGGCACCATGGAGGAGTTTTTCGAGGTGCTGAGCTGGGCGCAGTTGGGGTTGCATGAGAAGCCCTGCGCTTTGCTCAATGTCGCCGGTTATTACGATCCACTAGTTCAGTTTCTCGACCACGCCGTTGAGCAGGATTTTATCAAGCCGAAGCATCGAGCTTTGATGATTGTGGAAAGCGATCCGGGCCGGCTGCTCGATCGCTTTGGCGAATTGATTGACGTTCATCCGGCCAAGAGATTTGATCCGAAATTGACGTAGTTGAAGAACAATCGACGATGGGGGGTGTCTTAGCTTCACGGGAATAGAAGGTTTGTCATGCCGGCGCACGCCGGCATCCAGTTGTTTGCCACCCCGCCGCACCTGGATACCGGCCTGCGCCGGTATGACGAAAAGAACACTAGACGAATTAAACTATGAGGTGGCAGCAACAATCGGAGGAATCATGCCACGCTTCCTTTGTCTGACGCTTTTGCTCGGTTGCAGCATTCACTGTCATCTTTTCACCGCCGCGTGGGGACAAACCGTTGCGTCGCCGACAGCCTTGGTCGAAGCCGCAAAAAAAGAGGGGCAGGTGGTTTTCTACACGCCGCTCAACATCAACGACTCGCGGCCATTGTTGCAGCGCTTCGAGCAGAGATATCCGTTTATCAAGACCGAGCTTTTGCGCATGAGCGCGGAGCCGCTGCTCAATCGCATCCTTACCGAAGATCGCGCCGGACGAAACGTCGTCGATGTGATCAATAACACTGTGATCAACGCTTTGAAAAAAGCCCGCTTGCTGCAGGCTTATCGCTCGCCTGAGTTTCCGGCTTATCTCGATCAGTTCAAAGACGCCGAGGGCTACTGGGCCTCGCTCAACAATAATTATTATGTCCTCGGCTACAACACCAAACTGGTAAGCGCCAAAGAGGCGCCCAGCGATTGGCAGGACCTGCTTAATCCCAAGTGGCGCGGCAAGATTGGCATGGATCAAGAAGAGATCGAATGGTTTGCCGCCACCGCCGACGCCTGGGGACGCGAGCGCGCGGGCAACTATCACCGCGCCCTGGCGCAGCAGCAGATTCATTGGCGCAAGGGCCACACTTTGATTTCGCAGCTGATCGCGGCTGGCGAGTTTCCTCTCGGCATCGTTTACGCGCACCGTATCGAGTCGATGAAAAAGGCCGGCGCGCCCATCGAATGGATAAAGACCGTCAATCCGGTGTTCGTGGCGATGTCGCCGGTGGCTGTCGCTGCCAAAGCGCCTCACCCGAACGCGGCGCGCTTGCTGCTCGATTTTCTCCTGTCCAAGGATTCCCAGCAGTTTTTGCGCAACTCCAACCGGGTTTCCGGCCGCGCCGATATCGAACCGCTGGTTCCCGAGATGCATCATAGCAAACTGAAACTGTTCGCCATCGATCCGCAGATCGGCGAGGATCTGAATCGCCATACCAGCGAATTCCGCGAGATTTATTTTCGCTAACCCGCATAGCTCGGACTCGGAATCGACTCTCGCAAAGGCGCAAAGACGCTAAGTTAGGAGCGGAATTTTAGAGCGTTCTCGCGAATGCTCGGCACCCTTCTTTTCTTTTCCGAACTTTGCGGCCTTTGCGCCTTTGCGAGATATACTCCGAAATTTCGCTGCTAATTGCTGAGCAAGTGCTACCATTTTACCTGCGATCTCTGCTATTCAAATTAGATACCTGAAGATAAGGAGCGGCTTGTTGTAATGGACTCGAATGTAAAGATTCTAACCAATCTTGAGCGCCGAACGTTGGAGGCGATTGCCGAGCGGATTTTTCCCAAGACCGATAGCCCGGGCGCCGTGGAGATCGGCGCGTTGGATTACATCGAGATCGCGCTGGCGGGCGATTATGCGGCGTTGCTGCCGCTCTATCGCGCTGGTTTGCGGGCGTTAAATCGTTACGCCAAAGTGAAGTGCGCCGGGCAGTTCGCCCGGCTCGACGGGCAGCAACAGGATCGACGTTCTCAAAGACTTCGAATCCGGCTCGGATAGCGGGATTCAAAAAAGCCGCGGAGTTTTTCGAGACGGTCAAATATCATGTTTTCGAAGGCGTATTTTGCGAGCCGCATTATGGCGGTAACAAAAATATGGACGGCTGGCGTGTCGTCGGTTTTCCCGGTCAGCAGTGGGGTTATCCCGATCCTTACATCAACAAGCCGGTCGACATCGAGCCGGTGGCGGTGGATTACACCAAAGCGGAGGTCAAGTAGCATGGCGGATTCCATTGCGGATGTTTGCATTGTCGGCGTCGGCGGCATGGGCGGCATCATGGCCAAGGAGCTGGCCTCCGCCGGTTTGAAAGTGGTCGGCTTCGAGCGCGGTCCGGCACCGAAGAAAGAGGACTACGCGCCGCGCGACTCGATTCGCTTTTTGATCCGCCCCGAGCAACTCGAATGGGTGCGCCATGAACCGACGACGACGCGGAAGAAGGCCGGACAAAAAACCAACTTGCAATACCGCACCAGCCCCTTGAACGTGTTAGGC
Organism: uncultured delta proteobacterium; assembly: GCA_963816145.1. GTDB lineage: Bacteria > Desulfobacterota > Binatia > UBA9968 > UBA9968 > DP-20. Next base: position 380,093 of record CAWFJP010000014.1, read on the forward strand.
GGGGCGCTGCTGCATTGGACTGGGCAGTCGTCGCGCTATATGCCCGGTGACTTCAAGCTCCATAGCAATGAAATCGAGAGCGGCAACGCCGAGCGCGCCAAGGCGGATCTCACCGGCTACGATATTATCGACTGGCCGCTCAGTTACGACGATCTCGAACCGTATTACGAGAAGTTCGAGTGGGAGTTCGGCATCTCCGGACAGGCGGGACTCAATCCTTTCGCCGGGCCGCGCAAGCGCGGCTTCCCGCTGCCGCCGCTGCGCCACAGCGGCAAGATGCAGTTGTTTGCCGAAGCATGTAAAAAACTCGGCTATCATCCCTACGACACCGCGGCGGGCATCGCTTCCGAACCTTACAAGCCGGTGGCGCCGTTCGATACGCGCATTGGAGAACGGCCGGCCTGCGTTTACTGCGCGCACTGCAACTTCTACGGTTGTCATGTGCATGCTAAGTCGGCGTCGCTCTATATTACAATTCCGGTCGCGCTGCAGACCGGCAACTTCGAGCTCAAGACCAATACAAAAGTCTGCCGCATCAACAGCGACGCCAGCGGCCAGGTGACCGGCGTGAATTACTTTGACGCTGACGGCTCTGAGCATGAGCAACGCGCGCGAGTGGTGATCTTGAGCGCGTTTATCTTCGAGCATGCGCGTTTGTTGCTGTTGTCGAAAACGGATACCGGCAAGTTCGCCAAAGGGTTGGCCAACTCGAGCGGTTACGTCGGCCGCAATATTCTCGCCCATGGCGACGTCCGCGCCATGGGGGCTTTCGACGACTTCATCGTCAACGGTTACATCGGACCGGGATCGGCGGCCATGCGTATCGACGATTTCAACGGCAACAATTTCGATCACACCGGCTTGGGCTTTATCCGCGGCGGCACCATCGGCACCAGCGGCGATGGCACGCCGGTAACGCGGGTCGATGTCCTGCCGCCGGACGTGCCGACCTGGGGCAGGGAGTTCAAAGAATTCTACACGCGCTATTACAACCGGATCATGGATCTGAACATGCAGCCGGAGACCTTGCCGCACAAAACCAATCGCATCGATCTCGATCCGCGCGCGCGCGACCGCTGGGGATTGCCGCTGCCGCGGGTGACCTTCGATTTTCACCAGAACGAGCACCGGCTGCAAAAGTACATGGCCGGTGTCGGCGATCGCATCATGCGCGCCACCGGCGCGAGCAAGGTGTGGACGGAGGAGAAGGGCCGCCCCAACCGCTGGGCCGGCGGCACGCGGATGGGTGCCAACCCGAAAAATTCCGTCGTCAACCAATATTGTCAGACCCATGATATTGCCAATCTCTTCATCGTCGGCGCTTCGGTATTCCCGACCATGGCCGGTTATCCGCCGACCGCGACCGTCGCGGCGCTGAGTTATCGGACCTCCGAGTTTATCTTGCGGCAGAAAGATTGGTTCAAGTAGAATAGAAGAAAATCCGGAAAGATGGAGTGTCGGAGTATTGGAGTGTTGGGTAACCGGACCCACTACTCCACCGCTCCATTACTCCAGCTCCCCAAGGAGTTGTTATGAAACGCATCGTTATTTGTTTCGATGGGACTTGGAACAAGCCGGCGGATGAGTCGCTGCCGGCCGATCGGCAGGTGGAAACCAATGTGCGGCGATTTTACGAGTCGGTGCGGCCGCAGTCCGCGGATGGCGTGAAGCAAGTTAAATGGTACGACGAAGGCGTCGGCACTAAATGGTACGATCAGGTAATCGGCGGCGGTATTGGCTCCGGATTGGAGATGAATATCGTTCAGGGCTACGAGTTCTTGGCCAAGGAGTACGAGGAAGGCGACGAGATTTATGTACTCGGTTTTAGCCGCGGCGCGTACACGGCGCGCAGTTTGGTCGGGATGGTGCGTAACTGCGGTCTCATCCAGGCCAAGCATCTTGGGCTACGTACCGTGATGGCCTACGGAATTTATCGCACGCGGGGTGATAAAGCCGATTCCGTCACGGCGAAGCTGTTCCGGTCATCGTTTAGCCGCGAAGTGAAGATCAAATTCATCGGTGTTTGGGATACCGTCGGCGCGCTCGGCGTACCGCTCGACATTCTCAAAGATGTGAACATGAAGTTTTACGAGTTCCACGACACCAATCTCAGCGGCATCGTTGAAAATGCTTATCACGCGATGGCGGTCGACGAGCATCGACAAGACTACGATGTCTGCCGCTGGAATCCGGTGGAAAAGCCGCAGCAGAATATTGAGCAACGCTGGTTCATCGGCGCGCATTGCGATGTCGGTGGCGGCTACCCGGACCGGCGCTTGTCCGACATAGCGTTACGCTGGATTCAGGACAAAGCGAGCGAGTTGGGTTTGGCGCTCGATGCCGTCAATATCGACGCGAAGATTTATCTCGGTGAATACACCGACTCCTACGCCGAGTTTCTTAAGGGCCTCTACGCCAAACGCATTGCCCGCCACTACCGTCCCATCGATATCGCTAAGTTTGGCAACGAAGTCGTCGATCCGTCGGTGCAACAGCGCCGCAAAGATGATCGTGACTACGAGCCGCAAAACGATGGGATGCCGAAGCTCGGGTAACGGCGCTCGCGGCTCGACTGATTTGTCCAGCGCGAAGCGCATTGTCGATACGAGCGGGAAAATTTCTTAAATGACAACACCTCTGGATATTCTTGTTACCGGCGGCACCGGTTACATCGGCCGGCATCTTATCCCATTACTCGTCGCGCGCGGTCATCAGGTGCGCGTGCTGGCGCGCGAGCAATCGCTCGGCCGGGTGCCCACCGGTGCGGCGGGAGTGGCCGGCGACGCGCTCAACGCCGAGTCGGTGGCGAGCGCGCTGCGGCCGGGCGATACGGTGATTCATCTGGTCGGCACGCCCCATCCGAGTCCGAGCAAAGCGGATCAATTCGAGAAAGTCGATTTGGTGTCTATTCGTTCGACCGTCAGCGCAGCGCGAAAAGTCGGTATCGCGCAGCTGATTTACGTGAGCGTCGCCCAGCCGGCGCCGATTATGCAATCTTACCTCTGGGTGCGCATGTTGGGCGAGACGATGATTCGCGAAGCCGGGTTGACGGCGAGCATAGTCCGGCCTTGGTATGTCTTGGGCCCGGGCCACTGGTGGCCCAAGCTCATCCGGCCGCTGTATCAACTTGCCGACATGATCCCGCCGCTCCGGCCCATGGTCGAGCGCTTGGGTTTGCTGAATATCGAGCAAATGGTGACCGCGATGGCCTATGCGGTGGAAAACCCGCCGCAGAACGGACAGCGGCGGATCTACGACGTGCCGGCGATCCGCCGGGCGCGGCTGTGAGTGGTGCGACTGTGCACTCAAAATTTTGAACAACAAGTTTGAGCATCGATTCAGATGCCCCCCTTTGAAAAAGGGGGGGTGGGGGGATTTTCTTAAGCGAGCAGTGATTAAATCCCCCTAAGTCCCCCTTTTCCAAAGGGAGAAGGTCGGAGTCGTCAGGAGGTGAACTATGGATGTGAAAAATCTATTCGCCAATCTTTCGAACTCCCAGGCTGGCGAAGAGTTCGTGACGCTGTTTGAAAACACCAGCGTAAAGATCGAGCGCATCGTATCTCATGCGCAGGCGAGCCCGGCAGGCTTTTGGTACGATCAGGAAGAAGATGAATGGGTGTCGGTCTTGCGCGGCACCGCGACCCTCGAATTCGCCGGCGGTGAGCTATTGGAGCTAAAAGAAGGCGACTCCCTAATGATTCTGCGCCATGTGCGGCATCGCGTCGCGCGGACTAGCGAAGAAACGATTTGGTTGGCCGTTCATATAAAATAAATGGCGGTTCAAGGTTCAAGGGATCAAAAGTTCAAGGTCGGATATCCCAAGGTCTTCTCGGATTGCGAACCTTGAACCCTGGGACGTTGAACTTTTGAACCGCCGCTACTGCGGCTTGGGCCTGACCCACGGCTTTGCCAGCAGGCTGTACAAGATTCCCGACAGAAAAAACATCACGACTAGCCCCCAAAGCATCGGTTCGTAGGTGTGCCAGCGGTCCCAGATCGCGCCCGCGACCACCGGGCCGGTGACGCTGCCCCAGACGTAAAATACGCTCATGTAGCCGCGAATCTTGGCGAAGTGTTTGCGGCCGAAGATATCGCCGACCATCGCCCACGCGACCGGGTAGGTTGATTCGACGGTGGTAAACAACAGGACGAAGAGTAAGAGCGGTGCCATCGATGAGCCGAAGATCGGCAATAAGATCGACGCGCCGGCGACAAATAGGATCGCCGCGATCATTCGCGGCTTGTTCATCGAGTCGGCGAGCCAGCCCAACAGCACCGTCGAGGTGAAGCCGAGAAAAGCAAAGGCGCTCAATAGAAACGTCGCCTGCTGCGCGCTCATGCCTTTCCAGATCATCATCGGGATGAAATGGGTCGAGATCGCGTGGTACGAGGCGTTGCGTACGGCGGCGCCGAAGACCAGCGCCCAGAAGGCAAATGAGCGCATCGCTTGACGCGGTGTGATGGCGATTTCCACGCCGCCGTCCTGCGCGCTGGTGCGAACGTGAAAAGCCTCCTGAGTCTCGCCGTCCGGCAGCAACCCCATGCTCTCGGGTGAACGGCGAATAGTGAGACAGATCGGGATGCCGACCACTAAAAATATAATTCCTGCGAAGGCCGCGCCCCAGCGCCAACCCCAGCTGTTGACGATCATGCTCAGGATCGGCGCGATCAGCACGCCGCCGAGGCCGTAGGCCGCGCTGTTAATCGTCATGGCGCGGGCGCGCCAGCGGATGAACCAAGTATTGATCAGCGTCATCGGCGCGTGCATGAATCCGCCGGAGTGGGTGAGCGAGATCAGCACGGTGTAAACCAGAACGAAGCTCCAGTAGCTGTCGACTTGCGAAAGCAGCAGATAGCCGATGCCCATGAGCGAAACTGACGCGATCATCACCGGACGCGGACCGTAGCGCTCGAGCAAGTGGCCGACGATCGGTCCCTCGATGGCGCCTTCGGCGCGCGACAATGAGAACGCGAACGACGTCGCCGTGCGGCTGAGGTTTAATTCTTGACTGAGCGGCAGGAAGAAGACCGTGAAGCCGTAACTATGCAGTCCGGCGCCGAGCAAGCGCACAGCGGCGGAAGCGCCGACCATATGCCAGCCGTAAAAAAGGCCGAAAAACTTTTTGAACATCGATTTAGTTTATGAAGCACGGAAGCAAGAAGTGACAAATGGATAATGGATAATTGAAAATTGATAATGGGAGAATTCGGAATTCCGGAAATTATCCATTGTCCATTTTCAATTATCCATTGATTTTATTCCGCCTCGCCGTTTTCGGCGGCTTTGAGGCGGCGCTGGCGCACGGCGTCGGCAAAGGTATCGATCAAGGCGCGGCTGTCTTCCCAGCCGACGCAGGCGTCGGTGATGCTTTGGCCATAGACGAGCGCTTTGCCCGGAATGAGATCTTGGCGGCCGGCTTTGAGGTGGCTTTCGATCATGACGCCAAAGATGCGCGCATCCCCGGCGGCGATTTGCCCGGCGACATCGCGGCCGACGCCGACTTGCTTGGCTGGCTCCTTGCCGCTGTTGCCGTGGCTGCAGTCGATCATGATGCGCGCGGCGGTGCCGGCTTCGGCGAGACTCTTGGCCGCGGCATCGACGTTGGCGGCGTCGTAGTTGGGCTGCTTGCCGCCGCGCAGAATGATATGGCAGTCTTCGTTGCCGAGAGTCGAGACGATCGCCGAGTGGCCGTCCTTGGTGACCGAGAGAAAATGATGCGGCGCCTGGGCGGCGCGGATAGCGTCCATGGCGATGCGCACGTTGCCGTCGGTGCCGTTCTTGAATCCGACGGGGCACGAGAGGCCTGAGGCAAGTTCACGATGCACCTGGCTCTCGGTGGTTCGCGCGCCGATGGCGCCCCAGGAGACCAGGTCGGCGGTGTATTGCGGCGTGATCATGTCGAGAAATTCGCAGCCGGCGGGCATGCCCGACTCGTTCAATTCGCGCAGCAATTGCCGGCCGATGCGCAGTCCTTCGTTGATTTGAAAACTGCCGTCGAGATTGGGATCGTTGATCAAGCCTTTCCAGCCTACGGTGGTGCGCGGTTTTTCAAAATAGACGCGCATGACGATCAACAGATCGGCGAAGCAGCGTTGTTTGGCTTCCTTCAGGCGCGTGGCATACTCTTTCGCCGCTTTGACGTCGTGGATCGAGCAGGGGCCCATGATGACCAGCAGACGATCGTCGGCGCCGTGCAAAATCCGATGGATATCGCGGCGCGCCTCGAACACGGTCTGCGCCGCCTTTTCGCCGATGGGAAAATCCTCGAGCAATCGGGCGGGCGGTAGCAGCTCTTTGATTTCTTTAATTCTCAGGTCGTCGGTTTGGTAGGTCATGGCGGTTCTTTTCACGATTCGATCGAACGATTATAGACGATATTCGGGGAAAATCTATCCGACGATTCAGCGGCGGTGTTGGGCTACTTTTCGAGTGTTTCGCGCGCCACGACGGCCAGTAGGAACGCTGCTAGGATGAGCAAAGGGGCATAGGCGAGGAAGGGCACGCCGGGATTGAACTTGTCGGCGAGGAAGCCGCCGATCAACGGTGCGCTGACGCCGCCGATCTCAGCCAGGGTGCGGCGCGCTGCCTGGAGCCGGCCGCGCGCGTGGGCCGGCACGACATCGAAAGTCGATGTCGCCAAGGAGCCAAGGGACAGTCCGTTGGAGATGCCGAGAAACGACAACAGAATGGCTAACTGCAAAAACGAGTCGGCGAACGGAATCAGCAGAAACGCGATCGCCGGTATCCCCGTGCTCGGCACGGTGGCCCATTTGCGCCCGACTTTGTCGATGACAAACCCCGCCGGCAAAATCATCACGAACACCGATAGCCCGGAGATGGTAAATAGCAAGCCAATATCTTTGGGCGTCATGTGCAGCATCTCGCTGGCAAACACCGGCACGATGCTCTGGGTGGTCACCCGGTGCACGAAGCTTGTGAAAGTCGCGAGCACGATCACGAGATAAGTCGCGCGCAGCTCAGGACGAATCTCGTAGAATAGATTTCTGATGCCGCGCAGGCGCTCGGCGATGGCGGCGAAGCTCCGGCCGGTCGCGGCCCGGCCCGGGGTGTTTGCAGGGGCCGGGTGATGGCGCGCTTCGATCTTCCAGCCGATGACCGTCGATAGTCCGGCGCAAGCGGCGTAGGCTAGGAACACGGCGCGAAAGCCGATGCGCTCGGTGAGCATTCCGCCGATCAGCGGGCCGAAGGCTAGCCCGAGATAATTGATGCCGTGAAAGCCGCTGAGCACGCGGCCGCGCTGATCGGCGCGCACCAGGTCGACGCCGGCGATCTCACGGGCGATTACCCAGATACTGTCGGCGATGCCGATGAAAAATACCGGAATTAAAATCAGCGAAAACCATGGCATGAGCGAAGCGATGATCGCGGAAACGCAAGCGATGAGCGGTCCGGCGATCATCGCCGTGCGCGCGCCAAAGCGATCGAGGACGAAGCCGCTAATCGGCATGCCGGCAAAGCGGCCGACGGAAAGCGCGGTGATCAGCTGCGCCGCGGTGCCGGGGGTGATGGCAAAATTTTTCGCCAACACCGGAATCGTCGGCACCACCATCGCCCACATGCCGGCCATCAACGTGCTGGTGTAAAGCGTGATCAGGCTGCGAGTCGTCGGTGTGAGTGGCATACGGTGTCGGCGCGACGTTGTCTGCGTTAGGTCAAATTTTTCTACTAAGACGATCTTGATTTTTCACCACGAAGGCACGAAGGACACGAAGGTTTCGGAAGAATAATATTCCGAAACTTCGTGCTCTTCGTGCCTTCGTGGTGAGAGAATCCGATGACTGTACTACCGCCGTGACAATATTTCCTATTCTCAGCGCAGACGGCCCGTGGCGCGGTTCCAGGAGTTGGTCAGGCTGGCGAAAAAAATCCCGGCGCCGGCGAAGACGCCGACCAGCGACCAGAGCAGCGGTTGGTAGGTTCCCCAGCGGTCAAACACCGCGCCCGCCAGGACTGGTCCGAGGACGCCGCCCCAAGTGTAAAATAGCCCCATGTAGCCGCGGATCTTGGCGAAGTGTTTGCGCCCGAACAAATCGCCGGCGATGGCCCAGCCGACGGTGTAGGTTGCTTCTACTGCGGCAAACAGCATGGTGAAAAGCGCCATGAGCCAGAATGAGCTGGTGTAGATCGGCAACAGCATGGCGATGGCGGCGCTGAATAATATCATTGCGCATAAACGCGGCTTATGCGCGCGGTCGGCGTACCAACCAAAGATCAGAGTCGACGCCATGCCGAGAAAGGCAAAGCCACTTAGCAACCAAGCTGCTTCTTGCTGGCTCAGCCCTTTCCATATCATCAGCGGAATGAAATGCACGGACACGGCATGATAGGAGGCGTTGCGCACGCCGCTGGCGAGCACCGCGCCCCAGAAGGCGAAGGAAGCCAATGCTTGAGCGAGTGTGACCTCAACTTCGACGCGCGGCGTTTGGCTGCCGCTCGCTGCCGCGTCCGGCGGCGCGTCGCCGTCGGGCAATAGTCCCATGCTTTCAGGCGAGCGGCGGATTGTCGAACAGATCGGTACGCCGATGACGAGAAACGCAACTCCTGCGACCACCGCGCCCCAACGCCAACCCCAGGCTTGGACGACCAGGCTCAAGAGCGGTGCGATCAGCACGCCGCCCAAGCCGAAGGCGGCGCTGTTCAGCGTAATCGCGCGGGCCCGTCGGCGGATGAACCAGGTGTTGATCAGCACCATCGGCGCATGCATGAAGCCGCCGGCGTGGACCAGTGAAATGATGCCGAGATAGACGATTAAAAAACTGGCGTAGCTGTTGACCTGGGAAAGGATCAAATAGCCCGCGCCCATGAGCAACGCCGCCGCCAGCATGATCGGCTTGGGACCGTAGCGGTCGAGCAGATGACCGACGATGGGGCCTTCGAACGCGCCTTCGGCGCGCGCCAGCGAGAACGCCAATGACGTCGCTGTCCGATTGATGTTCAAGTCTTGGCTTAACGGCAGAAAGAAAACCGTGAAGCCGAAACTATGCAACCCGGCGCCGAGCACACGCAATGCCGATGCGGCGCCGACCATGCGCCAACCGTAGTAAAGCCCGGAGAGTTTAGCGAGCAAGAATATTGTCCTGTACGGCGAATTGGCAATTCACGAATCATGTCTGACTTAGCACGAGGTCGTCTGAAAAGGGAAGAACCGCTCAAGACCCAACGTCGGATATCGACCTCCCTTAGTGCTATTGAACGTCGAACGGCCGACATTGAATAACCATCGGTTGTAAGTCGGATTCTGAATTCGTCGACTAGAAGTCGACTCTTCTATTCGTCATGCCGGCGGAGGCCGGCATCCATCTTCATTTGCACTATAGGGTCAGAAAAAAACTGGATTCCGGCATGCGCCGGAATGACGATTCTTTACTTTCTTGAAGACGAGGGGTTTCGGTTATCCGTGAATTGGCAATTAAAATTCCGCGTTCCCCGGCGTGCGCGGGAACGGAATCACGTCGCGGATATTTTTCAGGCCGGTGAGATACATCATCATGCGTTCGAGACCGAGGCCGAAGCCGGCGTGGGGCGCCGAGCCGTAGCGGCGCAGATCGAGATACCACCAGTAGGGCTTTTCGTCCAAGCCGCTATCGCGCAGCCGTTGGGTCAGGACATCATGGCGGTCTTCGCGCTGGCTGCCGCCGATGATCTCGCCGACCCGCGGCACGAGCACGTCCATGGCGCGCACGGTTTTGCCGTCGTCGTTGACGCGCATGTAGAAGGCCTTGATGTCCTTCGGATAGTCGGTGACGATCACCGGCTTCTTGAAAATCTCCTCCGAGAGAAACCTTTCATGCTCGGTTTGCAGGTCGCAGCCCCATTCGACGGGAAACTCCCAAGTCTTGCCGGATTTTTTAAGCTCGGCGATGGCGTCGGTGTAGGTGATATGGCCGAAGTCGGACTGGGCGACATGCTCCAGAGTTGCCAGCACGGTTTTCTCGATGAACTGGTTGAAGAATTCGAGATCCTCGCGGCAGTGTTCGAGCACATAGCGAATGGTGTATTTCAGGAACTCTTCGGCGAGCCGCATGTTGTCTTCAAGTTCGTAAAAGGCCATCTCCGGTTCGACCATCCAGAACTCCGCCAGGTGGCGCGGCGTGTTGCTGTTTTCGGCGCGGAAGGTCGGGCCAAACGTGTAAACTTTCGAAAACGCCAGGGCGAAGATTTCTCCTTCGAGCTGGCCGCTGACGGTAAGAAACGCCGGCTTGGCGAAAAAATCCTTCTGCCAATCGATCTTGCCGTCGTCGGTGCGCGGCGGCTGGTGCATGTTCAACGTCGACACTCCGAACATCTGCCCCGCGCCTTCGCAGTCCGAGGTGGTGACGATCGGCGTGTGCACGTAAATGAAGTCGCGCTCCTGAAAGAAACTATGGATCGCGTGGGTGAGCGCGTTGCGCAACACGAAACGCGGCGCCGAAGGTGTTGCTGCGCACGCGCAGATGGGAGATCTCGCGGAGGAATTCGAGAGTGTGGCCCTTTTTCTGCAGCGGATAGGTTTGCGGATCGGCGCTGCCGTAGATGTGGATCGCCGCAACCTTTAACTCCACCGCTTGTCCCTTGGCCGGCGACTCGACCAGCGTCCCGGTCGCCGCCAGACTGCTGCCGGTGGTGATCTGTTTGAGCGTCTCGTCCGGAATCGTGCCGGCGTCGACCACCAGCTGCATGCTCTTGAAGCGCGAGCCGTCGTTCAATTCGATAAAAGTGACACCTTTGGAATCGCGTCGCGAACGCACCCAACCGCGCAGAGTGAGCTCGCTGCCGACCGATAACCCGTATGCTTGTTTGACCGAAACGAACTGTGTTGCCATAGGGTCGAAGTATCGGATAACCGATTAAGATGTCAACGGGTTGCGCGCCAGAGTCTCCGGCGATCGATTGACGATTCTGTGCTAACTGTCGATCGTCGATAGCGACCGCAGTGGCAAGCCAGGGGAACCGCGGCGGCGATAAATGATTTCGCCAAAAAAAAACGGGCAGCATCGACGCGATGCTGCCCGTTGACCGTGACGGGATGGTAGCGGCGTGGTTACATCATGCGGCTTGATCGTCACGCGAAGCACTTTATCGGCTGCGGAGTAGGTCTTACCGTCCTGGACCTTGCTCACGATGCCGTTTTCCGCTGCACCCGTATTGGCGACCTTTTGCCGCGGGCCCTGGTCGGGGCCGATGCCGGGCTCTTGATCGACTTCGGTGCCGGCGTTCCAGAGTATGATCTGACCGCTGATGTCGCCGCTGATCGCCTTGCCGTCCGTGAACAACTCGATACCGGATTCCGCCGGGGCGTAGAACCAGTCATTGGACTGGCCCATCATCAGTGTCAGCGAAAGCTTGTCGCCGGGCACAGCCAACACGGTCGTTTCATATGCGGCGCCGGGGGTGATCGGTCCGGGATTCTTCGCGCCCACCGGAGTATTGTAGACGGCGACTGATTTGATTCCCTTGGCGCCGTTCAGCGCCTGGGCGAGCTTACTCGGATCGCCGTCTTCGGACTGGGCTTCAAGACCTTGTCCGCGGTCTTTCTTGCCTGAAGTGAAAATCGGCGCGCTATCGTTATGGACCACCGCGGTTCCTGGTGAAAATGCTAGTGACCATTTCACTCCGTTGGACGCCGTAAACGCATCCGGCTTGGTGGTGTTTTCGATGCGGATGGTGAACTTGGTCGGCTTGTCGCCGTTTGCCGATACAAGCCCGGTTAAGCCGTTGCTGCCGATGAGCATTGCCGCTGCGACGGTTAAGAATTTCATATGACGTTGGACTCCTTATATTTTTGGTTTTGCTACTTGCGATGAAAAAAAGCTCGAACCGGTTCTTGCGGAATTAGATGCGCCGCCGGCGCTGAAAGGTGCGCTCGTGCGATCAACTAACGTCTGGGACGGTTCGGAGACTAGATTTTCACAATCAATGGTATTGGGTCGGCGTAGGGCTGGGGCGGTTTTGAGCTTTAAGATCCGTTGCCCGAGCCGTTGACACCGGAGGATTTGGGTTGTTAGAAGCCGGCACCTTTGGTTGTTAGCTTTAAGCGATAGACGTTAGTGTTCGAGGTGATGAACAGCGTTGAACCGTCTTCGCCCCAAGCGAGATTGCCGGTGGGAACGCCGGTTTCGATGCTGCCGAGATGCTTGCCGACGGGCGAGATTACGTGAATACCGCCGGGGCCGGCGCCGAAGATGTTGCCTTCGCGGTCGACTTTCATGCCGTCGGGCACGCCCGCTTAGTTTTCGTCCACGCTGTGGCGTTGAACAGCACTTGCCATTCTCGATGGCACCGTCCGGTTTGACATCGAAGACCAACCAGACGGCATTGGCCGGGTCGGCGTTGCTGACGTAGAGCTTTTTCTCATCCGGCGAGAAGGCGATGCCGTTGGGCGCTGTCATTTCTTTCGTCAGCAGCGTGAGCTTGCCGTCCTTGGCATAGTGATAAACCCCGTGGAACGGTGTCTCTTTGCGCGGGTCGTCGTAGGATTTCGGCAGCCCGAACGGCGGGTCGGTGAAATAGAGATCGCCGTTGGATTTGAACACGACATCGTTGGGGCTGTTGATGCGCTTTCCTTCGTAACGGTCGACCAGGGTGATTTTCTTGCCGTTCTTTTCCAAGCGCGGCGACGCGCCGGTCGCCATGTTCCGCGGACACCAAGGCGACCTTCGGGGTCGAACGCTAAGCCATTGGATCCTGGTTCTGGTCCGTCGAAAGGCGCCTTTCCGGTGTAGCCGCTCGGAGCACAAACACACTGGTGCCTTTGCCCTCCTGCCACTTGATGATCGAGTTGGTCGGAATGTCGGAAAACAGCAGATACTTTTCCTCTCGGTTCCATACGGGTCCTTCGACCCAACTACGGCCGCTGACGATGCGTTCGACCTTGACGTTACGCGGCACCAGTTTGTCGAACCGCGGGTCGAGCCGGACGATGTCGATTTGCTGAATCGGTTTGACGGGTTGCGGCTGGGCGAAGGCGCTGGAACCGATGGCCATGCCGGCAGCAAGCAATGTGAATGCGGCTAATCGTAATATGGGTTTCATATCAGTCGGCAATTCTGGTCGCCATGGCGCCGCAGCCTGGACAGCAATGATTTTCTTCGATCAAGCCACCCAGAGCTGGGTCGGTGGTCTCGCTTTTGAGCTCAGCGAGGTAAATCAATTTGTCGGCGTGATGATTCATTTCCGCGCCGCACTTGGGGCAAATTATTTTTCGATTTGGCATTGGCGTCTTCTCCCTAGCCGTCGAGCGCGATGTGTTCTCGGCCGTGGCGCAGCGTCTTCGCCATCCAGACGAGCTCGTTCAAGAATTTATCGGCACGTTTGATAAACGGCTTGATCGAGCAGGTTGCCGGAGTGCGTCGAAGACACTCGCGACGTTGCCGAAATTGACGTCCCAAAAAATGTTGACCAAGCCGAGTTCGCGAATCACCGGAAGAAAGTCTTGAATCGCCCGCACGCCGCCGAATGGGCCGGCGGAAACACCGACGATGCCGGCGGCCTTGTGGATGTATTCTTTCAGACAGCTGTCCAACACGTGTTTGAGCAAACCGGGAAAGCTGTGGTTGTACTCGGGGGTGACGATGACCAGGGCGTCGGCTAGCGCCATCCTGTTCGAGAAGGTGGAATCCTTGATGGCTTCTCGCCGCGTCGTCAATCGGCATGGGCAGGTCCGATAGATCGATTAGCGCGGTCGGTAATACACGGGCGTTTTTCGATCTGTGCAACCATGAAGCGCGCGGCGTGAGCGCTCATCCGCCCCTTGCGGGTGTCCCGAGGATAACCGGTATGTTCAGAGGCCGGTTGGTTGTCACGTGCGCTCAACTATTCGCATTAATTCCGCTGTGGTAAGGTTATCGACCGATCGGTGCCAGGTCTGATCGCCGGACACATTCAATGGCATGCGATAGAGAGTGTCCTGCGCGGTGATGTAGAGCGTCTTGCCGTCGGCGCCGCCCCAGGCGATGTTGTGCGGATGTCTTCGGCGCCATGATCGTGCCGAGGTGTTTGCCTTCGGCCGAGATCATCCAGATACCGCCGGGGCCGCAGACGTAGAGGTTGCCGTGCTGATCGACTTTGATGCCGTCGATCGCGTCTTCGCCGGGCGCTTGGGTCATGTCGAAGAAGACTTTGCCGTTGGAGGCGTTGCCGTCGCGCGTCGATGTCATAGCGCATGACGATCTTTTTTCGTCGGATCCCAGTTGCCGACGTAGAGAAATTTCTCGTCCGGTGAGAAGGCGATACCATTGGGACCTTTGAGATCGGTGCTGACCAGTTTCAGCTTGCCATCTTTCAGGCTGAAGACGCCGCTGTAGGGCAGTTGTTTTCGCGGATCGTCGTAGAACTTGGGCAGACCGAAGGGCGGATCGGTGATGAACAGAGCGCCGTCGGAGCGATAGACCAGATCGTTGGGACTATTCAGCCGCTTGCCTTCGAAGTTGTCGGCCAGCACGGTGATGCGCCCGTCATTTTCCATGCGCACGACGCGGCGATTGCCGTGCTGGTTGATCGTCAGCCGGCCGTGTTTGTCGAGGGTGAGGCCGTTGGAACCAGGCTGGCCGTATTCGGCGATGTCCTTGCCCGACGTAACCGCTCTGGGTCTTGAAGTACCGACAGTTGCCCTTCCGGGCTCGTATTTGTAAATCTTGTTGGCGTTGGGATCACTGAAGAGCAGAATAGCCGGGCTTTGACCCAGATCGGACCCTCGGTGAATTGAAAACCTTCGGCGAGTTTAAAGATCTTCGGATTGAGCGGCACGATGGCATCGATGGCAGGATCGACACGCTCGACGTCGACGTTGACTTCCTGCGGCGCGACGGCAACCGGTCCGGCCGGGACTTTGTGGAATTCCAAGCGGCGTAGCGCATCCAGATATAGTTGGTCGGCGGCTGCGATAGCGGACCGTTGACGCCGAAGATGGCGAACTGGATGGTTTGCCCGGGCTTGACGCCGCGGCCGACGACTAGACGATTCGCCGCGTTCCAGCCTTTGATCACCGAGCCGCCACTCTGGCCCGTCGCACGCGGCAATTCGCCGTCGACCCAGATCTCGGCGTAGTCATCGAGCGAAGTCGCGAACACGACCGTCGAGCCGGTCGGATCGAAGTTGCCGATGCGCTCGGGGACGGTGATCTTGATTCGATACCAATTGAAGGAGAGCCTGCCGTTGGTACGCCGTTTGTCCAGGTTGGTCGGTTCGATTACTTCCCAATTGGAGTCGTCGAAATCGGCCCGTCCGGCATGCGGCGTGATGTCGTAGGTCTTGTTCGGCGTCGTCGACGGTTGTCCGTCTGCGCCGACGGCTTTGAAATCGACTTCGATGATCTTCGTGTCGCTGTAGCGCCACTGGGCTTTGACCAGTTCGGTGCCGGCTTTGGTGCCGAGGTCGATGCGCGCTTCGGGGATGCGTTTACCGAGAGTCTCGTCGAGGGCGGCGGCGTGAATTGATTTCGGCAGCCAAAGTGAAATTGCCGCCACCAGGGTTGCCGCAGTGAGCCTTATGGTGGCGCTCCGAGCCTGCTCTCGCTGGAGGGGCGCGGATTGACGGGAGAGTGCTGGATGGATATTACCCCTCACCCTCGCCCTCTCCCGCAAGGGGAGAGGGAACCGGAACAGCGGACAGGATAAACGCTGCGAGAGTGAATTATATGAGTGAAAAAGGTTCTTCGATGTCATGATGAGCCTCAATTGGCGGCGCGGACTTTGACGACGTAGTAGTTGAGCGGGCCTTTGACTTCCTTGAACCAGTGCGGCGTGTTGTGCGGCACGACGATCACGTCGCCTTTGCTGACGCTGCGGCTCTCGCCGCCATCGACATCGCTGCCGCGAATCTCTTCGGGTTCAATGTTTTTACCGGCGACAATAGTGCCGCCGGTGACCAATGTCGCGCTGCCGTCGAGCATGTAGATTATGTCGGTATCTCGGGTGTTGACTTCGACCACGCCAGGATCGTCACGGTGGCTGGCGTGGACTTTATAGTTGGCGATTTCCAGTAGCGGCATGCCTTTTTCAAATGCCTTGCTCACTTGACCTGCGGAAAAGTATTTCACCTTGGGCGCCGCTGCTTGCGCCACGTCAGTTTCTGCGGTGAACGCCAACACGCCGGCCTTGGCGATGTCTTCGTCTTCCTGCGGCGTGTTGCCGCTGACGCCGATGGCGCCGATGTCTTGCCCTCGTAGATCAGCGGCAGTCCGCCTTGCAGCGGTGTCGCGCCAGGCAAGACCAGCGACGCCACGCGGCCGTTCTTGATCTGGTCTTCGAAATCCCGGCTCGGCCGGCGAAAGATCGCCGCGGTGCGCGCCTTGCCGATGCCGACGTCGACGCTGGCAACCTGCGTGTCGTCGAGACGCTTGACGATCACGGATACCCGCCGTCGTCGACGACGACAATGACCACGGTGGCGTTGCGTTTCTTGGCTTCTGTTTCCGCGGCAGCGGCAATCTTCTCCGCCGCAGCCAGTGTGAGTATCTTCTTGTCTGATAGCTGTGCCGAGCCAGTTGAAGGCGCGATCAGCAAGAGAAACAAACATCGAAAAAATTATGTTGAGTTGCATAGCTGCTCTCCTTGATCCGGAGCTCGAACTTTTGAACCTGGAACCTTTGAACGGTGCTTTTCTTATCGCAGCGCTGCCGCGCCGGCCATGGCGAGATCTTCATCCTGCTGGGCGCTGGCGGCGCCGCTGACGCCGATGGCGCCGACGATTTGGCCATCGACCATGATCGGCACACCGCCTTGCAACGGTGTGAAGTCGTTGAGCGAAGTCATGGCGGTGCGGCCTTGATTGATGATGTCTTCAAAGGCTTTGGTCGGCTTTTTGAAAATCGCCGCGGTGCGCGCTTTGCCGATGGATATGTTGGCGCCGGCGGCGAAAGTGTTGTCCAAGCGCTCGACGGCCATCAAATTGCCGCCCTCGTCGACCACCGCGATAGCTGCACCGGGCGCGTTCAATTTTTTCGCTTCAGCGACCGCTGCGGCGATGACTTTCTTGGCGCCGTCGCGGTTGAGGCCGATTTTTGCCGCGGTCTGTGCGTTCGCATTGGAAAAGACCAGGATGAAAAACAAACCTACCGTGGCTGGTAAATCTCTCATGGCATCTCCTATCGGATCTGTGGACGATTTGCGGGTTAGATGCGCGGTGTCGCCAAAGAGATGCGCGGCACAGGGCGGAAGGGATAATCGATAATGGGGAATGCAGGTTTTGTTGTTTGGACGATGGATGAGAAAATGACTTGGCGGATTGTGGACGTGAAGCGAAAATGAAATTCGGCAGTCAGAAATCACACGAGGGCCGGTCGCGTTTCTGATTGCCGATAGCGGATTTCTGAATTGGTTATGGGGTCTGACACAACAATCTATCAATCTTTGGTTTTGACGCTAAAGGTGAACAGGACCCGCGCGTTGGTGAACCCATTTGCGCTTATTGCGTTGGCCGGCGCGTGAGACCGGCGCTTCCTCACACCTTTGACAGCCGTTTTTCGATCGCGTCAAACTCGGCTTTGGCAATGCCACAGGGATCTAGAACGCGTTGTAGTCTACCGGATCTCCCAATAACAAAAACGCCTCTAGTCTCTGCTCGTATCAGTCGACAGGTCATCCCGCATATTTGAAGGGCATCTCTGTTGTCCGCCGACTTAGGGTAATATTCCGCCCAAACCCGGCCGATCTCTTTTTCATCCATTGGTCACCTTAGTAGTCGAGGATCAGGAACTCGTCTCGGCGGGCGCACCTACTCACGTTGCGTCACTCGCCTGACGCACTGTACGCGCAAAAAGCCGTGGCGGATATCAAGTTAGCGCTTTTTCGGTTTCTTTTTCTTGGGTTTAGCTATCGGCAGCGATTGTTGCCCGAGCAAGGTTGCCAGGGTCTTACCGAGTGGAAACTTCTTTACGACGGTTTGAATAACGTCGTGCAGCTGCTTTTCGCTGCAAGTAAAGGCACGTTTTCCGTCGGCCACCGGAAGGGCGAGATCGAGCGCGTTATAGCCGATGGAGTTCCTAGGGAGGCAATCTTTCAAAAGCCTAAATTCGTCAGTGGGCAAAATAATAAAGAAGTCGCGAACCGGTTCACTCATTACAGTGGTTAGTCAATACCAAATCAGGAGAATAGCAAGTCCCAGTACGGTCTCTCGCGGCCGAGACATGAAAAACGCTCGGTTCTCACCTAAGCGAATTGCGCCGCGCCGGGCTCGGCCCAGCGCGGCCGGATGCCGGCCATGTCGAGGGACGCCATAACGCGTTTCGGTTCGCCGAGGTCGTTCCAACGCACGCCGGTGACTTTCAAGACCGCCAGCCGTTCGGGTTTGAGCGCCAACACTTGGTGCGAAAAGTTGACTTCGGCCAGGCGGCTATAGAGCAACTCGATCGCTTTCACTTCTGCTGTAGTGCTGAATAGCGGGGTCAGTGCGGTGAAGGAGCGATAGAGTTCTGGAATCGCGCTTTCAATTATGTCGAGCAACGCTTGCACCGAGGCGACCATGACAAAGCTGTTCCACAGGCAGCCGCGCAGTTGCAGGACCTGGGCGAGCATGTGGTTGGGTTTTTCCCAGAAGCGCCGCACGCCGAACAATTTCGCGTCGCCATGAACTGCCTGTGCCGGTTCGATCCAACCATACTCCACTTCCGGGCTTTCCGGCTCGACGCCGAGGAGCACGACCAGATCGGGCCGCATGGCGGCGGTATCGAGAGCGCTGCGGATCTGCGCCATGAACTTGGCGTTATCGGAGATGTAATGATCGGAAGGAAAGAAAGCGACGATGGCGCGCGGATCCCGCGCCGCGATGCGCAGGAGGCTATAAAGGATCGCCGGCGCGGTGCCGCGATTGCCCGGCTGCACGACTAAGCTGTCAGTCGGTTCATTGATCAACAGCGGCCGGTAAAAGTTTTCATGGGCGCGGTTGACGACAAAGAGCGTGCGCTCCGGGATGATCTCCAAAGCCGCGCGGTCTTGGGTTTCTTCGAGCAGCGTGGCGCGGCCGAGCACCGAGCAGAATTGTTTGGGCCTCTCGTCGCCGGCGATATGCCGAGTCAGAGATTTGAGCCGGGTGCCGTCGCCGCCGGCCAAGATCACCGCCCAGTCGTTGCTGTGCGCGTTGCCCGAGATGTTTTGCTCCTGCCGTTTCGTCATTCTGTCCTCGTGGTCTGCTGTTGATCGGTAAGTCTGCACGGTTGTTGTTTGTTTCGTTACGGTTACGCTTTTGCTTGTTTTTTTAGATGCCGCGGGCGGCGTGATCGGTGCACCGATCACATGCCGCCATCTCCGCCGGCGCCACCCGATCGGGTGCTTGATTCGTCGCGCCGAGCGCGGTCGATCTCTTGGTCAAATTCCTCGGCGATGTCCTGGGCCGCTGTCGCCAACTCGTTATCACCCAATCTGGCGGCCAAGGTTTGCTTGACTGCGCCGCGAATCGCCATACCGGGGTCCCAATAGAGACCGTACACCCGGTCCGCAGCGATGTACTCAAGCGTGTCGTCGATCGCTTTGAGGCCAGCTTCGATCTCTTTCCGGCCGCGTTCGCGTTCGCTTGTCCGCAGCATGGCCAAACCGAGATAGACATGTGCTAACGGATCGCCTGGGTGAATGCTGACCGCCTTTTCCAGGGTCTTCCGCGCTGCGGCGTAATCGCCGGTTTCGTAGTAGGCCCGGCCCAAATAGGTAAGCACTCGTTCCGGCACCCGATCGGGGGTTTTGTAATTGGGATCCAATTCCGCCGCGCGCGCCAGATAGCCGATGGCCTCGTTGGGCCGTCCGGTCTGCAGCGCATTGCGGCCGGCAAGAAAGTCGGTGCCGACACTGCTGCAGCCGGAGAGGTAGATGAGTGCCGATAAGCAGGCTGGCGCCATGAGCTTGGTTACTTTCATGGAGAACCTTCCGATTTTTGTTTGACGCTACACCTCTCCGTTTAGCTGTGGAAGGGCGGTTTGCCGCAGAAGATGCAGCGCTTGGGATTATCATGATGCAACTTGGCGCAGGCGACGCGTGAAACGCCTTGCTTTCGGACATAGACTTCGGCAGCGGCGAGCATGCCGATCAGCGGTGCTGTGAAATAAACCCACAGGCTCGTCCAAGAGTTCCCGACTAACGCCGAGGCGAAGCTGCGCGCCGGATTCATGCTCATGCCCGAGATCGGCGCTTCGAGCGTAATGTAAGTCGCTACCAATATGCCGGCGCACACACCGGTGAATTTATGCAGCTTGGCGTGACTCGACACATGCAAAATGACCGTCATGAGAATGAAGCTGATAATAACTTCGGCGCTGAACGCTGCGAGAGCGCCCCACGCACCAGGAATGGTCACGACATAATTGACCGACGCATGCGCCGCCCTGGGATGAAGCAACTGTGCTGCGGCGATGCGCACCGATGGTGCCGCCGAGAAATTGCCCGGCGACGTAAAAGACCGCGTCCCACCTGGCGACCTTGCCGAGCCTAAAAAAAGTTAAGGTCGTCGCCGGATTGATGTGCGCGCCGGATTGTTGGCCCCAGGGGGAATATATGATGGCGATCGCCGTGCCGCCCATCGCCAGGCCCATCAAGAAACGGCGCAGTGTGGCATTAGCGATAGCCTGGTGGACGGCGGAGGATGGGTGTTCGAGCAGGGTGGCGAAGCTGAACGCCGAGATCATGAACAGACCCAGGCAAATCGCTTCGATCAAGTATTCCGGCCAGTGGTGTTTGAGAGCATCCGCCATGCGCTATTGGATGACGGTGCGCAAGCGAACGGTGCGGATAATCGTGATCGTGCCTCGTGTTCGTGATTCCGAGCGAACACGAGCCACGAGCACGAACACGTTTAATTCAGTTGGATTACATTTTTGATCCCGGTGGCTTTGCCGAGCAGCAGCTCGCGATGGTCGGCCATGGCAAAGCGGCCGGTGATCAAAGATTTGACCGCCTCGGGCCAGCTGTCGTTGAAGGTCTGCAACTCACGAATCGCAGTTTCGAAGGTATCGCGTCCGGCGTTGACGGTGCCGAAGACCACTTGGTTCTTGAGTACCAGATTGCGCATCATTAGATCGGTGTCGACTTCCACCGGCCCTTTGCGGCCGGGAACGCCGGTAAAAATAAAGATGCCGTTGGTGCCGAGATATTGCATCATGTCGAAGGACAAGCGCGACGCGCCGGTGGCCTCGTAGACCAAGTCGACGTTGCCGATCTCCGACCGCCAATTGTTCGAGCGAATGGGTCTGCGCCGAGCGGTATTGGGCGCCAATCATTTCGGCGACGGCGGATTTGGCATTGGGGGCCGGTTCGCGGGCGTAAACGTAGGTGTCGAAATCGGCATTCACCAGAGCCATCGCTCCTAAGAGTCCGACTGGACCGGCGCCCAGCACCACGGCTTTATGGCAGTGAGCCTGGGCTTTGCCCGGCGCCACAGAGCACCCCCAAGGCAACCGTTGCTGGATGTTCCAGACCTGGGCCAAACCTTTTTCCGCGATGGTGAGCGGCTCGACGAGAACGGCGATGTCGCGCAGAGCCGTGGGCACGAGGTTCATAAATTTTTCATCGTCGACGACAAACTGCGCCATGAAGCCGTGCTGCTCTTTAATCCCCCGTTCGGTGAAATCGCCGGTGAAGCAAAAGTCCTGGCGGCTTGCGCGGCAGGCCATGCAATAATCGTGGGGGCAGGGACGGCGCACCATTGGCACCACCAGGTCGCCGACTTTGACCCTGGTAACATTGGCGCCGACCTCGACGACTTCGCCAAGCGATTCATGACCGATCACGAGATCCGCCATGCCGGACGGCGGCGTGCCATATTCGAAGGAGCAGATTTCCCGGTCGGTGCCGCAGACACCCGCTTCGACCATGCGCAGCTTGACGTCGGTGGGCGATGACAGTTTGGGTTCGGCCAGGTCGATCAGCGAAACAGCTTTGCTTGACGCGGTGACAGCGATGGCGCGCATGGTGTGCTCCTATATTTTTGTACTCCGAAATAGTTAAATCGTTAGTTCGAATCGCGGGAAAGTTTGGCAGGGAAATCCACCGACAATCAGCCGCCTGCCTTGCAATTGTAACTTCTTAGATGAGGCTGGTCGGAGAATAGTTGCAGCTCAATCGATCTGGCAGCCGGATCGAATGCTACGGCCGTAGCGTCAAATGCAACGGCGGCTGGTTCGGCAAGTGTCCGCGCAGAAAGCTCCGGCTCAATTCGATGGTCTTTTTGTAGGTTGCCAAAAATGCGCCGCAGTCTCGGCAGGCGCTCAGGTGGTTTTCGAACGCTAGGCGATCGGATCTGCTCAGATTGTTAGTGAGATAATCGCTGATCAGACTGACTTCGTCTCGACAGGTCGAGATCGGGCGGTGAGCGCTGCGGTTTTTTCTGGCTGGCTTCGAAATCATGTGTGTATCCGGCGCGGCGGCGGTGCTATTTCACCCGGTGAATGGTCACCTGATCAGCTCGGCCCTTGGTATCCTCAGAGCAATTTTGGAGTTGCCCTAAGCGCATGCCGCGCCACGCCGCCTCGGTCTGCCGCTGGCCAGACGTACCGGCGCTAATTTATGACCGAATCGGACGCGATATGAGGAGAATATATTTTCTAGACTCTCGATCACCGAAGCATCGTCCGTGGTCTGGCTGGTCAGCGCCTGTAAGATTTCCAGCAAATTCGTCTTGATTGTCGTGGCTTTGATTTTTACGTAGTTGTTTCGGCTGGTTTTCACGTGGGACCCCTCCCTGTTGGTTGCATTCCTACAGTTAGACGTGTGTTCTTGGAAATAGGTTTCAGATTATCCAGGTTTTCTTACGCCGCCGCAGCCAGACCTGCGGGACGGCTATAAATCTCCGGGCTCTCGACCGATTCGTACATTAGCCCGAGACCTAGGTTTCCTTAGCGCATCGTCCGAAGATCTTGCGAGCCGTCATGTCAGTGCCAATGCGGGCCACCGCGCGATTCCCCGGAAAGTGGCGCCGCGTTAGCGATTCATATCAGTTGGTTAATGTTTCAATCCAGGGTGTTGGGAATCCCTCACCTTTAGGCGAAGCGAGGATTTGTCATGCCGGCGCAGGCGGCATCTATCGTTGGTTACATTGGAAGGCCGAAGAAAACCTGGATTCCGGCCTGCGCCGGAATGACGAAAGAGAGTGTCGACTTCCAGTCGACGAATTCAGAACCCATTGGCTTGGAGCCGAGGGTGATTCAGTTTCGGCTGGCGTTATCGGTCTGGGTTGGTTGACGCTTACGCAGATAATTCCGGCGCGCCTGCAACCAAGTGGCGCTTGGCCACTCCCAGCGCAGGTGCGGCAGTTCGTGCTCGTCGTAGTAGCCGTCATTGACCGGGCTTTGGCTGAAAATCGCTTCCCAGGAATTCATGGTTATTGCTCCTCGTCTAGGGTCTCGACGTTGTTGCTGTGCCAAGGGGTCGGCCGTCAGCATTTGTCGGTTAGACGCTAGTGGAGCTGTTTTCGGTGCGGGTAGTCGATATGCGTTGTCATTTCGAGCGCAGCGAGAAATCTCTTCGCCTTGCGGCTCAGGAAGGAATATGCAACAGAACCAAGTCGCGAACGGCGATTACGCCGCCAGCTGGCAAATCTGGGTAATCAGGTATAAAACGATGGCGCTGATACGGCGGAGTTTTTTGCGCAGGAAGCCGAGAACGTTGTCGCGCACTTTGGGCGGAATCTCTTCCGTATGCAAAGTCGCCGTGCTTTGCACGGTCTTTTTGTAAGTATTCACAAAACTGACGCAGTCGGGACAGATGCTCAGGTGCCTGGCAAATTCCTGCTTAACGGTTGGGCTGAGTTTGTCGGTCAGGTAGTCCAACATCAGATCCGCGATCTGTTTGCAGGTTTTTGCGGACAATGGGCGGCGTGTGGTTTTTACTTGGGGCATCGGTGACTCTTTCTTTACGCTGCGGAGTAGCCGAGTTGGACGGCCAGTTTGCCGCGCAGGAACAGGCGCGCGCGATGCAGCCGGGTCTTGACTGCCGAGACGGTCAAGCCGGTGGCAGCGGCGATTTCCTTGTCGGACAAGCCTTCGAGATCGCTCAAGACGATGACGGTTTTGTCTACCGGCTTCAATTGATCGAGGGCTCTGGCGATCAGACCCTGGGTTTCGCTCTTGGCGTAGTGTTCGTCGAGGGTATCCGACCAGTCGACCACCGGCCGCATTCGGTGGTGGCCGTCGTCTTGAAACTTGGGCAAAAATTCATCGTAGGCCACTTCCTTGGATTTCTTGCTGCGGCGAATCCGACCCAAAGCTGCGTTGACGGTGAGCCGATAGAGCCAGGTGGAGAATTGCGAATGGCCCTGGAACAAATGGGCTTTGCGGAACGCGGTATGAAAAACGTCCTGGATCACTTCTTCGGCATCCGGAGCATCGCCGCCGAGTATGCGCAAGGCGAGGTTGTAAAGTTTGCCCGAGTAGAGATGGAAAATATTCTCCAGCGCGTCGTGATCGCCGGCCTTGAGGCGCTCGATCAAGCCGGTATCGGCTTCGGCGCCTTTGGCGCGACGTGTCGGTGCGCTCGAGCGAACCACACCGCGCTGTGGCAATGGCCGAGCCATCCGTGTCTCGGTGAGCTTGGGAGTGATGGCGAAGTTGGTTTCGCGGGACATAAGAATCTCCTCGTTTGCTGTAATCGACTCGGCAAAACTTCTTTGAATCATTCCGCTAACTCCCCTTTGGCAATTGTCTCTAAGAGCGTAGCGATGAACGGCGAGCAGTTGATGATCCGCAGTTTTTCATTGCTCATATCGATCAAACCGCGCGCCGCTTGATCGTTCATGAACTCGACTCCCGCCATGTCCAAGATGACGGTGCATTCGACGCCGTCGCGATGCGCCGTACAGGCATCGGTCAAGTCGCTAAAGGCCTCATTCGATAGGGTACCGTCGAGACGCAGGCGAACGGTGTTGCCAGTTTCAAAGCTTTCGGTGATTTTGAGCATTTACGGTAACTCCCTGTGAACTGTTAAGCTTATAGAGCAGGGCTCGTGCCAATAAGCTAACTAATTGGAATTACGCATTTTTTAAATTTTAGGTCGCCTACTGGTTGTGGTATTTCGTCGCGATATTTCGCAACGGTTGTGAAATATCACAATCGGGGGTAGTAACGGGGGAGTTGGGGATCTATCGCAGAATTTGGAGCGATTATGGCGGGAGAAAAACTGGCGGATGTGGACTTGGGAGGCACCCAGAGCGGCTGGCCCGAATCGGCGCATGTCGCGTACTTTTGGAACACCGCAGAAGAATTCTCTGACGGCGTCACGTTTCTTGAAGTCGGCCTGCGTGGCGCAGATCACGGCGTAATCTTCGGCCACGACGATGCTAACCGTGAGGTTTGCCGGATCCTCGAAAGTCGCGGTTTGGATCTCACCCAGCTCGCTGCCGATGGTCGGCTAACGATTTTGCGCGGCCACCCCGATGTCGACCAGATGCTCGATGAGATCGGTCAAGCCTTCGAGCGCGCACTTGCGGGCGGTGCCAGCCTGGTTCGGCTGTTGGGCAATATCGGCTGGAGCCACGCTGATTGGCCCGATGAACAGGCTTTGCTCAGGTTCGAAGCACGAGTCACCGACGCAGCGAAACAGTTTCCCTGCGTGGTGGTCTGCATGTATGACGTCGCGGGTCTGCCGGGGACCATCGTCCATCATGGCGGGCTCGGCACCCATCCGCATGTACTTCGTAACGGTCATCCGCAGAACAACCCGCAATATCTTCCGCTGGATATTTTCTTGCGCCGAATTGAAACTCTGGCTGGCGCCATCGGCGAGCGCCGGCGCCACGACGAGACGCTGCACCATATTACCGAAGGCACGGTGCAGTTCATCGGCGACGAATTTTTTCGCCAGTTGGCGCGCCATTTGGCTGACGCACTGCATGTCCGTTATTGTTTCGTCGCCGAATGCACCGACGACTCGCAAACGCGGCTGCGCGCGCTGGCGTTCTGGGACGGTCAAGGGTTCGCGCAAAACGTCGAGTATCCGATACGCGGCACTCCCTGCGAAAAAGTCATCGAGGGCAACATCTGTTCCTATCCGGATCGGATTCAACAACTCTTTCCGGAGGACCAAGATCTGGTCACCCTCGGCGCCGAAAGCTACGCCGGCGTGCCGTTGCCGAACTCACAGGGAAAGGTGCTTGGCCACTTGGTGGTGATGGACAACCGGCCGCGCCACTTCGACGAAAATGAGCTGCGCGTATTGCGTATCTTCGCCAACCGCGCCGGCATCGAACTCGAAAGGTTGCGCGCCGATCGCAAGGTCAGCCAGCTCAATGGCGAACTGACCGCGCTGCTCGAAATCAACCGCGCCATCGGCCGCCAACTGGAGCGCGAGCATTTATTTGGCGCGCTGTCCGATTGCTTGAAAAGCGTCGTGCCGACCGAACGATTCGGCATCGAAATTCCGCTCGACGGTAACCGCCTCGAAGGGCATATTCTTTCCAATGGCGCGTCGATCGGCGCGCCCACCGAGCCGACGATTTTGCCGGCTGCCGGAACCGCGTGTGATTGGGTGCTGCAAACGCATCAATGGTTTATCGCCGGCAGTCGCGACGAGTTTCGCGACCGCTTTCCGGTCACCTACAGGGTCATGAGCGAGCAAGGCATGGAATCGCTGTGCGCCGTCGCCTTGGTCAGCGGCGGGCGCAACCGTGGCGCGCTGTTTTTCATGGCGTCTGTCAAGGATGCCTATCGCGATTTGCGCCGTAACTTCATCGAACAGGTCGCCAATCAAATCGCCCTCGCCATCGAAAACGTCAACTCCTACGAAGAAATCGCGGCACTCAATCAAAAGATCGCGGCGACCGCAGCGCGCCGGCAAACTCTGCTCGAAGTCAACAATGCGATTGTCACCAAGCTGACCAGGGAGGAGCTTTTGGCGGTGGCCTGCGACGCTCTTAGCAAGGTGATCTGGTTCGACCGGCTGGCGCTTTCCCTCTACGATCCCGCCATCGAATCTCTGCGGATTGTCGCTTGCGCCGGTCCTTATCAGCGGCAGGACTATTCGCCGATCGGACGTCAGCTGAAGCTTGACGATAGTCCGGCGGGGCAAGCGTTTCAGAGCCAGCGGCCGATACTGTGCGGCGATCTTGAAACCGAGCGCCGGACCGCCTCCGAGGAGCGCGCTTACGGCCACGGCTTCCGCTCCATCTGTGTCCTGCCCTTGGTTGTTCATGGCAGATCTCTCGGGGCGATCACCGTCGGCAGCCTGACCCGTTGCCAATATTCCGCAGCCGACGCCGAGTTTCTCATGGAGGTGGCTAATCAGATCGCCATCGCGGTTGAGAATATGCAGCTGCACGAAGAGACCGCCGCTTTGAAAGCACGCTTCGAAGCCGAGACGGTTTACTTGCAGGAAGAGATCAAGACCGAACACAATTTCGAAGAGATCATCGGCCAGAGCGAAAAGGTGCGCGAGCTGCTGCGCAAGGTCGAACAGGTCGCGCCCACCGACGCTTCGGTTTTGATCTGCGGCGAGACCGGCACCGGCAAGGAGTTGTTGGCGCGCGCGGTGCACGATCGCAGCAAGCGCAAAGATCGCGCCTTGGTGAAGGTGAACTGCGGCTCGATTCCGTCCGGCTTGGTCGAAAGCGAGCTGTTCGGCCACGAAAAGGGCGCCTTTACCGGTGCCATGCAGCAACGCATCGGCCGCTTCGAGCTCGCCCACGGCGGCACGATCTTTCTCGACGAAGTCACCGAGCTGCCGCTCGATACTCAAGTGAAACTCTTGAGAGTGTTGCAAGAAGGGGAGTTCGAGCGGGTCGGCAGCAGCAAGACGATGAAAGTCGACGTGCGCGTGATCGCCGCGACGAACCGCGATCTGAACCAGGTAGTCAGCAAGGGCAGTTTCCGCGCCGACTTGTATTATCGTCTTAATGTTTTTCCGCTCGAATCGCCGGCGCTGCGCGATCGCAAGGACGACCTTCCCTTGTTGGTGAGTTTTTTCTTGAGCCGTTTCGGCAAGAAACTCGGCAAAGAGGTGCGCGGCGTGGCGCAAAAATCGATGGAGAGTCTAGTTCGCTACAACTGGCCAGGCAACATTCGCGAACTGCAAAACGTCGTCGAACGCGCGGTGGTGCTGGCCCGCGGCCCGGTGGTGCAAGTGGACGAATCGATGCTGCGCAGCGACTCGGCCGCGGCGGCGGAAGTTTCGGCCATCGATACGTTGGAAAATAACGAGCGCAATCATATCCTGCACGCTCTGGCTGAAACTAATTGGGTGATCCATGGCAAAAAAGGCGCGGCAGAGCTGCTTGGCATCAATCCCAGCACGTTGCGCTCGCGCATGGATAAACTTGGCATCAAGCGGCAGGCGTGAAATGCGTCTCTGTTCCAATTGTTCAAAGGTTCAAGTTCCAACGCTTCGGATCCTGGCACTTCGTGCCAACTCGTCTATGGAACGTTTTGAACGACTGGAACGATTGGAAGCTTTGGAACTTCCTAACGATAGTGATGCCCAGCTTGGCGACCAGACCGATAGCCCAACAGAAGCAGCCAGCACCGCGCCGTACTGAACCGGGCGGCGGATATCGGCTTTGACCAACCAATAGAAGTGCACCACGCCTAACATTGCGATCCCATAGACGAGATAGTGGAGTTGTTGCCAGCGTTTGCCGAGGCGCCGGATCATCGCCGCGTTCGAAGTCAGCGCCAGCGGGATCATCAACACCAGCGCGCTGAAGCCGACCGTGATATAGGGCCGCTTCAAGATATCTTTGCCGATGGCGGAGAAATCGAAAAACAGATCGAGCACCATGTAGGTGGCGAAGTGGAGGGCGGCATAGAAAAAAGCGAACAAGCCGAGCATGCGGCGTAATTTTATCAGCTCGTTCCAGCCAGTGAGCTTCCGTAGCGGCGTGACCGCCAAGCTTGAGAGTAAAATTAGCAATGCATAGGAGCCGGTGAAGCGGGTGATGTACTCGATCGGGTTGGCGGTCAGATTGTCGCTGTAATAATTAAAGACAAGCTGGCCTAATGGAATAAGACAGATCAGAAAGGCGGCGGATTTGACCAGGCGAAACATCGGAGTAATGGATAATTGATAATGGAGAATGGAAAATTAGAAGAGTTGCTGCCTCAGTCGAGTACGGTTTCGATCCCTTCCGGACATTATCAATTCTCAATTATCCATTCTCCATTGTTTCAGTAATATTTTTTCAGGTCCATGCCGCTGTACAAGCTTGCGACTTGGTCGCCATAGCCGTTGAACATCAGGGTTTTGCGCCGGCGGAATTCGCCGATGCGCCGTTCAGTGGCCTGGGTCCAGCGCGGGTGATCGACTTCGGGATTGACATTGGAGTAGAAGCCGTACTCTTGCGGCTGCATCATGTTCCACGACGCGGCTGGCTGCTTTTCGACGAAGCGGACTTTGACGATCGACTTGATGCTCTTGAAGCCATATTTCCAGGGTACGACGATGCGGATCGGCGCGCCGTTCTGGGCCGGCAGGACCTCACCGTAAAGACCGACCGAGAGAATCGTCAGAGGATGCATCGCCTCGTCCATGCGCAATCCTTCGACATAGGGCCATTCCAAGGTCGCAAGTTTTTGACCAGGCAGCCGTTTGGGATCGTTGAGGGTGACGAACTGGATGAACTTGGCGTTGCCGGTGGGCTCGGCCTGCTTGATCAGCGAACTGAGCGGAAAGCCTATCCACGGAATCACCATCGACCAGGCTTCGACGCAACGCAGGCGGTAGATTCGTTCTTCCAGCGGCGCTAATTTAGTCAGTTCTTCGATGTCATAGGTTTTGACTTTCTTGACTTCGCCCTCGACTGCGACTGTCCATGGACGAGTGGTGAGATACTTGGCGTTGGCTGCCGGATCTTCTTTGTCCGGGCCAAGTTCATAGAAATTATTGTAGTTGGTGATTTCTTTCAGCGTGTTCAGTTTTTCGTTGGTGCTGAACGAACTCTTCTTGACGTTGGCAAGTTTCTCGGCGCCGTACGCCGAGGCGAAATCCTTGCCGGGCTCGATGCCGCTGAGAATCGCGCCAGCGCCTAGCGCCATGGCGGACGCCGAAAGCATGAACTGCCGGCGGTTCAGGTAGTGCTCTTTGGGGGTGATCTCCGCCGACTTGATGTCGGCAGGCTTTTTAATAAGCATGGATTCTTCTCCTCGGTATTCGCGTGCGCCGCTATTCAGCGATCAGTTGTTTGATCGTCGCTTCGGTTACGCTGTAGGCGCCTTCGCCAATATGGCTGTAACGAATTACGCCCTTTTTGTCGACCAGCACGATGGTTGGCCAAGCCCAGACGCCGTAGCGGTGCCAAATGTCAAAGTTGTTGTCTTGCACCACTGGGAACTTGATACCGAGACGCGCGGTCGCTTCCTTCACTTTGGCCAAGGGTTTTTCCCAGGGAAATTCCGGCGAATGGACGCCGACGATGGTCAACCCGGCTTGTTCAAACTTATCATGCCAACCCCGCAACTGCGAGATGATGTTTCTACAGTTGATTCAGCCATAGGTCCAAAACTCGACCAAAATCACCCGGCCTTTGAGGCCTGTGATGTTGAGAGGTTTGCTGTTGATCCAGTTTTCGCCGGCGAGCTCGGGCGCAGGTGTACCGTTGGTGAGCGCCGTGCCGGCGCGCGGCCAAGCCGCCCAAAGCGCCAAGGCGAGAACGAGAGCCGTTGAAAAAGCTGCCAGACGTACCATGATTTTGCCAGTTCTCTTTGCCCCGCCTGGCCGGATGAATCGCCGTGCCAAGCTATCGTTGTACGATTAGATGACACCCAGCCAGTCCGGGTTGCAAGATTTTCTTGATTGCTTTTAGAACGTTAACTTACCTGGCAAAGTTCCCCGGCGGCGGAATCGCAGTGGTCTAAAATGCGCGGCCGGAGCCCCTGTGGGCCCCGGCGCGCTTGGCGGGCGGTTAGTGGATGAGTTGCGAGGGGGACGAGAGATTTTCTAATTCTTCAGTTAAGTCGGTCGGATGGGCGCTCTTCTTGATCATTTCCATTAGCGCCAACTGCGCCAGTTTGTAGGCATCCTTGTCGTTGTCGGTACATGCGAACGCAACTTCGCTGGCGGCGGCGATCAAATCTCCCAGGGTGGTGTCGATTCTTCGGCTGTTGGATTTTTCCATATTCTCGCGGGTCCTTTCTTCCCTTGCTTGTTTAGACGATGGCGGGGAAAAAAGGATGTAGTGTGAAATTGTGGCCAGCGGCCATAATGGCCGTGACTCCAGCAGCATTGATCCTTGTGAGGTGAAAGCCAGTCATGCCGGTGGAAACCGGCATCCATTTGAATCTCCAGTTCTCGGCACAATCGCCTGGATTCCGGCCTACGCCGGAATGACGGATCGGAGGATGCGCCTATCAGACAAACTCATGACCCGCCGGTTTGGCGCCGCCGGTTGTTAAGTTCGGTTGAATCGACAATCACTTAGTCATGGCAAATTAATCATCTCCTGGTTGTTCAATCTCAGCCTCTTCAGCCTTCCTGGCCGGGGGAGCCTTTTGGGCATTTTGATTTTCGCTCTGACTCAGGTAGCCGACGCTGGCGAGGCGATTCAATATTAGATTGCGCCGGGCGGCCAGACCGCGTTCTTTAGAATTGCGCGGGCTGGGCAGCAGGGCGGCCAATGTCGCCGCTTCCACCAGGTCGACGTCAGCGGCGGACTTGCCGAAGTAGCGCTGCGCCGCCGCTTCGACGCCGTAGATGTTGCGGCCCAACTCGACGACGTTCAAGTAAATCTCAAAGATGCGTTGTTTGGACAGGGCATTTTCCAGCTGGTGGGCAATGACGATTTCCTTCAATTTACGCAGTGGGTTTTTCGACGGGTTGAGATAAAGGTTCTTGGCGAGCTGCATGGTGAGGGTGCTGCCGCCGCGGCTGAAGCTCAGAGTCTCGAGGTCTTTTTTGAGCGCGGCTTTAAGCTCGGTCATGTCGACGCCCTTATGGCTGAAGAATGCCGCGTCCTCGCTGACCAGGATGGCCTTTTTGATATGCTCCGACACGGCGCCGTAGGACACCCAGGTTTGCCGGCGCGGACCGCGGATGTTGTGCTTTTTATATTCGCGCTCGCGCAATTCTATCAGCGCTGTAGTCGCGGGGTTCTTCTGCTTGAGCACTGCAACATCGGGCAAGGAGAAGTAGAAATAATAGCCGGCGCTGACCAGCAAAGTCGCAAGCAGGGTGCTAAGCAGGAGTCTTTTCATAATCGATAAATAGCTTGACGGCTTTGCTGGTCAGCGCCGAAGTCGCGTAGTGATGCAGCTGGGTTGGGACGATCCAACGCCACTCGGGCTTGTCTTGGGGCACGGGTGTGTTCACCGGCCAGCGATATAGTAACACCGGCGCATGGATGCGCCGGTTGGTGATGCTATGGCGCAGCTCGCCCAAACACTGCGCCTCCAGGCCCGTGACTGAAAGCGGTCTTAGTTCTTTCTTGATGACTGCTTCAGGCTTTGCCGTCGGTTCAATTTCAGCACCCGGCAGTTCCCATAATTTAGCGAGCAAGCCATCGGCTTGACGGCGTCGCAGGAGGATTTTGCCCCGATAGTTGACGATGGCGAGCGGCCAGGTGACCTCGCGAAAAGTTACTTTCGCCCGTGGCGCTTTCGCGAGACGCTGGCCCGGTTGGCTTCGGCTCCGGCAATGGGCGGCCACCGGGCAGTTGTCGCAGTCGGGCTCGCTGGGCGTGCAAACCGTTGCGCCAAGTTCCATCAAGGCTTGGTTGAGATTTCCTGGTTGCGAGGTTTTCGCTAGTTTAGCGGCGTAGGTGTGAATCTCCTGGTTCGATTTTGTCACAACCAGTCGGCCAACCACGCGGCGCACGTTGCCGTCGATGGCGGGATATTTTTCGCCGAAGGCGATGCTCAGCAGCGCGCCGGCGGTGTAGTCGCCGATGCCGGGGAGGGCGCGCAGTCGTGCATAGTCACGCGGCACGATGCCGTCATACTGCCGAACAATCTGGCGCGCGGCCTTGTGCAAATTCTCCGCGCGCCGGTAGTAGCCGAGCCCGGACCACGAGCGCAGAACTCTTGGCAATGGCGCGCGGGCGAGCGACTGCACGGTCGGAAACGCCGTCATGAAGCGGCCGTAGTAGGGCAGGACGGTTTTGACTTGAGTTTGTTGCAGCATGGTCTCCGAGATCCAGATGGCGTAGGGATCGCGCGAGCGGCGCCAGGGTAAATCGCGCCGGCTTTGCCGGTACCAGTTGAGCAGCCGGCGCCGCATGAGAGAAAGATTCGCTTCAATCATGAATGCAGTGGGGCGGGTTTTCAGTTATGGTTAATGCAGGTTTCCTGTTAAGAAGAATTCACCGCCGAGACACGGAGCGCGCAGAGTTCGAAGAATTTCTTAATCAAAAATTCTTTACTCCGCGTTCTCCGCGTCCCGGCGGTGCAAATTCCGAAATCTGTTTCACGGGAACTCCAGAAGCGCTTCAATTATGAGGCACTTTAAATGAAATCTACTTTGAAGGGAACTCGCTGCGCGCCGTGCTGCCAATCTTATTCGGACTGTTGACCTCGGTTTGCTTTGCGGTGGCGAGTCTTTTGGCGCAGCGCGGCTACCATCTAGGGCCGGCGCCCTGGGGCGCGTGGATCACCATCGTTGCCAACGCCGCGTTCCTCTTGGCCGGCCATCTCCTTCTCGAAGGCGAGACCCGTCTGTTCGTCGTCGACAATCTCATATTTATCGCTGTTGGTTTGTTCGTTCCTGGCGTCACGCGGGTTTTGAGTTTTCGTGGCATCCGTACCATGGGCAGCTCGATAACGTCGACCATCGTCAATACCACGCCGATGTTTTCGACGGTATTGGCGATTCTCATCCTCGGCGAGCGCCCGAGCGCGTTGGTACTTGGCGGCGTGCTTCTCACCGTCGGCGGGCTGATTACGGTGTCCTGGGGCGGCGAGAAAACCTCGTATTCAAAGGTCGAGCTGGTATTTCCGTTTCTCTGCGCGTTGTTGTTCTCGATGAAAGATATTTCGGTGCGCTGGGGGTTGGGCGCCGGCGGGGCGCAGCCGATTCTCGCCGCCGCGATTGCGGCGCTGACTTCGACCGTCGAGATTTTTTTGATTACCCGCTACCTCCAGGGTCAGAAGTTCGCATTACCGCCTTTGCCGGTGCTGCGCTGGTTTGTCTGGTCGGGGATTTTTACCGGCGGCTCATTCTTGTTCATGTACGTCGCATTCAGCATGGAGCGCGTCTCGATTGTTGCGCCGCTAGTGAACAGCTATACGGTCTTCGTCGCCGTCTTGACGCCGTTCATGGCGCGCCAGATCGAAAGCTTAACGCCGCGCAAATTGGCTGGTGCCGCATTGGTAGTTGCGGGGATTTTTGCCGTGTCGCTCGGCAGGAATTGAGAATGGATAATTGATAATGGAGAATTGTCGATCGAGTTTTGTGATCCGCTAACCTCGATCATCCATTTTCGATTTATTTCCCGACACCACCGACGGTCAGCGATAAGACCGTATCCTTTTCTTGCTTGCTGATGCCGATGAGCACAGACTTGCCATCTTTGCTGTAGGCGAGCACGGCGCCGCCGCTGACCAGGTTCATGCTCTCCTGCCAGCCTCGGGCTGGCAATTCCTTTTTGTAAAACTCGACGAGCTTGGCGCTCTCCATGTTGCCATGAAAGCTCGCTTGGCCCGCGCCAAAACCGAAGATAGAGATTTCCACCGGCTTCTCTGCGTCTTTCTTCATGGCGCTCGGCACAGGCAGGATTGCGCCCGCGACGGTCTCATCGCGGGGGCCGGCGCAGGCGCTTGCCAGCATCAACAGCAGAAGCACAGCGAATGAAGAACCAGCGCGAACTGAGTTAAATGCCCCACGCATGGGATCTCCAAAGGAACCTTTGAGTACTGGCATCCTACGTATCGGATTGGGGCGGCACCGGCAGGCCGAGAAAAAACCAGCTAATTAGCACGCCGACGCCGATCAATTCCGGCAGCGCCGGTGAAATATGGATCAAAGCGCCGCCAAGCATGCCACCGAGGGACGAGCCGATGAAGCCAAAGGAGTTATAGACGCCGCTCGCCGTGCCGCGTCCGGCGGCGGGCACTTGCTGGGTTAGAAATGTCGGCAGTATCGGCTGGTAGATGCTGTAGCCAAGGAAAAATGCCGCGCCGCTGACGTAGAGCAACAGCTCGTATTGCGCGCCGAAAAGGTAAATCGCGTAGCCTACGGTGGCGCTAAGCCAGCCGATCATGATCGGCCGGCGAAACCGTCCAGCTTTCTCGGCACGCCGCATGTAGGGGAAGACCAGTAGGACGCTGGGCGAGAATATAATCAAGTAGACCTTCCAGAGCTGGGCTTTGTCGAAGCCAACCTCGGTCCAACTCAATGGATAGGTGAAAAAAAACAGATTGAGTGCGAACGACAGCACGAACGTCGCGATGAAAATCGGTCGCAATCGCGCTTGGGCGAGGACGGATTTGAATCCCATCGGCGATTCGGACCCGGTGCGCGGTTGCTCCAGTGGGAACGAAGTGGCGGTTAAAACCATCGAGAGAAATCCCAGGGCGGCCAATAGATAAAACAAACCGTTAAGACCGATTTTCGCGGCAAGAAACGGCCCGGCCAGCAGGCCGATCATGAACGACGCGCCGATGGCGATCCCGGTGATCGTGTAGGCTTGGGCGCGCACGCTCGGTCGGGTGAGATCGGCGAGCACGGCGAAGGCAACCGCGCCCACAGCGCCGGTCCCTTGGAGCGCCCGCGCCAGAATCAGTCCGTAAATGTCGTGCGCCCAAGCGCAACCGACGCTGCCCAAAGTAAACAGCAGCAGACCAGCCAGCAGGACCGGTTTGCGTCCCCAGCGGTCGCTGGCCCACCCTAAGGGAATTTGAAAGAAGCATTGCACCAGCGCGTAAATGCCGAAGGCGACACCAGCCAAAGCGGGCGACGCGCCCGGGTAGCGCACCGCGTAGGCGCTGAAGATCGGCAGCATGAGGAAGATTCCAAGCAGCCGCAGGGCGGAGATCAGGCTAACGGTAATGACCGGCGCGATCTCTGCGCGAGTGAAGGAGTTGGAACTGTCAGCCAATGTGAAGCGTGGTCTCCGATGCCGTTGGAATAGACCGTTAAATTACATGCTTTGCCGGAAATAGGAAGAGGCTGAGGTCGGATGCTGTGCCGTAAAGTGAAGAGGGTTGTCACCACGAAGACACGAAGAGCGCGAAGTTCGGAAAAGTATTCATCCGAAACCTTCGTGCCCTTCGTACCTTCGTGGTAAGTCCCGTGATTTCATGACGTCGCAGCCGTTGCTGTAATTCTGGTAGCCACGCGTGGTGTTATGCCCAGGTCGATGCCTTCGCTGTCGAAGGCTTTCTTCAGGCGGCGGCGGTATTCGCGGCCGACGGCGTATTGCTGCGAGGGTAGAGTTTTGAAGCGGGCTTTGATGATTAAGGTAGTGTCGGTGAAGTTGTCGACGCCGAAAATTTCGATGGGCTCGATCATGGCGCGGGCGTACTCGGGTTCTTTGCGCATCTCCTCGGCGACCCGTTGCATGACGGCGACGACCCGGTCGGTGTCTTCTTTGTATGACACCGCTATGTCGATCACATATGCCGACCAGTCCATGGTTGCGTTGGCCAACGTGGTGATCGACCCATTGGGAAAGACATGGACGACGCCGGCTTGATCGCGCAGCACCACGGTGCGAAAGGTGACCGATTCAACCACCCCGCCGGTGCCGTTGACGATGGCGATGTCGCCTACGCGAATCTGATTTTCCAGCAATAGAAAAAATCCGCTGACCAAATCACGCACCAAATGCTGGGCACCAAAGCCGACGGCCAGGCCGACGACACCGGCGCCCGCCAGGATCGGCCCGATGTTGACGCCGATCTGACTCAGCGCGATCAAGACCACGACAAACCACAGCAGGCCGCTGCTGATGGTCCAGAGCACGCCCAACAAAGTCTTGATGCGTTTCGCGACCGCACCTAGGTCGGGTTCTCCGTGGCCGGTGTTACGGATCAAGAACGCTTCGAGTTTGGTTACGCCGGTGCGCAGCAGCTTGACCAAGATGTAGGCTAGGGCAACGATCAGTACGATGCGTACCAGCCCCTGCAGCGTGTTGACGCCGAGAGTCATGATTCTAGCGAGGAAAGTTTCCCAAGTGTTTGGCGACATGATGGATCCTCCTTATTGATCGCTTTTTCAGCGGTTGTCGCAGGAATTCAGTGAAGTTGCTAGATCGACGTACATACTGAGCGACAAATATTTTCTTGACTTGAACCGGCGCTGGGATAAGTTGCGGCAAAATAGCACGTCGAGAGGAACGCTGTTCAAAAATTCAAGGTTTAGGAATTCGGATGAATGTCCGCAAATTATCGCCGTGGGATTCTTGGATTGCGATTTGCGCCTAGGAGTTGTCGATGCAATTCGGTAGTGGCTCAATGACGTTTTACAGACCGACTCCAACGAGCGTCCATGACCGACTGAAAGGTCCCGCGAGAATCATGCTTTTGCTCCTTCTGTCGTTGCTGTTTTTGTACCCGGTTTTGGCACAAGCGCAATCGGGGACCAAGAAAGTCCGTATCGCTCTGCCGACCAAGAGCGTGTCGTTTCTGGCGTTCTATGTCGCCCATCGCAAAGGTTACTATCGCGACGAGGGGATCGATCTGGAACCGATCCTGA
Organism: uncultured delta proteobacterium; assembly: GCA_963816145.1. Taxonomy (GTDB): domain Bacteria; phylum Desulfobacterota; class Binatia; order UBA9968; family UBA9968; genus DP-20. Next base: position 417,617 of record CAWFJP010000014.1, read on the forward strand.
TGCAACCATCACTGGCGAGCACGGCGGTATTGACCGGCGATCTCGACTACAATGGCGCTGTGACCGGCGTGATCGGCGCAGCAGTGGCCGGGCGGCCGATGAAGGCGGTGCTGTTTACCGTCGCGCGTCCGTTGCAATACCTGATGAGCAAAAAAGAGCTGAAAGACCCGCGCGAACTCAAGGGCAAGAAAATCGCCGGTAGCTCTCCCGGCGGTACAGTGACATTTCTCACCAAGCTGGTGCTGAAAAATTACGGTCTCGACGTCGAGCGAGACGTTTTCCTCAATCCGATGGGCGGCACTGGAGCCAGCCGTTTGGCTGCCTTGGAGTCCGGCGTAGTCGACGCGGTGATCCTCGAAAGCCCCGACAATATTCTCGCTCAGCAAAAAGGTTTTCGCGAACTGATCTTTTTCGGTGATTCCATCGAATTCCCGCAGAATGGCTTCGGCACATCGGAAAAAAAGCTCAAGGAAAATCCCGACGAGGTATTCAAGATGGTGCGCGCCACGTTGCGCGGCTTGATGTTTAGTTGGGACAAAAAGAATCGCGACCAGGTCCTCGACATCATCATGCGCGAGATGAAACCGATCGCGCCGGCGATGGCCAATGAATCCTTCGAGCAGATCATGCGCGTGATCACCAAGGACGGTTCGGTCAAAGCCGAGTCGATCCAAGTGCTCATCGATTTGGTGCGCGAAAACGCCAAGGTGACCCGGCCAGTGACGGTCAACCAAGTCGTCGATTTCTCGTTTCTTGAGAAAGCGCAGAAGGAGTTGGGGTTGCGTTGAGACGTCGCAGCGCTGGGCTGTATGCAAAGATTAACATCGCTGGCTGCAACTAACCATCTACGATTTGTCTTGCGCTCATGAGATGCGGATCGTCGTGAATCATGCGCGCGAAGTTGGCGTGAACGATCCGAGTGATTTCTGCCGACGTTGAATCCCGCAGCGTTGCCACAGTGTTAACGACGTCGGTAATCGCCAGTGGCATACCCACCTCGTCGTTCTTTTTCAGCCACTTCAGTGCGCCGGGATTATCCGTCTCGGTTAGCAGCAGACGAGCCGGTATCGCTCGCGCGATCTGTTTGATGTAGTCGGAGTAGAGCACTTCGACACCGATGGTGAAGTAACAGCCGAAGTCGATCATCGCATTGAGAATATCCATCGGGCCGGAGTACCAGTGGATGATGGCGCGGCGGACGTTATACTTTACCAGTAAGTCGAGAATTTCCTTCTCGCCGGCTTTGGTGTGAAGATTGACGAATTTGTTCTGCTCGCCTGCCGCGGCGATGAAATATTCCAGGACTTTTCGTTGTGCGGGATAAGTGCCGGTGTCTTTGACCCAGTGAAAATCGAGACCGATCTCGCCGATGGCCGGGCTCATATCGATGTAGCGGCGGAGTTCCGGTAAACGATCCGCGTAATCGGCGGCGCGTCGGGGATGGACGCCGAAGGTTGGCAGAACCAGCGCGGAACGTTTGCCGATTTCTTGCAGCTCCAGGTAGGAAGGCAGATCCATCGCCGTGGCGACTGTAAAGATTTGCTGGCTTTCGATCTCTTGCAGCGCGCGGTCCAGTAAATCGCCGTACTTGTCTAAATGAACATGGGCGTCGATGAGCATAGTTGGTTCCGTTTCTGGGGAAGTGAGTTTAAGTCATGCCCGCGCTATCGTCACCCCGGTGAAAACCGGGGTCCATCCCATCCCGAAAATCTGGATACCGTTTTTCAACGGTATGACGAACTCTGTCCGTCGCCTGATTCCCGCTTTCGCCGGAATGACGATAATGTGAAAGTCGACTGCCAGTCGATGCCCCTGTAAATCTTCGGTTTGTAGCCGAAAGTTGCGTAACGTCAGCGACGATCATAGTTCTCGCCATTCTCCACCGCAAGCAGGTTGTTTGAACTTGAGGCTGCCTAGGGCTGCGTGTATCATCCGGCGATATCTCGGTGTAGCGAGTTGGCTCTAAGCAAAATTTGAGGTGCGAAATTTCATGAACGTTGTCATTGTTCTCTTGATTTTATTGGGTTTGACGGTGCCGGCCCACGCGCGCAAAGTATCGGTCGGCATTCCGGTGGTCGACGTGTCGCAGAGCGTGCTGTATGTTGCGCGCGACCGCGGTTACTTCCAGAAGGAAGGGCTCGAAGTCGAGCTGGTGTTGATGCGTGGCGGAGTGGCGAACCAGGCTTTGATCACCGGCAATGTCGATTTCACCACAGTGCCGACGGCGGCGCTGCAAGCGGGTTTGCAAGGCGCGCCGGTGAAGGTGTTGCTCAGCACCTTTCACAAGCCGATGTTCTGGCTTTACTCGCGCCAGGCGATTCGCGCGCCCAAGGATCTGAGCGGCAAGAAGGTCGCGGTGTCGAGCTTGGGCGCGGCGGGAGATTCGGCGTTGCGCGAGTGGCTCAAGAAAAACGGCATGGACGAGAATCGCGAAGTGGCGATCCTCGCGATCGGCACCACCGCGACGCGCCTGGGTTCGCTGTCCACCGGCGTCGTCGACGCGGCGATGATGACTTTTCCGCATAACATCACCGCTGCCGAGCAGGGCTTTCGCGAGCTGGTGTCGTTTATCGCCTCGGATATCATTCAACTCCAAGGCGCCATCGTCACGCGTGACGGCTTGTTGCAATCCGATCCTGTCATGGTCGAGAAGTTTCTCCGGGCGACAATCCGCGGGCTGATTTATTATTCGACCAATCGCAGCGGCGCGGTGCCGATCCTGGCGCGCAACGCCAAGTCGTCGGAAGATTTAGCCGGCAAAGTTTATGATTTGGTCAAGCCGGCGCTGACCCCGGACGGAATTTTGAACGACGATTTGCAGCGGCGGGTGATGAGTCCGCTGTTGGAGCGGGTTGGGCGCAAGGATATTTCGATCGGCAGATTTTTTGACTTCGCTATGGCCCGGAAGATTCATGCGGAGCTGAAGGCGGAGAAATGGAAGCCGTAAAAATCAGTTCCAACCGTTCCAAAGGTTCCAGAAGTTTCAACCGTTCCGAACCTTTGCGATTGTGGCGCGTCGGTTGAGGGCCGGTCAACGCAGAGTCTTGAGTCTTTCTTTCCAGTGCTCTTGCCAGTCGGCGCCGGGGGCGAGGACTTCGGACTCGACGGTGAGCTGCGGGAAGCGGTTGGCGTTCGGCTCGCGGATCACGTGCGGCCCTTCGCGGCCGGCTTCGACGTCGCGGATCGCCCGCAAGAGCTGGCGGCGCGCGACGATGATCGCTTTGTCGCTGGGTCCTAAGAATTCTTTGCTGCGGTCGACGATTTCGCCGCAGCCTTCGACGATGGCGACGTCATGCACGTTGAAGATCCGCCCCATGCCCGAGAAACTCCAAGTCTTCATCGCCTCGCGGTCCTGCAGATAGCGGTTAGCCTTATTGCGTTTGGGCCGGTAGTCGGGGCCGAGCTCGTCCAAGATTTCTCGATCGCGCTCGATGTCGCGCGGTTCCATGGGCGCGCTGCGGCGAAACACGAAGTCGTAGCGCCAATGGTGCGTGTCGTCGATGGGGACATGCCAATAAAGATTGTAGCCGTCGCCGGACATCGGTCCCGGGATCGTCGCCTTGTTGGGAAAGACGAAGTTGGTCACGCGAAAAAACGTCCGGCCGTCGACATCGCGCAGCGAGAAGATACGCACGCCATAGTCGGTCTCTTCGGCGTCGATGCGCGGCGCCATGTCGGCGTCATAGAGCGCCAGCGGCAGCTTACCGTCGGTGCCGGTCACGGTACGTTTCAAATTATCCGGCACGTTGGCTTGGCGGTGTAGATAGGAAACATGGCTCGGATCGAGATTGCCTTCGTTGGCCTGAAAGAAATTGCACTCATGATAAAATTTGGAGACCAACACATGGCCCGCTGGCGCGACTAGCGGTTCGTAGTCGGGTAGGAGCGGCGGTTCGCCCGGTCCCATGTAGGCGAAGACAACGCCGGCGCGCTCCTGGCACGGGTAGGCGGGGTGGTGCACTTTTTCGCAGAAGCGCCGGTCCGGCGGCTCGCAGGGCTGCTCGATGCAACGGCCTTGGCGGTCGAACAACCAGCCATGATACAGACAGCGCAGGCCGCCATTTTCTACTCGCCCGTAGCTCAAGTCGGCGCGCCGGTGTGAGCAGTATTGGCCGATCAAACCGAGTTGGCCGTCGTCGCCGCGGAACAGCACCAGATCTTCACTCATGATCCTGACCGGCAGCGGCGCACCGTCGCTCGGCAATTCTTTGACAAGGGCGACCGGGTGCCAATAGCGGCGTAACAAATTTCCTCCCGGCGTGCCGGCGCCGGTATTAGTGAGCAAGGCATTTTCTTCTGGAGACAGCATCTTGTTATTTTGGATTCTCGATTTTGGATTTTGGATTGACAGAGTGGTTTTATCACTATCTGCACGTTGGCGGCAATCCCCAGTTGACGGGTGATCATGGCCCGTGGTTACTTACGAAGAATATGCTACCGGAGGTACATTATGCCTAACAATTGGGAGACGGTAAGAGTTGATAACAGTGACATGCCGCTTTACGTCAATTTACCCGCGAGCGAACGCACCGTGCCGGGGATCATCGTCGTTCACGGGCGCTCGGGCCTGGAGGATTTTATCAAAGATACCACCAAGATGTTCGCGCAGCTGGGGTACGCGGCGGTGGCGCCGAGCCTTTATCATCGCGACGGACCGGACTGCAAAGACGACAACGAAACGCGCAAGGCGCGCCTGCGCGACCCGTCGATCATTCGCGACATCGAAGGCGCCATCGGCTTTCTCAAAAATCATATACAGGTCGACGGCAGCCGGTTGGGCATCGTCGGCTTCTGCATGGGCGGACGGTTGGTCTATCTCTTGTCGGCGGCGAGCAAGGACTTGAAAGCCGGCGTGATGTTTTACGGCAGCAGCACGATGGTGCCCTACGGTGAAGGCGGACCGACACCCTTCGACCGCACCCGCGAAATCAATTGTCCGATCCAGGGCCACTTCGGCGCCGAGGATCAAAATCCGTCGCCGGAGGACATGCGTAAACTCGACGCCGAACTGACCAAGTTCGGCAAGCCGCACGAGTTTCACGCCTACGCCGGCGCGGCGCACGCCTTCGTCAACTCCGGATCGAGAAATTACCGCCCCCACGCCGCGGCGCTTTCGTGGCCCAAGGCGATGGAGTTTTTCGCCCGGCATCTGGTCGGGATAGTCCATGGCCGAGTTTCAGTCGTTCAAAAGGTTCAAGCCGTTCAAATCGTTTGGATGGGTTCGCGTGCACAACTGATGTCATTCTTAGGCTTGACACTTCTATGGCGTTTGGCGCAAATATGCTTCATTAAAAGGAGGTCTTTATGGGACAACTCAAAATCGAGGGCGTGACACATTGGTCGATTCCGGTGAACAATTTGGACGAGTCGGAGAAATTTTATGGCGATCTGTTGGGGCTCAAGCATCTCGGCCGGCTCGGCAATTCGGGCATGTCTTGCTTCAACGTCGGCGACCACAACATTTTGCTCTGTGAGCGTTCCAAGGACGTCGACAAGGCCCACGTCGAGGAACGCAACGTGCATCACTCGTTTACGGTGGCGCCGGAGACGATTCCCCAGGCGTGCAAAATTTTCAAGGAAAAGAACGTGAAGATCGAGGAGCTTTATTATCGCAAGGGCGGCTACTTCCCAGGGCGGGAGCTCTATTTCTTCGATCCCAGCGGCAATCGTTTGGAACTGCGCGACCCGACTTGGAAGGCCGGGATGCCGGAGCCTTCTTATGACGAAGTCGCTAATGGGTAGCAGATAGCGTTGGTTCCAATCGTTCCAGCAGTTCCACGGGTTCCAGATTCGGTTATGAATTCGCGGGAAATCCCGGGGTGGTCACGATTGGAACGGCTGGAACAATTGGAACGTTTGGAACCGTCCAATTGCTCCAGCCGTTTGCGCTAACGCTTCTGTCAACTACTTCTTAACCGGCTCGGGGACGCCGGGCAGCTTGGTTTTCTCGTTGTAATATTCTGCGGAGAATTCCGGTTTAGCTCCAAGCGACGAATACCTTTGCGCCTTTGTCGCAGTCTTCGCTGTTTCCGTTCGTTCGATATACAAGCTTGGGTGTGACCACCGTAGACTTTTCACTACTAGGGGTAGAGGAAAGACTACCCTGTGGTCGACACTTTGCCCCTCTCTTGCGGTACCTCGCCAGCGGCGGTTCTTCTGTTCGCATAACCATTTACGCACGCGGAGTGTCACGCCGGCATTCGTGGCATGGCCATTGCGCTATGCTTGCGTCAGCCCCTACACTCGTTTTTTTCCAGAAGATGGAAATATGGCACCTGCTGAACAGATCAAACTCAAACGTTCGGGTCTTGGCTTACGCGCGTGTGATGCCGAGCGCGCCTGTCCTGGATTTACATTGTTCGCTCCACTAAGTGACGGAGGCAAGATTTATCTGATCGACATCGATGGCAAGGTCGTTCACACCTGGCAGATGCCTTATCCTCCGGGTAACTACGGTTATCTGACCGAGCGGGGAACCCTTTTTTACAATGGCAAGATCGCCGAGGATTCGACTCGATTTATCGACCGGCAACCGTGGAAAGGCGGTGCCGCGCTCGAAGCCGATTGGAATGGGCGCGTCTTGTGGGAAGTACGCCATTCCGATCACCATCACGACGGCATACTATTGCAGAACGGGAATGTATTGCTCCTTTGCCTGGCACGGCTGCCGCAAGATTTCGTTTCGAAGATAAAGGGCGGCATGGCGGCCACCGAGCACGGCGGCGAGATGTACGCGGATTATCTCGTTGAGATGACGGTTGAAGGCCGAATCATTTGGGAATGGCGGAGTTGGGAGCATCTCGATCCAGAAATCGACGTAATCACTGCAGCGCAAGAGCGGCGCGACGAGTGGACGCATGGAAATGGCGTGGCGGAATTGCCGAATGGCGACATCGTTGTGAGCTTTCGCACGATTTCGACGGTCATCATCATTGACAGAAAGACCGGAAAGATTGTTTGGAAGCTCGGAGCGCCGCCTTTAGCTGGCCAACACGCGCCGACGCCGCTGCCGAACGGCAACCTTTTACTTTTCGACAACGGCCCGCACCGTCTCGATCACCCGATGCCATTCTCACGGGTCATTGAAGTCGAATTGTCGACGAAGCAAATCGTTTGGAAGTATCAAGAGAAAAGAGTCAGCGATTTTTTCAGTCCGAGGATTTCAAACGCGCAGCGACTGCCTAACGGCAACACGTTGATTTGCGAGGGGTACTTTGGACGGTTGTTTGAGGTCACGACGGACGGAGAACTGGTTTGGGAATATGTCAATCCCTACTTCGGTGAAGACCGCGCTGGGTCGAACAATCGCGTATTCCGTGCGTATCGATACGGCGCCGACGAAATTGCCAGAGCCAAAGCGACGGGAGGTGCGGCATGAAAATATTCCTGTTGTGTTCCTTGTTGTTAAACATCTGCGTATGCACCGAAGCGGCAGAAAAAATCAGGATCACGGTTCCCGACACGAATGCCGCTTATATGACTTTTCCATTGGCGCAGAAAAGAGGTTTCTTGACTCATCAGGGCTTCGCAGCCGACGTTCTTTTGATGCGGGGCACGCTGACGGTACCTGCGCTCAATAACGGCGATATTGATTACCACACAGGGCTTCCGGTTGGCGTTCGAGGGACGGTCGCAGGTTTTCCTCTCAAGATCGTCGCCTGTTATCTGCCGCGCTCCAGCCTCATGGTGGTTAGCCGTCCTGACATCAATTCGGTGCAGGATCTCAAAGGAAAAACGGTGGCTGTCAGCTCGTTCGGGAGCACCAATTCCGGAGCATTGCAGCTAATCGCCAAGCATTTCGGTCTCGATGCGGGAAGAGACATAAAACTCTTGGCTGTGGGTGCCAACGAGGCCCGGCTCGCGGCGCTGAAACAGGGAATAGTCGCTGCGATGGTGGTGCCTCCGCCCTGGGACTTTTATGCGAAAAAAATGGGGTTCCATGTGATAGCTCGAAGCTACGAATTTTTCAGCTATCCTCAGGTCGGGCTTATAGTGAACGAAAGCAAGATTAAGCGAAGACCCGACGAAATTAAGCGGGTGATTAAGGCAGGAATCGAAGCCAATCGATACATCCGATCAAATCGAGAAGGCACAGTGCAAGTCCTCATGGACTGGATGCGGATCGACAAGGATGTCGCTGCGGCTACTTATGAAGCCTTTTTGCCGGCGTTGAGTGAGGATGGAAACTGCCCCGAAGACGGCATGGGTTTAGTGATTGAAGAAGCAAAGAAAGCGGCCAAGGTAAGTCGCGATGTTTCAATGAAGGACGTCGCGGATCTCTCCATTCTCAGGGAGGCGCAGAGGGAACTTGGAATCAAATAACAAGGAAAGGTAATTCATGAAAATCATCCTTTCGGCTTTGCTTGATTTTGTTTTTTCACTTCTCAGCGTACGCGGCAGAGAAGATCCGCATCGCGATTCCCGAGCCGAACGCCGCCTATATGACATATCCAATAGCGTACAAGAAGGGTTTCGTGACGAACCAGGGCGTGGCAGTCGAGGTCATTTTGATGAGCGGTAAACTCGCGATGCCGGCGTTAAGCAACGGAGTTAGGGCCTGCACCAACACGGGTGTCGAGGCTATGTTGAAGATAGGAAAAACCATGAAACGACTCACTCTATTATTTTTCGTAGCGTTGTTGCCCTTCACGGGCTACTCGTCCGCTCAGGAGTCAATCGAGGGAAAGGGCCAATCAATAAAACGCAAGATCGAAGAAGTGATTTCCGGCTATCTGACCGAACTCAACGGTAAATATAAGTTCGGCAGCCCTGCCTAGGGTTTGTTGCAGGTGGGATAGAAAGGAGGGATTTCCGTGAACTTCAAGCAAGCCACGTGCGCTGTGATACTCGCTCTTGGAAGCGTCCTTGGCGTTGCCCTCTCCGAGGCGCAGCAGCCGGGAAAGATGACGCGTGTGGGGTTTCTCGGCACTGGCCCTGCCCCCACGCCCGCCACGCCCTATGGCCCGTTGCGGGAATTCCGGCAGGGCCTTGACGAACTCGGCTATGTCGACGGCCGGGACGTCGTCATCGAAACGCGCTGGGCAGACGGGCGGATCGACCAGCTCCCCGCCTTGGCTGCCGAACTGGTGGGGCTCAAGGTGGACATCATCGTCGGCGTCGGTGCAGTGGTGGCGCGGGCGGCCAAGAGTGCGACGACGACCATTCCCATCGTGATGGCGGTGGTGATCGACCCCGTTAAATTTAGTCGCGGAGCGGCCCGGTGGCAACCTGACGGGGCTCACCACCTTTGACCCGCAGGAGGCCAGGAAGAAGCTCGAACTCCTGAAGGAGGTGGTGCCTGGGCTGGCGCGTGTGGCGCTCCTCGGGGATCAAGCGGTGCGGGACGTGAGGGGGCATGCAGAGCAGGCACGTGCATTGGGTCTGCAGCCGCAGAGTCTCACGATTGCTGGGGCTAGCCCGGATCTGGAGGCAGTCTTCCAGGCCATTAGGAGAGAGCACGCCGACGCGCTCCTGGTCCTGGACCTGCCCGCGACGGCAACCCATCGCAAACGGATTGCCGAGCTGGCGGCGCAGCAGCGGTTGCCCACCTTGTTTTGGGGCGGCTCGTCGGACGCAGGGGGGCTGCTCGGCTATGGCACCAGGGTCACCGAGGCGGCGCGGCGCCTGGCGGCCTATGTGGACCGGATTGTCAAAGGGGCGCAGCCCGCCGACCTGCCTTTCGAGGTCGTCGTGCGCCCCGAGCTCATCGTCAACCTCAAGACGGCGCAGGAGATTGGCGTCACGATCCCGCCAGAGGTGCTCAAGCGGGCAGACCGGGTCATACAATGAGGGGCTCAGCTACCAGCTCGACAATAGGCGCGACCGAGCTGCCGAACAACCGCCTGCAGCCGACGCCTTCAGCGTCCGCTGTGCGTCGCTGCGGCTTCCGGGCAGCGGCTGAGGCGCAGCGTTGGCCCTCTCAAGCACCGTCCACCTAAGGCGCGTCCCTTTGGAAAGGAGATCAGGCCATGAATTCCCGCACGGTACGTGTCGTCTCGCACCTGATTTGTCTGCTTTTCACTGGATTAACGCTGTTTATCAGCCACGCGTTTGCCCAGATCTACAACATTAAGGAAATGAACACGGAACAGATCAAGGCGCTCGATCGGGAGAAGACGGTCGTGCTTCTCCCCGTCGGTATCCTCGAAGAGCACGGCCCGTATCTGCCGTCGTTTTCGGACGGCTATTCAGCCGAGCGACGTACCGTAGACCTTGCCAATGCGATTGTAGAAAGGCCAGGGTGGAAAGTGCTGATTTTTCCTCTCATTCCTTTGGGTAGTGTCGGAGCCAATATCCTTGGCCAGAAATACGTTTTCCCCGGCTCTTACACCGTCCGTCCTTCAACGCTACGGGCTATCTTTATGGACCTGGCAACGGAGCTAGGCGAGCAGGGCTTTCGCTGGATCTTTGTGGTGCAGTCGCACGGCGGCTTGGATCACAATCGGGTTCTCAATCAGGCCGGCGACTACTTTCACGGCAGTTACGGCGGGCACATGATTAATCTGCGGGCGCTCCTTGGACCCGAACTCCGGCCAAACACGCGCAGCGAAGAAGAACAACGAGACGATCATGCCGGGGTAGGTGAGACCAGCACCATTCTTTTCCTGCGGCCTGATTTGGTTAATCCGTCTTACAAGAATGCGGAGCCACTCCCGGCACGCGATCGGAAGCATCGCGTCGAGATCGCAAAAGCGAGTAACTGGCCTGGTTACTGGGGTTCGCCCGGGTTTGCGAGCGCAGCCTCCGGGGCTAAGCAGTGGAAAGTCAGTTCCTCAAGTTGGGTCGAGCTTGCTCTCAAGATTTTGGATGGCTTTGATTACCGGCAGATGAAACGCCTCGGCGATGAGATTCGTGTGGATGAAGCTAGCGTCGAGAGAAACTTCCGGCAGCACAATCAGGAAATCGAAGCAAAGCAGCGGGAATGGTTGCAGCAAAAAGGGCTGGAATAGCCCGGCGGCAGCCGATGAAGCTATGAGCGATCTGTATGTCGTGTATTTCTTGGAGACAAACCCTGGTATCAGGGCCACGAGCCACGTAGCGGATCTCTCGATCCTCAGACAGGCGCCTCGGTGATAAGATTCCTCCTCCGGCTGAACCCACTGTTGACGGGAAAACCTTTACACAGCAGAATCAGAAAATCGAAAGGAAACAGCAGGGATGGCTGAAGCAGAAAGGGGTTTTTGGAGCCAGCGGGGGATTAAGCCATGGTTATTTGAAGCTTTGGCGGAGAACGCAGCGCGAGTTTGCGGCGATAGCGACGCAATTATTTTTCTCAAGAGAAATGGCGCGCTTCGACATGTCGCGCATTATGGCGCGATACCGACAGCTTCGAAAAAAGGAGAATCTGGCCCGCCGATCGATGACCGCCGCTCCGTGCCTGGCCGTGCGTTCGTCGATGGGCAAACCGTTCATGTACATGACGTTCAGGCAGGGGACGAGTTTCCGCTCACCAAGGCCGAAGGGCTCGCCTACGGGGTGCGCACGTCATTGGCCATGCCGTTGTTGCATGAAGGGGTCCCCATGGGCGTGATTCTGATGCGCCGAACGGAAGTACTCCCGTTTTCCGATAAAGAGATAGCTCAGGTCAAGATTTTCGTTGACCAAGCGGCGAGGGCGTTTGAGAATGGCCAGCTGTTTCGAGAGATAGATGCAAGAAACCATGACCTTGCTGAGTCCCTTGCCCAGCAAACCGCCACGAGCGAAATTTTGCGCGTGATTGCCAGCTCGCCCACCGACCTTCAGCCTGTTCTTAATGCGGTGGCCGAGAACGCCGCTCGAATATGCGAGGCGAACGACGCCTTGATTTATCGTTATGACGGTCATCGGATCAGAGGCGTGGCCGACTACGGACCTCTGCCTGGAGACATCGGCAGGGGACCGCGAGCTGTCGACAGTCAGTCGATTCCTGGCCGAGCGGTCATCAATGGGCAGACGATTCACGTCCATGATTTGTATGCGGTTCCAGAGAGTGAGTTGCGGGCGGGCTTCTTGAGAAAACATAATACGCGAACGGTTCTTGCGACACCGCTACTATGCCAGGGCAATCCCATCGGAGTGATCATGATCCGCCGAATGGAAGTCCGACCGTTTTCGGACCGGCAAATCGCGCTTCTCGAAACCTTTGCCGATCAGGCTGTGATCGCGATCGAAAATGTTCGCCTCTTCCAAGAGATTCAGAACAAAAACCGCCAGCTCGAAGTCGCCAATGAGCGGCTGCAGGAGCTGGACCGATTGAAATCGGACTTTGTTGCCAACGTTTCCCACGAGCTGAGAACGCCGCTCACCGCGATTAAAGGCGCCATCGATTTGCTGCTCCGCGAAGTGGCCGGACCGCTCAACGAAAAACAAACACATTACCTCGCACGTGTGCGTTCGAACACGCATCGTCTCGCCGGGCTGATCAATGATGTTCTGGATCTCTCGAGGATCGAGGAAGGAAAGATCGAGCTGCAAGCCGAGCGGGTGTCACTTGCGGGTCTTGTGCACGAAGTTGTCGAGACCTTGAAGCCGCTCGCAACCGAAAGAGAAATTGTGCTTCAGGCGACGATTCCGGAAAGCTCATTGCTCGTGTGGGCAGACCGCGACAAGATTACACAGATTTTGACCAATCTGATCGGCAATGCGGTGAAGTTTATCTCAACGGGCGGACGAGTGGCTGTCTCGGCGATAATTGATGGCGAATGGGTTCGAGTGTCGGTTGCTGACAACGGACCGGGCATTCCCCTGGACGAAAAAGACCGGATCTTCGATAAGTTTTATCAGATTGCCGATGTCGGGGGAGCAAAGCCGAAGGGCACCGGCCTCGGGCTTGCCATTTCCAAAGCGTTGGTAGAATTGCACGGCGGAAAGATTTGGCTTGAATCGGAGCGGAACCGCGGCAGCATTTTTCATTTCACCTTGCCGGTATCCGGGTCGAGGCAGGCCGATTCCCGCGTAAACATTAGTAGCAATCTCGACTAAGCTACGATGAAACCTCTCCACGGAACCATACTCATCGCCGATGACGACGGCGATATTCGCGACATCCTGAAGGATACGCTCACCAGCCTCGGCGCCAGGATCATTACCGCAAGCCATGGCCAGGAATGTTTGGATCGCGTGGAAGCCGCCGCGCCGGATTTAATCCTGCTTGATATCGAAATGCCGATTAAGAACGGCCTCGAGGTGCTCAAGGAACTTCGGCAGCGCGAAAGCGAAACCACCGTCATCATGATCACCGCCTACGGCACGATCGAACGGGCGGTGCAGGCGATGAAACAGGGCGCTTACGATTTCATCACCAAGCCCTTCGATCTGGATCATGTCGCGCTCACCGTGGAAAAGGCTTTGGAGCGTGAGCGGCTCAGGAGAGGCTTGGAAAGTTTTGCCAAAGAAGCGGGACAACGCTATCGGCTGATCGGCGGCGAAAGCCCGAAGATGCGTGAAGCGATCGAAACCGCGCGCAAAGCGGCCGCCAGCAAATCAACAGTCTTGCTTTTGGGAGAAAGCGGGACGGGCAAGGAAGTTTTTGCCCGGGCAATTCACAACTGGAGTGACAGAAAACACGAGCCGTTCATCGCCATTAATTGCGTCGGTCTGTCGAAAGATCTACTTGAGAGCGAGCTCTTCGGACACGAAAGAGGAGCGTTTACCGGAGCGAGCCAGCTCAAGAAAGGCAAGCTGGAACTGGCGCACGGCGGCACCGTGTTTCTCGACGAAGTCGGTGATATCTCGGCCGAGCTGCAAACCAAGTTATTACGATTTCTCCAGGAGCGGGAGTTCGAGCGCGTCGGCGGGACGCAGCCGATTCGCGTCGATGTTCGTGTCGTCGCCGCGACCAACCGTGACTTGTCGAGCGCAATCAAAGAGGGACGCTTTCGCGAAGATCTTTTCTACCGTCTCAACGTGATTCCAATCACGCTTCCGCCGCTGCGTGAACGAAGAGAAGACATTCTGGTTCTGGCCAAATATTTTCTCAGCCGCTTTGCTGCGGAAACCAAAAGACAAGTGACAGAAATCGCGCGCGAGGCTGAGGAAAAACTACTGGTGTATGATTGGCCAGGCAACGTTCGCGAATTGGCGAATGTGATCGAGCGCGCGGTTGTGCTCGGCCAAGGCGCGGATATCGTGCTCAGCGATTTACCGGGGCAAAACGCGGCCAAAGGCGCTGGACTGCCCATCGGATGATCTGTCCTATCGTCATGCCCTGGAAGCCGCCAAACGCGCGTGTGTCGTCAAAGCTTTGGCCCATACCAACGGCAATCGTGCCGCTGCTGCGAGAGTTCTCGGCCTGCACAAGACTCATCTGCTCGATTTAATCAAAACTCTTGGGATTGAGTAAGATTGCGTTCCAATAGTTCCAGCTGTTCGAAAGGTTCCAACCATAAAATCCGAACTGGAAAGCGGGTCCGGTTCAGGCGAGGCCCAGTTGGCGTCGCCAGTGATGGATTGGGAAATGATTGAACGAGACGATTGGAACGGCTGGAACAATTGGAACGTTTGGAACCGTCCAATTGCTCCAGCCGTTTTCGCTGACGCTTCTGTCAACTACTTCTTAACCGGCTCGGGGACGCCGGGCAATTTGGTTTTTTCGTTGTAATACTCTTGCGAAAATTCCGGTTTGCGCCGTTCGGAGAAGGCGGCTGAGCCTTCGTCGTAGTCCTTGCTGTTGCGCAGGTGGGCGTAGAATTCCCGATGCACTTCGAAACCCTTTTCCCACCCCTGTAATTCGTAGAGAAACTTGTCTTCGATGAACTCGATGGAGTGCTGCGCAATCAGCCGGCCGTTGCGGTTGATGGTAGTCGCTAGCTCGACGCAGTCGTCGATCGAGCTTGTCCGGCTCGCAGATCTTCTGCACCAGTCCGAGACGGAACGCGGTGTCGGCGTCGATCATTTGGCCGGTAAGAGCGAACCAGTAGGCCCAGCCGCTGGGCAGCTGGCCGACATAACTCGGCCAGGCAGCCAAATGGGACCAGCGCACTTCCGAGCAGCCGAATTTCGATGCCGGCACGCAGTAGCGGATATGGCAGGACAGCGCCAAGCTGAAACCGCCGCCGACCGCGTAGCCATTGATCGCGGCGATGATCGGTTTGTGCATTTGCAACGGGCGCAGGCTCGAATAGCCGCGCGGGCCGGAGCGCGGTCCGGTCATTTCACCTCTGGCGAAGGCGATGTTTTCTTTTAGATCGCCGCCGACGCAAAACGCGTCCGCGCTGCCGGTTAAAATAATCGACCAGACATCGTCGTCGGCTTTGGCTTTTTGCCAGGCCGCATCGAGCGCCCAATAAAGGTCGCGGCTGATGGCATTTTTTTTCTCCGGGCGATTGAGCTTGATGATCGCAATATGGGGATCGCGCTTCTCGTAAATACAAAGGGGTCCTGGTTCGGCCATGTGTTCCTCCTGTTAGAAATGGATAACGGATAATTGAAAATGGAAAATTTCGGACCGGTTTCGAGCAATTTCGGCTTTCATTGTCAATTTTCAATTATCCATTATCAATTGTTAATAAAGCACCTTCTCTTCGTCCAATTTCTTGATCTCGTCGTCGCTGAGACCGAGTAGGTTGCGGGCGATCTCGTGGGTGTGCTCGCCCATGAGCGGCGCAACACCGCGGACTTTGCCCGGTGTGAGCGACATACGCATGGGCACGTTCTCGGTGACGACATCGCCGGCTTCGGGCTCGGTGAGGTTGACGAGAAAGCCCGTGGCGGCGTACTGTTTGTCGTTCTTGAACTGATCTTCGACGTCTTGCACGACGGCGGCGCAGACATCGACGCTTTGGACCAGCTCCATCACTTCATAAGGATCATGCTGCAGGGTCCAGCTGGTCACCCACTTGTCGAGTTCGTCTTTGTGACGCACGCGCTGCCAATGGGTGGCGAAATTGGCGCTGCGCTTGAGCCCCGAATTTTCCAACAGACCGGCGAGGCGTTCCCATTCGTCCTGCGTGTAGGCGGCGATCACACACCAGCGGTCGTTGCCTTTGCATTGATACGGGCCGTAGGGCGAGGCGACCAGACTGCGGTTGCCTTCGGGCTGAGGTTCGCGCTTGTTGACGGTGTATTCCAAATACCTTGGGCCGAGCAGGGCGGCGCCGATCTCTTGCTGGGCGTTGTCGATCCATTGGCCGCGGCCGGTTTTTTTCCGTTCAATCAACGCTAGGACAACGCCGAAAGCGCCCGTGACCCCGCCCATGAAATCGGGGTGCTGTGTGCGCGGCTCGGCGGTGGCCGTGGTCGCGCCCGGGTAATTCCACAAATAGGTCGTCGCCATGGTGTTGCCGACGTTGGGGCCATAGGTGAGATCGGCGGCGTGGGGCCCGGAGCAACCCATGCCTTTGACGCGGATCAAGATCATCCGCGGGTTGATCATCTGCAAGTCGGGCCAATCGAGGCCCCACTTCTCCAAGATGCCCAGGCCGAAGTTTTCCACTAGCACGTCGGACTTTTTCACCAGCTCTTTGACCAGCTCGCGCCCCTTCGGCGTCGACATGTTGACGGTGAAGGACTTTTTACCCCGTTGCAATTTCATGAAGTCGGGCTTCTTGTTCCACAGCTTGGGGTCTTCGCCGCGATGGCCGTCGCCGCGCAGACGGGTCTCGCAACGGATCACTTCCGCGCCGAACTCGCAGAGCACGCGGGCGACGGTGGGACCGGCGGCGCCGGTGGTCAGTTCGATGACGCGAATGCCTTCAAGGGGCAGCTTTGACATTGCAAAATTCCTTTCACCACGAAGACGCGAAGGGCACGAAGGTCAGATTTAGGATAATAGAAAACGCTTAATGCCTTTCTTCAAAACCGGTACATTGAAATTCATCAACAGCCCTACGTTAACCTTCGCTAGTTTCATATACGTTAAGATCTGCGCTTCGTGGATCTTTAGTAATTGCTCGATGCTCTTCAGTTCCACGATCAGTCGCTGATCAACCAACAAATCAATTCGATAACCACAATCTAGCCTTGTCCCTTTGTAGCTTACTGGTAAGTCAACCTGAACTTGGAACGGAATTCCCGCTCGACTGAGTTCTGCAGCGAGGCATTGTTCATATGCGGATTCGAGCAATCCGGGGCCGAGCTCACGATGCACTTCGATGGCACAGCCGATGACTCTGTTAGATAACGGGTCAAAATCCACTTCCCACTTTAGCTTCTCTTCGTGTCCTTCGTGTCTTCGTGGTGAGTTCCCATGATCGAATTCAGATCACGCCCTCGGCCTGTAGAGCGACGAGGTCGTCGCTATTCATGCCGAGGTCGCCCACGTAGATTTCCTGGTTGTGTTCGCCCAACAGCGGCGCGGGGCGGTAGATGTTACCGGGGGTTTCCATCAGCCGCGGCACGGGGCCGAATTGTTTATATTTGCCGACCACCGGATGGTCCATGTCGACGAATAGGCCGCGCGCTTTGGTTTGCTCCATCTCAACGAACTCCCCTGCAGTGTTGATCGGCGTTACGGCGATGCGGCGTTTCTGGCCTTCTTCGTATAGTTCCTCTTTGGTGTGCTTCGCGCAGAACTCGGCGACGGCGCCGACGACGATTTCGGGATGTTTGCGCCGGTAGGCCATCTTTTCGAACTCCGGTCCGGAGATCGACGGCGGACTGCCCATCCACTCGACCAAACGGCGCCATTGCTCGACGGGGATGATGAAAATGCGCGCGTAGCCATTCTTGGTCTTGTACGGATCGTAAAGGTCAGTCTCCTCGCCTTTGCGTGACGCGCGCGCCGGTTTGTCGCCGGTGTAACCGTAGTTGGGAATGAAGTAGCCGGCGATGTGACCGCCGCATTCGTGCATCGACACGTCTATATGCTGGCCCTTGCCGCTGTCGAGGCGGTGATAAAGCGCCACCGCGATGCCAAAGGCGCCATAGGTCGACGCCATGCCGTAAGCGATTTCTCCCGGCGGCTGTAGCGGCGGCTCGCCCGGCTCGCCGGCGAGGTAAAGCAGATTGCCGAGCGCTATGCCGGCCATGTCGTTGGCTTTGTAGTCTTTCCATGGACCGTTTTGGCCGAAGGGCGTGATCGAAGCGACGATCAACGCCGGATTGACCGCGCTCAAATCTTCGTAAGTCAGTCGCAATTCCTTGGCGCGCGATGGCCGAAAGGTTTCGATAATCACGTCGGCTTTTTTGCATAGTTCGAGCACGATCGCCCGGCCGTCGGGCTTCTCCACATCAAGCGTGATGCCGCGTTTGTTGGTGTTGAAGTGAAGAAAATACAGACTTTTTTCCAGGTGCGGCGTGTCGTCTTTGAACGGCGGCACGCGGCGCGATTCGTCGCCCGACGGCGCTTCGATTTTGATTACGTCGGCGCCCATGTCGGCCAAAAGCTTGGTGCAGTGCAGGCTCAGCGGCCCGCCCAAGTCGAGCACGCGGTAGCCGGTCAACGGTCCTGTCGGTGTTGCCATGAAATTCCTCAGAGCGAAATGAAATTCGATTCGTCGCGATTCTTACTTGGATGAAACTGGGGTGTCAAGGCGGTCGGGACGCAGTTTCGAATTTTAATCACTATTGTCGGAAACGAGTTAGGAAAAATACGGATTCATCGCAGAGACACAGAGTTCGCAGAGGTAAGACATGGGGTTTGAAACTTGCCGGCGTGCATTTTGTCTCTGCGGTGAGATGTTTTTGGGTTTACAAACCGTCGACGCCTTGATTAGTATCAAAATGGTCAGGAGCGCAACCATGATTCAGCTTGTCATCTTGTTAGTGTTGTTGTTTACGAATCCAGCGGTGTCTTCAGCCCAGACGATGGCGCAGATCGTCGAAGGCGCCAAGGCGGAAAAGGAACTGCTGACCTACGCGACGACCCAGGCGCCGGTGATGAATCGCTTGGTGCAGGGGTTCAATAAGAAATATCCGTTTATCAAGGTCGAGTACTACCGCGCCGGCGCGGAAAAGATCGCCCAGCGTTTCGATACCGAAGCCGCCGCGGGGCGTCATGTCGTCGATGTCGTCAACTTGAGCGGTTCGGAGATGTATTGGACGGCCAAGAAAGGCCATTTTGCAGTCTACGAGTCGCCAGAGCGAAAGTCGATTCGCCCAAGCTACAAGGACAAGCAAGGCTTGTGGACGGCGCAGTACTCGACCATTGCGGTCATCGGCTACAATCGCAAGCTGGTGGCGCCGGCTGACGTGCCGAAAAGTTATGACGATCTGCTCATGGCAAAATGGAAACGGCAGATCGGCTTGGACCAGACCGATGATGACTGGTACATGGTGTTAGTCCATGTGATGGGCGAAAAGAAAGCGGCGGAATTCATCCGCGCTCTGGCCAAGCAAAATGTCGAATTCCGCCGCGGCCGGCAGTTGGCGGCGGAGCTGCTCGCCGCCGGCGAGTGGGCGATGGCGCCGACCATGCGTATCGCCGCCGGCGAAGAGATTCGCAGGAAAGGCGCGCCAGTGGATTGGGTCGCCATTGAGCCGCTGTTTCCCAATCCGCCCAACGCTTTGGCGCTGGCACGGCGCGCGCCCCATGCCAACGCCGGCAAGTTGTGGATCGACTACATTCTTTCCAAGGAGGTCCAGGACTATTACGCCAACGAAGTCGGCGTCAGCGTCGGCCGCACCGACGTGGTCCTCGCTAACGAGCGGCTGCGCAAGTTGCGTTACGGCGAGATCGATTGGCCAATCTATTTGGAGAAACTCCAGCATTACCAAGACGAATGGCGCAAAACCATGAAGCCTTACTGAGCGCGGGAGATCTCATGTTGTTATCCAGATGGAAAGTCTCGAAGGTCGTTTTAGCCGCTGTCACGGTGGTTTGCTGCGATATTGCCGGCGTGGCCGGCCAATCGTCGTTCTTCGAGGGCAAGAGTATCAGACTGATTGTCGGCTATCCCGCCGGCACCACCCACGACATCTGGGCCAGAACAGTTTCGCCTTACGTGAAAAAATATCTTCCCGGTAATCCCGATTTCATCGTGCAGTCGATGCCCGGCGCGGGCTCCATGGTGGCGGTCAATTATCTCTATGGTGTCGCCAAACCCGACGGTTTGACGCTGGCGACGTTCAACGCGGCGCTCTACTTCGAACAGCTCATCGGCCGCAAGGAAGTACAGTTCGACTGGCCCAAGCTCAGTTGGATCGGCAGCTCGACGCCGGCGACGCGGTTATTCTACATCCGCGCCGACAATCCCTATGCCACCATCGCCGATCTGCGCAGGGCCGCCGAGGCGCCGAAATGTGGCACGGCGGGGCGCGGCAATAGCGGCTATATACTGCCTAAGCTGTTCGAGGAAGCTCTCGGCCTCAAGCTCGCAATCGTTACCGGTTATCCGGGCGGCGGTGAAGTCGATTTGGCGATCGAGAAGGGCGAAGTGCAATGCAACTCCACGTCGCTCTCGGTTTATTTCGGCCGCGAACCGTTTCACACCTGGCGCAAGAAGAACTTCGTGCGCGTGCTGATTCAGACCGGAAACAAACGTGACGCCCGGCTCGCCGACGTGCCGACGATTTACGAACTCATGGATCAATACAAGACCCCGGAGGCGAGCCGCCGTTTGACCGCGGTCTTTCTCGACGCCGGACGCTTCGGCTCCTGGCCCATCGCCGCGCCGCCGGGGTTGCCCCCCGAGCGGACAAAGATGTTTCGCGATGCCTTCGTCAGAGCGCTGAACGATCCGGCTCTGCTGGCGGAAGCGGCGAAGAAACAACTGGAAGTCGAAACCATTCGGGGTGAGGAGCTTGAAAGCCTTGCCAAGGAAGCGATAGCTCAGCCCCGTGAGGTGGTCGAGCGGCTGAAGGATTTGCTGACCAACTAGTTAATGATGCGACAATACTTTGTGATAACGTTGACAGCCCTGCGACAGCGCAGAAAGGACTGTTAATTTCGATATGTCAGCCTATGGCCGCGTGAAAATTGTGCATCGGGCTTTTGTCCGCGCTTTGCTGATCACGGCAATTCTTTTCACCTCTCGCGGATCGGTTTGTGCCGCCGATAAGCTGCGCATGGCGTACGTGAGTCCGAGCATCACCTTGTCGCTGCCGTGGGTAGCCAAGGAGCTGGGAATTTTGGCGAAACACGATCTGGTCGCCGAGATTCTGCTGATCACTGGCAGCCCACGCTTGGTCCAGACGCTGATCTCCGGCGATGTTGAAGTCGTGTTCGCCGGTGTCACGGCGCTCACTCGCGCGCGCATCCGCGGTGCGGATGTGGCGATACTCGGTGCAGCGGCTAATCTTTCCAGCCAGAAATTGATTGTCGGCCGGAACTCGAAAATCCGCCGTCTCGAAGACGTGAAAGGCGCGACCATCGGCGTGTCGCAGTTTGGTTCCGAGGCCGACACCTTTACGCGCAACGCGCTGGCGACGGTCGGACTCCGGCCGGACCGAGATGTGACGATTCTTCAACTGGGCGGCCATCCGCAGGTCGCTGCCGCCATGGTCGCGGGAAAATTGGAAGTCGGTGCGTTGGCCGGGCTCGCGGCGCTCACCGCGGAACGCGCCGGAGCGCGTCTGCTCACCAGCGCTGTGGAGCTCAAGATTCTCTCGCCCTCCGGCACCTTCGCGACCACGCGCGGTTATATTCAGCGCAAGAGAACTGTTGTCGAGCGGCTGATGCGCTCATTTGTCGAAGCGGTGCATTATCTCAAAACTAACCGCGCCGGCTCGATCGTGTTGCTGCAAAAATACTTCGGCGGTTTGAACATGGAGGAAGCGGCCTATCTTTACGATGAACAAGTCGATTTATTGGAACGATTGCCGGGACCCAACGACAAGGCGCTGCAAGCGGTGCTCGATCGAGAGAACGATGCGAAGTTGAAAACCATGTCTCCAGCGGATTTTGTCGACGCGAGCTTTTCTAAAGAGATCGAAAAAAGCGGCTTGATCGAGCAACTGTATCGGAAGTAGTGTTAGTGAGAATGGCAGACCCTGAGGCAAAGCTCGAAATCCCAAATCCGAAAGCGGCCCCGCGGCCCGAAACAAACCCAGCAAATTCAAATCCGAAATCCGAAGTACGAAATCCGAAACAAACTCCAGTCAAATAAACCCAAACCCGAAGAAAATTAAAACGTCGAATTTAAAAGTTGTTTTGAATTTTGCATATTTTGGTCATTTGAATTTGTTTCGGATTTCGATATTAGAATTTCCGATTTTCGAGTGTTGGCGCGGCAAATTGTATTGATTAGATTTGTTAGGAATCTAATCCCAAACACGAAAGGAGAAAATCATGGCACGCATCGGACATATCGCATTACTGACCAAGGACACTGAGAAACTCGCGGGCTTTTATAAGACTTCGTTCGGTCTCAACGAGGTTGCGCGCAGCGGCGAAGTGGGCGAGAACGGCCAGGCGATTTATCTTTCCGACGGGCATATCAATCTAGCGATTCTGCCGGCGCGCAACCGCAAAGAGGGGATCTTTCACTTCGGCATGCAGGTGGAGGACGTCAAGGGCGCGGTCAGCACCGCCAAGGCCAACGGCGCCACCGGCGGCACGGACAAGCTGCCAAGAGACGGCCGGTTTGCCGAGACTTTCGTCCTCGATCCAGTGGGGACGCGGGTGGATTTATCGCCGGGGTGGAAAGTGTGACGTAGCGCTGCGCTGGGTATCCGGCGTCCGGTTTCAAGAGTTCATTGCTCATAAACCCCGCCTCTTGAGGCGGGCATAACTAAATGGGGTTTCCAAGGGGGCAAGCATCCCCTTTGGTCAAGGGCGGGGTTAAATTCCCGCCCGCGAAGTAGTTTCGTTTAATGACTGACCCGGTGTTTACGCGTTGTCATTAGCTCATCGAGATGGTGGGGCAGGTAATGCGATCAATCAAATTCA
This sequence comes from uncultured delta proteobacterium, assembly GCA_963816145.1. Classification (GTDB taxonomy): domain Bacteria; phylum Desulfobacterota; class Binatia; order UBA9968; family UBA9968; genus DP-20. The sequence goes on from CAWFJP010000014.1 coordinate 440,361, forward strand.
GCAAGCTCTGTTTGTCGGTAGCGCTCGGAATATTGGTTTTACGAGGACAAGTGTTTGCGCAGTCGACGCTGGAGCGCATCAACGCGATCTATGCGTCGCTCGCCGGCGATCACGCCGCGCTTTACGTGGCCCAAGAGATGGGCTTGTTCCGCAAGTACGGTCTCGATGTGAATCTCAGCTATACCGCCGGAGCGGCGCAGGTGATTCAGACTATGATGGCGGGAGAGAATCAGATCGCCACGGCCGGCGGCAGCGGCGTGGTCGACGCCGATTTCGCCGGTGCCGATCTGGTCGCAGTGGCCGGCATGGTCAACATCCCGGCGTTTTATATCGTCGTCCAACCGGAGATCAAATCGATTCAAGATTTGCGCGGCAAGCCGGTGGGCATCACCCGCTTCGGCTCGTCCACCGATTTCACCATGCGCTATATTTTGAAGAAGGCGGGCCTGGAACCGGACAAAGACGTGCCGCTTTTACAAATGGGCGGCCAGCCGGAGCTCGCCGCGGGCATCGAAGCGCGGCGGATATTTGCCGCGCCAATGACCCCGCCGGCATTGCAAAAGACCCTCAAGGCCGGAGCGAGAATTCAGATCCCGCCCAAGACCATCGGACTAAGCTTTCCGCACGTCGGTATCGTCGTGCGCAAAACTTATCTCGCCGCGCACCGCCAGGTCGTGAAGAATTTCATCGCCGGTTATTCCGAGGGCGTCGCCATGCTGCAAAAAGACAAGGAAGGCAGCAAGAAAGCGATCGCCAAGTTTCTCCACACCGACGACCCCGAAGTTCTCGAAGCCAGTTGGCAGTTCGGCGTCGACGTGATCGAACGCACTCCCAATCTCGATCCCGAAATGTTCAAGCTTGTCCTCGACGAGCGCGCCCAAACCCGGCCGGAAGCGAAAAAATATAAACCGGAGCAGTTTTTTGACGACAGTGTGGTGAAGGAGCTGGAGAAAGAAGGGTTTTTCAAGAAGATCTTTGCGCGGTGATGAGGTACAAGCGACCAAAGTAACCATCCGTAGAACTACGGTGAATGCGCAAAAGTGGAAATTGATTCGAAATCGACCCGATTAGTAGAGGAGACATGTTCATTGCGGCCTGGTATGATATCTGACTATTGAAAATCAGTGGGAGATGAAATGTCACAAATGTTTGCCATTCAAATGGAAGTGCCAGACGATTTAGCACGGTTTCGGTTGCCTCCGGCCGTTGACACGCGTCTCCAACTACTACTGGACCGTCAAGATGGCGGTGAACGGTTGACTACGGCGGAACGGAAAGAAGCCCAAGGCTTGGTAAATCTAGCCGAGATGCTTTCGCTCCTGCGCTTGCGCGCTCGGCGCATAAGCAGCGATCGTCGCGCAAAAAAATAATGAGCAACATCCCTGCTCGCTCCCGCCGCTTGGTTGTGATGCGGGCGGGAGGGCGATGCGAATATTGTGGTTTGTCGCAGGATAGCCAAGAAGCCACGTTTCACATCGACCACATCTTGCCTAAGGCCGCCGGTGGTTCATCCATCGCCCAAAATTTGGCTCTTGCATGTGTCTCCTGTTCATTGCGCAAGGAGGCCCGACGTTCAGCGATTGATCCCCATAGCGGTCGCAGAGTGGCCCTGTTTCATCCGCGTCGCCAGCGCTGGTACGATCACTTTCGGTGGGCGGGGCCACGCGTTTTAGGTTTATCCGCGACGGGTCGGGCCACCGTTGCGGCACTTCGAATGAATCGTCCGTTAATATTGGCAATACGCGCGGAAGAGATACTACGGGGGCGGCATCCACCGACGAGTTAGGTCCTGGCGCGGCGCGATTTTTGAAGCTCGTCCTCGAGGAGCGCGCCCAAACCCGGCCGGAAGCGAAAAAATATAAACCGGAGCAGTTTTTCGACGACAGTGTGGTAAAGGAGCTGGAGAAGGAAGGGTTTTTCAAGAAGATCTTTGCGCGGTGAGGCGACGCGCGAATGAGGAGGGAGTTGCCTGGGCATCGAAATGTTAACGCAATGATCATTTATACCCACGTCCTAAATCGCAACCAAAAATGAGTCCGGAGCTAGGCATATTTGTCGACTGTCCCCAATCGTTCGCAGTGTAATATTCATACACTGACCCGTGTATGACAGAGTGGTGTTTGGTCAAAAACGTTGATAGATATTCGAAATCGTTGTCGAAGTCGCCCATCGTGAACGGCTTGAAAAATATTTATACGCTGGTCACTGTACTCACAAGTTAGGTGCCACTCTCATGCTGCGAGTGTATTGCGACACAGGGGCGTATCGGTCCGAGCTCATGAAGTATGAGCAAGACGGACTGATCTCGGTTCATCAGTTCAAGTATGAAAATGCGAACCGTCATATAAGGCATGCAGCAGTTCCGTCCAATCCAACGTGGGACGAGATGAAGAACTACACTTGGGCCGACCTAAAGAAAATCGAAGAACTGAGAAACCTCACCTGGGAGAGCGTAGAGCACACATCGGACAAGTTGAATGACATCATGGCGCTCGTTGGGACGAAGAACCTAATTGACGCGAAGCATTTGGATTCTGCAGTTGCTTCCGGGTGCAGCATCTTCCTCACTAGCGACAAGAAAGACATTTGGTCAAAGCGAGAAGCCCTCAAGTCGTTGACCGGGCTTCTAGTTCTTCACGTCACGACAGAGTGGGCAATCTTTGTTCAATTGGTCGAGAAAAATGACGCCTAACCCGCGGCTTAAGACTGATGTCAAGAACGCTCGCCTGAGAGGCTCGCTTATTCGCCACGGCTTAGCCGCATAGCGTTAAACGGCACCTTGATCCGATGACACAAGAACACGCGACCGAGAAGCAGCCTATCGCACCCGAATGGGCGACTCAGCCGTTTCATCGTTTTCTCGACCAAGCCGAACGACTCGGGGATGTTGTTCAACTTAGCGTCCGTGGCATTTCTGTATTTCTCGCTATCCCCAGCGCTGTTGCAGTTCTCGCAAAAGTCGAAGAGAAGGACAAGACCACTGAGCATAAGCAGCGATTAGAACGCGTACGCAAGGATGCCGAGTTGGCACAGCGCGAGATTGAGACCGGCTTTCCCATCGTCTTCGCAAACGCAACCGTTGCTTTATGGTCGTTTCTTGAATCAATGGTCCGCGCCACTCTTGTTGCGTGGCTGAAGAATGACTCAAAAGCGTTCCAAAGTGACGCAATCGCCAAACTGCGCGTTAGATTGGGAGAGTACGAACGACTTATGCAAGACGAGCGATATCACTACGTCGCGGAACTACTCGAGGCCGAGCTCGCCGCTGGCTTAAGAAATGGCGTCGAACGATTCGAGGTAATGCTAAAACCGTTTGGATTGGACGGTTCTGTTCCAGAAAAGCTACGTCGCGACATGTTCGAATTCGGTCAAATTAGAAACGCGATTGTTCATAGGGGCGGACACGTTGATCGTCAGCTTTCGAACGCGTGCCCTTGGCTCGGATTTGCCGTTGGGGAGGAACTGCCAATAGGTCGAGATCATTTCAACCGATACGGGGAAGCTGCACACTACTATGTTATCTTGCTTATCTGCCGCATGGGCGAGTGTTTCGGGAAAGATATGACCGACGAGAAGCAATCGGTTATTGCAAAGTATGGACCCGGTTAACAACGCGTTCGAAAGAGGACGCCGTGCGAGAAAGCGGTAGCGCGCCGTTCAACGCGGGCGTTAGGCAGGCTTGCCGGGTGCGGCCGAGAATGGAACGGGTATAAGACAGAGATGACCGATTACTCAATAAAAAAGCATCTTCTCACTGAAAAAGAGTCCTCACGGCTTGAGCAACTGGGCGTCGAACTAGCTCCGAGTTCGTTGAAGTTAGAACGAGCGCTTTCACGTCGCGAGATGTTGGAGGTGTGGGGTATCATTTGGGCCCTCCGGGAACGAACCGCAGATCCAGAGAACGGCATTCAATTTGCCGTCGGGGATTGGTTGGTTGCTGCCGAATCGAGGTTTGGTAATTTTTGTGACCTTGTCCGAGAGGACGGCCTTCCACGCCCTAGAGTGATGATTTGCTACAAACACCAGGATTCGGAACGAGACCAATGGGTTCAACGACTCTGTACTGATTTGCGGTCGAAGTTCGGAGTCGATGCAAAGCTCGACGATTTCGAAGTTGACTACGGTCAATCGTTCAGCGACTACATGACATCGGAAATTGATCGCGAATGTGATGCGTTGTTATTCGTTATTACGTCGGCATCAGTTGCAGCCGTGGACGAGAAAAAAGCTGGCGGAGTTCATTTTGAAATGCAATTAGCGAATGCGAGGCGAATTCGCGATTTGAGCTTCCGCATAATAGGAGTCTACCGCGAAGGTACTGAGATGACATCGTACCTACATGACCTTCGCTACATAGATTTCAGAGATGATGGTTTGTACGGGACCCAGATTCGAGAATTGGCCCTCTCTCTGTGGGGCCAACGGAACAGGCCGCTTCTGCGGGATCAACTCGCATGAGATCGATTGAGCGCAACCGGTTGCCTAACAACCGGTTTGAGTCCAGCGTTCCTAAACGTAGCGCGACTTAACCGTAAGCGTTAAGCGGACAGTAGAGGAAATGCATTCATGGCAAAAAGGCGGAAGGCGCGGTTTAGCGTAAGGCCCCGCGATAAGAACGTCTGGGCCAACTCAACGTGGCGAATATGGCGCGGTGAACTCCGCAGGCGTCCTGGCCCACCCGGCCAGAGCCTATTCAAGGTCGTCGCCGAGAAACTGCCTTACGAATCGATCCGGACGGTTGAGAAAGTCATGAAGGAGCGTCGCCTCAGCCGAACTGGTGTGTACGTGGCCCACGACTCCATGGGTACCGCACGCTATATAGGCAGAGGGAGAATCTTCAGTCGGCTAAAGGCACACCATCGGAGGTATCCGCTTGTTTTTCTCTACTATTCGTTCTACGTCGTTCCCAACAAGAGCCATGAACGTGAGGTTGAGACCCTCCTTATTCGAGCGGCGGGTTCGCTCCTAGAATTTAACCAAAAGAAAAAGCGCGTCACCATATCCGCGGGAAGTATCCGCGACTACGAAGCAGGGACCGTCTATTTTCAGAGGCACCGTCGTCGTGAGTCGTCGAAAAGAAAGAAAATTTGTGAGAACAGCGCCTCCTAATGCAGACAGGGAAGAAAAGGGGATAAGTCCGATTATTGACAGTGGTGCCTAACCATTGGGTTGAGAAGGCCGCGGCGGACCGCGCCTCGCACCCTAAACGTAAGGCGTTTACTAGCCCACCCTAAAATGGGTCAGCCGATCGGGCCAGGTCTAGAATTTGAGCACGAGTGACTTGGATGGTGACTTACAGCTCTACGAAAATTCCTGCGCCAATGACAGCGCATGAATCCCATTTGAATATCTCTGCGACGTGGCTGTAAGACCAGTTCATGCGATCGCGTTTATTAAAGCGCGACCGCATGCTCTGGCTTCACACTCGATCTCACGCGTGACGTCGAATGCTACTTCACTTCGTAACGCTTGACGGTGGCGCGTCCGCCTTGCAAACCGCGTGAATGTTTCTGAATCTCGGTGTGGGCTTCGCCTTTTCGGTATTTGTCGATGCTCGCCTGACTGTCCCACTCAGAATAGGAGATGAACTCGCCGGGCGCATCGGCGCATTCCAATAGCTTTTCGGACAGACATCCCGGTTGCTTGATCATGAGAGGGGCGCAGTGGTTTTTCCACAGACTGATCGCTTGGGAAACCTGATCTGGCTTTACGGTAACGAAAATCATTCTGACAAGTGACATAACGACCTCCTCGTTAATGAATCAAAGCCAAGAACTTTAACTTTAGAAGATTGTGCCGCGAACCGCTTGGCCAGTTTCTGACTGAGCACAACCCTCGTTTACCCCTCCTTTCGAAGCTAGACGTTGATTTACCGTCTATCACAAGAATGGGGAAAAACACATTCATTTCAACTGCAACTTGACCGGGCGAATCACGCGTCATTATCCTGCTGGACTCGACTCCTCGGAGGCGGCCCGCGGCGGAATCCGGCCTTGAAGCGACTGGCTTTTCGCCGGAGCGAGTGACCTAGCAGACAATGATCCGCAACCGTGGTAAATCGATCCGAGGAGGAACACAGGAGATGAAGAAATCGCAGTTGCCGGTGTGGATATTTTTAATCGGGTGGGTATGCTCTTCCCCCTCGGTCTCAATGGCCGCGGAGTGGAAGGACAAAGCCGAGGCGGAAGGGAAATTGGTTTTCTACACCACCGCCAACACGGCGGACACCAAAGCGCTTACCGATAGTTTCAAGAAGATTTATCCCAAGATCGAGGTGCAGTTTGAGCGCACCACCGATTCCCAGATGATGGAGAAAATCCTTATCGAGTCTCGGGCGGGAAAGCCGCTTTGGGACGTGGTGTCGACGACAGGATTTTACGGTTATTTGCTCAAGAAACGCGGGCTTTTGGCCGCCTACGATTCACCGGAACGGAAATTTTTCCGCGAGGGTTTCAAAGATCCCCAGGGATTTTGGACTTCCAACTATACAACCTACGGCATTTTTGGTTTCAACACTAAACTGGTCTCGAAGGCGAACATTCCGCGCTCCCATGATGATCTGCTCAAGCCGGTATGGAAAGGACAAGTCGGCATCGAAAGCCGAGCCTATGAATGGTTCACCGCGACGATCAGCGGCATGGGAAAAGAAAAAGGGCTGACCTTCATGCGCGCGCTGGCGGCGCAGCAGCCCAACCTGCGCGGCGGTCGAACGCTATTGGCTCAACTGGTTGCCGCCGGGGAGTTCAACGGCACGCTGACTTCCTACATGCACAACTTCGACTCACTCAAGGCGGGCGGTGCGCCGGTCGATTGGCTGCCGCTGGCGCCGTCGTTCGCCAACCTCCATCCCGTGGGACTATCCGCAAAGTCGCCCCACCCCAATGCCGGCAAGCTGTTTATCGATTTCATGCTATCGCGGCGCGGTCAGGAGGTGGTGCGCGCGCTCAAGCGCATTCCCGATCGCATCGATACTCCGCCCGACCCGCCGACGCTGTTGCAGGGAGTAACGCCGGCCTTTACGGCTCCCGAGGTCTATGACGACTTCGATCGCTACATTAAGCTCTATCAGGAAATCTTCGGCGTCAAGTAAATGCTGGCGACGGCCGGACAACCGGCTTCACACGGTAAAATGTAAGCGCTAAGATTTCTACGAGAGCGATTATCGGTGTTCCGCAAGAGTCGTAGCGATCAAAGGAGGGGTTATGTCGATCAAGCTGAATCACACGATTGTGCCGGCAAAGGATAAAGAGGCCGCGGCCAAACTGTTCGCGCAGATTTTTGGCCTCAACTACGATGGGCCGATGGGCCATTTTGCCCCGGTGCGGGTGAACGACGAGCTGACGATGGACTTCGATAACGCCGACTCCTTCGAGCCGCATCATTATGCTTTCCACGTCAGCGACAATGAATTCGATGCGATCTTTCAGCGCATCCAGGAGGCCGGCATTGACTGGGGCAGCGGGCCTCGAAGTTCGCGGGACCGGCAACTGAATTCCCGAAAGGACGGGCGCGGCGTTTACTTTCACGTTCTCGACGGTCACCTGCTGGAATTGCTGACGCGCCCGTGAACTCGCGTTTCCTGGCGAAGCCTTGCGCCGACGTAATCGTCCGATTTGGGTCCATCGCTCGATTACGTCTTAGCGGTTGGAGCACGAGCAGCGCTGCCAAGGCATAGGTTGTGATTGCGATTGTGACCCTGGGCCATTCAAGCCGAGGCGATAATAATCAACGTTCTGGTTACATTCATGTGCGTTTCGCAGCCTGGCTTTTGCTGCTGGAGGAGAATGCAATGGCGCTAGCCAAAGTAGCAGGGAGTTTGTTAGTGGCGATGTCGGTCTTGGGCTGCTCGACTGCAGGGCTGAGGGTTGACGGGACGCTTGAAAAGATCAAATCGTCGAACACTTTTAACGTTGGCTACATCGCCTCGGTGCCGCCGTTTTCATTCCCGGGGCCGGACCGGCAGCCTGTGGGCTATTCCATTGATTTGTGTAAGCACGTGGCGAACAGTATTCAGCGCCAGCTTGGGATCAAGCTCAAGCTCAACTGGGTGCCAGTGACGGCGATAAACCGCATTGACCAGGTTGTTCAAGGCAATGTGGATCTGGAATGCAGTTCGACCACAGCCAGCCTGTCGCGCCAGGAGAGAGTAGACTTCAGCCTGATGACATTTGTCGACGGCGGCGGCTTGCTGACAAAATCGGACAGACCGCTGCGCGCGCTATCGGATCTGGCGGACAAGCGCATCGCGATCATTCCCGGGACGACCACCGAGACGGCGCTAACTCAGTTTCTCAAGGAGGAGTTCGTGCCGATTCAACTGCTTCACGTCAAGGACCATGTGGAGGGTCGCGCTGCGGTTGAGCAAGGATTAGTCGAAGCTTTCGCGTCGGACCGGGGAATCTTGCTTGGGCTGATCGTGACCTCTGCCGAACCGTCGCGTTTGGCCATTCCGAATTTCCAATTCTCTTATGAACCGTACGGATTCATGTTACGGCGCAACGACGCTGACTTCCGACTCGCGGTCAACCGGTCGCTGGCCGAGCTTTATCGAACCGGCGGGGTAGGACAGGTTTACGAACGGTGGTTCGGGGCGCTCGGCAAGCCGAGCGCCGAACTCAAGGCGATGTATCTTCTTAACGGGCTACCTGAATAGATTGGCAAACTATGAGTCGGCAGTCTGACGAAGAACCCGAAACAAATTTGACTTCAGCATGCCTTGCGCTAGAGAACGCCATTCTTCGGCCAAAACCGAATCGACGTTTGATATCATAGCGATGAAGAAACGGCCAGATGTGAATTCGGTTCGTGTGAATTCGGTTCGTTTTGATGTTGCAAAGAGTGTCGCGCGAAAACAATCGTCAAAAGCGTTTTCGCGAGAGGCGACGACGGTTGAAGGCAGTTAACAAGATTGTCCAGCGGAGCAGTTAGACTTGACCACGAAACGAGAACCGGACGATATGCCCGGCAATGATTTTTAATTGGGTCGTTGCAGCGATCGCAGTTTTGACGGCAGAGCGTCCGCCTGCTCAAGAAAAGAAGGCTTGTCGCCTGCGGTTTGGCGAAAGTTCGGAGTCGGCAGGGCAGATGTCGTCCTGGTTCACCACCGATTATTTTAACAACTCACGCACCAACGGCGCCATGGAGAGCTGGTTCGGAACTGCGCCGGCGAATTTACCCATGACCGCGCGCATGCGTTCGCCGTTGCCGCCGGCCTGGGCAAGGATAAACGGGATGCGGCCATCTTGTTCGCACGCGCTGCCGTGCCAGGTGTAGTGCGAAATCGCTGCGAAGTAATAACGTTGCTCGATGGGCAATTGAGTGCAAGCCTTCGCGAGCAGCAGAATATCGCCGGCGCGGTGGCCGTAGGGGCCGGCGGCGAGCCATTGCATGCGTCTTTCCAGATCGATCAGATCGGGGCGCGGGTTGCGCCTTAAGTACTCCCCAATCGGCACCAGCCGCTGTCCGTCGAACACTTGGAAGGGTCTGGCGTTTTGAGTCGTCGGCGCCGGTTCGCGGCTAAAGATCAAGTCGATGGTGCCTTTTAACTCCGGAACCAGCTCGCCGTTGCGATTGGCTTGGTAAAACGCGTTGAGCGCTGGCAAGACATCTTCCATGAAACGCGGGGGGCGCGGCCAGTCGCAAGGTTCATGCTCTTTCTCGCAGGTGGAACGGTCGGCCAAGTACACGTAGGCCATGAAACCTTGGTACGCGAAGACGGCTTGATAATCGGCGTCGAGGTTGGCCAGGCTGAGCAAAGGCTTGCGTACCCGGAAGCCGCTTTTTTTGAGCACGGCAAAGGGCGATTTCTCATCGTCGGTGTTGAGCTCATAGTGGTCATCATTCAGCGTTGGAATTTGACCATGGTCGGCAACGACAATCACATAAGTGCCGTTCAAGGCATTTTTCTTTTCGTATGCGTCCAGCACTTCGCCGACGCGCTTGTCGGTGACGAACTGAAGATAGCGAACCTGGCGAGCCAGCGGGTCCTCCGAGACATGGGTGAAGATGTCCACGCCGGGATAATAGACAACCTGGAGGTCGGGCACGCCGTGGGTGTCGATCGCTTCGATGAGCTTTTGCGTAGCGCTCAAATCGAGCGCGGCGGCGATAGATTTCTCGGCGTCGATCCCTTTGAGGGTTCCCTTGATCAGATAGGAAAGGAAATCGGTAAGCGAAGCCGGCGCTACAGTTGTGTAAAGCGTCGCGCCGCGGTGCACCGAAAGAAGTGAAACATGCGTTTTCTTCTTGATCATCTCGTATAGTGTCGGAGTCTTGAGCGCTTTGCCGATGAGATCGTCGCTGACGACTTTGCTCACGTCCGCTGTATCGAGAACCGAGATTGGAACTGGCGCGCGGAAGGTTGCGGTTTCGCGCTCAAACCATTCGTCTCCGGGGACACCGTTGGCGGCCGGAGGCGTTCCAGTGAAGAGGGCGGACCAAGCCGCGATGGTGCTCGATGGCAATATGCTCCACGCCCGGGACGCGGCATAGGCGTGGTCGAAGAGTCCTTGGCGTTTTTCTTTGCCGAGCAGACCGGCCAAGTTGGGCGCGTTGCCGGAACGAATCGCTTGCATCAATTGATCGGGAGTCGTGCCGTCGAGAGCGAAGATGATCAGACGTCGTCCAGAACTCGACGACTCCGGGTGGGCGGATTCGAGTTTTTTTTCACCCCCGGTCCAGATGGTGTCCCAGACCAGTGTGCATGACCATTGGAGCAAAATCAGGAATAACAGAAATCCGCTGGAGTGACGAAGAGGCTGCCGTTTCATGGCGGTCGTTGGTGATGCGGCGCGAACCGCCGATGAGAAAAACTCGCAGACTTGCGGATCACTTGCAAGGGGAAGCTAGCTGAACGTTACGTGATGGGATTTCCCGGAGTTTTTTTGGAAATTAGCCTCGATGCATCGATCAATGTCAATCACTTGTGCTATATCAGAACCGCGCCGAGCTCTTTGTTGATGATCGCCAGGGCTTGGCGACGTGCCATTTATTCAGAAGAAAGGAAGACTAATATGAATGGTAGGATATTACTTTGTGTCTCTTTGCTTGCAGCTATTTGTTGGCCCTCGGCCCTGATTGCCCAGGAAAAAAAACTGGAGCGGCTCCGCGTCGGCGGCGGATCGGCGTCGGCGGCGCAAATGTCGATCTGGTTCGCCAAGGAAGGCGGCTATTACGAAAAGAACGGGCTCAACGTCGAAGTGATCAGTATTCCGGGCAGTTCGTTGGCGATTCAAGCGATGCTGTCGGGGGAATTGCCGATTATTCAAGCCGGCGGCGCGGGGCCGATTCAAGCCGCTTTGTCCGGGACCGATACCGTGATCCTGGCGACCATCGTGAAAAAATTTAACTGGTGGATTTACGGCCAAACGAATATCGCGCGTATGGAAGACTTGAAAGGAAAAGTCTTCGGCGTGACGCGCTTCGGCACCCAATCGGATCTCGCCTCGCGCATCGCTCTGCGCAAGGCGGGGCTTGAACCAGACCGCGATGTCACCATCGTGCAGACCGGCGGGCCGTCGGAAACCGTCACTGCCATGGCCGCCGGCCGGGTCAACGCGGCGGCGATCAGTCCACCGGCGACCCTGCAAGCCAAGCGATTGAAGCTCAGAGATCTCATGGATCTGACCGGCCTCGACGTCGAGTATCATGTCAACGGCGTGGTGACGACGCGGCGCTATTTAAAGGCCAATGAAGACATTGCGCGGCGCTTTTTGCGCGCTTATATCGAAGGCGCCGTGCGCGGTATGAAAGACAAAGCCTTCGCGATCAAAACCATGGGGAAATATTTTCGCACCGACGACAAGGAGGTGCTCGACGAAACCTACGAGCTCAGCATCAAGAATGGATTCGCCGTGCCGCCGTACCCGGCGGGCATTCCCGGTCTGTTGCAGGATTTGGAAAGAACGATGCCTAAAGCCAAAACCGCCAAGCCCGAAGAGTTCATCGATAACCGCTTGGTGCGCGAGCTGGATCAGAGCGGTTTTGTGAAGTCGGTCTTGGCCGGTAAGTGAGGTGAGGATTGGGGAATCCTCCCGCGAAGGCGCAAAGGCGCTAAGTGACAGGCCGGAGGCCTGTCATCCCGAGCGGAGTCGAGGGATCTTCGGATAGATTTCTCCCTTCGGTCGAAATGACATTCCCCCTCTTTTCCTTTGCGCCCTTTGCGTGCTTGGCGCGAGATATTCCGAATTCCGCTTGCGGTTGCGATAAATTATATCCCTCGTGACGAGATCGAAATTTCTTTAGGAGCTGCCAATGGCGCAAACAAGTGAAGATACCTTTCGTGTGACGCTGCTCGGCACCGGAGCGCCGCCGCCGCGTTTGGATCGATTCGGGCCGAGTACATTGGTTGAAGTCGGCAAGCAAAAATTTATTTTCGATGCCGGCCGCGGCGCGATGCAGCGGTTGCATCAGTTGGCCATTCCGTTCAGCGCCATCAGCGCGATGTTTTTGACCCATCATCACTCGGATCATGTGGTTGGTTTTCCCGATCTCTGGCTCACCGGTTGGATCGGCCGTCCCTGGGGACAGCGAGCCCAGCCGTTGCCGGTTTATGGGCCGGCAGGGACGCGGCAGATGATGGAGCACCTGCCGCTGGCGTTCCATGTCGATATCCGCGTGCGCAGCCGCAGCTATCCGCCGGACGGCGTCAAGTTGGACGCGCACGAGATTTGTCAAAGCGCGGTGTTCGATCACGACGGTATTAAGATCAGCGCGTTCGAGGTCGATCATGGCGGCGAGGAGTTGCCCGCCTATGGGTACCGGATCGATTACCAAGGGCGCTCGGCCGTGTTGTCGGGCGACACGACGTTCAACGAGAATCTTATTCAGCATTCTCAGGGCGCGGACCTGCTCGTACACGAGGTGACCGCGCTCGCCGGTGGTGCGGCGGAAGATCCAAAACAGTTAAAAAGAATCAGCGCCAACCACACGACGCCGGAGCAGGCCGGTGAAGTGTTTGCGCGCGTGCGGCCGAAGCTGGCGGTCTACAATCATCTCTTGCTGTTCGGCAGCGCAACGCCGGAAGATTTGTTGCCGGCAACGCGCAAAAAGTATGACGGGCCGTTGGCCGTTGGCGAGGATCTCATGCAGATCGACATCGGCAGGGAGATTCTCAGCAGACCGTTCCGGCCCAAGATTACTTACTGAGGATGGTTGCGTAGCCGGTTGTCCGGAGCAATGAGTTCGGAAAACCAGAGGCTGGACTACGCCGCATCAAGTGAGCGCCGCAGTGACGTCAAAGATCGCCTGCCATCTGTTGACTCGTGGTGACTCCCTGGGATAACCCAATCGGAGGAAATATCGATCCGATGAAAGCAATTGTCGCATGGCTCATTTCATGGGCCTGGTTTGTACTTGGGCCGATGGCTCTTGCTGCTACGCCCGAGCCGGTCACCATCGGCTACTCGACCTTCTCCGGCGCCTATTTGCCGCTTTGGCTTGCCGTCGAGGAACGTATAGGCAGAAAGTATGGTCTTGACCTCAAAGCGATCTATGCCGGTAGAATCCGGCCGCAACAGCTCCTGGCGAGCAACGAGGTGCCGTTCGTCATGGCCACCGGAACGGGGGCCATCACGTCGCATATTCTCGGCGTCAAGGACCAGGCGATTATTTTTGTCTCGATCAACAAGGTCAATTCGGCGATCTTCAGTCGACCGGAGATCAAAACCGCCGAGGAACTGCGCGGCAAAACCGTTGCGACCGGCCGCCCCGGGGCGTTCGGCGATACCATGGTTCGGTACGTATTGCGGGCCAAGCTCGGTCTCGTCCCGGACCGCGATGTCAAGATGCTGCCCATCGGCGAAGCGCAGTTGACGTTCCCGGCGCTGGAGCGCGGCGTCGTCCAGGCCGCGTCGCTGACGATCCCTTTCACATTGATCGCGAAGAAAATGGGCTATCGAGAGTTGATCGATTACGACAAAGCGGGTGTCGTCTATCCGTACAATACCATCACGACGCTGCGACAAACGCTGAACAAATCTCCCGATCTAACCGAGAAGGTGTTGAAGACCATGATCGAGGGAACTTATATCGCCAAGACTGACCGGGAAAAAAGTCTTGCGGTCATGAAGAAGTACATGCGAGGAACCAGCGACGAAATCCTGGAAGAGACCTACCAATACGCCAAGAGCGTGACCGAAGAGAACCCGACTCCGTCGCTGGAAATCACCAAGGCTGCGCTGGAGATTTTGTCCTATGAGTATCCGAAAGCGAAAGACACCGATCCGAACCTGATCATCGATGCGTCGATTATGAAACGCATCGAGCAGAGCGGCTTTATTAAAGCGCTGTATAAAAAATGAGGATGGGATCGACGATGGCTGGACCACGGCGAACAAGGCGGTGTTATACATGACGGTCAGACCAAGGATTAGATTGCTCCGCTTCGCGATAGCTATTGGACTGTCGCCGGTGTGGCTGGCGTTGAACTCGATGGCGTCGGCGGCGACCAAATTGGAACCTCTCACGGTCGCTTATTCCAATTTCACCGGCACCTACGCGCCGCTTTGGGTCGCGGTGGAAGAGAACCTCGGCGCCAAGTATGGTTTGGAATTGAAGGCGATTTACGCCGGGAGGATTCGGCCGCAGCAGTTGCTTGCCACTGGTGAGGTGCCGATGGTGCTGGCCACCGCGACTGGAACCATCACTTCGCATATTCTCGGCGTCAAGGATCACGTCTTGGTGGCCACGATCACCAACAAAGTCGGCACATCGATATTTGCCAAAGCGGACATCAAGAGCGTCGATGATCTCAAGGGCAAAACTATCGCCACCGGCCGGCCTGGGGCGTTCTTGGATGCGACGGTGCGTTATGTGTTGCGCAGCAAGTTCAACCTGGTGCCGGATCGCGATGTAAAACTTTTGCCCACAGGGGAGCCGTCTTTAGGGCTGCAAGCCTTGGAGCGCGGCGTCGTCGAAGCGGCGGCGATGTCGAGCCCGCATATGTTCATCGCGCGCAAAGAGGGTTTCAAGGAATTGGCCAGCTTCGACAAGTTAGGCGTTGAATATCCCTACACCAGCGTGGTGGTGCTGCGCCAGACGGTGGTGAAGAGCCCTGACCTGATCGAAAGATTTTTAAAAACCATCGTCGAGGGCATTCATATTTTCAAAACCAACAAGCCCAAGACCTTGGCGGCGTTCAAACGGTACATGAAGGGCGCCGACGATGAAATTCTCGAAGAGACCTATCAACATACGCGCGCCACTTTGGAAGATGCGCCGCATCCAACGATTCGGTCTGTGAAAATCGCGTTGGAGATGCTGGCGGCGCAATATCCGCAAGCCAAGCAGACCGACCCCGGCCCGATTGTCGAACCACAGTTCATGAAGCGGATCGAAGACAGCGGTTTCATCCGGGCGCTGCAAAAAAAATAACCTGCTATGGCTGACACCGACGAGATTCTCTATCACAAGCAGCGCCAAGGCGTGCTGATTACGCTCAACCGGCCGGCGGCGATGAACGCGGCGACCCGGCCGATGTTGCACAGGCTCGGCGCAGCGCTTGATGACGCCGTCGACGATCCGGAGGTGCGCGCCATCGTGCTCACCGGCGCCGGCCGGGGCTTTTCCACCGGCATGGACCAGGGCGGCGGCGCGGCGCACCGGCGGGAAATGGTTTGGCCTTATGGCGTGCGGGCCGGCGAGAATGCCGCGGACTTCATCGACAACTATCGCGGCCATGAGCAAATCTTCATGCGCATCTTCGAATGCCCCAAGCCGGTCATCGGCGCGATCAACGGTTGGGCCATGGGCGTGGGCTCGTGGATGTCGTTATTCACCCATATCACGATCGCCTCGGAACATGCCGTGTTCGCCCAGCCGGAAGTGCGCCATGGCTCCAACACCGGTTTTATCTGGACCTTACTTGCTGGCTTCAAAGACGGTCTGCGCTACTCGCTCACCGGCGATCATATCGACGCGCAGGAAGCGCTGCGCATCGGCTTGGTCAATCAAGTCGTGCCGGCAGATCGCTTGCTCGATGAATGTTTTGCCATCGTCGAACGGATCGCCCTTGTGCCGCCGGAAACCGTCAAGCTCAATCTCCAACTGGCGACCATGGGCATGCAGATGATGGGCTTCAAAGATGCTTGGACGATCGACGGGCAATTGTCGGCGGCGGCGCATACGCTGCTCCGTGAAGAGCTGCGCCGTCCGCTCGACGAAAAAAGAAAAAGCGAAGGCACCAGGGCGTACTTGCAGATGCGTGACGGGCCGTTTCAACCGGAGCCGTTTGGGCCGCGCTCCCGTCGGCGCGAATAGGCGCGCGGCGCGTTCCAGTGGTTCCAAATGTTCCAACGGTTCCAGCGCGGCGTGGTATAAAAACGAGTTCGAATCGATTGGAACTTCTGGAACGTTTGGAACCTACGGAACCAAAATTGTCGCATTGATCGTAGAAAGATGTAATCCACGTGGGTACGTTTGACACCATTTTATTCGAAAAGCAGCGGCGCGGCGTCTTGCTGACGCTCAACCGGCCAGCTTTGCGCAACGCGCTCAACCAGCAGATGAAAGACGAGCTGCGGGCGGCGTTGGAGTTGGCGCGCGACGATGAGGAGATTCGCGCCGTGGTCATTACCGGCGCCGGGGCGGCGTTTTCCAGCGGCGATGATATGAACGAGTCCATGGCAGGAGCTGGGGCCGGACCGACTGAGTGGCCCTACGGTATTCCCGAGGGCAGCGCGCTGGTGGACGTCTACGATCGACTGCGCGAGCGCGCTAGGCAGGAAAAGATCGACGAGCAACTCTATCGCTGGCAGTACCCCAAGCCGATCATCGCGGCGGTGCACGGTTGGTGTTTGGGCTCGGCGTCGTGGCTGGCATTGTCGTCTCATCTGACCATCGCCGCGGATGACGCGATCTTCGGCCAGCCCCAGGTGCGCCATAGCGACGCCACGGACTTTATTTGGACGGTTCTTGGTAAATTCAAAAACGCTTTGCGCTACGGTCTCACCGGCGATAGTCTCGACGCCAAAGAGGCTTTGCGCCTGCGCCTGGTCAACAAAGTGGTGCCGAAAGAGCAGCTTCTCGAAGAATGCTTCCGGCTCGTTGAACGCATCGCTTTGGTGCCGCCAGACACGGTCAAGATCAATTTACAAAAGGCGACCGCGGGCTACGAAATGATGGGGTTGGGCAAGGCGTGGTCGCACAACGCAGAGTTGTCGGCGCTGGCGCAGTTGTCGCGCCGCGAGGAATTTTATTCGCCTTTGGAAGCCGCGCGTGAGCAGGGCGGCTGGAAGGGATTCTTTGAGCGGCGGGATGCACCGTTCAATAAGAAGTAGGCGCGAAGCTTGAGGCGCGAGGCTTGAGTAGGAATAGGAATCGTTCAACCCGTTCAAGTAGTTCCCTTCGGAATCTCAGGGTCTGAGTTTATCGAAGGCAAAACGTTCAAGTCGTTTCGAATCGGGAAACGGATAGAGTGATGCGATACTGGAAGTTCAGTTGGCTGCTTGCATTGTTGCGTCACTACATTCTCCTTCGCGATATTACTGCCGGGCGCAGGCGACCGACCCGAAGGTTGTCGAGGCGGCGAAGAAAGAGGGCGGTGAGATCGAAGCTTACGTCACTCTGCGCACCGATACGGCGCAATATATTTGGAAGATGTTCGAGGCCAAGTATCCGTTTCTGAGAGTAAAGCAGTATAAGGCCGACAGCGACAAGATGCTCCAGCGCTTGGCCACCGAGTATCGCGCCAAGAAGTATCTCGTCGACGTGCTTAACTTCGGCGGCGGCTTTCACACCCAAGTGTTGATCGAACAGGGCATCGCCGGAGCTTACCTATCGCCGGAGACGAAAAATTTTGCGCCGGCGTTCAAAGAGAAGAGCGGCTTGTGGACGACGCTTTATTACAATCCTCTGACGCTGGTCTACAACACTAAACTGTTGGCGCCCAACGAACGGCCCAAGGACTGGTTCGATCTGTTGCATCCGCGATACAAAGGCCGCTTGGCCATCGAGCATGAGCAGGTCACCTGGTACGCCGGCATGTTGAAGCGCTATGGCGTGGAGAAGGGCAGGCAATTCATGCAGGGATTGGCCAAGCATGAGCCGCGTCCCGAGCAATCTTCGCGCGGCAACGCGCTGCTCGCCGCCGGTGAGTTTGCCGCTTACATCGGCCGCGGCCATGTCGCCGAAATGTTCAAAAAGAAAGGCGCGCCGGTGGATTGGATCAAGAATCCCGATCCGTTGGTGGTCCAGCCCGCGACCGTGCAGATCGCCAAACAAGCGCCCCATCCCAACTCAGCCAAGCTGCTGATCGACTTCATGCTGTCCGAGCAGGTAGCCGAACTGTTAGCTAAGGAGCAGCGGCTGCCCGGACGCAGCAACGCGGCGGGGCTCGATCCGGTGTTCAAGGAGATCAACGCGGAAAAAATCCTGCCCTTGTCGATCGAAGAGGTGCAGGCGAACTTTCGAAAATATCTCGAAGAGTATAGAACTTATTTCGGCAAGTAGCGGAACGAGTGAAATATGGCAAAGGCGACGGACAGAGCGAAGGCGGGCCATGTCACGGTCTCAACGGTACGCGGCCGCGCGGAAGCGCACGGGTTGGCAAAGCAGCTCGAAGCGGCGGGCATCGAGTGCGCGCTTGTGGAAGAACGGCTGACGGTGCTCGCCGGCGCCGGCCGGTACCGCTCCGCTGGTATCAAAGTGCAGGTCGACCGCAGCGTTGCCAAACGGGCGATCGAGCTGCTGCGCGAGCAGCATGGTGAACTGAAACCGGCTGCCAACAACATGTCCGGCGCTCTTTCATGGTTCCAATTGCCCGCCGCCGGATGGCTGCGCACGGCCTTGGAGGTTGGCGTCATCCTGGCCGCGGCGACGATATTAGCTTTAGTGTTTTTTCTGTATTGAAATTATTTGTAGGGGAGAAACGCAATGCTCGATGGCAAACTGAGAATCGCTCCGACCTGTTATCACGTGCTGCACCAAGTGCCGGTGATGACTGCCCATGAACTCAATTTCTTCTTTGACGAAGGGCTCAAGACCGCCGATGGATCTTACGGCTATGAAATTTTGACCGACTCGATGGTGCCGTTCGGCTTGGAGAAGCTCGGCATCTCCCAAGCAATGAAAGAGAAGTCGGTGGACATCGCTCTCGATGTCCAGTCGCGCACGGTTTTCTACCAGCGCGCCCGCGGCGCCGATCTCTATATCATTTCCGGCTGGCGCAACCAGCATACCAATGTCTGGGTCGCGCCGCCGCATATCAAGTCGCTGCAAGAGTTAAAAGGCAAGCGCGTCGGCATCAGCGACTTCAACAGCATCCGCCATTGGGCGATTCAGATTCAACTTAAAAAGGCCGGCCTTGACCTGGAGAAAGACATCGAGTGGGTGCGCATCGGCGTCAACTCTCGGCTGCATTTAGACGCGATCCGCAGCGGCAAAGTCGAATGCGCGCCGGTTCCGCCCTGGTACGCCAAAGAGTTGCAGGCCGAAGGCTGCAACGCGCTGGTGTCGCCGGCGGACCAATATCCCGACGGCCGGCCCGAGCGTATCATCGCCGCCACCGGGCGGATTCTCGAGGAGCGGCCCGATCTGGTCAAAGGTTTTCTCAAGGCGATGATCCGTTCCTATTGGTTCGTGCGCGACATGCCGAAAAACTACGAGTACATTTCAAATCTGGAAAAGCGGCTGCGCCTGCGCAGCCCTGATCCCGAAGAGCGCGTTGTCAAACATCTGCGCTCGGCGCAGGATTTGGAAGCGATGCCGTTCCCGCTAGACGGTCGAGCCACCGGCTTTGAAGATATGCTCAAGGAAGAAGAGCGGCTTGGCGAACTGAATTACGACGTCCCGGCGATCAGCGACGTGGTAGCGCAGGATTTGTGCGACGAAGCATTTAAAGAACTGCGCGGTCGCAAGGAGTTGGATGAGGAATTTCAACGGCTCAAGGTGATTGAGAAAAGGTGGGGGTATTAGAGGGCGCTGCGCGCCCGTTCAAAACGTTCAAGCCGTTCAAATCGTTCAAAAGGATTGGGATGAAATACGCCGCACTGGTGTGGGGAGGGTGAGCCATCAATGAGAGCAACGAATCGCAGATTTTTTCGAATTCTATCACTTTTGTCTTTATGTGGCGGACTGTTGGCGGATTCAATCGTTCACGCTCAGGGGGCGAAGAGTTTCTTGGACGGTAAAATAATAACATTCCTGGTCGGTTCGTCCGCCGGGGGCGGGACGGATGTAACGGCGCGGTTGATTGCGCGTCATATCGAACGCCAGTTGCCGGGCAAGCCGCGCATCGATATCGCCAACAAACCGGGGGCGGGCGGTATGATCGCGGCGAATGAACTTTACAATCTTAAGAAGCCCGACGGCTTGACTATCAGCACGCTCAATACCGGAGCGCTGTTTGCGACGGCGACGGGCAATGAGGCGATCAAATTCGACTTGCAGAAGTTTCTCTGGGTCGGCCAGGCGTTCGACGACGCTCAAGTTCTTTATCTTAAGACTTCGACTCCCTACACCAGCTTCGATGCGATTAAAAAGGCCAACCGCGAGGGCAAGCAGCCCAAGATGGGCGCTCAGGCCCTGGATCACACCAGCAACGTGGTGGTCAAGATCGCGGAGCAGATCTTTGGCTTGGACTTCACGGTCATTCCCGGTTATCCCGGCACGCCGCAGATACTGCTCGACATCGAGCGCGGCGCTCTCGATGGCCGCGCCCAAGGTATCGGCTCCTTGATGTCGACACGGCGCGAGTGGATTAAAAACGGTTACATAAAAATATTGGCGACCTCGAAAAAAAGCGTGGATTCGCGGATTCCGGGCGTCCCCCCCATGGAAGATATCGCGCCGGCCGGAAGCAAAGGATTGCTCAACGCCCTATACGCGGGGCAAAATCTTGCGCGCTCCGTGGTCCTGCCGCCGGGCGTGCCGGCGGACCGATTGAAGATCTGGCGCGACGCCTTTGCGGCGATGACCAAAGATGAGGCGTTCAACAAAGAGGCCGCGAAGCTAGGCCTCGAAGTCGACTTGATTCGCGGCGAAGAAATGAACCGCGACATCGAATCCACGCTTCGCGATAAGCGGTTGATGGACCTTTATCGAATGATTGCCTCTGCCAAATGAAGGCAAAAGTAAAAAGTAAATAGGCAAAAACCGATTCGATTATCCCAGTTCTGCCTTTTTACTTTTACCTTTTGAATTGTTTTGTCTACTCTCGCTATTCTCATCGATTTCGGCAGCACCTTCACCAAAGTCTGCGCGGTGGATTTGGCCAGCGCCCGGTTGCTTGGGCGGAGCCAATCACCATCGACCGTGCACAGCGACGTGCGCGAGGGGTTGCTGCGCGGGCTGGTTTCCCTGCACGAACGTCATCGACTCTTTGACCAAACGCCGCGCGATTTATCGGTGCTCGAAGATCAGCTCGTTTTGGCGTCGAGTAGCGCCGCCGGCGGGTTACGCATCGTCGTGGTCGGCAACGTTCCCGGATTGACCGTCGAAGCGGCGAACCAAGCCGCGCTTGGGGCCGGCGCCAAGGTCGTTGGAGCTACGGCGTTCAAACTATCCGCGGCCAAACTCGGGGCGATAGAGGCTCTGCGCCCCGACATGATCTTACTCACCGGCGGGGTCGACGGCGGCGATGCCGAAACCATCATGCATAACGCGCGGCTGCTCGCGCAATCGCCGCAGTCGGTACCGATGGTGGTCGCTGGCAATCGCGCGGTGGCGGATGATGTCGTGAATTTATTTCAGCAATACGGCAAGGAAGTTCGCTCTGTCGCCAACGTTATGCCGAGCACCGCCAAGCTCAACGTCGAGCCGGCCCGTGAGGCGATCCGCGAAATTTTCATGGCACGTATCACCCAAGCCAAGGGGCTCGACGGTTTGGCAGGCCTAGTGCCGGTAGTCTTGCCTACGCCCATGGCGGTGCTGGAAGGCGTGCGTCTCGGCGCCGATGGCGCGGCGGGTAAAAGCGGTTGGGGCGATATGCTGGTGGTGGATGTCGGCGGCGCGACCACCGATGTTCACTCGATCGGCGACGGTCATGCTGGCGGTGAGAACGTGATTGTCCAGAGCATGGCCGAAGCCTACGCCAAGCGCACTGTCGAAGGTGATTTGGGAATTCGCTACAACGCCGCGACGATTCTCGAACGTGTGGGCGAGGCTTCGTTGCTCGAAGATTTGCAGCGCATTTTTAGCCAGATCGCCATCACGGGTGGCATGCTGCGCGGCTATATCGAGCAACTTGGCCATGATACCAGCACGCTGCCACGAGCCGACTGGCATAGCGCCGCGGATGCCGTGCTCGCCCGGGCTGCTGTCGATATCGCCATCGCGCGCCATGTCGGCCGCCGCGAGCGCATCGTCGCCCGCGAAGGCGAGGCTTGGCTGCACTACGGTAAAGATATGCGTGACACGCACACGCTGATCGGCACCGGCGGTGTGTTCGTCCACAATGCCAACGCGGCTTTCATTCTGTGCCAGGGCGGACAAAACGACGACCGGGTGCAAGCGTTGCGGCCGCGCCTGCCGAAATTGTATTTGGATGGATCCTATCTGCTTTACGCCGTTGGGTTACTTGCCAAGGAGTATCCGTCGGTAGGGTTACGGCTCTTTCAGCAGAATATGCGGCCGGTCGGTTGATCTTGGAACTGGGTTGTCCCGCCAATAGTCGCGTCTAATGCAAGATCAAAGAACACCTGAGTCCCGCGTACGCGGCACTCGGGGAATTAAGGTTTGGCTTAAAACCAGCCGTCAATTATTTTATTTTCGCCGCGATTCCGGCAAGCCGATCCATCTGATCCAAATCTTCGGCACAGGGGCGCAGGATAAATTCATCGACGCCCATCTCGGCTTGGCGCTGGATCGCCGAGCGGACGGCTTCATCGGAGGCTGGCAGGGTACTTAAGCGTTTCGCCGCGAGTTCGCGATTGTAGCCGTAGTTGTGGTTAATGTACTCGGTGGCATGCTCGGTCGCGTTGGGACCGAGGGCAAAATAGCTGGCACCGACCCAGCGCGGCTGACCAGCGCGGCCATGAACTTTCCAGGATTGTAAAATATTTCGCCAAGTTTTGAGCATGGCTTCCGGCTCGCCGCCGCCCGGGGCCATGTAGCCGTCGCCCCACTTGGCGATGCGCTCGACGATCGCTGGTACATAGCCGCCGATGAGTAGCTCCGGTCCGCCCCGGCGCACCGCTGGTGGGCCGATGACGCCGGTGTCGGGCGATAACATTTCACCGGACCAAAGTTTGCGAAGCAGCTCGTATTGTTGCTCCGAGCTGCGGCCGCGCCGGTGAAAGTCCGTGCCGCTGGCGAGGTAATCGTTTTTGCGCACGCCGATGCCGACGCCGAGGGTCAATCGGCCGCCGGAGAGGGTATCGATGGTTGCGGCTTGGCGCGCCAGCAGCGTGGTTTCGCGCGTCGGCCCGATGACCACGCTGGTCATGAGGCCAATGCGTTTGGTGGCACCGGCAGCCATGGCCAGTACCGAGAGCGGCTCCAGCGCCTGGGAGACGACACGATCGGTGACGACCACGCTGGAGAACGGCCCGGCCTCGGCGCGGGTGATCCACTCCAACATCATTTCGCCTGATGCAGAGGCGACGCGGCTAGGTAGTCCTAATGCAATGCGCATAATAGCTCCATTGTCACAGGGACAAAGTATCCAGGGGCGCGACCTTAAGTCAAACTAATTCGCCAGGCGATTTTAGTAATCGCTACTCGCCATGTTATTCTGGATATCGTGACAGCTTCGCTACAATCGATCTTTCCTCGGCCCACTCGATGAAGACTCTTGCACAGACGTTCGCTGAGCTGCGCTATTCGTTTGTGCACACGCCGCAAGCGATTCGGTTCGTTTGGCGCAACAATCATTGGGGCATCCTCGGCTTGGCTTTTCTCACGCTTGCCGGCGCGCTGTTGCCGGCGGCACAAGCATGGGTTGGCAAGCTGATCGTCGACGGGGTGGTGGCGGCGATCCAGCATGGCCAGGATCACGATCAGGCAAAGTCAGTATTTTACTATCTTGTTGTAGAATTGTTGCTGATTCTGTTCGGCACTGGCGTCGTCCAAGCGCGCCGTCTGATTCAGCAGCTCACTCAACTTAAGCTCGCCAACCAGATTCGCGGCGAGATCATCGGCAAGGCGCTGACGCTGGATTTAGCCTTCTTCGAACACCCGGAGTATTACGACAAGCTGCAAAACGCCCGGCGCGAGGGTGGCTACAAGCCTGTCGAGCTGATCAACGATACGTTTCAGATCGTGCAAAATGCCATCACACTGGCGTCCTTTGCCGTACTGCTCTTGCGTTTCAGTCCGTGGCTGGTAGCGATTCTGGTTCTAACCAGCATCCCGGCGTTCATCGCCGAGACGCGCTTCTCGGGGCAAGGCTTTCGGCTATTGACCCGGCGCGCACCCGAGACCCGGCAGATTAACTATCTTTCCCGGCTGTTGACCGAGGACGCCTCGGCCAAGGAGATCAAACTTTTCAATTTGGGCGGGACTCTGCTGACGCGCTACATGACCTTGTTCGAAAAGTTTTTTCACGAAGACAAGGCGCTCGCTTGCCGGCGCGCTATGGCGGGCTTTAGCCTCGGGCTGGTCGCCACGTTGGGATTCTATGGCTCCTATGCCTGGATCGTTTGGCACACCGTGCAGCGCCGGATCTCGCTTGGCGACATGACGCTCTATCTGGCGATCTTTCGCCAGGGGCAGGCGACGTTTCAAAACATACTCTACGCTGTCAGCAGCATTTACGAGAACAATCTGTTCATGTCGAATTTTTTCGAGTTTTTAGGCATGACGCCGCAGTTGGCGATCGCGGCCAAGCCCAAGGTGTTGCCGGCGACGCTGCGCTGCGGCATCGAGTTCCGCGATGTCGGCTTTCGTTATCCGGACAATGACGCATGGGTATTGCGCCGCGTGAATCTCATCATCCGTCCGGGCGAGAAGATCGCGCTGGTGGGCCACAACGGCGCCGGTAAGACGACTTTGATCAAATTGTTGAGCCGGCTTTACGATCCGACCGAAGGCGCGATCTTGATCGACGGGATCGATCTGCGCGACGTCGATCCGCTGGCGCTGCGCCAGAAGATCGGCGTGATCTTCCAGGACTTCGTCCGTTTTCACTTGCCGGTGAAGGAAAACATCGGCTTCGGCCAGATCGACGCGGCGGCGGATCTGGACCGCATCGTCACGTCGGCACGCAAGAGCGGCGCCGATACGGTCATCGACCGCTTACCCGATGGCTACGACACCATGCTCGGCCGTTGGTTTAGCGGCGGCCATGAGCTTTCCCTCGGTCAGTGGCAGAAGGTCGCTCTGGCACGCGCGTTCATGCGCGAGGCCGAGATTCTGGTGCTCGACGAGCCCACGGCATCGGTGGATGCGCAGTCCGAGTACGAAATCTTTTGCCACTTTCAGGAGTTGACGGCAGGGAAGATGGCGATCCTGATCTCCCATCGTTTCTCGACCGTGCGCATGGCCGATCGCATCGCAGTCATCGAAGGCGGCGGTATCGTCGAGATCGGCAGCCATAAAGAGCTGATCGATCGGAATGGCACCTACGCCCGCTTGTTTAGCATGCAGGCGGAAGGGTATCGATAATGCCAGCTGCCAATGACTTATTGAAATCGTTGCCGTCGATTTACCATGGTCGAACCATTGACGTCCGCTTTCCCAAGCCATGGCAGGACGCGTCGACGCGCGGCAACTTCAATGATTCAATTGGATGCCGCGCGTCGAAGTGGATTGGATGGAAATTGGCGCATTAATCTCCGCTGCTGCTCGATCTCCCCTCCGACGATCCGCCGCTGCCCTCTTGTGAAACCTCAGGGCAACCTGCAAGCGCGAAAAGCGAGAGCAAAAGCATCACACTCCAAATTTTTTTCAACATCGTTAATCCTCCTCCGCTGAATGTAGTCGAACATATCCGTGGACATGCCGCGAGCTTTGCGTCAGCAATTGCGATGCCATCAATTGCGCGATCAAAGCATAGATAAAACCGGCAACTGCGAACGATGATGCGGCGGAGATTGTGGCAAATTGAAACGTTTTTAAAGTGATTGGGCGTAGCGTTAAAAACTTTGCAGTGTGTTCACTACAAATGGTTGTTCGTTGCAAAATCCGACGGATCGATGCATTTTACG
Source organism: uncultured delta proteobacterium (assembly GCA_963816145.1). Classification (GTDB taxonomy): domain Bacteria; phylum Desulfobacterota; class Binatia; order UBA9968; family UBA9968; genus DP-20. The sequence goes on from CAWFJP010000014.1 coordinate 466,442, forward strand.
ACGTCCGCTGCGGCGGTAAAATTTTGGCTGTCTTGAAGAAACTGGGTTACGCCAGACGTGATTTGGCGAGGACCGACAGCGGCTCCATAGCTGTGGGACGAGGCTGTCCGTGGTGATCAAACGGCAAATCGATCCCGCTTCCGCAAACGCCTTGCCGACCTTATCTTGTCGGCTGTGGTGAGGATGTATTTGATCGGGCCTCGATGGGCGCCTATCGATATACTCCGAAACTGGTGTTCCAGCAGTCACGCAGGGTGGATTGGTGCCGCACGGGCGGTCGAGGCGTTTGCCAACAGCCCTTAAGAATGGTTGCTTTGGCGAGGAGGGGCGGCGATCCGCAATACCGCGTTGTGGAGTGATGGTGAATTTAGGATGGATGTAAGGATAATCCCAAGTGTGGAGAACTACCTATCGGGCAGAACTCCGCACCTGGGCATCGGCTGGTGGGTTCAATTATTCTGATTCAGGCTTGGGCTCAGGTTTCGGTGCCGGCTTTGGCGCTGGCTTTTCGTCCGGTGAAGGCTCGTCCTGGGCGTAACTGATTGTCACCATCTTTCCGATGCCCGGTAGAGCCCAGTTCATTAACGACAATGCAACTACAAGAATCAATGTCTTTTTCATATGAATCTCCCAAATGGGTTGTGATGAGGGTTGGTAGAGTTTTTGTGGTTGTTCAATCACCGCTGTCTCTGCGAACCCGTGCGCAGATTCGGCGGTCTCATTGGATTCGCTGGAATCCGTAGAGTTGACTCCCCCTTGTCGAGCCATGCTTCGACATCCTGCCAAAGCACACAACGAGACCGGCAACGCCAAAATCCAAGTCTCTTCGTTACATCATAATTGTTTTTCCCTCCGCTCGATTTTGTCGGACATGTCTTTGAACACGCGCGCACCTTTGGTTCAGCAATTGCGATGCCAGCTGAATTGGCCGTCGTCATTTCGATATCTCATGAAATTTGATTAGATAAGTCGGGCGTTCATCGCTGCAATATCAAACACCATGACCATCAACCTGATCATGACCGCGAATAAGGCGCTTAAATTGTCGAGCGTGATCGAGCGATGCAAAAATCCACGTGGCGATGCGATTTGCTACACTGTTAACAGGGCCGGCTGCATTATCGTGGGTATGGCGATACCATCTGTTCCCTCGGTGATATTGACGTGCGGTATCAATCTGTGTCGATCCTATTAAAACGAATGCGGCTTGGAACAAAACTTATAATCGGTCTGGTTTTCGCTTTAATCGTCATCATGCTTGTCCATGGCTATCTAAGCCTGCGCCAAGACCAGGAAAATATGACCCGGGAAATGCGCGTAGGCATGTTGGGATTGGCCCGCACCGTTCGAGTTGCGCTGCAGCATGCTTATGGTGACGAGGGTAATCTACGGGCGACCCAAAGCTTGATCGACGGCATCGGCCGTCCTGGTAACATTCATGGATTGGTCATCTATGATCCCGCCGGTAAGCGGGCAGCTATATCTGTCTCCTTGATCGACACCGGCAGTGTGCCAAATCTCGATCCGGCACCGGTTTTGAGTATCGATCCCGGTCCAACGTTGGCGGATGGGGAAAGTCGGGAGGGTTTCATCGAACACCCTGCGCACCCGGTATATTTTCGAATCGAGCCGATAATGGACAGTCAGAATCACGTCGCTGGTGCTGTCGTTGTCGGGCGGCGCGGCTTGGGTTTGCCCGACGTTCTGGAATCTCGGCGCGATCGTATCCTGGTAACTACCGGAACTTTGATCGTTGTTATGTCACTGTCGATTTTGATAATTGTACGGCGCAATATTTCACGGCCAATCGAGCTGCTCATCGAGCGTATTCGGAACGTCGGGATTGGACCCTGGGATCGGCGAGTGCCGGTTGAAGGAAACAACGAGATCAGTTTGCTCGCCCGTGAGTTTAATCAAATGTGTGAACGCCTCCAGGATTTGTACGCGTCGTTGGCTCGGGAAAAGCAGGACAGGGCTGGATTGGAACGAAACCTGCGCCAATCGGAAAAGTTGGCTTCGGTAGGCCAACTCGCGGCCGGGCTGGCCCATGAAATTGGCACGCCGCTCAATATCATCGGCGGCCGGGCCGATTTTCTTCTGCGGCGACAGCGCAGTGCAGCGGAGATTAGCGATAATCTACAGACTATTCATTCGCAAATTGATCGGATAGCGGGCATTGTGCGCCAGCTTTTGGAGTTTTCCCGGCGGCGCGAGCCGGCAATCCGCGCCGTCGAACTCAAACCTCTGATCGAAAAAATCGCCAGTCTTCTTGAACATAAAATCGCCGAAAGAAAGGTTTCAGTCGATTATCAAATCCCGGCTGGCTTGCCATGCATTGCTGGCGATCCTGACCAACTGCAGCAAGTCTTTCTCAACCTTTTCCTGAACGCACTCCATGCGCTGCCGCCGAACGGGCAAATTCGCATCCGTGCTAAGCTGGTTGAGAGCGGAGCGGTCAGCATTCCCGTGGAGGACGCGCAGCGTGGACTGCAGGTTGAGTTTGAGGATAACGGAACTGGCATTCCAGCTCATCAAATTGGTCAGGTGTTCGATCCATTCTTTACGACCAAGGACGTCGGCGAGGGTACGGGGCTCGGCCTGTCAGTAAGCTATGGTATCATCAAGGACCACGGCGGCGAAATTAGGGTGGACAGCCAGGTCGGTCAATTCACTCGTTTTACGATATTTCTTCCGTCGCAACTAGATCTGTCTGCCAAGCCTGAGGCGGTGATTATTCAATGACACAACCCCAGTTAAAGTCGAAATCCCAGGCCGGTCGGATTCTCGTTGTCGACGACGATCACGCAATGTGCCAATTGCTCTACGATTTACTACGTGATGAAGGATATGACGTCGACGTAGCGTACGATGGAGGCTCAGCTCTCGAGAAATATCGACTCGCACCATTCGATTTGGCGATCACCGATCTGATGATGCCGAGGATGAAAGGTGTGGAGCTGGTCTCTCGATTCAGGCAGGTTGACGGCGGCGCATTGGTCTTATTGATCACCGCTTTTGGCACCATTGAGAGCGCGGTTGAAGCGATGCGGGCCGGAGCTTTTCATTATGTTACCAAGCCATTTCACAATGATGAGATTCTGATCCAGGTTAAACGGGCGCTCGAGCAAAAGTCGCTCCGCGAAGAGGTTCAGCGTTTACGCGACGCCGTCGACGCGCGCAACCGTTTTCAAAATGTTATTGGCCAATGCGACGCCATGCAACGGGTCTATGAGATCGTCGCGCAGATCAGTGATCTGCCGAACAACGTGTTGATTGAAGGCGAAAGCGGCACCGGCAAGGAATTGATCGCCCGCGCCATTCATCAAAATAGTTCGCGCGCGACGGGACCGTTTGTCGCGGTCAACTGCGCGGCCATTCCGGAAAACCTGCTTGAAAGCGAGCTGTTTGGTTACGTTCGAGGGGCTTTTACCGACGCGCGAAAAGATCGGCGCGGTTTGTTCCAAGAGGCCAGCAGCGGGATTCTTTTTCTCGATGAAATAGGAGAAATTCCCTTGTCCTTGCAAGCAAAGCTACTTCGCTTATTGGAAGACAAGGAAGTCCGTCCGCTGGGCGCCAATCAGAGCGAGAAAATCGATACCCGCATCGTGTCGGCGTCCAACCGCGATCTTGCAGATCAGGTACAGCAGGGAAAATTTAGGCGGGATCTTTATTATCGACTCAACGTCATTCGCATCGAACTGCCGGCCCTGCGCCAGCGCAGCCACGATATTCCATTGCTAGTGAATCATTTTCTACAAAAGTTCGCCGCCGGCGCGAATCACAAAGTCGACGGCGTTGCCGCCGATGCCATGGCCGCATTAAAGGCCTACGAATGGCCGGGTAACATCCGTGAACTTGAACACACCATCGAAAGGGCGGTACTTCTGGGGAAAGGAGCTGTGATTGGGATGGACGATTTGCCGCCCGTCATGGCTAAAAAAGCTGAATTAGAGATTTTAATGGCTCAGGGCATAGCCAAACAGTTCACGCTCGCCGATCTCGAACGGGAATATATCGGCAAAGTTTTAGAGTCGACTCAAGGCAATAAGACGGAAGCCGCTAAGATGCTTGGTGTCGACCGCACGACGCTCTATCGTAAGCTCGAAGAATATAAGATCAAGGAGTGAATCATATTGTTAGAATCGTCGCGCCGGAATATTCGTAAGAAACCACGCTTCGAAACATAATATAGAAACTGCTGCAGATGGCAAAACAACCGACACCAATTTGCTGCCGCAAGCGCTCAGTGATGAGCTGGTTTCGTGGTTGAGTTGACCCGCGAATAATGATTCGCTGGCTCGGGTCACAAGTGCAAGGGCCAAGTCGCTTTCGGAGCGATGATTATCCCAAAAACGCTAATGGGCCGCTGGTTCAGCCTGCGGGCGCACGGCAATGGATAAAAGACCCGCCGCGAAAAATTCTTGAATTGGTTGCCGTCGATGTGCAATGGTTACTTCCAATAACCGTAGCTTGCTGCGGTCGAGAAAGGTTCGCCAATGAAACTCATTGCCACATACGGTGTCCTGCGCCGAAAAATCTCTCCTGCAGCTTTCTACTGGATGTTTGTTTTGCTTCTGACCTGCCTCAATGGCGGGGAAGCCGAAGCGCAAACCTCGAAGAGCGCTGAGGTTAAAGCGATTCATCTGGGATTAGTCTCCGAGATCAACAAGGCGGCCATTGAAGAGCAATTTCGCGACTTCGTCCGCTATGTATCACGGCGGATCGCACCGGGTTCGGAGACGGATGACAAAGTGATCATTGCGCCGACACCCTTCGAGCTCGCCAAGCTGCTGGAGCAACGGCGGGTGGATTACTATTTTGAAAGCGTCTATCCGACCTACACGATCAACTACGTTCACAACGCCGGCAAGATGCTATTGCGGCGCTGGAAAGGCGGCGCGTCGGAGTATCAGAGTATGATCTTCACCAAGCGCGACGGCGGCATCAAGCAGCTTGCCGATCTTCGCGGTAAGATGATGATCTTCGAGGACCCCGGTTCGACCTCCGGCTATCTGATGCCGAAACTTTTCATGTCGCGCAACGGTTTCAAACTGGTGGAGAAAAAGAGCTACGATCCGAACGCGGTGCCGACAGATATTCAGTATTCCTTCGCTTACTTGCGCAGCAAGCTGATCGAGGCGGTGCTGACCAAGCAAGTTGCCGCGGGGGCGATCAGCGACGATGACTACGCGGGGCTGGATGAAAAGCGAAAGTCGGAGATGGTCATTCTCGCCGAGACCGAAAAGCTGCCGCGTCATTTGGTTTCCGTGCGCATCGATCTCGCCCCGCAGACTGTCGGTAAGCTCAACGACCTGCTGGTGGCGATGCATGACGATGCCGAAGGCCAGCGCATTCTCAAGAAAACCGATCAAACCACCAAGTTCGATCCCCTACCCGGGGGCGAGGCTGCACTGAAGAAACGGCTATTGGATAGCTTTTATACTCCGGCGAGATAATAATCGACAGCGCGTTGGGTTGTCTCGAAACCGAGCAACCCCATCCTGATCACCATATTCGTCATTCTCCGATTTGCGGAATGGCGATAATTGTACGGCACGGCAATTAGCCGTACTTAGGCGGGGAACGCCGCGTCGGTCTGTCAGGGCAAAATTTCTAATGCGAGTTCGCGGGCGCGGCGGGCGTGGACGATGCCGACGCGAAAGCGGTGTTTGGCGCCTTCTTCGGCGTTGGGGCTGCCGTTTGCCGAAGTGAAATCGTCATAAAATGCCTTGAAAAGATTTTCGACGGCTTGGCCGTAGGCACGCTCGATGGCGTCTTGTTCATTCATGGTAATTCCTTTTTTGACTTGATCTGTAACCACCGCCTGGCGGCTGTCGTGTCGAACAACCTAGCGCGACACCGCTGCTCAATCCACTTCCAGCTATCCGAGCGCACCAATCTCCGCCATGCTGGCGTCGAACGTGATGCGTTGGTTCTGTTCCGGGGAGCGCAAGATCCAGAAGGGATCTTTACCATGCTGCACGGCGTCGATGGACTCCATGATCAGGTTGCGCAGCAAGATGACACCTTCATCGGCGGCGCCTAAATGTTCTTTGCTGCGGTCGTAAATCGGCCCCTGGGTTTCCTGGGCGACGCGGTCCTGGTCGTGCGAGGCGACGCGCCACCAGCCGTCGTCGACACGCGTATAAACACCCGGCTTGTCGTCTTCAAAGCCGATGGTTTTCATCACCAGCGGCTTGCCGACGTCGCCGTCGGTGTACGGCGTGAAGCGCAGCCAAAACGTCATCGTTTTGGTGTCGTCGGTGGGCACGCGGAAGCGGATCGCGTGATCCGGTATTCGACCTTTGCGCGCGGTGGTATGGCGCGTGTGCGATGGGAAGACCCAGTGCGAATGTTTTGGCTTGGAGACGTCCGGCACATGCATGGTGATCTTGGCGCCGTAGGCGGTTTTCTGCCAGCCGATTTCGGGCCGCTTCAGAGCCATCTGCGGATACTCCGGCGCGTGCAGTGCTACCAGATGGGTCTGGTCGACCGAGTTCTCGGCGCGCTGCAACCAATTGCAGTATTCCGTTCCAGCACCGACCACCCGCTCGCCGTTTTCCACTAGCAATAAATCGTAGCGCGGTAACAGCGGCGCTGGATCGGGACCGATGTAGGCGAAGATAAATCCGCCGAGCTCCTGAACCTGATAGGCCGGATGTTTGATCCGGTCTTTGAATGTGCTGTCGGCAGGTTCGGCGGGCTGCTCCAGACAACGGCCTTTTATATCGTAGAGCCAGCCGTGATAGCAGCAGCGGATGCCCGCGTCCTCGACCCGGCCGAATTCTAAAGACGTGCCACGGTGCGAACAGTGCAAATCGACCATGCCGAGGTTGCCCGCGCCATCGCGGAAGAGCACGAAGTCTTCACCCAGCAGTCGAGCGGGCACCGGACTGCTTTTGGTTTTGACATGTTCGGTAAACCCCACCGGCCACCAGTAGCGGCGCAGCATTGTTCCAGCCGGCGTGCCGGGGCCGACTCGGGTTATGGTTTCGTTTTCTTCGCGGGATAGCATTGCGCGGACTCCTCGTTCCAATAGTTCCAGATGTTCCAGTGGTTCGCAGGCATGTATTCGTGCAAGTGTTCAAGGTTCAAGCGTTCAACCGGACCGGATTTATCCGGCGGCTCATGAACCTTTTAAGATCTTTGCCAACTCCTCTTTGAACTGTAGCCCCTCGGCGTCTTCGTTTTTCAGGTAATAGCTGATCGACAGCTTGGGCTCCTGGACGGCGACTTTGTTTTCCTTGAGATACTTTTGCATCAGGGTGCCTTCGACCAGATGGGAGCTGCGCGATTCGTGCTTTTGCATGATTTCTTGAGCTTCGCGGGTCGCCATAAAAGCGGCGAATAGTTTTGCCGAGTTCGGATGCACGGCGTTTTTCGGCACACTCAATTGAAAGTAATCGGTGTTGATCGGTGTGACTCCGGGCACGGCGACCAGCGGCGCGCCTTTGGGCTGCCATGACCACATGGCGCTGAGCGCATCGCCGAAGTTGGCCATGATCGGAAATTCGCCGCTAACGACGCGCTCTTCTTCACTGTAGCGCAAGCGTCCGCCGCTCAGCGCGACCAACTTGCGCGCGTAATCTTTGACCTTCTCTTGACCCCAAACGAGCGAAAGTTCGGCGAGCCAGGCTACGTAAGGCGGTATTGCGATCTTGCCGGCCCAGGCTTGGCTTAACTTCGGGTCCACCAAGTCGGCATAGTTTTTCGGCGCCTTATCTTTGGGAATCAAATCTTTGTTGTAGACGATACCGTTGGGCGAAGTGTAGGTCAGCACGGTTTCACCGGGAAAGATTTCCATCTCCTTGGTCACCCAAGAAAAAATTCCCGCGTAATTGACCCTCTCCAGCGCATTTTCCTTGTGCAGCAGCGCTTGATGAGATTGCGAACCGAGAAAAATATCCGATGATACTTTGCGCCCGGCTTTGATCTCGGTAATATGGCGTGCCGCCCGCGCGTTCATGTCGGGGCCAGCCGCGAAGTTGATTTTGGTTTTGAGTCCGAAGCGTTTGTTGAATGCCACCTCGATGTCGGCGAGTCCTTTGCGTCCGCCGAACGTTTGGGCGCCGGCGATGAAAGTAATCTCGTCCTCGGTTTTCGCGCCAGCGACGAGCGATTGTAGAGTGTCGGCGGCGTTCACGTAAGGGACGCTCAACAGAATTAACGCGAGCTGTAACAATCTAAAGCGGAAAACTTTGATGACGGACTGTTTCATTACTTTCTCCCGATAGAGGTTTTCAATTTCAAGCCGAGGGGTTCTGAATGTGTAGTCTTATTCGGCACGCTTTCTCAATGTCGTCATTCCGGCGATAGCGGGAATCCAGGATTTAGTCCCTGGCCTAAAGGGACGAACCTGGATGCCCGCCTGCGCGGGCATGACGAAGGGGATAATCAGGTCATCGATAAAAAGGCCATCACGCAACCTGAATTTCTCCAGGAACGATGGTGATCATTTGGTTCTTGGCTGGATCGCGCACGACGCCGACCGGGTCTTCACCGTTTTGCACGGCCTCGATGCAGTCCCGGAACATGCGGCGCAGTTGAATCACACCTTCGTCGGAGACGCCGAGATGCTCGCCGCTACGGTCAAAGATCGCCCCCTGGCTTTCCTGGGCGCAGCGGTCCTGATCGCCGCGGGCGATCCAGCCGGTCGCTTCGTCCCAACGGTACTTGCCGAGAACACTGTCGCCCAAGCCTTCGGCGGATTGGTCCTTGGGAATCTTCACTGTCGCTTTGCCGTTTACAATCGGTGCGAAGTAGAGGGTGAAATGCATCGTGTTGGTATCATCCACCGGCACGCGCCAGCGCAGCGCTTCGTAGCCTTCATGGGTCGCCGCGAAGGCGGCGGGGTGATCTTCGTTCAGGTGATAGCCGACTTTGTTCATATTGGGGAACAAGAAAAAACTCTTGGTCATGAACGAGCCTGCGGCGACGGTGCGCGTGAAGGTCGCTTTGATGCCGAATTCAAATGGATCGGATGTCAGCGTTTCACCTGACCACAAGCTCGTTTTGGGCGTGCGGTGCAGCCATTTGAAGTGATGTTGGTCGACGCTGTTTTCGACCGCTTGGAGAAAGTTGCAGTGCATCACGCGCCCAGCCATGGCGCGCACGCCGTCATCACGCACCAGCACATCCCAACGAGGCAACAGCGGCGCGGGTTCGGGACCGAGATAGGCGAACAACATCCCGGCCAGCTCTTCGAGCTTGTAGGATTTTTGTTTGAGGCGATCTTTGTAGGTGCTGTCGGCGGGCTCGCCGGGCATTTGCAGAATTCTTCCTTCGGTGTTGAACAGCCAACCATGGTAGCAGCAGCGCAGGCCGCCATCTTCGACATGGCCGAACTCCAATGACGTGCCGCGGTGCGGGCAACGCAGAGTCAGAATGCCGAGTTTGCCGTGATCGTCGCGGAATAAAACCAAATCTTCGCCGAGCAACCGCCGGCGCAATGGCCGTCCCTTAAGTTCACTGGCAAAACCGATGGGATGCCAGTAACGCCGCATCATATCGCCGCCGGGCGTGCCCGGGCCGACGTGAGTGATGAGTTCATTTTCAGCGATGCTGAGGGACATGGGGTGGTTCCAGAATCTTTCGTCCGTCATACCGGCGCAAGCCGGTTTCCATCGTGGTCTTCGCTACGTCCGCATAATAACCTGGATTCCGGCTTTCGCCGGAATGACGGAACAGAGTTTTGTGCGCGGTACGCTGGCGTAACATTTCGCAGGTTATTACCAATTTAACGGATTCCCTTTCGCTCGAGAAAGGCTTTGAAGCCCTCGCGTGGCGAATTGGCTTTGAGTTTGTTTTTTCGAGCATTCTGCTCAGCGTCGAAGCGCTCGCGCCACAAGGTGCCGACGCCGTCGTCGAGGAGTTTTTTTATGCCCTGGACCATGCGCGGATCGTTTGCGCCGATCTGTTTGGCCATGGCGATCGAGCTGTCGAGCAGTTGCGCGCTGGTCACGACTTGATTGAGCAGGCCGATCCGTTCGGCTTCTTCGGCGCGTACCGGCCGGCCGGTATAGAGCAGCTCTTTTGCCTTGGGTATGCCTACCACTAGGGGCAGGGACCAGGTCGAGTTGGCACGGCCATACTTGGCGGCGAGGAATTGAATTTCGGTGTTTTCGCAGCCGATGCGGATGTCGAGCATGGTCGTCAGCTGGGCGCCGGCGCCGTAGGCGATGCCGTTGATGGCGCCGATGATCGGCTTGGTGAATGTCGCCAGGTGCCAGTTCATCTCGCGCCGTTTGTCCATCCGCGCGGCCATTTCTTCCGGTGTCGATTTGACCATCTGGTGAATGTCGCCGCCGGAAGAAAACGCCCGCGGTCCGGCGCCGGTGAGGACCACGCAGCGCACTTTGTCGTCGCCTTCGATGTTGCAGAGTTCTTCATCGAGGTCGGACGCCAGTTCGTAGCTCATGGCGTTCAACTTTTCCGGTCGATTCAATGTGATCACGGCGACCGTATCGACGCGCTCACTCAAAATGTTTTGGTAAGCCATTCAGTTTCTCCTTCAGTGTGGCCACATTAGAACAAAAAGGCGCGAACGGCGCAATCGAGGGATAAAATACAGAGAGTTGAGATAGAGATTTGAGACAGAGATTCGGACCGGTCTGCTCTTATAGCGAGCGGCGCTGGGTTTGTCTTACTTCTCTATCTCAATTCTCTATCTCATTCTGACTACGTCCGCACGGGCTCGTACACTATCGCTTGTTTGACCGCGGCATCGATCTGGGTGGCCATGGGGTTCTGGATCTCTTCGGCGATATGGCCGATGGCACCCAAGGTTCGGCCGATGAGCGCGAAGGCTTTGGATATCTGCCAGGGATAGCCCATGTCCAGAGCGATGGCAGCGATGGCGCCGGTGACATTGACCGGGATCAGGCGCTTGCGCCGCTCACTGGAATGTTTCGACAGCCGCTGGATCAGCTCGCAGTATTTGCCGTAGACCTCAGTGCTGCGGGCAATGTTAAAGAGCGTCTCGGCGCGCGGGTCGCCTTCGGCGTGGGTACGGTGGCCGATGCCGGGCATGCGCTGCTTGCGCGCGGTGTAGTCGTCGATGATCTTGGTGGCGATTTCATCATACGCCGGGTTCTTGGTATCCTGCGGTAAGGCGTCGACGAGCATTTTCGCCGACCATTCCGACGAACCCAAATGGACGCTGCCGGCGCCGCATAACGCCGCCGCCACCGCCGCTTGCATCGCTTCCGGCGCGCAGTGATAGATCAAGCGCGCCGCGATGACGTGGGAGACCATGCCATGCTCGACCAGGATGATCATCAGCGCGTCCAACATTTTCGCTTCATTGGCGGTCGGTAAACGGCCGCGCAAGATCAGCGACGTCATGTCGGTGAACGTGATGTGGCCGACCAACTCCTTATTCAGATCGTAGCCGCGCACCAGTATGCGATGCAATTCTGCTTTGCCGATGCCTGTGACTATCTTTGCTGCTTCTGCCATTGCTAATTCCTCCGTAGATTAGATTTCGCTCGTCTGGATATAGGCCACGCGGCCTAGCAAGGTCAAACGAGCCTGGTTTATTTCCGCAGTTTTTTATGCGTAAAATGGCCGCCTGAAACGAGGGACACTAGAACCGATGGCTGATTACGCAAAAGAACATTACGACTTTCCCCTGAGCAAGAAGAGCGAACATAAACCGCTCAATGGCGTGCGCGTGATCGATGCCGGCAACATGGTGGCAGCGCCGTTTGCGACGGTGTTACTCGCCGACTTCGGCGCCAATGTGATCAAGATCGAGCATCCGAAGTATGGCGACGGCCAGCGCAAGCTCGAACCGATCATGGACGGTATCCCGCTGTGGTGGAAGTCGGTGGCGCGCAACAAACGGTGCATCACCCTCGATCTCGGCAAGCCGGAAGGCGCGGACATCTTCAAACGGCTGGTCAAAGGCACCGATGTGGTGGTCGAAAATTACCGTCCGGGCACGTTCGAGAAGTGGGGCATCGGCTACGAGGCCATTCGCGCCATCGATCCGCGCATCATCATGCTGCGCATCTCCGGTTTCGGCCAGACCGGTCCGTATAAGAACCGCGCCGGATTCGGCCGGGTCGCCGAGGCGATGAGCGGATTGACCAACTTGATCGGTGAACCGGATGGCCCGCCAATGTCGCCGGGCTACCCGCTGGGCGACCTGATCGCCGGGATTTTCGGTTCGCTGTCGGTGATGATGGCGCTTTATCACCGCGATCTGCGCGGCGGCGAAGGCCAGATGATCGACCTTGCTTTGTACGAAGCGGTGTTCCGCTTCCTCGACTTCGACCCGATCCAATACGATCAGATGAAGACCGTCCATATGCGCACCGGCAACCGCGTCGCCTATGTCGCGCCGAGCTCGATGTTCAAGACTAAGGACGGCAAATATCTGACCCTGGCGGCGAGCACGCAGAGCGTTTGGTTGCGGCTGGCCGAAGCGATCGGACGCCAAGATATGACGACCGACCCCAAATTTATCGACAATTCGGCGCGGGTGGAAAATTCCCTGGAGTGTAACGGCATCGTCGGCGCCTGGATCGCACAACACACGCGTGATGAAGTGATCGAGCACTTCGACAAGCATGGCGTCGCCTACTCGGCGGTATTCGACATGGAAGACGCCTTCCGCGATCTCCAGTATCGCGCCCGCGAAGCGATGGTACGGGTGCCTGATCCCGATCTCGGCGAGGCGATCGTGCAAAACGTCGTGCCGAAGTTTTCCGGGACACCTGGTTCCGTCGACTTTCTCGGCCGCAAACTGGGCGAGGATAACGAAACGATCCTCTGCGGTGAGTTGGGGCTGTCCAAGGAAAAGTTGAAAGAGCTCAAGGACAGCGGAATTGTGTGAACGTTTCCCGCGAAAATTCTATCAGGTTAACCCCGTGGAGAAAAAGGACAGATGGCTTTTACTACGAAGTGTCCATGAGCTTGCGCTCGTGTACAGAGTATGAAATTGCAGCCCCGCAGACCACATGGTTCTTCCCTTGATTCGTCATGCCGGCGCAGGCCGGCATCCAGGCGAGGGAGGGGATGGATAGTGGCTTCCGCCGGTATGACGGAAGCTCCATGCCAGTTCGTCGCCCATGATCTTATCTGCACGTGTATTTTCTTATGGAGGACACGAAGAACACGAAGGTCGGAATGCTAATTATTCGAAACCTTCGTGCTCTTCGTGGTGATGCCTAGATTTCTTGCCATTGTAAGCGCCACCCCTGGCGAAAAATCTTAATATGCAGTAGTGAGTTTGGAGCTGCGCTGCGATTCGTGTGAGTCGCTACACAATTTCATTTTAGGAAGGATTTTCACTCATGATGACCGATCTGGCTCCGCCGCAGATTCGCGGCATGACCGGACTCGAGCTCGCCGCCGGTGTGTTCGCTAAATGTTCTGACCAGTTGGCGACGCAGTTGAAGATTACACTGACCTCCGGAGCGAAAGACACCGGGCCGCTGCCGTTTAGCATCGGCATCAACGGCGACGTCTACGGCGGCATGCGCGCGCCGTTGGAGGTCGGCATGCGCCGCGTCGATATCGCCTACGTCAACCCTTCTGCCATGGTCTCCATGGCCTACCGTGGCAAGGGTTATTACAAGCAAAAGATGGCGCTGCGGGTATTGGGCTGTTTCCCGTCTTGGGACCGCATCGCCTTGGTGGTGTCGAAGGATCTGGGTGTGAAGTCGCTTGCCGATATCGTCCGGCGTCGAATCCCGCTGCATGTCTCGACGCGCTTGTCCGGTGTCGACAATGGAACTTATTTTACCATCGCGACGATTCTGGGTTTCTACGGATTCTCTTTCGGGCAAATCAAGAAATGGGGCGGGCGCGTCCAAGAATGTACGAGGCCATTTGCCCAGGAACGGATGAGTGCGATCAAGAAACGGTCGCTGACGGCGATCTTCGACGAAGGTGTGAGCACCACCGGCGGCTGGTTGGATCTCGCGCTGGACAACGGTTATGAAATCATTCCCATCGAAGGGCCGATCGTCAAAAAGCTCGAGTCGATGGGTTACAGCCGTGCGCTACTGCCGAAGAAGCGCTACAGGCAGTTGAAACAAGACGCGCTAACCATCGACTATAGCGGCTGGGCATTGGTGACGCATAAATGGCTGCCCAACCGGATCGCCTACGCTGCCATCGAGACCATCGACGAACGCAAAAAAGTTATTCCGGTCGACGACGACCGGCCGCTCAACATGAAAAATCTCTGCCACAGCACGGAAAAGTGTCCGCTGCGCGTGCCGCTCCATCCGGGGGCGGCGCAGTATTATCGGAAGAAGGGATATCTGGAATAAGGGCGAAGTAGGAAGGATGAAGGATGAATCGAAAACCGCAATGAACGGGGTTCACTTCATTCTTCCGCCTTCATCCTTCATGCTTTCTTTCATTAGGAGATTCTATGAGTTACCAAGTAGTCGGCCACTCGATTCCGCGCACGGATAATACCGCCAAGGTTACCGGCGATGCGCGTTACACTTCGGATGTGTTGTTGCCGGGGACGCTGTGGGCGAAAACATTGCGCAGTCCCCATGCCCATGCGCGCATCCAGCGCGTCGACACGTCGCGCGCGGAGAAAGCGCCGGGGGTGCGGGCGATCCTTACGGGAAATGACGTGCGCGGCATTCTCTACGGCCGGCGCTACCGGGATATTTCCGTCCTGGCCCAGGACAAAGTGCGCTTCATGGGCGAGCGGGTTGCGGCGGTGGCGGCGGACTCGCTCGAACAGGCCGAAGCCGCATTGGAATTGATCGAGGTTCAGTACCAAGAACTGCCGGCGGTGTTCGACGTGGTCGCAGCGACGCAGGACGGCGCGCCGCTGATACACCCGGACGTGAACAGCTACAAGGGATTGCCCAAGCAGTTCGACAAGCCGACCAACGCGTTTGTCCAGGATGTGTTCACGCGCGGCGATGTCGCGAACGGCTTTGCCCAGGCCGACGTCATCGTCGAGAACACCTACAGCGTGCCGCGGGTGCATCAGGGATTTCTCGAACCCCATTGCTGTTTGGTGTGGATCGATGAGCAGGAGCGCATTCAGATATGGTCGCCGTGCAAAGTGCCCCAGGGGTTGAAGTCGAGCATGGCGGCGGCCTTCGATATCCCCAAGGAAAAAATTCGCGTCAATCCGGTAGCCATCGGCGGCGATTTCGGCGGCAAGGGCGCGCCCTTCGATGAGCCGATCGCGTATTTGCTGGCGTTGCGCACTGGCCGGCCGGTGAAGATGGTGATGGAATACCGCGAAGAGTTCATCGCCGGCGCGCCGCGCCATGCCGGCGTAATGCGTTTGAAGACCGGCGTCAAGCACGACGGCACCATGGTCGCCCATGAGATGGAAGCGTTTCTCGATGCCGGCGCTTACGGCGGCTTTCGTCCCGGCGCGGTGATCGGCGGCGTCGCTCACGCGGGCGGCTGTTATCGCGCCGCCCATGCGCGCATTTCGGTTTCGCGCGTCTACACCAACAATATCCCCGGTGGCCAGTTCCGCGCGCCGGGCGAACCCCAGGGCGTGTTTGCGGCGGAGTCGCATATCGATTGCGTCGCGCGCAAGGTCGGCATGGACCCGGCGGCGTTTCGCCTGAAGAATTTGATGGTGGAAGGTGACGAGACGCTGACGGGCAGCCACTATAAAGACATCAAGGCGAAGGAGACGTTGGCTGCGGCGCTAAAAGCGTCGGGTTACAACGGACCGAAAGCCAAGAACGTCGGACGCGGTGTGGCGATGGGCTATCGCGGTCCCGGCGGCGGTAACACGGCGATGCAGATTTCCCTCGAACCGGACGGCGCCGTTGTGATTCACACCGGTCTGTTCGAACAGGGTACGGGAACCTACACGACGATCCGGCAAATCGCGGCCGAAGAGCTGCGTTGCCAGCCGGAAACTATTCGCATCGATACTGTCGACACCGATCTTGGCGTATCTTTCGACTCCGGCATCGGCGGCAGCCGCGGTACGCGCGTCGCCAGCAGTGCGGCCTACACCGCCGCCTGCGACGCGCGGGAGAAACTGCTGGTGCTCGCCGAGAAATTGCTCGGCTGGCCGAAGGCGGAGATCGCTCTCGAAGGCGGTGCGCTGATTCACAAGACGACTAAGAAACGGCAGCGCTGGGACGAACTGCTCAAGCGCGTCGGTCGGTCGATCAGCGGTGAAGCGGTGACTCGCGATGACGGTCATTCGCCGGTGACCGCATTTGCCGCCCAGGTCGCCGAGGTTGCCGTCGATCCGGCTACCGGAGAAGTTACGTTGCGCAAACTGACTACCGCCCATGATACCGGCGTGATCATGAACCCGGTGGGCCATCAAGGACAAATCGATGGCGGCGTCGTCCAAGGCGTCGGCTACGGGATGATCGAATACCTGCCGGTGCAAGACGGCAAAGTCGAAGTGGCAAACTTTGGCGAATACAAACTTCCCAATATCTGCGATATTCCACCGCTAAAAACCGTGATCGTCGAGAGCGACAGCGGTGTCGGCCCGTACAAAGTCAAAGGCATCGGCGAGAATCCGATCTCGCCCGTGGCACCGGCGATTGCTAACGCAATCGAGGACGCGGTGGGCGTGCGCATTCGCGATCTGCCGATCACGGCGGAGAAAGTCTATCAAGCATTGAGAGAGAAAAGTTCGTAAAGGGTGAAGGGTAAGGGGTGAGGGGGGGGCGGAATCCAGACGCCTTACGCCTCACCCTTTACCCCTTACGTTCTTTTTCGGGAGGAAAAAATGCCGTTCGAATCGATGGATGATTTTATCAAGGCGGCGGATCAGGTCGGCGAAGTGCTGCATGTCGACGGCGCCGATCTAGAACTTGATGTCGGCGGCTTGACCGAACTGACGGCGGAGAAGAGCGGTCCTATGGTGGTCTTCGACAAGTTCGCCGGTTTCCCGACGGGCTTTCGTGTCGCCGCCAATGCCAACCGCACGTTGCGCCGGTTTGCCCTGGCGATGGATTTGCCGCTCGACATTCATCCACTGGAGTTGTTGCGCCGCTGGCGCGACAAGCGCGCCGATTCCAAGCCGATTCCAGCGCGAGTCGTCAGAGACGGACCCGTGCTGGCCAACGTCGAGCAAGGCGATGCCGTTGACATCGAAAAGTTTCCCGCGCCGCGCTGGCATCCCGGCGACGGCGGCCGCTACATCGGCACCCAGGACATGGTCATCGTGCGCGATCCCGAACAGGGTTGGGTCAACATGGGTTGTTACCGCGCGATGGTGCAGCGCCGTGATCGCGTCACTCTATGGATCAATCCACAGAAGCATGGCCGCATCCTCGCGCAAAAATATTGGCGCGACGGCAAGGCCGCGCCGGTTGCCGTCGTGTTCGGCTGCGAGCCGGTGACTTGGATGACGGCGTCGATGTCGCCGCCGTTCGGCACTTCGGAGTACGAACTCGCCGGCGCCTATCGCGGCAGTCCGGTGGACGTGGTCGAGTTGCCGCTGACGAAATTGCCCGTGCCGGCGCACGCCGAGATCGTCATCGAAGGCGAGATTCCGCCGGAGAGCGAAGAGACCGCGATTGAAGGGCCGTTCGGCGAATGGCCGGGTTATTACACGCACCAGGGACCGGAAGCGGTCGTGCGCATCAAGCGCATTTACTACCGCGACAATCCGATCATCGCCGGCGCGCCGCCGCTCCGGCCGATCAACTGGAGCAATTTCACCAACTATGTCCACCTGTGGGAGCATCTCGAACGCTCCGGCATCACCGACATCAACGGTGTCTGGGGCTTTTACAACGGCCTGCTCACGGTAGTATCGCTCAAGCAACGTTACGCCGGTCATGCCAAGCAAGCACTGATCACCGCCGCGGGCTTTCGCCACGGTGACATGAAGACCTACTACGTCACGGTCGACGACGACATCGATCCGACCAATCAGGAAGAAGTCCTTTGGGCCATGTGCACCCGCGTCGATCCGACGACTTCGGTCGATGTCTTGCGCGATGCCTGGACCGCCGACCTCGACCCGCGCGTGTCGCCGGCGCGCCGCGCCCAGGGCGATCTGACCGTCGGCCGCATGCTCATCAACGCCTGCAAGCCGTTCGCCTGGCGCGATCAATTCGCCAAAACCAATGTGTTTGGCGCTGACGATCGCCAGAAGCTGCAAGCGAAGTGGGGCGATTTGTTGGCGAAGATGGGAACGAAATAAGAGGCGAATTTTTCACCACGACGGCAAGAAGGACACGAAGTTCGAAAAATGACGTAAAACGGAATTCGGCATCGCGCTTCGCTTCATTCGGGCTAGGGACACTGCATTCATGCGTCTCGCGTTTATCTCTCATTCATAAAATCCTGCCATACTCTGATTCCCCTGCTTTAACCAGGCAGCCGGCTGTAATATAAAGATCGAATCGGTAGAACTCATTTGCTGGCTAATTGAGTCCGGCACGTTGCTTTCAATTCAGCTTTTCTGGAGGAACGATGGAGATCAAACATAAACTTATCAGCGCCGATTCCCATGCCGGGTTCGACCGCGACGACTTCACCAAGCGCATGTCCGCGAGTAAGTGGGGCGACAAAATTCCGCAGATCGTCGAGACCAAAGAGAACGGCAAGCGGATCGATCGCTGGACCGTGTATGGCGAGGTGCGCCACGGCGATGTGGCGAATTGTCCGGTTCTGATGGGCGATCCGTTTCCGACTTATCCGCAACTCTACGAAGCGATTCCCAAGGCGTACCACGATCCGCAGGCGCGCATGGCGATGCTCGACGCCGATGGGGTCGACGCCGAGGTGCTGTTTCCCAACCCGCCGGGCGGAACGTTTTTCGAGCCCGGCGATGTCGAATACGAGTTGGACGTGGTGCGCGCTTACAACGACATCCTCGCCGAGTGGAAACGGGTCAGCGACCGTTACGTGCCTCTGGCGATCGTGCCGTATTTGAGCGCGCCGGAGGTGATCAAAAAAGAACTCGAACGCGCTGCGGCGGCGGGCCATCGCGGCGTCAATCTCATGGGGCAGATGCCCAAAGGGCTGCCGCATATCACCGAACCGTACTGGAATCCGCTTTGGGAGGTTTGCCAGGCGTTGGAACTGCCGATTCATTTTCATGGCTCGGCGGGACTGAGCGCGGGCGCCTCGGTGCGCAAGTGGAGCGGCTATTCGCCGCGCCAGGCTCACTCGGCGCAGACCGCGACCTCGGCGGTGACGCCGGCGCAGATCGTGCCGCAATTTATTTTCTCCGGGATCACCGAAAAGTTTCCCGGTTTGATCAGCGTATTTCCTGAGGCTGGTGTCGGCAGTCTGAACTATGTCATCGCAACTTGCGATCACGAATGGGAAAGCCGCCACCTGTGGACCGAAGGCATAATCACGCGGCCGAGCGAGATCGTACGCCGGCAGATGTACGTGAATTTTTGGTTCGAAGCCGAAGGCATCAAGCTGCGCGATGACATCGGCGTCGACAACATCATGTGGGAGTCGGACTTCCCCCATGTGGCGTCGTACTACCCGCATTCGTGGCGCGAGGTCGAGCGCGTGCTCACCGGCGTGCCGGAGGCGGACCGGCGCAAGATGCAATATGAAAACGCCGTGCGGCTGTACAAGATCGACGCGGTGTTGCCGGCTTGAGTGTCCTAGCGCTTGAGGAGAGGAACTGATCTCACCACGAAGACACGAAGGACACGAAGGGTTCGGAGAAATATTATTCCGAACTTCGTGCTCTTCGTGTCCTTCGTGGTGAACCGTGTTAGGGAGGAACATTTGCATGCAATTGAAGTTTGGCTTTATCAGCGTCGACGATCATGTGCAGGAGACGCCCGATCTGTGGACCAGCCGGGTCGCGAAAAAGTTCGCCGACCGCGTGCCGCAGTTGGTAACTGCAAAGGATGGCAGCCAGCAGTGGTTCGTCGATGGCCAGATGCTCCTCGACGGCCGCACCGCCCGGGTCGGCGCGTTGATGGCGGACCGCAATGAAGATCCCAAACGCTGGGCCGATGTGCCGGCGCCGGCGTATATGCCAACGGAGCGATTGAAGGCGATGGACTCGGCCGGCATCGACTACTCGGTTCTTTATCCGACAGTGGCTGGCCTAGCCGGGGATACCTTCGGCCGCCTGCAAGACTCGGAGTTGGAAATCGCCTGTGTGCGGGCTTACAACGATTGGCTGATCGACGAATGGGCGGGCGCCAGCGACCGTTTCATACCCCAGTGTCTGGTGCCAATCTGGCCCATCGACGCGGCGGTCGCCGAAATCAAGCGCGCGGTAGGGCGCGGCCATCGCGGCGTGATCCTGCCGTCCTTGCCCATGCACCTGCGCGAGGTGCCGCATATCAGCGGACCCGAGTATGACCCGCTCTGGTCGGTGTGCGAGGAGCTGGGCGTGCCGATCTGCCTCCACGCCGGCGGTTCGCCGGAACTACAGTCGCCCTTGCCGCCAAATATGAAACCGGCGCTGGCCGCCGCAGTGGATGCTTCGACCAAACCGGTGTCGAGCGTGTTCGTGATTTCGCTTTACTCCTTTTCGCGCATCTTGCTGCGCCACCCGAAGTTGCGCTTGGTTCTGGCCGAAAGCGCACTCAGCTGGGGCATGCTCTATTTGGAATGGGCCGATCACCAGTTCGAACATGATGGTCTCGTCCGCGAGGGTTACGATCTCACGCCGTTGCAAATGTTCAAGCGCCAATGTTTCTTCAACGCTTGGTACGATCCGGTCGCGCCGTTCACCGACTACATCGGCGCCGATCACATCCTCTGGTCGGCCAATCTACCGCTGGCGAATTCGACTTGGCCGCGCACTCAGGAAACAATCGGTCATTGTTTCAAAGGCGTATCGGCCGACGCACGCGAACGAGTGTTGTGGAAAAATGCGGCTGAGCTTTATCGGCTGTAGGAGTTGGATAGCGAAATATCAGGATTCGTGCCGATCAGTGCCGTGGCGCGAGGTGCTTAAATTGTACGGCCTGGTCCTGACTCCCTTTAGCCGGCTCCAAGCGAAGAAAAGACAGGTCAATCGAGGCATGACATGAAAGCAGTCTGGTACGACAAACAGGGCCCGGCACGCGAAGTCTTAAACTACGGTGACATGCCCACGCCGGAAGCTGGCCCCGGTGAAGTTCGCATCAAGCTTGAAGCATCCGGCGTCAATCCGTCCGACACCTATCGCCGCGCGGGAACCGCGGACCCGATGGAATATCCACGCGTGATCGTTAATAGCGATGGCGCAGGCATCGTGGACCAGATCGGATCAGGCGCCACGCGTTTCAAGGTCGGTGACCGCGTTTGGCTGTACAACGGCCAGCGTAACGGACGCGCCTTTGGCACTGCGGCTGAATATATCGCGCTCGATGAGGCCCTCGTTACGCCACTGCCGGACAACGTGTCGTTCGCGGAAGGCGCAACGCTCGGTGTGCCCGGCATGACCGCGTGGGTCTGCTTATTTCATGCTGGTCCCATCGACGGACGAACGGTGCTGGTCACCGGCGGTGCAGGTGCGGTAGGTCAATATGCCATTCAGCTGGCGAAATGGGGCGGTGCGCGCGTCATCACCACTGTGAGTTCGTCGCAAAAGGCGCAGATCGCCAACGCGGCCGGCGCGGACCTCGTGATCGATTACAAGCAGGAGGATGTCGTTGAATGCGTGCGCAATTTTAGTCCCAAGGGCGTGGACCGTATCGTCGAAGTAGACTTCGGCGGCAACATCGCCACCACGGAAAAAATCCTGGCGCGATTCGCCATCGTCGCCGTCTACGCCACCAAGGGTAATCTGAAGCCCCAGGTGACCGTCCGCACGCTGACCAGTAAGAACGCCACGATCTACTGCATGCAGCTTCCGCTAACACCGATTCCGCTGCAGCGAAAGGCGCAGGCCGGAATGGCGGAGTGGCTCGTTGGCGGGCGTAGAATTCATATGATCGCAGCGCAGTTTCCGCTGAAGGAAACCGTCGAAGCCCACCTTGCAGTCGAAGCTGGCACCAAGTTGGGGACCGTTACCGTCGATTGCGCGCGCTGAGGGGACTTTGCCAAGTGGGGCGCCAGCGTAGCGGATAGATAGTAATCACTGTTCTGCCCGCCCCGCGCTATTTGACCCCATCTATGACTCTGACTTTAGCGATCGGAGATGCAAGATGCCTGTGTACATGGATCGACATTACGTCGAAGGAGCAACTCGACACGCCCTCGCCGACGCGCACCAGCGGGATATGGCGCTGCAAGAGAAGTATCACGTCAAGTTTCTGACCTATTGGTTTGATGAGAAGCGCTCTACCGCGTTTTGTCTCGTGGAGGCGCCGAATCGAGAAACTATTGAACGAGCGCATATCGAAGCTCACGGCTTAGTCCCCAATGAGGTCCTTGAGGTCGATCCCAAGGTGGTGGACGCCTTCCTGGGCAGAATCGAGGATCCTCCGGCCGTGGCCACGACAGCAGCAGAGACAGGTGAGATTCCCATTGATCCGGGTTTCCGCGCCATTATGTTTACGGATTTGAAAGATTCGACACGGATGACGACCCTGTATGGAGACGCCAAAGCCCTGCATCTGCTGCATATTCACAACGCCCTAACACGCACTGAGCTTCAGCGGTATCGGGGTCGAGAGGTCAAACACATGGGCGACGGGATTATGGCTTCCTTTGCCTCCGTGCCGGATGCGGTCGAGTGTGCCATTGCCATCCAGAAGGCGTTCGCTGCGTACAACGAAGAAAACCCGCAAACGCCGCTGTATTTACGCATTGGTTTGAGTGCGGGCGAACCGATCGAGGAACATGGCGACCTGTTTGGCAAGGCGGTCCAACTGGCGGCTCGCCTTTGTGCGCACGCTGAACCTGCTGGGATTCTAGTTTCTCAGTTAGTGCTGGACCAATGCCAAGGCAGAGAATTGGCTTTTTCAGACGTTACCGAAATCACACTCAAAGGTTTTGATCGCGCCATTCCAGTGTGCGAAGTGAAATGGATGAAGGCGTAAAGTCCGCAGGAGAAAATATGATGACTGATGTGAATACACGCCAACCAGTCAGTTTAATCGGAGGGTTTATGCGCTTTTTTGCCGTATTCGTAGCCCTGTCGCTGACCGCGTGTGCCACCTCGCCGATCGCTGTTAATCAGGCATCCGCAGTGCCGTCCTCGCGCATTTTAGCGCCGCAGTTTTTAGCGCAAGCACAGTACACGGGAAGCCTTATCATCAAGCGTGACGGTGGTTTCATGGGTTCGGCTTGTGACGTTCGGGTTTTTGTCGGTGCCGTGCCGGTTGCCGATCTCGCGCCGTCGGAAAAGGTCGAGCTATTCGTTCCGCTTGGTGAGCATGTCGTGGCGGCGACTTCGACCAGTAGCTTCTGCGGTGGAGGTGTTTCTGAAGCGGCAGTTGTCATAAGTCCTGAGCGTCAAAAGATTTTGCGCATCGCCAGCGGTCAGAGCGGTGATATTCATCTTCAACCAAGCGCATTCTGAATCTCGCGCCAAATGAAATATTAGCCGGGGCTATTCTCCAGAGTCACTGAATCGCCAACATCTATTACCGGCGACAGGAATGTGGTGACGATGGTGCGGGAGATTCAGTTGGGGTCATCGCGTAATCGAGTGGTTGCTGACTTTCTGGCAAATTACTCTCCCATGGCCGGTTCCTCTCGGGGATGTTAGAAATCCCTCGCCTTCAGGCGGAGAGAAGATTTGTCATGCCGGCGAAGGCCGGCATCCATCTTCGGTTTTGTTGCAGGGCAAAGAAAACCTGGATTCCGGCCCCGGATCGAGTCCGGGGCAGGCTCTGCGCCGGGATGACGAAGGGAAGAGTCGACTTCGAGTCGACGATTTCAGAATCCCTCGGCTTATAACCGAGGATTGTTTAATTAGTTTCGTGATTGCGGCCATTATCAACTCCATCCGAATTGAGCTTGACTCCCTAAAGGACTGTGCGAAAGATAAGTGTGTCATTTCAATCAGCGATGATATGCATGATATGGACACTCGCTGAAAGAGGTCGACGTTACTGGTTACAACAGACATAGTGCCACGTTCGCAAACGCGCTCAATCAATAAAGGAGGAGGACTCCCATGCCTAACCCATTCGTCGTCACGCCCGAAAACGCACCGCACCCATTAACATTAGTGGGCGAAAAAATCACGGTACTTGCTTCCGGGGCGCAAACCGGCAGCTATGAAATATTCCTGCAAAAAGGACCCGAAAACAGCGGTCCACCGCCGCATAATCATCCTTGGGACGAATCTTTTTATGTCATCAAGGGCGAGATTGCGTTCGGCATGGACGGGAGCGAAACGACCGCCTTGCCAGGCACGCTCGTGCATTTGCCTGCAGGGACGACGCACTGGTTCCGCTTCGGCAAAGGCGGCGGCGAAATGATCTCGATGACTTCGCGCGAAGCGGCCTCGCGCATGTTCACCGAAATCGATCGCGAGATTTCGCCGGATAATCCGGACCTTAGCAAACTTGCCGAAATCGGTCAGCGGCACGGGTTAGCTGTTGTTGCGCCGACCAAGTGATCGCAGGTGTCGCTCGAGCTGTTTCGCTTTGAGACGACGCAGTCTAGAAAGGTTGAAGAAATCTTGAGGGTAGGGTTGCCATGCTAAAACTCCGAATCGTATCTTTCTCTGGGTTGCTTTCCCTAGTTCTGGCGGCTTGCCAATTAGTTATCGGAACAATTTCGGTAATGGCTGCCGCGAAGATCGATCAGAAGGTGAGCGCAAATGTCGCCTTGCCCGGCGTGCAGGTAGAGACCCTGAACCCCTACGGACACTCGACCACGCAGATTTATCCGACCTGGAAGCATGTGATCGAGCCGTTGATCGAGTGGAACTGGAGCAAAAAACGGATTGTACCGATTCTCGCCGAGTCGTGGAGCAATCCGGACCCGAACACATGGCTGTTCAAGCTCAAGAAGGGCGTCAAGTTTCACGACGGCAGCGAGTTCACCTCTGCCGATGTCGTGCATTCGTACACGCGCATTCAGAAGGACCCCGATAGCAAACAGGCGAGCTCCATCGCTCATGTGATCGCCATCGAGGCGGTGGACCCACTTACCGTCCGGTTGCGCACGAAGAGTCCGGACGCGGCATTACTGTTCCGACTGTCGCAGCGCTTTATCACCAATAAGGCCGCTTATGACCGCTTGGGCGCGGCGGCGGCCGACAAGCTGGCGCTCGGCACCGGGCCATACAAATTCAAGGAATGGGTGCGCGGCCAGTGGTTCGTCGTCGAGAAGAACCCTGGCTACAGCCATAGTGATCACAAGCCGACGGTCGACGAAATCGTTTTCCGCAACGTTCCAGAATCTGAAGTGGCGATCACCTCGCTCTTAAACAAGGAAGTGGACATCATCTCCAACGTTCCGCCGGAGAGCGCACCGCGCGTGACCGGCAGTGCGCGGATCGAGAGCGCGCGCACGATCAACATCATGTTCCTTGGCATGCACAACTCGGTGCCGCAGTTCGGTAACAAACTTGTCCGTCAGGCGGTCAACTACGCCATTGATCGAAACGCTCTCGCCAAGAATGTGCTTAAGGGCTACGCCTATCCGATGGACGCGCCGGTGGGCCCGGACCAGTATGGATACAGTCGCGAGATCCGTCCCAAGTATAGTCATGATCCTGAGAGGGCGAAGAAGTTGCTGGCCCAAGCCGGCTACCCCAACGGCTTTGAAGTCGATTTCCTGGTTCCCGTCGGGCAGTACAACAAGGTCAAGGATGTTGCTGAGGCGATCGGCGGTATGCTCAACCAGGTCGGCATCCGCGCCAAACTGCACACGCAGGATCAAGACAGCGGCTTTGCCGCCATCCAAAATGGCAAAGTCGGCATGTATATTTTCGGACGCGGCGCGGTGGTCGACCCGAGCGAATATCTGCATCAGTATTTTCGCACGGGAGTGACCAAGCGGCTGGAATTCTCCAACCCGGCGGTGGACGCCGCTCTTGAAGCGGAACAGGCAAGCTTCGATCCGGCCCAGCGCGTGAAGCTTTTGCAGAAGGCGATGTCGGTGCTGATGGATGAAGCGCCGGTGGCTTGGCTTTACCAGTATCAGGGCCTGCAGGGAGTGAGTAACAAGTTCGACTTCAAGGCGAATCCCGGCGAGGACGTTTATGGCTGGGATCTCAAACCGCGATTACGTTAGCGCAGAACGGAAAGCGCCGAGTTGCTCTGACAAAAGTTTTCGAAAGGCCGCCGGCTCTTTGTGGTTTAAGAAATCTTCGACATCCCGAATCTCAGCTTTTGAGCGCAAGGACGAGCGTGTATAAACTCATGCCAATAACGATCAGCGAACCGATTGTAAAGAATACCGCTCTAAGATCATGGATCTTCGCCGTACCCAAGGCGTAGGCGTGCAGGAGTCGGGAAACGACATAGCCGTACATCAAAATTTGCGCAGCCCAAAGCGCCGGCTCGGTCAGCGTAAACAAAAAACCGGCGACCAGAAAGATCGGAATGTTTTCCATATCGTTACGCTGCATGCTGCGTGAGCGCTCGACGACGGGGTTGGGTTTCAGTTGGTCTGGATTGGGATTGGGGTTCAGGGGTGTTTTCTTGATGTCTTCGGGATGCAAGAAGCCGCCGTCAACCTTGATCATGCGATAGACGGTTAGCCACGCTTGCAGCATCATCTTCAGGCACATCAACGACGCCGCGATCAGGTAAGTTTGCCAAACCGGATCTTTGAGATTCATCGAAGTCCTTGTTCCAAGTCGGCGGTTAGGCGCAAACCGACATATTTTACAATTGGCTACAACAAAACGTCCGTGAGTCAGGTTTTCTACGCCGCTTCTTCTCTGAACAAACCCAAGCTTTCCAGCACCGGTCGGTCGGTCACCGAGAAGACGATCGCCGGCTCCTTTGCTGATTTGTTGTCGAACGAGTGCCAGTTCCAGGACGGCACGAAGAAGCAATCGTGGGCGCCCCAGGTGAGCTGCTTGCCGTCACCTTTTTTCTGACCGACGGTGGTGACGCCGCTGCCCTGGACGACGTGGTAGATGGTGCTGCTGGTGTGGCGGTGAGGTTTAGTCGATTCGCCCGGCGGAATCATTTGCACCCAGCAGCCGATGGTCGGCATGGTTGGGCCGCCGGTGATCGGGTGGGAGTACTCTAACAGCACGCCGTCATGGGTATCGCGATGGCCGGACGCGCAGATTTCCTTCAACGCTCGCTCGGCGTCGCGCCATTTGTAGTTATAGGGCAGTGCGGCGTGGCTGGAGTTGGTCATGCGCGGCCGAATCGCACCATATTGCTGTTTGCCGTAGCCGTCGGGCCTGACGATGGGCTGGGCCGGTCCTTCGGCAAAGTTTTCGTGAAAGGTCGCGTCGAGATGATTGGTCAGGTGCGCATCGAGGACGTCGAGCCAGACCAAGTTTTTCTTGCCCGCATTGAAATGATCATGCCAGGTCCAGTTGGGCGTGAGCACGAGATCGCCGGGTTCCATGAGCATCTGCTCGCCTTCGACGTTGGTGTAGCCGGTGCCGTCGGCTTCGACGACGAAGCGCAGCGCCGCTGCAGTGTGGCGGTGACACTCGGCGCGCTCGCCGGGTTTCACTAGCTGAATCGACATTTGTAGCGTGCGTGTGGTAGCTTTCTTATTGGTCAGCGCCGGGTTGACGAGTTGTACGGTCCGCCTTTTGGCGGCGTCGTCGATGCCGCCAAGTTTGATCACTTCGCCGGACTCCATCAGACAAGAATAGATTACCGACCAGGGCCACAAGTGGGGCACCAACTCGGTATTCTTCTCGCGCGGCTGCCAGTGCCCCCCCAGGGAATGCTCCGCCAAGCGATTATGTAGTGAGATGACTTCCGGTGTTTCCGGGACGGCATGTGCGTCGGCCATGATTTTCTCCTCTTGCGCTTTTGACTGCCAATCTATCGTTAGATTGAGCGAGGTGTCAACGCGCGATTGCGGGAGAATGGCGATACGTAGGAGTCTTTCCCGCAAAGCCGCAAAGAACGCCAAGTTCGGGAACTAAATGACCCTCGGCTTCAAGCCACGGGGCTCCGAATTCATCGACTGGAACTCGACTCTTCATTTCATCATTCCGGCGCAAGCCGGAATCCGGTCTTTAGTCAACAAACCGAAATTGAACCTGGATGCCGGCTTTCGCCGGCATGACAAATCTTCTCTCCGGCTCAAGGCGAGGGATTTCAATCATCCCCGAAACGAACATTCAGGCTTTTTCTTGGCGTTCATTGCGCCCCTTCGATTGGACTCAGGGCATGCTTTGCGGGAGGAATATCTGTCCGAGGTCCTTGAGTCCGAGATCTGTAGTGGTTCTGTTAGATCGAGATCTCTCACTTCGTTCGAGATGACAAATCGACTATTCTGCTGTCATTTCGAGCGAAGCGAGAAATCTTTCTCAGGATGAAGACGTGTGCCCGACTCAAACTGAATCACTACCCTATCACTACCCTGAGATTAGTTGGTTTGACACCTGATGGGCCATCGGTTACGGTTTTTTGATATCAATTTTTGAGAGTGAAATTAGCGAATGTCCACTGAGCCATCAGCCTCGCAGTACCGGATTGAAGAGTATGTTGTCAGGGAGGAGCCATTTTACGTGGCCAGCTCCGATGAAGTGCAAATCTTCGAAGCGGCTTACCGCCAGCGCGTGCCGGTTTTATTGAAAGGCCCCACCGGCACCGGCAAGACCCGTTTCGTCGAGTACATGGCGTGGAAGCTGGGCCAGCCGCTCTCCATCGTCAAAGACGCCGCCAAAAGCGTTAAGAATGGCAACGCTGCCAACGGCGCAGTTCCGCTGGTCACGGTGGCTTGTCATGAAGATTTGACCGCCAGCGATCTGGTCGGGCGCTATCTGCTCGATGCCGCGGGCACGCGCTGGATCGACGGACCGTTGACGCGGGCGGTGCGGGTCGGCGGAATCTGCTATCTCGACGAAGTGGTCGAGGCGCGCAAAGACACCACGGTGATCATTCATCCGCTTACCGATCATCGGCGCCTGTTGACCATCGATAAGCTCGGCGAAGTCATCGAAGCGGCCGACAGTTTCTTGCTGGTGGTGTCGTACAACCCGGGCTATCAGAATGTGCTCAAGGATCTCAAGCATAGCACGCGCCAGCGATTCGTCGCTTTGGACTTTCAGTTCCCGGATACCGAGCGCGAGGCGAGAATCATCGAGCATGAATCCGGCGTCGACGAGCAGAACGCGCTGCAGCTGGCCAAGCTCGGCCACAAGGTGCGCAACTTGCGCGAACATGGTTTGAAAGAGGGCGCGAGCACGCGCGTGCTGATCTATGCCGGCCGCTTGATCAAGGAAGGCATCGCGCCGCGCCGCGCCTGCCAGGTGGCGGTCACCTGGGGCATCACCGACGACCCGCAAGTGCAACGGAGCCTGGAGGAAGTCGTTACTGCAATCTTTCCGTAAGAAGAAGTGAACCACAAAGAGCACAAAGGTCACAAAAATAAGAACTGCGTTCCGCAGGTTATATTATTTTCAAAGATACGAAAGTAAGTACGGTCGATCACGATACACACGAAGATTGCGAAGAATGAGTATCGGGGCGGGTTGAGAACCCGCCCGACTTTGTGAACTTTGTGCCCTTTGTGGTTAAATCTCCCCATGTCTTCCCCGAATCCTTCTGCTGTTGAGCTGGCGCCGATCCGCGAGATGTTGGGGTTCTATTGTCATGCGTTGACCGAACGACGCGTCGAGCTGCAGGATTTGAAGCAGCTGGTCGATAAGAACATTGGCTGGTCAAAAAACGACGTGGCTACGAGCGACGGGGCGGCAATCTTTTTGCCGTCAGTGGTCGAGCGTTTTGCGGTGCGGGCTGACAATTACGATTTTCTCAAAGTCATGCTCACCCAGCAGGCCGGCCATCTCGAGTTTGGCAGCTTCGAGTTCGAGTTCGACCGGGCGTCGACACGGTTCACCGATCTGCGGGCGAAGTTTACCGCCCCGCCAGAATATCATGACCACGATCACGGCCATGAAGGCCATCACGAGCAGGCCGCGGTCACCGAGCTGACGAAGTTTTTCAAACTCTTTCCCAACAAGCGTCTGGCGCTGGACATCTTCGCCATCGTCGAAAGCGCCCGCGTCGAAGCGCGTATCATGCAGCAGTACCGCGGCATCGCCGTCGCTTATAGCGCGATGCGCCAGCGCACGCTGACGTTGCGCCAGGAGTCGATCTTTCTTCCCGCCCGCGAAGCGCTGCTGGAATTCATGGTGCGGCTCAGTCTTGGCCTGACCGATGGCATTAAAGTCCCTAAGCAGCAGGCGAAAGTCGCCCGCGATATCCGCGCGATGATGCAACTGGTCAGCGGCGCGGGCGCCACGGTCGAAGACGCCGCTGAGGCGACATTGCGCATTTATGCGCGCTTGGCGCGGGTCAAGAACGACTATCTGGAGGAAGAGCAATTCATCGTTCTGAACTCCGAAGTAGCGAGTTCAAGCCGGCGAATTGGTTCTAAACGTTCCAAGGCTTCCAGTGGTTCCAAGGTTTGGCGAGATGAAGACGAGTACCGTGCGCTGCCTGAACTAGTTGGTCGTGAGCGCGAGTATCTGGCGCCGCAGGGGGTCGATTATCGCGGCGACTTTCGGCCTGAGCTGGCGCAGTTGCTCAACAAAGCGCAGGCTAACTCGCGTGAGCAGCGCAAATCGCTGACACCGGAAGAGCTGGCAGATCTCTTGCGCAGCCAGCGTACGCCGAAGCCGCGCAACGGCGAGGATGACGGCGACGAGCAGGATCCGCAGACCAGCCAGATGGTGCAAAACTTGATGAAGGAGCTCGACCAGCGCGATCCGCGCATGCAGAGCGTGACGCGCCGGCCGTCGCCGAACAATGACGATGACTCGGGACCTCTGTCAGCGAACCAGCCCAATACTTTTATTTACGACGAATGGGACGCCGCGGCGCATAAATATCGCGAGCGCTGGTGTAAGGTTTACGAAAAAAATCTTGGCAGCGGCGATCTGACGTTTTACCGCGAGACTTTGCTGAGCCATGCCGGTTTGTTGCAACAGATACGGCGCGAATTCGAGCAGGTGGTGCCGGAGCTTTATCACAAGGAAAAGCGCTTGCCGGAAGGGTCTGACCACGACCTCGATCTGGCGATCGAGGCACTGACCGATTTTCGCATCGGCATTAGTCCTTCAGAGAAAATATTTTGGCGCCATCATAAGATCGACCGCGACGTCGCGGTGGCTTTTTTGCTCGACATGAGCGGCTCCACCGGCGAGGCGATCAAGACCGTGAATGAGAAACCGTTGGGCGGCAGCGCACCCGGCTTAGAGCGTTCACAGCGGCGCATCATCGACGTTGAAAAAGAAGCCATCGTTCTAATGATGGACTCTCTCGAAGCGATCGGCGACCGCTACGGCGTTTACGGTTTTTCCGGCCATGGCCGCGACAATGTCGAGTTTTACGTGATCAAGGATTTAGAAGAAGCGTTTTCGCTCGACATCGCCAAACGCTTTGGCCGCATCGGCCCGCTCCACGCCACGCGCATGGGACCGGCGATCCGCCATACGACGGCAAAGCTGCGCACGCAGCAGACTCACTCGAAATTCCTGTTTCTGATCAGCGACGGCCGGCCGCAGGACCGCGGTTATTCGCAGGAAGGCGCGGAGAAGGCCCACGCGGTGCAGGATACCCGCATGGCGATGATCGAGGCACGGCGCGAGGGTATTCATCCATTTTGTTTGACGGTGGACAAGGAAGGCAACGATTACCTGCGAACCATGATGGATGATTTTAGTTACGAAGTTTTGGCCGACGTCAGTTTATTGCCGCGGCGGTTGCCGCAGTTGTATAAAAAGCTCACGACTTAAAATTTAGCACGTTCAAAACGTTCAAACGGTTCGAGCCGTTCAAATCGTCGCGGATTCGGAGAAGTGAAAGAAGTGGCAATACAGTACAAGATTATTTCCGGAGATTCGCATTTGGATTTGCCGCCGGACCGGTGGACGCACCGGGTTCCGGCAAAATGGAAAGACCGTGCACCGCGGCGGGTGAAGTTGCCTAGCGGCGAAGAGGCGATCGCCATGGAGGGGCGGCCCATAGCGCCCATCGGCCTAACGCGCAGCGTCGGGGTGCCCCATGACCAGCTGCACCTTCAGGTGCCGACCTTTGACAACAGCGCCGGCACGGGACAGCCGGAGCAGCGCTTGCGCGAGCAGGATCAGGACGGCATCGACGCCGAGATTCTGTTTTCGCGCATTGCGATCATCCGCGGCATCCAGGAAGACGAGGGCTATGTCGCGCTCAATCATGCATACAACGAATACCTCGCCGAGGAATATGCCAAGGTTGCGCCGGAGCGGCTTTTCCCCATGGGGATTATTCCGATCACCGGCATAGACGACGCAGTGAAAGAGTTGGAATACTGCGCCAAAGCGGGTCTGAGAGGCGTGCAGCTCGATATGTTCCCTAACGGCAAACAATTTCCGACGGCGGCGGACGACCGTTTCTGGGCCGCAGCGCTCGATCACAATATCGCCATCGCGTCACACACGCGCGCGGGCACGACACGTTTCGCTGACAAAGGACCGTTCTTCCAATATCCGAAGGGCGGATACAAAGGCGATCCCATCGAACAAATATTTCGCTTCTGCGGCGACGCCGCCTTCGCTGTTTTGCAGATGGCCTTCGCCGGTGTTTACGACCGCTTTCCGCAATTACAACTCTACTGGGCCGAGACGCAGATCGGCTGGTTGCCCTACGCGCTCTGGCAGGTCGACGATCACTACGAACGCTATCGCCACTTGGCGAAGGGGATGTTCGGCCTCGACTTTCTCAAAAGCAAGCCAAGTGAGTATATCCGCGAGCATTCGCTCTGGGGTTTTCTTTACGACAAAGTCGGGGTCGGCACGCGGCAAGCGATCGGCAGCGACAAAGTGATCTGGGGCAGCGACTTCGCTCATGCGGCGAGCGACTGGCCCAACTCGAAAAAGACTATCGCCGACAGTTTCGCCGGTGTGCCAGAAGATGAGAGTTACGCGATGCTAGCGGGTAATGTTATCCGATTTTTTCATTTGAACGGGTAATCGGAAATCTCGCCACAGAGGGCACCGGGATCACAGAGTAGAAGAATAAGATTCAAATGGGTGACCGCAAAGGATACAAAAGCGCAAGAACAGTTCGGACGCGTAGGGGGCGGGTGTTAAACCCGCCCGTCGATAGTCAGAGAGGTGTCATTTCGACCACAGGGAGAAATCTATTTCAAACCTTACCGAGTAGGGCGTTGCGGGCAATTAATTTCAAATCGATCGGGCGCGATTCGTCAGTTAAAGTTTTTGTCAGCTTCGCTTGCTGAGCGCCATCGCAGCGATGATGAAGTCTAGAAGCGCTGTGCCCAAGAACCCAATGATGGTCTGCAACGCCAAATATTTTTCGGTGTAGATATACACCGCAATATTTGCGATCCCGAACAAGGTCCAAGTCATGGGACTCACGCCTCGAACGCTGTTGCTGCGCAGGATGGCGATGAGCTGGATCAGTGTTGCGGCAGGGAAGATGATCGCTGGGAGCCAGCCGGCGATGTTGATGACGTGGGGGTTCATTCCCTCATTTCATAGTTTCCAGACTCGCAGCCCTGTTCGAGATCGGCAATCGTGGCGGGGGGGACCTCTTGGTCTACAGGGGGCCTTCAAGGTTACGATATCGGAGTTACGTGGTTTCTTAACCAAGTTGTGAACTCATCGCGTTTCATCAGCCCCGATGCGACCAACAGAATTATTTGCTCTTGTTCGTCGACGGATGCGTCAATCTCGCACCCGTTGATGACCAGAAATGTTTCCAGTGCCGCGTGTCCAATGCGTTTGTTGCCGTCGACGAAGGGATGATTCTGTATGAGCGAGAATCCCAGAGCCGACGCCTTTTCGGTAACTGTCGGGTATAAGTCTTCGCCGCCGAATGTTGCTCGAGGCTGAGCTAGCGACGACTCTAGAGCATGAAGATCTCGTATGCCGAAGCTTCCACCGCTTTGACGAATAATCTTACGGTAGATTTCGAGTGCTTCATTGAGACTGAGGTAACGCACTATGCAAGCCGTCGGTACAGCTCAGAATTCTTATTTAAGACGTACTCGGCGGCCTTTTCGAAGGCCTCATCGGGTCTTGTCAGCAGCTCATCGATGCTGACTCGTACAAGGTCCTCCGGCGAGATGCTAAATCGACCGGCTATCTCTTTGAGTTTCGCCATTCGGTCATCGGAAACTGTTACGGTGATGCTGCTCATACAAACCTCCAGATGGGATCGGAGTATAGCTTCCCGCTGGAAAAAATCCTACAAACCGTGCCGAATAATCGCCTACCCATTCTCTTCCCGGTCCAAACCGGTCATCTCCAGTAGAGGCCGATCGGTGAACGAAAACAGGATCGCCGGCTCGGTTTGCGACAGGTTTTTATGCGCGTGCCAACGCCAGGAGGGGACGGTGTAGCTGTCGTGTTCGTCCCATTGCAGTTCTACAGGATTGGTCTTGTCGACCAGGGTGACGCCGCGGCCTTGGACGGAGTGATACATCGCCGTGCCAGTGTGGCGGTGAAAGCGGGTTTCTTGTCCCGGTTGAAGCAGCTGCAAGTAGCAGGTCATGGTGAGAAAGGTGTGGCCGCCATCGATGGGGTTTTTGTATTCGATGTATAGGCCGTCGTAAGGGTCTTGGATGCCTTGCTCGCCAAGCTCCTTCAATGCGTCGAGCGCTTCCTGCCATTTGTAATGATACGGCACGCCGGCGGCGCCTTCGTAGTTGACTTTCGGCTGGCGCGCCGGGCCGAAGAGGCGGCGCGCCGCGCCGTGGCCACGGGTCAAGGGTTGTTGTTTGCCTTCGGCCCATTCTTCGCGAAAAATGTGAGCATCGAGATAATTGACCAATCCGGCGTCCAAGGCGTCGATCCAAATGATCGGCTCTTTGGAAGTGTTCACATGATCGTGCCACACCCAGTTGGGCTGAATCA
This sequence comes from uncultured delta proteobacterium, assembly GCA_963816145.1. Taxonomy (GTDB): domain Bacteria; phylum Desulfobacterota; class Binatia; order UBA9968; family UBA9968; genus DP-20. The sequence goes on from CAWFJP010000014.1 coordinate 501,255, forward strand.
GCAAGTCGCCCGGCTCCATCACCATGGGTTCGCCGTTCGATGTCGTGTAGGCGCCGCCACCGGAGACGACGAAACGCAGCGCCGTGTTGGTGTGACGGTGCGCCGCGGCAGCTTCGCCGGGAAGAACGATTTGAAACCCCATCGCCAACGTCTTGCTGCCGGTCTGCAAGCCGACGTTGCGCCGAAAGGCGTCGGGGCCGATGCGGATGACTTCGGTGGTTTCCATCAAGGCCGGATAGATATCTTTCCAGCGCCACAGCCGCGGCTCCATGCGTTGATAATTTCGCTCGTTCTGCCAGTAGCCACGCAGGCCCAATTCGGCGAACTTCTTGTGTAGTTGTTCGCGGTCTTTCGGTTCTTTGATAGCCGGCTTGGACATCTTTGTTCTCCTGGGTTCAAATCGTTCCAACCGTTCAAGTCGTTCAAAACGTTAGCTCACCGAGGTTGTATCAAATTCATGAATCCGGGCGCAACTTGGACTTTACAACGATGACTGTTTCCAGCTATGACTTTAGGAAATCTTCTCCAAATCCCTAAGGAGGTTCGTTATGGTTTCAGCGAAGGATGTCCAAGGCGTGATGGCGATGATGCCATCGTTTTCGACCAAAGATGCCGGCGATTTGACCGCGAAAAATACTATCGATGTCGACAATCTCAAAGCCGGTGTCGACAAGATGATCAACGACGGTATCGACGTGATCACCACCACGGGAAGTTTCGGCGAGTGCTACAACTTGAGCTGGGACGAGTACAAGACGTTGGCCGCGGCTGCCGTCGACGCGGTGAAAAAACGCGTGCCGCTGTTCGTCGGCGCCACCAGCCCCAATGTGCGCGAAGTGGTCGAACGGCTGAAGTTCGTCCAAGACATCGGCGCGGACGGCACGCTGCTCGGTGTGCCTTACTATGACGCGCAATCACCGGAGTATATGGCCGACTTTTACACCCAGATCGCCGAGATGTTTCCCAAGCTGGCGTTTCTGATCTATCACAATCCGGTCAACCATAAGGTCAAGATTCCGGTGTCGGTCTTTCCGCGCTTAGTGAAGTGTTCCAATATTGTCGGTATGAAGGACAGCCATCGCGACACTCGAGAGTTTCTCCGGCTGATGGACATCATCCGCGGCAAGATCAGCGTTATGACAAATCAAGCGCAGATGGTTCCCTACTATCGCATGGGTTCGGCGGGCTGCTGGTCGATCGACTCCTGGATGGGCCCTTGGCCGGTGCTGCATTTGAGAAACTTGGTTCGCGCCGGCAAGGACCAAGAAGCGATCGCGGTGATCAGTGATATCATGAACGCCGCCGGTGGCGAACGGCCTGGCGGCAACGAAGGCGCCACGGCGAAGCTGCCCATCGAATTCGCCGGCTACGTCAATCCCGGTCCGGCGCGCACACCGATCGTGAAGTTCTCCGATACGGCTATCGAACGGGCGAAGAAAAAAGCCGAAGGTTGGAAGACGCTGTGCGCGAAGTATAAGCCGTTGGTCGAGGCGGCGCGGGCGCAAGCCAAGGTCGCTTAATCAAATTCCGTTCAAGGTTCAAAGGTTCAATCGGTCCCAATCCGATCCGACCTTGAACTCTTGAACTTTGAACTTTTGAACAAGTGTTTTGGAGATACGCATGAGTTCGGTTCCGTTAATTCCTAAACAGGCGGCGATCGCCGTCGGCGATATGATCGACAACTGTGCCAAGGTCAAGCCGGGGATGAACGTGTTGCTCGTCGCCGGTAACGACGGCATGTACGGCGGCGTCAACATCGTCGATTCGGAAACCATCTCATGGCTGCACTCCGCGATCGTTCAACGCGGCGCCGATGCGACGGTGGTTTGGTGCGATATTCCCTATCGCCCGATGGTGCTATGGGGCGACGGCGCCGACCCGGGCAAGGCCTGGCGTGTGCCCAAGATCGTCGCCGCCGCGATGAAGGGCGCCGATTGCATCGTCAGCAACGCCGTCGATCTCACTTTCGAAGAAGAGCTGCGCGAGACCGCCGATATTCTCGAAGAGTATAATATCCCGTACGCGCGCAACATGGCGACCACGGGATCGCTGCTGACCAGCAACTGGGGGCTGACGCCCTACGAGTTAGTTTCCGAGATCCGCGTTCAGGCATGTGCTCTAGCCGTTCCCGGGGCGAAATGGGTGATGACTCATCCCAACGGCTCGCATATCGAAGGCTACGTCGTGAAGCCGGAGGAAATGGACGACTACGCGCATTATCGGGATATCGGCGTCTACCGGCCGTTTCCCGAAGGTGTCTGGTCGTCGATCCGCGCGCGCGATGCCGAGGGTGTCGGCATCATCAATGAGATCGGTGTGATCTGGGCGCGGCACATTGGCGTGCCCTGTCCGTTCAAGCAGCCGGTGAAAGTGTTTATCGAAAAAGGGCAGATCACAAAATTCGAAGGCGGAGCCGAAGCCGAGACGCTGACGCGTTTCTACCAATTCATCTCAAAATATTTGGGCGACGCGGCTTACGAAGTGCGCGGGTTCCATGGCGGAGTTCATCCATCGGCGATCTTGGAACCGCATCAGTGCCCTAATGCGCCGTACCGCCACTTCATCGAGCACCATCACTGGAGCAGTTTTCACTTTCACATGGGCAACAGCCGGCGCAGCAAGACGTTTCCCTATTTGATGCACATCTCCGCCGAACTGCGCGGCGGCGATCTCAAGATCGGCGATAAGTTTGTTTATCAGAATGGCCGAATCACCACGGCAGATCATCCGAAAGTTCGGGCTATCGCCGAGAAGCACAAAGATCGTCCGGGACTGGAGCCGGAGAAGTGGTTACAATCGCCCAGATAAGATTTATTCAAAGTTCAAGGTTCAAAGGTTCGAGGTTTGTTCGGATCCATCGGGAGATAGATAATGGCAAGCAAGTATCGTTTGTTTTCAGCTGATTCACATTTAGAAATTTCGCCGGCGCGTTGGACCGATCGAGTGCCGGAGAAGTATCGTGACCGGGCGCCGCGATTGGTGAAGCTCGCCAATGGCGGCGATGGGATTATCATTGAAGGACGGCCGCTTTATGTGGTCGGGCTGGCGATCGCGGGCAAGCCTTACGAGCGGCATGAGCTGAGGGGGATTAGCTACGAAGGGTCGGAAGGAGCAGGTTCGCCCGAACAACGGTTGAAGGAGCAGGAGAAGGATGGTGTCGACGGCGAGATTCTCTATACGTCGGCGAGCAACCTAAGCTTTTGGCGAGGTATCAAGAATGACGACGCCTATTTGGCGACCGTGCATGCGTACAATACGTTTCTTGCCGAAGAATATTGCACGGTCAATCGCGATCGTTTGATCGCCCTCGGGGCGATCCCGACCCATTCGGTCGACGCGGCGGTCAAGGAGCTGGAGTACTGCGCGAAGGCTGGCTTGAAGGGCATGATGCTCAACACATTTCCCAGCGGCAAGTCTTACCCAACCGCTGAAGACGATCGCTTCTACGCGGCCGCGCTGGATCTCCAGATGCCGCTATCGGTGCACGTCTCGATGCAGCTCCCCGACGGGCCGTTGTTCAAATACGACAAAGATCCAGGTGAAGTGGCGTTTGGCGGCGACCCGATTCGCGTGTTGACGCGCTTCGGCGGCAATAGCGGCTTGAACGCCGTGCAGCTGCTACTTTCCGGTGTTTTCGATCGCTTGCCCAAATTGAGAATCTACTGGGCGGAGACCCAGATGGGGTGGTTGCCTTACTACTACGACCAGCTCGACGACGTTTACAATCGCAGCAAGCATTGGATGCAACGTTATTTCGATTTGAAGCCGTTGGAGAAATCCCCCAGCGTTTATTTCCGCGAGCACTTCTATTGGGGCTTCATTTACGATCGCGTCGGCGTGCGCCTGCGCTACGAGATCGGTGTCGACAAGGTCATGTGGGGTAACGACTTCCCGCATTCCGCCGGCGATTGGCCCAACTCCAAACGGGTCATCGAAGATATCTTCTCAGGTGTGCCGGAGGATGAGAAGCATAAAATGCTGGTCGATAACGCGGCGAATTTCTTTCACTTGAATTAAGATCGTATTCACCACGAAGACGCGAAGAGCGCGAAGGTTCGGAGAATCTATTTCTTTCCTTCGTGTCCATCGTGTCTTCGTGGTGCGCCAATCCCGATGGCATCACCAAAACAATCAGAAGCGGAGCGCCTAAGTCAGCTCAACGCTAAAGCGCAGCAGGGCTCTTTGCGCGGGGCGTGGCAGCGGGACCGGGGCAATCCCAAGCAGGAAGAGATCAAGCCACAGATCTGGCGCTGGAACGATATGGCACCGCTGTTGTTCGAAGCGGGCGAACTCGCGCCGCTGGATGATGTCATGCGCATGCGCACGCTGCATATGACGAACTCGCCCGATACGATACCCCTCGGCGCGGCGCGGACCTTTGCGGCGATGTTGCAGCATGTCAACGGCGGCGAGGTGACCGATTCGCACCGCCATACGGCGACATCGGTTTATTTCGCGATTCAGGGCAGCGGTATTTACACTACGGCGGAAGGCGAGCAGCAGTTCATGGAGCCAGGCGATTTGTTAACCCAGCCGAGCTGGACCTGGCATGGCACGACCAACAGCGGACCGGAACCGGCGATCTGGTTTACCGCCATGGATACATCGCTGATGCAATTTCTCGACAACTGGGAGTACCAACGTTATCCGGAAAGCTTTTCCCAGCCGATCACCAAAGCCGACGGCTTTCATATGAAACGTCTGGGCGCATTACGAGGCCAGGGTGCGCTCGATGGGTCTGGTCCGTTTCCGCTGAAATACCGATGGTCGGAGACATTGAGCGCATTGAAAGATGTAGCGGCGGCGGGTCCTTGCGATCCATTTGATGGCGCCGTTTTGGAATACCGCAATCCACAGGATGGTGGTCCGACGACGGCGACGATGAGCTGCCGGATTCAACTGCTCGGTCCCGGCGAGCGGACGCTCGTGCATCGTCATACCTGCAATACGGTTTACCATGCAGTGCGCGGCCGGGGTGTTACCAAGATCGGCAAAAGCCGAGGCGCTGATATTGATTTGTCGTGGAGCGAGCGCGACTGCTTCAATGTGCCGAGATGGTACTGGCATCGATTTATCAACTCGTCGAGTTCCGAAGACGCGATTCTTTTCTCGGTCTCGGACCGGCCAATGTTCGATGCGCTCCGCCTTTACCGCGAAGAATTTTAAGATCCCTTCGGGAGATGGAGCAAGACCTCGCCATCAGGCGAAGAGAAGATCCATCATGCCGGCGCCGGCCGGCATCCAGGTTCGATTTCGGTTCGTTTGCAAAAGGCGGGATTCCGGTCTCCGCCGGAATGACGAAATGACGAGTCGACTTCCAGTGATCCGAGGCACTGACGAATGATTACTTATTCCACTCCGAGCCGCCGGAGTTTTTTTATCAATCCCTGACGGCTTAACCCGAGGGCCTGCGCTGCTTTGGATTTGTTGCTATCGCAGTTAGCGATGGCCTGCTGAATCATTCTCCGTTCCAGCGCATCGAGGGCTTGGCTGAGCGTCTGCCCCGTCACTTGTTCCGCTGCCGAATTTGAATTCGCTTGGGGATCGCGCCTCTCTAGAGCCAAGTGCTCGGCGCCGATGGCGCTGCTGCGCACCGAAGCGACCAAGCGTTTGACTTCATTTTCCAGTTGGCGCGCGTTACCGGGCCAGGAGTATGCGGTCATGCTCAAGATCGCGGCCGCCGTGAAGCGTTTGGGCTCCACTAGGTTGGCGGCGCAATGCTTTTGCAAGAAATGATTCGCCAGGATTGGAATGTCTTCGGGGATTTCGCGGAGGGTCGGCGTCTGAATGCGGACGACGCTTAGCCGGTAATATAAGTCCTCGCGAAAGATTCTTTCTCTCATGGCGCGTTCGAGATCGCGATTGGTGGCGGCGACGATTCGAACGTCGACCGGCACCGGGGAGCGCGCGCCGATCCGGTCGATGGATCGCTCTTGTAACACCCGGAGAATCTTCGCTTGCGCCGACGGACTCAGGTCGCCGATTTCGTCTAGGAATAACGTGCCGCCATGGGCCGCTTCAAATTTTCCGATGCGCCGATCGACGCCGGTGGCGACGCCTTTTTCGATGCCAAAAAGCTCCGCCTCCACCAGGTTGTCCGGCAATGCCGCGCAGTTGATCGGGACGAAGGGATACTTGGCGCGCGGGCTGTTAAAGTGCAGCGCTTTGGCGATGAGTTCCTTGCCCGTGCCGCTTTCGCCTTGAATCAAAACATCCACCGAACTCGGTCGAATCTGGTCGATTAAACGAATGATCGACTGTATGCGGTGGCTCATGCCGACGATCTTTTGGGTGGCAAACCCGTTGCCCCATGATGTGCTAGGTTCCATTGCTAAACTGGGACCCTGAGCTTTCATCTCCGCGGTAATTGGCGAATTCTCGATGATGTCGCTGAGATGGGCGGCGATGGTGCTGAGAATTTCCGCGTCTTCTTGGGTGAAAAGACCGCCCATCTTGTTGGCCGCCTCGCCGACACCGATCACCGAGCCGTTGAGGCTATGGATCGGTACCGCCAGCAGGGTGCGGGTTCGATAGCCGGTTTGAATGTCCACTTCCTTGTAGAATAACGGGTGCTCATAGGCGTCGGCGACGTTGATCGTTTGGTTGCTCATGGCGACGGCGCCGGCGATGCCCAAGCGGGCATCGAAACGCATGATCTTGCCCTCCTGGGAGATCGCCGACCAAAGTTCGCAATTATCTCGATCGAAAAGAAAGACACTGACGCGATCCGCCTGGAGCAGTTCTTTGGCCTCGCGGGTAATCAGCGCTTGCAGCGCCGACAGATTGGCGCTTGCTCGCATACGCCGACAGAGATTCAAAACCGCGCGTAGCTTGTCCACATGGGCCGGCGGGCTAGCCGCGATGGGGACATTAATTTCACTGTCGATGGCGTTCATCTCGTCCTGCCTAACATAGTCGTCAAAAATATGTCAATGAAAGTCGCCTTGAAGTTGAATGAGCCAGGGAATCTGACAACAAAACGACCAAGCTGTCCGCAAAATTTCCCTCCATTTATCAGCACCGTAATGGCAGTTGGCCGCTAAACTCAATTGCAGTGAGTTCGGAGTTTGCATGATAGTCCTCGTCGGTGTTTCGAGTGGTGTTGCTGATCTTTCGTGCGCAACTCTGCGGCAATGCGGCCCGATTCCTCGACAACCTCGCGATGGTTCGCGCCTATGCCGCTTGGTTTGGTGCTCAAGACTGATGTTTCACGCCGCAATGTTATGGCACTAAGGTTGCTCTTCGAATGGATAGAAATTAGCCTATGAAGTAATGGAGGTCTCCATGAATCGGGAAAGCTTTCGCGAGCAGCTCCTCGGTGTGATGGAACGGAAGGAGCATTGGGCCTGGCCGGCATTTACTTCAGGCCGGGTGGCGCGAGAGCGATTGCACTTTCACTTCGAACAGGAGTATGGCACCTACGTGCGCGACTTTCCGATTCTCGTCGGGCGATCTTATATTCGATGTCCCATCGCTGAGATTCGCCGCAGCTTGGCGGAAAATCTCTACGAAGAAGAAACCGGCGGGCTTGTCGCAGGACATCCTCATCCCGAGCTTTTTCTCGAGTACCCGCGTGGACTGGGCATGGATATGCGCCGATTTCAAAATATCCAACTCCTACCGGCGGCGCAGCGTTACCGTGAATTCCTCGATGCGGCGACCCAGTCTTTCGGCTGGGATATCGCGGCGGCGATCGTTACTATCTTTGTCGAAGGATCGAGCGCGGAACGCGTCGCGCTCAGTGGGGCCAATGGCAAACCGCCGCCCTTGGAGGAGCATCCGCTGGTGAAACATTACGGTCTCTCGGTGGACCGCTTAGCGCTCACTAAGGCGCATCGAGAGGTGGAAGGGCACCATCGGGCCGCCGCATGGAATGCGATCCTGGATCATGTGGTGCCGCTGCGCCGGGGCGCCGTTGTTCGGGTGATGGAAGACGCGCTCAGAAGCTGGTTGCTCTATCGCGACGAAGTCGCGTTGGTTTGCGGCATTCAGCCGAGCGACGTGTCTTTCAATTGCGCGGCTGCTCACTGAACCGCAAACTCATTTCTTGCGCGTGAGCCTGGCCTCGTGAAAATCTATGCGATCCTTTCGCCGCGATAACTCATTGCCAAGATTTGCATCGGGTTGAGCGGCCGTTTGCCGTTGGCCTGTTCGATCTGGATTGCCGCGAGCGGGCAATCGGAGCAGGTTACCTTCGGATCACCTTCGGCCATTTCTTTAAATGCCCGGCCGCCATATTTGAGCGACATTTCAAAGTTTTCCTTCTTCATGGCCCAGGTGCCGTCGTGACCGGAACATTCTTCGACCACTCTGACAGTGGTTTCGGGTAAGAGCGACAGCACATCGCGGGTTTTGTAGCCGACATTCTGGGCGCGCAGGTGACAGGGGATATGATAGCTGATCGCTCCTGCGCCAGTTTTGAAGTCCTTGTTGAGTTTGCCATCAGTTGCCAGTTTGGCAAGGAACTCCATCGGATCCATGGTCGCCGCAGCGACTTTCTTGGCTGGCTCGCTACCCAGCAGGCGCGGATATTCGACGCGGATCATCTGCGAACAGGTTGGATTGGTTGCGATCACGGTTCTGCCGTCATCGACGAAGCGCAGCAGGTAGTCGACATTGCGTTTGGCCGCCGCGATGGCGCCGTCCATATCGCCGTTGTGCCACAGCGGCATACCGCAGCAGCTCTCATAGGCGAGCGCGATATCGACGTTGTTGCGGGCCATAACTTCGAGCGTATCGTTGCCGATCTCCGGCTGGTTGTAGTTTACATAGCAGGTCGAGAAAAAGGCGACAGACGCCGCCGGTTCACCGGCCGGTGCTTTGTGGTTTTGATTGAACTGCGCGGCGAAGGTTTGCGATGCGAAGGGCGGCAGTTTCTTGTCTTTATGGATGCCGACAACGCTTTCCATGAGTTGGCGATTGAGCGGGTTTTCGTTGCCCCAGTTGGCCAGCGGCGCGGTCATGGTGCCGACTTTGCCGACTAGATCCGGATTGCCGAGCAGTTTGTCGACCAGCGGCACGCCATTTTTCTTGACCGATTGGGACTTGGCTCGGTTCATCAAGCGGGGAAAGTCGATGGCCCATTCATGATCGCCCGGCGTATACGGGCATTTGATATAGCAGAGCTTACACTGGAAACAGAGGTCGACGACGGTGTCGACATCTGCCGGCTTGAGATTCTTGGTATTGACGTCGGCGTACTTGCCTTCGACACAGTAGTCATCGATGGCGTCGAAAAGTTTCGGAAAGCTGCCGCAATACTTAACGCACATGCGGCAGTCGGCGCAGAGGCCGAACACCCGTTCAACTTCGGAACGAAGGTCTTTTGTATCAAAAAATCGCGGATCGGTGGGGTCATAGGCGGGTTGGTTCGCCATTGCAGCTCCTTGGCTCGACGTAAATTTGCTGGAAGGTCAACCCGAGCAATTGCATAAAATAAACAAAATTACCTGCTCGACCAATATCCTACGTCTACCAAGGACCCAGCGACGCTTCAACAAGAATTGAATATGCTCCTAGGCTTTTGGAATAACGGTGTATTTTTGCTGGTTATCGCCACGGTAAGAATTCCCCGGTGGGGCGCGTTAACGTTACCCGAGCTGCGCCGTCTAACTGGCCAAGGAGGATTTCACAATGACAAAAACCACAAAAACATTAATTGCCGCTGGGATCGTATCCCTGTTGATCATCGCAATGCCAAACTTGGCGAGCGCGGATGCACGTAGCCGGCAAAAGAAGCTGGACAAGGCCGCGGCGCGAGCCGAAAATGCTAGGGTGACCGAGTTGCAGCGCGACCGCGCCGAACTGCGCCGAGATTACGCCGAGCTGGAGCGTGATCGCGCCGAGCTGCGCCGGCTCCACCGCGCAGTCGCCGGCCGTGAAGAAATCATTCGCAAGCGCAACGAGGTGCAAGAGGGCCTGAGAGAAATCGCTCAGGATCGCCGCGAAATTAGAGACGATATCGGCGCGCTGCGTCGTGATCGGGACAACAGTAACGGCTGGTGGGGCAGCGACGATTGGCGGTACGATCGTTCGAGCCGAAACGACAACAACGGTTGGGGCTGGGGACGCGACCGTCGGGACAATCAAGGCCGGTGGAATAAGTCCGATTTATGGAACTGGAGTTACGGTCGAAATTGATCGCGCCTGTAAGCGATTTACCATCGCATCTCTGGGAACGTTTATCGATGGGGGCAGGCTATGAAATCCTGCCCCCCCCTCGATGATTGACATAGCGATCAGGAGAGCCTTATAACCGAAGTCGAAAGATTCTTCGGAGGCTCAAAATTGATCATCGATTGCGACACCCATCTAATGCCCCGGGACGCCTTTAACGCTGTCGGCGGTGCTCTGGAACCCTTAAAACCGACCCTCAAGTTCAACGATCAAGAGCTCTACTTTGACGTAGATTTTCCCGGCTATCCATCGGACGTGTCGGGAACTAGCCCGCTGCCGGCACCGGGTTCGGGGGCGATGTTTCGCAGTCTGTGGGATCCGATCGCGCGGATGAAAGACTACGATGGACGGTTAGCTATCGACCAACATATCATCCTGCCGCAGTTTTCCGGCTGGTGGTCCTATCTGATCGAGCCGGAGCTGGCCTGCCGCATGGCGCGCTCGCACAATGAGTCGTTGCTGCGGGTGATGCAAGAGTTCGCCGGCAAGATTTTCGGCTCGGCGCTGGTGCCGTTGCAGGATGTGCCGGCAGCAATCCGTGAAATGGAGTGGGCGCAAGACCACGGCTTTTGCTCCGTAGTTCTCGATAAAGTGTTTCCGGTAAAGGAGCACCCCTACGGTGAACCGCTTGGCAGCCACCGTGAGCTTTGGCCGTTTTTCAAACGCGCCGAAGAACTGTCGGTGCCGATTTATTTACACAACGTACAGCATGGGCACCGGATCAGTAATCTGTCGATCTTCCAGCGCGATGGTTTATATATTTTTGCGCCCCAAGAAGGCCAGATGAGTTTGGTGTCGCTGATCACCAGCGGTTTGCTCGACGAATATCCCAAGTTGCAGTTTATTTTTACCGAAGCCGGCACCTCATTCATCAAACCGTTGGTGCAATGGCTCGACAAAGTCCTTGAGAGTCCGCCGGTCGATTACGACGATCAGGAAGACCCGCTCAACACCCGCGGCCCGTTAACCAAGGTCGGCGAGCGGCTGCGCCGCGCGCGAGCCATCAATCCAGCGCAATTATTTCTCGAAAAAAATCGGCAGCCAGCGAGTTTCTATTTCAAGAATAATTTTTATTTCACCATCGAGACCGAAGAGCCGGAGTTGCCGGAGGCGATCGAATTTCTCGGCGCCGAGCGGTTTCTCTTCGCCACCGATTACCCCCACGACGATCCTGGCGGCCGGATGAAGTTTGAAGATGTCCGGCTCCTGCGTGATCACAAAAAAATCGCCGAGGAGGCGAAGGAGATGATTCGTTTCAAGAACGCGCAGCGTTTATTTACTTTGCCGGCATAACTCATTGCAGTAGAGTAGAAAGGTTAACACCCTAAGTGGCAATTCCGGAACGCTACAATACAGGCTACAACATCGGCGTCGGCGGCGCCGTGGTGCGCGACGATAAACTGCTCTTTGTGCGCCGCGCTTCGCGGCACGGCCGGGGCAATTGGCAGTTGCCGGGTGGTTTCATCGAGCCAGACGAGACCATCGAACAGGCCGTCGTGCGCGAGGTGCAAGAAGAAGCGGGAGTGACGGCTGAAGTCGAGGCGGTGCTCGGCCTGCGCAGCCGTTACGACCCGGATAGCGGCAATGGTGTTTATGTGATCCTGCTATTGCGCCCGGTCGCCGGCGAGCCCCGCCCTGACGGCCATGAAACCGATCATGCAGAATTCTTCTCGCTGGAACAGATCGGCAAGCTCAACCCTCTGCCGCCGGTCAACTGGGAAATCGCCCAGCGCGTGCTCGCTCCGGACCGCCGCTTACTGCAGCCAAAACCGCTGATGAATCTGAACGGGGCTAAGTTTACTCTATTCGTCGGTTAAATCGCGTCGTTCGTATCGCGATCGAGCTGACTCAAGCGAGGCCTGAACCAGCGCTAATAGTCCGGCGATCTAGACGGACGAGTCTTTTCTACAAGTTGACTTGGGTAGAGAATCCCGCACGCGGCATCACGATGACTGATCAGACGCAAGCCGCTGAAACACTAGCGGGACGGTTCAGGGTGATCCGCCGGCAAAATTGTCACTTTGACCAATAACTGGCGGTCGGCTTGCTTGGCGGCTTCGAGTTCCTTGGCGGTATTTTTCGGTTCTGACTCGATGTTCGCTTCCGCGGCGAGATCTTTCTTGAAGATCTCAAAATGTTCGGGGGCGACGTTGTAAAATCTAATTTCGGCGATGGATTCTATTTTTGCTCTAGCTGCCGCTGGTGTAGGTGGGCGGGATGCGGTTAGCGCTGGATTTTCTGTATCGTTCGATTTTTGCAGCGAATCAGCGCTGCTCAAGCTTTCCACTTGATCGCGGCGCTGGGGCGCGCGGCGGCGCACGGTGAATTCAAAATCGGTAACCCGATCACCGATGGGAGTCGCTCGCTCCAAAGCCATCGCGGTTGGGCGCAACTCGGACTGGCGCAGGGCGCCAAGCGACGCTGGAAGGGGGGCGCTTAGGCCGCGGGAGTCGCCAAAGATTGAACTGTTGTCCCGTGCTGTGGTCACTTCCTGTACCCGCAACGGGGGTCGTTTGAAAGCTACGGCTATTTCTTCTCCAGAGCTCTCTATTTCGGTTCTTAACGGCGTCGTCGCGGTCGCTTTTACTTGCTGGGATTGCGCTGGCGCGGATGATCCAGCACGGAGCGGGGTTCCGGCATCCGCTGTATTCTCGACGGCCGCCGGAACGTTGGCTGTCGTCGTCTTCTTTGCTTCGCTTGCGCGATCTTTGAGTGGTGCTACCGGCACGGCACTGGCGGGGGATAGTTCCTTTTCTTTAACTGGCGTTTGGCCTTGATATCTTAAAGCTAGATTGACATCGCTGTTTTGCTTTAACGGTTGTGCCTTTTGATAGAGCGCTATGGCGGAGATGGCGACTACCGCTAAAGCGGTTGCCCGGACTAGCACTCGGCTGGTGAGCGGCAGCAGCAGCCGTTGCCATAGACTCGGTTTCGGTTCCAGATCGTGTGCATGGGCCATGACCCGCTGAGCGAAGCCAAGCGGCGGATCGAGCGTCGGCAACGTCGCGACTTGCTGGATACAGTCAGCTAACTCATTGGATTCAGCACGACAGAGCGCGCAGGAGATAACATGGGTCGCGACTCTTGTGGTCATCGCCGTGTCGAGGGACTTGTCGAGATATTCCGTCAGATGCTTGGAAACCTCTTCGCAGTTCATACTGCCTTCCTTCCCGCGTAGAAATAGGATGCTAGTTCGGATTTGAGCGCTTGCCGGGCACGATGCAAGCGTGACTTAACGGTGCCCACCGGCAATTCGAGCACCCGCGCGACTTCCTCGTAGGGCACATCTTGGAGGTCACGCAATAGGATCACTGTGGCGTCGTCGGCTGATAGGTTATTTAGGGCGCGCTGCACGGTTTCCCGAATTTCTTTTTTTTCCATGGATTCCGCTGGGCCGGGTTGGGGATCGCGCATTGGCTCGGTGTTATCGATGGGGACATTGCGCTGTTGGCGAGTATTCATGCTCTTGCGCCGCGTGGTGGCATGGTTCAGCGCGATGCGATAGAGCCAAGTGGAAAAATTGGCGTCGCCGCGAAATTGGCCGATGGCCCGGTAGGCCGACAGAAACACCTCTTGGGCAGTCTCCGCCGCTTCATCATAGTCGCCCAACATGCGGTAGGCGAGGTTGAAGATGGTTTTCTCATGGCGCCGGATCAGTGCCTCAAAGGCGTCGGTCTGCCCGCGCTGTAGCTTTTGGACATAATCGGCGTCGCTGATCGAGTCGGACAGCATCGGTTCAGACGGGTTAGACATTGGCGTTAACAAAAAAGTTCCGCTTACGCAAAAGAATTTTAGCACCCTTATGGGCCAGTCTACCGGTGTTTTCCGGGCAGGTAAAGTGTCTGAATTTTGACCACTTAGCGTGTTGATTGCATTTTTCACCGAAGCTCTCGGGGCCTTGTGCGTCGCCATGATTTGGCAATTATGATGCATTGATTACCAGAAATGCGTGGGCAATCGGATCGATGGGGATAAAGTTGTCGCGCAACCCGGCTTACACGGCCTCGTTCCACAGGTGCGAGAACTGTCTGGCGACAACCTGGTCGTAGGCTGCCGGAGCCTTGAGCAGGCCGATATCCTGGGCGAAGCGGTTCATGCTCTCGACCTTTTCCGGTGGGATAGTCGGATCGTAGTAGGGCAGATCGCGGCGTACTAGTTCGGCGATCAGCTCAGCTTCGGAGGGCGGAAAGCGTTTTTGACCGACGGCGGTGGCGCGATTGGGGTCTTGCTTTAATGCCTTATGGGCTTTCATCATGGCGCGGATCGCTGCCCGGGCAGCTGGCGGATCGTCTTTGATCGTTTTGTCGGTCGCTACGAGTGCCGAGAACGTGTAGTGGCGCGCCACAGTGGGGCCATCGCCGCGGCGGACATCGAGGACCATGGTGCCGACGCCGCGCCGCACCGCCACCTCGCAGCCCATGCCGTTGGCCCAAAAGCCGTCCAGCGTTCCTTCTTCCAATGCTTTGGCCGCGGAAAGGCCAAAGGAAACGCTTGGGCCTGCCGCGCCGGGAATCGGCATGATCTGCACGTGGTTTTTTACCGGATCGATACCGGCTTCCACCAGCATGCGTTGTAAGCTCAAGTTGACGCCGGGCGCGGCGCCGATGCGCAAGCCCTTGACGATGCTGAGGTCGCCGCGCTGCGGTTTCAGATCGCTGCGGATGACCAGAAACCAGTAGGTATGCTGGCCGCAGGCGGCAAGCAGCTTGGCGCCTTGCCACTCCGGAAACGCCAGTAGCGTCGCGTGCGCCGAGCCGACGACGAAGTCGAGCGAACCGTCGCGCAGTGCTTCAAAAGTCTTGGGAATAGGGAACAGCAAATCGACTGATGCGTCGAACCCTTCTTCTTTAAAAAATCCCATCTCGACTGCAGCAATAATTGGAAAATAAGAATTCGAAACTAGGTCCGGTACCGCTATGCGTAGCATGATTTCTCCGCGATTTTTTCTGGCTTCCAAACGAATGAAACGATTTGAACGTTTGGAACGACTGGAACCTTCTTCTTTTAGTCCGCCAACGGCACGGTCATGAAGACATGGGGATCATTGCCGAGCACGCGCGAGGTGTGGCCTTCGCCGGTGGTGTCGTCGGCGAGCATGACGTCGCCGGTTTTGAATACGCGCTTGACGCCGTTGCTGGCTTCGATTTCCCAGGAACCGGACAGGCTGACGAGGTATTGGCGCCGCGGCGCCGGATGGCGTTCCAAAAAGAGTCCGGCCGGCGCTGAGCGAAACACCGCGCCGGTGGCGGCGCGCATGTCCGTGCTCAGCATCGGCTGGTTGCCACCGAACTTGAGTTCGATTTCTTCGAAGTGCGATTTTTGATCGCTGCCGCTGTAGAGTCTGACAATTTTCATGGGTCCTCCTGAATTACTGATTGTGAAAGCTCGTGCAATTGGCGCGCGTTGATCGTTACCGGAAGACCTAGCTCACCACGAAGGACACGAAGTTCACGAAGGAAAGAAAATTTGCTCCCAAACCTCGTGCCCTTCGTGCCTTCGTGGTAAACAACTCTGTTGCATATGATCGCGAATAATTAACTGTGCGCGTCAAATCTTGTACTCCAAGCCCGCGGCTTTGATCCCGGCGACGACGCAGGCTTCGTCTTCATCGGCGCTCGCGCCGCTGGCACCGGCTGCGCCGATGACGGTTTCGCCGTCCATGATCAGCACGCCGCCGGCCACCGGCACTACTTTGCCACCGCTCATGTCGGATAGCGCTCCGAGAAAAGCGGGCATCTCCTTCAAGCGATTGCCGAGATGGCGGCTCGACTCGCCCATGCCGATGGCGCCCCAAGCTTTGCTCACGGCGATGGTGGGGCGCAATAGACTCGCGCCGTCGTCACGTTGCAGCGCTTTGAGATTGCCGCCGTCGTCAAGCACGGCGACGCAGAGCGGGCGAATCTTGTTCTCGTGCGCGTGGGCGAGCGCTCGGTCACATATAAGCTTGGCCTTTTCCAATGTCAGCTTCATAACTTTGCCGTTTCCTTTCGTATCACAGAGGTATCTGTCGTTTGTCCATGGCACGGCGCCATTTTTTCTCCGCGTCTAGGCCGAAGACGAGAGACTTGTCCGCGCTGACGGTGAACCACGAGTTGGCTTTGATCTCTGCCTCCAATTGTCCAGGAGCCCAGCCAGCGTAGCCCATGATGAGCAACGCCTGGCGCGGACCGGTTCCCAATGCCAGCGCTTGCACCATCCTGGCGTCGACGGTCATGGCGATGCCGTCTTTGACTTTGGTGCTGCTGTCTATGACCATTTCATCGCTATGCAGGACAAATCCCTGGCGGCGCCCGACCGGGCCGCCGTAGTGCACCACGATTTCGCCCTTGGCGCCTTTGCTATCGATGCCAAAACCTTTCAGGACTTCGCTGACGGAACCCTTGGCAACCGGCTTGTTGATGACCAGGCCGACCGCGCCTTCGTCGCTATGTTTGACCAGGTAGATGACGGTTTCGGCAAAGCGCGGGTCGTTCATTTCACTGGTAGCGACGAGCAGTTGACCAGCCAAGGATCGTTCGGCGGCCGTTGTCGGGGCGCCGGACATGGCGATGACGATGGCTAACCGTGCCGCAGTTAGCCAAACCCACCGCTGATATATTGATCCTACCGCCAAGGTTCGATCCCCGTAAGGTCAGGTCGCTGAATCGCCTAGCCGCGCACTTTAGGGCCGACGCTTTCGATGGCGATGCGAATGATCACGCGTTTTTCGCGCACCATGCGTTCGTGAAACTCCGGCCAGCTCTTGTGCTCGCCGTAGGCTTGGCGCTGCAAGTAAACCAGCGTGTCGAGGGCTTCGGGCAACGAAACGATCTCGGCTTTGCCGCTGACTTGCACCCAGCCTTCGCCGTGAAAGGTTTTGGAAAAGGCGCATAGTGCGGCGCGCGGATCGCGCCGCAGATTGTTGACCTTATAGGCGGTCTCCCGGCTACTGATCACTGCCCGGCCTTGGCTATCGAGGCCGCAGGTCACCGGCGACATCTGCAAGTCGCCGTTCTTGCGCCGGGTGGCGAGCACACCGTGATGGTGGTTTTTGAGAAATTCTTTGGCTTTGCCGGTTTCCACCGGAATAAATTCCGCCATTGGGCGATTTCCTTACTTCGGTTACTGAGTTCGATCGGATGATCGTCAAAGTAGAACACCGGCGCGATCAATTGCAAGCGCGCGGGATTATCTGTCAGTTTTCCAGCTTCATCTATTAGCAATCAGCCATACAACCATAGCCGACGCTCGTTTCGCCTTGACCGGTTTGTTCACATAACTTATAACCAACTCAGAGGACGAGCGTGTGAGTATGACTATTCCAGAAATGAAGTGTCCGGAAATTCTTCCGGTATTTCCGTTAACCGGGGTGATGATGCTGCCGGGGACGGTGTTGCCGCTGCATATTTTCGAGCCGCGCTATCGCGCCATGGTCGAAGATGCACAGGAAGCCGCCAAGATATTCGGCATGATCCAGCCCTACACGCCGCAAAACGATAATCGCGGTCCGCAACCGGGCAGCGATGACGTCGCTCCGGATCTGTACCGCGTCGGCTGCGCAGGTTACATGGAGAAGTGCGAGAAATTGCCGGATGGCCGCTTCTTTGTCCAGCTCAAGGGAATCAACCGGTTTCGCTTCACTGAAGAATTGCCGCTGCAGCGCGGCTATCGCAGAGTCAAGGCGCTCTACAGCGACTTTCCCGACGCGGCTTTAGAGCAAGGCTGGCACTGCTCGCGGGCGGCGATCATCGAGGCGTTGTCGATCTACGGCAAAGCTCACGGCATGCAGGTCAATGCCGATCAAGCGTCAAAATTTTCCGATTTGGAATTGGTTAACTTGCTCGGCGTCTCATTGCCGTTTCATCCCGCCGAAAAACAAGCGCTGCTCGAAGCCGCGACCCTCAATGACCGGGAAAACATGCTCATCGACTTGCTCAAGCTCGGCGCCGGCCCGGCCGACGGCGACATCGAGATTGCTCCGCGCACGCTTAATTAAATAACACTAAGGGTAAGGAGTGAGTAGTCAATAGCGAGGAGAGGAGGAACTCCAGATGTTTGGAAGTCTCCTCACTCCTCACTACTTACGTCATCCTCATTCCGCGATATCGACCAGCACCCCGTCGGGGTCTGACACGAAATGCTTGCCAAGACAGCAACGGTGAAAGTCTTCCTCGTTTTTCTTGCCATTGCCGCCGACGAATTTTCCGCTTGGCGGGGGCGGTGCGCTCTCAGATAGCGTGGCCAAGTCGCTTTTGGCTTGCTCCAAGCTTTCCACTTTGAAACCGAAGTGGTCGAGTCCCTCGCGTAGTCCTCGGTAAAGGCTGTTGTCGCGTCGGCGCAGCAACAGTTTCACTTTGCCGTCGGTCATGCAGATGGAGCCGTCATCCTTATACGTTTCGGCTTCCTTCAACTCGAAGATCCTTTCGTAGAACTCGGCGACCTGCGCAGGGTCGTTGGCGCGGATCGAGATGTGATTGATCCAGCGCGGCTGTTCCCAGCCCGCTTCGTTGTAGCCTTCGCGGACGTTGGCCACGCGGGCCTGGGCGATATCGAAATGTGCGCTTGCCGGATCGTAGCTGCGCAGTCCGGCGAACGGGACATAATCGAGCCCTCTGGCGATCATGGTCTTGGGATAATGCTGCTCCATGCGCCGAACGAACTCTTTGATGTCCTCGACTTCAAAACCATAGTGATCCATGCCGGACTGCATCCCGGCATAACGCGACAATACCGCCAAGCCGATGACGCCGTCGCTGATATGGCCGCGGCTGGCGTTCTGCTTGCCGGTTTCATCCAGCGTGTTGCTGGTCATGCGCCGCATGCCGAAGACCTGCTGGTAAAACTGATCCACTGCGGCGTGGTTGTGCGTGTACATGGCGATGTGGCGGATTTTTCCAAACATGGGAATCCTCCTGAGAGGTTGCGAATAGTTTGTTTCTAACGCGGCCGAATATGTTTTAGCAAGACCGGTGGTGATTTCGAAATTCAGAGAAATCTACAATGCCGAAAATTCAGCCCGCTCAGCGGTACAACCTGGTGTAAAATCCGCTGTCTTCAAGCTCTTTGATAAAATGGGTGTCGGTAAAATCTTCCGGTTTTGCCGTCGCCAACTCCGGCGTCGTCTTGACCATGAAATTCATCAGCGTTTGCAGACCGGCTTTTGTCGGGTACGGAATCTTCGGCGCCGCTTTGAGGACGACCTCGGTGTAGGCTTCCTCGATCGATTTGTCGTCGCCCTTGAGATACTTCTTCATGATCTGCTGGGTCGCTTTGGGGTTGGTGTGAATGAAGTGAATGCCTTCGGAATAGGCCATGACGAATTGGCGCAGGACGTCGGCTTTGCGGTTGATGAAATTTCTCGTCGTGTAGATCGCATTCTGCTGATACTCGACGTCAATGTCCATGAAGTTGGCCAGCACGCGAAAGCCTAATTCACGCGCTTTGGTGGTTTCGGGCGGGATCAGCAGGGTTGCCGCCACCGAACCGCTGGTGAGCGCGGCGAAGCGGCTCGGCACGGCGCCGACGGCAATCAAATTCATGTCCTTTTCGGGCTGAATACCAAATCTTGGCATGACCAGCAGTGTCGCGGTCTGATCTGCGGCGCCGATGCGGGCGATGCCGAAACGTTTGCCTTTCAGATCCGAGATTTGCCGAATACTCGGCGCGGCGACTAGTTGATACGGGAAGCGGTTGGTGTTGCCGAGAATGATATAAGTGCCGGCGCCTTTGAGGTTGGTTTGGATCGCCGGAGCCGGTCCGCCTTGCGCCAGCGCCACTTCACCGGAGAGCAGCGCGGCGTTGACCACCGGCGCGCCGCTGATAAACACCAGATCGACGTCGAGTCCGTATTTTTTGAACAGGCCGGTGTCGAGCGGCACCCAGAGGTTGACTTGGCTCGTGCTGATCGAACCCATTGCCACACGTAGTTTTTCCGGTTGCGCTTGGCCGGCTTCACCGATGCCGCTCCAATGGGCGATCAGCGCGGTGATCAAGAGTTTTACGATAAATCGTTTCATTTCGAGCTCGTTGCTAAGAACCGCCGGATGATTCGGTGCGCTTCATCCGGGTTGGTCATGAAATAGTTGTGCGCTTCATTGGCGATCACCGCGTATTGGCTGTTGGGCAGAGCTTTGGCCATCGCCTCGGACGCGACGCGATGCGACGCGCCGGTGGCCGAGCCGTGATCTTGGTCGCCGACGAGCACCAGCGTCGGTTGTTTGATCTCGCGGAGCCGGCCACTGACATCGCAAGCTTGGCGGGCGACGACATGGCGCAGGTAGTCATCCAACTTTGGCAGGTTGTTCATACGAATGCTTAGAAAATGTTCGACCCGGTCGGGATGATCGCGGATATATTCCGGCGGCCAGCCGACTTCGAGAGTGTGCTCGCGAACATATTTCTCATAGCCCCACTCGACCATCTCTTTGCACATCTTAAATGGAATCGGCGGAGCGTTGGCGACTCCGGGTCCCACCGATGCAGCGATGATCTTTGTGACGCGATCCGGATATTTGAGTGCCATTAGCAGGGCCACCCGGCCGCCCATGGAGTGGCCGAGAACGATTGCCGGTCCTACGTTCAGGTCATCGAGGATGCCTACCGCATCGTCGACGAAATCGTCGCAGGAGTATTGCTCGGTTCGCCGGCTCGACTTGCCGGTGCCGCGGTAGTCATGGGTAATTACCAGATGATCACGGGAAAACTCCGGTACTTGAAATGTGTTCCAGATATCCCCGGCGCAGGCGGTTTCGCTGAAAAATAGGAACGGCGCGCCGTCGCCGTGGGTTTCAAAAAAGATCTTCAGATCGTTGCGTTGGGAGATGGCCATGGCCGTGCTGTTATGATTTGAGTGTTATTAGAGCGCCGACTGTTGTGACAATTGGCAAAGACCAAGGGCGGCGATATGCAGACATCCCGGCTTTGCACTGATTGTCTTTGCCATAGATCACTGTTCGATTATACAAGCGGCACCTGGTCAGTTATCGGTTGATCATGTCTGTGCCATCTAGGCGACCGAAGATTGTCGCGATCATTTGACAACGATCCTTATAGCATGAGACTAACGAAAAACCGATTAGGAAGTGTTCCATGACCCGCACGCAAATTATCATCGTCCGCCATGGCCAGACCGAGTGGAATATCAAAGGCATTCGCCAGGGCTATCTCGATAGTCCGTTGACCGCCAGGGGGATGGCCCAAGCGAAGGCGTTGGGGCAGCGATTGGCGCGGGAAAAGTTCACGGCGCTGTATAGCAGCGATCTCGGCCGGGCGGTGCAGACGGCGCAGGAGATCGCCAATGTTACGGGGCACGCCATTACGACTGACGCTCGCTTGCGCGAGCGCCACCTCGGCATATTCCAAGGCCTTAACGGCGAGGAAATCGTCACGAAGTACCCCGAAGAACGGCGTGCGATGCGCAGCCACGGGCCCGGTTATGTCATTCCCGGCGGCGAGAGCATGGTGCAGCAGGTCGAGCGCAACATGGCTTGCCTCAACGAACTGGCCGCCAGGCATCAGGGCGAGCAGATCGTCGTGGTTACCCATGGCGGCGTGGTCAGCGGTTTTTTTCGCTACACGTTGGAGATTTCGCTCGAAGCGCCGCGCCGTTTCGAGTTCGTCAATGCCGGAATAAACGTCTTCGCCCGCGAAGAGGGGAATTGGATGCTGCTCACTTGGGGTGATGTCAGTCATCTAGCGCCAGGGGCGGCGTCTGAGGGGGATGATCCTTAGCCGCCGCAAGGCGGCGGTTCCAATTGTTCCAAACGTTCCAAGGGTTCCAGTTGTTCGAACTCAGAACTCAGAACTCAGAACCTCTTCTTGCTAAACCGTCGCGCGTTTTTCCATCCGCACCGTAAAGCCGGGCTGCTTGATGTAGACCTGGTTCGAGTCTTTGCGCTTGGCCAGCTGTTCGATGATCTTCACCAGCGGCTGGGTGGCGTCGATGTATTCTTGCGGCTTGCCGTGGTTCGGCAGCGCTTTGACGTAATCCTCGCCGGCGAAATAATGCAAGATTAGATCTTCGTCGGACAGGTTGACGCCGTATTTCTGCCGCACTTCGCGGAGCGTCGGTTCGACCTGTTCCCATTGGGTCCATTCCTTGGCGCGCGGCCGGCTCAAGATCTTGTCGCGCACGTTGGGGTCCATCACTTCGATCGCCTCCTTGCCCCAAATGCCCAAGGCATACTGGATGTTCTGATCCGGCACTTCTTTGTAGCGTTCGCCGACGATGACGTTGATGGCGGCCTGAGTGCCGACGAACTGCGACAGGGGGGTGACCATGATCGGGTAACCGAAGTCTTTGCGCACTTGGCCGGCCTCGACCAGCGCGGCTTCCATCAAGTGTTCCTTGCCGACGATTTTTAATTGGTGGCGCATGTTGGAGATCATGCCGCCAGGCACCTGGTGCTGATACATGCCCTCGTCGTATTCCATCGGTTTGCCGATGGGCAGGCCGTCACGTTTGGCCACCGCGGTGAAATGTTTGACCACTGGCTCCAGCGGTTTCAGGTCGACCTGGGGATCGTAGCCCAGCGCCTTCAAATTGTTGGCAATGTTGAATACCGACGGCTGCGATGAACCATTGGCGAGCGGCGGGATCGCCGTGTGCAGGATGCGCATGCCGAGCTTGACGCCTTCCAAGTAATTGAGCGGCGCCTGGCCGCTATTACAATGGGCGTGAAACTCCACCGGGATATCGCCGGCGGCTTTCAAGACCACCGGGATCAGGGTGCGCGCTCGGTCAGGTGTGAGCAGGCCGCCGACATCTTTGAAGCAGATGCGCCACGGTCGAGCCGCCGCGGCTTCCTTGGCTTTCTTGGCGTAGTATTCATCGGTGTGGCGCGGCGAGACCGAATAAATCAGATTCGCCACGGTGTCCATGCCATGTTTTTTCAAATCGGCGATCTCTTCGCCGAAGGCGTCGTAGTCGTTCCAGCAGTTCGATGTCCGCGTCAGGGTCAGGCCGTAGGAGACCAGCCGCTCGATCAAAAGTTTCAAGATGACATGGGGCGTCTTTTCGAAGGCGCTATGCATGCCGCCGTGGTAGCGCAGGCGGGTTTTCTTGATCCGCTTGGTGCCTTCCTTGAGCCAGAACCAGGGATTCTCCTTATGCTCGCGGACATATTTCTTGAAGATGACGCTTAAGAAAAACTCCATGGACTCGAAGCCGGCTTCGTCCATATGCGGCAAAGCCGGCAGCATGGCGCCGATCTTCATATTCAATGCCCAGAGGCTTTGGTTGCCGTCGCGGACTGTGGTGTCGATGAATCTAATTTCGTTGGTCATGGATCCTCCAAAAATACCGTTCCACAGGTTCCAGTTGTTCCAATGGTTCCAATCGCTGTCTCGGAACTGTGACTTCGTCTTCGGATGTTTGTATAAACTATCGGGCTAGAGATCAAACCATAGAGAGGACTGTCCATGAAAAGTTTTCGCAAAGAGCTGTGGTTCAATACGCCGGCGCGGGTGGCGTTCGTCAATATTACGGCGCAAGTCGACGCATGTATTCGCGACAGTGGGGTGAAAGAGGGGATGGCGCTGGTCAATGCCATGCACATCACCGCCTCGGTATTTATCAATGACGACGAGGCTGGCTTGCATCACGATTATTCGCAGTGGCTCGAAAAGCTCGCGCCGCACGAACCGAGCGCGCAATACCGCCACAATGACACCGGCGAAGACAATGCCGATGCCCATATGAAGCGTCAGGTGATGGGCCGGGAAGTCGTGGTCGCGATCACCGACGGCAAACTCGATTTCGGCCCGTGGGAGCAGATCTTTTACGGCGAGTTCGATGGCCGGCGCAAAAAGCGCGTGCTGGTGAAGATCATCGGTGAATGAGTGAATGCCCGTCGGCGATAAGCCGATGGGGTCAGAGTTGGTTAACTCGAAGTCGACTCTTCTATCCGTCATTCCGGCGTCGGTCGGAATTCAGTCTTCGCTATTTGAAGTGAAGACGACGCTGGATGCCGGTTTTCACCGGCATGACGAATCCTGTCTTTTCTTGAAGGCGAGGGATGTCGATTCCGTTCGAGCGCGACCTGGTGATTCCACTTGACGTAATTGATCGGTAACAGGTTGACCGATAGAGTACCCGGATGGAAAAGCGATTCTTTAAGCCCCGGTCGCCCAAGGCCAGCCGCGACCGGGTCGCGCCGTCGGATGGCGCGGACCGCGGGCCGTACCAGGCGCCTTGCCGCCATTATCCGCACTGTATCGGCTGTCCGTTCATCGATCTTCCCTATCCGGAGCAACTAACGCGTAAGCGGGCGCTGGTCGGCGCGGCGTTCGCGAAGTTCGCGGCGCTGAAAGATGTCGAGATTCCAGAAGTCGTGCCATCGCCGCGCCGATTGGGCTACCGGGCGCGGGTCAAATTGGTCGTGCGCAAAAGTGGTGGTACCATCGCCACCGGACTCTACGTGCCGCAGTCGCACCGGGTGATGGATATTTCATCCTGTCCGGTGCACCCGCGCCGAGTCAATCAAGTCTTGGAGTACCTGAAGTATCGCGCCCAGGAGTTGGGCATCGTTCCCTATGACGAGCGCGACGATAGCGGCGATCTGCGCTACGTCGACTTTCGCTACAGCTTTGCTAGGCAGGAGGTCAGCGTCACTTTGGTGAGCCGCCATCCGGTGTTGCCCGAGGGCGAGAAGCTGGCGCGGGCGCTGCAGCGCAAGTTTTCCTTTGTAACCGGCGTGATCCTCAACATCAACGAAAATCGCGGCAACGTGATCTGGGGCCAGGTGAATCGCATGTTGTCGGGACGTGAGACGCTCTTGGAACAGATCGGCGGGCTTAAACTGGTCTATCCCGCCGGGGTGTTTTCCCAGTCCAATCCGCATACCGCACAAAAGCTTTACGACCGGGTGGTCGAACTGGCGCAATTGACCGGCAAAGAAAACATCCTCGATCTTTACTGCGGTGTCGGCCCGATCTCGCTCAATCTTGCCCATGGGGCGCGCCAAGTGTGGGGCATCGATGACAACGAAGCCGGTATCGTCACCGCCAAGCAAAACGCCCGGCGCAACGGCGTCGGCAACTGCCGATTCTTTGCCGGCGACGCCGCAGCCAAGATCCAAGAGTTGCGCGGCCAATTGGACGCGCTCGATCTCATCGTCGTCAATCCGCCGCGCAAAGGTCTCCAGGCCGCCGCGCTCAACGCGGTGCTCGATCTTAGCGCGCCGAAACTAATTTATGTATCCTGCGAACCGAACAGTTTGGCACGCGATTTGGCAAAGTTTGTCACTGCCGGTTATCGCATCCAAACGGTTCAGCCTTTCGACATGTTTCCACAGACGGCGGAGGTGGAGAACGTGGCGCTGCTGCAACGAGCCGAATAGATTTCTCGCTTCGCTCGAAATGACATCTCTGGAATTCCGTAATTCCGAACTCTTCGGCTGCGCTCAGGATAAACTCCGACAGGGACTTTGGCGAAGCGAACAACCTTGGAGTTGCTTTTTTCTTAACCCATGTGGTTTGATGAACAAAGCTAACTTCTTCAGCGGAGGTTCTTTATGGCTGATTTGCAAATTCAAGGAGTGGTTCACTGGTCGATCCCGGTGAATAACTTAGACGAGTCGGAGAAATTTTACGGCGAGATTCTCGGTCTGGAGTCGAAGGGGCGTTTGGGCGGGTCGAAAATGTCCTGCTTCAAAGCCGGCAGCCACAATATTCTGCTCTGTGAGCGCAAGGAATCTTTGACTCGAACACCGCAGCAGGACAATCGCCTGCACCACGCCTTTATGGTCAGCCCGGACATGTGGGAGCGCGGCGCCAAGCTGCTGCACGAAAAGGGCGTCAAGATCGCCGAACCGGTGGTCTACCGCGAGAAGGGCCACTTTACCGGGCGTGAATTGTACTTTCTCGACCCGAGCGGCAACATGTTGGAACTCTGCGACCCCAATTGGAAGCCGGGCATGCCGACACCGACCTACGAGGAGATCGTCGGCAAATAATTGATACGGATAGTCCTCTCGCAAGGGCGCAAAGTTCGGAATCGTTGTCATTTCGACCAACGGGAGAAATCTTTCTTAGCTCCCTCGCCTTCGCTCGCGATGACGGGCTTCGGCCCATCACCTTTGCGGCCTTGGTGTCTTTGCGGGAAACACTCTGATTCTTTAAACGCGAAACGAGCTTCATACCGATCGATAGCGCCACAATTGCGGAATCGCCCAGCAAGTGCCGAATACCGTCAGGGCGCAGAGCACGCAACCGACCAGCGCGGCCTGCGGGGCGCCGATGAGCGCGGCGCCGGCGCCGGCGATGACAGCGCCGGTGGCGTTGGTGGTCTGGGCGAAGACCGTGAGAAAGCTGGTGGCGCGGCCGCGCATGTCGTCGGGCGCCAGGATTTGCACGACGGTGCGGCGCATGGCGACGCTGATAGCGTCGCTGATGCCGAGCAGCCCGACGGCGATGAGTCCCATCCAGAACCATCTGGACAACCCCAACAGACCCAAGCTCAGGGCGAACATCAGTGTGACGATGATGGACAAAGCACCTTTGCGCTTGACGTCGCCGAAGGCGAGCAGGATACCTGAGCCGATTAGCGCGCCGATGGCCGGGGAGGCGTAGAGCATGCCGAGTCCGCGCGCGCCGACATGATAAATTTCTTCGGCGAAGATCGGCAGGATTGGCCGATAGAAACCGAACAACACGGCGAAGAAATCTAGAATAAAGAGCGAGAGAATGATCCGGGTGTGCCAGAGAAACTCGAAGCCTTCGATGAGGCTGTGCCAGCCGATTTTGCGCTTTTGACCTTGCGGCACACCGGAGGCCCGGATCATCAAGGCGCCGAGAACCGTGGGGATCTGTAAGCTGGCATCGACGAAGTATGACGCCTGGACGCCGAAGAGATCGATCATAAAGCCGGCGATCACCGGCGCGGTGAGCTGGGTTCCCTGCATCATCAAGGTCGACAAGGTCACGGCGTTGAGCAGATGAGACTGCGGTATCAAACTCGGAATGATCGCCTGGCGCGCCGGGCCACCGAGGACTTGAAGGGCGCCGGCGAAAACCATCAGAACATTGATTTGCCAGACCTGAATCGTGCCGCTGACGGTGAACAGCCCTAGCAGCAGACCGGGGAAAATATTCAAGGTATGGGTGATGGCGATCAATTTCTTGCGATTGAGCGTGTCGGCGAGCACGCCGCCGAATAGGCCGAAAAAAATAAACGGTGCGGCTTGAAAAAAGCCGGTGAAGCCCAGCTGCACCGATGAGCCGGACAATTGGTAAACGTGGTACAGGGTCGCCACGTTGCGCATGTGGTTCGAGGTGTTGCCGCACAGAATCGCCGTGAAGATCAAGCGGTAGTCGCGGATTAGCAGCGACGACCAGGGGCGGATGACGGTGTCGGGGGGATACTTCGTTTGATCTGCGGGGTCGCTCACTTAGGTTGTTATTCTCCGGAAGTTTCTGGCTTGCGCCAATGTATCGGTTCGTCGAAATAGCGTCAAACGTTATTGATCTCTTGCCGGCCGCGCCATAGAATCGCGTCCAATGAATCTCGGATTATCTCGCGCGAAGACGCGAAGCTCGTAAGGCAAAAATTAATGTCTCTCTCGGGGGTGGTTGAAATATCTCGCCTTCAGGCGAAGAGAAGGTTCGTCATGCCGGCGCAGGCCGGCATCCATCTTCGCGCGCGCTGCAAGGCCAAAGAAAACCTGGATTCCGGCCTACGCCGGAATGACGACACGGAAGAGTCGACTTCTAGTCGACGAATTCAGAACGCCTCGGCTTTAAGCCGAGGGTCATTCAGTTGTCTTACGAATGCATTTCACGCGAAATATCCGAACTTTGCGAGCTTAGCGTCTTTGCCGGAGTAAATTCCGACTCCGATTAAACTACGGCGAGGTGTGACGATGTACATTGACGGCGATACTCACTACTGGCCGGTGCGATTTATTGACAAGGTCGATCATCCGGGCCGGGGCCATCTCGAATTTCAAAAAGGCACAGGCGCGGTATCGCGCTTCGGCGTCGACTTTCCCGGCGATGCCGCGACTTATTTTCGCGACGGCAAGAAGATTCACTCGTTCAGCGAAACCCGCTGGAATCTCGACATGCACCACGATGTCATGGTGCGCGAAGGCTTCGACTATCAAGTCGTCATCGCCGACAACCGGCCGCTGATCTACGAAGTCGAGCGCGATCTCGGAGTCGCCCAGGCGCGCGCCTACAACGACACTGTCGCCGAGGACATCGCCGGGCGCGAGCGTTTCCTCGGCATCGCCTGGGTTTACTTGCCCGACGTCGGCGAGTCGATCCGCGAGCTGCGCCGCTCGGTCAAAGAACTGGGCTTCAAAGGCGTCAAGCTCATGGGCGGCCACGCCAACTGCGATCTCGACGCCGAGGTGCTGTGGCCGTTCTACGAAGAAGTCTGCAAGCTTGACGTGCCGATCCTGGTTCATCCCGGCACCCGCGTCTTCGAAGCGCAGGATTGCCATCCCTGGCTGGTCGGCAGCGACCGCTACGACGGCTTCAAGATGCTCGCCACCGCGTTGGGTTTTCCGCTCACGTACATGGTCAGCGCCGCGCGCTTGATCATGAGCGGCGTGCTCGATCGATTTCCCCAACTGCGCATCGCGTTTTTCGAAGGCGGCATCGGCTGGGTGCCCTGGCTGATGAAGACGCTCAATCACCACACATTGACCACATCGCCGGGCACGACTTCGGTCAATGATTTCTTCCGCAAGCGCGACAAACTCAAGCGCGCGCCAAGCGACTATTTCGATCAGCTCTACATCGCCGCCATCGCCTGGGAGGATTACCTGCCGCAGATCGTCGAAGTGTGGCCCAATCATAACATTATCATCGGCAGCGACTTCGACCACGGCGACGCGATCTCGACCTGGCCCAACACCATCGCGCCGATCAAGGCGATGAAGGGAATATCGGATGTTGATAAGGAAAAGATTCTCGGTGGAAACGCGATGCGGTTGTTCGGGATGAAAGATTAAATCGACGGGGCGTATATCAATAACGCCCCCTACGGAAAGCGCAGATTGGGGAACGGCCTAATGCCAGGCGATGACGCGGAGCGACGGCGGCGTTCGGTGCGATTGCCTGATTTCGACTATGGGCAGGTTGGTGCCTATTTTGTAACGCTCGGTGTGCAGGATCGAAAAAGTTTGTTTGGAAACGTTGTTAATGATGCGATGCGACTGAACGAACTCGGCGGGATCGTTGCGGATGAGTGGCGGCTTACAGCGACGATGCGACTCAACGTTGCGTTGGACGAGTTCGTGGTCATGCCCAATCACTTTCACGCATTGCTGGCAATAGAAAGCTCCCGTAGGGGCGTATTGAATATGCCCTCTGGGAAATTCCACTCGCCGTCGCATACCATCGGTGCGATCGTGCGCGGTTTCAAAGCGGCGACAACCAAGAAGATTAATGAATGCCGTGGACGGGTCGGAGAGGTGCTTTGGCAGCGTAACTTCTACGAACACGTCGTTCGCGACGAAGCAGAGTTGTCACGGATTCGCGAATATATCGTCAACAATCCCGCTCAGTGGGCGTTGGATCGGGAGAATCCGCAGACGGGCGTATATCAATACGCCCCTACGGACGGAATTGAATCCATCTTCGGTGGTATTCGACCATGACATCAGGTAGCGGCGACGTTCATTGGCGGGCTATTTTTGGTAGGGGGCATATTGCATACGCTCTCTTCGATTTTGGGAGGATCGATGACTCATCTCTCTAAAGTTTTGTTTGCGGTCGCATGGTTGTGCGTAGGCGTGGTTCCGATCGAGGGGGCGACGCTGCCGGAAGTCGTAACCCAGGTCGAGAAAATGAGCCGCGCGGAGCGCGAAGCTTTTCTCATCAAGGGCGCCAGGGAAGAGAAGGACGTGATGTTTTACGCCACCACGCCGGTCAATCAGGTGGCGGTGCTCAAGAAGTATTTCAGCGCGCGCTATCCCTTTGTCGACTTGAAGCACTACTACTCGCCGCGCCAGGGGATTCTCAACAAGACTTTGGCCGAGTACCGCGGCAACGCCAATCTCGTCGATGTCGTCATGACCGACGTGAGTTACGGCACGGTGTTGATGAAAGAAGGGGTGTCGGGCGCCTATTCGACGCCGGATATGCAGCGCTATGTGCGCGGTTCTTACGATCCCAAAGGCCAATGGTACACGATGTACATGCTGACCACGGCGCTGGTCTATAACCGCAACCAGATCAAGCCCAATGACGCGCCGAAAACCTATCAGGATCTGCTCGACCCGAAATGGAAAGGGAAAATGATCTTCGATCCCGAGGCGGCTTTTATCATGGCCGCGATGGAGCAGGCTTGGGGCAGAGAGAAGGCGCGCGACTATCTGGCGCGCCTGGCCAAGCAGGATTTGGTCTTTCGCCGCGGCACGACCTTGACCTCGCAACTGGTAGCCGCTGGCGAGCAACCGATCGGTGTCACGATCAACGCCGAGACCACCGCGGATATGCGCGACAAAGGCGCGCCGCTGGGGTTCAGCGTACTGCCGCCGCGAATCATCAAGCCCAATGGGTTTTTCGTTGCGAAAAAAGCGCCGCACCCGCACGCGGCTTTGTTGTTCACCGATTGGTCGTTGTCGGAAGAAGGACAAAAAGTTCTAGCCGTGGATTTGGGCAAAGGCGTCGCAATGAAGGGCATCCCGTCCAAGTACAAAGAATTCCAAGGCGAGCCCGACTACGTCGTCGGCCCCGAGTTCGGCAGCCAGTTGAAACAACATATGACGGAGTTTCAGAAGATTTTTGGGATGTAGAGTCTGGAATAGTACCGCAAACGGTGGACGGGGTGTTCATCGCCGCCGGGGCTGTTCCCGTTGTCATCGTCGTGCTCGGGGGCTATAACTCGATGCGCCAATCGGCCGCAGATTCACGGTCGAGCGGATCCTAACCTGGCGTGTCTTGATTGACATTCCCATGGCCGGAAAAATTCACGCTTACCTCGCCGACGAACACCGCCGGCTCGATGGCCTGCTCGATCGAGTCTTCTCCGATTCGGAAACGATCGACGCCGCGGCCTACGGGCAATTCCGCACGGGATTGCTCAAGCATATCGCCATGGAGGAAAAGATCATTCTTCCGGCCGCACAGAAGAGGCGCGGCGGTGCTCCGCTCGCGGTGGCGGCAAAACTGCGGCTGGATCACGGCGCGCTGACCTCGTTGCTGGTTCCGACGCCGACGGCATCGGTGGTCGCGGCGATTCGGGCGATACTCAAGCTCCATAACTGGCTCGAAGAAGATCCCGGCGGCATGTACGATCAGTGCGAGGAATTGGCGGGCGCTGATGCCGAGCAGATTTTGCAACAGTTGCGCGACGCGCCAGAGGTCAGAGTCGTGCCCAATGTCGATGGCCCGCATATCATGGAAGCCGCGCGCCGGGCATTGGCAAGAGCCGGATACGATTTTGTTCTGTGAGCGATTCGCGTTGATACTGGGAACAGACAAGGGGATATCCAAAATTTCAAGGTTCGAAGTTCGGCTCCTGTGTTGATTGGTCCGGGGAAAGGATGTGTCGAAGGCGAGCCCGACTAATTTGTCGGTCTAGAGTCCGGCAACCAGTTGAAGCAAAATATGACGGACTTTTAGTTAGAAGGTATTGCGGATGTGGCGTCTGCAGAGTAACGCAAACGGCGTGTGCCGCAGTGGAATTAAAAGGGGCTGACGGCGTTCCTTGACCGTATTCCGCTGGCGGGGTATTTTGAAATAGACCAGAATCATGGTCGATGAGAGGCAAGGCTCCAATGTCTAAAACAATGCCAATTTCAGAAGTTAAAACGCGGTTGCCCGAGCTGGTCTCCGGAGTAGCGGAGCGAGAAGAAGAGATCGTGGTAACACGCAACGGTAAGCCAGCTGCGGTCTTAGTTAACTACGACGACTACGAGCGTCTGAAAGACACCCTCGATGTACTGAGTGATCCGGTTTTGATGAAGCAGATCAGTCAGAGCAAACGCTTTTACGCCAAGGGACGACAGGGGCACTCCTTTGAAGCGGTCTTTGGCGAACCGCTTGTTGTGGTAAAACGCCGGAAAAAATAATGGCCGCCTACCGGCCCGATATCCCTCCGCACATCGTGGAAGTTATTCGCCACTTGCCGCCGGACGTTAAACGCAGCGTTAAGCAAGCATTAAGATCTTTGAGCGCCGATCCACTTGTCGGCACGCCCCTCAAGCGGGAATTATTACGGCTGAGGAAATTCACAGTCAGACGATTTCGCATTGTTTATGAGCTTGATCGCAACGCTCGTGTTATTAGGATATTTGCGATTGGTCACCGTCGGGACGTTTACGAAGAAATAGCCGACCGATTGCGTCGAGTTGCCCGGGGAAAATAGCGGGCTGTTGGCAAAGATAGTCTAGTCGTTAAATTCAGACAGGACGATGCCGCTTCGCAGAAGGCCAGCTTGTTTGCTACCGTTTTCTCTGATGAGTGCTGACTTTAGCCTTCGAGGTCGGGGATTGTCCATTCCCTGGAATGGTAGGCAGAGCGGCGGCCAGTGCTGCAGCCAATTCGGGTACGTTCTTAAAAAAGCGCGAGTGGGTTCGCATCAGAGCGTCGCGAGACGACGCGGTCAGGAGGACCACCTCGACATCAGAATCGTCCTTGTGAGCTTTTTCCTCCTTGAAGCGCAGGCGCATTGCAACAGCGCGATCAGACCCTAGCTCCTCGAACTGGATTAGATCACCGGTAGACCGTCGATATCGAATCAGATATTGCATCACTTCGAATCGCCTCCTTGCGCCGTCATCGCTTCCAACATAGTGCGAATTGACTCTTCGCGCTCACGCAGATACTCACGGAAGCTCCGGACCTTTGCGATGTGCAATCGGATCTCGCGTTGCATCGACGCCGCCCGTTTTGGCTTGGGCAAGTTAGTTTCCAGGGGATTCAACTGTGTGAGCATAACCTCCGCCTGCGCAATGTCTCGAGAAATGTTCAGCAGTGTCTCCACATCTGCGCTGCGTGTCTGCGCCGCACCGCCATAGCGGATCTCGCGACCGGCTTTATCGGCCAATCGCTCCAAAGCCTGTGCCCAAAGGTCCTGTAACTGTGTACGCACCTGAATTTCTATGAGATGCCCGTCAATCGTGACAATTAAATGTACGGCACGATAGCCGTGGGTCGGGCGTATCCGTCGGTCTATCATTTTTGTGATGTGGAATGTGTCGACGATCCGTTTCACAATCTGGTCCTGTTTTGCAAGATCCGCCTCGGAAACGATGCGAAGTCCTCCAATGTCCTGCATCTCGGCGAGGCGTGTCCTTTCACGCCGCAGTTTCTCAATAATTGTATTAGTAGTTTTCAGCCGAGAAGTTGCTTCGAAACCCAGATTCATAAGGAGAGTCTGTGCCTTGAACATCGGTTCGTCGTAGGATGCACGGAATTGCTGAAGTTGCGACAGTGTATCCTCGTCGAGCTCAAATACCTTCCGGAGCTTTTCACCAAGCTTGTTAATCTGCGATTTCGTCATCCGGTCGCTTGGAACCTTTCCAACCAACGGAACCCAGCAAATAGATGCCGGTATCGGAGATTAGGTCTGACTCCTTTTCTGATTCCCTCGGGTGTGGAATTAGTGACAAGTGTTATCGGAATGAAAGTAATGTGGAAATGCGAATGTCGAGCGATTCGCGGTCACTGCAAGTGATCTCGTTATGCCTTAAGCTGGAGATGGAAAAGCGATTCCGTGTAGTCATTCTCCGTGATCTTGTCGAGCCCTGAAACGCCGGGACTTGGGTTCGCCACGATACCGAGTGTGAGCTGGGAATGTTTGATTTCTGAAAGGCGCATTTTAGCCACCATGGAGCTGGTGCTTTTGGTACCGAGGGTTACCAAGTCGCCGTCAGCGCGAATTGTTAGCGGCTTTCCAAATTCGTCGAATGCGCCGAGGCCTCCCGGATAAGCCCTTATCTCGTCGAGCGTTACAGACGGAAGCAATTGGACTTCTGAATTTGCAGCTATCGTAGCCCATGATTTTTGACGGGTTCCCAAAAAAATCATAATTGGTTTCCTTGTTCTTGGTAACGTAACTCCGGCACAATGGATCGTCAATAGATAGCGAAAAGGAAGAAATGTACGATTCTCGCACGTCCTGCCAATTTGTGTCCGATTAGTCGGATCGCTTAAAAGTGAAGTCGGTAATGAGACAGGTGATTGTTGGTTAGGACAATCAAACCGAAAGCCTTGGACGTTTAGCCCCGATCCCGTCTGAGTCCCTCGTTCGCGCTGTAGATGAACAGCCCGCTGATGGGTGTTGTAATGGCTGGGTACTTGTCTTTGTTCACACCGATGAATGACAGGAGATCCACCCGCCTGTCCGGACCAAACTTAATCCTGCACGCTGTGCTTACGTAACAAAATACCCACCCACCACCGCCTCTTTCCAGCTCTTAATCACTGACGGTACAATTCCCGCTGGTAAGTTTTTTTCCGGTTTCCAAAAACTATGCACGCCGGCGCCGAAGCGGGTGATGGCGGTTTTTGGCGCAGGCTTCATGGCGCGGAAGCCGGGGATGAGCACTTCTTGGCTTGAGTGCTTACATTGATGTGGATTATGATGGCGTCATCGCATAACGCGAATTGGAGAGTCCAATATGAAGACAGTGCAAATAACCTTAGACGATAGTCTGGTAAAGGCGGTCGACAGCGCCGCGAAGAAACTCGGAACAACTCGATCCGTCTTTACGCGCGAAGCCCTGCGATCCGCTCTTAAAGGTGTTCGGGTTAAGAACATGGAGTCCAAGCATCGCGCGGGCTATAAGCGCAAGCCGGTTAAGCGCGGCGAATTTACTGACTGGGAGTCGGAGCAAGTGTGGGGTGACTGATGAAAAGAGGAGAGGTTCGATGGTACGTTTTTGCTCGCCCAGACAAGGAGCGGCCGGTTCTGATTCTGACACGGGATTCAGCGCTGGGATTCCTCGGCGAAGTAACCGTTGCTCCCATTACATCGACGATTCGCGACATTCCCTCTGAAGTCTTGCTGACGAAGGACGATGGCGTGCCGCGAGATTGTGCCGTCAATCTCGACCATCTCCAGACGGTTTCCAAAGGGAAAATCGGTTCTCTGATCACGACTTTAGGTAGCGGCAAGATGCAACAGGTGCACGCGAGTTTGCAATTCGCTCTGGGATTCTAGCCGAGGATTACATTCAGTCTTGGTCTTGAACGATTGGCCAACTAGCCCAAAGAAGTTTTATGCAACAAAATACCCGCCCACCACGGCTTCTTTCCAACTCTTGATCACCGACGGCACGATGCCGGCCGGTAAATCTTTTTCCGGTTTCCAGAAGCTGTGCACGCCGGCGCCGAAGCGGGTGATGCCGGTCTTGGGCGCCGGTTTCATGGCGCGGAAGCCGGGGATGATTACCTCGGCGTAGACTTCGGGGCTGTGGTCGCGGCTGTCTTTGGAGATCTCGAACAGAAACGGCGGCAGCGGTTTTACGCTTGGTCCTGACATTTCCCGGGTGTAGCCGATGAAGCGTTGCACCAGCGCTTCGGTCTCCTCTTTGTTCATCTTCATTCTTGCTGCGCTGACTCGGGCGCCTTCCGCGAGCGATCCGGTGATGGCGTGGGTGACGAGATACTCGGCTTTGAACTGCGGGCGGTTCTTGGCGCGCTCCCAGGCCTCGAGCACGTCTTCCATGATCGCCGGCAAACGCATCAGCGCGCTGGGTCCTTCCTGGCCAAGCGCTTCCGGTCCTTGATAGCGCGCGAGGTCGCGCCAGGTGCGGATGTAAAGTTCGTCGAACGGATCGCTGCGCGGCTTGCCTTGCTTCTCGGGCTTGTCGTAGCCGCTGATCTTGCCGAGTTCGCCGCCCCAGACATCTCGGCCCGAGCACAGATAGCCGAACGGCGAATTTTCCGTGGCGCAGACGCCGGCCATATTCGGTATGCGTTGCGACAACATGCAAATGAATGGGCCGCCGGTGGAATGGCCCTGGCCGTAGATGGAAAATTCGCCGATCGGAAAATGGCGCTTGCAGGCTTCGATCATGCCGGCTTCGAACGCCGCCGGCCATGCGGCCATGCGGTACCAGAAAATCGTTTCCGGCTTCGCTTTGGCCAGTGTGCGGGTGCCGTAGCGGTTGCGCTTGGAGGGGTCTTTGACGACGGTGTATTGATCAGGCCCGATCAATTCGCCTTGCTTCCAGATCGGTGTGCGCACGGTGCCGTCGGCATGAATCGTGTCGTCCGGCCAGTCGCGGCTTGGATCGGGAAAGTAGAAACGGCCCGGGAAGGTGCCGGCGATGACCCGGCAGCCATACTTGCTGGCGAGCAGCTTGGCATGGCGCTCAATGCCTTTGAAGTCGCTCGATCCACCGTGCAGGAGAAAAAAGCCGATCTTCTTGCCGTCGGCACCGGTGGGGATTTTGCTAGCGTCCACCGGTTGATGGACGACCATGCCCAGGTCCCAGTCCATGCCGAGCACGTTGATGCGGAAAATATCCTCGGTGCTGGTGATCGGGATATCGAGCAGGCCCAGGACTTCTTCAGTGTCCTTGATGCACTGTTCGCGGGAAACGAATTCAGGTGGTTGCCACTGGGTCATGATGGTTTCTCCTTATCTTTGATCTACTTCAGGTCCTGGTATGGGTAGTGTGTCACATTCAACTTGTCTTGATTACCACGAAAGACACGAAGAGCACGAAGTTCGGAATTTAAGTCAACCCCTGCGTGTCCTTCGTGCTCTCCCTAGTAAATACATGTGCAGGTATGATCCGGGCGACGAATTGGCACGAGGTTTCCGTCATACCGGCGAAAGCCGGTATCCATCCCCTCCCGCCCCTGGATGCCGGCCTTCGCCGGCATGACGAATCAAGGAAAAAACCATGGGGTGGTGGGCTGGTTGCAATTTCATACTCTGCAGACGACCGTAAGATCATGACACACTTCGTGGTGGAAACTTCCTTACAGTAAGCCCCGAAGAGTACCTTTAATCAACGAACGCTTCAGCTGCTTCTTCGATTAACTCGCGCGGGCGGCTCAAGTCAACCGGTGGAGTCCAGTTTCTAGTCGTCCGCGGCAACCTGCGAAGAGATTTCTCGCTTTGCTCGAAATGACAACTCTTGAAGGTATCTTGACGAACTGATTCGGCATCGAGGCGCTGGACAAGCAAACGAAAAACCGTATAGAAACGGTGAACAGTGACAAGTCGTGCGAGTGCTGCCGCGAGAAAAATTGCCGCCGGGCTTTGCATTGGATAGCCCAGTGATAATAGAAGAGAAGAGATCGACGGAGGATTGAAGTCATGAAATTTCTGATCACCGGCGGCATGGGCGTCAATGGCGCTGTAGCGGCCCGCTTGATGGTGCGCGACGGTTTGCGGCCGCTGTTGATGGACAACCGCGTCGATTACACGTTGATCGAAGACATCAAGAATCAAGTCGATATTGTCACCGGCGATATTTGCGATCAGGCCGTTTTGGAGAAAGCCGTCGATGATTACAAAGTCACCCATATCGCCCATCTCGCGGCGCTGATGCCGGAACCGGCGGAAGCCAATCCGAGGCTGGCGGTTCGGGTCAGCTTCGACGGTCTGATCAATATTCTCGAAGTCGCTCGTGCGAAGGGCATCAAAAGAGTCGTTTACACCAGCTCGAAGGCCGCCTACGGCGAGATCAACGGTGAAGAGGGGCCGCCCAATTACAAACCGGTGCGCGAAGACTATCGCAAGCTGCCCGCCGATCTGTACGGCTCGATGAAGGTCGGCTGCGAAGAGCTCGGGCGCTATTATCGCGAGACCTACGGCGTCGAGTTCATTGCCCTACGCTTCGTGTCGATTTATGGACCGGGCAAGGAGGCGCGCCATGGGCCGCTGTCGTTCTATGGCCAGTTGATCGAGAAAGCGCGCGAGGGCGCCAAGTGGGTGATTCCCCAGGGCGGCGATCAATTGAACGACGCGGTTTATGTCGGCGACGTGGGCCGCTCGGTTTATCTAGCGCTCAAAGCGCCGACGCCGAAGGAGTGGACCTTTAACATCGGCACCGGCAAAGCGTCCACGCCGCGCGACTTTCTCAACGCCGCGGCCAAGCTGTTTCCCAATCACAAAATCGAGTTGGGCCCCGGACCGAGCAAGCTCGGCAGGAGCAAGCAGAGCTACTGCATCTTCGATATCTCGGCGGCCAAACGCAACATCGGCTACGAGCCGGCGTACACGGTCGAACAAGGTGTGAAGGATTACGTCGAAACCCTGGATCGATTGGGCAGGTAGGATCAAGACGACTCACCACGAAGGCACGAAGAGCACGAAGTTTGGAATAATATTTCTCCGAAACCTTCGTGTGCTTCGTGTCTTCGTGGTGAAAAATGGAATTCAGTAAATTTACCGTATTCGCAATTCTAACAACGGAGGGAACATGGCAGAGACGTCCAAAGGCGCCGACAGTTGGTCGGCCGGTATCGGCAGCAAAAGCAAAGCGCAATATGGCTCGGACTTGATGGTTGAAGTGTTACGCGAGTTGGGGATCAAGTACATCGCCCTCAACCCGGGCGCGAGTTATCGCGGCCTGCATGATTCGCTGGTCAACTTCGAGGCCGGCAAAGAAATTCAAATGATCATGTGCACCCATGAGGAGATCGCCGTGGCGATCGCCAACGGCTACGCGCGCGCCACCGGCGAGATCATGGCCACGGGTCTGCACAACGTGGTCGGCTTGCAGCATGCGAGCATGGCGATCTTCAACGCCTGGTGCGATCGCACGCCGATTCTAAACCTCGGCGGCGGCGGGCCGCAGGATACGACGCAACGGCGCTCCACCGACTGGGTTCATACGGCATTGGTGCAAGGCTTGGCGGTGCGTGATTACGTTAAGTATGACGACCAGCCGACCACGGTGGATGCGGTGGCGGAGTCGTTCTTGAAAGCCTACCGCTATGCCATGACCGAACCCAAAGGGCCGGTCTACATCTGCCTCGATACCGATGTGCAGGAAGCGCAGATCGCTAAGCCGATGACCGTCCCGCATGCGCAGCTATTTCGTCCGCCGGCGGGACCGGCGGCCAATCCTGAACAACTCCGCACCGCCGCTCGGCTCCTCGCCGAAGCGCAGTGGCCGGCCATCGTCGCCGGCGAGTGCGGCAAGAATCCTAAGGCGCTGCCGGCATTACTCGACTTGGCCGAAGCGCTGGGCGCGCCGGTGGTGGACAGCGACGGACGCTATGCGTTCCCGAGCACCCATCCGTTGAACTTGACCAACGCGCGCGAAGAGGCGCTGAAAAATGCCGACGTGGTGCTCGCTTTGGATGTGCCCAGTCTCGGCGTGCCGCTCGGGCCATCGGTGCGCGAGCGCGGCAACTTCGCGCCGATCATCTCGCCGTCCTGCCAGGTGATTCATATGACCCTGCTCGATCTCGAAAAGCAGAGTTGGGTGAGCGACAACATGTGGCTCCTGCCGGTGCATGTGCCGATCGCCGCGGATACGGCGGTGGGAGTGCCGGCGCTGCTCGAGCAGGTGCGCGAGCGCTTGGCGGGCAACGCCGAAGCCGCGCAGCGAGTGCCGGGGAGACGGGCCAGAGTGGAAGCGATCTATCGCGACACGCGCAAGAAGAGCGAAGAATGGATCAAGCGAACCTGGGATGAAAGACCGATCTCGCAGGCGCGCTTCTTCAGTGAGATCAACCAACGGGTGCAAGGCAAATCCTGGGCGCTGGTGTCGTCGCATGGGCGGCGCTGGCGTGAAGCCATCGAGGTCACCGAGCCGGCCCATGGCATGGGCGGCGGACGCGGCGGCGGTGTCGGCTACGGTTTGCCTTCGTCCATCGGTTCGGCGCTGGGCTTCAAAGGCAGCGGCCGGTTGTGCGTTAGCATTCTCGGAGATGGCGACTTTTTGATGACGTCGAACGCCCTGTGGACGGCGGCGAAATATCAGATTCCGCTCTTGGCGATCGTGCTCAACAATCACTCGTACTACAACGACGAGGAGCATCAGGAGCGCATGGCGCGCTGGCGCGATCGGCCGGTGGCCAACAAAGGCATTGGCATCCGCATCGAAGATCCGGTGCCCGATCTGTGCACCATCGCGCGCGCCTTTGGCGTCGATGCCTTCGGCCCGATCACCGAACCCGGCGATCTCGGTCCGGCGCTCGACAAGGCGATCCCGATCGTCGAAAGCGGCAAGCCGGTGGTCGTCGACGTGTTCACGCAGCCGCGGTAGCCGTGAGAAGGTTTGGAAAGTTCATCGCAGAGGCGCGGAGGAGGCGGGGAGAATTCATTCAACACCCCTTGGCTCGGTGCTGAGGGGAGGGGGGCGTCGACTCGAAGCCAACTTTCCGGTTCGTCATCCCGGCGCACGCCGGAATCCATCCGGATATTCGCGAAAAGAAGCGAACCAAGATGGATACCGGCTTACGCCGGTATGACGAATCTCCTCTGCACCTCAATGGCGGCTTGAGTCGTAGCGAAGGGGCCATGGTTTTTAACTTCCCCGAAATAAATATTAGACCAAGAGGTTATATCGATGCGTCACAGCTTGGCTTTACTACTTTGCGCGATATTGTTTTCGTTTGTCGCGTGCGCGGAAAAAAAGCCCGTTGCACAGACAGCGGTGGAGCGGGGTAAATATTTGGTGACCATCGCCGTTTGTAATGATTGTCATACGCCGAAGGTCGAAGTACCGGGCGGCAATCCGGTGTTAGATGATAAACGCTTGTTGTCCGGTCATCCGGAGAAAGCGCCTTATCCAACTTGGAAGCCCGATGACATTAAGCAGCGCAACGCCATGGCGATGACCAATACCATGCTCACCGCCTGGGCCGGACCTTGGGGCGTAAGCTTTGCGGCCAATCTAACCCCGGATAAAGAGACCGGCATCGCCGAGTGGAGCGAGGAGCATTTTATTCAAGCTTTGCGCACGGGAAAACATCAGGGTCAGCCCAATGGCCGGGATATCCTGCCGCCGATGCCTTGGCAGATTTTCAAATCCATGACCGACGAGGATTTGAAAGCGATCTTCGCCTACCTGCGCAGCCTGCCGCCGGTGAAAAATCAGGTACCCTTGCCCGTGCTGCCGCCTGCGGCAGCACCCGAAACAAAGCCGTAACCGTCGTCGCGGAAGGTTTAAAATCAGCGAGGAGTAAGACATGGATAAACTGATCGAAGCGAATCTTGACAGCGGTGCTCCGGCGTGAAGGCTTGGAGCCGCAGGCGGGCGATCTAGAGCAGTTCAGCGAGATCATTGAGCTCTATGTGGAAAATCTCCGGCAGCTGCACTCGGTGAATCTAGGATCCGAAGAGTTGGGACCGGTTTTTCGACCTGAATGGAAGTGATGCGATAAGAAGAGATCCCTCGCTTTGCTCGGGATGACAGCAAGACGGATTAATTGACGCTTCTGTCATTTCGAGCGCAGCGAGAAATCTCGTCTTCGCTTGCCAGTGAGCTACAGAGAAGGGAGACTCATAATGGCCGTCGCTGAAAAGCCGCTTTACTATTTAACGATTCATGAAGCGCAGCAACTGATTCGCGAGCGCAAACTATCGCCGGTGGAGCTGACCCAGGCGGTGCTCGATCGTATCACCGCGGTGGACGGCAAGCTGCATGCTTACATCAACCTGATGGCCGATGGCGCCATGACTGCGGCGCGCGCGGCGGAAGCGGAAATCGCCAAGGGCAATTGGCGCGGGCCGATGCATGGGATTCCCTTCGCGGTAAAAGACCAACTCGATGTCGAGGGCGCGCAAGCGCGGGTGCGTCAGTTCACGCAGGGCGTGGGCGACGCCACCCCGGTGCGCAAACTGCGCGAAGCCGGCGCCGTCTGATGGGCAAATTGCACATGAGCAGCATGCCGGGCGCGGAGCTAGCGCTGCCGCGCAATCCGTGGAACACCGACCATATCACCGGCGGCTCGAGCACCGGTTCCGGCGCCGCAGTGGCCGGCGGTTTGTGCTTGGGCTCCCTTGGCGAAGACACCGCTGGATCGATTCGTAATCCTTCGGCGTTTTGCGGCATCGCCGGGCTCAAAGCCACCTATGGGCGGGTGAGCCGCCATGGCTTGGCGCCGCTCAGCTGGTCCCTCGATCACTGCGGGCCGATGGCGCGAGCGGTTGAAGATCTGGCGCACATGCTCAACGCCTTGGCCGGCTACGATCCCAAAGATCCGACTTCGAGCGCCCAACCGGTGGTCGATTACACCAGCGCTTTGCGCGGAGATGTGAAAGGCATGGTGATCGGTGTGCCGCGCGACTATATTGACGAGTGCGCGCCGCGCACCGATCCCATCGTCTTGAACCGCGTCGATGAGGCGATCGACCAGCTCAAAGCGCTCGGCGCGCGTATCGAAGCCGTCAAAGTACCGACGTTGCATCTCGCCACCATCGCCAATGCGGTGATTTACTACAACGAATTCTGGGCGGCGCACCGTAGCGTGGCAGCGGAGGTTTTGAAGACCGGCGCGGCGCAACGGCGCGCGCGGATCTATCTCGGCCTGTTGACCAATTCCTCCGACTACATTCAGGCGCAGCGGATCCGCAGCCGCTGCCGTGCCGAGTTCGCGGAGGTCTTTCAAAAAGTCGATTGCTTGGCGCTGCCGAACCAAAACGGACCGGCGCCGCGGGTCGAGGACGTCGGACCCATCGACACGCTGTTCAAGCATGTGGTGCCGGAGTTTCACGGCCCGTTCAACTTGACCGGCCTGCCGACCTTGTCGGTGCCCTGCGGTTTCTCGCAAAGCAATCTGCCCATCGCGCTGCAAATCGTCGGCAAGCCGTTCGATGAGGTCACGGTGCTGCGCGCCGGCTATACCTATCAACAGCAGATGAAGTGGTACGAGAAACGGCCAGCGATATGATTTAAACACGTTCAAAGCGTTCAAGCCGTTCAAATCGTTTTATTTTATATATTTTTTTTATTTTTTTAATATATAACTTATTAATATGTTTTATTGTATAATATATAGTTAATTATAATATTTTAGTATAGTAATGATTTGAGTTTAAATTTTTTGTACTGCGAAGTAATTAATAGGTATTGATGAAAACATATTGATATCTAGTTTTTACTTTATTTTTTCCAAGACGTGCAAGGGGAAATTAAGATGGATATTCAACGGATCAATCCGCGCGAGTGGAATTGCAATGCGGCGGTGTTCGGCGACCTGGTGTTTTGCTCGGGCATGGTCGCCGACGACAAGGCCCTCGACATGAAGGGGCAGACGGCCCAGGTGCTGAAAAAGATCGACGCCGTGTTGGCGCAAGCGGGCACCAATAAGTCGCGCATCTTGAGCGCGACCGTGTACATGCAGGACGCTGCGCTGAAAGACGCGATGAACGAGGCCTGGATGGCTTGGGTGGATCGCGCCAATTTGCCGACCCGGACCGCCGTCGGCGCGGTGTTGACGCCCGGAACCATGGTCGAGATTACCGTCTGCGCGGCCAAGTAGCTTCCTGCTATCGCCTGGGCGGGATTCCCCAGGCGGAACTGGTCCGATCTGGGCGAGGAGAATGGGGCTTATCCTGGGTCAGATGAGGCCCTAACCGCCCCTTGCTATTCGTTTTGCTTTGAAATAAAACCGGGCACCGAAATGTCGCTTTTTCTCCACTGGTGGCATTCAATGGCTGGGCGAAAAGTTTAAGGATTTTCAAAGGATGAGTGCAATGGCCGAGCAACTTTTGACCCTCGAACAGGTGGCTGAATACTTGAACGTCGACAAGTTCACGGTTTACCGGCTGTTGGCGGACAAGGACCTACCGGCTTTCAAGGTGGGCAACCAGTGGCGCTTCAAACGCAAGATGATCGAGAACTGGCTGATTAAGAATTCCAGCGCCAATCGCAAGAATTCACCGCGCGATCATTAAATTCGAACCGTTTTCGCCTTCACCTGTGGCGCCCGCGAAGGGTGCTTTTCACTCGGCTTCTCTACACACCGCTTCGACATTGTAACCGTCAGGATCGAGGACGAAGGCGCCGTAGTAATTGGCGCTGTACTGCGGCCGCGCTCCGGGTTTGCCATTGTCTTTGCCGCCGGCCGCCAACGCCGCCTCGTAGAACGCGTCGACTTTAGCTCGCTTGTTCACTTGAAATGCAATGTGAGTCGTAACCTTGCCGGGGTCGCCCTGGTAGATCCATAGATCGGCGCGCGGCGGCTCGCCAAAACCGGCGCTGGCCACGGGACGCGCCGGCGTCACGCCATACTCGCGGACCATCTGGTAGCCGAGCGGTGTGAGCGCGGCGGCATAGAACTGCTTACTGCGTTCGATATCGCTGACGACGAGGCCGATATGGGCGATCATGGGTCTTCCTCTCTAGAAATGATTCGGAGTCGGAGTATCTCCCGCCAAGGCGCAAAGACGCCAAGTTCGGAATCGTTGTCATTTCGACCAACGGGAGAAATCTTCCTTAGATCCCTCGCCTTCGCTCGGGATGTTGGGCTTCGGCCCGTTACCTTTGCGGACTTGGCGTCTTTGCCGGAGATATTCCGAAATGTGGTTGCCGCTCCGGCGCACTAAGTTTATTGCCGTGACATTCGGACGTCGAAAATAATTCTCTGTGATCTCGGTGCCCTCTGTGGTGAAAATTCTTCCCACTTTGCAATTAGTAGCCGCTGGCGTGGATCTTTTGAATCAAGCTGTCGTCGATGATCGATTCGGGTTTGAGCGATTGAAGTTTGGGATTCGTACGCATGAGGATGGAATAAATTTTTTTCACGCCTTCGGGCTTTGGCTTCAAGTCGTTGCTGTAGGCGTCGATATTA
The DNA here is from genome assembly GCA_963816145.1 of uncultured delta proteobacterium. GTDB lineage: Bacteria > Desulfobacterota > Binatia > UBA9968 > UBA9968 > DP-20. The sequence goes on from CAWFJP010000014.1 coordinate 546,075, forward strand.
GCCATTGTAGCCGCTCTCGGCGTCCTCGACGCGGGGCAGCCGCAGCACTCGCACCATCGACTTGAGTACCGCCGCTTTGTTCTCCGGCTTCATGAAGAAGCGCATGGCGTCCAAGGTTCCTTGCAGCATCGACTCATAAAGCTTTTGCTCCTGACGAAAGGTGGCGCGGCGGGCGATCAACGATGAGCCGAGATAGGGAATCGGCGCTTTGGCGAGGTCGAGCAAGACGGTGAAGCCTTTTTTCTTGAGCGGCGCGCTGAACGTCGGTCCCATCCATGATGCCTGCGCGCGGCCGGTTTCGAGCGCCTGAATGCGCGACGCCTGATCGCCGAGGACGAGGAAGTTGATCTTGTCGCGGTCGGGATCGAGGCCCAAGTAATCCAACGCCAGCATATTATTGGCCCAACCGCCGCCGCCGATGCTTTGGATGGCAACGGTCTTACCGCGCAGCTCTTCAGCCTTTTTGATTTCTGGCCGGGTGATCAGGTCGCCCTCGGGTTTGTTGATGAGTGTTGCGATGGCAACGACATCCACGCCGCCGGCAGCCACGTTCAAGACATTGTTCGAGCTGGTCAGAACCGCTGAGACGTCGCCGGAAACCAGCGCCGACATCGACAGCGGCCCGGTGCGCATGAAGATCACTTCGACGTTGAGCCCATGTTTGCGAAAAATCCCCTGGTCGACGCCGACCCAGAGCACCGCGGGGTTTTCTCCGGATGTGCCGTTGGCGACGCGGAAGGTGGTCAGCGTCTGGGCTGCCGCGAGGGATCGCGAGAAGAATCGTGATCAGAGAACGTGCACGATTAAAGGAAAAATCAGCGGCGGACAGTTTCATGCGTCAATAAGTCTCCTAAATTTGTACTCTCGCCCAGTCTGCTGGGAGAGAGGGGGAAAGTGTTATGTAGGGCAGCTTATCGGTTAGTAACAAAGGGCGGGTCTATTCCCCGCCCTTCGAAGTCTTGCCGTCTTCGTGAACGTAATTCGACGGCCGAGTCGGTGCTTAGTTCGCCGGCAATCCGTAAAACCGCTCCGCGTTGCGGTAGCGAACCCCGTCTTTGTCTTCTTTCGTCAGCCGCGGGTTTTCGTCCAGCTCTTCGAGTTCTTCCTTGCAAGTTTCGTTATTGACCTCGTGCGGGAAGTCGGACGAGAACACAAACGGTTTGTTGCCGACGACGCTGACGGCGAACGGCAGGGTCAGCTCGTCGCCCTCGACGCCGACGAAGATGCGGTCTTCGTCGATATGGCGCTTGATATATCCGGTAATCGACTCCTTGTCGCGCAGCTTCAAGAAGCGGCCGCGCGGGTCGTGTTGAATGTGACTGTTCCAGGCGCGCTCGAAGCGCTCGATGCAGCCCATGAACCAGCCGCAACCAGCCTCCATGAAACCGAAGCGGACATTGGGGTAGCGATCGAACACGCCGCCAAACAGGATGCCGCCGAAGTTGACCATCTGGCCGAAGGGATGGCCGAGCGCGTTGACCGGCGCGTACGGCGTCATGTCGTCTAAGCCCATATTGTCATGGACGCCGCCGTGGATGCCGATGCAGCAGCCGAGACGGTTGGCCTCTTCGTAGATCGGCCAATACTTGTCGTCGCCGAGATGGTTCTGCGCCCCGGCGACACCGGTGCTGGGCAGCATGGCGCCGCAAAAGCCCAGTTCTTTGACGCTACGGCGCAACTCCTTCACTGCTTCGGGCGGTTCCTGCAGCGGGATCAGACTCAAAGCCTGAAAGCGCGAGCTTTTGCTTAGGTATTCGTCGTGCATCCAGTCGTTATAGGCCTTGGCCAATTCGATCGCCCAGTCGAGGCTAACGACGCGGCCGAAGGACAAACCGTTGGTCGGGTAGAGCACCGTGCTGGTCAAACCGACATCTTCCATGAATTCGATCCAGCCGTCGCGGCCGACCTTGGCGAAGGCGCCCTCCGGTAAGGTGTGCGCGTTGGCGGCATGCAAATGGTCGTTGGGCGGATAGGGACCGCGCGCCGAGCCGAAGCGTTCACGGTAAATCGCCGGCATGCGTGCCGCGATCTCGCTGTGAGCTTCGACAACATGGCCATCGCCGTCGATGATTTTGTGTTTTTTGTTAGTCATGGTTTTGCTCCTAAAGGCTCTTACCTGTCCTTATCTGTCATTCCGAGGAGTCAAGCGACGAGGAATCTCGTCTTAGCGGTCGAGATCCCTCACTTCGTTCAGGATGACCCACTCGTAACGAGAGGGTCAATTTGCAAGTTGATAAAACCGCTTCGAGTTGCCGAACAGGATCGCGTCCTTGTCGACCTGTTTGAGGTTGGGATTCTCGCGCAACTCTTGGAGTTCGTGCTTGCAGGTCTCGGCATCGACTTCATGAGGATAGTCAGTGGAGAACAGGTATGGCTTGTTGCCGGTAATGCGCACGGCCTCGGCGATGCTCAGCTCTTCGCCTTCGCAGCCGACGAAGATGCGTCCCTCGTCTATGTGGCGGTTGATATAGTCCTTGATCTTCTCGCCTTTCTTGAGCTGGAGAAATCGGCCGCGGGGATCGTGCTGCACGTGGCTCTGCCAGGAGCCGTTGAAGCGCTCCATGCAGGTGAGCAGCCAAGCCGTTCCCGCTTCCATAAAGCCAATGCGCAGGCCGGGGAACTTGTCGAAGACGCCGTTGAAGATAATGCCGGCGAAAGCGATCATCTGGCTCATCGGATGGCCCAGCGCGTTGGGCACGGCGTAAGGGCTCATGTCGTCCATCAATAAATTTTCATGGGCGCCGCCGTGGATGGCGATGGCGCAGCCCAAGCGTTCGGCCTCGCCGTAGATCGGCCAATATTTCTGCGAGCCCAAGTGCGGCATGTTGACGCCCATGGACGGCAGCATGGCGCCGGAGAAGCCGAGATCGCGAACCATGCGCCGCAGCTCGATGACCGCTTCCGCCGGCTCTTGCAGCGGGATCAAGCCCATCGCCTTGAAGCGCGGGCTCTTCGATAGATAGGTGTCGTGCAGCCAGTTGTTGTAGGCGCGGGCGAGTTCGATGGCCCAGTCGCGGCTGACGATCTTGCCGAAGGCGAGACCGGCGCTGGTGTAGAGCACGGTGGTGCCGATGCCGACATCTTCAAGAAACAGTTCCCAGCCCTCGCGGCCGACGTTGGCGAAGGCGCCGGCAGGCGTGATGTGACGGTTCGCCGAGTGCAGATGATCGATGGGCGGAAACGGGTTCTTGCCGCGCGCTTCGGAAAAACTCCTGGCGATATATTCCTGCGGCATGTACTTGGTGATCGACGCGATGTCCTCGACCACATGGCCGTCGCCGTCGATGATTTTCTGTTCGGTGCTCATGATCTCTCCCTATGATTGGGTTTGCCTCGATGCCCTGTTTTATACTGAAAAAGGGGCGAAGGTCCAGAAGGTAAATCAGGGGGTGGCCCTTGGTTCGACGAGATCCCTCTCTTCGTTCGGGATGACGCCTACCCAAGAATTGTCATTTCGAGCGCAGCGAGAAATCTATTCGACTTCGATCGCAAGAGTGCTGTGAAAGTGAAGCACGGCCAAACTGGCGTGATCAACCTTCTGTGCGCAGCCAGTGAAAAAGAAGCCCCTCGGCTCGAACCGAGAGGCCTCCTGTCTTACCTTGAACCTTGAACGAAAGAGCCTAGGCGCTCTTGCGCGCGGGCTCTTTCGCCAGCGGGTATTTTGCACAGAGCGTCTTCCAATACGCCGCGATCTTCTTGCTGTTGTCTTTGACTTCATCCGGCACGATTCTCCAGGGCGCGCGCAGCGGACCGGCGGTGCAGTAGTCGGCCTCGTTGACGGCGAGTTTGAAGACGTTTTCGCGCCAGACCAGATTGCCGATGTTCGGCCCGACGCGATTGACGCCTTCGAGATCAAGACAGATCTGCTTGGCGAGTTCCCAGTTCTGCGCAAAGCAGGCATCGCGCAGGGTGATCACCGGTGACGGCCCCATCCAGACGTTGAACGACCAGCAGCCGGCCGCGCCCATTTGATAGTACGGATACATCTGCGTCTGGTTGACGAAAAGGCTCATCTTGCCCTTGGTGATGTTGGTCAACTCGACGAACTGCAGCGGGGTGCGGTGGCTGTCCTTCATGGCGACGATGTTGGGTTTCTCGGTGAGTTTCTTAAAGGCACTGACCGGAATCGTCACGCGATGATGCGTCGGGTTGTGGTAGATCATCACGCCCAGTTTCGGCAGCGCATCGGCGACATCGTGATAAAACTGCACCGCGTTATCGACGCTCGCTTGATAATAGAAGGGCACACCGAGCAACACGCCATCGGCGCCGGCGTCCTGGGCAAACTTCGCCTGGCGAATCGCTTCGCGCGGATTTAAATTCGTACAGCCGATAAACAGCGGCACGCGCTTCTTGTTCGCCGCGACGGTCGCTTCGATCAACTTCTTATGCTCGTCCCACAAGAGCGTATGAAACTCGCCGAAGCTGCCGGTGGTGGTCAGAACATTACAGCCGCCGTCCGTGATAATTTTGTCGACCGTGCGCGTCAGTTCGTCGGTATCGACCGTATCCGTCGCATCAATTCGATCTCCATCCTTCTTGGTAAACGCCGGCATCATGGTCATGATGCCCTTAAGATCGTTGGAAGTGATCATGAAATTCTCCTTGAGTATATTTTTGCGGATTCTCTAATAGGCGGGGTGAGGAGTCAAGGCGGCGCGACGCGATTGGCGGCAGAAGGTGCTTCTTTTTACAACGCGCCATTTTTAACACGCACGGTGACTGTCAACGATCCAGTCGCCATTCGTTGGGCAAACAATTTTGCAAAATCATAAGCGGCGCTGGGCAGCCGGTTACAGAGCGACTGCTGACGAATTCCGCGTCCGACGGCAGGTTTGTGGCAACGACGCGCCCGCGGAGATACGGCACAAGACCAGAAAGCGCGCGACTAGCTTTGCGACCCCTCAGGTTTTGGCGCGCATACCGGTCCTGCGTTTTCTTGGCCTGTCTTGTCTTCATTGAGAGGAAAGTTGTTTGACAGCAACCGCCCCTGCATTGCCGCCACCTCATCGAGAGACGACAACACTTCTTTGAACGCAGCCTCGGGCGTGATTGCCATCAAGCAGCGATTTTCCTGGCAAGGCGATTTTTTGCCATTGTAGACAGAAACGCACGGGCTGCAGGCAAAATGGCTGTACATGTCTTTGTGTTTGTCGCCGATCGGGCTATAGAGGCGCGGTGTTTCCGGCCCGAAGAATACCAACGTCGGCAAACGCAATAGAGAAGCGAAATGAGCCGGACCGCTGTCATTTGTTACCATAACCGCCGCCAATGAATAGAGCGCGAGCAGTTCACGAAAGTTTGTCATGCCCGTGAAATCGACGCAGCGCGAACTCTGAACTCGTTCGAGGATATATTTGGCGTCCTCTTTCTCTGATGAAACGCCCGTGATGACCAGCGCGCAACGAGGGATTTTCTCTAAGAGCTGACAACATAGTTGGCCGTAATTCTTGAGCGGCCATTTTCTCAGTGGAAATATGTCCGATGAGTTAGGGTTTATTAGTATGACAATGCTGCTATCCGGTTCTATGCCGGCTGATCGCAGCTTATGACGGACGCTCGTCAGGTCGGCGGCTTCCGGTATATGCTGCAGACCGGTTAATTCTCTTGGGTTTACTGAACCACGGTAATAAGGCTCGTCGTTCGGCTTTTGGAACAAGCTTCTTACAAGCGACGTAAAGGCCGCGCTAGTGTGGATGTGGGGTGAATAGAGCACTCGGTGCGTAAGGAGATCGCCACGGTATAGACCCTCGTCGTTATAGCGGTGAAATCCGACGCGGTTGCCTCGGCAAGCAACAAAGCTGATCAACATCGTCAACCGGCTAAAAAAATCCATGTCGATCGTGCTGTCGATCCGCTCTTTGAAAAGTCGCTGCATTGCTTGCAAGCCGCTCTGCATCAATGTCCCAAGCGTGCGATGATCGACCCTGATGATATTTTCGCTCGGCGCAAGCTTTAGGATTTCCATGATGGCCGCGTTTTTCGCAAAAACCAAGAAATAAAACTTAACATCCGGACAACGACGCTTAAGCTCTGCCAACGCCGGGTACGCCAACACCGTGCTGCCCATTTCCGAGAGCTTGATAATTAAAACCTTCTGCGGCTTGGGCAGAACCGGGTTCGGGCGGATAATAGAGTCGATGCGACGGATGAATGAAAAGATCCAACATAGCGGGATCCCGAGGTAACGGTCGATCCATCTCAGCGTGTCAATCTGCATGAAGTTATACCTTCGCCGCCGGTTATTTCGCGCCTGGTACACGAGGCTTGGAATCGCGGTCCCGACTTTTGCGAACTTTCTTCGTGTTTTCCCCCGGACCGCGGTACCCATATCCAACGCGCCAATAGAAATGACCCATTACTCGACCATTTTTCTCCAACACTTCACGGAAAACCTCGCCGGTCGAGTCGAAATACCGTGACAAAGAGGGCCTGCCGAGTCTGTTTCGATCGAAATCGATCATGAGAAAATTCCTGCCAACCGCCGCCGAAGGGGGAAGCCAAAAAGCCCACATGACGCTGCGCCCGCCAAAAAAATGAGGCCCACCTGTATTGAAAGCTGCGTCATTATCCACGAAATCGTAAAAACTCACCTCACTCGCAATGAAACGATTGTCCATTCCAACGAGAATTGCTTCAGACTTCGTTTCAGCCTCGACGACCGCCTCAATTGCTTGTACCTTCTCACCCAGCAGCCGCCACGGCCCGAACAGACGTTTCAAAGAGACGGTACCGGTGCCGGGCAATCCTAGCGCGATATAATTAAATGCCGCGCCGTGAATAATAACGAGACCGATGATGGTTGGCATCCACAATCTTCCAATTAATTTCGCCAATGATCCTGAGATCTCATGCAGGCGCGGCATCATGTCCCAGGCGAGCAAAGGAATCGCCGCAAGCCAGATCGGTGCCGTCCAGTTGAGCTTGATCTGATTGCGCACGCTGTAAATTACAAATACAGATAGCGGCAATAAGGTAAAGATAAGTGCCCAGAGGTAGCGCCGGCTCTCGGCGGCGCTCTGATTGGCGCCTGGCGCTCTCATCATGCTTCGCGGTAGGAGAACCTCGACGATGCCAAAACAGCCGGTTGGAGTCAGTAGAAGGAATATAGAGCCAATGAGTATGTGCAGGGAGAACCTGGGGGCACCCGCCCAACGATCAGGGCCCTGGAACATAAACGAGACCCAATCGTGTTTCATGTTCCAGATCAGCACCGGAGTGAAAAACGCAAGGGCGACGATGGCTGCGAAATAAGGCTCAGGTCGGAACAGCCATCGTCGGGATGGCTGGTCCAGGAGCACAAATATCAAAGTTCCCAGGCCCAGTAGGGCGATGGTGTATTTCGATAGCATTCCGACTCCCATGCAAATACCGACTCCCCACCATGCTTTTTGATTTTGGCCTAGAAGAGCACGTTCCAAAAAATAGAGACACCCTGCCCACGCGGCGTATAGAGGGGCGTCCGGCGTCATGAAGAAGCCGAGTCCGAAGTAAATCGGCAAAACAGCCAAGAGTAAGATCGCTCGTACGGCAGCTGTCCTATCAAAAAGATTCAGCGTGAGGCGGAACATGAAGAGCGCGGCAATGATCCAGCAGATAAAGGCCGGTAGCCGAACCGAAAACTCGGATTTGCCAAGTACAGACGTGGAAAGCCAAATTAACCAAGCAACCATCGGCGGATGGTCCAGATAGCTTAAATCCAAATGCTGGGCGTAGTTCCAGTAATAGGCCTCCTCTGGGATCAGATCCACGAGCGCCATCAACGTTAGCTTCAGCACCAATAGGTAAACCAGAATCACAATCGTGATCAGCGGCCAGCGAAGAGCCGGCACCTCATCGGACCCGCACTCAGGAAAAACGAAAAGAGCGATACCGATGAAAAGCACAGTAGCGCCGATAATAATCGCGCCCAGGATGGCTGTCTGGGGTTGCAAGTGCCAGTTGCGGATAAACAGCAACAGAACGGCGCTCCGAAGAAACAAAGCGATTAAAGACACCGTCATGAATCGTCCATACGGTCTCCATATCGGCGCTGCGCCAAATGTAACGGGTTGTGCAAGACTTGGGCGAATGTTCAGAGCGAAAATGAAGATTGCGCCCAAGATAAAACTTGCCGCTTGAGACAGCTCTGTGTTGACGCCCTTGGCAATGAGTACGTGAAACACGACAAGATCGGTGACCAAACCCACCAGGAAAAAAGCCGCGAACTGTTTGTTGGCGTGCCGGCTCAGCAACCGAATTAGAATCGAAGCTGTCGGCCAGCCCGCACTATTGGATTTCTTTTGCTCCATTTCGCGCTCCAAGAGAGATTGCTCAGGAAACTCTGAACAAGTCACTTGAGGTGTAGTTTTTTACCGCAAAACAATAACAGTGACAACGGGAGGAGAGTCAAGGAGCAGACAAGATTTGCAGGTTTCGATTGGGCGGTAAAGAAAATGCAGACCAAGCGAGAAAAGTTACTATCGGTGATCGATCGAGTGATGCCGTGGGATAAACCGGTGGGGTTGATCGAACCGCATTATCCTAAAGCCAGCGCTGGACGACGACCGACGAAGTTGGAACGGATGGTGCGGCTTTACTCTGTGCGGCAATGATACGAGCCGAGGCAGCACGATCTTAACCTGTCAGCGTGGAAAAGCATGGATTGACCGAATCGTTTTTGCAAGAAGTCAACGATTATGTGAGCGATCAATTTCTTATGCTCGTCCCACAAGAGCATAGGAAACTCGCCGAAGCTGCCGGTGGTGGTCAGTACGTTGCAGCCGTCGTCGGTGATAATTTTGTCGACCGTGCGCGCCAGTTCGTCGGTATCGACCGTATCCGTCGCATTCATTCGATCGCCATCCTTCTTGGTAAACGCCGGCATCATCGTCATGATGCCTTTGAGGTCATTGGAAGTAATCATTCGAATCTCCTTGAATTGGTTTTGCCGGATTCTCTTATAGGCGGCGGAGGGAGTAAAGGCGAGTTTGGGGTGATTTGCGCCAACCATCGCTTCTGATTACAATGCGCCATGGATTTTGAGTTAGTTCTCAAAACATTGCTCGATGAGTTCACACGCCTTAATATCCGCGCCGCGGCGATTGGCGGTTTCGCGCTCGGGGTATTGGGTGTGCCACGCCAGACATTGGATTTGGATTTCTTAATCCACCGCGACGATCTGGAAAAACTCGACGAAGTACTGGCCCGCCGTGGCTACCGTCGAGAATTTCACTCGGAAAATGTGTCGCAATATCGCCACCCCAATGCTGCGTGGGGATCGGTCGATTTCATTCATGCATTTCGAGAAATCTCTCTTGCCATGCTCGAGCGGGCCAAAGATTATCCAACACTCGGCGGCAGCCAAAGCCTCAGGACGGTGCAACCGGAAGATGTTATCGGCCTGAAGGTCCAAGCTTTGTGCAACGATCCCGCGCGCAAGGCGCAGGAGCAATCCGATATCGAACGGCTCATGGCTCGCTACGGGCACGAACTGGATTGGCAACGAATTCAAGAATTTTACGACGTCTTCGGTTTGGCCGATGACGCGAAAAAACTAAAGGCGAGGTTCGACCGTGCTCAGTGAGAAAGAGAAACAAGAACTGAGAGAAATGGCCGCATCGGATAGCTTGCGGGAGGAGTTTCGAACGATCCGGCGCAATTCCGAGGCAATTGCGCGGAAGATCACTGTCGACGAGTTAGCCCATTGGTTGACCGTCATGGCGCGGCTCTTTCCCGTCGCGCCGAGAGCGAAGCAAGCAGAGCACTATGTCACGATGAAGTTGTAGAAACGCTATAGATAAAGATTTGCTCCTCGGTTTAGATTTGGGCGAATAATCAGCGAGGATATTTATTATTAATACTTTCCGATCTGTCATTGACTTAACCGGTGTTAACCCGTAACGTGACTTATCTTCTTCAGTCAATGGCCTTCTGAGAGGAACGAAAAAATATGAAGGCCTCTTTCCGTCTCTATCCTCTGATAGCAATTTCTAAATGACCATCCGACCAGAGCAGGGTTTTAGTTTTTTACGAGCCCAGGTTCTGCCCCTTTAGCAGTTAGATTCTCAGGATCATAGACTTCAACACTGTCTCATAGGAGGACAACATGGGTAGTAAATTATATGTCGGTGGTTTGCCTTATTCGGTTACCGAAGGGCGTTTAACGGAACTTTTCTCGGCGCATGGCACGGTGGATTCGGCCAATGTGATCTCGGATAAGTTTACCGGTCAATCCCGCGGCTTCGGCTTTGTCGAAATGTCGTCGAGCAGCGAGGCGCAAGCCGCCATCCAGTCGCTCAACGGCACGCAATTCGAAGGTCGCAGCCTGACGGTCAACGAGGCCAAGCCGATGGCCAAGCGCGATAACTTCGGTGGCGGTGGCGGAGGCCGTGGCGGCGATCGCGACGGCGGACGCAACCGCTGGTAGGATTCTCGTTACATAAGTAATTGAGATAGGGGAGGCGCCTGGTCGGGGTGCCTCCCTTTTTTTGTGCGGAGCAGGTGGCGCTTGGGTCGCCCTTGCTTACACGAGGGAAAAGCCCTAGCTTGACTTAGTTACTTGTCCGCAACTCTCTCCAAACCAACCAGCTTCAGAAGATCGGTTCAGTACTAGGAGGATTTATATGTACAGGGTTTTGTGTGACCGGATGCCTGCGCGCGAACTCGGTTCCGGCCTAACATGGTTTATGCAAGACGGCCGCGTCGTCGAGTTCGCCACGACGGAAGAAGCTGGGGCGATGGTGAAGGAGTTGACCGACCGCCGCAACGCGGCGAAAACCCTGACTACGTCCACGGTGACGTACACGGCGAAAGAAATCAAAATCTACTAAGATTGATTCAGCTTACTGCGACTTGATGCTATGTCCGGCAGTGTCGCATGGGGGACGCGGCGCTTAGCTGAGATGTTCTCCTGTGCCCAGATGGCGGATGCGCTACCGCTTGTCCAACGTCGAGCCGATGAAGCCTCAGTCCGGTCGTCGATAATATTTATCATGATAGCGAGAGTGCCTCTCTGCCGTGGCGGCGCAGGCGAAATAATCAAAAATAAAGATTTGACCTTAAGTGCCTAAGTGCACTATGCAACTCAGAGATGACGGGTGTAACCGTTTCTGACCAAGAGTAATCGTTCACAACCGCCACCTGGCGCCCTAGAACCCGGCTTGATACTCAGGGGAATTCAGAAACACATCAATCACCGAATTAAGTGGTACGCCTGAATTTAGCACTCCCACCCAACCAGCGAAGCCGCCTGGATCAGGGTCGCGCCGCAGCATGGAAAAGTATAACAGCGAGACATCGATCTCGTTCTGGCTCGCGTTTATCTTCTGAAATTCGTCCGAGTCCAAGAAACCCAACGCTACCTGCGCCCTTGTCAGCTGCCCGCTGGTTAATTGCCCAACCCAAAGATTGAGCTCGCCTGGGTCCGCTGAACGTAGCAATACGTTATTGTACATCCGCTCGATAAACTGGCTGTTGGTTAGACTGCTGCCGAACCTAATGGTGAATTCATCGGAGTCTAAAAACCACTGGACGATTTGTTCATGCGATACTCCAGCCAGCAAGACTTCCAGCCAAGCACGAAAGCCACTATATTCAGCATCCCGAGTTAGAAGCCCTAAGTAAGTCTGGGCAATGAATTTCCCCTTGGAGAAGAATTCCTCGGAATCCATGAATGCCTCAATCAAGCTCGCTCTTGGCAATCCGTCGTCGAGGGCATTCACCCAAGCGGCAAGGCCTGCGGCTTCCGGGTCGCGATCCAAAAAATCCAAATACTGCTGACGAACGAAAGTTGAATCGCTTACAGCGAGTATGTTGGTAAGCTCATAGGCCCCGATATCGCATCGGCTCGTGCCGTCGAAATTGCCGTCATCTGATCGGAGAAAACCTCGCTGGTCGGCCAGCAAAAGCAGCCCTCGACTATCCCGGCAGCCGCTAGGGTTGCCCGCATCTATCGCTGGACTGCCGGCGACTAGAGCATGGGTCAGGGTCCGGCCGCCGTTGTTTTGCAGGGGACCTAGGATTTGCGCTAGCGAAACACTGGGCACGATGTCGGTCGGCCCGGGTGTGAAGCCGGTGACACCCGCATTGCCAGTTGTCCCAATCAAGTTGAAGTTGTTTGCGGTGACGAGACGCTGCTACCGTTTACTATTTCAGGCGCGACGGTCGCCTGGTTGCCAGCGATCAAGCTATTGTTGAGGGTGAGGGTGGCGACTGCGGGTGAACAGTCGAGAGCGTAGCAGCGGTGTTATTAAAGACGCCACCGCCCTGATTGGCTCGATTGCCTGAGATGGTGCTGTTTTCAATGCTGAGCGTTGCGGACGTACGCCAAAGTAGCAGACACTGCTATTACCTAAGCCGCCTCCGACATCGGCCGTATTGCCTGAGATGGTGCTGTTTCTAATCACGAGGCTGCCGTTGCCGGGCCCGCCCGAGTTAAATATGCCACCGCCATTACTCGGCCGTATTGCCAGCGATCGTACTGTTCTCGATGGTGAGGGTGCCGTAATGACTTACGCCACCGCCAGTAATCGCCGTATTGCCAGAGATCGTACTGTTCTCGATGGTGAGGGTGCCGAAATTACGTACGCCACCACCGTAATTGGCCGTATTACCTGAGATGGTGCTGTTCTTGATGGTGAGAGCGCCGTCATAATTAACCAACCCGCCGACCACCGTTGACAGCACGTCCTCCGCTCAGAGTCACTTCTGAAGCGTCAGGTCCCCGGAGTTCGTGACGGCCATGAGACGGAATGCGGGTGCGTTCCCTTGGCGAGCAATCGTGGCGCCGTTACCTTCAATGGTGATCCGACTGGTAATCAGCGGCAGACCGATGCGGTGCCGTAAAGAGCGTCACGTTGATAACATTGAGAGCGTCACGTTGGCGTTTGCCGGCAGTACAATCGTGTCTGCCCCACTGCCCGCCGCGCAGTCGGCGTGAGTCGCCGCATCGTTGTTGGCGTTGACGATGGCTTCGATCAGCGAACACTGGCCATCCGCTACGATGTTGGGATTGTTTGTCGTGACGGTGATCGTGGCTGCCGTCGCCACTCCCTGTCCCAATGCGAGCAGTAACGCGGCGCCGGCCAGGGACCAAGCCATCCTGTGCTGTAGTCGTCGTCCGCCCTGCTGCAAGTATTCCGGCAAGATCGCGGCCAACTCGCTGGAGCGCGCGATGTCGACGCTGGAGGGCACGCCGCGCGCTACGGGGCAGGGCGCGCAGCTCCGCGTAACACGCCGCAAAGCGCGCAAACAGATCGCTCTCACACTCGGCTAAGGTGTCGGCGAGCCAAGGAGTCTTGTCCGCTTCTTTGATCTGAGAGTCCCAGGCAGCGTTGATGGTAGGGTCGGGATACGATGAATAGAGATTGAAGTAGTTCATGGCTTGTCCATTCCGAGTTTGATCAACCGAGCTAGTTTTGAAATTTGTTCTATGGGGTTACATTGGATTTGTTTCGGATTTACGATTTTGAGATTCGAATTTTCGGGAGTTTTCGGGTTTCGTATCTTCTCCGCGGCCAACGACGACGTCCGCCAGTGCTTCGTCCGGCAGCACGTAGGAGTTGCCGAGGTGCTGATCATTCCATTCCAGCAACTTCCGGAAAGCGCATACCGCGCAGATACCTGCACGGCAAAGATTTCTTGCACGCCGGCTTCGAAGCGCAGGAAGCCAACAGTCTGACCGGTTTCGATGTTGACGACCCACACGCCACAGGTGCGCTCGCGCAGCCGCTTCGACCAGCGGAATGCCGCTGAACACCGCGCTCTCACGCACCTGCGAGAGTCCGATGAAAGCCAGCGGTCCGACAAAGTCGATGCCGCGCGTGAAGCCGGGTAACCTGCGCAACGGTCCGCCATGTGCGGTGCTCCAGGTCGACCTGCGGCCAAACTGCCTTCGCCGGATTCGAGCAGCCATAGCTTGTCCTGATACCAGCGCGGCGAGTGCGGCATGGAGAGTCCGCGAAGCACGATTTCATTGCTCTCTATGTCCATCAGGATGCCGCCCTTGGCCTTGTTCTCACGCCAGCCGGCCAGCGTGTTGGTTTCGCCCAGTGCGGTGACGTATTTGGGACGACCATCGACCATGGCCAGGCCATTGAGATGGCAGCGGTCTTCAGGGGCCAACGCGCTGACAAACGGCGGGCGCCAGCGCGGATAAAAGCTATGGTCGGCGTCGAACGTGCACAGACAACAGAAGCGGGTGTTGACCACCCAAAGCTCGTTGTTGGCGTCCCATGCAAGCTCGTGGATGTCGATGTCGCCGGTGACGTGGATACGGCGGGGCAGATAGCAGGCGTCGTGTTTGCCGGCTGGCTCTAACTTTTTCGCTACTGCCGGCATGTTGCGGTACTCCCAAACAGTGTTGGCGCCGCCGATCGTCAGCCGATTGTGATCGGCGGCGATGCCCATCGGTTTGGCGAATGTTCGGAAGTGGGTATTGAGCGTGCCGTTATCGTTGCGCACGACGATCGCTTTGCCGGCTTGATAAGTGGAAACGATCAGGCTGATTTCCAGCTGATCAAAGAGTTCGGGTAGATTCGAAGTGTGCACGCTGCTTAAAGCGTTAGTTTCATTTGCCTTGCTCTGGTGGTTCTGATTGCATGGCGCTGGTTGTGCCCTGAGCAAGCGCAATGCCAGCGGAGATCGTGGCGAAATGATTGACTTTCAAAGATCTGATTGGAGGCGAGGTTAAGCGATCAACGGGCAACCGTTATCTTTTGCCCACCAAAGGTGTGAAAAATGCCACCTTATGTTTTTGGCAAGTTAAAAACCGGGCCGCACTGATCGCAGTGCAGAATAAAGGCCGTTTGAGAAATGATAGATTTATATCCGTCAGTGGGTCGGCGCTCGCAACATAACGAATAAACAAAATGAAATGATGATGGTTTTTTTGACACCGGAAGTGTAATAACAACCACGCGCTAACTACCGAGGGTTTGTCTCTATAAAACTGCAAAACCTCAGGTCCCCATACCTTCGTGCCCCGCGAACAGAATCCGCCGTGGCCTTCTTCAGCGAACTCCGTAAGTTTCGGAGAAAAGAGAATTTACCAGGCGTGCTTCAAAAATAGCCGTGTCCCTGTTGAGATCAGCATCCAAGCATCCAAATTATGTACCCGGTTTAAGTAACTCCAATTGCTAAGCCACCGCCTATGGCGGTGAGAAAAACAAAGGCTCTGCCGAGTACAGGAATTGAACAGAGAGGCAATGACGTTTCTCCTCTCCACTGGGCCTGTCAAGTCCAGAAAGAGAGGAGAAACAACAATGAGAGAATGGCAAAGCCAAACTCACGTGAAGTGGTACTGCCGGTACCACGTGGTGATCGTACCGAAGTATCGGCGAAAAGCAATGTTTGGAGGGATGCGAAGAGAGGTGGGGGAGATATTCAAGGAGTTGTGTCGCCGGTTTGGAATAGAATTGGTGGAGGGGCATGTGATGGTGGATCATGTGCACATGTGTTTGAGTGTCCCACCGAAGTACAGTGTGGCGAACACGGTGGGGAAGCTGAAAGGCAAGGCGGCGATCATGATTCACCAGAAGTACGGACGCAAGCGCAATTTCGTGGGGCTGAATTTTTGGGCCCGAGGGTATTGCGTCAGTACGGTGGGGTTGGATGAAGCGACAGTGCGTGAATACATCCGCACCCAAGAGGAACAAGAGAAAAAAGAAGAACAGATGAAACTCGATTACTAAAATGAACACTTGGCAGGCCCATAGCCCCCTTATAAGGGGGCTTCCTCATACTACCCGCTCTGCGGGTAGTACGTGATTGGTTCGACATACAAGGCCGCTGAAGAATGAAATCAGTGGAACCGACCCATGGAAACACATGGTGGTATTTTGGCCACCATGTGTGTACGAAAGAACACCCTGGCTCCCTGAACGCAGATCCAAATCAGTGACAGTAACGAAATTATTTGTTATCTCAAGCTTTCTCACGCAGACCTGAGTCCTTCTCTATTGGCATTGTCTTTGCGCTCTCATGCTATTCCGGGCGATTTCTTCGTTGATCCAATGGTTCGTCACTGTGGTCGCAGGTCTTGCCCACCAATGTCACTAACCATTTCACTTCAACACTCACTGTTCCTCAAGCCGGTTTCTGTGCTATAGGGGCGCCAGGCCAGAGCGTATGAGAATCACACTGCTATGTCTTTCGATCGTTGCTCTACTGACTGTTTGTGCGTCCGCGCGCGCGCAGCAATCCGCAAAAATTCCACGAGTAGGTTATCTCGGAGGCGGGAGTTCTAGATCTCTCATTTTGGACTCCTTCCGGCTGGGCTTGCGCGAGCTTGGCTACGTTGACGGTCAGAATATCGTAATTGAGGGCCGACCTTACAATGGCGATCCGCAGTTGGAGAAATCAGCTGCCGAGCTCGTGCAACTTGACGTAAACGCGATTGTGGCACAAGGCACGGAGTCTGTTCGCGCGGCAATGAAGGTAACGAACACGATCCCCATCGTAATAATCGTTCCAAATGCTGCGCATAACTTTGTCGCGAGCTTGGAACGGCCTGGCGGTAACGTTACCGGTGTAAGAGGGCTGACGGCGGAGTTAGGCGGAAAATGGCTGGAACTCTTAAAGGAGACGATTCAGAGTGTGAAGCGGGTTACTGTGTTTTGGAATCGGGCAGCGGAAGACAAGCTTCCGATATGGAAAAGTGTCGAGTTGGCGGCTCGTTCTTTAAAGTTAGAACTGGACTGGTTAGAGGTGGGGGGGGAGGTGGGCGTGGGGTTACCCGTGGGATGAGATCGCTCGCCGGTTCCACTCCGCGGTCTGGCGCGGAGCGGACGGCTTCATAGTGCTGCCGGGATTTTTTGGGTCGGTTAAAGCCACAACTGAAATGATCGATCTGGCAAAAAAAAATCGGCTGCCGGGAATGTTTTGGTCAAGCAGCTTGGCGGAAATGGGAGGTCTTATGTCCTACGGTGCCAACAGCATCGAGCAGTCCCGCCGGGCAGCGTATGTGTTGGATAGAATCCTAAAAGGCGCCAAGCCGGCCGAACTTCCCGTGGAGCGGCCAACCCAATTTGAGCTGGTGATCAATTTGAAGACCGCGAAAGAGATTGGTGTGACGATTCACCCCGAGGTGCTGATGTGGGCGGATAGAGTGATCAAGTGACCGCAGAATACAAAAGGCAATAGAAAATTAGCAGAAGGAGAATAGACAAACCAATGAGAAAAACAATCTTTCTCTTCCTTTTTGCCACTCTAGTTCTAGCCAATGTTCATCTAGCTGACGCGCAGCCGTCGCGAAAGGTCGTTCGCATCGGCTACTTGGCAAACCGTCCACCCCCTTCAGGCTTGGATACGAACAGGAAAGACTTCCTCGACGAGCTGCGCAAGCTCGGATGGATTGAGGGTCAGAATATTGCGGTCGAGCAACGCTACTGGGAAAATCAGGTCGATCGACTCGTCGCTCAATCCGCCGAGCTGATTCGTCTCAAGGTAGATATCCTTGTGACAAGCACGGGATCAGCAGCTCAAGCTGCTAAGAGAGCCACTAACGTTATCCCCATTGTCATGGTTAGTTCGGCCGATGCAGTAAGACAGGGACTCGCTACCAGCCTGGCGCGCCCGGGCGGGAATGTTACGGGTTGACCACCGCTTCGCCATGGGTCATCGGGAAACGGCTTGAACTCATGAAGGAGGCATTCCCCAAGGTGTCGCATGTAGCTGTCGTAGACTGTGGTGGGTTCGCCCAGATGATTCCATTGGTCGCTTTAGCGGTAAAACGCACTGGAATGAAGTGCAAGACGCGGCACGACTCCAAAAAATCGAGTTATTACCGGTCTCACTGCGAGGCCTCGGAGAGATCGAGGGAGCGCTAGGAGTGATCATGCGAGAGCGTGTTGATGCTTTGTTCGTGACCGACTGCACGACGGTGCCCGCTGGCGACTTTATCGCACTCGCGGTCAAGAGCCGGCTCCCGGCAACATATCCATTTAGTCTTTTCGTAACGAAAGGTGGCCTCATGTCTTACGGAGCAGACGAAAGAGCATCATATCGGCGCGCAGCCCACTTCGTCGACAAAATCTTGAACGGTGCGAATCCAGCCGAATTACCTGTTGAGCAGCCCACGGAATTTGAGTTCGTGATCAATCTGAAGACAGCTAAACAAATAGGCGTTACGATTCCGCCCGAAGTACTCATGTGGGCCAATAAAGTAATCAAATGACAGGTTGCTAGGCAGCGGTCATAACCGTATGAGTAACTTCAAGGCTAAAATCGAAAGTCTAAAATCGCAAATCGCTCCCTTCCTCTTGCGCCGCAGACGCGGCCGGCTTGTCCGCCATTACTTTCTCATTTCGCTATTGTTGATTGCCGGCGGATTGGTCAGTAGCGGCATGTTGGAAATCTATTTCCGCTATCGCGAAAGCCAGGAACAAATCGCCCGCCTCGAACGCGAGGCGGCTGCCGTGGCTGCCTTGAAGATCGAGCGGTTCGTTCAGGACATCGTGACCGCGATCAGATCAGCGACCAAGAGCCGCGAATCCGCTCAGAGCAACATTTCACCCGAATATCGATTTGAGCTGAAAAGGCTTCTCTATCTAGCACCGGCAATAACCGAAGCCATAGCCTTGGATACCAGCGGAGCGAAACAAGCGCACGAATCCCGCGCTGGCGCCGTTTCTCACAATATAAGTTCGGATGTCAGTTCCACGCCTGGCTTTCAGCGTGCCATGCAAGGATTGCCCGATTATAGCCCGGTTTACTTCGTGCAGAACTCCGAGCCTCACATGACGATTAATTATCCTATCGAGCAATACGCCGGGACGGTCATAGCCGTGCTTCGCGCGGAAGTAAATCTCAAGCACGTCTGGGACATTGTTTCCAGCATTAAAGCCGGGGAAGCGGGCTATGCCTATGTTGTTAGCCGGACCGGTGATCTTATCTCTCACCGGGATATCAGTTTGGTCTTACAACGAAGAAATTTAGGTCATCTCAATCAGGTGAAAGCAGCGTTTCAGGCCGCTTCAGGTACACTCCGGCCTGAAGTGACGCTGGTTGATAATCTGGATGGAAAAAGAGTCATCAGTTCCTACGCGTTCATCCCACTCCTCCAATGGGTTGTGATCATCGAAAGACCCGAAGAAGAAGCTTATGCGCCGCTTCGTGCGTCAACGCTACGGACTGCCGCACTTCTTCTGGTGGCATTCATCATGGCGTTGTTGGCGGGTTTGTTTATGAGGCAACGCGTCGTTCGGCCTCTCGAGACCCTTCGTCGCGGCGTGGAGCGGATCGGCAAGGGAGATTTGGACCATCGGCTCGACATGAAGACCAGCGACGATATCGAGATTCTCGCCGATGAGTTCAACAAGATGGCGGCGCATGTCAAAGAAGGTTACACGGACCTCGAACGCAAAGTGGCGGAGCGAACTCGTGAGCTGACCGTCGCCAATGTCCAACTTGCGGAACTTAATTCACTCAAGTTGCAGTTTCTCGCCAATGTGAATCACGAGCTGCGTACTCCCCTGAGCGCGATCATCGGCTATGCCGGATTGGTGCTCAACGAAACCCAAGGCCAAATCTCCCCACTCCAAAAGGAGAACCTTCAAGACCTTCTCAAAAACGCGGAGCGGCTGCTCACGCTGATTGATAGTTTGCTCGACATCAGCGCGATTGAAGCCGGAAAATTGCCAGTGCGCGTCGAACCTGTGGACCTGGAAGAAATCGTCCGATCCGCTGTTACGACAATCGAATCGACGGTGGACAAGAATCATGTGCAGGTCATCCGTAGCACCGCTCTAAATATGCCGGTCTTCAACACGGATTGCGACAAATTGGGACAGATTCTGCTCAACCTCCTGGACAATGCAGCAAAGTTCACGGAGCGCGGCGAGATTCGAATCTGCGCAGTGCGGGAGAACGGATCGGTCAAATTGGTCGTGTCCGACACGGGTATCGGCATTCCGGAGCAGGATCTAGACCGAGTCTTCGAAGAATTTCACCGGGTTGGAAGGGCGAACGGCAAGAAATATCGCGGCACCGGCCTGGGGCTCGCTATCGTCAAGCGGCTTATCGTTCTATTGGGTGGGAGCATCGAAGTCTCGAGTAAATTGGGCGAGGGATCGAGCTTTACGGTGACGCTGCCGCTGGACTATAAATCGAGTACGGAAGTTTAAAATTAGCACAACCTATGAGCGAAAATATTCTGATCGTTGACGATGAGCCTTCCAACCGAAGAATCGTCGAGCAAGTCTGTGTCGCGCGCTGGCTACAGAGTCGAAACGGCGGAAGACGGCGCGGAAGCTCTCAAACAACTCGAAGCTTTTCATCCTGATCTGATTATTCTTGACTACATGATGCCCGGGCTGAGCGGCATGGACGTGCTGCGCGAGCTGCGTAGACGGGAGGATGATACGCCGGTGATCATGGTTACAGCCTACGGCAATATCGAACGAGCCGTCGAAGCCATGCATGAAGGCGCTTACGACTTTATCACTCGCCCTTTCAAACCCGAGCATATCACGCACGTCGTGCAAAAAGCGTTGGAGCGCCAGCGGCTGAAGCGCGGCATCGAGATCCTCTCGGAGGAGGTGGGCGAACGCTATCAATTGGTTGTCGGTGCAAGTGTCAGGATGAAGCAGGCCGTCGATCTGGCTGAGAAAGACCGCCGCCAGCAACGCCACTGTTTTGCTCCTCGGCGAAAGCGGCACGGGCAAAGAGATCTTCGCCCGCTCCATCCACAACTGGAGTGCGCGAGTGGACAGACCGTTTATCGCAATAAACTCGGTCGGACTTTCCAAGGAGCTTCTCGAGAGCGAGTTGTTTGGCTACGAGCAAGGCGCATTCACTGGAGCTCAGCGGCGCAAAAAAGGTAAAGTGGAATTAGCCGAAGGCGGGACCATTTTTTTCGACGAGATCGGCGATATCTCTCAGGATCTCCAGGCGAAACTTTTGAGATTTTTACAGGAACGCGAGTTCGAGCGTGTCGGCGGAGCGACTCCCATAGCCGTTGACGTTCGGGTTATCGCTGCGACCAATCGCGACCTGGAGCGCTGTGTTCGGGAAGGACTGTTCCGCGAAGATCTTTACCACCGCCTCAATGTTGTCGCCATTAAGCTCCCGCCATTGAGGGAACGGCGTGAAGATTTGCCTAGTTTATTGGAATATTTTTTGCGCAAGCACGCCACGGCAACTGGTAAAGATTGTCACCGGCTTCACCGACGAAGCCCGCGAGCGCATGGCAGCCTACAACTGGCCCGGTAACGTTCGCGAGGTATCGAATGTTATAGAGCGGGCGGTCGTGCTCAGTACCGGCCCGACCATCACTTTAAGAAACCTGCCCAGCAGAATCGCCAACGGAGAAGGTTCGGGACTATCTGAGAACCTGTCGTATCGAGATGGTATGAACGCGGCGAGGAAGCTGTTAATCCTCAAAGCGCTTTCCCGGACTCAAGGCAATCGCGCCGCCGCAGCCAAGCTGCTCGGTCTCGAATCCAAGTACCTTTTGAAACTTATGAAGTCTCTCGAAATCGAATGACGCGTTAGCTGCCGGTCGTGGGTTGGAGTGAAGCAACCCCGATGGGTCGATGTCGACCAAAGTCGCGGTGCGTCGGAAGATGGGCGTCGGAATCGTGCTAGCGGATTCGATCAAGTCGGAACTCGCATCCGGCGAATTCAAGATTTTGAAAGTTTTAGGGCCTGGAGCTGGTCGCGCGGAGCTGCGTCGTTTAGCCAAACATAACTCACCCATCATTTGCGTCGTTTCGTCGCTTTCATCCACGGGATCGGCTTGCCAAGAAGCGAACTTGGACCGATCAGAGAGGGTGTTTGTTTATAGCCCGGGAGTTTTAACCGTTCATATCATTTCATTCGGACTAGGAATGTGAAGTTTGCCACGGCGAATCCCTTTAGCGGATGTCCACGTTTCATGCTTGGTTCATGTGTGACTCTGGTTAAAGCGATTCAAAAGTGCCCGAAAGCATTGCTACGATGACCTCCGGTCGGCGTTAACTTAATGCGACCCCTTTCTCCAGCAGAGCTTTAATCATCACCGCGGCGCCGCATTGCAGCGATACAGCCTGCGGATCGAATTGGCCGTCGGCAACATACTTTCCCTGTTCATAGTGATTCGAAAAACTCCATAAATAAGGAGTAGGCAAACGTTTGTTGCGATAACCGAAGCCGTTGAATTTCTCAAGCAGGTAGAGCATGTGAGGTATCGACCAGTCGGTAACGCTAGCCAGACCATCCAGTTTCAACGCGTCAGCTGCACTTTCTTCCCATTGGAAGGGTGGTGTGCCATCGCGAGGTTGACCAGCGGGGACATGAGTAGTTTGTCTCGTTAGCGGATCGCCATTGTGCAAATGGCAAGCGAAGTTAAAGCCGCATTCCATGGCATGGATGATCCCGACCATTGCCCATGGAACATTATTCACACTGGAACTGACGGACTCATAACGGCTCTGGTTTTTGAGTAACTGCTTAATATGCCAGTCGACTTTACTTTGTTGCTCCGCTTTGATGGCCATCGTTTCGAAAAACCGCTGGTATTCCAAGCGCAGGACTGTGAAGTCTTTACTGGTGTCTATGGTCAAATCGGTCGCCGGTATTTCAGGTGTTGATGGGGAACTAGGCGGCGCCGGCGGCGGGGGCGTTGGTTGGGTTGTTCTCGATGGAGGGACGGTTGTCGTACTGGAGGTGGATTCGGGAGATGCGGGTGGAGGTGTAGCCGGCGGATCAATCGCCCGAGGTGAAGGTTCTGAAAGCTCTCCGTTCCGGAGCAGTTGATGGGTCCGAGTAATTACTCCTTCGATCGCTTTGACGAAGTCATCAAAGGGACCTAGACGCGCGCTGTTTACCACTCGTTCGAGCGAGATAGTCGCCCTTTGAATGGCATTCGCTGCATCTTGCAGGTCCGCCTGATTAATTCGTGCTCGAATATTGTTTAGTTGGTTGATAGCGTCAGTAATCGTAGCTTGTTCGGTAGCGTCGGTAGTCTGGCTGAATCGGTCGGTCAAGACATTTAAGGCTTCAGTGAGTTTTCCTCGCGCTTCGTTCTGGATTCCCATATTTTTAGCCTCCTCTTATGGCTCTCCAATGTCGTCGCCGGGCGTTGGCGATTACCCTGACTTTAAGCCCCCGCCCCGCGCAGGGTTGAATAGACCCTCCTCCATGTATCGGCATGCGCTGCCAGGCGAGCAGACTTCTCGGCGACAAAGGCGACGGACGCTGGGTTGCTGGGTTGCTGTACCGCCGTTACTAACTCGTCAAAGGTGTTTTGTAACTGCCCGAGCAGAACAACGTAGTTAGAGACGACGATGCGGTAGTTTGAAATGCGATCCAAATGGTTTTTAGCAATTACCGGACTCTTCAACGCGTCGGCACTTGTTATACCTTTTACAGATTGAAAAATTAGCGTGTTAAAAACTGCTGGCGCCCCATCTCGTAAACTTATCACCAACCTTTTCACATGGGGGGCCCCGGCTAGAACGAGGCGATTCATCTCCTCGACATTCTTACGCTGAGCCGCGTCTCTAATGATCGGATCGAGTGCTGCGAGCGCTCCCGTAAATGCCGCGCCGCCTCCCGGTCCTGCCCCCATAGCAATCAGTGCTGCAATGTTTCCACCGAGGTTTTGTATCTGCGCCGAGGTTTCGTCTAGATTGCGGCCTTCGGCGAGAGTCAATAGGACTTCCGAATATCGGCCTATCAGGCGAATACCATCACGAATCCGTCGCGTTGTCGGTGGATCGCCGATTTCCGAATAATAAGGCGCGTCGGTAGTGCAGTAGCCATCGATGAACCCGACTTTGGCCCACTGTATCCCGGCACATTCCCCTTGAAAAGTGTTGTCTTTCGCGTTGGCTTCGGCGACAGTCTGACCCTGTCGCCGTTCCGCGATGGCTAGGTCATCGAATAACGGCTGACTCGCCTCGTTGAAGGTGATAAAGGCGTTGTTAAAGAACCGGACTTCTTGGACTGGTGCTACAGCGCAGCTCGCTATTACTAAGAGCATGAGCGGAAGCGTGAAATTTAGACAGCGTTTCATCGTGCCCCGATCTGAGTATTCGTGACGTTGGATTGTCATGTTTTTCTCCTAACTCATGCGTCCGTTGTGATAACGACTTCTGGTGAGTTCTCTATTTTTAGCAGTCCCCCATTGGAAGTATTTTTGCAGCAACAATAAGGCGAACAAGTGTCGACCGTGAATTTTACCTCGTTGGGACTAAAAAGTCAGTAGTAACTTTACTTCGATTCGGACCCGATCATTTTGTGTCGCCCGCCCCGGAGTGTGACGAAAGCTTGGCAGCAGCTAGCCATAAGCGAGCCTTCGATTTCGCTCCATCTAAAGGAGTTACAACAGCACTACAGGACAATCTGTTTCGCAGGGCTTGGAATGGGGTGGTGCTCACTGCGGAGGGACAGGACTGTCTGCACCGGGTCGTTCCGATCCTCGATCAGTTGGCGGAGATGGAGAAGGGCGCTTGGGTAACCCAAAGTAAGGACACTTCACCAATGCTCCGGGTCGGCAGTTCTGGTGCCGAAACTATTAGCGCGCACGCGCCAGTAATATCCCGGTGTGGATCTTGAGAGTCGGACCCGGACTTCGGACCAGCTCGAACGGATGCTTTTGCTGTCATTGTTGGACTTGGCCGTGACCGGAACGAGCGCGGCGGACCGCAGTGAAGAGTTCAAAACGTTCAACTCGTTCAACCACTGCGCTCCATTCAAAACGTGTCGGACAGTGAATGATTGATGCCCTAAGGGTTCTGGCGGTTCGAAACGCCTCATTTGCGTCGTTTCGTCGCTTTCACCCACGGAATCGGCTTGCCAAGAAGCGAACCTGGACCGACCAATGAGGGCGTTTGTTTGTAGCCCAGGAGTTTTAACCGTTCGGCGGTGAGTTTGGTCAACCTGCGGAAGTTGGGATTAGCGCCTTTCTTGCGGGTTTCGCGCAAGATTTTCGCCAGGGCAAAAGTAAACGCGCCGTAGGAGTTGGCGCCGTCGCGGTACTCGTAAGAGAGTTCTTCTTCCTGGCAGGCTTCGACGATAATCGGCAAGTAAGCGCCATGATGATCGAGCTCTTTGCGCTCGCGATCGTAACGGTTGTTTGGCAGGCCGCGCAGGGAGACGCCGCGGCCGAGGCGGTGGGTCGCGCCGTTGGCGCCAAGAAACTGGGCGCCCTCGGATGATCTCGCCAATGAGCGATTGGCTGTCTGTAAGTCGCGATCCTCCCACATTTCGAGCTCGCTGTTCCAACGCAGGGCGCGATGACGAATATCGTCCGGCGGGTTGATGCCGCGGGCACGCGGGCCGCCGTCGCGGCTCATGCCGCCTGAGTGACAGCAGTCGAAGATTGCCGCGAAGCGCGATTCGTAGGGCAGTTGGCTGTATAGGTTGACGAACTGATTGTCGATGATGGCGCGCTGCGGGCTCCAGTCGAAATCGTGCGGCACTAGACACTCGTCATAATGGTCAACCTCCTCCTTGCTGCCGTAGGCGGGGATCTGCGCGCCGTGGCCTGAATAGAAAAGCACCCGTTCGTCGCCGCTTTGCACATCGTCAAGCAACCAGTGAAGCCGCTCCATGATACTGGCGGCGGTGGCTCGCTCGTTGAGGACGACGCGAATGTCTTCGGGGCGATAGCCGCATTCTTGCAGCACCGAACTCATCAAATAGGTGTCGTTGACGCAGCCTTCCAGGCAATTTGCCGGATTCGGATATTCGTTGATGCCGATCAACAAGGCGCGCCGGGCGGGCGGCGTCGTGAGCGCGCGGGTCGAGCGCAGCTCGCGCGTCAAAGCTCGCGCTACCTGGGCGCTGGCGACTTCCGGCCACACCCGAGCTTGGGTGTTGGTGTGGTTAAAATAGTAAAGCGGGTCATGGTTGAGCACGTCGTTGGGCTTGTCGAAGTCGGCAACGATCTGGGCGAAATTGGCGTCTTCGAGTTTAATTCTCGCGGTAAAAACATTGTCGTTTGAGTTATAAAGATGAAACCACATGCGCGCGTCGAGCGCTTCGATGCGTCCGGCAAAGCAATCGCGGACAAATGGGTTGCCGATCTGGGATCCGAAGGTCAGCAGTATCTTGTTATTCAGCGTGCCGGGGGTTCGGCGGCAAGTGTCGTAGGTGATCAATGAGCCAAGACTATGGGCAGCGATGACGTCATAAGAATCTGCCGCGAGTTTGGCGAGTAGCCGCTTGCGCAGCGCTGCGCGCAGGTCGTCTTCAGAAGCCCATTGCGCGACCATGCCCGCGGTCCAACGGATCTGTTCCGGCAAATCGAAGAGCCCCCGGCTTCCCGGCAACAGATCGCCGATGCCGTGGAACACGCCGCTGGCCAGAAGCTTCGCAAAGGCTTTGCCGTAGGTGACGGGGTCGTGCGGGGCGTGATCGAACAGATCGTCGTAGGTAAAAAAATCGCAGGTCACCGTGGCGTCAGCTGCCCAGCGCTGAATGTTTGCCGTGATCGCATTTGTCCACGACGGCACGAGATTAGGATCGTCGTCGCCATGACCGACCCCATGGATGCAGAGAATGTTTAGTTGTTTGGGCATCGGATAACCTCCTGAGGGAAAATTCGTTCAAGGGTTCAAGGTTCAAAAGGTCAATCTTCGTGAGTCGATTCCCATCACATTGCTGCGAAAAACAAATTTCTCATCTGAAGTCCGTCATTCCCGCATGCTTTAAGCGGGAATCCAGGCGAGACCCTAACCGAACCCGCGACCCAGTCAACCTCACTCAAGGTAATGCTGAGCGGCCCAGTCAAACCACCATTGAAATATTCAGGGGTCACGTCGTGATGACAAATTTCACCGCCGAGAGTTACATCGCCGCAG
Source organism: uncultured delta proteobacterium (assembly GCA_963816145.1). Taxonomy (GTDB): domain Bacteria; phylum Desulfobacterota; class Binatia; order UBA9968; family UBA9968; genus DP-20. The sequence continues at coordinate 572,840 of CAWFJP010000014.1, forward strand.
CCAGCCAAGGGCGCGGCTCTTGAAGCAACCAACTCTTTAGATGGTGAATGGTTTCTGTGCTTCGTAGCTCGGATTCGCAGCACCGATGAAATAGTAATTCGGCGTCTGACTCGACGGCATTAGGGAGACGATCTTATCACGCAGCTTGCGGTAATTGTTGTTGAACTTGCCGCCCTTCCAGACTTTCTTGAGCGTGCCGGTGAAGGCGCCGTTCTTTTCGCCGTCCATGGAAGTTTGGTTATCCATGCAGCCCGAGATGAGCAAAACGCTGGCGCCGACTTTGGCTTTTTCCGTGCCGCGGGTGCGATTCTGAATGCCTCGATAAAGCGCGCGATTGGCATTCTCGACTTTGATGCCGACGGCGCGCGGCATGGCGCGGGGCCGCGGACCCTTGCCCATGAATGACGGAATCTCTTTGACTACCGTGCCGCTGTGACAACTGTCGGATAGCACCAGGATGCGCACTCCCGCCTTGAACTTGGACCAAAGAGCGTAAACCTCGTCATCGACCAACTGACGATCGAAGAGCACCCAGGTCTCGTCCATGCGATCGTTATCTTTCTCGTCACCGTTGGTGTCGCGCACCTGGCCGCCATGGCCGGAATAGGTGAGCAGAAAAATATCGCCCTTGGAAAGTTTCTTTGATGCATCGAGGATCGCCGCGCTGACCGCCTCGGCGGTTGCTTGACCGTCGAGTAATAGCGTGTTGCCGACAAAGCCGCGCTTTTTAGCCAGAGCGCGCATGTCCCTGGCGTCGGCGATGCAGGCGTTAAGCTCGCCGTCCCAACCCTGGTAATGTTTGGGGTCGACATGATTCAGACCGATATGCAGTGAAATACCTTTCGCCATGAAAGCCTCCTCAAAAAATCGTTCGTGTAATGACTCGAACTGTAGAGGCGTGGCGATCCTGCTGTCAAGAAAATTTTGCCTTGAAGACGGTCTTCTTTTTTAGCATTGGCAAACATTTCCGCTTTTCGCCGAAATCTTCACATCACGGCTTCCATCCCTGCTTGTTGAGAAATTGCTCGGCTTGGATTGCGTAGCTGAAGTCGTAGGCGCGCTTGATGGGGACGACTTCGTTGACATCGGCGACTTGGGCGACGATGGCGAGGTCGTTTCTTTGACTCTGTTCGTCGACGTAGCCGTTTTTCGTGAAGGTGCCCACCAGGTCATCGTACATGCGCGTCGACAAAGTTTTATCGAGCTCGCTGAACTTCGAGATTGCCGCGATGGTGCTGTCGCGTTCCTGGCGCGCGACGCGCAAGCCTTTGACCACGGCGCGGACGAAGCCGGCGAGCTGTTTCGGCTGTTCCTTGATGAATTTCTCGGAGGTGGCGAAGGTGCCCCAGGAGTTTTTCACTTCTTTGCCGATGAAGAGGAGATCGCGCATGCCTTGGTCGAGCGCGGCGTAGCGCTCCTCCGGGCTGACGATGGCGGCGTCGACCGCGCCGGACAGGAGCGACGGCAGGCGATTCACCGGTCCCGGATCGATCAGCACGATGTCTTTGGGGATGTTTTGCTTGGTCAGAATATTGCGAAACATGTAGGCGGCGATGGACGCGACGCCGGTGGTGGCGACTTTCTTGCCGCTCAAGTCGCGCAGCGTCTTGATATTGGGGCGCGCGACGATCCACTGCAAGACTTGATCGTTGAAGGCAAGCACGGTGCGCAGTGGTGCATTGCCTTTGGAGATGGCAACCAGCGCGCTGCTGCCGGAGCCGGAGAACTGCACGGCATTGGCAATCAACGCTTGCAAGCCCGGGGCGTTTTGCATGTAGACGAGCTTTAGCTCCAATCCTTCCTCTTTCATGTAGCCGCGATCCTGAGCGATGACCAGCGGGACATACTGGAATGCTTTCGAGGTCAACGCTGCGGTGACGCTGTCCAAGGCATTGGCCGCGGTGATCGATGCCAGCAAATACGTTAAAAACGCAGCTGAGACCACTTTCTTCGTCATAATTGTAATCCTCCGGCGCGACCATCGCGCGATGTAATCAAACCAATTCTTTATGTCTCAAGTAGGGGCGCTACTCAAGAGTGGTCCGTCAAGATTAAACTTCATCGCTCCGGACAGATATGGTATTCTTGGCAGCATGATGAAACTAAGCTTCGCTTTGTTACTTGTGGCTGCTGCGTTCTCGGGTTGTTCCACGCCCAACGTTAGTCGGAGCGGCACACTCTTATCCGGTCTGACGCAGTATCAGGGCGATATGCAGGCGATCAACAGCTCGTCGCGTTGGCCTGAACGACAGCGCTCCGCTGGGACGCTCAAGACCGTCATCCTCGGCACGGTTGGCGCGTCACCTGAGTTCTACCGCCTGGTGGATCTCGACCTGCGCAAGCGCGAGTTTATCGCCACCATGCGCGACACCAATGTCCGTCCTGACCGGCTGCGCGAAATGCAGGACGAGCTGGTCGCCATGGATGAAGAAATCGCCGCGCTCAAACCGGTAGTGAAAACTCAGCTCACGGCGGTGGCGAGGCATGAGCTGGGCAACCCCATCGAAAATGCCGCGACGCTTGGACTGCTCGGCATGGCCGTCGACAGTTTTTCTGCCGGCGGCGGACCCCGCGGTCCGGATGCCCCGTCGGCTCGCGTGGGTCAGTTTCTGGTCACCGACTTGGGCACGTTCTCAACCGTGCGCACGCCGGAGGGACAATCCTATCGCTGCAATGTGTTCAGCGTACCCGAGGAGGGCGGCGGGATTACCTGTCAGCCGTTGCGGTAGAATGGAGAATGAGAATGGAGAATGGAGAATGGAGAATGGAGAATGGAGAATGGAGAATGGAGAATGGAGAATGGAGAATGGAGAATGGAGAATGGAGAATGGAGAATGGAGAATGGAGAATGGAGAATGGAGAATGGAGAATGGAGAATGGAGAATGGATTCAGTTTCGATGCATGATTTGCCTTAAACATCCAGTGATGTGATCGATTGCACGAGTTCGGACTCCGACATTTCACCGAGTTTCCACCAGGTTTCTAACACTTCTTTGGTTTTATCTTTACCGTAAACCGGCTCAACCGTTCTTGAAAATTTGTTTCTGACATCTTCGTCGCCCATCGGTTTGTTTGGGTGGCCGAGCGGGTCGCGCGGCCAGAGTTCGGTGACGTGGCCGTCGTTTCCAGTTGCTTTGATCTTCATCGAAATGGTCTTGGGGTAGATGGCGTCGACTTGGTGATCGAGGTAGACGCGGATTTTGCTCATTAGCGGGCGCAGCGACGGATCGCGGTAGGCCGATTCTTCGAACGCGGCGACCGAGATGGTGCCGTCGACCAAGACTTTGGCAAAGATGTAGGGCAGGCTGTGATCGGCGGTCTCGCGGGTCTTGGGGTCCCACTTTTCCGGTTCGCTGCCGATCTCGGTGTAGCAGAAAGTGTAGACGCCGATCTCGATGTCGCGCAGCTCCTGCCATTTCACTTTCTCGCGCAGCTCGAGCGCGCCCCACACCGGCAATTGCCCGTTGTATTCCACCGGCCAGTATTTCAAGCGCGTTACCGGCGCTTGATACGGGCCCCCTTCGGTGGGCAAGGGCGTGAGTTGAAAAGGCCCGGTGATCAGATCCCACAGGCCATGTTTGCCCTCGAAAGGCTTATCGGCGCCGGTCATGCCTTCGCCGGCGAGCAGGGCGGCGAACATGCCATTGCGCGCGGCGTAGGCGGTGGCGACGCCTTTCCACAACGATAGTTCCCCGGCGCGGGTGTTGCGCATGGGGACATTGGCGACTGCGATGATAGCGATGGCTTCAGCCAATTGCTCACGCGTCAGGTTCAGTAGATGACCGACACCGGCGGCAACGCCGATGCCGACGGCGAAACCCTGATCCCAACCTTTATAGCGCAAATGGGTGGCGTCGCTCAGACGCAGAAACAGCTCATAGGCGATGACCAAACTCTCGATGAGTTGCTTGCCGTCGGCTTGCGCTGACTCGGCGATGGCTAAGAATGCGCCCAGACAATCGCTCGGATGGCCGCCGGGATATTCGTCGTTGAAATCCAGATTGCGGATCATTGCAGTATTTACAAATGCGGCCGTCTCGGCGGTCGACATTACCCCATGGCAAATAATCCGCCCGGGATACTTGAGCGGCGCGGCGCCGCGCGCCAGCCGTAGTCCCATCTGCGCCGGTTCGCAGTCATGTGCGGCGATGGCGCAGGCGAGACTATCGACCATGAAGCGGGTTGCCGCGGCAACGACGTCGTGGGGCAGCTGAGCGAATTTTAACTCGTAAGCGAAGTTGGCGATCTGGCATGTGAGATTGTCCATGAGTTGTTGCTCTCTTTGTGTCGACGGCTATTGGCCCTGCGGGCAATGCAGAATCTCTGAGAGAGACTACTCACCACGAAGGCACGAAGGACACGAAGGGTTCGGATAATTAAAGCTCCTAACTTCGTGCTCTTCGTGTCCTTCGTGGTGAAAAAGAGTTTTCTCAGTTTGGCGAAGCGTGTTGTGATTGCTAATGCACGCTACTTCAGTAACTCATTGGCCAGTTTGATCGCCTTGGGCCAGAGTTGGGTGAGCACTTCTTCGCTCGAGTTTTCCCGTTTTTGATTTTCCTCGAAACTTAAAAAATCCTTCGATGCCCTGGTGCCAAACTCCGTGAGCCATTTGGTGTCGACATCGAGCCGGCGCGTCGCTTGGCCCATCGCCTTGCCGTAGGTCTCTTGGCCTTCTTTGCTGAGCAGCCAATTGACGAATACTTTGGTGGCGTTGGGGTGGCTGGAGTTTTTCACCACCGACAAGGCACCGCTGCCGCTGCTCGTGTAGCTGCCTTCTTTGGCTTCGGGCAGCGGCTTGATCGGCAGGTTGGCTTTAATGAACGGCGCCAGCGTGTAATAGGTGAGGCCGATGGTGATGGCGAAGCGCCCCTTCGCGAGGCCCTCTCCGAGCAGCCGTTGTTCACGGGAGAGCGTCATCTCCTGGGTTGCCAGCTTGCGCAAAAATTCTTCGCCCTTGACCTTGTAGAAAAACGCCCAGCTCGAAGTGCCGCCGCCGGCGGTACGCGGATCGAGGATGGCGATCTTGCCTTTCCACTTGGGATTGAGCAGGTCATCGAACCCGCGATATTCGTCGGCCTTTACGAGCTGGGTGTTGTGCCAAAAATTTTCCGACTGGTAGGCCTGGAACGAATAGAGGTGTTTTTTCGCGTTGTCGGCCCAGACATGGCCGCCGTACCAACGTTTAGGATCTCTCACTTCGGGCAGCATCCATAAGGGTTCGATGGGTTCGAGGATGCCGGCATTCAATAAATTCAAAGGCGTCAACGAGCCGCTGATCAATACGTCGAAGTAGCGCACGCCGGCGGCATGCTCGGCGGCGATCTTGCTGGCGTTGGCCGGACCGCGGCCGGTGGCAAGCTCGATGTCGATGGCGGGATAACGCTTGCTGAATGTATCGTCCAGTGCTTTGCGCAGCTCGGCGCTCGCGGGAATGCCGGCGACGACTTTGCCTTCCTTGTTGGCGGCTTCGACGGTCTTTTCCCATTCCGATTGGGCGCGCGCGCTCAATATCGGTATTAGCAGACTGCCCAGTAGTGCAAGTATTAGATGGGGTTTTAGCATTTGTGTCACGCGCACGCTGGTTCAAGGTTCAAAAGTTCAAGGTCGGAGGGGAGGAGGATGTCCGAACTTTGAACCATTGAACCCTTCGGCATACTCAGGGCAGGCTCTTGAACTTTTGAACGGTCTTCAAATAACGCGGAGCGTTATTTGAAGACATCTTCGGCAATCTTCGTCGCAGCCGCCCAGTATTTGCCGACGGTTTCCTCGCCGTAGTTTTCCAAGCGGTTGTTTTCTTCGACGGTCAGGATAATCTTTGGAAGCGCGCACGCCGTGGGCGGCCATCCATTTGGTATCGACATCGAGGCGTCGGGTGGCTTGCCCCATCGCCTTGCCGTAGATCTCTTGACCTTCTTTGCTGAACAGCCAGTTGACGAAAACTTTGGTCGCGTTGGGATGCGGCGAGTTCTTAACGATCGAGGTGGCGCTGCTGCCGCAGCTGGTGTAGGTGCCTTCTTTCATGTCGGGCAGCGGTTTGACCGGCAGGCCGGCCTTCAAGAACGGTGCAAATGTGTAGTAGGTGAGTCCGATGGTGATGGCAACCTTGCCCTTGGCCAAGCTGTCGGCGAGCTGGCGCTGATCGCGCGATAGAAACATATCTTGCGCCGCGAGTTTTCTCAGCCACTCTTCGCCTTTGGTTTTCAGAAAAAATGCCCAGGTCGCCGTGCCAGCGCCGGGGCTGCGCGGGTCGAGGATGCCGATCTTGCCTTTGAATTTGGGCAACAGCAGGTCGTCGTAGGAGCGGGCCTCTTCGGGCTTCATCATAGTCGCGTTGTGCCAGATGTTTTCCGACTGATAGACCTGAAAGGCGTAGATATATTTCTTGGCGTTGTCGAGCCAGACATGGCCGCCGAACCAGCGCGCCGGGTCGCGAACTTCCGGCAGCATAAGCAGCGGTTCTATGGGTTCGAGGATCCCCGCTTTGAGCAAATTGAACGGCGTCGATGTGCCGCTGATCAATAGATCGAAGTAACGCACGCCGGCAGCATGTTCGGCGGCGATCTTGCCGGCATTGCTTGGGCCACGCGATGCGCTCAGGTCGAGCTCGATGCCGGGATATTGCTTGGGAAATACTTCGGTGATCGCCCTGCGCAACTCGGCGCTGGCGGGAATCGCCGCCACCAGCTTGCCTTCCTTTTTGGCGGCTTCGACGGTCCTGTCCCACTCGGAGGATGTCGATCTAACCTCGCCGGTGAAAACCCGAGGCGCGGAGAGCGCCAAGATCGACAAGATTAGAATCCACAGGCGAAGTATTTTCATAATCGCTCCTCAATGCGCGAGACCCGTGATCGGCAACCGTTGAAACCGTTCCAATCTGACGTGGCAGCGCGCTACTGTCAAGGAAGTCATTAAACCAGAGCTAATTCTTTGCACTGCGAAAAAACTAGATCCAACTGACTGATCAGGGGACAACTAAGATTCTTTCTGAAACCCAGCCCCGCGACCGCGCAATGATAGAATTGATTTCAAAATATCCCAATGGCCGGATCTTTGATCGGTCGGCCGCCATGAATAGAAATGTCGCAGAGAGAGTGGGATCGTGTCGAGCACTAACCGTTTCGAAACAATTCTCTCGGCCAGATCGATAACGCTCTGCGATTGAATCCATACACTACAGAGAGAACAAAGAAGGAAAATAATACAAGCGCAAAAGCCGTCTGACCCGCTCCTGCGTAGTCCAAAGCCTGAACCTTATCGTAGATATCGATCGAAATTGTTCGGGTCACGCCTTCGATGTTGCCACCGACCATCAGCACTACGCCGAATTCGCCAAGAGTGTGGGCGAAACTTAGTACAACTGCCGTGATGATCCCCTCCACTGAGAGCGGCAGGGTGATGCGAAGGACGGTCGCAAGACGTGACGCGCCGCAGGTCCAAGACGCCTCGATTAACCGTGTATCCAGTGCTCGGAAGGCGACAGTGAGCGGCTGAACGGCAAACGGGAAACTGTAAAGGACGGACGCAACCACTAACCCTTCAAAACTAAATGCCAACCGGTGACCCAGCAGCGTCTCGTACGTCTGTCCGAATAGACTATATGGACCGGTAGCGACCAGGATGTAATACCCCAAAACGGTCGGTGGCAGTATTAGCGGTAGCGCGAAAGTAGTCTCAACCAAAAATTTCCAGCGTCGCTGGCGCGCAAAAACAAGCCAATAGGACACCGGCGTAGCCATGACCAGCAGAATCAGAGTCGTCAAGCCGGCCAATTTGATCGTCGTTTGAATAGCAACCCAATTCACTTCTCTGCCGCCTTGTCGATTTGATTAGGCAAGACAAACCCATAGCGTCTGAGTATTGCTTGCCCCGCAGGGGCTTTAACCCAACTGTAGAAACTACGCACCGCGTCGAGATTTCTTTTCGTTTGTGCGGCCTTTAGAATCACCGCCCCCTGTTCAATGCGAGGATAGGCGTCCGGAGGGATTTCCCAAAATCTCCCTGTTTGTTTTACTGTCGGCGCAACTGCGAGCGAAAGGGCGATGATTCCGATATCGGCGCTGCCGGATTGAACGAATTGCGCTGTCTGAGAAATGTTCTCGCCCAGGACGAATTTGTGCTTCACCTGTTCGTAGATACCGAAATGTTTAAGGGCTGCCACCGCCGCACGGCCGTAGGGTGCATGCTCTGGATTGGCAATCGCCAATTTCTGAGTGGACGAATGGAGGAGGGCTTTAATTTTCAACTCTTCAACGCCGATCGGTGAACCGTTCGGCACCCAAATAACGATCCGGCCCAGCGCATACATGAACAGCGTGCCTGCCACGGTAAGATTGGCCTCGTCGAGTTTGCGGGGATAATCGATATCCGCCGAAAAGAACAGTTCAAAAGGTGCGCCGTTGGCGATTTGAGAGTAGAAATTTCCAGAAGAGCCCAATGAAAGCTTGATGGAGTTCCCGGTTTTCTTTTCGTAATCCAATGCGATTTCCTTTATCGCGAAATTCAAATCGGCCGCTGCTGCGACCAGCACGTCTGCAGCCTTCACTGGCAAATACCAGCCCAAAACCAAAAGCAGCATTAAGACAGGGGCCGATCTCTTTGGCATGATTCACCCTTCGTTCGTGTCACGGTTAACGCTGATTCCGGTCCACGACTTTGCCGATCTCTCGGGTATCGTAACCTCCGAGCGCTTCCAGTTCCTGTCTGAACGGCTTGCTGACCATCATATCGAGCAAAACTCGCAGGCCGCTCAACGATTCGTAGTAGTCTTTCGGAATCACCAAATCGTAGCGTTCCCGCTGCAATGGCACGAAGTCCAAGCCGCAGATCGCCGCGACGGATCGGATACCGATGCCCGCGTCGGCGAGACCCGCTTTGATTCTCGACGCTACGTCCAAGTGGGACAAGACTTCATTGCTGATAGCCTTTGACGCGATTGGGTTTGATTCCTCTTCGCGGACGTTGTATCGAGGAGACGGCGTGCGCCCTAGCCTTTTTCACGGTTGACGATTCTGACCAGGGCTTGGCAAGATCGCCGGTGGCGCGGATCTTTTCTGGTCGCCTTGGCGGACGATGAAGCCTTCTTCCCAGTGGGCGAACGTAACGACGATGCATTCCATGTCGCCTAGACTGGCCTTGAGGTTCGGAAGCTCCCACGCGCCTTTATGTTCATCAGCCAAGTGGATGCCGGCGATGCGGAACCTCGCCGCGCCTTGAGAGCACCGAGCGCCATACTGCTGCCCATCACGCAGGGAACCAGGTTGTCCGGGACGTGCCTGCGCATATGCTCCGCCGCCAAGAACATTGCCGGATCGCAGCCGCCGACGACAATTTTTCGCCGCACGGCTTCACGGTCTTTGAGCAACTTCACTTGAACCTGGTGGCTTCGCCGGTTCGCCTCGACGATAAGACCGTCCGCTGTTGCGCTTAAGCTTGCCAGTTCGCCCAGGTTCCAGCGGACGGACCAAAATGCGGCGACCGATTTGAATCACCTGAGCCCGCGCCGGACGGTTTCCTTGCGGCATAGCGCCGAGCAGTTCGCCCTCAAGAATCTCGCCGCCTTGTTTGAGGCTAAACAAATCTTCGACGCGGCAATTGAGCGCGCGTGCGAGTTGGAGCGCAACCGAGGTGGCGGGGGAATACTGATCGGACTCCAGCGCGCTGACCGCCTGGCGCGTGATTCCGGCAAGATCTGCCAGTTGCTTTTGTGAGAGCGCCAGCGCTTGTCGTTTTTCGTGCAAGCGGTTTTCGATCGAGATATGAGGGTTCTCAGTTTTCATGCCACCTTAGACAGAATAGCTACCATTATGTCCGCTATCATGTACCAAGCATTACTGTCGAGCCAGACCTGGAATCAGGTTCTGCTCGTCGTGATTATGCAGTATCGCGCTGCGATGCAGCCTGCGCGGAAGATTAGATGGTTTTCGATTTCGGATTATCGCGCGTTTGATCGAGTGTGCCCACCCAAAAGTTCGTTACATAATTCATCCGTCATTCCGGCAAGCTGGCGATAGCTAGCGCGACCCGGAATCCAGGAAAATCGCCAACCTGGATGCCGGCTTCTCCGGCATGAACGTATGAGGCCGTCTGATCTTGTTTTGCGAACTTATGGAGCAGGACACTAGCTCGATGCTACCCGTCCAGTGTCACAGGTTCGCGGAGTGATCTGGGCTGAATTAATTTGCACTCCGGTGGCTTCAGAGCTCGCGGACAGGTTCATTTGGTACAGGAGGCTTTTAATCGCTGGAAAATGACCGTTGCGACTGAGAATGACAGTAAGAAAACGAGATGTTTTATCCCCGCGTCGCATTCACCCCGCCGGGCTTTTTGAACCGGCGCGAGTGGCGGCTCCAGTCGCAGCCGCAGTCGTTGCAGTACCACTCGCTCATGCCTTCCCATTCTTCGCGGTCGGCGGCGACGACTAGGCCCGTGTCGATTTTACGCTGGAGAGCCGGAGTGACGATGCCGTGGATGACCGGCACCGCAGTGAGCGAGCCGCATTCGGGGCAGGGCGGCGCTGGTTTGATGGCTTTTGTTTTGGTCGATTTCCTTGCCATTGCGAAGCGCCGGTCGTTAGCAGGCCCTTCCCCTATTTGCAGTTAGAGGGTCTTTCTCACTTCGTTGGCGACATCGACCAAGAGTTTTGCTTTGGCATCGGCCAGCTCCCGGGTGATCGTCATGAGGCCGCAGTCGGGGGCGAGCCAGAGATTTTTCGGCTCGATGTATTTGAGCGCGGTGCGCACGCGGTCGGCGACCTGGGCCACTGACGGTACCGGCGCATCGCTGGGATCGACGCAGCCGAACATGACGATGCGGCCTTTGGCGATCGACAGCACCGCGGGATCGTAGCCGCTGCGGGCGAACTCGACGCCGAAGCCGCCGATGCGCGTCTTCATCAATTCTTCGAGCAGTTCCGGGTAGGTGTATTCATGCTGCCGATCGGGATGTCCTCCAGGATAGCCGTAGCAGAGATGAACCATGGTCGGCACGGTGATGCCTTCAAGGCAGCGGTCGAGCGCTTTGGCGCCGTACGCGAAGACTTTCTCGTGATAGCGGGTCATCGCCGGCTCGTCGATTTCCAGCACGTCGCAGCCGGCGGCTTGCAGATCGCGCAGCTCTTGGTTGATCGCTGCTGCGGCATCCATCGCCATGGCGGCTTCGTCGCCATTGTAAAACTCGTCCAGCGTGCTGTCGACGATGGTCATCGGCCCGGGCACATCCATCTTGATCGGTTTGTTGGTTTGCGCCTTGGCGAATCTGAGATCCTCGACAATCGCCTGTCGGCGCCGTGTGATCTTGCCGACGACGCGCGGCACCGGCCGCGGCTGCTCGCGCCGCCGATAGATGGTTTTCACCGCCTCATGTTCGAGGTCGATGCCGTCGAAGGAAGCCAGCACATGATTGATAAATCCGGTGCGCCGCTGCTCGCCGTCGGACAAGAGGTCGAGGCCGATCCGTTCTTGATTATGGATGCTCAGCGCCGTGGCGTCGTCCTGCGCTTGTTTGAGTTCCGCCCCCTCAAGGCGAAACACGGCGCGGCTGCGCTCGTTTTGCGCCAGCCAACTGGGCCGGGGGAAACTGCCGATGGTCGTGGCGGCGATCGGTGGAAGTTGCATGGTTCACCTCGATGGGAGATTTGTCTTTGGCTATATATGTACCTCGTCGGAAAGACAAGGTGATTCTGAAATGGAGAATGGATAATGGAGAATTGAAAATGCGAAGAAAAGTCCATTCGTCGCGGCATCGATTTAGATTGAGCGCGCGGACGGCAGCGGCCATTGTCCCACTAGGGTGTTGAAAAACACTGGCACTTTCGTTTCGAAAGTCATCGGCTCGCCGCTGAAGGGATGCTTGAAGGAAATCGAGCGGGCATGAAGCGCTAGACGTTGGTAGCGTTTATGTTCTTTGCCATAGCGTTGGTCACCGACCACCGGGTGGCCGATGCCGGCGAGGTGCACGCGGATCTGGTGTTTCCGTCCGGTCAGCAGCTCGATTTCCAGGAGCGAAAAGTCCTTGGTCTCTTTCAGCACTTTGTAGGCGGTGTGCGACAGTTTTCCTTTGCGTGCGTCGCTAGTCGTGTAGACACCATGCGCCTGGTTCTCCGCCAGGTAGGTCGTGATGGTGTCCGCGCGCTTCTCACAGCAGCCATGGACGACGGCGAGATATTGTTTCTTGGTGTCTTGCCATTGGTCCTGCAAACGAAACTTCGCTTGTTCGTTTTTGGCGAAGATGAGTATCCCCGAAGTCTCGCGATCGAGCCGGTGCACGATGAAAATGCGGTTCCGAGATTTCGCGACGCCCTTGCGGACGTAGTCGGTGAGAATGAAATAGGTGGTGCGCGATTTTTCGCGATCGGTGCTGATGGTCAACAAGCCAGCCGGCTTGTCAACGACGATTATGTCGCGGTCTTCATGAAGGATCTCGATGCCGCCCAAGTGATGTTTGCCACTCGGGCCAGGGTGTCTACGCATCGTCAGTCTTGGTCTGCGGCTCGATGAATTGGGTTGATTCCATCATAATGCTCTACGGGAACGCCGCATGACGTACTCGCGCAGCACACGATCCATGCGGGACTGCCACCCTTCGCCGGTGGACTTAAAGTACGCCAAGACCTCCCGGCTATAACGCACCGATACGAGTTGCTTCGCGCTCCCGGACTTGGGACGCCCGCGCAGCGCTCGCATGGGCACCATGGTCTTCAATTGCTTGAGTGTTAGCGGCTGGGCGTCGGGATCAGCCTTAGCCGCTGCTGTGATGGCCTTATCTTCTCGCACCGTAGGCATGACGACGGACGGGCGTTTAGTTGTTTTCGACATAGTATTTTACCTCTCGACGATTGGCTCGACGTAGGCTAATGATCCTTCGTGCCTCGCCACGGTCGACAAATGCCACGTAATAAAGAATCTCGGTTTGCGGCGCGAGGGCGATCATCCGCAACTCATCGTAGTTGAAGCGGTCGTCGATCCAAACCAACGCCGCTTCCCAATCAAGCTCACCCGCCAGGGCCAGCGAGACGCCATGCTTGGCTCGATTCGCCACGTCTTTGGCGGGATCGAACTCGATACGCTTGTATTAATGTAGCTACAGTATAGAGGCGTGTCAAACGCCGCGCGGATTACTGTTTGCGCTTTGTCCACTTCATTTTGCGAATCCGAATTTTCTTAAAACGATTTGAACGGCTTGAACAGTTGGAACGACTGGAACGGGTGTCCCTGTCATCAATCTTTTTTCCCCAGCAACCGATAGAACAGCGCCGTCGTTATGATCAACGAGGTTCCGGCGGTCAGCGCAATCCCTAGCGAAGCGCCGAAAAGCGTGGCGGCGGCGCCGAGCACGATGGAGCCGATGGAGCGCATGCCCTGGTCGAGGTTGAAGACGCTCATCACCCGGCCCATGAGATTGCGCGGTGCTTCGACCTGGATAATGACGCGGCTGATGGTGCGGAAACTCACTTGGCCGGCGCCGACCAGGGTCAACAAGACCACCGAGAGCCAGAAGATCGGCGACATACAAAAGAGCATGAGAAAAATCGGCGTCGTTGTCGTCATGATCCACAATATCATCGCCCGGTTCCACCGTTCACCGACGGAGGCGATAAAGCTCAGCGAAGCGATACCGCCCAACCCCGGCGCCGCCATCAGTATGCCCAAACCCCTGGGGCCGACGTCGAGCACCTGCTTTGCGAACACCGGCAAAAAGCTTTGATAGGTGACGATGAATATCGCGAAGGTGTAGGCTGCGATGACGCTGCTCAAAATTAGCGGCGTATGCCAAACATAGTGAAAGCCTTCTTTGAACTCGGCCAGAAAATTGTGTTCCCGGTCGACCGATTCCTCCTTGCGGTTGTGGATAAACAACATGCCCGTGGCCGATACTAGAAGGGTCGCCAGATAGGCGGCGTAGCAGCCGCCGACGCCGATCCAAAGTATCAACACGCCGCCAAGGGATGGGCCGGCGATGCGCGCGATATTGAATCCGACCGTGTAGAGCGCGACGGCGTTCATGACATCTTCGCGCGGCACCAATTCCGCCAGTATGGATTGCGCCGCCGAGGGATTTATCGCGCGGATCGAGCCGAAGAGAATTTCCAGCACGAGCAGGTGCCAGAACGCGAGGGTGCCGAACGTATAAATGGCTAGGAAAATCGTGATAGGAATTGCGCAGCCAAATTGCACCATGATCAGCAATAGTTTGCGATCGTAGCGGTCCACCAACACGCCGCTGAACGCGCCCAGGATCAAGCGCGGTGTCGCGCTGCACAGTCCCAAGACTCCCAATGCCATCGCCGAGCCGGTGATTTCGTAGGCGATCCAGTATAGTGCGACTTCTTCGACGAATTGGCCCACCGAGCCGAGCAGATCGGTTGACCAAAAGAGCGCGTAGTTGCGGTGGCGTAGTGAGTGAAATATGCGAATGGTGTTGGGCTCCTTGCTGGAAAATATTTTTCACCACGAAGGGCACGAAGTGTTCGAAAAACAATAACACCGAGCTTCGTGTTCCTCGTGGTGAGTAGAGTTTTGTGTATTGGCTATCGCTTCTTCCGCGAGAACGATAAATCAGCTTCTGTTTATAACCTTTCCAGTCGCCAGAGAAAAGCAAGCGCCGGGAAGAACTAAATGCACATGAATGCTCGATGTTCTGTTTGCCAATCCAAAATCAAAAATCGAATATCCAAAATGGACTGCTGCGGTTGACAGCCGCAACGATTCGGATTACCTCGAATGAATACATTCTGAAGGAGAATTACGATAGTGGCTTACGATGATCGCAGTGTGAAACCGATGAGCGCGAGTTTGATGCGCGCGCGCGTGGCGACCAAGCTTTTGGCGGGACTTTACGAAGATGTGCCGACGATGTTGACCAGCGCGATCCGATTGATGGTCGAGCTTCCCGGCGGCAAAGGCCACGACGGGCCGCCCTATCCGTTCACCATCGGCGTCAGTCCGGCGTGGTGCAGCGGCCTCAACGGCGCCAAGCTGGTCGCCAACGGCAAGTTGGATCTGGTCTGGTTGAACCCTTCGATCATTCCCTCGATGGCGGTGCGCGGTGTCGGACCGTTTCGCAAAGCGCAGCCGCTGCGCGCGCTGGCGGTATTTCCTTCCTGGGATCGCTTGGTAATCGCCGTGTCGCCGCGACTCGGCGTGAACTCGATGGAGGAATTGATCGCCAAGAAACCGAAAATGAACGTGTCGATCGCCGTCAACGACTGCGTCGATTTTGCCATTAAATATTTGCTCAAGTGCCATGGTATTACGCAAAAAGATTTCGTCGATTGGGGCGGCGTTGTCGACGAGGTGGTGCGGCCGAGCAATCCGCACCGGCGCGAAGGGATCATCTCCGGCGAACTCGACATGGTCATCGACGAAGGCATGGACTCCTGGGGCGACGTGGCGGTCGAGCATGGCATGAAGTTTTTATCCTACTCGGAGGCGGTACTGCAGAGGCTCGAAAAGTTCGGCTTTCAGCGCGCCCGTTTGGACCACGGCCGCATCGACGGCATCAACGACCCGACCACCGTGGTCGACTTCAGCGGCTGGCCCATCGTTGTCCATGAGAAATTCCCCGCCGATTTGGCCTACCACATCGCCGGCGTCTTGGAAAAAATCCGCGAAGAGATTCCCTACGACGCAACGGAAACGCCGTCGATGAAACAGCTTTGCTCCAATACCGACGCCGGACCGCTGGATTTCCCGCTGCATCCGGGGGCGGAGAAGTATTATCGTGAGAAGGGGTATCTGTAAACGACGCGATCGTGATTCGTGCTCGTATTCGTGGCGGAGTTTCTCGGATCCGACGATCACCGGTGACGAACACGATCACGGCATCTTTTAACGCCGCCTATGCCTATTTGGCGATGCCGTAGGATTTCAGCGTCTGGTCGATGTAGCCGCTATCGTCGAGTTTTTTCACCAGACGGGAGTCGATGAGGCTTTCCAAGTTGACGTTTGCCACCTGAGGGTTTTGGGTTTTCATGAACCGTTGCATGTTGCGCATGCCCTCCATGGAGGGATAGGGCTTCAAATCGGTGCTTTTGACCATGCCATCGTAGCCTTCTTCGGCGTCGGCCGAGTCGCTGAGCTTGAGACGTTTCATGATCGTCCGCACCACCAGCGGCTTATTTTCCGGCGCAAGGGAAAACGCCGCTCCCTCGATCAGCGCTTTCAAGAGATTCTCCAAGATTTGCGGTTGGGACTGCAAAAACGAATTGAGCACCACGACGGTCGAGCTGACGGTGCGGGTGTTGGTTTTGTTGAGCTCAACAAGAACCGGAAAGCCCTTTTTCTTGAGCTTCTGGCTGAATGCGGTGTCGAGGGGTGCGACGTCGATGACGCCGGTCTCCAAGGCTTGGGCGAGCACGGTTTGGTCGCCGATGGTGAGAACTTTGATGTCGTCGCGCGCCGGATCGAGCTTGAGCTGTTCGAGCGCGAGCATGGCGGTGATCCATAGACTGCCGCCGACCACCTGAACGCCCAATCGTTTGCCGCGCAGATCCTTGGGCGAGTTGATGCCGGGCCGGGCGACCAGATCGTGGGTAAGTTTGCTGGTAAATGCGGCGATGATCTTGAGATCGGGTCCTTTCTCGCCGACTCCGAGAACCGAGATGCCGCCGGCTTGGCTGATGTCGATGCTTTTCGAATAAAGCGCGCTGATCGAGAGTGAGCTGTTGCGGATGAATATGACTTCCGCCTTGATGCCGTATTTGGCGAAGAAGCCTTGCTCGTCGGTGACCCAGAGGGGCGCAACCCGCGGATTGTTAGCGGCGTGGGCGATGGTGAGTTTCGTGAGTGCAGCGGCGCCGTGAGCTGGAACGCCAGGCAAGTTTGAAGCAGCAACCTTAGCACGACGATGAAGAGTTTGATCATGGCGGTAGCCTCCCTGAATGCTCATTGCGGCCCCACAGGGACAACTAGATTCGGATTTCCACCGGAGAGGGACCGGGGTCACCCCGGCGAAGGCCGGGGCAGATTTCAGAAATTTTAACTCTGGTTTTTCCGTGATCTCTGTGTGCTTTGTGGTGAGTCTTTCCGGAATTCACTGGCGAATATCCGCACTAGAGCTTCTGCGCCATGCCGAACAATCGCATAGCGTTGCCGCCCAGGATTTTATCTTTGTCGCCGTCCGAAACTCCTTCCATTTCTTTGATCATCTGCACGGTGCCCTGTTTCGAGTTCCAGGTCGCCGAGGGATCGCCGTGCGGATAATCGCTGCCGACAGTAAGATTGTGGTCTTTCCAGAAATCGCAGGCGTACTTCAAAGATTCTTCGGCGGCGAAAGCCGACACCCAGATCTGGCTGAAAAATTCGCGCGGTCGCTTGCCCAATTTCTTCTTTGCTGCCGGGTCCATGTCCAGGCGGTCCATCAACCAGGGCACGAAGGCCGCCGACCCTTCGACAAAGCAGATGCGCAGCTTGGGAAACTCCTTCAGCGCGCCGCGCAGAATCAAACTGCCCATGTCGACGATGTAGCGGAACGGAAAACCGAGCAGGAAGGGCAGGGCATTGTTGTCGACTTCCAGATAGAGCTGCTCGATGCCGACCAGCGCGGGATTGGGATGGCCGTCGCGGTCCGACGCGGTGTCGTGCACGAGAATCGGCACGTCGAGATCGCAGCACTTTTGGTAAAACGGCCAAAGCTTTTCCGCGCCGAGATTGGCGTCGGCAAAGCCGCCCATGAACTTCACCGCTTTGAGGCCGAGAGTCTTTACCGCGCGCTCCAGTTCCCGGCAAGATGCTTCGACATCGGGAAGAAAGACCCACGCGACACCGAGATACTTTTCCGGATGGGCGCACTCTTTGAGGTCTTGCGCCACCGTGTCGTTATAGGCGCGCGCCAGCTCGCAGCCCAAGTCGCGATCCCAGGTGTAAAGCAGCTCGCGATTTTCCGGGATGAGCACATGGATATCGAAACCTTCCCAGTCCACATGCTGGTCGCGGGTATCGAGATGCCAGCGTCCTTTGGGCGCTTGATTCTTGATCAAGGTGCCGTCCGGCAACACCGAGCGCACGTCGTCGCCATTGCGGACGACCCTGGGCGAGTGCGGATACTTGGCGCTAACGCCCTCCAGGAATTTGACTGGGAAATAATGAGAGTCGCAATCGATGTACATGATCCAGCCCCTTTCGGCGCAATTCTTCAAATAATGGCATTGCCGATATAGCGATCAAATTTAGCCCGCGCCTAGCTTCCAGACCGGAGCATATGACCGATCAAGTTTGGGCGTCAAGGAGAAAAAGCTGCGGTGATATCGCGCCGATTATTTTCCACTGTTGAGCTGGCGCACGAAGCGGTCGTCGAAGAATTGCGCTGGTATGGCTTTTTTGGTTTCCGGCATGGTTTCCGACAGGAAATCCAGGATGCCCTGAATGCCCGGCTCGGAAATCATCAGCTCGCGCTTGAAGCCTGCCTTGCGATAGAATTCGTAGGTGCGATCGATGATGTCGGGATCTTTTTCTTTGGTGTATTTGGCGATGACTTTCATAGTGAAGGGTTTGTCGCTGTAGTAGCGGTCGATGCCGGCGCGCACGGCTCGTAACAACGGCACCACCCGGGGAGCCAATTCATCCATACGGGCGCGCCTCATGACGACGCCGACGTTTTGATAGGGCTGATCCAATGTGGTGGACATCGAATGAAATCCGGCCCGGTCGAGCTGGAAACTCGCGGGCGGCGCCGCCGCCCCGGCGACGATCTGGCCGGTCATTAGCGCCGCGGTGATCTGCTCACTGCCGCCCAATATTCGCAACTGAACATCTTTAGCCGTGAGTCCCAATTTGCGCAGCGCCACTAATGTGCCGTAAGCCACCGGACTGCCCGGCCGCTCCGTGCCGACGATTTTCCCTTTGAGTTGCTCCGCGCTCTTGATCTCGGCCCTGGCGTATAAATCCCAGATCATCGTATTGAGCATTCCCGCGGCAAAAATCACGTCGAATCCCCGCAACGACGCGTTGATCAGCGGCACCGCCGAGATCTGGATCACATCGACTTCGTTGGCGAGCAGCGCCGGCAGGGCGAGAGTCGAGGACATGGAAATCATTTCGACGTCCAACCCTTCTTTGGCGAATCCTCCGGTTTCCTTCGCCATCCACATGGAAGCCATGGTCCCCGACGTGAATAAGAAGGCGATGCGCAGCGGTCGCGCGGCGGCGGCGTGGCTTTCACGTGTGGGTGCGAGAACGCGCTAGCGCTCGTGGATCGAGTGTGGACCGCAGCATCCAAACTCGCGGAAGTTTGGGATATGAGTTGCAAACGTTTGGTCTAGAATCGAGCTGTGGGAGAATACAATTCAATCCTGAGGTTTAACGCACGGGTGAGCCGCGCCGAAGGCATCTGTCTAGAGTCGCTCGCCAAGTGTAAAAATTGAGAATGTTCCTTTTTCCCTCCTTGAGTCCTTAGTCCCCCCCCGGCGTTTACCTCTCCAGACCGGCAGCCGAGAAGAAAGCGTGATCGGGGATGGACATAGCACGACTGACATCGGGCGCCACCTTGGTCGCTCGAAGACTGTCGTAATGGTCGTACAACATAAGAAGGTTCCTGCAGGTCTGGGCAAACAAGTTCAGCAGGTCTTGGCCCTTGTCACACGAGGAGCAAACCCTGATGCCGTACTCCAGCACGGCGAGCGCGGAAGACATAAGGAATGGCGTGTTGTCGGGCCCAAACTTGGTTGTGAATTCTATCCTTCGTTCTCGCTTGTTGCGAGAGTAGAAGTGGCCGCAAAAGGGTACACCGTCCCGAACCGAGAACGATTTTGCGGGCACCAGGTCGAAGCCAGGCGGCCAATAGTCGCTACCCAGTAGGGCGAATACGGTTTTAGAGCCGTCTGGTGGGACTTGCAGGAGCCTCACAAGCCAATCGAGCGCCTGTCTGCCGTTCGGGCTTTGCGGTCCTCCAGCACCGTAAATGACGAAGGCTTGGTAGCAGGCAAATAGGCGGATGATCTCAACAGCAAAACGTTCGGTTGAACTGGTTAGCAGCGGGTCAACGTCGTAGAAGTTACAGGTGCAGTTCTCAGGCGCCATTGCTACTTCGAACGACATCAGTTTCTTCCGGCCTGCTATGGCATCCATGAAGCCCATCATTCACCCCCGCGCGCCTGCTTCATTTTAGTTCAGGCGCATGGCTGTTGCATGTTACTCTGCGTCATCGATCTATCTACCCCCAGGGGCTGTGTCCTTGCCGGGCTAACGCCAAGGCTGAGAAGCGCGACTCGTCTTTCTCAAGCCGCTGGTTAGGGTTTTAAAACACCAAGCCAACGGAGAAACGCTATGACCTTATCTGATGCCGCTATGATGGTTGCGATAATCGCAATGATAGTTGCACGACGCGAGTTGGAGAGGGCCTCGCGAGAAATAGAAAGGCTCTTCTCCTCGCGTGACTCCTTCCGCGAGTCAGCTCCAGAATTACGATTATCTTCCTTGGCTCGCAACCAATTTCGAACGACTAAAGATTTTGGACTGTCAACGCTGCCATGCTCACCATTGTCGCCATACTCACCCTTCATCCATCGAGAACAAACCTCGCTCTCTCCGAGTTTTTCAAGTTCAGCGACGAGATCATCTTGCCACGCCATAATAACCCTAACTATTAAGGGAAGTGCGTATGTGCTGAATATCCCGTCAGGTTATCTCGGATGCAGCGCACAGCTAGCGAATCCGATTCAATTGCAATATCCACCTGATATCTTCACTAGTCAACAAAAGGTTTTCTGATAAAAGCCGACCGGCTCGGCGGGTAATCTCCCTAACGATCGGCGGGTTATTTCGGTAAAATCAGCGCACAGTTCCCGCAGGATTGAATTGAACGACGCTTCGGTTCCGTTATCTCTTGACGGGAAGCGGCGGCTATCGATGCCAAATCCAGCGCTGAATCCAATTTAAACGTGACCAGCATCGAAGCTGACGGTATGTTCGGTGTCCGGCTCAGCGGAGGATCGCTACGCTGCTTCGTTGAAAGTCGACCTTGCGATCACGCCTTCTTCTGCATCGCCGCCAGTACCCGCGCCGGTGTGAACGGCGCTTCGCGGAGGCGAACGCCGACGGCGTCGAAGATTGCGTTGGCGATGGCCGCGGCGATCGGCGCGCTGGATGGCTCGCCGCCGCCAAGGGCCGGCATCTCCGGGCGATTGATCAGAACGATCTCGATATTCGGCACGTCGGGGAATCTTATCACTGGATAGCTTTGCCAATCCAACGTGGTGATTCCGGACGAGTCGAACTTGACTTCCTCCATGAGCGCGCGGCTGACGCCCTGAACGATGTTGCCCTCGATCTGGTTTTTCAAACCGTCGGGATTGATGATCAAGCCGCAGTCATGGGACAAGACGAAGCGCTTGACGGCGACTTTGCCCGTGGTCTTATCGACTTCCAGTTCGGCGACGGCGCCGCAAATCGTTTCGGCGCGATTGGAAATCGCCACGCCACGTCCCGTCGCTTTGGAGCCGCCCGATGCCGGCGCGGGCGAAGGCCGCTCTTGCCAGTTGGCTTGCTTTACCACCGCCATGAGGGCGTCGGCACCGCGCTTGTTCTCGCCGAGATAGCGCATGCGAAACTGCACGGGATCGACTTTCAAGTCAGCGGCGATCTCGTCGATAAATGATTCGCTGGCGAAGCAGCGCGCAATATCGCCCGGCGCGCGCAGGTAACCGGTGCGCAGTGGCGTTTCGTCGGCTTGCACCCAGGCAACCATCGGCGCGGCGCATTTTTGATTTTCGAACGTATACATTTCACCGCCGCCCTGGGTGCCATTGGAGGCGCCGTCAGCCGTCGGCTTCATTCCGATCTGGCGCGACGCCAGCCGGAAGCGCAGTCCGCGGCCGGAAGAGACGGTGAGCGGCAAGCCTCGATCGGCAAAATCCCAGGCGATGATCTTACCCTCGCGCGTTTACGCCGGCGCGCGCCAAGTCCAACTGCGCCGGTCCTTTGGGCTCCCAACCATGTTCGTCCTGGCGCATCCATTGGACGCGCACCGGTTTGCCCACAGCGCGCGACATCAACGCGGCGTCCTCGGCGGCATCGTCGGCGTTCATGCGGCCGTAGCTGCCGGACGCTTCGCGATACAGCACGCGAACATTTTTTCCGGAAAGGCCGAGCAAATTCGGCAACCGCGTCGCGCGTCGCAAATGATCCTTGCGTACCGGTGTAAATCGTCGCGCGATCTTTGGTGACATCGGCCACCGCGCAGGGCGGCCCCATCATGCCATGCAGTTGAAAGGGCCAGCGATAGGTTGCTTCGTAAGTTTTCTTGGCTTGCGCCAGCGCGCTCTCAGGATTGCCCTTGTTGACCGTCACCTGATCGCGCAGGCTCTTGGTATTTTTTATGTAGGTAAAAACTTCTTCGTAGCTCGCCGGCATTTTTGTTGCCGGCTGCGACCAGGTCACTTTCAAAGCCCGGGCCGCTTTGATCGCGGCCCACTCGGTCGTGCATACCACGCCGACGAAACTGCCTTCCTGGACAACTTTTACCAGGCCCGGAATATTTTTGACACTGCTTTCGTCGACGCTCGCCGGTTTCGCGGCGATCGTCGGCGGACGAACCACCCGACCGTGCAACATGCCGGGTATCCGCACGTCATTGGCGTAAGTAAATTCACCGGTAAGCTTGGGCGGCAGATCGATGCGCTTTTGCGAGGTGCCGACGATCTTGTGATCTTTGACATCTTTGGCGCGCACTTCCGGCGCGACTTTCATATCCCAGCCGGTGCCGGTGGCGGTGATTTTGACGTTGAACTTTTTGCCGCCTATCAATTGTCCATACGACACGTTCTTTACGCCGTCGCTGACCACACCGTCGGCCACGGTCAGTTTTTCGACCGGCACAGTCAAATGCTTGGCGGCTAGTTTTAACAGCTCTTGCCGCGCTGCCGCGGCGGCTTGGCGCAGCTGCAGTCCGCCCCGTTCGATGGTGCGGCTGCCGGCTGTGGTGCCTTGATTGATCGCTTTGTTGGTATCCAAACCGATCATGTGCACGCGGTTAAAAGGCACGTCCAATTCTTCGGCGACGATTTGCGCCAGCGCGGTTTCCACGCCGGTGCCGAGGTCGACCTTGCCGCTGAACACCGTGATCGTGCCGTCCGGTGCCACCGCAAGCCAGGAGTCGAGCTGGGTCGGATCGGCGTCAATGCCGGGGCCAACAGTCGATTGGCTTGATGCCGAGAGCGTGGGCAGCAAGTTGAAACTGACAATCAATCCGCCAGTGGTCTTGAGAAATTGTCTGCGAGTGATTTCCACAGTTTTCATTGTGATCGCTCCTTAGGTCAGCTGGCCCGATGCCCGTTTGACCGCGCGAACAATTCGCAGATGCGTGCCGCAGCGGCACAGGTTGCCGGCCAGAGTTTCTTTGATCTGCGCGTCGTTCGGCCTCGGATTCTTATCGAGCAAGGCCTTGGTGGTCATGATCATGCCGTTGATGCAGTAGCCGCATTGGACGGCTTGCTCGTCGACGAAATGCTTGCTGGATCTTGTGCAGCTTCTTGGTGTTGCCCAAGCCCTCGAGGGTGGTGACGGCTTTGTTCTGCGCAGTGGCGACCGGGGTGACGCAAGACCGGATCGCGACGCCGTCCATGATCACGGCGCAGGCGCCGCATTGGGCCAGGCCGCAGCCGAACTTGGGGCCGTTGAGTTGTAAATCATTGCGCAGGGCGTAGAGCAGCGGCATTTCGGGGTCGGCGTCAACGGCATGTGATTTGCCGTTTACGCGCAGGGTCATCTTGGCCATGGGGCGCTCCAGTGTGAGAGATTACTTCGTCTATAACATGCGAGTTACCCTCTGTGAATTGTTGCTTAACTCTTCGCCAGCGATATGGCGATGGTGCCGGCGACCACGAGAATCGCGCCGATGACGGTCCGGGTGGTGATCTTTTCGACGTCGCGTAAAAACAGCTTGCTACCGATCACGACCCAGAGCGGCAGGGTGGCAGTTAGCGGGGTGACCATGACCACCGGGCCGAAGCTCAGTGCGTAGAGCACGAGCAGCAAGCCGAGGGATTCGAGCGAACCGCCGACGATGAAGTAGCCGATGGATTGGCGATGCCAGACCAGTCTGTCCTTGGTCGTGGGCGAGGCGAGAAAGATCGCCGTGCAAAGTAATCCGACAACGCCGACGATGGCGCCGAAGTAGATCGGGTCGTCGGAAAACTTCAATGCGTAGCGGCGCAGCGGATAAATCACGCCGCCGAGAATTGCCGCGAGCAGCGGCGCGATCACATACCACGGGCGAAAATCTGTGACATTTTCCTCGCTGCGCCAGGAGATCAACAGAATGCCGCAGACCACCAACAGGGTGCCGAGAGCGATGGGCAACGTGATGCGCTCGCCGAGGAACAGTATCGCTACCGCTGCGCTCCACAGTGGCACCGAGGCGCGGATCGGTCCGCTGCGCGCGGCGCCGATTTTTTCGATGCCGATATAGGTCAATTGGCGCACGACCATTTGCAGCACGCCGGCGACGATGAAGAGAAGATAGACGAACGGTGTGGTCGCCGGGATACCGGTGAAGAACAATACGATCGTAAACAAAACCAGCGTCTGCATGAGCAGCGAGACGAAGGTGATCGTGATCGGTGTCGAATAGCGCATACCGCGCTTCGACAGAATGAAGCTCAAGGCGTAGACGATGGCCGCCGCGACGAGCGATGATTTGGGCGGTCATGCAACTCTACTTAGGAATCGGAGTATTTCCCGCAAAGGCGCCAAGGCGCAAAGGTTAGAAAAAGGAAAAATTTGTCATTTCGACCGAAGGGAGAAATCTGTCGTGGATGCTTGCAGTCACTCCGGATGACGGGCCTTGCCCGTCACCATGCGCCTTCGCGCCTTTGCGGGTGGAACATCCGAATCCGCAAACCAACGAGTTCTCTCTGTGCGCTCAGCGTCTCTGCGGTGAAAGTTCCGACTCTTTGCGCGAAGTCTTTATCACGCGTTCGCTGGTTTGGCTTCTTCCTTGACGAACAACAGGAGGATCATTCCGGCGATGTAGGTTCCGGCCGCGATATAGAACGCCGGGGTGAAACCGTAGTGCTGCATCACATAGCCGATAATCAAGGTCCAGATCGGGCCGGAGATGAAGCCGACGAAATAGTAGATCGAAAAAGCCGCGTCGATCAGTTCTTCGCTGGCGTAGTCGCCGATCATCGTCTGGGTCAGCGCGCCGCGCGCTTGGACGAAGGCGCCGTAGAGCAACAGGTTGGCGTAAAAGAGAATGGTCAAAGACGAATGCTGCACTAGCAAGACCGTCATCACAGCGGACAGCAGCAAGGTGAGCTGCGTGATGCCTTTGCGCTTGCCGGTGCGGTCGGAGAGCCAGGCGATCAGCATTGGACCGATCAAGCCGGCCGATTGCATGAGCGTCAATATAAAGCCGCCGCTCGACGCAGTGACGTCAAATTTCTGCATGAAGAAGGGCACCAGGTAAGTCATGTTGACGCCGGTGCCGCGACCCGCCGCGCCGGCCATCAGCACCAACGAGGTAAACAGGATGTTGCGGTTCTTCAAGCATTGAAGATAGGCGTCGAAGCCGGCTTTGGCTTTTTTCCTGCCGCCGGCGATTTCATTGGCGCCGCCGGCATGGTCGCGCACGGCGAACAGCGTGAGCCCCATGATCAAGCTGAGGGCGCCGAACAGGACAAAAGCGCTGCGCCAATCCATATAAAGCAGGGCGAAGGATGCCGCTGCCGGCCCGATGAAAGATCCGAGATTGCCCGCCGAATGATGAAACGTCAGCGCCCAGCCGCGTGATTGCGGGTAGTAGCGCGACAAGATGCTCGACCCGAGGGGATGCTGCGGACTGGAGCCGGCATCGATGGCGACGCGGGCGACGACCAGTTGCGGATAGCTGCCGATGAAATACTGCGACATGGCGGTGATGCCGACGACGACATTGCCGAGGGCGAGCATGGTACTGCGTTTGAAGAAGTTCGCCAGAAAGCCGTAGATCACCTGCAGTCCTTGGCCGACGAAACTCGACAAGGCTGAAATGAAGCCCAAGCCGACCAAGCCGAAGCCGAGTTCGGTCATCATCACCGGAAAAATTACCGACGTGATGCTGTATTGAAGATGATTCAAGACATGGCAGCTGCTGATCAAACCGAGGGCGACTCGCTTCTGGTGAATCGTCGCTTCCAGCGTGGCTGTCGCGGCGCCGGCCGCGACTGGTTGCTTCGACGGTGGTGGATGAGTCGCTCATGTTCGATCGTCTATCTGACGTTTGTCGGATCAGATTGGGTTTACAGTCAAGAGGCGCCGGCTGTCAAATCGATTTGCCATTTTGTCCGGAGCTCTCGCCGGTAGATTCGCGCGCCATAAAAAAGCTTGCGCCGACGGCCAGTAGCATGAGCACCAAACCGGTGAGGAAGGCGCACCACAAGGCATCGCCGAGGCTTGCGGTCAAGCTCGGCAAAAGCTCCGCGGGGATCTGCGCGCGCGTGACGGGCTCGAGCAGATTCTGCGGATTGGCGAGCTTGTTCCAGAGAGTTTCGTCCACTTGCGCATGGGCGGCGCGTAGTTGGCTAAGCGTTTGTTGCATGCGTGCGAGCATCACCGTGCCCATCAGGCTCACCGCAAAGGCGCTGCCGAAGGTGCGGAACAGCATGATCGTCGAAGTGGCGACGCCGATGCGTTGCGGCGCCACCGCGCTCTGCGCCGCGACCAGGGTCGTCAGATTGGCCATGCCCATCCCTAGACCGATGGCGCTCGCGCTGGCAATTGCCGCGGCGACGCCGTTGCCGAACAGCGGCGCGACAAACAGCAGATAGCCGAGGCTCAGCAACGCCGCACCCAGACCGGCGACCGCGCGATAACCGATAGTGTTGATCCAGCGGCCGGCGACTAAGCTGCCGACCGTCCAGAAACTGCTGAGCACCAGTATCACCAGACCGGCACGCGAAGCGGCGAAGCCAAGTACCCCCTGCAGATAAAGCGGAAGGTAGCTGATCGCGCCAAATACGCCCATGGCGCTAAGCGTCGCGACCACCGTGGAGGCCTTGTAGAGGCCGCTGGCGAACAAGTCGAGCGGCAGGAGCGGCTCGGCTGCGCGCCGCTCGATGAAATAGAAAATCATCAGGACGAGCACACCGGCGCCGATGAAGCCGGCGGTTTCGCCGGTGATCGCCCGATGGGCGTGGGCGCTTTGCGCGAGGGCGTAGAAAATGAGCAGCAGGCCGATCAGCAAAGCCGCCGCGCCCATGAGATCGAGTTTGGTCCGGCGGCGCTCGCTCGGCTTCTCTTTGAGTCCGATGACTATGAGAGCGGTGGCGATGGCGATCAGCGGCAAGTTGACGAAAAAGATCCAGCGCCAACTGGTGTGTTCGACGATGACGCCGCCGGCAAGCGGACCGAGGACCGATGCCACGCCCCAGAGGCCGCTGATCAAGCCCTGCATCTTGGCGCGTTGGTCGGCGGGAAAGATGACGCCGATGACGATAAACGACAGCGCGTAAATCGCGCCGCCGCCGAGTCCTTGGACGGCGCGGAAAACGATCATCGCTTCCATGCTCTGGGCCGCGCCGCACAGGGTCGAGCCGATGAGAAAAATCGCGATGCCGATAAGCATCAAGCGGCGCTTGCTGTATAGGTCGGCGAGTTTGCCGAAGACCGGCGTGGTCAGCGCCGAGGTCAGCATGTAGATCGAAAACACCCAGCTATAGAGGTCCAAACCGCCTAATCTGGCGACGATGGTCGGCATCGACGTGCTGACGATGGTGGCGTCGATGGCGAAAAGAAAAATCACCACCATGACGCCGACGGCGGCGAAATTGCGATTCGAGTTGTCTATTTGCTGCTGTATTTGCGCGGATGCCACTGGGTTAATGTCCCTTTAGGGGTTGGTTGAAATCCCTCGCCCTCAGGCGAAGAGAAGGTTTGTCATGCCGGCGCAGGCCGGCATCCATCTTTGCCTGTGCTGGAAAACAAAAAAATCTGGATTCCGACCTGCGCCGGAATGACGAATACAAGAGTCGACTTCCAGCCGACAAATTCAGAAGCCCTCGAATTAAAGCAGAGGGTAATTCAGTTTGATTTTGGCTGGAGAGAATTTTGTTTTCTATGAGTTGACCTAGTTCGCTGTGGGAGTCAAGCAAAGCCGGTGGCTTTTGACTGCTTCATCGGGCAAGAGTAAAACTGCTGTCGCAACGGGCGTGTCTGTCCTGCCCGCGCCCGCGGGCATCGAGGCTAATTGTCGTGCAAAAACATAACGAACTTGGATTCCCGCTTCTCGCGGGAATGCCAGAGAATGAGGCAACAGTTTATCGAAATTGTTGAGCCTATATAGTTTGCATCTGGAGGAGCTATGACAAGCATTCGCATATTGGCAGCGGTGTATCTGTTTGTTGCCATCATTTTTGTTCAAGCAAGCCACGGACAGATTACGCCGCAGCAGATCGAGGCGGCCAAGAAGGAAGGCGAGGTGGCGTTTTACGGTGCGTTGCCGGTCACCATCGTCAAGCGCATCAGCGATGCTTTCGAAAAGAAGTACGGCATCGCGGTCAAACATTGGCGCGGCGACGCCACCGAGATCGTCAACCGCGTGCTCACCGAGGCGCGCGCCGGCCGGCCGATCTTCGACTCGACGCTCGGCAACGAAGCGGTGATGCAGGCGCTCGACGAAAAGGGTATTCTCGGAGTCTTCGATCCGCCGGCGGCTAAAGGTTATCCAAAACAGTTTCGCGATCCCGATATGCGCATGACCGCTTGGCGTGTCTTGCCCTACGGCATTAACTACAACTATCAGATGGTGAAAGCCGAGGAGGCGCCGAAGTCTTTTGACGAACTATTACAGCCCAAGTGGAAAGGCAAATTCGGCATTGCCAACCCCGGCATTCACGTGACCACGCTGCAATTTGTTTTGAGCCTCGACAAGCTTTACGGTCCCAAGTGGTTAAAGTTGGTCGAGGGTTGGGCGAAACAAGAGCCGCGCGTCGGCCGCAGCCTGGCGGATCTGATTCAACCGATGACCAGCGGTGAGATCCCGGTCGCCATCGGCTACATCAAGGACAAGTTCCAATATCCCGGCCCCATCGAGTATGTGCGCATGCCGAAGTATCTGGCATCGGTGGGATTTATCGCCATCAACAAGCAGGCGCCCCATGCCAACGCCGCCAAGCTGTTCACCGATTACTTTCTTGGCGCCGAGGCCCAGCGCGTTGTCGGCGAGACCGGCGAATATGTGTTTCACCCCGAGGTCGAGCACAAATTCAAAAAAGACGTGAAGGACGATCAGATCGTCACCATGAAGCTGCCGACCAATGACGAAATGGAGAACTGGGGCAAAAAGTTTCGCGAGATGTTCCGGTAGGACGGTGATAGAGAGTTGAGACAGAGACAGAGATTATCGGATTGGAGTGATGGAGCGTCGGGCGATTGAATCAACATTCCATTACTCCAATACTCCATCACTCCGTCGGCTGAACCGAGGTGCGAGATGTTTGAATTGGCCAAAATTCCTTTTACTGAAGTGAAGCGGTTGGCCGACGGCGGCCGGGCGCTGACGATTCTTCCGGTCGGCGTGGTCGAGGAGCATGGCGCGCATTTGCCGCTGGGTTTGGATTCCTTTGCGGCGGAAGTTTACACCGCATCGGCGGCACCGCACTTGGAAGCGGCCGGCTATGACGTCGTGGTCGCGCCGACGATCAACTACGGCGTGGCGCGGGCGGCCATCGACTTTCCAGGAACATTATCGCTGGAGCCGGAGACGTTACGCTCGATGGTCGTCGAAATCGGCCGGTCGCTCGCGCGCCATGGGCTGAACCGTCTCGTCATTCTCAACGGCCATCGCGATCTGCATCATATGAAAGCGCTCGACGACGCCCGGGCGATTCTCGCCTCAGAGCACGATTTCAAGGTTTTGGTCGTCGGCTTCGCGCACGATCCTGAAATGACCGCGGCCTGTTACCGTGACGGCGTCAAGCAATTCTACCAAAGCCCGCGGCCGGATCGCGAGGGGCATGGCGGCGAGTCGGAG
Organism: uncultured delta proteobacterium; assembly: GCA_963816145.1. GTDB lineage: Bacteria > Desulfobacterota > Binatia > UBA9968 > UBA9968 > DP-20. The sequence goes on from CAWFJP010000014.1 coordinate 602,781, forward strand.
ACTTCGGTGGCGCTGCACAGTTTTCCCGAGTTGGTGAAGCGGGAAATTATCGGCGAGCTAACGCCCAACTTCGATTACGACGTCGAGGCATTTCGCAATGAAACCAAAGATTATGGCAGCATTAGCGATGGCCGCGGCTACTTCGGCTGGCCGCAAGCGGCGACGGCGGAAACTGGCGAAAAATTGGTTGCGATCCGCGGGGCTAATATCGCTAATGTGATTTTGAAGGCTTGGGGTAAGCCGGTCTCGTGATCGTGTTCGATCCGGATAATGATCACGCTCACGAGTCACGAACACGAGTGCTATTACACTTGCGAGATCACGATCACGCCCGCCACCACTAAAACCGTTCCGACGATGGTCGCGAAGTTGATCTGTTCGACTTCGCGGAGAAACAGTGCGCCGATCATTAGCGTCCAGATCGGCACGGTCGCCGAGATCGGCGAGACGATGTAGACCGGTCCCGAGGCAAATGCCACCAGCATGAACAGCACGGCGAGGGTTTCAAATATCCCTGAGAGAACCAGCGGCCAAAAGGCGCGGCGGTCCCACACCAGTTTGTCGGGGCAAGCTGGCGACGCGTAGAAAGCGGCAAAGGAGAGTAGCGCAATCGGACCGACAAGAGCGGCAAGCAGCAGCGGTTCGTGGGATTGCAGCAGCGCATAGCGCCGCAGCGGATGAACGATGGTCGTCAGCAGCACGGTGGCGATGGGATAAAAAAGATAGACCCAGCGGAACGAGGGCACGTTACGGTCCATGCGCCACGAAGTCAGGATGATGCCGCCGACCACCAGCAGCGTTCCGGCCATGCCCAAGAGCGTCAATGGCTCGCCGAGAAAAACGATGCCCGCGATCACGGTGAGAAACGGATACGAATTCCTCAACGTGACTGCCCGCGACGTGCCGATCTTGTGGATGCCGGTATAGTGAAAATGACGGATGCCGGGCTGGAGCAAGCCGGTGATGGCGATGGCAATTACAGCGCCGGTCGCAACCGGCGGGATGCCGCCGGTGGCAAATACCGCGATCCAGAGGACTACGCTGTGAATCGCCAGCGACACGAAGGTGGCCGTCAGCGGTGTCGTAAATGCAAAGCCGCGCTTGACCGACACATTGGAGCAGGCGAAGGCGAATGCGGTGAGAAGCGCGAAGAGTTGGGCTTTCATGAAGTGCGATCGTGAATGTAAGTCGCGCTAACTTACCTCAGTTCGACTTGCGGGGAAACGGTTGCAATGAATTCGCGGAGCGATTGCAATTAAGCGCTGAGGCGGAGTAAGAGTTGGCGCATCGCTCAGTGTGGCCCAGTCGCACCCGGAAGCCGGATTGTCTCCCGCAAAGGCGCCAAGGTGCAAAGGTGACGGGCCGATGCCCGTCATCCAGAAGGAAAGCGAGGGATCCAACGGAGATTTCGCCGTCCGATCGAAAAGACAAGGATTCCGAACTTGGCGCCTTAGCGAGAGAAAGAGCCGAATCCGAGACAGGGAAATTTGCTCAAGCCCCAGAAAATTCGAACTATGCTAAAGCATTAAATTTAAGGAGGTTGCCATGGCTTTTCGAATCAATCATCTTCATCTCAAGACGCCGGATCCCAAGAAGACCGCTGATTTCTACGTCGAGTATACCGGCGCGAAGATCGCCAAGGAGACCACTCGTCCCGACGGCGGCAAGAGCTACCGGCTCGACCTGCATGGAGTGGAACTCAACGTCACGCAGTTCCTCGAAGACCAGCAACTCGATCAGTTCATGGGTCTCGAACATGTCGCCATCGATACCAATAACTTCGACGGAGAAGTGAACAAAATCAAAGCGGCGGGAATCAAGATTCTCGAAGAACGCGTCCTGCCGGACGGGCGCAGAGTTTGTTTTTTCGAAGGGCCGCAGGGCGTGCGATTAGAGTTTCTAGAGTGGAAGTGAGGCGGAGTGGATTGGAGTAATGGCGCGCTTGAATGTTGGAGTAGTACGTCCGGATTCGGAGACCCACCACTTGACCACTCCAGCACTCCATTACTCCAATTCTTATCTTTCCCGCAGTGCCTTTTCCAACGGTCCATTCTCCCTGAACGGTTCCGGCCAGCCGATGTACTCTTTGAAGTCGGGGCGGGCTTTGACGAGATCGAGGATGACGTTTTGGATGCCTTTGTCGGGGACCGTGGGGTTGGACTTGAATATCTTGGCGTAGGCTTGGACCGTGCGTTTGGTGACCGCCTGGTCTTTTTCACGCATCCATTTGGCGAAGGATTTCTCGGCGAAGCGGTGATCTTTCTTGATCAGTTGAATTCCCGCGACGTAGGCGCGCAAAAAGTCTTCGGTCACCTTGGGTTCGGCGCGGATAAACGCCCGGCTGCTGGTGACGCAAGATGACGGGTACACTAGGTCGGTGGTGCTCAAATCGACGAGCACCGGCCAACCCTTCTGCAAGAAGGGCATGGCGTAGCGCGTGGTCAGCGCGGCGGCGGCGATGACGCCGCGTTCCAGTGCCAGCGCCATTTCGGGGCCGGCGCCCATTTGTAAGATCAACATGTCTTTTTCCGGATTCAGTCCGACATGTTTGAGGGCGGCGCGCAGATAGAAATGCGTCGTCGAACCGTAGCGGGTCACCGCGCTCGATAGTCCTTTGAGTTCTTGGGGCGATTTAATTTCCGGCCGGGTGATCAGATAGACGGGATCGGTGTCGACCGGGCAGGCGAGCAGAATGACGTCACCGCCGGCGGCGCGTGCGGCGATGACTGATTCGGCGCCGGCGCCGGAGAACGGCAAGTTGCCGGTGATGATTGCCAGGGTAATCAACGAGCCGCCGCGGATTTGCACCGGCTCGACGTTCAAGCCCGCTTTCTCGAATAGACCGGCGTCCTTGGCGACCCATATCGGCATGTGTGACGGCGATGCTGTTGTGCCGTAAAGGATGCGGCGGAGTTCCTGGGCGTGAGTGCTTACGGGAACTAACAGCGCGACAATCAGCAGGCACAAAACAACGGTGAGGTTCCAGCAGCGCTTACCCTCACCCCCGCCCTCTCCCGCAAGCGGGCGAGGGGGTTGGATACGCAGAGCGCGAGTAAGTGATTTCCGGTGTACGTGCCTTAACAACATTATTTCGGCAGAGCGCGCTCCAATGGGCCGTTGTCGCGGAACAGTTCTGGGTGGCCGAGGAATTCTTTTGGAACTGGACGTTGATTGACCAGATCTTTAAGGATGTTTTCAATGCCCTTGTCCGGCACGTTGGGCACGGCTTTGAACAAACGGACGAAGGCTTCGACGGACTTTGACAAGTTCGGCGATTCTTTTTCCTTTATCCATTTGACCAAGGTCCGTTCGGCGAGCTTTGGATCTTTCCGGACTAGCTGCAGGGCGCTCACGTAGGCGTTGAGAAAAGCGTTGACGGTTCTGGGTTCGGCTTTGACGAAGGCGCGGGTGCTGGTCACACAGGAGGAAGGATAGACCAGATCGGATTTGCTCAAGTCGGCATACACGGGCCAATTGCGTTGCATGAACGGCAGCGTGTCTTTTATGGTCAATGCGGCGGCAGCGATTCTGCCGCCTTCGAGCGCGCTGGAGATCTCCGCGCTGCCACCGAGCTGGAGCAGCGTCATCTCTTTATCGGAATCGATGCCGACCATGCGCAACGCGGAGCGCAGGTAGAAATGGATCGACGAGTTGAGGCGCGTGACGCCGGCCGCCTTGCCCTTGAGTTCCGCCGCCGATTTAATCTCCGGGCGCGCAATCAGATAGACCGGTTCGAGATCGGCCGGACAGGCGAGCAAGACAATGTCGCCGCCCTCGACGCGCGCGGCCACCACCGATCCCGCACCGACCCCGGAGAGCACGGCTTGGCCGCTCATGATCGTCATGGTGCTGAGCGCGCCGCCGCGAATCTGCACGGGTTCGACGTTCAAGCCGTTCTTGGCAAACAGGCCGGTGTCTTTGGCGACCCAGACTGGCAAGTGCGAGATCGAAGTGGACACGCCGTAAAGGATACGGCGGGGCTCTTGGGCATGGGTGGGTCGTGCAAACAATGTCAGACCGATAAGAACGAGAAATATCACACTTGTGATTCTTGAAGTTCTCATGATCGGTTTCTCGGAGCCCTCATCCTTGCCCCTTCGGCTTCGCTCAGGGCAGGCCTGTCCCAACGGACGAGGGGATCGGATTTGAGTCAATGCAAAGTTCTTTTGTTTCATTGGCGTGACAGCACTTTCTCTAATGGGCCGTTGTCGCGAAATAGTTCCGGCCGGCCGATAAATTCTTTGGCAACCGCGCGCCGGTTGGCGAGGTCTTTCATGACGGTCTCGATGCCTTTATCCGGCACGTAGGGCGCCAGCTTGAAAATCTTGCTGTAGGACTCAACGGTTTTCTTGATCAAGTACGGATCTTTTTCTCGGAGCCATTTTGCGAAGGTCTTTTCAGCGAACGCTGAATCCTTTTTGATCAGCTGGATCGCCGCGACGTAGGCGCGCAAGAAATCGTCCACCACTTTAGGTTCGGCTTTGACGAACGCTCGGCTGCTGGCGACACAGGAGGCCGGATAGACGAGATCGGTCGTGCTCAAGTCGACGAACATCGGCCAGTTCTTTTGCATTAGTGGCAGCGCGTAACGAATCGTTAGCGCCGCCATGGCGATGCGGCCGTTCTCCAGCGCGGTCACAGACTCGGTGCCGGTACCGAGCTGGAGTATAGTCACGTCCTTTTCCGGATCGATGCCGACCTGGCGCAACGCCGCGCGCAAATAAAAATGGGTGGTCGAGCCGAGCCTGGTGACCGCCGTGGCTTTGCCTTTCAGTTCCGCCGGCGATTTGGTGCCGGGACGGGCTATCAAATAGACCGGATCGGAGTCAGCTGGACAGGCGAGCAGAACCACGTCGCCGCCTTCGATGCGCGCGGCGACGATGGATTCGGCGCCGGCGCCGGAGAACTGTAATTGGCCGCTCATGATGCCCATGGTGATCAAGGCGCCGCCGCGGATCTGCACCGGCTCGACGTTCAAGCCATTTTTAGCGAACAGGCCGGCGTCCTTGGCCACCCAGATAGGCAGATGCGCGGTCGAAGTCGTCGTGCCGTAGTGGATGCGGCGCAGCTCCTGGGCCGCGCCGGGTCGGCATAGGACCAATACGACATATAGGACATATGCCGCCCGTCGCCAGAGAATAACTTTTCGCCGCACGGCGTGCCTGTTACTTGCTAAAATATTTGGCCTCCGCGCCATCTTGATTGAAGGGGACAAACTTGTTGACGCCGGGGCCGCGCACGTTGGGGGTTTCGCCGTCATCGAAGAGCCCGACGTGAGTGCTGCCGGCCTGGACGCCGAGAAGTGCCGGGGCGTGGGCTTCGGCCACTGTGCAATCGTTATCGGAGCGATTGTAAGCCCAGTGCACGGTGTTGGCCGGGACGCGGTGGAAGTCGCCTTTCTTGCAGAGAAAGCCCTTGTCTTTGACGAAAAACCAGATCTCGCCGTCGAGCACGTAATTGATCTGTTCGGATTCATGTTCATGTGGCTTGGTATGATAGCCCGGCTTGCGCGTGGCGATCATTAAACTGCACTCGTTGCCATGGCCTTTGCGGACGACCATCCGGCCGGTACCGGCTTCGCCCGATTGATCCCTTTGATATTCCTTCACGTCGCTGCTTTTTACATGTAAAGGCATGAATCGTCCCCCTGGTTTTGAAAGATATCGATTTCGTACGCCAAGTGGGCGGGGCGGTCAAGCGCTAATTCCATTGACTTGGCCCCCGGACGGCAGTAAATGCAGAGGCGAGGAATTATGATTAAGCTCATAGCGTGTCTTGCCGTGCTCGGCGCTTTGCTGCCGAGTGACTCGGTCGCCGAGAAGCTCATGCTCGCCCATGTGGCGATCAATCCCAGCCAAGGGATGCTCCACCTGGCCAAGGATTCCGGCATGCTGGCGAAGTACGGTTTTACCGCTGACGTGATCTTGATTCCGGGCACGCCGCGGACGATTCAGGCATTGATCGCCGGCGATTTAGATTACGTCGCCGCCGGCGCGCCGGCTTCCTTGCGCGCGCGCGCCCAGGGAGCCGATGTGACGATCCTCTCGACACTCGCCAACGTGTCGGCCCAGCGCGTTTTCCTCCGGCCTGATTCCAAGCTCAATAGTTTCAGCGAGCTCAGAGGCAAGATCATCGGCGTGACGCAGTACGGTTCCGGAGGCGATACGTTTTTGCGCGCGGCGCTGCGTAAAACGGGCATTAAAGAATCTGAAGTGACGATTCTCCAAATGGGTGGTACGCCGGGCGTCGCACAGGGTTTGGAATCGGGCCGGATCGAAGTCGGCGTGCTCGGCGATTCCGGTTTGCTGTTGGTTTTTCGCGGGCGGGCCAAACCCTTGAAAGGCGGCAGCGCCAAAGAGCTGGGCATGCGTGGCACCGACGCGCCGCTGACGACCACGGACCGTAAGATCAAAACCGATCGCGCTGGTGTGCTGCGTTTCATGCAGGCGTATCTCGAAACCGTGCGTTTTTTTATGACCAATAAAGCCGGCACCGCGCGGCTCTTGGCCAAATACATGGGCGGCACCAGCGAGGAGCATATTTCCCAATGGTGCGACGATCTGCGCGCCAACATCAAGCCGATACCCTATCGCCGACGAAGAATCGTTACAAACCGAGTTGGAAATGATGAACCCGCCGGGGCAGCAGATTCCCGCGGGTTACATCAACAACAGTATTCTCGATGAGTTAAAAAAGAGTGGTTTCATAGATAAATTGGCTAAACAATAAACAGGAGGATCGAACCATGGCGAAGATCAGACATATCGCGATCAAGGTAGAGGATCAGGAGAAAGCGGCGAATTTCTATAAGCAGACTTTCGGCATGACCGAAGCCTGGCGCGGCCCGGTGCGCGACGACGGCAATCGGGCGATCTACTTGACCGACGGTTATATCAACATGGCGGTGCTGCCGGCGCGCGGTGGGCGTGAAGGCATCGACCACTTCGGCTTCCAAGTCGAAGACATGGACTGGACGCTCAAAAACGCCGAAGTTTCCGGCGCGCAAAAACAAGCGGACGTAAAACCCAAAGACGGCCGCTTCGCCGAGATGGGTGTGCGCGATCCGGTGGGGCAGCTGGTAGACGTCACGGTGCATGGGTGGAAATCGTAAGTAAGAAATTGAAAATGGATAATGGAAAATTGAGAATGGTTTTGGTGCGCCTGTGCGTGTCGATAATAATTGCCAGCTTTCTGCTTATACCGGCGATTCACGCCGCCGAGCCGACCAAGGTTTTGATCGCCCATGGGGCGATAAGTAATAACGTCGAGCCGTTGTGGATCGCCAAGGAGCAGGGGATTTTTCGCAAGTACGGCATTGAGGCGGAGTTGGTGTTCATCATCGCAGGGCGGGCGATGCAGGCGATGCTCGCCGGGCAGGTTCCAGTCGGTCTTGTCGGCGGCACCCATGTGGTCAACGCCAATACCGGCGGCGGCGATTTCGCGATGGTGCTTGGCCTGGAGAATCAGCTCGACTATTTGTTTCTGGCGAAGCCGACGATCAAGAGCGGCGAGGATCTCAAGGGTAAGAAAGTCGGCATCGGCACGCCAGCCGGGTCGGCGTCGATGGCGGCGTATGTGGCGTTAGATCACCTCGGTTTGGTGCCGCGCCGCGACAATATCGTCTTGCTCGGTATCGGCGGTGTCCCGGAACGCATGGGGGCGCTGCGGTCCGGCAGCGTCGATGCCACCGTTCTGTCGCCGGAAATCGGCCAACAAGTGCTCGGCGAAGGCTATCGCGTGTTGGTCGACCTGGGGAAAGAAAAGGTGCAGTTTCAATCCTCCGGGCTGGTTTTTTCGCGCGCCTGGATCAAGAGCAATGCGCAACTGGCGGAAAATATCACCAGGGCGACGGCGGAAGGCGTGGCGTACATTCATAAGCCCGCTAATAAAGACGTAGTGATGAAAAGCCTCGGGCGCAATTTGCGTTTGAGCAAGCCCGAGCAAACGGAGAAGGCGTATCAGGGCTTGGTGGCTGCGCTGCCGCGCCGGCCTTGCCCGTCCATCGAGGGCATGAACGCCGTCACTACGCTCATGGCGCAACACGGCATCAACGCCAAGGCCTCGCAGCTGAAGGCCGACGAACAGGTGGATATGAGCTTTTGTAAGCGCTTCGAGGACAGCGGGTTTTTTAAAAGTTTGTATCAATAAAAAAACACGTTCAAACCGTTCAATCGCGGGGCTCCGTTCACGTCGCTCCGTTCAAGCCGTTATCGGAGGTTCAATTCGTCTAACTGTCTTAGTCGAATTCTTCCTCCCCCGCGCCGCGGGGGAGGACCGAGGTGGGGGTTGAACGAAGCGCCAGCGATTGAACGGAGCGAAGCGGTTGAACGGCTTGAACAAATTCATCTTGAAGTGTGTGGGGACTGAAGAATGACAGCGAATTTCAACGGCGCCGCTCTGCCAGCGGACCAATTTATCGCAGCGATTTGGCAGGAGCGGCGCCGCTACGTGCGTGAAGGGCGCATCAAACAGCCGCACCCTTGGCGCGTCGCGCTGAGCCAGGGCAAGGTATCGCGTCGCGCGCTGATCGAGTACGTCAAGAACCGTTACTACTTTCTCGCCAACATCAACCGCAAGGACGCCCAGGTGATCGCCAACTGTCCGATCTCCGACGCGCGCCGCATGCTGCTGCGCAAATATATCGACGAGGAGGGGCAAGATGTCGCCGGCGGCCAGTTGGGGCCGCATTACGACATGTGGCTAAAGATTGCCGACGCGCTGGGCATCTCGCGCGCAGTGATGCAGAGTTTCGACGAAGTGCTGCCGGTGTATCGTTACACGGTCGACGCGGTTTTCAATTTTGCCAAGCACCAGACTTGGCTGGAAGGCGTGGCCGCGACCTATGCCACCGAAGGGCGGATGTGGAAGCGCTACACCCCGAAAGCTGAGCACAAAGAGGAAGGCATGTTGGGCGAAGGCGAGGCGTGGACACGTCACTATGGCTTGCCCAAAGATGCGCTGTTGTTTTTCCAAGTGCACAGCGACGCCAATGACGAGCACGGCGATATCAACGAAGCGATTCTCAAAAAATATTGTCTAACCGCGGAACAACAGCAAAAAGCGCTCGCCGCGGCACGCTTCCGTTGGGAGAATCAAGAAACCCGCAGCGATATTATTTATCGGTATTTTGTGGTGGGGGAGAGTTGATAGAATACCAATTACAAAATCTGCGATCGGTTGAATTCCCAAGTAAGATGAGTCGATTCCTAGACGGCGCTTCTCAGATAAATCCTCCCCCTCGATGGGGGAGGACAAAGGTGAGGGTGCCCAATATTTCGATGGCGTGCGCAGCACCCCCATCCCTGCCTTCCCCCGTCGAGGGGGAAGGAGTCGGAGGCGGAGCGCAGTTTGCGCTTCGTTGCTACATCTGGGCGTTCGTAACAATCGCGTCCATCTGTTTGACCACTGTCACATTCGCCCAGCAGCTTGAAACTCTCAATGTCTCCTACGCTTCGGTCACCGGCAGCCGCATTCCTTTGTGGATCGCCAAGGATGCCGGTTTGTTTGAGAAGTACGGCTTGAACGTCAATTTAGTTGTGATCGCCGCGGGCAATGCGGCGATTGGCGCATTGGCCAGCGGCGATGTCGAGATTCTTGGCGCGCCGGGTTCGACAACCATGGTTTCCGCTGCCAAGGGTTTGCCGTTTGCGATCATCGGCACCTTCGGGCCGTCGGCGTGGAAGTTGGCTGCGCATCCATCAATTACCACGATCGAACAGTTGCGCGGTAAAACGATCGGCATCAGCCGGCCGGGTACAACTGTTGAGTTTGCCACCAAGCGCGCGCTGCAAAAGCTTGGTTTGACACCGGGCAAAGACGTGAACATTCTCGCCACCGGTTTGGCCGAGTCGAACAAGCGGGTGCTGGTCATGATCCAAGGCAAAATCGACGCGACTTTGGTGAGTCCGGACAATCTTTACGAAGCCGAACAGAAGGGCCTCAAGATATCGGTCCTATCGGATTTGAAAGACTTGGGCATATACACCAGCGCCAGCGATCTGTCGGCGAAGCGCGATTTTTTGAAGAACCAGCGTGCATGGGCGCGCGGTTTCATGATGGCGTTTTGCGAGGCGATCGCGCTGGGGCGGGCGAATAAAAACATCGCGCTGGCGAGCTTTCGCAAGCATATGCGCGAGAACGATCCGCGCCGGTTGGACAATCTTTATAAAAATTACGTCGTCGACTTTCTGCCGACCAAGCCGTTTCCCATGGAAGACGTGATTCAGACCGAGATCGAAAACCTGAAAGAGACGCTGCCGGAGTTTCGCGGCAAGAAAGCCGCCGACTTCGTCGATAAGACTATTCTCACCGACCTCGAACGCGAGGGATTCTTCACCCAGCTCGCGAGCAAATACGGGAAGCAACAGTAAGGAGTCAGGTGAGGCGCAACCCCTTTCGTAGATTCATTTGCGCTATGGGTATTCAAATTGCCTTACTCCCATTGCGTGTGAGACTTTCAATCCATTCGGAAGTCAGACACCAGATAAACAAAAATGATCAGCTCTGGGAGCGGGCGGACGCCTACTCCTTACCCTTTACCCCTGACGCGTTCCCTTGCTTGTTGACCTGCCGGGATCGATCGGATATTCCATTCAGATTGTTTCATTTGAAGAGGGGAGATTTACAGAATGCCGTATTTCGATTTACATCAGCATCTGAAGAATCTCGAAGAGCATGGTTTGCTCAGGCGCATCACGCGCTTGATCAACAAGGACACCGAACTCCATCCATTAGTGCGTTGGCAGTATCGTGGCCTGTCGGAAGAAGACCGCCGGGCCTGGCTCTTTGAGAACGTCACCGATGCCAAGGGGCGCAAGTATGATATGCCCGTCGTCGTCGGCGCTTTGGCGGGCAAGCCGGAGATTTATTATCTCGGCATGGGCTGCAACAGCGCCGAAGAAATGGACGCGATGTGGAAAAAAGCTCTGGCCGAGCCGATCAATCCCATTGCCGTGACCAACGCCAAGTGCCAGGAAGTCGTGATTCAAGGTGCTGAACTGGACAAAGAAGGCTGCGGATTGGACCGTTTCCCGGTGCCGATCTCGACGCCGGGATTCGACAACGGTCCGTACACGACTTGCTCGCACTGGATCACCGCCGATCTCGACACCGGGATTCAAAACATCGGCAACTACCGCGGCGAGATCAAAGCCGGCAAGCGCGTCGGCGTGTTTCCCTCGGGATTGGGCCAGGATATTTACTTGCACTGGCAGAAGGCGGTGCAGAAGGGCGTGCATCTGCCCGCCGCGCTGGTGATCGGCGCTCCGCCGATCGTGTCCTATGTGTCGGTGCAGAAGATTCCTTACGGCGTCGATGAGATGGGCGTGGCCGGCGGATTGGCCGGCGAGCCGATCCCGATGGTGAAGTGCAAGACCCACGACATCATGGTGCCGGCGGATGCCGAGATTGTCGTCGAAGGCTATTTGAACACGGAATTCATCGAGCCCGAGGGACCGTTCGGCGAATCGCATGGCTACATGCATCCGCGCCAATTGAATCCGTTCATGGATGTGACTGCGATCACTTACCGCAAAGACGCGATTTACACGTTCGTGGCTGAGCCAATTGACGCCGAGCGAATCGTCGGTCATCCGTAAAATCGGTTACGACCGCTTGATGCTGGTGCATCTGCGCGACGAGTGCCGCATTACTTCAGTCCTGCGCGTCGAGATGCACGAGCCGCTCACCAACACTTACAAGCTGGTCATCATTCAAATGCGCAAGCCTAATGAAGCCGAAGTGTGGCGCGCGCTGCACGCCGCCTGCTCGTTTCATCCCGGTGTCGGCAAGATCGTCGTCGCGGTGGATGAGGATATCGACCCGTCCAACGAAGCCGCGGTATTTTGGGCGATGTGTTACCGCATGAAACCGCACAAGGATGTTCATATCGTTCCCGGCATGGAAAAGGGCCATGCTCCACCGTTCCTATACGAGCATGACGTCAAGGGCACCGACGTGGTGTCGTACCATTTGCCGGCGGACGAGTCCGCGATGCTATGCAACGCGATTTTGAAGGAACCGTTCCCGCCGGTGTCGCTGCCCAAACGCGAATACATGGAGAACGCGCGCAAGATTTGGGAAGAGCTGGAATTGCCGAAGTTGCGGCCGCAATCGCCTTGGTTCGGCTACTCGCTCGGCCAGTGGAGCGAAGAGCTCGACAAAGAAGCGCAGCTAGCCGTCGAAGGCCGCCACTTTGAAACCGGTGAGAAGTTAAAGAAGGGCCGGGTCAAAGTTCGCTAGTACTGAACAGGTTCAAGCCGTTCGATTAGTTCAAATCGTTCAAGCCGTTTAAGATAATGGCGGTTCGGACGTTTTGAACGATTCGAACGGCTTGAATTTTTTGAACCTCCGCGAACGCGGAGCGCTACGACCGATAGCGCCACAATTGCGGTATCGCCAAGCAGATTCCCAGGATCATCAGCAAGCAGAGCGCACTGCCGAGCAAGAGCGCGTTGGGGGCACCGACTTGTTGGGCGGCGAAGCCGGCGAGGACGGCGCCCAAGCCGTTGGTGGCTTGGGCGAAGGCGGTGATAAGACTCGACGCGCGCCCAAGCATGCCGTCGGGGGCGAGCATTTGCACCACTGTGCGGCGGATCGCGACGCTCACCGAGTCGGCGAAGCCCAAGACTAGCGTCGTGCCCACCGCCATCCAAAACCAATTGGACACGCCCAGAAGCGCCAGGCTGGCGGCAAAGACAACGGCGGCGCAGACGACCAGCACGCCCATTCGCTTGACATTGCCGATCATCAGCAGAACCACCGAGCCGACGATGGCGCCGAGCGACGGCGCGCCGTAGAGGATGCCCAAGCCGGAGGCGCCGGTTTTAAAAACATCCGCGGCGAAGATCGGCAGGATCGGCTTGTAAAAGCCCACTAAGGTGACGCCGAAGTCGAGCAGAAACAGTGACAAGATGATTCTTTGAATCCAGATAAACTCGATGCCTTCGAAAATGCTTTTCAAATTTACCCGGCGCCGCTCGCCTTCGGGGACGCCGGAAGTACGCATGGAGAAGATCGCGATGCCCGAAGGGATGAACATGGCTATGGTTAGAAAGTAGGTGCTGACCAGGCCGCTCTGGTCGATGAGTACACCGCCTAACGCCGGTCCCAGGAGAAAGCTGGTTTGAATGATGATGGTGTTGAGCGTCACCGCGTTCATCATGTACGACGGCGGCACCAAGCGCGGGATCAGTGCCGATCGGGCCGGCCAGTTGAACACTTCCACCAGCGCGCCGACAAACCCCAGGGTAAAAATATGCCAGACCTGGATCGTTCCGGTCATGGTCAAGAAGCCGAGCAACAGGCTCGGAATCAGCTGGATCGCCACCGTAACGACCAAGAGTTTCTTGCGGTCGAAGGCGTCGGCCACCGCGCCGGCGAACAGTCCGAAGATCACAAAGGGGAACGCTTGGAAAAATCCGGTGAGGCCGAGCTGCAACGCCGAGCCGGAAATCTCATACACCTGATACAGCCCGGCGACGTTGCGCACTTGGATCGCCACGGCGTTACAAACACTGGCGATCCACATCAATCGGTAATCGCGGATGGCCAGCGACGCCCAGGGGCGCGTCGGCGCTGCCTCGGCGCTCGCAGTTATTTCTTCTGAATTAGCCAATGGGACGGGATCGATGAAAGTGAAAAGTTACCGACAGCTATAGCGCGAGCGGATGAGGATTGCGAAGGGCAGGCGAGGCGGCGAAGTGTCGCATTCACTTCGCCGCCCCAACTCGTTTGTCAAACTATCCGACGGCGGCTTGGTGCTTGTCTTCCAAGACGCCTTGATGTTCGGCCTGCGCGAGCACGGCTTCGATGGTTTTTACCAACTGGCGCGCCGCGTCGACACTCAGCTCGACCGCTACACGGGCAGCGGGTCCTTTGGACTCATCGACGAAGTCAATGTTGAGCGCATGTTCGAGCGGCATGCCGTAGGGATGATCGTAGGAGACGTTGCACTCTTTCAGATCGATCCACTCTTCGCCCTTTTTGCCGCGGCCGTAGATTTTTGCTTGATGGGTGATGCTTGTACACATGATTGGATCCTCCGCTGCCTACTTCAAATGTTTCTCGCAGAAGGCCAAGACTTTCTTCCAACCGTCGACCGCCTGCTCCTGGCGATAGGCCGGACGATCGTAATAGAAAAATCCATGGCCGGCGCCGTCGTAGCGGTGAAATTCATGGTTCTTGCCGCACTTCTTGAGTTCGGCTTCATGCTGATTGACCTGCTCGGGCGAGGGTGATTTATCGTCGTTGCCGAATAGGCCGATCATCGGGCAGGAGAGATCCTTGGTATAGTCGATCGGCGCCACCGGTTTTTTGGGCGTCAGTTCTTCCGCCTTCATGACCACACCGCCACCCCAGCACTCGACCAGCGCGTCGATGCCTTTGGAGCGGCACGCCGCGAGAAAGCCATGGCGTCCGCCGGAGCATGTGCCAAAGACGCCGACCTTGCCGTTCAGGTAGGGCTGTGAGCGGAGCAGCTTATTGGCGCCGTCGAGATCGCCCAACACTTGCTCGTCGGGGATGCCGCCGGCAGCGCGCACCTTGGCGCCGACATCTTCCGCGGTGCCGTGGCCGTCGCGGAAATAGAGGTTGGGGGAAATCGTCACATAACCATGATGGGCAAAGCGCCGGGTGCATTCTTTATACCATTCGTCCCAGCCGGGCGCATGGTGGATCAGCACCATCCCGGGAAACGGCCCGGCGCCGAGGGGGCGGGCCATATAAGCGTTGATGGTTTCGCCTTTATGTCCTTGCATGGTCACGGTTTCGGCAATCATACCTTCGTACTGATTGGTTTGATACATCTGCTACTCCTCCTTCAAGAGTTCCACTAAGATCAGAACTCATTAATACGAAACGCCCCGTTTCTGCAACCGCTCGAGAGGGCGTTACCGGGCTAAAAATTCACCCTTTTTGGACTTGCACGCCGCTGGGCTCTTAAGTTAAGCTTTTGCTACACATCAGTATGGGGCCTTCTGATAGTGACAAAAAAAGCAAAGTTGAAGGTCTAGGGCGTCTTACCTTGCAGTTCGGTGCCACGCGGACAATCCGACCAGAGCGTGTCTATCACTCCATGTTCTGCTGCCAGCGGTGATCAGTTCTCAGGGCAAAGACCATAACAGATGTTTAGAAGGAGAGAGCATGAGCAGTAAAATTTACGTGGGTGGTTTGCCGTACGCGACCACGGATGCACAGCTACAGGACTTGTTTTCGGCCCACGGCGCGGTGGAGTCGGCAAGGGTGATCACGGATAAGTTCACCGGACGTTCGCGCGGTTTCGGCTTCGTCGAAATGTCAAATTCCGACGAAGCGCAAAAAGCGATCCAAGCGCTTAACGGCACCGACTTCGAAGGCCGCAACCTTACGGTCAATGAAGCCCGTCCACAGGAACGTCGTTCCGGCGGCGGTTTTGGCGATCGCGGCGGCGAACGCCGTGGCGGTGGTGGCGGTGGCGGTGGTGGTGGCCGCAATCGTTGGTAGACTTCAGTCACTATTCCCATTCAACGAAAAGGGGCGCTAGGTCGGGGCGCCCCTTTTGTTTTTATTAGCCCTACACCACGAACAGACTGTGTCGCAACTGTCATTTCGAGGTGAAGCCGAGAAATCTCTTCTTCGTATGTGGCTGAAAACACGAGATCCCTCGCTGCGCTCGGGATGACAGATGTGGGGCATTTGCTCATTACGACACAGTCTCGAAGTCACGAAGGGCAGCAAGTTCGGAATTTAAATGATCCGAATTCTCTGAACCCTTCGTGAACTTTGTGTCCTTCGTGGTGACATCGGTTATCCTCACCGAGCAAATCTACGACGTTAGTAATTCAACACGAGTATTGTCGAACGACGTGGAAAACATTTCTCTAGAACAGTTGCCTTTGCTGGATCTCAATGGCAGGCCCGTCAATCTCGCCGAACAGTTCGACAATTATCTCCTGCTGATTTTTCTGCGCCACCTGGCTTGACTGCCTTGCCAAGCGCACCTCGGCGAGGTGCGCCGACGGCATGCCGAGTTCGATCGCCGCGGCGTTACTATCGCTGTGATTTCCTTCGCCGACCCGGCTCGGCTGGTGCGTTATCAAGAGCATCATCAGTGGCCGTTCACGATGCTCGCCGATCCCGAGCGCCAGGCCTATCGAGCGTTTGCCTTGAAACGGTTGTCGTGGTTTCAAGTGTTTGCGCCGGCGGCTCTGAAGTTGTACTGGAAACTGTTGCGCGGTGGTATGAAGCCGGAGCATTACGAGGGCGACGATATCTACCAGTCCGGCGGCGACTTCCTGATTGATCGCAACGGAAATATCTTGTTCGCCCATCGCAGCCAAGATCCCGCCGACCGGCCAAGTGTAATAGAGTTGCTGCAAGCAATTGACTGCGTTCTGCGCAAGCCGTAGAAGCAATAGATCGCAACGACAAATCTTGGGGGAAATATGGCCAATCCAAAACTTACTATCGCGATATCGCACTACGACCGGCATGTGCCGTTCTTCGACGGCACGGTGAAAACCGAAGGCATCGACTTGAACGTTTTGATCGTCGGTCAGTCGGACCGCCAGCGCGATGGCGAAGACCGCCATGAGCGCATGCTGCAAAAAGGTGAATTCGATGTTGCCGAGGTATCGCTGTCCTCGTACTTGATGGCCAAGAGCCGCGCCATGCCCTTCACGGCGATGCCGGTTTTCCCACGCCGTCTGTTCAGCCACTCGCAGATGTGGATCAACGTCGACGCCGGCATCAATGAGCCGAAAGACCTGATCGGCAAAAAAGTCGGCCTGCATAGTTTTCAAAATACTTTGGCGACATTGTCCAAGGGTGACTTGCAGAGCGAGTTCGACGTGCCCTGGCGCAAGATTCACTGGATGCTCAGCAAGAAAGACAACATCGAGTTCGAGCCGGAGAAGGGCGTCAAGATCGAACAGCTCGCCGAGAGCGCCAACGTCGGCGACATGCTGGAGAAGGGCGAGATCAGCGCCATGATGACGCCGCACCCGCCGAAGCCGGTCCTGCGCGGGTCGAAGAAAATCAAGCGACTATTCGCCGACCCCAAGGCCGAAGATCTGAAGTATTACAAAAAGAACGGCTTTTTCCCGATCATGCATGTGGTCGCCTTCAGAGACGACGTCCTGAAAAAATATCCCGAAGCCGCCGCCAGTCTGTTCAAAGCCTTCGGCGAAGCCAAGAAGATTTGCCGCGAATTCTACGCCGACCCCAACTGGTCATGGCTCGCGTGGGGCAGGCAGGCGTTCGAAGAAGAAGAAAAGTTGTTAGGCGATCCCTGGCCGCTGGGTTTGGAAAACAACCGCGCGAATCTGGAAAGATTTGTCGGTTATTCGCTCGATCAGGGGTTGATGGCGAAGAAGATGGCGGTGGAGGAGTTGTTCTTGCCGCTCAACTGAATGCTAGGGTACGCTAGCGACGGGCTAGACCGAAACTCGGGCGGCGCCGGTGGTGCCGGATAAGTAAGATCCGGACCGTGTCGTCGTTTACGATGCGAAACAATACCGAATATGGAAAACGCCGGACAAAGCCACGGCGGGTGCCGTTTTCGACTACGGGGAATTGAAACGGATTGGAACGAATTCGGGCAATCGTCGCGTAGATTTCAGAGCGAAACTCGGTGCCAAGGTTGGGACGTTGTCGGTTGTAATAGGCGACAGCGCTGTTCAGATCAGATGCGGTAAGCGGGTGATAGTCGACAATCATTCAGACGTACCACCGGTCCGCTTTAGAAACTCGGCGTGATCGATGGTTCTAACTTTTCCGGACTCCACATCGGCATTGCGCTGTGATGCTAGCTGGACGCCCTCTGGGTCAATGGCGTGGTTGCCCTCGGCGGCGGGATCGCTAACAAGACTTTCCCATGCGATTGTTGCTAGGCGCTCCCGCTCAGCGGGCGAGAGGGCTAGAATCTCTTTCTCAAGCTCGATAATCGTACTCATGGGCAAAGTATAGCTCGGAGCCTGCGGGTGGCGCAATGAGACCGGAGCTCAATCGGTGCCGATCGCCCCGGTGGTTGTTTTTCTTCTGTGGCATCCTGTTTGGACTTATTCTAGCTCCTGGGAGCGCCTAAGCGGTCGCAACGATCCAAAAAATCTGAGATCTGAGCGACAGTAACTGACCACTCACTGATTTCGTGGCGGTCGTCGTTCAGAACACGTCGAGGAAGAATATCCCTGAAGGCTCCGTTTACTGATAGTCTTTGCTGTACGAAACAGTTGTTTCCCTCGCGATAAATGACCCAAGCGAATCGTGGGTCATGCTTCAATACTGCAGTGCGTTCACCGGCAATGAGTGCGCGTAGCCGTCCTTGCCAGACTGTTTCCATTTGATCGACTGTTGCTGTCGTTGGATGACACGCAAACTGTTCCGTGAATTCCCCTATCGTAATTTGTCCCATTCGCTGTCCGTCTGGACCTAGTTGAATGGGCGGTAGGAGGTAAATAGCAAAGGCCAAAGCATTCAAAGTTTGTCCTTATATCACTGGAAGATCAGTTTATTTAGCCGACAACACTGGCCACGATGTGCGACCGATGCACTGATCGCGTCGTTGTCACTGTTCGGAATCAAGAGATTTGTGTTTGCGCCATTCCGACTGAACGGGTTGTGGCCATCGAGATTGAGATCTTGGCAGGCTTGCCACCAGCCATAGACAGTGGTGACGACGTTTGGGTGTAGGGAGTCATTTAACTTGGCTTTCAGTTTCACTTTCCCGGTGGTGGTTTCCACGGTGATCCAGTCGCCGTCGGCGATACCATTAGCTTCGGCTGTGCTCGGATGAATTTCGACAAACGGCTCGGGTACGGCGCGGCGCAGGCGCGCGATGTTACGGTGTTGCTGGTCGCAGAAGTGGATGTCACGGAAGAAGGTTAGCGTGAGCGGGTATTCGGCGTTTTCTTGATTCTTCTCGAATTTCGGAATTGGCGGGTAGCCGGCGTTAGCGAAAGCTGTCGCATAGATTTCGATCTTGCCGGTTAGTGTGTTGAAGCCTCTGGGCTGACCTGTTGAGGGGTTTATCTCGGCGAATTTTCTGTGCCGAGTTTTGACCGGAGCGCGCATGCCGATCGGGTTGGCTCGCAGTTCTTCGGTCGTCAGACCGGACGGCGCGAGTTGGTGGGCGATGGCGGTTTCGACGTTTCCATCGAAGAAATGTTCAGTCAGGTCCAAACGTTTGGCCAAGTCGAAGATGATCTCCACTTCGGAGCGCGACTCGCCGACGGGTTTGGTTACGGCGGGGCGCTGTTGTGCCCAGTTCATCGTATCCTCTGCGATCTCGGAGAAGGGCAGCAACGCTTCGCGCTCCCAACAAGTAGTCGCTGGCAGAATCAAGTCGGCGAAGTGAGCGCTGGGGTTGAGCGTGGTGTCAACGTGGATGTAGAAGTCGACGGCTTCAAGCGCGGCTTTGCCGCGCAGCGGGTCACCGTGGCCTAAGAGCGGATCAGTGCCAAACAAAACCGCGGCTTTGACGGGGTATGGTTTGCCTGTGAGGATTGCGTCGTAAACGGTGCCAGCTTGGACGAGTCCCGGATCGGCCGGCGGGCCGAGCGGATGTTGATCGAGGCCGAGGCGCTTGGTTGCTTGCTCCTTCGGTAACAGTTCTCGGCCATTAATCGGATTCGTTGGCGTCATTGCGAACAGTATATTGCTACCGCGCTCGTCGTATTGTCCGGTGAGCGCGTAGAAGATGCAGACAACGCGGTTGGTTTGCATGGCGTCGTTGTCCTGTTCGAGACCGACCCAGGTGCAGTAGCTCGACGGTTTATCTTTCGCGAATAGCCGGACCGCTTCACGAACTTCCTCCGGCGGCACCGTGGTGATTTTTTCTGATCGCTCCGGCGCAAACTGCGAGACCTCTTCCTTAAGCACTTCGAGGGCAGGTCTGCATTCTACCGTCGAACCATCCAATAATTTTGCCGAGTAATTGCCGAAGATTGCCGGCTTCTTCGCTTCGTTGTACGCGTGAAATCCGTCCAGCTTATCCCATACCATCCACCGGTGATGCTGTGCATTTGGGTGAAGGTCAGCTTCCGTCAACAACTGTTGGTTATCAGAGCGGACCAAGAAGGGACCGTTGGTCCAGTTACGTGCGAAATCCGCGTCGAAAAGTTTTTCTTCCAACATCACATGAATCATCGCCATCGCAAGCTCGCCGTCTTTGCCTGGGCGAACGCGCAGCCAGCAGTCGGCTTTGGCGGCGAGCGTTGTTTTGCGCGGGTCGATGACGATGAGTTTAGCACCGCGGTTGCGCGCGCGGCTGATGCGTCCGGCTTGGGCCGGCGAGGTTGCCGGTGGATTGATGCCCCAGATGAGCATGCACTGGGTGTTGTCGAAGTCGGGGAGCGGCATGCCACTGCCGTAGGTGTATTTCGAACCGACACGGCGGTTCCAGGTGCAGATATGATTGGAAGTCAGCAGATTGGGACTGCCGAACGCATTGGCCAAGCGCTGCACCCAGCCATCGAAGTCGATGGCCGCGCTGCCGGCGGTGGTGGCGCGCGAAAACACCACCGCTTCGGCGCCGTAATTATCTTTGATGTCGGCGAGGCGCAGCGCCGCGAGACTGAGCGCTTGCTCCCAAGTGATTTCGACCCAGCCGGGATTGGCATCGCCTTTGGCGCGCGTGCGCACCAGAGGATGTTGCAGGCGATCGGGCGAGTAGACGATCTCCGGCGCGGCTGTGCCTTTGACGCAGACGCAACCGTTGGGATGGTCGGGATCGGCATTGACCTGCGTGAGCCGGCCGTCCTCGACCGTCGCGATGACGCCGCAGCGCGATGTGCACATGGCGCAGTAGGTGTGAAGTTGTTCGGTGGCGATGGTGTTACTCTCCAAGAGCGAAGAGGGTTTTCACCACGAAGGACACGAAGAGCACGAAGTTCGGAATCTTAGTTCTTCAAAAACTTCGTGTCCTTCGTGCTCTTCGTGGTGAGATTGATTATTCTTCCTAACGTTACCGGAATAACTTGCGGATCATCTCGTTTACTTCGATCTCGCGTTGGCTTAGGTCGACGTCGGTCATGAGCAATTTGTGCTGCTTGAGAATCTTGCCGTACTTGGAGTCGATGTCGTCGCGGATCGGCACGCGGCCGTATTGATTGATCACTTCCTGGCCTTCCTTGGTGAGGAGCCATTCGATGAAGAGCTTGGCGGCGAAGGGATGCGCCGGCTGCGATGGCAAGGAGGCTGCCACGGTGTAGGTGATCACCGGTTCGAGGCCGATCCAGTCTACCGGCGCGCCTTTGGTCTTCAAGTTATCGACGGAGTATTCGTAGACGCCGGCCATGATGGCGAACTCACCGGCGGCGAGCAGGTTCAACAAATTGGTATTGCCCGCCATGACGGGGCCGTTTTGCGCCGCGAGTTTTTCCATGAAGCCGCGGCCTTTGAGTTTGAGCAGCATCGAAAACCACTCGATCTTGGTATTGTCGACGGCGATGGCGTTCTTCCAGCGCGGGTTCAAGAGGTCTTCGTACGTCTTCGGCGCTTCGGCACGTTTGACCTGGCGGGTGTTGAAGCCCATCAGCGTGCCGCTGGCGTAGACCGACGTCCAATAGCCTTCCGGATCTTTGTATTGCGTCGGGTAGGAGGCCGATTCCATCGGCACGTAACGGCTGAGCGCGCCGCGTTTTTTCAATATATGGGTTTCGATGACGCTGGTATGGACGACGTCGGCCAGGCGCTGCTTGGCCTGCTCTTCGAGAAGAACGCGGGTGACCAATTTCTGCTTATCGGTGCGGAAGTATTCGGTCTTGATGTACGGGTAGCGTTTGCCGAAGGCCGCCAAATACATTTGCAGCTGCTGTGCCGCGGCCGAGGCGTAGATCACCAGTCTGCCTTCGTTCTTGGCGCCGGCGATCAGCTGGTCAAGGGTTTGCGCTTGGACAGCCGATGATGGCGGCATGAGGCAGACGATCAGGATTGCGAGCCAATGTTTCATTGAACCTCCGATTTTCCGCACCGTAATTGAGAGCGCCCGGCAGTGTCAACACATTGGCGAATCATTGGTGGTTCGGTTTCATAGTACTCTCATGAAAGCGAGGCGAAGAGATTTCTCGCGTTGCTTTATGATGACAAACTTTAGCCGCCGTCGCCCCGAAAGAAGTTCGGGATCCGTTCGAGGCCTAGCATTACCCGAGGGTTCGGCGCGTCGACAATGGCTATTTTTTCCATTAGGATTGTCAAAAATCTCACGAGGTAGGAAACGCCATGGCCACTCCTGAATTCGTATACCAAGATCCGCTGCCACTGGAGAAGGACACAACCAAGTACCGGTTGCTGACCAAGGACTATGTCTCGGTGAGCCAGTTCGAAGGCAAAGACATTCTCAAAATCGCTCCCGAAGGATTGACTTATCTTGCCAATGTGGCGATCCGCGACGTGTCGTTCTTGTTGCGAACAGCGCATTTGGAAAAAGTCGCGGCGATTCTCAAAGATCCCAACGCTTCGCAAAACGATCGTTATGTCGCGCTGGCGATGCTGCGCAACGCCGACACGTCATCGAAGGGCATCCTGCCGTTTTGTCAGGACACCGGCACCGCCACCGTGTTCGCCAAAAAGGGCCAACAGGTGTGGACCGGGGTGAAGGACGAGGAGCATATCGCCAAGGGGATCTATAAAACTTACACTGAAGAAAATCTCCGCTACTCGCAGACCGCGCCGCTCAACATGTGGGACGAGGTCGACACCGGCACCAATCTGCCGGCGCAAATCGACCTGATGGCCACCGACGGCATGGAGTATAATTTTTTGTTCGTTACCAAGGGGGGTGGCTCGGCGAACAAGACGATGCTTTACCAGGAAACCAAAGCGCTGCTCAATCCGGCAAGTTTAGAAAAGTTTCTCACCGAAAAGATGAAGACCTTGGGCACCGCGGGCTGTCCGCCGTACCATTTGGTTTTTGTCATCGGCGGCACCTCGGCTGAAGCCTGTCTGAAGACCGTGAAGCTCGCGTCGACCGGTTACCTTGATCATCTGCCGACCACGGGCAATGCTCACGGGCGCGCCTTTCGCGATACCGAGTTCGAAGAACGCATGCTGCAACAAGCCTACAAGTCCGGCTACGGCGCGCAGTTTGGCGGCAAGTATTTCGCCCTTGATCTACGGGTAATTCGTTTGCCGCGCCATGGCGCCTCTTGTCCGGTGGGCATGGGGGTGTCTTGCTCCGCCGACCGCAACGTCAAAGCCAAGATAAACAAGGACGGGATTTGGCTGGAGGAGTTGGAGCGCGAACCGGGGCGGCTGATTCCCGAAGAATACCGGGGCAAGTTCGTCGCCAACGTCGTCAAGGTCGAACTCAATCGGCCGATGCCCGAAATTCTCGCGCAATTGACGAAGTATCCGGTCACGACTCAACTGTCGCTCAACGGCACGATGATCGTCGCCCGCGATATCGCGCATGCCAAGCTGAAAGAACGTTTGGACAAGGGCGAGGGGCTGCCGCAGTATTTGAAAGACCATCCCATCTATTACGCCGGGCCGGCGAAGACACCGGAAGGTATGCCTTCCGGTTCCTTCGGTCCGACCACCGCCGGACGAATGGATTCCTATGTGGAATTATTCCAGGCCAACGGCGCGGCGCTGATCACGCTGGCCAAAGGCAACCGCAGCCAGCAGGTCACCGACGCTTGCAAAAAATACGGCGGATTTTATCTCGGCTCCATCGGCGGCCCGGCGGCGATCCTGGCCAAGGAGAACATCAAAAAAGTCGAGCTGCTGGAATATCCCGAGCTCGGCATGGAAGCGGTCTACAAGATCGAAGTGGAAGACTTTCCGGCGTTCATCTTGGTCGATGACAAGGGCAACGATTTCTTCAAGCAGATCCTGCACTAAAAATTCGGAAAGTTATCTCGCACAGGCGCAAAGACGCCAAGTTCAGAAATTATTTTTTCCTAGACTTTGCGCCTTTGCGGGAGATATTCCCGGATTGTCAACCGATGTATTTGACGGTTGACAGCCGTTGGAGTTAACTTACCGGCAAATTCAAAGACTTCGAGGAGGCTTATTATGCCAACCATCGATGCCGATGCTCATGTGATCGAATGCGAACAAACTTGGTCCTACATCGAAAACGAAAAGCTCCGCCCGTACATGATCACGCCGGGCGGCGGCCGGCCGCAGAACTGGTTGATCGACGGGCGAGTGTTTCACCGCGGCGTCAATCTCGACAAAGGCTTGCTGCTCGATATCTGCGAGATGCGCGATATCAAAGGCCGGCTCAAACATATGGACGAGTTGGAGATCGATGTTCAAGTGCTCTACCCGTCGCTGTTTCTCCGGCCGCTGACCCTCAAGGCCGAGGTCGAAAATGCCCTCTGCCGGAGCTACAACCAGTGGGTGATCGACGTATGCAAGAAGGGTGAAGGGCGTCTCGAATGGATTGCCCAAGTTCCGGTGATCGACATCCCGAGCACGGTGGCGGAGATCGAATTCGCCAGAGCCAACGGCGCCTGCGGCATCTTCTTGCGCGGCATGATCGACGACAAGCGCTTGAGCAACCCTGCTTTTTTTCCCATTTATGCCGCCGCGGAAAAAGCCGCGCTGCCGGTTTGCGTGCACGCCTCCACCGGTAACTTCGACTGGATGGAGATGTTCGACGGCGAGAGCGGTTTCATGCGCTTCAAAGCGCCGGTGTTGTCGGGTTTCCACTCGATTGTCCACGACGGTATTCCGAAAAGATTTCCCAAATTGAAATTCGCTTTCATCGAAGTGCGCGCCCAGTGGATCCCCTACATGGCCATCGAGATCGCCCGGCGCTTCGAGCGCGCCGACAATTCCGTCGCGCGCAATCTCATCCGCGACAACCATGTCTGGGTGACATGCCAGACCGACGACGACCTGCCGCAGGTGCTCAAGTATTCCGGCGAGGACAATATCATCATCGGCTCCGACTATGGCCACAACGACACGTCGTCTGAGATCGAGGCGCTGCGCACGATCAAAACCAAGGGTGAGGTCGAGCCGCGCATCATCGACAAGATTCTTTACGACAATGCCAAGGCGCTTTATGGGATCTGAAGGGGAAAGGATGAAATTAGAAGGATGAAGGATGAAGTTGAGAGGATTTAGACCGATGCCCGTGGTTTCATCCTTCCGCCTTCATCCTCCATACTTGTTGCCAATCTTGTTGGTATTTCTCGCTTTCGTTTCCACCGTTTCCGCCCAGGATAAACTGCGCGTCGCTCCATCCTCTCCCGGCCTGGCGTCGTGGCCGGTGCAGTTGGCGGTTAAAGAAGGATTCTTCGCCAAGGAAGGTTTGACGGCGGAGATCATCGTCATGCGTACCAACACCGGCATCGCCGCGCTGGTGACCGGCGCCATCGACTTCACGACGGCGGGCGGCTCGGCCATCCGCGCGGCGGTCAATGGCGCGCCTTTGAAAATGATTCTCAACATTACCAAGAAAGCCGACTTGTGGATCGTCGCGCAGAAAAATATCCAGCGGGTCGAGGATCTGCGCGGCAAGATGATCGGCGTCGGCGGCAACTGGGGCACTCAGTTCTACCAAGTGCTCGAAGCGTTGAAGCCGTCCGGCGTCGACAAGGATGTGCAGCTGGTTTCCACCGGCGATGTCGCAAACGGCTTTCTAACCTTGCAGCAAGGCAGTATGCCCGCAGTGGCGCTGACGCCGCCGTACAGCATGCTTGCCAAGAAGCAGGGCTATCGCGATCTGGTGAAGACCAGTGACGTGATCCCGGTGTCGCCCACGACCGGACTGGTAACGACCAAGGAGAAGCTGGAAAAAGAAGCGCCGAAGATTCGCCGGGCCATCCGAGCGGTATTTCGCGCGGTGGACTTTGCCAGGACTCGGAAGGGCGAGACTGTCCAGTTCATCATGAATCAATACAAGATGGACAAGGACGTGTCGGAAGCGGTCTACGACGCGATTATGGAAACGCTCAATCCGACCCTCTCGCTCGCTGACCAAGAAGTGCAGATCGAGCTCAATCGCATCGCCGAGCAGACCAAGATGAAGATTACCGCCAAACCTTCAGACTTAGCGGATTTCTCACTGGCGCGACAAGTGGCACAGGAGCTGGGAAGGTAAGAAATCACAGCACTCCCCTAGTTCCTCTCCCGTTCGACGGGGGAAGGTTAGGATGGGGGTGATTTCTATCGCGCGTGCCCCAATGACTCGGTCCTCACCCGTCGAACGGGGGAGGACGCAAGACGGGCACCCGAGAAATTTTGAACCGGCTACAAGCTATACAATTTCGCCGCATTCTCGCCCATGAGTTTCGCCTTCAACCCATCGGTCAAATCTTTGCGCTCCATCACTTCTTCCACCGTGTGGGGAAATTTCGAGTCGCTGTGGTTGTAGTCGGTGGCGAAGACTAAGCGTTCGGCGCCGACGAAACCGGCGACGTAGGGCAGCATTTTTTCTTCCATCTCGAAGGCGTAGAACATCTGGCCGCTTTTCATGTATTCGCTCGGCGGCTTGGTCAGCCAGGGAACCGTCGGTTGGAGGATTTCGTAGTGTTCGTCCAAGCGCTCCATCCAGTAGGGCACCCAGCCGCAGCCGGCTTCCATGAAAGCGAATTTCAATTTGGGAAAGCGTTCGAGCAAGCCGCCGCAGACGACGCACAGCGCGGCGATCATTTGCTCGAATGGATGGGCCATGGCGTGGCTGTACAGCGGATGGTCGAAGCGCTCGGTGCCCGCCGGCACGCCGTCGCCGGCGCCGACGTGTATGCACACAGGCACGTTCAAGCGCTCGGCTTCGGCAAAAAACGGATAGAGGTCGGGGTCGTCAAGATTTT
The DNA here is from genome assembly GCA_963816145.1 of uncultured delta proteobacterium. Lineage (GTDB taxonomy): Bacteria > Desulfobacterota > Binatia > UBA9968 > UBA9968 > DP-20. The sequence continues at coordinate 629,525 of CAWFJP010000014.1, forward strand.
TCTTGGACGCCGAAACCGGCGGCGCGGCGACGGCGACGAATTTCAATTCTTCGACAGCACGTCGCAGCTCTTTCACCGCCGCAGCAGGATCTTGAATCGCCACCGCGGCAACGCCTTTGAGCCGGCGATTGTCGGTTTTGCAGTAGCCGGCAAGCCAGTTGTTGTAGACGCGCGCCACGGCGGAGGCCAAGTCTTTGTCCTGGACGAACGGCAAGCTCAAAAACGGCGAGGTGCCGAATAACACCGCGGTGTCGATACCTTCCAAATCCATGTCTTTCAAGCGCACGACCGGATCGGTCATGCCGGTGGTGGGCTGGGGGTGATGGCTGCGCGGCGCGCCGACGAAGCTGCAAGCTTTGCCTACAGGCGTAGGCGTCAATTTACCTTCCATCATGACGAAGGTGAAGCCGCGATTGTCCTTGACTGCTCTCGGAGCGCGATCGCGGTAGGGGGCTTCGAGTAAATCGGCCCAGGGAATATCGCGTTCCAAAACATGTCCATCGGCGTCGATAATGCGCATGAGTGCTGCCTCGTCTTTCTTAGCTTGTTGAGATTACATGAGTAGCAGAAAGCCGATTGCTTTCTCAAGGGCGCGCTCCTTCTCGCGCCTGTTGCCTCGTGCCTCATGCCTATTCACTTCACTTGTCCGGGAAATATTTTTGACGCGTAATCGCGATTGACCTCTTTGATCAGCGTGTTGTCGAAGAACCGGCGTGGGTCAAGGTCGGTGGCTTTGGCCACCGTCGATTGTTCTAGGACGAGCTTGATCGCATCGGCATCGACGGTCATATCTTTGTTCCAGACTTTCTTGCCCTCCTGGTAGCTCTCCTCCAGTAACTTCGGATCGGTCACTTTGGTATAGAAGGCTTCGACTTGTTTGGCGGCGCGCGGGTCTTCAATCGCGCGTTTGATGCCGTCGAGATAGCCCATCAAGAAGATTTTCAGGGTGTTGGGATTTTTCCGGACGAACGAGCGCGCGACACCGGTGCCGGGGCCGATGATTTTCAAGCCGCGTTGGAAGTAGTCGATGATGACTGGGTAGCCTTTACTCTTGGCCATTTCGGTTTGCGGCGGCGTGACGATTAGACCGTCGGCGTTGTTTAGCATGAACGTCTGGAGGGCATCGGGCGGGCCTTTGTGATAGAGCAGTTTGATGTCCCTGCCGATTTCCATGCCGCGTTCCTTGGCAGTCTTGCGCATGGCGATCTCGCCGAAGGCACCGACGGAAGTCGTGGCCACAGCTTTACCGCGCAATCCTTCAAATGTGGTGACTGCCTTTCTGACCGAACAGGACCAAGGTGCTTTTATCGACCGCGGCGCCGATGTATATGACATCGGAGCCGGCGACATTGGCATGAATCGTTGCCGTGCCGCCCTGATAAATATCTACTTGCCCGGACAGGAGCGCTTGGGCCGAGGCGGTGGCACTAAGAACCGTCAGGTTCACTTTTAAACCCCTTTTGTCGAAGTAGCCGGCATCGGCGGCGAGCAGCAGCGGTAAATAAAGCGGCCCGGTGGCGGCGATGGCGACTTCGAGCGTGGTTTTCTCTGGTTTCAACGCCGGGCCTTGGGCGTGCGAGTTCGTGGCTAATGAGGAGATCAACGCCAGAGCGGCAATCGTCAGAGCGGGTTGGCGTAGAATGTAATGTTTCAACATGATCGGTCTCCTAAATTTTTGCTGTTTCTGGTTGTGGTGCGAAGAAATCTTTACCACAGAGTGTTCATGAGCTTATGCTCGTCTACAGAGTATGAAATTGCCCGGTACCCCGCCACAGGTTCTTTCATTGATCCGTCATGCCGGCGCAGGCCGGCATCCAAGGGAGGGCGGGGATGGATACCGGCTTTCGCCGGTATGACGAAACCTTCGTGCCAAGTCGTGGCCCGAATCCAACCTGCGCATGTATTTTCGAATGAGGCACAGAGTTCGCAGAGTTCGGAATAGTTATTGATCGGAAAATCTTTTCTCGGCGATCTCTGCGGTCATGAGAAAAAATTGATTTATCGTAATCTGGATTGATCCTACGCCTCGGCGTTTTTTCTTTTTTGGAAAAAACTCATCTTTGCCGTAATTATTCGGATGCGAAACTTTGAACCGCTGTTGAGCGGCTCAAAACTGGCCGATTTTCTCTTCTACACGACGTGTTTCTCCCTTTTCTCTACGCAGGCTGCACCACCGCTGCTTTTCTCCAGCATAGCCGCATCCACACTCGGATGTTGTAGGTGAGACACGCCCAGAGCGCTTCCATCCCCACCTTGGCTAACCCGCGCACGCTGAACTGGCGTAGCCCAAACTTCGCCTTGATCCACAGATTGGGCGTCTCGGCCACCTGGGCTCTGGTTTTGTAGATCTCGCGCGCTCGTTGTGTCTCCATCTTCTGACGAAACTCGGCCACTTCGGCCAACTCTTCGCTGCGATGCACCGACCGCCCCGTCACTCGATTCCCAGGACAACACTGGCTCTTCATCGGACATCCCTGGCAGTCCGATCTCTGCGCTCGATACCGGTAGCTCAGCTGCAGGTGGCGCTCTTCTTTGCCTTCATACTTCAGGATCTTTCCCTGCGGACAACGATAACTATTGCTCTGAGCATCGTAGATAAACTGGGAGCTTTGATACTCGGCGCTCACGCCGCGGTTGTCATAGGAACTCTGTCCCTTGCCCACCTCATCGACACACGGCGCGATGTACTCGATTTCGCGCTCCTTCATCGCCACGATCGTCTCTTTACTGACATAGCCGCCGTCGGTGACCACTTCTTTGGGAGTCTCGCCTTGGTTCTGTAGCACTCGGTCAATCCCAGGCGCCAATTGCTCGAAGTCATTGCCCGCTTGCACCACTCCCACCGCCACCACCACACCGTTCTTTGCATCGGTGTCAATCTGCACATTGTAGCTCGGCGCATACCCACTCCCAGGCTGTTTCATCACTCGCGCTTGGGGATCGCTCGTGCTCACTCGTCTTTGCTCTTTGTCCTTGTCTTGTTTTTCCTGTTGCTCAAATTCCTTGAGCGCTTGCTCTAGCCGCTCCTGGCGCTCGCGGGCCGCTCGCTGGCGTGCCTTGGCCATGCGCCGGCTGGTTTCCTCTTCGCTCTGCGCTTGGAGCGCGGCCACTTGCTCCTTGGCTTCGTTGAGCGCTTTTTCGACTCGCTCTTGGCGACGAAAACTATCCGCTGCTGCCTTGGCTCTGATCTTGGTCCCGTCCTGCATCACTCGTTCCAGCGTGATCAATCCATCGGTACTCAGTAGCCCCAAGGCCTGCACAAACAGCCCATTGAGCGCCTTGTCGTGCTTGACCCGAAAGTCCGATAGCGTATGGGCATTGACCACTCTTGATCCCGTCAGCCACTGGTAGGCTGGCTCCCATTCACATAACTCTTCGATCGCTCGCGCTGATCCGACTCCTTTACTGTACCCATACACCCACAGGCTGATCAGTAACCGCGGCTCCCATCCCGGCCGTCCCGCTTGGCCTTCTACCGCTCGTGCCTCTTGCTGGTATGCGCTTAAATCAAGACGCCCGATAAACTCCCACACCGCCCGGGCTGGATGGTCGGCCCCGATCAGCCGCTCGATATCGATCTGCCGCCAACACAGCTGCTCGCGGTCGATCACTTCGTAACGCGGCTTGCCCATCCTGGCCGCCGACCTCTGCTTGGCTTGCGCTTCACTTCCAACCGCCGATTCACATCCGGGTAACCTTTCCTGTTCTATCCCCACTCTTCCCTCTCCTCCTCCGCTTCGGTTCCTGTGCGACTTTGATTATAAAACCTCGGCTCTTGCTCTGAACTTCACTATGCTCCTATATATACTACGAACATGAGCCGCTGGAGATTTTTTCTCACGTCCAGCGCCTCCGCGGTGGAACCTCCGATCCCTGGTTCAAAGTAAAGTCTGTAAACACAAGTGACTCAACATCCCCGCATAAGTCATTTCGGTATCAGGGTGCTGATCAGTTTCGCTTTGGTCGCGGGATTTAATTTGAACAGATCGTCGACCAATTTCTTGACCTCTTCGCCGGTGAGCGGGTTGATGTCGAGATTGGCTTTCTTTGCTTCAACGACAAACTCGGGATCGGTCAAAGTCTTGGCAAGCGCATTGCGCAGGATCTGCAAGCGATCTGTAGGAATGCGGGGGGTTGTTACGTAGACGCGGACGATGGCAGCAGGGTCGATGGCTCCAGCTCGCAACAGTAGCTTGGCTTCGTCGCTCTTAGCGAGATCGAGAGCCAAGGGCGCGTTGGGAATATCCGGCAGTTTTTTCGCCGTTACCTGCAAGACGACATTAACGTCGCCCGCCGGAATCGCCTTGGCCCAGGCGGTTTTTAGTGTCTCCCACGCCCAGCACGCGCCATGCAGTTCACCGGCGTCAACCGCGAGGCGAATCTCGTTAGTTCCTTTATATCCTTCGACCAGCTGCACGGGCAGATTGAGGGCGGTTTGAATGATGCGCGCGACATCGCTGGTGCTGTTGCCGGGACTCAAGCCGCCCAATTTGATTGGCGTCTTTGACGACGCCCATTGTTCCATGTTGGTCACGCCGCTGGTTCGGCTCAAGGCGCAGACCGGGTTGTCTTGAACCGGTACGCCTAGATATTCCAGCTCGCGCATATCGATGTCGATACCCTTCATGCCGAGGACCCGGCCGAGGATCAATCCGCCGTTGAACATGCCGATGGACAGGCCATCCGGTTTGGCGCTGCCGTGCACATACTTTGCGGCGATGAAAGTTCCCGCGCCGGTCATGTTTTCGACGATCAAGGACGGGTTGCCCGGAATATGTTTGCCCATGTGGCGCGCCATGGCTCGAGTGTAAATGTCGAAGCCGCCGCCGGGGCTGCCGCCGACGATGACGCGAATGACTTTACCGCGATAAAAATCTTCAGCGATAACAGGATGAGACGCCGCCAGCGAAAAAGTGCAGAGCAACAGTACGGACCGGAATTTCATCGGCATGCCTCCGAGTTGGCTGATTATGGTGGAATTCAGGTTCAAGTCAACGTCTGTTGCTGCACCAGGATCACGGTCCCCTGGGGAATGGGTGTAACCGCATTTCTTTGCTGAAGAAGAGGTTTTTCATGCGCGCGTCGGTGTCCAGTCAGGAGTCAGGAGATCTCTTTACTACTTACCCCTAGATCCTCACTGCTTTTTCTCTTAATACGGTCCGCCGGCACGCTTTCTTGCTGCATGAAAAGCTTCCGCAGCTTTGTTGATAACCTCCTCGGTGTCGATGGCGACCAGTTCGCCTTTGTGTTTGAGGATTCTGCCGTCGATGACTACGGTGTCGACATTCGACGGGTTGGCTTGTTGGACCAGCAACAGCGCCGGATTGACGAACGGCGCGACGTTAATGTCGTTGGTTCTGACCATAATTAGATCGGCGCGTTTGCCCGGGGTCAGCGAGCCGGTGCGGTCGGCGATGCCCAAGTCTTTGGCGCCGTCGAGGGTGGCCAATTCCAAAATCCGTCTGGGTTGCACTTCCATCACATCCATCGAGCGTAAATGATTCAACTGCAACATGAGGCGCATGATGCTGAACATGTCGGCGTTGCCGCCCACCGTCGTGGTGTCGACTGATAGACTGCACTGCACGCCGCGTTTCAATAGATCGCCGAGATAGGGCAGCCCCGAGGCCAGGCGCGAGGCGGTGTAGGGCGCGATGCTATTATGCACCTTGGTCTCGGCCATCATGGCTCGTTCTTTTTCCGACGCGCTATAGGTGTGAATCAGCTGAACGTCGGGGCCAAGCAACTTGTCGTTGTAGAGCATCTCGATGCGGTGGAAGCGTTTGATCTCGGCGATGGAACGGCCGGCGTGCTGGGTGATCGGCAGGCCGATGCTGCGCGCGAATTCCCACTCTTTGCGGTAGACCTCCGGCGGCGTGTCGCCGGCGCCGCGGGAGGCAAACCCGATGGTCAAAAGTCCCTCATTCGATGCACCGAACCATTCCCGTTTGACCCGCGCGATATCGTTGAAGTCAGCGGTTTCTTTGGGCTTGAGTTGCAAGTTGCGGCTGTAGCCGTAGGAAAAGCGCGCCCGAATGCCGCAGTCGCGCAAGGCGCGCAGGTCAGCGTCGGCGTACCGGCCATCGATGATATTATGCGACCAGTCGTGAATCGTCGTCAGGCCGGAATAAATCGCTTCGGTAATTCCCAGCCGTGCGCTGGCGTAGGCATCCTCCGGCGTCATCACCGGTCCCAACTTGCTCATCACTGGAAAATAGTCGAAGTCGCCGTCGGCGACCACGCCACGGGCGAAGCTGCCCCAGAGATGGAAATGGGTATCGATGAAGCCGGGACAGGCGATGCGGTTGCGCCCGTCGATGACTTCGGCGTTGGGCGCAGTGAGATTCGCACCGACGGCGACCAACGCGCCGTTGCGCACGTGGACATCGCCATTCGGTATATCGCCGAGTTTCGGGTCCATGGTTACGACATAAGCATTGCGCACGACGAACTCGCCGCGCGGCGGCAGCATGCCGGAGGTGCGATCCGCCGCCCATAGACGCGAGCTTTGCCGTGATGTCGCTGAACATGCCGCCAAACCAGCCGCGCTTAGTACAGTCACCGCGCCGATGAAGTCACGCCGACTAATGATGTTTCTTACCGCCATAGCTGATTCCCTTCCGGTTCCTTTTTATAAACTCTGCTTCTGTGCGTTTGGATCGTAGTTGCGGAGCACTCGACGAGTCAAGATAAAAACCGCCGCGCTACGATAGGTGGGGGGGGGCCTATGGGCCGTATTCTGAGATTTTGGCACCCAGCGGTCGAACAAGGAGGTTTGATGATCGGGGATATAAACGACACCCGGCGGAATCGCCGCCTTCGAACCTTCATCAACGATCTTCGAGCCCGTAGCTCATTCAACCACCACGGCGCTCCCTGTTGCTTTATCCTGTGACGCTCGCTACAAATTAGGGCCTACCTTCATCTTTACTTAAGGAGCGCTCATGGCACAGAAGTATGTAGACAGTTTCGGCACGCGTAAGGTCTTGGCCGTCGACGGCGAGAGCTACGATATCTTTCGCTTGGATCAGTTGGAAAAAGCCGGATTCAAGAACGTCTCGCGTTTGCCAGTGTCGCTTAAGGTTTTATTGGAAAACTTGCTCAGGCAAGAAGACAACCATCACGTCAACAAGGCTGACATCGAGGCGCTGGCCAATTGGAATGCCAAAGTAAAATCGGGAAAAGAAATTGCCTTCATGCCGGCGCGAGTGTTGATGCAAGACCTGACCGGCGTGCCCGCAGTCGTCGATTTGGCGGCCATGCGCGAGGCGATGAAGCGGCTTGGCGGCGATCCGAAAAAGATCAATCCGCTGGCCCCCGTCGATTTGGTCATCGACCATTCGGTTCAGGTCGATTATTTCGGCACGGCGGATGCATTCCAGAAAAACTCTGAAATCGAATTCGAGCGCAACGTCGAGCGCTATGCGTTTCTGCGCTGGGGCCAGATGGCCTTCGATAATTTCCGGCTGATTCCACCCGATGTGGGTATCTGCCATCAGGTGAATCTCGAATACTTGGCGCCGGTGGTTTTTCGCGCCAAGAAAGACGGCGCTCATTTCGCCTATCCCGACACGGTGGTCGGGACTGACTCTCATACTCCGATGATCAATGGCCTGGGTGTCGTCGGCTGGGGCGTCGGCGGTATCGAGGCTGAGGCAGCACTACTCGGCCAGCCGATCATCATGCTGATTCCCGAAGTCATCGGTTTCAAACTGCACGGCAAACTGCCCGCCGGGGCGACGGCGACGGATTTGGTCCTGACCGTCGTGCAAATGCTGCGCAAAAAGGGCGTAGTCGAGAAGTTCGTCGAGTTCTACGGGTCGGGGTTGTCGAGCTTGAGCCTCGCTGACCGCGCGACCATCGGCAACATGGGGCCGGAGTACGGCGCCACCGTCGGCTATTTTCCCATCGACGATGAGACGCTGCGCTACATGACGCTTACCGCGCGCGATCCGCATCTGATAAAATTAGTCGAGAGCTACGCCAAAGAGCAGGGCATGTTTCGCACCGACGCTTCGCCCGATCCGATGTTTACCGACACGCTCGAATTGGATCTCGCCTCGGTGGTGCCGAGCATCTCCGGTCCGCGCCGGCCGCAAGACCGCATTGCGCTGACCGATAGCAAGAAGGCGTTTGCCGAAGCTTTGCCGTCGTTGATGAAGACCAAGGATGCGGCCAAGACCGTGGCGGTGCAGTTGAACGGAGATAAGTTCAATCTCAAGCATGGCTCGGTGGTGATCTCAGCGATCACCAGCTGCACCAACACGTCCAATCCGTCGGTATTGATCGGCGCCGGTCTCTTGGCCAAAAAAGCCGGCGAGAAAGGGCTCACGCGCAAGCCCTGGGTGAAAACCAGCTTGGCGCCGGGCTCGCGCGTGGTTACCGAGTATTTAAAGGACAGCGGCTTGTTGCCGCATTTGGAAAAGATCGGTTTCAACGTTGTCGGCTATGGTTGCACGACTTGTATCGGCAACAGCGGGCCGTTGCCCGAGGCAGTGGCCAACGGCATTCAAGAGGGCGATCTCGTCGCTGCGGCGGTCTTGTCGGGCAACCGCAACTTCGAGGGCCGCATTCATGCCAGCGTGCGGGCGAATTATCTGGCGTCGCCGCCTCTGGTGGTCGCTTACGCTCTGGCCGGCAGCATGGATGTCGATCTCTATAACGATCCGCTGGGCAACGATTCTACCGGCAAACCGGTCTATTTGAAGGACATCTGGCCGACGCCGCAGGAGGTTCAAGAAGTGATGAATAAATCGGTGCGCCAGGAAATGTTCAAAAAGGAATACAGCCAGGCCGCCGAGGGGGATGCGCGCTGGAAGGGCATGCCGGTGCCGCAGGGCGAACTGTTCCAGTGGGACATGCAGTCAACCTACGTGCGCGAAGCGCCATACTTCGACGGCATGGGCAAGACACCAAACCCGATCAAATCGATTACCGGTGCGCGGGCGTTGGCATTGCTCGGCGATTCGGTCACCACCGATCATATTTCGCCGGCCGGTTCCATCGAGAAAAACGGTCCGGCGGCACGTTATCTCACCAACAACGACGTATTGCCCAAGGATTACAATCAGTACGGCGCGCGGCGCGGCAATCATGAAGTGATGATGCGCGGCACTTTTGCAAACATTCGTTTGAAAAATACCTTGGCGCCAGGCACCGAAGGCGGCGTGACGGTGCACCTGCCGGACAAGAAGCCGATGTCGATTTATGACGCGGCGATGCAGTATCAAAAGGAAGGCACGCCGCTGATCGTCATCGCCGGAAAGGAATACGGTTCCGGCTCGTCGCGCGACTGGGCCGCCAAGGGACCGCGTCTGCTCGGTATTCGCGCCGCCATCGCGGAGAGCTACGAACGGATTCATCGCAGCAATCTGATCGGCATGGGCATCGTGCCTTTGGTGTTCAAGCCGGGAGAAAATCTTGCAAGCCTTGGACTCACCGGCTTCGAAAAATTCGATATTCTTGGCATCGGCCCTGACTTGAAGCTGCGCCAGGAGCTGACGGTCAAAGCGACGGCGGACGACGGCAAGACGACCGAATTCAAAGTCATCTGCCGCATCGATACGCCGGCGGAACTGGACTATTACCGGCATGGCGGCATTTTAGAGTACGTGTTGCGGCAGTTGCTGGCGAACTAGCGAAAGGATGAAGGACGAAGGCGGAAGGAATGAAGTAAGGATCGAACCCGAAATTTATGCGCTCGTCCTTCGTGAAAACTTTATTTCGAATTGGACAATCTTGTGACTACGACGAGAAGCGCTAGCGATATTAGGAAAAACTTCGCTGGCGTTTTTTTTTGCCCAATCGTTCTTGCGTAACGGCGCCAGCGCCGCGGAAGGAAAACCCATGACAACGCCGGATTTCATCGGCAAATATACCGCGAACAACCCCGGCATCATGACGCTGCAGGGGACCAATCAGTACATTGTCGGTAAAGAGTCGGGGCTGGTCATCGATGTCGCGCTCAGCGCCGACTCCAATATGGACGGGATCATTGAGCAGGCAGAGGCGATGGGTGTGAAAAAAATCGCCAAGATTTTACTGACCCATATTCACAGCGATCACACCGGCGGCGCCCTGGCGCTGCGCAAACGCTGCGGCGCCAAACTCGGCATTCACCGCTCGCGCAAGGGGTATCTGGGCGGCGAAGATTTTCAGTACGACGACAACGACCGGATCGATTTCGGCGGCGGCGAATTGCACGTTTTGCACACACCGGGCCATGAGTCGGGCCATTGTTGCTTCTACGAAGGCGGCGACAAGGTGTTGTTCAGCGGCGATAACATTCTCGGTTATGGCACGGCGGTGATCCATCCGCCGGACGGCAATATGAGCGATTACATGAAAACGCTCGAGCGTCTGCTCGGTTTCGAAATGAGTTTGATCCTGCCGGGCCACGGCCCGCTGATCGGCAAACCGGAAGCCAAGGTGCGCGAGTATATCAAGCACCGGCTCGAGCGCGAGCAGCAGGTGCTCGCGGCGTTGCGCGCCAACCGCAACAGTATCGGCGATATCACCGATGCGATCTATGTCGATGTCTCGGCGGCGCTCAAGCGAGTCGCTGAGTTCTCCGTACAGGCGCACCTGGAAAAGCTCGAACGGGAAGGCAAGGTCAAAAAAGAAGCCGGCCGTTATTTCTTGCTCAGCGATAATTGAACCGGGCCACGCGCGAAGTCGAAACGCAGTACCTCTGGCTCGGCTTCAACTACCAAATCTTTCCATGCTGCCTCGGCGGTGGCGGCCAGCCGGGCGGGGCTAGCGACAAGATAAAGCACGATGTTGTCTTTGCGCCCGAGGACGAAGCTACCGCGGTCGCGGGTAGTGGCGATTAACATCGCGTCGTCTTCCCCGACGTTCCGGCGCAATCGCATGCCTTGGCGCATTTCCGCAACGGTTTGAAAGGCGCGCTGAAACGCTGTGGCTTCGGCGGTGGAACCCCAAGCGCTGTACCAAGCGGTGGTTTGAAAACCGTTGTCGGCGAATGAAAACAGCTGGTCGCCGCGCCAACCGGCGGCAATGTGACTTGATGCCGCCAAGGAATTCTCCGTCTCCAGCAGGCCGCGCAGCAAATATTCTCCTACAGACTGCTCGAAGCGCGCCGGCATGTCCAAGTGCCGGAACAGGCCGGCGGGGAAAAATCTCTGCGGGGTTTGCACTGTCAGATAATACCGTTCCGGGTGCAGGATCTGCGCCGTCGCGTAGGGCGGGTTGGCGTAGAGAGCGTTCAAACCATCCCGGCCTTTGGCTTTGGCTGCCCAGGCGACGAAGTCGGTGCCTTCACGTGGGGAAAGGATCAATTGGCTGCGTAGGAATGGCGGCAGGTCGCGCGCCAGTATTGCCATTTGCAATGATACCTGCCGCGCCGCAGCGAGATGGCCGGGAGCGGCGAGATTGCCATCACTGACATGGGCCAGAGCTGTGAGCAGGGCGTCGCCGCCGGCGATCGCGCGATAGGCTAACCGGGCGTCTTCAACAACGGTTCGGTTGATTTTTTCTTGCCACTGGAAGTGCTGCTCTTGCAACGCGTGGACGATCCCCACAGTGATCGGTAGCTCCGCTACGGCGCGAGTGTATGGCGCGGCGAGTTGTGCGCCCATCGTTGCGGCATCGGCTGTTATCAGGAGCCGGTCAGTTGCGCTGTCGTAGTAGATCAGGCGTTCCAGCCGATGATATTTTTCCAGCGCGATTTTGAAATCGTCGCTGGCGTTGAGCAAGCCCAGTTGTTTGTAGGCGTGCTCCAACTGGGCGATTGGCATAGAGTCGACGGTTCCGGCGTCATCAGCGCTTGGGGCCAATGGCAATTTGTCCACCGATTGCGATTCGATTCCGAAGTCGTGTTTTGCGGCGAGTCCGCGGAGATCTGCGACGCTTTTTTTGATTTCGCTGAAGCGCTCCTTCGACGGAGTGGGGAGAGTTATTAAACCGGGCGAAACACACGCGACCAGAGCGGCGAAACTCAACAGCCCAATCAGTTGAAGCGTTTTGTCGGTGCGGCGCGGCGAAATGCGGGAACCGGTGTCATTCACCTATTTCTCCATGATGATCACCGAGTAGCCGGCTTGGCTGATCTGTTTGGCCATCTCTTCGGCGGCGGTACGGTTGGAGAAGTTACCGAGGTGAACGCGGTAGTAGGTGGTGTCTTTCGATTGCAACGGCGTGATCATGACGCTGTCGAAACTCTTGACGATGCGGTCGCGCAATTGCTGGGCATTTTCCAATTGTGAAAAAGATCCAAGTTGGAGCGTGTAATCGAGCCCCGGACGGATCGCGCGCAGTGGCACGGGACTGTCGAGCACGTCGACGCGAACTAAGGCGGTACCAGGTCCGACCATGTCGATGGATTGGGCGGCGGCGTAGGAAAGGTCGATGATCCGCCCTTTAGCGAACGGACCGCGGTCGTTGACCAAGACTTCGGCGGCGCGGCCGTTTTCCATGTTGGTCACCATCACCTTGCTACCCAGCGGCAGCGTCTGATGCGCCGCGGTCATGTCGTTTTGATTGTAGACATCGCCGCTGGCGGTGGCCTTACCGTGAAACCCTGGGCCGTACCACGAGGCGATGCCGGTTTGGCTGACGCGTGAATCGGCAGCCGGCGGTTGTGGAACGCGAACCCGGCTCGGCGGTACGGAGCACGCGCTGACTAGAGCAACGGCAAATAAGAATAAATTGCGGCGGGTCAAGATCATGGCTGCTTCGGTTGGCGATTATACAGCAAAGCGTATTGGAAAAAAGTGTGGCGGAGCAGAATTAAGCCGTTTTTTGGATTGTTTGCATTTGCCTCCTCCTGGTTTACCCGCTCTAGGGTTTGTGTTAGCTTACCGGCAACTTACTGGGGAGTGATTGAAGTATGTCCGGCCATTCAAAGTGGAGCACGATCAAGCACAAGAAAGCCGCTAAGGACGCCAAGCGTGGCAAGATTTTCACCAAGTTGATTAAGGAAATCACCGTCGCGGCGCGCATGGGCGGCGGCGATATCAATGCCAATCCGCGACTGCGCACGGCGGTTCTGACCGCCCGCAGCAACAGCATGCCGAGTGAAAACATCGACCGGGCGATCAAAAAAGGCACCGGTGAATTGGAAGGCGTAACCTACGAGGAGATTCAGTACGAAGGTTACGGTCCGGGCGGCGTGGCGATCATCGCGCAGGTGCTGACCGACAACAAAAATCGCACGGTGTCGGAGATCCGCCGGATGTTTGCCAAGCATGGCGGTAATATGGGTGAGACCGGCTGCGTCGGCTGGATGTTCGACAAGAAGGGCATTCTCACCGTCGACAAATCTCAGGTAGACGAGGACCGCTTGATGGATATCGCGCTCGATGCCGGCGCCGAAGATGTCCGGGACGAGGGGGAGGTCTTTGAAGTGGTGACCCAGCCCGAGGACTTTGAAAAAGTCAAAGAACGGCTGGATCAGGAAAAAATCGCCATCGCCAGCGGCCAGGTCAGTCTGGTGCCGAAAAACACCGTCGATGTCGACGCTAAAAATGTCGAGCAAGTATTGAAGCTCAGCGAAGAGCTTGAAGATCATGACGACGTGCAGAATGTCGCGGCCAATTTCAATATCCCCGATGAACTGATGGACAAGGCGAATTAGCCCCTGTGGCGGACCCTGGCAACAAAGCGCTGCCGCGAATCATCCTGGGCATCGATCCAGGAACCATGGCGACCGGCTGGGGGGTCGTTCAAGTCATCGGTAACGCGCTGCGCCATATGGGCCATGGCACAATCCATTCTTCAAGCGCCGAGCCCCAAGCGCGCCGCCTGTGCCGGATCTACACCGAACTGTCGAAAGTTGTAAAAGAGTTTCAGCCGGATGGCGTCAGCCTGGAAAAAGTCTTCTTCGCACAGAATGTTCAAAGCGCGCTCAAGCTCGGCCAGGCGCGCGGCGTCGCGCTGCTCGCGGCCGCTGAACAAGCTGTCGAAGTTCACGAATATAGCGCGGTAGAAATCAAGTCGGCGGTGGTGGGCTACGGCCATGCGACCAAGCAGCAAGTGCAAATGATGATCGGATCGTTATTGAAAGTTTCCGGGCCGGTGCCGGCGGATGCTGCGGACGCGCTGGCGGCGGCGATCTGCCATCTCAACCGACAGGCGTTCGCCAGCCGGGTTGCCGAGGCGATGCCCAAAGCTCCGACTCCGATTCGGCCGCGCGGCAGCGGCGGGCGTTGAGCGGCCGATGCAAGTATTATTGATGCCCCGCTCGGGGACGATTGAAATCTTCCGCCCCTTCGCTATGACTCGGGCATCGCTTCAGACGAAAAGTGGATTCGTCATGCCGGCGAACGCCGGCATCCATCTTGATTCTCATCACGTGACAAAAACGAGCATGGATTCCGGCTTGCGCCGGAATGACGGGTCAAAACTCTCACTTCAAGTCGGCGCCGGCCCAATCCCGCGACTTCGAGCCGAGGGTTGGTTAACTCGGTTGCAGGGCTCGACGTGATCGCACAAATCAGCGGCAAGCTCGCGCAAAAACAGCCCGGCGAAGTGGTCATCGACGTCGGCGGCGTCGGCTATCTGGTTCTGATACCGCTCAATGTTTTTTACCATTTGCCGGACATCGGCGCGCCGATGAGTTTGCAGATTCACACTCATGTGCGCGAGGACGCATTGCAGCTATTCGGCTTTCATGACCTCGCCGAAAAGCAGGTGTTTTTGTTGCTCATGGGTGTATCCGGTATCGGTCCCAAGTTGGCGCTCAATATTTTGTCCGGTATCCCGGCGGGAGAATTGGCGCGGGCCTTGAGAAACGGCGACCAGATGCGCTTGGTGTCGATTCCCGGCGTCGGCAAGAAGTTGGCCGAGCGGATGATCGTCGAGTTGAAGGACAAGTTCACCAACCTGGCGCCGGTGACCATCGATAGCGCGGCCAAACCTGAGGCTTCGTCGCAAAAGATGCAGGACGCGGTTTCCGCCTTGATCAATCTAGGGTATAAAAAGCCGGAGATCGAAAAAACCGTCCGCGACGTGCTCAAGAACGGCGAGCTGTCGCTGGAAGATGTTCTGCGCGAAACCTTGCGGCAAATGGGGCATTAGGCCACAAGAGTTTTGGCCTCAGAGGGCACGGAGATCACAGCATCCCCCACCTTCATCCTCCCCCGCTTGCGGGGAACGAAAGAGAAGGTGGGGGGGATTAACCGCAAAGGGCGCCAAAAAGATTTCCGAAGCGGGCGGGTTTAAACCTGCCCGCATGGGTTGTAAGAAGATCACACACTGGCCATGTTGGACGGTCATCGCACTGACGAAGATAGCGGATTCGAGTTGAGCTTGCGGCCGCGCGGCTTTGACGAATACGTCGGCCAAGAGCGCGTCAAGGAAAATCTCAAAGTCGCCATCGCGGCGGCACAGACGCGCGGCGATGTGCTCGATCATATTCTATTCCATGGTCCGCCGGGGCTCGGCAAAACCTCCATCGCCTACATCATCGCGCGCGAGATGGGCGTCAACATCAAGGCCACTTCGGGGCCGATCATCGAACGCGCCGGCGATCTGGCGGCGCTTCTGACCAATCTCGATCAAGGCGATGTCCTGTTCATCGATGAAATTCACCGCCTCAACCATGTGGTCGAAGAGGTGCTTTATCCGGCCATGGAAGACTATGAGATCGATATTATGGTCGGACAAGGACCGGCGGCCAAGTCGATCAAGTTGCCGCTAAAAAAATTCACCTTGATCGGCGCCACCACGCGTTCGGGTTTGCTGACTTCGCCGCTACGCGACCGCTTCGGCCAGAGTTTTCGGCTGGATTTTTACGATCCGGTGTCGTTGGCGCGCATACTCAAGCGGTCGGCGGCTATCCTCAGCGTCGATCAGGACGAGGACGGCATCGCCGAGATCGCCAGCCGCTCGCGCGGCACGCCGCGCATCGCCAACCGTTTGTTGCGCCGGGTGCGCGACTACGCCCAAGTGAAAAGCGACGGCAAGATCACCAAGCCGGTGACGGTCGATGCGCTGCGGATGCTCGAGGTCGATCGCCTCGGTCTCGATAAAATGGATACCATGCTGCTACTGACGATGATCGACAAGTTTGCCGGTGGGCCGGTAGGGGTGGAGACTTTGGCCGCCGCCATCGGCGAAGAGAAGGATACCATCGAGGATGTCTACGAGCCGTTTTTAATTCAAGCCGGGTTGATTCAGCGGACGCCGCGCGGCCGGGTCGCCACCGTGCTGGCCCATGAGCATTTTGGCCGGCAGTCTAGCGGCGCTAAACCGACGACAGGTAAAGCTCAGCCGGACCTGTTCGAATGAAGCCGTTTGGCGGTATAATTATCGGATGAGGATCATGGGCGGATTGGGCAAGACGCTAATCTCTTTCGGTATTGTGCTTGTGATCGTCGGAATACTGGTATCGTTGTCCGACAAGTTGCCGTGGCTCGGCCACCTGCCGGGGGATATCCATATCCAACGAGGACGCTTCAACTTCTATTTTCCGCTGACCACCTGCATTGTCGTCAGTGTGGTAATTTCGCTTGTCGCTTACTTATTCAAACGTTAGAATTCTCGCAGTTGATTCGCCATTAATTCAACCGCGCCGATGGAACCCCAAAAACTAACCCCTAGCCACGAAGCGAGCATCAAAGCCGAAGAGGCCAAAAGGCGCAAGCGCGAGGGCATCGTCATCGCGGTGGCGGCGCTGATGGTGGCGGCGTTGATCTTCTTCGAAGTACAGTCGCCGGACATTTCTCTGGAGAATTCGCTCGGCAGCAACATCATTTTTTTCTTTATTATCAATATCAATATCATTCTGCTGGTGCTGCTGGTGTTTCTGGTGATGCGCAATCTGGTCAAGCTGGTCTTCGAACGGCGGCGCCGGATGCTCGGCTCGCGCTTGCAGTCGCGCCTGGTCTTAGCTTTCGTCGCCCTGTCGATCGTGCCGAGTCTGTTACTGTTCGCCATTGCCGGCGGCCTTTTGACCCGTTCCTTCGACCGCTGGTTTGACGCCAAGGTGGAAAGCGCGCTCCAGGGCTCCTTGGAAATCGGTCAAACCTATTACCAAAACTCGGCCAACAACGCGATGTTTTTCGCCCGCCGGTTGAGCGAGAAGATCACTGAAGATAAACTCTTCGAGCCGGCGCGGCGGGTCGATCTGCGCCGGCTGGTCGAGGAAAAACAGCGCGACTATAACCTCGGTACCGTGGAGGTCTACTCAGCGGACGGTACCGCCATTGTTGCGGTGAGCGACAAGTCGAAGAGCGGCATAGACTTGAAGCCCGACGGGGAATTCTTGGCGCGCGCGTTGCGCGGCGTCGGCGTGACTTGGACCCAGCCGCTGGGCGAAGGCGATGTGATTCGCGGCGGCGCGCCGATCTTTGGCGCCGAGAAGCGCATCGTCGGCGTCGCGGTGGTCGACTATCATGTGCCCAAGAGTTTGACCAACCGGGCGAAGCAAATTTCGGAATCCTACGAGCAATACAAGTACTTAACCTTTCTTAAGGCGCCGGTTAAGAACAGCTACATCTTGACGCTGTTTCTGATCACTCTGGTAATCATGTTTTCCGCGACCTGGTGGGGTTTTTATCTTTCCAAGGGCATTACCGTGCCAATCCAAAAACTCGCCGAGGGGACTCATGAGGTCGCCCAGGGCAATTGGGACTATAAAATTGAAACCAGCGGCGACGATGAGATCGGTGTCTTGGTCCAGTCGTTCAATCAGATGACGGGCGACTTAAAGCAAATAACCCTGGAGCTCGAACGGCGCGGCAAGGTGGTCCAAACCTTACTCGCCAATATCGCCGCGGGCGTGGTTTCGGTGGATCCGGCGGAAAAGATAACTACGTGGAATAAGGCCGCCGAACAGATGCTCGGGGTCAAATCCGAGCAGGCGTTGGCGAAGAATTACCGCGAGGTCTTGCAGCCGGAACACTTGCGCGTGGTCGCCGAGATCATCGATAGCGTCAAGGATCGGGAAAAGATCGAGCGTGAGATCAAGATCCCGCAGCATGAGCAGCTACTGACGGCGGTGGTGACGGCGGCGACCCTGCGCGACGACGACGGCTCGGCGCTGGGAGTCATGGTTTTTCTCGAAGACATTACGCAAATCCAAAAAGTGCAGCGCATGGAGGCCTGGCGCGAAGTGGCGCGGCGCATAGCCCATGAGATCAAGAATCCCCTGACGCCGATCCAGCTATCGGCCGAGCGGCTGCGCAAACGCTACGCCAGTATGCTCGGCGGCGACGGCGGCATCTTGGACAAATGCACGACGACGATCATACAGCAGGTCGAAGAACTCAAGAGCCTGGTCAACGAGTTCTCCCAGTTCGCCCGGCTACCGTCAGCGAAGCTGGCAACTCAGGACCTCAATGAAATCGTCAATGAAGCGCTTTTTCTTTTCAATGAGGCACACAAAGGTATACAATTTCGTTTCCAGCCCGGAGTGATTCCGACGTTGGATTTGGACCGCGATCAGATCAAGCGGGTGCTGATCAATCTGCTCGACAACGCTGTGGCGGCGGTGCAAAATGATGGCGAGATCAGGCTCTCGACGCATTACAATCGGGGGCGCGGCGTGGTGACGTTGGATGTCGCCGATAACGGCAGCGGTTTGGCGCCGGAGATGCGCACGAAAATATTCGAACCGTATTTTTCGACCAAGGAAAACGGCACCGGCTTGGGGCTGACCATCGTCAGTCAAATCATCGAGGATCATCGCGGCTATATCCGGGCGTTGCCCAACGAGCCCAAGGGGACGCGGTTTAGCATTGAATTTCCCGCTTCAGAGGTTGCCAAACGAGCGGCGCATTCGTAACTTGGAGGTCGGGTGGAAGAGCTGGCGGTTAACAAAACTATCTTAGTTGTCGACGACGAAGACGACGTGCGCGAGTCGGTGCGCGAAGTGCTGCGCGACGAAGGTTACCGCGTCGTCGATACCGCCGACGGCACCCATGTGCTCGAATTGATCCGTCAGGAACGGCCCGAGTTGGTTTTGCTCGATATCTGGATGCCCCAAGTCGACGGCATCGGTTTGCTCAAGGAAATCAAGACTCAGGAGCCAGAGCTCAATGTCGTCATGGTGTCCGGCCATGGCAATATTCATACGGCGGTGACCGCGACCAAATTCGGCGCCTTTGATTTTCTCGAGAAGCCGGTTTCTCTAGAGGGCCTTCTATTAACCGTGCAGCGGGCCTTGGGCGAATCGTCGAGTTCGGCGGCCCAGCACAGCCGTGCCAAGAGTAAAGCCGGTGCGGCTAAGCGCGGTGCGGCGCCTGCGACGGCGACCCGAATCAAGCAAAAGACTTTAAAAAAAAGCGTCGTCTTGTCCGGCCAAGGGCTGCATTCGGGAGTGAAGACCGGATTGATCCTGCATCCGTTGCCGCCCAACAGCGGCATTCGTTTCACCGGCATTTCCGGCGAAGTGGCGGTGCCTGCGCACTTGGATTATGTCGGCTCGACCGGCTATGCAACTTCATTGCGCACGCAAGGTTTCGCCGTCGGCACTGTCGAGCATTTGCTCGCCGTCCTGCACAGCTATGGGATTGGCAATCTGCTCATCAAAGTTCACGGTGAGGTGCCGATCCTCGACGGCTCGGCGCTGGAATTTTGCCAAGCCATCGATGAAGCGGGCATTCAGCTGGAAGACGAGGAAGTCGCCGAGATCGTCATCAACCGCGCTTATCGGGTCGAAGCCAAGGGAGGCGAGTCCATCGCCATCGAACCGGCGGACGGTTTCTCGGTGCATTACGAACTGCGTTATCCCAATCCAGTGGGCGAACAACAATACTTGTATCGTCACCACGGCGCCGAATCGTTTCGCGAGGAGATCGCACCGGCTCGGACCTTTGGCTTTCTCAAGGACATCGCCAAGCTTCAGACCATGGGGCTGGCCAACGGCGGACGGCTGAGTAATTTTATCTTGATCGACGACGAGAAGATTGTGAACACCGAGTTGCGCTTCGCCGACGAATTGGCGCGCCACAAGATTCTCGATATTCTCGGCGACTTCTATTTGCTCGGCAGACCGCTTCGCGGTGCGATCCGCGCGCGCATGACCGGCCACTCGGACAATATCGCGCTGTTGCGCAAGGTCCGCGAAGGCATGAAGCTGTGACGGTCACTGAGCCGTGGATGATTGCTCGGCCCTCTGAGATTTTGCAGGACGCCTGAAATGGACGCCAATTTTCCCCGACTGTTCACGGTTAACGAAGCCAACGGACTCTTGCCGATGTTACGGCCGCTGGTCGAGCAAATCCTGGAAAACATCCGGCGCTTGAAGGGTGTTAGCGAAACCGTGATCCGGCGCGAGCAACTTGACCCCGATGCGCCCAATCTGATGGAACGCTTGCGCGAGGACAAAGAGGTCTTGAAGCTGGTGACGCAAATCAAGGACTGGGTCGAGGCGATCAATGGCCATGGCTGCGTGTGCAAGGGCGTCGAACAGGGATTGATCGATTTCCCGTGCATGCTCGGTTCCGAAGTGGTATTTCTCTGCTGGCAGATCGGCGAAGCCAACGTGGCGCACTATCATCGCATCGAAGACGGCTTCGCCGGGCGCAAGACTTTGCTCGACGATGGGAGCGCGGAGCCGGATAGTAAGATCTCCTATCACTGAGTGTGGCTGCCGATAGCGGTAATTCGGATTCGGATAATTCTCCCCCAAAGACGCCAAGGTCGGAATTGATGTCATTTCGACCGAAGGGAGAAATCTCGTTCTGTGCTCTCTGTGGTGAAAACTTTTTCCAACATTCCGCCACTCTTGCTAGCCCGACTTAATGAAATCCGCTCCCGACGCTGCACCTGAAATTCTTTCCACCAAGATCAAAGCCGCAGCGCAGCAATTGGGTTTCGATCTGGTCGGTATTTCACCGGTTCGGCTGCCGCCCCATGGCGAATCCTTCGCACGCTGGCTACGCGACGGCTTTGCCGGCGAGCTGGGTTACATGGGCCGGACGAAAGCGCTGCGCCGTGATCCTAATGAGCTCGTGCCTTGGGCGCAGTCGATTATTTCCGTCGGCATGAATTACTACACGCCCTACGCACGGTCTCAGAATCCAGCGGCCGCTGAAGGTTGGATTTCCCGCTACGCCTGGGGTTATGACTACCATGAACTCATCAAGGCGCGACTGGAGCAGTTGCTCGAAACCATTCGAACTCTGTGCGACGGGAAAATCGAAGGGCGTGCCTTCGTCGATTCCGGCCCAGTGTTGGAACGAGACTTCGCCGGCGTCGCCGGCCTCGGTTGGATCGGCAAGAACACCCATTTGATTTCGCCGCAACGGGGATCATGGTTTTTTTTGGGCGAACTGTTCGTCGATCTGCCACTGGCGCACGACCGGCCGATGCGTGACCGCTGCGGCCAATGCGACTTGTGTCTCAAAGCGTGCCCGACCAGCGCGTTTGCCGGACCTTATATTCTCGATGCGCGCCGCTGTATTTCTTATTTAACGATCGAACTCAAAGGCGCCATGCCGCGCCATCTGCGGTCGCTTGTGGGCAACCATATATTTGGCTGTGATATCTGCCAGGAAGTTTGCCCGTACAATGTCAAATCGCAGGCAACGGCGGAGGCGGCGTTCGGGCCGCGCCCAGGCCTGTTCGCGCCGCAATTGATTCCTCTTCTATCATTGACCGACGCCGCGTTCCGCCAACGCTTCCGCGGCAGCCCGATCTTGCGCGCCAAACGGCGCGGCTTCTTGCGAAATGTCGCCGTGGCTTTGGGTAATTTGAAATCTCTGGAAGCCGTGCCGGCGTTGATTGCTTCGCTTGACGATGCAGAACCGTTAGTCCGTGGCCACGCAGGTTGGGCCTTGGGCGAGATCGGTTCGCAGGCCGCGGTCGAAGCGTTGCAGCGTCGTTTGCAGGTTGAAACCGACGACGAGGCGCGCGTGGAGATCGACGCAGCAATAAATCAGTTGCGCAAAGCCAGTGGGGAAGCGTAGCGCGAGATAGCGTCTTGTGCTCTGTTGATCGACTTGACCCGTGATCTTGCACATCGGTGAGCCGGGGGCGCAATCGACTTCGGCAGGAGGCAGATCTGAACAAACGGCTAGGGGAGGTTGTTGCGGAGATTGACGAGAGTCGACGCCTTAAGTCAAGATGTGACCATAATTCTTGGCCCTATCCCTCCCGGGAAATTTGTAAGCTGTGCGATCGCTCGAACTGAGGTTATCACCCTGTTGCAACGGAAATGGCTAAGCGGTCAGTGTGGAGGTTAATGGGTGCGCTTTGCATTTTCCCGATCTTTTGGTGTGCGGCTGCAACGCTGCCGAAACCACCAGCGGAATGTCGGAGGCGATGGCTTCAACGGTTGCTTGTCACCAATTCATTATCAAGTATTCCCCGCAGCGAATTTCTGATGTGTTTTAGTGTCGCAACGCTGAATCATCCCTGACGAAAGTAGCCATCCGGGATATGAAGGTTTAACGGCAAAATGTTTCGCGTCGTGCTACTCGACAGTGTGTTCGATCGCTAATGGTGGTACACCTTCGTGGGAATACGTAAATGACGTGAGGAGACAAAAATGCGCGAGATATTGACAGGCATTTTCACTTGGCCATGGTTTTCCGAACCGCATGGTTACAATTTTAACGGTCACTTCATTCAGCACGTCAGTGGCAATCTGTGCGTTGATCCCGTTGATCCTAGTGACGCCGACTTGGACGAAATGGCGCGGCAGGGCGTCGCGCGTATTCTCATCACCAATCGTAATCACTCAAGATCGGCGAACAAGATTCGCGCGCGCACAGGGGCGCGGACGGCGATGCATCCGGCAGATGCGCCGCACGCACGCAAAGAGGGTGCGCTGTTGGACGACGAATTGAACCCAAGCGACAAGGTCGGGCCGTTCGTGGTGATCGACTCGCCGGGGAAGTCTTTAGGAGAAGTGGTTTTGCACTGGCCGGAGCGAAAAATTCTGCTGGTTGGCGATGCGCTGGTAGGCGATCCGCCGGGAATGTGCAAGCTTCTGCCGGACAAAGTAGTCGACGATCCGGCGCGCTTTCGCGACAGCGCGCGCAGCCTACTCGACCTCGACTTCGATATCTTATTGGTTGGCGACGGTGTGCCGATTCTGCAATCTGCTAAAGAACAACTGCGGGCATTGGTAGAGACGTTTCCGCGGTGATCCTCCGTTGGTTTGGAAATCGCCGACGTTGCCGTGCCACCGGATGTCGACACGGTGATCGCAGATTTGCATTGCAAATCGCCGGTTTAGTCCTGGCGCTTTTGGATTGCTAGTTGGACGGCATCGGCGAGCATCTTCGGAATTCGTTTCAATTGCCCGTCGCGATCGATGCAGGCGTGTTTGGTCGATCCGGTGGCGAGGACGAGGTGGTCGGCTTGGCGGGAAATTTTGTATTCAAACATCAGATAGACCCGGCTCAGTTCAACTAATGTCGTGGCGATCTCGATGACATCGTCGTAGCGCGCCGATTGGGCATAGCGGCAGGCGACTTCCGCCACGGGAAAGTGGAAGCCCGCCGCTTCGATCTTGGCGTAGGGTAGGCCGATCTCGCGCAGGAATTCCGAACGGCCGCGTTCGAACCAGCGCAGGTAGTTGGCGTAATAGACCACGCCCATTTGATCGGTGTCACCGTAGATCACCCGATAATTCGTGATGTTGGTTAAGTTTATCGTCATGTAATCGCCAAAGTAATTCTTTTTGCCGTGTTTCTCAAAGCGGAGTTGGGGCCGTCGCCTTGACAATTCGAAGTGAAGTATGTTTTAAGCTGAAGAAATCGCTGCGATTTTCTTGATACAATAATTTTGATTTTTGGGCTTGAGGAGGAAAGCGAATGAATAAGTTAGTTCAATGTGCATCTTGGTCGGGCGGAGTGGTACTTGCGAGTTTGATCGTGTTTGCTTGCAGCTCGGTGGATGAGAAACCGGCTGCACCAGCGCCAAAACCGGCCGCGGCCGCACCGGCGGCGAAACCGCCTGCTGCGGCACCAGCACCGGCACCGGCAAAAACCGAAGCGGTGAAGGCGACCAAGACCAAGGCCGTTGAAGTTGAAGGCGTGATCAGCGCGGTTGGCCAACGGACGATCACATTCCAGATGGAGCGCAAGGGTAAAGTGCGCGAAGAAGTCGTCGGTGTCGATGACAAAACCAAGATCGAAAAAGGCGGCGCCAATGTGAAGCTTAGCGATCTGGCAGCCACGGACAAAGGGATGATCAATTACGAACCTGACGCGTATACGCCGGCGCTTGGGATCAAGATTACCGGCAAAGGCGAGATTAAAAAGGTCGGCGGCGACGATTAGGTGCGGTAACGATCGGCGCGATCGCCGCCGATCACTTCGATATCGACGGCTTCGTCATCGCGAATCACTCTAAACAAGATCCGTTCTCCCGGACGCTTTTTCCACATCTCATGATAAAGCTCCTGGCGGGAACGGATCTTGTTGTTTTCAACCGATAAGATCACATCGCCGGCCTTGAGGCCGCTTTTCGCCGCCGGTCCGTTGCCGGTGACATTGCCGATCACCACCAGGCCCGCGACGCCCTGCGTGTAGATTCCCAACCAGGGTCGTCGCGCCCGGCTGCGCACCTGGCCATACTGCTTGAGCTCTTGCTCATAGGTTCGGTAGTATTCGATCGGGATCGCCATAGTGAACTTGCCGACCTCGTTCAAGTTCAGCGAGACGATGCCGGCCAGTTCGCCGCGAAAGTTAGCCAACGTGCCGCCGCCGAAACCGGGATTGAAAGCGGTGACGCGGATCGACTTATCTATCATGTATTCCCATTCGCCGTCGTAACCGGCCAAGGAGCTGACATAGCCGCCGCTAACGCGCCGGCCGTTTTTGCCGCTGCTGGCGATCATGACCACCTCTTGTCCGAGCTTTAGCGAGTCGGGCGCCGCTAATTTTAGAAAGGGGAGATCGCGTCCGGGGATTTTGACCAGCGAGAGACCCGACTCTTGGTCCTGCGCCACGACTTGTCCCGGATATTCTTCGCCATCCGGTAGGGTGACGGTGATTGACGCGGCGCCGATGGTGACATAGTGAACCGTGAGGACGTAACCACTAGGATCGATGATTGTCCCCGATCCGACCCGTTCGGCGCCGAGGTTGCGCGCCGAGGGGTGGCTTTCCGGTATGGTCACTTGCAGATCAACCGTTGCCGGTATGATCGAATGAATCAATCCGATATGGCCGTTCAAAGTACTGCTCCTTCATTGCACATGCTCGGTAAGCTAGTCCGAATCTCCGGTTTTGTATAGAGCCGGCCTTGCCAAGCGTCGCGCCACATCAATTGCCGATGGATCGTGTTGTGCATGCCGCGCTTGTCGACGGACCAAGCCGGAGCAACTGTGATGGTGCGTTGCGCTTCGGCGGAGAGCCGGTGCATGACGATTTCGGGATTCAAGCGTTCGAGAAAGTCCACCACCAGCGCGGCATAGTCCTCTTGGCTTAACAGCGGCACGGCGCCGGCAAGGTAGTATTTTTCTAGCACGGTATTTTTCAGTACATGAAGATTGTGCAGCTTAACTCCGTCGATACCGAGCCGATTAAAAAATACCGCGGTCTCCAGGATCTCGTCGCGGCTTTCGCCGGGAAACCCAAGGATAAGATGCGTGCAGATTCTTAAGCCGCGGCCCTGGGCGCGCTGGACGGCATCGATATATTGCGCCAAGTCATGGCCGCGATTGATCCAGCGTAATGTCCGGTCGCGCATGGATTCCAGTCCAAGCTCAAGCCAGAGATAAGTTTGCCGCGCTAGCCGAGCTAAGAGCTCGAGTGTTTCGTCGGCCAGACAGTCCGGCCGGGTGGCGACGGCGAGTCCGATGACGCCCGGGAATGCCAAGGCTTCGCGATAGAGTTGTTCCAAGCGGTCCACCGTATCATAGGTATTCGTATAACTCTGAAAGTAGGCGATGAAGCGTTCGGCATGGTGGCGCCGGCGGATCACCTCAGCGCCTTGTTCGAGTTGCTCGGTCACCGACATGCGCGGCCGATAGTTTGCCGGTGTATGGCTCGAGTTGTTGCAGTAGATGCAGCCGCCCACCGCGACCGTGCCGTCGCGATTGGGGCAGGTGAAGTCAAGCCGCAGGCCGATCTTGTAGACTCTGGCGTCGAAGCCGTCGCGCAGCACACGATTGAAGGAGTTGAACCGCTTGCCATGCCAGAGGGTTTGAAGATGGGCGGGAAAATTCATGGGCTGGACAAAAAAGGGTTAACAAAATGACGGGGATTTCACAAGCCGATGGCCGCTCGCGTTAGGTACTCGGTCCGATTCGGCGCTTGCCGTGGAAGTGCTGAATAAATCATGCACTTTTGAACCACTGGCAGGCCCGTCGGCTTGACATCCTGGGCGATTGCCGATATTGAATAACTTTAAAACGGCCCGCATTATCGCCGATGAAAATCTCCATCGACGAGATTCCTCAAACCCCCAAAGAGATCGCATTCTCCGAAAGTGTTGAGGAACTCAATAAAATTTATAGCCAAAGCAGCAATCGTGAGTTTGGCTTTCCAGCGTCCTTGGAGGTCGAACTCCGCTACTATCGTGCGGCGGCGGACTTGTTTTTCGACGGCCGCATTAGCGGAGAATTGCGCGCTGTCTGTGGCCGGTGTGCCGAAGATTATCTGTTTCGTATGGATCAGCCCTTCGAGTTTGTGCTGATCCCGGGCCCGGCTAAAGCTGAGCGCAAAGCCGAGGAGCTGCATCGCGATGATTTGGGTTTGAGTTATTACTCGGGAGACGAGATCGATCTGGCGCCGTTGATCGCCGAGCAGGTGATACTGGCATTGCCGACGCAACCGTTGTGCGCGGAAAATTGCCGCGGCTTGTGCGCGAGCTGCGGCACCAATCTCAATCGTGAAAGCTGCTCCTGCGCATCGCCCAAGGGGGATCCGCGCATGGCGGTTTTTCGAACGTTAAAAGTGGGACGTTGAAATATTTTCAATATAGCTGCCGCTCGAGGCAGAGAAAGATAGGACGAATCAAATGCCGGTACCGAAAAGACGCACTTCGAAGCGGGTGAAGAACCAACGCCGTGCCCATGACCATCTGACCAAGCCGCAGTGGAGCGCCTGCGCCAACTGTGGCGAGACGGTATTGCCCCATCGCGCCTGCGCTCACTGCGGCTTTTATCGTGGCCGCGCCGTGATTCAAGCTGAAAATAGCTAAATTTCAATTCCGCCAGCTATGCCGAAAATCGCCGTCGACGCGATGGGCGGAGACCGAGCCCCAGGAGTTGTGATCGAAGGGGTCTTGCTTGCCCGCCAGGAGCTCGGCGCGGAAATCGTCCTGGTCGGTCCGGCTGAAGTCGTCGCGGCTGAACTCGCCAAACATCCCGGTGCGCCTCAAATAGCCATAGCCCCGGCATCGCAAGTGGTGCCGATGCATGAGTCTCCCAGCGTCGCCTTGCGCAAAAAAGATTCGTCGATGCGGGTCGCCTTTGACCTGATGAAGCGTGGCGACGCCGATGCGGTGGTCAGCGCGGGAAATTCCGGGGCTATGATGGCACTTGGTATGTTTGTTATGGGCACGCTTTCCCAAGTGGTGCGGCCGGCGATTCTCGTCGTGGTTCCGAGCATGGGCGAGGGCACGGTGATTGTCGATGCCGGTGCCAACGTCGATTGTAAACCTAAACATCTGTTGCAATTTGGCCTCATGGGCTCGATCTATGCCGAAAGCGTCCTAGGTGTGGACAGGCCGCGTGTCGGCGTGTTGAGCAATGGCGAGGAGCCGAGTAAGGGCACGGAATTGACCCGTGCCGCCAGCGCGCTGTTAGAGGCGACTGCGCTGAACTATGTCGGCTATGTCGAGGGGCGGGATATTTTTAACGACAACGTGGATGTCGTCGTGTGCGACGGCTTCACCGGCAATGTCGCGCTCAAGACCATGGAAGGGGTGGCAAGTTTTGCCAGTGACGTCCTCAAGGGCGCGTTTGAAAAAAATCTTTCCAGTAAGGTCGGCTACTTGATGAGCCGAAACTCGCTGCGGGCGGCCTATCGTAAATTGGATTATGCCGAGTACGGCGGCGCACCGCTGATCGGTTTGGACGGTGTAGCGATCGTCGCTCATGGCGGCTCCAGTCCGTTGGCGGTGAAGAGCGCGATTCGCCTGGCATGCGACGCCGTCAACCATGAGATGAATCGTCGCATTGCAACGGCTTTGGGCGACACCGATGGCGGTGACGACGGCAAGAAAGAGGGCCTGCCGCACAAGCTCTGGGCTCGCCTCAAATCGAAAATAGATTCCATCGGTGACAAGCCCGATCCTGAGGTTGGCACAGGTAAGCGGAGGAGCGGTGGCGAGTAGCGATATCGCATTCGTATTTCCCGGGCAGGGTTCGCAATCCGTCGGCATGGGCCAAGACCTATGCGATCAATTTGCCGTGGCCAAGGAAGTCTTTGCCGAGGCCGACGAGGCACTCGAGTTTTCTCTGAGCCAGCTCTGCTTTTCCGGTCCCGAAGACGATTTGAAGCTCACCGAAAATACCCAACCGGCGATACTAACTATGTCGATCGCCGCGCTGCGCGTGCTTGAAGCGGAAACCGACCTGCGCCCGGTCTATGTCGCCGGCCATAGCCTTGGCGAGTATAGCGCCCTGGTTGCGGTGCGAGCTTTGGCGTTTCGCGATGCTGTAAAAGTCGTCCGCGAGCGCGGCCGCTTGATGCAACAAGCCGTACCTGCCGGCCAGGGCGCCATGGCCGTAATCCTGGGATTGGAGAGGAATGCCGTACAAACGTTGTGCGCCGATGCCAGCCAGGACGAAGTGGTCGAGCCGGCCAATTACAACGGCGGTGGACAGATTGTCATCGCCGGTGCTAAGAACGCTGTGGTGCGCGCCATGGCCCTGGCCAAAGAGCGCGGCGCTAAGCGCGCCCTCGATTTGCCGGTGAGCGCGCCGTTCCATTGCGCGCTGATGCGGCCTGCGGCCGACCGTCTGAACCAGGTGTTGCAAAACGTTCCAATCAATCCATTCACCGTCGGTGTCGTGACCAACGTCGAGGCCGAAGTTAATCGCGATTGCAATCGGGTGAAGCAGTTACTTGTCGAACAAGCGGTGCGGCCGGTACGTTGGGAAGAGTCGGTTAAGAAGCTTGCAGCATTGGGCTGTCAACAAGCCTTGGAGATTGGCCCCGGCAAGGTGCTCAAGGGCTTGATTAAGCGTATCGTGCCGACGTTGATTACTGATAATCTTGAAACGCCGGCGGACCTGGCCAGGCTGAAAGCCGCTAGGCATGGCTAGTCTTCAAGGTCAGATCGCCTTGGTCACCGGCGCCAGCCGCGGAATCGGTCGGGCCATTGCGCTGGCGCTCGGCCAAGCTGGCGCTCACGTGGTCATCAATTACAAGGGCAATCAATCCGCAGCGGAACAGACGCTTAGCCTGTTGCGGGCGGCTAACGGTAACGGTGAACTCAGGGCTTTTAATATTGCCGATGAGGCTCAGGTGGATGCGGCCGTGAAGCAGATCGTCGATGCGCACCAGAGGGTCGATGTTCTCGTCAACAATGCCGGCGTTACGTCGGATAGTTTGCTGATGCGGATGAAAACGGCGGACTGGGATCAAGTCATCGGCACTAATCTCAAGGGCACGATGCTGTGCACTAAAGTCGTGTCGCGCCAGATGATCAAGCAGCGCACCGGCCGCATCGTCAATCTTTCTTCTGTCGTCGGCCAAATGGGCAATGTCGGACAGTCGCTTTACGCCGCGTCTAAAGCTGGCATCATCGGCTTTACCAAAGCGATGGCGCGGGAGTTGGCGTCACGTGGCATTACCGTCAATGCCGTGGCGCCGGGTTTCATCGACACCGATATGACGACCCGATTGCCGGAAAAATTGCGTGAGGAATTTCTCCGCTCCATCCCCTTGGGACGCTTCGGCACTTGCCAGGAAGTCGCCGATATGGTTGTGTTTCTAGCCGGACCGGGGGGCGGCTATGTGACCGGCCAGGTGTTTAACGTCAACGGCGGCTTATACATGTAATGATTCAAACAGGAGGTAGTGAAGATGGCGGGATCGATTAAGGACAGAGTGAAAGAAATCGTGTGCGAGCAACTCGGCGTGAGCGCCGACGAAGTGACACCGGAAGCGTCGTTTATCGAGGATCTGGGCGCCGACTCGCTCGATATCGTCGAGCTGGTGATGGCGCTGGAAGAGGAATATGAGATGGAAATCTCCGACGAAGACGCAGAGAAGATCAAGACCGTCCAGGATATCATCACCTACATTGAGGCGCATCGATAACCGCCTTTGTCCGTTCGCCATGCACCCTGGTCGGGTGCCGGCGCTGCGGACTTCGTCATTGCAAATTCGGGTTCGATGTCGCTGCAGCGACAGTATCCGGCAACTGCGCTTCGGTATTTTGCTCTTGCTGATTCACGTCCGGCATTGACATATCGGGAGGACCGCGTGAAATCATGATCGCCATCGGCTGCGACCACGGCGGCGTGGAGTTGAAAGATTTTTTAGTCGGCTATTTGCGCGCCAGAGGCGCCGAGGTCTGCGATTTCGGTACTCAGGGCCGAGACTCGGTGGATTATCCGGATTACGGCCGGGAAGTCTCACAGCGGGTTTCTGCTGGCCAAGCCGAGCGCGGCGTGCTGATCTGCACCAGCGGTATCGGCATGTCGATCGTCGCCAATAAATTTCCCGGCGTGCGTGCGGCGTTGGTAGCGGATCTCGATGGCGCCCGTTCGAGCCGCGAACATAACGACGCCAATATCTTGGTTCTGAGCGGCGCCAAGACCGAACCACAGCTGGCCCAAGAGATTATCGAGACCTGGTTGGCCACTCAGTTTGCCGGCGGCCGCCACCAGCGGCGGGTCGATAAAATTACCCAAGTTGAGCAAGAAATCGGCGACCGCTCTAACGGTCAGCCCAAACCGTAAAGTTTCTGAAGGAACCGTCATGTCATTTCTCGAACAGGTAGACCCGGAGGTCTTCGCCGCGATTCAACGGGAAACCCGCCGCTTGGAGGGGAATCTCGAACTCATCGCCTCGGAAAACGTCGTTAGCGAAGCGGTGCTTGAAGCCCAGGGCTCGGTGATGACTAACAAATATGCCGAAGGCTATCCGGGCAAGAGGTATTACGGCGGCTGTGAATTCGTCGACGAAGTCGAATCACTGGCGATCGCCCGCGCCAAGGAATTGTTCGGCGCCGATCATGCCAACGTGCAACCGCACTCCGGCTCCCAGGCCAACATGACGGTTTACCTCGCGGTGTTGAAACCGGGTGATAGCTATCTTGGCATGAACCTGGCTCATGGCGGCCACCTGTCCATGGGCAGTCCAGTAAATTTTTCCGGCTTTATTTACAACGTGATTCCCTATGGAGTTTCCGAGAACACCGAGACCATCGACTATGGAGAGGTCGAACGGTTAGCGCAGCAGCACCGGCCCAAGCTGATAATCGCCGGCGCCAGCGCTTACCCGCGCATCATCGACTATCCGCGTTTCCGCAAGATCGCCGATGAAATCGGCGCGCTCTTGATGGTCGACATGGCGCATATCGCCGGCTTGGTTGCCGCCGGCTTGCACCCGAGCCCGGTACCCTACGCCGATTTTGTGACGACGACGACGCATAAGACCTTGCGCGGGCCGCGCGGCGGCATGGTGCTGTGCAAGGCGGAGCACGCCAAAATCATCGATAGTCGGGTCTTCCCCGGCATGCAGGGCGGACCTTTGATGCATGTGATCGCCGCCAAAGCGGTGGCGCTCAAAGAGGCGCTGAGCCCACAGTTCAATGTCTACCAACAGCAGATTGTCAAGAATGCTCAAGCCTTGGCGCAGTCGCTGATGGCCCGTGGCTTCCGTTTGACCTCCGACGGTACAGACAATCATTTGATGTTGGTTGACCTGAGAAAATCGGAACTGACCGGAAAGGTGGCGCAAGAAACTTTGGACAGAGCGCGCATCACGGTTAACAAAAACGGCATTCCCTTCGACACCCGGTCGCCGTTTGTCACCAGCGGGATTCGCATCGGCACGCCGGCGGTGACCAGCCGCGGAATGAAAGAACCGGAAATGGCCCAGATCGGCGATTTTATCGCCAGGGCGTTGGGCGCGGTGGGTGATGAACTCAAACTTCGCGCGGTGGCCGACGATGTCGGCGCGCTGTGCAAAAAATTTCCCGTCTATCCGCACCGTCTGAGCGCAAAATGAAGCCGTGCGATTCGGGTTTCCAGTCTTGGGTTTCGAGTTGTAACCCGGAACGCCAAACCCGGAACTCGGATTAAACGTATGAAATGTCCCTTCTGCCATGAAATAGAGAATCGCGTCATCGATTCGCGCTTGAGTAAGGACAGCAATATGATTCGCCGCCGGCGCGAGTGCGAGCGCTGCACCCGGCGCTTCACGACTTACGAACGGGTCGAAGAGATGATGCCGCTGGTGGTCAAAAAGGATGGACGGCGCGAAGCCTACGATCGGGTCAAGATCATCAACGGTCTCAAGCGCGCTTGCGAAAAGCGTCCGGTCAGTATCAACACCATCGAAGCGATCGCCGACCGCATCGAGCGGACGATTCAAGAGCGCGGCGAAAAAGAAATCAACAGTTCGGTGATCGGCGAAGCGCTCATGCGCGAGCTCCATGATACCGATCCGGTGGCTTATGTGCGTTTTGCCTCGGTGTATCGGTCGTTCAAGGACATCGGCGAATTCATGGTCGAGCTCGAGGAGCTCATCAAAGAACGCAAGAGCCTGCCGCAGCTGAAACCCGGCGACTCCCGCCCGAGAAGGGAATAGCGTTGTCCGGAGACCAGGTA
This sequence comes from uncultured delta proteobacterium, assembly GCA_963816145.1. GTDB lineage: Bacteria > Desulfobacterota > Binatia > UBA9968 > UBA9968 > DP-20. The sequence continues at coordinate 662,178 of CAWFJP010000014.1, forward strand.
GTCGAGCAGGAAGAGCGGTACTTGCGCTTGGCCTGTCGTTTGGCGCGTAAGGCGGCGGGGCGAACCAGTCCCAACCCGATGGTCGGCGCTGTGCTGGTGCGCCGCGGCAAAATCGTCGGCACCGGTTATCACCACTATGCCGGCGGTCCTCACGCCGAAATCAACGCTCTCAAACAAGCTGGCGCCAAGGCCGAAGGCGCGACTCTTTACATCACCCTCGAGCCTTGCAGCCATCAAGGGCGGACGCCGCCCTGCACCCGGGCGCTGATCGGCGCGGGGGTTCGTGAAGTGGTCGCCGGCATGAAAGACCCCAATCCTTTGGTCGCTGGGCGGGGCTTTCAGCAATTGCGCCGTGCCGGTATCAAAGTCCGTTCTGGCCTGTGCCAAGAGGAATCCGCGCAGGTCGTCGAGGCGTTCGCCAAGTTCATCACTAAACGGCTGCCCTTCGTCACTCTCAAACTAGCGGCGACCCTCGACGGCAAGATCGCCAGTGCCAGCGGCGACGCGCGGTGGATCAGCGGTGAGCGCTCGCGCGCCCTGGTGCATCGCTGGCGCAATGAAATGGATGCTGTGCTCGTCGGTTCGGGCACGGCGCGTGCCGACGATCCGCTGTTGACCTGCCGCATTGCCGGTGGGCGCAATCCTTACCGGGTGGTGCTCGATAGCCGGCTGCGGGTTTCGCTGTCGGCGCAGCTTTTACGATTGCCGGATGCTGGCAAAACTATCATCGCAACGACCAACAAGGCGCCGCTCAGCAAGGTGCGCGCGTTGGCAAAGCTGGGGGTTGTCGTTTGGCGTTTGCCCAGTCGCAACGATCAGGTGGCGTGGCTGCCGCTGTTGCGTAAGCTCGCCAGCCTCGGTGTCGTGAGTCTCTTAATCGAAGGCGGTGCCGCGGTGGCGACGTCGGCGCTCAAGAACAAAGTTGTCGATAAGTTGGCGCTGTTCTATGCGCCGAAGATCATCGGCGGCGATGGCCGGTCGATGATCGGCCCGCTCGGTATCGACAAAATGGCCCAGGCGCTGGCGCTGCGGCGCTTCGACTTGCGCCGTTCCGGCAATGATCTATTGCTGTTAGGGTATTTATAAGGCGGGCTCAGCCAATGTTTACCGGATTGATCGAAGATGTCGGCAAGATCGCCGCTTTGCGACTGCGCCACGGCTCGGCCGTAATAACCGTGCAAACCAGTTTGCCGGTACGCAGGATGGCCATGGGGGCGAGCGTCGCCGTCAATGGCGCCTGTTTGACGGTCGTAAGGAAATTGAAAAACGCCTTCACCGTCGATGTCTCGCCGGAGACCCTGGCCTGCACAAACTTGGGCGCGCTCAAAGCCGGCAGCCTGGTCAATCTTGAGCAGCCCATGCGTTTGAACGAGCGCCTGGGCGGCCATCTAGTCACCGGCCATGTCGATTGTGTCGGCGCTATCGCGGCTATTGAAAAGCACGGCGAGTTTACCATCTTTACTTTCCAGGTCGCCAGGCAACTCGGTCGCTTGTTGGTCTCCAAAGGGTCGGTCGCGGTGGACGGCATCAGCCTCACTGTGAACCAGTGCCGGCGCGCGCGTTTTTCCGTGGCGATTATTCCGTTTACCTTGCAACACACTAATTTGCAGGGTCGCAGGGTTGGTGATAAGGTCAACATCGAAACCGATTTGATCGGTAAATATGTTCATCGCTTCTTGGTAAAGCGCAGCTAAGTATTCTTTTTAGATTAGCTTATTCAATTCATGGCGATCGCGACAATTGAACAGGGCCTGGACGATATCCGCGCCGGTCGGATGGTGATCCTGATAAATGAGGACACCCCGGAGGATGACGGGTTTCTGTGCATGGCGGCGGAAAAAGTTACTGCTGAAAGCATCAACTTCATGATGCATCATGGCCGGGGCATTATTTATGTGACCTTGACCGACGAGCGCGTGCGCGAGTTGGGCGTGCCGTTGGTGCCGGAGGAAAATAGTCGGCTATCCGGTCTTCTTTCCGGTGCGGCGTTCTCGGTCAATTTACCGGGCGTGCATGGCGTTTCCGCTCAGGGGCGGGCGCACACGATTCGTGCGGTTATCGCCGATAGCACCAAGCATGAAGACCTGATGGTGCCGGGCCATGTGCAGCCGCTGCAAGCCCGCAGCGGCGGTGTCTTGGCTCGCTCCGGACGCACTGACGCTTCGGTGGACCTATCCAGGCTTGCCGGCTTTAAGCCGGCGGGCGTGATCTGCCAAATCTTGGATGAAGACGGTTCGGTGGCGGTCTTGCCGTCGTTGGAACGGCTGGCCGAACGGCATGATTTAAAAATTCTCTCGGTGGCGAGTTTGATCGCCCACCGGTTGCGCAATGAGAGTTTGGTGCGGCGCGTCGCCGAAGAAGAGTTTCCGACGTTGCACGGCGGGCAATACCGAGCGATTGTTTACCGCAACGCCGTCGACGGCGCGGAGCATATGGCGCTGGTCAAGGGCGATATTTCCAAATCTGCCAACGTTCTGGTGCGTTTGCACTCGGAATGTTTGACTGGCGATGTCTTTGGATCCGAGCGCTGCGATTGCGGCGATCAGATTCGCGAGTCTTTGCGCCGGATCGACGACCAGGGCTGCGGCGTGTTGGTCTATATGCATCAAGAGGGCAGGGGCATCGGCCTCACCAACAAGATCAAAGCCTATGCGCTGCAGGACCAGGGGCGCGACACGGTCGAAGCCAATCTCGAGTTGGGCTTCAAAGAGGACCTGCGCGATTATGGCATCGGCGCGCAGATTCTGCGCGATTTGAAGATCGAAAACGTTTCGCTCTTGACCAACAATCCGCGAAAGATTTCCGGCTTGGAAAATTACGGCGTGAAAGTGGTCGAGCGCGTGCCGCTGGAAGCCCAGCCGCTCAAGAGCAATATTCACTACCTGCGCACCAAGCGAAGCAAGCTCGGCCATATGTTGTCGAATCTCGAAGACAAAAACGCCAAGCGCTGATCGTAGCAGACGGTGATTCGCAATGGCCAAAATTCTCGAAGGAAAACCGGACGCGCAGGGCTTGAAGATCGGCATCGTCGTCAGCCGCTTCAACAGTTTCGTCACTGAGCGCTTGCTCGAAGGTGCGTGCGACGGCTTTAGCAGTCACGGCGGCGCCGAAGATGATTTGACGGTGGTGCGGGTGCCGGGGGCATTCGAGATTGCCATTGTTGCCGACAAGATGGCCGCCAGCGGCAAATACGACGCGCTGGTTTGCTTAGGCGCGGTGATCCGCGGCGATACGCCGCACTTCGATTATGTTTGCGAAGCGGTCACCCAAGGTTTGGGCGATGTGGTCAAGACGCATAAGATTCCCGTCGGCTTCGGCGTCCTGACCACCGACAATGTGCAGCAGGCGATGGACCGCGCCGGTAGCAAGGACGCTAACAAGGGTTACGAAGCGTTGTTGGTCGCTGTCGAGATGGTCAACGTGCTCCGACAGGTGTCTTAACATTCCGTGTTTGCCGCCGGCAGTCAATTCGAGCGACCATTGTCACAGGATTCATCGGACACTACGCCCGCCGCACCGCGCACCATGCGCCGCAAAGGCCGCGAGCTGGCTCTCCAAGCGCTTTATCAAATCGAAATCACCGGCGATTCTTCCATTGCGGCGGTGGATTTATTTCTCCAACATTTTGAAGGCGGCGCCAAAGCCAAAGAGTTTGCCCGGCGTTTGGTATCCGGCGTGGTGAGCCAGCGGCCGGAGCTCGATCGTTTGATCGAGCAGTCGACGGAACACTGGAAAATGGAACGGCTCGCCAAAGTCGATCATGAGCTCCTGCGTTTGGCGGCGTACGAAGTGGCGTTCTGTCCGGATATTCCGGTTGCCGTTAGTCTCGACGAAGCGGTGGAGATCGCCAAGCGGTTCGGCAGTGAAGATTCGGCCAGTTTTATCAATGGCGTGCTCGACCGCATCGCGCAGACGAGCCGCGCCGATTCCGCTTAGGCAGTGGGTTATGGACGAACGTTATCAAGCTAGAGCGATCGAGGAAAAGTGGCAAAAGCTTTGGGCCGATGAACAGGCGTATCGGGTGACCGAAGACCCTGCAAAGCCCAAGTATTATGTTCTCGAGATGTTTCCCTATCCCTCCGGCCGGATTCACATGGGCCATGTGCGCAACTATTCCATCGGCGATGTGGTCGCGCGCTACAAGCGCATGCGCGGTTTCAATGTGCTCCATCCGATGGGTTGGGATGCCTTCGGCTTGCCGGCCGAGAATGCCGCAATTGAGCGTAAGGTGCATCCGGAGGTCTGGACCCGGGAAAATATTCTCTACATGAAGACTCAGTTGAAGCGCATGGGTCTGTCGTACGATTGGGACCGGGAGATCGCCACTTGCCAACCTGATTATTACCGCTGGAATCAATGGATCTTTTTGCAGTTCTACAAGAAGGGGCTGGCCTACAAGAAAAGCTCCTTCGTTAACTGGTGTCCGTCTTGTGAAACCGTGCTGGCCAACGAGCAGGTGATCGATGGAGCCTGTTGGCGCTGCGATTCCATCGTGGTTCAGAAAGAGTTGGAGCAGTGGTTTTTTCGCATTACCGATTATGCCGATGAGCTGCTCCAGGATCTCGATCAACTCTCCGGCTGGCCGGACAAAGTGTTGACGATGCAGCGCAATTGGATCGGCAAATCGATCGGCGCCGAGATTGATTTCCCGTTGGTCGGCCACGATGGCGTGCTCAAGATTTTTACCACCCGTCCGGACACGATTTTTGGCGCGACTTTCGTCTCGCTGGCGGTGGAACATCCGCTGGCGTTGCATTTGTCGGCTGGCACGGCGCAGGAAAACGCCGTCAAGCTGTTCATCGAGCGCTTCAAGAACATCAGCCAAGCCAAGCGCGGAGCCGACGAGGATGAGAAAGAAGGCGTCTTTACCGGCGCCCATTGCCGCAATCCGTTCACCGGGGAAAACATTCCGATCTATTTGGCCAACTTCGTCCTGATGGAGTATGGCACCGGCGCGGTGATGGCGGTGCCGGCGCATGACCAGCGTGATTACGAATTCGCGAAAAAGTATCGGTTGGCAATACGCGTAGTCATTCAACCTAAAGACAAAACACTGGATGGCGATACCCTGAAAGAAGCTTACATCGACGAAGGCATAATGCGCGATAGCGGCGAATTCTCCGGCACGGCCAATGTCGCCGGTAAGGAAAAGATCGCCGCCTTTGCCGAAGCCAAGGGCTTTGGCAAGAAAGCGATTCGCTTTCGACTGCGCGATTGGGGTGTGTCGCGTCAACGTTATTGGGGCACGCCGATACCGATCATTTACTGCGACAAGTGCGGCGCCGTGCCGGTGCCTGAAGATCGCTTGCCGGTGGAGCTGCCCAAGGACGTGCCGTTTTCCGGCAAGGGCGGATCGCCGTTGCAAGAAAGCGCGGCATTCGTGCAGGTGGATTGCCCGCAGTGCGGCGGCATAGGGCGGCGTGAGACCGATACCATGGACACCTTTGTCGATTCGTCCTGGTACTATTTGCGCTACGCGTCGGCCGATTGTAAAACTGCACCGGTGGACGTAGACCGGGGACGCTACTGGATGGCGGTGGATCAGTATATCGGCGGCGTCGAGCATGCCGTCTTGCATCTGCTTTACGCGCGTTTTTTTACCAAAGCCTTGCGCGACATCGGTCTGACCCACGTCGATGAACCGTTCAGTAACTTGCTCACCCAGGGCATGGTTTCCAAAGAAACCTACAAATGCTCGGAGCATGGCTGGCTGTTTCCCAACGAATTGACCGGGGCGGAAAAAGACGGTTGGCAGTGTCCGCATTGCGGCCGGGCGGTCGACAAAGGCCGGGTCGAGAAGATGTCCAAGTCGAAAAAGAACATCATCGATCCGGAGGACTTGATCGCCGCCTTCGGCGCCGATACCGCCAGACTGTTTACTCTATTTGCCGCGCCGCCGGAGAAAGATCTCGAGTGGAGCGACCAAGGCGTCGAAGGCGCTTACCGATTCCTCAGCCGTTTGTGGCGGTTAGTCTATCAGCACCGCGATCTATGGCCGGCGGCGACTACTCGATCGGCAGGTGATGAAGCCAACGCCGAACTGCGCGACTTGCGCCGATCGGTGCATCGGACCATCAAAAAAGTTTCCGACGATATCGACGGGCGATTTCATTTCAACACCGCCATTGCCGCGATCATGGAGCTGTTTAACCTCCTTAGCGCCGCCGCCCAAGACCCGGCTAAAAAGGCGGCCGGCGCCGCGATCATCCGCGAGGGATTGGAGTCGATCATCCTGCTCTTGGCGCCCTTTGTGCCGCATGTTGCGAACGAGCTTTGGCAACAATCGGGCCATCGCGAGCGGCTCGATCGTGTCGCCTGGCCGAGCTATTCGGACGCGGCGCTTGAAGAAGAACAACTGCTGATCGTCGTGCAAGTCAATGGCAAGGTCCGCGGCAAGATGACGGTTCCCGCCGAAATTACCCAAGAGCGAATCGAAGCGAGCGCCATGGCCGATGCCAAGGTGATGAGTTTCTGCGACGGCAAGAAAATAACACGACTGGTCTACGTGCCGCGCCGTTTGATCAATATCGTGGTGGAAGGGTGAACTATGTTTATTTCTTTGGTTCGACAGTGGCTTAGTTTGCGGTTCTTCTTGGCTGGCGTCGCTTTGATCCCGCTTGGCGGCTGCGGCTATCAGTGGGTTGGGCAATCGTCGCTCTTGCCGAAGGATGCCCGGACCGTCTACATCGAGCCGTTTATCAATCGCAGCCGCGACATCGGGATGGAAAAGGAGCTGACCTCGGCGCTGCGCAGCGAGTTTTACCGCCGTGGCCAGCTGCGGGTGGTCGATGCTTCGGAGCAGGCCGACATCATTCTTAGCGGCGTGGTTCGCTCTCTCGAAACTACTGTGGCGTCGGTGAACCGGTACGATGAAGTGCTGCAATATCAAGCGCTACTAGTTCTAGACGCGACATTGCGGCGGCGCGAACCCAATGAAATTCTTTGGCGCGGCCAAGCGATGCGCCTAACAGAACTGTACGGTGGCTCTCGCGCGGCGGTGGTGACCACTTCCTCCGAATTCAGCACTGGCACACTCAGCGCCAACAATGTCCGGAATATGACTGACGTTCAATTGACCGAAAGCGAGCGGCGGGGGGTCCGCGACCGGCTAATGGAACGTTTCGCCACAGAAATTCACCAGCGCGTCATAGAAATGTTCTAAACCCAGAGACCATCGTTGAAATAGGGGCGGTCGGAAAGGCGCTATCCTGGCGCCGTGAAAACAATGGGATACTATCACTTGCTACTCGCGATAAGCGCTGCCTTGAGCTTGGCAAGCGAGAAAGAGCGATGGCGTGCAACCGCTAAACACGATATTTCTAAGTTACGTTTGGGTGCTTTCACAAATCCCGCATCGCAGCTCGCTCAGTAGCCCGAGTTTTAGCGGCAGTAACCGAGCTTAAACAAATTCGGCGGCAACTTGTGTCGCCGCCGAATAACAATATTTTAAATTTGCTTTGGGCGGTTTGCTTAACTCACCGATTTGCTGCGGTGCGCGGAACGAGAAAGACGGGACAACCAACGCGATGCGGTGTTTTTCTTGACGATGCCCTTGCTCACGGCTTTGCCGAGAGCTTTGTTAACGCCGTGAATTTGACTGGTCGCGGCCTCTTGATTGTTGGCTTCGATCGCCTGCCGGGCCTTTTTCATAAGCGTGCGCAGTCTCGATTTGATTTCGATGTTGCGGGTGCGCCGTTTCACACTCTGCCGGTAGCGTTTTTCGACCGATGGATGATCTGCCAAGGATTGCCTCCAGTAAGATTTAGGTAATCTTTTGTAACATCGGCTACCTTGAGAGTCAACGCGAACGACGATTGAACCGCTTAGGGCGATCATTTGCCGATTATTGCCGGCGTGATGCCGCGCCAATGAGAGTAGAGATCGGTCGGTTTGCCTGCAACAACGATTGATTTAGCCGATTACTCTTTAGGCGGCGGTGCAACGTTCCCGGGATCTGCTGTCGGAGCCATCCGGTTTGGGTAGACACTTCGTGGATCGGAACTGACGCAAAGTGTCAACTAGTTGAATCATTGACCGATCTGTAGCCGTGAATTTGTGCAAATCGCTGCGCAGGGCCTTTTGTCGCACGCGCGGTCGATGTCCAACGGTAGTTATCAACATGATATTCACAGACATTGTCGACATTTATGGGCCTTCTTGATTTTGCCAGCGCTGCTGAGAGGTCACATGACTTGGCCTGCCGGTAAATTTCTGGGCGATCGATGCCGCGATGCCGAATCGCTAGGCCTCGCGTGAGTCATGATCGTGAAGGCCGCATTGGGTTGATCGGTTATTTCGACGGTCGCGTCGGGCCAGCGAACGGGTTCTCGCCGCCTCTCGTCATGCTCGTCAGAGTGTTCAACAAGCTCCGATCGCGCGGCGGCGTCTTGCACCGGCTGCCCTGATCGAGCGATGGCGTCGGAATAACGGAGTTGGTTAATGTCGCCGGAGCTATACTTCCGTGGCGATATGTGCTCAGATTACTTGAATCTCCGTTGCACATATGTAATAAAAATCGACTAACACAAGTAAATCGAGGGACGTGTGACGGGAAAGGAGGTGAACAAAGATATGCGGAACAAATTTGTTTCATTGTCGGCCATTGCGCTGTTTGCTCTTACTTTGACGGTTGTGGGTTGCGGCAAGAAAGAGGAACCAGCTCCGCCTCCGCCGCCGCCGGCTCCTGCTCCGGCAGCGCCAGCGGAACCAGCGGCTCCAGCGGGCGATCAGAAAGCCGCTGAACCAATGAAGGAAGGCGCTCCGGCAGCCGATAAGGCCGCTGAGAAGCCAGCAGAAAAGAAAGACGAGGCTAAAACCAAGTAAGTGTTTTGGGTCTTAGCTTAGACAACCAAAAAAGGGGAAGGGGGTAACCTTTCCCCTTTTTTGCAATTTCGGTGCTAGTTCTGACGAGTGACGACCATTGCCAACATGACTCTTACGGAGCACCTGGAGGAGCTTCGTTGGTGTTTGCTTAGGTCGGTGATTGCGGTTTTGCTCGGTTCGACGGTTTGTTATTTCTATTCCAACGCGATCTTTGCCTTCATGGTTGCGCCGCTTCGAGAAAATCTGCAACCTGGGCAGGGCTTAATCGGCACCAGCGTTACCGAAGCCTTTTTCAGCGAGATCAAGGTCGCGATCGCGGCGGGTGTGTTGTTCACCTGTCCTTATATTTTTTATCAGATCTGGCGGTTTATCGCGCCAGGATTGTCCGGTGGCGAAAAAAGACTCGTGCTGCCGTTCGTCTTGTGCGCTACTTTGTTCTTTCTGGGCGGCGCATATTTTTGCTATCGGATCGTTCTCCCTGTGGCTTTTAAATATTTTGTCGACCAATACGACACCATGGGAGTATTGCCGGCCATAAGGATCGGCGAGTACTTTACATTTTTTTTCAGGATGGTATTGGCCTTCGGGATTACTTTTGAACTCCCGGTCTTTACATTTTTCCTGGTGCGGTTGGGATTGTGGAATTACCGGTTGATGATCAGCTCGTTTCGCTACGCCATCATCGTTATCTTCGTGTTGGCGGCGATCTTGACCCCGACCCCGGATGTCATCAACCAGAGTCTCTTGGCGCTGCCGATGTTGGTGTTGTACGTCGCGAGTATCGGCGTCGCCTATGTTTGGCGAAAAACGGATTGAAAAAGTTTGTTACTAGGGATGAGGAGGAGTCATGATTCCATTTGTTTTAGTGATTAGCTGTCTGTCGCTGGCTTTTGCGGTGTTCTTGGCGCGCCAGGTGATGCAAAAGGACACCGGCACACCCAAGATGCGGGAGATTTCCGATGCCATTAAGGAAGGTGCCGAGGCCTTCTTGTCGCGGCAAAACCGCACTATTCTCAGTTTGTCCGCGGTCTTGGCGGCGCTGATTTTCCTCCTCTATGCCTTCGTGCGTACGCCGAGCACGGCCGATCCCGTGCCACCTGTAGAGTTGGCCTTTTGGACCACCCTCGCGTTCGTCCTCGGTGCAGCTTGTTCGGTGGTCGCCGGCTACGTCGGTATGTGGGTTTCGATCCGTGCCAATATCCGCACCGCCTCGGCGGTGCGCAGCAGCTTGAACGAGGGCTTGCAGATCGCCATGCGCGGCGGCGCGGTGTCCGGTTTATTCGTCGTCGCCATGAGCTTACTCGGCGTCGGCGGGCTTTACGCGCTGCTTGAAGCGCTCGGCCATGATCCGCAAAAGATTCCGTTCACAATCGTCGGCTACGGTTTCGGTGCATCGTTCGTCGCGCTGTTCGCTCAATTGGGTGGCGGTATCTATACCAAAGCGGCCGATGTCGGCGCTGATTTGGTCGGCAAAGTCGAAGCGGGAATTCCCGAAGACGATCCGCGCAACCCGGCGGTTATCGCCGACTTGGTCGGTGACAATGTCGGCGACTGTGCTGGCCGCGGTGCCGATCTGTTCGAGTCCACAGCAGCGGAAAATATCGGCGCGATGATTCTCGGCGTCGGCTTGTTCCCCTACTTTGGTTTAAAGGGCATTCTCTTTCCGTTGGTGGCCCGCGCCCTCGGGTTGCTGGCTTCGATCGTCGGCATCATGGTGGTCAAGACCAAAGAAGATGGCGATGCCATGGCGGCGCTCAACAAAGGCTACTATGTCACCAGCGCACTGGCGATTGCCGGATTCTTTTTTACCTCGAAGTCTTTGCTTGCCGTCGATGTGGCGAAGTATCCTGAAGCCGAGTCGGCGTGGTTCTATTTTTTCCTCTGTGGTGTTGTCGGCATAGTGATGGCCCAGGCGTTCGTCTACATCACCCAATACTACACGGAATATAAATATCGGCCGGTCCGAGAAATCGCCGAGGCGTCCAAAACTGGACCTGCGACCAACATCATCGCAGGTATCGCGGTGGGCTTGGAGTGCACGGCGATTCCCGTATTAGTAATTTCCGTGGCGATTATCACCTCCTACTATCTCGGACTGAACAGCGGTGTAAAGCATGCCGGCCTGTTCGGTACCGCGGTGGCGACCATGGGTATGTTGGGCACCGCTGCTTACATTCTCGCTATGGACACCTTTGGACCGATCACCGATAACGCCGGCGGCATCGTCGAAATGAGCGGCCAGCCTGAAGAAGTGCGCCGCAAGACGGATCGTCTCGACGCGGTGGGCAACACGACCAAAGCCTTGACCAAAGGTTACGCCATCGGCTCGGCGGCGCTCGCGGCGTTTTTGCTCTTCTCCGCCTATCTCGATGAAGTGGCCCATTACGGTCATCCGTTGGAGGTCGTCAACATCGCCAAGCCGGAAGTGTTCGTCGGCGGATTGCTCGGCGCCATGTTGGTTTTCTTGTTCTCGTCATTTGCGATTCGTGCCGTTGGTAAAGCGGCCTACTACGTCATCAACGAGGTGCGCCGGCAGTTCAGAGAAAACCCCGGCATCCTTCTAGGCACGGTGAAACCGGACTACCGTCAATGTGTCGATATCGTCACCGTCGGTGCCCTAAAGCAGATGATCGTTCCTGGTCTGCTCGCCGTGACCATGCCCATCGCCGTGGGTTTGGTATTCCGGATGTTCGGCATCGGCGCCGAAGCGGTGGCGGCCTTCCTGATGGTCGGCACCATCGCCGGCATCTTGATGGCGACCTTCTTCAACAACAGCGGTGGCGCTTGGGATAATGCCAAGAAGTTCATCGAGAGCGGTTTGTTCGAAGGCGGTGGCAAAGGGTCTGATCCGCACAAGGCGGCGGTCGTCGGTGATACCTTGGGTGATCCCTTTAAAGACACCGCAGGCCCGAGTTTGCACGTCTTGATCAAGCTGTTGGCTACGATCACCCTGGTCCTAGCGCCACTGTTTGTCTAGGAATTCAGTTCAACTGAAGAAGGCCTCTCCCGCGAGAGGCCTTCGCATTTTCCGGCCGAACATTTTGTGCTAGAAATTGACTTGTTCAATCCCGCCCCAGCCCGGATGGTGGAATAGGTAGACACAAGGGACTTAAAATCCCTCGGTGCGAAAGCGCTGTGCCGGTTCGAGTCCGGCTCCGGGCACCATAACTAATTTAAAATGATTGCATGGTGTCTACCCTCTGAAGGTTCATGAGACTGTTGCGCGCGCTCATTGTCCCCAGACTGTGCCCAACAACTATCGATTCGAACTTAAGTTAACCAACTCAGCCGCTGGGTCTCGGTTCTGTGCGCGTTCTCAAGACGTGCGCGCTGCTTCCCGGGCATCATTATTGCCGACGGCATCAAATATCGGTCATCCCCTGTCGCCACTTTGCATCACCGCTTCAATTGCCTTAACGCCAGCAAATGCTCGTTCGTCATCGGGCCTTGTTACGACGAGGCCAATTCCTTTTCAGGCCCGAACCCAGGCCGCGACTGCTTATTCGCCTACTTTAAATGAAAGTGGCGAAGGGAATTCCCTTCACGTTGAAAACTATAATAAGTCGGCGTTCATTCATGCTTATTCAAGGTCAACGACTTCGATGTACAATGATGCATAGGTGCCTTGGCATCCGTCTTGCTCCAATTATATTCAGAACCGCAGGGGACGTAGTGTGTCCCCTTCGAGGGAGGTGTCGAATTGACCGCAATTAATTTCCTAATCGAAGGATAAAACCGAATGTACGAAGAGTATTTTGGCTTCCATACGCGCCCTTTTAGTATCACACCCGATCCGCGATTTTTCTATGATACTCCGAGTTATCGCGAGGCCTTCGCGGGCTTGCGCTACGGCATCGAAGCGCGCAAAGGCCTCATCGTAATCACTGGTGACGCGGGGACGGGTAAGACCAGGTTAGTCATGGATTATATGCAAAAGGCAGAGGTGAAGATCCGCACCGCCATCATCACTAATCCCAAACTCACCGCGACTGAATTGCTCCCGTTCGTGTTAAGCGAGCTCCACATCACGCCTTCCGCGCAAGAGCGGGGAGCCCTGACCCTACAGCTCAAGGAGTATCTACTTGAACAGTTCAAGAAGCATCACATTGTTGCTCTACTGGTCGATGAGGCCCAGCAGTTGAGCATTGAACTGCTTGAAGAACTCAGGCTTCTTTCCAACCTGGAAACCAATGAGGAGAAGCTTATTCAGATTGTCTTGCTGGGGCAACCTGAACTGGAAGAAAGGCTTGATCAGCCCGAGTTGTGCCAGCTCAAACAGCGGGTGGCGCTACGTTGCCGGCTCGCCCGACTCAAAGTCCAGGAAGTTTATCTCTATATCCTGGCTAGGCTTAAAACCGCCGGTTTCGAAGAGAAGGCGTTGTTTGATCCAAAGGCGGTCGAGAAAATTGCGCTTTATTCGAAGGGAATTCCGCGGCTCATCAATGTGATCTGCGATAACGCTCTGCTCAATAGTTATGCATGTTCCAAGAAAAAAGTCTCAGCCGAAATCATTGAAGAAATTGCGCGCGACCTGCAACTCATCGTGCGTCCACCAAAAAAGCAGTCAAGCACAACCGATCGGGATGAGACGATCGGTGAGGGGAGAATTATTAAGGACGTAAGGCCGTTAACCTCGGTCTTACAATCGCCGCTGGCGGAATTCGAAGACTTTTCCGTGGCGGGGAAACCAAGACGCACACCAATCCATCGGCAGCGGAGTCTAACAAGTTTGGCGACTGGATTTGTTTTTGGAGTTCTTGCAGCAGTCGGCGTTGGTGGGATTGTTTATTCGCAGTCAAACACAAATTACCTTTCAGAGATAGCCGCTCGAATTTGGCATGAGGCTAGTTGGCGCGAGACCCTCAAAACGGGCGCGGTGGAGCCAGGGGCTTTGCACGAAGACCCGTCTAACGAACTCAAAGATGTTCAACCCGTGGCCTCCGAGAGACCGCCAATATCGACGCAACAGCCAGAAGACAGCAGATTAGGTGCAAACGATAAGTTGGTTCCGGAAGCGATCAGGACCGGCCCATCCCAAGCCGGCGATGCTCCAGATCGACCTCAAGAAAAACAGACGGTAAAAAACGATAAGAAGAACGAGGAAGCAATAAAAACGGCCACCAAAGGAACAAGCAATAAGTCAGCGAGTGACAGATTAGAATTTGACATACACAGGGCTATCGCTAAGTATGCGATAAGGGGAGTTGAAGTTTCGGTGATCGATGGCACAGTTTTTCTGGGCGGTCGAGTCGATACCGAGAATCAAAAAATTGCCGCCGCCAAGGCTGCGAGCAGCGTTCCGGGAGTTAAATACATTCGCGACCAAATCATTGTCAACGACGACTTTGCCTCGTGATAGTGTGTCACACGGTCGGGCGAGCCGAGGAATTGCGGCCAATGAATCACCTTGAACGAGAAGCATCAAGCCAATATCCTGAGGTACTTATTTTTCTCGAATCCATTGCCACAATCGCCCAATTAACATAACACCCATCAATAGGCCGGTCAGCCAGCCAAATATACGCATCCAAGCAGGATGTAGGTGACCGCCAAAAAATGCGTAAATTTTAAGCATGATAAACCACGGCGCAAAGACAACAATAACATAAGTTGCAACCCGACAAAAAATACCAAATGGTGTTTGGCTATCGGCCCGCTCATGCGCCTCTGATCTTAACTTGTCTAGTCTAATCGCTTCATCTCGTGACATGGCGGCACTCCTTTGTGCAGTTATCTCTAGGTGTGGCTCTCATGAGAAAGCCACGAATGTAGGGCTAACTAGGAATGTTCGGGTTAATTGCACCTGCGTTGTCCCGGAATGATTCTGTCTGCGAACGGTAAGGAGTAATCGGGAACCGTAAGCGGATTTGCCAATGTCGCAATCCTTCCATTTCTTTTTTCTTTGACGGGTCGGAGCAATACCTATGCCCTGTCACTTTCGCGGAAATACCGGCGCGATTAGATAAAATTGCCCTAGGCGGATCTCCCTCGTTGTCATTCTACGCTTGCCATTGCCTTATTTTGACAATTCAAGGCGGACGCGGACAATCTCCACAACCAGCTCGAGGTCATCCTGAGCGCAATCAAGGCATATGCAGCGACCTGGCAGTATTACACCACGGCCGAAGTTGCTGGAAAGGTCGAAAAGAATACTTTCTTGCAGGTCGAGCACCACGGAGTCAAAGGCTTGGACTGTAGCGTCATTGGACTAAACCGCTTCGCGGTGGATGGGAGGGCGCTGTTATTGAGGCATTGTCGGTAATCGACTCGCTGTTTTTTTATCGTCGCATTATTCTTTGACTCGGTCCCTGTGCGCAGTGATAGCCTCCGTGAATCTTTTCATTTAAGGAGGCTTTATGGGGATTTTACGCGATCGAATGATCGAGGAGATGAAGCTACGGAATTTTTCTACGGCGACGCAAAAGTCTTACCTCTATGCGGTGACCCGGCTGGCCAAATATCATAAGAAAGCACCGGATCAGCTCAGCAAGCAGGACATCCGAGATTTTCTTGTGCATCTGACGGTGGAACGGAAAATAGCGCCGAATGGTCTGGGGGGATACTGTGCGGGGCTGCGGTTTTTCTACAACGACACCCTGGGGTGGGATGAGACCCAGTTGTTTATTCCGCCGCGCAAGAAGGTTTCAGTTCTGCCCGAGGTGTTCAGTGCCGAGGAGATCGTGCGCTTGATTGGTGGGGCCCGAGGTCTCAGGCAGCGTGTGTTACTGATGACCGCCTATTCGGCAGGACTGCGAGTCAGCGAGTTAGTCAATCTCAAGATCACCGACGTCGATGCGGCGCGCATGACGCTGCGGGTCAAGCAAGGTAAAGGCGGCAAAGACCGCTATGCCATTTTGTCGCAGAACCTACTTGTGGAGCTGCGCCAGTACTGGAAACGCTACCGGCCATCGATCTGGCTATTTCCCAACCGAGCCAAAAATGGCCCGCTGAGCACAAACGAGGCTTGGCACATCTATAACCAGGCGAAAAAAAGAGCGGGGCTCCATAAGGGCCGCGGCATTCATACGCTGCGCGCCTGCTTCGCCACCCATCTTCTAGAGGCCGGAGTGGACTTGCGCTCGATCCAGTTTTTGATGGGGCACACCTCGATTCTGTCCACCCAGCGCTACTTGAGGCTACGGCCACATAACGTAGACGTTGCCGTCAGTCCGCTCGACCGGCTCCAGTTGTAGAAGGCCTAAGCCATGCTCGCCGGCTGTCAGCGGCCGGCAGCGGCAAGAGGCGGCGTTGAACTTTCCGATATTTTCCGCGCTCATGGCGAGTGTTATCGCCGCGCCCATCCGTTGCCGGTTTCCCATCTGAAGGTCATGCAGGCGGTGGAACGCTGCCGCACCGTGGCCCTGGGAGGCCACCTCGAGCAGTGTGACTCCTGTGGTTATGAGCGTCCTGCCTATAACTCCTGTAGGAATCGGCACTGTCCCAAGTGCCAATCGTTGGCCAATGCGAAATGGCTTGAAAAACAAAAATCAGAACTGTTGCCGGTGGGGTACTTCCATCTGGTATTCACCTTGCCGCACGAGCTCAACGGTCTCATCTTGGTCAATAAGAAAACCCTGATCAACATTTTGTTTCATGCGGTCTGTGAGACTTTGGCAAAATTTGCTCAGCGCCGTCTCAAAGGAACCTTGGGCATCACCGCGGTTCTGCACACTTGGGATCAAACCCTGTTGGATCATTTTCATCTGCACTGTCTGGTTCCCGCCGGAGCTTTGTCTTTCGATCAAAACCGCTGGATATCTGCCCGCCAAAACTTCCTGTTCCCGGTCAAAGCCCTGAGCCTGGTCTTCCGAGGTAAGTTTCTCGACGTACTCAAAAAGACTTTCGATCAAAACAAATTGCTCTGCGCCGGACAAATCGCTTCGCTAGCCGATGCTGGAAGCTTTGACGTTTTACTGCAAGGATTGCGAAAAAAACCGTGGGTCGTCTACGCCAAAAAACCTTTCGGTTCTCCCGGCCATGTCCTCGATTACCTCGGCCGCTACACCCACCGTGTAGCGCTCTCCAATAATCGCATCTGCTCGGTCCAAAACGGAGAAGTCACCTTCGCTTACCGGGATCGAAAAAAACAAAATCAGCGTAAACTCATGAAGCTTGACGCCCAGGAGTTCATTCGCCGCTTCTTACTTCATGTCATCCCCAAAGGCTTCATGCGAGTGCGTCACTTCGGTTTTTTGGCCAACAACTCCAAAGGGCGTCTGTCCAGGTGCCGTCAACTCATGGGCCTTTTGCCGCCACTGCCCAAACCTCCCCAGCGCTCCACTGACCAGCTGATGCTGGCATTGACCGGCATCGATATCACTCGATGCCCGCTATGCCAAAAGGGAACGCTGGTCTGGCGTGCCGATCTGCCCCTCCCCCCACCACAGGATTCTTCGTGATGTTCGCTCACCGACCCAACTCACTTCTCTTCCAGGCGCTCGATGCCAGAGCCAACGCGTTGGTGCGCCCGGTGTCATCGTTTTACATCTTCTTGGCCCACTCTCACTTCGCAGGGACTCCCCACTTGAGATCCCCGGTTAACTCGAAAGCGGCCTATTCATTATACGATCACCACCACGGTGATGTTGGTTCGCCTCCCTGCCAGGGTTACAATCCCCATAGACAACCGTCCCTGCTTCTCCCACCGCTTTAGTCCAAAGGGTTTTAACCTGAATGCGTCCGAGATCTCTCTGCCTTTGCCCGTTCCCTCTGCGCTCGCATTCAGGTTAAAACCTATTCTTACAGTTCAATCCTGCGGCATCTGCCCACCACAAGTCGTGAGCGAAATCCTCAATCCAGAGTTGTTTGCTCACACTATTCCCACGATTCCTTTTTCGTATCTAAATCCGGCGTACTACGACTCATCGGCGCCGATTGCGAAATCTCATTTGTTACCGCAATTATCTCTAAGTTCGGACAATTCAACAGAACAAAAACCTTATAAGTGCCAGGCTTGTCCTCAATTTTACATAAGCGTATAAGCACGATCGTGGCACGCATGGACGCCTTAAAGTTCCGTGAGTGATCCCCAGGAGAAGCAATATGAATCTTCCGCTGGAACAAGAAGCCATACGAGCGAAATGTTTTCATCCGTCAGGGACATTTGTCGAGTTCCCCATTGAAGATGTCGAGACATCGATCCCGGCACGCTTCGAAAAAATTGCACGGCAATATCCCGACCGGATAGCAGTCAAGATGGGGGGACGTTCATTTACGTATGACCATTTAAACCGGGCCGCTAACCGAGTCGCTAGGGCCATACTGGAAAAATGCGGGGATAAAGTAAGCCCTATCTTGGTACTTGCCGATCATCATCCGGAAGGAATAATTTCCTGCCTCGGAGTACTTAAGGCCGGGAAACTTCTCGTCGCGGTTGATCCATCCTGGCCAATTGATCGATTGACCTTCATGGCGGAGGACTCGAAGGCGGCGGCGATCCTAATCTATGGTGACAACCTTATTCACGCTAAAAACCTGGAAACTCGTGTTCGGCCAATTATCAACATTGACGCGCTCAGCGGCGATATTTCCTCAGACAATATCGGTGTCACACCATCTCCTCTCGATCCGGCGAATATTCGCTACACATCAGGCTCAACGGGAACGCCTAAAGGTGTTATCCGCAGCCATTGCAGAAACCTATTCACCTATAGACTAAGCATCAATCGCGGACGTATTTGCCCAGATGACCGGATGATTATTCTTAGGCCATTGGGGTTTAGTATTACTGACACCTTTACCGGTCTGATGGCCGGAGCTACCGCCGTTCCGTTTGATATCAAAGGTCAAGGCCTACCGGGGCTTGGCAAGTTTTTACATACAGAAGAAATAACCTATTTCATCGCCACCCCATCCATTTTTCGGTACTTCGCGCAAGAGCTTAATGACGGTGAGGAATTCCCACGACTTCGCATGATCAAGCTTGGCGGCGAACCGTGCTTAAAAATAGACATAGAGCTTTACAAGAAACACTTCTCATCAAACTGTTTTCTTCTTAACCAACTGGCTGGCAACGAAATGGGGCCTATTTGCGAATACTGGATTACAAAGGAAACAGAGATCGACACGCCGGTTGTTCCAGTTGGGTATCCGGTCGAAGGCAAACAGGTATTTCTGGTTGATGAAGAACTCCAGGAAGTCGGTGCGAACCAGACTGGTGAAATCGCAGTGTCTAGCCGTTATTTGTCCTCCGGTTATTGGAACAATTCGGAAGGCACAAAAGATAAGTTTTTGCCGGGCAATGAGAGTGTAGAGGCTCCGCTATATTTGTCGGGCGATGTTGGACGGAAGTTGTCCGATGGTTGTTTGATCTATTTGGGGAGGAAGGATGATCAAATCAAGATCCGAGGCGCCAAAGTAGAGGTCGGTGAAATTCTGGCCGTGATATCGGAACATCCGCAAATAAAAAATGCAACGGTTCTCGCGTTTGATCGTAATACCGGCGACAAATTTTTAACCGCATATGTAGTACCTCGTCATCATCCGGCGCCCACGGTGACGGACATTACCGGGTACTTAAGAAAGCGGCTGCCCGACTACATGATTCCTTCGGTATTCATGTTCCTGGAGTCCTTGCCATTGAACAATGGGAAGCTAGATCGCAAGAACTTGCCGATGCCAGATTCCGGGCGACCAGAACTCAGAACGCCTTACGCTGCACCCAAAAGCAAGATCGAGGAAAGGCTGGTCCAAGTATGGCAAGAAGTGCTCCAGATCCACCCAATTGGTGTTGAGGACGATTTCTTCGATCTTGGCGGACATTCGCTTAACGCATCTCGGGTAATATCCCGCGTGATTCAATCATTTCAGCTCGACGTGCCAATCAAGGCATTATTCGAAGCTCCAACTGTGGCCGAGATGGCAACCGTGATTAGTGAGAGTCTCATTCAGCAAGCGACCGATGCAGACCTCGCCCGAATCCTCGCCGAGGTCGATCCGATGACGGAGGCTGACGCTCAGCGGCTTGTAAGCGAAATTGATTCTACAATCACCAAAAAGTAGTTTGCCGTTTAGGCTTTTATCCGCGTACGATCTGCCGAGAGACTCGACCACGAGCCACGCTAGAGATAAAGCTTGATCGGCGTCGGTTATCAGGCGATGTCCTCCACCCGCATTGTACAGGTTTTATCGTGAATGCGACCGTAGAGAGATCGGGCAAGCGCAATGAGAGTTGGGCGCATTGAGGATGTAACGCAACAATCCTTCCCATTGGCAATATCGCTGACACCGCACTGCGGGACATTGGGATTCTTCGCGATGATCTCCCGGTCGAAGCTCGGCTCATCCATCACCTAAATCAGGGCGCCAGTCTTGGTTTCATGCGCTTTGTCATGAATCACTTTTTGTTTTTGCGCCGGGCTTGGCTACCTCTATTAGCCTAACCACCCGCGGGGGTGCCAAGTCAAACCGAAACCGTTTCGGTCTTTGCTGGAATTCATGGGCAAGGTGCCGGATCATTCGGGACGGAGCCGTGATAACTAAAAACGTACTTTCATCTGAAATGTTCACCACTTCAATTGCTTCCATGGGTTATCTACTTTTTGCTGGACTGGGTGTAACCAAACTCGATACCGCGCGGCGCGTGCTGGTCGGAAGCTAAGACGAGTCAAGAAACTAAAGTTGTTTTTGATGTTGCCGCTTCTGCGCAAGTGTACGCACGGCGACAAAACCTAGTCGAAGAAGCGATTGGCTGCGCGCATGAGATAAGGAGTTATGCGCTGCGGCAGTTAGGGTAGATGTTGAAGGTGTCAGAGCGGCAAGAAGGCGGCAGACAGCCGCACTTTCACTAATGTGAACCTGGATTCCCATACCCTGATGAAAATTACGCTGTTTGCTGGAGTAGGGAGAAACCCGTTCCACTGTGGATCAGGTTTCTAAAGCCAAACTTGCCGAGAAAAGGACTTTGTCGATTCGTTCAGTTTGGGATATCTGCCCCGACCGATCATTCAAAATTGTCAAAGATGTTTGGTCTTTCGACCCTGGTAGAGTCGTAACACCGTAAAATTTAAAGTTGAATGGTATGGCACGCTCTCTGCTTAGGTCGAGTGTCAGTGTTTACAAGCAAATTATGGGAAAGAGTTTTTAAGAAAGGGGGTGAACCTCTGATGGAGCTACTGAAGCGTTTGTTGGTTGAGGAGGATGGTCAAGGTCTCGTTGAATATACCTTGATCGTCGTGTTGGTGGCGCTAGTTTTTTGGGTCGCGATAAAAAATACTGACATCGGTAACGGGTTGGCGAGTGGGTGGAGCAAGGTTACGGCCTGCGTTGGCACGCCGGAAAGCTGCACTTCGTCATCCTAGTTTCGCAATTAATGCGCATTGATGGCAAGGGTAAATCCTTGCTGTCAATGCGCATCGCCATTGTACAGATGACGCGATTTCTGGTCGGGAAAGAACAGAGTTTATCTCTACCCTGGCTCGTGAGCTGATCGCAACGCTACCGCGCAGTCTTCGAATATTCGGTCCCGCCAGGCGCGAAGTGGATGCTGTCGCGTTGCAGGACAGGATCGGCGCAGGCCGCCAGTTCGCGCTCGCATCTCTTAGAGCGAGTGACGGCTTCGTTCAGCCAGGACCGTTTACCCACATAGATATCGGACATGTTCGGTCTCCTTCGGTGCCCGTGTTTGGGATAGCGTCGCAATCGCAGGATTTCCACACCCGGCGCATCAAGGTCAATCGCTCTGAATAACCCTAGCTATTCACGCCCTCGCCCGCCGCGCGCCTACTCGAAGGAGCGTTATCAAACTAAGTGCAGCGCCGTCTTCGAGCATGTCTACGAAAGCTACAAGGGCTAGGGGAAGAGCGTCTATGCCGGAAGCGCGTGACTTCAGTTCCTTTACACAATCCGATAAGCCAGCATGGCATCGACCACTTTGACAAACCCGCCGATGTTGGCACCTTAGACATAGTCGACCTTGCCGTTGGCTGCGCCGCCGTGTTTTTGGCATTTTCCGTGGATCTCTTTCGTGATTTTCTTCAGCCTCTCGTCGATTTCTTCGCGGGACTAGCTTAAGCGCTGAGAGTTTTGACTTTGCTTCAAGCCGGAGACCGCGACAAAACATAGCAGATCGGTCTGCGCGGCCCAGCAAAGCGCTTCGAATTTGTCCATCGGCTGATCGAGCATTGCCTTTAAATGCAACCACCGATATGGCATAGAGAGCATCGGTCGCGACAAGGAGGAAGAGGATCATGCCATTTCAAAGAGTCGGTATCATGAGCATCGGCGAGATGGGCTTTCATTGGGCCAAGCTGCTCAAGAGCCATGGGGTCGAAGTGTTAACCTATGACAAAGACCGCGGCGAGGTCAGCCGCAAGCGCGCCGAGAACGCCGGTGTCACATCGGTGCGATCAATGAACGCTCTGGTGCGGGAAGCCGAACTGATCGTTTCCATCGTCGTGCCGTCGGCGGCCAAGAAGGTCGCCGGCAAAGTGGCCAAGGCGGCGCTCAAGACTGGCAGAAAAGATTTGTTGTACTGCGATGCCAACGCGATCTCGCCGATGACCGCCGCCGCCATCGCCAGCGTGCTTGCGCCGGCGGGGGTGAACTTTGTCGACGGCTGCATTATTGGTTCCGCGGCAAAGATGGGGAAGGGGACGATCGTCTATCTTTCCGGGCCGCAAGCTGAGCGGCTGCGCGGGCTTGAAGCGTTCAACATTCCATTAAAGCTGCTGGGCGCTAGTACCAATCAGGCTTCTGCGTTCAAAGTCATCTACGCCGGGCTCACCAAGGGGTTTCAGGGGTTGTTTTGCGAGCTGCTCATGGGCGCGCGGAAGTTTGGTTTGTTAAACGAGATTCGCGCCCAGTACGAAGAGAGCTTTCCGGGTTTGCTCGATAAGGTTTCTTCGAGCATCGTCGGCCTGCAAATTCACGCCGGCCGGCGCGCCGAGGAGATGGACGAATTGAAACGCACCTTCAATTCCCAGGGTCTCGATTCCTTCATGGCGCCGGCGGCGCAAAAAGTTTTGCGCGCGATTGCCGCGTTGAACTTGGGCCAAGCTTCCGAGAGCGGCGCGCGCCACGGCGAGCTGGCCGATACTCTGGAATTGTTTTACGAAAAGGGGCTTTTGCGGCGTAATTAGCCCGTCAAGAATTCTTAAATCAGCCCTAGCCAGGCGGCGGGATTCCTGGTATTGAGAGCGAATCAGTAATCTGAGGGAGGAGTCTATTAATGTCCAGAGTAGAAAAGAAACAACCGGAATACGGGTCCGATGTCATCGTCGATATGATGAAGGCGCATGATATCGAGTACACCGCGTTCAACCCCGGTGCGACCTTCCGCGGGATCCACGATTCGATCGTCAACTATGGCGGCAATTACAAGCCCGAAGTGATCTTCTGCCATCACGAAGAAATCTCGGTGGCCATCGCGCATGGCTACGCCAAGGCGAAGAACAAACCGATGATCGCCATCGTCCACAACATGGTCGGTTTGCAGCATGCGAGCATGGCGATTTTCAACGCTTACATCGACCGCGTGCCGATGATGGTGCTCGGCGGCACCGGACCCGATGGTCACCAAAAGGCGCCGTCCGCGCATCGATTGGATCCACACCGCGCTAGTTCAAGGAAATCAGGTGCGCGACTACACCAAGTGGGACGATCAGCCGTATTCCTTGGCTGACGTGCCGGACTCGTTCATTCGCGGCTACCGCATCGCCACCACCGATCCTACCGCGCCGGTGTACATCAACTACGATGCCGACATTCAAGAAGACGCGGTCAAGGCGATGGCCGACATGCCGGATGTGAGCCGTCATTCCAAGCCGGCGCCGGCGCAGGCCAATCCTGAAGCGCTGCGGCGCGCGGCGGAGATGCTCGTCAATGCCAAGACACCGTTGATCGTCGCCGATATGGTCGGGCGCAACCCCAAGGCCGTGCCGATGCTGATCGAGCTAGCGGAAGCGCTCGCCGCGCCGGTGCTCGACAGGGGCGCCCGCTTCAATTTCCCGGCGGTGCATCCGCTGGATGTGACCGACGGCGCTCGCGAGATTCTCCAGAGGGCGGATTTCATTTTGGCTCTCGATGTCGGCGACCTGTTTGGCGCCCTGACCACGGTGAGCAAGCAGACCCGTGAAAGCGAATATGTGACCACGCCCGGCGTCAAGATCGCCAGCATCTCGATGAACGATATGTTGGTTCACTCCTGGGCCAACGACTTCCAGGCGTTGCAGGCGATCGACGTTCCAATGACCGCCGATACTTCGGTGGCGCTGCCGGAATTAACCCGGCTGTGCCGCGAATTGATCAGCAAAGACAGCGCCAAGAAGGCGACCGTCGAAGCGCGGCAAAAAGAGTTGGCGGATAAGCATAAGAGCCGCCGGGCAAAATGGCTGGCCGACGCGCAAGCGAAGGGCTCACAGAAAGATATTTCCACCGCCTGGTTGGCGCTGGAGATCGGCGAAGCGATCAAGCGCGAAGATTGGGTGTGCGTCAACGGCACATCGAACGGCTGGACGCGCCGGCTGTGGGACTTCAGCAAGCCCAATCAGTCCCTCGGCGGCAGCGGCGGCGCCGGTCTCGGCTACGGCCCGGGCGCGTCGATCGGCGCAGCGTTGGCGCTTAAAGGCAGCGGCAAGCTCGCGGTGGCGATCCAGTCCGACGGCGACATGCTGATGACTTCGAGCGCGGTTTGGACCGCGGCCAAGCACCGCATTCCGCTGCTCATGGTCATGCACAACAACCAGTCCTACTATAATTCCGAAGAGCACGGCATCGAAGTCGCCAAGTTCCGCAAGCGGCCGGTGGAGAACGCGCCGATCGGCACCCATGTCGACGACCCAGAGATCGACTTCGCCATGATGGCGAAATCCTTCGGCGTCAACAGCGAAGGACCGATCCGCAACCCGGCGGACCTTCGGCCGGCCATCGAGCGCGGCGTCAAGTACGTCAAAGAGAAGCAGCTGCCGTACCTGGTCGACGTCATCGCCGAACCGCGCTAGAGAAGTTTGAGCCGGGGGAATCCGAGAAAATTCCTCACCACGAAGGACACGAAGAGCACGAAGTTCGGAAAACTAATTTTCTGAAACCTTCGTGTCCTTCGTGATTTTCGTGGTGGATAAAGATCTTGAGATCTCGCCAGGCGATTCGCGCTCGAGAACAGAGCCCCAAACAATTGCACATTGGTTACCGATCCCTACCGAGAATTTCGTCAAGCCGTCGAGCGGCCGGAAGAAAGCATCGATCTCGGCCGCGCCGCGCTGGCCATCGCGCTCGCCGATTATCCCGATCTCGACATCGCCGGTTATCTCCGGCGCATCGACGAACTGGCCGTCGCGGTCAGCCAGCGCTCGGGCGCCGACGGCGATGTTTATCGCTCGATCGCCGCGCTTAATTACGTCCTGTTCAAGGAGCAGGGCTTCCGCGGCAATCGCGACGATTACTACGATCCCAAGAATAGCTTCTTGAATGAGGTCATTGAGCGCAAGCGCGGCCTGCCGATCACGCTGTCGATTCTCTACATGGAAGTGGGGCAGCGCATTGGTCTCGCCATCGAAGGCGTCGGTTTCCCCGGTCATTTTCTGGTCAAGACCAAGTCCGCGGGTGATGAGATTGTCATCGATCCGTTCAATGGCGGCGATGTCAAGTCCTTTGAAGAGTTGCAGGCCATGCTCGATCAAATCTACGGCGGCAAAGTGCGCCTCGATCGAGACCTCCTCACCGCACTGCCGAAAAAACAGATCCTCAAGCGCATGCTCGGCAATCTGAAGGCGATCTATGGGCGGCGCGACGAGCTGGTCAAGATGCTGGCCGTGCTCGACCGTCTGATTATTCTCGATCCCGGCTCGGTGGAGGAAGTACGCGACCGCGGCGCGGTCTATCTACGGCTCGAGTGCTACGGGCAGGCGAAGGACGATTTTGAAACTTACTTGCGTTTGGCACCGAATGCCAAAGACGCCGCGGCAATTCGCGAGCAGTTGGTCGAACTAGCGAAGCGCGCCGTTCTGATTCACTGATTCGCCAGGCACGCTGACAATTTCGATGCGCCAGTGTTGGTTACGCTCCTAAGTTCGAAAACTCTTTGAAGGTAGCAGCGAAGGAGCGGGTCAGAAACAAGTCGTGTAACACCGCGCGGGTTAACTGCAAAGGTCGTATTGCCCAGAGCTTGTGGGCCTTGAGATTTGCTACGCTCTCGCTCCAAATACGCTGGAGCTCCTGGCGCGAATAGACCACCCGGTCGTTGATGGCGTCGTACTTCATCAGCCTGAGTTGCGCCTTCGATGGCAGTGAGTCGCGCACCCGCTGATAGGCGTCTTGCCACTCGTTTATGCGATCGCTGATGCGGATGTTGGTCTGAATCTGCTGCATCTCCTCGAGCCATTTGCGCGTGGTCTCCGATTCGACCAGCCGAAGCTCCTGGATGTTTTGGCGCAGTTGCTCCCATTGCTTTAAAAAGCGATTGAGATCGCGCCGGCTGTAGAGGATCCGCGACGATAGGTCGTCGAGCGGGGCGAGGAGCGTTCTTACGCGGTCCGGCAAGACATCCTTGGCATTGTTGTAAAGGCTCTGGATCTCGCCGATGCGCAGGACGTTCCAGATGTCGGATTGGACTTTTTCAATCTGGCCGAGCCAGCGCTCTTCGGTCTCGCTTTTCTTACGGGTCTGCAGCCAGACCTCTTCCATCTCCTTGACGAACTTCGCCCAGGTGATCAAGAGCGCAGTGATTTCTTTGCCGCGCTTCCACAGATGCACGGGAAGCGAGTCGACGGCGTAACCGGGCCGGCGGACTTTTCGATCCTTCAAGCGGAAGAAGCCGGCGACCATGGGGTGCTGCTTCTCGATCAAGGCGGCGTTCTTGTACCAGAAAAAGATCGACATTAGATTCCAATAGTTCTTTGGATGATTGGTCCACTTGGACAACGACTTGATCATGTTCTCTTTGCTGTAGAACGTCTGCCAAGCGGCCTCATAGGCCTCGGACCATTCTTGCGCCGACATTAGCGGGTGGGCGATGGTGGCGTGAAATGAGTCGCGTTTGTTGAAGTCTGGGTCCATCCAGTCGCCGCGTTTTTTCATTTCACGATGGTCATGGGAGCCGGGCAGCGGCGTCAGCATGAAGAATGACGCTTGATCTGGCTCCACCACGTCCTTGAGAAAACGCATGTCTTCGGCGACTTGCTCCTTGCTGTCCCATGGCAGGCCGATGATGTAGCCGGTATGGACGAGCACGCCGGCGTCGTGCCATTCCTTAATGATGGCGCGGTATTCGTCGACCTTGTTTTGCTTCTTGCCTTCGGCGGCCAAGTTCTGCGGGTTGACGCTTTCCATGCCGATGAAGACTTGCGTGCAGCCGGCTTTGGCGGCCAGGGTGACGAAGTCTTTCGGCTTGCGCGCCAAGTCGACTTGCATCATGAAGGTGATGTCGTGCCCTTCCTCGCGTAGTTTGATGATTTCCTCGAAGGTCTCGCGCCAGAGTTTCTTGCGCGCGAAATTGTCATCGGTGAAAAAATAGAAGGTGAGGCCGTTCGCCAAATTGCGCCGCATCATCGCCGCGATGCTCTCCGGGCTGCGCTCGCGCATCTTGCGCCCTTGGACGTTGATGATGGTGCAGAAACTGCACGAGAACGGACAGCCGCGCGAGGTGTCGGCGGTGGCGAAGCTCGGGTAGGCGAAGTGGCGCATGGTTTTCGCGCTGGTGCGCGGCAACGGCGCCTCGCCGATGTCGACCAAATTTTGCAAATCCTGGGCGAAGCTGTAGAGCGGCTTTAACTGGCCGCGAAGGAAGTCGGCCAGGATGGTTTCCCATCTGCCTTCGACTTCGCCGGACACGACGCAAATACCCTCTCGATAAAGCGCCTGGATCTCCGGCTCCTGGTCGCTCAGCATATTGATCGTGCCGCTGGTGTGAAAGCCGCCAATGATGACGGAGATCCCTGCGGCGCGAAACTGGCGCGACATATCGACGGCGCGGGGAAATTGATTGGTTTGTACGCCGACCATGCACACCAACAACGTGGTGCCGGGTTCTTTGCTCCAGCGGATGATTTTGCCCACCGGTACCTTTTCGGCGGTTTCATCGAAGGTGGTCACTTCAATGTTGAGCTTGCCGAATACGCGCCGTTCTTTGAGATCTTCGGTCAAGCCATGCAGGACGTTGAGCGTATTGCTCGGCAGTACGCCTTTCCAAAATCGAATCAGATAGCCGTCGTCGTCATACTTGGAAGGCTTGATCAAAATGATCTGAAATTTTTCGATTTGTTGCAGCATCGGACTGGTCACCTCCCGAATGCTTGTAAGTGATGGGCGCATCTTTTATAGATGAACGAGGAGTGAGGAATTTTCGCGAATGTAACAACCGGGGTTGTCCCTGTCAAGGAGAAATTCCCCTTTAATCATGACCTCTCCGGCGGTATTTTCTCATCGGAATGATCCAATTCCAGCATGTTGAGAAGCGCTACGCGCCCGCGATACGCGCCCTCAACGACATCAACCTAGAGATTGACACAGGCGAGTTGGTTTTGCTGAGCGGCGCCAACGGCGCCGGCAAATCGACTTTGCTTAAGCTCATCTACCGTGAAGAAGAGCCGAGTTCGGGGAATGTCCTGTTCGAAGGGCAGAATCTCAAGTCGTTCGATAGCCGCGCCGTGGCCGGGCTACGGCGCAGAGTGGGGCTGGTTTTTCAAGAGTTCAAGCTGCTGGCGAACTTGAGCGCGATGGAAAATATTGCGCTGGCGGCGGAAGTAGCCGGCGTGACCAAGAACGCCGCTCGTGGTCGAGCCCTTCAGCTGTTGCGCGATCTCGGTTTGGCATCGCGTCGCGATGCCAAACCGGATTCTTTGTCCGGTGGCGAACAGCAGCGGATCGCCATCGCGCGCGCGCTAGTGAACCGACCGATTCTTATACTAGCTGATGAACCCACCGGCAATCTCGATGATGTCGCCGCGCGCGAGACGTTGCGGCTGTTCAAAGATGTTCAACAAAACGACACCACCATCGTAGTTGCCAGCCACGCTGTCGATCTTTTCAAGGAGATTGCAACCCGAGTGATACAGCTTGAACAGGGCAGGATTGTCGCCGATTCGGCCGGCAGCGGAGCGGCAGAGTGGCGAATGTAATGGCCGTGATGGGGTTTGTCGCCCGGCGTGCCGGTCATGGGCTCGGGCAGTTTTTCGGGACCTTTGTCCTGACCGGTTTTACCATCGCGCTAACTCTTGGAGTGTTTGGCGGCTTCTTGTTGCTCCAGTTGAATTTGGCACAACTTTTACGCGGCTGGGGCGATCAGATTCAATTGACCGCCTATCTTTCGCCATCTGTTGGCCCGGCTCAGTTGGACGCTTTGCTGGCAAGCCTGAAAAGCTACCCTGAGGTTGAGCGGGTGCGCCACACCGATCAGGAACAGGCTTGGCGCGATTTCCAGTCCGCTCTTGGCGCGCAAACGGGGTTGCTCGACGGACTGCCGCGAAACGTTTTGCCGGCGTCGGTTGCAATTACCCTGCGGCCGGATTTCCGCGATAGCTCTGCGATCGAACAACTGGTCGAGCGTCTAAAGAGACAAAAGGAATTGACCCAAATCGATTATCCGCAGCAATGGGTGGAGAAGTTGGCTTTGGTGGTCGCGGCGTTGCAATGGCTCAAATGGTTGGTTGCCGGGGTGCTTTTCCTGGCGACTTTCTTCATCGTCACGCGCATGGTCAAACTAGCCGTGCTGGCGCGGCGCCAGGAGATCGAGGTGATGCAGTTGGTCGGCGCCACTGAAACCCTAATCCAGGCGCCTTTGGCGATCGAAGGCCTGTTCCAAGGACTGCTCGGGTCGGTCGGCGCCCTGGCGATCCTCTGGGGCGTTTACCGCTTGCTGCGCGACGATCCAGCAGGGTTGTCCGGTCTCATTCCGGCGCTCAGCCGGATGGAGTTTCTCGATGGGCTAAGCATCGTCTTGATATTGTCCATCGGTGCGACGCTCGGAGTTTCGGCGAGCTTATTTGCGTTACAGGGGATGGTTCGTTCGTGGAAAGTTTCTCGTCCCGCGCGCTAATCGCTGCGCTGCTGTTGGTGATTGCCGCCCGCGGCGAGTTGCCCGGTGCGGTTGCCGAGAGAGATCTCGAAGGGATCAAGAGAAGAATCCAAAACGAAAAGAAAGGATTATCGCAGCTACAATTCAAAGAGGGCGGCGTGCTCAAATCCCTCGGCAAAATCGAAGACGATCTCGAAAGAAAATCCAGGGAACTCAAGATCGCCGATGCCCGACATACCTCAATTCTCGGCACGATTCATAAGACTGAGATCGAGGCCGACAGGTTGCGCGGCTCGATTTCCCAGCGCGAGGATTGGTTCCGCCAACGGGCGGTTGCGCTCTATCGCTGGCAACGCAGCGGCAATCCTTTTTGGTTTGTCGATGGGCCAATCGATTTGACTGCAACGCTGCAACGCAAACGCTATCTTGAAGCGACGCTCGCTTTCGACCGGGAACTGATCGCCGACTTGCAGAGCCAAAGCCGGCGCCAGGAAGTCTTGAGAGTGCAGCTCAGCGAGCAGAAAAATCGATTGGCGGCGCAGAAGAAAGTGCTGGTGTTGGCTCGTGCCGCGGTAGCGCAGGAGGCGGGCAAGAAAAAGAGCCTGTTGGCGAGCCTGCGCCAAGAAAAAGACACCCGGCTCAAAGCCTTGCGCGAAATGGAAGCGGCGGCGCAGCGGCTGCAAAAAATGCTTGAAGACATTGCGCGCCGACGAAATGTTCGGCCGAACGAAGCACCGGCGCCGCCTTCGACGGGCCGCGGCCTCGATGCCTTGCTCGGCCAGATGGACTGGCCGGTAAAGGGGCTGGTGAGCGCGCCCTTTGGCAAATTCAAGCATCCCGAGTTTGCCACCGAGCTGGTGCGCAAAGGCATCGACATCGATGCGCCGCTCGGCGAAGCGGTCCGCGCGGTCGAAAAGGGCCGGGTAGTATTCGCCGACCGGTTTACCGGCTACGGCCGCATGGTGATCGTCGACCATGGCGAGCGTTACTACACAATTTACGCTCATCTTTCTGAAATCATTAGGAAAACCGGTGAAGAGCTACGGCGAGGCGAGATTCTCGGGCGGGTTGGTGACAGCGATTCGCTGAGCGGCGCCAAACTTTATTTTGAGCTGCGCAAGGATGGCCGCTCTGTCGATCCACTACCATGGCTGAGGAAGTGATAGCTATTCCAAAAACATTGAGCTAGAATTGGCAACTAGTTGTCAGCCAATATTAGGGAGAAATTTCATGCAACTCGTGAAAAGACATGGAACGCCATTGCTACTGATCGTACTTGGCATCGGCATCGGTTTTTTCCTCTCGGCCCAATGGGTGCCCAATGTATCGGCCGTCGGGCGGCAAGACTACGAGAGCCTGGAGGCGTTCAGCAACATTCTTTCCATAGTTAAGAAAAACTACGTCGAGGATGTCGAGACCAAAAACTTGGTCAGCGGCGCCATCAACGGCATGTTGAGTTCTCTCGATCCGCATAGCGCCTACTTGACGCCCGATCTTTACAAGGATTTGCAGAGCGATACCCAGGGACGTTTCGGCGGATTGGGCATTGAGATCACCGTCAAGGGCGGCATTCTTACGGTCGTATCCCCCATCGAAGATACCCCGGCTTTCAAAGCTGGCATCCAGCCGGGCGATCAGATTTTCAAAATCGAAGACGAGTTTACCAAGGATATGTCGTTGGTTGACGCGGTAAAAAAGATGCGCGGTTTGAAGGGCACTAAAATCAATCTGACGATCCGGCGCGAAGGCGCCGCCGATTTGATCGATGTCTCGATGATTCGTGACGTCATTCGGGTACAGAGCGTGAAAAGCCGCACATTAGAACCTGGTTACGGCTATGTTCGCCTGGCGCAGTTTCAAGAACGCAGCGACCGGGATGTGCAGCGCGCTTTGGAAAAATTGGCGGCCGAGAAAAGCGGCCTCAAAGGACTGGTTCTCGATCTCCGCAACAATCCCGGCGGTTTGTTGAATCAGGCGGTGCGGGTATCGGACCTGTTTCTTGACTCTGGCCTGATCGTTTACACCGACGGCCGCATCGAGTCGCAAAAGCAAAAGTTCTTCGCCCAAAAGGAAGGGACCTGGATGGATTTCCCACTGGTTGTTCTGGTCAACGGCGGCAGCGCCAGCGCTTCTGAGATTGTCGCCGGCGCGCTGCAAGATCACAAGCGGGCGGTGGTGCTTGGTACCAAGACTTTCGGCAAAGGGTCGGTGCAGACAATCTTGCCGTTGGATGATAATTCGGCGCTGCGGCTGACCACGGCGCGCTATTTCACGCCCAAGGGCCGGTCGATTCAGGCCACTGGTATCGTTCCGGATATCGTGATCGAAAATATCGTACTCCAGGACGGCAAACCGGACGAACGAAAACGGCCGAGTTTGCGTGAGGAGAACTTGCCGGGCCACCTGAACAACCCGCAGCAAGACTCGGCTAAAGAACAAGAGCAAATCGATCGCGAGCGGGAAAAGCAGATTCCGACCTCCGGGCCCACCGGGGACGAGACCATCGATAACGATCAGCAGCTCAAACGCGCTCTCGATCTGTTGAAGAGTTGGGATGTCTTCAAACAGGTGGTGCAGAAAAAGGCTGCGTAACTTTTCGAACAAGACTGTCTGGATAAAAAAGGCCTTCCTCTCGGAGGGCCTTTTTTTTTGTGTTACAGTCGCTGCATTATGGCGCGTCCCACTGCCAAAGAAGTCGATCTTCCATTGTTCGCCGGCGAGTCCCCCAAGTTTCTGAGCGTGAGCGAACTCAATGAGCGGATCAAAGGCACGCTGGAGTCTCGACTCGATGCGCTCTGGGTGCAGGGCGAAATCTCTAACTTTCGCATGCCGCCTTCGGGTCATTTCTATTTCACACTCAAGGACGACAAAAGTCAGATCTCGGCGGTGATGTTTCGCCGCCAGGGGGGGATGCTGCGCTTCACGCCGGACAACGGCATGGCAGTGCTCTGTTTCGGCCGGGTGAGCCTCTACACGGTGCGCGGCGATTTGCAGCTTTACGTCGACGATATGGAGCCGCAAGGGCAGGGCGCGTTGGCGCTGGCCTTCGAGCAGCTGAAAAAAAAGCTTGCCGCTGAAGGATTGTTTGGCAGCGAAAGAAAGCGCGAGCTGCCGTTCCTGCCCCATTCCATCGGCATCGTCACCTCCGGTAAAGGCGCCGCATTGCATGACATGCTGCGTATCATCGGCGACCGCTATCCCGACCGGCGCATCGTCGTTTGTCCTGTAAAGGTCCAAGGCGATGGGGCGGCGCGGGAGATCACTGACGGTATTGACGGTCTCAATCGCTTCGGTGCCGTCGATGTGATCATCGTCGGCCGCGGGGGCGGCTCGTTGGAAGATCTCTGGGCATTCAACGAGGAAGTCGTCGCCCGGGCGATCTTTGCCTCGCGAGTTCCGGTGGTCTCGGCGGTCGGCCATGAGATCGATTTTACCATCGCTGATTTCGTCGCCGACGCGCGCGCGCCGACGCCCACCGCGGCGGCCGAAATGGTCGTGCCGCGCAAGCGCGACCTCGCCGAGCAAATTGAAAATTTACAAAGCCGCTTGGCGAGCGGGATGGAGTTCAAACTCGACCAGCTGCGCGATTCCTTTCAGGGCCTGGTCAAGCGCTTGTCCGACCCCGGCCGCAAGCTGCGCGAGAATCAGCAGCGTGTCGATGAGTTGTCCGTCGACCTCTTGCGCCGTTTTCAAGAGCGCTTGCGCCAGTTGAAAGACCGCCTGGCCGAACGCGCTGGGCGCTTGGGCGCCCTCAGTCCTTTGGCGGTGCTAGATCGCGGCTATAGCATTACCCACAAGTTGCCCGAGGAGCTGATTGTCAAGAGTTCGGCGGAATTACAGGTTGGCGATCTGCTGCGTGTCCGCTTTGCCCAAGGCAAGGCCTTGTGCCGGGTGGAGGAGAAGGAGTGAAATGAGCGCGCGGGCTTTTTGCGTTCTTATTTCCCTCCTGAGTCTCTTGGTAGCGCAGCCGTTTGCTGCCGCTGGAACAAAAATTATT
The DNA here is from genome assembly GCA_963816145.1 of uncultured delta proteobacterium. Lineage (GTDB taxonomy): Bacteria > Desulfobacterota > Binatia > UBA9968 > UBA9968 > DP-20. The sequence goes on from CAWFJP010000014.1 coordinate 695,945, forward strand.
TGGCCCAAGCCGTTGGAGGCCTTTCAAGGCGACCTCGTGGAAGTGCGGGTCGGCGGTGAAGATTTGCTCGAAGTCGATGGACTCTTGGGCAAGGAGAGGATTTACTTTCGATCGAGTCAAAACGGTTTTTATACGGCACTGGTGGGTGTCGATGTCGAAGCCAAGCCGGCAACGGTGAAATTAATTTTGAAGGCGACCACCTCCGGCGGCGAGCAACGTCAGAGCGTGATTCCTCTCAAAATTAAAGCCAAGGCGTTCCATAAGGAATCTTTCAATGTCCCGCCGAGCTTCGATGAGATGAGTCCGGAAGCGCTCGCCGAAATCCGCCGCGAACAGGCGGCGTTCGCTCGATCCTTCGCCAACACGGCCGCGGAACGGTTTTGGACCCTGCCGTTCCTTCGGCCCGTCCCTCAGGAGGCGTCGGCGTCAGCCTTCGGTTCACGGCGCGTCGTCAACGGCGTGCCACGAGCGCCGCATACCGGGACCGATCTGTCTGCGCCGGCGGGAACCGAGGTGGTCGCCACCAACCATGGCAAAGTGGTGTTGGTTGGCAAATACTTCTTCGCCGGCGGCAGCGTGGTCATTGATCACGGCGGCGGCTTGTACTCGATGTATTTTCATCTGTCGGAAGTCAAAGTCGAAGAGGGCAAGATGGTGCGGCGCGGCGATGTGCTAGCGCTCTCGGGCGGCACGGGGCGGGTCACGGGGCCACATCTCCATTGGGGCGTGCGTCTTAATAACAGCCGTGTCGATCCGCTCGATTTATTGCGCAAGTTTTCCTATCAAACGGATGCCGGCGAAGCCGACAAAGCTTTGCTGAAAGCGGAGGAGTGACATGGCAAAAAAAGAATCTACGCAAAAGAATTTTGAAAGCGCTTTGGAGGAGTTGGAAGAGGTCGTCGAACAGCTCGAATCCGGTGATCTGCCGCTGGACGATTCGCTGGCGGCTTTCGAAAAGGGCGTCGGCCTGGTGAAGTTCTGCAATCACAAGCTCAATGAAGTGGAAAAAAAGGTTGAGCTTCTAATCAAGGACAAAGAAGGCAAGCTGCAACTCAAATCTCTCCACGATCTACCCGAAGACGATGCCGAGTAGCCGGGTTTTTTCCCGCCTCAGTTCTCCGCCTGCAGGCCGGAAAGCCGTTTCACGGTGTCCGCCACTAAGTCGATAAAGCATTGTCGCGACGGGAAGTCGCGCCGATAGATCGGTGCGCCGAAGCTGATATGGGCCACCCAGGTCGATCCAGTGTCATATCGTATGCCTGTCGGGATGATCGGGATCGTTTGATGCATCACTTTCTCGGCGCTTTCGGCGACGGCCGCGAATCCCGGCTTGAATGGGAGAAATTCGTCGGCGTGGGTTTTGGGGGTAAACACCGGATCGATGTACGGAAACCCCTCGGGGAAAATGACCAACAGACGATTTTCTTCGAGAAGTTTGACCGACTGGCGCAGGGCGGCCAATTGGTAGCGGCGCAGATCGCTAGCTGTGTAAAGTCGGTTCTCTTTCGGGGAGTTTTCGATTGCCTCTTCGCGTAACACCATCGGCCAGCGCGCCAGGGTGTTGAGGCTGCTCATGAAAAATCTTGTGCGCCGGTTTCGCGCCCAATCCAGCGTCACAATGATATGAAACCGGCGTTCGACCGCGGCAAAAAAAGCCAGGCCGTCGAACAGATGGTGATAGTGGCGCGCGACAATGATCCCCGGACCCTGCGGCGGCAGATGTTGCAGTCCTTGAGCAACCGTTTTCAAGCGCTTGCCGGTGAGGATGCGCGCGATCAGGTGCATCGCTCGGTCAACGGCAAAATCGGCAATCGGGTTCACAGATTTTTTAGCTCGCTACTTGACGTCGCCGATGGGCTTGAAGACGCCGCCTTTGCCGCGGCGGTAGGTTCGGCCGCGCCAGCTATGATGGCGCCGCAAGGCGAATTGAATGATGCGCAAAACCGCCGGCAGATCGGCCAACGGCGAAAGCCAGAAGGTCCAGGGCCGGTCGGGGTAGGCGCGGGCGACGCCGAAGAGGACGCCGACTCGGATCATCAATAAAACTCCGGCAAATACTAAAATCGGCAACGGTAATCGAAAGAGCGCGCCAAGAATTACCGCCGGTAAAGGTAAGGCCTGGGCGATGAGGATGCCGAACAATGACATCGCCTCGCGCCAGCCGAAGTACTGGTCCCGCATGGGCAGAGAACGGGGCCAATTGTTCCAGTTCTCGCGCCAGCTGCCGTACATGTTGACTTCGACAAGTGCGTCGGATTCATAAAAGCCGATCTGTTCGCCGCATTCGGCGAGACGGCGCACGATGGTGATGTCTTCGCATAGTGAGGTTTGCGCGGCCTGGAAAGCCGCCGTTCGCAGCAAGGTCTGGCGAGGCGCAAAAAAACATTGTCCGTTGGCTTGAACGCGGTGGCGATTCTTCGTCGCTCTGCCGGGCGCACCGAAGCGGTAGATCAATGTGGTCAACATCGCCGGATGAAGCAGCGCTTCGAGATTGCCTGACAGCCGTTGTCCGGTCGCCACGGAAAATATCCTGACCCCGCTTCTTTGAGCGTGGTGCAGCAGCGAGCGCACTAGCAGCGGTTGGACCATGACATCGGCGTCGACGCAGAGTATCCAATTGCTGGCGGTTGACGCACTTTGCAAACCCCAGTGCAGTCCCCAGGCTTTTCCCGTCCAACTGGGGTCCACCGGACTGGCGTCGATCAATCTTACGCGTTCATCCACTGCATGATGACGCTGCACGATGGCTTGAGTGCCGTCGTCGGAGCCGCCATCGATGACCAAAATTTCCTTTACTTCTTCAGGCTGCTGGCATAAAGCCGCAAGGCAGGCATCGATCCGGCCGGCCTCGTTCAGTACCGGCAAGAGCACCGTGACGCGCTCGCTGGAAGGAATCGAGGAAACCTCGATGCGCAATTTAGTTTTGCCCAGGCCGAACAAGGATTGCCGTTCTTTCCAGCTGCCGCCGGTGGTTTCAAGATCTGCCGGCGGATAGCAAGGTTTCACAGCTGCTAACGCCCGAGACCTGGGTCAGAACAAAGCGGCTTTCCTTTGGGTCGGGTTCGACCTCGGCCGATTGGTTCAAGAACCCCGGCCACGCGCCGAGCACCCGTTGTTCGAAGAGTTGAGTGTCTATGCTGCCTTCGATTCTCCCCGGTTGAACAACGCGGCCATTGAGGATCGAGTGGCCGCGTTGGACGACATAGAATTCGCCGTCGGGAAGCAGCGGGATGGAAATCTTGAGTGTCGCGGCCGGCTTGCCGTCGCCGTCCCAGTCGTATACTGCCGGATCATCGATCTTCGTGGGTAGGGCGGTCTCGTTACCGCTTGATTTGTAGCCAATCCGTTCAACACCGAGGTCGGCGCGATAGCGCCAGCCCTGCGCGTCTTTATCGAATTGCAGCGGATAGGTGTGCCGTGCCAGCGCCGCGACAAACTTGTCGGGAAAGATCATCTTGATAAACTTGGAATCGTCGAGCACGCGAAAGTCGCAGGTCTTATGTGTTTGGATCAGCGCCGCGCCGTCGCGTTTGATCTCAACCAGAGAGACTGACTTGGAGGCCGACTTCGATGTGCCGAAGACCGGCACCCGGGTTGTCGACGCCATGATCATTTCAAGGCGGTAGAAGCCGGCAGGAAGTATCTGATCTTCCTGGCTGCGAGCAAGATTCGCGACTAGACCAAAACAGATGACCACTGCCGAGATCCCGAGCGTCCGGTATCTCGGCCGGTTGCTGCGATTGCTTTGATGTACATTAAAGCAGAGGAATTCAAGTTTTTGCATTTGATCCCACCAAAATCGATCGTAAAGGGCTAATTGCTTCGCTTTAGAACCTAGTGTCGCTGGACGGGTTTTTCTTGGCCTGCAATCATTCCTATGTTTAGCAGCTTTTTCCGTTGATTCCATGAGTCGAACGCGAGGGAGTCCGGATTGGTTAGGGTTTGCTCGCGAATCGTTTCGGCAAAGACTAAGAAGGCAGTCTTTGATCTGCGTCCCAAGCACTACTTTCCGGGTCGACGAGGTCATGCCCGGCGAAAACTTCGTGATATTGGACTCCGCGGTTATGCAAGCGGTTTAGTAGGCGAGCCGTGCATACGGAACGAACGACTTTGTCCCGGTTGCCTTGAATCAGCAAGGTTGGGACATCGATCTTCGCCGCCCGCTCAAACGCGCTGCGTCCGAGCTGACGAACTTGCGCAATCGAGGCCAACGACACAGTGGTCTGGCGCAGCGCCTGCTGGATGTGCGGATTGTCAAGGTCGATGTTGGTATACATCCTGAGGAGAGCGCGGCGGACATCCAGAGCCGAGAAATCAGCGTGACTGAGCGGTTTGATGCGGCGAACGAGTAAATTGATCAGCGGCCATAAGATCCTCAACCAGCCTTCGCCGAAACTCCAAAATGGCGCGAGTAAAACCAGACCTGTCGGCGGCTGCTCCAACGCCGTGTGCAATGCCAAGGCGCCGCCCATGGAGTAGCCGATCAAAAGGACCACTGCGTGCTGCTGCTTCAGTTCTTCCATGGCGTTGATTTGCCGCGGCGGACCAGTCCAGAACGCTCCGTTGTTCGAGCGTCGCGATGTCCGCGCCCAAGCCCGGAAGCATTAACCCGTGCACGGTCCAGCCTGCGTCTCTCAGAACCATTCCGAGCGGACGCATTTCCGCCGGCGTCCCAGGAAAGCCGTGCAAGAGCAGAGCGGCATGATCGCCCGCTTGCCAGCGAAAGGATCTATCTTCAATGCTATCGAATGGTTTTGGCAGTATCGCTTGGGTCATGATTTAAATGCTGGCTTTGGCTTCTTTGTAGAACGTAGCGGAAATTGCCGGCGCGTGGAACTCGCCAAAGTTGTCCTGCGCAACTGGGTTTTGCGACGCTTTGACTATATAACGGACCGCGCACATTGATAATCGGTAACAGTTGAAAGAAAACAGCACTACCCTATAGCTCATCAATGGATCATAAAAATCTTATCCTATTGACTGGCGGCACCGGATACGTCGGCGGCAGGCTGCTGCAAGCGTTGGAAAATAGCGGCTATCTCGTGCGCTGCATCGCCCGGCGACCGCAAGCGTTGCGCGGGCGGGCGGGCGTAAATACCGAAGTCGTCTTTGGCGACTGTTTCCAGCCCGAATCTCTCAGTGCCGCGATGGCCGGCGTGCACACGGCATATTACTTGGTTCATTCCATGGGTTCCACCGAATCGTTCGAAACAAAGGATCGCCAAGCCGCCAACAATTTTGCCCAAGCCGCGCACCGCGCTAAAGTGCAGCGCATCATTTACCTTGGCGGTTTGGGTGAAGGCGCGCTGTCGCCGCATTTAAGAAGCCGTCAGGAAGTTGGCAAAGCTTTAGCGAGCACGGGCGTGGAGGTCATCGAGTTCCGCGCTTCGATTGTCATCGGTTCCGGAAGTCTTTCTTTTGAAATAATCCGGGCTCTGGTTGAGCGGTTGCCGGTGATGATTTGCCCGGCTTGGGTTTCAATGGCGGCGCAACCGATCGGCATCGAAGATCTGGTTCGTTATCTCGTTGAAGCCTTGGATCTTCCGAAAGGCGCTCCTCCCATTATCGAAGTCGGTGGCGCGGATAGGGTTTCCTACGAAGATATCATGCGCGAATATGCCAGGCAGCGAAATCTTCGCAGGTTGATGATTTCGGTGCCGGTGTTGACGCCGCGGTTGTCGAGTCTTTGGCTCGGTCTCGTCACGCCTGTTTACGCGCGTATCGGTCGCAAATTAGTCGACAGCATCCGCAATCCCACGGTGGTGCGAGATCCCATTGCGCTCACTCTATTCTCGGTCCGACCGCAAGGAGTTCGCGAAATAATCGCCCGAGCGATCGTCAATGAAGATCGCGAATTCGCCGCCACCAAGTGGTCCGACGCCTTGTCTTCCCGCGGCGAGGAGTCCGGTTGGGGCGGCGTGCGCTTTGGCAATCGGATTGTCGATTCTCGGGAAGTGTCAGTGAATTGTTCTGCGGAACAGGCATTTCGACCGATTCGCCGCATCGGCGGCGCAACCGGCTGGTATTACGGCGATTGGCTATGGCAAGTGCGGGGCTTTTTGGATTTGTTGTGCGGCGGTGTTGGCGTTCGCCGGGGACGGCGTGACCCCGAACAGCTTCAGGTTGGCGATACCTTGGACTTTTGGCGTGTCGAGGCTTTTGAGCATAATAAAAGACTCCTGCTCGCCGCCGAAATGAAGCTTCCCGGCCGAGCCTGGCTGGAATTTGCCGTTGCAGGCCAAGGGAAGAACTCGTTGATTCGCCAAACCGCGATCTTCGATCCCATCGGTGTTGCCGGATTGATGTATTGGTATGTTTTGTATCCGGTGCACAAGTTGATGTTCGGGAAGATGCTGCACGCCCTCGCCGCGGCGTGCCAGGACGACAAAGTCAGAGTCGAATGAAAACATTGGATTCTCTACTCAGCGATCCCAGGCTGACCGTTCGCCGTTCCGGTGATCCCGACCCGGATGGAAGCTGCGTGGTTTACTGGATGCAGCGCGCTCAAAGGGCATTCGACAATCCGGCGCTCACCGTCGCTGTTAATGCGGGTAATTTTCTTGGCAAGCCGGTGGTGGTGTTTTTTCAACTGGTGCCGCACGCCCATCATGCGAATCAGCGTCATTATCAATTTCTCGTTGAAGGACTCGGGGATATCGCCGCGGACCTGCAAGAACGAAAAGTCGGCTTGGTTGTGCGCCGCTACCCGGATCACGGGCTCCTGCGTTTCTGTTCCGAGGTGAGGCCTTGTTTGATCATTGCCGACGAAAATCCATTGATGGAAGCGGAGCGCACGAAAGCTCGGATCACGGAGAAAGTTGCCGTGCCATTTTGGACGGTGGACGCTGACGTGGTGGTGCCGGCAAGACTACTTACCAAAGAGCACTACGCGGCGCGGACGATTCGGCCGAAGATCCACGCCTTCCTGCCGCAATTCTTGCGAAAGCTAGAAAATCCGGCGGCGCAGTTTCCCTGGCGCGGGCCATCGCGGGTTTTGTCCATGACACCGGCTCTAACGCTGCTCAATGATTTTTCCATCGACCGCAGTGTTGCACCGTCGCCATATTTTCATGGCGGCTCCCGGGAGGCGCAGCGCTGCCTCGATCGATTTCTTCGCAACCGACTTAAAGGTTACGCCACCGAACGTAACAAACCTGATCTCGACGGCACCAGCCAGTTGTCGCCGTATCTTCATTTCGGTCAAATCGCAGCGCACAGGGTGGCCATGGCGGTCAAGAACGCCGAAGCGCCGGTTGAAGATCGTCAGGCTTTCCTAGAGGAACTCATAGTGCGCCGGGAGTTGGCGGTTAATTTCGTGCGCTTCAACCCCAACTATAAGAACTTCGATGCTTGCGAGCCCTGGGCCGATGTCACGCACCGCAAACACGCGCGCGACCCGAGGCCGTACCTTTACAGCGAGAAGCAGTTGGAAAACGCCGAAAGTCATGACCCGCTATGGAACGCCGCGCAAAAGCAAATGGTGCTCACGGGCTGGATGCACGGCTATTTGCGCATGTACTGGGCCAAGAAGATTCTCGAATGGACGGAATCGGGGCAGGCTGCTTATGAAATCTCCGTGCGGCTCAACGACCGCTACGAACTGGACGGCCGCGATCCCAACGGCTATGCCGGCATCGCCTGGGCGATCGTCGGCAAGCACGACCGGGCCTGGGGCCCGGAACGGCCGGTATACGGCAAGATTCGCTATATGTCCTACGCCAGCACGTCGCGCAAATTTGACAGCAAGGCGTATATCGCGCGGGTGGCGGCGTTAGAAAAAGGCGCGGGTTAAGAACTCTAGGTGCCGGTTGGCCGTGACCGCCTGAGCTGCGCCGGATTGAACCGTGCTTCGAGAATTTTGTGGCGATAGTCAAAGATGCGCGCGATATCCGGAGCGACCAAAAGTCGTTGCACGAGTGTGCCGCCGGGCACCGCATATTCAACGTTGTCGCCGACCAAAGTACCGCCGTTTCGGATTGCGAAGGTGTGCTCGTGTACCCAAAGCGAATAGGGTCCTTTGATTTGCCGATCGACAAAACGACGGGGCGGTTCCCAGACACTGATCTCGCTTTGCCAGCGGATCGGCACGCCGTGCAGGCGCAAGCGGTAGTCGAGAAGCGTTCCCTTGCCCATCGCGGTATCGGCCGGTGACAAGATCTTGAACTGCAGCCAAGCCGGCGTCAGGGTGTCGAGATTTTGCGGGTCGGCGAAAAACTGAAAGATTTCGTCGCGGCTTTGCGGCAGCCATAGCTCAGTGCGCAGCCAGAAAGTTTTCATATCGTGCTTCAAGATTCAGACATGGTTACGCAGCATGAGTTCTTTGGGGCTAGGCTCGAGGTAGACTTGTCCTTCGAGGTAACCGACATGGTATTTCTGGGTGTAGTGGCGGATTAAAGTGATCGGCACGATCAACGGAATGAGTTGGCGGTGGTAGTCGTGAATTACGCCGAGCAATTCCTGGCGCTCCGGCGCCGACAATTCTTTAGAGAAGTAACCCATCATATGATCGAGCACGTTGGTGTGTGTCTTGGCGGTGGCATGGTGCGCCAATCCCTCCATGAAGAGCCGACCGTAATCATCGTAGGCTTGTGCCAATGAACTCTTGTTCGCCTTGGCAACGATCCGGCCTAACTGCCGGTAGTGGCGTTCGCTGTGGGCAAGCAAAAAAAACTTGTGGCGGGTGTGAAACTCGATCAAGGCGTTAACCGAGCGGGGCGCCGCCAGGGCGTCCTGCCAGCGTCGGTAGGCAAACACGCGCTCGATAAAGTTTTCCCGCAGTGCAAGATCATTCAAACGTCCCTCTTCTTCGACCGGCAGGAGTGGCAAGCGCTCCATGACGGCGGCGGCAAACAAGCCGCGGCCAAGGCGCGAAGGAGGGGCTCCATGGCTGTAAAGCTTCACCCGTTCCATACCGCAACTTGGCGAACTCTTTTTGAAGATATAGCCGGATAACTCCTGCCCGGCTAACTGGGAGATCCGTTTGGCGGAAAATCGCTGCATCTCCGCGGTCCAGTCTCGGCCCGATTTTTCCGCGATCATTTTGGCATGATCCGGTGTGCCGACTAAGCGCACGGTTTCGCGCGGCACGCCCATGCCTACTTCCATTTCAGGACAAACCGCCACCCAATCGACGAACTTACCGAAAAGATCGGTCAGGAAGCGATCCCGTTTGTGGCCGCCATCGAAACGAACTTTTTCGCCCAGTAGGCATGCGCTGATACCGATCATTGGTTTTAGTTGTGGGGTTTTTGTCATGGCAATGTTGACTATTGATAACATTTTAGATAATAGAGTCAACTATAACTTACGTCGAACCAGCGAACTAAGGACGGTTCGGTAACAAGAGTGGAATTTTGATGAAGATCGTAATTACCGGTGCTACGGGCATGATCGGTTCGTTGTTGGTCGAGCGGTTAGCGAAGCGGTTCGACACGACTTTGGTATTGTTTAGTCGCAATCGCCCGCAGGAAATTCCCGTGGCCAATCGCCAGTGGCTGGCTTGGCAGCCAGGAGCCAACGGCGAGTGGCAGCGGGCCATCGACGGCGCCGATGCGGTGATCAATCTCGCCGGTGAACCGATTGCCGGCAAGCGCTGGAGCGCCCGGCAGAAGCTCATCCTGCGCTCGAGTCGTATTGAGGCTACGCAGTCCATCGTCGAAGCGATCGGCAAGGCTAAGGTTAAACCTAAAGCGCTGATCAGCGCGTCGGCGGTGGGTTATTACGGTCCGCATGGGGACGAGCGGTTAAATGAGGATAGCAAGCCGGGAGACGATTTCCTGTCGTGCTTATGTGTCGATTGGGAAAACGAAGCGACGAAGGCGGAATCGTTGGGCGTGGGAGTAAGCCTGTTGCGCACCGGGGTTGTCTTAGCCAAGGGCGCTGGAGCGCTGCAGAAGATGGTTCCGCCATTCAAGATGTTAGCCGGCGGTCCCTTGGGTTCGGGGCAACAGTGGATGCCGTGGATTCACATTGACGATGAAGTCGGCCTGATCGAGTTCCTGCTCGATCAATCCGATGCCCATGGCGCATTTAACGGTACCGCGCCCAATCCGGTGACCATGGCGGAGTTCTCCCGGACCCTGGGCGGCGTGCTCAATCGCCCGTCTTGGCTATCGGTGCCGCCATCGCTGTTGGCGCTGATGGTTGGCGAGATGGCGGACATGCTTTTGACCGGGCAGCGCGCCACGCCCGACGCGGCGCTCAAACTCGGCTTCCAATTCAAGTATCCAAATCTTATTGACGCCTTATCGGCGTTGCGGCTATAGGATCGCGCTGCTGATTGCCCAGTGGTGGTTTGGGAGTAAGAAAACATTGAAATCTTTACCAACTGAAATCCGATTCTCAAACGGTGGAAGAATTTTTAGCCGGGAAACAGACTCGCTTCGCCAAGGTGATTTTGAGCGGCGATTCCCTTGGCGCAATGCAAATCGTCGATGAGCTACTCGTCACGCGCCAGACCTTAGGCGATATTTATCTGCGCGTGATCGCGCCATCATTGGTGAGTCTCGGCGACTCGTGGTGCCGTGGCGACGCCAGCACCGGTGAAGAGAAGGTGGCGACGCAAATCGTCCTCGATCAGATGGAACGTTTGCGCGCGCTGTTTATTGTCCCGGGGCCGCGCATCGCCTTACCGAGTGATGGTTGCTTGCGTCGAGGGGGAGCACCACTTCATCGGCGCTCGCATGACGGCGGATATTTGCGCTAGCCGGGGTTGGAATGTGGATTTTCTCGGTCACAACGTGCCGGACCCCTCGCTCATCGAGATGGTTGAGCGGCGTCGGCCCCAGGTGTTAGCCCTTTCGGCAACCATGGCCTCTGGACTTGAGCACCTGCGCTCGCTTGCGCAGCTTTTGACTGAAACGGCGCCGAATGTGCGGATGGTTGTCGGCGGCCAAGCGGTGGACGCCCAAAGCGCTGTCGCGATGAAATTAAACTCGCGTTGGGAGATTGCCAAAGATCTCGTCTCCGGTGTCGGTTTGATCAGTGTTTTATTGCGCGCCGATCGGCCCAAGTCCGTGCTCAAAGAGTACCAACTCATACTAGCCCGCCGCGTGCGCAATTTGCGGACGCAACGGGGTTGGACCCAGGAGCGTTTGGCCGAAGTCACCCAAGTAACACGCGCGTGCATCAACGCGGTCGAAGGCGGCAAGCAAAACGTTTCGATGGATATTCTGGTGCGCATGGCCAATGCGTTGGAAGTGGCGCCGGAGAAATTGTTGTCGGCGGAGGGGTAAGTTTGTGAACAGGGGAGACAGCATGAAGTATCAGGGGTTAAGGATGTACAGCCGTTCGGCACCGTCAAAGCGACGGATCGCACCGGCAGCGGACGACAAGCCGGGCCGCCAAACCATTGGCAGCGGCGCTGAAGCGCCGTTGTTTGCCGATGGCCGGTTGGCGGAGCTTCTCGGCATCGATCACAGCGCCGCCGTGGAATCCACCCTGCGTGACGCCTTGCTCGACCCAGTGGCGTCGCTCACGGCCAATCCGGGCAAGCGAATCCGGGCGCAACTCGTTGCGATGACCTATCGTTTGTTTCACGATGACCGCGCGGTCTCTTTGACCGCCGCGAAGCAATGCCGGGACTGCGCGGAGGTGGTTGAACTGATCCACGCCGGCTCCTTGATCGTCGATGATATCGAAGACGGTAGTGCGGTGCGCCGCGGCCGGCCGGCGCTGCATGTGCAGTATGGAGTTCCATTGGCGCTCAACGCCGGTAACTGGCTTTATTTTTGGCCGTTCGAGTTGCTCAAAGACGCGGGGCTAAATGCCGATCAATTGGTCTCGGCATACGAGCGCTACAACCGAACGCTTTTGCGCGCTCACTTCGGCCAGGCTCTTGATCTCGGCGCCAAAGTGGCGCAGCTACCGCGGCAGTCGGTCGCGGAAGTTTGTCTCGCAGGTATGACACTCAAAACCGGTGCTCTGATGGGTTTTGCCGCGGCATTGGGCGGAACCGTCGCTGGAACCGCCCAACCGGTGCAAACCCTGCTTGAACAATTCGGCGTCGATCTTGGAGTTGCCCTGCAAATGTTCGATGATCTGGGAAACGTCATCGGCAAATGCGATCCGCAAAAGCGCTACGAAGATTTATCGCTGGCGCGGCCGTCTTGGGTCTGGGCTTGCGCGGCGAACGCCAGCGACGCTTACGCTTACGAAGAATTTCTTGACGCTGTGGCGAAATTACCGGACGCTGAGCTTTTGGAAGGCTGGATTGGTGCCCACGATCTTGTCCGTAAAACGCGTGCCAGTTCGCGGCAGCAGCTGGATCGCGCTTATGAACGACTGGAGCAGGGCCTGCGGGTGGCGGGGATCGGCTGGTCAGCCCGGACTTTCGGCGAATTACGCCTGTTGGGCGAGGAGATTGCGGTGGCTTATGGATAAGCCTCGCGCTGCGGTCATCGGCAGCGGATTCGGCGGACTCGCCGCGGCGATTCGCCTTCAAGCCGCCGGTTGTGACACGGTGATCTTTGAAAAGCGTGATCAGCCGGGGGGGCGCGCTTATGTTTACCGCGATAACGGGTTTACTTTCGACGCCGGACCGACGGTCATCACTGCGCCCCACTGTCTCGAAGAACTGTTCGCTGTCGCTGGCAAGTCGATGAGCGATTACGTCGAACTGCTGCCGGTCCATCCGTTTTACCGTTTGTTCTGGGATGACGGTTACACGTTCGACTACTCGGATGACGATGACGCGCTGGAAAAACAAATTCGCGCCAAATCGCCGGCCGATTGGGCGGGCTACCTGCGTTTCTTGAAATACTCGCAAGAAGTATTTCATGAAGGTTACGAAAAGCTGGTTCATGTGCCGTTCTTAAGTCTGGCGAGCATGGCGGCGGTGGCGCCACAGCTGATCCGGCTCGAAGCTTATAGGTCGGTCTATAGCGTGGTTGCCAAACATATTCGCGATCCGCATCTGCGCCAGATGTTTAGTTTCCATTCGCTCTTGGTCGGCGGCAACCCGTTTACGACCACGTCGATTTACACACTGATTCATTGTCTCGAGCGCAAGTGGGGCGTGTTTTTCCCCAAAGGGGGCACCGGCCAGCTCGTATGGGCCTTGGTGAAGTTGTTTCAAGAACTCGGCGGTGAGATTCGCTTCGATGTTGAGATCGACAAGATCGTCACCCGCGACGGTGCGGTGGCAGGTTTGCAAAGCAAGAACGGCCGAGAGGAAAAATTCGATCTGGTGGTGAGCAATGCCGATGTGGTCCACACCTATGATCGGCTGCTCAAAGACGAACCGCGCGCGGCTAAGACGGCGCGACGGCTTGAGAAGAAGAAATACAGCATGTCGCTGTTTCTTATTTACTTCGGCACCCGGCGAAAATATCCTAACTTGCAGCACCATAACGTCATCTTCGGGCCGCGCTACCGCGAACTCCTGGGCGATATTTTCGAACGGGGCAGGCTGGCTGACGATTTTTCGCTTTATCTGCATGCGCCGACCCGCTCGGACCCGTCGTTAGCGCCGCCAGACTGTGACGCCTTTTACGTTCTCTCCCCGGTACCGCATCTGGGCAAACTGGCGATCGATTGGCAAGTCGAAGGGCCAGGCTACGCGGCAAAGATTCTAAACTATTTGGAACAGCGCTATATGCCCGGTCTGACGGAGTCGATGGTCACGCAAAGAATTTTTACCCCGGCCGATTTTAAAACTGAACTCAACGCCCACCTTGGCTCGGCATTTTCCTTGGAACCGCGTCTCATGCAGAGTGCCTATTTTCGGGTGCACAATCGCGACCGCAATATCCGCGGTCTTTATTTTGTCGGCGCGGGTACGCATCCCGGCGCCGGCATTCCCGGGGTGGTGAATTCCGGCAAGGCGACGGCGAATTTGATTGTCGAAGACCTGAAATCACGATTGGTGAGTTCGGTTCTTAAGCCCAAGGAAGTGTCCTATGCCTGACGCGCTTACCCCGGAAGTGCGGGTGGCCCTCGACGAATGCCGCGATATCATCAGCAAAGGCTCGAAAAGTTTCTCCCTGGCCGCCAAGCTTTTCGATCCGCAGATTCGCGATGCCGCGGTGTTTCTCTACGGCTGGTGCCGCTACTGCGACGACCAGGTGGACGATGCCGGTACATCAGGAGATCGCGCCGAGCTTGAGTCGAGACTCAAAGCGCTCAAAGAAAAAACCACTTCGGCTTTTTCCTTTGAACCGCAGCACGAACCGGTATTCATCGCTCTGCAACATATTGTCCACCGCTATGGGATTCCGGCGCATTATGCCGTCGAATTGATCGAAGGCATGGCGATGGATGTGCGCGGTACGCGCTACGCGACTTTGCGCGAGCTCCTGCTCTACTGTTACCGGGTTGCCGGCACCGTCGGCCTAATGATGTCCCATGTCATGGGACTGCGCGACCAAAGCGCGCTGCGCCACGCCGCCGATCTTGGCATCGCCATGCAGCTCACCAACATCGCCCGCGATATTACCGAGGATGCCTTGATGGGGCGCATCTACTTGCCGCTGGCCTGGCTCGATGATGCCAAAATCCCTCATGATCAAATCAGCGCGCCGGAGCATCGTGAAAAGTTGGCGATGCTGACGCTACGCCTGCTCAACGAAGCCGGCCGTTATTATCGCTCCGGCGACACCGGCCTTTGGCATTTGTCGTTTCGTTCGGCCTGCGCGGTGGCGGCGGCGCGTCAGGTCTATTCCGAGATCGGAACGTTGCTGGTTAAACGCGGCGCGCGCGCCTGGGACCAGCGCACTTACGTCACCGGCGCGCGCAAGATTTGGGTGGTGTTGCGCGGCGTTCTCAGCCTGGTGCGCTCAACGCCGGCGCGGCTGTCCCAACCCTGGTCGCCGGACGCTTTGAGAATCGTATGGAAATATTCCAATGTTCAATAAGCGCACAAAGGATTAACCGCGAAGATGCCAAAGTAGACCCATAGGGATCGCTTGGGTCTAGGCAATCTGGAATGGTTGCGGTTCCTTTGGCTCGATGGAGATTATGGCAAGAAACAATCACTCAGAGCTTCGCCGCGTGGTGGTCACCGGGGTGGGGGTCGTCAGCCCGAACGGAGTTGGCGTTGATGCTTATCAGAATTCATTGCGCCAAGGCGTGAGCGGGATCGATAGGATTTCGTCTTTTGATCCGAGTCGGCTCTCCTGCCGCGTTGCCGGGGAAGTGAAGGACGTAAAATTAGATGAAATGCTCCCGCCGCGCGAGCTCAAACGCACTGGCCGGGCAGTCCATTTGGCGATCGCCGCAAGTCTCGAAGCCCTTGAGCGTGCGGCAGTGTGCCCTGAGGGCATGAGCCTGGCGGAAAGACAGTCCTGGGGCGTGATCCTTGGTAGCGGTGGCGGAACGGCCGATTTTGTCGAGGAGCAGTATCGTCTTTATTACAGCGATCAGTTGCGCAAAATCAGCGCTTACAATGTTTCGAGTTCCACCATCGGCTCGCTGTCGAGCGAGCTGTCGATCCATTTCGGTTTTCATGGCCCGAGCCATGTGATTTCGACCGGCTGCACCAGTTCCACCGACGCACTAGGCTACGCGTTTAATCTCATCCGTTTTGGTTTGGCCGATCATTTGGTCGCGGGCGGTGCCGATGCGACGATTACGCCCGCGATCATGCAGGGCTTTTGCGTCATGCAAGCGGTTTCGACGGCGCACAATGACGAACCGGCGCGGGCGTCGCGGCCCTTCGACCGGAGCCGGGATGGCTTTGTCCTCGGCGAGGGCGCCTGGATATTGATTCTCGAAGAGCGCGCCGCGGCGCTCAGCCGCGGCGCGCCGATCTACGCCGAATTGCGCGGTTACGGTTCGACCTGCGATGCTTACCACCGCGTCCGTCTCGAGCCGAGCGGTGAAGAACCGGCCCGGGCGATGAGCTTGGCGATCGAAGATGCGCGGCTGGCGAAGGACGAAGTCGGTTACGTGGCGCTGCACGGCACGGCAACGGTGTTGAACGACAAAACCGAGACCCGCGCGACCAAGTTATGCTTTGGCACACACGCCCAAGAGCTGCCGATGAGTTCGGTCAAATCGATGATCGGTCATCCCCAAG
Source organism: uncultured delta proteobacterium (assembly GCA_963816145.1). GTDB lineage: Bacteria > Desulfobacterota > Binatia > UBA9968 > UBA9968 > DP-20. The sequence continues at coordinate 711,960 of CAWFJP010000014.1, forward strand.
GAGCATCTGGCGCTGCGGGCGTCGTCGCAGCGATCTGCGCTATGAACGGTGGCTTCTTGCCGCCGACGATCAATCTGGAGGAGTCCGATCCCGAGTGCGATCTCAATTACATCCCCAATCAAAGCATCGCGAAATCGATTGATATCGCCCTTTGTAACTGCATCGGTTTCGGTTCGAAGAACTCCGCCATAGTGATCGAGCGTGGAGCGCTGCTATGAAGCGGAGTTACGAAAAAGAGATGATGGATATCACCGGCAATGACCCGGCGCTATTGGCGGAGGATTTGCGCAACCTGCGGCTGCTCAACTGCTACCTGAGCGGTTCGCGCAGCGTGATGGTGGCGCTGTGGCGGGCGCTCGGCCGTGAGCCGCAAAAGTATATCTCTGTACTTGACGTGGGCACGGGTAGCGCCGATATCCCGGCGGCGATTCTTGCCAGGGCCAAGCGCTGCCATGTCGCCGCGAAGATTGTCGGCATCGAAGCCGACTCGATAACCGCTGGTATTGCGGTCCGTCGGACCCAGCGTCACGTTGAAATCAATATCCTTCAAGGTGACGCCGGCGCGCCGCCGTTTTCGCCCGGCTCCTTCGATTTCGTCGTCGCCTCGCAGTTTCTCCATCACTTCAGCGAAACGAAAATCCTCGATCTGTTAAAGCAGTGGTCCAAGCTCGCCAGGCACGCCATCATCGTCAGCGATCTGGTGCGCCATCCTTTCGCCTATCATGGCATTCGCTTTTTGACCCGGCTGACGACTCGAAATGTTATGACGCTAACGGACGCGCCGCTGTCGGTGCGGCGCGCCTTCACGCTGACAGAATGGCGTGACCTATTGCGCCAGGCCGACATTGGTCCGGTGGAAATGTTTTCGGTGTTTCCCTTTCGCATGGCTGCTGTGGTTCGGCTCGGAGAGCGGCGATGAACCAATTCGACGTGGCGATTGTCGGCGCCGGGCCGGCGGGCAGCTCGACGGCGATCACGCTGGCCCAACTCGGTTATCAAGTTGTGCTGCTCGACCGCGCCGTGTTTCCGCGCGATAAATTGTGCGGTGATTTCTTGAACCCGATTAACTGGCCGGTTCTCGACGATTTGAATGTCGGCCACGACTTGCTTTCTTTGCCGCATACCCAGGTGGATCACTTTCGTATCAGCGCCGCGGATGGCGCCGAAGCGAACAGTGAACTGCCAGTGCTCGGAGACCGTGAATTTGGACTTGGGATGAGACGTTTTCATTTGGATCACGCGCTGTTGAAGCAGGCGAAACGCGCCGGTGTGAGCGTCGACGAAGGCGTTAAACTGACGAGCCTTATGAGAGAGTCGTCCGGCTGGCGTTTGGAGATGGATTGCGGCGGGAATCGAGTTTCCGTTGGCGCCAAGCTGCTTGTCGGTGCGGACGGGAGAAACTCCTTGGTCGCGCGCCAGCTTGGTGTGGCCTCGGCGCCGCCCAAACGAACGGCTGCGGTGGGCTTCGAAGTCCAACTCCGTGATGTGCCCGGCGTGCGCGGCAGTGTCGAGATTCATCAGTTTGCCGGTGGTTATGCCGGATTGGTGCGAGTCGATGAATCTACGGTTAATTTGGGTTTTTCGGTCCGTCGATCGCGGCTCGGGAAAGCCGTTTCGTTCGAGAGTCTGCGCGAGAATTGTCTTAGCCTTAATCCGGCCCTCGATGAGCTGCTTCGAAACAGCGAGCCAATCGGCGAGTTGCGCTCGGCATGGCCGGTTTATTTTCCTGCGCGCCGATGCTACGGCGACGGTTTTGTCTTGGTCGGAGACGCTGCTCGTGTTACCGAGCCGGTAACCGGTGAAGGGATTTTCTTGGCGCTGAGGAGCGGCCAGCTCGCCGGCGTGACGATTGCTGCGGCCTTAGCCGAAGATCGCTTGGACGCGCATCGACTCGCCGCCTATGGGCGGGCTTGCCGGGCGGAGTTCGCGGCGCGAATTCGCCTCAACTCGGTGATTCGCAATTTAATGTACCGTCCGAGATTGCTGTCGTTAGCGCTCAGGTTTGTTGGTCGACGGCAACGGCTCTTGGATTCGTTGGTTAATGCGGTGTGCCAGCCCCGCTCCGCCGTGGCGGGATGAGCATGCAATTTTTTTCGGGAGGATCGACAATGCAATTTATGGCATGGGTTTTTCTAGTTCTACAGGCGTTGATCGTGGTCGCCAGCCTGCTGGGTTACGGGATTTTTACGGCGCGACCCGATCTTTTGATTCAGGTCGATCCTCAAGCGCGATTTTTTACCTGGGCGTTTCATGGTTTTGCCGTGGGCAATATGCTTTTCGGCGGACTTGCCGTGGTCGCCGACGCATTTTTCAGAAATCGCCGTGCTGGGTTGCTCGCTTTCCTTGCGGTCTACATGGTGAGTCTATCGAGCGAACTGATGGGCACCGGGTGGGGCGTGCCGTTCGGGCCGTATTCTTACACGAGTCTTCTCGGTCCCAAGTGGTTCGATCTCGTGCCGCTCTTGATTCCACTGAGCTGGTTCACCATGGGCTGGGCTTGTTGGACGCTCGCGCGCCAACACCGCTCCGGCGCCGCGGCCGTCCTCCTGGCGACGGTGTTGCTGGTGTCGTGGGACCTGCTGCTTGATCCGGCAATGAGTAAAGTGACCAGCTATTGGGTGTGGGGTGAAGCGGGGAGTTATTACGGTATGCCGTGGATGAATCTTTTCGGTTGGGGTGTGACCGGTTTGGTGCTGTTCCTCATTTTAAATCAAATGGCCGTGCAGCCCGGCACGACGGTGTCATTTGCCATGGCGGTATACGGTATCAATTTCACGTTACCGTTGGGATTTTGCATTCTCAATCAGTATTGGATTGCCGTCGGCGCTGGTGTCGGCAGCTTATTACTTGGTCTGTTCGCTTGCGGTCTGCCATGGTCTGCCGGCGAACGAGTCGGTTTTCCAGCGAAAAATGCCGGTCTGCAAAAACTTTAAGCAGGTTCTCGACAGAAACTGCACCGTGTAGTTTGAAGAGTTGCGCCGCTGGATGGTAAATTATTCACGATCGGGCTGGTGAGAGCGATCTTCTCCAATGAGCCAAATAGGTCTAGCTGCTAAAGCAAATCTCCAAACCGTCAACTTTGATCTGGATTCCTATCTGCGCACCCGTACTGCGGCCGTAGATCGGGCGCTCGACGGTTACCTCAAGCGCTACGCCGAGCGCTCCGGCACCATCTGGAAAGCGATGCATTACGGGTTGTTTCCCGGCGGCAAACGCGTTCGGCCGATTTTGCTCCTGGCCGCCGGCGAGCTTTTTGCGGGGCGGCGCAGCGCGTTGATGCCATTTGCCTGCGCGGTCGAAATGATTCATGGCTATTCGCTCATCCATGATGACCTGCCGGCGCTCGATAACGACGACCTGCGCCGCGGCGAACCGACCAACCACAAAGTGTTTGGCGAAGGCATCGCGCTGCTTGCCGGCGACGGTCTGCTGACCGAAGCCTTTCATGTCATGTCCGGACCGGGGGCTTTGAAGTTTGTTTCAGCCGATCTGGTTCTCAAGTTGGTCCATGAGCTTTCTCACTCTGTTGGCATTGACGGCCTCGTCGGTGGCCAGGCTTTCGATCTTGAGGCCGAGCGGCGCGCCGTCGATATCGGCGTGGTCGAGTATATTCATGTGCGCAAAACCGGCGCGCTGATCCGCGCTTCGTTGCGTTTGGGGGCCCAGGTGGCGGGCGCCAAGCCGGCGGAGCTAAAGCGCATCTCGCGCTTCGGCGAATCGCTTGGTTTGGCTTTTCAAATCGCCGATGACATCCTCGATATCCTGGGCGAGACCGCTCCCGGCGAGCGTGCGGAGTCGGGCCACAGCGAGTGGAATAAAGCGACCTTTCCCTCGGTCATCGGTGTTGCTGCAGCGCAACAACGGCTCACGGAGCTGGGCCAGCAATGTTTGCGCGAACTGGCGCCCTTTGGCGCTGGCGCCGAACCGCTGCGCGCGATCACCGAGCAGGTCGTGACCCGGGCGCTCCACGTCAATGGAAATATCCCAACCAAGGAGTTGCAATCTTAATATGGCGCGATTGCTAGATGGCATCGATTATCCGCGCGATATGCGCAAGCTTACTCTCGACCAGCTGCCGCAGTTGGCCCAGGAGATTCGCGAGGAAGTAATCTCGGTGGTGTCGGAAGTGGGCGGTCACTTTGCTTCGACCTTGGGGGCGGTGGAGCTGACGCTGGCGCTGCACTACGTGTTCGACACGCCGGAGGATCGCATCGTTTGGGACACCGGCCACCAGACCTATGCCCACAAGCTCATCTGCGGCCGGCGCAATCGTCTCGCGACGATTCGCCAGCTCGGTGGCTTGAGCGGCTTTCTGTCGCGCGAGGAGAGCGAGTACGACACCTTCGGCGCCGGCCATGCCGGCACATCGATTTCCGCGGCGCTTGGCATGGTGGAAGCCAATGCGCTGTCCGGCGGTAAGCGCAAGGTGGTCGCGGTGATCAGCGACGGCGGCCTGAGCGCAGGATTGACCTATGAGGGGCTCAACTCCGCCGGCCACCTCGATCGGGACTTGATCGTCGTACTCAACGACAATGAGCATTTTATCGACCCGCGCGTTGGCGCGGTGTCGTCGTTCTTGAGCCGGCAGTTCACCACGGATTTGGGTGTTAGGCTGCAAAAAAATCTTTCGACCCTGCTCAAGAGCTTGCCCAGCGGCGAGCATATCAAGTATGCGGCGCGCAAGATTCGCGACTCGTTTTTAAGCTTGGTGACGCCGGGATTTCTCTTCGAGAGCTTGGGTTTCCAATATGTCGGCCCGATCGACGGACATGACATCGGCGCGATGGTCGCGACTCTGGAAAATATCAAAAAGGTCGAGGGGCCGATTTTGGTGCATGTCCTGACCAAGAAGGGCAAAGGCTTTGCGCTGGCGGAAAACGATCCGATCAAATTTCACGGTGTCACGCCGTTTCACGTGTTGACCGGCAAGGCGAAAAAAGACAAAAGCCCGGTGCCGAGTTACACTGAGATATTCGGTCAGACCCTGGTTGGTCTGGCCAAGGATAACCCTAAAATCGTCGGCATCACGGCGGCCATGGGCAGCGGCACCGGCATCGATAAGATGCAGCGCCTACTCCCCGAACGCACCTACGATGTCGGTATCGCCGAACAGCATGCGGTGACTTTCGCCGCCGGCATGGCGACGGAGGGTTACATTCCGGTGGTGGCGATCTATTCGACTTTTTTGCAGCGCGGCTACGACGAGATCCTGCACGATGTCTGTTTGCAGAATCTGCACGTGGTGATGGCTCTCGACCGCGGCGGCCTGGTCGGCGCCGACGGCCCGACGCATCACGGTGTGTTCGACTTTGCTTACATGCGGTCGATCCCCAACATGGTCATTATGGCGCCCAAGGACGAGAACGAATTGCAGCATATGCTCAAGACCGCCGTGGAGCATTCGGGGCCGATATCGCTGCGGTATCCGCGCGGCGAGGGTTGGGATGTAACGCTCGATGAAAAGTTCCGTAGCCTGGAGATCGGCAAGGCGGAACTGCTGCGTGACGGCACCGACCTGGTCATCGCCGCCATCGGCCAGACGGTGATTCCGGCGCTCAAAGCGGCGCAAGACTTGGCGCCTCTTGGCATCAGCGCGGCGGTGGTGAACGCCCGCTTCGTCAAGCCGTTGGATGAAAATCTATATCGCGATCTGCTCACCAAAGTGCCGCGGCTCATCACCGTCGAAGATCATGTGATCAGCGGCGGCTTCGGCAGCGCGCTGGTGGAATTCCTGGCGGACGATGGCATTACCGGAGTCGAAGTGAAGCGGCTCGGCGTGCCCGATCGATTCATTCCCCACGGCACTCAGGACGAACTCAGGAAAATCTGCGGCTTCGACAAAGATGCCATCGCGCAAGCGGCCTTGCAGATGATGCGCCGCGGTAAAAAGAAAACTCGAGAAGGATGGGAAAGAGGCAGCGCTTAGACCTGCTCTTGGTCGAGCGCCAACTGGTGGCGAGCCGGGAAGAAGGACGGCGGCGCATTCTCGCCGGCGAAGTTCTGGTCAACCAGCAGCCGGTCACCAAAGCGGGCAATCTGATCGACGGCGCAGCGACGATCAGCGTAAAAGCCACGCCTCTCTACGTCAGCCGCGGCGGCGTCAAACTGGAGAAGGCGCTGCGCGAGTTCGCCGTAGAAGTCGTCGGCAAAAATGCCATCGACATCGGCGCTTCCACCGGCGGCTTCACCGACTGTCTGCTCGCCCATGGCGCGGCCAAAGTGATCGCCGTCGATGTCGGCTACGGCCAGCTAGATTGGAAACTGCGCAACGATGCGCGCATCGTGGTACTCGAGAAGACCAACATCCGTTATTTGGAGCCGACGCTTTTGCCGTTCGTTCCGGAACTCGCGACCATCGATGCATCGTTCATATCGCTCAAACTCATTCTGCCCAAAGTGCGTTCGCTCATTGCCGCAGATGGTACTGTGATCGCCCTGATCAAACCGCAGTTCGAAGTCGGCAAGGGAAAAGTCGGCAAAGGCGGGGTAGTGCGCTCGGCGCAAGAGCATCAGCGCGTCATCGACGAGATTGCCCAGGCGTCGGCCGGCTGCGGCTATCGGGTGTTGGCGGTCACCGAATCGCCGCTTTTGGGCCCCAAAGGTAATAAAGAGTTTCTGCTCCATCTCGAGGTCGCTAGGGTGTTAGATTAAGATTTCGCCATCGCCGCGAGATCTATTTTCGCCATGCAATCTTTAAAAAAAATCGCCCACCGCGGCGCCTCGGGACAGTATCCGGAAAACAGCCGGTTGGCATTTGAAAAGGCGATCGCCGCGGGTGCGGACATGATCGAGCTCGAATGCCAACTGACGGCCGATGGCCATGTGGTGGTGTTCCATGACGAAAGGCTGACGCGCACCACCGGCGTCCGCGGCAAGATCCAAGATAAGACGCTCGAGAAGTTGCGCAAACTCGATATCGGCAAGTGGCGCAAGCCGGCTTTTCGCGGCGAGAAAATCTTGACCCTGGAGGAAGCGCTGGAAATTATTGCCGGCAATGTCGATCTCTGCTTGGAAATCAAAACCGCCGCGGCAGCGCCGGCGGGGATCGAGTTAAAGCTGCTGTTTATCTTGAGTCATTACGATTATCTGGAACGGACCACGATCTTGTCGTTCGATTACCGCAGTCTGGCGCGGGTGCGCGAGTTGGCGCCCGAGGCCACTCTTGGGATCATTTACGGAGCGAGTATCAAGGACGATCCGTTCGCCGCTGCCGAACGGTTCGCCGCGTCGTCGATCCACGTGCAAAAACAGCTGGCCAGCCGCGAGTTTCTCGACCAGGCCTGGCAAGCGGGATTGGATGTCTATGTCTGGACTGTCAACGATTTGCGCGAGATGGAAACCTTTGTGGCGTTGGGCGTGCAAGGAATAGTTTCCGATTATCCGGAAAAATTTGTCCGGCTGGGCCGCAGTCGGTGATTGAGCGGCGCTTGCGGAGCGCTTTCGCGTCCCCGGATTTGGCCTTCTGCGGCGCCTCACCCAAGCTTTAGATGGGCTTCATCGTAGCTCCGAGAGACGACTGCAAACGGTTAGATTTAAAAGCGTTTTACTTGACTTGAAGGATTTATCAGCTAAACTCGTAAACGGTTTATGTGCGGTCTGCCTGGATCGGGGGTGAATCATAACTATGACCGGAGTTCGGGTTCGAGATAACGAATCGATCGAAAGCGCCATCCGCCGCTTTAAAAAACTATGCGAAAAAGCCGGCATCCTCGCCGAATTGCGTAAACGAGAACATTACGAGAAGCCTAGCGTTAAGCGTAAGAAAAAAGCGATTGCCGCGAAAAAGCGCGCCCTGCGACGCGTGCGTCATTCGTTCTAAAATTCAAATTGCGAGCCTAACATACCGATGGATTTGAAAGCGGAGATTCAGCAGGCCGTGAAAGCTGCCATGAAAGGCGGCGACACGGTCACGCTTTCAACCCTTCGATTATTATTGGCGGCGTTGCAGAACGAAGAAATCCGTGTTCGCCGGGCGCTTGGCGCTGATGAGATCCAGAAAATCGTCGGCACTCTGTGCAAACAGCGCGGTGAAGCGATTGAGTTGTATCGCAAAGGCGGGCGAGAGGAGCTAGCGGCCAAGGAAGAGGCCGAATTAGCGATCCTCAAGGGGTTTCTCCCGCAGCAACTCTCCGACGATGAGATTAAGTCTGCAATCCAATCGAGTATCGATGAGGCGGGTGCCAAAGGATTAGCCGACCTAGGTAAAGTAATGAAGCTGGTGATGCCCAAGGTGGCGGGACGCAGCGATGGAAAGCGAGTTAACGATCTCGCCAAGGCATTGCTGGCTGGTTAGTGCAAAGGGAGTGGGCTCGGTCCGGCCGATGTAACCGGTTTGCCTTGGAAGATATCGACTGTGCGAAGATGGCGAGCGGCGTGTGCGACCATGGGGCGGCGCCGCTACCGCAGGTGGGTGCCAGCTGGTGAATTGGATCGATCTGATTTTGCTCGCCGTCTTAGCGATATTCGGCCTGCGCGGCTTCTTCCGAGGTTTTTTCCGTGAAATCTTGTCACTTGCCGGACTCATCATCGGTTTCCTGGTCGCCGCGCGCTACGGCGATGTCGCGGCGCAATACGTGGCGCAGCATTGGAAATTGTCACCGCTTCTGCTTAAGGGTTCTGGCTTTGTCGCGATCTTTTTTGTGATTTATTTCGGCTTTAACTTGGCCGGCTGGCTGTTGCACCGTTCGGAAAAAATGCTTTTTCTCAAAACCGTCAACCGCGCCGGCGGCATCGCTCTCGGCGTCGGCAAGGGCGCGGCGGTGGCGGCGCTGGCGGTATTTCTATTAGGCTCCTCTTCACTACTCTCTCGACCGACTCGTGACTCCCTTGAACATGCCTACTTGGTGCCGCCATTGTCCGAACTGGGCGAGAGTTTGGTCAAAGCCGGCAAAGAGCGAATGTTCACCGGGGATAACTCCAGCCCCGCGCCGGCCCGTGAGCGGCAGGCGATCTAGATTGGTGCCATGATTAGCCAGGAAAAAATCGCTGAGATTCGAAATCGCGCATCAATCGTCGAAGTGATCGCCGATTATGTCACGCTCAAGAAATCCGGCCGCAATCACATGGGGCTTTGTCCGTTCCACGGTGAGAAGACCCCGTCGTTCACGGTCAACGAAGAGAAGGGTATTTTTCACTGCTTCGGCTGCCATGCCGGCGGCTCCGTGTTTCAATTCCTCATGCAGTACGACCACCTGACTTTTCCTGAGGCCGTGGAACAGGTAGCGAAGCGCTACGGCATTGTCATCGAAAGATCGGACGCGCGCAACTATCAGCGCGACCTGGGCGAGCGTGAGACGCTCTTTCGCATTAACGAACGGGCCGCGGCCAATTACCAGAGCATCCTGTTCGATCATGCCGAGGGCCGTGCGGCGTTGGAATATCTGCGCCGCCGCGGCGTCGACGACGCCACCGCGCGCAAGTTCATGTTGGGCTTCGCGCCCCAGGGCGGTTCGGGCTTGGTCACCTTGGTCAAGAAAGAAAGTTTGGCGTTGGCGGACGCGATCAAGCTCGGGCTCGTCGCCCAGCGCAACCCGCAGCAATATTATGAAAAGTTTTTTGCCCGGGTGATGTTTCCCATCGCCAACGCTGCGGGTAAGATCGTCGGCTTCGGCGGCCGGGTGATGGATCAGGGCATGCCGAAGTATTTGAATTCGAGCGAAACGCCGCTGTTTCACAAGGGATCGACGGTGTACGGTCTGCACCAAGCCAAGGAAAGTATCCGCCAGGCCGATCGGGTGGTGGTGGTCGAAGGGTACCTCGATGTGATCGCCCTGGCGCAGCATGGTGTCGGTTACGCGGTGGCGACTTTGGGGACGGCGCTGACTGTCGAACATGTGCGCGCCTTGTCACGCTACACCAAGAATATTATCGCGTTGTTCGACGGCGACGATGCCGGGCTCAAGGCGGCGGCGCGTAGCTTCGAGATCTTTGTCGAAGCCGGCATGCTCGGCCGCGCGGCGTTTCTGCCCAAGGACGACGATCCCGATACTTTTGTTCGCAAGCAAGGCAAGGACGCCGTCGAGAAGTTGCTCGATCAAGCGGTGCCGCTGGCCGATTATTATTTTTCCTGGTTGCAAAAGCGCTATGGCAGTACCATCGAAGGCAAGAGCCAGACAGCCAGCGAGATCGGCCGGTTGCTCGCCAAGGTGACCAATCCATTCGAAGTCGATTTGTTGATTCGTCGTGCCGCGGATTTGGGTGTTCGCGAAGAACTGTTGCGCCGGCCGGTGGCCAACCCGGCCAGTCCCCGGCCGTTCGCGTCGAGCCATCCGGTTGCCGCCGCGCCGGCGCCGAAAGATAATCGCGACGATATCGCCGAGCGTTCGCTGGTCGGGCTATTGCTGCGGGTGCCGGCGCTGCTCGATAAATTGGCGCGGGATGCGCGCGTGCGCCAATGTTTTAGCGACAAATGGCGTCCAGCGGTTGACGCGATCATATTGGAATGGCAAGAAACAGGGAACATCGACATCGGCGCCATCAGCCAAACGTTGCCGGAGCCTCTGGTCAGCGGATTTGCCGCCTTGGTGTTGGAAGCGGAGAACCGGTCTGACGCCGAGTGCGCCAATATGGCCAGCGATTGTCTGACCCACTTGCAACGCAAGTACTTAAAGACCCAAGAGCGCGATTTACGTATCGCCATCCGCGCTGCCGAAGAGAAACGCGATGAAATCGCCAAGAGAGAAAGGATACTAGAATGGCAAGACCTCCTTCAAGAAAAACGCCAGCTAGAACGCCGAAGACTCGAGCCGAAACTAAGCCCACGCTAAGCAAGGCGAAGAGCGCCTCCGACGCCGCTGGCGAGCCAGTGGAGAAGAAGAATCTGAAGGAGGTCAAAAAGCTCATCGATCTAGGTAAGGAAAAAGGCTATCTGACCTACGACGATGTCAACGATATGCTGCCAGCTGAGGTTGTCTCGCCGGATCAGATCGACGATGTCATGTCGATCTTCGGCGAGATGGACATCGAAGTCGTCGACGCCAACCAACGGGTCACTCTGGGCGGTGCAGGCGACGAGCTGGTCGAAGACGAGGAAGAGGAAAAAGAGGCCGAGGACGCCGACAACGACGTCGTCGGTAAGACCGGCGACCCGGTGCGGATGTATCTGCGCGAGATGGGCACGGTGTCTTTGCTGAGCCGCGAAGGCGAAGTCGAGATCGCCAAGAAGATCGAAAACGGCGAAAATCGCGTCCTCGACGAAGTGCTTTCCAGCCCGCTGGCCTTGACTCATATCCTCGATCTCGGTGAGAAACTGGCGCAGCATGAAGTTCGAGTACGCGAGATCATCAAGGAAGAGGGCGACGAGGAAAGCGAGGACTTCGAGGAAGAAGAGGTCCACGAGAAGCGCTTGCTCGATCAGATCGGCAAAATCCGCCGCACCGTTAACGAGCGCGAGAAGGTCAAAAAACAGCTCGAGGCCAAACGGGTGTCGGCGCAGCGGCGCCAATCGCTTCTGGACGGCGTTACCAAGTACAACGACCGGATCGTCAACGGCCTGAAAAATTTGCAGTTGAATCGCAAACAGACCGAAGCCATCGCCGACGGTCTCAAACGGGCCATGGAACGCATGCAGGCGATGGAGCGGCGGGTCAAAGACTACGAGCACCGGCTCGGCAAATCGGGCAGCGAGATTCTCAAAATGGTCGCGGCGGCTGAAGCGCAGAAAAAGAATTGGCCCAAGCTGGTCTCGACGTTCCGCATGGGCCATGACGTGATCTTGCATATGGCCGAAGAGATCCGCAATATGCGGCGGGACGTGCGCCATATCGAAAAGGATCTGGAGATGCCGTCGGAGGAAATCAAGCGGCGCGTCTGGTCGATTATTGACGGCGAGACCCGCGCCAACCTGGCCAAGAAAGAATTGATCGAAGCCAATCTGCGTCTCGTCGTGAGCATTGCCAAGAAATACACCAATCGTGGTTTGCAATTTCTTGATCTGATCCAAGAGGGCAACATCGGTTTGATGAAGGCGGTCGACAAGTTCGAGTATCAACGCGGCTACAAGTTCTCCACCTACGCCACTTGGTGGATACGCCAGGCGATCACCCGTGCCATCGCCGACCAGGCGCGCACCATCCGCATCCCGGTGCACATGATCGAGACGATCAACAAATTGATTCGCACGTCGCGCTACCTGGTCCAAGAGATCGGCCGCGAGCCGACGCCCGAAGAGATCGCCAGCAAGATGGAGATCCCGCTCGACAAGGTGCGCAAGGTCTTAAAGATCGCCAAGGAACCGATCTCGCTGGAAACTCCGGTGGGCGAGGAAGAAGACAGCCACTTGGGCGACTTCATCGAAGACAAGCGGATCATCACGCCGTCCGACGCGGTGGTGAACATCAACTTGCAGGAGCAGACGCGCAAAGTGCTGGCGACGCTGACGCCGCGCGAAGAGCAGGTGCTAAGAATGCGCTTTGGCATAGGTGAAAAATCCGATCATACTCTAGAAGAAGTCGGCCAGAAATTTACCGTCACGCGCGAACGCATTCGCCAGATCGAAGCCAAAGCGCTGCGCAAATTGCGCCACCCGAGCCGCAGCAAACGGCTCAAGAGTTTCATGGAGAGCTAAGACTTCCAGTCTTTGAACACGTAACCCGAAACTCTCAACCCGAAACAATTTATTTAAGGGCCCATAGCTCAGTTGGTTAGAGCCACCGGCTCATAACCGGTTGGTCCCTGGTTCGAGTCCAGGTGGGCCCACCAACTTCTTCCTCAAAGTTTTCCAGTACTTCGTCGGGGTCCGTGCCTGTAGCCTTTACTTGGGTTTCGGTAAAGGTTTCGGGTTTGGCCCCGATGAGCCTTGAAAACTGCTCTTCAACGTCGTCGCCGATGTACTTGCCATAGTGCTTTTCGATCATTGTCACGGACGTGCCGCAATACTCCGCCAACCACTTGATGTGAACGCCATTACTCAAGCCTGCTGATATGAACGTATGGCGGGTAGAGTAGGGCTTACGTTCGCGGATGCCGGTGCCTCTTAGGATTCGATACCAGATTCCGCCACGCCAAGTGTGAAAATTTAGCAGCTGGCCTTCCTGGTTCTTAAAGACATGCTCGTCAATCCCAACGTGCAATGGCTTAGCCGCTTTGAACACGTCAACGACTTCCGGGAGTAGCCGAATTTCTCTTTCACTTCCGGCAGTCTTGGTGCCGTTCTCTGCGTCCATGTAACGGGACTTAGAAATTGATAGAAAGCCATGCTTGATATCGATGTCTTCCCAGCGCAGCGCCAAGGCTTCCGATGGCCTCACGCCCGTCCAAAAGAGTAGGTAGACAAACGGATAATAGAACCGGCTCTTATCCTTAAATACCTGAATGATCTTATCGCGCTCTTCTTCGGTAAATGGATCGGGCTTAGGTGAGGGGAGACGTGGCCAATCCAGGGCGGCGAAGGGATCGGTATCGATTAAGTGATCGATCTTGCGAGCATCGCGCATCATCGACGGAATGAAGCGTCAATGATCGTTCGCGCCGATTTCATCTTCAGTCCGCGCTCGCCGGTTAGGTAGGTTCTGAAATCTAACAGCGTGCGTGGTTGAACATCCTTTAGCTTGACGCTCTCAAATTGCGGCAGAATGTAGCGCCGAAAGTGCTCACGGTAGTCTCGCTCCAGGCCCATGCGAACTGCTGGCGGTTTTTTTCCTTCAATCCACTTCTTAAAGTATGCGCCCACGGTTTGTTCGATGCTCTCAGGCTTTTTCTGGCTGAGGTGAGACATTAAGACCTTTGCCGTGATAAAGGGTGATTCGATCACGGTTATAATAAGAAGTAATTTCTGGTGGGGGACCTTTGAATAATTTACGTTCCAATAAAGGATTATGCTTGACCGGCGTTATTTGGCTTTATCACGCTCCCTAGCTATACGCAGGCGCTCTTCTTTCAACTTCAATCCTTCCTCAGATAGTGTTAGCTCAGGAAATAATCTCTCCAACAGCCCATACGCCGCAAGTTCAACGTCCTCATTTGTCTTGACGGCACCAAAAGTCACGACTTTATGTCCAGGTTTCTTTTCTGCTTCTGCCATAACATTCTCCATGCTTCTGTTATCTTAGCGGCTATTAAGTTGAGATTGCTTTGATTGGCAACGATCGAACCAGCGTGCCGTGGATACTATCTTTTTCAAGCCAATAAAAAACAAACAAACAACAAAAAACAACAAATACTCTAATTATACGAATTTCCGACGAAATCGCTCATTCAACAGAACTAGTAATCTACACGAACTATATCACGACGGGCCAGCGCGGCCTTTGATATAAGCTGCTAGACACCCCGATTATCATCGTTGATATCAGCTCTTTTGAAATACTTATGTATTCCAAAATAGTATAGGTTCTGGACTATCAAGCTTTAAGATTATCAAGCCGTTTCTCGGCCCACGAGATTGTTTCCTGATCAAGGCCCATGTTATCCAAAGCGAGCTAGTAGAGAAGCTAGATCGAGTAGTCTCGGAGATCGAACAACTTAGCGCGTGATTATGATCGATTGATAATGAGATTGGCTACAAGTTTAGCGACAGAACTCATTACGTTAGGTGGCCTAGCAGTGAGGCGAGAGTTAGTATCAATTTCTACGGTGAGGGCACTAATGGAACAAGCCACAGACGAAAAGCAAGCCGCGATAACCCTGCACCTGCTCCATGGAACATGGGCGTCCCATGCGGCGTGGACACAGCCTGATTCTGAGTTAGTGAAATCGTTACAGAAAGAGTTTGGAAAACCGCTTCCTATGGAGTGGAAAGGTAAAAACCGTGATTCCGATCGCCGCTCGGCGGCTGAGCAAGTGATAGTTGCACTTCAGCAGCAGGAGGGCCGTCACGTCTTAATTGCCCACAGTCATGGGGGAAACGTTGCGCTTTACGCCGCTGCCGATCATAGACTTCACGGTAAGATAGCAGGGATCATTTGCTTGAACACCCCCTTCATTTCCATAATTCGTCGTGATTACACTACACGCCTAGCACTCCTGGCCATGTTGGCGGTGGTGGCTCCGATCATGTGGGCCGCTGGGGAATTGATCAAGAGAGTTGAGGGCGTCCTTATGGAGGGATTTGTGACCCTTGGCGCTGGTATTCTCATTGCCCTGACTCTTGGTAGCGTCATCCCTCTTCTCCGTTACTTTCAAAGAAAAGGTACAGTGATCTGGAATCGTCTCGCGCCGACTCACGTACAGGACATTCCCGTGCTCTGCATCTCGGCTGGTGACGATGAGGCACAATACAGCCTCTCTCTACTGGAGCATGTCGCGAATCTCCCCACCATTCTACAGCATCCCTTCATGATGATGGTTCTGTTCTTCGGCTGTGTGGGAATGCAGATCGCTGGCTTGCTCCCTGAATTTACGTTGTTCGGCTTCAGCTCTGGACTAGTCTATGGCGGCTTTATGTACGTCCTAGCTGTTTTCCTCGTTCTACAGCTGATCGCGATTGTTTTCTCGTTTGTGGCAGGGCGGATCGCACTGGGTCTAGGATTCGGTTACTGGCCACTTTTGTATAATTTCGTTGTTCGCGTTAGCGTTACGCCTACCCCGCTTTATTATCGTCTGGTGGACTTCATTGACTTTGTGATACCCGCTGGCAAAAAACTCTCTATGCTTGCACATAGCCGCGTCTATCAGGATGAGAGGGCAATTCAGCAAGTGGTATTATGGATCAAGAATGGATTCGCATTAAGTCCCAATGCAAAAGAGATCAATGAAATAAACGTGTTACCTAACTGAGGCATGCATCTGACCGGGACCCGCTACCACTTAGCATTAAAGTCCGGCCTGAAAGAGTTGTGGAAAATCAAGATGTGCGGTCGCTACGGCTTTGCTCCTGGTGAGTTCCGGGAAATCAAACTCCGCTTCAACATTGGCGGGGATATACCGCTGTTCAAGCCGCGCTATAACATTGCACCTACTCAGCAAGCGCCGGTGATAGTGAACTTAGAAGGCGGAAACCGAATGGAGTTATTCCAAATGGGGCCTGGTGCCGTCCGGGGTCTATGTGGCTAATGGGGGCTTGGATAGTGATCAGCGGCAAATCGGAGGGAACTCTTAAATCGCCGATGAAGCTAAAGACTAAAAATGGAGTCAATGGTCAGCGCGTTGCAGCGACGCGTCGTAATGCTCGTGACCGCCAAGAACAGCATCGCGTAGTTCCCAAAACACAGTGGCCAATGCCACCCACAGCACGATTTCCGCTGCACTCCAAAAATCAAGTGGTAGTAAGACTGTCACTACCGTTGTTGGAATTAAAACTTCGTACATCATCGGTACCTCACTCGGTGTCTCGCTAGTAGAGCAATCAGGGTACCTGAGCAGTTAATATATCGCCGAAATAACTTTGGGGAAGTTTGGTCCACGTGTGTGAAAGGTTTCGAAAAACCGTCTCCGGCAGAATAGCCCGATTAGCTAGCCGAAACAGCGCATCAGCCAGCGGTGTCCCGGTCGTGAAAGGCGCAGGTGAGAATCGCTTCTGTGACTGTGTTAGCTTATAGGGACATACCGAATGGAGTGACAATGGCTGGGTAAATAAAACCCGACAGAGTGATGCTCAGCGACCGCGCCGCACTCGAATGGATTAGCGGTGACGAGATCCGTCACGCTCTAAGCTTGCTTAAACCGTTTCCCGCCGAGTTGATGGATGGCTACGAGGTTTCCAAGTTAGTGAACAATCCACAGAATGACCGTCGGAGTGCATCGTAGCAGTTTGATGTCTACACCTTGCTAAACTCTGTACAGACTATAGGGAATGGGTTATGGCTGATTTGATTCGCGTTAAAACTCAATCGACTTTTGCTTTTTGAAGCAATAATAATACGCTGTCTCGCCGCCCCGCATCTTGGATGTATTTCCGTAGCGTGCTGTAGTGCTTTGGTTCGTCATTTATGAGCTGGCTAACGCGGCCTTGAGATATCCCCAAACTGTTCGCCAATTTAGCTTGGCTAATGCTTTTCAATTTCTTTGGCGTGATACGACCTGAGAGATCGTCTTTGCTTTCCTGATTGTTTGGATAAATCACACTATCGATCTGTGTCATGGCGTCTTGCTTTAGAAAACGCTTAAGCTCCTTCCGTTTGTCCGTTCCAAGTCGTGGTTTCTGTGTGTTGCCGGGAGGATTTGCCGCCGCAACAATCAATCCTTCAAGTTCGGCAACATTCGCTGAATTACTCAGAAAAAACAGGGTCATTGTTTCCCAGCTTTCTGCATGCTTATCCTTCAAATGTTGGTCCAACCTTTTTGGTAGAACAGAGGCCCTACCTGCGTAGTGCAGTCTGTCCCTTGAGTCGTACAACGCATATATTCCACGACTGTCGTCGGTTTGTCGTAAAAATTCCAAGAACGCGGGACGTTTCTCACCTTCAAGAAGAGCGCGATTAATTCGTCCCAGATGACTTTTTACAATTGATGGTGTTCTTTTCGCTTTGGCTTTCTTCTTCGCAGGCATAATTACCTTCGATTGTGCTCTCGATTGCAACGGCTTTCACGCGGTGGCGACATTTTCCGTGAAAAATCATGGCGTGAAACGTAGTCCATAAATCCCCGCGTTGTCAATCCGCATTTGTTCGCGCATTTGTTCGCGTTACTCGCAATATACTTGAATGGCACAGCTGCACCACACAGGATTGCACTGCTATAGTTTAATTCTAACGGATTAACTGCCGAGAATTGAGCGTCGTGGTTGATGCCACGTGATTGACACGCCCACGAGTCGCCGTTATTCCCTGCCTGATGTTCAACCGTCTGCGAGCGTTGTTTTTAGTTTCGTGGAACCAGGATCACGTGGTGCACCGCGGCCCAAACAAGATGTCGCTTTCCTTACTATAGTACGACACCACCGAAGTGAGAAAAACTTATGCGCAATCGGGGATATGTGATCGCTATACTTTCAACTTTATTGATAACAGCGTGTTCCAAGTTTGACTCTACCCCATCGGATACCGATGCCAAAAATGTCTTCCTTAACAGGTGTTTGGTAGAGTGGCTCAAGTACAAGGATGTCAGTATTTTAAGTTTCAGAAAAATTGAAACATCCCGCCCCAAACCAAACATATATGTAGTTGAATTTGAGGCAAGCTTTACTTTCAGTCAGTCAGGGACCGTCGATCCCGGTGTAAAACCAGGACAGTTAAAAACTCAGAAAGGTAAAATTATATTCCAGAAAACAGAAAGTGAGTGGCGACCGCTGGCCGGTGCCGAAGCATGCAACTCTTAATCAACAACCATTTTTCTTTCTGGCCGACCATATAAACCCGAACTGCTTCGATAAGGTGCAACCTCTGCTAAAACCATTTCCGGCTGAGTTGATGGCAGCACACGAGATTTCCAATCGAATCAACAATCCAAAGTACGATGCGCCGGATCGTGTCGCGCCCGTGGAGGCATAGAACCTATGCAACAACACAACGGATTCTGGATTTCCGGGACTGCCGTCCCCGGCCCTCCCTACACGGATTACTGGACGCCAGCCGGTGCTGTTCTGTTTCAGCGCAACAACGGTTCCGTTGTGGAGCTGGTGCGGTTTAACCTAGAGAGTTTCGAGCTTGAAGATCAGGGTGTGGCGGTACTCTTCGGGCTAGAACTGGCGCGGCTTTGGTAGACACTTCCTCGCGCGATACTGGCAAAGCAGCGGGATGAGCGACGAACTAATAAGCCGCCGTTTCGAGCGTTAAAGGCTGCGGAATTAGCTTCGATTCGATGAAATAGATGGAGAATTCAATCCTGGCTTCGCGTGGTCACTTGATACCGAGCAACTGGATTCATGCCCACTCATCTCCTCATACGGAAAAAGGAAGTGATAATGCCAAATGCTGATTGCCAGCCGGTCGTTATGCTGCCTGATGGCGGCATTGGTCAAACATAACGTGCTCATGGTTATACATAGAAAAACACCGATCGATGCTACGTGGCATCGAGAGCATCGCGGTAGCTTTGAAATCTACTCCAAAGGCTTCGTCGACTAAGACGTCTTGTCAAGCAATCAGCCTCTGAGCAAACTCGCCATAGATTCAGCAGTGCCGAGTTGCTTGACAGTGCCGCAGTATAGCTAGCGACCTACGGACGACGCAGACACCGTAAGAGTTGACTGTAAGACTGAGCCCGAAGACAAGTTTGACTCGCCTATACTCGCTGCGATATGTGTCCGCGAATCCATGGCCCGGTACATAGCCCGAACCTGTCCCAAGTGCAGCGACAATTTTTGGGTCGTGGTGAATCAGACACCGCATTCCAACGGTGAACGTCCCATCAACGCTCTTTGTACGTTATGCGGATTTCGGCTTGACGGTTGGCGGTTGATACGTCCCATACCGAACAAGCAGCGGGATGTTGAGCGACGAACTAATAAGCCGCCGTTTCGACGTTAAAGGATAGTGGAATTACGTCGATGAGATTAAACAGATGGTGAATTTCAGTTTAACCCTACGGCAAAACGTCTTGATTTTCAGAGCTGCGCGAGATCGTTTCGCGTATCGTAAGCAGTGAGTCTTTTGGATAAGTAATTTTTGTTTTCTCCGTCGAATAGGTTTTGTGAGATTTGTTCGTCGCCTCATAAGTTCGATCCTGGAACGGAGGCGGTAGGCCGTCAAGAATTGATCGTGACGCGGATGGCGTCGGAGTGTCGTTGCCAATTCCGGACCAACATGCTAGGTGTTTTTTGGGCCAAAAAAGACGGAATCTTCATCGGCTGCTTGGCGCTCGGATCAGACTGGCGTCGCCTCGTTAAAGAAATTTCCTAAAGTAGCCGGTTTAATCGTGTAGTCTATGGATTAAGACAAGAGCGACAGGATGGATTTTGGGATGAATATCAAAAAAAGTTTACTATTTGTAGCTCTATTGGGAATGGCTGGTTGTGAGGGGGTTAATTGGAATCAAGTCCTCGGCGGCCTCGGCCTCCAGAGGATGCAAATAGTATCTGCGACCTATGGACTGAACTGCGGCGCACCGCAGGGCAACGCAACTTCGCAAATCACCAAGGCGTGCAGCAGCGCTACCACGAAATGTGACTACTTCATTGATGTCAACGCCCTCGGCGACCCAAAGCAGGGTTGTATGAAGACCTTCGAGGTTCAATATCAATGCTCGGGCGGCGCCACTCAAACCGTATCGGTCCCGGCAGAAGCTAATACCAAGACTGTCACGCTACAATGCACGAATTAGTGCGCACCAACGACCGAGATTGAACTGTTTTATCCTCTGATTAAATCTAACGCTTTCAATTTGACTCGCCCGTGGCCGCTGCGATATGCCTGCGGCCACCATGCCCCGGTATATACCCCGACAATGCCCTCGCTGCCATGACTACTTCGGCGTGGTCGTGAGCCAGGAGCCCAACAACAACGGTGACAGCGCGTCCCGAATGCGCCGCCCATTGGCGCCGCTTGAACAACAGCCCAATAGCGCTTGATCCACCGAGGCTCCACGCCGTTGATAGCGCCCGACCAACCCTCTCTGCCATTCCGTTTCTCAACTGCCCTCGCTGATCCGGGCACGCGGTAGCTCAATCACCGTTGCTCCACGCCCGGTGCTGATCGATCGCTGGCGCTTGCCATTGCCATAGCCGCGACGAGCATCACTGCGCTCATAACTCCGAGCTGCCAAACCCTCCGCCAGTTCTGCTTCCGCCAACGTCATGATCATCTCGCGGACTTTGCCCCGTAGCGCTTCGGTCGATCGATCTCGACCGAATAGCTCTTCCATTGCTCCCGATCTTTGGTTACTTTCTCGCATAGGCGTATTCCTCCTCGGTCTGACTCACCCCATGAGCCAGTTGTTTTTGGGATACCGAGAGAATACGCCTTTCCCTTTTTCCACAACAAGCGGGACACAACCTGAATGGCGTCGGAACAAGTCAACGGGAATAAGGTCATTTGCAGATCGACCATAAAGTTTTCAGCATGTACTTAGACATACGCAAGATAATTTTGACCATAGGTATCCTGATGCTCGCAGCGTGCAGAACCGTGGGGCCAGTGACCTCCTACGGTATAGGGACCTATGTAGTTGGAACAGAGACGCATGGTTTTGAGAGTTGGGCCGAGGTCCAGGCTCTTAGCATCAACTCGGCGAATGATTACTGCGCAAAGCAGGGGAAATTAATGACGCCTGTAAAAATGGATACACACGGCGCAAGAGGGTGGGGACCCATAGAAGCTGTGCTGACCTTCAAATGTCTTTCGGCAGGTGATCCTGAATACAAAAGACCAAATATTGAGAATCAGGAATCAAGCGAGCCGCACTGAACTTACATAGGACGCTAACGCGTGGACTTGACCCGCTTTCGTGGACACCTAGGCGTTACGGAATTCTTGCCCGAGTTTTCCCGCCACGACCGCGCCGTTGGCGTTTTCCTGTCCTCGGTAGCGGCACGATTGAGGTGTGGCGTGCGCCACAACAACTGCCTGGAGCAGACCGGCGTGTCACTCTGTTCCACGGCCGGGCGATACCGTTTAATTGTACTGAATTCTCCGACAGTTCAATCGTAGAGGCTTTTCCTGCTGTCCGCCTTTTGTCCGAGAACTGGCTCCCAAGAGACCCAAACAAACCCAGTCACGTCAATACTAAGCAGCTAAGTTTATTGGGAATGCTTGGGTCTTCCTGGTTGCTGTGCGGCCTTCAACTCGATTCGTAATCGGTAGGGCCGTGGTCCCTGAACCTACGTTTGGAAAATTTTTGGGAATTGGCCGGTGAGGGTCGGCCCTCCAGAATAGAGACGACAGACAATTGCGTGGACTTTTCTACGGCGGAAGGGAGCACAAATTCTCGAACCGAAACCGTTTCGGTTTTTGTGGGAATTGAGGGGTAAAATGCGGGACTATTCGGGAAACACTCACAAAGATCAACAAAGCCCTTTCCTCATAAATCTCAGCTAGTTCAGCCACGTTTGCGTTTCACCTTTTTTTTCTTCTGAGTAGTTCGAGTTCAGGTGGGCCCACCAACCCTTTTTTCTAGTGTTTTCAACCGTTTGCCATGCCGTGGCCCGCCGCTTTTCTGGTTGGGTCACGATCGGGGTCACGATTCCGAGCATCTTAGCCAGCTGTTCCGCGGCATCATTGCGCACAGATCGCCGATAGTATTTCTCGATCATCGCCACTGAAGTTCCGCAGTACTCGGCAAGCCACTTGATGTTGAAGCCATTGGCTAGGCCAGCGCTGATAAACATGTGTCGGCAAGCGTAGGGCTTGCGCTCGCGCACCTTGGCCGCTTTTAGGACTCGATACCAGACAGCGCCGCGCCAGGTGTGAAAGTTCAGCGCGTGGGCCTCCTGATTGCCAAAAACAAAACTGTGCTCGGTGACGTGCAGCGGTTTAAGCTGGCGCAGCACTTCGACCACGGACGGTAAAAGCTTGATGCTGCGCTCGCTACCGGTGGTCTTGGGTAAGCCTTCGCTGGTTTGATAGCGGCTCTTCGAGATCGTGAGAAACCCGTCGCGGATGTCAACATCGCCCCAACGCAAGGCCAACAATTCGGAAGGGCGCGCGCCGGTGCAAAGCAAGACATGGGCGAAGGGGACATAGCAGGGGCTATGCTTGGCGAAGCTGGCAAGAATCGCGTCGCGTTCCAGATCGATGAAAGGATCCGGTCGGTCTAGCTGAAGTCTCGGCCACGTCAACGCCTCGAAGGGGTCTTTTTCAATCAAGCCGTCGATCTTTCGCGCATCGCGCAGGCAAGCCTGGAAAGTGGCGCCGACCACGTTGCGAACGGTTTTCATGGCAAGCCCGCGCTCGTTTAACAAGTAGCTGCGAAGCTCTTCAAGGCGCCTTGGGATCACGTCGATCAGATTCACGTTGCCGAAGCGGGGAAGAATACAGCGGTTGAAGTGGTCGCGATAGTCGCGCTCGAGCCCGGCGCACATCATGGACGGCTTCTTGCGACGGATCCACTCGGCGAAATAACCGGCCACGGTTTTATTGTCCGGCTTGATTTGCTCGGCTTCGTCATGGAACCAGTCGAGCGAAAAGGCTTTGTTCCTAATCCCTGCGCTGATGATGACCGCCAGCGCTTCGACCTCGCGGCGATTCTCCGGCGTGTCGGGCTTGCCGGTAGACGTCCAAATGTCGCGGCCCTCGAAATAGATTCGAACGGTTAGCATGCCGTGACGATTAACCGATACTGCGCGAGCCATGGTTAGGAATACTTTGCACAACACCTTTCACGAGGGGAATAATTCGTAGCCGTCAGAGAAACGCGACTCTATTGCTCATCGCAATGTCTAGATCGCGCGTCAAAGAATAAAGCAGTAGTGCCAAGGAGAAAAAAGAAACGCTAAAAGTACAAAGGCCCGGGCAGCGTTGGCGCGCTGTTGTACCCGAGCCTTCGAACATCGAGGGGAATCCTGTGACAGAAACCACACCCGACAAGTCTTTTTATACACCCGCCGACCACAACCCAAGCATGAGAGCAAGCCTCACTTGGCGTGGAGCAGACGGCACTGGAGCGAGGTGATTCTACCTAATCAACACGCCCCTAATTCCTCTCATTCCTCCGTCCAGAATCAATATTTAGTAAGTCCCCAATTAAAGCTGCCGGGAGAGTTGTTGCCGTCAAGGTTATTGTCGGAGAAAGTAGCGGCAATACCCGATCCATCAAAAGCGACTCCGATGTTGTTGCCCGAGATAATCGAGGTGCCGATACGAAGAACGCCCCCCGATGCGCTATACAGCCCGACGCCGTTATTGGTCACGATGCAGTTATCAACATTGGTCACTGCACCCGAGCCCTGCGCGACAATTCCGCCAATGGAATTGCCGGAATACACACTCCCGCGTGTAGTGACCCGGGTATTCGCTCCGGCATACAAGCCATACGCTTGATTCTCAACGGTGGTTTTCTCAATCACCGCATTCACTAATCCGCTGGAGGGGACGATGTATACCCCAACATTGGAATTGTTTCTGAAATAGGTATTCTTAATGTAGGCCTCGCTCGCCGCAAGGATAACAATACCGTTTTGCATCCCAGAGATCACTGAGTCTTCAACGTGGAGCGATTCGCCGGCGAGAAACCTGATACCGTCGAGACCATTGCCCTTGCCGTTAATATCAAGCCCTCGGAGTATAATCCTATCGCTCGCGGCGGCATTAACGATGATCCCGTTTACTAATGAGGCAAGAACCCCACCCACGGTATGAACGCAATCGATGGTTATAGCCTTTGTTATTGTGACCGCGCCAAATCCGCCCGGGTCCAAGCAATTGATCTCGCCTCCGGCGGCGGTCTTTGAAATCGCTCCGGCGAAAGTCTTGCACGGCGCGGTGCGGCTGCATGGATTGACGTCATCACCGACGCCTGACACCCACGTCCGCGTCGCCTGCGCATGGGCGAGCGCGGCGAAGAACCCACAGGCCGCAACTACTAACAAAGCGCTTAGGAACCGTCTCATCAGTTTCATAAGTTTTCTTCTCCGATCTCCCTGTTTTAGCAGCAACAAATGTACCAGAGACGAAAATTGCTCAGAACAGCCAATCCGCTCCTCCAAGGTACCGACTACCGTTGCGGAGCCGCTCGCGCCGGTCCGTTGGCAACGATTTTTGGAATCGGAGTATTCTGGAACGAGCTATTCAAGATGATAAGGGTTTTAGACTTGGTCCCAAGCGCGTTGAGCCGATGAACAATTAGCTGTTGCGATATATCCTTAAACTGGCATGCCCCAACAGTAGAGAAGCACCAGCGTTGCCGCCTCGCGCCGCTCTTTGATCGACGGCACTATGTCAACGACTTCGTCGTTCTCGATGACTTGCTCGCGAACCTTGCTCTCCGTGATGTCGAGAACCATTTTCCACGCCCGAAGCCCGCAGCTCTTTCGAACCGTCCGCGATTGTCCAAGCGCCTTCTTTCTGCCCGCCCGGGTTGCCTGATTGTCCTGGTTTGAATGGCATTGCTGTCAGTTCCAAAAATGCGCCGACACACACTTGTCGAACCGCGACGGTCACGGTCTTCGGCGGCAAAACCGGCTTTTTTTGGAGATATTACGGGACCCGGTAGAGTAGGGGATAAATGAAACATTCTTCAATTTCTCCCATTACTTCGCGGCTTTTTGTTATGTGTGCTAGTAGATGCGACGGAAGGGGTTCGAGTCCAGGTGGTCCCACCAACTTTATCGGTGTAACGAACCCCTTCCCCGGGGTTGCAAGCCGCGGCGATCAGACGTGCGGTGCGCCGAGCGTCAACTGGCGGCGCAAACGCGCGCATCGGCGTCGCCACCGCCGATCTCTACCTCAAATTCTCATTGCCGCGAACGATCGGGTTTGAGTCGCTCGCCTCCAATCATTTGTTTACGGAGGGGAGCCGGGCGTGGAGCCTTGTCGGCAACTTTACCTGGACGATTTTCCAAGGCGGTGCCATCCGGCAAAACATCGAAGTGCAAAACGCCCTGCAAGAACAAACTCTGATACAGTATGAGGCGACGATCATCACCGCCCTCGAAGATGTGGAAAATAGCGTGAGGGCCTTCGCGGAGGAACAAGAACGGCGCGAGGCGCTTCTGCAAGCTACCCAAGCGGCGCAGCGCGCTGCAGAATCGGCGCGCGATCAATGCACATCGGGCTTGATCGATTTTCAGACCGTTCTTGATGCGGACCGATCAGCGCTAACGTCCCAAGAACAGCTCATGCAGAGCCGAGGGCAGGTCACGATTAATCTAATTAGTCTCTACAACGCCCTCGGCGACGGGTGGAAGCCGTTGCCAGGAGCACCGCCATGAGGCGCAGGATGATTTCGCAGTTGTCTATCGACACCGAGGGCGCCACTCGCGCGCTGAGCTTTGGCGGGAAAGCGATGGGGTTTCCAAGTCAGGGGCATCTTTAGTAAGCAAGGTATCCAATTGAAACACTGTAGGAGGGTACGATGTACGAAAAAATATTGGTCGCGTTGGACGGATCGCAATTGTCGGAGGGGGTTCTGCCCTATGCTCGTTTCATAGCCGCGAAGCTCAAAGTCCCTGTGGAATTATTGCATGTGGTCGACACGGAGGCACCGAGCGTGTCATCCGCCGACCAACAGCTGCGTTATCAGAATATTCTGGCCGCGGAAAAGAAATATAGCATGGACTATCTCGAAAAAATCGCGGCATCTTTTGCCGACCCTGGGGCCACCAGGTGTGTCGTTGAAATCGGCAAGCCCGCCGAGGTGATCGTCGATCGGGCCGCGACCGACGCGCGAATGTTGGTTGTCATGACCACCCATGGACGTTCGGGTATCAACCGTTGGCTCCTCGGCAGCGTCGCTGACAAGGTACTCCACGCCGCCGCGAATCCATTGCTTCTTGTCCGCGCAACTGACGAGTCCAAGCAACTAGCTGTACCGCTCCTGAAAAAGATCATGGTCGCCCTGGATGGTTCCCCGCTAGCAGAAATGGCGCTGCCGCATGCTGCAGAGTTGGCGGCCAAAATGGGGCTTGGGATCATTCTCACGCGGGTCTTTGGAGTTCCAACGCCAACGTTCGCCGAGGACTACGGACCCTATGTGGAAGAATTGTGGGAACAGGTCGAGACCGAAACCCAGCAATACCTCGATGAAAAAGCCAAGCAGTTGGAGGGGCAGGGAGTGTCGGACGTTGCCGTTAAATCGGTTGCGGGATTTGCCTCGGAAAAGCTCATTGAGTTGGCTGACGAGAGCGGTGAGACCCTGGTTGCCATGTGTACCCACGGGCGGAGCGGTGTGAATCGCTGGGTGTTGGGCAGCGTCACCGACCGGGTGGTGCGTCACTTGGTCGGACCGGTGTTGATCATTCGGGCGGTTAGTCCCGGCGCGAAAGGGTGACGCAGCCATCAGTCGCGAGATTATAGGAGCGAGAATCATGAGTAAGGTGGAAAAAAAAGATGAGCGTCTTGGATGCAATCCATGAGCGGCGCTCGGTGCGCGCCTACTCGCCGCAACGGCTGGATCAGGCGACGGTCCGCCGTAAACTGCTCGACGCGGCAGTGTGGGCACCGACGGCGGTGCACGAAGAACCCTGGGCATTCGACATCGTGCAGGACGTGGCGGCGCTCAAGAGTCTCTCGGATCGCGCTAAAACGATTTTCGCTGCGGAGGCCCGACGCACCCCCCTGGTCAGGCGAGTCATCTGCTGGAGATTCTCGACAATCCCGACTTCAATATTTTCTATAACGCCGGCACGCTGATTATCATTTGCGGCAGACCTAAGGGACCCTTCGTCGTCGCCGACTGCTGGCTGGCTGCGCAAAATTTGTTGCTTGCGGCCCATGCCATGGGACTCGGCTCCTGTGTGATCGGATTCGCCGTGCCGGCCTTGAACACACCAGAAATCAAAACCGAACTGGGGATCCCAGCCGAATGCAGCGCTATTGCGCCGATCATCGTCGGCGTGCCGAGCGGGGAGATGCCGCCTTCGACACGCAAAGAGCCGGACATACTCGCACGGTAGGAGCGAATGCGAAAGCGGTTCTCGACTTTGAGTTCGAGCAGGTCGGCGTATGCGTTCAGCACTCGGGCGATCTCAATGTTTTCCATCGGGTCTTGCTTGGCGCGCTAGCCAGCGTTACTTCGCTAACAATACCACCGTGCTGCGCGGATTGACGAGGTAGAAGTCCGCCGGATTGAGCAGGATCTCTGCGCCGACGTCGAGACAGTCTATGCCGCTCGGCAGGCTCGTATCGATGACGCGGTACCATCGCTTCGTGCCATCCGGCGCGGGAACCTGCACAGGTTGTAAATGGTGGTCGCCGTTTAGAATGATTAATAGACTGTAGTCGCCGAGGGTCGAAGCTACTTCGCCACCATCGAGTCGATAACACAGCGTACAGCATTCCGCATTGTCCCATTGAGGCGGTTTGAGATCGGCTCCGAACCAAGATAAGTCAGGCACCCCGTCGGCGTCCAAGTCCTGACCGAGGACGAACTTGCGCCGCTGCAACACCGTGTAGCGCTTGGTAAAGGCGATAATCTTCTGCACGAAGCTGCGCATGTCGCGGTTTCTCTCGATCTCGTTCCAGTCAAACCAACTGATTTCATTATCCTGGCAGTAGGCGTTATTGTTGCCGTTCTGAGTGCGCAAGAATTCATCACCGCCAAGCATCATGGGGGTGCCCATGGCAAAGAACAGAACGCAGATATGATTCTTGGCGATTTGTTTTCTGAGTTGGAGCACTGCGGTATGGTTCGTTGTGCCCTCCGCCCCCGAGTTCCACGAGTTGTTGTCGTTGCTGCCATCACGATTCTGCTCGAGGTTGGCTTCATTGTGTTTGTCGTTGTAGGCAACCAGATCATGGAGCGTGAAACCGTCGTGGCAGGTGACAAAGTTAATGCTGTTGTAGGCGGAGCGCCCGTCATCACCATAAAGGTCGGCTGAACCGGTCAGGCGCCAGCCGAGATCGCGCAACTGCCCGGCGTCGCCTTTGATAAACCTGCGCACGGTATCTCGGAACCGTCCGTTCCATTCGGACCAGTCAACCGGAAAGTTGCCAACGTCGTAGGAGCCGATATCCCAAGGCTCGGCGATGAGCTTGACCCGGTTTAAGACCGGGTCTTGCGAGACCGCATCGAAAAACGAAGCCGACCTTTTAAATTGCCCAGTTTCACGGCCCAAGACCGACGCGAGGTCGAAGCGAAAGCCGTCGACATGCATCACTTCTACCCAGTAGCGCAGCGAGTCCATGACAAACCTAATCACATGGGAGTCGGTGATATTCACGCTGTTGCCGCATCCCGTATAGTTCATGTAATAGCGTTGCGGTTCCGCCGCCGGTCCGGTCAAGTCATAATAGGTGGGATTGTCGATGCCGCGAAAGCTGAGCGTCGGGCCCAATTCATTGCCTTCGGCGCTGTGGTTGTAGACCACGTCCAAAATGACTTCGATGCCGGCCTTGTGCAGCTCACGCACCAGGGTCTTGAATTCGCTCACCTGGCAACCTGGCGTATGCTGGGTGCTGTAAGACAGCTCCGGTGCAAAAAAGCCCAGGGTGTTGTAGCCCCAGTAATTCTTGAGCCCCTTCGCCAGGAGAAAATCATCGTCGTAGTGATCGTGGATGGGCAGCAACTCGACGGCAGCGATGCCCAGCGCTTTGAGATATGGAATCTTTTCGACGAAGCCCAAATAGGTGCCGGGATGCTGCACATTCGAAGATCGATGCGCTGTAAAGCCCTTGACGTGCACCTCGTAAACATAAAGTTTTTCAAAGGGGATATTGGGCGGCCGGTCACCCTGCCAGTCGAAGTGGTCGTTGACGACGATCGCTTTGGGCACAATGGCGCAATTCTCTCTTGCGTCCAGTGAGCGATCGCTTGCGGGGGAGTGGGCATCGTAGGCCAAGAGCAGGTTGTCGGTGTTGCGAGCTTTGCCGGTCAGGGCCTTGGCGTAGGGATCGATGAGCAATTTATGCTCGTTGAAGCGCAGGCCGCGGGCGGGAGCGAATTCACCGCAGACCTTGTAACCGTAGAGTTGTCCCGCTTTTAACCCTTGAACAAGGACATGCCAGATGAACTTGGTTCGGTTCGGCAGCCGGATGATATCGGTGGGATCGCCGTCGGGCCGCTCGAACAACAGCAGGTAGACTTCGCGGGCGGTTTTCGTGTAGAGAGCGAAGTTCACGCCATCTTCCGTCAAGGTCGCGCCCAACGGATAGCAGTTGCCGTCGGAAATCCGTTTGTCGGATTGAGCTGTGATCGCCATCGGTCCCTCCCATTGTCGTCGGTTTAACCCTCGTCCGGAATAGCCCTGGCTGTTCGACACTCTTATCCCTTGACATATCGTTTCAAGTCGGTGGCGTTTTGAAGCGCATAGCCGTGGGCGTCGTTGTTGAAGTAAGCAAAAACATCTCTGCCATCGGCGAGCTGTTGCTTGATCCACTGCGCCTGTTGTTTCAGGGAATGCGGCGAGTAGCTCCCGCTATAATGATCGCCGTGAAAACGTAGGTAAATCCAGCTGGCGGTAATGCGCCGCGGATGATCGTCGATCATGTCGTGAATACACAAGGCGGCATTATGGCTCTGCAAAATGGAGTATACGTCCTCACATAACCAACGGCGATCGCGGAATTCGAACGCCCAGCGAAATGACCGTGACGCAGCATTTAAAAACCCAAGGAGCCGGCCGATATTTACATCCCAATGCGGCGGTAGTTGCACCAGAATCGGACCAAGAGTTGTTCTCAGGCGGCGGGCATGTTGCAAAAAATTCTTGATCATTGCGCGCGGTTCCTTCAGCCTCTTCAGATGTGAGCCGTACCGGCTAAATTTGAGCACGTAGCAGAACCCCGGCGGCGCCTGGGTCCGCCAGATGTCAAACGTTTCGGCTCGGGGTAAGCCGTAAAAGGTGTTATTGATTTCGACGGTATCGAAGTGCTCTGCGTAAAACGCGAACCAGTCCTTCTTGGGTAAAGTCCCCGGATAAAAAACGCTTCGCCAATGGTCATACTGATAACCAGATGTGCCGACGCGGAATTGTCCTTTGGTAATAAGCATAGGGCCTGTTTTGCGCGAATGGCGAAACCCACTGGCATGAGTCGACAAGCGCCACTGGTTTCATTGCAGAAGCTCCTGTCACTCGACAACGACTATAAAGGCAAATCGGATGCCACAATAACTCTGCTATTATGTGGCCGGCCCGAGGTATCGTTGTCGCAGATTTGCGAGAAGTCCGGGTGAATCTTGTCATATTCGAGATGCATTTCGCGAAACCTCGACGCAAGTCACAGTAGATCTCGATTCCTCCCTGGCGCACTGATTGCTCGAATCTCTTTACAAGCGAGGTAGGACGACGCGCAACGTGAAAGCGCCAAGGTTCTGACGGGGTGGCAATCGATTGCTGAAGGATACTGATGGCAGCGGATATAAAACAGGGCATGGCCGCGAACAGTCTGAGGCGGCACGGTGGATGGACGACGATTGCCGCGGCCTCTGTTATGGCTGTTGTTCTCTCCGGAAGCCTTTTGCCATGGATGTTTGCCATCCCGCACTCCTACGCCGCTGCAAGCTCGGTTTCCCCTGGAGGGGCCCTGGCTCCTCCTCCATCGTTTGCCGATGTCGCTGAACGGGTGATGCCCGCGGTGGTTAACATCTCGACAACGCAAAAATTTGACTTGGGGCCGAGAGGCCCGACATGGCCGCTTCCCGAGCCGGAGCCGCGCCCATATGACGAGGAAGATTCTCTCGAACAATTCTTTCGCCGCTATTTCGGTGACCGTGCGGCGCCGGCCCAGCGACTTAGCCTGGGCTCGGGTTTTATCATTAGTTTGGATGGATACATCGTTACCACCACTCATGTGATCCGCAACGCCGAGAAGATCATCGTCCGGCTTTCCAAGCCTCGTTCTGAAGAGTACGAGGCCAACGTCATTGGCATCGATGACTTAACCGATCTCGCGTTGATCAAGATTACTGCGTCTCGCCCTTTACCGTCGCTGCCGTTCGGTAGTTCCGCCAACCTGCGCGTCGGTGAGTGGGTTGTCGCGGTAGGCAATCCGTTTGGGCTGGAGCAGACGGTGACGGTCGGCATTGTTAGTGGCAAGGGGCGCGTCATTGGTGCCGGCCCCTACGATGACTTTATTCAGACCGACGCTTCGATCAATCCCGGTAATTCCGGCGGACCGCTGCTCAACATGCGTGGAGAAGTCGTCGGGATTAACACGGCGATATTTAGCCGGACCGGGGGCAATATCGGTATCGGTTTCGCCATTCCGATGGAACAAGCGAGATTGATCATCGCGCAACTGAAATCAACTGGCAAGGTTATCCGAGGTTGGCTCGGCGTATCGGTCCAGCCCGTGACGCCGGAGCTGGCCCGGTCATTTCACTTGAGCGATGCCAGGGGCGCACTCGTTACCGCGGTTGCTAAAGCTAGCCCCGCGGAGACGGCGGGTTTGCGACGCGGTGATATTATTACCGCTTTTGATGGTGTCGCGATCACGGAGTCTCATGAGTTATCGACGCTTGTGGCGCGAGCCGCTGTCGGTAAGCCGGCAGTGTTGATTGGTTTTCGAGAAGGCGGCGAAAAGGCATTTCATGTAGTCATCGGGGAATTGTCTTCGCCCCAAGCCAAGGCGGTGCTTCCTGAGATGCGGGTGAGTCGATGGGGATTGGTGGCTATGGCCATCTCACCAGATGTGGCGCGCCGCTACCGAATCGAAGGGGAGCAAAACGGAGTGGTGATTACTGCAGTCGATCCCGGGAGTCCGGCCGATCGAGCCGGGCTGCGAAATGGCGACGTGATTGAAGAAGTAAACCGCCAACCGATTCGTTCACTCGATGATTTTGACAGGCTCATGACCCAGTCAGAGTCAGGTGAGACCGTCCTGTTGTACCTGCGCCGGGGCGAATCCTCGGGGTTTCAGGTATTGCAAAAGAAGCAGCGATAACCCGCAACCACTTGCCAAACGGCAGTTCAGCTCTCGGCTCTGTGGTTTCAGTTATGCGACCGCCGAACGCGCTTTTTCGTAGAGCTTTTTTAGCTCTGCCAAACCGGCGTCGATCTTCTTTTCCATCTCTTCCCAGGCTTTCGCGCTAGCCGTTTTAAATTCTTCCAGTTGCTTTTTGAGCTCCTTTTGCTTTTCGCGTAACGCCCCGACGGCTTCGTCGAACTTCTTTTTGGCGTCGCCACTCGCTTTATCGGCTTTCGCTTTCAGTTCGTCGACGCGTTTTTCATAGGACTGCAGCATCTCTTCCGCCTGTTCGCGGTATTGTTGGCGCTTTTTGTTTGCGTAAGACCTGAGCTCTTCAACGGCATCTTCTTTTTCCTTGGCAGCTTTCTCAGGGCCGCCGGCAATTTTTGTTGGCTCTTTTTTAGCTGGTTGCTCGCAGGCGGCAAGTGAGAAAGAAAAGCCCAGTATCGACAGCCATATGATTTGTCGCATGATCTTCACTCCGAATCGGCAGACCGCTTTTTACAACTGCTACCGCCCACCGCCTAAACGGCGTGAGCGGCGGGTTCGCGTTTGGTTTTCCCTGATACTGTGGCTCGTGCACTATCTAACTCTGCCTCCATTTCTAAAATCTTGACGGTTGTTTTGAGAACCGCGTCGGGATTGAGCGATATGCTATCGATGCCCAGTTTGACCAGAAAGGCGGCAAAGTCCGGGTAATCGCTGGGTGCTTGGCCGCAAATGCCGATCTTTCTCCCTTTGACTTTAGCCGCGTGAATCACATTGGCAATCATGTTTTTTACTGCCGGGTTGCGCTCGTCAAAAACATGGGCGACGATTGCCGAATCGCGATCCACGCCAAGGATGAGTTGTGTGAGATCGTTCGAACCGATGGAGAAGCCGTCAAAGATTTCGGCAAAGTCGTCGGCCAGGATTACGTTGCTCGGGACCTCGCACATTACGTAGACTTCCAGTTGATTCGCACCGCGCTTAAGCCCGTGCTTTTCCATCTCGGCGATGACGCGTTGCCCTTCTTCGACCGTGCGGCAGAAGGGAATCATGAGCTTGACATTTGTCAGCCCCATCTCGTCACGCACTTTCTTCATCGCCTGGCATTCCAAAGCAAAGCCGGCTTGATAGCGCGGATTATAGTAACGAGAGGCACCGCGAAAGCCGATCATGGGGTTTTCCTCGACGGGCTCATAGGGTTTTCCGCCGATCAGATTTGCATACTCGTTGGTTTTGAAGTCGCTCAGTCGAACGATAACGTCTTTGGGATAAAACGCCGCGCCGATCATGGCGACGCCTTGCGCCAGTTTGTCGACAAAAAATTGCGCTTTGTTGGTGTAGCCAATGGTCAGCCGATTGATCTCGTCTCGGAGCGTGCGGTCATCGAGTTTGTCGAACTCGAGCAGCGCTAAAGGATGGATTTTGATGTAGTTGGTGATGATGAATTCTTCCCGTGCCAAGCCTACGCCATCGTTGGGCAAGAGCGAAAGGTGGAAAGCCTCTTGGGGATTGCCAATGTTCATCATAACCTTTGTCTTTGGCCGTGGCAGATTGCGCAGGTTGATTTTTTCCACTGCATATTTGAGGGCTCCGCCGTAAACGAATCCGATATCGCCTTCGGCACAAGAAACCGTGACCACTTGGCCATCCTTGAGGACATCGGTGCCATTCTCCGTTCCCACAATCGCCGGTAGCCCGAGTTCCCGGCTTACGATTGCGGCGTGGCAGGTGCGGCCGCCTCGGTTGGTGACGATGGCAGCGGTTTTCTTCATCGTCGGTTCCCAATCTGGGTCGGTTTTTTCGGTAACCAAAATGTCACCATCGCGTACTTCTTGAAGATTTTGCACGTTCTTCACAATCCGTATCGGCCCCTGTGCGATCTTCTCCCCGACGCTTCGCCCCTGTACCAGGACTTTACCTTTGTTTTCTAGGTGAAAGATCTCCATGGTGTCAGAGCGCTTTTGTGATTGAACGGTCTCCGGCCGTGCTTGGACGATGAACAATTCCCCCGTGCGCCCGTCCTTAGCCCATTCCATATCCATAGGCGTGTAAGCGCCGTGTTTGCGGCTATAATGGTCTTCGATCAGGCAAGCCCAGCGGGAAAGCGTAAGGATGTCTTCGTCGGCAATCGCAAAACGCGCTCGGTCCTCGGCAGCAACCGGCACGTTCTTAACCATTTTGCCGCCGCCGATATCATAAATAAGCTTCATCCGACCCGCGTCACGCAGGATCTTGACGGTAGGCGCGCCGGTGTTTCCGGTCGCTGCAGTGACCATGATCAGGTCGTCATCTGTCATGAGTGGCTTCCTTTCCGTAACGTGAGGCATCGTGTTGTGGCGCGGGCCTGCGCGGCTGGCGTCACCGGCGTGCCGGTGCCCAGTGTGAACCATCAGGTAGTGCGCAACATTCGCAGGCGCGATGGGAGATGGGCCCCCTGTTGGCCGGACTGCAGAGGTGGCCTGTGGACGTCGTCGTGAGCATCATCTCGCGCGCAGCGCCGACGGTGTGTGCGGTGACTGCACGAACATGTGCACCGAGCGCACTCACCGCGCGACGACCACAAAATAAGGCGCAATGGCAAGGATCTGGGTGGGGAGTCGCGTGTGCGGCGTTCATTGCGCGCCTGCGGTTTTGGGGCGCCACCACAGGGCAATTGCCGCGGCGATGACCGCTGAGCCACCCGCCCCGATGGCAACGAATGTCCACCCGCACCGGATTGTGGACACGTTGACCTGATCGCCGCCTGCTCAAGCGTGGCCACCACCGCACCGTCCACAGCCGGGTCTGAATCGTCGACCACGTCCGTCCAGCCAACAACGCAGGAAGCTCCCGTGACAGACCTTCGCATTGTCATTGCCGGACAATCGGTTGACGCCCACCTGGCCGACAGCCCCACGGCCCGCGACCTCGCGGACCAACTTCCGATCACCTTGTCCTTCCGCGACCTCAACCGCGTGGAGAAGATCGCGAAACTCCCTCGACCGCTGAGCACCGACGGTGCGCCCGAGGGCGACGACCCCGACATCGCCGATATCGGTTACTACGCACCGTCACAGGATCTGGTCCTGTACTACGGCGACGTCGGCTACTGGAACGGCATCGTACGCATCGGCCGCTTCGACAGTGACCAGTTGTCGCTCGTGGAAGATCAGCCCGACGGCTTCGATGTCACGCTTGAAATCGTCTGACCAACAAGAAGAAGGAACAGACATGAGAAGAATGATCTCTTTCCGTGGCCGCTGTGCTCCGCCGCCGTGCCGCTGGGACTGTGGAAGGCTGCCCCGTCCGGCGCCGAAGGCAACGGTATGCAGATCTCGCGCGACGAGACGCGACCTGCCACACACGGTCCGGCCGAAACGTTTACCGGGCAGGTCAGTGTCAAGGCATTGTTCGATCCGAACGACGCCCGCCAATTCAGCTCGGCCCAGGTGTCATTCACCCCGTGCGCACGCACCGCCTGGCACACCCATCCGGGC
This sequence comes from uncultured delta proteobacterium, assembly GCA_963816145.1. Taxonomy (GTDB): domain Bacteria; phylum Desulfobacterota; class Binatia; order UBA9968; family UBA9968; genus DP-20. Next base: position 747,736 of record CAWFJP010000014.1, read on the forward strand.
GGACAGACCCCTGGTCGTCATCTCGGGAAGCGGCTGGGTGCAGGAATGGGGTGGCCAGAAACAGGACATCGGTCCCGGCGATGTGATCTGGACACCACCTGGCGTCAAGCACTGGCACGGTGCCACTGAGGGCGAGGCCATGACCCACATTGCGATCCAGTCGGTCGTCGACGGCCAGGTCGTCGACTGGATGGAACACGTCACCGACGACCAGTACCTCCAATAACGACCAGGAGAATCCTCATGCTTGGTGCAGTCATGCACGCCCCCGGCGACGTCCAGGTCGAGACCCGGCCGGACCCGCAGATCATCGAACCGACCGACGCCATCATCATCCGTGTCTCGGCGGCCTGTATCTGCGGCAGTGACCTGTGGCCATGGCGCGGTATTGAGAAGGTCGGTCCCGCGACCCCGATGGGCCACGAGTACGTGGGCGTGGTCAAAGAGGTCGGCAGCGACGTGGCCAGCATCAAACCCGGACAGTTCGTCATCGGGTCGTTCTTCGCCTCCGACAACACCTGCGAGATCTGCCGGGCTGGGTACCAAAGCCGGTGCGTGAATGCCGGATTGATGGGCCGCATCGGCACCCAGGCCGAGTACGCCCGCATCCCGCTGGCCGACGGAACATTGGTGGCCACACCGGAGCTGCCGCCGGCCGACCTGATTCCTAGCCTGCTGGCCGCCTCCGATGTGCTGGGCACCGGCTGGTTCGGCGCCGTCGCCGCCGAGGCCGGGCCCGGCAAGACAGTCGTTGTCGTCGGTGACGGTGCGGTCGGACTGCTCGGGGTGATGGCAGCCAAACAGCTTGGTACCGAACGCATCATCGCCATGAGTAGACATGCTGACCGGCAGCGGCTCGCGCGTGAGTTCGGGGCCACCGACATCATTGCCGAACGCGGCGACGCGGGGTGGCGGCGGTCATGGACCTCACTCGCGGCCTTGGCGCGCACAGCGTCGTCGAAGCCGTCGGTACCCAGGAGTCGATGATGCAGGCCATCCGCTCGACTCGGCCCGGTGGTCACGTCGGCTATGTCGGCGTCTCACACGGCGTCGAGTTGCCCGGCGAGGAACTGTTCTTCTCCGCGGTGCACCTGCACGGTGGCCCCGCACCGGTACGGCGCTTCCTGCCCGACTTGATCGACCTGATCTGGAACCGGAAGATCCACCCCGGCAAGGTGTCGACATGAGTCTGCCGCTGCAGGACGCCGCGGAGGGCTACCGCGCCATGGATGAACGACGGGCTGTGAAAGTACTTCTCAACACATAGAGGGGCCGCCGCACACAGCGCCGGGCGGGTGCGTGCCTGACGGGTGGCAGTTACCGCTCTCGGACCGTGTCGTCACGTAATGGAATGACCCGTGATGGGCCAGGCCTTGACCGCTTATCAGTACGGTATGCACGGTCACCTCGATTCCCGCTTAAGTCAGGCCAGCGAGCCCACCCCGTGGGACACCGTCGATGACGCGCTGCGACGTGCAGAGCTGTACTGGCTCACCACCGTCCGCGGCAACGCCGCCCGCACGTGACTCCGCTCGTGGGCGTCTGGGCCGACGAGAGCTTCTGTTCTGCGTGGGACCGTAGGAGCAGAAGGCGCACAACCTGAATCATCACGCCGACGTCGTCGTCACCACCGGCACCAACACCTGGCAGGACGGGCTCGACATCGTGATCGAGGGCACCGCCGAACGCGTCACTGACACAGCCGCGCTGCATGCGCTCGCCGATGACTTCCGCGAAAAGTACGCCGGAGAGTGGGATTTCGGCCGCCGCAGGTGGCTGTCTGCCGCGATGTGCGAGGATCGGCAGATGATCGACGTTGATCTGCCTCACACCGAGGGGGTTCCGGAGATCGTGAGGTCATTCGCCGCATGCGTGGCGTCGGTGACCGAAACGCCAGTTATCCGATGTGCCCCAGCCACGAGCAGACCTGCGCGGAGCCATCGCGCATTGGCGAAGCTGGCTGGCCGGC
>CAWFJP010000015.1:0-229939 GCA_963816145.1 uncultured delta proteobacterium
GCTGCACAAAATTTGAATCCAACTGCGACTCTATCTTTCCGAAAGACGAGTACGTGTAACGTTGCACCACCGCGCCGGATTGATTGGTCAGCTCGGTGATCGAGCTGAGCCCATCCGCGTGGTAGTAGGACGACTGGCCGCTCTTTTCCACTATGAGCGGCTCGTCGATGCCTGGCCCGTGAGTGTAACGCCCGATGATCGCATTCGTTCCATCGAGCTCTAGCAAGATGTCCTCATTGTCATAGATGTACTTGGCAATCGTCGTCGTCCCGGCGATCACTTCTTTTTCGACTCGCCTTCCCAAGCCATCGTAACGATATTTGACCGTGTTCGCCGGCGAGACAATCCGGACCAGCTTATTCTCCGCGTCGTATTCGTAGGTTGTTATCGCCCCGCCGGCCTTTGCCGTCTTCTGAATCATGTTTCCGTTATTGTCATACTGGTAAGTAAATTTGACATCCTCCAAGAGTTCATTTGCCTGATTAAAAGCCGATGAACCGTTTTGATTGGAACTGATGCGATTGCCAAGCGGGTCATAGCTGAACGTCTCCAGCGGGTTCGAGGGCAGCGGATTGACTGCCTGCGTCAACCGGTTCAGCGTGTCATAGCTGTAATTGTGTGCTCCGTCTCGAGTCGTCTTTGAGGTGCGGTTCCCGACCCTATCGTAGGCATAATCAAACGAGTTAATTGTCGTCGCACCCAATTGATGCGCGAGACGCGTCAGCTGTGATGCAGCGTCGTAGGTGTAGCTCGTTACCACGCCATTGGCATGGATCATCGACGTTCTTCGACCCAATGCGTCGTATGTGAACGAAGTCATTTGTCCTTTGTTATTCGTGACCGACGCTAGACGATTCAATGCATCGTAGGTATACGTCGTCAGCCCGGTGGGATCGATCATCGAGGTGCGATTGCCGTTGAGGTCATAAGTGTAAATCGGGTCCAAATCGTCAGGTGTCGGCGACGCGCTGTGAGTCGCGAGCTTCGAGCTAGGCAATGGGCAACATTCATCCACAGAGGCGTTCTTAGTTTCGGAATGCGCGTTTCGAGTCGCATCATTGAAGCCGCCCGCTATTCCGGACACACTCGTATCATCGGATGCGATCGCGATTGAAGCAAAGGGTTTGATCTTGCCCTCCGTCACCATCGCGTTGTAAAGGTTCTGCTGAGTTTTGAGGATGGCGGGTTGACGATTTACGATCGATGGATCGGACAAGCGTCGCGTTGCAATGTCCACATGGTTCGTCATTCGAATCGAATCTGCGAGAGTCAGACGAACTGGATCATTGCTTGAAGGCTCGTTCTCAATATCTGCACGCATTACTGGCAGCTGTTCATCACTCGGTAACAACATCGCGGACTGCTGCTGAATATGAACCGTGCCGTTCTGACCATTGGGGCTACCGGCGCCGCCTACCGCGGTGGCATTGGCAAAATTGAAGCCGGCACTGTTCAGATAGTAGATCGCGACCCGACCGCCGCCACCGCCGCCGCTGACTTGAAACCCTTGAGATCCATTAGCGCTGATGGAGCCGCTCCCTGAAATTGTTCCAACATCGATCCTTATCCCGCCACCGCTGCCACCCGCGACGCTGCCCCCGGCTTGCGCTGGACCGCCATTCGCTCGTATGGCGCCATTTAGCGTTAGCGTGTTCGCCGCAATCCGAATGAGGCCGCCGCCGTTTCCCGCCGGTGCGCTGAAAGTCCCCCCGCCACTTCCGGGCTCGTTCGGATTTGTCAGATTACCGTATATTGGATTTGGCGTTCCGCCAGCCGTGGCGCCACCGAGCCCGCCGTAACTTCCGCCGGCGCCCGACGTACTTCCCAGTTGAAATCCCAAGGTCATACCGCGCGAGCTCGGATTCCCTGGCTGCCCTGCTCCCAGAAAACCCAATCCGGTTGCATCTACGCGACTCGTTGCATCGATCGTAAGGCTATCCGTATGTAGATCGACTTTAAATGTTGCCGTTCCTGTTGTCGGAACATGTGTGAGAACCGCATTGCCGGTCAAAGTTGTAATGTCGGCAACGACTCGATTGCCGGAAGCGAATTCACCGCCGGTGGCTATTTCCAACGTACCTGTAAGATTCAAGGTTCCGTCATATCTTGCACGAGCAGTCCGGCGCACGCGTAAATTGTTCAAAAAGACCGTGCCGCTCGTGGCGCCAAGAATCGGCGTGGAACGTGAATTTACCACGAGATTGTTATTATCGATGATAACCTCGCCTCTCTCCCTGCCGGGTCCTTGTAAATAAATCGTTCCAGCCCCGCCGTTAGTCGCTGAGCTGCCAGCGGCACCGAATGCCGTCACATTGTCAAAGTTAAATCCAGTAGCGTTCTGATAGTAGATCGCAATGCGACCTCCGCTGCCGCCCCCTCCGCCAAATTGAAGGCCCTGAGAGCCATTCGCTGTGATCGATCCCGTGCCTGAGAGGGTTCCGATGTCCAAGCGAATCGCGCCGCCGCTTCCCCCCGATACGCTGCTACCAACGTCGGCGGCGCCACCATCGGCCCGTATCGCACCATTGAGTGTAAGTGTTTGCGCCATGACTCGGACTGCACCTCCGCCACTTCCAGCGGGGACACCGAACGTACCTCCACCGCTTCCAGGGTCGTTCGGATTTCTAAAATCTCCATACACCGGATTCGGCGCGCCGCTGGAGGTCGTACCGCCTAATCCGCCGTAACCACCACCGGCGCCTGGCGTACTGCCCGCCTGAAAGCCCAAGGTCATTCCATTGGTGCTAGCATTGCCAAAGCGCAGCGCACCTGGAAAACCACGTCCGACCACATCGATGCGGCTTGTCGCGTCGATTGTAATAGCGTTCGCGCTAACTTCGAGCTTATTCACTACTGGAGGAGCGGGCACGAAGTGGGCAAGAAAACTGCCGCTGAGTATATTTACCGTCGGCGCACCGATGGGCTGAGAAGTTAGAAATCCGCTGCTTCCGCTGACCTCCAGCGTACTCTCGACGTTCAACGGGCGAGTTACGCCCGACCGCGCCCCACGCCGAATGCGCAGATGCGTCAGTGCAACGTCTCCGGTAGCTGGTGTCAGGAGAGCGGACACAACTCCCCCAACATCCACATTGTTGTTGTCAATGATAAGTTCGCCGTTCACGCTCGATGGCCCTTGCAAGTACACCGTTCCGGCACCACCGCCGGATACACCCGGGCCTGTAGCGCCGGTGGCGGATAAATTTGCAAAATTAAAGCCTGTCCCGTTTTGAAAATAAACTGCAATCCTTCCACCACTACCTCCGCCTCCAACCGTCCCACCACCATTGCTGCCATTGGCGGCGATCGAGCCTGTGCCAGATATCGTAGTTACATCGATCCGTATCCCTCCACCGCTTCCTCCAGATGCACTCCCGCCCACATTTACCGGTCCACCATTCGCTCGTATGGCGCCATTCAATGATAATGTTTGAACTACAATTCGAACCAGGCCGCCACCATTTCCGCCCGGTACACCAACAGCGCCGCCACCGCTCCCAGGTTCATTCGGATTTCGAAAATCGCCGTAAGCTGGGTTCGAATTGGGGCCACCGCCGCGCCCAGCGTAACTACCACCGTCAAGCGAGCCGCTTCCCTGTTGAAAACCCAATGTCATGCCATTGTTCGGAAATGGATTTCCTGGACGTCCAGCGGCCAAAAATCCCAAACCGGTCACATCGATGCGGCTCGCCGCGTCGACCGTCAATGTGCCGGTCACCGTGAGATCGAGTTTATTTAGTTTGGTTCCGGTCGTCGGTTCATGTTTGAGAATCGCACCGTTGATAAGGCTTAGATTTGAAAACGTGTGAGAACCCGTGACGGTCAAGACTTTGCCATTGACTTGGAGAGTCTTGCCGTCAAATTGAAAATTGTTTTCGCCGATCGTCGTATCCGCATTGATTGGAACAACAGTGTCCGACTGCGCGATTTCGCTCGTCGAAAGGCTTGAAACCAAGCGATTTGCCAAATCATATTGGTTAATTACATTGGTGAGGGAATTGCTAACGGTTCGCAGGTTACCGGCGGCATCATAAACATAGGTCGTAACTTGAGAGCCGTTCTCGGTCGACGTGGGTGGTCGGGTCTTGTTAACGAGACGATTGAGCGCATCGTAGTTGAACGTAATGACCTGGCTGTTGCGATTCGTGGCGCTGATCAAGTTACCGTTGCCGTCGTAAGTAAATGTCTCCGTCAATCCCAGCGGATTGGTCGCGGCGACCAGTCGGTCCAATCCATCATACGTGAAGGTCGTAATTTGGTTCTTGGCGTCGCGGACTTGAATCAGATTGCCCTTCGGATCGTAACCGTACTGTGTCGTCTTTAGATCGGCGTCCAGGACAGCGACAAGGCGATTCCGCGCATCGTACGTAAACTGCGTGATCCGGTTCTCGGCGTCAGTGGATGTGGTGACATTACCGACATTGTCACTAGCGAGGCGAGTCACTTCGCCTTTCGGGTTGGTTGTAGTAAGCAAATTTCCACGCGCGTCGTAGGATAAACTCGTTGTCGTTTGGATCGGAGTCCCGACTGCGGAGGTCACGGAGGCCAACAATCCGCGCGCGTCGTAGCTCATTTGCGTGCGGTTGTTCAGCGCATCGATGAGCTCAATGGGATTCCCGTTTACATCATAATTGATCGTCGTAACGTTCCCTTTTGGATCGCGGATCGTCTCGACCTGATTGAAGTTCGGCTCGTAGGTGAACGTCGTTGTTGCGCCAACGGGATCCGTCGAAGTAAGCAGGTTGCCTTTCGCGTCATACGTCATCGTCGTAACAGCACCATTGGGGTGCGTGATTCGAGTCGGCAGACCATTGGGGTTGCGCTGCGTTGTTGTCACTTGACCGAGTGGATCCCGCTGCGAGACGATCTGACCCAAGGAATCGAGCGTGAAAAAGGTTATATTTCCGCGGCCATCGCTAAGCGCGGCTGTTGCATTCTCACTTCGAACGATTGGGGCCGGATTCGTCGGACTGCCAAAACCAAAACCGCCGTTTGGCAGACCCTGTAGCTTGCTCGACGCAACGGCCCGAGTCTGCCCTCCCGGACGGTTCGATTGCGCGAATCGACCGGCAAAATTATAGGTGTAAGTTGTACTATTCCCACGTTCATCGACTGTCTCGATCATCCGCCCTGTTGAATCGTAAGCGTACCTCACAAAAGTACCGTCCGAATTTGTGATGCGAGTAAGATTCCCGGCACTATCGTGTTGGAAATGGGTTTCTCTAGCGGCTGGATCGGTAATCTTTTGCAGCCTATTGTTTGTATAAGTAAGCGTCGTTACTAGGCCCACGGGATCTGTGATTGTGATCAGCCGGCCATTCCCATCATAGCCGTAAACCATTGCGTTACTGTTTCGGTCGACCACGGAAGTTTGCAGCCCTTGGCTATCAAAATTGACTCTCGTCCCATCTTTAAACGAACGGGTAAAAGTGTCGTCAGGATTGCGAATCAAAGTTGAAAAATCTCGAGCGGGGGAAACAAACACGTTGGGCCCGCCGGAAAAGAAAAGAGCGGTGCCATCTCCGGCAGTCAGGAGAACTCCACCGCCGGATTGCGGGTGAAGCTGTTGAATTTCCGTGAGAGCCCAGCCCGTACCAAACGAACTACTTTTCCGGTTGACGACAATCGTATTGCCATTGGTGATACCGCCGATGGAAGAGTTCTGATAATTGCTAAAAACTGTGAGTTCGTACGGATAACGTCCCGTAGGAAGATTACTTGCGTCAAACTGATGGGACAGGCGCGAGTTGGAATCCGCCGTCTCAGGAAGCGTTCCCGTGTTTGTAAAAAGCTCGCCGCCTTGCTGCACCCCTCCAAGCTTGACTCTGGTCGAAAAAGTCGCCGGAACAGCGGCACGAACGCTCAGCGTTGTATCTGCTGAAATGATCGGCTTGGGATCCGCAGTTACGGAACTATAAGTCAGAGAAACACTCCTGCTTTGACCGAGTGAACGATAGGAGGGCAGCGAGTGCGTCTGGTATAGACTGCCTTCCTCCAGATTGGCCTCGGAGCCAACCTGAGTGCGGCACGAACCGCAGTAATTATTTCCCTGATCTCCTACGGGCGTCGGACTGGATGCGAGTGGAAAATGCCATGCACTCGCAGTCACTCCGCCTTCAACCGTGATAACGCTCAGCCCATCGGCTGATACTGCGCTCTTTCCAACAATATTGAACTTGCCAGTGTCGGGGCTCAGGGACCAAAGATTGAATTCATTCCCTGGCGGGACACCATCAGCGTTGGGGAAAGTAATCCGTGCCGGTGGGTTGAATCTAATACCCGCCGGCTGAATCGTCACTGCCATACCAGGGCGCAATTCTTCGGGCCGGGATTCCGGACGGCCATAGTCGGGAACGGGATTAATTGAGAGGCTACCGGTGAATGGCGTGCCGTCGGCATTGAAGGCAGTACCGCCAGCGATCTCTAAAATCACGCCAGGCAAGTTGGGATTGGTCACCACGGTCTCAAAAATTGAATTGACCGGCACCTCGCTCTCGATATCCACATCGGGCAGCGAGATCGCCGAAGTCAAATCGTTCATCACGCCATCAATGAGCTCCACCGCAACCGCGATGATCGCGAAGACGCCGAGATTGGCCTGGCGCCCGTCGACGATCAGTTGCTGGATACCTGAAGGAACTCCATTGATGTTGAAAACGCCGTTGGCGTCGGTAAGTCCCGTGTGACTGCTCGAGCGCAAGGTTGCTCGCACGTTGCTCAGCGGGATTTTCTGCAGATTTACGACTTTACCGCGAACTGCGGTGGTGCCGCCTGGCGGCGGATTGGGCACGGTGATGGTGATGGTCTCGGCGACAATTTGAGTGCCACTCTGCGCTGAGAACGTCAGCTGATGACTACCGACTTGGGTGGTGCTCGGCCGGAAAGTGAACACACCCGTGCTCGCGTTAAACGTCGCGTTAGTCATCAGCGGCAGCGGCGCAACGAATAGACTGACGGGCAGCGCAAAAGAATTCGTCCCGCTAACTGTGAAAGTCAGCGTCTCACCGAGATTGACCGTCTTGTTGCCGATCGGGTTTAAGGCCAAACCAGCGTTGATGGTCGCCGTGGTCGGCGACATGGCGCTGGCATTAAACGAGTCGGTGACCGTCAGAACCACCGGATAAGTACCCGGCGCGTTGTAAATGTATGTCGGACTCGCACCCGCGGCTGTACCGCCTTCGCCGAGGGTCCATGAGAACGTAATCGGGTTGCCATCAGGATCACTGCCAGTGCCATTTAACTGGATAGGCACACCGACGTTGCCGGCGTACGGACCGCCGGCGCTGGCGGTGGGTGGACGATTGACAAGAATTACGTCGACCGAGACTGTCGCGGGCGCACTTGTGCCAACGCCATCACTTGCTGTGAACGTGAAACTGTCAGCTCCGGCATAATTACTCGCCGGAGTGTAGCTCACCGTTGCGGTGCACGTCGCGCCCTGGCCTTGCACCGTGCAGTTGGGTGTACCGATGGCGGCAAGCGTACCTTTGGCCGGTGGCGTGGCAATGTTGAACAATAGTACCTTGTGGTCGATGTCGCTGACGCTGAGCGGAATGATCACCGGGGTATTTTGATTGGTACTAACACTCTGGGCTTGGGCGATCGGCAGGTCATTCACCGGCACCACGTCGAGGTTCGCCATCGCGACATTGCTATGATTGATACCGTCGAAGATCCGATAGATGAAATTGTCGGAGCCGTTGTAGTCGCTCTGCGGTGTGTAATTGAAAGAACCGTCGGCGTTGAGCGTGAAAGACAAAGCCCGGCGCGGACCGCTGACTAGTACCGCGGTAGAGTTGCCAAGCGGTGCCAAGGCGTCGTTGGTGAGAACACCCGGCGCAGGGACGGCGCGCGCTGAGTCTTCGTTGACCGCTTCGGTATCATTCTTGGCTACCGGAAAATTATTCGGCGCGATCATCGCGATGGTGACCATGGCGACATTGCTGTCGGTGGTGCCGTCGTTGAGCTTGTAGGTGAAGCTATCGGTGCCGGTGAAGTTGGTCTGCGGTGTGTAGTCGAACGAGCCGTCTGGGTTGAGGGTGAAGGAGAGCGCTCGGGTCGGACCGCTGACCACTGAGGCAGTCAGGCTTATCACCGGGGTGTCGAAATCGTTGTCGTTGGCTAGGACACCTCGAACGGGAACGTTAAGTGCCGTGTCTTTCTCGGTATTGTAAAAGTCGTTGATCGCCACCGGTGCGTTGTTGGCCGCCTGAACTGCGATCGTTACTATCGCATCGTTGCTGTCGCTGGTGCCGTCGTTGGTCTTGTAGGTAAAACTGTCGCTACCGGTGAAACCAGTATTCGGCGTATAGGAAAATGAACCGTCGGCATTGAGCGTAAAGCTCGCGGCATTGGTCGGACCGGTGACCAGCATGGCGGTTAGACTGCTCACCGGGTTATCGAGATCGTTGTCGTTACCCAGGACGCCGGCGCCACCCATAGTGAGAGCAATGTTGATGTCAGTACTGTAGAAGTCGTTGGTAGCTACCGGAACGTCGTTGACAGCGTTAATTGTGATGTTGACGGTGGCAAGGTTAGAATCCACCGTGCCGTCATTGACTTTGAAGTTAAAACTAGCAGAACCACTGAAATTGGCTGCCGGGGTGTAGGGCACTGTAGCGGTACAGTTAGTTCCTGGCGTGCCGGTGTTGTTAGGAACGGCGATACATGAGGGCGCAGCGATCGTGCCAAGGGAACCGCTGCTCGGCGCGTTGACGATGCTGAACGTCAGGCCATTGCTGTCGATGTCGGTGCCACTTAACGTGATGAGAGTCGGGTTGTCTTCGTTAGTCTGCGTGGTGCCGTTGCTGGCGACTGGCGCATCGTTGACCGGCAGGACCGTGATCGAAACCGTGGCGAGGTTGGAATCTAACGCACCGTCGTTCGCCTTGAACGTGAAACCGTCAGGACCGTTGTAGTTGGCGGCAGGGGTAAAGGTCACTGTCGCGATACAGTTGGAACCTGAGCCAATTGCGACACAGTTTGGCGCGGATACCGCGCCGAGTTTGCCATGGGTTGGCTGGGCAACGATACTGAAGGTCAAGCTCGCACTATCTACGTCGCTCGCGTTTAGTGTGATTACGACCGCGGTGTCTTCGTTCGTAATCACACTAAGGGCGTGTACCACCGGCGCGTCATTCACAGCGCCAACCGTGAGTGAGATCGTTGCGGTATTCGAATCCATGCCACTATCGTTGGCTTTGATGGTAAAGCTATCTGCGCCGTTGTAATTGGCGGCTGGGGTATAAGTGACCGCTGCGCTACAACGCGAACCCGTTCCGCTCGCCACACAGTTGGGTACAGACATCGCGCTGAGCGTTCCATTGCTCGGATCGCTGACGATGCTGAAGCTCACGCTCGCGCTGTCCACATCGCTGGCGGAGAGCGTGACGACGATTGGGGTGTCTTCGTCGGTCGACACTGAAGCACCAGTTGCCGTGGGCGGCTGATTCACACCAACGGCGGCGATGACCACAGTCGACGGTGCGCTAAGGTACTGTCCATCGCTGACAACTAATCTGAAAGAGTATTGGCCGGCTATCTGTGGAGTGAATGAAGGCGTCGGGGTGGTGACGCCGTTGAGAGTTATCGCGCTTCCGACAGGTTCGACGACGACGGTCCACTGATACGTTAATGGCGCGCCTTCCGGATCGAAACTCTGAGTACCATTGAGGGCTACAAGCTGTCCGGTTGCCACTGTCTGATTGGCGCCGGCGTTGCCAATAGGCGGGGCATTGGCAAACTCAAAGGCACCCGCATCGAACGCGGGCGTATGATCGGCGTTACCATCGGCAGGGCGAATACCCTCGATGACGAAGTCGGCTTCAAAGATCGGGTTGTAGGAGGGATTGAAACCAAGCGTGCGTGGGTCCATGCCGACATCGATGGCGAGCGAGTTCGGCATAAGGCTAAAATCATCGTCACCGGTGTTAGGCCGGTCGTCTACGCCGTCTTTGTTGCCGAATAGATTTGCCGGCACTTCGCATCCCGGCAGCGCGCCGACTCTCGTGCCTTCATTTCCAAGCGGCGTGAAATTGCTCGAATCCGTGGCGTCGAGTACCTGAGTGGAAATCTGCCCCTGGGTGTTGCCGCAGACAAGATTGTTTAGGAGCTTGATCCCCGCCGGCTGCGGAGAGGTGGAGCTTTCCCTTCTAACGCCGAATCGGCCACCGGTGGACCCTGATGCGGTACCGTTACCGTTGACGATATTGTTGGCGAGTGTGACGATATGGCTGCGCGCTACATCCACGCCGTTCCATTGATTGCCATAGATAGTGTTGTTGATGATGTAATGCGGCCCGCCGTCGGCGTCTATAAAACTAATACCGTTGCGCCCGTTGGCGTAAATCAAATTGTTAACGATCAACGTGCCGGGGTTGCCGCGATTGATCGTGATGCCGCCGTCGCAGGAGTTGCTGCCATTGCCAAAGATACGGTTGAGTTCGATGTGGATATCTTGATTTTGATTATTGCCACCGAGCAGCGAGATCGCTTGACCGCCGGTACCGGTAATTGTCAGGCCGCGGATGGTGATGAACTTCGACTGTTGAAATCGGATAGCGTAATTTCCCGTGCAAGCACCAGCCGCTCCGGCAAGTACAACCTGGCCCGGATTCATCGCCGGATCGGCCTCGATGACGATCCTGTCGACCTCACTAGCTCCAGCAAAATTGTTTTTCCCGGTGATCGAGAGTTGCTCGGGATAGGTGCCGGCTTGGATTTGGACGACGTCGCCCGCACCGGCCGAATTAATCGCGGCTTGAATCGTCGTGAAGCAAGGAGACTGACCACCGCAGCTGGGATCGGTGCGATTGACGTGAAGGACGGTTTGAGCTTGCGCCGTGGAGAGAGCGAAACCGAAGAGAAACAACAGGAACAGGAAAAGGATAGTAAAACGTTCATGTTTAACCATCGCTGACTCCTAGTTGACTCAGCCCATCGCAGGATATTGGGCCGCTTATAGCCAAGCCCGACGGAAGTTGTCAAATGAAAAACATGCGCCGTCTTGAGATGGCCCTTGTACTTTTGCTTCGATTCGGATTATTTTTGTGCTTTTGCAAAGGGCGTTCGAAAGACCTTCACTCAGATTGCAGGTATCGGAGGCGGGATGTTCGACTTTCTATTTCCCAACCATCCATTCGGCGGCCATACGCTGCGGTTGGTCGCGCAAGCGCAGCAAGGCGGCGGTGATGTCTTCGACATCGCCCGGGCGATGTCGAACGTCGCGGCGGGCGACAAAGACACTTGGGAGCGCGAATGGCTGGCACTGGCTGAAAAGACCGAGGCGCGTGCCGACGCCGCACTGGCGGCTGGCCATCACGGCACAGCCCGGCAGAATTTTTTTCACGCCAGCAACTATTACCGGATGTCGGATGTGCTCCTGACCATCGCCGAAGAATCCAAACGGGGCGAGCGCTTCCGCAAATCCCAAGCCATGTTTCGTGCCGCGGCCAAACTCAACCCGACCAAGATCGAAGTTATTTCAGTTCGCTGCGGCGATGAAATCTATGACGGCTATTTCTGCCACCCGGTCGTTCCCAAACCCGGCAAATGGCCGGCGGTGCTGTTTCTCGGCGGCGCCGACGCCTACGCCGAGGAAATCTATTTCGGCGGCAAACAAATGCTCGAGCGTGGCTGGGCGATGCTGCTGGTCGACACGCCGGGACGCGGATCTTCGATGTATTTGAAAGGCATCAAGACCCGTCCCGACTACGAAGTACCGGGCAAATCTTGCATCGATTATCTAGTTTCCCGCCCGGAAGTCGATGCCAATCGCGTCGCCCTCCTCGGCATCAGCATGGCCGGTTACTACGCGCCGCGGCTGGCAGCGTTCGAGAAACGGCTCAAAGCGTTGGTCGCATGGAGCGGCTGTTACAGTATCCTCGACGATCTCTACGACTGGTGCGTGCATCTCCAGCCGGTTTGCCAAAGACTCCTGGGCGGCGTCAGCCACGAAGAAGCGCGCCGCCAACTCAAAGACTTCAGCATGGCTGGCATAGCGAAGAACATCACCTGCCCGACGCTCATCACCCACGGTGACAAGGACACGCTCATGTCAGTCGAAGGCGCCAAGCGGCTGTTCGAAGAGATCGGCGCCAAAGACAAGACGCTCAAGATCTATGGCGAGCAAGACGGCGGCGGCCGCATCCATTGCAGCCACGACTACTGGGCGCATAACCTGCCCTATATGTTGGATTGGCTGGAGGAAAGACTTTAACCCGTTCCAGCCGTTTCAATAGTTCCAATCGTTCCAGGCCCCCTCCTATCATCCTCCCCCGCGTCGCGGGGGAGGACTGAGGTGGGGGTTGGAACGGCTGGAACCACTGGAACGATTGGAACGAGTTCAACACGACACGGAGGACATATCGTGACTACATCAACAGATCGAACCTGGGACAAAGAAGTCGACGTGCTCGTCGTCGGTTATGGCGCGGCCGGCGGGATCTCGGCGATCACCGCTCACGACGCTGGCGCCAAGGTCTTGCTAATTGAAAAAATGCCGCACCCTGGAGGTATCTCGATCCTTTCCGGCGGCGGCGTCGCTTTCGCGCATAGCGCCGAGGGCGCATTTCAATATTTGCAACGCACCTGCAACGGCACCACACCCGACGACATTCTTCGCAAAATGGCCGAGGAAATGGTCGGCATGATCCCCTGGGTTACCGAGCTTGCAAAAGTCAGCGGCACCGAGCCGACCAAGACCGAGACCCGCGGCCATGGCACCTATCCGTTTCCCGGCACCAATGAGATCGACTCGATCAAGTTGAAAGACTTCCAAGCCTACGACGAATTCCCCTGGGCCAAAGGGCTGCGCGGTGGCGCGCGTTTGTTCAAAGTCGTCTACGACAACGTCAACCAGCGCAACATCGAAGTGATGTTGTCGACACCGGCTAAGGAATTAGTTCTGAATAGCGATGGCGAAGTGATCGGCATGGTGGCCGAGCATGACGGTAAGACGATACGAATCAAAGCCAGCAAGGGCGTGATTCTGTGCTGCGGCGGTTACGAAAACGACGACGCTATGAAGCTGCAATATTTCGAAGCTCAACCGGTCTATCCGGTCTATCTCGGCAACACTGGCGACGGTTTGAAGATGGCCCAAAAGGCCGGCGCCGGGCTCTGGCATATGTGGCACTTTCACGGCGGCTACGGTTTCAAATTCGCCGAGCTGCCGTTCGCCATTCGCCATGTCTGGGCCGGACCGCGGAATGAAAACCGCAAGATGATTTGGATCGCCGTCGATAAATTCGGCAAGCGTTTCATGGACGAATATCCGCCCGCGCCGCAGGACACCGGCACCCGGCCGTTAGAATACTATGATGCCGATGTCCAGGACTATCCGCGCATCCCCTGCTACCTGATCTTCGACGAAGAAGGCAGAAAACTCGGTCCCATCGGCATCCCGATCGTCAACGACGAGCGTTACGACGCCAGTTGGAGTGACGACAATCTCGCCGAGATCGACAGAGGCTGGATCAAGAAAGGCAACTCACTGGAAGATATCGCGGGGCAAATTGACGTCAATCCCAAAGTCCTTAGGGCTACGGTGGAACGCTGGAATGATCTCTGCGCCAAAGGTCAGGACGAAGACCACAAACGGCCGCCGAAAACCATGATGCCGATCAAAAATGGCCCGTTCTACGTCATGGAAGCCTGGCCCATCGTCAACAACACCCAAGGCGGGCCCGAGCATGATGTAAACCAGCGCGTGCTCGATCCCATGAAGCGCCCGATCCCGCGCCTCTACGTTGCCGGCGAGATCAGCTCGATTTACGGCCATCTCTATCTAGAAGCGGGCAACATCACCGAATGTTTCGTCGCGGGAAAGATAGCCGGGCAGAACGCCGCGGCGGAGCAGCCGTGGCGCTGACCGATCAATTGCGAATAGCACAGCGCAATCATACCACAATCGGAAATGCAAAGACCGTCCTCACCACGAAGGCACGAAGGATACGAAGGTTTCAGACGATTACAGTTTCGAACTTCGTGCTCTTCGTGCCTTCGTGGTGAACGTTCATGATATCAATAAGCCGAAAGATCCCGACCATAAGTACTGTCAGTACACTTCTAGAAGTAGCGCCACAGCCACCATTTTTCGAAGCCGATCTTCGCCCAGTAGATCGCTTTATTCGGTCCCCAGGTGCGCGGGTCGGTGATGCCGAAGGGCGGCCAGCTAGTGGGATAGGTGGTTCGATTTGCCGCGGCGCGTCCAGCGCCGTAGGCGAGCAGTCATATGGTGTGCAGCCAGAGGTCGACCGGCCTGCCCTTGCCGGTGATCTCGACTGCCAGGTTATGGGCCAAGACATCGGCTTCCTGGTGCGCGACGCCGCCGGCTTTGGATGCCGGCATGTCGGCGCAATCGCCGATGGCGTAGACATTGTTCCATTTGGTTTGCAGCGTATCGTAGTCTACCCGGATGCCGGTTTCGCATTCGGCAAGGCCGCTATCGAGGAGTACCTGCGCGGGACGGTGCGGCGGCACCATGACCAGCAGATCGTAGGGAATATTGTAATTATATAGACCCCGGACGATCTTTTTCTCTGGATCGATGGAACGGACGACGAACTCGTAGTGTTGCTCGATGCCACGCCGCTTGCTTTCGGCATCCATCCACACCACCGGATCATGCGCTTCGCCCGTCGGCTCCGCTTCGCGCGTGAAGTAGTCGATCTGAACGCGGTCGCGAATTCCCTTTTGGCGAAAATAGCCGTCGAGCATCCACTGTGCTTCATAGGGCGCCGGCGGACATCGGTAAGGCCCGAGCGGCACGCCGACGACGACCCGGCCGCCACGAAACGACTCCAAGCTCTCGCGTAAACGCAGCGCTGATTCCATTTCCCAGGGATGCTGTGAAGCCGCGGCAAATCCAGGAACCAAATCGGGACGGGTCTGCATGCCTAACGAGGTGATCAGGTAGTCGTAGTTGAGATTTTCTTTTTCCAGCGAAACTTCCTGGCGGATCGGATCGATGCCGAGGATTTCCGACTGGATCACCCGAACATTGCGCTTCTCAAGGATCTTTAAATTACGGCTGATATCGCGCGGCTGGCGTTCGCCGATCATAATAAACAGAAACGCCGGCATGAAAATATGATTGGGCCGCCGGTCGACGAGAATCACGTCATGATCGGCGCCCAGCCTGCGCCCCAGTTGTGTCGCCGCGACCACGCCGCCGCAACCGCCGCCTAAAATAACAATCCTTTTTCGCCGCGATAAAAGTTGCATGATGAGTTCTTTTTTATTCCGGGTACATCACGGGTTTACCATGAAGATGTCTACACCACGAAGGACACGAAGATCACGAAGCTCGGAGTCTTAATTACCCGAAACATTCGCGCTCTTCGTGGTGCAAAAATCAAACTGAACGTTACACATAGTCTACGCAAAAGGCTGACGAACCTAAACCTATTTGTCTTTGGCGCCGAAGCGCTGTTTGGAGCGCTGCGCCAATCCCTGGAGATTTCTCAACCGTTGCTCGCGCCAGAGTTGTTGCTCGCGCCGTCCGTCGGCGGTCAGCTCCTTGCCGAAGCCGGCGGTCGTGCGCAAAAACCAGAGGATCAACTTGTCGGAAAGATCTTTTAGCCATTCCATATTTTCACGAATCTCCACAGCGCGCTTGGGCTTCGCTGATCCGAAATTGACCCAGCTGCATCTTTGCTTATCTTAAGAAAGTGTCTTCTTGCCGGAGCTTTTCGCCGGCCGCGAGCAGTCCTTGCGGCGACGGTCCGGACTCGCCGATGAGCCCGACCTGGCGCAAGAACTGGCCGATCTGCTCGTGATCGCGCGGGCTCACCGGCGCATAGGGCCGGCAAGGCTGGCCGATATCGACGCCGAAGTGCTTCATCGCCGACTTCATTACCGGCGGCAAACCGTAGGCGCCCCATTTCCCTGGAAACAACGCATAGCAGCGCGCCCAGAAGCGCGCGGTCTCCAGATCGCCGGCGCGAAACGCTTTGACGATCTGCGCGCCGATGCGCGTCCCTGGCGGCGGCATGGTCGCACCCGAGCCGCCAAGCATGAGCGTCACCAACAGAGGCTGCATAGTCGTAAAATAGTGACCGCGGCCGGCCAGCTCGATCTGCTCGATCAAGCGCGAGATCTTGGTGATGTCGCGGGAGCTCTCCTTAAAGTAGCGAATGTTGTCAATTTCGCTGATTTTAACGAAGGCATCCTGCGGTGGATCGGCGCCGGGACCGGGGTTGTGATAGCAAGTGACCGGCAATGGACTCGCCGAGGCGACTTGGGTGTAGAACTCCATCAGCTCGGCGATGGTCGGCTGGCCTCCCCACGGGCGCAGCGGCATCAAGACTTGAATGAAATCGCCGCCGACTTTAGCAGAGTACTCCGCCAGTTCGATCACCTCGCGCGGCGCCGGGCTCGAGCAGCCGAGAATCACCGGCACCCGGCCGCCGATCATCTCGGTGGCGACTTTGAGCATTTCCTTGCGCTCGTCCCGCGACAGCATGGTGTATTCCGCCGCCTCCACTGCCGCCACCGTGATCGCATCGCAGTCGGGGATGAGAAACTCTATTTCCTTTTCGAGCGCCTTGTAATCGATGCGATCGTTCACATCGAAGGGCGTCAAACAGGCGCCAATGATGCCGCTAATTTGTTTGGTCGTTGCCATGGCTTGGTTCAGTTCTTCAGCTAATTGTGCGGATCGTTTATGAGGTTCAGATTCTATTGTTCACCACGAAGGCACGAAGGACACGAAGGTTTCGGATAAATAAATCTCCGGACTTCGTGATCTTCGTGTCCTTCGTGGTGAAAACTCTTTTCACAGGAAACCTGCAAGCGCGCTAATTTAAAACTTCCGCGATGATCCTCGCATGGCCGGCGTCGCTGCCTTTGACTCTAAGAGGCAAAGCCATGATGCGCGTGCGCTTGCCGATGACGTTGCCGAGGTTGGTGACGTTCTCGGCGATCAATACGTTATTACCCAGCAAAATCCGATGCACGGGAAAGTCGAAACCCTTGGGCCGCAGCGGCGTCGGCAGATCGACGGTGATGCAGTCGATGCCGAACATCTTGATACCCTTTTTGACCATCCACTCGGCGGCGTCCACTGAAAGATACGGGTGCAAATTATAATCTGGACTATCGAACTTCTCGTCCCAGCCGGTATGGAGCATGAGGATATCGCCGCGATTGACTGTGACGCCCGACGCTTCCAAATCCTTAGCCGTCACTTCTTCGCCGCCGTTTTTCTTGACGCTGATCACCGCGCCGGCGCCGACGAAGGCATCCACCGGCAACTCGTCGATGGATTTACCATTGGGCATGATATGGATCGGCGCATCGACATGGGTACCAGCATGGCACGGCATCGACAGCTCGGTGACATTCAACGGGGCGCCCTTTTCCAAGCTCAAAAATTTCGTCACATGGACATCCGGCAGGATCGGAATCTTCGGCATGCCGTCGTAAATAACTCTCGACAGATCGATCATTTCCATAACTAAATCTCCTTGTTCATTTGCCGCCGCGCCAGCGCGCGTAAAGCGGATCCTTGTCGACGTAGGTGCGCACGATACCATCGAACGCCAGCCAAAACTGATCCAAAGTCTTCTGCACCGCGGCGCGCACGGCTATCTGTTGAGGTTCGGTCACGGCGTAACGCTCCACCGCCAGCGGTCCGACCTTCATATGCTCTTCGTCGACGCCCATGTGAAGCGTCCAGTAGCGGATGTCCTCCGACTCGCGGTTGAAACCGTAATGTTTGGTGAGCCCGTTGACGATACGGGTCATGCGCTCGCTCGCGGTTCCCTCTAGGCAAAATCCCTGGCAGGCATAAAGCTCCAACCAAGTGCGTTGGGACATTAGTAGCTCGCGCCAGTCGAGAAAGGCCTGGGTCTCAGGCGTCGGCTCGACGCGATCGAGCTCTTGCTTGTCGGCATAACCGCAAGCCTTGGCGAAGCGGATGAACAGCGCCTTATGGCTATCGGTGCCGGTGATCTCGCCGGTGCCCTCCTCGACGACGTTTTCGATCCACATTTTTTCCAACTCGGGGTCTTCCGGACAACGCGCCAGCATCGCGGCGATCGGTTTCGGAAACGGCTTGGGAAAAAATAAATAAAACTGTCCAACGAAGCCTTTTAACGCCGCACGGTCCAGTTTGCCTTCCTCGATCATGCCGATAACCGGATGATTTTTGGAGTGCTTGGCCCGCACTAATTGTTGAATTTCTTTAACGAACTCGCCACTTGAAACTGCCGCCATGGCTACGATCTCCTTGGCCATTGATTCATCGATATCAAGTAAATGCCCCCGGCGCGATTCGAACGCGCGGCCTCAGGATTAGGAATCCTGCGCTCTATCCACCTGAGCTACGGGGGCCCAAGTGTTTTCAATAAGTTACATAGGACAGCGTGAGAGTCAACGCAACCAGTGCCCCGGAAGCGGTGAACCAGAACTGCGCATATGCTGGAGAGTTAACACGAAACAATTGATTCAAATGACACAAGCTTTTGACTGTAAACCAAAAAAACGCGGCAACGCTTTGCCAGGTAAGTGAAAAGTTTGGCGGAGAGGGAGGGATTTGAACCCCTCCGCACGTAGAGCTTTGTCCCAATTACCGTAAATCCAAACACCTTGAACATAGACATGCGGGTATTCATCTTGAAGGTAACCGGCAATTACGTTTCCGGTTTTCTTGTAGACGGTTCTGATTGCGGTTACCCAGTCGCTTTTGCCATAGGGATGATAGCCGCGGCGGGAGCTTTATCTCAGGCGGAAGTCCTTAGCGATAAGTTCATCCGGGGTCAGCCGATACTCGGCCATGGAGGTTTCGCGGTCAATCTCATGCTTCGACAGGTGGCGTCCGCTTATGACGCGTCGGTGATCGCCGCAGATACGGCACCGAACAAAGTCAAAGCCTTCACCCCTAGCCGTGCCCCTCGTACCCACTTAGGACTCTTTCTTAATAGCGTTTAGATTCTTGGCAGAGCAGCGAACAAACCATGGAGTTGAACTGTTGCTCATTCTTTGATCGCCCGCACCATCGTCACCACGTTCTTGTTGACGGCCATGAACGGCGCTTCCCATTTCTCGTCTGGGTTGGGTAAAGCCTGCGCTTTCACATCGGTTAGGGGAGTGCGAGAAACTTAATTTCTGATTTGTTTAGTAGATCGGACAAGCGCGAGGCGTAACCACCCTTTCCAGCTAGTGGGATAAACACCGTCCCTGTGATACGGTGCTCCGGCCATTGCTGCCTCCTTCTACTGCTTACTGCCGTATTAGATTCAGCATCTGTTGCTATGTTGTCCGCTCCTGCGCAGTCTTCGCCAAAATTTCACGCCGCGTAAGCATGCTCTTTTCGATCAACAACTGCGCGAGCGTGTCGGTCTGGGCAAGGTTGAAGAAGTTCATGTAATTCGGATTGCAGCAAATTCCATACGAGTTTTCCGTACTTGTGAGAATTTTGTCTGAAAAAACCTCCAAATCATTTAGTAATGGATTTAGCCTACCCTACATTCCAACGACGAATCAATTAGTTACCACTCAATCGCTAGATGGCTTGAGGTTTGCTGGAATATGCTCTTTGTGGAACCGCCCTGGTATGGAGAGTTTAGCTCACGCACGTTGGTCGGACCGAACAACACTTGTCAAACCGCGTGGGTCGATCGCGGTAGGTTATTGAAGAACATTGTCAGCCATCCGCTTGCTGAAAGGCCTTCGACGAAATGGGATCACGTGTCAGAAATATAAATGATTCGCCAGAAATAAAATGCACTTTTTCTAGGGAGACTTTGCCCACAGAAAACTGCTGTGTTTGCGGTCGTGCAACAGGGGCGCAGATTCTTTTGACTTGTGCGCTCTTTAATAGGTGGATTTGCCGGAACTGCGCGAGCCATGTCAAAGCGCAAATTGAATGTACTCGAAGCCAAGAGGCACAGGCCTTCGCGAAAAAAATATTTCTCCGTCGCTAGCTCAATTCTACAATTCCGTCATCTGATGTTGGACCAATCAGACCCACCATAGGTTATTTATTCAAAGACAAACCCGGTATCGAATGGTTCATTCTAAATCCCTACGAGTAATAGCCGCGACCGAGGTCTGAATCCACGGCTCTGGCAATTTTCATGAAGCGTGGCATCACTCTTTCTTTCCTTTAAGAGCCACGGTGAACACCCTTTAATGTGATCGGATTCTGCGCGATTCAGGATTGCAATATTTGGTGGTGTGTATGGTTTGGGGGGGGGCAATTGTCTCTAGTTGCGACTGACAAACCATACGGGACGAATTTAGTTGTTTTATCAATACCGGTGAATGAATAAGGCTCACCGGCACTCCCGAGAAATACAGAAACCCGACCAGTGTAGGCTTTTGGCATATCCCCCTTTTTAGTCTTTGGTCCGTGTAACCATGAACTCTCTGAACGTTGCGGATCTCCACCGCGTGAGCAATCCTCACAGCCTGTCCCGCTTAATCACCTTCTGTCCAATTTCGATGGTAAGCGGAATCATCACAAGGATCACGAGCGCGCACACCCACGCCCCGAAAAAGGCGCTCACATAACCGAGTGCGGTATTTACGATCATCACAACCAACAGGAAAAGCGAAAACCTTACCCGGTACGATATACGGGCCTTCTACAGTAGGCCAAGGAGAGAAAGCTATCGGCGTCGAATCATGCTGGTGGGATTGCGCCTTGTGGATTTGTTGAAACGATCCTAGACAAGCTCATTAGCCGTGACGCGCGGTCGTGCACGACGCTCAGAAATAGCACGATATCTTCAGCTGGCTGGCGATATTCGCCAACGGTAATCCGAGTTCTCCTTTGCGCCAAGACCGGTTTGTCGCTCTATCCCACTTTCTTTGTGCGCGAAGTTTCCTTCTTCCTGTACCCACTCCTGGATTCGACTTTCCAGAAGGCGCCATTGACCGCCAACTTTAAATGCCGGGATTTGGCGGTGCTGGATCATGCGGTGCAGGGTTCGTTTGGATATCTTCAGTATGCTGGCAACTTCGGCCAGGGTGAGCATCTTGATCACAGTATAGTGTTTTTTCATTGTGACGGTACTCCTACCAAAGGTAAAAGGAGCAAGCGATATGCCACTAACCTATCGAAGATTAACCAGTAAAATGAAGAGTTCCCGCTCGATTTGGCTGCACCAATATATTCGCATTCTGTCGGAAAATCGACAGGTCCGAACTAATGATGATAAAAGTGGCACTGGCCAATCTCCGATTGGTCAGTTCAATGAAACAACTATAAAGGCTAGAATTTGCAGGCGATTTGTTAAGTAAAACTTTGAGCGTAAAAAACCGTTGCTTCTAACGGCTGCGAGAAAGTCTCAGTAACGAGGTGAGTTTAAAGTTAGTGCGAGGAGCGGGATTTGAACCCGCACGTGATTTCTGGCACTAGCCCCTCAACTAGGGCGTCTGCCGATTCCACCACCGACGCAGTAGGAAAAGCCGTACGGATTTGGTGCTCTCGCTTGCGGCCACCTTCTTGTTCTGACGGAGCAGGCGACGCCGGACTGGCTGTTGGCGCCGTCTCCCGCTGTGCCAGCACTAACGGTAGGGTACCAGGTACCGCGCGCGGCTGGGCGGTGGTTACTGAAGATCGTTTGGTAAGGCATTCAGACTGTGAGCTATGGTAATGAACGCGAACCGCACTGACTGGCGGGATACCGGCTCGCTGTTTTACTAGCGAGACGCTATAAGCTGATTAAGGGCAATCCAGTAGACGACGCTGAGCGGCTTAATATGCCGGCTGACGAAGAAAACGATGTCGTTACGCCGGATAAGGTTTACACCAAGGATGAGTTGAAGAAACTTATCGCAGCGACCGAACCGGGAACCCTGGGGCGCGTTGCGGTCATGTTCCCTGCCCTAACCGGGATTCGCGTGGGCGAGTTGACCGGCGCAACATGGGGCGCGATAGACCCGAAGCCGGGAAATTTGGAGTCAAACTGAATATGCAGGACAACGATCCCGCCAAAGACAAAATTCTAAAGAGATCCAAACGCACAGCAGGCCGGCGCTGGTTCAAGTTGTCGGCGGCATTGCTCCAGGAGTTGCGATTGTGGAAACTTAGGTGTCCACCCAACGGGCGCGACCTAGTAGTCGTCAACGCGATAGGCAAACCGTTAAGCCGCAAGCAAGTCAGCAATATCCTCGATGAGACCATTGAGAAGGCGCAGGCGAAGCGTTTAACGCCGCGTGGCCTGCGGCGGCATACGTTCTGTTCCCTGCTTATCGCTGACGGCATTCCTGTAACGAAAATCGCCAAGTTGGTAGGCCACAAAGACCCAAGTGTCACGTTGAAGGTCTATGCTCATTTTGTCCCGCAGGAAACGACGACGATGGAGGATTTCGGTGGCAGCATACTCCAAGTGCAATGATGGAGATGTCTCCTCCATGTCTCCATGCTGTTAACTGTTATGAGATATTGCGAGATTTCGGAACTAGGTAAGATATTGAATTTGTTATCAGAGAGAATCTCAGAGCAGTTGAAAACACCCGCCTTTCACTCTTAGGAATCCTGCGCTCTATCCACCTGAGCTACGGGGGCCCATTGGTTTGGTCGCGGAGGCCCATGTTCCTTTGTCGTTCGCTCCGCTATTTGTTACCATCAATGGTGAACTCGGGTCAATCGAGACGGCGACTTTCCAGATACTGAGAATGGTTTCAGAATTATGAATCGACACCAGACGCAACTAAATCGAGAAGCGCAGCTTACTGCTGCGTTTAAACTGGTGGTAATCGGCGTAATCGCTTTGACGATCTTGGCTTGTGGCACGGCCGGTCCACGGCCACTGTCGATTAAAATGTTCAACGCCGAGACCAACACTACGCTTAACTGCGAAGCCCGAGATCTCGGCATGGCCGATCGAAACATGTTAGCGAATACCGTTGAAAGCTGCGCTCGCCAGTTGGAGAGCCGTGGCTTCGTTCGCGCCAGCAGCACGCCGTAATTTCCCGAACATGGCTTGACGACGGGAATCCATTCCGGGTACTTTCACCTTTCACGGAATTTTAGGGGAAAACATGAACTATCGTTTGGACCACATCGCGCTCAACTGCGCCAATCTCGACGAATCGGTCAAGTATTATGAAACCATCTTGGGCGGCAAACCGACGGCGGAACGCAAGGCCGGCGACGGTAACCGCTTCCGTTTCATCGAACTCAGCGGCTCAGCGCCGATCCAGTTGATCGAGTCGGCCAACGAGACCGGCATCAATCATTACGGCTTTGTCGCCGACGACATGGATAAAGTCGTCGCTGAGCTAAAGGCCAAGAACGCCGAAATCTTGCGCGAGATCCGTGACAAAGACGGCAAGTTGACGACGTTGTTCGTAACAGACTGCAACGGCCTCAAGATGGAAGTTAGACTGCCGCGTTGATGCTTCGGCACGGGTTATCCAAGCGCCGGTCGTACAGTTCTAGCCAAGTGAGTCGAATAGATTTCTCGCTGCGTTCGAAATCGACAGGTCTTCAGCATCTGTTATCCCGAACAAAGCGAGGGATCTCTTCAAAATGAGCCGGCTCTTAAACGCTAACGAACTTGACAATGCCGAGGGCGAGACATAACTTGGACCTCTAAGGTCCATCTAGGAGGAAATATGGCCAAAAGTTTTCAAGATATCATGGCCGAGGCGCGCAAAGAGATTCCGGAAGCGTCGCCGCAGCAAGTCAATGAACTGTTGAAAAACAACGGCAAGTCGCCGGTATTGCTTGATGTTCGTGAAAGCGACGAGTGGCGCCAGGGACACCTGGAGGGGGCCATTCCGCTGCCCCGCGGCTTTCTCGAAATCAAAGTCGAAGCGGCGATTCCCGACAAGAACACGCCGATCATCGCCTACTGCGCCGGCGGCGTGCGCTCGCTTTTGGCCGCCAAGGTCATGCGCGAGATGGGCTATCAGAACGTCACGTCCATGGCCGGCGGTTACGGCGCCTGGAAGAACGGCGGCTTCAAATGGGTCCAGGATTTCCAATACACACCGGATCAGCTGATTCGCTATAGCCGCCATTTTCTCCTGCCGGAAGTCGGCGAAGACGGCCAGGCCAAGCTTTTACAAGCGAAAGTATTGATGGTCGGCGCCGGTGGCCTGGGCTCGCCTTCGGCTTACTATCTCGCGGCTGCTGGTGTCGGGACGATTGGCATCATCGACAACGACGTGGTCGATGTTTCCAACTTGCAGCGGCAGATTCTCCATGCCAACGACCGGGTCGGCATGCCCAAGGTGGAGTCGGCGAAAAAGACCCTTGAAGCTTTGAATCCGGACGTGAAGGTCATTCCCTATCAGGCCAAGCTCACCTCCGAAAACATCATGGAGATCTTGAAGGATTACGACTTCGTGATCGACGGCTGCGACAACTTTCCGACCCGCTACCTGGTCAACGACGCCTGCGTGCTCACCGGCAAGCCCAATGTCCATGGCAGCATTTTTCAGTTCGAGGGACAGGCGACGGTCTTTTATCCGGGCAAGGGCCCCTGCTACCGCTGCTTGTACCCGGAGCCGCCTCCAGCGGAGATGGCGCCGAGCTGCGCGGAAGCCGGAGTCTTGGGAGTGCTACCTGGACTGATCGGCGTGATTGAAGCGTTGGAGGCAGTAAAGCTGATTCTCGGCAAGGGCGATACCCTGGTCGGCAGGCTGCTGCATTTCAATACCCTGACGATGGAGATCAACACGCTCAAATTGCGCCGCGATCCCAACTGTCCGATGTGCGGCGACCGCCCGACCATCAAAGAACTTATCGACTACGAGGAGTTCTGCTCCTTGCGCCACTAGAGGGCGGCTGGTTGGTGTAAATCGAGCGGCGGCTGTTGAAGCCGCCGCTTTTTTTTGGCGTGATGACCGGGCGGCGCTCCGGTGTTGAACGTCCCGGTTTCGCGAGTCCCACGGCGATCTTGAGAGCCATGACTTCGCTTTGATACAAAGGCCGCAGTTCGCCGATCGGTAGCGTTCCCAATTCGATCGGTCCAACCTTGACGCGAATGAGTTTCTCTACGAAATAGTTGAGCGCTTCGAACATGCGGCGCACTTCGCGCTTCTTGCCCTCGTGAACTTCGATTTCGACCCAAGCGTTTTTGCGCAGCTTCTCGATCACCCGTACTCGCGCCGGCGCGGTCATGCCGTCTTCCAAGCGGATGCCTTTACGTAAGATCTCGAAGTCGTCTTCGGTGGGGCAAGCGCTCAATTTCACCCGATACAGTTTGGGCACACCATAGCGCGGATGGGCGAGCCGCATCGCCAATTCGCCGTCGTTGGTCAGGAGCAGCAGCCCAGTGGTGTTGTAGTCCAAGCGCCCCACCGGGAAGACCCGGCGTTTTTCGCCGAGTCGGGCGATATAAGGCGTGATGTCAGGGCGATGCTGCGGATCGTTCAAGGTCGTGATCACGCCGGGCGGTTTGTGCAGCGCATAATAGAGCGGCGCGGCGGCCGATTTGATGCGCTTACCGTCGATCTTGATGCTGTCCTTGAAGGGATCGGCTTGTGAACCCAGCTTATCGACTACGGCACCGTTGACCGTGATGCGCCCTTCGACGATCCAGCGCTCCGCCTCTCGGCGCGATGCTAAACCCGCCCGGGCGATGATTTTTTGCAACCGTTCCATGAATTATTGCGCTTCCGCTTCCTCAGTCTGTTCAAGCGGGATCACGTCGCGGGAGATCTCCGGCAACGAGATCTCGTCCGTCTCCTTGAGCGTTGGCAATTCGGTTAGGTCTTTCAAATTGAACAACTGGAGAAACTCCGCGGTCGTGCCATAGAGAAACGGTCGTCCCGGCACATCTTTGCGCGCCACCGCGCGAATCAAGTTGCGCTCCAATAGGGTCGTAATCACCCCATCGACATCGACGCCACGAATCGATTCGATCTCGGCTTTGGTGATCGGCTGGCGGTAGGCGATGATCGCCAAGGTCTCCAGAGTCGCCCGGCCCATGCGCGCCGGCCGGCCGCCGAGAAACTTCTTAACCCAGTCAGCGTTGACCTTGGCCGTGCGCAGTTGAAAACCGCCGGCGACCTCGACCAATTGCAGACCACGGCTTGGCGCTTCGAGGTCGTTCTGCAGCTCCTGGAGCAGCGTTAAAATCGTCTCCTTATCGACCCCGTCCAAGATTTCGGCGAAACGCTGCACGGTCAGCGGTCCATCGGCGACGAACAGCAGGCTTTCTAATATCGATTTAACTTCCTCACGTTCCATAGGGCTCTTCCTCTACCTGCTCGAGCACCGCTTGCTCGCAGAGGCTGTCCATGATCGCCGCCGGTTCGATGGTGATCGGTCCGGCCATTACTTCCTGCACGATGCGAATCGCCCGGACCTTGACCAACTCCAGCATGGCGAGAAAAGTGACAATGATCTCCATGCGCGAGTTCGCCGCGGCGAAAAGGTTCTCGAACAGGACTGAGCCCTGAGCGCGCAGGACATCGAGCAGATGGGTCATCTTCTCGCGCACCGTAATCTTTTCCAGGGTCACTTCGTGAAAAGTGTCTTTGGGCAGGCGGTCGATGATGCGCTTCAACGCGACGAGCAACTCGAACACCGAGACTTCGCGAAAACCGCGCGGTCCGGCTTCTTCGACGGGCGCAGCCGAGCGGGTGAAGACATCGCGGCTCAGCACCTCGCGCTGGTCGAGATCCTGCGCCGCTTCTTTGTAGCGCTGATATTCGAGCAGCCGGCGCACCAGCTCATCGCGCGGGTCGAGGCCTTCATCCTCGTCGTCGTCGCCATCGTCGCCTGCCGGCAAGAGCATGCGCGACTTGATGTGAATCAAAGTCGAGGCCATCACCAGGAACTCGCCGGCGACGTCCAGACTCAAAGATTGCAAGAGATCGAGAGTCGCCAGATATTGCTCGGTGATCGTCGCGATCGGGATATCGGTGATGCTGACTTCATTCTTCTTGATCAGATGAAGCAGCAGATCGAGAGGCCCCTCGAAGATTTCCAACTCGACGCGGGTGCTCACAGTCCCAAAGTCTCCCTGACTTGGCTCATGGTCTCGCTCGCTTTCTGCCGCGCTGCCTGATTGCCAGCGGTCAAAATGTCTTCGACATCCTGCGGCCTTTGCGCCATCGCCGCGCGCTTCTCAGTGATCGGTCCCAACTGCGCCACCACATGCTTGATCATGATTCTTTTGCAGTCGAGACAGCCGATCCCCGCCGTGCGGCACCCTTGCGATACTTCGGCGATCTCGTCCGGCGTGCAATAAATTTTATGAAATTGGAACGCCGGGCACTTCTCTGGCTCGCCCGGATCGGAGCGCCGTACCCGGGCCGGATCGGTGATCATCTTGCTCAATTTCTGATCGATCTCCTTGGGCGTGTCGGAGAGCAGCACCGCATTGCCATAGCTCTTGCTCATCTTGCGGCCGTCGAGCCCGGGAAGCTTTTGCATTTCGGTGAGCAGCACCTCGGGCTCGGGAAAAATCTCCGCATAGACTTGATTGAAACGGCGCACGATCTCGCGGGTCAATTCGACATGGGGTGCCTGGTCAACGCCCACCGGCACTTTGTTGGCTTTATAAATCGTAATGTCGGCGGCCTGCAACACCGGATAGCCGAGAAAACCGTAGGTCGACAGATCCTTACCGACCAATTCCTTGATCTGATCCTTGTAGGTCGGGTTACGTTCCAGCCACGGCACCGGCACAATCATCGAGTAGAGCAAATGCAGCTCGGCGTGTTCTTTGATCCGCGACTGGCGAAACACGACGGCCTTGGCCGGATCTAGACCGACGCTGAGCCAGTCCATGACCATCTCGATGGTATTTTGGTTGATCCCCTGCGGCGTCGCATAGTCGGTGGTGAGCGCGTGCCAGTCGGCAACGAAAAAATAGCAGCGATACTGCTCTTGGAGCTTGAGCCAATTTGTCAGCGCCCCGAAAAAATGTCCCAGGTGAAGCCGTCCGGTGGGCCGCATGCCGCTAACGATGGTGTCCATTTCTCCTCGACTCAGAAAATTCCCAAATAAAGTTTCAACAAGAATTCCGTCGGCGCGTCGATGATCCGATCGATCGCCCCGGTATACAAGAGACCGATGAGCGCCAACATGCCGAAGCGCTCGATACCGGCGACTTTGGAGGACCAGGGTTCGGGCAAGAGTCCAACCAAAACCCTCCCGCCATCCAGCGGCGGCAATGGAAACAGGTTGAACACCGCCAATGAGATATTGATCAATAAACCGCCCTGGGCCATCAAGACCAGCGGAGTTAAGAATGCAGAACTTGCTAAATCCGCCCGGCTTTGCGGCAGGAAGAGCCGCCAAACGACCACGAACCCCAGCGCCAGCAGTAAATTCATCACCGGCCCCGCCAGAGCCACCCACACCATATCGCGCTTGGGATTGCGCAGATTGTAAAAATTCACCGGCACCGGCTTGGCATAACCGAAGACAAACGGCGAATGGGCCAGTATCAGCATTGCCGGGACCAGGATTGTACCGAACAGATCGATATGGGCGATCGGATTGAGCGTCAAACGGCCTAAATTTTTAGCCGTCGGATCGCCCAGACGATTAGCCACCCATCCGTGGGCGACCTCATGAAATACCACAGCTATCAGAACCGGAATCGCCCAAATGGCAATTTTCTGGATGGTGTCTTCCAATACCTTCTCGCGGGGACTCGCTCCTATAGAAATACGGTATGAATCGGGAAAACACAAGGCAGGATAATGGATTAGACCAGTGACTCAGCAGCAAAAGGATTTTACCCGCTGCCCTTTTCCCGCGGATGAAACTGCTGATGCACCTTTTTCAACCTCGCTCCATCCACATGGGTATAGATCTGCGTCGTCGAGATATCGGCGTGCCCGAGCATGGTTTGCACCGAGCGCAGGTCGGCGCCGCCTTCGAGTAAATGGGTGGCGAAGGAATGACGTAGGGTGTGCGGCGTTACGCGCTTGTCGATACCGGCGGTCAGAGCGTAGCGTCGGATCAGTTTCCAGAAGCCTTGGCGGCTGAGCGGCTTGCCGGAGCGGTTGGTGAAGATATACGGACTTATCTTTCCTCTTGAGCAAGCGTGGCCGGGCGTCGGTCATGAAAGCATTCAACTTTTCGCGGGCGTAGTTGCCGAACGGCACGGCGCGCACCTTCGAGCCCTTGCCTTTGACGATCACGTAGTTGCCTTGAAAATTGACTTCGTGGGTTTGCAATCGAACCAACTCGGACACCCGTAGACCGGTAGCATAGAGCAGTTCGAACATCGCTTGATCGCGGGCGCCCAGCGGTTCGTTGGCATTAGGTTGATTGAGCAGGCTTTGGATGTCGGCAGTAGACAAGGTCTGCGGCAGTTTGCGCTGGCCCGGCGCCGGCAACAGCGCCGGCATGGGATTGTCTTTGATGAGACTCTCGGTCTGCAGGAAGCGCAGCAACCGGCGCAGCGTCACGACATGGCGGGCGATACTCTTAGCGCTGAGTCCTTTTACGCGCAGCGAGCTGACATAAGCGCGAATGAGGCTTGCATCGACTTCGCGCCAGTCTGCCACCTTCTGTTTGATGAGATAATCGGACAAGCCCGCGAGATCTCGGCTGTAGGCGTCAAGCGTGTTTTTCGCCAGCCCCTTCTCGACGGTGAGCATCGAGAGGAACGAATCAATATACGGGCTCAGCGCGTCTTTCGTTTGTAACATCGTGCGGCGCCAGACTTCGGAATAGATAACTTCTGACTTCTTCGAGACGCTCGGCACCGGCGATCTTCTTGCCGGAGCTGTCGGTGACATAAAACACGTCGGCGACTTGATCCACATTGGTGGAAATCTTGGCGACGTGAATCGACAATCCCAGCAGATGCAAGCTATGGGTGATGTTAAACAGCACGCCCATGCGGTCATCGGTAAAGATTTCGACGATGGAAAAATCGTCCGAGGCTTCGTTGTCGATGTTGATGACCGTCGACACCTTTGGCGCGCGTTTGAGCAGATAGAGCGACGGTTTGGCCGCCTCAACCATGCGCACGACATCGGCCCTGCCTTCCAAGACATTGTCCAAGACGGTTTTGAATTTCGCCCATTTCGCCTCGGCCATGACCAGCTCGGGCCGGCCGCTGTGCGAAATGCGAAACACGTCGAGAATCCGGCCGTCGCTGGCGGTGAAGATCCGCGCGTTGAGAATATTGAGACTAAGCGAAGTCAAAACTCCGGTGATCGAGGCAAATAGACCGGGCCGGTCGTCGGTACAGATCACCACCGAACTACAGTTGCGTTCGGGGAAATGCTCGACATAGGAAAGTGCGCCTTTGCCGCGGTACTTGTCCATCAAAACGAAATGCTTGGCAATATCGGTTTCCGGTGTCGAGAGAAAATAGCGGTCGGGCATCTTGTCGATAAAATCATCGACCCGCGCCTCGGATTGCGGCAGCGCGAGCAAGTGGCGCCGCACGCGGCCGTGGATGCGGCGTAGCACGGCGCGGACATCCTCGCGGGGTAACTCGCCCTTCTCCGCTTCTTCCAAAAGATTGAGCGCTTTTACATAGAGCTCGCCCAAGAGCGAGGCTTTCCAAGGATTCCAAACATCGGGGCCCACCGCTTTGACATCGGCAAAGGTCAAGAGATAGAGCATCTTCAGGTTGTTCACCGTGCCCATGATTTTGGCGAACTCGAAGATGGTTCGATCATCTTCGAGATCGCGGCGAAACGCCGTATTGGTCATGAGCAAGTGATGGCGCACAAGAAATTCCACCAGCGCCCCATCGTCGGCATTGAGCTTCATGCGCCGGGCGATGGTGCGCACCAGGTTCGCGCCGATCTCCGAATGGCCGCCGCCGAACCCCTTGCCGATGTCATGAAACATCATGCCCAGGTAGAGCAGCTCGATCTTTTCGGCATCGCGTGCGACCTGGGTGAGCAGCGGCAACGACGATACATAGCTGCCGGCGCGCAAGCGCTCGATTTCCTGGATCAACATCAGCGAATGCTCATCGACGGTGTAGGTGTGATAGGCATCGTGCAACACCATGCACAGCAGGTGGTTAAACTCGGGAATGAACGCGCCCAGCACCCCGGCCCGGTGCATTTCCACCAGGGTTTCGTAAACCGAGTCTTTCCATTTGAGGATCGAGAAAAAAGGCCGGTTGGCCGCTTCCGAGCGGCGAAATTCTTCGTCGATCGAGTCGAGATGGCCGCGCAAAAGCTCGCGAGTCTCATGGCTCACTTGGCAGCGATACTTTTGCGCATCGTCGAAGATGCGAATGAGATTCGCCGGATCGCTTTTGAGAACCTCTGGCTTAGTAATCGTTACATGACCCTTGGAAATGCGCACGCCCTCGCGCAACGCCCGGCCGAATATCAGCTTTTCGGTAAAACGCGGCTTGTCGCAATCGGTGACCCGGTGGACGATCAATTCCGACAAGCGGCTGATCTGCATGGCGTGCAAGTAGTACGCGCGCATGAACACTTCGACGCCGCGCAACGTTCCCTCGCTCTCAAATCCCAAGGCTTCGCTGACTTTTTCTTGCTGCTCGAAGGTCAGCTGGTCTTGATGCTTGCCGGTGGTAAAGTGCATTTCATTGCGCACGCGCATGAGAAAGTCCTGCGACTCCTTGAGAGCGGCTAAATCCGCAGCGCTGATCACGCCGCGATTAACGAGAGTGTCTAGATCCTTGGCTTTAACTGTGGCCCGGGCGATCCAGCGGGCGGTCTGGATGTCGCGCAAGCCGCCCAAACCCTCTTTGACCTCGGGTTCGAGCAAATAGACCGAACCGCCGTAGGCCTTATGACGGGCGCTGCTCTCATCGACTTTCTCGCGCACGAAGCGGCCGATGCCTTTTTTAAGCAATTTGCTTTCAAGGATTTTACCGAATCCGCCAAACAGCTGAAAGTCACCACAGAGAAAACGCGCGTCGAGCAGTGCCGTACGGATCTTCATGTCCGATTCGCCCAAGCGAATGCAATCAGCGATGCTACGGGTGGCATGGCCGACATCCAATCCCAAATCCCACAAGGTGTGCAGCACCCGTTCGTTGAGAGCGGCAAAAAACGGATTGACCTTGCCGCTGTGCAAAAACAACAGATCGATGTCGGAATAAGGATTGAGCTCGCCGCGGCCAAAACCGCCTTGAGCAATCAATGCCAGCCCGGCTCCCTGACCGCGAAAGCGCGGTAAGAGTTCGGCGCTCAAAGAGCTAAACAAATAGCGGATCAGGTGATCCATCACCGTCGAGTACGCCGCCGCGACTTCCATACCGCCGGCGCCTTGGCGATGGCGCTCGAACAATACGCGCCGGCCCCGGTCAAGGTAGCTCCGGCCGAGCGCCTTGAGATCGACCT
Organism: uncultured delta proteobacterium; assembly: GCA_963816145.1. Taxonomy (GTDB): domain Bacteria; phylum Desulfobacterota; class Binatia; order UBA9968; family UBA9968; genus DP-20. Next base: position 32,212 of record CAWFJP010000015.1, read on the forward strand.
CGACCTGACTATCCTGCAATAAGCCCAATGCGATGGCGACAGCATCCATAAGTGGCGATTATAAAGTTTTAGCGATCATGACCGACTGAGCGTATTTCTGAATGCCTTCGAACAGCGAATTGACCATGGCGTCCTGATTGGCCTCCCGGCTCATCGCCGGTCCTTCGACGCGATGGGTGACGAAAAACATTTCGACCAAGACGCTCGGCATGCGAGCGCCGACTAGGACATAAAAGAGCGCCTTCTTGACGCCGAGATCGCGCACCTCGCCGACCGCTTTACCCATGCCACCGACCACCGACTGCTGCAGGCGGTGCGCCAGGGTGATCGAATCCTCGAGTTTCATGTTCTGTGTCATATCGCTCAAGATAAATTGCAGATCAGAGACGTTCTTACGCGCACTGCTATTTTCCCTGGCTGCCAAGCGCATCGCCGCTTCATCGGTCGTATTGTCCAGATAATAAGTTTCGACGCCGCGGGCATCGGCATTAGGGCTAGCATTCATATGCAGGGAAATAAACAGATCGGCGTCTTCGGCATTGGCGAGGTAGGTGCGGTCCTCAAGAGCGATGAATCGGTCGTCTTTGCGGGTCAACACGACCTGAACGCCCATCTCGTTCCTGAGTTTGACGGCGAGTTTCTTGGCGACGCTTAAGACCAGATCTTTTTCCGTGATGCCGCCGACGCCGATGGCCCCGGGATCTTTGCCGCCATGCCCTGGATCGATAACGATCTTGCGAATGCCCGTGGGACTTCCCATCGGAAGATTCGGTTTCTTGTCTTTGACCGTCGTACTGGACCGCGGGCTACGCTCAACCTTTGCCGGTACCTCCTTGGCGGCGCTCGACTCCGCCATCGTCTGACCCTGCAAGTCGATCACGAGCCGATACGGATCCGGCAGAATGAACGCTTTGTGATCGATCAAGCTGGTCATGTCCAAAACCACGCGCACCACGTCGGCGCTATACTGGCCAAGGCGCACCTGGCGCAACAGGCCGTCATCCACTGGCACCGGTTCTTTTGAGGTCATCGCCAAGCGCGCCGCGGTGATATCGATATAGATGCGCGGCGGGACGCCCTTGGCGGCATCCTCCTTCAGCCGCTTGACTTCATATTTAGCGTCTTGGGATAGATCCAACATGACCCGGGTAAAATTTTTCGACGATAAAAAACGCAAACCGGTGACTTGAACCTTGTCTGAAACCAGCGGGGTCGCGGTGTTCGGTACCACTGCGGTAGGCGCGGGGCTCTTTTCCTCCTCGGCCGGGCGGTATGGTGCGGCCGGCGTCAACCCGTCATTGTCAACGGGCTTTGGCGCACTCGATTGCCCATAACCGGGCAACGGTTCTTTTGGCATCGGATCGTTGCGTACTTGGCCCAACAGCCTGCTTTCCGGCCAGAGGATGAGCCCCGTCAGCGCTACTACCGCTATCCATCGAGTAAGACTTCGCCTTTGCATCATCATAGATACTCCCATTCATCTCCCATCACTTCTTGGCTTGCTCGCTCAACTCATAGAGCAGGTTCAATGCTTGGATCGGCGTCAGATTGGCGACATCGAGTTGGGTCAAACGATCGCGCAGCCGATCGCTGGCGGCATTGAACAAACCCATCTGCACCGGCAACTCGTTCTTTTCCTCGGCGCGGCGCTTACCCATGGAGCTCGGTGCCACGCTCTGGCTGTCTTCCAACTGAGCCAGTATGACCTTGGCCCGTTCGATCACCGGCGCCGGCATGCCGGCCAATCGCGCCACATGGATGCCGTAGCTGTGGCTCGCCGCGCCGGCGACCAAGTTGCGCAGAAAAATAATTTCGCCGCGCCACTCTTTGACGGCGAAGTTGAAATTCTTGATGCGCTCATGGTTGAGCGCCAGCTCGGTCAGTTCATGATAGTGGGTGGCGAACAGCGTGCGCGGCCGCTCGCGGCATTCGTGCAGCGACTCGGCCACCGCCCAGGCGATGGAAATACCGTCAAAGGTGCTGGTGCCGCGCCCCACTTCGTCGAGCAGGATCAAACTGCGCCGGCTGGCATGGTGCAAGATATTCGCCGTCTCCTTCATTTCGACCATAAAAGTCGACTCGCCCCGGGCCAAAGAGTCCGCCGCGCCGATGCGCGTAAAGATCCGGTCGACGATGCCGATCTGCGCTTCGGCCGCGGGTACGAAGCCGCCCATCTGCGCCATGATAACGATCAAGGCGTTCTGGCGCATGTAGGTCGACTTACCCGCCATGTTGGGTCCGGTGAGCAACAGGATTTGCTCGGAATCCGCATCGATCTTGCAGTCGTTAGGGACAAACGCGCCGCGCCCGACCGCGTTCTCGACCACCGGATGGCGCCCTTCGCGGATATTCAAAACGGTGCTGTTATCGACGCGCGGGCGTACGAAGCGCTGCGCTTCGGCGACATCGGCCAATGCCGTGAGCACGTCCAAAATCGCCAGCGCGTTGCCCATCGCCTTGAGCGCCGGATAATGCAGCGCCGCTCGCTCGCGCACCTGGGTCAACAGATTCGCCTCGATCTTTTCCATCAGGCTTTCCGAATTGAGCACCTTGGCTTCGTATTCCTTGAGCTCGGGCGTAATATAGCGCTCACCATTGGCCAGGGTCTGCTTGCGAATGTAGTTCTCCGGTACAGATTTCAACTGGCTGTTGGTAACTTCGATGTAGTAGCCGAACACCCGGTTGTAACGGACTTTCAGAGACGCGATACCGCTGCGCTTGCGCTCGCCGGTCTCGAACTGAGCGATCCAATCCTTGGCATGGCTGCGCATGGCGCGAATCTCGTCAAGCTCGGCGTCGAAGCCAGCGCGGATAAAACCGCCTTCTTTGAACGCAAACGGCGGGTCGTCGACGATCGCCCGTTCGATGAGACCGACGACTTCCGGCAAATCCTTCAGACTCGCGCAAAGACCGACCAGCAACGGTGCGGCGAATCCGGCGGCCAGCTCGCGCACGGCGCTGGCCGCGGCTAGAGTTTGTTTGATCGCGACCAAGTCTTTCGGCGTCGCGCTGCCGGACAACACGCGGCCGCTGAGCCGTTCGAGATCCTGAATTTTTGCTAAACGCAGCTTGAGTTCTTCCCGTACTGCGAAACCTTCGGCCAATTCTTGCACCGCGTCATAGCGGGCGCGAATCTCCATTTTGTCGAGCAACGGATAGAGCAGCCACTGGCGCAATCGGCGCGCCCCGATGGCAGTTTGGCTGCGGTCGAGAATTGCCAAAAGCGAACCGCGCCGCTCCCCCTGAGCGGTGGTTAGCAGCTCCAAATTGACTCGGGTGATTTCGTCAAGAATCAAAAAGTTCGAGACCACATAGCCATGCAAATCGCGCAACAGCTTTACCGACTCGGGAATGTTAGCAGTGAGATAATTGACGATCGCCGCCGCCGCGCGAGCGCCTTGAGCAGGGATATCCGCTTCATGGCTCGGGCCAGTGGCGGTCGCATCGGCAAAGCTCTCGTCGGGCAGCGAAGTTAGATGGATCGCCGGGTATTCTTTATAAATGCGCTCGCGCAGCCGGCCATCGCGCGTCGCCAGCAAGATTTCGCTGGGCTGGACGCGGCCGAGTTCGTCGAGAAACGCCTGCTCGTCGGCGGTCTCGGTGCAGCGGAACTCGCCGGTGGTGATATCGCTCACGGCCAGGCCGTAGCTCGCTTCGCCCTGGCACACCGCGGCGAGAAAATTGTTGCCGCGAACGTCGAGGGCTTCATCCGCCGTCACTGTCCCCGGCGTGATCACCCGCACGACTTCCCGTTTGACCACGCCCTTGGCCAGCGCCGGATCTTCCACCTGCTCGCACACCGCGACTTTGTGGCCGGCTTCGAGCAGCTTTTGAATATACGGCTGCGCCGAATGATAGGGCACGCCGCACAGCGGCACCGAGCCCTCGTCGCTCTTGTTGCGCGAGGTCAGCGTGATGTCGAGAATTTTCGACGCCACATGGGCATCTTCGAAAAACATCTCGTAGAAATCGCCGAGGCGAAAAAACAAGATGGCGTCCTGGTACCGCTCCTTGATCTGGAAGTACTGTTGCATCATCGGCGTGACCTTGGTTCCGTCCATGGCGTTCAGGCCGAGCCGCTCCGTCCCGTGTCGAGCTGCCGGGTTGCCCGATTAGGCTTACTGGCGACACCGCCAAACCGCTTGACCGCGCCATCGAGTTCGCGCACCAAATTGCCGATCCCCAGCGACAGCACAAATTGCCGCTCCATCGCATGGAGAATCTTCTGCCGGTCGCTGGTGATGACGAACAGCTCTTCGCCATCGGTGAGATAGCGCAGCGACTCGGGGGGGCGTACCGACGGGTCGGTCTGTTCTTTCAATGGCCGCAAGCAGCGGCGGATTTTCTTCAGGCTGAAACCGTAGCGCGCCAGGTCCTTGACCACCTTCAGACAAACCAGGTCGTGAAACGAATAAAGCCGCTTGGTGCCCCGGCCGCCGGCAAGTTTGATCGACGGCCGCAAAAACTTCTGCTCGTCCCAGTATTGCAACTGGCGCAAACTGACACCGACAATGCGGCTGGCGGTCTTGCTATCGTAGGTATCCATGGGCGATCGGTCAATAGAATGGAAACAACAATGTTTCCATAAAAGTAAACGCAAGGTAACGGGAAGTCAATCGAAAGTTGTCGGTTCGGCCTTGTTGTCGAGCTGCAGAACCTCGCGAGGGGATGTCGCAAGATAATCGAATAGACCTTTCAACACGAAGTGTTTATGAGCTTGCGCTCGTCTACAGACTTTGAAAACCGATGGATTCCCCGCCACCTGTTACTCTGCTCGAATCGTCATTCCCGCGCAGGCGAGAATCCAGGTTTGTTTTCCGCCGAATTAGCCTGGATACCCGCTTCCGCGGGTATGACGGAACCCCGGGTGACCTCTTCCATTTGGCTGGAGATCATCCCCCGAACGTAATTTTTTTAAGGTGACACGAAGTTCACGAAGGGCTCGGAATTCCCGATTTCCAAACTTCGTGTCCTTCGCGCCTTCGTGGTCAGGACGAAGTGTTATATTCATGCAATAACTGCAAGAACCTCTATTGAACGGGCGCCGCCGATATGGTGAAAAGTAGCCATGCCTTTCCCCGCGAATTTACTCGTCGGCACTTCCAGTTGGTCGAGCAGCGATTGGCTGGGATCCTTTTACCCGGCCAACCTGAAACCAGGACAGTTCATCGAGGCCTACGCGCGCAAGTTTCCCGCTGTCGAGATCGACTCCACCTACTACAGCATCCCGCCGCCACATGTGGTGGCGAGTTGGCGTGAAAAAACCCCGCCTGGATTTATTTTTGCCGCCAAGGTTCCCGGCGTGATCACGCACGAAAAGGTGCTGAAGGATTGCCAAGCCGAGTTCACGACGTTTTTGAACAACATATCGCTCCTGGGCGACCGTTTGGGGCCGCTGCTGTTGCAATTTCCCTATTTCAATCGTAACGCCTTTCCGTCGCGCCAGCCCTTCGATAACTTGCTCAAACCGTTTCTCCAAAGTCTGCCTAAGGAATTCAAGTTCGCGTTGGAAATTCGCAACAAGAATTGGCTCAGCTGGGACTTCCTCGAAATGCTGCGCGACCACCAGGTGGCGTTCGCACTGGTGGCGCAAGCGTGGATGCCGCGCATCGATACCTTGGCCAAAGCGCTCGACCTGGTCACCAGCGACTTCGCCTATGTGCGCTTCATCGGCGACCGCAAAGCGATCGAGGCCAAAACCAAACGCTGGGACAAACTGATCGAAGACAAGTCCGACGAAATGAAGATCTGGATCAGCGAACTAAAAACAATCACCGACAAGGGTGTGAAAACCTACGCCTTCTTCAACAATCACTACGCCGGTTTTGCGCCGGGATCGATCAAGCAATTCGAAGATCTGTGGCAACAGAGCTAATCCTGCTGCAGTTCATTTCGACAGGTTTGCACGATGCGCTCGCAATGACGATTAAGTTTGTCATTTCGAGCAAAGCGAGAAATCTCCGCGAATCAATGCAACGGAGCACCATGAAAGCGAATCAGGATCTTAATCGTTAAAGTCTTGACGCCAATTCCCCACCGGGCGTAAGCTCCGAGTGTCGAACTAAATCAAGCAAATTATTTGGAGGATTCCATGGCTGCTAATGAAAAGAATGCGCTTCACCTCGCCACCCACTCCGGCTGGTACCGATATGAACGGCGCGGCGAGAATTGGGAACAGACCGACCGAGCGCTAACGTTCTGGCAGATGAGCTGTATCCAGGTGGATCCCCATGATGCCAAACATGTCTACGCCGGCACCGAGCACTCCGGTATGTTCGTCAGCCAAGACGGCGGCAAAGACTGGAAGCGCGCCGAACCCAACGTGCCGATTTTGGAGATGTCGGCGATGCTCGCCTTACCCGGCAAAGTTTTAGTCGGCACTCGTCCCGCCGCGCTTTATCTGCACAAAGACGGCAGTGGCTGGCAGGAAGTAAAAGGCATTCGCCAAGGCGCCTTTGGCGGTACCTTTCCTCCCAATCCGGACTTGGCACCGCGCACCCGCGTGCTGACCACGGAGAAGGCTTCCGGCAACCGGCTCTATGCCGGCATCGAAGTCGGGGGAATTTTGGTAAGCGACGACGACGGCGTGAACTGGGTCAAGCGCAATGACGGGCTCACCGATCCCGATCTGCATCAAATTTTGTCGGCAAACAAGAAGCCTGGCCTATTGGTGGCGGCCTGCGGCGAAGGAGTCGCCCGCAGCACCGATCGCGGCAACAAATGGGAACCGGTCACCCCGGCGGGAGGCCGGACCTACGGCAATGCGCTCGCCGAAGACGACCAGGGCAATATTTATCTCGGCATCACGCAAGATCGGCCGCGCACCTGGCTGCGCGCGGGACGCGCCAAGACGGCGATCTTCAAATCACAGGATGGCGCCAGTTGGGAGTTTCTTACCGATCAGATGAGCGGCGGCGTCATGGAGATGTGTCCGAACGCCGACGGCAACGGCGTCTTGGTTGCCACCGCCGACGGTGAAGTCGTTAACGTGGACTCCAATGGCAAGACCCGCACCTTGATTAACGGTGTGCCGTGCATCAACGCCCTGGCCTTAGGAGCATAATATCCGAAACCAATCGGTTGTAGGGGCGACCGGCGGGTCGCGCTTTTTTTACGCCGCCGGCAGCTTCTGATACTTGCCTTTGAAAAATAGCAACGGCCGTTCGCCCTCGGCGGCGACGTTGAGAATCTCGCCGACCACGATGGTGTGATCGCCGCCGCCATGACAGGCGGTAATCTTGCACTCCACCTGACCCAACGCGCCATCTATGAGCGCCACACCGTTGCCGCCCGCATGCCATTTCAAATCGGCGAATTTGTCGATCCCCTTGGTCGCGAAACGGCGCGAGATATCTTCCTGATCCTCACTCAAAAAGTTCACGGTAAACCCATTCCCCGGCGCAAAGCAGTTGTAGCAGGTAGCCCCCTTATCGACGCTGATGATCACCAACGGCGGATTGAGCGAGAGCGACATGAAAGCATTGGCCGTCAAACCTTGCGGCGCGCCGTCGGCATCTTTGGTCGTAATCACGGTAACACCGGTGGCGAAGTGCCCCATTACGCGGCGCAGTTCTTGAGCTTCAATGGCCATTGGATCTCCAGATTTAAAAAACTTTTCCAAGTGGTAGCAGAGCCCGCCGAGGACTGTCAATCCACCCGGCGCTATAGTGGTAGCTTACATCGGAACGATCCCTCACTTCGTTCGAGCTGACGGCTAATTTAGAATTGTCATTTCCAGCACAGCGAAAATTCTATTCGACCTACACTCGCAGGACTGGGCATGAACCCGAACCGTCAGTTGGCGCTGGTAGACGAAACGCTGCTAAAAGTGCTATCAAGAAAGCAATCAAAGGAGGTTTTTTTATGGCATTACAGGAACAGAGAGCCGACAACGCATTTGACCGCTATATCGCCGAAGTGCGCGCCGTCTGGGGTGATGGCAAGGACCCGCAGCTACCCTACAAAGTCGCCGGGCTGATGGAAAAACTTTTCGCCTCGACGAGTCCCGACGATCCCTGGATGGCCGAGATCATTCGCGACGGCAAACCATCCCGAGAGCTCTATCGCGACGCCGAGCATGGCTTCATTCAAATGGGCCATGTCCACAAACAAGGCCACGGCAACACGCCCCACGATCACGGCCCCTGCTGGGTCGTCTACGGCGCCTTTTCCGGCCTTACTGAAATCACCAAGTACAAACGGACCGACGATGGCTCGCAACCGGGCAAATGCACGTTGGCAAAAGAGCGTCTCGATCGCCTCACTCCCGGCGCCGTGGTTCCCTACGTCAAGGGTGACATTCACTCGACCAACGCAGTTGAAGGTCCTGGCGTGGTTTTCCGCTTCTTGAGCTACGACTTGGATAAGATCGACCGCAGCCGTTACAACATGGAAAAAGGCACGGTCATTCCGGTGCCGGCGCGGTGAGATTCCGGTCTTGCGGGTTTACCGTGAGAAGATGTGTTCACCACGAAGGACACGAAGATCACGAAGTTCGGAGTTTAGATGATCTGAAGCCTTCGTGTCCTTCGTGGCTTCGTGGTGAACAAAACAAATCGCACGTGACGACAAGTATCGAGACTAACAAGCCAAAATAGCGCAATACCCCAATGAGCGGCAACGACATCATCTTCGAACAGATTCGCTCTAGCGGCTGCCTATCCTACGTGTTGGGCTGCGCCCAGGAAAAGCTTTGTGTGGTCGTCGATCCCGAGATCGACAAAACCGATGACTACGCAGGTTTGGTCGATTTTTTCGGCGCAGAACTGCTCTATGTCGTCGACACGCATACCCATGCGGACCATAATTCCGCCTGCAAACTCATGCGCGAGCGCTACGGTGTCAAGGTGGTCATGCATCGCGCCACCGATGCGCCCTATGTCGATATCAGGGTTGAAGACGGTGAGGAAATTCGCTTCGGCAAGCAGACGCTCAAGGTGATCTACACGCCCGGCCATACGCAAGATTCCATGTGTCTGCTATTCAACGACCGGGTTTTCACCGGCGACACCTTGCTCATCGGCGGCTGCGGCCGCACCGACCTGCCCGGCGGCAGCGCCGAGCAACAATGGGACAGCCTGCGCCGCTTGCAGGCGCTGGCGAACGAGCTCCGCGTCTATCCCGGCCACGACTACCGCGAAGCGGTATCGACCCTGGGTGATGAAAAACAAAAAAACCCACGATTGACCATCGCCTCACGCGACGAATTCATCCAATTCATGACCTCGCGAAAACCGCCCCTACCGCGCAAAATCCAGGAAGCCTTGGAGTGGAATCGCACGCCGATCTACCGGCAACGCGGTTTGGGCGAGGGGATTTGAAGAATTCCAAATTCCAAATTTCAGATTCAAAATCGGACGCCCGTGATTTCGTATTTACTATTGCCTGCTACCTAATGCCTCTTGCCTAGTCTTTCGCTTCATTGACTCCATAACCGGTGTCGTGTTTTGCTTGACCTTGTGAAACTAGAGCATTCAACAACACAATCTTCGAATAGTGCCATCCTCGATACCCTGCGGCGCTATTGGGGCTACAATGAGCTGCGGCCGCTGCAGGAGCAGGCGATCCGCGCTGAATTGGATCACCGCGACTCTTTGGTCGTTATGCCCACCGGCGGCGGCAAGTCGCTGTGCTACCAGATTCCCGCGGCCGTGGCCAAGCGTACCGACATTGTCATCTCGCCGCTGATCTCGCTGATGAAAGATCAGGTCGACGGCCTGCGCGAGTGCGGCTATCCGGCCGGCGCGCTTTACAGCGGCATGCCCGCCCACGCGGTGCATGACACCGAAGCGCAATTCCTCGCCGGCCGCTATCAATTGCTCTTCGTCGCGCCGGAACGCTTGCTCATGCCGCATTTCTTGCAGTTGGCCGAGAAGATCAAGATTCATGCTTTCGCCATCGACGAGGCCCATTGCATCAGCCATTGGGGCCATGATTTTCGCCCGGAGTATCGCCGTCTGGCGGAACTAAAAAAACATTTTCCCAAAGCCAGTCTCCACGCCTACACCGCCACCGCAACGGAGCGAGTGCGCCTCGACATCGCCCAGCAGTTGAAGCTGCATAATCCCGAACTGCTGGTCGGCACTTTCGACCGGCCCAACCTGGTCTATCGCATTGTGCCGCGCGTCGACGCCCGCGGTCAGGTGTTGGAAATATTGAAGCGCCACCGCAATCAAGCGGCGATCGTTTATTGCATCAGCCGCAACGACACCGAATCGATGGCCAAGTTTCTCCAAACCAACAACATCCGCGCGGCCTTCTATCACGCCGGCATGGAGCCCGATCAACGGCGACGCACCCAGGAAGAGTTCACGTCGGAAGCGCTCGACGTGGTCGCTGCGACGGTCGCCTTCGGCATGGGCATCGATCGCAGTGACGTGCGCTGCGTTATCCATGCCGCCATGCCGAAATCCATCGAGCACTACCAGCAGGAGACCGGCCGCGCCGGGCGCGACGGCTTGGAAGCCGAATGCGTGCTGCTCTACTCTGCCGCCGACGCCATGCGCTGGGATTCGCTCATCACCCGCAACGCCAGCGACGCCGAGACTGCGCCGGAAACTATAGCCGCCTCACGCCAGTTGCTCGATCACATGCGCCAGTTATGCAGTGGGATCCACTGCCGGCACAGAAAATTGTCGGAATACTTCGGCCAGCCCTATCCCAAGCAAAATTGCGAAGCCTGCGATGTCTGTCTCAGCGAAGTTGAGGGATTGGCCGACGGCACCGTGACGGCGCAAAAAATCCTTTCCTGCGTCGCCCGCGTCGGCGAGCGCTTTGGTGCCGCGCACATCGTCGACGTCCTCGCTGGCGCCGACACCGAACGGGTGCGCCGCTGGGGCCACGACAAACTCAGCACCCACGGCCTGATGAAAGACACTGATCGCAAGAGCCTGACTAACATGGTGTACCAACTCATCGATAACGGCCTGTTAGAACGGACGGACGAAGAGTATCCCGTGCTGCGCCTGAACGACGCCTCGCGTGAAGTCCTAAAAGGTCAACGCAGCGTTCAGCTCGTCGAACCGAAGATTAAAGTGAAAGTGAAAAAGACCCGCTTCGACGAAAAGTCGTGGGAAAACGTCGACGAGGGATTGTTCGAAGCGCTGCGAAGCTTGCGCAGAAAACTCGCCGACCAACGCGGCGTGCCCGCCTACGTCCTATTCAACGACGCCACCCTGCGCGACATGGCGCGCACCCGGCCAGGGTCCCTTGGTTCCTTACTGAACATCCGCGGTGTCGGTGAAAAGAAGCTTGCCGATCTCGGTGACCCGTTTCTTGAAGCGATATCGAACTACTGCCGGGAAAAGCGATTGGAGTTGGATCTGTGAGTTGTGAAAGAACCGCAAGTGGGCGAAATGACCGACCCCTGCCTAACATGACGATAAGTTATGCGTACAAAACACGCACCTAAGCTCAGCCCCCAAAGCATATGCGATACGCCCCTTGTCGGATTTCCTCCTGGATATTTTATGTGCCCTCTGCGTTCGTTGCGGCCAAACTTCCGAATCCTGCTTATCCTTCATCCTTCTTGAAATAGTACGCTTCCGGCGCCGGTTTGTACGAGCGCGGCAGCCAGAGCGGACGGCGCAGATTGTTCGGTCCCGGAGCCGGGCGGGTCTTGAGCATCCACTTCTTGTACACCTCATGCGACTTGTTGGTGTCGACGAAGACGTCCCCGTACTTGTCGTCGGGACCTGGTTTCGTCACCCGTACCTTTTGATGCCAGCAGTGCTGGCCGCTGATAAAATCGGGCTGCACCGGGAAAGTTAAATTCTGATGGACGCCGCCGTCCTGCCAAAAGATGCGTGAGGAATCGGGATCGCCGCTTTTGAACGGCTGGATGCCGTGGATCGTCCGCATCATCCATTTGCCCTCGCCCATTTGCTTCAAGTCGACCAGCGCCGTCGACCACCGCTCTCCGCCTTGATCCTCTGCCAAACGCCAGCGGCCGAGATGATGCGAGCAGGCGATGACGCCGGGCTTGATCCCTTCGGTGACCCAAACCTTATCGATGAAATAGCCAATCTCGGTGTGGACTTTCAAAAGGTCGCCGGTTTTGACGTCGAAGTTCTGCGCGTCCGTGGAATTTAACCAGAGCGGGTTGCGATTGGAAATCTCATAGAGCCACTTGGCATTACCCGAACGCGTATGGATCAACGTCGGCAAACGGAAAGTCGGCAGGAGCAACATCTCGCCGGCATTAATGTCGATATTGTCGGGATGGACATGGCTCTTAATGTAACCGGGGATGGCATGCTCGGGCCACTTCCAATCCTTGATCGTCTTAGAAAAGAATTCCAACTTGCGCGACGGCGTCGGAAAGCCGACCACAGCCTTGCCGTCGATTTCGACGCCCAGCGCCGCGCCATTTTTGGCGACGATTTTGGTCGTTGCATCGACCGTCGAGTCGGCGAGATCGGCGCTCTTTACCGTAGCTTCGTGGACTTTGTAAACGTTGTCTTCGATCAAAAACGCGCCGTACTTGCGCATGTATTCGAGCGGGGTTAATCCTTGCTTGCCTGCCGCTTCCGGGAGTCCCGGCACGCTATTCTCGAACATCCAGCGATAGTAATCGTCCACCGTCATCTTTTTGCCGGGCTCGTAGGGCGATTCGAAATACTTGCGAATGCCCATGGAACCGTCGGGATCGACGCGCCAGGACAGCTCGATCCAAAATTCGTCTTCTTCCCACACCTGGCCGATGCCGGCGGCTTCATGGGCTTCGTAGGTGGTGTTGAATTTCTTGCCCTGCTTTTCCAAAGCGACGCGCAGAACCGGCTGGCGGAAGCCGATCCAGCGCGCCGCCTGGGTCTCCTGGCTCATCACATCATGGCGCTCGGAACCATGACCCATCGGCAGAACGTAATCGGCAAACCACGCGGTCTCGCTCCAAGTCGGGGTTAGACAAGCATGACGTTCGATTTTGCTCTCGTCGGACAGCATCTCGATCCAGCTCATGCCGTCCGGGTTGGTCCACACCGGGTTGTAGACGCGGGTAAAGTACATCGCCAATTTGCCGCGCCCTTCTTTGATGAAGTGCGGCAAGAGAAAACTCATCTCGAAAAACGCCAGCGGAAACTCTTTCGGAATCAGCAGCTCATTCCACACCTTCGATGGCGGCGGCATCAACGGCGGCGCTGGAATGAACTTATTCGCCGCATTGGGCGCGGTGCCGCCAACGGTGCCGACGGCGCCGACCAGGACGCTGAGAAATTGCAGAGCCCGGGCGACTTGCCAGCCGCCGAGGTTGCCGGCCGCGGTGTTGCGCCAAACATGAGCGGCAAACGCCGAACCCGCTTTAGCGACCTCGTGAGCCACTGCGACGATCACACCCGGCTCGATGCCGGCCTCTTTGGCGGCGAATTCAGGGGTGTACTGGGCATAGACTTCTTTGAGCACGGCAACGAAGCTGGCAAAACTTACCTGCTTGTCCGGATGTTCTTCGCGCAAATATTCTTCCCAATTGACCCAGTGACGCACGAACTCGCGGTCGAACAGATCCTCTTGCAGGAGCACATTGCACATCGCCAGGAGCACGGCCGACTCGCTGCCGGGCCAGGTCGACATCCAATAGTCCGCCTTCGACGCGGTGTTGGAGAGCCGCGTGTCGATGACGCAAATCTTGGTGCCGGCTTCTTTGGCTTCGATAATCCGCTGGGCGTGAGGATTGAAATAGTGACCGGTCTCCAGGTGCGAGCTCAAGAGCAAAATAAAGCGCGCATTGGCATGATCGGGCGACGGCCGGTCGATGCCGGACCAGAAAGCGTAACCCGCGCGGGCGCCGGCCGAGCAAACATTAGTGTGGCTGTTATGACCGTCGATGCCCCAGGAATGCAGAATGCGTTGATGATAGAGCAGCTCGTGGCCAGGACGGCCGACATGGTACATGATTTCGTTGCGCCGCTCTTCGTGGAGCGCCTTGCGAACCCGTCCGGCGATGTCGTCCAGCACTTCATCCCAACTGACCCGCTCCCATTTACCTTCGCCGCGTTTGCCGACCCGCTTTAGCGGATAGCGGATGCGTTCCGGATCGGTCACTTGATTGAGCGTCGCAGGCCCTTTGGCGCAATTGCGGCCGCGGCTGCCGGGATGTTCGGGATTGCCTTCGAAGCGGCGGATCTTGTTGGTGTCCATCTCGACGACCGCGACCAGCCCGCAAGCCGCTTCGCAGTTGAAACAAATCGTCGGAATGATCCGGCAATGCTTCTCGACCTTGCGCGGCCATTGCGCCGTGTCGTACTCAACCCAATCGTCCCATTTTTCAATTGGCGGGTAATTGACCAAGCCGTTGGGCTCCAACTTTAAGGCATCAGGATTAAGCGGCACGCGCGGTTCATTCATTATTCAAATCCTTCTGAATCAGACTTCTGAATTCTGACTGCCGACTTTTGGTTACACTCAGCTCAGCGGCACAGCCTGGCCGGCTCTGACCCACAGATGCTCGTACATCCATAGTCCGAAGAGCGCCAGCAACGCAGCAGCGATATTCGGGATCAATGAACTGATCGGCCAAAGCACCAAGACGATGGGTAGAATCGTGCCGGCAATGACGACGAAGAGCCAAAACGATCTTTTCAGCGGCCCGCGCACAAGCATCTCGCCGGCGCGCACGGCGTCTTCTGCGCCATGCTTCATAAACAACTCGCCGAAGATCATTGCCAAGCTCAGACATAGCGAGATCACCAGCAAATGGCCGAGCCAGCTGAATAGCGGCAGCGTGACACCGAGCACGCTCCCGATGAGCGTCAACGTCGCCGCGCCGGCGGCGATCGCTTGGATGAGCAAATGCCAGAACAACAATGGACTTTGCCAAAAATCCCGGCCGCGCGCCTGGGCGAAAAGAAAAGCCGAATAACCCGCCGAGGCGACGGCAAAAGTCGCGGTCGCCCAGACCAACAAGGGATGGATGCCGTTGCCTGTGAGCATGAGCGCTAGCCATACCGACAAGAGAATGCCGAAGATCGTCAAGACATAACCGCCCAGCACCAGCCAGGAGTTGAGGTTGGGCTTGGTGAGAATGTAAAAGAAACGGCCGGGCTTTTTCAGATCGAGCACTAATAGCAACATCGTCGCGGCGAGAAAGCTCAACGAGACGATCGGACCCACCAGACTCAACACACCGGCATCTTGCTCGAAGCCCATGTTCAGAAACAACGCCGACAGCAACAGCACGCCGGCGGAAATCGATTTGGTCCACAAATAGGACGCGATCTTTTTGCCCCAAGGGGTCTCATGCGGTACGTCATAAACTTCCCGCGCCGCCCCAGGGGTGGATCGCTCGCTGTGCGGCACGCGCAGAGCATACAGATCCTCGCCCGGATCTTTGTCGGCCCAGAAATAGTTATCCTGCGGCTCCATCATGGTAGGATTCAGCAGATCGCCGTCAACGCCGGCATAGAAAAGTTTCGGCTTGGTGCCCTTCTCGGCTTTGCGCACGCTGACTTTCTCCATGGCGATACGCTTGCTGATGGTGCTGTTGGCATCGTCGAGGTCGCCGGAAAGAATCGCCTGGGTCGGACAGACGACTTCGCAGGCGGGCTTGTAGCCCATCTCGACCCGCGAAGCATCGAAGTTACACTTGGCCGCGGTGTTGCGATCGGGATCGATGTAGAGCGCGTCGTACGGGCACGCCTGCATGCAGGATTTGCAGCCGATGCAGCGCTCGTTATCGAAGTCGACGATGCCGTCCGGACGGCGAAACAACGCCACTGTCGGACAGATCTCGATACAAGGCGCATCGTCGCAGTGATTGCAGCGCAGCACCGCGAAATGGCGCCGGGTGTCGGGATAAACTCCCTTCTCGACATACTTGACCCAAGTACGATTCACGCCCACCGGGATGTTATGTTCTTCTTTACAGGCCACCGTGCAGGCGTGGCAGCCGATGCAGCGATGCTGATCGATAAGAAATCCGTAGCGCATTACAAACCTTTCCGATCAACTAACTTAACAATCTGATTGCGAAGTTAAAGTTTCGACTCTGATAGCAGGAATGTTCAGGCTGGGTCAATTGAATGGTGAAGAATTCTTCCGAAAGGATTCACCACAAAGTCGCGAAGCGCACGAAGTTGGGAATATTATTTATCCAAACCCTTCGTGTCCTTCGTGCCTTCGTGGTGAATGGAAATTCGCGTTAGACTTTTCGCGTCGAAAATGCCGGCGGGATGATTTGTTCGACGCTGCGGCCGTTCCAATCGCGCGCCGGCCAAGCATCCCAGGCGCGCTTGGCCCCGGCCTCGGCCTGAGCGAAGAGTTCGTCGTCGTTGATGCGCGTCGAGCGGCCATTGTCGACGACCACTTCGCCGTCGACCATTACCATCTCGACATCGGCGCCGCTGCCGTACTCGACCAGTGCGTTGATCGGATCGCGCGTTGGACCGTAACGGGTGGTGCGCAGATTGACGATCACCAGATCTGCCTTGGTGCCGACTGCGAGCCGGCCCAGATCGGAGCGCCCGAGCGCATCAGCACCGCCGATGGTCGCCGCGTTGAAGACCGCCGCGGCACGGGCGCCGGACGCTTTGCGATCGACCAGCCGGGAAATCAGCGAGGCGTAGCGCATCTCGGAAACGATATCGAGCGGATAAGTATCTGTCCCCAAACCGATGCGCACGCCTGCTTCCAGATAGCGGTCGAACGACTCCATGGCAAACGCCATCTTCGCGCACTTGTGCGGGCAGTGGCCGACGGTGGCGCCGGTCTCGGCGAGTATCTTCATCTCATCTCCGAGTGGATAATCGACCCGGGAATGACCGCCGGTGATCGCCATATGACCGAGCGTCGTGCGCGGGCCGAGAATGCCGACATCGGCCAGATACTCAGCCACCGGCTTACGATACTTGTTGAGGATTTCTAGGAACTCGCGAAAGTTGCCGCCGGCATGGATATGCAGCGGCACGTCCAACTCTTTGGCCGCGGCGACCGACTCTTTCAACAACGACGGCTCGCAGGTTTCCGCCTGGGCCGGATTCAAGATCCCTTGCAAGCGGCCGTTATGGGCGCCGTGAAACTTCTTGATGAAATCGACGGCGAGTTTGAGCCCTGGCCTGCCCTTGTCCGGCCGCTCTTCATAGTAGTGGCGCCCTTCGGCGTCGGTGAAAATATCATGGCTGCGAAACGGCGGACTGAAGAACACCCGCCCGCCGGTCTGGCCAACGATGGCGACATAATCGTCAAGAGCGCCCGGACCGCCACCGGGATCGAGAACCGTTGTCGCGCCGTTTCTTAACGCGCTGTAGAGCGCGTATTTGCGCCCGAGAGCCACCGCCGGCGGCGCTGGTGGTTCGATCTTTTCCTTCAACGGCGCACCAAAAACGAACCAATTGGCGGCAAGATAATCTTTCTTGGTGATATCGGTAAGGAGATAATCGCCGACGTTGAGCTGGGAATGAACATGCAGATTGACGAACCCAGGACAAACAAGTTTGCCTCTGGCATCGATCACACGATCCACCGGCTGCGACCTGTCCGCGCCCACCGACTTGATGGCATTACCATCGATAACCACCGAACCGTTGGGGATAATTTCATGGCTAGTGCCGGACCAGCCGACGACAACGCCGCCGTCGATGCGAATGCTCATACTGATTCCTTCTCGGGAGTTTTTACATCCTCCCCCGCTGAGACTGTATCGCCACTGTCATTCCGAGGCGAAGCCGAGGAATCCCTTCTTCGTACGTGGCTGAAAGCACGAGATCCCTCGCTGCGGTCGGGATGACAGATGTGGGACATTTGCGCATTGCGACACAGACTCCCTGGGAGAGTACCAAGGCGAGGCGAATGCACTTATTGCCGCGCACTCCATCTATAGCGCCGGCGTATCATCTTCCTTGCCGTGCAGTGCATACCAGTAAATATTGTTCATATAACGCCAACGCCGAATGGTGGCGTCCTCTACCTGCTTGATCGCCGCAGCTTGCAACTCCGGCGTAGTGCAGTATTTCTCGACAATAGCGAAACCCTTCGACCCATGGATTTCGTCAGCGTAAATATGTTCTTCGAAAAAGCGGATATCGCGCGCCTTCGGTTTATGGCCATAATGTTGGTGCAGCGCGGGCACGATTTTTTTGCAAATATCGAGGAACTGCGACTCCAAGCCGATGAACATGCCGGCCAACGCGACCGGCCAGGGGCGCTGGTACACCATGCGCCAACCCCAGCATTGCAGCGCATCGGTGCCGCCCAGAACGATGGATGACTCGACGCTGTCTCGCTCCACGCCGCAGGCACCGACAAAGTCCTTGAGCATGTCGAGATGGCGATCGTCGGGATTCTCCTCATCGCCGAGATTCTCGAACAAATAGTTTTTCACGTCGCGCTCTTCGATCTGCGACCCTTGGTAGGCGAGCCAGTTGAGAAACTGCGCAACAAAATGAAAGTGCTGGGTGCAATAGAAAGCCATCTGCTCTTTGGTCAGCTTGCCCTGCGCCCAAAGCTCGAAAAACGGATGATTCTTGCTGTGCTTCCGGTCGCGGGCAGCGACCAATCGATCGTGAAAAGAGTTGCTCATATCTCACCTCCAACGAATCCCGGCTGCGAAAAGTCGTCGATCGTCGTTTAGCGCTGCTGGAAATAACGACGCCGGCCGAATATCCGCATGCGATACCCGGCCGGCGTCGACTTTTGACAATTCCTTGCGGGCTCTATCCTTCGCCGCGCTCCACCGTCTGCTCGACGGTTCTGAGCCGGACATCGATCAACGCGGGTTGGCCCGCGGCTACCGCCCGCAGGCCGCGTTCGACCGCTTTGCGCACATCGCCGGGCTCCTCGACTTTTTCGCCGTACCCGTCCCAGGCCTTCATCATCTGCGAGTATTCCGGACAGGGCGTGATGTGCAAACCGGAAAAGTTTCCCGATTTCACCGCCCATCCTCCTGGGTAATATTTGGGGATTCCTGATTTTTGCGATAGGTAGCCTTGGTTGTTGAACATGATGGTCAGGAACGGCAGGTTATGCTCCTGGGCCGCGCCGAAGGCCGCCGGCGCCGGATCGTAGTTGAACGAGCCGTCGCCGATCAAACAAATCACCGGACGTTTCGGATTGGCCGCTTTCACTCCCAGCGCGGTCGCCAGTCCGGTGCCGAGGCCGCCGATGCAACCGTTGAAAAATGATCCGGGTGTCAGATTATCCAGGTAACGGTGCACCGCCAACCGGTGCGTGATGGTCTCTTCGACCACCATGGCATCCTTGGGCAGCACTTGGCTGATCTCATGAGCGACCCAGCGGGTGTCCATCGGCTTTTGACTGCCGAGGGCGATCGCTTCGTCGCGCCATTTTTTGCGGCGCACGTCGTTTTTGGCTTTGAGATCTTCGGCCCGGCGCGTCCGCGCCGGATCGCCCTTGGAAACTTTCTTCTTCAAAGCCGCGAGCAAATGCTCCAGCGACGACTCGATCTCGCCGGTGAGGCAAAGGTCGCACTGATAGCCGTAATATGGGATCTCGGCGCGCAACGGATTTTCATCGAGCATGGCGACCTTGGCGCCCTTGGCCGGCGTAATTGACGCCGGATGCCACGGCGCAATCACCGAGGCCAAAAAGATTACATCGGCGCCCTGAGCTATTTCTTTAACGTCATAGCCGCTGTGCAAGGCATGGGTGCGCGGAATATTGATCACGCCAGTGCTGCGCGTCTCCACCACCGGGCAGCCGAGCAGTTCGGCGATCTCGACCAGCAGATTGACGCTCTTCATCGTCTTGCCGGCGTCTTCGGCGACAATCACCGGATTCTGCGCGCCGGCGAGCAGATTGGCGAGCTCTTCAATGCCTTGGGGATCGGCGGTGGCCAAGGGCGAGCTGCCGAGATCGGACGGGACATCCTTGGTCATGGTGTCGAACATATATTCCATCGGCATCGACACGAACACCGGCCCGCGCGGTCCGGCCATAGCTAAGCGGCAGGCGCGCTGCACGGTGGACGGCACGATCGCTTTGGTATTGACGCCGAAACTCCATTTGACCGTGTGATCGACCAGCTTGGCTGGCCCGCCCATGTCACCTAGATGCCCCTGCCATTGACCGCCGACATCCGGTCCCTCATCTTCGCCGAAACCGATCGACTCGCCGGCGAACACGACCATCGGCACCTGCTCGTGCAACGCTGCGCGCATCGCCATGGTTGCATGGAGCGCGCCGACCGTAGTGTGAATCACCACCGCCGGCAGTTTGCCGGTCGATTTGGCGTAACCGCTGGCCATGCCGACGGCGATCTCCTCATGGCGCGTGCTGTAGTATTGCGGCATCCCTTCCACGCCCGGCTCCGCCAGCGCTTCCCACAGCGGCGACCATTCCGAGCCTGGCGACGCGAAAATTTTCTCGACGCCCATCTTTCCCAGGACGCGCAGCATCGACTGCGCACCGGTCAATCCTTTGGTTTGAATCATGTTCGACTCCTCTCAAAATTTACGGTTGTTGCTAAGCGGGCACTATGCGAATCGTGCCTTTTTCTATGTCACCCTCGGGCGCTGAAAGCAACGAGGAATCCGACTCGCCGCGCCGCGGCCAACCGCGATTCCTCGTTTGCTGGAGAATGACCGTTCGATTAAATGTTGTAAAAACGCTTGGCGTTATTGAGCAACAGATCTTTTTTCACGTCGAGCGAAATGTCGTCACGATTCCACAGGATCGTCGCCGACTCCGGCCAGCTCATGTCCCAGTGCGGATAATCGGAAGCGTACATGAGCGTCTTCGAGCCGATCTCCTTGGTCACATAGCCGATCATTTTCTCTTCCGGTTCGCAGCCGTAGTAGCTGTTCTCACTGTACAAATACTCACTGGGTTTTTTCTTGCACAGTGGCGCCTCGACTTTGCCGCGCTTTTCCCACTCCTCATCCATACGCTCGGCCCAGTACGGCAGCCAGCCGCAACCGACCTCGAGATAACCGATGCGCAGCTTGGGAAACATCTCCGGAATCCCGCCGAATACCATCGCCGTCAACTGGCGGAGGATTGGGAATGGATGCCCGCAAGTATGCAAGCTGATAAACTGGTCGAACACCTCGCTGCCCGGCTCGTCGCCGCCGAACGCATGGATCGAGATCGGCGTGTTGAGCCGCTGCGCCTCCTCGTAAAGCGGATAATATTCCGGACTGCCGAGATTCTTACGGTGCGCCTGGGCAACCAACATCCCGCCGCACAGCCCCAGCTTGGTGACCGCGCGAGTCAACTCCCGGGTGCATTCGGCGGGATCGTTCACCGGCAGATTCGCCACGGCTTTGAGACGCGGCGAAGCCTTGCAGTAGTCGGAGATAAAATCATTATAGGCGCGGCAGAGCGCCACTTGGAACTTGCTGTCCCGCACCCGGCCAACGCCGAGACCGCTGGTCGGAAACATCACCGCGGTGTCGATCTGCTGCAAATCCATGGCGGCCAAACGGTCTTCGACTTTGGCGCCGGACTGCCCCAGAGTGCCGCCCAGATTGCGGTCGTAATGCTCGCTCGGAATAAACGACGCTTTCTGGCTGCGGTAGGGTTCAGGCAAATAGTTCCTGATGTCGTTATCGAAATCGCGCGCGTGGGCGTCCGAATCTAACACTTTAACTGCTTCGCGTAACTCCATAGTTCCTCCTCAAATGTCGCTCCAAGGGCGGCGCGCAAATGGCCTTCCCGCACAAATTTCCGTTCCCCTTCGACAGCTGAGCATGCAGGTGGGGGGCCTTCATTCTCTTGCCCCCATCTGCGCTTCCCAATCGAGCGGGAAAAACCCACAGATCAGGAGTTAGATAGCACAACCCAAAACCTAAACGCTAACTACGCCGCCACCGGCAGGGACGCCGGCACCTTCAGGTTGTAGAGCTTTTCGCAATTGGTAAACAGCAATTTGCGCCGAACCTCCGGCTTCACATCGACCATGTCGCGATCGATGACCTGCCGGGAATTGGGCCAGGTCGAGTTCTGGTGCGGGTAGTCATTGGACCACATGCAGTTGTCAGACCCCCACCAGGAAAACATCTTGCCACCGACATGATCATTGAAGAACGTCGAAAAGACCTGGCCGTAAAAATATTCGCTCGGCAGCTTGTCGATGGGCAACTTCTGAGCATGGCGATGACGCTTGAAACCCTTGTCGCACTGGCCGATCCAAAACGGCATCCAGCCCACTTCGTTTTCCACCGAGACGATTTTGAGCTTGGGATAACGGTCGAGCACGCCGGTAAAAATAATATCGAACAGCGCCGATTCGATTTCGCGGGTTTGCTCGACGCCGATGCGGCAACGGTGGATGCCCTGAGCGGTCTGTCGATTCATGCTATCGCCGAAGCCGGTGAGGATATGCAGGTGCACTGGCATCTCGTTGGCCGCCGATGCGGCCCAGAAACGCTCGTAATGATCCGACGTGAACGGCAGCCTGGCGTCGGGCACCTGCCAGATCATCGTGCCGACCATGCCGGCTTTTTTGCAGCGCTCCATCTCGGCGATGGCATGATCGATGTTATACATCGAAATGAGTCCGATACCGTAGAGGCGATCGGGCACTTTACTGCAGTAGTCGATCATCCAGTCGTTGAAAGTCCTAAACAGCGCCTCCTGAAAGGCAGCATCCTCGATACAGTAGAGTCCCAAGCCCAAGCTTGGATATAGCACTTCGGCGCACACTCCGTCGGTGGCCATGTCCGCCTTGCGCGCGATCGGATCCCAACCGCCCGGTCTCGCGAGTTTGAAGCCCTCTTTGCGAAAGCGTTCGCGGTCTTCGGCTTTGTTGCCAGCCATGAACAACGCGCCAACGGCTTGCTCTTGCACTCCAGGCGCGCCAAACATCCAAGCGTCGCGCTTTTCGTCGAAGTAAATTTTCGGCGCGCGCTCTTGCAAAGACGCCGGCATGCCCTTTTCCCAGAGATCCGGCGGCTCGATAACATGAGAGTCCGACGAAATAATTAGTTCTTCCATGGCTCCTCCTTAAGCATCCTTAATCAAACATTATATCGATGAAACTACTATCTTTTACCCCAGATTTGATCCCAAAAGCCACTCTTTTCCATGTCATTTAGAAACCGCGTATCGGTTAGTTCCTGCGGTTTGACCTTCTTGGCCCGCTCGTCGGTCTGCGCCACTTCATCGAGGATCGCTTGAAACGCCTCGGCTTTCAGCGCCAGCCGCGGCTCCATTACCTTGATCTCGGCGTTGTAGGCCGCTTCAATAATTGCCCGGTCGTTGATGCGCAACTGTTTGCCCAGAACTTTATAGACGAATTCGCGGTCGGTATGCATGACCTTCGATGCCTCGCCCATGGCGCGCATGTACTGCGCCATCACCTGAGGTCTCCGGGCAATGGTCGAACGCTTGGTGACAAATGACGTGGCGGCATAGGGGATCTTAAGATCGGGCCCATAAATGACGTAGTGATAACCCCGGGTCAGGGCTTGCACGTCGGTCGGCGGGGTTAGGCAAGCCACCTCGACGCCGCCCGCTAGCAAAGCTGTGAGCGATTCCGGATCGCCGCCGGATTGCAGGAAAGTGTAATCGCGATTGGGCTCCATGTTATGACGGCGCAACGCTTGAATCGTAAAGTAATGCGAGTTGCTGCCGATGCGGCTCACTGCGATCCGTTTGCCCTTCAAGTCTTCGGGCCGTTTCAAATTGCCGCCGGCGATGATGTTCTGCGTCATCAAATTCTTGGCGCTGCCGACGTAAGCGATTTCCGTTGAGCCGCGCACGAAGGCGATGACGTTGCCGACGCCGCCGGTCATGGTCATGTCGGGGTCGCCGCCGAGCAGCGCGGCGGTGACGATGCTCGATGAGGCGATGAAAACCAGACTATGATCGAGATTGTATTTCTTGAAGAACCCGGCCTCCTCGGCGATCCAAGGCAAGGCCTGAGCCATCACCCTTGCCGAATAAATAGTGGTAAACTTCTCCGCCGCGCGGGAATTAGCCGGCGCCAGCATGGTCAAGCCAAACGCAACCAATAACAGCGGGCGTCGAATCATTTTTTGCTCCAAAGTTGATCCATAAAACCGCTCTTCTGCATCTCATCCAAGTACCGCGTGTCGACCATTTCTTGCGGTTTGACATTCTTTGCCCGGGCATCGGTGGCCGTGAGTTCGTCCAAAATCGCCTGCAGAGAATCCAACTTCAAGGCGAGTCTTGGCTCCAACGCTTTGATTTCCGCGTTGTAGGCAGAATCCAGGACGCTACGATCCGTTAAACGCAGATACTTACCCAAGACTTTGTAGAAAAACTCGCGATCGGTATGGACGATTTTCGACGCCTCCGCCATGGCGCGCATGAAATTGGCGACCATGGCCGGCCGTTTGGCGATCACCGAACGCTTGGTGACAAACGCAGTCGCGGTGTAAGGTATTTTCAAATCGGGACCGTAGACCACGTAGTGATAACCCTTTGCGATGGCTTGGGCGTCGGTCGGCGGCGTCAAGTTGGCCACTTCGAGGGAGCCGCTCAACAGGGCGGCGAGCGCTTCAGGGTCGCCGCCGGTCTGCAGAAAACTGTAGTCGCGATTGGGTTCCATGTTATACCGGCGCAGCGCTTGTACGGTAAAATAATGTGAATTTCCGCCGATACGGCTGACGCCGATCCGTTTACCTTTGAGGTCCTCCGGTTTTTTGATGTTGCCGCCGGCAACCAACGTCTGGGTCATGACATTTTTCACCCCGCCGATGAAAACCACATCGGTGGAACCTTTCACATATGCCGCGACATTGCCAATTCCGCCGGTGACCGTCATCTCGGTATCGCCGCCGAGCAGCGCTGCGGTGACGATGCTTGATGAGGAAATAAATACCAGATTGAAATCCAAATTATATTTCTTGAACAGCCCTGCTTCCTGAGCCACCCAAGGAAACGATTGCGACATCACCCGCGCCGAATGTACGCCGACAAGCTTGTCCGGCGCGGCGGCAGCGAAGCTTTGCTCTGTAGACAGCAAAATCAGCAAAAACACTGCGAGTTTCTTAACGTTGTCCATAAAGCTCCTTTATAAAACCGCTATCTTCTAACTCTTTAATGAACCGGTTGTCAAAGAACTCTTTGGGGTCCGCCGTTGCCGCTTTGGGATGGTCGGCTACGCTCAGAACCGCCCGAATATTTTCTATAGAGAAATTTTACATCCTGACCGGGGGCCAAATGATTGTGCCGCAGTACCGCAATCATGCCATGGTCCGCGGACGCGCCCTTGGTCATGACGCCGACTACTTTGCCCTTGAGACTCGAAATGTCTCTTACGTCGGCGCGGGCGTAGACGGAAAAACCATAGGTCGGTACGATCAAAGCGATGTAGACCAGATCGGCACCGCTCAACACCGCGTTCACCACCGCCCCGCCGGTGGTTGCCATGTCGATATCCCCAGCGACCAGCGTCTGGGTCAGCCGGGCATCGCCGGATATGTAAATGTTCTGGAGATCGAAACCGTATTTACGATCGAGCTTGGCCTCCGACATCACCCAAAGCGGCAACTGCGCCCCGCTCGGCTGCGGATAGCCGACGCGAATCGTAATCGGCGCCGTAGCGGCAAAACACTCCTGTGGCGATGAAGGCATGATAAGAGCCGATACCAAGATGACCAAAATAACTAAGGAAACCGAATCGGGATCGAATGAAAAAGAGTTTTCACCACGAAGGTCACGAAGAACACGAAGGATTCGGATAATAATTTTTTCGAACTTCGTACCCTTCGTGTACTTCGTGGTAAGAAAGTTTCTTTCCACTCGGCAAAATCCCTTACCGCCGCCCATAGAGCTCATTGATAAAGCCACTATCTTCGACCTCCTTCAACAAACGGTTGTCGAAAAAATCTTTCGGATCAGCGCCCGCCGCCTTCGGGTGATCCGCGACGGCGAGGATCGATCGCACTTGTTCCTCAGTGGTGTAAGGGACCTTCGGATAGATGCCGCGATAGGCCTGGTAGGCTTCTTCCAGGATGGCGCCGTCGCTGGTCGCGAGATACTTGGCCAATGCCCGCTTGCTGATATCGCCATCTTCATTGACGACTTTGATCGCCGCAACGTAGCCGCGCAGGAACGCCTTCATGCGATCGGGTTGTTGGCGTAAAAAAGCTCGATGGGCGACGATGCCCAATTGAATGTAGGGAATTTTCAACTGCATAAAATTGACCAATTCTCTGTAGCCCATGCGCCGCGCCATCAACGTGGTCGGCGCGGAAATTGTCGTCGCCGACACGATGCCGCGGTCCAAGGCGGCCAAACCCTCCCGCACCCCGCCGAGGTACAACACTTTGACATCCTGCCCCGAGCGCAGATTGTATTGACGCAAGAGTGCCGTCAGGCCATGGTCCGTCGACGCGCCTTTGGTCATCAACCCGACGACTTTGCCTCTGAGGGAAGGCACATCCTTGACATCGTTGCGCACGTAGAGAGAGAACCCATACGTCGGCACGCTCGCCGCAACATAGGTGAGATCGGCGCCGCTCAACACCGCGTTGATCACCGCCCCGCCGGTGGCCGCCAATTCGATGTCGCCGGAGACCAGCGTCTGCGTCAATCGCGCGCCGCCGGAGATGTAAATATTCTGCAGATCGACACCGTATTTCCGGTCAAGTTTGCTTTCCGCCATGACCCAGATCGGCAACATCGCCCCGGAAGGCTGGGGATAGCCGATGCGAATATTGTTAGCCGACGCGGCGAAACTCTCCCGCGCCGATATATGCATGAGCAGCAGCGCCAAACTTACGAGCGTGCCCAGCACGACGCGCTTGCGAGGAAATGCAAAGCAGTATTCACCACGAAGGACACGAAGAGCACGAAGTTCGGAATTATAATTATCCGAAACCTTCGTGTTCTTCGTGCTCTTCGTGGTGAGATCCAATGTCCCTACCACTCGATAAAGCCGATTACCGCCGTCCATAGAGCTCCTGGACAAAGCCGCTGTCTTCGATTTCTTTGAGAAACCTTGTCTCGAAAAAGTCTTTTGCATTGGCCCCAGCCGCTTTGGGATGTTCAGAGAGGACCAGGCTCGACTTGATCTGATCTTCGGTGACGTAGGGCACCCGTGGAAAGATACCCCGGAAAGTTTGATAGGCCTCATCCAGGATGGCGCTATCGGTGGTTACGAGATAGCGGCTGAGGGCGCGTTTACTGGTGCCGGCGTCTTCGTTGGCGATTTTGATGGCGGCGATGTAGGCGCGCAGATAGGCCTTGATCCGTTCCGGCTGCTGGCGCGCAAACGCCCGCCGCGTGGCGACGCCGCTGTGCATGTACGGCAACCCAAGGGTGGCGATATTCACCAGTTCTTTTTGCCCCAGGCGGCGCGCTGCCAGCGTCGTCGGCGAGGACAACACCCCTGCCGCGGCGATGCCGTGCTCGATGGCCGCCAGCACTTCACGCACACCGCCGAGATAGATGAACTTCACGTCTTTGCCCGGCTGCAGATTGTGTCGCTGCATGCAGAGCAATCACCGCATGCTCCGACGACGCGCCCTTGCTCATGATGCCGACGATTTTGCCTTGCAGGCTGGCGATGTCCTTCACTTCGGGCCGGGCGTAGAAGGAAAAACCGTAGGTCGGCACGCCAACCGCGATCGCCACCAAATCGCCGCCGCCCAGGACAGTATTGACGACGGCACCGCCGATGCTGGCGAGATCGATATCGCCGGCAACCATCGCTTGATTCATGCGCGCGGCGCCCGAGATGAAAATGTTCTGCACCGGCACGCCGTACTTTTGGTCGAGCTTGGCTTCGGTGACCAGCCAAAGCGGCAGCATCGCGCCGGACGGTTGTGGATAACCGACGCGAATTGTCGCGGACGCAGCCAATAGTGCCGCCTCCGATCCAACCACGAGCATCAACACAAGCACGATGAATGTGACGCAAAGTTTTCGCTTCATCTTCGACAGGGAGCCGGATGGATCACGACCGGAACCGTTCCCGCCAGCGCGGAATCGCGTCCGGATTAACCACAGTGTCGGGCACTTTGCCACCGAGAATCGTCAAGATACTCTGCGCCGCCATCGTCTGTCCGGCCTCGGCGGAGCCAGGATTGGCGCCGATGTTGTGCGGCGTCAGGATCAGTTTGAACGGATCGACTTTAAGCAGGTCGCTGTCTTTGGGCAGCGGTTCCTGTTCGAAGACATCGAGCGCCGCGCCGGCGATGACCTTTTCGTTCAGGGCATGAATCAGTTCTGCTTCCTTGATCGCCGGGCCGCGCGACGTATTGATGATAAATGCCGTCGGTTTCATCATTTTGAGTTCGCGCATGCCGATCATGCCGCGGGTTTCGCGGGTCAGCACGACATGGATCGTCACTGCGTCGGAGCTTTTAAGCAATTCGTCCAAGCCGACCATCCTGATCCCGAGCGACGCCACGGTTTCCTGTTTGACGTAGGGATCGTAGCCCAGCACTTTCATGCCCCAAGCATCAAGCCGTTTGGCGACCGCCTGGCCAATACGGCCGACGCCGATAATGCCGACCGTCTGGCCGAGCATCAGCGTGCCACGGTTTTCCAGCTCCTTCCATCCGCCGTTGCGGATAACCGCTTCGTTGAGCCTGAGCCTTTTGAACAACGCGACCATCAGACCCATGGTCGCTTCGGCCACACCGAGATAATTTTCCAAGGTCGGGCTGTTGCAGCACAAAATGCCCAGGTCCGTCGCGGCGTCGACATCGACGGTCTCGATGCCGATGCTCGATTTCACCACAGCTTGTAGATCCGGACAGGAATCCATCACGTCGCCGCCAATAAAATCGCGACCGGAAGGATAAATAATCGAGCTGTCACCGACCAAGTTGATCAATTCTTTGCGCTCGTAGCGAAAGTGGCGAAAATCATCCTGCGGCTTGCCCAACACCAGCTCGCAGCCGGCTTCGCGCAGCGTGTTTTCGACGATCTTGATGCGCATCGGCCCGGTTATGCAGACTTTGCGTTTGGCGGCCATCGTTCACCTCTTTACAAGTTGTAGAGCTTTTTCGCCGACTCGGCGAACAGCCACTTCTTCGCTTCATCGTTCAAATCCTTGCGCCGGCTTAGATGCTGGATATTCTCCGGGAATTCAGTGTCCCAGTGCGGAAAGTCGGAGGCATAATAAATATTGCGCTGGGACAATATCTCGGCGGTCGCGCCGATTAACGGTTCATAGTCTTCGGCGTGAAAATAGATGCGCCCATCCTTGAGATACTCGATGGGCTTTTTCTTGCACATCGGCGCCTCCACTTCGCCGCGGATCTCCCACTCCTCGCTCATGCGGCCGAACCAGTATGGCGCCCAACTGCACCCCGCCTCCATGAAGGCCACACGCAGTTTCGGGAAGCGGTCAAAGACGCCGCGAAACATCAGACTCGTGCAATGCATCATCTGCGCAAACGAATGCGACAAGGTATGCACTTCGATGAACTGGTCGAACATATCGCCAGCGAAGTAATGGGGCCCGCGCACGGTGGCGTGGACGCCGACCATGCAATCGAGCTTCTCCGCTTCCTCGTAGATCGGCCAGTAGCTTTCATGGCCGAGCGGCATTCGCAGCCCAACCGCCGGCAGCATCAAGCCGACCAGTTTCAATTCACTGACCGCTCGGCGCAGCTCTTTAACCGCCTCGGGCACGTCTTGAAACGATACCAAGGCGACGCATTTCAAACGCGGGCTAATTTTTTGAAACTCTTCCGAACAGAAATTGTTCCATGCCTGGGAGTACTGCACCGCGACATCGGGTTCGCGAATCCAGCCGACGCTCAGGCCGTTGGTCGGATAAAGCACCGCCGTCGAAACGCCGCCGCGGTCCATGGCGTCAAGCCAACTTTTGGCATCGCCGGCGCGGCTGCCGAGTTTGCCGCTGAGCGAACGGTCCCAACTATCTCCCGGCGTCAGCGATGACACGCGCTTGACATATTTTTCCGGCATGTACTTTTTGAGCTGCGCGTCGCTCTCGGTGATGTGTCCATCAGCATCGATGACTTCGAATTGACTGGCCATACTTAATTCCTCCCTCGGGCTTGATGGTTCGTCGTACGCCTCATCACCTCGCGCTGTCAAGAGAAGCCCAACGCAACCCTTGGATTGCCGGCCGATAAGAATTTTCTTGAGTTGAACGGCGCATTGATGATACCAAGCGATTGTGAAGGAGACCCATAGCCGCCCTCTTCGTCTGTTCCTGACGATAGTCATTTGGCTTTGGGCCGGCGGCTCATCCAGTCTCGCCCTCGCCACCATCAACGTCTCCTATCCAGGTCCGGCACCGTTTTATATACCGGTCGCGGTGGCGATCCACCAGGGGTTCTTCAGCGAGCAAAATTTAGCTGTAGAATTGATCGTCACCCGGGCCGAGGTCGATCGCGCGGCGCTGAGCAGTGGCGATATTGCTCTTACCTTGCGCATCGGTTCGACGATCCTGTCCGCCGCCCGCGGCCTGCCAATACGGAAGGATGGCACGCTAAAAGACGCGGGGCTCAAATATCGTAATTATTCGATTTCAGCTTGTTGCAGCAGCTAGTCAAAGACGGACGCTAATTGTATTGCAAGCTTTTCGCGGTCAAGTCGTCTAAGCTACGATTGGAGCGAGGAATATATGAAAAAAGCCTGTTACCTGACGCTGCTCCTCACCTGGACCCTCTGGACCCGGACGATATCGCAGACGTCAGACAATTGGTCCGCCGCACCCGGCTTGGCGTCACAAGACAAATGTCTAGCCAGCGTTAAAGAAAAGCTCGACATGTGGAAGCAGTTTAAGGATG
This sequence comes from uncultured delta proteobacterium, assembly GCA_963816145.1. Lineage (GTDB taxonomy): Bacteria > Desulfobacterota > Binatia > UBA9968 > UBA9968 > DP-20. The sequence continues at coordinate 62,841 of CAWFJP010000015.1, forward strand.
CCAAGTTCGACAAGAACACCGTCATCTTCACCGACAACAATTCCTCCATGAGCTACGTCTGCCTCCCCGACGGTGAAGATCCGCGCAAACCGGCGAAAGCGCCGAAGCCGGCGAAGTAGTTTTAGCTTCGTAGAATTAGATGCCGAACAGCTTTAGGGTGAGAAAAAGTCTAGCAAAATCTCTGTGATCCAATATCCCAGAAAATGATCGATACCGATCAGTAGGATTGCCTACTGACTTGAGCGAAAACGGGCAAGTTGAAATCGACGCAAAACCTTAGGGTGGAAACGATACGCCCAGCGGTGATTGGCCATGAAGTCGCGCCAGATTTCCGCGCGCAAATTGGCCAATTCCGATTCGGTTCAAGCGAGATTGTAGCCCGGCAACCAGTTGATGCTGCGCCGTATTCTCCAATAGCCGCATGAGCTCGGAGTTTGTTTTGTCAGAGCCCGATTCGGGCGATGCCAAATCGTCGCCAGATAATCCCGGATTCCGCAGTAGAGAAATCAAGGGGACTGAGTGTGGGAGGAATCCGGGTTAAACGCAACATGTTAAATAACATTTTTACTCTTTGACCCCCGCCTGCCCGCCGAGCGCACGAGCGCACAACGCCGCGCTGACGACCAGTGCGACGATGATGACAGCCACCACCGTGGCTTTCTCGAACTCCGCGCCAGCGGCGAAGTCAAGCATCAGCAACGACAACGTGCGCGACCTGCCTGACCCGAGCAGCACCACCGTACTGATATCGCGCGCCGCCGAGATAAACCCGACCAGCGCGACCGTAATCATCGCCGGCATGATCAAGGGCAAAATGACGCGGCGGAAAGTATCGAACCATGTGGCGCCACAAACTTTCGAAGCTTCTTCCAAATCGGTGCCCAATTGAATTAACACGCTTTTGATCATCTGCGCGCCGAAGGGCATGCTCTTAATGACCATGGCGATCATCAAGATGTAAATCGTGCCGTAGATCGGCAAAAATATCTTGGTCTGGAGGAACGTCCAGAGCAGCGCCACTCCCAACAGGATTCCCGGCACCGACCAGGGCAGCCAAGAGAGAAAGTCGAGCAGGCCACGGCCGCTATAACGGGTCTTGACCACGACATAGGCGATCAACGAATAGAAGAACACTCCCACCAACCCGGAACCGAAACCAATCGCCAAAGTATTCCATAGAGAGCGCAAAAGGATGGGATCGCTGAGCGTTGTGCGCCAGTTCTCCAGAGTCCAAGGTTCGGCAATGTGGAAAAAACCGAACAGTTTCATAAACGTGCCCATCACTAGCAGTGTCGTCGGCACCAGCGTGATAAACACGGCGAAAAGCAGCACCAAAACGAAAGCCGGATAGCGCCACTTGCCAAGGGGGGTCGGCCTGATGCTGAATCCCCGGCCGGTAATGGTCTCGTAACTGCGCTTGCCAATATATTTGCGCTGCAGCGCGACCATCATCAATAGGACGCCGAGAAACACGGTACTGAGCGCCATCGCCGGCGCGAATTGCGGCGGCTCCCAAGTCACCAGTTCGTGAATTTTAGTCGAGTAAACCTGTAAGCCGATAGGAGTGCCTAGCAACAGCTCGATCTCGAAAGCTTCCAATGAGCGGATTAGACCCAGAATGGTCGTCACCAAGATTGCCGGCATCATCACCGGTATGACGATGCGAAAGAAGGTCCGCGCGCCGCTCGCTCCGGAGATCTTCGAGGCCTCCTCCAGCACCGCATCGAGATTGCGAAACGCGGGAGCGAGCAACATGACCTTGACGCTCACCGTGCCGCCCATATGTGCCCAGACGATGCCCCAAAACGAATAGATGTTGAACAACGGCTGGCCAATGACACCCAAGCTCATCAATCCTTGATTCATCAGTCCATACTTGGGGTCGAGCAAGAGTATCCAGCCCATGGTCTCCGGCAGCGCGGGTAAAAAGAACGACAACCAGAAGAAGAACTCCAGAGTTCCTTTCATGGGGATATCGGTACGCGCGATCAGCCAGGCGAAAAACGCACCGATCAAGAGCGCAATCGCCTGGCGCGTCAGCGCCAAAGTCACCGTGTTGGTCATCGCTTTGACGATTCCTGGCGTGGTGAATGCTTTGATCCAACCGTCAATCCCCCAAACGATCGGTTGGCCGGGGCGGGCAGTTTGAAAACTATTGAGGATCATCAAGAACAGCGGCGTCAGAACCAGGAAACCGACGATGACAATCAAGATGACGATCATCAGCGGCGGAGCTTGAAACCTGCGCTTCGGAAAAACCGCGGCTGCGACATACTCTATCGGCCGATCTAGGGTTTGGGATTTTTCATTCATGAGCAAACTTTTGGATTGTCACCGTTATACGGAGGCTGAAGAAAATCGTCAATCATCGTTGGCGGCGACATCGTAGTTCATGTCGAGCGCGATGCCTTTTTTCGCGAGTTCTACCTCATAGTTTCGGCGAATCGCCGCATCTTCATCCTCATATTCGATCAGCGTGCCACCGTGTTTGACCGAGGTATAAACTCCCGCGCGAATGGCGGCGACGCGAATACCCAACGGAAACTTCTGGCTGCCGCAACGAAGCGCCAACTGCAGGGCTCGTTCGGGCCCAGTATTGAAGTGTTGATGAAACCAATTGGTTGGCGGACTGAAAACGCTCCCCGGCACCCAATCGACGCGAACCACCTGATCACCGTAGCCATTCTCGTAGGGTTTGACGCCCAAGTGATTGGGCCACATGAGCGAATAGCCTTCCGAGCGCAAAATGACCAGCACCGCGCCGCCGCCATGAAAATGCGCCTTGTGATAGCGCCCAACCGGCCATTCGGCGAGATGACCGATCAATATGTTATTCGAAATCTCGAACTGCGTCAGATTGACGCCGGCGCCTTTTTGCTCCTGCGCATCGATCCGCGCCTTGCTCGCGTCCGGTATAAAATTGGTCTCCCATATCCATTGGCGGTTATTGGCCGCAAGGTAGCGATCAACGCCGGGTTCAAAATATCCCGACTCGCCGTCGTAGCGGTCTTGAAACGCAAAGTCGCTGTTAAAAACGAACTGCTCGTTGTGATAGTGATCGAGCGCCATCGGCGCGGTGGTGATAGCGAGAAACAATGCCGGTTCGCTGCCGTGATTGATTAAGCGATGCAGCGTGTTCATTGGCGGCGAAAATAAACTGCCGGCGCGCCAAAGAAGATTTTGCGGCACGCGGTCGCGCTGCTGAATCTCCGCCACGCCTTCGCCCTGAAGGATATAAATAATTTTCTCGTAAAGATGGCGCTCAGGCAGCGTCGTCGCGCCAGCGTCAAGTTTGCCAACATATACACCGGTAATGCCCTCGAGGCCGCGCAATTGCAGGTAGGCGCCGTCGCAACCGATACGTTTCCATGCTTTGAGCGAAATGTTTCGCACGTCGGTTACCCCGTAGCCGTCGACGACCGGTATGCCTTCGGTTTCCATGAATCGTTCGTAGTAGGTTCTTTGCCTCGCTTTTGCCGTGCCGATGTTTACCACCTTTGAGTCCATAGACATTTCCTTTCATGGCGTGACGGCTGTCACGTGAGTTCCGATATCCATCGATCAATTGTTGCAGTTTGACCCTTTTGTGTCGCAGCCGCGCCTGCTGAAGTGCCACGGCGTGGTTCAGTGGTTTTTGAAACCATATTCTTCCCACCTGCGCTTTAACGTCGCCGCGATTTCCGGGGAAATCGCCGTGCCCAGCGGCGGATAGCGATGGCCGCCGTAGTGTTCCTGCGGTTCTAGCGCCCAGTTGATGGTCGCGTCGATTAACACCCGGGTCCAAAGGCCATGGCCGTATTTCACCGAGTTGCGGTCGGCGGCTGGCACACTCGGATCGAGCATCGAACCCGAGGTGCCGGCAAACGTTGAAATATCCCCCAATCCAGCGTTGACGCGGTAGCAAAGGGCCCACTCGATCGCTTCCCAATCGTGAATATCGATGTCGTCATCGACAACGATCACATGCTTGGCGGCGTAGTTGCCGAGATGGCTGCCCCACAGCGCGGTCGCCACCTGCTGAGCATGGCCGCGGTGTGATTTGCGTATTTGAATGCGCAGCATCTCGGGCCACTTGCCGCGCCATACACCGGTGACATTGGCGACGCCGGCTTGTTCGAGCGTATGCCAAGCCATCGCGGAGAAAGTCGCCGGCGTCCAGGTGCTGCACTCGTTGGTGCGACCCGGACTGGCGCCGGTCAAACAGCCGTGAAAGATCGGATCGTTGCGAAAAGTGATACAGGTGACTTTGATCGTATGCTTGGGCGATTTAGTGCCGCCGTAGTATCCCGGGTATTCGCTGAAAGGACCCTCCGGCGTAAAGGTCTCGGGATCCGGCGACACGAAGCCTTCGAGCACGATCTCCGCCGACGCCGGCACCATCAAATCGTTGGTCTCACATTTCACCAATTCCACCGGCGCCCGGCGCAGCGAACCGGCCATGTCGTACTCAGGGTAAATCACCGGCGTCGACGCAGCGATAAACAGCGCTTGATCCCAACCCAGCACCACCGCCACAGGCATCGCTTCGTTGCGGCTCCGATGCTTAACAAAATGCATTCCCCAACCCTGGGTTGTCGCCAGCAATACACCGATGGTGTTCTTGCTGCCGATCATGCCGCGGTAGGTGCCAACGTTGAGGGTGCCGCTGTCAGGATCGCGCGTCACCACGCTGCCCGAAGTCATGATGTAGCGGCCGCCGTCGAGCGGATTCCACTTGGGAACAGGCAATTGATAAAGGTCGACACCGTCGCCCTTGACGATGTTTTCTTTTACCGGTCCCTTGCTAACAGTGACCGGTTTGACCGGGTTGGCGAAGCGCTCCTTAAAAACCCGGACGATGTCGCGATCGTGGGTATTCTCGGCAACGCCAAGGATCCAGCACAGCCGTTTCTTGGTGCCGGTGCCGTTGGTAAATAGCCGCCGACATAAGGTTTCTTTATGACCCTTGATATTTTCGAAGAGCAACGCCGGTCCGTATTGGCTAGCAATTTCCCGAGTGATCGCACCGAGTTCTTCGTTCCAATCGACCTCGGCCCGTACTCTCGCGAGCTCGTTTCTCTCTTCCAAATCATTGATAAAATCGCGCAGATCCTGCCCCATCGTGTGACCTACTCCGTTCGTTTGGAATTTTGCTCCTCCAGCGAGATTAGCGCGCGCCGGATTAGAGTCCTACTCAAATCGACTTTGTATTGATTCATGCGCAGCGGTTTAGCCGGCCGCAACGCAGTTTCCGCTGCCCCCGCGGCAAGATCTTCGCTCATGGATCGGTTGCGTAGAAGATCTTCGGCCTCGGCGCAGCGGTACGGAAACGTCGCCACGCCGCCAAGCACGATTCTCAAGTCGCGCCAAACATGATCCTCAATCACCGCGCTCACGGCCACGCTGGCGATGGCGAAGTCCCACGACTTGCGCAGGGCGAATTTAACGTAGGTGCTATGCGTCGGACGAAAGGGCACTTCGATTTCGGTGACGATCTCATCAAGTCCGAGTGTGTGTGATTGGAGCCTGCCGCCGACCCAGTTGTGCCCGCTGAGGAATTCGCCCATGGACACGACCCGCCCGCCCCGCGGCGAAGCCACGTGAAGGTTCGCGTCGAGCGCCGCTAGCGCCACGGCCGTGTCCGATGGATGGTTCGCTAGACAGAGATGGCCACCCATGACGCTGCCGTAGTAACGGCTGTCGCCGCCGGCCAGATCGCAGAATTTGCCGCCGCTCTTCCAGCATGAAAAACCGTCCTGCAGATACCAGCACCACACGTCCTGGCAAATATTTCCGCCGAGCGTGCCTAAATTGCGAATCTGCGGCGACGCGACGACGGCCGCCGCTTGCGCCAACACGCTGCAGTTTTTCTGCAATTCCGCTGATAGCGCGACCTGCGACAGCGTCGCGAGGGCGCCGATGCGCAGATTCTCTTCCGGTCGCGAGCGGATCTGGTTCAGTCCCGAGATGTTTTTTAGATTGATGACGCACTCGGGTTGAACGATGAACTTCTTGATGCGGAACAAAAGGTCCTGGCCGCCGGCCAAGAGCCAGGCCCCTTCGCCGTACCGGCTAAGGGCCGACAACGCGTCGTCAGTCGAAACGGCGTTGATATGTTTGAAGTTGATCAAGCGGCGCCCCTTTTTGCGTCTTGAAGCGCCTTAAGCACCCTGTCCGGCGTCATCGGCAGTTCGGTCAGCCGAATGCCGGCCGCATTAAAAATAGCGTTGGCAATTGCCGGAGCGACGCCGACGTAAGATATCTCCGAGCACCCTTTGGCGCCGAACGGATGGGTCGGCTCGCCCAATTCGACGACCACCGGATCGATGTTGGGAACATCCAAAATCGACGGGGTTCTGAGATCGAGAAACCATTGATTGAGCGCCGTCCCGGTCCGGGAGTCGAAACAAAAACCTTCGGTCATCGCGTAGCCCAGGCCCTGGGCCGCGCCGCCGAGAATTTGCCCATCGAGGATCATCGGATTGATGGCACGGCCGACATCATGGGAGGAAACCAGGCGCAAAATTTTCACCTCGCCGGTCTCGACATCGACTTCAACTTCTGCAAACGCGGCAGCAAAGCCATAGGCGAAAAGATTATCATCCTTGGCGTTGTGAATGCCTTTGCCGCTGATTCTGCCGCCGGCATGACGCGCGACTTCGGCTAAATTTACCTTTCGCCAAGTCTCCGAGCGTACCCACACCGAGCCTTTGCCAACTTCGAGATCTTTAGCATCTCGATTCAACAACACCGCCGCGTGCTTGAGCACCAGTTTCTTCGCTTCCTCAGCGGCTCTGCAAGCGGCGATACCCGTGGCATAGACTGTGCGGCTCGAAAACGGTCCGGAATCGAAGGGACAGATCGCCGTATCTGCGTTGTCGCCATACACTTCTTCCAGGCCAACAGCGAAGATTTCCGCGACCATCTGGCGCAGCGTGGTCTGTTGCTCCGAACCTTGGTCCGGCGTCCCGGAAAAAAATGAAATCCGGCCATTACCGTCGATGACAACCTCCGCCTCCGATGTGCCCGCGGGATTGCTGCCGCAACTATGGATCACCAGCGCCATGCCGATGCCCTTTTTCCGCGGTCCAGGAGTGGCGCCCGGACGCGCCGATCGACGTTCCCAGCCGATCGCCTTCGCGCCGCTGCGCGCCGCTTCCTCGACCCAGACCGTCGACATGATTTTCCCCGGCGCCGAGCACAGATCGTCGCCTTCATGGAGTCGGTTTTTGAGACGAAACTCGATGGGGTCCATCTGGATGGCGTCGGCCAATTCGTCGAGCACCGATTCAATGGCAAAGTGGCTCTCAGCATCGGCGCGGCCGCGGTAGGGCCCCGTGGTCGGATGGTTGGTGCGCACGACGAAGACCTCCCACTTCACGTTGGGGCAGCCATGATAGAGATCCATCGGCCGAGTGCAGATATGTTGCGCGATATTTTCGCCGAGCCCGATCCAAAAGCCGTTGTCGAGATACGTGCGCACTTCGAACGCCGTGAGAGCGCCATCCTTCTTTGCGCCGACTTTAACGTAGTGAGTCAGTGCCGAGCGATTATGCGAATCGAGGCTTTCTTCCTCGCGGCTAAACCAGACTTTGACCGGCCGACCCGTCTGGCGCGCCATGAGCGCTGTGAGAACGGCAAATCGGCCGGTAACCTTGACGCCGAAGGCGCCGCCAAGATTGGTCGACACCACGCGCACGCAAGCCATCGGCAGATCGAGCACCTGCGCGACGCTCTCTTGCAAGCGATAGGGGTCCTGGACCGAACACCACAGGGTGCACTGGCCGTCTTCATAGACAGCCACGCAGGCGCGCGGCTCGTGGGACACCGCGCCGACATGGGATTGGCGAAAAACTCGCTCGACGACAACGTCGCTTTGCAAAAACCCCGCGGCGATATCGCCTCTGGCATTGACCACCGTCGGCCGGTCGGCATCGCCGCGCAAGACGTTGCTCGATGGGTCGATCGCCGTCGCCGGCCGGCCGCCGCCAGGGCGCGCCAGGACTCCCTCCGGCATAAACGCCACGGCTAACGGTGACTGCGGCTGAATGGCCATCTCCGCGTCCAACACCGCTGGTAACATTTCGTATTTGACTTCGATGGCGCGCGCCGCCGCTTCGGCAATATTCCAATCCTCGGCCGCCACCGCCGCCACCGAGTCGCCAACGAAGCGCACTTCCTGATCGAGCGGGTACAGCTCTTCTTGGTAAGGGCCGAACAGGACTTTTGGCACGTCGTCGTGGGTCAGGATCGCAACCACTCCGGGAATTTTTCGCGCCGCCGCGCTGTTCACTTCGACGATCCGCGCATGCGCGTGCGGACTCCGGACAATCTTCATCCAGAGCATATTCGGCAGGTTAATATCGGCGGCAAATCGCAGTTCGCCGGTCGCCTTCTCGATGCCGTAAACCGGGGCGACCGATTTGCCAACGGTGAGTAATTCTTCGCTCACGGCTCCCCCCTCATGACGCTTGCGGCTTCGAGCACCGCGTTGACGATGGAGGTGTAACCCGTGCAGCGGCAGAGCACCCCCGAGAGGGCAGCGCGTACCTCGGCCGCCGTGGGTTTGGGATTGCGGTCGAGCAACGCCTTCGCCGACATAATCATACCCGGCGTGCACCAGCCGCACTGGGCGGCATAAGAAAGCGCAAAGCTTTTCTGTAAGGGATGCAGGTTATCCTTGGTTCCGAGCCCTTCGATCGTCAGGATCTCTTTACCCTGCGCCTCCACCGCCAATATCGAGCAGGAGTAAACATCGACGCCGTCCATCAGAACAGTGCACGAGCCGCAGCCACCGTAGTCGCAGGCGCGTTTGGTGCCGGTAAGATCGAGCCGATTTCTCAACACATCGTTGAGCGTCCAGTTCGAATCGATATCCACCCGATGAACACATCCGTTGATTTTGAGCGCAATATTGTGAGTTTCCTGATCGTCCATTTTTTGGCTCGCCAAACCCTAATCCAGCAGCTTGCGCGCCAGCTCCGCGCCCGGCTCTCTAATTTTGTAGATCTTGTCTTCGGATTGATTCTCGCGTTTAAAAAACTCCTCCGGCGTCATGGTATCCTTCGCCGCACTGATACCGGTCTTTCTAAGCCAGGTGGTATCGACATCGAGCCGGCGCGTCGGTTCGCCCATACCGGTTGTATAAACCTCTTGGCCCTCTTTACCGAGAAACCAGTTGACGAAGAGTTTGGTTGCGTTCGGGTGCGGCCCGTTCTTAATAACCGTCAGGCCACCGTAACCTGTGGTCACGTACATGCCTTCTTTCGGCTTGGGAAGGGGTTTGACGGGGAGGCCGGCCTTGATGAACGGCAAGAAGTCCGCGTAGGCAATACCGAGGGCGATGGAGAGACGCTCTTTTGCAGTGTTTTCGGCCAGCAGCCGCAGATCGCGGGAGATGAACATCTTCTGCCCGACGAGCGTCTTGAGAAATCCCTCTCCCTTAATCGACCGCATATACGACCACATGGACGCTCCGGAACCGGGTGTGCGCGGGTCACTTAGACCGATCTTGCCCTGCCATTTCGGATTCAAGAGATCGTCAAAAGAGCGAAACTCCTCTGGCTTTACTAGATTCGTATTATGCCAGAGGCTCTCGGTTTGATAGGCCGCGAAGCTGTAGATAAAGCGCTTGGCGTTGTCCATCCAGATATGGCCGCCCCACCAGTTTTTAGTCGCGGTAACTTCTGGAATTACAAACCAAGGTTCGACTGGTTCGAGGATTCCTTCGGCCATAAGCCCTTTAACGGCCGATTCAGTCCCACCGATGTGGAGATCGAAGTTTGCAATTCCGGCCTTGAATTCTTCAGCGATGCGAGTGATCAAAGTTGCGCCCCGCGCCGGAACTAACTCAAGGGTTATGCCGAAGCGTTTTCCAAAAGTTTCTTCAACGCCTTTGCGAAACTCCGCGCTCGGTGGAATCGACACGACGAGCTTGCCTTCCGCCTTCGCAGCTTCAGCGAGTTTCTGCCACTCGTTTCCAGCCGGCGCTCTGGCGCTTTGCCCGTAGGCCAACCATGGTAGTCCGGCAATGAGCGCCGACAGCATAAGCGCTAAACAAATCAAATTTGAATGCCGCATAAGGCTCAATCTTTCACCGGCTGAGCGTAGCTAAAACCGAATCGCAATCATTCTTGCGAATGTCTAATTGCCGAGTAGCTTGCGCGCCACCGCCGCGGCCGGCTCACGGATATTTTTAATCTTTTCCTCCGATTGATTTTCGTACTTGCCAAACTGTTCCGGCGGGAGAAAATCTTTAGCGGCAATGACGCCATAGTCGCGCAGCCATTTGGTTTCGATCTCCAAGCGACGGCTGCCCACACCCATGCCGCGCCCGAACACTTCTTGACCGTCACGGCTGAGCAACCAGTTGACGAACACCTTGGTGGCATTGGGATGTGGCTGATTTTTGAGAACGGTCAGATGACCGTAACCGCCGCTGATATAGAGCCCTTCCTTGGGCACCGGCAAGGGCAGAACCGGAAGATCGACTTTGATAAAGGGTTGAAACTCCGAGTAGCCGATGCCGGAGGTCACGGCGATCTTGCCCCGCGCCAAATTCTCCGCCAGCAGCCGCAGATCCCGCGTGATAAACAGTTTCTGCGCCACCAGCTTGCGCAAAAACTCTTCGCCCTTGATGTGGTGCATATACGACCACATCGATGAACCGGAGCCGGGCGTGCGCGGGTCGCTGATGCCGATCTTGCCGACGAGCTTGGGATCAAGCAGATCGTCGAAGGATTTAAACTCGCTGGGCTTGTACTGATTGCCATTGCTCCACAAACTGACCGTTTGGTAGGCGACGAAGTTGTAGACGTAACGCTTGGCGTTATCTATGTAAATATGGCCGCCCCACCAGTATTTAGGGTCGCGCACTTCCGGTAAAATCAAATAAGGATCGATTGGATCGAGAATATTTTCCGGCAAGAAGGCCGTGATCACCGACTCGGTGCCGCCGATATGCAGATCGAAATATTGCACGCCGGCCTTGGCCTCGCTGACGATGCGCTGCACCACCGCGCCGCCGCGCGCCGGCACGAACTCGGTAGCAATGCCGTAGCGGCGCGTGAACGCGATCTCCATGAGCTTGCGCAATTCCGGTGTCGGCGGAATCGAAGCGACCACCTTGCCTTCCTTCTTGGCCGCTTCAAGAATCTTATCCCAGTCAGCCTGACGAAACTGTGAGGTCTGTGCTGCAAGAGGCGCAGCACTCAACAGCGCCAAGGTCAACGATGCCAACGAAATCAACTTCTTCATATCCGCACTCGATAAATTCGCGCGGCCAATCTATGCGCCGCGAAATAATTTCTCCGCCGACTGCATGGCCGGCTTGCGATACTTGATAACCACCTCTTCGGAGCCGTTCTCGAGCTCGTCGTATTTCTCCGGTGTAAGAATTTCCTTCGCCGCCGTGTGGCCGAATTCGCGCGTCCATTTGGTGTCGACATCTAAACGGCGGGTCGGCTGGCCCAGGGCTTTGGTCAGCGCCGTTTGGCCGTCCTTGGACAACAGCCAGTTTAAAAATACCTTGGCGGCGTTGGGATGAGGCGGGTTCTTGATCAAAACAACGTTGCCGCTGCCGGACGCTGCGTAGTATCCCTCCTTGATGTTCGAAATCGGTTTGACCGGCAACCCCGCTTTGATGAACGGCAAGTAGGTGTAATAGGAAAGACCGATGGAAATCGCCGATTTGCCGCGGGCGACGTTTTCACCCAATTGGCGCAGGTTGCGCCCGACCAACATCTCCTGGGCGGCTAGCTTAGCGAGATAAGCTTCGCCTTTGATGCGCCAGAGAAACGCCCAGCTCGATTCGCCGGAACCCGGCGAACGCGGGTCTAGAATAGCAATCTTACCTTTCCATTTGGGATCGAGCAGGCTATCCCACGAGCTGATTTCTTCGGGCTTGACCAGCGTCGTATTGTACCAAATCGTTTCGGTCATATAGGCGGTAAAGCCGTAGATAAATTTCTTAGCGATATCGGCCCAGAGATGGCCGCCCCACCAGTACTTGGGGTCGCGCACTTCCGGCAAAATCATCGCCGGCATCACCGGTTCGAGAAGATTTTGCGCCAACAGTCCGGTAATGATTGAAGTGGTGCCGCCAACATGCAGGTCGATGCTGCGCACGCCGGCGTTTTGCTCGTCGACGATCTTGTTAATATTGCTGGCGCCGCGCGCCACACTGAGTTCCAGCTCGATTCCTGGAAATGCTTTTTGGAAACCGCTTTCGAATTCCTTGCGCAGCTCCGCGCTGGTGGGAATCGAAACAACGACGCGACCTTCCTTCTTGGCGGCTTCGACGACCTTGTCCCATTCGGGGCTGCTAGTTTGCGAGAAAACAGCTGAGGCTAGAAACAACGTCAAGATGGAGACATGGGCCAATGACATGACCGATTTTCGAACCATGGAACGACCCTCCCCTAACCCAACAGTTTGCGCGCCAACGCCGCGGCGGGCTCACGCCAGCGATTGATCTTTTCCTCGGATTGATTTTGGCGTTTGTAATATTGCTCGATGGTCAGATGATCTTTTGCCGGCAGTACGCCGAACTCGCGCAGCCACTTGGTGTCGACGTCCAGGCGCCGCGTCGGTTGATGCATCGCTTTGGTGTAAACATCCTGGCCTTCACGGCTCATAAACCAGTTGAGAAACAGCCGCGCGGCGTTGGGATGCGGGGCGTTTTTCAAGACGACGACATGGCCGCTGCCGCCGGCGACGTACATCCCTTCCTTGGGCGCCGGCAGCGGCGCGACCGGCAAACCCGCTTTGATGAAAGGCGCGTAGTTGTAGTAACTAAGTCCGAGCACGAAAGCGATATTGCCTTTGGCCAGAATCTCCGCCAGAACGCGTTGATCGCGGCTCAAGGCGAGCTTTTGCCCCACCAGCTTGCGCAGGTATTCCTCGCCTTTGATCTCGCGAAGATAGGACCATAACGATGCGCCCGAACCCGGAGTGCGCGGATCGAGAAAGCCGATCTTGCCTTTGAATTTCTCGTCGAGCAGATCGTCGAAGCTGCGCACATCTTCGGCTTTCATCATTTGGGAATTGAACCACAAGCTCTCCGGCTGATAGGCCAGGGTGCCGTAAACAAATTTTTTCGCGTTGTCGACCCAGATATGACCGCCCCACCACTGCTTCGGATCCTTGACTTCGGGCAGCACCATGTAGGGTTCCAGCGGATCGACAATACCTTCGGGCAGCATGCCCGTAACCACCGATTCACTGCCGCCCATATGCAGGTCGGTGTAGCGCACGCCCGCCTTGGCCTCATCCACCATCTTGCGCACCACGGTCGCCGCCCGGCCGACTATCGGCTCGACATCGATGCCGTAACGGTTCTCGAAAAGTCGTTCGATGGCGGCGCGTAACTCGTTGCTCGCCGGTAACGACACCACCACCTTGCCTTCTTTCTTGGCCGCTTCGACGACCTTGTCCCAGTCGGTTTGCCAAGCTGGTTTAGCCGTCTGCGCACTGACGCCGACGGGGATCGCTGTCATGCAGCAAAATATCAGGCCGCTAATTAGTTTCATTGGAGGATTACGCATATCCAAGAGGGCGGGTTTGTAACCCGCCCCTACACGTCGTCTTTCTTTTTTGCGTCGTTTGCGTTCTTTGCGGCCATTTCTTCGGTCTCTCAAAGCCCAGCGTATTCGAAGTGCGGCATCGCCGAGGGCACACCGAGTTTCTTGATGGCGGACTCGAAGTCGATGCGGATCTGCGGGTCCTCATCCTCGTACTCGATTAAAGTTCCGCCGTCTCGCGTGCTGGTGCGCACGCCCTCTTTATTGATTGCGCGCCAGCAGCCGAGCAGATATTTTCCCGACTGGCCGCTGTAGCGAAACGCCAGCTGGCGCGCCTTTTCATCGCCGGTGTTGAAATGCTGGTGAAACCAGCCGCTCGGCGGGCTAAAAACACTGCCTTCGCGCCAATCGACTTTCACAACCTGATCCGCGTGTCCCGATTGATAGGGTCTAATCCCCGCTTCCGGCGGCCACATGAGCGTGTAGCCCTCGGAGCGCAGAATCAAAAGAATCGCCCCGCCTTGATGAAAGTGCGCTTTGTGATAACGGCCGAGGGGCCATTCGGCAATATGGCCGACCAGCGTGCTGCCGCCCATGTCGAAGGAGGTAATCTTGACCCCATACCCTTTGGCTTCCGACGGATCGACCAGCGCGCCGCGCGCATCAGCGATGAAATTGGTATCCCAGTTGATAAAACCGCCGATTTCCTTGCGCGAATTTGTGGGGACAAAATAGTCTCTCTCGCTATCGAAACGGTCGCCAAACTTGTAATCGCTGCCCATGACAAACGGAATATTGTGCAACAAATCGATCATCAACGGCGCGCTGGTGACCGCCAGAAAAAATGCCGGTTCCCGGCTACCGTTGATCATGCGATGGCGGGTATTGAGCGGGATCGCGAACAAACTCCCCTGCTGCCATTCAAAATGCATCTTGCACTTTTCATCGCCGGCGGACCAAAGCTCGGTCGCGCCGATGCCTTGAATAATGTAGATCAACTCTTCGTAGAGGTGATGTTCCGGATTGAGCGCGGCGCCGGGCGCGATCTCGCCGACGTACATGCCGGTGAATCCTTCCATGCCCTTGAGGTCGATGTAAGCGCCCCTGCCGCCGGTTCGCTTCCAGGGCTTTAACGCGAGATCCCTGACGTCCGTGACGCCATATCCGCCGACAACCGGAATGTCTTCTTCGTCGAGCCAGACTTCATAACTGGTTTTGCGTTTCGCCACCGTCATCCATCCCTTCTATTTCTTGGCTGCATAGAAATAATCACCGCGCGCCACGGCCGCGGCGATTTCGTCGTCTCGAGCGGTCCACAGATCGAGGGGATAACCGTACCAGGGATCGCGCAGCTTGAGCTCGGGCATTTCCTCTTGGCGCCAAATCTCCAAAGCGCGCTCCATGAACTCCTTCTTGGGCAAACCCACCGGCGGATATTTACCCTTGCGCGTCGCGTCGATAAGCAGGCCCGAGCAGCCCACCGGCGGCGGAAAGAAACGCTCTTCAGGATTATTCATCAAAGCATACGCCGACGGATCGAGCAGCGGGCTTTTGCCAGTGACGATCTGCGCGTCGCGATGAGGCTGGCAGGCAAAGCTGATCGCCCACATGACCATCTCCGGGTCCTTGGGATCGATATCTTCGTCGACCGTGATGATAATCTTGTTGGTCGTGTCCATGCCGGAGGCCGCTTGAAGCGCCTGCTTGGGCTTGCTCGGATGGCTTTTCGCCATGCGAATCACCCACCAATTCCAACCACCGCCCATTTCCGGACAACAGATTTCCAAAACCTCGGGAATGTTGCAGCTATATTTGAGAAAGTTATAGAGCATCAGCTCGCGGCAGGTGCGCGAAATGCCGTTGGATTCGCTCGGCGGCAAGCCGACCAAGATACCCGTGAAGATGGCGTTGCGGCGGTGGGTGATCGCCGTGATATCGATGACCGGCCGCAATCCGCGCTCGGCCATTAGATACCCTGGGTAATCGCTGAACGGCTCGCCGCGCTCCATGGCATCGAGGGAAATTTCTCCCTCGATGACGATCTCCGCGTCCGCTGGAACTTCCAGCGGAATAGTCTTGCACGGCACCATATCGACGGGGCGCTGGCGAATGCCGCCGGCGACGGCGATCTCATCGACCCCGTAAGGCAGATTGGCGGCGGAAACGTAGACAATGTCGGGGAGACAGCCAAGCACGATCGCCACGGGCAAGGGCTTCTTTTGCCGCACGGCGGTCGGGTGGTGGTAAAGCATGGCGTGGTGCGTCTTGGCGATGCCCGCAATCAGCTTGTGATCGGCGCGAAAGTGGCCGCTGTACATGCCGACGTTGCGCACGCCGGACTCGGGATCTTTCGTGATGAACGGCGCCGTCACGCGAATCGCGCAGCTAAAGCCCGGCTCCTCCACCGGCGACGGCAAACGAGTGACGGGAAACTCTTTCAACCTGCTTCCGCTGAACACCTCTTCTTGCACCGGCGCGGTCGTGACGATCGCCGGCTCGTGCATATGCGCCATCGCATGGCGCCACTTTTCGTAAATATCCATCGGATCATCACAACCCAATCCCAGGGATGCGATGGGCCGCGAGGAGCCATAGACTCCCGTGGCGACTTTGATGTCGAATTGCTTGTCGTTGCCGTCGCGCACGTTCTCGTACAGGAACGCTTGCCGCTTGCTGTCGTCGATGCCGCGGTATTGCAGCCGCATGAGCGGCATCAGCTCGGTATCTTTGTTAACCGGCCGGCTCCAACGATGCAGCTTGCCGCGTTTTTCCAGCTCGCCGATGTAGTCGCGAAAGTCTGCAAAATAGTCTTTCAGCATTCTTTTATTGCCTCCGAGTCGCTGGTATTTCTAGCGCAGAATCGCTTGCGCGAATCTGGCCGCCGGCTCGCCCACCTCGTCGAGCTTTTCTTCGGATTGATTTTCCACTTGCAAAAAATCCTGCACGCTCATTTGATCCGTGGCGGGGACGACACCATTGCGTGCATCCGTTTGCTTACTGTCAGTCGAAATAAAATTGTCCGAATTCGCTTGAACACGAGAACATCCGAGAACGCCAACTAAGATTTAGTTGGAATAAGAAACCTTTAAAAGTAAATATTACATATGTCAAGTAATATTCCCGTGTTTTTTCAAGGACTAGGAAGCCACCGAAGGCTAAACCAGAATATTCCGTCGAATACCTTAAGGGAGCGTTGCTGCGGCCCAGTTGGACTGTCGAATACCAGCCATTGCCGGGGTATCGCATTGCTGGGAAAGACACAACCGCATTAGGCTATCGAGAGATTCGATAGCCTAATGCGGTTTTTGCTAAAAAAACGAAGGGACTACGAAACCTATGGGCGGGTTATTTCTTTCCCAAACTCGCCCGTTGATCGGGCCCGCTATCGGCGTAACCCGGCTGCACCAGGGAATCGATAAAGTACCGTCCGCCCTTGGCAACGATGGCCGCGCCTTTCTTGAGCGCTTTCATTAAAGCGTCTGAAGTCGACACCGGCGCTTCACTGTCGAAGCCCTGCGCTCGCGCCATGGCGACCAGATCGACGCGCGGGTTATCGATCTGCTGGCCGATCCAACGATTTTGCGCCGGACGGCTGCGCATCTTTGCGACCCGTTCCTGATGCAACTCGTCGTTGAAATAAGACCGATTGTCCGCCACCACGATCATCACCGGAATATTGAAATGGGACGCCGTCCACAAGGCATTCACACCCATGAGGTAATCACCATCGCCGAGGACGCCGATGGTCAATCGCCCGGAATCTTTTAGCGCCAGCGCCGCGCCGATGGTATGTCCAGGTCCGGTGCCGACTGCGCCGCCGCCGTCGTTGCCCATAAACGACAGCGGCCCATCGAATTCATAGGCTTCGCCCGGCCAACCGATCGGCAGACGCGAGAAAGTCACGTCGCGCCGTTTGGCGAACTCGCGGACGGTCATCGCCATATCCCACATAGTCATCTCGCCCTTCGTCGAGAACTTCGCGAATTTAGTATCGTTCCAATGACTCAGCGACTTCATCTCGGCGCGCTGCTTCACCTTCGGCGCTCTCACGCCGCCCAGTTCATTGAGCAATTGCCCGACGAATTGATCCGGCTCGGCAAGAATGGGAACATCCACCGCAGGAAGCGCCTGATGATCCATGCTCCAACCATTGGTCCGGTAGTTATCGACGGAGCAGTGAATAATCGTTTTCGCTGCCGGCTCTTGCGTCTGCGCCTTGCCCAAGCTCAAACGCAGCACACCGGCGAGATCGAGCCAATCTAAACTGATGATCAAATCGGCCTTTTGGATCAAAGCTGTCGCTGCCTTGTTCGGGCGCACGCAAGGCGCGGCAAAATGAAGCGGGTGCGTCGTCGGAAACGCCGACGGATCGTTGCTGCTGGTCAACACCGCGGCGCCGATCGCTTCAGCGAAGCGCACGCGCCGATCCCAATCGGCTTGATCGCGCGACACGCGCCCGGCCAAGATCAACGGGAACTTCGCTTGCTCGATGGCCTTCAGCGCCTGCCGAATCGACGCAGGCGAAACCGCCGGCGTCGGGGCCGGCGCGAAGCGCGAGGCGTCAGGAATGATGATTTCGTCGCTAAGCCCCGACTCCTGCAAACCGGCATCGAGACAGATATAAACCGGTCCGCGCGGCGCCGTGCGGGTGATTTGATTGGCCCGCAGCACCGACTCGACCGCCGCCTGAGCCGAGGCCGGTTGATCGTCCCATTTGGTGTAATCGCGAATCAGCGCGCCTTGATCCTTGGATGTATGAATCCAGTCGATCCACGGCCGGCGCAGATGCGCATCCACCGGACCGGTCGCGCCGAAAATAATCATCGGCGTGCGGTCGCACCAGGCGTTGAAGATCGGCATGGTCGCATGCAGCAGACCGACGTTGGCATGCAGTGCCACCGCCATCGGCGTCTCGGTCACTTTGCCGTAGCCGTCGGCGATCGACACCGCGTGTTCTTCATGAAGGCAAATCACCATCTGCGGATTTTCATTGCCGAGATAGTTGACGATGCTGTCGTGAAAACCGCGGTAGCTCGCCCCCGGCACCAAGGCGATGTATTTAAGGTTGAGCCGACGCGTCGTTTCGGCGACCACGTCGCTGCCCCACTTCATTTGCGGCGTGCCTAGGCTTTCCGGCCGGTCGATGCTGCCGCGGCTTGACTGACGCTTGTTCGCCTTGAGCGCCTTTTTTGTGGTTTTCATCATCTCTCCTTTATTTGTCGGGTCGTGTTAAATAGATTCCAGGCAACTGGCGCGGCATTGCCGCGCTGCGCAGCAGTTCGCCGGATATAACCGATAGGACAGTTATGGTCCAACCCTGCTGGCGTGAAGACAGTGGTTTCTCACGCCGTCTTAGCATACTTGCCGGTGAGCTGGGGCGTAAACCCTTCCAAGCCTTTTTCCTGACGCTGCAAACGAGTTTCCCGCGCCCAGGTGCGTTTGAGATCGTCGCATATCTTAATATGCAAGCGGCCGAGCGGTTCGGTTTCGATCTCGATGAGATCGCCGTCTTGAAACGGATTGAGGCCGCGGTGATTCGTACCCAGAGCTAAAATATCGCCCGGCTCCAGCGGATGGATCGAGCTGACCCATTCGATGCAGCGGGGAATTTTATGCGCCATGTCGCTCGTGTGGTAGTTCTGCATCAACACACCGTTGTTCCACAGCCGCACCTGAAGATTATGTGGATCTTGGATCTCGTCGGCAGTGACGATAAACGGTCCGGTGGGCGCGAAGGTCGCCCGCGACTTCATCTGGTAAAACGTATTGCCTGCCGGCGGCAGACCGCGCGCCGAGCCGTCGATAAAATTCATGTAGCCGAAGACATAGTCCATCGCCTGCGCCGCCGGCACATTGTCGGCGCGCTTGCCGATCACCAAGGCCAGTTCAGCCTCGCCTTCGAAGATCGGCGCCGGCACGTCGGGCAGGACCATGGTATCGCCATCGCCGACGATCGCGTTGGGCGATTTGTGAAAAGCATTGATCGGCGCCGGCTCTTTGCGCGTGCCGTCTTCCATGTAATTTACCGCCATGCAGTCGATATTCACCGGCCGCGGCAACGGCGGACGAATACGCACGCTGCTTAGCGGCACACCGGTTCCCGCAGCCGTAGCCTTTTCAAGCGCGCCGCGATAGTCGGCGAAGCGTTCGAGCAAGCCGCTGATGAGATTATGCGGCCCGGTGTGCGGAATCTCTTTTGTCACCGCCGACACATCCACGACAGCATCGCCTTTGAGCACGCCGAGCTTGAAATCGTCGAAAAACAGAATTTTCATACCTACTCCTCCAAAATCATCCCAAGAGATATAACCGAGATGCAGGCGCGACAACAAGCGGTAAAGAGATCTTTCGAGAACAGTGACCGAAGCAGCTTACCAGCGATCCTGGCCCATTGCCCAGCGGTCCAGGCTCGCCAGATATTCACGGAATAGGACCATGCGCATGGCGACCGCCCGGCGCACGCGGTCTTGGCGTTCTTCAGTCGTTGCATAGCGCTTGAGAAACAGCTGCGGCACACTGCCATGCCCCTCTTCATCTTCAGTAATCTTCCGATAGGGCTGCTTGATCCATTCGGGAACATCGGGTGAGCTAAGACATAGCTGAATCAGATGGTTGGCAACCGTCTCGCCCGCCAGCGACAATCCGGCGATCCGTTCGCAGGTCTCGTTCAAACCCTCCATAGCGTTGAACATAGCGATCTGCGCCGGTAGCGGTTTGTAGTCGAAAGGCTCACGGCCGCGGTCGCGGATGCGCTTGCTCAAGAGCTGCGCGTGAACCATCTCTTCATGCGCCGACTCGGCCATGGTCGCTTTGACGTCGAACTCTGGAGTGGTTTTGAGCCAGCTGCCAAAGAGATCGGCGGCGCGCAGCTCGTTGAATAACCGACTCTGCATCACCCGGATGCGTTGGTCATCGGTGCGCAGCGGCACGTAGGAGTACGCCGGCGGAATGCCATCGAGAACACGGCAAAACTCCCGCACCGGCGCTAGGATCTCCTGCAAGAATTCGTCACTGTTCATAGGCGACGCCGCTTAAAAGGGTCTTGAAACGCTTTGAACGACTTGAACTATTGGAACGTTTGGAACCTTGCTTCCGACCCTAGACCCGCCAACCCTTCTGTGAAATATCGATGCCATTGCCTTCGGGATCGTGAACGCGATACTCGGCGAATGGGATGCGCTCGGGCCGTTTTGCGCCGCGGCGCACGCCCGCTCTTTCCGCCCGGGTCTGCATTTCCTCGTTGCTCTGCACATAAAAACCGAAATGGTTAAGGCCGATGGGCTCTTCCTTACGTTGATAGAGCAATGCCAGGTTAAGGTAGCCGTCCGAGACGAAAATCGACGATCGGTCGGTTCGTTCGACTTCCTTCATGTCGAGAACTTTGCAGTAAAAATCGACCATCTTCTGCGGGTCGGGCGTGTACAAGGCGATGTGACGAATCGGCACCGGCCGCGCGGCATAGGCGACATCGAAGGCACGGCGCGAAACTCCGACTGTGTTGCCGTCCGGATCCTTCAACTCATGGTCGATGCCGGCGAGCGAGTTCACCTCGCAAACGTCGCTGTCCGCGATGCCGACCTGGGCGAGCTTTTTGCCCATCGATTCGACTCGAACGGTGTCGAAGCCGAGATGACGAAAACCGCGTTTCTTCGGGTCCGGTTCCGGGACCACTCCTAAATTGAAGATACCGTCGGAAAGAAACAAGGCACCCTGATTCTCATCGATCTTTTCGAGATCGAAAACCTCTTGGTAAAACTTTGCCAACCTTTCAGGATTTTCGGCGGCGATCATCAACTGACGCAACTGTGGCATAACGATTTCGATCCTTTCGTGAAGCGGCTTGTTTTCACTATGCCACGGCCGGTCGATCAATGCAGCAGTTGGCGGCTCCCGGAGGCCGAATCCGACCGGCCACCGGGCATCGCCATCGGTTTTAACGGCAAGCGCAAACTAAAGACACTGCCGACACCCACCTCGCTGGAGAGATGCAGCTCCCCTCCCATCGCCTTAGCGAGTTTCTTACAAAGGCCGAGACCGACCCCGGTGCCGCCATATTGGCGGGTCGACGAACCATCGAGCTGGCGGAAGTCCTCGAAAATCAAGTCCTGATCCTCGCGGCGAATGCCGATGCCGGTATCGGCGATGGCGATTTCCAAAATATCGCCGGTACAATCTTCGAGGCGACGGATGCGCAACTCGATTTTTCCCTTCTCGGTGAATTTCAACGCGTTGGTCACAAGCTCCAGTAATATCTGCTGTAACTTTTGCCCATCACTCTCGATGGTCTCGATCACCGGTTCCATCTGGATGCCGAATTGGATCGGCCTTTGGCGGATCAAGCGCTGGGTCATCGTCTCCAGACCGTCGAGAATTTCTTTCAATTTGACGATCTCGACCTGCGCCGAAGAACTATCGGTCTCCATGCGCGAATAGTTCATCAAATTGTCCATCAAGTGCGCCAGCTCCTGGCCGTTGTTCACCAGCCGGTCAAGAATCTCCCTGCCGCCGCCATTGACATCCGTATCGCGCAGCACTTCGCTGAAACCTATGATAGTGCTCACCGGGGTGCGCAACTCATGGCAAATGTTGGCGACGAAATCCTTCTTGACGCGGTCCATTTCAATCAATTTACGGTTGGTGGCCTCGACCCGTTCACGCGCATCCACCGACTCTTGATAGAGCCGGCCATTTTCCAAAGAGAGTGCCAACTGATCGGTCAAAGTGCGCAAGAGGCGGAAGTCTTCGGCGCCGTATTCGCCGCCGGACCATTTGCTGCCGAAACAAACGAACCCCCGTACCGCCCGTTCATAGACCAGCGGCATCAACAGTTCTGCTTGCCAGCGGTCAAAGATCTCCAGCAGCGCCACGCGCTTCTTGGCGTAACGCGGGTGGTTGGAAATCTCGCTGCGGCTCATGCCGCGCGCGACGGCCGCGGTCAAAACACCGGCCATGTAATCACTGTCCGTCGCCAGCTTCGCCTCATCTGGTGACGATTTTTGATCAAAGGCATAAACTATCTGAGCGGAATTCTTGGGTCGATAAACCAGCAACGCGCTGTCGATTCGTAACGGCTTACACACACGTTCGACAAATCCTTGCGCCAGCGCCGGCGCCGCGTCCAAACTACGAAGAAACAGGCTGGTCTCTTCCTCCACCTGCGCTGGATCGTAATCCAGCCGATAGACAAAGCGGTCAACGGCGTGCTCGAGCCAACGCAGCAAGGGATTGAAAATCGCCACGACCAAAATCGAAAACAGAATTGGAATCAACGGCTCGTTGGCGTACTGACCGGCCCATGGGGCGAGCATTAAGGCAACCACGGCGTAGACGCCGATCAACATGCCCATCAGGGCGATTCGGCTGACCGTAACCCGCAAGGCATTACCGAGATCGAAAAGGCTGTATTTGAGCAACGCGTAGGCGATCGAGATGGGGAAAAAAATTGCCGGCACCAAAGCCAGATTGTACGGAATGGACAGTCGAAATGAGCTCGTCAGCACGGTCATCAAACCTGGCACCAGGAATCCCAGGAGCGCACCGACAAACATCACCCGCAAACGCGAGCGTTCGAGATCCGAGGTACTTTGCCGCAGGGCTCTTCCAATGATCCAAAGAAAACTCAGCGCGCCGATGCATATATAAACATAGCCGGCACGAAAATGTTCAATCCAGGTTTCCAGGGGACCGAAAAACGTTAGGCTGTTCATCGCTCCCATGGCCAAACCGATACCGTAAAGGATCGCCACGAAACGGGGTCGCAGCATCGGTTCCGCCTCGGAACGGCTCAACATCAAGGCCAAATGAATTGCCGCACTGGGAGTCAACGTTAGGGCGAAGATGCGCAATTCCTTGGGCAACACCGCTTCGGTCATGAAATCGAAGGTCGTCTGAAACCAGACGAACACGGTTAGCACCATAAAGCACAGCGGCAAGGCGACTGGAGTCGCCGCACGAAACAGGTATGGTGCGACCCCCATGACCAAAAACGCCACACCAATTGCAACATAGACACCGAAACTGAGAAGCCAATCGCGCAGACCGAAAATCATCGTCGGCACTACCAATTCCAGTCGTTGGCCGTCACGAACGATCTCGTAGCGCAGCGGCGTGCCCACCGGCACGCCGCGCACCGCCGCGTAAAGCTCAACGCGTCCACTAAGAGGCCGTCCGCCTATGGCGACGACATAGTCCAACGACTCCAGCCCCGCGACAGCACCGGACCAGCCCGGCAATGAGTAGGGCCCCACCGTCAAGTTTTCGTGGACGAAAAAACCCGGGAAAGGTCGGCCGATCCAGCGCCCTGAGGAGATAATCGATTCACCGATAAGCAGAGCACCGAACACGCCGCTAAGAAGAAGCAGTACCCATCTTTGCCAGCTCTGCCGATACATGGCACCCCCTAATGGTTGCAATCGTCAGGAGCCTTCGATTTATCAAACGGGTTCGATTACTGTCAAGGAATTGCTCGAGGCCAGCAACCGCATAGCCCTCGATCAGCAATACGATCAGCGTCGAGAGCGACGAGCAGGCCTTCAAATCTTCGCGATAGTTTCGCTGGCGAGAACGATGCGAGTTTGGCGGCCAAGGATGTCAAGCAAGACCGCCACCCGCTCGCTACCTTTGAGCTTTTGCTCGAAGATGGCCTCTAAACCGGAAAACGGCCCTTCGTTAATGCGGACCGTGTCACCGGGTTTGGCTTTCACCGGGTCGACTTGCGCTACACCGCCGGGACAACGTTCGCGCAGACCCTCAATGATGTCTTCACCGACCTCAGCTATTTGACTGCCAAAGGTAAGAAAGTCCTTCACACCAGGCGAATAGCGCGCCGACTTTCCCGACGCCACCATATCAAGGCGGCTGAACACATAACCAGGGAAAAGCGGCACCTTGACCCAGTGGTATTTGCTGCCAATCCGCCGTCGTGCCTGCATCCACGGCAAGAACACTTCAAGATGCAAATCGGTCAAGCGTTTCTCGACATCTCGTTCGCGATTGGCTTTAGTTTGAATGGCGTACCATTTAAGACCCGCCTCGATTTGTAAGGCTTGTTGTATCATCCAGGTATGCGACACTCCGCAACAACAGAAAATGATTCGTTCTGCTTATAATGGATCAACTGTATCAGACGACAGCAACATTGATAATCCTCAATTGGATTAGCGTTCGATAAACCTTTGCGTCGCGATTTCCGAAAACCGCTGTCAACAGCTGTCTAGCGCGCCTGGACATTAATCCTACCACACCGAAACCATCAGAAACCCAGCCTACCAGTTCAAAATAAACTAAATTAATTAATGATATAATAGTCTCAAATTATTAATATTGATCATATTTTTAATATCAACCTTGACCAACGAAGAGATTTCCTATATAAATGGATCAGTTAGTTACTGTGGTACCGGCTGCCGAGGGCTTTCCAACCTCAACGGTCCAGCCCAAACCAAGAAAGCGGTTAATGGCTATTTATACAACATTGACGAAAAAAGAGATTCTGAACGTCGCTGACGAATTTCTCCTCGGCGATTTGGTCTCATTCACGGGGGTCAAAAACGGGTCGGTAAATACGCACTACTTCATCGAGACCAAGAAAGGGAAATTCTTCGCAAAAATAGACGAAGTGAAGGGCGAACTTGAGGTAAAGCAGGAACTCGACCTCCTCTTGCACCTGCGAAAACAGAACTATCCTTGCAATCAACCACAAAAAACGAAAACGGGCAGATTCACAATCGACCTGCAGGGAAAGTGTCTTACCGTAACACGCTACATCGACGGCGTTGAACTGCCGGTGAACTCGATAACCCCCGCGCATTTGAGCGCTATCGGTCACGCTCTGGCAAACCTGCACCTCCTTGGCAGGAGTTACAAAAAGGGTATCGATAATCGCTTCGGTTTTAATCGTATCGTGGGAATTTATCGCGATGTTCGCCGGCAATTACCGACACATTTAAAGAATATTATTCGGGTTCTCGACGATGAGTTTGGCTATCTGGAGAACTACCTGGACAACAATTTGCCTAAGGGAATCATTCACGGCGATCTCTTTGCAGACAATGTTAAGTTCAAAGGGAACCGCCTTACCGGAGTGATGGACTTCGAGGCGGCTTGCCGGGGCAAGTTGATTTACGACTTAGCCACAGCGGTTAACGCATTGTGCTTCATCGACGACCGCTACCAAATCGATCGCTTCGAATCATTGATCGCTGGTTACGAAAGCCTGCGCCCGTTGTCGCTGCCTGAATGGGACTCCTTCCCCAACGAACTTAGGTTTTCGGCTTTGCGCTTTACCGTAACCCGGATCAAGGACTTTTTTCTCAAAAAAATGGACGAAAACCAGCGAGTCTATAAAGATTACAAAGAGTTCTATGACCGGCTGTTGATCTTGCGACGGGAAAAGAGTGGCGGCATGGAAGATATCTTACTGGCGATGGCGACTGGGTACGACTATCGAAAGTATCAAAAATCGAAACCAGCCAAATAATCCATGGAAACGATTTGCGGTGCGTTTCAGCCCTAAATCTCCAGATTTCGAATCTTTGATTGCGCGTCGCGGCGAATCATACGAACCAACATCACGACGGTGATCACGGATCCAATCAAAAACAACAGCCGACCACCAGTCAGGACAACGTAGAAAAAATTCAGTTTGACCCGCGCCGCATTGTATTTTTCTCGATTCTCAGTCAAGCGGCGCAGCACTTCTTCATTGCGCTGCTGATCGAGCTGCTGGAAATTACGATACGAGTCCTCCAACCCGGTATGAGCGGTTTTGAGCAACAAGTTTTGATATTTAACCGTTTCGATTGCGCCAATAACCCAATTGCCAACCCCAAAAACTAGACAAACCAGCCCGGCGATCATGACATAACTGGAGTAAATTTCGCGCACTTTCATGCAAATTCCGGTTTCTCAATCATGGCTAGTCCGATTCAATTCGGTTGGCTCATCCCTCACTCATTTGCACTGTCGGCACTAGTAGCTTAAATTCTAGCCGATGACCAGCTTTGTAATTGGCGACATCCATGGTTGTGCTGACGAGCTGCGTTACTTGATTGACGGCTTACCAGTTCGGCCTGACGATGAAATCATCTTTCTCGGCGACTATATCGATCGCGGCCCCGATTCCTGCGGCGTGGTTTCATTCTTAATCAAGCTAAAAAATCAATTGACAGAGAATAGACTGGTATTCCTAAAAGGCAACCATGAGGACATGCTGCTCTCGTATCTGAAATTGAGCGGCCAACATGGCAAAATGTTTTTGCTCAACGGCGGGAATGCTACGGTCGAAAGCTATGGAGTCTCAGCCGAGATTTCTTCATCGGATCGCTTGAGCGCTGCGATCCCGCCCGATCATCTGGCCTTTTACCAGGCACTGGTAAATTGGTACGTGACGGAGCCATACTTTTGCGTTCACGCCGGCGTCAACCCGCTCAAGACTTTGCCGGAGCAGACCGACGAAGAGTTATTGTGGATTCGTCATCCGTTCCTGTCCAGCTCCCACGTTCTTCCGTATACGATTTTATTTGGTCATACGCCTCAACACTCGGTACTCTACGATTTACCGTACAAAATCGGTCTCGATACCGGGTTGGTCTACGGCAATATGTTGACTTGCTTCGACACAGATGAGAAAGTTCTTTATCAAATAGGTCGGGGCAAAAAGCGCGTGAACAGAGCTCCCATTCAGCAAAAATGGTAATCATCTCCAGCGCCTTTCAGATGGCTTGATCTTTTTCCCGTCCCATCATAGTTTATGCCACTGTTTGGCGGTGTAGCTCAGATGGTCAGAGCACGCGGCTCATATCCGCGGCGTCGACAGTTCGACTCTGTCCACCGCCACCAAGTTTCCCCCCGAGAATCCCAGCATTTACAGAGTTCATTACAACTTGAGGGATTCTCGGGGGATGGCTTTTTTTCGGGTCTTGATGCAATCGTTAGAACTTTTCGTTCCATCCCGCGCACTGATAGCGTTCGCCCATTAGGCGGTTAATCAGGTCAACCGGGATCGCCTTGAAATCATCTTCCGCGGACCATTGTAAACGCAATGAATCACGCAACTTTGCCGGGTCGACTTCCGCATTGATCAAAAACTCGCAATGACTCCTCCGGCGGCGATATTCCGGCTGCGTCGCTGGCAACCTTAAATATCTCTCGATCAACCGAAGATCGAAATGCAACAGGAACGTGCCGTGAACCAACACATACACGCGTTTCCGGTATTGCGCGTTGCCGGAAAACTTGCGCTCACCAAGAGTCAGATCGCTTAACCCTTGCACCGACACAGGTTGAGAGGTCAGGGCTTCCAGCGCTCGACGATGACGGGCGAGTACGAAATCGAAAGCGGCCTGGACATGAGGGCCGAAATGATTATTCTGCCTGAGAATAAGCGTGTAATTGAGACAACCCGGCCCCTGTAACACCGTGCCGCCGCCGCTCGATCGCCGTAACACGGCTATCCCATCGGCAGCGCAAGCTGCAGCATTGACTTCATCGCGCCATTTTTTTCCGTGACCCAGAACGACAAAGTATTGCTCCGGATGCCAGAGCCGCAGCAGCTCTCCGCCGCCGTGGCTCTGTTCGAAAATTTCCAGCAAGGCCTCGTCGCAAGCAAGATTTTGCGCCGCATCGGGAAAGGTAAGCTCAAGATAATTCATCGGCTTTAGTTGATTTTACCACGGTTTTGTTGTCTCTTAAAAATACCGGGAGTGAGTGCGAATGGAGTTCGAAAACAAACCCACTGCCAATGGCAGCATCGTCAACGGCGAACCTGACAACGGCAAAATCGCCAAGTCGGACCGCCATAGATGGGTGGCGTCGCTGGAATATATTCTCGAATCTATCTTAAAGAACGAAGAACCGGAACAGGCTTCGCTGCTGGTCAAGGAGCTGTCAGACCGTTTGCGCCAGTCCGGCCTCAAGATTCCCTACCCCGTCAGCACGCCCTATATCAATACGATTTCTCCGGAAAATGAGCCGCCCTATCCGGGCAATCGCGAGATCGAGCGACGGATCAAGAGCTACGTGCGTTGGAATGCCATGGCTATGGTGGTCAAAGCCAACCGGCTTCATCCCGATATAGGCGGCCACATTTCGACCTACGCCTCTTCAGCGACGTTGTATGAAGTCGGTCAGAATCATTTCTTTCGCGGCAGCGACGGCAGCAACTTGGGTGACATGGTTTACTTTCAAGGCCATGCATCGCCCGGCGTCTATTCGCGTGCCTATATCGAGTGGCGCATCAACGCCCCCAAATTGCATCATTTTCGCCAAGAGCTCTCGACTGTCGGCGGAATCTCCTCGTATCCGCACCCCTATCTTATGCCGGACTTCTGGCAGTTTCCCTCGGTGTCCATGGGGCTCGCGCCGATCATGTCGATTTACCAAGCAAGATTCGTCCGTTACCTGAAAAGCCGCGGCCTGATTAGCGGCGAAGAGCCGCGCATATTTTGTTTCGCCGGCGACGGCGAAATGGATGAGCCGGAATCTTCCGGCGCCCTAACTCTGGCATCGCGGGAAAACCTCGACAACTTGGTTTGGATCGTCAACTGCAACCTCCAACGGCTGGACGGCCCGGTGCGCGGCAACGGCAAAATTATCCAGGAACTCGAAGCATTGTTTCGCGGCGCCGGATGGAACGTCATCAAAGTAATCTGGGGCTCCGACTGGGACCCGCTGCTCGCCAAAGACAACAAAGGTCTGTTGCTCAAACGGATGGAAGAAGCCGTCGACGGCGATTACCAAAAATATTCGGTGGAGCCCGGCAGCTACACAAGAAAACATTTTTTTGGCAAATATCCTGAGCTGCTCGAAATGGTCAATCACATGACCGACGATCAGATTCATAAACTGCTGCGGGGCGGCCATGATCCGATGAAAGTGTACACCGCCTACAAAGCTGCGGTGGAGCACAAAGGCGCGCCGACCGTCATCCTGGCAAAGACAGTCAAGGGCTACGGACTCGGCGAAGCCGGCGAAGGCCGCAACATCACGCATCAGCAAAAAAAATTGAACGAACGGGAGCTGCGCGAGTTTCGCACCCGTTTCGATATCCCGCTGCCGGACGAAGAAGTTGTCGAAACCCCCTTCTACCGTCCTCCGTTGGATAGCCCAGAGACCCAATACTTATTAGCGCGGCGAAAAGCTTTGAAAGGATTCCTGCCTGAGCGCAAGGTCCGCGCCAAGCCATTGGACGTTCCAACCGACTCCGAGTACGCGGAGTTTTACAAAGGTTCCGGCGGCCACTCGATGTCGACCACCATGGCGGCAGTCCGCTTGCTAACCAAACTGCTACGCCATGAAGGCGTCGGCAAGCGCATCGTGCCGATCATTCCCGACGAAGCGCGCACCTTCGGCATGGATTCGCTGTTTCGCCAGATCGGTATTTATTCGTCCAAAGGCCAGCTCTACGAACCGGTCGATAGCGAAACTTTGCTTTTTTACAACGAAGTGAAAGACGGCCAGATTCTCGAAGAAGGCATTACCGAGGCCGGCTCCATGTCGTCATTCATCGCCGCCGGCACAGCCTACGCCAATCTTGGCATCAACATGATTCCCTTTTACTTCTATTATTCGATGTTCGGCTTTCAACGCATCGGCGATCTCATCTGGGCCGCCGCCGACAGCAAGAGCAAAGGCTTCCTGCTCGGCGCTACCGCCGGCCGGACCACCTTGAACGGCGAAGGGCTACAGCACCAAGACGGCCATAGCCATCTGCTCGCCAGCACGATCCCGACGCTGCTTACCTACGACGCCGCCTTCGCCTATGAGATCGCCGTGATTATCAAGGACGGGATGCGCCGGCTCTACGCAGAGGGTGAAGAAAGCTTCTACTACCTGACACTGTACAACGAGAGCTACGAAATGCCGGCGATGCCGGACGGCGTCGAGGAAGGCATACTCAAGGGCTTGTACAAAGTGAAACCTGCCAGCAAGGGCAAAAAGTACAAAGCGCATCTATTCGGCAGCGGGCCGATTCTGCGCGAGGCGTTGCGCGCGCAAGAATTGTTGGCCGAGCAATTCGATGTCAGTGCCGATGTTTGGAGTGCGACGAGCTACAAGTTATTGCGCGGCGATGCCCTGCGCACGAAACGCTGGAACATGCTCCATCCGACGGCAGCACCGAAAAAATCTTATCTCGAATCGGTGTTGCAGAATGAGGAAGGGGTGTTTATCGCGGTTTCCGATTACATGAAGATGGTGCCGGATCAAATCGCGCCGTGGATTCCCGGCGGACTGATGACCTTAGGCACCGATGGTTTCGGTCGCAGCGATACCCGCGCCAATCTTAGACGATTTTTCGAAGTTGATGCCGAGCTAACCACCGTCGCGACGCTTTATGCGCTGCACCAAAAAGAGGCCTTTCCAGCGAAGGTCGTCGAAGCCGCGATCCGTAAGCTCGATATCGATCCGGAAAAACCATTCCCGTTTTACCGATAAACCATCTTTGAGTCTAACAGCAGCGGCATCGACTCCATGGACGTAAAACTTCCCCAACTCGCCGAAGGTGTAGAGGGCGGCACGGTGGTCAGCATCTTGGTCGCTGAGGGCCAGATGATCGACAAGGACCAGGCGTTCATGGAACTGGAAACCCAGAAGGCCGTGGGTTCGATTCCGGCGCCCAGCGCCGGGGTGGTCACCAAGATTCATGTCAAGCAAGGCATGGAAGTTAACGTCGGCCAGACGCTCATCTCGATTGAAACGGCGGCCGCCAAATCACCCACCCCTTCAACCGTCACCCAAACCAATCCAAGCGTACCCGCAAGCGCTACCCCACCGCCGCCAGTAACTAGCGAAGCGCCGGCAAATATTGTCCATGCCGCCCCGGCCGCTGTGGCGGGCGACTACCGCTATGAATCGAAGAGCGGAATGGCGCCTCCGGCATCACCGGCGATCCGTAAGATCGCTCGTGAGCTCGACATCGACTTGACCCGGGTTCGCGGCAGCGAAGCCGGCGGGCGGATCAATTTGGCCGATCTCAAAACCTACGTTCAAAAACTTCAACAGCTAGCCTTTGAAGGCGCCGCCGCTACGCCGGCTCCGGTCGCCGCGCCAACGCCGCCCGCCCCAGCTCCAGCGGAAGCCATCGATTTCGCCAAGTGGGGCCCGATCCGCCGCGAGAAAATGTCACCGCTACGCCGCACCGTAAGCCGGCGCATGGTCGAGTCCTGGACATCAATTCCAAAGATCAATCAATTCGCCGACGCCGATATCAGCGCGCTTCTCGCTTTGCGCAAAAAATACGCGCCCAGCTACGAGAAAAAAGGCGCGCATTTGACCTTGACTTCATTCGTGCTGTTCATCCTCGGGCGCGCGCTCAAGAAGCATCCACGCGCCAACGCGAGCCTGGACGATGGATCCCTGGAGATCGTCTACAAAGATTACTGCCACATCGGTGTGGCAGTCGACACCGAGGGCGGATTGATTGTGCCGGTGCTGCGCGATGTCGACAAAAAAAACCTGCTGCAACTCTCTTCCGACTTGCACGCGCTAACAGAGAAAACCCGGCAGCGCAAGGTTTCCATCGAAGAGCTGCAAGGCGGTAGCTTCACCATTTCCAATCAAGGCAGCATCGGCGGCAGCCACTTCACGCCGATCATTTACGCACCCCAGGTAGCGATCCTCGGTATCGGCCAAGGCCAAGCCAAACCGGTGGCCATCGACGGCAAGATCGCCATCCGCACGATCCTGCCGCTTTGCTTGGCCTATGATCATCGCGTGCTCGACGGCGCCGACGCCGTGCGTTTTCTCAAAGGCATCATCGCCGGCCTGGAGTCCTTTGACGAAGCCGACATCAAACTGAAATAGATCGACGCACTATGGAACCGATTACGACAGAAATTTTGGTACTGGGCGCCGGCCCCGGCGGCTACGCCGCAGCGTTTTACGCAGCGGACAAAGGCAAAAAAGTTACGCTTGTCGAACAGAACCCCCGTCTCGGCGGAATTTGCTTAAACGTCGGCTGCATCCCGTCGAAGGCTTTGCTCCACGCCACCGAAATCTTGCGCGAGATGAAAGAATCGGCCGCTCGCGGCATCGCTTTAGGCGAGGCAGAGATAAATCTCGATAAACTGCGCGATTGGAAAAACAGCATTCTCGACAAGCTCGGCCAAGGCATCAAAACCCTCGCCGAGCATCGCAAAGTTCAGGTCATCCATGGCCGCGGACACTTTGAGGACTCCCAGACGCTGCGGGTGGAAACCGCCGAAGGACAAAAATTTATCCGCTATGAAAAAGCGATCATCGCCGTCGGCTCCAAACCGGCCTTGCCCAACGCGTTCGATCTGGGGAATCCGCGGGTCATGACCTCGACCGGCGCCTTGGAGATTCCTGATATTCCGGAAAAGCTTCTGGTCGTCGGCGGCGGTTATATCGGCATGGAGCTCGGCACGGTCTATGCCGCTCTCGGCAGCAACGTCGTGGTCCTGGAGGCCTTGCCGTCAATTCTTGCAGGAGTCGATGCCGATCTTGCCCGGCCCGTGATTCGCGCGGCGCAGAAGGCCTTCAAAGAAATTCGCCTTAACACCAAAGTCTTGAAGATGGCCACCGCCGGCAAACAGATCAAAGTCACCATCGAAATCGACAAGCAACCGCGCGATGAACTGTACGATCGCGTGCTGGTGAGCGTCGGCCGCACGCCCAATCTTGCCGACCTCGGCCTGGCAAATACCAAGGTGACGAAAGACGATAAAGGATTCATTCACTGCAACGCCCAGCAGCAGACCGAAGATCCCAATATCTACGCCATCGGCGACGTCAATGGCGGCGCGCTGTTGGCGCACCGCGCGACCCGAGAGGGCAAGATCGCCGTCGAAGCGATGCTCGGTGAACCAAGCGCCTTCGAAAACATCGTCGTCCCCGCAGTCGTGTACACCGATCCCGAGGTGGCCTGGTGTGGTCTCACCGAAGCCGAAGCCAAGCAGAAGAGCATCGACATCAAAGTCGCCAAGTTTTTGTGGGGCGCCTCGGGGAGAGCCCTGACGCTCGACCGACCCGATGGTTTGACCAAACTGATCATCGAGCCCGAGACCGAACGGATTCTCGGCGTCGGTGTCGTCGGCGCGGGAGCCGGCGAACTCATCAGCGAAGGCGTCCTTGCGGTCGAAATGGGCGCCACCGCACGCGACATCGCCGATTCGATCCATCCGCATCCGACGCTCTCGGAGACATTCATGGAAGCGGCGGAGTCTTTTTACGGCACGGCGACCCATACCCTCTCCCGGCGCAGCGCGTTATGACCGATCAACCTCCGCGGCTCTTTCTGATCGACGGCAGCGCCTATATCTTTCGCGCCTTTTTCGCCATCCCACCGCTTAGCAATGCCGCCGGTCTGCCGACCAACGCAATCTTCGGTTTTACCAATATCCTGCTCAAGTTCTTGAAGCAGTATCAGCCCCACTACGTCGCGGTGGCGTTGGACGCCGGGCGGGTGACGTTTCGCAATGAAATGTTCGCCGACTACAAAGGCAACCGCCCCGAAGCACCGGCCGATTTGATTCCGCAGTTTCCCTACTTCCGCAAGGTCCTCGACGCGCTTAATTTGCCGCTGCTCGAGCTCCCCGGTTACGAGGCCGACGATATCATCGCCACCTTATGCGAACGGCTGGCCAATCAAGGCTGCGAACTCGTCGTCGTTTCAAGTGACAAAGATCTTATGCAATTGGCCACCAACGGCATCAAATTATTGGACAGCGCGAAAGATCGCTGGATCGGCAAGGATGAAGTGCGGGAAAAATTCGGGGTCAGCCCGGAACAAGTGATCGAAGTCATGGGTCTGATGGGCGACGCGGTCGATAATATTCCCGGGGTCAAAGGCATCGGCGAAAAGACCGCCGGCGCACTGATACAGCAGTTTCAAACCCTTGAGAACTTGTTCGAACATTTGGACGACGTGGAAAAGATGAAAATGCGCGGCGCCAAACGTATCCGGCAGATTCTTGAAGACGGCAAGGGCAAGGCTTTTTTGAGCCGGGATCTCGCCACCGTGAAGCGCGATGTGCCTATAGAGATCGCTTTGCCGGAGCTTCGATTTACCGGTTTCAATTTGGAAAAAATCCGCACCCTGTTTACCGAATTGGAATTTACCAACCTGATCAAGCTCATTGAAAACAACCGTTAACTCCGCCGCTTCGAGCGGTAAAATCCGCTGTTATCGGCGTGGCTTTGAACCCTGAACTATGGCAGATTGAATCAGTCAGGGCAGAAGCCCCTGCGGAGTTTAGCTTGAATCTATCCCCGCCGATCATGCGAGGAGCCTACTGTGATTAACCGAGAACGGCTAAAAAATTTCCTCATCGAACTGATCAAGATCGACAGTCTATCGCGAAGCGAATACGACGTCGCCATGCGATTGAAAAGCGAGCTGGAAGAACTCGGCGCCGAGCTAACGATCGATAACGCCGGCGAAATGGTCGGCGGCAATGTCGGTAATTTGATCGCGAAATTTGCCGGCACCGTCCCTGGGAGCCAACCGCTGCTGCTTTCCGCCCATATGGACACGGTGGTACCCGGTGAAGGCATCGTGCCGATCCTCGACGGCGATATCCTGCGCACCGACGGCACCACCGTGCTCGGCGGCGACGACAAGAGCGGCGTGGTGATCATTTGCGAAGTTTTGCGGGTCATCAAAGAAAACGCCATCCCCTGCTCCGCCATCGACGTCGTCTTCACGATCTGCGAAGAGGCCGGGCTCATCGGCGCCAAATGTCTTGACGTCACCAGTCTGCGCGCACGCACCGGCCTAGTGCTCGACAGTGACTCGGTGGGCTTCTTGTTTACTAGAGCACCGGCCGCAAACCGCATGGAGTTTCGCGTCCACGGCTTGGAAGCCCATGCCGGGGTCTGCCCCGAAAAAGGCATCAACGCGATCAAAGTCGCCGCCGAGGGCATCGCGCAAATGAACCTCGGTCGCATCGACCACGAGACCACGGCCAATATCGGCGTGATCGAAGGCGGCATGGCGGTCAATATCGTGCCCAATCAAGTCGTCCTCAAGGGCGAGGCGCGCAGCCATGATCCCGATAAACTCAAACGGCAGACGGAACATATGCAGCGCTGCCTCGAAGAAGCCGCGGCTAAACATGCGCTTGAGTTCGACGGCAAGCAACACCGAGCGCGAGTCGAAGCCAAGATCGAACGCGATTACGACCGCATGGACGTGCCGGAAAGCGCGCCCATCGTCCAGTTGGTGCACGCCGCCGCGAGGAATTTGAATCTCGAAGTCAAAACCCGCGCCACCGGCGGCGGTTGCGACGCTAACGTGCTCAATCAAAAAGGGCTGGTGGTCGCCAATCTCGGCACCGGCATGCGTGAAATTCATACGGTCAACGAATGGCTCGATCTGAAGGATCTCTATCTATCGGCGCAGATGGTTTTGGAAATTGTCAAACTGAACGCTGAAACCAACTTTGGTTAGGGGTGAAGGGTAAAGGGTTAGGCGTTGGTCCCCCCTCCCCTTGCCCCTCAACCTTTACCCCTTACCGATATAAAAACATGCAAGCTGACGAAATCGGACTCTTACTCAAACAAGACCGCGGTCAATTCCTCGAATTCATCAGCGCCTTCGAGTATCGCCGCAGCACGGGCCAGAAAAAACGCGAGGAGGAGCTTGCGCGGGAACTGGTACGTGTCCTGTCCGGCATGGCCAATGCCGACGGCGGCACAGTTTTAGTCGGCGTCGAACCCGACAAGAGCGTAACCGGCATTCCGCACACGGGTGATGAGTTACAGACGTTGACCCAAGCGCCGCAGAACCTGCTGCGCCCGCAGCTCTCTCCTGCCTGCGAAAAGATTCGCCTCGGCAATCTCCAACTGCTCAAGTTCGAAGTCGCTTCCAGCATGGACATTCACCGCATCGCCGGCGGCCGTTCGTTTTATCGCATCGCCGCCGAAACGCCGGCCCTGCCCAGCGAGCAAATCCACTCGCTCAAAGAAGCCAAACGCAATGTCTTTTATGAGCGCCAGCAAACGCTCAACGCCACTTGGTACGACCTCGACATCGATCTGCTGACCCAGTTCGTCAACAAACTTCATCCTGGCCAAGATCCGCAAACGGTCCTGAGCCAAACCTATCATCTGCTCGATAACTCCCGCGCCATCCCCTGTCCCAATATGGCGGCGCTATTGCTCTTTGCCAAAGATCCAACGCGTTGGCATCCGCGCGCCGGCATAGATTTCGTCAAGTACGAGGGCAACGAACGGCAGCACGGCGCGTCGCTCAACGTCGTCAAACGGATCCGCTTCGAAGCGCCGCTGGTGCGCTTGATCGACGAGGCGGTGGGCCGGATCAAAGAACAAATTCGCGAGCGTACGATCTTGCACG
Source organism: uncultured delta proteobacterium (assembly GCA_963816145.1). GTDB lineage: Bacteria > Desulfobacterota > Binatia > UBA9968 > UBA9968 > DP-20. The sequence continues at coordinate 99,654 of CAWFJP010000015.1, forward strand.
ACCTATTTTTCCGCGAGCGCTTGGAGTACCCGACCTTTGCCTGGCAGGAGGCACTGGTCAACGCCGTCGCCCACCGCGATTATTCCCTCGCCGGCGCTCCGGTGGAAGTGTGGATGTTCGACGATCATATCAGCGTGCGCAGTCCCGGTTTGCCGCCGCCGCCGGTCACTCTCGAACACTTGCGTCAGCAGAAAAGCATCCACTTCTCGCGCAATCCCTTGATTGTTCGGGTTCTCGCCGATCTGGGATTTCTCCGCGAGATGGGCGAAGGCGTGCCGCGCATTTATCAAGAAATGGAAACCTACGGCCTCCATCCGCCCGAGCTTTCCGCCGAAGGCTTCATTTTCACCGTGACCTTGCGCAACGCGCCGGTGTACGACGAGGCGACGCTGCGCTGGCTCAGCCAGTTCGCCAACAATCAAGTGAACATGCGCCAACGTCGGCTTTTGGCCTACGCCTACTGCCATGGCAAGACGTTCTCGACCACCGAGTATGAACGAATCGCCGAGGTCGACCGCGATACCGCCTATCGGGACATTCGGCTGATGGTGAAAAGCGGCATCGTCGCGCCGCTGAAGCCGAAAAGCCGCAGCTACCGCATCGTCGAAAAACTCTAACCTGGAACGCTCATGGATTTTACCGAATTGATGGGTCTCGCCAGCGGCCATGTCGAGGCGCGCATCGTTCAGACCGCCGTCGAACTCAAAATTTTCGACGCTATCGAAGCGCGACCACTTTCATCGGCCGCCGCTGGCGCATCACTTCAACTCAAGGAGCAGGCTTTAGAACTGCTGCTCAACGCGCTCACCGCCCTCGGTCTGCTCGAAAAACATGGCGATCAATTCACTCTCACGGAACTGTCGCGCCGTTATCTGGTGCGCAATTCGCCGTACTATGTCGGCGGCATGATCGGCTTTGACGCCATGCTGTGGCGCGCCTGGGAAAAGCTTCCCGAAGCGATTCGCACGGGTTTGCCGACGCGCCCGCCCAATATGTATCAAGCCGATCCGCGGGAAACCGAAGTCTTCGTCAACGCCATGGATTCACTGGTCAAAGCGCGCGGCGACACGGAAGTGCTGGCTAGCGCCATCAATTGGTCGAAGATCGGCACGCTCCTCGATGTCGGCTCCGGTCCCGCCACCTACCCGATTGCGCTGTGCGAACGATTTCCCCACTTACGCGCTGCCATCGTCGATCTGCCAGGGACTTTGAAAATAACCGGACGGTTTGTCGCGAGCGCCAATCTCGCCGCGCGTATCGAACTGATCCCGGCGGACTACCGCAGCGATCCGATCCCCGGCACCTATGACGCGATCTTTTTATCGAACATTATTCACGGCGAAAATGATGGCCGCAACGCCGCGCTGATGCGCAAGCTCATGGCTAATCTAAATCCCCGCGGACGCTTGATCGTCAAAGACCATATTCTTGACGACAGCCGCGCCGAGCCGGCGGCGGGCGCGATCTTCAGTCTGCTCATGCTGCTCACCACCGACGGCGGCCGCTGTTATAGTTTCGCCGAGATCGCAGCTTGGATGAAACAGGCAGGACTCAGCCGCGTTGAGCGCATCGACCTGCCGGCGCCGCTGACCTCGTCTCTCGTCATCGCTTCCGAGTAGTTAGTTTCGCAGGGATATGTGTTAAACTGGCAGTTATCGAACAGCAAAGGCAAGGTATCTCGCCATCGACGAGCAAGAACAAAAAGCCAGGCAGCAAGCGGTCATCGACAACCTCAAACCGGCCTGTATCTGTAACAAAATTCGCAGAGGCACCGTCGCCAAAGCTATTCAATCCGGCGCCAAAACCTTCGAACAGATCAGTAAGCGCACTGGCGTCGGCACCGGGCCCTGTGGCGGTCGGCGTTGCGGGTCGTTGGTCCGCGGCATGTTGGGCGAGCCGGTCACCACTTGCAACGATTGCGGCTGGCCGGTATTAGTCGGCGCCGCCTGCCCGCGCTGCGAGTACGCCAAACAAGAGAGCTAAAGAGACTCCTCTTTCCGACAATTTCATCGTCTAGCGTGTTTAACTATTTATCCGATCATCCTGGGTTGGTTATTTCTTCAGGCTGGCAGCCTTGCGCATGAAACGCTTGCGCTGGCTGAGGCACGCCTTCTTTTTGTCCTCGTTAGCATCTTCGGTACGGCAACCCTGGCAAGCCGGGCAGATCCAGCCGCCGCAGGTGCACCGACCACCGGGTTTTCCGGCCAAGCCCGGCTTGGTGTTAAAACTCTTCTGACAGCGAACACAGACAATGGCCGAAGAGGCATCGAGGATCTCCAGATCCTCGGCGGGTGCAATGCATCGCGAGGATTCGCCGTTGATGACGACGCGATACTGAAAGGCTTCCTTCGACATCGGCGCATCCATTAGCATCCCGCCACGAGTAAAGCACGCTTTGATCGCTGTCGTTCCTTCAATCTTGCCCTCGTATCCCTTATTCTTATGGCGCACCACCGTACCGTCGCGCAGATTGATCTCATGCTTATCTTCCATAGTTACCTCAGATACCTCTTTCCAAATATAGCACTTCAGCCCATCGAACGATGGGAGTCATTTTCATAGCAAAATCTAACCCTTGCCGACCGATTGCTCTGCCCGGCCTATTTCAGCTCACGAGGAATAAATATGCACCTCGTTCTCCTCGATGCGTCTGCCACGGGCAATTAACTTGACGATACTGCAAATATTGCGGCTCACATCCGTGATCCCAGCGGCGGGGTAGCCGCTTTTGATATAGCGGCCGATGAATTTGTCTTCGCCCATGTCGATGATCTGAAGATACTCTTTGTTCTCGCTACCCTCGAAGTAATGTTTCGTTCCCGGTGCCGGGCTGTCGAGGTCGTTCTGCAATGCTCTGGATATCTTGATCCCCACGAACAATGACTTAGCGTCATCAACCATCTGCGCTCCCTTCACACTTCACGCGCTCCCAGCGGCACCAGAGCTAGGCAGCCCGCAGCCACCAATCGAAAAGCGCCCATCGTTGCGCCGACGCGGTTCGCGACCGCGTCGGCGCACTCGCCTCGCTTAGTTCGTAATTTTCAACGCGACGCCTAGAGGCAAAGCGCTATCGCCGACGCTCATGGCCGTGGTCAATTTTTCCAATTCCCAAGAAGATACCTTCTCCGTCGAGACCGCGTCCTTAGCCGTGGCATCGGTCTTTTGATTAGCCGCAGGCGATTTTATGATGTACTTGACGTTGCTGCCGTCGATCAGGGTCACCGAAAGCACCAAATCCTTCACCTCTTGGGCGCCGAGCGTCTGCAACGAAGAGATGCGATTGAGCGCCACGGTCTTATCGACAGTGTAGTTATACAGCCAGATAAACGAGCCGGTGGTAGCGATCAGCAGCAACCAAGCGTACTGGCCGACCCGCTGCTGCCGCTTTGTGACACTGGAACGCTGGCGGTCAAAAAACTGGCGAAAGGTGTCTCGTTCGATGGTCAAGCGTTTGGTCGGATCCTGTTCGGCGGAACTGGGTGGTTGATCGAACGATAAACCGATGCTGTTGAGTACCATGCCGATAACAATTAAAACCAGGGGCACAAGCACGATAACGATAGGATGCATAGGTCTCCCTCCGAATGCGGATGCTAAAAGTCCGCCGATATAGGAAGAGGGAGGAGTTGCAAAACCGGGGAAGTCTTACGGCGAAGTGTCGACTTCGCCCGTCATGTCGTAGGAGTGATTGTCCCCAGTCTTCGACCTCTTGCGCGCCATTAGGATCGAGACATGACTACTAGTGCATACTCTATAGGAACGCCTGGCACGTAGCAATCCTCGGTCCAACCGGCCTCGTGCTGCATTTGGGCAATGTCGCGATTGCAATCGCGCGTGCACAAGTCTATACAAATTGCGCCATGGTGATTCGCTACGCATCTGCGGTTATTACCCTTGCGGGATTACTCGCACTCGCCTCCGGCCTAACTTTCTGGTTCGGCGCTGCCCCAGGCCTAGTGTCGATGCATATGCTGCTGGGTTTCCTAACCGTGGCGGGATTGTGGACAATCGGCATCGCACAAGCTCGTTCGACCGGTGGGAGTTCGATCTTGGCGGCCCTCGCAGTTATCGTCGGTGCGCTGACGATCTACATAGGCATGAATCAAGCCGCCATGTTTCCCGGAGCGCATCATTGGCTCGTCCAAATCAGCCACTTAATTCTGGGTATCCTATGTATTGGCTTGGGCCATATGGCTGCCGCGCGTCAGCGCCGTGCGGCCGCGCGCTGACGCCAACCATCCCGCTCACAGCTTCAATTGTTGGAATCGAATTCGCTGAATTTCTAAACCGGCCAGCTTTCCAATCGATAAGCCTGCTCCCAAAACAAATACTCGTAGCGGCTGCTGAGCATAAACAACTCCGCCATGCGCTTTTTCTCGGCGCTACCCGCCGTTGCGCCAAGGCGATCCATGAGCCGGATCTGCTCGCGCACCGGCTGCCAAAACGCCTCTGAAGCGTAGGTCTCGATCCACTCGCGATAGATCTTCGGTTTGACCGGCCGGCGTCTATATAGGCGCTTGCCGGTCGCGCCATAGATCCAGTAACAGGGCAACACCGCGGCGACTAGCTCGCCCAGGGTTCCGCCGCGCGCCACCGACTGTAAATGATCGATATAAGCCTGGGTGCGCGGCCCCTTGGGCACCGCGTCGAGTTGCTTGCGCGACAGCCCCAAGCTCTTGCCGAAGCTCGCGTGGAAGCTCCGCTCAACTTCCACCGCACCCAAAGCGTGCCGGCAAAATAGCTCCAAAATCTCCAGATTTGGCGACTTGGCGCCGCCCAGGCAGAGCACCTGGGCGAAGTCGAGAAGATACACATAGTCTTGCAAGATGAAATAGGTAAACCGATTCATCGGCAGACTGCCGTCCTGCAATTCTTTCAAAAACGGATGACCGTCGATCGCCCGCCAGATCCGCTCGCTGCGCTGCCGCAGCTGACTGCTAAAGTTTTTTGTCATGCGCCAGGATTAGCGAAAAATCCTTGGGAAGAAAAGCTGATGCAACCACGAAACGCACGAAAAACAACGAAAGGCTAAAATCTCTATTTCGAATGCTTGGGGTTTTTTATGGTTTAAGATTTCCGGACTATTTCAATCCGTAACTCGCTGCTATTTTGTCGATAAAACCACTCTCATCGAGCTTGCGAATCAAGCGGCCGTCGATCAGCTCCTCGACCTTCACGCTGGCGATCTTCGGATTGAGCGTGGCGAGCAGCCGGCGAATGTTGTGCATGCCGTCCACCATCGGTATCGGCCGGCGCTCGACACCGGTCAAATAATCTTGATAGCCTTCCTCCGCCACCGCCGGGTCGTTGATCTGAAAGCGCCGCATCATGATTTTGATCACCACCGCTTTGTTCGCCGGCGCCATGCTATAGGCCAGACTATCGACCAGCGTCATAAGCAATTTCTCGGCGATATCCGCGCGCTTTTGCAGGAACTCCGGCGACACCACTATCGCTTGACTGAGCAAGGGAATTTTCGCCGGCTGCAACTCGGCGACAATGGCGAAACCTTTACTGCGCAGTCGGCGCACCAACGCGCCGTCGAGCACCGCCGCGTCTACCCTGCCGACCTCTAGAGCCTGGCCGACCAAGACTGAGTCGCCGATCGGTAGTAAATTGATGTTGTCACGCTTGTAATCTAAACCGACATGTTCCAAAGCCAAGATCGTATTGATCCAGGTAGTCCCGCCGGGGTTTTGAATACCGAAGCGTTTACCGCGCAACTCTTCGGCGCGTTTGAGACTCGGATGAGCGACCAGCGTATGCGTCAAAGTATTGGAGATCGACGAGAGAATTTTCAAATAAGAACCCTGGCCCGCCGCGCCCAAGACAGAGGTGCCGCCAGTGTAACCGACATCCATCTCGCCAGAGACCAAAGTCGCCACCAACGTCGCCGCGGCGCGCACCAATACGATCTTGGGATCCAGGCCGTACTTGGAGAATATACCCTGCTCTTGGGCGAGATAGAGCGGCGTGGTACGCGGGCTGACGGCGGCATAACCGATGGTGAGCTTGGTTTGCGCCGATGCACGGTCAAAATGGATGAGGGCCGAGACGACAACTGCGCTCAATGAAACGACCAGTCTGAATTGATGCATGACATCCCTCCGCAAAGCACGAACGACTATAAACCCGCAACAGTCCTTAATGGACTTGCCTACCCCTTTAGAAAAGGGGGATCGTGGGGGATTTATTCTCAGCCTTCGCCTGAAATCCCTCCTAACCTCCCTTTTTCAAAGGGAGGGATCGGACCGGTAGTTCTACCAACCGTTCAGCATAGCCTTCAACGGTTGATCTATTTTGCCGCGCGCCTACTTATTCTCCGCCGGACGCTTCACCGGCTCCAGACCGGGCCGGTATTTCTTCTCGTCGAGGAATTCGCGCATGCCCCGTTCGCGGGTGCGTTCCGGATCGGCGGCGCGCAGGGCCATGCTTTTGGCGCCGAGATATTCGTACGCTTGGTCCATATCCATTCCGCGCACGGCGCGAATCGCATGCTTGGTATAAGCCAGAACCATCGGGCTCTTGGCCATCAATTCGCGGGCGATCGTGATAGTCTCCTCGCGCAGCTTGTCGGCCGGCACCGCCATGGTGGCGATACCCATCTCAGCCGCCTTGCGGCCGTCGATGGTGCGGCCGGTCATGGCGTAGAACATGGCATTGCGGAATCCGACCAGCTCACCGAAAACTTTGCTGACATTACCGCCGGGAATGATGCCCCAATTGACTTCGGACAAACCGAAGGTGGCATTGTCCGCCGCGACGACAATGTCGCACGCCGCCAGCGAGACAAACGCACCACCGTAACAGTAGCCGTTGACCATGGCGATGGTCGGTTTGCGCGACCAGGTCAGCAACTCAGTCGCCCAACGCCGATGCGCCGTCGCCGCGCGAAAGCGCGCCACCGGATCTTTATCGGTCTCGCGGAAGTACTGCTTCAAGTCCATCCCAGCGCTCCAGCTGTTCCCTGCGCCCGTAAGCACGATGACTTTAGTGTCTTCGTCGGTTTCCAGTCCGTAAAGGATCTCTTCCATCTCGACATGGAGCGTCGGGCTCATGGCATTACGCTTCTCCGGCCGATTGAAAGTGATCCAGGTAATTCCTTCGTCGTCGGTCTCGACAAGCACGCACGAGTATTCTTTTTTCTTAGCCATTGGAGTTCTCCTTTTTTTGAATCGTCGGAATGAATCGCTAGCGCGGATGGTCAAACTGTTAGCTCACATCAGACCACGGATCGGCCATCAAGCTCTCAGGACGTATTCCACTGGCGCGTGAATCTTGCAAAGCAACTTCCGCAAGCACAGAGGCAAGCGAGCCCGGGGCGGGAATCAGACTCGGCTCAAACAAGTTTGCGAATACGTGGTAACATTTGTCGAGCACTTCCGGGTTGCTGCGCAATACCGGCAGTTGGCGCCCAATCGCATCGAGCGCTAATGGCGCAGCGCTCTTGAACAACTGAATACTGTCACGATAAATCGTTGCGACTTTCCCGACCAGCTCGCGATTGGCGTCGAAATAACGCCGCGTGGTCGCCAGCGGCACCCAATGGCATTCGAGATCGAGAGTGTCGGCGATGATCCGCAGCCCCGCCGACTCGGCCAAAAAGGCTTTCTCCGGCGGCAACAGCGCAGCACCGAGACCGCCGGTGCAAAGCGCTTCGTAACTGCGATCGTTAAGACCGAGATCGACGAGTTCAAGATCTTTCTCCCGGTCGAATTTCCAACGGCGCAAAAGCGCCAGCATCATCATGCCTGCCATCCGGCGCGGCTGGTTGATGCCGACCCGTTTCCCTTTCAGGCTTCCGATTGATTCGATCGCAGGATTCGCTATCAAGTAAAACGCTGGCCGGTTCAAGACGCCGCCGATGATGACTAGGTCGTTGCCGGTGAGCTGGGAGAAGATCAGCGACGGCGCGTTGGGCGTGCCGATCGGCGTTACTTGATTGACGATGTCGTCAACGACTTTTTCTTCATCCAATTGATTGACGATGTCGACGGCAAGATTTTCCTTTGTGAACAAACCCGCCGCCTCGGCCACATAAGGCAAAAACCGTCCGATGCTCGAAGTGCCGATGCCGATTTTGATGTGATCCATTTAGAGCCTCAATCCAACTGCAAAGTCGCCGGCTCGTTGGCCAGGCGCTCACCCATACCGACATGGCGCAACCGCACCCATAATGCGTCGACCTCCGCCATCACCGCCTCATCGGGCCGATGGATATCGATCACATGTGCGACCGGCACCCAGCAAGCCCGCCCGGTTACCCAGAACACTTCCGAACGGTTGTCTTCCGGATCGAAGTAGTAACAGCCGAGAGCGCTGACATGGTTGACCACGGCATCGATGCGCAATCCGGCGGCCTGCAGTTTCTTGTGCATAGCGCGCAAATCTTCCAGGGTCGCAAGCCGCAGGGATATCTGATTGATCAAGCGCGAGTCGGCATCCTCCGGCCGGCCGCGGAACAGCGCGATCTCGTGATCCGCCTTCTCCGGATCCGCGCTAAAGAAGACGATGCCGGCGCGCCAGTTCTGCTTGGTGATGCGCATGCCGAGGGTGTCCCGGTAAAATGCCGCCATTTTTTCCAGATCCTTAACGTAGATACCGACATGTCCCAAACCCATCACGGCTGCCATCGGTGCCTCCAAGCGCCCAAGCGACGATCAAGTTATTGCCGTTATCTAGCGCCGAAGCGTGAGCGCAATCAAGCCTTGTCGCCGGCATCGCGCAAATTTTGCCCGCGTGCCGGGCTAGACAACAGCGGATACTTGCGCTACTGGGTTGGCCATGAAACCGGATCAATTTATCGAAGAGCTCTGGAGTTACGCCGCCGAAGTGCCGATGGAGCGGCATCCTTGGTTCGACGGCATCATCAAGCATCGTTGGACCAAGGAGCAAATCGTTCTTGGCGAGGTGCAGCATTACCTCCGGGTCAGGACCAATCCGATCTTCTTCGGCCATATGGCGATCAACGCGGTGTCGGCCAAGGAATACACGGTGATGGAGACGGTGCTGGAAAATTTCATGGAGGAGTTGGGCGGTAAGCGCACCCACGTCGACATTATGCTGCAATTTCTCGAGGAAGGCGGCATCTCGCGCGAACAGGCCGACAATGCCGAGCCCGCCCCAGGCACACTGGCGGCCATCGAAATGATCATCGGCTGTTGCCAGCGCCGTTCAGCCCTCGAAGGCGTCGCCATGCTCGCCTTTGTCGAAAGCCAACTCGGCGGCGCCGGCAAGATTTCCGAGAAAGTTTATCGCGAACTCACCGGCCATTATGGCTTCTCACCGCGCGCTGCGGCCACCTACCAACTCCACGCCGCCCAGGACGAGGGCCATGGCAGCCGCCAGATCGAAGCCATCCGCTTGCTCGCCAGCGATGAGGCAACTCAGAACAAAATACGCGCTGCAGTGAAACTTGGCTTGACCGCATTCACGCTCGAGTGGGACGGCCATGTTCAGGCCATGACGGGTAAGCGAGAGTTCTGGGGCGGCGTTAAAGATTTACAATTACGCCAACCGAAGGTGAAGCTCTCGTAACCGCAGTTTCGCGTCTCGGGTTACGAGTTTCGGGTTAGCGAACTCAAAACCCGATACTACAAACTCGAAATAGATTCAGATCGGCCACTCCTTCGGGAGATCCTTCCTAAGCTTTTTGTATTCCGCATCATCGCCGTGCTGGGCGCGCAATCGCTTTAGCGCTGCGACGACTTCCTTCTGATCCTGCTTCACCGTGTTTGAGACCATACCCGTGGTCTCTTCGAAGCCGAGGCCTCAATTGCTGTGTCAACCACGCATCCGTTTGAGGATGTAAAGATCGTCATCTTTGCTTGCCATGTCGCTCCACCTCAATTCGAAATTCCGGAAAAACCCACTTTCTGTGCCGTGATCCGCTCGGTCGCTGTATGCGGTTCGCCAGCCGCATCAACTTCAACCCGTATGCGCACGAAGATCCGCCACGCTTCGCCGCGCCATTGACAGTGAAAAATCACAAAGGCGTTTTCAGTAACCAGCCCGGCCTGCTCATAACACTGGACAAGACTTTGGAACTGTTCGCTTGCGCCCGCTGCCACCTCGAGCGCCGGCGTGAAATCCCGCACTGCCGATTTGAATTGACCATGGGGCAAGTGCACCGCAGTGATTGTTAACGCATCGCTATCAGGATTGTCTACTTGCCAGCGAATGTTCCAACATCCCACCGTCACATCCCGGGCGAGCGCAATCTGTTGCAATGCAATCCTCGGCTTAGAAGTCGATTCCACCGGGGCAGTTTATGCGAACCTACCTCCCTTGTGCAATTCATTCCCGGGAAGCTCGATAATCCTATCGTCGATGACAACGATTCACGCTAAACTTGCCGTCGATCACAGTGAGGCCGAGCCTGCGGGTCAGAAAGAGTTAGCATCTCGGCCCGGAAACCCGCACTACAAAATGGAGATTTTCTCATCGTCATGCCGACGCGGGCCGGCACCTCGCCTTTGTCTGACGGAGCTTCCGTCTACCATCCAACTGGATACCGATTTTCAACGCTATTACGGACACTGTCCGTCACCTGGAGTACGGTTTCCGCCGGAGTGACGGAAGATCTTCGACGTTGAGCCGACAGATTCCGACCGCCTCGGCTTAGAGCTGGGGGTTGTTCGGTACGTTCCGTTTCAACCGCGCGGTCCGACCCGCAGCGGACGGACTCGCGTTCGGGATAGACGGGAACTCCCCTTCCATTCCCGACCGCTTTTTAGTTTGCGCTTGATATTGCGCCGCTGGTTCGGCTGCGCGCCTCCAGGATCGACACTTCCGATTGCCGGCGCCGTCCGGCCTACCGCCAAGATACCGCGGCGAATATAGCCCGGATCCAGCTCCAATGTTTCGCAAACGTCTTTAAATGAAAATGGCAGCGAATCGTTTTCAGAAAAAATCCAGTTCTTGGCATCGTGGTAAAGGCGAATTGCCGCACGCTTCGCCGAGTTCTGGTACTTCCAATAACATTCGATGGCGTCGCTCAATACTGCGAGCATAAGCTCGCGCTCCGCCCCCGCCGGACCGTTTCTAGCACTCGAACCAAACAAAGAATCCGCAATGATCGGATCGACGCTCACTACCTTGGCAAACTCGCTCATAAGAATTCCTCTCGCTATGGAGCACTAAACCACGGGCGCGGGTAAGCTCCCGCCCGGTCAACTTGACAAGTCGAGATTATATTTCCGAAATGAACTCAGGCAGCGGCAGTGCGAGGCGGCGAGCGACTGGAGCGAAGCGATATCAACGGCGTGCGAACAAAATCCTGCTGACGTGCGACACGGACGAAGGTAAAATAAAATCCCGGCGTAAACAGCCGGCTACCGACCGCCAAGGAGAGGTGCAGGTTATGGGTCAAACCGCTCTTGGAGGCAGGTTCTAGCTTGAAAACCTTTGTGCTAAGAGATCGCGCTCCGACGAGCGGATTACGGTCATCGAGTTCAGGTTGGCCGATGAGCTGCAGTAAAAAGAAGAACGGCAAGGAGTATAAAAAAATCCGCGCCGCCACGCGGCGCGCGCTCCCCACCCGCTCAATTGCAACACGAACCTTCATGCGCGACGGAACATATACGACATGGGTCAGGGCGTCAAGAACCGTCGAGAGCGCCACTTATAAAGACGAAATATCCCCGGCAAAGTACGTCCGAAGCGAGGTCGAAGGCACAACGCAAGGGGAAATGTTCTTCCGACTGAAAGCAGCTAACTATGCCTGCAGCGGGTTGTCACTGCCTGAGACGTGCCCTAAGAGACGCGGCAAAAAAGGGCCAGCCTCCCTCTAATCGGAGAGGCTAGCCCATGGCGAGTCGCCTTACAATCGAGATTTACAACGGCCTCCCGTCTAACCGGTATTTGCACGACAACTCAGCCAAACCAACTCATCGCTACGCGTCCGACCCCACCTTGGGGCGCCATTTATCGAACTTGCCTTCTGCCCGGTCGAGGATTTCGGTACAAATCATGCCGGTGATAGCAAAGATCAAGACGCCGACAAAAACCTTATCGGTCTGAAAAGTCGCCCCCGCTACTGTGATCATAAAACCGATCCCCGCCGTGGCGGCATAGAGCTCGCCCACCATGACACCGATCAAGGCCCGGCCGACCGCCAGTCTCAAGCCCGTAAGGATAAAAGGCACAGTCGAAGGAAGGACAACGCTTTTGAAAATTTGCCATTCCGAGGCGCCAAAGCTTCGGGCAGCGGTAAGAAGATTGTGCGGCGTGGTCTTCACGCCATCGCGGGTATTGATCAGCAGCGGAAAGACTGCCCCAAGAAAAATAATTCCGACTTTTGAGAGGATGCCGATACCCAGCCAGATGATAACCAATGGCAAAAGGGCGACGCGCGGGGTCGCGTTCATGGCGTTGACAAACGGATCACAAACGTAGGCGAACTTTCTATACCAACCGATCGCGATCCCGAACGGGACGCCAACGAGCACCGACAAAAAATAGCCCCAAGCAAATTCGATCCCGCTAACCCTAAGATCATTCCAGATCTCTCCCGAACTGAATAGCTGCACGGCAGCTTTCCAGATCAAGGACGGCGCGCTCATGAACATAGGGTTGATGAGCTGAAAAGTCGAACCGACCAGTTCCCATATCGTGAGAAAAACCACGACCGATGCTGTGCCTAGGATTTTTTTCTCCTGGTTAAGATAGAATTTATAGAGCTTAGATGCCTCCGCTACTCTAACGTCTAATAAGACTTCTTCTTGTGCCGTTTGGTCAGCCATGGTTACCCTCCTTTTTGGGTTAACACTCTTTGCGGTTCACAACTCCTTTTCCACGCCCACGAATCGCCTGAACTGAACAGCAATCACGCTCACTTTGCCCGTACGTTCAACCGAACCGATCGCCAATAAAAAAAGCCAGCCTCTCCCTTGCGGGATAAGCTGGCCTGCCTATAAGCTGGTCGCCGCATGAAGCAACCGTCGAACTGGCTTACCGCTTATTGCACCTAACAAAAAAGCCGACCCGATGTTGCCATCGAAAGGCCGGCCTCCGCCCCAACTGATTGCCTTTTGCTTTCGGCAACCCTTTGGGCCGTCTGCAAATCTTCGCAAACCTTAATTCTGACTCAGAATAAAGTCAAGGGCTATTTTTTGCGCGGTAGGGTCTTCTCTAAGTCGGACTCCAAGGCAAAAACAATAATCCTTTCGCTGCGGGTCGCGCTTATGTCTGTATAGAGACTCAACACCTGGATTCCGCAAATATCACCGATGACTTGGAATAGAACGGGCCGAGCATTTTTTATTAACGTGGTGCGGAGCATCTTAATCAGGTCGACCCCTTCAGAGCTTTTGGCTAACTGTTGCTCCGCTTGGGTTAGCACGCCTTTGAGTCGCACCAAAATCATATCCTCAACAATGAAAGAGCGAACCTCCTTGGGGCCGCGGCCCATGTATTCGACTTCAAACTTCACCATCGCTTCGCTAATTTCCGCTTCGACCTCGCCTTTTGTTTTCATCGCGGTATTAATCCTATCGATACTCAACAAGTGTGGGTTCCTGGGGTTTGCGGCCGTTACGGATTGAGGCTGATTAATTTCCGCTGCGCTTCGTCCATAGCTGCTGGCCAGGCGCTGCGTTCTTTGTAGAACTGCACTGCCGCTGGATGGTAGGGCATCGTCACATCGGCGTCCACCGCCCGTTGCCGGGTCCAGTCTTTGAAGCTCGGGTGGAGCGGCAGCAGCTTATCGGTATTCTCCCAGATGTTTTTAAGTATCGTTTGCACGACCCGATCGTCGACCGCTTTGGAACTGGTCAGATAGATATCGTAGGCGTTGACGCAGGTATCGTCGGCGATCCCCGCCGCTTGGCCGCGTTTGAGCCAATGGGGATAGTAGCCGGGCACTGCCGCGCGCAGACGTTTCTCACCCTGCGCCGAACAGTCGAGCGAGATATGGCGCACGCCGATCGCGGCATCGGCTTCTTTGACTTTGGCGGAATCGACCGCGTGCAGCGCAACGTCGGCGCGGCCTTGGATGAGCGCGTCCACACCTTCGTTGGCGCCCGGCACCGGAACTATCTTCACATCTCCAAACTTCATCCCAGCGCCGGTGAGAAAGCCAAAAATATTGTACCAATTGGCCAGCTGCGCCGGGTACTCACCGGTCAGTCTCTTGCCCCGGATATCGAGCACGCTCTTCATCGGCGCATCCTTGCGCACCAGCAGCGCCGTCATCAAAATCGCCCCGCGCATCACTAACCGGACATTGGGCGTATGCTGAAACGGATTGCGCCCGCCGATCTTCAAGCGCTCCGGCCCCTGATACGAAAGCGCCATGTCGACGGCATTGTTGATGCCGAAATCGACCTCGCCGCTATCGAGCAGCGGTAGAAACGTGCTCGTGCCCGAATAAGGCTGCACCACCATCTGAAACGGCGCCCCCTCGCTGGCCACCTTGGAAAGCCCGCTGGCCAGCGCATAGAAAACCGTCCCCGGCGGATTGGACCCCACCGTCACCGAGCGCGGTAACGGCTGCGCATTGGCGGTGGCGCAAAACCCAACGCTGAGAAGAATCAAAAAGGTAAGAAACCGCCAAGACCCGCATGAAGTTGAACCCATAGCGTTTTCTCCTTGGATGGCCGACTTTTATAGAGAAGGACCGCGCGCTGTCAAGGCGCACGTATTGGCAGTGTCAAGAGTGGCGGCGCACGACCATCTAAGCACGATTTAAATTGCTGAATCCGACGATGCTGGCTAGCGAAAGACGGATCTCGCAGCGCCGCTTACAATGGCTAGATAAGCGCCCAAAAGCAGCAGCGTGATCAGAAGATTTCTTTTCCAATGATCGCTCAGGGCGATTCCGAATGGGAGTCCCACGAGAAATCCGATGATATGTGCGACGTAGGCGACCTGCGGATCGTAGCCGGGTATCCGGCTCTTTTCGTAGACTACGACGACGTTGTAGACAAAATACAGGACCGCGATCAATCCCTGCGGCGCGAGGAAAAGCCAGGAGAACTTCAGCGGTCGCACGAGCATGACGCATCCTGCCAGAGCGAAAATCGCGGCCGAGGCACCGAGCATTCCGGTAGCGCGGGGCAAATAGCCGACGCTGAGAATAAAGCCAGTGAAACCGCCGGTGAAAAAAATCATCAGAAGCTTTCGCGCACCGACGGTTTGTTCCAACGTGTTGCCGAAGACGAATAGAAAAAGCATGTTGCCGAATAGGTGGAAGACGTTGGCATGGACAAACAGGGCTGCGACCAAGGTCCAGACTTTGCCCTTTTCGAGGTTGTTCAGACTAAATATTAGATTTGTTTGGGCAAACGCCGGGTCCTGCTGCCATGCCCAGACACTGGCCCCGATGCAACCGAGGATGAGCAGTGAGTTGGTTTTCAAGGAATTGACGCCAGGGCGATCATACACATACCCATGTATGTGCTTGCTACCCGCTCGCCGTCTTCGCTGCAAGCCCTAAATACCATCCGGAACGGGAAATAATGACGGGACGTTAAAGAGGCGGAGGAAGGGGGTCGCGGTCTTTAATTGCCGTGCGTTGCACGCAAATAGACCCTACTGTAACGTTTTCCTGCCAAGATCAACTCGCTACAGATTTAAAATCGTCGATTTCCATTTTGTGACGCTAGCTGCTTTGCGATGCGCGGCAACCCGCCGTAGTCGCTTTCTTCTAGTCCAAGGCTCAGACCGGAGAATAAATATCACCAGACCAGCGACGCGGGGCGACATTACCTTGCGGCGGCGCTCACGGTGACGTTGTCCGCCGTCGGCGCCGCCGCGCGATCATTGTCGAACGACAGATCAAACGTCACAACGGTTTCACCGGCGACAAACGTCAGCTCACCCAAGAAATGGCTCAATATGCCAAAGCCACCCACTCGAACCAACCCTTCCGGTTCATAATAACCTGCCCCGTCCGTTTGTCGCAAAAGGAGCTGGTTCGGTCGCCCATGAAAGAAGCCAAGCACAGTGCGCTTTTCTCCCCACACACCCGTCCTTGATCCTTCATTGCTTGGTTGCGGCTGCAGATGCAGCGCCGTATGGTAGATAGCTACTAGCGCCGGTTCACGGAGCAGTGCCGGCAACAACTCCCCGCTCGATAGGTGTTTATATTTACTCTCGTAAAGATCTCCTGGGACAGCCAAGTCGGCATAATCGACATCCAGCGGGAAGAGATACTTGGCGGCACCCGATTCCAACAGCTCTCTTAACTGGCGAACTGTTTCGCTGAGGAACCGGCACGGCGCCACGAACGGCCTACCTTGCGACGACGCGGAGAATTCCATGCGGCCGTGCAAACAGGCACGGGGTTCAATGGGATTGTGCAGACGGGCGCCGAATTGTTGCTGATAGCGATAGGCATTGGCGATCTCGTTGGCGGTGAAGAACCAAGAATCAGCTTTAGCAAAGGAATGTCCGAATGAACCCACGAGAACAAAGGCTACGATTACCAGTGATTTGAGGTCAAACATACATACCTCCACCGATCGTCTGCTCCAACTCAGTCCGTTAAGCCGCCGGTGAAGTGGCTCAATCGCCATGAGCGGAAGTCCTTTAAGAACCGTCAAGTGCTCGCTACCTTGTTTCCTAGCGCAAAGACTGTGCCTGGCCAAAAAATCACTCGTAATAATCCAAGTGGCGGTTACGAAACGCTATTATCGCGAATTAGAATTCTGCGCCGCTGCTCGAACAACCATAAGCGCAACTTTCGGATACATAGTGTATCCAAAAGTTGCGGTTCTATCCGGCAATGCCGCGGTTAAATCCATCGGGAAAAGCTGTTAGCTAATGGCTGCGGTTGAACTCTGGGACATTGCGGTTAACGGTCTCGGGCAGGACCCTGAACTGAGCGCTGGGGAATTGCGGCAGCGCGCCGGTGTGCAACCTAAGTGCTGTTTGAAGCGAGCCGTAACTCACGTCGGTCATGAGCACATCGGCGAGATGGCCGCCGCTGCGAAACTCGCTCATGGCTTTGTTGAGAATCACCTGGCGCACGCCATCGAAATGCTTGAGCTCGACAAACGGATAGCGCGCGTTGAAACTTTTGCGCAATACCGCGACCTGCGCCACCGGCGTGGTGCCGTAGAAGAGAACTTCCTTCTCTTCCCGCGCACCCTTGATAAGCAGCGCCTCGCACTCGCTCCGATTCGTCGACTCAACGCGGCTCGCCAGCTCAGGCAGCGTGACAGCTGTGGCAGGATCAGTGACACTGAGACAAATTGCGAAGGGGATTTGCATCAGCCAACGTCTCCCAAGTCGAGTCATGTATCCTCCGCTCACGAACAGCTCCGAAGATAATGCTAAGGAAACATCGATACTCTGATTAAACCAGAAGATCCTGGAAGAAGCCGCCAGCTGATATAAAACTATTACGAGCCTACGTCGTACGTATGAAACATGGTGACGACACTGATCCTGCCCCAAACCGGCTAGCGCTCGCCGATAAACTCCAGCACATTGCGGTTGAACGCCTCAGGTTGCTCCCAATTTATCGAATGAGCAGCTTCGGGAAGGACAATGAACTTGGCACCGGGGATGCGGGCTTGTTGCCGACGCATGACCCAGGGCGGTGCTTGCAAATCTTGATCTCCGGGCATCAACAGCGTCGGCACGCGAATCGTTTCGAGCTTGGCAAACGTGATGGTCGTGCGTTGGGGTTGTGCCGACGCAGCCGGCTGTTTCGAATTGTGGTGAATCTCTAGCCAGAGCTTCAAACCCTCCGGTTTGGTTGCCATGTACCCCATGCTGACTTCGCGAAACTCCGGCGGCCAGCTGCGAAAATTCGGCAGCGATGTTTTCTCGCGCAGTTGGCTCAATTCCTCGTCGACGATCGCGCCGCCGCTGGCGGCGACCACCAAGCTGCGCAACCGCTCCGGATGCCAAAGCACGTAGTCGTACGCCGCAAAGCCGCCGCCAGCCACGCCGACGAGATGAAAACGCTCGAGTTTTAGATAGTCCGCCAGTGCGTGCAAATCCTCCGCGATCGTACCCGGCTGAGGCCCGGTGTCCGGATTCGCCGTGCTGCGTCCCCAGCCGCGCCGGTCGAAGGTGATCACCCGATACCCGGCTTCGACGAACCCCGGAATGTTGTATTGCCAGCTATCGGCATTGCCGGTATTGGCATGAAGTAGAATGAGTGGTACGCCGCTGCCACCGCTGTCGGTATACCAAAGACGCACACCCGGCAGATCGGCGAATTCTCCATTTGGAAGATCTGTCTGTTTCATACTTTCGTATACACCTCCTTCGCCATCCACTCCATCCGCTCCAAGGTCTCCGCCGAGGTCGGCCGGCGCACGTCGAAGATCATCGTGTTGACGCCCGCCGCGCCGTACTCGCGAATGTCGCCCGCGATCTCTTCGGCGCTGCCCATGAAGCGGCGGCGACGGTCGGCGATTTTTTTCTCCCTGTCGAAGAGCGAGCCTTTAAGGGCGACGTGGATCCTTTGCGGATCGCGGCCGGCTTTGACGGCGTACTCGCCCACAGTTGTTAAATCGCTTTTGACATCTGCCGGTTCGAGGGGAATCGTCGGCACGCCGCCGATGGGATGCCAGCCGTCGCCCAACTCGCCGGCGCGCTTGAGCGCGGCTTTGCTATGGCCGCCGATCCAAATCGGAATGGACTTCTGCACCGGCTTGGGCAGAAAGATCAAATCGGAAAAATTGACGAACTCACCTTTGAACCTCGGTCGATCGCTTGCCCAGAGTTCGCGGAAAGCGCGGATATATTCGTCGGTGACCCGGCCGCGCGCGGCGTAATCCGGCGCCTGGAGATTTTCAAATTCTTCTTTCATCCAACCAACACCGACGCCGACGATCACCCGGCCGCCGGAAAGGACATCCAAACTCGCCAACATCTTGGCGGTCACGACGGCGTTGCGGTAGGGCAAGATCATCACGCTGGTGGCAAAGCGAATCCGCCGGGTCGCACCGGCGAGAAAACCCATGGTCATCAAAGTTTCCAGATGGAAACCCGTGCCGGGATATTTACCATCGACCGTGTACGGATACGGCACCGATATATTGGTCGGCACGATCACGTGGTCGGCGACCGTGAGCAGCGAAAAGTTCAACGCCTCGGCGTGCTGGGCAAATCGCACCAAATCATCAGGTTTCACCGTCGCACTGGAAGCCGGAAGATGTAAGCCGTACTGCATGAAATGTTTCCTCGTTGTTTTGAAATGATCGAGACTAATAGTTTTCCCCGCAAAGGCGCAAAGGTCTAAGATAGATTTCTCCCTTCGATCGAAATGACAACGATTCCGAATTTGGCGTCTTGGCGCCTTTGCGGGAGATATTCCGGTTTCCGTAGCGGTTAGCCCGCCGCTGCGACCGCCGCGCTGGCCGACTCTAACACAACTGCGTCGCCGACTTGAATCTCGCCGTCGCTCAGCACCGCGGCTTTGAGTCCGCTGCGATGCTCCAGCGCTTTGAAGATCGCCGGGATTTTGGTCACGGCGACCAGATGGCCGCAGGGTTCGAACAGGCGAATGCCGCGCATGCGCACGTTGCCGAGGGTGAACTCACGGCCGAGTAATTCGATCAGCGGCACGCCCCGGGTGACGATGTTGCGCCGGGTGAGAATACCGATCGCATCGACGCCGATCTCCTTGGCGGCAAGCGCCAAGACCTCATCCTCGATAAGGCTCACCGCCTTGTCCGAACGCTTCACCGCATCCCAGGATTCGCGATAGAAACGGTCGCCCTGCAATCCGCGGTCGGCAAACGCACGCACGCTGGGAACTGCCACCATCGCCTGCGCTGAAGCAGGCGTGATAAAAATCTCTTTGACAGTCCCGTGCCACACCGGGACCGCCGGCTGAAAGCCGCGCCATAGTTCGCGCGGCATTTCCTCGGGCATCGGTCGAATCGTTTGTGCCATTTGATCTCCCAAAACGACACCGGCCACTGATCTCTCAGTGGCCGGCGGTTACTCACATAGCTGGGTCGAAGCGAAAACTTATCCGGCCTCGTCCGCGTAGAAACGGCTATCTTCGATCGGCGGCACGGTCTTGTTCTCTTCTGAGGAAGCGATTAACGGCTTGCCGTCCGGGCGCACGCGCATCTCTTCGCCGCCCTGGGCCTTGCCCTTGATGCCGGCGCCGACACGCAGCACCACCAGGTTCTCGCTGCCGGTGTTAAGATAGCGGTAGTACGCACCCCGGGGGATCATCACCCCTTGGTGTTTGCCGACTTTGATCTCGCCGCCCTTTTCATCGAAGACGCTCATTTGGCCTTCGAGGACGATGAAGGAATGATCTTCGTCGAGATGGGTGTGAATTTCGTTCTCACCGCCCTCGTAGTTGATCTTGGTGTGGATCCACATGTTTTCGGTTTCCGCCACCAACTGGGTGATGCGGCCCTGCTTCATGTAGGGCGTGCGCAGAGAAAATTTCTGCGTGCGCGGTTTCTCGGTCGGTGCTATTTTCTTTGCTGGTTCCATCGTTCTTCCTTTCTTGGTGTTTATTTTAGTTGTTAATGCCGTCTACTTTGATGTGGTACAGATCGAGGACGTTCTGGCGCACCACCTTGTCGATCACGTTCTTCGGTAGATGGCCCAACTCGTCGGCGATCACTTGGCGCGAGTGCGGCCAGGTGGAAGCGGCATGCGGGTAGTCGCTCGACCACATGAAGTTGTCTTCGCCAAACCAGTCCATCATCCGGCCGCCGGCTGGATCGCTGAAGAAGGTCGCGAACACTTGATCCTTGACATACTCGCCGGGCAGCTTCTTCATATACGGCAACGGCGCCTTCGGGCTGTGCCTGATATAGTATTTGTCCCATTCGTGACAGTAGAATGGAATCCAACCCACTTCGTTTTCGACGTAGACGAGTTTAAGCTTAGGGTATCTCGCCAAGGGGCCGCCGAAAACGAAGTCGAACAACGTGTTCGCCGCATCGGTGAGCTTTTGATTGACGGTCATGCGATAAGTATCCAAACCCTTGCGGTCGAAACGGCTGTAGTTGAAACCGGTTAAGATATGCACGTTAACCGGCATATCGAGTTCGCCGGCGGCTTCCCAGAACGGATTGTAATAGTCACTGGTGAAGGGCAGATTTTCCGGCGGCACCTGCCAGATCATGCAGCCGACCATGCCGTTCTTCTTGCAACGTTCGAGTTCCTTGATCGCGTTGGGGATGTTGTACATGGAGATCATCGGTATGCCGAACAAGCGGCCCGGCGCGGCCTTGCAGTACTCCATCATCCAATCATTGGCGATCTCGAAGCAAGCCTCCTGAAGTTGCGCATCTTCCAGCGCATATAACCGCAAACCATAGGTGGCGTAGAGAACTTCGGCGCTGACGCCGTCTACCGCCATCTCATCCAAACGCGCCTTGGGGTCATGGCCGCCAGGCTTCTCGCCGGGTGAATTGCGCGGCGGGAATTTCGGGAATTTAGCCGCGAGGCTGGGCGTAAGGTTCTTCAGCCAGAGGTCTTCGGGTTCCATGATATGCGAATCCGACGACACGATCTTATCTTGGCCGAGCACCTGTTCGGCCGTGCGCTTGACACCTGCTGCGGTGGTCATAGGTATATCCTCCTAACGTTTTAACTCTAATTGTTCCTTGATTTATTCCTTTTTGGACCATTTGTCCAGGGCAAATCGGTCGCTGCCAGATTGGACTTTAGTCTATCCATGGGTTAAACGTTTTGACAACCATGAGAGCCGTCAAGCGTTATTTCTGGAGTTGCTTGTCAATCCTGCTGATTCCCGCCGCGCTCTTCGCCGCCGAAGCACAGAACGCTTTCAACGAAGGCGTAAAATTTTTCAAAACCGCCAAATATAAAGAGGCGGTCGCTGCCTTCAACCGGGCGATCAAGGCGGCGCCGAAATCGGACGAAGCTTATAACAACCGCGGCCTGGCCTATGCGAAGTTAGGCCAGCAGGACAATGCGCTCAAAGACTACGACGAAGCGCTCAAGTTGAATCCCAATCTGACCGACGCCCAGCTCAACCGCGGCAATATTTTTTTCGCGCAAAAGCAGTACGACCGCGCCGTCAAAGACTTCGATGAGGTGATCAAACAGGACCCCAAAGCGCCGCGGGTGTTGGTCCAGCGCGGCCTGGCCTATTTGAATCTGAAACAGTTCGACAAGGCGGTGCAGGATTTCAACCAGGCCCAGAAGCTCGACCCCAAGGATACCGAAATCTACTATGGCCGCGGCCTGGCCCATCGCCGTCTCGGCAAGAATGACTTGGCGGTGCAGGACTACAGCGAAGCGATCAAGCTCGACCCGAAAAACGGCGAGAACTACAACAACCGCGCCAACGCCTACTCGCTCTTAGGAAAATTTGACGAAGCGGTGAAAGACTACGACGAAGCGATCAAGCTGAACGATAAGGACGCTAGAATCTACGCCAATCGCGGCGTCATTAAGCAGCGCTTGAAGAAGGAAGACGAAGCGCAGAAAGATTTTCAAAAAGCTGTGGAGTTAGACCCTACTCTGAAAGACAAACTCTCTTCATTCATTGCACCGGCAAAGGCTCGATGAACCATGGCGCATGTCTTGGTAATTGTTGGTTTACTGCTCGGATTAACGATCAACGGCCAATCCGCTCGCGCGGGCCAAGCGGAAGATCCGCTCAAGACCGCCCTCGAGCTGCACGACGGTGGCAAGGTCAAAGAAGCGATTGTCGAATACGATAAAGTCATCAAGGCCAATCCCAAGCTTGCCGAAGCATATTTCAACCGCGGCAACGCTCATTTCGACTTGGGACAAAACCAACAAGCGGTAAGAGACTACAGCGAAGCGATCCGACTCAACCCCAAGGACGCCGAGGCCTATTTCATCCGCGGCAACACCTACCGGCGTTTGAAACAAGACCCGGCCGCGCTCAACGATTATACCAGCGCCATCAAGCTCAATCCCGACGACGCCAAGAGTTATACCAATCGCGCCAGCATTCACTTCGACGCGCGCCGCTATGAGGCCGCGCTCAAGGACCAAAACGAAGCGCTGCGCATCGACCCGAAGGACGCGCAGAATTATTTTAACCGGGCCAACAGTTATCTGGCGCTCGATAAAAAAGACGAAGCGATCAGAGACTATGATGCGGCAATCAGCCGCGACCCCAAGCTCGCCGATGCCTATTACAACCGCGGCATCGTCTATGCCGATCTGTTGAAGTACGACGATGCCATCCGCGACTTCGACGATTCGATCAGGCTCAATCCCAAGAATCCCGCAGCGTTTTACAACCGTGGACTTGCCAAGGGCAAGCTCGGCAAGTACGACGCGGCGATCGACGACTACGGTGAAGCGATGCGGCTGAACCCAAAAGATGCCGAGGCGGCGTTCAATCGCGGTCTGGCTTACATGCGCATCGACAAACATGAGTTCGCCGCGCGGGACTTCACCGAAGTGATTATCCTGCAACCGAAATACGCCGACGCCTACGTCTATCGCGGCCTCATCCGTGTCTACCAGGAGCGCGACAAGGAAGCCGACGCCGATTTCCAAAAAGCCTTTCAATTGAATCCAGCTTTAAAGAAAAAACTGGAACCAGTCATCGCCGAGGCCAAAGTCAAGGCGAAGAAATTGGCGAAATAGACTCCCACGCGGGAAAACATTTATGGCGGAAGCCAATCTATATGGGGGTTTGATCGGCGGCCTGCTGATCGGCCTTGCCGCAAGCCTGTTCCTGCTCGTCAACGGTCGCATCGCCGGCATCTCCGGTATTCTCGCAGGGTTGATAACTTCCAAATTCACAAGCGAATGGTTCTGGCGCGCTGCCTTCGTCATCGGTCTTGGCTGCGGCGCGGCCATCTACGCTTGGCTGCGCGGCGCATTACCGTTGCAACATCAAGCTGGAAATGCACTATTGGGGCTCGCCGGACTGCTCGTCGGGTTTGGCACCAGATTGGGTTCCGGCTGCACTTCCGGCCACGGTATATGCGGCTTAGCGCGCCGTTCACCGCGCTCACTCGCCGCCACGGCGACTTTCATCGCTTGCGGCATACTGACTGTCTATCTAACGAGGCGTCTTTTCTAATGCTGCCGACGATCAGCAGTTTCGCTTTGGGAATCCTGTTCGGCTTGGGCCTGAGCATTTCAGAAATGACCGATCCCGCGCGGGTGATCGGTTTTCTCGACATCGCAGGCCGCTGGGACCCGACATTGATATGCGTCATGGGTGGGGCGCTGGCGGTGACGCTGCCATTGTTCCCCTGGATTCAGAAACGGCAAAAATCCCTTCTCGGCGAACCGCTTCAATTGCCAAGCCAAACCCGCATCGATGCGCGTTTGATAATCGGCGCGGCGATCTTCGGTATAGGGTGGGGCCTCGCCGGTCTCTGCCCCGGACCGGCGCTGGCGAATTTAGCAAGCGCTTCTCCGGGCATCGCCTTGTTTGTCCTGGCGATGATCGCCGGACAGTGGCTGGCGATTCGCTTCGGCTCACGATAGCCCGCAGCGCATTAAAGAATTCGCCGGTGATCGAAAGGGAGCCGAGTTCGGCCTATCAATGCCCTATTGCAGCAATACTTGGTAAATTATCTCCAAATCGCAAAACAACTACAGTTATAGGAAATCCAAATGGGCGAGACACGTGTCGATCTGCAACATTTACTAGAAGACCTACGGGACGCCTACCCCGGTTCCATCGAAGAAACCATTCTCACCGAGATCATGGCCAACTCGCTCGACTCCGGCGCGACAACGATCCGATTATTTACCGATCCCGCCGCGCGCACGCTGACGGTTATTGACAACGGCAGCGGCATGCAGCGCCGCGAATTGTCGCGTTTTCACAATATCGCGTCGAGCACCAAGACGCGCGGCGAAGGCATCGGCTTTGCCGGGGTCGGCATCAAATTGGGACTTCTGGTCTGCGAGGAAGTCCTCACCGAGACCCGCCGGGGTAAAACCCACATTGCGAGTTCATGGCACCTGGCGGCGCGCAATCGCGCGCCGTGGAAGTGGGTCACGCCCTTGGACTTGATCACCGAGCGCGGTACAGCGGTGCGCTTGCGCCTAGAAAATCCCTTGTCGCCGCTCCTTGATCCCGGCTTTTTGGCGGTGACTCTACGGCGCCACTATCAATCCCTGCTCGACCCAAGCTTCGATGATTTTTTGCGCGGCCATTATCCCAGTGACATCGCCATCGAGGTTGACGGCCGCCGACTGGAAAAGCTGCACTGGACCGCGCCGCGCTCGGCGCCCTTGGAAATTCGCCTCATGCGCAAACGCAAAGCCTCCGCGCTGGGCTATTTGATCCGCGCCGATCAACCCCTGATCGAGGAACGCCAAGGCTTGGCGATCAGCACCTATGGAAAAGTCATCAGGCGTGGCTGGGACTGGCTCGGTCTGACACCGTCTGCGGCAGACTGTGTCGGCGGTATCATCGAAGTGCCGGAGCTCGCCGCTTGCTTGACCCTCAACAAAGGCGACTTTATCCGTGCCGGTTCCCGTGGTGCGACCTATTTGGGCTTTCGCAAAGCGATTCAAGAAGCGGTCGGCAGACAGCTCGCCGTTTGGGGCGATGGCCGCAGCAGTGCCGAACAAGCGCCGCCACGTGAAGTGCGGCCGCTGCAGCGCGATTTGGTACAAGTGTTAGAAGATTTGGCGGTGGAGTTTCCCCTGTTGGGCGCTCTGGTCGAGCATAGAGCCGGCGGTCAAAAGCGTCTACCGTTGGGCGTGCGCGGTGCCGGCAGCAATGGCCGCGGTTTCGTCGCCGCCTCGCTAACCGCGGCAGCGGAGAGTGAGGCAAGCGGGACTGCATCTTCGACCACGCCAGCATTGAACGATGCGAGCCAAAGCAATCCGCCGGAGGCGGTCAGTGAAACGAACGGCGGTTACGGCCCAACCAACCCCGGCATTCACTTGCCAAGCGAAACAGTCACCCGCCGTCCGGCGCATTATGGGTTGGACATTCAGTTCGACGACCGACCCGACGACATCGAACTGGGCAGATTGACCGAGTCGACGGTGTGGGTCAATCGCGCGCATCCGGCCTACCGGCGTGCCCAAGCGTCGCATTCGGTCGGCTATCACATCGCCTTGGCGGTGGCGCTGGCGCTGGCGCCCCTCGCCGTCGAAGCGCCGCGCCAGCATGGCTTCGTCAGCACATTTCTGTCACGTTGGGGTGAAGCCATCGATAAAGCCAAACCGCGCGGCCGGCGGTGATTGAAATTCCGTCATGCCGGTGCAAACCGGCATCCATCTTCTTTCTACTTTTTTTGCCCACCAGTCAGAAACACTGGATTCCGGCGTGCGCCGGAATGACGGAAAAAAAGAATAGCACTGCCTCAGTACTTTAAACCGAGCATTGAAAGAAATTCCTGATTCAGTTCGGCGTAGCGGTCGGCGATCGAAATATCCACCGGCGCAAGCTTAGCTTGCATCATGCGCTCGAGCCGCTTGTTCTTGATCGGCACGTCCCTGCGCGCCGGCACCCGGTCGGAGATTTCGTTCATCGCCTTGAGTCCCTCGACGGACAACCCCCAATAGAGAAACAGCCGCGCCGCGTTGGGGTGGGGCGGCTTGGCGCCGATGCCCCAGGCCAAGACATTCACCGGCACAGGCTCGAAAGTGACCCAATCGATGGGCGCCCCTTTGGCGCGAATGTTTTCGATCACCGACGCATAAGCGCTGATACCAAGGTTAAACTCGCCGGCACTGACGAGCTGCGCTTCCATCGTATGGCCGCGCCGCGGCCGCAAACCGTTGGCGACAAGCTTTTTAAACCAGTCTCGGCCGCGCTCGCGGCCCATTAGCTTGAGCCAGGTGGCGTAGAGATCGACGTCCTGCTCGTCCATCGTCAGTTTGTCTTTCCATTTGGCACTGGCCAGATCCTCGTAACTCTTCGGCAACTCGTTGGGCTTCACCATGTTGGTGTTGTAGGCCACCGACCAGAATTGAATATAGTAAGCCGCCCAATAATCGTCCGGATCCATGAAGCCTTCGAGAAAGCGGCCACGCTCCGGGTAATTCATTTTTTGCAGCCAATTTTTGCGCCGATATAATTCGAGATTGCTGGCGCGATTCATGACGACATCGAAACCCCAGCGGCCCGCGGGAATTTCGGTTTGCAGCTTCTGGGTCATCGCCGTGGCGCCGGCGCGAAACAGGCTAACTTTGATGCCGTATTTTTTCGTGAACAGCGCGGCCCATGCCTGGGTCTCCGGCAATGGCAAGGTCGAATACCAAACCACCTCACCTTCGGCTTTGGCCTTGTCGACCAGATCATTGCCCGCGATCTCGGCGCCATGCGCCACTCCTTGCAACAACAAGACGACAGCTAGAGCCACCCGAAGTCGCATTGATTCACCCTCCATTTTTATTAATCGCGCAAAATACTGCCGGCGCTGGTGCGCACAAGACGGGCATCCGTCGCATCGCGTAGGATACCTTTGGGATCTCGCCCTTCGCGCACGTCTTGAATCGCGGTGCGCAGTATCTTTCTGAACAACAGCACGCCTCTATCCGAACTAACCAGATGTTCCAAGCCATGCAGCGCGATCGGCCCCTGCCCCTCCACCGCTTCCTTGTCGTCGGGATGGCGCTGTGTGTATTCGAAACTGCGGTCCTTGCGTCCGGCGGGCGCGAGCTGCTCGCGCCCGGACAACGACTCAACTTCGTCATCGGCGAGCCAGCGCACGCTCGCGCCCAATTGATGCGTGTCGTCGACGGGCACGCAATAGGTCACGGCGCGCACGCGTTCACTTTTGGGTTCATCGGTGTAAACCAGATGGACGTTGAGCGGCATGATCATCTCCCAGATAAGCTCCCACCATTTGCCGTTTTCGAGCTTGCGAGCGAGGACAAAGCGCATTCCCGTCTGAGTTTCTTCATAGCGCAAGTCGTCGGGATTGGCGCCGTAGGCTCGCGAGGGAAACTGCGGTCCGCTGTGCAGCGTGTGCAGCCAAAACGTGTGCAGCGCGTCCATCAAATTTTCTTCGGCCTGCAACCAGTTGCAATCCACCGGCCCGCCGACCCGCGGCCCCATGCGCGCTTTCAGAGTGCCCCCGGGACGCTGCCAAACATCGTAGAGGGGAAATTCCGGCAGCCGCTCCAACGGCCCCATGTAGGCGAACACCAAACCGCCGAACTCACGCACCGGATAGCAGGGCTGTTGGATTTGTTTGAGAAAAGGATTGGGCGCCGGCTCCAGTGGCATCTCCAATATGTTGCCCTCCACGTCATACAGCCAGCCGTGATAGCAGCAACGCAGGCCGCGCTCCTCCACTCGGCCATATTCGAGAGAAGCGCCGCGATGACTGCAACGAAAAAAGAGCAGCCCCGCCCGGCCTTGGCCGTCGCGAAAGGCGATGAGATCCTCGCCGAGAATTTTCACCGGCTTGGGCAAATCCTTGAGATCGGCGGAAAGACAGATCGGTTGCCAATAACGGCGCATCAGCTCGCCGCAAGGCGTGCCCGGTCCGACCCGCGTCAACTCCGGATCGGGTTCGGGAATCTTGAGACCATAGGCGCTCTTCATTAGTTGTCCCTCCGGTTGAACGCTATCGGCGCGATCATATGCCGGCGCTACCCCGAGTCAAGGCAAAACTGTACTGTATGGCTTGACAGCGTCGCGCGACAAGCACTAGTTTCGAACATTCGATTTCGGTCGAAGGGAGATCTTTCAATGGCTCATTCATTTCCGATCATCGATGCCGATGCCCATGTCATCGAAACCGAGCGTACCTGGGACTACCTCGATGATTCCGACCGCAATTACCGGCCGCGACTCTACTCGACACCGAACGATCCGATGCGCCAGTATTGGGTGCTAGAAGATAAGATCGCCGGATTTCGTTTCCTGACCTTGAGCGAGCGCGAGCTCCAGGAGTTTGCCGACCGCGCCGGAAGAAACTTTACCACGCCGCAAGCGGCGCGCGAGCTAGACGATGTCGAGTTGCGCCTCAAACACATGGACGAACTGGGCATCGATATTCAGGTGTTGCACAATACCTTTTGGATCGAACAGGTGACGACTAAGCCCCAAGCCGAGGTTGCCGTGTGCCGCAGTTGGAACCGCTGGCTCGCCAACATCTCCAAGCAAAGCCACGGCCGCCTATTCTACTCGTGCGTGGTTCCCGCCATGGACATCGAAGCAGCGATCGGCGAAATCAAGTTCGCCAAGGAAAACGGCGGCGTGGCCGTGTGCATGCGCCCCCTCGAAGGCGAGCGCCATCTCTCCGATCCATATTTTTATCCGATCTATCAAGCGGCCAGCGATCTCGACTTAGCGATCGCCGTGCATATCGCCAATGGCAATCCGGCAAACGCCGATCTCTACCGCCAAGCGCCCGCAGGCCGCTTCGCCCAGTTCCGTGTGCCGACCGTCACCGCCTGCTTTGACGTTATCATGAGTGAGCTGCACCAGGAATTTCCCAAGCTGCGCTGGGGTTTTATCGAAGCCTCGGCCCAATGGGTGCCCTGGATCGCCCGCGAGACCGCGATCCGCTACCGTGCCCAAGGACGGACGTTCCCTGAGAATGTATTCGCTGAATACAATATTTACGTCACCTGCCAAACCAACGACGACGTGCCCTACGTGGTCAATTGCTGCGGTGAAGATCGGCTGGTCATCGGCACCGACTACGGCCACACCGATCCGTCGAGCGCGGTGACCGCGTTGAACGAATTTCAACGAATGGAAGGGTTAGACGCCGGAGTCAAAGAAAAGATCCTGTCGCACAACGCCAAGGCGCTCTACAATCTGCTAGCGAACAGCGTGCATTAGGCAGCAGCGAAAGATTAAGATTCACCACGAAGCGCACGAAGGACACGAAGTGTCGGATCTTTATAATTCCAACCTTCGTGCGCTTCGTGTTCTTCGTGGTGAGAACGAATTTCTGAATCAGCCTGAGAGTAGGAATGCCGCTTGGTAGACCTTGCGCAATAACGATTCTGAACGAAGCGCTACTGCCAAGATGAGATTGGCGATTGCACGATACGCACGGCGGAACCGCGCAGCGCGGATAGCCATTTCGCCTGTTCGCGCCTGAATTGACTGAGCTTATATCCTGACAGCGATTCCATGCTGGGAATTTTTACCGACAAGTAGTCGAGCTTCTCGCCATCGCGAGCGAATTCGAAATGAAGATGCGGACCGGTGGCATAGCCGGTCTGGCCGACTGCGCCAATCGTATCACCAACATTAACTCGGCGCCCTTCTTCGATCCCCCCGGCGATACGAGACAAATGAGCATAACTCGAGGTGTAACCTCCGGCATGTTTCAGCTCGACCATGAGGCCGTATCCGGGACGCCACCCGGCAAACTCTACGGTCGCCGATCCGACGGCAACCACCGGCGTACCCTGGGCCGCTTGAAAATCGATCGCTTCATGGGGTCTCAACACACCCGTGGCCGGATCGGGCCGCGCTAAATCGAATGTCGACGATATCCGATCGAACTTCAACGGCGCCGCCAAAAACGCTCGCGGCAACAAGTGACCATCGGCGTCGTAATACTGCACGACACCACCTCCAACGTTGAAGCCGAAGGCATCGAATAACCGTCCGCCATGCACCACTCGAATCGCCGCCATCGAACCTTGGACCGCATGTCCATCGAAATATTGTTTTTCCGGCAGGACCAACAGTACCTCATCGCCCGCACCGAGGTCCGCCAACAAATCCACTTCGGCGCTGAAGATCCGCTGCAACTCAGCGATCTGCGCCGCGGATATGCCGGCACGAGCGGCGCTCTGCGCGAAATTATCCGTGACGCGTACCCGAACGCTATTCGATCCCGCCACATGGGCAAGCTCTTGCTTTTCGACCGACCAGCCGCCCAAGCCATCGCTCACACGTACGAGATGTTCCTGCATTACAAATTCGACGGCGCGCACGTTTCTATCCAGTGGATCGACAAGAATGCTGAACGCCTGATCGCGCGGCATACGCCGCAGATCGACCGCGACATAAATTTTTCGCAACAATTCCTGTGCCGAGGAAGGACGAAGACCGAATCGATGCAAAAGTCCTTGAAGCGACTCGTTGCGGCCGAGGCGCACAGCAATCCGTTGTTCGGACCCGCGGCTGATACTATGCAGTGGAGAGATTTTTTCTCCGTTGCTCGACGGATCTGAAACCGGCATAAAGGTCAGTGCAAACAAAACCAGCGCTGCGCAAAACGCCGCGCCAATCGGCAGTCCAGCGAAAACCTCGACAACAAAAATCCGTAGCTGTTTTTGGAGCATGAAGGAGCAGAACGAAACAGTTTTGCAGTTTAGTATGCGAGAAATGACCTAACGTCAAGCGATTTTTATCTAAAATCGGTCTATTCTTTAAAACGCAATCAGGAATCACCGTAGTTCCAGTTACATAACTGACAACAGCTCGCAAATATTTTTTATTCGAAATAAATTTGCGCGATTCAATCAAGCACAAAGCTCAAAGGCGCGATGATACTGGACCTTGCCGCACGGGTAATCGCCGGTAAATGATTGCGCTATAAAGAATTGCGCTGGGACATTTTCAAAAATCAATTTATCACGAGCGACAAAACCAAAGCGTCCGTAATAGTCCGGTTCGCCCAAGACCACACAACCTTTTGCCTCGATGGCGCGCAGCGACCCCAAACCCGCATTGACCAAGCGTGATCCGATGCCGGTCCTTTGGTAGATTGGCGACACCGCCAGCGGCGCCAACCCGAACCAATCGCACAACAGGCCATCGACTGTCACCGGCGAGAAAGCAACATGGCCGACAATTTGACCCTTGATTTCCGCGACTAACGAAACCCTCAGCGCTCCACAATCACGCAATTCGTCGACCAGTAACGATTCTTTTTGATCACTCTGAGCCACGCCAGCGAAAGCCGCTGTGACGACGCACCGAATTGGCTCGATGTCGGAGACTTGTTCAGCGCGGATCAATACCTCAGACATTATTCTTTCATCGGTAGGACGATCACGAGCGGAGCGCTTGGTAGATCGCTGTGACATGGCGATGATCGGTGCCGCAGCAGCCGCCAACCACATTCAAATTCGGCAGCCTGGCCATGAGCGCGCGATAACGTTCAGCGAGGTCTACAGGGTCGCCGGCGTCCAGGCTGATCGCTTCATCGAGTTCTTTGTGGCTCTTGGTCGAGGAATTGGCTCGCAGGCCGCGGATTCGGGTGAACCAGTTCTCTCCACCTTCGAGCAAGTTGGCGAAATGAATCGGATGAGCGCAATTGATCATGTAATAAACCGGGCCGTTGCCGGTGGCGGCATCCACCTGGGCAATTGCCTCGCCGAGCATTTGGCCGTTCGGCAAACGTCCATCGGTTTCAACGGTAAAAGATATGGCCACGGGCATGCCGACCGCCTGCGCCGCGCGCACGATGCCGATCGCTTCCTCCGGATAGGTCATGGTAAACGCCGCAATCATGTCGGCGTCGGCCTCACAAAATATCTGAGCTTGCGGTCGGTGATAGGCCTCGGCCTCAACGTCGCTCATAAAACTCGCCGGATTGTAACCGTCCCCCCGCGGGCCGATGCAGCCGCTGATTACCATCGGCGTCGCCGGTGCTTCAAATTCACGGCGCAGATCGTGTAGCATCGCGATAGCCCGCCGGTTGAGGTCCCCGAGCTCAGCTTCCGAATAACCCAGCTTCGCCCCCCAATCCGCGCTGGCGCGCCACGTCGCGCTTTCTAGGATGAAGCCTAGACCGCTCTTTTGCGCGATTTCGATGTAACGGCGAAAATACTGGTTCAGAATCGCTAGTCCCGCGGCATCTTTGAGAAGATTGAAAGCGGCGAAACATGGCAGCTCCATTCCTTCATGAAAGATGAGCGTGGTCTCCAATCCGCCATCGGTTAGAAACAATTTGCCCGCAAGCTGCGGTAAACGATCCCGGTACTTCGCCATCGATGACCACCTCGTTAAGGATTATTTGAGTTTATCGAAAAATTTCTCTTTCTCTAGTTCCTGCAACAGGCTTAGATCGATGAACTGTTCCGGTTTGGCATGGGCAGCCTGGGGCATGCTCTTGTACTCCTCGAGCACGGCCCGCGCTTCGTCCAGCGTCGGATAGGGCCGCTGTTGAAAAAATTTCACCGCATAGCGGTACCCGTCTTCAAGGATATCGGGATCGTTGATGCGCATATATTTTTTCAAAACATTGATGGCCAGGTTTTTTTGTGTGCGAATGGCATGGATGCCTTCGATTTCGCCGCGGACGAAATTGAGCGCCGTCGGCCGGCTGCGCTGGATGAAACTTCTCGTCGATGCGATGGTCACCGCCGGATATTTGTAATCGAGGCTTTCGAAATCGGACAGTTCTCTGAAGCCGGCCTTTTTCGCCACCGTCAACGCCGGCGGCGAGATCGACCCGCCCGAAATTGCGCCCGCCTTCATCGCCGTCACCAGTTCGGGGATACCGCCGATTTGCACGATGGTGACATCCTTCGCCGGGTCGAGGCCGAGCTTGCGGAGATAGCGCCGAATGACTAGATCGCTGAGCGCGCCGAAGCGGCTCACGCCGAGCCGCTTGCCGCGCAGATCGTCGGCGGTTTTGATATCCGGCGTCACGACCAAACTTTGCGGGATCAGCGGCACCAGAGTCAGGACGTTGACCGTGTCCGCGCCTTGCAAGCCCGCTTGGATCGTGCCGTTGCCGCCGAGCTGGATCATCGGCGCTTCGCCGGCGATCAACGCCGACGTGATCGTCGAGGCGCTGCGGATCAACACCAGATCGACATCGAGGCCGTACTTTTTATACAAACCGCCATCGAGAGCGATCCATGTCGCCAACGACCAAGAACTCTCGGCGGAATAGGCGGCGCGCAGTTTAGTCAACTGCGCCTGTCCATCGGAGCTCGTCGCGAGCAACGACAGCAAAGCCAATAGGGAAATGGTTCGCATTGCCAAATTTCCTCCCGGTTAATTCTGCGCCAAGCAAATCGCTTTACGGCGGTTTTCCATCGGTGCGCGGCTACCGTTACGTTACCGTTGACCGCACCGCAAGGCAGCCAAATATCAACTATCGTTTCATGGCCGTTAACTCACCCCGTAAAGCCGGCGCGGATTGTCGCACAGGATTTTTTCAATCACCGCCGGCGCGACATCTTCCCGCGCCCTCATGTTTTTGACGAAGTCCGGCTCTTTCGATGGATCGTTGTGACCGTAGTCCGAGCCGATAACGATATGGTCTTCGCCGATATAGCTGAGCAGATGGGGCAATTCTTCGTCGGCCTCGCAGGCGACCCAGAAACGATACTCGCGGAACAGCTCTTGTGGGTTCTTGGTCTTGAAATCCGGGCGCACCGAACGACGCAGCACATGCCATATATAGGGCACCCAGCTCGCCGCCGCCTCGATGTAACCGAAGCGCAGCTTGGGAAATAACTCAGGTATCCGATTCGCCACCAGATCGCGGAAAGCTACCACCGGCAAGACGCGATTATGGGCGAAGGTGTGATTGCGCTCGACATCGAAATGCTGCATCAAGTGGCGGCTGCCCGAACCGGTATGGATGCAAAGGGTTAAGTCCAATTGCTCCGCCAAGGCATAGACCGGATGAAGCTGCGGGTTATCGAGTGTCAAATTGCCCTCCATGCCGCGCAAGAAAATTCCCACCGCGCCCTGCTCCTTGGCCCACTTCATTTCTGCCAAAGACGCCGCCAAATCGCGCAGCGGCAGGATCACCACCCACTTGAGCCGATCCGGAGCCTTGGCGCAGGCGTTGGCGACAAAGCGGTTATAAGCGCGGCAAAGCGCCACATCCAATTGGGCATCATCAGTGAGATAGACCAGAAATAGCGTCGGATAAATCACCTGGACATCGACGCCGATCTTGTCCATGTCCTTCAACCGCGCCATGGGATCGGTCAACTCGCGCACCGCCAGATGGATGTCGCCGCGGCCGGATTCCTTTTTCTGCGCTGACGGCGTGATCAAACTGAAACTCGCCTTGCCGGCGGGCTTGGGAAAGATCTCACCGTCGATCAGCCAAAATGCGTTGCGCTCACGGTACCAGGTATCGTCAGGGATGCGCGCCAAGACCGGCCGGCGCGGATACATCTCTTTGTCGATAAAACTCCACATCGCCTCGGACTCGGCGATATGCGTGTCGGCGTCTAAAACTCCGGGCATTTTGAACTCCTTACTTCTAGAATCCGTTCCATTTGTTCCAGTCGTTCCAAAGGTTCCATCCTCCTCCTGTGTCCTCCGCCGCGATGCGGGGGAGGACCGAGTGATTTCGACCCTTTGTGTTCTTTACGGCCAAATCTTCCGACTCTGAATCTAGTCACCGCGAACTCCGCGCCGCCGCGGTGAATGCGTCCCTAATTCTTAAACTTGTCGATAAAGCCGCTCTTCTTGATTTCGTCGAGCACGCTGGAATCCAATAGGCGCAGGCTATCGGGGGTCTGGCCTTTGGCTTTGGGGTTCGTCGGCACCAACTGGGACAAGATGAATTCCAAACCTTTGCGGTCGGGCATGACCATCACGCCGGCGCCATGTTTCGCCAAATAGTAATCGTAGCTGATGTTGGCGTCCTCGCCGTCGACACGAATATATTTCTTGATTAGTTGCAGGCCAAGGGCTTTATCGTTTTTCACCATGAAATAGCCTTCAATAATCGCCTTCATGGCGTTGACGATCTTGTTTCGATTTGCCGCGAGGTAACCGCGCCGGACGATAAAGCAGTTTTGCGGGAACGGCACGCCGCTTTCCGCCAAATCGATCAACGAATTCATCTTATGGTCGCGAATGCCCATCGTGGTCAGCGGCTCCGCCAATAATGTCCCGTGGATGGTCCCATTCATCAGTGCAGCGAAACGGGTTAAATTTCCGCCAACCTGAACGATCGTAACGTCTTTCGGATTGAGGCCGATCTTTTCCAATGCGACTTGGGTCGCGTAATCCGACGCAGAGCCGAAGCGGCTGATCGCAACGCGTTTTCCCTTCAAATCCTCGGCTCGCTTGACTTCGGGCCGAACAAGCAATTTATTGGGAATGAAGTTGATACCGCCCGCGATGATCGTCGTGTCGGCGCCCTGAAGATTCGCCGTAATCGCCAGCGCCCCGGTGGTGAAAACAATCTGTAGCTCATTCGCCAGCATGGCCTGCATCGCCGGCGTGCCGCTCTCCAGGGCCAGATACTCGCCATCGAGCCCGTACTTTTGAAAGATTCTCTTCTCGTACGCCGCCCACGCCACGGCATGAATCGCCGTTGAGAAGCCGCCGCTAGCGACGCGGAATTTCTCCTGCGCCGCAACCGGCGCGAAACGCCCTACGAACAAAAATGCCGTCACGATTAGAACGTCGAGCAATCTCACAATACCTCCCCCTTCGAGCGCTAGTAGCATTATTGATGCTGCCTAAAAAAAGTGGTCGCCGCTGAAAACCAACATCGGCGCCGATCATACTCCTCACCTAGGAATCCGGTAAAGACACTCGGCGAAGTTATTTTGACCGCAATCGGAGCTGTGAGATTCTAATGCCGATTATTGGGATGGCCGCGAGGAAAAAATACAATCGTAGAATAACTACCCCGCTGCACGCCGGGGGCAGCGACAAAACTCTGATTCTCTTATCCGAGATATCCCATAGGCGTGAAGACGGTCCCGTCCTGCCACGCCAAGAATAGTGCCGGCATAGTTGGTCGCTCGACTACTTGGTTTCTTTTTCAACGAGGTGCAACGCTTGCTCGTCGGAGAGCGATTCTACCGCTGCCAATGCATCGGACAAGTCCGCCTCATCATAATTTGTCAATTCTTGACTGCTGATCATTTCTGCCATATGGGCGACGGTGGGTAATTCAAAGAACTCGCGAAAGGGAATTTCGATTTTAAATACTTCGTTTGCGCGAGAGATTATGCTCATGGCGTGTAAGGACTGTCCGCCCACATCAAAAAAGTTTTGGTCGATTCCCAGACTGTCTATGCCTAACACATCGATCCAGATTTTCACCAGCTTGTTTTCAACAGGCGTGCGCCCTTCGGCGATCGGTGCGTCCGCGTTAGGCGCCTCAATGTTCGGCTCCGGAAGTGCTTGCCGATCCACCTTGCCGCTCGGCGTGCGAGGCAGAACCTCCAAGCGCACGAAGGCCGAGGGCACCATATAGCTAGGCAACCGAGCTGCCAAAAAATTCCGCAGCATACTGCTGCTGGGCGGTGGCGCATCGGTGCAAACGTAATAGGCCACCAGGCGCTTGCCCTCCAGGTGATCGGACCGAGCCGCGACCACAGCCGTCGCAATAGCCGAATGCCCGAGCAACATCCTTTCAACTTCACCTACCTCGACGCGGTAGCCGCGGATCTTGACCTGAAAGTCTTTGCGCCCTAGATGCAGTAAGCATCCATCCGGCAGAATTCGTCCCATATCTCCGGTACGATATACCCTTGTCTCCGGTTCCACGGGGTCTGACGAAAACACTGCCGCGGTCAAATCCTGCCGGCGCCAATACCCCGGGGACAGGTAATGGCTCTTGACCGCGATCTCGCCGATCTGATCGTTTTCCAGCTCGTTACCCGTCTCGTCGAGCAAGAGCACCGTGGTGTCCTCTACGGCGTAGCCCACCGGCACCGATCCGCTCGGAGTAGCGGTCTGTTTGTCCACGAAATACCAGCGGATATTACCTGTTTCAGTCGTGCCGAAGCGGTTCACCAGAACACAACCTGGAGAAAAATGCTGCTTATACAGATCGACATCCCGCGACGAAAGGGGTTCGCTGCCGAGCACAAGCAAACGGAGCTTGGGAAACAAGTCGCCCTTATCGAGAGTATTGGCAAAGTGACGAAATGCTGTCGGCACCCAATGTAATAATGTTATCCCTGCGTCGCGAAGCAAGCGAGCAAAACGGCCAAAACCCTCCTCCGCGACTGAAATGGGAAATAACGCGGCGCCATTGAGCAATGCGCCGAAGATATCTAGGCGAGAGGCACTAAAACC
The DNA here is from genome assembly GCA_963816145.1 of uncultured delta proteobacterium. Classification (GTDB taxonomy): domain Bacteria; phylum Desulfobacterota; class Binatia; order UBA9968; family UBA9968; genus DP-20. The sequence continues at coordinate 137,464 of CAWFJP010000015.1, forward strand.
ATGTGAATGAAGCTGCGTAACGCGGTCCTCTCGTGCAAGCTGAAGACCATTGGTATAGGTCATAATTTGATGGAGGACGTTGCGGTGGTTTTGTACGACGCCTTTGGGGCGACCGGTGGAGCCTGAGGTATAAAAGAGATAGGCCAATGAGTCCGGAGAAATTGTTGGACTCAGGTTGTCGGTTGGTATGCCGCCGTCAAGCCGATCGATATTTAGAATCATGCTGGGCTCGCGCACAAATGCCATCGTCGACGACAGATCGGCGCCATTAGTAACGATCAGAGAGGCCTGAGACTCCTCCAGGATGCTGACCAGCGTGGCATCAGGATAGGTAGGGTCGAGCGGAACATAACACTTCCCCGCTTTTAGAATACCGAGGATCGATGTCACGGCAGGAATGCCTTGCCTTAGTAGCAATGCCACCGGCTCTGGTTTACTACCGAGTCGGTCGATGATAGCCCGCGCGAGCTGATTGGCCACGCGGTTAAGTTCCCCATAGCTTAACAAGAGATCTCCGCTCTTTAGCGCCAATTGATCGGCATACTTTTCGACTTGCTGCTCGAAGCGAGCCGGAATCGATTGTTCGATGTCCGCCCGGGTGAACGGTACAAAGGAAGGGGCTGGTTTGACGCGCACCCGCCGTGGCGCAATCTCCGCAACATCCCTGTCGATGATTCGGTGGGTTCGTTTCGCTTGTCGCCCCTCGAACTTTACTAAACGGAGCTTGCCGGTCTTCGGGTCATTCTCAATGGCGCGTACGTTTCGGACGTCGACAGTCGTCCTCGCGCCACCCTTTGCGTCAAGCATTTTCTGAAACTCTTCTCGGACGGCGGTGTCGATGTTCCGCGGCGCGACATAGTCGATGCGTACATGTCCGGGACCCTCCGAAACAAACTGGAGCTTATCGATTGTAGGTACGAAGAGTGTTGTCAGCACGAGGGGGTGAATGCTGTCGTGCACGCCACTCGATAGCACAATGGGTAACGCATCGTTCACTCTACCTCTGATATCGCGAAGCGTTGAAAAGGGCCGATCGGGGAGTGGTGTCCCTTTAACGACATAGTCGCCAAGCTCATACCGCAGCATTGGCAACGTGTAGTTGTAAAGATTCGTAAGGACAACCCGACCTTCTTTGCCATCACTTACGCCTTGATCTTTGTCATCGAGCACCTCGACGATGTTCAGATCATCCATGACCATCATCTGATCGCATTCAGGCGTTTTTATCGCAATGTATTTCGACTCCGACGCGGCATAGAGCACATAAATGGGCGCACGCCACGCCTCGCGAATATTTCTTTCCATGCTTTGGGTCAGTTTATCCCCGTAGACAATTACTCTCTGCGGGTAAATTCGAAGGCTTCCCTTAAGCGCGAGTTCCGCCAACTGGGCTACGCTGCTGGAATAGCCGCTGAGCCGATGCGGTTGAAAATCATTTAATTGATTGACCGTCTGTTCCGATGAGCGCAGCAGTGACAGTATCAAAGTGTCGTAGATATTCTTCGGCATGGAATTGACCATGGTCGCAGACGCGAAATGGCCAGTCCCTACAATATAAAAAGCAACCTTCGTCTTGCCCTTCGGATAATTTTCAGGCGACGGCAGACGTCCTGCTACAGTTGCGTCCGCTATGGTCCAGGCGCCTCGATCGTAAGGAAAAATACCAATATCGCCGGAAGTGCCGGAACCGTGAATTACGACTATGTCCTTGGAGAAAGTCTCGCCCGGATCACGATGGCCCTCAAACCAAGCTTCCAGTTCTTTTTTCCTGAGTCTCGGATCGGTCACTGCCTTATCAAAATTATCAATCAAGGTTTTTTTTGGCAGTAAAGGTAGATCGCTTATCGAAACGTCGGCAAAATCTTTTTCGCGGATACCATGGCTCGAATAATAATCCCGATAAAATGCCGATCGGCTCCAAACATAATCGAGCAATCTTTTAAGCTGCCGGTTTTGATATTGAAGCATCGCTTGGCGTGACCCAGGGGTAGAGCCATCCCCTTTGGAGTGCACAGCTGTAGTCATAAATTGCGCTCCTTTCTGTTTTGAAGGCTAGGAGTTTGTCAAGCATTAACTTCACTTCAAAGACCTTAAGACACGAAGCAATGAATCTCAATTGGGGTATGGAATTTGTCGAGGAATTTCTGGAGGGGTCATCGCCAAAGATTTTAGCAATTTGGGGTGGCAGGTTTTTTTGAACCTCGGTGACAACAGATGTCATGGTTTTCGACGACGGTTTACACGCCAAGACGGAAGGGGTATACGAACGACTTGTGACAATATTGGAGAAATTACGTAAGGAGCCGCGCAGATGATTTTTCTCACCAACGAACAGATCGAACAGGTCCTCGACATGAAAACCTGCATCGACGCCATGGAAGACGCCTACCGCGAACTGAATGAGCTCAAAGCCGGCTACCGCCCGCGCATCGACTTCTACGTGCCACAAGAACCGCACTACTATCGTTGGGGCACCATGGAGGGCGCGTCGCGCAAGTTAGGCGTCTTCGCCATCCGCATGAAGTCCGACATGCTCGCCTGGGAAAATCAGGACGGCTTCATGGTCGAGGACAAGTATTGCATGGAGCGCGGCACCTACTGCGGCCTGATCTTCCTGACCAGCACGCGCAACGGCGAGCCGCTGGCGATCATGAACGATGGCTACCTCCAGCATATGCGCGTCGGCGCCTGCGCCGGTCTCGGCACCAAGTATCTGGCGCGCAAAGATGCCAAGGTCATGGCGATGATCGGCTCCGGCGGCATGGCGCGGACCTACGCCGAGGCGATCAAACATGTCCGACCCCTCGAAGTCATGCGCGTGTTCAGCCCGACGAAAAAGAACCGCGAAGCCTTTGCCGCCGAGATGACCGATAAACTCGACATCGAAGTGATCGCCGTCGACTCGCCGGAAAAGGCGCTCAAGGGCGCCGCGATTGTTTCGCTGACCACCGACTCGCTCGTACCCGTGATCAAAGCCGAATGGCTCGAACCGGGAATGCATATCAACAACGTGCGCAACAACGAAGCCGGTCCCGACGTCCTGGCCCGCGCCGACGTGCGCGCGCGTCTCGGCACTTCCACGCTCTACGCCGATCGCAATTCACCAGAAGTCGTCACCGGTAGCGACGGCATGTTCGGCTTCATCGCCGGTAGCCCGGAGGAAAAGCAAAAGATCCCATCCTCACCGCACCATGAGATCGACAACCCGAATATCGGCACCGTCCCCGACGTCATGGCTGGTAGATGGATCGGCCGGGCCAATGACCAACAGATCACCTTCCTGAACAATCAAGGCACCCAAGGCCTGCAATTTGCCGCCGTCGGCGGTACGGCGTATAACTTGGCCAAAGCCAAAGGATTAGGCCATGCATTGCCTTTAGAATGGTTCACGCAGAATATAAGAGATTGAGAACAACGGAGTGATGGAATACTGGAATCTTGGGCACTGATCGAATTCCAATCTTCCAAACCTTGAACTCTTGCCTTCGATAAACTCAGGCCCTGAGACCGTCGAAGGGAACCTTTGAACGAACGAATTCCCAATCCCCGGAGGTTTACCATGGCTATACTGCGCTACGTCGCCTATCTCGCTGAAGATCCCGCTAAATTAGTCGATTTCTACCACCGTTTTCTCGGCACCGAAGAACTCGGTCGCACGCCGGACGGCGATATCACCATCACCGACGGTTTTTATAATTTGACCTTTTTCAAAAACCGTCCAGAGCTGGGCGAGATGCAAACCAACAACGGCTTGCACCATATCGGCGTGCAGGTCGACGATCTCGAAGAAGTGAAAGGCCGGTTTATCCGGATGTTCCCGCGCGGAATAATCATCCAGGAGTCGAACGATTTGCAGCATGGCCAAATCCGCCTGCACGACCCGGAATGCCGGCCGGTCACGGTGTCGACGACGAGTTACGGCGTGCCGGCGAGCAAAGAAAAACGTTTCCCGCGCGTGCGCCATATCGCCTACAACGCGCTCGATCCCGAAACCATGTTGCAGTTCTACACCCAGGTGTTGGGTCTGCGCGAAGTGCCATCGAGCTATCTGCGCCGCCAGCAGGGACGCGGCAACCGCTTCTGCGCTGATGGTAAAACCAACCTGGCGATCCATCCGTTCTACAGCCAGGTCGAAGGCCATGAAGCCAAGTACGGCATCAACCATATCGGCTTTCTGACCAACACCATGCAGGCGACCATGGCGGAATTGAGCAGTATGTTGAAAATCGCGCCACGCCCGTCGACCCGCCCTTACGCCGAATTTCGTTTCCGCGATCTGGAAGGCAATGCCTTGGATTTGTCGCAGACTAAAGGCTGGGAAGTCGACGTCGATAAGTGGGAAACGGCGGCTTAAAAAAGCCGTTCAAGGTTCAAGGGTTCAAAAAGTTCAAAGTAGGACTTGTAGGATCGGTGGAGCGCAGCGATACCCATTGATTCTGAAGAGAAAAGATTTAGTTTTATGCTGAAATTAAAATTTACAGTTTCGATCGTTTCAATCATTGCACTGTTAATCACGGCATCGCCACGCACGGCACTAACGGCCTCGGCGCCGTTGGAAAAACTGACGCTCGGCTGGAGCGCCATCGCCGGCTCGCAGGCGCCGTTCTGGATCACCAAGGAAGCCGGCCTGTTCGAGAAAAACGGCCTCGACGTGATCATGATCTACCTCGACGGCGGTTCACGGGCTACTCAAGCGATGATGTCGGGCGATCTACCGATCGCTCAGGTCGGCGGCAATGCTCCGGTGGTTGCCAAACTGCGCGGTGCCGATATCACACTGATCGCGGGCTTACTTAATATCCTCGCCTACAGCATGGTGGTTTCACCAGAAATCAAAAAGCCGGAAGACCTGCGGGGCAAAAAGCTCACGGTCAGCCGCTTCGGCTCCAACTCCGACTACGCCACGCGCAAAATATTATTGAAATGGGGATTGAAGCCCGACGTCGACGTGGCGGTCCTGCAGATACCAGGCGGTCAACCGACTCGCCTGGCGGCGATACAAACAAATCAAGTGCAAGGCATGGTGGCACAGCCGCCGGTGACCAATCTGGCGCGCAAGTTCAAAATGAATATCATCGCCGAGCCCGAAGACTTCGGCGGCGCCTACCCGACCACACCGGTGGCGGCGCGGATTTCCTTCATCAAGGATAAACGCGACACCGTGCGAAAATTTACCCGCGCGCTGTTGGAAGGCATTCACCTCTATAAAACCAACAAGGAGTTCAGCAAGAAAGTCATCGGCAAATACGTCAAGACCGACGACAACGATGCATTGGAAGACAGCTATCAATTTTTCTCCCGGCTCGTGCCGGCCAAGCCCTATCCGTCCCTCGAAGCGGTCAAAGAAGCCCTTGCCGAACTCGGTGAAAAAGATCCCAAGGTCCGCGCGGCGAAACCGGAGGACTTCGTCGACATGAGTATCATCAAGGAGTTCGACGACAACGGATTTATCGACGGGCTGTATAAGAAACGCTAACGGACGAACATCGAACTGCACCGGGACGAAAGTTCATTTTGTGAATCATTTCCATTAGTGGGCTTTTTACAGGAGCGATTTATGAACAGACAATTTAATCGGTTTATGTTCGCGCTCGTGCTCCCGTTACTTTCCTTGAGTCATTTCGCTACAGCAGCCACGATCACCGTAAAGGTCGGTTACCCTCAACTAAGCGGCGGCTCCATGCCGCTCTGGGTGATCAACGACAGCAAGCTCGATCAGCGCTACGGCGTCGATGTCAAAACCGTCTACATCGCGGGTGGCGCCACTCTCACCCATTCTTTAGTCGCCGGCGACATCGATATCGCATTGACCGGCGGGGCCGTGGTTGGCGCCGTGCTTAGCGGCGCCGATCTCGTTTACGTCGGCATCGGGCTTTCGACTTATGGCTTTACCGTATACGCCAAGCCGGAGACCAAAAGCATCGAAGATCTGCGCGGCAAGATTTTTGGCGTGATCACCCGCGGCGCTTCCTCCGACCACGCAGCGATCGCGCTTTTCAACCGATACAACATGAAGGTCGGCCAAGATGTGAAATTTCTTTACTTCTCGCGGCAAGGTGATCTTCTCGCGGCACTGGACAAGGGCGTGGTGGTGGGTGGAGTGTTTTCATCGCCTACGACCGTGATGGCCAAACGCATGGGCTACAAAGAGCTCGTCAATATCGCCTCTTTCAAGCTGCCCTATCCGCACAACGCCATCGCAGCTCGCAAGACCTTAGTCCGGCAAAATCCGGAGCTGATTAAGGGCTTTCTGAAGTCCTACCTGGCGGCGATAAAAATCATTCATGAGGAGCCGGCGATCGCAAAGCGCGCCCTGTCCCGCTATCTCGGCACCAAAGATCCTGAGATGATCGATGACTCCTACACCAGCCTTGCGCCGCTGTTCTTGAAGGTCCCGTACATGCCCGAGGAAGCGATTCGCACCGTCCTTTCCCTCTCGGACCATCCAAAGGCGTCGCAGGCGGATCCCAAAGATTTCTTCGACAATCGTCCACTGAAAGAGCTGGAGGATAGCGGCTTCGTCAAGGAACTGTATGGTCAGCGCTAGCGCCGCCGCGCATCACGCTGGTCGAAGAGTAAACGATCCTCGGATCGAATCCGAGTGAGTGTGAGCGTCGATGGGCAATAGCCATACTTCGCGCGGCGCCCCGCGAGCAGCCGCGTTCTTGCGAAATCTTATACTCGCTGCCGGCTTGCTAACTTTAGGTCTTGGCGCTATCGAGAAAGCACATAGCCAAACCATAACTAACTCTATGAAACCCATCCCCATTCCCCCGCAGGCCACGGCCAAAGACGGCTTGGCACAAATTCCCGACACTCGTCTCTGGTACTGGGACACCGGTGGACCGGGGGTGCCGATCGTGCTGCTGCATCCGGCCACCGGCAGCGCGCTCATCTGGGGTTACCAGCAGCCTGTGTTCGCCAAGGCAGGCTACCGCGTCATCGCCTATTCGCGCCGCGGCTACTACAACTCCGCGCCCTTCGACGCGAAAAACCCAGGCATCGGCTCGGAGGACCTTCGCCACCTAGCGGACACATTGGGGCTTGGACGATTTCATGTGGTGGCGTCGGCAGCCGGCGGCAGCATCGCGTCGGACTTCGCGTTTTCTTACCAGGAACGGTTGCTGAGCCTGAGTATTTCAAGCAACTCCTTCGGCGTGCGCGACGGCGAGATCGCCAAGGCGGCCGCCGCCATTCGTCCCGAGGGCTGGGAAAAAATGCCGGCCGAATTTCGCGAGCTCGGTCCATCATACCGGGCGGCAAACCCTGCGGGCGTGAAGGCGTGGATGGAACTCGAACATAAGGCGCTGATTGGACGTGACTACCGGCAAATCCTAAAGAATGAAATCACCCAGGCAAAGCTTAAAGATCTCAAGCTGCCGACGTTGGTTATTTCCGGGGCCGCAGATTTATCTACGCCGCCATCGATTGCGCGGATGATCGCGGCCGAGATTCCGAACAGCCGCGTGGCGCTGATCCCCGAGGCCGGCCATTCGACCTACTGGGAACAGCCAGAGATTTTCAATCGCGCCGTGCTCGACTGCATCGCCGGCCAGTCGAAATAACAATCGTGATAGCGCCCAGAGCGATGCTCACTTTGATCGAGAACTGACAGACCCTAGGCTCCAAGCCGAGGGGTTCTGAATTCGTCGACTGGAACTCGATTTCCCATCCGTCATTCCCGCGCACGCGGGAATCCAGACGTTTTTTGTGTTCAACTTCGTAATAAACCTGGATGCCGGCCTTCGCCGGCATGACGGAATTTCACTTTCGTCCGAAGAATGTGCTGCGCCCTGACGAAGGGACGAGAGATTTCAACCAGCCCCGATAAAGATATTGAACACCTGCGGTTACGAACAAAACCTTGTCATGATAAGGATCATGTCAGCTATGGAGAACCTCGAAGTGTTGGTCATGCAGCAGGTTCCGGATTCAGTCCTCGCTCGCATTTCCAAAATCGATCGGCGCATCAAAGTCGTCGATGCCAGGGGGTGGTTCGATGTCGAACTTCGCGCCACATGGCCGCAGTGGACCGTCGACCGGTATCTTGGCGCGCGCAAATATCCCGCAACCACGGTTGCCCAGCGGAATGAAGCGCTCGCATCGGCCGAAGTCATGCTGGTGGGCTGGCCACCGGTCAAAGACATGCGCGTTCGCTCGCCTCGACTGAAATGGGTCCATGAACTGCCGGCCGGCGCTAGCAACTTCCTCGATACCGACCTGTGGGGCTCGGATGTTATCGTAACAACCTCACGCGGGCTGACGAATAGACGCCCGATGGCGGAGTATGTATTGGCTAGCTTCCTCCACTTCTCGCGTGGCTTCCACTGGAGCTACCGCGATCAACGGCGGCACAAGCTCGATCATCAGACCTATGATCCGATTATTATCCGCGACAAGACCGTTTGCGTTGTTGGTGCCGGCGGTATCGGCGTCGAAGTGGCCAAACTTTGCGCCGCGGCCGGGATGCGGGTCGTCGGTACCAGGCGGGATGCTGCAGTGCGGCCGGAAGGTTTTGCGCGCTTGGAACCTGCCCACGCCTTGCGCGAAGTACTGCGCGAAAGTGAGTTTGTCGCTATCTGCTGTCCGTGGACCAAGGAAACGACCCATCTGATCGGTCGCGACGCCTTTGCCGCGATGAAACCGGGAACGGTTTTGGTCAACATCTCGCGCGGTGAGATCATCGACGAAGAAGCTTTGATCCTCGCGTTAAGCCAAGGCAAGCTGCGCGGCTTCGCCACCGATGTCTATGACGGTGAATTCGAGCGACCGCCTGACGCTCGCTTGTGGGATGACGAACGCGTCGTCATCACACCGCATGTTTCCGCAGTCGCCGACATCTCCGAGCATCAAGGCGTGCAACTATTCTGCGACAACTTGCGCCGCTGCCTGGACGGCCAGCGATTGGAAAACGTCATCGACTGGCAGCGCGGGTATTGAAGGCCTGTGATCGTCATGCCGGTGCAAACCGGCATCCAGGTTTCGTTCCCGATTACCAACCAAAGATGGATTCCGGCGTGCGCCGGAATGACGCATGGACAGGCAGCGCGGGTATTGAAACATGTCAATGGCCTGTGTACTGCTCAAAGGGCGAATGCAATTCGCCCCTACGTCTCGATCGTGACTTTGCGCCTTCGCGCCTTTGCGGGAGACATTTCGGATTGTATTTTTAGCCGACGAAATGAAACCCACCGTCGACGTTCAACAACTGGCCGGTCATAAAGTCGCTTTCGTTCGACGACAGAAACAACACCGTTCCCACCAGATCGCTCTCCACCTGGGTCTTTTTCAAGCTGCGCTGCTGGGCGCGGATCTTTTCGTATTCGGGATCGACCTCGCGCCCTTCGGTAACGACGAAGCCGGGGCTCACCGAGTTGACGCAGATGTTCCAGTCGCCCAGCTCTTTTGCCATGGCTCGGGTCATGGCGATCAGCGCGCCCTTTGACGTGACGTAGTGGATGTAGTTAGGGTTGCCGGTGAGCGCCACGTTGGAAGAGATGTTGATGATCTTGCCACTTTTTTGTTTCATCATGTAAGGCGCTGCCGCTTTGGCGCACAGCCACGAACCGCGCACGTTGACCGCCATCGCCTTGTCGAATTCCTCGACAGTCATCTCCCAGAACGGTCCCTTCCACACCGACATAAAATAGGCCGCGTTGTTGATGAGGATATCGACCGTGCCGAACTGCTTGACGGTTTCAGCGACCATCGCCTTGACGCTCTGCTCGTTCGACACATCGCAGGCCATGCTGATCGCCGTGCCGCCCATGTCTTTAACCGTTTTGACGATCTGATCCGCGCTGGCGATGTCCGGCAGACTCAACTTCGCCCCCTCCTTGGCAAACGCCAGCGCATACGCCTTGGCGATCTTGCCGCCGCCGCCGGTGATGATCACGGACTTATCTTTGAAACGCATGGATACCCCTTAAAGATAAACGTAAGGGGTTAGGGGTAAAGGGTGAGCCGCTCAATTTCCGGAGACGCCTTACACCTAACCCTTCACCCCTTACCATTCTTACCCGACAAAATGCGCGCCGCCGTCGACGTTGAGCAACTGGCCGGTCATGAAATCGCTCTCCGGCGACGCCAGGAACATTACCGTACCGACCAGATCGTTCTCGACCTGCACGCGTTTGATGGCGCGGTTGCCGACGCGGCTGGCGTTGAACGCCGGATCGACCGCGCGTCCTTCGGTAACGACGAAGCCTGGACTGACGGTGTTGACGCAGATGCCGTAGTCGCCGACCTCGCGGGCCATCGCCCGGGTCATGGCGATCAGCGCGCCCTTGGAAGTGACGTAGTGGATATAATTCTGCCCGCCGTTGAGCGCGGTGCCGGAAGATATGTTGATAATCTTGCCTTTGCCTTGCTGCTTCATATGCGGGAACGCCGCCTTGGCGCAGAGCCACGAGCCGCGCACGTTGACCGCCATCGCTTTGTCGAACTCATCGACTGCCATTTCCCAGAATGGACTTTTCTTCACAGTCATGAAGTAGGCAGCATTGTTGATCAAGACGTCGACGCTGCCGAATTGCTTGGCCACGCTGTCGACCATCGCTTTGACGCTCTTCTCATCGGAGACATCGCAGGCCATGCTGATCGCCGTGCCGCCCATGTCTCGAATCGCTTTGACGACATGATCGGCGCTGGCGATATCGGGTAATGCTACCTTTGCGCCTTCTTTGGCGAAACCCATCGCATAAGCTTTGCCGATCTTGCCGCCGCCGCCCGTGATGATCACCGACTTGCCTTGGAAGCGCATAAAGTTCTCCTTTAACTTAGTTTAAGTGTCACTTAACACCCGCTCCCAGGTGTGTCAACGAAATCACCGGCTTGATTGACAGCAGCACGGTCGACTCTTATGATCGCGACAATGCACCGAAAATACTTAATTTTCTTCCTAGTACTCGCAGCGGCCCCGCTGGTGATCACGGCGCGGCTGTGGAGCAAAGATATAAACATCGCCTACTCGACTATCGGCGCCAACAACACGGTCGTCTGGGTCGCCCGCGACATGGGCCTTTTCAAAAAGCACGGCCTCGACGCCCAAGTGCTCTACGTCCAGGGCGGCGGTATCCTGATTCAGGGCATGCTCAACGGCAACATTCCGATTTCGATCACCAGCGGCTCCCAGGCGATCGTCAGCAACCTGGCCGGGACCGACTTGGTATTGTTCTCGACGTTTCACTCCGCTGCCGGACCGCGCTATCTCGGCGTTGCCAAGGACATTCAGAATGCGGCCCAGCTCAAAGGCAAGAAGCTGGCGGTTTCCCGCTTCGGCAGTTCATCGGACTTTATTTTGCGTTTCGCCTTGCGCAAAGCCGGGCTCGATCCGGAGAAAGACGTTGCGATATTGCAAATCGGCAACTCACCGGACCGGCTGGCGGCCATGCGCAACGGGCAAATTTCCGGCACCATGCTCACGGTGGAAGATCGCTGGGCGGCCGAAAAGTTTGGCTTCCGCACGCTGCTCGATGTCTATGACTACGGCTTCGAAGCCCTGACCGTGTCTGCGATCGCGAGCAAGAAGTACCTAACCGAGCAGCGAGACATGGCGCGGGCATTCATGCGCGGGCTGGTGGAAGCGATTCATTTCACCAAAACGCGTCCCGAAGAAACCAAGAAGATCATGGCGAAGAACACCCGTATCTCGGACCCCGGAATTCTCGATCAGGCCTATAAATTCATCGCCGCCGACTATCTGCAAAAGCCCTATCCGTCGATCAAAGGCATCCAGTTCACCTTGCAAGATCTCGATCGCACCCGGCCCGGCACCGCGGAATTGAACCCGCTGCGATTTGCCGATATGGAATTGGTAAAAGAGCTGGAGACCAATGGATTCATCGACCGGATCTTCGGCAAGAAATCCTGATAAACGAGGCAAACTCCATGGCTAAACTGAAACTCACCATCGCATTCGACAAATACGACTATCTGCAACCGTTGCGCGACGGCAAGATCGAAGCTCAAGGGCTCGACTTGAACATCATCACGGTGGAAAGCGGCATCCGTCATGAACGGATGTTTCATTACGGCGAGTATGACGCCTGCGAGTTCTCCATGTCCTCATACCTGGTCGCGCGCGGCGGAGATATCGACCGCTTGCAAGCGATTCCGTTTTTCCCGCGGCGCATGTGGGCGCATAAGTTTTGCTTTATCAAAGCCGGCTCCGGCATCAAGAAGCCGACCGACCTCAATGGCGGGCGCATCGGCCTGCGCAGTTACGAGAATACTCTGGCGTTGGTCGCCAAAGGCATGTTGATGAACAGCTACGATCTCGGCGTCGGCGATGTCACTTGGGTGATCGTCAACAAGGAGCATGTCGGCTTCAACCCACCGCCGCATATCAAAGTCGAATACGTCGAAGGCAATCGCAAGCTCGAAGATCTGCTGGTCGAAGGTAAGGTTGACGCCGAAGTCGAACCCGACCTGCCGCAGCGCTGGATTCGCGGCGAAGGCACCGTCGAGCGGCTGTTTCCGGAGTTCGAGAAAGAAGAACGCGCCTACTACAAAAAGACCGGCATCTTCCCGATCATGCATCCGGTGGTCATCAAGAAAGAAATCCTCGACCGCGATCCATGGGTGGCGACCAGCCTGTACGAAGCCCTGCTCGCGTCGCGCAAGGCCTACAACGAATTCATGGAACAGCCGCACCGCTTGAGTTTCGCCTGGGGTCGCTCCTATCTGGAAGAAGAGCGAAAGTTTTTCGGCAAGGACCCGTTCTACCAGGGTCTGAAAGAAAACTATAACGACATCGAGAATTTGATCAAGTTCGCCGGCCAGCAAGGCATGCTCGGGCGGAATTTGAGCGTGGAAGAATTGTTTACCGAAAATACTAGAACGACTTAACGTCGATTTTCGGCATGTTTGAAATCCGTCGCCTTTAGGCCAAGAGAAGATTTGTCATGCCGGCGTAGGCCGGCATCCATCTTCATTACGTGTGCTGCAAGGCCAAAACAACCTGGATTCCGGCCTGCGCCGGAATGACGAACGGGAGGAGATTATGGCTGATTACAGAATTATCGACGCCGACGGGCATGTGATGGAGTTGGATTCCGAATTGCGCGAGTTTATCGGCGCGCCGTACAACGACCTTGAATGGCATCACAGCTATTCATTTTGGCCCGGTCTGACGATGGACGGCTTCCTACGCTCGCTGCGCAAAAAAGGCGGCTGGGCCGGCGGCGGCACCGGGCCCAACGCTCAAGATTGGCTTCGCTTCCTCGACATCAATAAGATCGAGATGACAGTGCTGTATCCGACCCAGGGGTTGACCCATGGCGCGATTCAAGATCACGACTGGGCGATCTGCATGGCGAGGGCCTACAATGATTGGCTTTACAATAAGTTCATGGCGGTGAGCCCGCGCCTGGTCGGTGTCGCCCTCTTGCCGATTCAAGACATCGGCGAAGCCGTCAAGGAACTGCGCCGCGCGGTTACGGAACTGGGCATGGTCGGCGCGGTTTTGCCGGCGGTAGCGCCCGGCGGGCGGCTCTACAGCGGCCCGGAGTTCTATCCGCTCTGGGAAGAGGCGCAGAAGCTCGACGTGCCGGTGTCAACGCATGGCGGCCTGAGCATGCCAGCGCTCGGCTTGGATTCCGTCAATAACTTTACCGTTGGTCATACGCTGGAGCATCCGTTCGCGCAGATTCGCCAATTCACCGCCTTGATGTTCGAAGGCGTGTTTGAACTTTTCCCCAATTTCAAATTCGGCTGCATCGAGTGCGGCGTCGGCTGGGTGCCCTACATGATGGACCGCATGGACGAAGAACAGGAACGCAAAGGCCACTACTCGCCGCGCTGCAAGTTGAAACCCAGCGAGTACGTCAAGAAAGGCAACATCTACTTCGCCGTCGAAGTCGAGGAGTCGGCCTTGCCGCTGGCCGCCCAGGTGGCCAACGACAACGCCTTAATCTGGGCCTCGGACTACCCCCACGAACGCGACCAACGCGATTTCAGCCATGACATTCCCAACTTGATCAATCGCAAGGACATTAGCGATGAGCTGAAGCGCAAGATCTTCTGGGACAACCCGCTGCGCTTTTATCCGCGCCTGAAAGCTCGCGTAGACAAGACCGACAAGCGAGCCGTAGCTTAATTAGTAATAGTTTTTCTCACCGCGAAGGCACGAAGGACACGAAGGTTTCGGAGGATTAGATTTCCGAACTTCGTGGCACTTCGTGCCTTCGTGGTGAAGGGTCTTATCCTCAATGGAAATCCCGGCTCGGCACATTCGCGGGTTTCAATTCTACGCTCGGTTTCCATAAGCTCTCCGCCACTAGATGCACCACGCCATCTTCGACTTGCAGTTTGCCGGTGATGCCGAGAAAGCTCACCGTCTTCGCCAGCACCGCGTAGCGTTGGAAAACGCTTTCCCAGATCACCACGTTGACGAAACCGGTTTCGTCCTCCAGTGTCATGAACACCACGCCGCCGGCGGTGCCCGGCCGCTGCCGGCAGATCACCAAGCCGGCGTAACGAATGGTTGCACCGTTTTGCATCGTCGCCACAGTGCTCGCATCGGGCATACCCTGGCGGATTAAATCCCGGCGCAGCGGTTCCAGCGGATGGCGCCGCGCGCTGTGCGCTGTCCGCCGGTAGTCCCAACCGACTTCTTCGAAGTCGCTCAAGGGATCAAATCCAGGATTGGCGCTCCTGCACCGACATCGTCAGCGATTGATCGCGCGTCTGAACCAATCGGCGCACCTCCCACAAAGCGCTGCGCCGCGCTACGGCCAAACTGTCAAACGCCCCCGCTTCCGCCAGCGCGCTCAAGCTTCCCTTCGTCGAGTCGAGTACGCCGGACGAAATCTTCCAACGAGACGAACGGCTTTCGCCCGCCGCGCCGCTTCGACATTCCGCCAGTCAGCTTCACCCAAACTTTTGACATAGCGCAGCCCCATGCGGAGGGCGAAGCCGCCGGCACTTTCATGGCAACACTCCAGCGTACAATCCCAGTCACTGGTTTGGACATCGATGGAGCGAACCACGACGCGATGGCGCTTGGCGTCTTCGACGATGGTCGCGGGCGTGTAAAAACCCATCGGCTGGGCGTTGAGCAACGAACAGGAATATTCGGCGTGATAGTGGCACTTGAGCCAGGCGGTCGCATAGGCGATCAATGCGAAACTCGCCGCATGGCTTTCCGGAAAACCGTATTCTCCGAAGCCGCGGATCTGTTCGAAAACCCGTTCGGCGAATTCTATCGCGATGCCCTTAGCCTGCATGCGCGTGATCAAGCGTTCGCGGTGACGCTCCATCCTGCCGGTGCGATGCCACGCCGCCATATCGCGGCGCAGCTGATCCGCTTCGCCGGGCGTGTAATCCGCGGCGATCATCGCCAAGCGCATCACTTGTTCTTGAAACAACGGCACGCCGAGAGTTTTTTCCAGTACCGGTTTCAACGATGGATGGGGAAATTCCACATCTTCCTTACCTTGGCGCCGGCGCAAATAGGGATGCACCATGCCGCCGGTGATCGGCCCCGGTCGCACGATACTGATCTCGATGACCAGATCGTAGAAATTTTTCGGCCGCAGCCGCGGCAACATCGCCATCTGCGCCCGGCTTTCGATCTGAAACACGCCCACCGTGTCGCCTTTGCAGATCATGTCGAAGGTCGCGACATCACGGGGCGGAATCAGCGCCATCGACAGCTCGACGCCGCGCTGTTGGCGCAAGAGTTTAAAGCAAAGATCGAGCTGGGTGAGCCCGCCCAGACCGAGCAGGTCGACTTTAAACAGGCCGAGATTCTCGACGTCCTCTTTGTCCCACTGGATCACCGTGCGCTCGGCCATGGTCGCATTCTCGATGGGCACCATGTCATGCACCGGTTCATGGCCGAGGAGAAATCCGCCGGGATGAATCGACAGGTGGCGCGGAAAATCCAAAATCTCGTTGGCGAGCTGGAGCAAATGCTCATGCAGTCCGGCGGCCGGATCGACACCCAACGCCGCCAGCACTTCCGGCCGGACGTTTTCATAGGACGACAGAAACTTCGCCACGCGGTCGAGCGCCGTCTCGGAAATCCCCAAAGCCTTGCCGACATCGCGCAGCGCCGAGCGCGACCGGTAACGCACCACGTTGGCGACCATGGCGGCACGGTCGCGGCCATACTTTTGATAAACATGCTGGATCACTTCCTCGCGCCGGCCATGCTGAATGTCCAGATCGATATCCGGCGGCTCGGCGCGCTCCATGGAAATGAAACGCTCGAAGAGCAGTCCCATTCGCACCGGATCGATGGCGGTGATGCCGAGACAGTAACAGACGACGGAATTCGCCGCCGAGCCGCGTCCCTGGCAAAGGATATCGTTGGCCCTGCAGAACTCGACGATCTCCCACATGGTCAGGAAGTAGCCGGGATAATCGAGGGCCTCGATGATCTCCAGCTCTTTTTCCAATAGCGCGGCAACCGTTTCAGGAATGAGCTCGCCGTAACGTCCGCGCGCGCCGCGGAACACATGGCGGCGCAGCCACTGCGCCGAAGTCGCGCCGCCGGGCAGCTTTTCCGAGGGATAGCGGTAACGAATCTCCGCAAGCGAGAAGTTACAGCGTTCGGCAATCTCGATGGTCCTGTCCACGGCGGCGGGATCGTCGGCGAACAGCCGGGCAAAAGCATAGGGCGCTTTCAACCCGAACTCGGCATTGGGCTTTAATTTCCGGCCGCAGGCGCCAACCGCAACGCCATGGCGAATCGCCGTCAGGACATCCTGCAAACGCCGCCGCGACGGATTGTGATAAAGCACTTCGTTGGCGGCGACCAAGGGAATGCCAAAGCGCCGCGCTCTTTCGCGCAAACAGATTTCCTGGGCGACTTCCTGCTCGCAGCGATGGCGCGCGATCATGCCATACAACCGATCCCCAAAAGCATCGCGCAGGTTTCCGGCAACCTGATCCACATCCGTCTTGCTGTCAGCTAAAACAGTCCTGGCCATCCCTCCGTCATTCCGGCGAAAGCCGGAATCCAGGTTGGTCTTTCTTGATCCGCTAGAAACCGCCTGGATTCCCGTTTTCACTGGAATGACGGACATCATCTCCCCACTCCATAGCGCTATCATTCGCGGCGCATGCGCACATACTTCATCCCAACCGACAGCGCTCTCCCCTTTCTCCGACCGCCGCCGCCCTTTAGTGATGAGCTGGCAAAGGTTGGCGTAGCCGCAGCGATCCTGAGCCAACAGAACGATTGTCGAGCCGTCGTCGACCGAGATCTCCGAACCGATGATCAGCCTCAGCCCGACTTCCCGGGCCTTCATATGCGCCCGCACCACGCCGTAAACCCCATCCCGGTCGGTCAAAGCCAACGCCGGCAAGCCGAGGCGAACCGCTTCCTCCACCAACTCGTCCGGATGGCTCGCGCCTTCGAGAAACGAAAAATTACTTTTGCACCAGAGGGGAACGTAGGCGGACATAGGCGGAAACAATCCTACAAGAAGATCGAGACAGAGATAGAGACGAGTGGAAAGACCGTCAATTACTTATGTGGAATAGACTGCAATTGCCGATCATGCAGCTTGGCCAAGAATAGTAGCGCGAGACAAGCTCCCAGCAGCGCCATCGCCATGTCGGATTGGGTGTCCCACATATAGCCCTGGGTGCCGAGAAAGCTCTCGGCGGAATCGCCGGTCGCCGCCGCAACGCCCCATTCGAACAATTCGTACAGCGCGCTGAACGCCAAGCAGATCGATATCACAAACAGGTTCAGCCAGGCGCGGCCGTTCACAACGCCATGCCGCATCAAGACTTCGCGCGCGACGATCGCCGGCACGAAGCCCTGGGCGAAGTGGCCGATCTTGTCGTAATTGTTTCTTTGCCAGCCGAAAAAGTCGCGGACAAACTTAAAGGTCTCGACTTCGGCGTAGGTATAATGCGCGCCGAGAAAAAGAATCAGGCAATGCATCAGTATCAGCGCGTAAGCCAGAGTCGTTAACCGAAAGCGTGTGTAGGTCGCGGCAAGAATGACGAAGACGATCAGCGCCGGCAGCGCTTCGAGAAACCAGGTGAAGTAATCCTGCGGCTGGATCGCCGACCAAACTAGAGCGCCCCCATAAGCGGCAAGCCAGAGAAGTTTCATCGCCTCGATGATGGTCCGTGCTCGGCGATGATCGGTTTACGGCGAAAACAACCCTCGACGTGATCGTTGACCATGCCAGTGGCTTGCATGTGGGCGTAGATGATCGTCGGGCCGACGAACTTGAAACCGCGCTGCTTCAAATCTTTGCTCAAAGCGTCCGACTCCCGGCTGGAGGCCGGGTAATCTTTCAGCGTTTTGAGACGATTGACGATCGGCTTACCGTCGACGAAGCGCCAGATGTAGGCGTCGAAGCTGCCGAACTCGTTTTGAACCTGTAAAAATTTACCAGCGTTGTTGACGGCGGCAGCGATCTTCAACCGGTTGCGAATGATGCCGGGATTTTTCAGCAACGCCTCGATCTGCTTCTTGCCGAAGCGCGCAACTTTCTGCGGATCGAAACCGGCAAAGGCGTCGCGGTAAGAATCACGCTTGCGCAGCACCGTATACCAGCTCAGCCCCGCCTGCGCCGCTTCAAGAGTAAGAAACTCGAAGATCGCACGATCGTCATGCACTGGCACGCCCCATTCGCGGTCGTGATACGCGACATAGTCCGGCTTGGTCATGTCGACCCACGGGCAGCGGTTTTTGTTGTCAAAGCCTTGCATAAAGAAGAATATTAACCACGAAAAACACGAAGTTTAATATACCTCATGTCCGAGATTTTCATACGACATAGTTGACAATTTGTGCGGCTTCCGCAAATTCTCGGAAGATGTACCACAGAGGGCGCAGAGGACACAGAGAAAAAGACAGAAAGATGTTGTTAATAATTTTCCGAAAATTCTTTCTTCCCTCTGCGATCTCTGCGTACTCTGCGGTGAACATTCCGAATCTTTGGTTGCGGCTCTACCGCGCTGGGTTTTTCGTGGCTCATCTTAATCATTCGGTTTCGGAAACCGGCGGTAGAGCCGCACGATCCACCAGATGAGCGCCAAGGCGAAGCCGAAAAGAACCGCCGAGAAGGCCGACACCGGCAGCGCCGGCGGCTGGATGTGATTGGCTTTGAGAATGACGTAGTGCATGCCGAGCATCATCATAACGATCAAACAGCCGAGACGCTTGCCGTGGGCCGACAAGTAGCGCAGCGACTCTTCACGGCGCGCCGGCGCCAACCAGTAATCACGGTTCGGCACGTTGGTCCAATGGGGAAACTTGCGCGGCAAGGTGCCGACCATGAAGCTGACAAAACTAGAAATGCCGATCAGAAACGCCAGCATGAACAGCAGATATCCCTCACGGCTCATCCAGCCGTTGGCCCGGTTATCGCCGCCAAAATGGGTCGCCACTAGGTCCGGCAGATAACGCGTCGTGTAAATAACAAACACAACGGCAAACACCGCCAGGCAGATCAAGGTAACCAAGGCGCCTGAACCGTCGTCGCGCCGCACGCTAGTCTCCCTGCTGATACCAGCCATATCGCTTGCCATCCCAATAGATTAACGCGCGACAGCCGCGGTCTTGATGACCAGGATCGCGTCGCTGCAGAACTTTTGAAGGTATACTCGCCACCCTTGGCCATCTATCTCAACAGCGACGGACCGTCGAGTCGGGCAACGCCAGACACACCACAAGCAGCGCCCAGAAGTAGAATTTATGGACAATCAATGGCGAGGAGAAATCGAATCGCCGGCCAAAGACCGACCAGCGATCCTATGAATTTCGCGAGCAGATTTATCAGCCCAGGCTGCGCGCCAAAGCATCCAAGCCTTCGGCGACGGAATTTTCGGAATCCGGCGTCACCTGCCCCTTCGGTGTCAGTTGATTGATCAACTCGGGCAGCACCTGCGACATCGCCGAGCCCGCTTGATCTTGGGACATGCCGAGCTTCGAGGCGATATCGCTCAACGACCCGGAGCCGAACACCTGCTCCAACTGATTCGGTGAGATATTCATGTTCTGCCCGCTGCCGACCCAGGAGTCGGCTTGGGCGCCCATGCCGGCTTCGCGGAACTTGCCCAGCACGCCGCCAAGCCCCCCCTGTTGCTGAAGCATCGAAAGCGCGAGCTGCAATAAAATATTTCCCGTGCCACTGCTGCTACCAGCGCTGCTGCCGCCGGTGAGTCCGCCGAGAATGGCACTCAACGGATCTTGCGCCTGTTGATCTTGTGACTGTTGGCGATTGCCACCCAGTGCGGCGCCCAGCACATTGCCCAAAATGCCGTCTAATAGTCCCATGCGAGTCTCCTTTTATGCTGAGGTGAAGTTAGCAATCCACACACCCAGATACTATCCCAACCGAGAACATGGCTACAAGAGAGCAAAGTCCGATGACGGCGTAACTGCGCCGGGTCGGATTCGGACTCTAAAACGAAACAGCCCTTGCCCTGCATTTTTACCCGATGCCCTGAAGCACGCGATACTATTTTATGTAATACCCAGCGGCCTTCCACTTGCCGTCTTTTTCTTGCATGAAGGTCACGGTTTCGACCGCGTTCTTTTTATTTGCGAAACTAGAGTCGAACTGCATGACCACGTAGTTGCCATCCGGCGCGCCCGGCAGCGACGTGGCGCTTTGCGCTTTGGTGAGCTTACGCGACAATAGCTTGCCCAAAGGTTTGCGCGCGCCAGCCAACGCATCCTGCCAACCCTTCTCGCTCACCGCACCCTTAAAATATGCCGAGGCATCCCTCCAACTATTGGTGTAACTCCCCGCATCGATCTGGCTCAACCATGCCGGCGCCGCCGCCGTGGCGGCCTTTTCGGCAGCTTCGTCGGCGTAGGTTGGGAAAATGTTCCAGCCCAACAGTAAAATCAGCGCAATGAGAATAGTTCTGTTCATGTTCCTCCTGGATGTTTTCTTATCGTAAACAGTTTATCGCTTAATACCGAGAAGCACCACGCCGGCAGCGACGAGAAATATTCCAAACCAATCTTTAGGTACCGGCCGCTCGCCGAGAAATATCACTGCAAAAATGGCGACCAGGACGACGCTCAATTTGTCGACCGGCGCAACCTTGGCCGCCTCGCCCATTTGCAACGCGCGAAAATAACATAACCAGGACGCCCCGGTGGCCAGGCCGGACAACGTGAGAAAGTTCCAATTCTTGGCGCTCAAAGACGATAGCTCGCGCCACTTGCCGGCGTAGTAGACAAATCCAGTAATTGCCAGCAGGATGATCGCTGTCCTAATCAACGTCGCGAAGTCGGAATCGACTCCTTCGAGGCCGATCTTGGCGAAGATCGCGGTCAAGGACGCGAACGCCGCCGACAGCAGCGCCCAGTAAAACCATGACTGCACAGATGCTCCCAACATTATTTGGATCCTTCCGGTTTGCGCCGCGCTTTTCGTTCGAGGCCTTCTAAATGCACGCGCCGCGACTCAGCGCTCTGCTCCCGCTTCTTGCGCCGGCACAGCCGGCAGCGAACCGCGGTTGTGTAAACAAACCCCTTAGCTACTTCATACCACCACTTCTGCTGCGTGCCGGTCCACACTTCTTCCTTGCCGCAATCAACACAACGAAACGGCCGATCGACATAATACCCGCGATAAACAAAATCCGGCGCGCCGTAACTGTTGTTCGGCGCCAACAACGCCTCGTTCACCGGCGGACCCAGCACGGGACGAAGCCAGAGTTCCTGTCGTTTGTTGCTGGACTGAATCTTGGCGCTTTGCTGTTTTCTTTTGGCCTTAATCTCAGTACGTTTTTGTTTGCCGCTTTTCATTTTCACTTGGCGGGCTCAATCTTGGTCTCGGTGATCCAAAAGCCGCGCGCCGCCCCAACAAGGCGCGAATAGCATGACAGCTAAGATTACGCTGAAATGATTTCTCGTAGCCATATCTCAATGATCAAGACGGCGTTCGGCGCTATCAGCTCGCCCAACCCTTCGTCCCGATAGGCCAGGTGCGGGCTGACGCGAATCTTTCGGTAGCCGCCGGTTTTCATGTCATAGAGCGAGTATTCCACCCCAGCCATCGTCTGGCGCCGGCCCAACGTTGTTTTGTGATCGACTAACGGCCGGCCATCGATATGGCGGATCATTTCCGGAGGAAGGATTTCTGCCTGCTGCTCGTTAAGCGGAATCTCATCGCCGTGATTACGATAGAGCCGCCAATTAAAAATGACAGTATCGCCTTTCTTGGCCGGCTTGCCTTGGCCTTCGATCTCCGCTAGCAGTTTGATGCCCGACTTGATTTTCATTGCGCCGCTAATGCGGGGGAAGGACTTCTTCGAATCGAGACTCTTCCCACTGCGCCCCATCGCCGACGACAATTTCGCCGCCGGCGAGGACCCGCGCATAGGCGCCGCCGCGCCAACCGGCGTACATCGCGTTCTGCAACCCCGGCAAAACCTCGTCCATCCTCTCGCAAGGTTTGGTTTCGCCGCCAATCAGCAGCCGGGCCGGGCCGATGTGAAGAACCTTGCCGCGTGCATTGGCGAGCCTAATGCCGCTTACCAATAGATTCGCCCGCCGCGCGCTCGCTTGCGCTGCTCCACCCAACTGCTTCATTAGCCGATCCCACATTTCCTTTTCCAGCAAGGTAACTTGCCGCGACCCGCCGCAGTCAGCGCTGCCAAGCAAACCCTGATGGGCAACTAACTGGGCAGATGACACCGCGTCCATCGGCCCGCGATGCGCTCGCTTGATCCAGATCGCTTCCAGATAGCCGCCGCTCGACGCCAATGAGTCGATGCCATCGCCTAGATAAAGTTTTCCCTTAGATAATCTCAAGCTATCCTTCATGGCTGGGTTATCACCGGAAACGCTGCATGAACCCTTCTTTTTCGATCTCGTCAAGCAGGCTCATATCGACGAACTCGGCGGGATTGCGCTGCGGCGCGTTCATTTCCCGCATGATATTTTTCAAGCCTTCTAAATTAGTCCGCGGCACAGGTTCGGTGCGGCGGGCGAAGAATTCGTAGGTCGCGTCGGTGGCTTCAGGATCGTCGACCCGGAGATATTTTCTGAGAATCTTGATGCTGCCCTCCCGGTTGGTGCGCATGTAGTGGATCGCTTCGATCTGCGACCGAAGCAGGTTTTTCGCTAGCGGCCGCTGCTTTTCTATGAAGGCGCGCGTCAGCATGAACGAAGTGTTCGGATAAGCGCTGAAGTCGCCGACGTCGGCCAGCACGTTCATGCCGCGCTTGCGGGCGATATGAATCTCCGGATAGGAAAGGATCGTCGCGTCGATCTGCCCCAAGGTCAATGCCAAAAGCCGCGCGTTGGTAGCTCCCGATTGAAGAATCGTCACCTGACGCGGGTCGATTTTCCAGGCGCGCAGGGCCCATTGAATGGCGGTGTCGTTGGAGCCGCCGAAGCGGAGAATGCCGATCTTTTTGCCGATCAATTGCTGCGGCGTTTTGATCTCGGCGCGCGCGACGATTTCAGCAGCCATGCGATTTTCCGATGTAGAGATGAGCGCGATCGGCGCGCCGCGCACCGCCGCCCCGATCGCCGCCGACGCCGAGTTCTGACTCAGCTGAATGCTGTTGGCGAGCAACGCCTGCATGCCCAGCGCCCCGCCGCTGATCAACAGCGGCTCGATATCGAGGCCGTACTTCTTGCCGATATCCGCTTCTTTAATCACCCACAACGGCATCTGGTAACCGGCGATGCCGCCGTAGCCGGCGTAAATTTTTGTCAGATCCGCGGCGGCAGCTCGATCGAGCAATCCACTGAGGAACAAACTGGTAGCTTGGATAACGAGTAGTCCCACCGTCATCCAAAATCTCCCCTGCCCCCCCTTTAGCAAAGAGGGGAAGCAGGACCTCCCCCTTTGAAAAAGGGGGAACGAGGGGGATTTACCTGCGCACAAATTAGCAAATTTCACACTGACCTCGATAAGGAAAGCTTACCCTACGACATATCGATCCAACTCCCGGCTGAACTCTAACCCTAAGCCAGGCTTGGTCGGCACAAGGAGTTCACCTTTCACCGGCACGGGAACTTCGTCGAATAGGCGAAAAGACCATGGCATGTATTCTACAGTCAAGCCGTTGGGAATCGCCGAAACTAGATGCACATGGATCTCCGGGAACAGATGGCTCACCACCGGTAAATTGAACGCCTCGGCCATGGCCGCAACTTTCATCCAGTTGGAAATGCCGCCGACCCGAATCAAATCGATCATGATGATATCGGCGGCGCCGGTTTCGATGGTGTGGCGGAACGGCGTGATGCCGTACAAACACTCGCCGCTGGCCAGCGGTGTGGCCAAGGCATTGGCGACGCGCGCCAAACCGGTGAAATCGTCATGCACGGTGACATCTTCGAGCCAAAAGAAGTGCACGTCCTCGACGCGCCGGCCGATGTCGATGGCCTGATTGACCGACCAGCGTTGATTGATATCGCACATAAGATCGACATCGGCTCCCACCGCTTCGCGAGTCAAGTGCGCGCGTTCGGCCTCCTGCGCGGGGGTAACCTCACCGGGCAAAGCCATCTGGGTTTTCATTTGCTTGAAACCGCGCTCAACCAGCGTGCGACAGGCTTTGAGCAAATGGTCGAGCGGATAGCTCCGCACCAGCGCGCCGCTGGCGTAGGTCGGCACGCGGTCACGCAGGCCGCCAAGCATGGCGCCGAGGGCTTGGCCGAGATACTTGCCCTTGATATCCCAGAGCGCCATGTCGATGCCGGAGATCGCCAAGGTGAGAATACCGCCCGGCCCGGCACTCGCCGCCGCTGCGCGCAGTTTCTGCGTCAGCGCATCGATACGCAGCGGATCTTCGCCGACGATCATGGCGCCGAGCTGATCGATCGCCTGCTTGAGCGTCGCACTGAGCACGCCGCCGAAGAACGTCGCGCCGATGCCTTCGATGCCGTCCGCCGTCTCGATCCGAACCGTGACAAACATGTTATGCGCCCGCCCCGACGGCGGCCCATCGGCCAACGGCTCATCGACGGGCAAGCGGACAACCTGGGAATGGATACTTTTAATTTTCATTGTGATCCCTTCATACCTTGCGCTGTCCCAGCAGACATCCACCGATACCACAGCGTCACAAATACTAGTAGATTCAAGATGCCGTAAACGACAACATAGCACTACTCAGCCGGTCCCGAATGGCCGACCGACTCGATGCCAAACGTCGTTTCGAGCAAGACCAAACCGGCAGCAAGATGAAGTAACGACAAGACTCAGCGGCACGCCGGCGAACATTGCCGAAACTATCCCCACCAGAGGACGCATGATCGACGACAGTCTCTCGGCAATGCAATCCATCCGTCGGTGGAATTGACCACCGCGCCTCCATTCGCAAGGGGCCGTATCTACCGCGGCCGGTTTCTGCTAGAATTAACTTGAATGAACCATTATCAACGACGCGATTACCTGCGCGAACTGCGCCCGTACCTGATTGCCAGCATCATCTTTTTCGCCGTCGGCACAGTCATAGGCGCCGCGGTCGCGAGCCGCTTTCCAGGGCTGGCCGATCATTTCGGCGACTCCATCACCGGCTTTCTGACAACCTTCCGCGGTCTGCCGAAACCGCAACTTGCCGCCGCGATCTTTCTCAACAACTCGGTAAAAACTCTAGCCGCAATCTTGTTAGGACTAGCGATTGGCATCGTGCCGGCGGTGTTTCTCGTCGTCAATGGCGCCGTTCTCGGCGTGGTGTTTTTTTTGTCATTTCATAGTCGCGGCGTTTGGCCCTCGCTTGTGAGCATCTTACCCCATGGCGTCATCGAACTTGCCGCGGTATTTCTCGGCACGGCGATCGGACTCATGTTAGGCGACGTTGTGCTGAAACGGCTACTGAGAAAATCCGACACCAAGATTAGAGCGGAACTAGGCCGAGCCATAGGCTTCTTCAGCATCGTCATCGTACCCATGCTGCTCGCCGCCGCTTTGATCGAAGCCTTCGTCACCACGGTGATTATCGGCGCTTAATGATTTCCTGCGAGAGTCATCACTCTCGAAGAAGCATCACCGTAAAGCCGGATCGCTGTATTAACTCTTGGCCATTTCGGCAAGGCGCTTTGGAATCAGCGAGCTTCCACCTGGAGCGAGCAGTAACAAACCAACAGCTCACGCATCTCCACAACACGCCGAGCTGAATATTCTCGCGACTCGACAAGATTGCCCCACACCGGCGCTGGCCAGCAAGCATCATCCGGCTTGCGGCCGACGATATGCAAATGCAGCTGCGGCACGACGTTGCCGATGGCGGCGAAGTTGATCTTTAAGTAACCTAGATGGCGTTTAATCAATTGCGCAATCACTGCAGCCTCACTCAGCGCGACAGTGCGTTGAGCCTCGGGAAGATCGAGCAGATCGGCGACGGCGGTTTCCGGAACTAGAATGAACCAGGGAAGCGCGGCATTTTTGTTCAACAACACATGGCACAGTTCGAGTCGGCCAAGCCGATGGCAATCGGCGAGCAGCTGGGGATTGATTTCAAATTTAAACATAGAAAATATGCCTCGCAGCCAGATTATTTCGCTTCACTGGCGCAGCGAAAACCAATACTGTTGTCCCGCTGGTCGGGATTGGCGTGCATCCGTTTGGTACTGGCCAGCCGATCCGCTTGGTCGTACCAGCCACCGCCGCGCAGCACTCTGCTAGTGCCGCTACTTGGCCCCTTGGGATTGCGCCGGTCGGCCTGGGGGAAGCTCTCCGAGAACCAATCCGCCACCCATTCCCAGGCGTTGCCGGCCATATCCTGTATGCCGAAGGGACTTGCGCCTTTAACATGACTGCCAACCCGAGCGACGCCGTTCTTGTAAACTGCATTCCCATATTTCTGGGCAAAACGCGCATGCTCGGAGCTAGGCGGGTCGTCGCCCCAAGGATATTTTCGTTCATCTGTGCCGCGCGCTGCTCGTTCCCACTCCGCATCGGTCGGCAAGCGCCGGCCAGTCCAGCGGCAGTAGCCGTCGGCATCCTGCCAATCGACGCCGACGACCGGCAAATCAGCGCCGTTCTTGAGATCAGCAGTTTCCCATTCCTCCGGCGGCCTGACGCTTCCGGTAGCCTTCAAAAAGATCGCATAACGGCCGACGGTCACTTCGTACCGGTCGAGGTAAAAAGCGTCGACGAATAATTCGCGGCGCGGCGAATTCTCATCATCGCCCGCAACAAACGCCCCGGCCGGTATCAAAACCGCCGGCGCGCCGTCTTTGCCGGTCCGCTCCGTGCGATCTCGCCCGCGCAGGCTATAGAAAACCCCGCCAGCAACAACTCCGGCCGCCACGAGCGCGGCGGCGAAATATTTGAGCCGCTTGCGCCGCCGCTCGCCGGCAATTCGATGCACCTCGGCGGCGACGGCAGCGGGCAGGTTGCCGTCGGTATGAAGAAACGTCACAGCTTTAAGCAAGGCCGGCACACTTTTAAGATCTACTTTTCCGAGTACTACGGGCAACAATTTGACTGCCGCTTTTTCGGCAATGCTTAACTCGGTCAATGTATAACTACCGGCGTCGACCGCATTGGCTGTGATCAAGAAAATAAACAAGTCAGAGCTCTCAGCCGCCGACCTGATGCGATTGTGATACTCCTCCCCAGCAGGCAGGTCGGCACGGTCGAAGAACACCCGATGTCCCTGATCCCGTAGCGCCAGATAGATGGATTTCGCCGGCTCGCGATCTTGCGAAGCGTAACTAAGAAAGATTTTCATGGGTTCGCTGACTGCCGGCGGAGACTCTCAGTAGAGGGATACGTGTGATGCATGAAGGTGATTCTACGGTGTCCTCGCTTCTTGGGGAACTTTACCGCCCCATAGCTCTTTCATGAAGCCGCTCTTGTCGAGATTCTCGACGAAAGTATTGTCGAAGACTTCGTTCGCTTTGCGGCGAATCACCGTGCCCTCTTCGCGGGCGTTTTCGATGGTCTCGGCAACCATCTTTGCCGGCACGATCAGGCGCCGGTTGACCAAGCGCTTGGCGAAGGC
Source organism: uncultured delta proteobacterium (assembly GCA_963816145.1). GTDB lineage: Bacteria > Desulfobacterota > Binatia > UBA9968 > UBA9968 > DP-20. The sequence goes on from CAWFJP010000015.1 coordinate 165,367, forward strand.
ATCATAGGCCGATTGTAGGATATCGGCATCGTTAATCCGCAGCGTCTTCCCCACCGAAGCCATACCGACCTCCGGTTTTTTCTCGACGAGAAAAACCGACTCGGCCAGCGCCGCGACCATTTTTTGGATCAGCGCCGGCTTCTCCTTGAAAGTCTTGGCGTTGGTAAATAACGAGCTATAGATAAACGGCAGACCCAGCTCGTTGAGATGATAGATGACGTTGAAGCCGTCCTTTTTGCCGCGGGCATCGAGGGGCGGCTGGATCAGCGTCGCCTGAAAAACATCTTGCGCCATGGCGGTGTAGCGTTCGGTGGGCGTGCCGCCGACGGTTGCCAGGGTCACATCCTTTTCGCTCAGGTTATGCTTCTTGAGGAAATCTTTCGCCAGCTTGTAGGTGAAATCTCCCGGGCGGGTCACGCCGATGCTTTTGCCTTTCAAATCGGCGGGCCGCTTGATGTCTTTTCGTGCCAACACGACGTAGGGCAAACCCACCAGCGGCGAAGCGACCAGCTTGCCGTCCATGCCGGTGGCGATGCGCGCAATATTGGCGTCGGCATTGCAGTAAAGAAAATTGATCTCATCGGCCGCCAACGCCGCCGCAGCAACGTTGCCGCCGCGCACGACGATATGCTCGGCGTTGACACCATATTTTTCGAACAGCTTGTTATCGAGGGCGGCATACAAATGAATAAACCCGCCGGTGATAGCACAGGTGCCAATGCGCGCCCGGACCAACGGCTCGCCAGGCTTGGCGAGATAGGGATTGGCCTGAACCTTGTCCGCATAGGACATGGCGGCAACAGCCAAAACGAAATATCGCATCCAATAAGCGGTCATCCAGCGCATGCGGCACTCCTATTCAATCGCTCAACCTGCGCCTATATACGAGGTTTCATTCGATGGGGTCAATGGAATAACCACGGTTCTGCAAAACTAGCAAACACAGACGCGCATCAGCGCGTCCGCACCGGGAAGACACTGAATCACTCCTTGAACCACCAGCATTCCCAACCGTCGACCAGCGCGGCGAATTTCGCGTAGCCCGCCGCTCCGGGATGCGCGCCATCCCCAGCCGACACCTCGGCCATCCATACCGGGTCTACGACTAAGACATCGAAGGTCGACAGAAACGGGACTCCTTGATCTGCGGCAACTTGCCCCATGGCAAGCGACAATTGACGAGTGCGCTCGTTGTGCTGCCGATCGCCGATCGGCGGCGGGCCGATCAGCGCAGTTCGGTAGCCGCGCTGCTGTGCCGTTCGCAGAATCTGCCGAGTGTTCTGGATACTGACTAACTCAGGTACACGCGTGCGGCTGTCCTCGATCATCGTGTCGTTGACGCCATACGAAAAGACCACGTAAGGCGTACAAGAGGTCGGCAAGCGGCGCTGCGATTCCGACTCCCAGCGCGCGGCAATCTCGCTACTGGTATCGCGCCGCACTCCCAGGTTGTAACAAGTCAGTTGGTGGCCTCGCTGCCCAGGCGAGGATCGATACCCGTCCGGTCCAGCCGAGATACTCCGGATCGTTGGTACCGTGGACGAAGGAATCGCCGACGAAGCACAATCGCATATCGTCAACTTGCATGACTCTCTTAAAATATTCGATGGCAGAACGGTGATGGGAACAGAGTACCGTGGCGATCGGCGAACTTCGACACCGCCGTCGTCCTTTCGATACGGCGCGAGGAACTCACTGGCCCAACCGGGCCCGCTCCTGCGAAACCTGTGAAATCTCGATCTCGTGATCCGAGGGAGTTGAGCATCGCCCACGAAAGTTTAATTTGACATCAGAGGATCGGGTTGGATACTGTCAACCCCAAAGCCGGATGACCGGCCAAACTGACCGCACCGTCGCCAAGGAGATTCCTATGCCGAAGATCACCAGCATCAGCCATGTCGTGCTTTATGTAAGAGATCTCGACAAGATGGTCGACTTCTACACCAACATGTTGGGGCTGATTAAGTACCGTGAAAACCCCGGTCGCATGGTTTTCCTCACCCCTGACCCGGAACTCGACGACCACCAACTCGCCCTGGTCAAAGGCCGCGAAGGCGATGCCAAGCTCATCGCCCATATCGCCTGGAAGGTCGAAACCCCCGCGGAGATCAAAGAGTTCTATGAACGCTTCAAAACCGCAGGCGTGCCCATCGACCATTGCGTCAGCCATGCCTATACCGAAATGGGCAATACCGTCTCATGCTACTTCCTCGACCCCGAAGGCAACCGCATCGAAGTCTACGCCCTGGTCGCCGAGCGCGACGACGCGCGGGAAAACCGCCCGTTGGACTTGGACAAGAGCTTAAGTGAAATCGTCGCCGTGGCGAGCGGCCGGGCGCCCGCGAGCGGCATGCATTGATAGTTCTTTTGCAGCTGACGAAATTTCAAAGGGGTCGATCAACGGCGGACGAGTCCGGCGGTAAATGCCGGTTGTTTTTACGGTACTCTGACTGAATGACCCTCGGCTTTTGAATTTGTCGACTGGAAGTAGAATCTACCGTTCGTCAGTCCGGCGCAGAGCCTGCCCCGGACTGGATCCGGAGTCGGAATCCAGTTTTTTCGGCATGGCAACAAAAGCGAAGATGGATGCCGGCCTTCGCCGGCATGACAAATCTTCTGCTCGACTGAAGCATCCCTGAGAGGGACGCCAGCTTACCCACTATCAATTTCCGATTGGCTGCAAGCCGCTTTTTATAATCGCGCTGGCCGCCGCCGGCGACCCGAGGAATTTAATCACCGCACGAGCCGTATCGACGTCGGTGGTCGTAGCGGCGATTCCGGCCGAGAACACCGAGACTTTCTGCACTTCCGGCGGCAGCGGCGTGACATGGGCGATACCAGACACGGGCATCAGCTCGCTCATCTGCTGGAAACCGATCTCCGCCTCACCGCGCGCAATCACCGCGCCGACGCGCTCGCCGCCGCCGATGAGCCGGCTCTTGCTCATCACCTGGTCGGCGATCCCTAACCGTTGGTAGAGTTCTTTAGTGAGATAGTCGCCGCTGACGCTGGCCGAGTACGCGATCGACTTGGCCAGCAAAAGCGTGCGCTTCAACGCATCGATGGAACCGATGTCGGGCTTGGGTGCTCCGGCGCGCACGGCCATGCCGATGGCGGAGCGCACCAGGGGCGTATAGCTTTCAGACAAAACCAAACCGTCCTTGATGAAGCCGGTAAGCACACCATCCGCGACAATGATAACGTCAACGGCCTCGCCGCGTTTAAGCCGACTGGGAATAGAAGTATCACCCGTCCCGATGGAAGTTGCCGCAGTAACGATCTTTTTTTTGGTCAACGCTTCGAGTTGGGGAATCAACTCAAGATACGCCGCAGTAAAAGCCCCCGAGGTCATCACTCTGATTTCATTGGTCGCAGTATTCATGTTTGCTTTGTCTCCGTGGTTGCCGGCTCGAGCCGTAGATTGCAGACGTCCTTCTTAAAGTTGTTATCCCTGGACACAGAACACAATCAAGTCGCCACATTGTTCTGATTGGGTGGGCTGGATCCGATCCAGCGCCAGCGTTTCAATATAACGCACCGTTCTTATGTAAGAACCGCCATTTCCCGTCCTCGTCCAACACAGCTTGTAAATCGTCGTCGGGGTAGCTCACGGTGTCGCCCGCGCTACGGTCGCCCACTTCGAGATAAATAACATCTTCATCCGTTCGGTTGACAAGATGATGGCCGTCTCCAGTACCGGCTTTGAAACCCGCGCACATTCCAGGCGAGAGCGGTGCCTCGCCGTCATCCGTGATGAGAACCGCGTGCCCCGCCAAGATGTAGACGAACTCATCTTGCTTTGAGTGAGCGTGGCGCAGCGCAGAGGATCCGCCAGGCGCAAGGCGCGTTAGATTGACACCGAAGTTGGATAAACCGAACGGGTCGCCGAGCGGCCGCTTTTCTCGCCGAGCCATGCGCGAGAAAAATGGCTCCGGATAATTTGACGGCTTGGTTCGCGGCGCCGCTTCCTGGGCAACGACTGCGGTTGGGAAATTAGCATTTGGCATAATGCCTCCTACTCATGGAGCTAACGATCCGGCCCGATAAGGCTCGGCAAGCAAAAGCGTAGCTTCGATCCGCAAAAGCGGATCTTGGCCTGGGCTACGCCGACCGTGCGGACGGCGAAGCCTTTAAGTTGGCCTGAGTTGTTAGGTTTCGCCACTATTGCCTTGAATGCAAGCGACCATATTGCCTTCCGTATCAAAGGCCAAGGCAACGAAACCGTATTGACCGATGGATGTCTTCTCTCGTTGCATGCGCCCACCGGATGCCGTAACCCGCTCCGTCTCTACGTCGCAATCCAAGCAAGTGGAGTAAACCAGCGTACTGTTTCCGCCGGACGGGAAACCATCCATTTTGACTAAGGCACCCGAGGCCCCCACACGGTCCATGGCCATCGGAAAACTCCACATCTCCAGTCTCAGCGCTTGGCGAACTTGAGGTCGTCACCTTTGGCGCGGCGACCGTTCGCACCAACTCGAGTCCGTGCAGGTTGTCGCCGACCCCATCGAACAACCGCTCGCCGCTGCCGAGGAAGCCGGCACGAGATTGATCTCCATCTCGTCCACGAGGCCGGCAGCGAGATACTGCTGTGCGGCACTCGCGCCGGCGCCGAGCGAGACGTCTTTACCGCCAGCGGCGCGCCTCGCCAGATCGAGCGCCGTCTCGATGCCGCTGGTGACAAACGTGAAGGTCTCCCGCCTTTAAGTTTAAGCGGTTCACGGGCGTGGTGCGTGAACACAAAACCGGGTGATGGAATGGCGGATCAACTCCCCACCAACCGGTCCATGGATTCTTGCCATCTCAAGGGCCGGGGTGGCCGCCAAACATGTTGCGCCCCATCACCGTGGCGCCGATGTTGGCGAGCGATTCCTCGACGACCGGGGTGCTTTCATTGACCTCGCCGCCTTCAAGGCCGAGAAGCGATCGCAACACGGCAAGTTGAAATACCCACTCATGCAGACGCCCGCCGCCGACAGTTTGCCCTTTGGCCCACACGCTTCCGTCTCAATGATACAAGGTATGCGGTTTGGCGGAGGTAGTTTTCGCAGCCATCGTCATTGAATCCAGAAAAAGCGAGCGCTTTCGGTTAAGGCCTTAACCGCCGTGTGCTTGCGGGTTCGATGGATAACAACCGACTCGACGCTAAAGTTCGAGATCCGCCAGGACTTCGTACCAGCTGTTCTGGCCCTTACGGACGGGGTCGATGTTTAGTTCTTGGCGCCAGACAGCGAGCGGCTTGTCGAGCCCTTCCTCCCAACGGATACCCATCAACGGTTTGATGCGCTCGGCCATGTCCCAGCCGGCGCGCACCGAGTGGACTTGCTGCCCCCACCCTTCGACGCGCAACATGCTCAACGCGATGGCGCCGAGATCGATGGTCATGAAAGCCGGGTAGCCGTATTGCAGCGCGGTGATCGCGATGACTCCCAGTTCGCCGGGACCGATCATGGAAAAGCCGGTGACAATGTGATGAAAGTCGTGGGTCTTGCGCACGCGCATGGTGACGTAGTCGGTCTCCTCGTCGATGCTCGGGCGGTCGCCGTAGAAGTGGGCCGCATAGCCGAGGCGCTTCATCACCTTGGCGTAGACATAACCGAGGGAGTCGCGCGGATATGTAACTAACTCGTCAAGGTTCAGTTCAGGTCCCATGTATCGCTCTTCAATGCATTTCCGAGCCGGTGGGTCTGCGCGCATGCGCTCTATGCAGGTTTTCATCACAGGCCGGTTGCGGAAATGGTCCTCCAACCGCCCCACCGTGGCAGTGTCCTTGCCTTGGCCGAGCGCGAACTCCACCGTCATCTCAAACGCCCGCGCTGCCGGCACAGTGAGAGCAATCGCCTTTAGTGTGTTTTGCAAATGTTGGTAGCCCATTCGGGTCCCCTTTCGCGTTGGCGCCAATCATTAGGCCGATAGCCCATATAAGCACCCGATTCAACAGTTCGGCAGGCTCTGGCTTCACATCCGCACGGCGTATGGGTGCAGCGATTTCACGGCAGCCTGACGTTCGATATGAGGTAATGGTCAAGTTGGCGTGGTTCCATGTGTTCTAACTCCAGGCATCAGGCGCGGTGGGAGCGCAGCGGATACTGTACGCCGTCGCCGGCAAGCGTTTGTTAGGCTGGCTACATTACCTGTACCAGTTACGCCGGCAAGTTAGCCGTGATTTGCATACTTGTACCTCAGGCCGAGACTTGTGGCGAATGCGCGAACGCGCGACTCTGCGATGACAGGGGCGATCCACATGCAGTTCGAAAACGCGTCCGGCCACTCAAGCAGAGCCAAGGAGTTGGCGTAGAGGAAGATGTGATCAAAGAGCTCAGGCTCGGCGTGGTGCAGCGAGGCGTTCGCAAGCACCTCACACAGCAGAGGCGCGAAGCGACAGCGGAACCGCAAAATGCTGCCGGTAGACCAGAGCGTCTGCGGCTTTGGCAGATATGGACCATCATCGACGTGTTGCTCGAAGATCCGCACGATATCCGGAGCGATCGATGAACCTTCGAAGAAAACCGCAGTCGCTTCGGAAAATGCTGAAGAAATCGCGTGGAGAAATATCGCGCAGTCAACTGTACCTTCCTCGATCTCCCAGCATGGTCCCATCGGGAGCGAAAGCGGAATTTGCATTGAGCGTGGGGCGCGCAGCGTCGTTGGGTCTTGGCTAACGCTCGTCCGCTGCATGCCGTTGTTGGGCGCGGATAGCGCTTGACCACATCCTGCTTGAACCTCGTCTAAGCAATAGCATTCTCCACCCGGGAGTAGAAATACTTCTTGGCCAACTCAGCGGCCAGGACGTAGAATGCCGTTAGTCCGAGCAATGTCAGCATGAGCGATGCGGGCAACGGGATGAAGCCAAACAGCGAACTGAACGGCAGATACGGCAGTACGAGCGTAACGCCAATGAAGACCAACGTACTCACCAGCAAGAGCGTGCCCGGGCGGCTGCGGAAGAACGGATGGCGCGTGCGCACGACCAGCGCGATGACGAGCTCGGTCAACAGCGATTCGATAAACCAGCCGGTGCGAAACTCCACCGGCGCAGCGCGAAATAAAAACAACAATATCCCGAAGGTCAGGAAGTCGAAGAGCGAGCTGACCAGGCCGAAGAGCACCATGTAGTTGCGGATGAACTTGGTATTCCAGCGGCGCGGCTTTTCCACCCATTCCGGGTCGACATTGTCGCCGGCGATGGTTATGCCGGGAATGTCGGAAAGAAAGTTGTTGAGCAGGATTTGTGAAGCGAGCAGGGGCAGAAATGGCAGGAACATCGAAGCGCCGGCCATGCTGAACATGTTGCCGAAGTTGGCGCTGAGTGGTCGTGAGAATGTACTTGAGTGTATTGGCGAACGTCCTGCGGCCTTCATCGATGCCCTCGCGCAATATGCCCAAATCCGTTTTGAGCAGGACAAAGTCGGCGGCGTCTTTGGCCACATCCACCGCGGTGTCCACCGAGAGGCTCACGTCGGCGGCATGCAGGGCCGGCGCGTCGTTGATGCCATCGCCCATATAGCCGACCACGTGCCCGGTCTTGCGCAGCGCAAGGATGATGCGTTCCTTCTGGTTGGGATCCACTTCCGCGAAGATCGTGGTGCGTTCGGCAAGATGCCAGAGGGCCTCGTCACGCAGGTCGGCCAGCTCACTGCCGGTCAACACACCCGTGACCTGCAACTTCACCGCCTCCGCGACGTGCCGCGCCACCTTCTGATTATCGCCGGTGACGAGTTTGATTTGCACACCGCGTTTCGCCAGATCGACGATGACTTGCTGCACATCGGATTTTGGCGGATCGAAGAAGAGCAGAAAGCCGGCGAAAGCGAGGGCGTTTTCATCGGCGCGCGAATAGGCTTCAGGCCGCCCGTCTACCGTCTTCGTCGCCACACCGAGCACACGGAAGCCTTTGGCGCTCCATTCACTGATACCGCTGCTCGATCCCTGCCCGCCTCGCCGCATCCAGCGGCCGGACTCCCTCCCCAGTTTGCACGCTGTCACAGATGCTCAGGACGTTATCCAGGGCGCCCTTGGTGATGAGAGTGCGCTCGCCTTGGGGACCGGCAGTGACCACACTCAGGCGCTTGCGCACGAAGTCATAGGGGATCTCGTCCACCTTTTGTTCGGCGCTGATGTCCGGCCCCGCCTGTAGCGCGTAAGCTTGAATCGCCTCGTCCAGAGGATTGTTCATACCGGTCTGGAAGTGTGCGTTGAGATAGGCGTAGCGCAGAACGGCCTTGGACGGTTGCCCCGTTGTATCGAGTGCGCCGTCGAGTCGGACGACACCTTCGGTGAGCGTGCCGGTCTTATCGGTGCACAGCACATCCATGCTGCCGAAGTTTTCGATGGAGTTCAGGTGGCGCACGATAACGCCGCGTTTGGCCATACGCTGTGCCCCGTGCGAGAGCGTAATGCTGATGATGGCCGGCAAGAGTTCGGGCGCCAGGCCCACCGCCAGCGCGAGCGAAAAGAGCAGCGAGTCGATCAGCGGCTTGGCAAGGAAAAGGTTGACCGCCAAGACGATAATCACCATCACCAGCATGACCTGTGTGAGCAGATTTCCGAACCGATGAATGCCGCGTTCGAACTCGGTCTCCAACCGGCGCAGGCTCAGCCGTAGGGCGATCTGGCCGAACACGGTGGCCTTACCCGTCTGGACAAGCAGCATCTGGGCGGTTCCGCTCCTGACACTGGTGCCCATGAAGACGGAGTTGGTGCGTTCCGCCAGGCTGGCGTTCGCTGGGACCGTCCCCGGCTGCTTTTCCACCGGGAAGGTTTCGCCAGTGAGCACGGCCTGGTTGACAAAGAAGTCATTTGCCGCGAGCACGACACCATCGGCGGGGATCAGGCTACCCGCAGAGAGCAGTACCACATCGCCTGGCACTACTTGCTCGGAGGGCAGCATTTGCGGCTGACCGCCACGTAGCACGCTGGATTTGATAGTGATCCGTGACCGTAGTTTCTCGACGGCATTGCTGGCACGGTACTCCTGCGCGAAGCCAAGCACCGTGCTGCCGAGCACCACAGCCAGCACAATGCTGGCATCGGTCCACTCGCCGACAACGAGGGAGACAACCGCGGCGAAGATGAGGATGAGAACAAGCGGGCTTTTGAACTGGTTCAGGAACAGCCCCAATGCGGTGGTCTGCTGTTGTGCTTTAATCGTGTTCAGCCCGTATCGCATCAGACGTTGTTTAACGTCCGCTGGTTCAAGGCCCTTGTTGGTGGTGCGCAACGCGGCAAGGAGCTGCTCGGGCGCGCGGCTCCAATAAGCCGCCAGAGTTCCCTGGGCGTCCTGTTGCCCAGCTTGTGGCGGTTTGCGGGGAAAGAAACTGGCGAAGGGTTTCATCTCATTCGATTTCTCTGGAACACGTCTGGTTCCCATCTCCCGGAGGCAGCGGCAGGTTCATGGACAAGGAACAGCCTACCCTGGCTCGTTCACGAGCACTTGCGCATCACCGCCCAGCGTGACAAGCACCCCAAAGCCCCCTGTTGGGCGGTCCGGTTCACGCCATGGTTAGTCCTTCCGCGCGACGATTGCATAGCGTCCTTTATCATGCCCCGTTGTCGGTAGGTTCATGAATTCTCCAATGACAATTCGACAACCCAGGCCCTGAAGAATGCGACTCGTCTCCTCCGGAGTGTTTGAGTCGTAGAAAAACTCTTGCCCAAACATATGGTCGGTAAACGGCGGCTGCTCAGAACCACCAACCGTAAGCATAATCTTCCCGCCTCCAGGGAGCGTCTCGACAACTCTGCGTAGTATTTTGGCGTGCGTTGCGCGGTCAATGTGAAAAAGTGAATCCCAGACGATAGCGGCAGCAAATCCGATACTGAATTCGTACTGCTCAATGGGCGAGAGAATCCACCGCTCGCTTGGGAAGCGAGCCTTGGCCAGCTTTATGAGTTCCTCGGCCTGATCGATTCCGAGGACTTTATGCCCCCTGGAAATTACATACTCTGCCATCGGACGACCCGCACCACAGCCGACATCGACTACCAGAGAGTTATCCGGCAGATCAGCCAAAAGAATATCCAGGTAGTCTTTTTCTCGGCCGTAGAATTTTGTCCGGGCTTCATCCCACTGACCGGCAATCCTATTGTAGGAAGCGCGGTTCATATGAAGGCCTAACGACCCAAGCCCAACGGCCCCGCCCATGAGGGGCCACGATTGCAACCACAATGCGATGGCCGAGTTCGCCGCAGCGCAAGGTTAGGCATCATCATCGTCATCTGTATCATGTCACTTCTGCTCGGCGTCGAGTCGCCAGCCGTCGTCGGTGTGGCCTTTGGCGGCGGAAGCTCACAATACGACTGAAAATCAATCATGCTCATGGTCCCACGCCAAGCGAGTGCCTAAATTCACAGACCCAGTGCAAAAGATATGGCTAAGGTGTTGCATGGAACACTACTACGAACAGTTTTCGCTTGAAGAGCGCTATACGGTTTCCCAACTTAGCCAAGCCGGGAAAACAATCCGCCAAATCGCGGCAGCTATGGATGGCGCGCCTAGCGCTTTTCCGGCGGTATGGATCTGATTGCGGCTGAAAACTCTGCATGAGCCACCGGATCAACCGGCCTATGCTTGACCTTGGTACTCGCAGGGTCCTTGCCAAGAAAGTTGTCGCCTTTCCAGTTCCTTATCGGTCTGATCGGTCTCGGCACAAAGCCGCCCCCGCAGTTCGGGCAGACGTTTTCCAGGACGTTATCGACACACGTGGCGCAAAACGTACACTCATAAGTGCAGATGCGCGCTTCAAGCGAGTCGGGAGGCAACGCCTTGTTGCAGTTCTCGCAAGTGGGTCTGAGTTCGAGCATGGTGTCCCTCTATGACGACTAAGGTTCGCGATACGCAGCCGCGAAGAAGCGGTCCGGCCGATCGCGGGGCTGGGCATCGCCTAGTTCGCGACGACTGCTCGGACTGCCCAGGCCCGAGCGGATAACGAAATCGAACCGTCCGCTTGCAGCGGGATGCGCTCTCGCAGGCGATCGCGTAGGCGCGTCCGCGCGGTCTCCTCAAGGGCCATCGCATACGCAGGTGCTGGTCCCTGGCCGCCGAGAAACGGCCGCCAGTAGTCTTCGAAAGTGGCAAAGCTCGTCGCGATGTCGATCGCCGTCACTTCGGTTCCGCCCAATCCTGCGCTCGCGAAAAGCTCAGTGAGCGCCTCCGGACGGCACAATGGGAAACGGGCCCCTTCGTCCAGCTTCGCTGCGTCTGGATTGAGATCAATTGCCGCATCCCAGAAATGGCGCATCATCTCCATCCTTCCCGCGTAGTCCCAGACGTACGCCGCGATCGTTCCTCCGTCAGTCGTTACCCGCGCCATTTCGCGTACGGCAGCGAGTGCATCTGGAACGAAGTTCAAGACGAACCCCGAAACCGCGACGTCGACGGACCGGTCCTCGAGCGGAATCTCCGCAGCACTGCCGCGCCGTAGCAGCACCCGAGCGCCAAGCTGCTCTTTGGCCTTTTCGAGAAAGCCTTCCGAAGGCTCGACGCCGATGACTGACAGGGGCGAACAATTGTCCAGAATCGCGGCGCTGAGCGCACCCGTGCCGCATCCAACATCGAGCCAGCGGCGCTGGGCAGGAATCTTCAACCATGCGAGAAACAGCGGCGCAACCCGACGGCTCCAGCGGCCGACATACTGCTCATACGGATCGCCTCGTTCCCACCTGTCCGAGATCTGCGTCGAAACCATGAGATCCTCACTTCAGCGACCCCAATATTAAGGCAACCGGTGCGGCTTTGCGTGTCCTAGAATTGTATGAGATTTACGATCTCTCCGGCAACATCGGCCGGGGTTTATTCATTCAAGAATAACACGGAGTCAGCCGGGAGCGCCCGGGCGATTGGCGTCAAATAAATTTGCATTCTGCTCCAATCAGCACCGAGGACATTCTTAATTTGGTCTCGTAGCTAATCTCAACGTTTGAGTGAAGCCGCGCACGCCTGGCGCGCCCGCTTGAACGACGGGTCAGACGACGCTCATCCGTTGATTGGTATGCCCAACTGACGGGCCTGGGATGCAGCGTCCCTGGCGCCCCAGCGGCGCTTGATCTTGCCGCTGTCAATCTCGAACCACTCCATCGCGACCAATTGATAAGATTTGCCGGTGGGCTGATTGCCAAACGCCGGCGCGCGGAAGGTTCCCGATTCGATATAGCGCGCCGCCACGACGTTGCCTTCCGCTACCAACCCTTCGATCTTGAGTTGCATGCCGTAGCCCTCAATCAGTTGCCGCCAGATGGGCTCGATCTTCTCGAAGACGCCCTTGCCAAAGACACCTTGAATCTCGGCGTCCTCAGCAAGCAATGACTTCAGTTCGTTCAAATCGCCGCGATTAAATGCCTCGACATACTGGCGCACAACCTGTTTGGCTTCTTCCTCGATTGACATGATCACTGCCGTTCCTGTTTGCCGTCTAACATTCGCGCTCGTCGGCGCGTCGTTTCGAACCACGTCGGCGGCAAGCAATGGTGAGCCGCCTTCGCAACCTTTTCATATCACCGCTTCTCGGGCGGGATGTCTCGGATCGCGGCCGCGAACTGCGCATGGACGTTCCGATCAACCGGCCTGTGTCTGATTCGCGAGCTGGCGGGATCTTTGCCAAGGTAGTTGTCGCCTTTCCAGTTCTTCGATGGTCGGATCGGTCGGGGCACGAAGCCGCCGCCCCAATTCGGGCAGACGTTGTCCAAGATCGTATCGACACATGCCGCGCAGAACGTGCATTCATAGGTGCAGATGCGCGCCTCAAGCGAATTGGGCGGCAAAGGCTTGTTGCAATTTTCGCAAGTCGGTCTTAGTTCAAGCATGATCTCTCCCCGGCCCTCGCCTCGACGAAGTGATGAGGCCGCTGCACGACAGGACTGATACAGATGGCTGACACATTATGTCTAGGCGGACAGCTATTGGTCGCCACCGGCGATTGGAGTCTCGGTTGTCACTGAAACGGTAAAAATTGTTGATCGCACCCTGTAGCCGTTCCGGAAACAAATCCTTATCCCACTTTTCTCGGCAAATAACGAGGTACTCGGATGGGCTGAACTTTTCTGCCATGGCTTTGTCCTCTGAGTTCAAGATGGCGTGCGGCACGTAGGAGAGCCTAACGTTGGACGGAATCAGGCGATGACGTTGGAACGCCGTTGGCCGTCAGATTGACGGAGGGTTTCCCCGCTTTCCAGGCATGACGAAGCACCACACTTACCTGCGGTAATTTGCCTACGACGATGCACCATTGCTCCATGCCGCGCGCTGCAGCACGACGCGGTACCCGTCGTGGTCCTCGAAGGTTCGCCCCAGTTGATCCCAATACGGGTTGAACGATTTGACCTCGACAAAACCGGCATCGAGGGCCGATCGGCATGCGCTCTCCCACTCGGATGCGTCTGGCAGATAGAAGACGATGAGGTCCTCAGCCGTTGGTGCCGGCGTGACCGGATGGACGCGGCAAAAGGTAAACTCGAAGTGATAGCTCAGTCCAGGCCTTCCGAGCATGACGCCATCAAATCCTTCGTGGTCGGCGAATCGTCCGATTTCAATGAGACCGAGGCCTTTGCAGTACATCCGTACCGACTTTTCCAGTTCCCTAACCGGGCGAGCGATGCGGAGATGAGCTTGCATGGATATGATTCTGATCGATTGAACGGTGCAACGTCGCAAACAAACGGCCCGTACGGTCCGACGAGTCCCTGAACGCGGCCCGGGTAGACGTTCATCACGATCATCACAGCGGCCTGCTGAGTCAAGGCCGACGCCTGAGCGCGCAACACAGAAACGCTCCTGAAGCGCGCTAGCGTAAAGACAGCTAGCAATCGACGAGCCAGAGCAGGAGGCGCTTGGCATCGGCAGTGAGCGGGTTGAGGGAATTCGGCGCTCGGTCGCGGACAAGCAAGCAGCAACGCCCGCTTGGTCCGGATAGCGCCCTTTGCGCGTTTATGCCTGTGCCATCATAGCGCCACTCCAGCAGCATGCCGATCAACGCGCTTTTGAAATCGCTCGCTGCTCGCACTGCATGCGGCGCATTGGCCGGCATGGTAGATGGTTTCGCCCTCCTGCAGCCGGTATTTTTCCCCTGCTATTTCTATCTCTGCTTCCCCTTCCACACAGATCACCAGCGCATCGAATGGGGCGGTGTGCTCGCTAAGCCCTTCTCCCTTGCTGAACGCAAATAGCGTCACTGTGCCGCCAGGATTCTTCAGTAGAATCCGGCTCACAATCGAACCCTTTTGATATTGCGCGAGACTCTTAAGACTCTTTGCTTCGGCAGCCTGCCGGTTTCTCACATCGCTTTTTTCCATCGGAATTCCTCGCTTCAAACGCTAGTCACCTCTAAACCGTCCCTCCGAATCGATAGCGCCCGCGGTATCATCTAACCCGGCTGACGTCGATCGCAAGCAGCAAGCCCAGGTCGTAGAATTGTACGCGTCAGTTCGCTACCCCGTAATCTCGGCTTCGACGAGTTGCGCAAGCAGGGTGAGCGATTCCTGCCACCCGAGATAGCAAGCCTGGGGCGGAATCGAGTCGGGTACCCCTTCTTGCAGGACGTTCAACTCGGTCCCACAGAATACCTTTTCCAGAGACACCGTCGTCTGCATTACTCCAGGCAAGTTCGGGTCGTCGAACTTGTCCGTGTGGCGAATGCGCTCGTATGGCACCAGTTCAAGGTACTCACCACCAAACGAGTGGCTTTGGCCGGTCGTGAAGTTCGTGAACGACATCTTGTAGGTGCCGCCGACCCTGGCATCCAGATGGTGAACTTTTCCGGTAAACCCATTCGGCGGAAGCCACTTGACCATTGCGTCGGCATCGAGGAAGGCCCGATAGACTCTTTCGGGCGTCGCACGGAGCACGCGGTGAAGCCGGATGATGTTTGTGGGCATGATGATTTCGCCTTTCTATGTGTGTTGCTTGGTGAGTTGGTCTCGCACTTGCGCAGCGGTACCGATGGATAAGTTGTGACGCCTAACGGCCGCGACTCAGACGCCGCCGACCACTGCACGCGAACAAAGGTGCACGCTTCTTTGCGGTCGCTCTGAAGCCACCTGTTAAGTGTCAAGCTTGATCCTGCTGCCATAAATTCTCTTGATCGGAATCGACTCAAGATCGATTCCTTCGAGACACCTGACGTTAACCGCCCAACCGTCGAACGGCTCTACTCCTTCCTTCAATTCCTGTGACGTTGGGTCGCTTGGGCGTCTAAACGGAAGAATGCCGCAGACCGAACAGAAGTAGTCCTTTGCAGTTCGCGAACCCCATCGATAAAGCACGAGATCGTTCCACGACGTAAGCAGGCGGAGATTCTCTTTTGGCACCCGATGATTCAGCGCTCCTCGCCTGCGGCAAACCGAACAGTCGCACACTCGTACATGGTCGATTTGTGCATCTACCTCAAAACGGACTCTCCCGCAATGACAAGAGCCTCGGTATGTCTTCATGATACTTAACGTTTGAATTCACCGGCCTGCGCGGCTTTTTGCGCAGGTTCGGTGGAATGATGGGTTGGGCCGCACTTTCTGCGCCATTTCTATGCTGCCCTCAGGACTGCGGATCGAACCCGAAGACACGTAGCTCTTGATCACAGCGACAGGCCTTCGCGATGCGCGCGGCCCACGCGACGGCTTCTTCACGCGAGGGGAGTTCAAGCACAGTGAAGCCGCCGTCAATCGGGGGCGCCCATGGGTAGCCGCCCTCGGCGACTGAGCCGTCGGCCGCTACAAGCACAGGCGGCACGCCTTCGTCGATGCCACCGCCGAAAACGTAGACGCCGGCGTCCTTCGCCTCCTCGATCACAGCGTGCGCGTCGCGGCCCACCGCCTCCCACGCGTCTTCGGGCACGACCATCGCAGCGCTGGGAAAGGAGATCAGGTACTTGGCCATGGTGCTATTTCCTTTGGAGATTGATGTCGGTCGTGAAGCAAGTGTGCGGCCCAACGCGCCGGCTAAGCAGCGGCCCGCGCCGAACTGGCGAATCCGTTTCTGATCAGCCCCACAC
Organism: uncultured delta proteobacterium; assembly: GCA_963816145.1. Lineage (GTDB taxonomy): Bacteria > Desulfobacterota > Binatia > UBA9968 > UBA9968 > DP-20. The sequence goes on from CAWFJP010000015.1 coordinate 181,347, forward strand.
ACGGGCCGACTGCTTCAGCCGGATGTTGGGCTGGGTAGCCTGGACCTCATGACGTCGCCTCGCGGTACCCAGCCGCGATGGCTGCGCGAAATTCCTCGCTCTCGTGGCTCTCGAGATTCATCGTAATCAACTGGCGGAGTGCCTTGGACGAGTGAGCGAGAAGGTATTCCCCGCTGGGTTGGCCCTGGAAATGAAGAATCCCCGCAAGCGCAAGTTGCCGCTGAGCCGTCCAGAGCCTCCCACTCAAATCGTCAACGTACAAAAAGACGGGTCCGCCACTGAATCCACCAGCATCCGGCGAGTCTTCATGCTTGCCGGTGTCCAGCTGAAAGACCTCCACCCAGTTAATGGCGACGTCGTCGGGTCGGGCACCTTCCGGGCACGCCACGAAGTGCGACGACACGATGTTCGTGGTAACTATCATGTCAGTCGATCGGTCTTGGAGGCGCCGCGGAAGGCCGGCGACGATACAGAACCGCCCAGATACGACCCTCGGATTCGCTTCCCGGAGCCGGAGATTGACTGCCGCGATGCCGGGGACGTCTATGAAGACCTCTGGTCGCGGTACTATCACGGCAAGGTCGAGTTCGTTCGACCGCCAGTTCCGACCACGACGGGAATCGGACCGTACCGTACAGAGCGGCGAGTACGTTCTCTTCGGGGCCGGTTGTGGTCCGGAGGCAGACTGAGGTCCTGGGAATACAAGACAAGGCGAATCAAGAAGCGAGAGTTTGGTGGCGACATGCGCGGCCGTTGCGATCGCCCAGGTACCTTCGATAGCGACGATTACGCCAGCCCCGAAGAAGTCAGCGTCTCCTTCCGAGATGAATCCCACGAGGTGTCGGGAGCAGTGCGCGTAGAGGAGTGCTCTCTCCTCGTCCTTGAGAATTGCGTACTTCGCGTCGGCCTTGGTCATCATGCCTCTCAAGTCCCCTCAGCCCAACGCCATGCGGCTAAGCCGTGGCGAATCAGCGAGCCTGTAAGGCGAGCGTTTTCGACATCAGTCTTAAGCCGCGGGTTAGGCAGTCGTCGGGATTCCGGGGACAGAATACCAGTTTTTTACGATGCATATTCATACCGACGTCCCGCTTTGTAATCAGATCACGCCCCGTTAACCGCTCAATCGTTTCGATGAACTGCTCGCTACCGGCGGGCCGACAGGCACGAATTCCTCGTAGCAAGGTCGGCCTTGCGATCGCTATCAGTTTGGAAAATGGGAATAAATCGTACGCCGCGCTGAGTGACGTGATGCGGATACCGGGCGCTACCTCTCTGGAAATTCGCGCCATCCACGAAACCCTAGTCCAGCCCAATGTCTTCAGTCGAAAAAATTAGCATTGTGTCCGCGAAATTCTCCCCGGAATTCTGCCCCAGCGCCGGAATTGCCTGCAAAACCGCTCAGGCTAGTCTTTGCCCCATCCGCTGACGACCTCGGGCCGCACCCGGAACTGCACCCGTCGCTCTCCCGGGGCGCGATACGGGTATTCTTCCACTCCGAGATACTTCTTGGCAAGGCGGTTGATCCCCGCGCCGGCGCCCTGCTCTTCACTAATGACCTGGACCACGCGGCCACGCAGGCCGAGGTTGCGGTAGGGGTTTTCAGGATCAAGGACACTGAGCGCGACGGGGCTCCCGAGGCGAAGGGCGTTGGCCTTGGTCCGTCCCTCCGCTGTGTTGAGAATGATATCCTCACCGTCCAGATCCACCCACATCGCCGATACGTGAGGTGTCCCGTCTGGCAAAACGATGCCAACGTGAACGAGCACCGGCTTCTCGAGCATCTGGCGCTCCTTCGCGGTCAACTGCCGATGCCCCACCGTCATGTTTGGATGCTGCAGAGCCATCTCTCTCCTCCTGTCCTGTCTAACGGCTCAACGTTCAGCCGCAAGCCGCGCGCCCGACGTTTCATATTCGAATTCTCGTTGCACGCGGCTTGACGGCTGCAACGTTTTGTTAGGCCAAACTCCCGTAATCATTTGTCTCTTAGGGTTCGTGGAGCTTGAAAATGTTGCGCGCTACGTTTTGCCCAATACGCATGCTGCATTTCTACAAGCGGGATCAACGCCGCATCAGCGGCATTTATGGTTTTATGTACTTCCAAAGTTCCGCCAAGCAATATCTGTCTATCTCGGAAGACTGTTACGGACTGCGCCACCTGAATAGTCGGCCCAGTTGGTCCTGACGCATCAACCCAAGGTTCGTGTTTTGAGTTCATGCCTAGATAGTTATCGTCATGCTCCCTTTTGTTTCGTAGGAATTGAGCATCTACCGACGCTAGAAAAACATCCATATCAGTCACTGCAACGTTAAGTGTCTTTAGTTTTGACGCCCACCTACAAGCCTTGTAGGCGACATTGATAAAAAACTGTTCCTCCATCCGCGATGTAGTGTGGGTAACATGTCCTTCTGCCTTGTATGATTCAAGAAGGCGATTTCCCTGATATATCACCGCTTGAAGCCAGTAAATCGCTTGTTCAAGATCCTGTAATTCTTCCATATACAGATGGCCTAACCAAGATTATCGAGTTCCGTATAGACCCGCAGTTCGGCAGTTCTTCAGTATAGTATGGTTCGTGGTTTGTCAGTTGGCCTGCTTTTACAATAGGGACCACTGACTTGTAAAGCGTTCTCTGATGACCTAATCCGATAAATACCGAAGGCTTCTTCTGTATATTCAGACGCCTTTGATTTCGGAGTTTAATACCGAGCCTAAACTGTCGGCAGGGCTCCGTACTCCCCGTCCACCCCGATTTAATACGTGGGTATAAACCATCGTCGTACTGACATCCCTGTGACCCAATAGCTCTTGGACCGTCCGGATATCGTAGCCGTCTTCAAGCAGGTGAGTGGCAAAAGAATGGCGAAAAGTGTGCGGGCTTGCCGGTTTGGGTATCCCCGCTTTCTGTGCAGCCTCTTTCACCGCTCTCTGTAACACAGACTCATGAAGATGATGCCGGCGTTTCTCGCCAGTAACGCGATCGGTGAAGTGGTGGGGCGCTGGGAATACCCACTGCCAGCCCCACTCTTTGCCGGCGTTCGGATACTTGCGATCGAGAGCGTTCGGCAATGCAACGCGACCCAGTCCTTTCTCGATATCTTCCTGATGTTGACCTCGAACCGCTTCGATATGTCTGAATAGAGATTCTTTGATCGCTCTCGGCAGCATCGTGTGACGATCTTTATCGCCTTTGCCGGCTCGCACGACGATCTCGTTGCGGGAGAAATCGATATCCTTGACCCGCAGATGACAGCATTCCATCAGTCGCAAACCACCACCGTACAGAAGTATCGCCATCAAACGTGGCGCCCCGCTCATCCGATCGATCACTTTTTTCACTTCCTCCTTCGTGAGCACGACCGGCAATCTCAGGGGCCGCTTCGCACGGACGACGCCGTCGATCAGTCCGATCTTTTTGTCCAGCACTTCTTTGTAAAGAAATAGAAGCGCGTTGAAGGCTTGGTTCTGTGTCGATGCACTAACGTGGCCGTCGCTCGCCAAGCTTGAAAGAAAGCTCGCGATCTCCGCCTCCGCCATTTCTTGTGGGTGCCGCTTGTCATGGAAAAAGATATAACGCTTGATCCAATGAACATAGGCTTTTTCGGTCTTATCGCTGTAGTGCCGCGTGCGGATCGCTTGCCTCACTTGGTCGATTAGTTTTGGTTTCTGACTCATTGGAAGCAGCTGAGAATTCAAGCCACCCTCGATTGCTGCCAGCGTGGGATTTATTGAACTCGGCGCATTGGTGGCGTTAATCATGACATCCTCCTACGTCATCCCGCGTAACGCAGCGATTGCTTCCCCACCGGCTGCCTCGCTATATTCTCCTCCCGCTTCCCCTCATACCGCGCCTGCAAATCGAGCCAGTAGCGCTCCGACATGCCGAAGTAATGCGCCAGTCGGTGCGCGATGTCGGCGTCGATGGCGCGCTGGCCCTGGACGATCTCGTACACCCGCCGCGTCGGCACACCGATGTCGCGGGCGAGATGCCAAACGCTGATTCCTTTCGGAGCTAAAAACTCCTCCAATAAAACTCTACCTGGGTGCGTCTTCGAAAAGCGATTAGTGGTCATCGTTACTCCTTGTCTAGTTTACTGAGGTTCAATACGTTCAAATCGTTCAAGCCGTTCAAAACGTTTCGGATCGGATTTAAGGTGTCGAACCTTTGGATTTGTTCGACGCACTATACTTTGGTCCCTTCAGTGAGCTGCGTTTTAGGTAGTCGATCAGGTTACTGATCATGATGGATAAGCGACGAAATGATTGGCTGGCATCGTCACAATCTTTCTGCGCGACATAAGCCTGATCAAAAGCTACGTAAAGTTGTGAGCGCACCTCGCCACACGACGCTTTGGCAACATAAAGAAATTGAATAAACTCTTGGTTTCCGCCGCGTTCGAATCCTTCGGCGATATTGGACATGACCGACATTGACGCCCGGCGAATTTGATCCCGCAACGCGAAGTCCTTAGCGAACCCGGTGTCTTTGGTCATCTGGTAAATTGCCTTTGTAAGCAGTCGCGCATCTTTCCAAATCTCGAGGTCTTCAAAGTTTTTCACTTCCATTGTCTCCCCCTCCTTAACGATTTGAACGTTTTGAACGGCTTGAACGATTGGAACTCATTTTTCATTCGGTCATTCGACCGCGCCCTGTAAGAAACCACCGCCGTCTCACCCGGTCGTAATAGAGCCAAAGCAAATCGCCGCCGCGGGTTTCGGCGTAGTAGTATTCGCGCTGGATCTCGCGGTTCCACCAGCCGCCGGCGAAGACGTAGGGGCCGGTGAGTTTGTCGATGTTGCCGTGCTTGGGGCCCAAGACGAGCCAGCCGTCTTCGTGGCTGTGATACGGACCGCCGGCAAGACGCTGCGGTTTTTGGCTCACGCGGCGGATCAATGTTTTCGAATTGGCGAGGTTCAATTCGTTTAAATCGTTCAAACCGTTCAAAACGTTTTGGGGAAGACGAATACGAGTCACAGGCTCCCAGGTAAATCTCGCTTCGGGCAGATGGCCGTCGGTGAGCTTGGCCGAGACCACCGCGTCGTCGCCGAACTCGGCACGCAAACGCGCCAGCGCGCGGTTGGCGGCTTCGAGATCGCGCGTCGGTTTTTCGTTGAACAAACGCAACTGTTCGCTGGTCGCCGTGCAGGCTTCGGCGCTGAGTTCGATTTCGATGGCGCCGGCGGCGAGCCGAAGCGACTCCAGGCGCAGCCGGACGAGATCGAGAAGCTGCACCGCATCGAGGGTCGGCACCGCGGGACGCAGCGATTCTTTGAAACGGTCGCCGTGATCGATCAGCAACGACAACCAGAGAACGACCAGCGCCTGATGGCGCGCGGCGAGTGTGCTCAACAAGGGATGGAGCAACTGCTTGATCAAAAACAACAGCCGGGTGCTGTCGCTCTCGGCGTCGTCGAGAATTATCGTCTGGCGCGCCGGTTCCACTGGCGCGTTCGGCGCCAGCGGCGCCCACAGTTCGCCGGCAGCCATGCGGTGGAGACGATAAGCTTCCTTGCCGAAACGCTCGCGCAACCCGCCCGGCGGCAAGGACAACAGCGCGCCGACGGTGGTGATGCCGAGCTTGAATAGCGCATCGCGAAACTTGGGCTCGATGTTCAAACGGTTGAGCGGCACGGCGCCGGCCGCCTGCCGTTCTTCAGCGCCGTTGCGAAAGATGGTGATCCCCGCCTTGTTTTTGGCGATCGCATAGCTGCCGAAGCGGCTGAAACCGACGGCGAGATTGGCATTGAATCCCTGGGCTCCGAGATCTTGCTGTATAACGCTGGCCCACTGTTTGGGCGAAGCATAGAGACGCTGCAGACCGCTGCCGTTCAACCAAAAGACGCCGGGCTCCTGCGCCGCCGGCTCGACCTCGGGAGTAAAGCGCATCAGCCGCTCGGTCAATTCGCCCAGCGCTGTTTCACTCTCAGCCGCCGACACTTCGCCGGCGCGCAGCGTCGACGCGAGGGAGAACGCCGCGGCGTAGCGCAGACCGGGCAGCACCCCCTGCCGGCGCGCGCTTTCATTGACCCACAGCACTAAACCCTGCGGCTTGTCCTGCGTCACCACCGCCGCCGGATAACCGGCCCAGTCGGGATGACGCCTGAGCAAGAGCTGCAATGGGAACGCCGGCAGATCAACACAGGCCAGCCGGCCCGCTATAGAGCTCTTCATAATTCCAGGTCGGACCGCGCCGCTTGTCCTTGAGCACGCGCAAAGCGCACGCGAAGCGATTACCTTCGACGCGTTTTTTCTCGGCATGGGCGCGCAGGGAAACCAGCGAACCGAGAGAAAAAGCCCCGTGCGTTTTTTCCGTCAAACAAATCAGCGCCGTGTGATGACGATGCGCCAGGCCGGTCAAGCGCGTCTGCAGCGGCATCGGAATATCGGCAGCGCCGAGATCGAGCACAATGACGCCGAAACCGCCGGAGCGCAGGAGCTTTTCGCCGGCGCGGGCGATGCTGTCGGCGCGGGCTAAACGCACCACCACCAACGCCGCCAGATCGGTGCCGCCTTGAGCGACATCCGGCGGATAGAAAGAATGTTCCGCCAAAGTAATCCAACCCACCGGCTCGCCATGCGCCTGCGCCTCGCGAATCAAAGTAAACGTCAGCGTCAACGCTGCTGAAGCCGCCGCTCCGGAGATCTCGACGAATCGCCCGGCGACCTCGTCAAGCGTCCACGGCGTCGCTACAGCAGCGGGACGAAGTCTTTGTGTGGAAGATAACGCCATAGATGAAAACTCCAGGAAAGCTGTCCTGCCTTGAGTGGGACACAAACGAACGGAGATCAGCAACCGACAACAGCTTCAGATCGGCAGGATCGAACTGCTACAGAAAAGTAACGTCGCGTTCGAAAAATGTAGAAAATGGTGGAAGGGGGAAGCTTTATTTAACGCTATGCCGCTGACCTGGAATCGGGTCAAGCGGTGGGTTAGGCTCTGCGCGACCGTTTGTGTTTTGCGATCAGCTCCCGAACCGTTGCAACCAACTCTTTCGGCACTTCCATGAGGGCTTGAGTAGAATCCTCATATACCGCCTCATCCTCGGCGACCGCCTCTTCTTCCGTTTGCTGCTCGTAATGCTTGAGCACTCGACGTACTTTTCGCTCGTCCCAACCGGTTGGAAATTTACTCTGTTTCATCTCTTTCCTTTTCTACGTAAGCGTCTTCGATAGGCTAATAATGGCTTGCCGCGCAACTCGTATGCTGTAATCACAAAGACGCTGTCCGGTTGCGGGTCTGGAACATAAATCACCCGAAGATAACGCCCGGCTCGTGTTTTACCTATTGCTACACGTGCCCCTTCCCGGCCGGGACGATCCTCCCCGGGGGATGAAAGCACATCGATAACTTCTTCCTCATCGATTCCGTGATTGTGGATGTGAGGAACTTCCGTTTGCTGCAGCGCATGGTTAGGCTCTTCTTTCTTCGTCATGTCAAATCTTGGCCAATGCCTCGCGGCGGCGCTGCCCTGCTAACACATATTGTCGTGAAAGCTCGAATCCCTCTTTGCGCGAAATGTTCGGGTTGGGTGTGCAAGTGATGGATCCATCGGCATTTGTCTCAATGATATCACCAGCCGCACGATGAGAGCCAAGCATGTCGTGTCCGAGCTCTTTCTCCAGCGCATCGTAGTTCGGATGCACCGGCAGTATCGTGATGCGTGATGGAACTCGGCGGCGCTCAATAAAGCCAGACTGGCTACCCCAGCCGTCGGAACTCTTGTAGTTGCTCTTGATGTAGGGGCGACCGCTGTCACCGCCTGAAAACTGCTCGGAAAGATAGGCCTGCTCACCAGGTGAAAGCTCCCTGGCGGAGCCGTCCTGATTCACGTAAACAAACTTAAAGCCCGGCTCGTTACCGCGGCGCGGGACGAACATCCAAACGAGGCCTACGATAACAATGACTGAAATCGCCGCGATGAGCATAGGTTTCTTAGCCTAACGCGATGCGGCTAAGCGTGGCGAAAGAGCGAGCCTGAAAGGCCAGCGCTCCCGACATCGGTCTTAAGCCGCGGGCTAGGCGTCAATTTCCTTATCCGCGATTCTTACGCTCCCAAGCCTCTCGTTCTTCACGGCCTTCCCAAATCGTTTCACGCGGAAAGTGTCCTGTGCCAACCCAGCAAAGCAACGGCTTCACTTCTCCGTAATTGAGAAAATGCTCCAATGTCTCCGTCGCGAGATCTTCCGAGACAAATAATTCGCGAGGCCATCGTTCCAGAGTCTGCCCACCGAGATTGATTTCAACGCTGGGATTAGAGAACTCGATCCGAGTCACAAGAAATTCACCCGACGATACGTCGTTCTCGAAACACTGCAGATAGAAGCCTGCGCACTCACGCCAGCTAATGTGAACGCGAGGGAAATCGCTGTCCGCCCGACGAATTGATGCCTCGTCCCAGACCGCAGCCGATCGTAGCCGCGATAAAACTTCTGAAGGCGGCGGCACAACAACCTCGCTTGTGCTTGAGATAAATGAGAGCCGAAAAGTGTGTCGAAGAGTGTCGGTCCTATCGGTGTACGTCTGACGGACGGTGCGCATGTTCGTTGGCCGGACGCCAGCCTTTACCGCCGGCTTCCGACCGGCAACCATCGGGCAGCAGCATCGGCGCTATCCTCGGGCCGCGTGTTGAATGCAATCGCCGCGCCTGGGGCAGCCTTGTGGATAGCGTTGATGACGGCTTCGAATATTGCAAGGCGCCGGGGCGGCAGGCGGATGCCGGCTCCGATTACAACACAATCATAAGTCGTCGAAGCTAATTGACGCTCTGCTGTCGGCCCAGCGGTTTCATCAGGCCGGATGAAACCAACGTCGGCCTCCCATCCGCGTTCAGCAAACTGCTTCAGCGCAACCGCAATGCCGGCGCGAACCTTCTCCGCCGTCATACCTGGTGGCAAAGCAGGGTCGGAAAAATCCACAGTCTCCGGATCGTAGCCAATCAACAAAACCCGCGCCATGAGCCCTCCCTCCTTTTCCGTTAGCTTAGTGCAACCGTCTCGGACATACGAGGCAAGCCAATCATAAATGCCTCGCTTGGATCCTGGCCTTTCGACATGATTTTCATGACATGCCAATCGTGGGTATTGACGACATAGATGATCTTTCGGTCGGGCGCGGCGGCACAATCCGTCACATCGGTTATGACCTCCGGCGGCCTAACGCGGTGCCGCTGAGCCGGAATCGGGTCCAGCGGCAGGTTAGGCTCTCTATCGGTAAACGTCTTTTCTGTGGCCAACTTTGACGATGTCGACCAGAAATTTCTTATCGTCGATGGAATACAAGATACGATAGTTACCCTCTCGCACCCTGTACCGGTCGAGGTGACCTGATAATTTTTCACAACCAAACGGTCTGGGATTTTCACCTAGAGATTGAATCCGTAAGACAATTCGCTGTCGGTCTTTCTTTTGTCCAACCGTATCAATCTCTTTGCTTGCAGATTGCTTGATGACTACCTTATATCTTGCCACGCCGTCTCAACGACCTCACCACGGTTTCAAAGTCGACGCTCTTTTCGTGAGCACGTTCTTCAAACGCAGCGAGATCTTCCGCATCCTCGGCCAACGCCAGTTTCACAGCGTCATTGACCATGTCAGAAATGGAACGATCGGCAGCTGCTGCCTTGAGTCGCAGGGCTCGGTGAATCTCCGGCTCGAAATAAACGGTAGCTCGTTTCGGTAAACTCATATGGTTATATTAACGTTACAACGTCATAACGTCAACGTGGCTAAGAGCCTAACGTTATGCCATTGAGCCGCTATCAGAAAAGGGAATCATCCGTCAAAACTCGTCGTCGGCTCAAGCGGCGGTTAGGACCTTTGTTGTGTCACTTGGCTTTGAGTCCGTCACGAAAGGCGATGGATTCCAATTCGACCCGGACAGCGTCCTCGATTGGAATCACCGGACGGGCCTCGAAGACAAACGCCGGCAGCAGCGAGCAGAACTTGTGGACCGCTGTGGGATCATCGCAATCCAGCATCATATATCCACCCCAGTCTCCCACTCGGATCACGAACAACTCGATCTTGAAATTGACCGGCGCCTTCCATTGTGTGAAGACCTCTAGGATCCGCTTCTGGGCGTTCTCGTATTCCATCGGTGAGCCTTGCGGACGTTCGGACCAAGTGAGCATGTACTTCATGGGTATTCTCCGTTATTGAGGTGATGTGATTGGACGTAATTGTTTCAATCGACCTAACGCTATGCGGCTAAGCCGTGGCGAAAAAGCGAGCCTTTAAGGCGAGCGTTCTCGACATCAGTCTTAAGCGGCAGGTTCAAGTAAAGCCGCTGCGCGGCAGTTAATCCCACCTGACAATCGATTCTATCCTATTACCAGCGTTGTTCGGTAAAAGCTTCTCCTATCTTTTACAGAAGGAGAAGTTTTATGAACGATTGGTATCAACGCATGATGGCAACTCTGCAACTCAATGGGAAAGGAGAGCCCACGCAGAAAGCCTACACCCGCGCGGTCCGTATGCTTTGTGAGTTCTACGATAAAACCCCTGATCTGATCTCCGAGCCCGAGCTCCAAGAGTACTTCCTGCATCGCAAAAACGTCAACCGCTGGGTGCCCAAGACCATGCGCATCTGCTACGGCGGTATTCGCTTCTTCTACGTCCATGTGCTGGCCCGCGATTGGCACATCTTGTCGATCCTGCGCGCTCAGAACGAACACCGCCTGCCCGCCGTGCTGAGCGTCGAAGAAGTCGGTGGCATTTTGGCACACGTCAGAAACTCCCCCCACCACGTCTTCCTCTCGACCGTCTACTCCTGCGGACTGCGTCTCGACGAAGCCCGCCACCTCGAAGTCTCCGAAACAAAAAATCAACCGGGTTTTTCAGCAGAATCATCCCTGGACCACGTCACGCCCGGGTGTTTTCCACGAGCGAGGCAATCTGCACGAACTCGACGCTAGGGCGCACACCGTAGAGACCGGCCACCTGCTCGAGTAACTGATCAGTGAAGAACGCTTTGGCCGCGTCCTCGGAATCCCAAACGTAGAAGTTCGCGGCCTCACGCTTTCCGGAATTGAGCGTGAAGGCCTTTGAGCGCAGGCCCGGCATTCCTTCAAACCTTGCGCGTGCAGTCTCAGCGATCTTCCGCACGGCTTGCTCGTCGAAATTGTCTCCGTAGCGAAACGTCACGAATACACCGATCATGTCGCACTCCTTTCGATGTAGTTGCTAAGGTCACCGCGTCATTGTCGTGACGCCTAACATCAAGCATCACCGGGCCGGCACGACGGCATTGGGAGTAACCTGAAAAACCAGGCTGTGCCGGCTCCGGTGCATGCGCTAGTTCGGCGGCGCCGTCAAAAGTCGGCTGTTCTACAATCGGCCCAAACACAAAACCGTTCGGACGAGACCTTAGAGAAAGACTTCGAGGTTCTACTTTGCGTGCACCTTAGCCAAACTGCTTGCAGCTTCGGCGTCCTCAATCACAGGCGTGATTTGGAGTTCCAGCAGATCTCCCCACACCGTCTCGAGTTCTGCTATCCCCGTGGCGTCTCCGTCGACGACATGCCAGCCGTACGTTGAACCTGGCGCGTGCCAGCGACCGATTGTGGTTACTCCGGGGGGGTTGGGAGCGCCGGTGGTCAAGAATCGTTCGACTGCCACCTTGTAGTTACCAGGCGGAATCTTCCAAGCAACCATGAACTTCATTTTGTGTCCTCCTATGATGTTGGGCCGTTCTCGAAAGCCTTAGGGGGTCAGTGCCGACCTCGATAAAGAATACTCCACGCACTTGACGAGAGTAACGGAATCTGAACCACGATTCTTTATGTGATCGCGAATAGCCTCGCCCTTGTTCACGATGCCGATAGCCGTCTAACGCAAAAGTTCACCCGCCGGGTCTTGCCTCCGCCGCTTTGCGCCTCCAGCAAGGGCCGGCGGGTGGAACGCCTTGTTGGGCGTCTGCGCACAAACATGTGGAACATCTGGTTCTCACCAAGGGATCACCGTGCCTACGCCCCCCAGGCCGCACTCCATTGGCGACGCCGGGTGTAGAAGTACGCCGCCATGCACCAATCGTATGTCGCACAGAAGGCCCCATATGCCAACGGAATCTCGGTCCCCGTACTTGGGCCGAAGTCCACGCCTGCATGGGCATGCAGCTCATGAAGTAGATCCCAAAGGCCATGCAGGACGTACCCAAGCATAAGCACAACAGGCACTCGACTACCCAATACGCCGAGAACAGCAAATACGGCTACAGCGACGACTTCGAGTCGCCATGCTCCTTCATTGCCGAAGTAGGCAGTGAACGCCAAATAGAAGCCAGCGATTGGAACGAGGAAGAGACCGAAGAAGATCTGCTCTGCCTTTGCAGAGAACAGCTTCTTTGAAATAGCGACAGACCCAGCTGCTGACATCAACCCAATGCTTACATATAGGGCCATGATCACGGAAAGTGCCATTTCTGTCCCTTCAGCGCTCGCCGTTATGGCCGCGCGTTTTTCGCGCCCGCTCCATCCTTTTGTTAGCCGCGCGGCGAGGTAGAACCGCCTTTTTCATCTCTTCTAGAGACAAAGTTTTGCCAGCAGCAAATTGCCGCCGTGACTTCGTGATGATTTTCAAAAACTCTGGATGTGAACTCAACGCTAGGGATTCTCGATCCACATTCTTTAATGGAACAACTGCCGCAATGGGTCTGTTGCGCTCGGTGACGAGTACTATTTGCTCATCCAATTCCTTCGCGTACTCCGCCAGTGACCGAGAAGCGCTCGCAAGCTTAATGGTTTTCATAACTCGATCTCCTTACCGGCTATTCGAACAACATTTCCTTCCTTTTTCCCCACGGCCACGGTGCGGACCACGTCAGGGTCGCCAGGAACGACTTCATAGAATGCCCGAAGGTTTCCGATTCGTAACTCCCAAGGCGCAACGGGATTCGGACGCAAAGGTTTTCGATTCCGTGTTTCGACCAGTGGCTCGTGCGAAAGCTGTTGCTCGATCACAGCCAACGCCGTTGATCGTTCTCTAGCCGTCAATGCCTCAACTGTTGCCTCACATCGGCGGCAAACCTAATCTCATACGGCATTGCCGGTAGTTTACCAGAAATGAGAGCGAAGGTCTGTAAGCAGAAAAAACATCGTTGAAATGCTGGGTATCGTCCGTGTGGCGAACGAGTCGGCGGGTGAGCTGTGGCCCGCAGGGCCATCGGTTCCATCCGCTGGTTCGACCGCCGCAGGCGGTCGCAACCAGCGTGGCTCACCCGCCGACTCGTTCGCACGACCGTCTGCGGTCGGGCGAACGCTCGCGGTGAGCGGGCGGGCCACATCCGCAGATGCCCACATGTGTACGAGCCTACACTGTGGCCCGTACGCTCCACTGCGTGGTTAGGTTCCGACCGGACTGGGACAGAATTCTACCTCGCCTTTCTATACCCTCCGACATTGGGACAGGATGTAGGAATGCATACGCATCTACCCAAGTTTCTGCAGCCAACCCGCAATGTCATTACGGAGCGTCCACTCCGTCGAGGAGGTGTTGTGTCCTGAGGTACTTGGCAAAGTATGTAGCAGCCTCACGGCTTGGGTGCCAGAAAAGATTGTCGCCAGTCTCGGTCACGACGACGCCATCTGCCAGCGCCTCGTTCAAAGGCTTCAGCAGGTCGAAATAGTGGAGCCGCAGGGATTCGAGTGTGCCGAGAATCAGGCGCCGGTACTCTTGGTACTCAGGCTTCCAGTCGCTGTACGGCCGTAGAATCGGCAACACCAAGACCGTGAGCCGCGCCCTATCGACGCCGACCATGCGCTGCAAGTCTGTCAGGCTCGCGCGGACCTCTGCAATGATCTCAGAGCGCGCGGTCTTCCTTGGGGTTACAAGTCCGAGCCAGTAACGGTAGGTGTAACTGTGCTGGAAGAGCCACGGGTTCAGGCGACGAACCGGCCAGTTGGGTGCGAAGACGACCAAGGTCCCGTCGGACTCCCGAAACGCCACTGGCGTCGTCTCGAAATCGTTGAGGTGAAACGTCAAGATGACGTGATCAGGATGAATAGCTCGATTGAATCGCCTGTAATACTCGACTTCTTGCACGGTATTGAAGGACTCGACTCCCGCATTCCAGTACTCATACTTCTGCGAGCCATACACGGCTCTGAGGGCCTCGACAATCTGACCACGATGGGTGACGGAGTCTCCGATGAACAGGAGCCGATTCACCCCCGGGGGCTTCGCTGCAGCATAGTCGTTTGCGTGCGTGCCAAAGCGCGTGTAGGGGCCATCGCCGAGCACAGGTCGGAAGCCGAAGCTAGGATCTACTACGAAGGAGAGCCCATTGGGTGCGCTCTGTCGGAACTGGGTGAGTTCGTAGGCTCCGCCGAAAGCTCGATATGGTGCCTTGAGCCTTTGGAATACCTCGATACCGAGAATCAAGAGAGCGCTGCTCAGGCCAGCGACCAGGAGGTTCACGAGTAGTAAGCGTACCGTTGGTAATCCCTTCCACCTCAAAGGGTTGAGCAAAGGACACATGCTAGTCCGCCTTCTCCTTTCGTATGCCTAAGCCGACTTCGTGTGGCACCTAACGCTCAGGCTGAGAAGCCGCGGCCCGCGAGCGTCGCGAGCGGGTCCGAAGGTCTGTCTCAAGCCGATCGTTAGACAGCATTCGCATCTGCTGCTACCGCGAACGATTAGCACCAACCTTGTGTAGCTTCTTGAACTGATCGCCTTTGGACCGCTGCAATGACCATCGACGCGGTTTATTTAGTATTGTTCCCCGGAATTGCCCGCAACACCGCTCAGGTTAGTCGTTGCCCCAACCGCTGACGACCTCGGGCCGCACCCGGAACTGCACCCGTCGCTCTCCCGGGGCGCGATACGGGTATTCCTCGACTCCGAGATACTTCTTGGCAAGGCGGTTAATCCCTGCGCCGGCCCCCTGCTCTTCACTAGTGACCTCGACCACGCGGCCGCGCAGGCCCAGGTTGCGGTAGGGGTTTTCAGGATCAAGGACACTGAGCGCGACGGGGCTCCCGAGGCGCAGGACGTTGGCCTTGGTCCGCCCCTCCGCTGTGTTGAGAATGATATCCTCACCGTCCAGACCCACCCACATCGCCGATACGTGAGGTGTCCCATCTGGCAAAACGATGCCAACGTGAACGAGCACCTGCTTCTCGAGAATCTGACGCTCCTTCGCGGTCAACTGCCGATGCGCTACTGTCATGTTTGGATGCTGCAGAGCCATCTCTCCTCCTCTGTCCTGTCTAACGCAGCGCTTAGGCGTCGCCCTTCGCGATCGCTCCGAAGCGGCTGGTTAGACGCCCCTCAAGCAGCGTAACGAATCACTTCAAGCTCCGCAGTGCTGTCGCCTCGGGCGAGTAGGATGTCGATACGTGCCATGACGGCATCTTCGATCAGATACTCGCAGCAGGCTTCACACTGTAAAACCGGCAATTGCTTCAAAATGACAATGCGATCGTCCGACAGTTTAAATGGTAAATCGGTGCTGATCGCATTCATGCGAGCCCCGCAAACCGTGCACTTCATCAGGTTCTCCTTCGAGTTTTTAGATCTGGCTCCCATTCCCCTAAGCTCGGATGATATGCTGTGACAATTCGAACGTTCTGACCGTCGACATCCGTACCAAACAGCACATGAAACGCGTCGTCGCCCGCTCGCCCAAGAAGTAGATAGCTCGGAAAGTATTTGTCGTCTGGGTATGCCTCAACGATTTCGTAGCTGTTGGCGGCTGAGATAATCGCTTCACGGGCAATAAACCTCCGTCCCAAGCGCATGTTAACATGGTACGTCCACAGAATCCGACCACCGCGAAGACACTCCGAATAAATGATAGGGGATCGGCAGGAAACTTACGTTCGGCCACATTTCATATATAGCTGAAGTTTGTCGGATCGTCTAAGGCCTGAGTTCAGCTGCGGGCGAGTGCAACCAATGCGGCGGCGGAGCCGCCGCTCCCAAAGCTCGCCCGTCTGCTGCAACGCTTCGTTGGGCGGCTGCTGCAAGAACCTCAACCGTGCAGTGCACCCGCGAGATGCGTGCGTTCACCCTCATTGCTGCGACAGATGGTAGTGCGGGAGCACGATGTCGTCCCGAAGATCGCGGCCGATCACAAAGTCGGCGACCAAAGGGACTCGTAGCAGCTGTGTGATCACGTTGCGGAAGGTGATCCCGAACGAAGTCTTCGGTGCGAACGCCGAGGCAAACTTCTTCGCCGTTTGCTGCTTCTTCTTCAGAAACGGCATGAGCCGCCGCTCGTACCGCGCAAACGCCGTCGAGAAGTCGCCGCCGCAGGCGTGCAGTTCGCCCGCGAGAACATACGCCTCGACAATCGCCAGTCCCGTCCCTTCGCCGGCCATGAGCGACACGCAGGCCGCGGCGTCGCCGACCAGCGCGATCCGCCCATTCGTCCAGTGATGCATCCGAATTTGGCTCACGCTGTCGAAGTAGATGTTGGTCGCCCGCTCGATCTCTGCCTCTATCTGCGGCCATTCCCAACCGGCGCCAGCAAAGACACGCCGCAGAACCGACTGCGGTTCCTCATGGCGGGGCATGAGCTCGTCGCGGAAGATGAAGAGGAACAGCGTCTTGTCATCGCGCATCGAAAAACGCGAGATCTGGCGGCCCGGCAGACTATGAATCGTATAGACAAGCTCTTCGCGCGCCCGATACCTGTCCGCCTCGAACGCGGCGACGTGATAGCCGAGCGGGGTCTCGAACTCCGAGTCCGGCCCGAAGGCGAGTCGGCGGACGCGAGAATGCAGGCCGTCAGCGCCGATGACGAGATCGACTTCTCGTTCTGCCGCGTGGTCGAAGCAGACGCGCACGTGCTGCGCCGTATCCTCGATCTGGGCCACGGAATCGCCGAAGATCGTCTCGACCTTCCCGTCGATCGCGTCGTAGATGGTCGTTGACACGTCGGAGCGTCCCACACTCGTGAAGCGGTCGTTGGTCATCCGGCGAAAGACGTCGACATCGAAGCCACCTCTCGTCCGCCCCTTGCGATCGACGAAGCGCACCTCGCGCACTTGATATCCGAGGGCACGGATGTCGCCGATGAGGCCCATCCGCTCTGCGATATCGTAGCCGGTGCCCCAGAAATCGATGATGTAGCCGCCGACGCGAAGCTGCGGCGCCTCTTCAACGAGCAGGACCTCGTGCCCCGACCTGCTCAGCCAGTACCCGAGAGCGGGCCCGGCGACACCGATGCCGTTGATGACGATTCGCAATGGACATCCTGTGGGTAGTCCGCCCAACGCCAAGAATGTGCGGCGGCGGCTATCAAGATATTCCTCACCGGGCCGCCGGCCGCACAATCCAATGGTTCGGCGGCCCTCATTTTATGAGTTTCTCGATCGTTTTAAATCGTTCTCGGATTTTATATCCACGGCATTCTGTGAAACCTGTTCAAACATCGCTGCCGCAGTGGCGATAACGGCAGAGCCGAAAGTGATGAGGATGCCCATAAAAACTCCGCCTGCGCGATCATCACTATTGCCCAACATAATGAAAAGTTCTCCTAACGCAACGAAACCGATAATGGCTAACGCACAAAATTTTATTGTCCGCAGAGCTTTCACGGTCGCCTGCGAGAATGCCTTATCTTGTCCGATGTATCCCAACACCTTGAATGCCTGGTAGAGC
Source organism: uncultured delta proteobacterium (assembly GCA_963816145.1). Classification (GTDB taxonomy): domain Bacteria; phylum Desulfobacterota; class Binatia; order UBA9968; family UBA9968; genus DP-20. Next base: position 198,947 of record CAWFJP010000015.1, read on the forward strand.
GCCACGAAAAATGGAGTGGACGCCAAATACGCGTACGCCAAAAAGGGATCTTTAAAATAGATCTCAAAGAGCGTGGCGTGCGCGTTTCTGCCTTCAATGTGGGGCTCCCAAAGCATCAGAGCAAGAGCGCCAATGCCGATGAATACAATGACTACCTGAAGAAATATCGTTGGGCCTATTATCTTGGGTGATTTCATGCAGTTATCAAGCCAATGACGAGTGACCGCATTTTCACTTTAAGGCCGCCGAACGTGAAGGCTGAACGGACGAGGCCAGCGAGCGAAGCGAGCGGGTCCGAAGATCCGTTTCAAGCCGTTTGGCGGACGTTGCAAATTCGCAGCTCCTGAACGTAGGTTAAAATCACGCAGGTGCAAGCGCCTTGATCGCATTGGCCCGCGCTGAATAAGTGATGCGGCCATCGGGGCCAGCTGGCAATCTTGCGCGTACCCAGTCAATCACGTTCTCACGATCCGTCTCCGACAGTGCTGCAATCATCTTGCCCATGGTAGTATAACTAGGCGTTTGCGACACCCAGAACTCGTTGAAATCCGCAAAGGACATCGTAACATCGATTGTCCTGCTGCCGATCTCTGTTAATTTCGCTCGAGCAAACAACGAAGTTAATGCATCAAGCCCCGAATGCTCGGTGCCCGGCACAGGCGGAGGTTTAGCGCCGACCTGATGCAATCCGTGCCGAATAAGGGAAACCGGCTCACGCTGCGCCGCGAAATCCCAAACATAGCCGGCGATTACACCATGGGGCCGACAAACGCGGCACATTTCAGTAAGCGCCTGAGGTCGATCCGAAATAAAGTTAATCACAAGAGCGGAAACAACGACGTCGAAGGCTTTATCTGAGAACGGTAATTCCTGCACGTCCGCAACGCGGAAATCCGCACGTTGCGCGATTGCTTTCTTGCGCGCAATTTCGATTTGTGGCTCCGACGGATCGATCGCGACTACTGTCGCGGGAGAGCACGTACTGACAGCATTGTGTCTCCACGACAGGTCGACTGCGGAGTTTAACGCGAATCGTCGCTGCCGCCTAACGGGTCGTCCGTTGCAACCGGTTGGTTAGGCCGCACTGAGTTGCACCTTTCGACACGCCAGCGGCGATGGCTATCTGGGGACGCGAGAGATCAAGCAGGAACGTAGGTCAACCTGATTACATCCTCGCCAATCCGGTCATGAGTCATGAGACGGAGCGGCGGCCGGGGTCCTGCGAAATACGGTTTGCCGTGACCAAGCACGACGGGATGCAGGTAGATTCGATACTCATCGATTAGGCCAAGTTCGGTGAGGCTGTGCGCCAAGTCCGGGCCAGCAACTTCGATCTCCCCGTCGCGCTCGGCCTTCAACGCGCGGATCACGCCCTCAAGATCATCCTCAACAAGCCTGGCGTTGGGGCCGACCGACTTCAACGAGCGCGAGACGACCCATTTCGGCTGGGTCCGCCAGGCCGCCGCGAAGGCGTGTTCCTCTGCATTCCATTCAGGATGATCGTCGTCCCAGTACCGCATGATCTCATACATCTGGCGACCGTAGACACTGCCCGCCTGCCCCTGAGCCTCCTCGATGAAGTGGCGGAAGAGCGTGGGGCTTGGCGAAAACGCCATATGGTCGACGTAGCCGTCCAGGGACTGGTTCATTCCGAACACGAGCTTAGCCATGTCACTCCCTTTCCTCGCACGGCACATCCGGCGGTTTTGAGCATCGTTGATGACTGAGACGTTGCGAGTTGTGCGGCCTAACGGGTCGGCGGGTGAGCCGTGGCCCGCAGGGCCATCGGTTCCATCCGCTGGTTCGACCGCCGCAGGCGGGCGCAACCAGCGTGGCTCACCCGCCGACCCGTTCGCACGACCGTCTGCGGTCGGGCGAACGGTCTCGCTAACCGGCGTGCGCTGACTTGGCGCGCGTCCGTGTTGAGCGGGTGGTTAGACGTGACTTCGTCTCGCGCAAACGTCCCGAAACGTACTTATGCAGCACGCTCGCGATCAGAGTCTGATAAGGAACTCCTTCCTCATAAGCACGAGCTTGAAGATCCATCAGGTCGGCTGCCGAAAGTCGGATGTTTACACGCTTGTTCTTCACAAAGGTGGCACGCGCAGCCTCCCGAAATCCGGCAAGTTGGGCTTTTGTTGGACGCGCAGATACCAGTACCCCGTTTTCATACGCGCCAAGTATCTCCCGCTCAAATCGGTCAAGTTTCTTCATCGGTCTCTCCGCCTCCAAGATAGTCTCGCGTCGCCTTCCGGCTTGGAATGATGGTCTTCAGAAAATAATATGTTTTCTCTTCGACAGACGGAACGAGAAAAATATAGCTGCGATAAGCCACAACGAGCACAACCTGACCTGGGTACCGCCGCTGGTTCGGGTGAACGAGAACGTCCTTTAGGCCGTCTTCCTCAACCGCAGCGACGATTTCTTCAAAGGATATCCCACGCCCGGCCTTCAGCCGTTCGTTCTTATCCGGATCCCACCGGAACGGCTTCACAAAGGCATCATATCAGTATGTGTGCCTTTTGTCATCACCCTGGCACTACTGTGGTTACGTCCAACGCTCCTGTTCAGCGGCGGGACGCGCAGCGGGCCGTCCGCTGCAACCGATGGTTAGGCGTCATTGTGCCCTTGGCGCCGGAGTACAACATGGGTGGCTTTCTCCGACGCAACGAACTGAACGCATTCGTATCCCAGAGCGCGCACGTCAATCCCCTCGAACAGTCGCTCTCCCCCGCCCAGCAGGACCGGCGAGATAGCGACGTGCAGCTCATCGATGAGGCCCGTACGAAGATATTGCTGGATCGTGTTAGGTCCGCCGCCAATGCGCACATCCATTCCGTTGGCTGCGTCGCGCGCCCGGTCAAGCGCCTCGTGAATACCGCCCGTGACGAAGTAGAATGTCGTTCCGCCTTCCATCTGGATGGGCGGGCGCGCGTGATGAGTCAAGATGAAAGTTGGAACGTGATAAGGTGGGTTGTCCCCCCACCAGCCTTTCCAGTTCATGTCGGACCAGGAACCGCGAATCGGTCCGAACATGTTTCTTCCGAGAATCCAGGCGCCAACATTCTTGAAGCCCCGCGCAACCATTGAGTGAACAGATCTCGTATATTGGATATCCAATAATCATCAATTTGAAACTACTCTTACAATCAATAAGTTGTCAATTGTCAGCGTTGCTCGTATATCCAATATCGCTGGTCTCGTATATTCAATATACGAGCAGCACGGGACCACGATTCACAGCCCATCCGCGGGGCTGCGCACGCCTTGGCCGCCTCGATTCAGCACATGGGTGTAAATCATCGTGGTACTTACGTCGTTGTGGCCCAATAGTTCTTGAACTGTTCTGATATCGTAGCCATTCTCCAATAAGTGCGTGGCAAAGGAATGGCGCAACGTGTGGCAGCCGGCATGTTTGAAAACGCCGGCTTTCAGCCGCGCCTCTCTAAACGCACGTTGTAGTACAGATTCGTGGAGATGGTGTCTGCGCCGCTCGCCGGTAATGCGGTCTACGAAATGACTCGTTGCCGGGAAAACCCACTGCCATCCCCATTCTTTCCCGGCATTCGGATACTTCCGGTCAAGCGCGTTGGGTAACGAAATTCGACCTAGACTAGCTTTGAGGTCGGCTTCGTGTTGCGACTTGACAGTTCGAAGATGCTCAATGAGTGGATCTCGGACTGTAGTTGGCAAGGGCGTATGGCGATCTTTGTTCCCTTTGCCGGCGCGAACCAAGATTTCGTTTTGATAAAAATCAATATCCTTGACGCGCAACCGGCAGCACTCCATCAAGCGCAAGCCAGCACCATAAAGTAAGATCACCATCAAGCGCGGAACGCCGCTCATATGGTTAATGATTTCCTTAACTTCGTCTTTCGTCAGTACGACCGGCAGCCGCTGCGGCCGCCTTGCGCGAACAACGCCGTCAATGAGTCCGATTTTCTTGCCCAAGACTTGATCGTAAAGAAATAAGATCGCGTTGAAGGCTTGGTTCTGCGTAGAAGCACTAACGTGCCCGTCCATCGCAAGGCTTGAAAGGAATTGGCCGATCTCTGCCTCAGCCATTTCCATCGGATGCCGTTTATTATGGAAAAATATGAAGCGCTTGATCCAATGGACATAAGCTTTTTCGGTCTTACCGCTGTAATGCCGCGTGCGGATCGCTTCGCGGACTTGGTCGAGCAACTTGGGCTTTGGCACAATCGGCGGTGTCCGCGTTCCGCTTTGCCCGCCATCGATCACAGCCAACGGTTGGTTCCTGGCTCTGCTTGCGTTGACGGTTTCCATCATTGACCGTCCTCCTCGCACGGCATGCGGATAAGCTTCCGCCAAGACGGCATGGCACCGTTCAAATAGTTCAAATTGTTCAAGTCGTTCAAAACGTTGCAGATCGGATTTAAGGTGTCGCGCTTTTTAATTGGTTCGATGCCGTATACTTTGGGCCTTTCAAGGAACTGCGCTTTAGGTAGTCGATCAGGTTGCTGATCATAATGGATAGGCGACGAAACGATTGGCTGGCGGCGTCACAATCTTTCTGCGCGACATAGGATTGATCCAGGGCTACGTAAAGGTGCGAGCGCACTTCCCCGCAGGAGGCTTTGGCAACATAGAGAAATTGAATAAACTCTTGGTTCCCGCCGCGTTCGAATCCTTCGGCGATGTTCGACATGATCGACACTGCGGCCCGCCGAATTTGATCCCGCAACGCAAAGTCCTTGGCAAAGTCACCATCCTTCGTCATTTGATAAATCGCTTTCGTAAGCAGTCGCGCATCTTTCCAAATCTCAAGGTCTTCAAAATTCTTCACTTCCATCGTCTCCTCCTCTTTAACGACTTGAGCGTTTTGAACGGAGCGTAGCGGTTGAACAATTTGAACTTCTTAGAATTTTCGGAGCAGCCCGACAATTTTTCCGGCGATGCGGAACTCGCCTTCGGCGACGACGATGGGCGCGTATTTGTCATTTTCCGCTTTGAGCGTGACCACGCCGTCTTTTTTGTAGAAGCGTTTGAGCGTCGCTTCACCGTCGATCAGAGCGCAGACGATCTCGCCGTTCTCCGCCGTGGCCTGCTGCTTGACGATCACCCGGTCGCCATCCAGGATGCCGGCGCCGATCATACTGTCGCCTTGGACTTGGAGGGCGAACTGTTTACCGCTGCCCATGTCGCTGGGAATCGATAAGAACCCTTCGGTATTTTCCTCGCTCAAAAACGGCTTGCCGGCGGGGACCCGGCCGACAATCGGCACTTCGTGGGTGACGTTGATGACCGCCTTGCCGAGAGCATTGACGACTTCGATGGCGCGCTTGCCGACCCGGCGGATATAGCCCTTTTTCTCCAGCGCTTTCAGATGATCGGAAACCCCGTTGGTCGAAGCGATCTTGAACTTCCGGCCGATCTCAGGGATCGACGGCGCAAAGCCCTGCTCGCGAATACTCTTCAAGAGAAAATCGTAGATCGCCTTTTGCCGGTCGGTCAGGGGCGTGAGCATGAAGGCTATATACTGAAAATAATTTCAGTAGTCAAGCATGCGGCAAATCTACGGCAGGTTCAAGCCGTTCAAAACGTTCAAATAGTTCGAGTCGTTAAAACTCAACCCGGTTCAAACCGTTCGGAAACGATTTGAACGACTTGAACGTTTTGAACTATTTGAACGGTCTAACGCGCGCCACGCGTTAGACCTTCTTGCGTTGATGCGACAGATAGTCGACGAGCATGTACTCGCCGAGGCGGTCGGGGCGGCTGTAGAAGGCGCGGCCTTTGTTGATGCGGGTGAGATCGTCGACGAAGCCGCGCAGCACCGGGCTGTCGTCGAGCATGAAGGTGTTGATGGTGATGCCCTTGCGGGTGATCCGTTCGGCTTCTTTCAAAGTTTCTTCGGCGGCGCGCTGGCTGATGCCGCCGAAACTGAGCGGCCATTCGCAGTAAAGCCGTCCTTGCCGGCAGTAGGCCGTGGGCTGGCCGTCGGTGATGACGATGATCTGCTGATTGGCGCTCGGTTTGCGGTCGAGCATGGTCGAGGCCAGGTGCAAGCCGTCCTGCAAGTTTGTAAACGGATCGCCCATGTTCCAGGTCGCCTGGGGCAAGTCTTTGGCCTTGAGTTCGACGGCGCGGGTGAAGAAACCGACGATGCCGAAGTAGTCGCGCGGATAGAGCGCCCGCACCAGACTCTCCATCGCCAGGGCGACTTTTTTCGCCGCGGCGAAGCGCCCTTCCCAGCTCATCGACCAGCTCATGTCTAACAACAACACGGTGGCAGCCCGGGTATTGAGCTCGGTTTCGTAAACCGAAAAATCCCTGGGGCTGATCCGGACCGGCACGCCGCCGCCGCGCACCAGCGCGTTCTTCAAAGTCTGGATCATGTTGATGTGCAAGGGATCGCCCTGCACATAGGGCTTGTTGCTTTCAAGGATAAGTTCTTGGCTGCCGCGTTTGCTCGTCGAGTGGCGCCCCATGCCGTCGCGGCGCAATTGTTTATAAATATCCCGCAGGGCGAGTTGGCCGATGCGGCGCACGCCTTTGGGCGTCAACTCGAAGCGATCGCCGCTCTCCAGCACATAACCGCCCTCTTCGAGCAGCGACTGCATGCGCATGATGCCCTCGAAATCCTGCTTGGGATCGCCGCCGAGAAGCTTTTCCAACAGATCCTTATCGACATCCTTCAACTGCATGCTCGACAGCTGCGACTCGAGCTTGCGCAGGTCTTCCATGCGCTCCATCATCTCCTGCGACTGCTGGAAGTCCATCGGCGTTTGGCCGCGGAACAAGCTGCCTTCCCGGCGCAGCCAGTTCTCGAGCTTGCGGATCTGTTCGAGCTGCATCACCAACTGCTCGAAATCTTTTTCAGCGCCGGAGTCTTCAAACCGGTAGGACGTGAGCTTGTCGATGGCGTCGCTAGTCTTGCCCGGCAGATCGTTCAAGAACTGTTTCTTTTCCTGAACATCTTGGCCCGATTGATCCATCTGTTCGAGCGTCTGCTGCTCTTGATCGACCACCGAGTCAAGCTTCTCCTGCACCTCGTCCATCGCCGATTGCAGCTTGTACTCGTCGTAGAGTTTGCGCATCTCGCGCGCCACTTGCGCCAACAGATCTTCGATGCCCTTGGTCTGCTTCTCGCCCTGCTTGAGCCCCTTCTGCATCAGCCGGCGCATCGCCTGCTGCAGATCGCCCGTGTCGTTCATGTTGTCGTTCAACTGATCGAACACCGACTCGGGATCGAGGGAATCTCCGCCGCTGGCGGTCCAGCGGCTATAGCGAATATGCACCATTAAATATCTTTCGGGGGTTCGGTTGAGCCGCGACGGCCCTGCGCCTACTTGCCGTAGGTGACCCGGCCGCCTTCCATTTCTTTGTTGAGCTTCTGATGCAGATGCAGTCCTTCGAGGACGAACTCCGTGGCCGAGGCCATCAGCGCCGGCGACTCTTGGATGCCCAAAGTTTTAATCGCCTCCTTGAGTCCGGGTATCTCTTTAATGCCTTCAAGGTAATCCTGCGCGGCCATCTGATCGGAGACCTCGACGCCCCAGCCGGAATTGAAATACTCGATCACCTTCTGCAACGAGTTGAGGCTGAAATGCTGGTCGAAGACTTTTACGATGGAGCGGTTAATCAACTTCTCGACCAACTCGTCTTCTTTCTTTTCTTCGCCGACATATTCCATCTCGATCTTGCCGGCGGTGGAAGCCATCAACGCATGCAGGTCGCTCACCCGCGGCACGATGTCGTTCTCCTTGCAGCGCAACGAGCGTTTCTCGGCGTTGCTGATCAAGCTCTCATAGTTGTTGATGGTCACGCGCACGCTGACGCCCGACGACTGGTTGATCTCGTTGGATTTGCGCGCCTCGAAGGTCAGATTACCGAGGATCTCCTTCATGAAGCGCGGCACTTCGACTTTGCGGCTGCGGCTGTCGGTCCACAACGCTTCCTGCTCCATGATGTTGATCTCGTCTTCGATATTTTTCGGATAATGCGTGCGGATCTGCACGTCGAAGCGGTCCTTGAGCGGCGTGATGATGCGGCCGCGGCTGGTATAATCTTCCGGGTTGGCGCTGGCGACGATCACGACATCGAGGGGCAGGCGGATCTTGTAGCCTTTGATCTGAACGTCTTTTTCTTCCATCAGGTTGAACAGGCCGACTTGAACTTTTTCCGTCAAGTCGGGCAGCTCATTGATGGCGAAGATGCCGCGGTTGGTGCGCGGCACCAAGCCGTAATGGATCGTTTCCTCGTCGGCGAGATAGCGCCCTTCGGCAACTTTGATCGGATCGATTTCGCCGACTATATCGGCGATCGAGACATCGGGTGTAGCGAGTTTCTCGCCGTAGCGCTGGTCGCGGTCGATCCAGCGAATCGGCAAGGCATCGCCGAGTTCAGCCGCCTTTTTACGGCAGCCGCTGCAAATCGGCGCCATCGGGCTATCGTTGATTTCACAGCCATCGACGATGGGAATCCGCTCATCGAGCAAATTTAACAAGCCGCGGATGATGCGTGATTTACCTTGGCCCCGTTCGCCCAAAAACACCATGTGATGGCCGGACAGAATCGCGTTTTCGATTTCCGGTATGACCGTGTCCTGGTAGCCGACGATTCCAGGCAGGATGGGCTCGCCGCTTTCCAGATGGCGCACCAAATTTTTGCGCATCTCATCACGCACAGTCAACACCGCAACCCCGCTCTTTTTGAGTTCCCCTAAAGTTTTTGCCTCACTCACTTGACTTGGCCTCCCCTTGGAAGAGTTATTATTGACAGTTCCCGTTTTGCGCTTGGCAGTGCCAAGCTATCACGTTGCCCTAGCGAACTTAAACCATAAGTTTTTGAAAATGCGGCGCCAGCCGGTCGTAGCTGTCGGCCAAATGCTGCGGCATCACCCGAGTCTCCGCCACCACCGGCATGAAATTGGTGTCGCCGTCCCAGCGCGGCACGATATGCCAGTGCAGATGATCGTCGATACCGGCGCCGGCGCATTTGCCGAGATTCATCCCGACATTGACGCCGCCGGGATGATAGACTTGTTTGGTGATCTCGATGGCGCGGCGCAGGACCTCACTTAGATCGCTATATTCTTCCGGCGTTAAATTGGCCAGACTATTCTCATGATGCTTGGGCGCGACCAGCAGGTGACCATTGTTGTAGGGATACTTGTTCATCATGACGACCGTGTACCGGCTATGCGCCAGCACTAATCCCGCTTTCAAGTCACCCTGCCGATACTTGGTGCAAAAGATACAACCCGGCTCCTTGGCGCCGTCATCGATATACGCCATTCGCCAAGGCGCCCACAGCTGCTGCATCAATCCTCTCCGTCAATCTCCGGGTCGTATGGCTTGCCGTCAACGCGCAAGCGCAGCTCTTTGCCGACCTTGAAAAATGGCACTCGTTTTGCCGCTACCGACACCAACGCGCCGCTTTTCGGATTGCGTCCCTGCCGGGCACGGCGGTTCTTGACGACGAAACTACCAAAGCCACGGATCTCGATGCGGTCGCCGCCGGCAAGAGCATCGACCATCGAATCGAAGATGGCGTTGATAATTACCTCCGAGTCTCGCCGTGAGAGATGAGGGAATCGCTTGTTCACCTCATCGATCAAGTCTCTTTTGGTCATAGCATCACCCTCACAACAACAAAGGATTTTTTAGTTGGTTACGAAATTAAGCGGGTAACGGCTCTCACTGCAACAACGATAGCGACCATTCATAACGCAGCCAGCCGCGCTCCGAGACCGGTAGCCGTACTCCAAACACTCCCATGAACAGCCGATCCCAAAAGTGCTCCCGCTCCGGGCGTGAATAATACACCGCAGGCTCAGCGTCCAGACCGACCCGCTTGGCCGCCAGATCGATGGCGTCCTCTAAAGTGCCGAATTGATCGACCAAACCGAGTTCCTTGGCTTGGGCACCGGAATAGATGCGACCGTCGGCAAGTTTGCGCACGCGCGCTTCGTCCATGCCGCGCCCCTTGGCAACGGCGCTGACAAACTGGCTATGTACATTGTCAACCAACGATTGCAAGATGTCGCGGCCCTCCGGCGACAACGGCTGAAACGGCGAGCCTATATCCTTATTGGCGCCGCTTTTGATATTGATGCCTTTGACGCCGACTTTTTTCATCAACTCTTCGACGTTACTGAGCTGCATGATGACACCGATGGAACCGGTCATAGTGCCGGGATTGGCCAAGATCTTGTCGCAGGCGCTGGCGATATAATAACCGCCCGACGCAGCGACACTGCCCATGGACGCGATGCAAGGTTTTTTCTTTTTGGTTCGTTGAATCTCCTCGAAGATCTCTTGGGTGGGCGCCACGGCGCCCCCAGGACTATCGATCCGCACCACCACCGCCTTGATCCAGGGTGTCTGGCGAAAGCGCCGCAGCTCGCTAAGCACGACGCGCGGGTCGTCGATCGCCCCTTCAATCTGCAAAACCCCGACGCCGTCGCCCGAGAATAGCGACAACACTTTGGAGTCGCCACCGCTGAAATAAGCGTAGAAGAACGTGCCGCAAAAAACCACCAGGATAAATACGAACAAAATCCCCAGTCCGCGCAGGACCGAATGCTTGGTTGCCATAATCGCTCTAATCCGCTGCGCCGCTGGCTAGGTGCGCCCTTTGCGGCCGCGGCCGCTCTCATCGTCGCGATCCAAGCGCAGCTCATCGCCCAAAAGCGACTCGAAGGAAAACCGGCCGCCCTCTTTTTCCCGTTTGAGATAGCTCTCCATCTCTTGACGCTCTTCGGAGCGACGCAGCGCCCTTACGCTGAGTCCGATCTTGCGGTCGTTGAGATCGATGCTCACGACCTCGGCTTCGACCTCGTCGCCGACTTTGTACAGGCTCGACGGTTTGTCGACCCGCTCGGTGCTCAATTGCGACACATGGATCAATCCTTCGACGCCCTCGTCGATCCGCACGAACACGCCGAAGTCCGGCACGCTGGTAACCTGGCCCCTGAGCTTAGAACCGACAGGATACTTGTCAGCCACAGCTTTCCAGGGATCCGGAGTGATCTGTTTGATGCCGAGTGAGAAGCGTTCATTCTCGACATTGACGCCCAACACTTTGGCTTCGACGATGTCACCCTTTTTGTAGAGTTCCGATGGGTGTTTGACCTTCTTGGTCCAGTGCAGGTCCGATATATGAACCAGGCCATCAATGCCTTCCTCGATACCGACAAAAATACCGAAATCGGTGATGTTGCGCACCGGGCCGCTGACCACGGTCCCGACCGGATATTTGTCCCGTGCGGCTTCCCAAGGATTGGCCATCACCTGCTTTAAGCCCAAGGATATCCGCCGGTGGCCCGGGTCGACGTTGAGCACGACGACTTCGACTTGCTGGTTCACCTGCAAGAGCTTCGATGGATGGGTCACTTTACGCGTCCAGGACATCTCGGAGATATGAATCAATCCTTCGATGCCGCTTTCCAACTCCACGAACGCGCCGTAGTCCATGATGCTGATCACTTTGCCCTGCACCCGGGCACCGATGCGGTATTTCTCCGCCACGGTTTGCCAGGGGTCCGGCGTGAGCTGCTTCATGCCGAGGGAGATGCGCTCCTTCTCGGTGTCGAACTTGAGCACGACGACCTTGACGGTTTCGCCGACTTGGACGATTTCGGAAGGATGGCTGATTCGCCCCCAAGACATATCGCTGATATGCAGAATACCGTCGATGCCACCGAGATCGACGAAAGCGCCGTAACCGGTGATGTTCTTGATCACGCCTTCGAGAATCACGCCTTCTTCAAGAACCTTGAGAATCTCTTGCTTGAGCTCGCCGCGTTCCTTTTCCAGGAGTTCGCGCCGCGACAACACGACATTGCCGCGCATGCGGTTGAATTTTAGAATCGCGAAGCGATCCTTGGTGCCGATGAAACGGTCGAGGTTGCGGTTGGGCCGAATATCAACATGGGAGCCCGGCAAAAATGCCGGGATGCCGATATCGACTTTAAAGCCGCCTTTGACCTTGCCAACGATCAGCCCCTCGATGCCGCGGCCTTCATTGAACGCCTTTTCGATCTCATCCCAGACTTTGAGATTCTCGGCGCGCAAGCGCGACAGTTGAATGCCACCGCTCTCGCTCTCCGAAGAGTCAAAATAGACATCGACATCGTCGCCGACTTTGACGTTGACGTTGCCTTCCCGGTCGGTGAACTCATGGATTGGGATCTGCCCCTCGGACTTGTAGCCGACATCGATCAAAACATGGGTCGAGGTAATACCGACGACCCGGCCTTTGACGATGCCGCCGGGCTTTACCGTACGCAGGCTCTCTTCAAACATCGCTTCGAATTCACTGGCGCCGCCTGCCGCTGCGCGGTCTTTTTGTTGTTCCTGTTCAGCCATGAAAACCAACTCCGATCTATTTAATTTTCTCTTGCTTTGTTCTTAATTTGATTGAGCACCAACGCCGCCACTTGCTCGGCATCGACCGACGACGAATCGACCAGCAGCGCGTCCGCCGCCTTGCACAGCGGCGCAATGTCGCGCCCGCGATCGCGCTGGTCGCGCTCCTCGATCTCGCGCAAGGTCTCCTGCAAATCCACTTGGCGGCCGGCCGCCGTGAGTTCCTGGCAACGGCGCCGAGCCCGCTCTTCCGGCGAGGCATCGAGATAGATTTTCACGTCGGCCCCGGGAAAAATCACCGTGCCGATATCGCGCCCTTCGGCCACCACACTGCCGCGCCGGCCCAGGGCACGCTGGAGTACCAACATGCGGTCACGGACTTTTTTCAGCGCCGATACTTTCGACGCCATCTGGCTAACCGCCGGCGTCCGGATCTGCCCACTGACATCCTCGCCGTCTAGCAGCACATCGAGGTTTCCGTCACGATGGCGCAGATCGATCTCCGTTTCATCTACCAGCTGGCCAAGGCGGCTATCATCCGCCAAGTCTACCGCCTGACGCAAGACCTTCAAGGCCAACGCCCGGTACATCGCGCCAGTATCGAGGTAAATGAATCCGAGGTCCTTAGCCAAACGTTTGGCTAAAGTGCTTTTGCCGGCTCCCGACGGCCCGTCGATGGCAATAATCAACCGATTCCCCTTTGGTTTGGGCCGACTATCCTCTCTCCCTGCCGCTATTGCAAACAAATTTGCTCCAGCAAATCGAAGAAGGTCGGGAACGAAATACTGGCGCAGCGCGGATCGTCGATCTCGACCCCGTCCCGGCTAGTCAGGCCTGCGATGGCAAACGACATCGCCACTCGATGGTCGGCAAAACTGCGCACCGCGCCGCCACTTAACTTCGACCCGCCGAAAATCGTCATGCTGTCTTCGCTTTCCTCGACTTTGACACCCAGGTTGCGCAGCCCCTCGGTCATTGCGGCGATGCGGTCGGACTCTTTGACGCGCAATTCCTTGACATCGACAAAGCGGGTGACGCCATCGGCAACTGCGCCGGCGATCGCCAGGATCGGATATTCATCGATGGTGCGCGCCACCAATTCGGCGCCGACATTGACGCCGCGCAGTGGACCGCCGGTAACACGAATGTCGACCACCCGCTCCCCCGCCTCGGTGCGTTCATTGAACAATTCAAGCGCCGCGCCCATGGCACGCAACACCGCGACGACGCCATCGCGGGTCGGATTACAGCCGACGTTGCGGACCGTCACGTCCGAGCCGGGAATCATCGCCGCGGCGACCAGAAAAAACGCCGCCGAAGAAATGTCACCGGGTATCCGCAGATCTTGGCCGCGCAAGAGCTGCCCGCCTTTGAGCGAAATATGCGCGCCATCCACGCCGACTGCGCCACCGAAACCGCGGATCATCACTTCCGTGTGATCGCGCGAGCGCTGCGGCTCCTCGATTTGGGTTTCCCCGTCGGCCTGCAGCGCCGCCAGCAGAATCGCCGATTTCACCTGAGCGCTGGCGATCGGCATGCAATAGTGCATGCCATGGAGGCCACCGCCGTCGATTTCCAGCGGCGCCAAACCGTTGCCGGTCTTGCTGCGAATCTTGGCGCCCATCCGAGTCAACGGATCGATCACCCGCTGCATCGGCCGTTGGCGGATCGAAGCGTCGCCGTCGAGTTCACTGTGAAACGGTAAACCGGAGAGCAGCCCGGACATGAGCCGGATGGTCGTGCCGGAGTTGCCGCAGTCGATCGCTTCGCTCGCCTGGCGCAGCCCGGCGAACCCCTTGCCCTCGACGCACAGCGCATCACCATCGCGGCCGATCTCCACACCCAACTGGCGAAACGCCCGCACCGTGCGCGAATTATCCTCGCCGCCGGATAAGTTGAAGATCCGCGTGCGCCCTTGGGCGATACTGCCAAAGATCACCGCCCGGTGGGCGATCGACTTGTCGCCCGGCACGGCGATGACGCCATGGAGCGGTTTCTTGATCGGCTCGATCCGTTTCATGGTCAGATCTCTAGGGGATCTGCGCGCGAGTTTCGTAGGCGCGCGTGAACTCCTTTTCCAGCAAGCCGCCCTTTTCATCGTGAATCCAACCTGAGGACGGGTGGAAACGAAGAGATTCATCTACTATCAGGAAGACGACATGTTTGTCGGCTGGCTGGAGGAGTTTCCAGACTACCGCACCCAGGGAGAAACACTCGAGCAACTTTCAGGAAAACCTGAAAGACATCTATAGCGAACTCACAAGCGGAGAGATCCCTTGTGTACATAGGGTTGGGGAACTCATTCCTGGGATGAAGCGGACAGCACTCGTTCACATACTTGAGCAAAGGGGCTGTGTGTTGATTTGTCATGGCGGTTGCCATGACTGGTACTAAAATCCAGAGACCAAGACATCGCAACCCGTCCCAAGGCATCGCGAGATCAAAGACGAGTCTCGCAACGCACATCATTAAGATGCTGAGTTGATCGGCTGGCTGAGGAGAGAATTGTTTGGGCTATGGTGATGAGAGTGAACCCGCCGCAAGCTTGTGCGCCCGCGACGTAGAGGATCCTGTCCCGGCCCCTCTGGTCCGTCCAGCTCCGCCAACTTCTGGCTGGCCGTGGCCAATGGCACGCTGGCCGTAGGCGGGACCGCCTTTTTCGCCTCGGAAACGGTGATGGCCGGATTGGTCCACAAGCTGACGGGTTCACCGTTCTGCGTGGGCCTGACCTGTACGGTCTTCGCGGTGGGGTGGCTTTGGCCGGCCGTGTTTGTGGGCAGCCTCATCGAACACCAGCAACGCAAAATGCCGATGTATATCCTGTCGGCCTTTGGCCGGCTGCTGGGCCTGATGCTCGTGCGCCACAGTCATCCTCTTCTGGCGCGGCAGTCCTATGACGCTTTTTCTCATAGTGCTCGCATGCTATGCGGTGTACTCGACTTCCGGCGGGGTCTGCACGATTCCGTTCATGGACATTGTGGCAAAGACCGTGCCCCGCCGCCGTATGCACATGCTCTTCTCATACCGCCAACTGTTCGGCGGCGTCGTGGGATTTCTGGCGGGGGTCGTGGTGGTCAAGCTGCTTTCCGTAACCACCGAGCCGCGGCAATACGCCTTTCTTATCCTGCTCGGCACGTTCGTGTCCGTCCTCGCGTATCTCGCCTTTATGAACGTTCGGGAACCGGTCGAACCTGTGCCTGCCCGTCGCGTCCCGTTCATGGACTTTCTCAAACGCGGCCCGGTTATCTTCCGTCGCGACAGCGACTACCGGCGCCTGTTCCTGTATCGGTGCTTCTGGTCATTCGCGGCGATGTCGCAGGCGGTATTCGTCTTTGTACGGCGTCGAATATCTCGACACCCCTTACTCCCGGACCGGCTGGTTTGCGGCAGTGGTGGCGCTGGCCGGGGGGTTGTCCAGCATCGTCTGGGGCAGGGTGTCCCAGCGGTTTGGCGAGGTGGCTTTGTTGCGGTTATCTGCCGCGGCCCTGTTGCTGAGCCCATTGACGGCACTCGTCCTGGCTGTGCTGCTTCAATGGGAGGTAACGCATGCCTTCACCCTGGCCCATTATTTCCCCGCCTATCTGGTAATGTTCGGATTGCGCCACGGTCGCCTATAACGGATACGCCATCGCCGGCAGTATCTACCTGCTGTCGTTGTCGCCCCCTGACCGCCGCCCTACCTATGTCGGGTTCATGAACACCGTCTGCACCCCGCTCACGCTTGCCACCATCATGGCCGGGCTGCTTGCCGAACACGTTTCGTACACGCTGACATTTGCCTGCTTGGTTGTTGCAGGGGTCGTGGCACTGGCGGTTGCCCTGAAAATGCGCCCGCGCAAGGACGGCGATTATCCGGCGCTTGGGTTGGATAGCGTGTGACGGCGTCGTCAACGACTCAATCCAGCGTGCCCTCGTAAGCCTGCTCGTAAAACCGGACCAAGTCCTCCAAGTCAACCGGACCAATCTGGTTCTGAAACCGCGCTTTGTTGGCAAAGACCTGTTCGGCGCACCAGCCCAGGCGGTCATGGTCTACGCCGTGGTCTCGGGCGGCAGGCGAGACGCCCAGGTCGGCAAGAAAACGCGTACAGGGCGGCGACGATCTTCTCCGGCGTCTGCTGGCGTCGGTTCGGCGGGATAGCCCAAGGCGGTGGCCAGCGCCGCGACTTCCTTGGGGGCGTACCGGGCGTTATGACGGACACAGCGGGCGCGAGCAGCACCCCGTTGGCAAGCCCGTGGGGCACGCCAAACTCAAGAGTCAGGTGGTAGCCCAGACCGTGGACCAGGGTGGTCCCGCTCTGTGCAATCACGCACCCCGACAGCATGGCCGCAAACAGCATTTCGCCGCGCGCCTCGAGGTCCTGCCCGCTCTTGACCGCAACCGGTAGCCAATGCCTGACCCGCCGGCAGGCTTCAACCGCCAGGACGTTTCCGAACGCGGTTGATTTCACGGCCACCATGCCCTCCATGGCCTGACTCAGGGGCGTCAATCCCCGTGTTCGCCGTCACATGAGCGGGCATCGACACCGACAATTCGGGGTCGAGCAAAGCCAGCGCCGGAAACAGCGCACGGCCGCCAATGGTGCATTTCTGGTTCTTCTCGGGATTGACCAGTACGGCATAGGGTGTGACTTCGCTTCCGGTGCCGGCCGTCGTAGGCACGGCGATGACGGGTAGCGCGCCCCGCACAAACGTGTCCGTGCCCACAAATCGAGGCAGCGACCGCCGTTCAGGGCCAGGCCCGCGATAGCCTTGGCCGCGTCCATGGCGCCCTCCCGCCAATGGCGATCACGGCAATCACAGCCCCCTGGCCGACAGACTGCGGCCCCTCGCTCGCAGGTCTCGGTTGTCGGATTCTCCTCGATGCCTTCGAAAATTCTGGTGGAAGCAGGGAGCTGAGCCAGTGCGCGTTCGAGCAGTCCCGAGGTTCGCGCAAACTGCCGGCCCACGACCACTAACGGCGCGCGGCCGAAGCTGGATGCATGTTCCCCCAAAACATTGAAGGTACCCTCGCCCATCACCACTTCGGTGGGCATGAAATACCGGAAGCTCATCAACTTACCGTCCTTTGGAGCGTTGCTGGAGTTGGGCCGATGACGTTCTGCTTGCTCCGCCCAACGTTTTGGATTTTCTTGCGTGCCATGGCGGCCGCATCGGAATGGGGGACCACCTCGTCGGCCCGTTGCCAGGACGCGATGGCCTCGACCACTCGGCCCTGCTGGTACAGCGCATGGCCCAGATAGGTGTGCGCCCACGGATAGTGGTCATCGCTCATGGTAGCGGGGCGAAACTTGTCTTCGGCGGCCTCGTAGTCGTGGGCATGTTATAGGACTTTCGCCCGCTCTCGACGAGATGTTCCGCGTCCTTTCGACCGCCCGGACTTGGTCGCTTCCGCAAGACGTTTCTTCAACTTCCGCGTATCTTTGGTGACGCCCGCCCACGCCTCTCCCGCACTCTCCTGACGTGTCACCACGTTTCGGATGTGCTCGAAGATCCTTTTCGCATACGACTTGGCATTTGATACGAGACTTTTTCCCATTCGGTCTCCCCCGGGAGTTTAATTCCCACTATTCTACCATATACCTACAAACTACGCAAACTACGCACTCTGTGCGCGAACGCTATGTGCGCGCACAGAGTGCGCCCACTCAATGTGATTCAGGACATAACCAATTTTGGGTGCAGTTCTCTTACGTCCACATCCCCGGGCGACGTGGAGGAAAACATGACGGAATCAGGATGACGAGCTCGAGCCAGTCTCAGCGGAGACGTGGTCTGTCCTTATTTTGCGGCCTGCTGCAATCGTGACGACCTTCTTGGTTTCGCACACGATAGGCCGATACACTCAGCCAAATTGTCGGTCGTCTTGGCGGTAGTAAGAGAACAGCAGCCCCGATTTTGCCACTGAGGAGACCCGTAAGGTACCATGGGGCCTCTATCGAGGGAGATTTGAGCATGAAAGCTGTCATTATGGCCGCGGGCAAGTCAACCCGCACGTATCCGCTGACCCTGACCAAACCCAAGCCGCTTCTCAAAGTGGCTAACAAACCCATCCTGGCGCATCAATTGGATGCTCTCGAGGGGGTCGTTGGCGAGGTTATTGGTCCGTTGTCGGATACCTCAAGGAAATGATCGGAACACACTTCGGGTCGCGCTACAACGGGATTGCGCTCCAGTACGTCGAACAAACCGAACAATTGGGGACCGGCCACGCGGTCCTGCAGTGCGCGAAGCACATCGAGGCTCCCTTTCTGGTGATGAACGGCGACGACTTGTACGACCCCGCCGACCTCAGGAAGCTGGCCCAGGCCCCCTGGCCCGCCGCCCTGGTAAAGGGAAGTGTCGGACCCGCGCGCGTTCGCCATTTACGAGGTAACCGCTGACAACCGCGTGGTGCGTCTGGTGGAAAAGCCCACCGAGATCTTCTCGCACCTGTCCAACGTGGGCGTGTACCGGTTCACCCCCGAGGTCTTTGATGTCCTGGCCCACACGCCCAAATCGGTCCGCGGCGAAATCGAAATCACGAGCGCCATCGAGACGCTCGCCAGTCGTTCCGAATTCCGCGTTATCGAGATGGCCGGGTACTGGCTTCCGATCGGGTACTCCTGGCACCTGCTCGACGCCAATCGTAGTGATGCTGAAGACCGCCTTGACCCCGGCCATTCACGGGGAAGTCAGCCCCGCCGCCCATCTCAGCGGGCCCGTGTACGTGGGCAAAGGGAGCGTCATCCGGCCCGGCGTCGTCATCGACGGCCCGGTGTACATCGGCGAGAACTGCCAGATCGGACCCAACTGCTGGCTCCGCCCATACACCACCATCGGAGACGGTTGCCGCATCGGCCAGGCTGTCGAGGTGAAAGCCAGCATCTTCATGGACGGCGTCAACGCGTGCCACTTGTCCTATATCGGCGACAGCGTAATCGGCGACCATGCCAACCTCGGCTGCGGCACCATCACCGCCAACGTCCGCCACGACGGCTCCACCGACCGCTCGCTGGTTGGCGAAAAGACGATCTGGTTGACACAGGCCGCAGAAAAGTTCGGCGCCATCGTCGGCGACCACGCCCACACCGGCATCCACACCTGCATCTATCCGCCGCAAACTATGGCCCCACACCAGCACCCGCCCCGGCGCCATCGTGGACCGGGACATCACGGAATAGTTCGTCGACCACGAAACACACGAACGACACGAAAACAGCTCAGTGTATTTCTTTCGTGTCTTTCGACTATTTCGTGGTTTGCAAAATTCCGGAACAGGGACCTTCAGGTTGTGCTTGAGAACTGATGGGGACATCCTGTAGCATTTCCGTGGCAAAGGTGAAGAGGTCATGATTCCTAAGAGATTAAACATAGAACGCTTGTGGTGGTGGAGCCCGTAGGGCTGCCACTGTAGCGTTGTTCTTTGTTGGTCGTGGTGAGCCCGAGTTCGCCACGGCCTTTTCTTTGTGCCGCGGCGATGCTCGTCGCGGTTTTGTTTTTGTGTGGGCCAGGAGCAGCAAGAAACTGCGATTGGACACAAAATGGGCCTGATTCGGTCGCTGATGTTGCCTAGCATGGGGTGCTACTCAGGGCGATGAGCCCTCATTGCGGCGAGGCAGGCGCACTGCGAACACGGTTTCTGCCTTGTCGGAACGCACGTCGACCTCGCCCCCATGCGCCCGGGCAACTTCGCGCACGATATACAGTCCGAGCCCGAGGCCGCTGTCGGTATTCTGGCTGTCCGGTTGCGCAGGGCCTCGCTTGAGTGGATCAAAGATCTGGTCCAACGCCGATCGCTCGATGGCCGGCCCGCTGTTCGTGACCTCCAAGCGAACGTCGGCCTCTTCGCCGGTAAGCACCACACGGACCGGCGCGTCTGGCGCCCCGTACTTGATCGCGTTCGAAACGAGGTTGCGGAGCAGTTGCTGCAGGCGCAGGCCGTCCCATGGGCCCCGAGTGTCGCCTACCACCTCCAGCTCGAGCCGGCGGGCTGGATGCGCTCCACGCAGTTGTTCTAGCTCATCAGCAAACACTGCCGCCAAGTCAACATCGGCCAATGCAATATTGATACCCAAGCCCAATTGAGTTCGATTGAAATCAACTAAGTCGTCCAGCAGCGCTTTCATGCAAGCTCCGCTGCGGATTAGTCGGGACGCTGCTTCCGATACCTCCGTCCCGGCGTTCAACGCCGCCAAGTACGAGGCTGTCATCTGAATCGCGTTTAGCGGGTTGCGCATGTCATGACCCAGCATCCCGAGCAACAAGTTGCGCGCCCGGTCCACTTGTTCGCTAAAAAATCCGATCGATTCGGCGAGCGCTTGGTCGATGGCCTCATTGAAGCGGATGAGATCCTCCAGATTAAGTTCATTGGGCTGACACGCTTCGGTCCATAGGCGAAGGACGCTGGCGCGCAGAGCGCGGTACTCGGCGGCCAGCTGGCTGATGTCGAATCCGCTTCGCGCCCGCAGAACCGCGTGCGTTTGTGCTGCTGTCTCCGGGGCTTCCATCAATTTCGGGGCTCTCCCCAGGGATTTGTCGGCCTGAGCTTGCTTCGTCTGCGAGGTTGACAAATCTTTCGCCACAGCCTCCAGAATTTGTTTCGCGTGATCGCGCAAGGCCAGTGGGGTCATGCTCGCCGCAGCCGGGAATAGGGTGGAAGCAAACGCCTCCCATTCCACCAGGATACTTTCCATGTCACGCAAGATGAAGTCGGCCAGTCGCATGTCTCTCCCTGTTAATCGGATAGGCTGTGCGCGTCAAGATGTTGGCGCGGATGGTGGGTGCCGAACGACCCCGAGCTCAGCGACTGCCTCGAAGTGCGCTCATAGCCCAAAAGGTTCTCATGCGGGCTTGGCGCAGCGGAAGACGGAATGATTTGCGAGCACCTCAGGCGCTATCATGAGCATGGTTACAAAGGCATAATCGCGCAGGTGGGCGGCATCCGTCCCAAGGATGCGACCTAAGATCAGCTTTGGCGTGACCCGACGCATTGTCCCCGAACTTTTTGACGCTCTCGGCTTTGGCATGCGCAACGCTTTCATCGTGCAGAATTGACTCGTGAAACCAAACACCTTGTAGTTCAGGCACAATGTCCTCAGTGTTTCAATCCTCGCTCGAAAAGTCCGTTACCGGACTTAAAGGTCTAATCCTAAACAGCCTGAAATTCAGGTTGGCCCGCGATACTTCGACCGCATCGAAGCGCGACTGGTGGCTGGCCACGTCCAAAGCGGTTCAGAGCATCGTTGTCGAACGCATGATTGCCACCGCCACCGTTAATAACGATAAGAACGCCAAGCGGGTCTATTATCTCTCCTTGGAATTCCTCATGGGGCGGCTCTTTTCCAACAGTCTCCACAACGCGGGAGTCATCCACAATATGGTGCATGCCCTCGAGGAACTGGGTCTGGACTACGAGGGACTCCGAGAGGAGGAGTACGACATGGGGCTGGGCAATGGCGGTCTTGGCCGTCTCGCGGCGTGCTTCCTCGACTCGTTGGCGACGCTCGATTTACCAGCCATCGGCTACGGAATCCATTACCAATACGGACTCTTCAAGCAGAAATTCCTTAATGGCTATCAGGTCGAACTGCCGGACGCATGGATGCAATACGGAACGCCTTGGGAAATCGTCCGGCCGGAGCAGACCACGGAAATTCAAGTTTATGGTTACGTCGAGAACATCTTCGACGACAGGGGCAACTACGTCCCGCGCTGGATGGGCTGGAGAAAATTGCTCGGCGTTCCCTATGACATTCCAGTCCCCGGCTACGGAACCGAAACCGTCAACTTCCTGCGCCTCTGGGAATCGCGGGCGTCGGAGGAATTCGACTTTGAGGCCTTCAACCGCGGCGGTTACGAGGAAGCCGTTCGCGAAAAGAATCACAGTGAAACCATTTCGAAAGTTCTTTACCCGAATGACAAGACCGAGAGCGGAAAAGAGCTTCGCCTGCTCCAGCAGTATTTTTTCGTTGCCTGTTCGCTCAAGGACATCATCCGTCGCTTTCGCAGGACGAACGATGACTGGGAAGACTTCCCGGAGAAGGTCGCCATCCAGCTCAACGACACGCACCCAGCCATCGCAGTGGTCGAGCTTCAGCGCATTCTGCATGATGAATACGGAATTGCCTGGGAAAAGGCCTGGTCAATTGTCATCCGCACCTTTGCATACACCAATCACACCCTCCTGCCGGAAGCTCTGGAAAAATGGAGTGTGGGAATCTTCCAGAAGGTCGTGCCGCGTCACCTGCAGATCATTTTCGAGATCAACGAGCGCTTCATGGAGGAAGTGGAAGCGAAGTGGCCGGGAGACACGGAGAAGAAGCAGATCCTGTCCCTGATAGAAGAAGGCTCTCCGCAGATGGTACGAATGGCGCATCTTTCGGTCGTTGGCGGCCATTCGGTCAATGGAGTGGCCGCGCTGCATACCAAGCTTCTCAAAAAGGATCTCTTCCCCGAATTCGACGCTCTCTATCCGGGCAAATTTAACAACAAGACTAACGGAATTACTCCGCGACGCTGGCTCTTGGCCTGCAATCCTCGCCTCAGCGGGCTAATTACTTCAAAAATCGGTCATGGCTGGGAACGTGATCTCGACAAGCTTCGCACTCTTGAAGAGTTCGCGGACGATTCGCAATTCCAGATAGATTTCATGAACATCAAGCACGCGAACAAGGTCGATCTGGCAAGTATCATCAAAAGAGACTGCGGCGTCGCGGTAAATCCCACCGCACTTTTCGATGTGCAAATCAAACGTCTGCACGAATACAAACGTCAGCACCTTAACCTCCTGCACATCCTCGCGCTTTACCGCCGCCTATTACAAAACCCGGATCTCGAAATCACGCCGCGAGTCTTCGTCTTTGCCGCCAAGGCCGCGCCCGGATACGACATGGCCAAGTGTATCATCAAGGCTATCAACGCGGTGGGCAACTGTATCAACAACGACAAGCGCATTGAGGACAGGATAAAAGTCGTTTTCCTTCCGAACTATCGCGTCTCTCTCGCCCAACGCATTGTGCCCGCAGCCGACCTCTCCGAACAAATTTCCACGGCGGGCAAGGAGGCCTCAGGCACCGGCAACATGAAACTCGCTCTCAATGGAGCCGTGACGATTGGCACGCTGGACGGTGCAAACGTCGAGATCAAGGAGGAGGTCGGTGAGGACAACATCTTCATCTTCGGAATGACCGTCGAAAAAGTCGCCGAACTGTTTAAGAAAGGTTACGACCCGCAGGAATACTTAAAAAAGAATGAGGAATTGCGCGCCGTCGTGGACTGGGTGGGGTCGAACTACTTCACTCCCGACGAGCCGCCCGGCGTCCTGACAATGCTCCGCGACAACCTTTACTATAGCGATCCGTTCCTCTGCTTGCCGGACTTCGAGTCTTACAGCGAGTGCCAGAAAAAAGTGGACGCCGCCTTCCGTGAGAAATCGCGCTGGTCGAAAATGGCCATTCTAAACACCGCTCGAATGGGAAAATTCTCAAGCGACCGCACCATTAAGGAATACGCGCGCGATATCTGGAAGGTCGAGCCGGTCCGTATTTGAGGGGACGGTGGTCTCCCTTTGGGGCACCCCGGTGACGTTCCAATATTTTCCATTCCACGGATAACACACACGTTGATTCCCCTTTCGAAGAAACCTTCGGAGGGATCCCCGCCTACCGGCGAATTAGCGAACACCGATCCAGAATCGAGGTGCATAGCGTTCCCGTGCCACACCCAACATCCAGGCAGCGCCGCCCGGCGGGAACGTCCAGCCAGGAGAGGAACAGCGGTGCGACCTAGCGACTCCGGCGGCCGATATATTCCTCGTAAGGATCACCTCGCTTCCAGGTGTCCGATGGCTGCTTCGGTGGAATTATTTTCTGTGAAGATGAAACGTAGCTGTCTTTCGTTCAATCGATAGCAGCAGACTACGCCCACCTTTCAACGCCCGAACTCCTGGCGGTGGAGTGGTGAACAACAATGCCGCAAGCAAGATAATTAGCCGTCAGCGAGTGCAGTTGTTAGGGAAACGCAGAAAACCGCCGCTTCGCGAACGACAGCCTGGCTTGCAGGAAGACATCGCGGGATGGGCAAGGCTCCTGTTTTTCCTGAGTTAGCCGGAAAGGCAATCGCGGGCGGCGGAGGCTTGTGTGTTCAGTTTCGTGAATGAGCTACAGTACCGCATTGCAAGGCAATTCTCGCTGGGATGTCTCCAGGCTAGCCTTGATTTGCTCAAGGGCAAAGAGAATCCCCACAGATGCTTAAATCGTCGACAGAGACAAGGATCCGAACGGCCGGAAGGCGGCCGAGGTTCGATTAATTCGCGTCTATTGGAATCATTCCCAGTTTCAAAACAACAACAAACATAAACAGAATATGGAACTTAATACCCTCAAAGACCTTTACGTTCACGAGCTAAAGGACCTCTACAGCGCAGAGAAACAAATCATTGCAGCTCTGCCCAAAATGGTCAAAGCGGCGAGCAATGAGCAGCTCGCGGCCGGTTTCAAAGAGCATCTTGAACAAACCAAAGAACATGCAGTTCGTTTGGAGAAGATTCTCAGCAGCCATGATCAAGCGACGCGAGGCCCCAAGTGTAAAGGCATGGAAGGCGTGCTTAAGGAAGGGGCGGAGATGATAGAGGAGGAAGCGGACGATGAAGTGCGTGACGCCGGCCTGATTGCCGCCGCCCAACGTGTCGAGCATTACGAAATGGCTGGTTACGGGTGTGCTCGAACCTACGCCCAATTGCTGGGCGATAACGAAGGGGCGCAACTACTTCAGACGACATTTACCGAAGAGTCTGATACCGACAGAAAGCTCACCAAGCTCGCAACTTCCGTGATCAACGTCGCGGCGGCGAAATAGGGCTCTTGGCACGCTGTATATCGCCATATCAAACTCATGTTCGAAGACGGCCGACGGCATTACGGTGATTGAATCCCCAGCGCTCAAGGAGTTTCAAGTATTGAGTTGCTGTGCCAAAGGCAGCGGAGACCACATCGGACCAGGCCCGAGGTAAACCAAAGGAAAAATATTATATGCCATGATTTATCCAGCTGCGAGGCGCGCCAACGGCAAGGTCGAGTGCGGCGAGCGCCAAAGGGATGAGCAGATCTCGCGTGCAAAATAATTGTGGCGATGACGACCACCATGAGCAGGACGTTCGTAGTCCCGACAAGCCTTTGGCCTACGTTTTATTCGGCCGCGTCCCCTAGCTTGCGGATTGACAATGATGTCCGGGTCACGAGTTGGATTCTTTTAAAAAATGGGCATGAGCGGATTGCCTCGCCCTAGCTTCTCCAATCCCTGATCAACTATTGACGGTAGTGCCGACTGGCGCTTCGGATGAATGGTATTTCGCCTGGCTAATGTCCAGGTCATGCGGGAGTTTGCGAGCCCAGGCGCGCTCCTCAGCGTCCGCGGAGAGCTGGAGGACGGCATCATTTAGGGTAGTCACAACCTTGTTCGCCCCGGAATCGCGCAGACGCTGCGCCGCCTGGGTGATGTTTTCAGTAGCGCCCCACAGGCCCACGACGATCTTGAGATTCGGAAGTTGTGCGCGCAGTTTCCCGCAGAGATAGCGCGCGTGGATGACCGTGGAGGGCGCGACGACAGAGATGCAAACGGCATCCCCGTCAGCTTCACCGACCATTTTGACCAATTCACCGGCTGCTAATTCCGCCGATGCGTTCTGCGCCTGGAAGCCTTGTTGCTCAAGCAAGCGCGCAAGCATGGTTCCCGCGATTTCATCCCGGTCCGCCCGCGCCGGCAGGCAACAGACACGGCGAGCTGGAACTAGAGCGGGCGGCGGCGAACCCTCAGTCTCCCTTTTGTCCTCGATAGGACTGGATTCAGGAGCCGGGCCCGTCCCGACGTCTTCGATGATGTCGCGGATGCCCTGCTCGACGAAATCTCGCTGTTCATTGTCCAGCGACCCTCGCTGGTGATCGGTCTCAGCGGCTGTAATGACGGGGATGAGCACAGCATCGTAAAGCGCAGTCAGCGAATTTGCCTTCAGGTAGGTGTCGGTTAGCTCGCTTGCTTCATTCAAGCCAACCGTGAGCAGTCGATGGTAACACTCTTCTGCACGGGAGAGCGCCTCCTCATCACTGAGCATGACGCTCAGAAAGGCGAGCTGTGGGACGTGCCGCCCCATGACGACCAGACATACGGTGAGCGGCGTTGCAAGCAGGAGTCCAATCGCTCCCCACAACCAGGTCCAAAAGACCGCGGCGACCACGAGCGCGATCGAAGAAACCCCGTGCTTGAGCCATAAAGCCAGGGCTCAATCATGTTGCTGCAAATCAATTCAAGCAAAACGAAAAGCCCTAGCGTGATCAGGGGCATCATCCAGCTCGGCGAGACCGCGAGGGAAAGGATAACGGGGAATGCCGCTGCAATCCACGGGCCAATATAGGGAATGAAGCGCAGCGCAGTGGCGAAAGCCCCCCAAAGGATTGCATTTGGCACGCCGATGAAGAAAAGACCGATGGCCACGGCCGTGCCGTAGATCACATTGACCACGAACTGCATGAGCAGGTAGCGCGAGACGCGCTGGTTTGCATCGTCCATCGCGCGAGTGGTGACACTGATGTTTCCCTGACCGATGAGCCGGATGAGTCGGCTGCGGAGATCTTCGCGCTTTAGGAGCATAAAAATGACGAGTAGAACGACGAGCCCGGTAGTGCCCAGCGGCCCTAGGAGCGGCGAAATTATGACCTGCAAAAGCTGCAGGGGATTCGCCTTTGAAGTCTCGACGACTTGCACCGGTAGCTTAGGGGATGCTTTGGCCGGCAGGGCAACGGCGGTAGCCGGTTTTCCCGAGCTCTCGGAAACTGTCGGCTCATCGGAACCGCGGAGATCCTTCTTTAGTTCCTCCACCGTTTCGGAGAGGCGCTTAAACACGCCGCCGCTTGGCAATTGGAAGGAACAGATTTTGGTTTCGATGTTGACCTTGTAGTCTGGGAGCCTCGCCGCGAGATCCACGAGTTGCCGAGTGAGCACCCAACCAGCCATCGCAATTACGCTGAAGATCATCGCCGCCACCAGCAGGACTGCGGCTATGCGCCCCATCCAACGTTCGAGCCTGCTGACCAGCGGCGCCAACAGAAAGGTTAAAAGGGCAGCAAGGGCCAGGGGAATGAGCAGATCGCGTGCAAAATAGAGTATGGCCACGACGAATGCCGTGAGTAGGACGTTTCTTATGCTGACAAGGGCGGAGGCGGCGTCACTTTTTGTTTTTGGTGGCTTCATCGAGAAAGGGGTATGCATCTAAAACATCGCATAAAGATGTTCGCTTCAATCTTACGCCCCAGGTTCTTAGTTCGTTCCGAGATGAAGGCGAGCTCTTCCAACCGGAGTCGTAGCTCAGATTTAAGGATGAACCCGCAGAACGTCAGTTATAAGCGTCTCATCTACGGGGGTCATGCCAAACCCAGCCAGGACCCCATATTTTCCATTAGTCTACCACGTCACCCGAGGGGGCGACACCTCAGCTAAGCAAAATGCCCTTGTGATCTTTAACACTGTTGTTGATAACTGCGTGTCGTCGGCATATCGGCTCTAACAAATATTAAGAAAGCAAGCGCAGGTCACTCCTTGGTTCAATATTCCGTGCGAACTCTCACACGCGAAAAACTTTGAGCATGTTGATGGATAAGCTGGGAGGCCGTTTTTATCCCTCGTCCGATTTTTTCTGTACGCTGCCTTTTCGATCCTGCTTGCCGCCTTCGGCAGCGGACGAGGCTTCTGCCTTCAGTTGCTCTACGGTTAGTTTCTCATCTTTTGCCGCCGTTCCTACCTCTTCCTTGGCCTTCTGAACTACCTCTCCGACTTTTCCGGCGAATTCGGATATTCTCTCACCCACTGTTTCTGGCGTGAGGCCCTGCTCGCGGCTTCTTCCACCGCGCTCTCGGTGACGCGTTGCGCGACTGCCTTGCCGCGTTGGAGCAGTTCTTCGCCTTTTGCTTTGGTCGCCTTGACCAGTTGATCTGAATGCTCGCCCAGCAGCTCGTCCTCCCGACGGGTGCCTGGAAGAAGCACACCAATTAAGGCCCCCAAAGCAGCGAAACCGATCCCACGGCGAGAGGATATTCCTCCATGGCGTTCTCCACCTGTTCCGCGCTTGAGTGGTATCCACTCTCGATGTTGCGGCCAACCTTCGTCGCAGTCGAGCGGCCTTCTTGATACACATCTTGTGCGCCTCGACCGAGGTCCTCCGGCAGTCTGGTTTGCCGCCTCACCCAAAGCAGCCACCTTCTCCTTAGCGCTCCCTGCAACTTCGGAAACTGCTTCTTTTGCTTCTCCGAGTTTGTTTTTCGCGTTCTCAGCCAAGCCGCCCGTGCCCGATCGCCGATCTCCTTTTGCTCTTCCAAGTATTCGTCGGGGTAGAGGAAGGCGTGCCGCCGCTCTCGAGCGCGTCCCTTTATACGGAGAATGATCCCCAGCGATCGATCCCGTTTCCTCGTCATCGTTGGTGGCGGCCTCAGTGATCATCCAAACCACACCAGCCCCGACAACAGAGATGGGAGTGGGATTCTCCTTGACACGCCGACGCGACGGTCTCGTAAGCGTCCCTTGCCGCACTGCGACTGCGAGCGTCTGCGTCTCGCGATTCCCACCAGTCCAGGGCGGAGTTTAACAGTGAGCGCGCCGTCATGCGATCGCTTAGCTCATCGAGGGTCGCGTCCATTCGACCACGTGTCTGGCGGATGTCAGATTCAATTTCGGTTGAAGAGCGAGGCTCTTGATCGTGGAGGTCTTCGTTTGTCATGGACTTTGCTCTGGACCCATTCTTTGTCTTCTTTGAGGGTCTCGGCGGTTTTGGTTGGAGTAAGGGTTCTTTTTTCAGCGTGTCCAGGGCCTTGACAATCAGGACTGGCGCCAATCATGCCGACTACGGCCCCGACAATGAGAAAACCGAGCAGAGTCGCACTGGCCTCGTTCATACCTCCCAATATGAACAGCTCCCGAAGCAGTAAGCTAATGCCCTGAAGGATTAGGATCAGGGCGGCATAGGCAACAAGCGCCCCGGCGGCAAGGTAGCCGACGTTGCGGGAGGTGGTGGCAATTTTCTCGCTGATCTCTGTTTTCGCGAGCGAGATCTCATCGCGGACCAGAGCGGTCGTATCGTCTCTGAGCTTTTTGAGGAGATAGACGATGCTGGATTCCTCGTCTATTCATGGCATCGAAGAGTTTAAAACGTCGACGGTGACGTCGGCTGGAGGCCAAAGCCTGGTTGAGGGGCGGCAAGGCTGCACCGGCGAGGTGGGATTCGCTCGCACGATGTCTTCGGCCCGGACGCGGTCGTTTTCCGGGATGCCTTAAAGAATCTCGCCGCGGCTAAACCCACGACAAAAAGACCTCCGAATACCACCTCGGGTCTGCGGCGCGCATATGATTCTAGATCATCGAGAACGTCAGCGGGCTGTTTTTCGCGCAGGTAGCCGGACATTCGTTCGAGTTGGTCGACCGCCTTTTGGGCTGGACCTGCGAGCACATTGCCTTCCTCGCTACGGAGCTTTTCACAAGCCGCACGCATCGCCTCCGGTGTATTGGTCCACCTTCTGAGCAAGATTTTCCTTTTGCTCGATGGATAAAGTCGCGCCCAGCCTCCTGAGCCTGTCGAGTCGCGGATTGCGCAACCGTCTTAATTTCCTCGACTGCTGCGCCTCCCTGCTCCTGAGCTGCGCTCTTTAGCGTTTCAATTTTGGTTTTTGCAGTTTGGGCGGCCTCCTTCGCCATTTGTTGCGAACCGCTGCCAGACGGCCGTGGCGTACCTGAAGGGGTTTCGGGTGTAGTTATACCGGGTGGCGAAATTTTCTCCTCGTTCATGGCGTCTCTGGTTTCAGTTCTGGCTACCGCCTCTATGGCTGGGTGCAACAGTGAAACGGATCAATAGCCTCGACGGCCGCATATTCCATATGGATGAAGTGATATTCAGGGAAAACCCCTATGAGACTTCAAAACAGACAAGCCATCAAAGGG
This sequence comes from uncultured delta proteobacterium, assembly GCA_963816145.1. Lineage (GTDB taxonomy): Bacteria > Desulfobacterota > Binatia > UBA9968 > UBA9968 > DP-20. The sequence goes on from CAWFJP010000015.1 coordinate 229,237, forward strand.
CCGTGAGTGGATGGCCGCTCCTCGCCCTCTTTTCACGAAACAACTTCCTTTCCTCCTGACAGAGGCTGATCGCCCGGCCGCGCAGTCTGAGGCTTGAAGGTGCCTCGGGACGGCAACCGCATTGTCGGCAGGAGCCACGCGTGAGCCGAATCGGCTTGCATAAACCTGGGTGAACTCCGCTCCGAAAAAAAGGATCTGCGAGGAATAATATACCCATAAGAGCAACACAATGAGTGAGCCTGCTGCGCCGTAGGAAGAGCTAACGCCGCTCTTTCCAAGATAAAGTCCCAGCACAAGCTTCCCAACCGTGAAGAGCACAGCGGTAATGAAGGCGCCGATCCATACGTCGTGCCACGCGATCTTGGCGTCAGGCAGGAACTTGAATATCATGGCGAAGAGCACTGTGATCAGCGCCAGCGACAGAATAGAGTTCACGATTTGGGCCAATGTCTCCATTCCCGGGACCGTCCCGCCTACGATCCTCCCCACAAGAGAGACGGCTGCCGTGAGAAGAAGGGAAACCAAGAGCAGGAAGCCAACCACCAGGAAAAAACCAAAGGAGAGGATTCGATCTTGGACAATGCCGAGGATGCCCCGCCCTTGCTTGGGTTGAACGCCCCAGATTGTGTTGAGCGAGGTCTGCAACTGCCCGAGAACTCCAGACGCTCCAAAAAGCAGTGTCACGACCCCGATTAAGGCCGCA
>CAWFJP010000016.1:0-114779 GCA_963816145.1 uncultured delta proteobacterium
CGGTCTTTGCGCGTTACATGAACGTATCGAAAAATCTGGTGTCGGCTTGGGAACGCGGCGAAAGAAAGCCCGGCGGACCGGCGCTGCGGCTCCTCGGCGTTATTCGAAAACATGGACTTGAAACGATTATCTAGCTCGCAGCTCTGTTAATGATCGTTCGCCTTAGACCGCCTGATTGATCAGGTTCCGTTGACGCAACTCTTTGGTGGACAGCTGACGTTTTTGGTTGATGATCTCAGTCCGTTCGGGAGATATCGAGAAGCTCACGGCAAACCAAATGCCACCTAATCGTCGCAGATCCGACCCAGGGGCCAAGTTTATCCTGTTGATCTTGCTCTGCGCGAGCGCAAGGCGTTGCCGTCGTTGTTCCTTGGCGCGTTTCCGCGCTTTGTCCGTTTCGGCTTTTGCCCGCTTGAGGATGCCATCGTGCGGATCGACATAGAAGTCGTACCAACGCCACCAACGAGCCGCACTTATCGGCTCGCCCGCCTTGTTCAGGGTCACCTTGACCGCAACGTAGTCTTTGAGATGATCGCGCACATGCTGCTGTACCGCGTTGGTTGCTTTGAGATGGGCGCTAATCTCCAGAGTAAACTTTCGACCACGGCCGACCGACCTGGCGGGCAAGATAACGCCGCAGGGGCGCAAGATTCTCGTTGAGCGACTTGGTACTCCGCCAAAAGAAACTTCATTCCTTGCTTGATCGGCTGCGCTTCCCAGTTGCCGCGCAACCGGCCCTTGAGCCGACCCGAAGCTCCCCGCCTCGGCCGTTCGACGATCACTTTGGCCATATCTTCGCGCATGGCGTTTCTCCTAGGAAAGTTTTTCTGTGCCGGAACGCGGTCGACCAGCCGCGCCAACAATCAGCGCTGAGGCGGCGACCTTTTTCATATCGCGGCGAATATTCTTCTGACGCTCAATGAATCGCTTTATTGAACTTGGATTCTGGGCCCTGGCTACGTTCAGGACTCTACGGATTTGGCAGGCAAAAAAATGAGCGGTGTCACAATGAGAAATGGCGCTCCTGAAAACAGGATTCAGCGTTCTTAAAGAACTTGTCCTGACGCCCCGGGGTTTTTCATCCTCGCGCCCGGTATTTGGACCCGTGCTCACCGCTCGCATTGATAAATATCGCTGGCCGGCTTCGCCGTCAAGACCTGTAACGCTGCTGGGTCCCTGCCCCGCTATTATTTTCTTATTAGAACCAGATGAGCGCGGACAGTCCTGTCCGCGTCTGAAAGACGACTTGCCGCTCCGACGCGTGCTTGGCTGGGCACTCTGTTCAGTCGACCACCGATGGATCGGGGACGAGCTGACCGCTGGAGCCACTGGAACATGCGCCATCCGACGGCGTCAAGGGCAAGGGTCGACGCCGCAGCCGCCGCGGCCTCGTCAGAGATCGCTCGCCCGTTCGGCGCTTTCACGTGCACCTCGGCCACCCGCTCGGCCAACACGAACCATCCGATCGATTCTTCCACCGACCGGCCGACTGTGAGCAGGCCGTGGTTTGGCGCAGGATGCAAAACTTCTTGTTGCCGAGGCGCCGCGGCGATGCGCTTGCCGCCATCGATCGAAAGCACTTCCACTTCCTCATCGTCGAAGAGCGCCTGGTCGAACACGAAGGCACACGACTCCTGACTGATCGCGCGGAACGGCTCGACGTTGGCCGACCATGGCGTGCCGAAGGCGGTATGAGTGTGAGATGCGCTGACAACGTCGGGACGGGCAGCGAGCAGCGGATGGTGGATGTTGTAGCCGGCCGTGTTGACGGCACCGGTCGCGTTCCCATCAGCATTCTTCGGCTTCGCCACCAGACGGCCAGCACCAACTGGTGGACCGTCGCCTCGCTGAAGGGGACACCCAGTCGAGCGGCCGGAAGATCGTCGGTCGATACCGGGTCGCGCCGTTGGATCACCATCGCCGACGTGCCCCAGCGCAGCGCCCCGGATGCGGTATCAGACCGCGCGCATCCGCTTGCGGTGCGCCCATTCAGGCGGAAATGGAACGTACATGCCATGCGGCTCCGACGCCGCTGGACGGTGGATAAGGAATACAGTGTCCGTCGCACATGGTATGTCGCGCAATCTCGTGTCCTGTCACTGAAGTTCGCTGCAAGTTTCCCCGCCCATTCCACGGATCTCCCTTTGCCCCTTTTTCCCGAAGATGGGATGGTTCCCCCTTGAAAAAGGTGCAGATCCGCGCCCTCGCTCTTCCCGCCGCTGCCATCGTCGACTCATTCAACGATTTCTCTGACGTCGGACTGCTTCTGTCCAGGAATTTTTGACTCAGGTTGTTCTACACCTTAGCGAGCAAGCCGCTCCCGTGGCTGGCGATCACGCCGTCGAAGTCGTCGACCGCCGTGTTCACGTCCATGGCGCGCACGCGATAGACGTCGCCGTGGGACGCGGGGAAGGGCTCGATGCCCTGCTGGAGTTCACGGGCGAGATTCAGCAGACGGCGGCGCGCGGTGATGATTGCTTGGTCGCTGGTGCCGAGGTGTTCTTTGCGGCGGTCGTAGATCGGGCCCATGCTTTCTTGTATCGCACGATCCTGGTCGTTGACGCCCCAGATGCCGGTGTAGGTTTCAGTGCGCTGGATCTCGCGATCGAGCAGGTAGTCATTTGTCATGTTGCGCTTCGGCAAGAACGTGCCGGGGATCAACTCGGGGGGAAACGCGCGTCCCGTGCGGCGCATCGCAAGGTCCTGGTCGATCAGCGGCCGATCCGGGTGGTAGGAGATGTAGAAGGTCATGGTGCGATTGTCGTCGACCGGAATCCAGGCTCGTCCGCCGGCCGGGAAGCGGATGAAGGGGATGAGGCTGTAGGTCGGGAGTAGAGCCTGGGTCACCCGCCAGTTGTAGGTTCCCTCGCCGATCGTACGACGGGCGCCGTAGCGAAAGCCGTAGTCGGTGTCGTTGACGACGATCTTGGGCGCCCTGTCCAGCGCCTTCTGCCTCGGATCGATGGCGCTGCCGTCGCCAGTGGGCGAGGCCGCCGGGTCCAGATAGGTGTGCAGGAACGAAGCGTGAGAGCTGTCGATGTCACCCTCGTACCCCTGGAGGTAGTTGGTCTCCTGGTACCACTTCGACACCGAGCGGTGGCTATCGGGAACTCGGGTCCACTCCAATTCGGGTAACTCGGCGCGGAGATGTTGCGGCCCCATGTAAACCCAGATCAGGCCGCCGTGGAGGACCGTCGGGTAAGCCGTGATGTGGATCTTGTCTTTGAAGTTACTCTCGGCCGGCTCGGATGGCATGTCGACGCAGTTGCCGGCGACGTCAAATTTCCAGCCATGGTAGACGCAGCGAATGCCGCACTCCTCGTTGCGCCCGAAGTAGAGGGAGGCGCCACGGTGGGGGCAGTGAGCCTCGACGACGCCGATTGCGCCATTTGAGTCGCGGAAGGCGACCAGGTCCTCGCCGAGCAGGCGCAGGCGCACGGGCGGGCAATCCGCCTTGGGCAACTCTTCGGGCAGCATCGCGGGCAGCCAGAAGCGCCGAAACAGCTCGCCCATGGGCGTTCCCGGCCCGACACGACACGCGAACTCGTTGTCTTCATTGCTTAACACAGCGCCTCCCCTGTATCGGAATTCTTAACCACTTTTTTTCTGCTCGAAGCCATATCGCTGAACTGGCGAGCGTGTCAATCATTGGAGAGTTTCGTTTTGATAGTTTCCGCGGCTTGCGCAAATTTTTGCGACTGGTGCTCTCAAGTTGCCGCTCGTAAATGGAAAATTCAATCTCACCACGAAGGACACGAAGATCACGAAGTTCGGAAAATAATTTATCCCAACCCTTCGTGTCCTTCGTGCCTTCGTGGTGAAAATCTCTTTCCCATTCGGTTGCGGCGGTGCTGCGCTAGGAAAATCGCGGTTTTGCTTCAAACGGAACACCGGTCCTTTTCGATATATCCAACAAGTCATCCACCACCGGTTTCAATAGCGGTATCCCTTCTTTGCTCCGGATCGCTTCCGTTCCTGAAGCCTGAAAAATTTCTTTTAGTACCGAGCAGCCGCGTAACGCTTTTTGACGCTGGCGGCGATAAGGTGCAGTTCCGGTTTGTCGATAATCGATGCCTTTTTTAATGTCCCTTTCGGGGATGGTTGAAATCCCGCGCCTTCAGGCGAAGAATGGATTTGTCATGCCGGCGAAGGCCGGCATCGATCTTCGGTTTCGTTGGCAAGCCAAAGAAAACCTGGATTCCGGCCCCGGATCAGGTCCGGGGCAGGCTCTACGCCAGAATGACGAAAGGAAGAGTCGACTTCTAGTCGACGAATTCAGAACCCCTCGGCTCGGAGCCGAGGGTCATTCAGTTTATCGTGACTAGCCTCGATAGGCGGGGACGTTATCCTGGAGGTTATAGCCCATCTCATAGTGGAGATAGATGCCATCGAAGAAAAACCAGCGCATGCGCGCGCTCTCGCGGGCGTAATGGATGGCCAGCTGTTGCAGCTCCGGCGTGGCGGCGTAGCGGTCGAGGATATCGAAACCTTTGCCGCCATGCTCGACATCGGCCACGGAGTGGAGCGAGAAGTGCTCGATGGCCTTTTCGTCAAAGCGGTAAATCTCGCGCAAGGCTGGCAGCACCTTGCTGTAAAGCATCGGTGACTGGGATTCGGTGCCGATATTGGTGGCCGCGATACTAGCGATGAACGATTCTTCCTTGCAAGCCCGGTTGAACCAGGCGACCCAGGCCTCGGTTGTCGGTAGACCGCGACCGCGCTTGACCTCGTCGACATTGGCGCCGTTGGCCGCGGCAAATCTGAGGATGATATCCAGATGCGGCCGCTCGGGATCGACTTCCTCAAGGTAATTGCCGAGCAGTAGTTTTTGCGATTCGAGAGGCGTGTTGGCCGCTTTGAATAATTCGCCTCTGTAGATGTTGCTGATCCAGTGATATTGCTCGATGGCCCAGCCCGCCATGGCGTTGCGGCTGAGCTTTCCCGCCGCCCACTTTTCCGTCAAAGGATGGTTGGCGCAGTGGCGCTCCAGCACGGCAGCTTCAAGCTTTTCGCGCAGCGCACTTTTGGTTGTCATGTTCGCGTCCTCCTTAGGTGATCCAGCTTAATCGCTACGGGTTGATTGCCAACAGCTCGCTGCGAACCCTCTTGGGCCGAGTCTTCGATACCCCAAAGCGGACTGCGGGGCAGTGCTTCGATGCCGCCTGACAGCTGTGCGTGCCGTTACTTGAGCGACTCCTTAAGTTTGCCGAGGATCGCCGGATCAAGTTTAAAAAAGCTTGCGATCAGCCGTTCCAAATCCGCTCCGGATAGCGGATCGGACTCCAACTTGGCCTTTTCTGAATCGGCCAAGAAGGCGGGATCTTTGAAGGTGTCGAGGAACGCTTGCCGCAGCACCGCCACCCGTTCTTTCGGTGTTGCCGGTGGCAATCCGTACGGACGTGTGATCGCCGCCGGCTCGTGAATGCCGAAGCGAATCAGCAGGCGCGCATCTTCGGTTTTCGCGAAATCGATGGCGTTGGGCACTTGCGCAAGTTCCGGATGAGCTTTGGGATTGATTTGCAGCACGACCAGCGACTCGCCTGAGTCCAGGCCCTTACTCCATGTGGTCTTGATCGACTCCCATTGAAAACATGCGCCGGCCAATTCGCCGCTCTCCGCCGCCAAGCGCATCTCGGAGGTTCCTTTGTAGCCCATCACAAGCTGAATCGGCAGCCCCAATGCTTCCCTGAGAATTTTCGCGCTGACCGAGGCAGTGTCACCAGACGCGCCACCGCCCAATTTAACCGGCGTTTTTGCGGCGCGCCAGCGCTCGAAACTGGTAATCCCGCTTGCCTTGGTCACGACGCAAGCACCCGTGTCCTTCACCGGAACGCCGATCCATTGGAAACGCCGAGCGTCGAACTCAATCCCCGCCCCGCCGATGAGTTGGTTGATGATCTGATTACCGTGAAAGTTGCCGATCGTCAGCCCGTCCGGCTTGGCGATCTTGTAAAGATAGTTGGCCGCGATCAGGCTTCCCGCGCCGGCCATGTTGTCCACGACCACCGAAGGATTGCCCGGGATATGTTTTCCCAAGTGGCGCGCGATCGCCCGCGAGTAGGCATCGAAACCGCCTCCGGGAGCAAAGCCGACGATAACGCGAACCGTTTTGTTGCGGTAAAAATCGTTCGCCGAAGCAACCGCGACGGAGAAAACAAAGATCACGCTAAAGAGCACTAACCAATCAACCGCAGGTTTTTTATGCACGGAATTCACAACTTTCTGACTCGGCCTACCGCATTGCCGTTATCCGAGACCAACGGTCTAACCGGAAATCCTTCCCGCCGAAAAGCCATTTTGTGCCTGAAGCTATCGAAGCAAACGCACCGATGTCAAACGGATATTCAGATCGAACGACAGGATGGCAGTGAAATGGTTACACCGCAGCGAAGTGTATGCCGGTTCGTCGCGAGATATCCAGCAAATCATCGACAACGGGTTTCAACAACGGAATTCCTTCCTTGCTGCGAATCGCTTCCGCTTCTCTTTCCGGATCACCTGGGATGAGCGGGCCGTTGGTGCCGGGGGCGGGTTTGGTGTTGCGGAATACTTGGATCCAGTCGTCGATCTGTTTTTTGAATTCGTCTTTGTCGATGAAGCCGTCGATTTGCATGGCGCCGAAGAAGTGGCCGATGCCTTTGCCGACGCTGCGCGCGGGGATTTCCTGGCGCAGGGCGAAGGGCGGGGCGAAGGGGCCCCAGTTGGCGCCGCTCAGAACACAGCACAGGATATCGACCATCGAAGCCAGGCCGTAGCCTTTGTGGCCGCCCATTTCCCGGTCCGAGCCGAGCGGCAACTGAGCGCCGCCGTCGATCATATGTTTAGGATCGGTAGTCTGCTGGCCGTGTTTATCGACAATCCATCCTTGCGGCACCGGTTCATTTTTGCGCAGGGCGATTTCGATCTTGCCGTAGGCCACGGCGCTGGTGGCCATGTCGACGACGATGGGCGGCTCCTTCAAGCCTGGGAAGGCGATGGCGATCGGATTGGTACCGAGCATTCGCTCGGAGCCCCAGAGCGGCGCGACCAGTTTGGTCGTGTTGGTCATCGCCCAGCCGATTAAATCACGTTCCAATGCTTTCAGCGGGTAGTAGCCGGCGATGCCGAAGTGGTTGGTGTTGCAAACGCTGACCCAGCCGGAGCCATGCTGAAGCGCTTTGTCCATGGCGATCTCGTTGGCCTTGGGGCCGACCACTAGGCCCAAGCCGTTGTCGCCGTCGACGGTGGCGACGCTGGTTTTCTCGCGGACGATTTTGATTTTCGGTTTCGGATTGATCCGTCCGAGTTCCAACATTTCAAAGTAGGTGTGCAGCCGGGCAACGCCGTGGGAGTCGATGCCGCGCAGATCGCTCTTGGCTAATACGTCGGCAGCTTGCTCGGCATCCGCGCGCGGCACGCCGAAGTACATGAACACCTGGGTCGTAAAGTTACGCAGATAGGCGTCCGGGAAACGATAGCTGGTCGGTTCGTCCGGGGTTGCGCTCATGCCCAAGAATTAGCGTTGTCGCCCTGGCGCTGTCAATGATGCGAATCGCTCAGGAGAAATTGCAACAAGAGGGTTTGTTGAAAGGGGTTGTAGTTATCGTCGGAGACCAGGTAGATCATCGCGCCCTGGGCGGTTGGCTGGACGGCGAGACCTTCGTAGTTCTCGGTGACCAGGGGCGGCTCGATGCGCAGCAATTCTCTGCCCTTAAGTTTACTACCCGGCATGATCGTCGTGCCGTCGACCAGCGTCAAGCGTGCCGACAGGACGCCGAAGGGCACATAGCGCCGTTCGAGTACGACGACGTCACCGTTTTTGAGCGCGGCGCAGTCGGTGACACGAAAACCTTTGGCAGGCAAGTAAGAAAGCCCGGCAAACCGATTGCCGTCGAGCAGCCAGCCCTTGAAGCTGCCGTCGGGATTGGCGAATTCTTCGGTCAGTGCCAACAAGGCTGCCGTCGGGCAAAGTGGTCAAGCCTTCGATGCCGCCGTTGCGCGGCGCGCGCGATAATTCCGCCGGCACGGCGATCGGTGTCGGTGTGGATGCAAATGTGTGCGGCGGCGCATCGTAGCGCCAAATCCTATGTTTGCCTTCAAAGGCCACCAGGAACGAGCCATCCCGGTCGCGACTGAACGCTTCGGCATCCACTAGCGAACCGGCGACAGGGCTTCTTGCCGGAGTCAGCATGGGGGCGATGTGCCAATCGACCAGATCATCGAGCGCGCCATCAGGATTCACAATCATTCGCGCCGAGATCCAGTAGCCTCGGTCTGAGACCGCGTAAATTTTGCCATCGGTACCGATCGATAATCCCGATAGCCCGCCGAAACGCTTGTCTTTGGAATTCAATTGGAAAGCGCTCATGAACGTAAGCGCGCCGAACTGTTTCCGGTCGGGATTCTTCGCATCGAGATCGAAGCCGCTCAGCTCGACCAAGCGAGCTTTGGTTGATTGCGCGGTGCCGCGCTCCTGCCCGGACCAACAAGAACAAAGGACTGCCAAGATGACCAAGCATAATCGGTGTTTAATCGGATGTCTCATAGCTGCGTGAAGGATTGCATCGTAATTCGGGCCGCACAAGCCGGCTCGAGCGTCATCAGCCTTGACAGATGGAAGGTGGCCGTATACGCAGAGCGAAGACTCAATTTGTCTCGCGATTTCCCCAATTGGAAGTGTCAAGTTGGAAAGGGGTTCTGTGGTGAGCACTGCCAAACGTAGCTATTCCGTCGTCGGCAACTCTGTGCCGCGCGTCGACGGTGTCGACAAGGTGACAGGCCGGGCGAAGTATGTTGCCGACCTGTCAGTTCCAGGAATGATCGAAGGCAAGTTTTTGCGCAGCCCCTGCGCGCATGCGCGCATCCGTTCGATCGACACCGCCGAGGCCGAAGCGATGCCCGGTGTCATCGCGGTGCTTACCAGCAAAGATCTGGATGACATCGGCCATTACATGGGGCGGGGAAAAAACAAGGACCAGCCGATCATCGCCACGGGACGGGTGATCTATGCCGGGCAGCCGGTGGCGGCTGTGGCGGCGCTTGACCGCGCCACCGCGGAAGAGGCTTTGAGCAAGATTCACGTCGATTATGACGAGCTGCCGGCGGTGATCACCGTTGAAGAAGCGACGGCCGACGGCGCGCCGCGGTTGCACGAGTTCGCCGAGAGAAATATTTGCGCCCGTCACGAACTGGTCAAGGGCGATGTTGAAAAGGGTTTCGCCGAGGCGGATGTGATTGTCGAGGACGAGTTCGAGTTTCCGATGATTTATCACTACTCGATGGAGCCGCATACGTCGATCGCCCAGGTCGACAGCGACGGCATCACCATTTGGACGTCCACCGGTCATCCGTTCGGCGTGCGCGCCGACGTCGCCGAAGTTTTTCACACGCCGTTGTCCAAAGTGCGCGTGCATGTAAACTACGTCGGCGGCGCCTACGGCAGCAAGTCGGGCGGTAAAATTGAACCGTTGGTCGCGGCGCTGGCGCGCAAAGCCAAGCGGCCGGTGCGGGTCGTCACATCGGTGGCCGAAGCGATGGTGACCTGCCGGCGCCATTCGCTCAAGTGCAAAGTCAAAACCGGCGTAAAAAACGACGGCACACTGGTGGCGAAGCAAGCGGAGATGTATCTCAACACCGGCGCTTACGCCGAGACCGGCCCGACGGTGACGGGACGGACCTTGACGCGCATTCTCGGTCCCTATCGTTATCCGAATCTCAAGATCAATTCCTACTGTGTTTACACCAACACCGTTTCCGCCGCGTCGTTTCGTTCCATCGGCGGGCCGCAGACTTCCTGGGCGACCGAATCGCAGATGGACATCATCGCCCATAAGCTGGGCATCGATCCGGTGGAGCTGCGGCGCAAAAATCTTGTGAAGAAAGATGAAGAGCTGCGCCCAGGCTACAAACCGCTCGATACCGACTTGGCCAAGGGTTTCAAGCTGGTCACCGACAAGTTGGGCTGGGACGGACCGGTGTCCAAAGAAGGCCACGGCCGTGGTTGCGGCTTTGGCACCACCGATCCCGGCGCGCCGCTGGCGTCGACCTCGACCGTGCATATTCTCGCCGACGGCAGCGTGGTGTTCATGTGCGGCACTTCGGAGTTGGGCCAGGGCGCCAAGACGATCATGAGCCAGATCATCGCCGAGGAGCTGCATGTGCCGCTTGACCGCGTGACGATAAGACCGATCGACACGGCGTTCACGCCCTTCGACCGCTCCACCGGTTCGAGCCGTTCGACCACGGTGATGGGCAAGGCGGTTGAGTTGGCAGGAGGCGACGCGCGCCGGCAAATTGTCGAGCTCGCGGTCGAGCATTTTGAATGTCCGGAAGAGGCGATTACTTTGAAAGACGGCAATGCGATCGCCGGTGGCAAGAAGGTGAGCTACGGCACGCTTATCAATCATCACTTCGCCGACCAGGGCGGCGAATTGGTCGGCACCGGCTATGCCCATAGCGGCATGGCGCCGACGCCGGCCAATCCGCTGTTCTGGGAGATCGGCATCGGCGCGGTCGAGGTGAGCGTCGATCAGGAAACCGGCAAAGTTCATGTCGAGAAATATGTCACCGCCGCCGACGCCGGCAAAGCGATCCATCCGCTGCAGTGCGAGGGACAGGACGAAGGCTCGGCGATGATGGGTTTCGGCCACACGTTTTACGAAGCCTATCAATGGGAAGGCGGGCAGATCATCAATTCGTCGCTGGTCGACTACAAGGTGCCTACCTTCGACGACGTGCCGGACGAGTTCGAATCGATCTTGATTGAAGATGGTAACGGGCCGGGACCCTACGGCGCCAAAGGCTTGGGCGAAGGCGGCATCATCCCGGTCGCCCCGGCGGTGGCGAATGCGGTCTTCTGGAGCACCGGGGCGCGGGTGAAGACGCTGCCGCTGACGCCGGAAAAAGTGTGGCGCGCGATCAAAGAGGCACAGGACGTAAAACAGAATGCGGAAACGAAGGGCTTGTAGGCTTATGCTGCACGCTCGCGCACGGCATGCCAGAATGGAAAACCTCGTGAATCGCTTCGTGAGAAGCAGTTGGGTGTTTCTCGTGGTGATTAGCTGGTTTTGCAGTTCGACGCTTCATGCCGCTGAAACGAACGTGGAGAGCCTGTTGGCGGATATCAATCGCAAGCCGCCGGAGCAGCGAGTGAAGTCTCTCATGGACGGGGCGAAGAAAGAAGGCGTGCTATACCACTATGGTTCGATCAATGCCCCCGACAACGACGAGCTCACCAGAGGGTTCGCCAAACAGTACCCTTTCATCGAGATGCGCTATACGCGGTTGGGAGCCGAGCAGGTCGTCAACCGCGCGGTGACGGAATCGCGCTCGGGGGTCCCCAGCGCCGACGTGATTTCATTGCGCGGAACGTTCATGCCTGAGCTCCTGGATAAGAAAATCGTTGCTCGATACAAGAGCCCGATGGTGGCTTTTCTGCGACCTGGCTTCACCGACCCTGAAGGGTTCCTGGCGACTACCTTCGCGACCGGATACGCGATGATCTTTAACGTCACGAGGGTGAAGCCCGGGGAGGCACCCAAGTCGTACGAGGATTTGCTGCAGCCGCGCTGGAAGGGAAGATTGGTGCTGGATCAAGACGCCCATGACTGGTTCGCCGGCATGATCGATCTCATGGGCGAGAACAAGGCCGCAGCTTTCTTAAGAAGGCTCGTGACCGAGCAGGGTTTGAAGCTCAAAAGAAACCATTCTCTGATCACGCAGTTGACCGCGGCCGGCGAGCACGATCTGTTCATCGACGGTTATATTCACAACGCTGTGGAATTCAAAACCAAAGGCGCACCGGTCGATTATGTCTTCACCAATCCTACCATCGTGAAACCTCCATCGGTGATTGCGATCACGTCGAAGACCGCGCGTCCCCACGCGGCGGCATTGCTGCTCGACTATTATCTTTCGAAACCGGCTCAAGAAATCATGGCGCACAAACAGTCTCGCTGGACCACTCGCGCCGACGTCAAGTGGCTGACCGAACCCGGAACGGAGACTCATGTCGTTTCGCCGCTCAAATGGGGTCGCCGTTACAACGAGGTTGTCGAGTTGTTTCGAAAAACCACGGCGCAATAGGAGTGGAGAGAGGGCTTTTGGATAGCTCGCAAAATTCACTTAAAGTATCGCGCCTAATCCTGGCGGTCAGCCTGGTCGAAGGGCGCGGAACACGTTTTAAATGATAACCAACGGAGCCGACATGATCCGATCATCTATCTCGCTTCAGATTTGCGCATTGTTGGTAGCGTTCTCTTCGGCCTGGGCGACGCGCGCCGGGGCTCAAACCAAGATGACCGTAGCATACTCGTCGATCGGCCCAATGGCGGCGGGCGTGTGGATGGCGAAGGATAGCGGCGCGTTCGAAAAATACGGGTTGCAAAGCGACATTCTGCTGATTACCTCGGGACCTTTATCCGTGCAGGCGCTTCTCGGCGGCGATCTGCAGGTGGTGAGCGCGGCGAGCAACGCGGTCGTCAACGCGGTCTTGAACGGCGCGCCGATCGTCGCGGTCGGCGGCACGGCCAACCGGCCGTATCACCGGTTGTTCGTACAGCCGGACATCAACCGTCTGGAGGATTTGCGCGGTAAATCGCTCGGGGTAACGCGCTTCGGTTCGATCACTGATAACTTGACCCGTATCCTGTTGCGCAAAAATGGTTTGGAAGGAGCGGTCAATGTTCGGCAGATGGGCGGCACCATTGAAGTGGCGGCGGCGTTTCAAAATCGCCTGATCGCCGGAGCGGTCACCTCGGAACTGCGCGTGTCGCCGCCAAGCCAGCCGAAAATCCTCGTGCGTTTGGTCGACATGGGCATTCCGTATTCCATGAACATGATCGCGGTCCAACGCGACTACTTGCGGCGCAACCCCGAGGCGGTTGAAAACATGGTGCGCGCTTATATTGACGGATTGGCGTTCATGCATCGGGAAAAGGAGCGGGCGCTGAAGATCATCGCCAAATACGCGCGTCTTAATGATGCCAAACTTATCGATCAATTTTATGACGATGCGATGACCTATTTGGACCGGGTTCCTCGAGCCGAACCCGAAGCCGTGCAGACGATCCTTGAGTTCATGGGCAAGAAGGGCGTTTCGTTGGATACGTTTCAGGACAATTCGATCGTCGACAAGCTGTCGCGCGAAGGCTTCTTCGATAAAGTCTTCAAGAAGCCGTAATTGCGGTCGAGTTATCTCCCAAGGTCGGAGCGAGGAGGGGAAAAACATGAATAGGGTCGTTACCAGCGGTCTGAAAGAAGCGAAGGATGGCATCGAAGGCTACATCGCCCATCCCGAGCGCGCCGATAAAGGGCCGGCGATTCTGATGATCCATCAACATTCGGGCTTGACCGGCTATTTGAAAACCGCCGCGTATAAATTCGCCCAGTTGGGTTACACCGCGGTGGTGCCCAATCTGTATCATATGCTGGGTTATCCGGCGGAGACGCATATCGACAAAGGCACGGAGATTCAGAATAAGACGCCCGATCCGGATTTTGTCCGGGTCATCGACCGTGGCTGGCGCTATTGTTTATCGCGCAGCGACGTCGACGGCGCGCGGGTCGGGGTTGTCGGTTACTGCATGGGCGGGCGGCTGGGCATCCACTTCGTCGCGGCGACGCCGACGGCGCGCGCCTTCGTCGCCTACTATCCGTCGGTGCGCGACGAACAGCCGACCAAAATCCGGCCGCGCCATCCCTGCGATGCCGCACGCGAGATCCAATGTCCGTCGATGATTCTCTACGGCGGCCATGACCAGCACAGCACCTTTCCAGTGCAGCAGCGGGTCATGGAAAGTTTTCATGCCAACGGCCAATCTTTAGAATGGCACTATTTCCACTTCGGCCACCATGGCTTCGCATCCACCGAGTCGGATGGTTACAATCCTTATCTCGCCGATCTGACTTGGCCGCTGGTTACCGAGTTCCTCGGACGCGAGTTGAACGGCCCCGCTCGGTAGTCCGCGACGTAGCCAACGTGAACGCGGCGACGCCGCCGCTGATGCTCGGACGGATCGCTTACGAGCCGTTGAACGACCGTTGTCCGGAGTTGGCGAATTCTTGGGCAAGGGCTGACGCTTCCCTGTGCAGTGACGGCGCATAATAGTCGATCGAACCTCTTATTGTGCGCTATTGTCGGATCATCCCGGTGGCACAGGGGTTGCTTTTGTTAATACGCCTGAACGCTCTGCCCTGTAGAAAGTTTGGGTTGCTCATAACGCTAACGACGGTACGTTTGCCGTGATCGGAACGGAGGTATCGATGCGAGTGGTGCCGCGATTTTTCATCCTCACGTTTATCCAAGTGCTTTATTTAAGCATGCCGATGCCCGGTGCTTCGGCGGAGCTTCGCAAATTCGTCATGGGCTACTCCACGGTCGGTGCCATGGCCGCGGGGATGTGGATGGCGAAGGAAATCGGCGCTTATGAAAAATACGGCATCGATGCCGAGCTGATCTACATTTCTTCCGGGCCGACGGTGGTTCAGGCCTTGCTGGGTGGCGATGTGGTCGGCGGCATCGCCGCAACCAATGCCGTGATCGCCGCCGTATTGCGCGGCGCGCCATTGGTCTCGGTGTTGAGCACTGCCAATCGCCCCTATCATCGCCTTTTCGTCCAACCTGAAATGACTCGCATCGAAGAGCTCAAAGGTAAAACCCTCGGCGTCACCCGTTTCGGATCGGTAACCGACAATCTCACCCGGATGATTCTTAAAAAATACGGCTTGGAGAGCACGGTCAACGTTCGACAGATGGGCGGCACCATGGAAGTCAGTTCGGCGTTTCAGAACAAGCAGATCGCCGGCGCGGTGACATCGAGCCTGCGGGTCGACGGCACGGCGCAGCCGCGGGTGTTGCTCAAGCTCGAAGACCTCGGCTTCTTCTATTCGATGGATGTGATTGCTTACTCCCGCGAGGACCTTAAAAAATTCCCTCAAGTGGTCGACCGCATGACGCGGGCGTACACGGAAGGAGTGGCGGCGATTCACTTTCAGAAGGAGCGGGCCAACAAGACGATCGCCAAATACGCTCGGCTGCGCGATCAAAAAAAGATCGATGAAATTTATCAGGATTCGATTACCTACCTGGAGAGAACTCCACGAGTCGAGCCGGAAGCGATAAACTCAATATTGGAATTCATGGGCAAGTCGGGAGTGCCGCTCGAGACTTTTGCCGATAACTCCATGGTCGACAGGATGGTGCGCGAAGGATTCATCGACAAGCTCTACAAAAAACCATAACCCAGCGGCGAGGGGGAAGCATGAAAAAAATCATTTTCCCGGTCCTTGTGTTTTATGGGCTAACGCTTTCGACCCTGTGGGCGGCGACGCCGCAGCTGCCGCGGGTGCGAATCGCCTACTCTTCGATCAGTTCGATTTTTGCCGGGTTATGGGTCGCCAAGGACACCGGTGCTTTCGAAAAATACGGCGTGCGCGGCGAGCTGCTTTACATCGGCGCTGGCAGCGTCGCAGTGCAGGCGATGATGGGCGGCGAGGTCGAAGTCGTCGCCGGCGCTGGCAACGCGGTGATCGCCGCGACGTTGCAAGGCGCGCCGTTGGTTTCAGTGGGTTCCGTAGCGAACCTGGCGGCGATGACGTTGTGGGTGCAGCCTGAGATCAAACGGCCGGAACAGCTGCAAGGCAAGACGCTCGGCATCTCGCGCCATGGCTCGACGACGCACTACTTGACGCTGGTCGCGCTTGAGAAAATCGGCTTGAAGGACAAGGTCAAGCTGCAAGCCCTGGGCGGCGCGCCCGAGACCGACGCGTCGTTTCGCGCCGGGATGATCGCCGGCGCCGTGCGCTCGGTGAAGCCCGACCCAAAGGCCTACGGATTGGCGGACTTGGCGGAGCTCAAGATCCCCTTTCCAATGGATTTGTTCGCGGTGAACCGCGAGTATTACAAAAACTCGCAAAAACTGGTCGAGGGTATGCTCAGAGCCTACAGCGAAGGCGTCGCAACCATCAAGCGGCGCAAGCCGATCGCGGTCGAGATTATCAGAAAGTATCTGCGCAAGTCCGACGTGGAGGATTCCTATGATTACGCGGCCAAATATCTCGAACGGGTGCCGAAAGTGGACCCAGCGGGCATTCAAACCGTGTTGGCATGGGAGGGTAAATCGGATATAGCTCCGAGCAGATTCTACGACAACGCTATTATAGACCGTCTGGTGCACGAAGGGTTTTTCGACGGTCTGTACAAGTAGCTGGGGGAGTTTATGCAGGTAGCTGACTGGCGTAAGACAATCGGCGAAATGGTGCGCGACCATATGCGCTCGCCGGAGCTGGAGCATTACTTTTCGGTGAAAATGACCAGGCCGCGGGCGCAGTTGATGATCACGCAGTTGGGGCTTTACATCCGCCACCGGCGCGATTGCTGGGCGCATGTGTCCGCCAACTGTCCGGTCATGGGAGTGAAGCAGGCGATCCTGCAACATGAATACGGCGAGGTGATCAAAGACCAGTTCTCCGACTTCGGCCATCTGCAATTGATCATCAAGCAGGCCGAGAAGCTTGGCCTGACGCCGCAGCAGGTCATCGACACCAAACCGATCGCGACGACCACCGCGACGCTCTATGCTTGGGCCTGGCTGACCCACGCCAAGAATTGGATAGAAGGGGTGTCGGCGTTGACCGTGACCGAATGGACCAACGACGACCGGCTGCTCAGGGATATCGGCGGAGGCCACTCGACGCGCATGGGCAGGCGCTGGACCGAAGACATGGGCATCCCCTGGCGCGATATGCCCAACTTTGTGGTTCATTCACAAGCGGATGAAGAGCATAGCGATATGTTTCTGCCGTTTCTGGAAAAGTATGCGACCGGCGAGAAGGAAGAAATGGCCTTGAACGCGGTCAAGGAGTCGTTGGATTTGTTTGCGCTGTATCGTGAGGGCGTGGCGCGGGCGATGGAGAAAATTAATTGATTATGGATAATGGAGAATGGAAAAGGGTTGGCGATGGGCGCGATCTATCCTCAAGCTTTGATTCGGTGCGCCTTATGTGACCGTGATGTCCCTTCCCCCGTCTGAGGCTGTGTCGTAATGCGCAAACGCCCCACATCTGTCATCCCGAGCGCAGCGAGGGATCTCGTGTTTTCAGCCACATACGAAGAAGAGATTTCTCGGCTTCACCTCGAAATGACAATTGCGACACAGTCTGTCTCGGGGGAAGGCTAGGATGGGGGCCAGGTGCAAGCGGCACTGAAAAGGGCGAGGAAGCTACGCAGCCATCTCACCGATGCTGAACAGATTTTTTGGCGCAATCTGCGCATGCGTCAAGTGGGTGGTTGTAAATTTCGCCGCCAGCGACCGATAGGCTCGTACATAGTGGATTTTGTCTGTTTGGAGAAAAAATTAATCGTGGAGTTGGATGGCGGGCAGCACGCCGAACGACATCGCTATGATACATCGCGAGACCGTTGGCTGAATATTCAAGGATACGAAGTGCTCCGTTTCTGGAATGATCAAGTGCTGACAAAGATAGAGGATGTTAAAGAAGCGATATATCGCGCGCTGACTGAGCCCCCACCTTCGTCCTCCCCCGGGGCGGGGGAGGATAGTATGAGTTCGGAGCCGTGCTAGGTGCTAGATCTGCTATTGAATCGACTCAAGACACTTTAAGGAGGACCTATGGAAAAACCACGTATCAGACATATCGCGATCAACGTCGAGGATCTCGACAAAACCGCGGAGTACTACAAGAGAGTCTTCGGCATGGAAGAGAAGCATCGGCGGCCTGGAGGGACGATTTATTTATCCGACGGCCATATGGATTTGGCGCTGATTCACAGCGACAAATATCCTTGGGGCATTCATCACTTCGGTTTCAAGGTCGAAAGTGTTGAAGAGATCGAGAGAATCGCCAACACGACCGCCGAAGAAAATACTTACGGAGCGATTGCCGAGAGCTGGATTAAAGACGTCGAAGGCAATCGCGTCGATGTCTCGAAACATGGTTGGCCGGTCTGATTTTTTGTTCAAGGTTCAAGGGTTCGAAAGTTCAAGGTTTCGGATGACGTCATTCCCTCTTCGTTCACTGCTGCTGGCAATTGTCTTCCTTGTTGCCGCCGAGTCCTTTGCCGGGCAGGCGGCGCCGGAGAATATCAAGATCGGCACCAGCGCGTTGAGTCCGACCATGGCCGGGGTTTGGATGGCCAAGGAGAGCGGTGCCTTCGAGCGGCGCGGCATCAATGCCGAGTTGGTTTACATCAGTTCCGGCGCCGTGGTCGTGCAAGCGTTGGTCGGCGGCAGTCTGCATGCGGCGTTGGGGGCGAGCAATGCGGTGATCGCGGCGATCCTCAAGGGCGCGCCGATCATCGCGATCGGCAGCAACACCAACCGGCCCGGGATGCAGCTGTGGGTTCATCCCGATATTCAGCGGCCGGAGCAGTTGGCCGGTAAGACTCTTGGCATCACCCGGTTCGGCTCGACCAGCGAGTTCGTCACACGCTTGGTGCTGCGCAAACTCAATCTCGAAGGCAAGACCGAGCTGCGCCAATTCGGCGGCGTCATCGAAGCCGATATCGGTTATCGCAGCGGCCAGTCGGTGGGGCGATTGTCGTCACAATCGCCCGGCGGCGATGCGCGAAAATTGCTCGACGCTGCCGAGCTGGGGATTCCATTCTCGATGAATTTGCTGGCGGTGAGCAACGATTTTTACCGCCGGGCGCCAAAGATGGTCGAGGGAATCATCGCCGCTTATATCGAAGGCATCGCGACGTTGAAGCAGCGCAAGCAGCAAGCCTACGCCGTGTTGGCAAAGTATATGGGACAGCGCGGCGGCTCGGCGGACGTGCACTACGAATTCGTCATGAAGTATCTGGAAGCGGTGCCGCGAGTCGAGCCGGCGGCGGTCGATACGGTGCTTGAGATGGTCGGGAGCAAAGAAGCGGCGAAGAGCAGGCTCTACGACAACAGCATCGTCGACCGTTTGGTTCAGGAAGGGTTGATTGACCGACTCTACAAAGAGGCGAAGCCGTGACCGAAAAACAGTGGCGCAAGTGCTTGGGAGAGCTGGTGCGCGATTACATTCGCTCGCCGGAGTTGGAGCACTACTTTTCCATCCGCATGACCAAGCCGCGGGCGGCGATCATGGTGACGCAGCAGAGCCATTATGTGCGGCACCGGCGTGATTGCTGGTCTTACGTCTCGGCCAATTGTCCGGTGATGGCGGTGAAGCAGAAGATTCTCGCCCATGAGTATGAAGAGATCATCAAGGACGATTTCTCCGACTACGGCCATTTGCATTTGATCATTCGCCAAGGCGCGTCAGTGGGACTGACTGCGGAGGAAATCATTCACTCCAAACCGCTGCCGACCACCATGACCGTGCTCTATGCCTGGGGCTGGATGACGCGGATTAAGCCTTGGACCGAGAGTTTGGCGGCAATGACCATTACCGAGTGGTGCAACGACGACCGGCTGCTCGGCGCTCTCGGCGGCGGCCAGTCGACGCGCATGGCGAAAAAATGGATGGACGAGATGGGTTTTACCTGGAAGCAGATTCCCAATCTGCAGGCGCACAGCCAGGCCGACGAGAAGCATAGCGACATGTTTTTGCCGTTTCTCGCTGAGTACGCCACCGGCGAGAAGGAAGCCGCGGCGATTCAAGCGGCAAAGGAGTCTCTGGATTTGAATGTGATCTTCCGTGAAGGGATTGCCCGGGCGCAGGAGAAGGTTGCACTGGAGTAATGGAGTGCTGGAGTGATGGGAAAGATCTCTCACTCCGTTCGAGATGACAGAACCGAGCGTCATTTCGAGCGAGGCGAGAAATCTGTGACTGGAAGGTAGCGAAGGTTTTTGGGGAAGCTATTATTCAGGAGGTAGGCACATGAGTCTTTGGCCGAAAGTTCGTGAAGAATTGAACAGTATCGTCAACAAACATTTCGAAACGCCGGAGTATATACAGCTGTTTTCCGTCAAGCTGACGCCGGCGCGGCAGAAAGTGTGGGACCTTCACTATCCGCATTACATCAAGAGCCGGCGCGATTGCTGGGGCGCGGCGGCGGTGAAGGCGCCGCTCGATGTCAAGCGGGCGATCTGGGAGCACGAGAAGGACGAATTGATTTTCGACAAGCGCATGGGTTCGGCGCACTTGACCGACGAGCAGATGGCGGCTGCCACGGCGGAGGCGAATCTGCTCCCCGGCGTGCGCGCGGCGCTGATGGCGTGGATGTATCTGGCGACCACCCGGCCGTGGATCGAAGCGTTGACGGTCAATCACATCACCGAGAGAAAAAACAATCCGGCCATCGTCAAAGGCGGCGGCTTCACGGCGCGCTTTGCGCACAAGCGTGTCGCCGATCAGGGCGGCAGCATCGAAAAACTCGACATCAACACCAAGGTTCACATGGTGGCCGACGAAGATCACTCGGACATGTTCGAGCCGATCTACGATCGCCACATCAACGACGAGCGCACCGCCCAAGCGGTGATCCGTTCGGCTCTGGACAGCCTCGCTATCGACCGCGCGTACAGGAGCGCGCTGGCCGTCGGCATGGCGGCCATCGCGGAATCGGCGGCGGCGTAGCACGCGGACGCGGCTGCGACTTTTTGCATTGCGGATTTCGCGCGAAAAGGGCGCGATGAATCGCACCCCCTACAGCGGTGAAGTCTTTCGTAGGCAATAAATGGATTCAAGGGAACACGGTTTTCCAACCCGCCGAATTCGCGGACACGAATTTCAGCGCTCTATTGCTTGAGAGCGTGAGAATTGTCCAATCAAGCGTTGTAGCGTTCGCTAACGCCACGTACAGTGGCTTAAACAATTCACTTTATTTCGATTACTTCTGAACATGACTGATCGAGGTTACATTATTGCCGTCATAGTGTGGCCGTTTATTTTTCTCGCTCCTTACACGTTGAACAGCATCGGCATCGGTAACGACTTTGGGTATCTTTACTATATTTATAAAGTCTACCTGCTATCGATTTGGAACAGCGGCCATTTCCCGTTGTGGTCGCCGACAGAGGGCGCCGGATATCCTTTCTTTTCCAATCCCTTTGCCCAACCCTTTTATCCGCTGAACCTGCTGTATTTTGCTTACTTCAAGCTCTTTGGCCACTTTTCACCCTGGGACTATCAAATCTTTACGATGCTTGGAATCAGCATTTTCGGTGTAGGCTTGTTTTGTTGGCTGCGTCGTTTGACCGTCACCGCGCCCGTAGCGCTAGTGACCGTGGTGATCTCGGTCATCAGCCTGAAGGTGACCGAGTTGCTGCGCTTGCCCAATGCGTTGCATTGCGCGGCGTGGATCCCTTGGCTTCTATATGGCGCGACTATCGCGACGGATTCAAGAAAAATAAAATCTGGCTCCATGTTATTTGGCGCCGCGCTCGTTATGCTTCTTACCGCGGGTTATCCCTATTACATTATTTACGCTTTGTTTTTGATCCCCGCTTACGTCGCTGCGATGGCTTTTAATCCGTCGCGTAATCTATTCGTTGGCGCTTCCTACGAGAGCCCAAGCTGTTTTTCTCGCTACGCAATTCATCTCGGCGGCGCCACGGTTTGCGCCGGTATTCTCACATCTCCTTGGCTTTTCCATATGCAAAAGTTGATGGCGCAAACCGTGGATAGGGACACGCCCAACTTCCAATATGCGACGTCGTATAAGTTCGGCCCGTTGCAGACCCTTGGATCGTGGATATTTCCACCTTCGTCCAACATGGAAGGCTGGTACTACTTTGGCATCGCAGCGACGCTGCTCATTGGCTTCTTCGCCATTTCAATCCAAGCCAATTTCGCGGTTGCGTTACGGCAGCGCCGTCTTTTCATCACGATCGCGGCCTGGCTCGTGTTCATAAACTATTTATCCTGGAGCGGCGAGTCGGCGTTGTTCACCTGGGCCTGGCATCATCTCCCTGTGCTTAATCAAATGCGTGCGTGGGGCCGCATGAACATCATTCAGGTGCCGATCCTCGCGTTGCTATTAGCCATGGCGATAGGCCATTTCGCGCATATTGTTTCGAATCTTCAACTCATGAGCAGCCGCAAGGGCGCTTGGATGATCGTTGCGCTATTGGGTTTGGTGCTGACGATCCTCTACATTCAGTGGGACCTGATTGCGCACGGCGCGTTCGATGAATATTGGACCGATCGTTTCAAGCGGGCGGAGCCGCTTTTCGTCGATCGCGACAACCTTGAGGTGACTTTAAAAGAAAAGTTTGACGAGCGATTTTTTCTCGTGACTTGTGTTGCGACTGGCACGGTTCTGGTCGGCTTCCTGCTGGCGGCTCGTCGGCAATTTTCGGCGGAATTGGCACCGACTTTCCTAAGGTACATGGTGATATTATCGGTAGCGGAAATGTTTGTCATCAGTAATTATCAGTGGACTACGCCCAGTGCTCACCATGCGGAAGGCATTCTTGACATCCCTAAGCTTCTGGCGAGTGAGTTCTCCAGTCCGAGAGCGTTGTCATCGCCTTTAATCATGGCGAGCGGCGCGACCAACTACAACGTTGGACTGTATCGCAATTGGGGCTTTAAGCGGCACACCGACAACTATCTCCGTTACCTGAAATACAATGGCGAATGGCAGCCAGAGGTCTCGCTCAGCGAACGGGCCGCGGTTGAGCGCTTCTACGGTGCGGACCAGAAAGCGCAACGGATTTTCTTTAGCGCGCGCGTCGATCATGGTTCCGTGATAGAGTTCTTACAGGATGTCGACGCCACTGAGCCGTTGGCAAGGGCGTCGGTGAGGATCGAACATTACAACGGCGACGAGCTGCGTCTGAGCGTCAATCTACGCCGGTCGTGCTGGCTTACGTTCGTCGACAATTGGGATCCCAACTGGCGCGCTAGGGTCAACAATGTGCCGGCGCCGATAGCGTTAACGCTCGGCAGCTACAAGGCGGTGTTGCTACCGGTGGGACAGGCCGAGGTGGAGTTTCAGTATCGCCCGCCGATAATCCCGTGAGTTCAATGAGGCGATTGGCGCGATCAGGAGCGCGCTGGCGGTTGGCCTGGCAGGTATCGAGGAGTCTGTGGCAGCGTAGGCGCGCGAAGCGCGCGTGGTTCACGGTTCAAAAGGTCAAGGTCGGACGAAGAATGTTCGCAGGGTCGGTGCAGCGCGTATGTCGGCTCTGACTGAACGGATCCGGCCTCGTCCCCATTTGACGGGGCAAGATTGAGATGGGGGTGCCGGGAAAATTTAAGGATCATCCCTTCCTTTATCCTTCCCCGTCAACAGAGTGTGTCGCAATGCGCAAATGTGGCACATCTGTCATCCCGAGCGAAGCGAGGGATCTCGTATTTTCAGCCACATACGAAGAAGAGATTTCTCGGCTTCACCTCGAAATGACAGTTGCGACACAGCCTCCAAGAGGAAGGGAGTTAAGACTGCGTCACTGTAACTACTGCATTTTCTCCAATTAGGTTAATTCCATGGCACAACAATTTTCTGTTATCGCCAAAAACGGCATGGTCGCTTCAAGTCAGCCGCTGGCGACGCTGGCCGGGCTTGAAATCCTTATCAACGGCGGAAACGCCATCGACGCGGCGATTGCCACTGCGGCGGTGCTTGGCGTCGTCGAGCCGTCGTCCATCGGTATCGGCAGCGATGCCTTTTGTCTTTTCTATTCTGCTAAGGACAAAGCGATCAAAGCTCTCGACGCCAGCGGGCGTTCGCCCTACGCGGCGAGTTTGGACTTCTGCCGTAAGAGTGGCTTTAAAGAAATGCCGCAGCGCGGAATTCATTCGGTTACCGTGCCCGGCGCGGTGCATGGCTGGGCGATGCTGTTGGGTTCTCACGGCACGAAGAAGCTGTCGGAGGTTTTGCAAGCGGCGATTCGCCATGCAGACGAAGGATTTCCGGTGGCGGAGCTGACCGCGGAGCAGTGGAAGGAGTCCGAGGCACGGCTAAAGGCCGATGAGGGCGGCGCGATCAACTACTTGATCGGCGGGCGGGCGCCGAAGGCCGGCGAGATTTTTCGCAATCCGCGCATGGCGGCGACTTTGACTCGGATCGCGATGGAAGGCGGGGATTATTATTACCAAGGCAAGATCGCAGAAAAACTCGTGCGCTGCTCGGAAAAACTCGGCGGACTTTTTACGTTAAAAGACTTCGCCGATCATCGCTCCGATTGGGTCGAGCCGATTACCGCCAACTATCGCGGCTACGATGTTTATGAAATGCCGCCTACGACGCAAGGATTCGCCGCGTTGGAGATGCTGATAATTCTCGAAGGTTTCGATCTCACGGCGATGGGGGCGAATTCCGCTGACGCGCTGCACGTGATGATCGAGGCGAAGAAGTTGGCGTTCACCGACCGCGACCGGCATCTGGCCGACCGTGACTTCATGAAAGTCGATGTGCGTGATTTGTTTGCAGCTGAGCGGGCAGAGCGGTTGCGCGGACTGATTCGCATGAACAAAGTTGCCGACGGCTACCCGAACGTTCCCGGCGGCACGGATACCGAATATGTCGCCGCGGCGGATCGTGACGGTAATCTCGTTTCGTTCATTCAGAGCAATTTTATGGGTTTCGGTTCCGGCGTCGTCGAGCCTGAGACCGGTATCATTTTGCAGAACCGCGGCCATCTGTTTTCCCTCGATGACGATCATCCGAACTGCATCGGTCCGCACAAGCGCTGCGCGCACACGCTGGCGCCTGGCATGATTTTAAAAGACGGCAAACCTTACGCTACGCTTGGGTTGAAAGGCGGCCATGTGCAGCCGCAGGTGCAGGTGCAATTGATTGCCAATTTAATCGATCACGGCATGACGCCGCAGCAAGCGATCTCGGCGCCGCGTTTCAATCACATCGACGGCTTGAAAGTCGGATTGGAGCCGGAGATTACGCGGGATGTAAAGGATGAATTAAGCCGCAGAGGCCACCAAGTCGTCGGCGGCAATCCCGAGAGCTTCGGTGGTGCTCACATAATTCTTATCGACGCCGAGTCCGGTGCTTTTGTCGGCGGCTCCGACCCGCGCAAAGGCGGGTGTGCGCTGGGATACTAGAAAAACTCGTTCCAGCCGTTCCAGTCGTTCAAAACGTTCCAATCGTTTCGGATTATCGGCCATCCTCCCACTTGTTGGCAATCTCGGGCAAAATCAAATATCACCACGGACAGGAGATTCACTCAAGGAGATTCGGTCATGGGTTATTTCAAGGATTTGAGAGAGCATATCGCCGCTCTCGACAATGCCGGCTTGTTGGTCAAGATCGACGAGCAGATCAACAAAGACACCGAGCTGATGCCGCTGGTGCGCTGGCAATTTCGCGGCTTGCCGGAAGAAGAGCGGCGCGCTTTCATGTTTACCAATGTCGTCGATGCCAAGGGACGCAAGTACGACATTCCGGTGGTCGTCGGCACGCTGGCGGCGACCCGGCAAATCTACGGCTTCGGTTTGCAATGCGCGCCGGAAGAAATCGTCGATCGTTGGAATCACGCGCAGAGCAATCCGATCGCGCCAAAGGTTGTCGACAAGGCGCCGGTACATGACGAGGTGCATATGGGTTCATCACTCATGGAGCATGGCGCCCTCGGTGAGTTCCCGGTACCGATCTCCACTCCTGGTTACGATTGCGGTCCATTTACCACGGCGTCGCACTGGTTCACTCGGGATCCCGAGACCGGTCTGATCAATGTCGGCAACTATCGCGGTCATATCAAAAGCCCGACGCGCACCGGCGTGTTTTTGAGCTCTAGCAATCACGGCGGCTATCACTGGCGCAAATGCAAAGAGCGCGGCATTCCGTTGCAAGCCGCGCTAGTCATCGGCGCGCCGCCCTGCGTCGCCTATACCGCGCCGTCACGAATTCCCTTCAGCGTCAGCGAGCTCGACGTCGCCGGCGGCTTGGCCGGCGCCGCGATTGAAGTCGTCAAATGCAAAACTAACGACGTGCTGGTTCCCGCCAACGCGGAGATCGTCATCGAAGGGGAAATCTCGACGGAGTTTCTCGAACCGGAAGCGCCCTTCGGCGAATCGACCGGCTACATCGCCGAAAAACTTTTGAACCCCTACTTCGAAGTGAAATGCATCACGCACCGCAAGAATCCGATCCTGGCGACGATCATCAGCCAGATGCCGCCGAGCGAATCGAGCGTCATGCGCCAAGTGGCCGCCGAAGGAAACTATCTGCGTTTCCTGCGCGATCAGTGCAACATTCCCGGCATCATCGAAGTCGCGTTTCACAGCATCGCGGTGCGGCAGATCTGTGTCATCAAGATGAAGAAGATCAACCAGGCCCATGTCTGGCAGGCGCTGCACAGCATGGTCGGCTACAACCCGGCGACCGGCAAAATGGTCATCGCCGTCGACGAGGACATCAACCCGCGCAATCTCGATTCGCTGTTTTGGGCGATGGCGTTTCGCATGCAGCCGCACCGCGACGTTTTGATCATTCGAAACCGCACACCGCAAATGGACCCGTCGGTATTTCCTCCGGGACATGAGCAGGGATTATCGGTCGACGAAATTGCCGGGTCGTCGGCGATGCTGATGGACGCGACACGCAAGTGGGCCTATCCGCCGGTGTCGTTGCCCAAGAAAGAATACATGGAGCGGGCCAAGCAGCTGTGGGAGCGCTTGGAATTGCCCAAACTCAAACCACAGGATCCCTGGCACGGCTACGATTTGGGTTTATGGTCAGAGGAAGACGAAGCCGATGCGCAGGCGGCGGTGAAGGGCGATCATTATGAGACAGGGGAGAAGCGGGCGAAACAGCGGGTAAAGGTGAATAAGTTGGGCTAAGTCCATCCGTCGAATCGCGACACGGAACCTGGCGTCTTTCATGTTTCTCTCGGGGTTGTAACCCCCTCCCTGTTAGTCGACGAGAAGATCTGTCATGCCGGCGCAGGCCGGCATCCAGGTTGATTTCGGTTCGATTGCAAAAGGCTGGATTCCGGCCTACGCCGGAATGACGAAAGGGAGAGTCGACTTCCAGTCGAGAAACTCGGAAGCACTCGGCTTGGAGCCGAGGATCATTCCGTTCCTTGTTTGCGAGGAGACCTGCGCTATTTACGAGCTCAATGATTACCATTCAGATGGTGAATAATCAGCCCGAACCCCTGCAATTAAACCTAACCTGGCCTTCACAGTTATCGACTTCCCAACTCCTTCAACGCTTCTTCCACCAACGACGGGTCAACGATCATTTGCGGCGTGACGGTCGCGGGAATCACCTTGGCGTCTTTTTCGATTTGCAGGAGAATATCCACGCCGTCGAGGGGGACGCGGCCGTCGCGGCTGAAGGAGTTCACCACGGCGTCGTAGGATTCGCGGGCGAGTTTTTCGTCCATGTTAAACCGTTTGCGGATCACTTCGGTGGTGCCGGCGGCGTTGGCATGAATGAAGCGCAGCGCTTCGATCTCGGCCTTGAGCATGCGTTTTATCTGCGCGCGGTTGGTTTTGATCTTCTCGAGTGTTGCGCCGAGACCGGAGAACGGGATCACGACGTAGTCCGAGGTCTGGGCCAGGACCGGATATCCCTCGCGTTTGAGTTGCACGGAAAACGGCGGCGCGACCGCGACCGCGTCAACCCGCCCGAGTTTAAACGTGTCGTATACTAATCTTTCGTCGCCAATAGCGAGGATCTTAACATCCTTGTCGATGTCGAGACCGAACTGTTTTAACGTCATGCGCACGCTGATGTGGTTGGTGCCGGCAATGGAGGTGAGGCCGATGACCGCGCCTTTTAGGTCTTTGATGCTCTTGAATTTATTCTGGCCGATGACGCTGAAAAACGGCGCTTTAATGCCGGTCGAAATCGCTCGCACCGGCAGATTGCGCGCCGCCGAGCGGATGATCGAGCCGATCAGCTCGGCGTAGTCGATGTCGCCGCCGAGCAGGGCGGCCATCGCGATGTTGGGACGCATGACGATCAGCTCGACGTCCGAGCCATACTTGAGATAAAGGCCGCGGTCCTTGGCGACGAACGGCACTAGAAAGGCCAAGGAGCTGGTGGCGATGGCGGCGCGGACTTTCTCCGGCGCGGGTTTCTCCTGGGACCGCGCCGGTACGGGTAGCAGCAGCACCATTAAGGCTAGCACAACCACAGTGAGTGAAATTTTCTTCGTCGACTCGATCATTGAAGTTTTTACTCCTTGTCTCGGCTCCGGGCGCCTTGTGCGTGTGCGACCAAATATGGCCGAAAGAGTTTGCCAACTCAACTTCTCGTTGGCTAGTTGATTGACAGCGTTCTAAGCTTCGCATAGTTTCGCGGCAATTCGCGAACTAGAGAATAACCAATGTTGGATTGGTTTAGTATTCGATATCATCTTTGCCCTCACCCCAGCCCTCTCCCACATGCGTGGGCGAGGGAGCCGGAGAAAGCGCGGCAAGGTTAGACACTGCATCAGTTTGACCTCGCCGCGATGATTGAATTGAATGGCGACCATGAAATTTGACGTTAGTCTGCTGGTTCATGATCTCAGCCAGATGCCCGCGTTGGCGCGCTTTGTCGATGAGTTGGGTTTCGATGGCATCTGGACCTTTGAGACCTCCCATGATCCCTATTTGCCCCTGGTGCTCGCGGCGGAACATAGCGCGCGTTTGAGTTTGGGTACGAGCATCGCCGTCGCTTTCCCGCGCAGTCCGACGATTACGGCGCAGATCGCTTGGGATCTGGCGCACTATTCCAAGGGACGATTCATTCTCGGTCTCGGTACTCAGGTCAAAGGGCACAACGAGCGCCGCTTCGGTATCAAATGGGAGCGGCCGGTGGCGAAGATGCGCGACTACATTCTCGCAGTGCGCGCTGTTTGGGATAGCTGGCAGCATCAGGCAGGCCTCAATTACCAGGGCGAGTTTTACAAGCTGACGTTGATGACGCCGTTCTTCAGCCCGGCGCCGCATGAATATTCACGTATTCCGATTTTTGTCGCCGGCGTCAATCAGCGCATGTGCGAGCTTGCCGGCGAGCTATGTGATGGCTTTCACGTTCATCCGCTGCACACGACGCGCTATATCGAGGAGCGGATCTTGGCGAATATCGAGATCGGCTTGGCGAAATCGGGCCGGACGCGATCGGCGATCGAGTTGTCGAGCAGTATTTTCGTAATTCCCACCGACGACGTAGAGCAGGCGGTCAAGTATGAAGCCGACTTGCGCCAGCAGATCGCTTTCTATGCCAGTACGCCGCCGTACCGGCCGGTCTTCGAAGTTGAAGGATGGAGTGATGTCGCGGATCAGCTAAGGGCGCTCGCGGCGCGTGGCCAATGGTCGGCGATGCCATTGTTGATCACCGATGAGATGCTTGACCGCTTCGTGCTGCGAGGCGGTTGGGCGGATTTGCCAGCGCTGCTGCGGCAAAAATATTCAGGACTGCTCGACCGCGTGAGCTACTATTTCCCGCTGGTTCTCGGCGAAAACGAAGCCGGCTGGCGCGCCACCGCTGCCGGTTTCAAACGATAGTCATTATCGTTCGTTTTTCGGCGCGCGGCCGTAGAGCTTGTCGATAAAACCCGACTTTCTCACTTCTTCGATCACCGAGGTATCCATCAACTGCGCCGGCTTGAAGTTGCGCGCGTTGGGATGGCCGAGCGAATCTAGAGCGTTCTGAACGCCGGCGGCTTCCGGGATTGGATACTCACGCATGCTGAAGGTGAGCCGGGTGTAAATATCCTTGGCCACGGCGGGATCTTTGATGCCTTCTTCCGCGAGAATCGAATACACCAACTTGGGTTTGGTCTTGAAAGCGTAAATGCCTTCGACATAGGCTATGACGATGCGTCGCGCCAGGTCGCGCTGGTTTTTTATCATCGCGGCCGGAACGGTGACGCCGAAGCGAGCAAAATCGAGAGGTAGTTCGGCAAGATCGGCGAGGGCGAGGCAACAGCCGCTGGCGAGGACCTTATGGACGCCTTCGGGACTGACCAGCGCGCCATCGACATGGCCGGCAAGCAAGGCGCCCATGCGCGTCGGCGTGTTGCCGGACTGCAGCAGCATCACATCTTTCTCCGGGTCGAGCTTCCAAGAGCGCAGCACCATGCGCGTGGTCAAGTCCGATGCTGAGCCAAAGCGGCTGACGGCGATCTTCTTACCTTTCAGGTCGTCAGTCTTAGCAACGTTTTTCCGGGTGATGAAGATATGTTCGAGGCGGTTGATGTTGACGGTGATGACCTTGGTGTCCATCGCCCCGGATACCGGCAGCGACATCATTTCCGGCACGCCGGAATCCGAGACGACGATGTTGCCGCCGAGCAACGCCTGGGTCAAGATGCTGCCGCTATTGAAATAAATCGATTTGACGTTAAGGCCGTGTTTCTCCCAGATGCGCTCCTTTTCCATCACCCGGCGTAGATCTGAACTTATGCCCGAGCCGCTGTAGCCGAGCATGAGATTCTGCGGTTGCGCCAGCGCGACGGTCGCGCCCAAAAAGAAAGAAAGAAGTCCACAAAGCAAGTATTTCACTGATTTTGTATTCACGTTCGTCCTCCGCAATGGTTTGAGTTTAACTCGCCCGACCGTAAAGTTTGTCGATAAAGCCAGATTTTTTGATTTCTTCCATAAGACTGGTGTCCATGATGCTTGCCGGTTTCACGTTGCGGGCGTTGGGATTGGTCAGCGAATCGAGCACATTTTGGATGCCGTTGGGTTCGGGCACGGGATATTCCCGCATATTTTTGAGCATCCGTTCATAGATATCTTTTTGAATCGCCGGGTCTTTGATCCCTTCTTCTTCAAAGCCGGCATATACCGCCTTGGGACGGGTCCGGAAAATTGCAATGCCTTCCAGATAGGCCATCAGCAGTCGGCGCAGGACATCACGATTTGCCTTAATCCAAGCCGTGGGAAAGACGTAACCGTAGCGCGCATAATCCATCGGCAGCTCGGAGAGGTCGGCGAGAATGCGGCAGCAGCCCGACGCCATGACTTTGTGTACGCTTTCCGGACTCACCAGCGCGCCATCGACATGACCGGCGGCCAGCGCCGTCATGCGCGTCGGCGTGTTACCTGATTGCAATAAAGTCACTTCTTTGTCCGGGTCGATTTTCCATGACTTTAACGCCATTCGGGTCACGGTATCGGAGGCCGAGCCGATGCGGCTGACCGCGAGACGTTTGCCTTTGAGATCTTCAGGCTTGGCGACGTTCTTACGGACGACAAAGACATGTTCGATCTTATTGATCGTGACGGTGACGAGCTTTAGGTCGAGAACTCCCGAAACCGCTAGATTCAACATGCCTGGGACTTCCGACTCCGAACCGGCGATGTTACCTCCGGCCATAGCCTGAGTCAGCACGCTGCCGCTACTGAAATAAACGCTCTTGACGCTGAGACCGTGCTTCTCCCAAATCTTGTCGCGTTCGATGATCCGGCGCAGGTTGCCCAATGATCCGGCGCCGCCGCTGTGGCCGAGAATGACGTTTTGGAGCGGCGCCTGGGCCGTGGTGAGAGACGACAACGAAATGAACGACAATATTCCGGAGACAACTGCAAAGACTTGCCTCATAACGCCTCCTCGCAAAAACCGTTTTCGTAGTGGCCTAGGCTGTCAATCGCAAAACTTCCAATTCTCATCCGATGATCCCTGCCGTCATTCCCGCGCACGCGGGAATCCAGGTTGAGACTGATGGTGAACGTGAAGAGTCTGGATTCCCGTTTGCACGGGAATTACGGTTTTTCAGTTCCTCGCTATTCGACGCTTTGCAACAATTCGTTAGGGAAGCTTTAACGTGCTCGGCCGATCATATCTTTCAGCAGCGCTGGATACTTCTTGTCCAATTCCGCTTTCAGCGCGTCGGTGACGGCATTGACCGGCGGAAATTTATCTTTCCATTCGTAGGGCCGGGTGGCGTCGATGATGGCGCGCGAGTTGAAGCCTTTGCGTTCGCGCGGGATCGCCGGATCAAGTGGGCCGCTCCAGCAGCGGTGCAAAATATCGATGTTCTCCGGTTCCGAGCGCGTGCCGATGGCCCAGATGACGTCGTTGGGATTGTAGATATCGACGTCGTCATCGACGACGACCACGTAGCGGCCGAGATAGGCGCCGGGGCGGCATTGGCTGGCGATCAGCGCCGCTTGCTTGGCGTGGCCGGGATAGCGCTGCTTAATTTTTAGAATTGAAAAAAAACGATAGGCGGCTGGGTGAAGCCACACGCCTTGAACGTCAGGCACGCCGGCGTCTTCGAGAGCGTTCCAGATCAATGCCGAGCGTTGGATCGAGCGGTGAAAGCCCTGTCCCGCCGACGGGCGCAGCGGCGGCTCGCCGCAGAGAATCGGATTGTTTCTGTAATAGAGCGCTTTGATACGCACCACCGGCTCGGGCCGCGTCGCGCTGGCGTAGTAGCCCGGCCATTCGCCGAAAGGTCCTTCGGGCAGGTCGTCGCCGGGAATCATCTCGCCTTCGATGGCAATCTCTGAATAGGCTGGAATCGGCAATCCGGTCAGCGGTCCCAGCACCAGTTGAATCGGTTCGCCGATGACGCCGCCGGCGTAATCGAACTCGCTCATCTTGTTGGGTACATCCGTGCAGCCAGCGAGAAATAGAATCGGATGATGGCCGAAAGACATGACCACGGGGCAGGGTTTGCCTGCTTCGAAATACTTTTGCCGCTGCACGCGGCCATGCTTGCCCGGCGAGATATACAGCGCGACGGCGTCTTTGCCTTGGAGCATGACGCGGTAGGTGCCGGCGTTGATCCAATGCTCTTCGGGATCTTCGGTGATGACCAGATCGTCGGTGCCGATGTAGCGGCC
Source organism: uncultured delta proteobacterium (assembly GCA_963816145.1). GTDB lineage: Bacteria > Desulfobacterota > Binatia > UBA9968 > UBA9968 > DP-20. The sequence goes on from CAWFJP010000016.1 coordinate 32,626, forward strand.
GCCGTCTTCTTCATGCCAGCGCGGAATCGGGAAGACTTCGAGGTCGATATTCTTGTCGACGCGGTTTTCAAAGATCGGCGCGTCTTTAACGAACTCGGCCGGCACCGGCTCGAAATTGCGAATCTTGCGGCGCCACGCCTGAATGAAATCGGTCAGGCCGAGTTTCGGATCGGTGCCCATGGCGATGGCCAACCGCGGCAGGGTGTCGATCTGGCTGCAGAGAATCTCCATGTCCTGGCGCGCGCTGGGAATCTTTTCGAACAGCATCGCCGGCGGATGGGCGCTGCGTTCGAGAATCATCTCGACCAAGCCGCCGATGTCTTTGTCCCAGGGGATATTTGCGATGCGACGCAGTTCGCCGATTTTGTCGACTTCGGTTAGGAATGCCCGCAGGTCGTGGTTGGAGGGGGTCATACTAAGCCTCAAAGGATGAATCATGAAGGCGGAAAGATGAAGGAAAGAGTCTACGATCGAATGGGCGAAACTTCATCCTTCATCCCTCATCCTTTCGCCTTATTTAGACTGCCAATTCAACCGCTGCGCGGTGCATGACGCCGTAGAGATCGACGGCGGCGGTGGCGCAGTATTCCAGATTGTAGCCTTCGCGACAGTCGGCGTAGCCGTCTTCTAAAATGCGCTGCATGACCAGTTTGTTAAAACTGCCATGGCCCATGACGCCGTCTTCATGTTCTTTCAAGTCGGCCTCTTCGTGGGTCGAGAAGTAAACCGCCTGCTGTTTGGTGAAGCCGTATTTTTGCGTCAAAGTCTTGAACCACAAGGCGGACCAGTGGCCGATGGGCTCTTCGGTGAGCATGGAGAACCACCATTCGGCGACGGTTCCTTCCCACATGAGTTGGCGCTTGAAGTCGAGAATCGCGCGGCACTCGGGAAGCATCGGTTCGCGCAGAATTTGATCTTTGGTCAGCCCAAGCGCTTCGGCGGTCTGCAGCATGACCAGCACATGGCCGGGCGGTTTGGGATGAATGAATTCATCGGCGATCTTGACGCCGAGGGGGCCCATCAAGTCGGGATGGCGCTTAAAGAAGCCGATATGCTTGTGATAGGAGACCGAGACCAGCGTGTTGATTTCGACGGTGAAGTTGCCCCAGTTTTTGAAAAACAACTTGATCGCCGGCAGCGGCAACGTGCCTTCGAGAAACGGCCTCATGAATGGGCCGTCGGTGACGCGCTCTCTCCAGCGTTGAACGACTTTCTTGTTCACTTCGCCAATGTAAACTTTGGCGTCGTCGGGACTCATCTTGACGCCAAGTTGGGGAGTTAGCTGACTCATGACTGTTTACTGAGGTGTTGGGTCTGGCGTCTAGCGCTTCCGCGTGGAACCCTAGATGCCAGACGCTGGACCTTGGGTGGTTTTTCTAAGTTCGATAGAGATTGTCGATGAAGCCGCTGTCGTCGATTTTTCTTAGATGGTGGAAGTCCCACAGCGCCATCGGGTCGCATTTCTCGGCGGCTTTGTCTTGCTCGATGGCGATTTCATAAACATTGGAGATCGCCGGGATGGTGGCGTAGGGCTTGGCTTGCAGGATCAGCTTCAGATCGTCGTAGAGATGCGCCGCCGTCTCTTCGTCGAGCTCGCCTTCGGCTTTGTATTTGTCCTTGATGATCTTGATGCATTCGGCGCGATGGGTCTTGAAATAGGCGATGCCTTCGCAAATGCCGCGTAGCATCTTGTCGACGATGTCGGGATGTTTTTCGACGAAAGCCAAACCGCTGGAAACCGTGGTGAACCACACCATCGGCAGGAACGACACGTCGATGACCTTCAAACCGGCGCGCTTGGAAAGAATATCCGCCGGCGGCGTGACGAAGGCAGCGTCGGCTTCGCCGTCGCGCACCGCTTCCCAGTGAAACTTGGTGCCCTTGGCTTTCTCGACATGGCAGTCGTTGAGCAAGCCGGCCTGTTTGATGAATAGCCAGGTGTTCAGGCCCGGATGCTTGCCCTTGGTCGCGACGGTCTTGTCTTTGAGATCGCTCACCTTGTTGATGCCGGAGTCGGCACGCACGACCAGACGGTGGTTCAACAGGCTGACGGTTTGGCCCAGGTAGACCCATTTGTCGCCGACTGGGCGGCGGATATACGGCGAAAGATGATTGCCGCCGACGAACTCGACACTGCCGTTGGCGACGTTTTTGTGCGAATCTTCCGAGGTGATCTCGTAATCGTAATTGACTTCCAGTCCATGTTTGGCCCAGGAGCCCGATTCGTGCACGACATGCAGGAACGGCAAATGGCTATCCGAACGATAGGGGAAGTTTACTTTATCCATGGTGTGGCCCTCCTCAAATTCTTCGTTGGCTTCCGACGATGGCCGCAACCTACAAGGAAAGCGCCGGGGCTTCAACCTCAAATTTGCCGGGCGAATCGGTTAGCGCAGCACGCCTTCTTTGCGCAACTCCTGCTGCGCTTCCAAGAGCAAACGGTTGTCGAAGATCGCCGACAGCGGCGCGGTGAATTTCGTTTTTGCCAACTCCGACTCCAGTTGGATCGAAGCGCGCAAGGCGCTTTCCGTCATGCTGCCGTCGCTGCTGAAAATAGCGCCGAGATTTTTGTAAAGATTTTCCGCTGTACCGGCATCGACGCTCATCCACTCGCCAATCAATTTGGCGGCCTCGTCTTTCTGGGTGCGGATGAAGCGCTGGCTCTCGATCAAAGCTTTGATCATGCGCTTGACCTGGTCGGGCGATTTTTGCAGCTTTTGCTCGCTCACATCCAAGCCGGAGATCGGAATGTCGACGTGATCTTTATCCCAGAGCAAGATCTTGTACCCCATCGACGTGCCGAGCGTGTCCAACGGCGGGCCATGGGAGGCGGCGTCGATTCTGCCGGCTTGCATGGCCGCGAGTTGGCTGCGCACATCGCCGGCGGGCAAGATTTTCACGTCTTTAACCGGATCGATGCGAAATTGATTCAAAATCGTCAGCAGACTCAAGTGGATGGTGCTGCCGGCGGAGCTGACGCCGATGGTTTTGCCTTTCAAATCATTCAGCGATTTGACCTCGGGTTTGACCAAGATCATGAAAATGACCTTCTCGGCGCCCATCATCACCAACTTAATCGGGATGCCGCGCAGGGCCGCCGACACCGCCGGTTGAAAGCCGTTGTAGTAATCGAGGTCGCCGCTCAGGAGTGCCGGCACGGCGACTGAGGAGCGCAGCAAAATGATCTCCGGGCGAAAACCATACTTGGCGTAGAAGCTTTTTTTCTCGGCGACGAAGAGCGGCAGCGAGCCGAAGCCGCGGCTGGACACGCCGATACGCACGCGTTCTTGGGCGATAGCTGGGAATGAAGCTGGAAGGGCGAAAGTAGCCAGCAAGAGAAATTGGACTGCCAAGTTTCTTAAGCTACGGCGGTTCACGAATTCGTGTAGCGGCAACCCCCTGTGGTTGCCCGCGGATCGCTCCATCGTCGTATCGGAAGGGCAGGCACGGAGGCCTGCCCCTACACGATCATTTCGCACAATTATTTTAGACCCAGCTTTGGCGCCCACTTTTCCCATACCTCTTCGCGTTTGTCGGCGCTGAATTTATTGGCGACGGCGAACTTGTCGCGCCAGTGGAAAGGTTTGCAGGCGTCGATCAGCATGCGCCCCATGGTAAAGTCGCCGCGCTCGCGCTTTTCCGGCGGCAGGCGCGGGTCCAAATCGGAGGTCCAGGATTTTAGAATCTGCACCGACTCCGCCGGATCGACGCGGGTGCACATGGCCCAGACGACCTGTTTCAAATCCACCGGATCTATGTCGTCGTCGACCGCGATGTAGTAACGGTACATGCTCGCGCCGGTCATCATGCCGGCGATGGCGGTGAGCGCTTGCTGTGCCTGACCGGCGAAGCGTTGCTTGAGTGAGATCACGACCATCAAGGTGTGGCAATGACACCAGACCCCTTGGACGTCCGAAACGCCGGATTGTTCGAGATGGTCCCAGATGCGCGCGGCGAACAGCGGGATGCCGTAGCGTTCGGTGATCGGCAAGAGCGGCGGGTTGCCGAGCAGGATCGGATCGTTGCGATGCAGGATTCGTTTTACCCGCACGACGCACTCTTCGCCGCTATGGGTGTAATAGCCCGGCCATTCGCCGAAGGGGCCTTCGCTATGGCTTTCTTCCTCCGGCGGCGGCATCGCGCCTTCGATGACGATTTCCGAGGTCGCCGGGACGGGCAGTCCGGTATAGGGAGCGCGGATCACTTCGAGCGGCGCGCCGCGTAAAGCGCCGGCGTATTCATATTCGCTCACTCCGGCTTTGGCCGCCGACGGCGCGGCCATCCAAGTGGCCGGCTCGCATCCGAGCACGATGGCGACGGGGCAGGGCTTGCCGGCTTGCCAATATTTGCGGGCGATCTGTTTGCCGTGTTTCTGCTCGATTATCCAGAGCGTGACGCGGTCTTTGCCGACGATGCAGGATCGATAGGTGCCGACGTTGACCCAGCCGCTGTCGGGATCTTTGATCACCACCATGTCGCCGGTGCCGATGTAGCGGCCGCCGTCATGCTCGTGCCATTTCGGCGTCGGGAAAATTCCCAAATCGATTTTGTCACCTTCGAAAATGTTTTCCAGGATCGGTCCTGAGGAAACTTCGATGGGCGCGAAGGGTTTCAAATCGCGAATCTTGTTGCGCCAGGTTTTTAAAATTTCCAGCTTCGGCGCGTCGGTATCCAGTCCCAGCGCCAGCGCGAAGCGGCGCGCGCTGGCGAGCACGTTGGCGGCGATGCGAAATCCTTTGGGATATCCCGTGATGTTATCGAAGAGCAGCAACGGACCGTCCTGCTCCGCCATCAGCTCGGTCAAGCAGCCGATCTCCAGATTCCAATCGGCGCCGTCGATTTGTTTCAGTTCGCCGATGCGCGCGGCGCCGTCGATGAAAGTGCGCAGGTCGGGAAAAGCCATTCAATCACACTCCATACCCAATTTTTTCGACGCGGTCCTAAATCCGACTTCCTCTCCCAAGAGACTGTGTCGCAACTGTCATTCCGAGGTGAAGCCGAGGAATCTCTTCTTCGTATGTGGCTGAAAATACGAGATCCCTCGCTTCGCTCGGGATGACAGATGTGGGGCATTTGCGCATTACGACACAGCCTCCAAAGGGAGAGGGAATCAGTATTATTACGATTGTGTTTCTTCGCGGAAAAATCCCAACGCTTCGATCGCTGGGCGATCGTTGATCGAGAACAAGATCGCCGGCTCCCGGGCATTGTTTTCGTGGGCGTGCCAGTTCCATAGCGGCAGGACGAAGGAGTCGCCTTGTTGCCATTTGAATTCGACATCGCCAATCTTGGTTACGCCGCTGCCGCGGAAGGCATGGTAGACCACGGTGTGCGTGTGGCGGTGCGTGCGGCTTTTCTCACCGGGACGGAGCATTTGGATCTCGCAGTTCATCGTCGGCAAGGTCGCGCCGCCGCCGACCGGGTCGGAGTAGCGCAGCAAGATGCCGTCGAAGGGATCGCCAGGCGATTCGGCCATCCCCTCGAAAGCCTTCTCGGTGTCTTTCCAAGCGTAGCGGTACGGCGGGCGAAAATTCGCCGAAGTTGGAGTCGGTGCAGGTTGTGGGCGGAGGACGTTGAAGGTCTTCTGCGACCAACCGATCGGCTTGCTGACCGGCTGTTGCCGTTCGTGGAACGGGTTGGCGAAACCCGCCTGATAATAGTGCAGCATCGGCCCGTCGGCGCCGTCGAGCCAGACGATCGGCGTGTCGCCGCTGTTGACATGATCATGCCAAGTCCAGCTCGGTGTGGTGATCAAATCGCCGGGCTCCATCGGCAACGGCTCGCCTTCGACAACGGTCGCCGCGCCGCAGCCTTCGACCACGAAGCGGATCGCGCCCATGGTGTGGCGATGCGCCGGGGCGAACTCGCCGGGCCGGACCATTTGCGCGCCCATGAGCAGAGTATGCGCCGTGCCGAGCTTCAATTCCGGATGCTGATAGCCGATGAAGCGGCGAAACGCTTCCTCGGGCCGGATGAATTTGGCGGCGTTGTCGAGGGCGGGGCGAATCTCTTTCCACTTCCACAGAAACGGCCGGAAATTCGCCTCCGGCTCGCGAAAGCCGGTACTGGTATTGGGAATCGTCCAGTACCCGATCAGATTCTGCTCTTTGAGTTTACGGTTGAGTTCGTCCAGCGACATGGCATCCTCGCTTCGCTCGGAATTTCAAATTACAAATTTCAGATCCCACATTCTGAAAATCCGGGAATACGGAATCTGTAATTTTGAATATAAATTTTCCTAATGTGTCGCTTTATAGCAGCCATCCATGAACATTCTGTTCAGATCCGCCGGCGTGACCGCGCAATACTCCGCCGAGTATCCCGGCCGCTCGTTGACGCCTTCTTGGAGCAGGCGCACCAGAACATGCTGGGTCACCGCGCCATGGGCCATGCGGTCGAGATGGTCCATGGTGTCGGCTTCATGGTGCTTGGAAAAATAACTCGCCTCGGCGGTGGTGAGACCGTAATGCAGGGTCAGCGCTTTGAAGAAGTCTAAACAGGAGTCGCCGAAGGGCTTTTCCCAGAGCACCGAAAACCAGTATTCCTGAATCTGGCCGTCGTTGATCAACGTGCGGTGGAAGTCCGGCAGGGCGCGGCATTCCGGCAACATCGGGGTGAGCAGCACTTCTTCTTTGGTTAATCCGAGCGCCTTGCCGGTGCTCATCAAGATTTGAATATGGCCCGGAGGGGAGGGGTGGCCGAATTCGTCCAAGACTTTCTGAGTATAAACCTCCATCAGATCGACGTTCTTTACGAAAAACCACAGGTGTTTGTAAAATGCCGAAGTGTAAACCGAATTGATCACCGGCACGAAGGCGCCCCAGTTTTTGTAGAATAGCTGGAGGGTTTCCTTTTTTAGCTTGCCTTCGCGCAGCTCGTCCATGAACTTCGTCTTGTCGACGGTTTGCTTCCAATGCTTGTCGCACTGCGCCGCCAGCTCGGCGATATACTCTATGGCTTGGCTCTCATTGAGTTTTAACATCACCGCGTCCTCCGAAATTGCCGGTTCCTCATCCATCATGTGAATATGGCACAGCCGTGGAGCTGTCAAGGCAGCGGGATCGCGCGCTTGCTGAAGCAACAGTGACTAGGATAAAGTAGGGCGAATTCACAGGAGGACAATTTATGGAATGTGTTAACCTCAAAGAGGAAATGGACAAGGCGAAGCGCAAGATCGACCTTTTCGGCACGGATAATTTCCGCTCCTGGCTGCTTTATTTCGTGCCCGGTGACGGTACCGACATGCATTATCACGCCAGTCCTGAAACGTTTTTGGTATTTTCCGGTAACGGCGTCGTCAAGGGGCTCAAAGGCGAGGAGCGCGCGATCAAGAAGGACGACGTGCTCTGCCTGGCGGCCAAGGACTATTACCAGATCGTCAATACCGGCAGCGAGCCGTTGGTGCTGTTCGGCAACCGCTCGGAAGCCTTCGGCGGTCCCCATATCCTGGCCGATGGCAGCGACCGGCAGCAAGCACAAAAGGGCGCGTAATCGCGGCTTCGGCACAATTGACAAGTTGCGGGGTGAGTGATTAAGTTTTCCAACAATTGATTCTTTATCGAGGTTGCTAAATGCCGATTTACGAGTACCAATGCCAGAAATGCGGCGTCATCGAGGTGACCCAGCGAATCACCGAAAAACCGCTCGGTAAGTGTCCGACTTGTAAGAGTAAAATCAAGAAGTTGATCTCCAACACGTCGTTCCAGCTGAAAGGCACCGGTTGGTATATCACCGACTATGCGCGAAAGGGGCAGAGCAACGGCGAGTCGAAGAGCGAGAGCAGTTCCAAGCCCGCTTCGACTGCTGCGTCGGAGTCGAAGAGCGAAACCAAAAAGAGCGAGAGCTCGAGCAGCAGCGATAAAGCATCGTCGAGCAGCAGTTCGACCGCGACATCTGCATAACTTCACCGTGCGATTCTTTTCACTGAAAGGGCGGCGCCTCAGGGCGCCGTTGTCGTTTGTTGATAGCCTTCCGGCCCTGTGAAATTAGCGTTTGCGCCTCTGGACGGGTAAGTGGATTTTAGCTATAGGTTAAGCAGCAAAATAACCTGAGGGAGGATTTGATCAATGGCACAGACGATTGAAAATATTGTAGATCCCAATGATGCCGCCTTATCATCGGAAATGGTGAGGATCGGCGACTTGAACGCGTATGTTTCGCGCCCCAAGGACGGGAAAAATTTGGGCACAGTTGTCGTGATTCATGAGAACCGCGGTTTGGTCGGGCATATTAAGGACGTGACACGCCGGTTTGCCAAGGACGGTTTCGCTGCGATCGGGGTCGACCTGATGAGCCGCATCGGCGGCAGCGACAAGTGGAATGGCAGCGACGAGGCCACCAAAGAAATCCAGAAAATCACCGGCGCCATGGCTGTCGAAGATTTGACCGCGGCGGTGGCGTACATGAAAAAACAGAGCTACGTGAATGGCAAAGTCGGGGTAGTCGGCTACTGCTGGGGCGGCGGCCAGTCGCTCAACTTCGCGACCAAGTGCAAAGATCTCAACGCTGCGGTGGTTTACTACGGCAGGAACCCCGACCCGCTCGATTCCGTCGCGAATATTCCCTGTCCGGTCATGGGTAACTACGCGGCCGACGATGCCAACATCATGCCCGGTGTCGAGCCGCTGAAAGCCGCCCTCGCCAAGGCCGGTAAGAGCTTCGACTGCAAGGTGTTCGATGGCGCCAAACACGCCTTCAACAACAACACCAACGCCGACCGCTATCATCCGGAAGCGGCAAAAGCGGCTTGGGCGAGAACGACCAGTTTCTTCAAAGCGAATTTGGCCTAACTACAGACAGGTTTTAGTTGTACAACAGCGGCATGCGGCTTCATTATTTGGAAGCCGCATGCCGCTGTTGGTTTACCGGGACTATTTGCAAATTGACGCAGCAAGGCAGCGATTGGCCCAATGCTGCGGCGATTAGTGGATTCGCTACGTCATTCCCTGCATACTTTTAGCGGGAGTCCGGGTGTGGCCGAATCCCCAACTAAAGACATCGGTGGTGATGCTATTGAACTGACTGTGGCGCTGTAGTGGTTGTTTGGGGTGCCACTGGGTCGTTTTTTTTCTCTTCAAGCTCGGGACGCTTGCCCACGCCCATGCGGGCGACCTCAGTGTCGATGACGTAGGGGCCTTGGAAGTTGTCCTGCCAAATTTGCTTGGTCAACTCGCTGTTGCCACCGGTGACGACGTACGACACGGCGCCGAAAAAGGCTTCGACGGGCATGACGATAAGATACTTGATCGGCAAAAACCACATATTTCCGGCGCTGACGCCGACGGCGACGCCGGCTTTTTCGATGTTGTCTTCCGCGCGCAACATTTGCGGCAGCGCGGTAGTCAATGAGAGGGCGATCAGTCCTGCCAGCATTTGGGTTTTCATATTTACCCTCGACCGAAAAATCTTTCGCGGATGGCGTCGACGCCGTGGCTTGGGTTCCAATAGCGGCGAACGCCGAAATAATAACAACAGGCCTCGTTATCGAGGTCGTTGTTGAAGCACCTGAGTTGTCCATCTTGAAAACGCACTCGAACCAGGCAGGTGCCGCCGGGAACCGATGAGGTCATGCATTCCATGACCACGCCAATCCCCCATTCTTCGTAACGCCGGTGGTTGACCTCATCGCCGACTCGCAAGTAAATACGCTTTCCCTCGTTATGGCTTGGGCTGTTTTCACGGCGGCGTTGGAAATGTTTAAGAGTAAGATCAACATTGGGGGTGGCAGGCTTAGTAAGCGAAGTTGCGCTCGGCGCAGCGGGCTCGGCCTGCACGGTCGCAGCCGTCTGGTGTTTGCGCGGCGTGGCGCGCCTTCTTTGCGGTGACTTGAGTTTGCCCACGACGGATCCTTCGATTCACAGGCCCCTTTTTCGTTGTCCGGCTGCCGCCCGGAATTTCGCTAAACCCATAATCCCAAAAATCCGGTTCACTAGTCAAGTTCTCCAATACCTGGGACTGGAATTATTTCGTGCCCGGATCTTCCTAGGAGGGGTCATCAGCCGTGATTTCTCAGCTTCGCTGACATCACTGTAAGAAGGCTAGAAGTGCGTCCGCCAATGCCGTTGGATTGTCCTGATGCACCATGTGGCCGGCACCGTCGATAACGATCTGGCGGCGATCGCCAATTGCGTCGTAGCGCGGTTGTTTGTCGGTTCGCCTGGTCTGATGACTTTGTTTGCCATCGACGATGACCACTGGGCATTCGATATGGCGGAGAAATTCCACAGCCTGGGCGGTGTAAAAGGGTTGGGGTGATGCGGTTCGGTGCAGTGGATCGAACTTCCAAACCCATTTACCGCCGGCGGTTTGCCGCATTGCGGCTAGCGCCAGGGATCTGGCAAACACGTCTTGTAATCTTGGATTGGTCTGACGCAACTGATTGGCTCCCGCTTCTACGCTGGAATATTCGCGAAAGTGGTTGCGGCCGCGTTGGCGGATCTCGCCGATCCATTGGGCCATACGCAGCGGTGCGTCGGCAAAATTCATCCCCACTGGGCCGACGCCTTCGATGAGCACGAGTTTCGTGACGCGATCCGGAAACGATCCGGCATAGAGCAGCGAAATCGTGCCACCCATGGAATGGCCGATGAGTTTGAAAAACTTAACGCCGAGAGTTTGGACGACGCAGTCGATGTCGAGAACATAGTCGGGAAAATGGTAATAGCCGCCAGCCCCCACCCAGCCGCTATCGCCATGGCCGCGGCAGTCCGGAGCGACGATCCAAAGGGGCCGTGCCGCGCGCTGTTGTAACTCGGCGACGAAGGGTGTCCAGCTGAACGCCAAATCGAGAAAACCGTGAACCAGCAGCAGCGGATCGCCGTTGGGCTCGCCCCATTCGAGGCAATGAATCGGCAAGCCGAGTGAGTCGACAGTTTTATGGCGGGGTTCGGACATGGCGCGGGCGGGTTAGACGCGTTGGATCGGCACTTCGATGAAGTCGGTTTTCTCACTCGACCAAGCGAAGGCTTTGATAGCTTTCACGTCGCGGTCGTAGACCGATGCGACAACTTGAGCCGCCTCGGGATGAGTCGGTTCTCCAAAAGGAGTCGCAGCATCACGGTCCTCGGGCGAAAAGTAGGCTGGATGATTTGGGTGCGAGTGATAAAAAGCCTTGAGCGTGTAGCCGATTTTTCTCGCTTCAAGCAATAGCGAGTCTAAGACTCTAACGTCCATGTTGTAAGCGATGGCTGCCGTGCGCGGATGGGTCTTGGGATCGCGAGCGTGAAGTTCGTTCTGGAGATTCCTAAGGCGTTGAGCGCGATCGGTTATTCCGTTTGAAAGCACGACACCGCAGCACTCTTCAGGAAACTCGTCTTCGGCATGGCGTGAGATTTCGTTCAACGCTTCTTCAGTTAGGACCAGTTCGGTTTGGTTGCCCATTGTATCTCATGCTCCTCCACGATGACTGGAATCCTTTAGCACAAGAAACCCCGCAGTGCCATTGTCGCGCGCCGACCACCGAAGCGATGGCACCGCAGCCAGCGACCAACACTCGGAGAGGCTCTGACATCGAAAAAGGGACGCAGAAAGCTTGAACTAGAAAGTCGGCGCTTTGCGGTTGGTGTAGCGCTTGTAGGCGTCGAGCACCAGGGTGGCATATTCTTGGGGAAACTCTTGGTTGTTCTCCAGGCGGTTCTGCAATTCCGCCGGGCCGGCGTTGTACGCGATCAAGGCGAGATTGAGATTGCGAAATTGTTTTCTGAGATCATGCAGATAATAGACACCCATGCGGATATTCAAGATCGGATCGTCGAGAGATTCCGGCCGGTAGGCGATCGGATGCAAGCCGAGTTCGCGTCCCACGGCATCTGTCAAAAACTTGCCGGTGTCGGGCATGATTTGCATAATGCCACGTGCGCCCACCGGCGAGATCATCGAGTATTGAAAGCGGCTTTCTATTTCGATCACCGCCAGCACGAGCATTGGGTCGAGATTGCGCTTGAGACTTTCTTCGAGGATAACCTCGGAGACTCGCCAGGCTTCAGAATCGGTAATGTCGGGGCGATGGGATTTGACGATGTTATAGACTTTGACCAGCTCTTTGGGACGTGGCTTTTCGACGACTTCGACGATCTTGACGATTTCCGTCACTTTGCGCGCTTTGCCGCTCTCTGGAAAGCCACGGAAAGCGATTAGTGCCGGCATAAACAACGCGACGGCGAGACTCAGTTTCGCGCATATACTGCCGCAGCTTAAAGTACGAGTGTGCGTGTTTTTATTACGTATCTCCATACTCTAGTCCTTGATTTTGAAATTATTGAAACCGACGACGCGTTTCGAAAGTTCGAAAGCTACCGGTTGACTATCAAACGGAGTCGCTCAAGTCAATCGACCGATTGGTAAAAATTTCACTTGCCAAATCGGCAAATCGTCGGCGGAACTGAGGAATTATTTCTCACGGAGACTTTTTTTCTGCGTGACGACGTTGCTCCGTCAATTCGAGCCATCGAATCACGGCAAGAATTCACGGCAAAAAAGCAAAGGGGCAAGGAAAGTATCCTTGCCCCTTGTTCATGAAGTTGATCTTAACGGCAAAATTACCGGCCAGTTCGCGCCAGGGAGTGGACCCAGCCCTGCATGCGGCTCTTGGCATTCTGAATGTCTTTGTCGCTGAACCAGTTTTTGAGATCGACCCTGTCGACCGGGTAAACCGGCCGCATAAAATCGCTCTCATAGCCGAACGGCACGGTTGCATCGATGCCCATGCCGCCTTCGAAGTTGGTGTTTGACGCGGTCCATTCTCTCTCGCCGGCGGTCATGCGCTCGGCAGGCATGAAGGTCTGGCCCCGGCCGCCGGGAAGCGGATTGATGATGTCGGTTTTAGGATTGACGCGGGTGGTCAAGTTCCACATGATGTCGTCCATGTCGTAGGGATCGGAGTCTTCGCTCACCGCGACCACCAAGCGCGAGCCTTGCGAGGTCGCGAGGATCGCCGCCATGAAATTGCGCTGCCAACCTTCTTCGATGCGGTTGCGTTTCTTCACCTGGATGATCGCGCCACCCCAATCGGTCATGCAGTAGGGGATGTTGACGTCCATGATGATGCCGGGCTGCATTCTCTCGCAGAGCTCGAACATCGCCGCTTCGCGCACCGTGGTATCGATGTTGTGATCGTCGAGCGTGTGCACGCCGAGCGGAAAGATAATCGGTTTGCCTTCGCGCTTGCGCGTGGTGACGGCGGTGACATGGAACGTCGGCGCTTTGTAGGCTTTGCCCATGTAACCGGCCCATTCGGGATGGAAATGGAAACGGCCTTGGATGCCGGCTTTTTCCGATTCCGCGGTTTCGAAACGGCGATCGCGCGGGTTGACGTAGCCTTCGAGGATGACTTCCGCGTCTGCCAGTGCGTAGGCGTCAACCGTACGCGCTTTGACCAAACGCATGGGCGCGCCTTGCACGGCGCCGGCGATGCCGACTTCATCACAGCCTTGCGGCAAGATGACGTAATCGAATCCGGCGCCGGCAAGCAGCGAGCCCGCCACTGGCAAGCCGAAGTTCATGGTGATCGGCACCATCTTGTTGTCTTTGTAATACTTGCTGACGACCTGCCACATGTGCGAGCCGGGAGAGATCTGGAAGGTTCCGACATTGCCCCAACGGAAGTTCATGCGGTTGTAACCGAGATCCGTTCCGCCGTTGAAATATTCGCCGGAGATCAAACGGTTACCGGAACCGACGGTCAATTCGGGTTCGACATTGGTGTGGCGGATCGGCACGACGTAGTCGTTGGCTTCCGCCGGTTTTTCGTAAACTTCCTCCTGTACCGGCGCGTCCTTTTGATCGACGACGATGGGCGGAATCGGATGGGTGATGGCGTAGGCGAGTTTTCGCGTGCGATCCGCGTGGTCTTTCCAGCCGAACATTTTGTTGATGACGTTCATGTCGCCAAACAAGTTGGTGATGCAGCGATGCTGGGGTTTGCCCTTAACGTTGTTGAAAAGAATAGGGCAGCCGCCGTCGAGCTTTTTCTGAATGCCGGTGAGCTCCAGGTTGGGGTCCACCTCTTTGTCGGTGACGATGATGTCCCCTTCTTTTTTCATCCACTCGATCGCGCTGCGTAGATCTCTAGCTTCCTCCGGCGATGCGCCGTCTCGCTTAGCTTGTGCCATTCTTCCCTCCGAATTAATTACGTTACTGCTCTAAATATTCAACGCGGCATTTTCCTAAAGACAGTTTAATCGATCGCTTTAAAAACTTCTTCGGCTAACAAAATTGACGGGGAATTAATCCGAATCCGCGTGCTGAATGGTCCTTAGGGATATACAGAATTTTACCCAAAGTCAACGAACGCTGGGGGTGCGCGCGCAGCGACCCTTCATTGGCCGACGGGCGAAATTCAGCTCCGGGATCATCGGTGCGCGGAAACTTTGCAGCGTAACTGTGACTTTACAGTTAACTAGCGGCCTGCTATCTGTGCTTGATTATCCGTGCGCCGCTTTAATTCATGAGGAGAGGCTATGGCCGTAGGCGTTTCGCGTTCTAAACAAGATTGGCTCTTGCTGGTCGGGATGTTTTGTTTCTTTTTCTCGGGCGCGGCCGGCCTGATTTACCAGGTAGTCTGGACCCGGATGTTGTCGCAGATCTTCGGCCATACCACTTATGCGATCGCCACGGTGCTATCCGCCTTCATGGCAGGATTGGCCATCGGTAGCTACTGGTTCGGCAAAATCGCCGACCGCGGCAAGAACGATTTTTTACTTTACGGCTTGTTGGAAGCCGGCGTGGGTGTCTACGGATTTCTCGTGCCGTGGTTTTTTGCCGGTGCGCAAGTAGTTTATCGACCGATTTTTTCTCTCAATGAGAGCTACCCCTTTCTTTTCAACCTCTTCTTATTCTTTCTCTCATTTGTTTTGCTGGTGTTTCCAACCTTATTGATGGGCGCGACATTGCCGGTGCTGAGCCGCTTTTTCGTGCGCAGCTTCGCGCAGTTTGGCCGCCGCGTCGGCGATCTGTACGCGACCAATACCTTGGGCGCGGTCATCGGCTGCGCCGCCGGCGGATTTTTCTTGATTCCGGTGTACGGCATGCGTGCCACCGTGTACGTGGCCGCCAGCGTCAACATGCTTATCGCCATCGTCATATTGATTGTCGATCGTCTGCGCGATCGAGAACCAGTGGTGGCGGAGGCTGCCGTAGAGACGGCAGCCGTAAGCCAGGAGGACAGCGCCAACGCGCCGGCGCAAGGCTCGACATATCTCGATTGGGTGCTGCTCGGTTCTTTTGCGCTTTCCGGATTTGCCTCGCTGGTCTATGAGAACGCCTGGACGCGCTCGTTGACTATGGTCATCGGTAGCTCGATCTATTCGTTTAGCACCATGCTGGTGACTTTTCTTATCGGTTTGGCGCTCGGCGGCTTTATCTACGCGCGGGTTCTCGGCAACAAGGAGATGCGCCTGAGCACCTTCGGTCTGATCGAGCTTTGGATCGGCTTGTCGGCGCTGGCGACCATCCCGTTGTTCGAGCGGCTGCCGTTGATCTTCGTTCGATTGCTGCAAGGCTTCGGCGATACCTTTACGGTTTTTCTTTATTTGCAAATCTTTCTGTCGGCGCTAGTGATGTTCGTTCCGACCATTCTATTGGGCATGACATTTCCGCTGGTGGCGCGACTCTTCACTCAAAGCTTATACCGCGTCGGCAGCGGCGTCGGCAGTTCCTATGCGGCCAACACGGTGGGTGCGGTACTCGGCGCCTTCGCCGGCGGTTTCATTCTGATTCCCAATTTCGGTGTGCAGAATGCGATCATCTTCGGCGTGGTACTGAACTTGGTTGTTGGTTGCTGGCTGATTGTGAGCGACGCCCGGCTATCGTTCGTGCCGCGTTACGCTCTTGGGCTCGCGGTCTTGGTTCTGGCGGCGATCGTGCCGTTCAAGGTCAAGCGCTGGGATCCCAACGTATTGACCAGCGGCGTGACGATTTACAACGATCGCTACGAAGCGCTGCCGAGCGACTCCTTGCGGATCGAAGAGATGAAGCGCGACGATGTGCTGTTTTACCGCGAGGGACTGACGACCACAGTCAGTGTCCACAAGATCCTCGGCAGCGATTACCTGTACTTTAAATCCAACGGCAAGATCGACGGTTCCTACGGCGATGCGCTGAGCCAGTTGATGACCAGCTACATCGCCATGATGTTGCATCCGAAGGCCGAGACCGCGCTGACGATTGGCTTGGGCAGCGGCATGTCAGCCAAGGCGTTGGCAACCTTCAAGTCTCTCAAATCCATCGAAGTCATCGAGATCGAGCCGGCGATGATCCAGGCGAGTAAGTTTTTTGACCGGCAGTCGGTGCGCGTCGACAAATTCCCGGCGGGGGTAAGTTTTCCCGCCGACGATAGCAAAGGGCGGGTGTGGTACAACGCGGCGGAAAAGCGCCTCTATTATAAAGGCGTCATGACCGATGCCGAGCGCACCGAGTTGATGAATCGCTCGGAGGACAAAGACTATCGCGGCATGATCGACCGGCTCTACCGCAACGCCCGCCACTCGCGCCACTCGAGCGTGTTGGAAGACAAGCGGGTACGAGTGATCCCCACCGACGGCCGCAACTATATATTGGCGACGCCGGAATACTACGACGTTATCACCGCCGAGCCGTCCAATCCGTGGATCGCCGGCATCGCCAATCTTTATACCCGCGAGTTTTACCAAGTTGTCAAATCCAAGATCAAAGAGGATGGTATATTCGCCCAGTGGTTCCACAACTATTCGATGTCGCCGGACGATTTCCGCATGGTTTTTCGCACCTTCGCTGAAGCGTTTCCCCATGTCTCGTTGTGGAGTATGAAGGAAAGCGACTTCCTGCTGGTCGGCAGCAAAAAAGAGCAGAAGTTTGACTATCCTGCCGTCAAAGCGATTTTCGACAGCAATGAAATGTTGCGCTCGGATTTCCAATATTTGGGACTGTCGGATGTTTATGCCGTCCAGGGTTTCTACCGCATGGGCAAGGACGGCTTTTTGGCATTTTCAAAAGGCGCGCGGATCAATACCGACGACGGCGCGCAATTGGAGTTTTCTGCGCCCAAGAACTTGCGCCGTGCGACCACCGAACTCAACCGCCGGATCATGACGCCGTTTCTCGTGGATAGTCCGCCCTGGCTGAAAAACGGGCCCTTGCCGGTTTCTCAAGCGATGCATCATTTTTATCTGGCGCAATCCTACGCGGCAAGCGTGGCGCGTAACCGCGCTTTGACCGAGCTCGAAGAGGCGATCCGTTTGGAACCGAAGAACGCCAAGTTTCAATTGCTGAAAATGAAGATCCTGCTGGAGCAGGACAAGAGCTCCGAGGGCGCGCAGGCGGCGTTCAAGGCGCTGGAACAAGGCGCCGAATATATTCCCGACGTGCTGGCCATGAGCGATGAGTTTTATCTGCCCGACGCTAAAGTGGTTTATAAAAAAATTATCGACATGGGTACTAAAGAGGTATTGCCGTACTTGGGGCTCGGTAATATCGCGTTGCACTCGGGGGATCTCGCCGAAGCCGAGAAATGGTTTATCCCGGCGCGTGAGTTGCAGCCGGAACATCCGGCAGTCTTGTTGGCCTGGGGCCGGCTTTCTGCCGCCAAGGGCAATCGCATCACTGACTCAGCGCAAGCGAAGAAGGAGTTTCAGGAAGCGCGACAGCTGCTCGAGTCGGCGAAAACCAAGGGCGAAGAATCGGCAACCATCTTTACCGAGCTGGGCGGCGTTTACACTAAGCTCTCCATGTGGGACAAGGCCGCGGAGAATTATGAAGTCGCCCTGCGCATGCGCCGGCGCCGCAACGATTTGCGCATGGAGCTTGGTAAGTCCTATGCCAAGCTCGGCAGGACCGCTGAGGCTGAGCGCAAATTCCGCGAGGTGTTAGCGTTCAGCCCCGACGACGCCGAGGCTTGGCGCGAGTTGCAGATGCTTGGTAAATCTTATTGAGTGTCTGACGAGCGCGAATCACCACGAAGGACACGAAGAGCACGAAGTTCGGAGACTTAGCCGCAAAGAACGCGACCTTGGGCGGGTAGGGCGCCGCCCCGTTGGTTGCCCTCTTTCCGTCAGTTATTATTCTACGCAAGGCCGCCGCACTAATGCGGCGGCCTTGCGTTTTTCGTCGCCGGCGCGCCTTTGAAGTTCCTGCTCTGAGCGTTTATGCTGCGGCCACGTCTTATGAACCCAGGAGGCTGCCAGTGTTGAAGGAAAAAATCGGCGTAATTGGCGCAGGAAAGATCGGCGCGGCAATCATGCGTGGTATCGTCCGGTCCGGCTTGGCCGGCAAAGACCAAGTGATGGCTAGCGATGTCAGCGAGCAACTGCGCGATGCCGTCGTGAAAGAACTCGCCATCAATGCCACGCCTGACAATGGCGTGCTCTGCAATTTCGCCGACATTGTCATCCTTGCGGTTAAGCCGCAGATCGTCGACCCGGTCGCGAAAGAGATCGCTAAGAAGCTCGGCAGCAAAAAGCTCTTGGTTTCCGTGGCTGCGGGCGTGCCGATTGCGCGTATCGAGGCTAGTTTGGAAGAAGGCGCGCGGGTGGTGCGCGTGATGCCGAACATCGCTTGTGTCGCCGGCGCCGGCGCGGCGGGATTCGCCGGTGGCTCGAGCACCGCTGCGGACGATCTGGAAAAGGTCGGCGCAATCCTCAACAGCTTTGGCGTCGGTATGCTGGTTGAAGAGAAGTATTTGGATGCAGTTACCGGGCTCAGTGGCAGCGGTCCGGCTTACGTTTTACTTTTCATGGAAGCGCTGGCTGACGGCGGCGTCCAGGTCGGCTTGGCTCGTGATGTCGCGCTCAAGCTCGCCATGCAGACGGTCTACGGCGCCGCCAAGATGGCGTTGGAAAGCAATAAACATCTGGGCGAACTCAAAGACGAAGTCACTTCACCCGGCGGCACCACCATCGCCGGACTCTACGCCATGGAGCAAAAGGGCTTCCACGGCATTGTCATGGATGCGGTGGTCAGTGCCACAAGAAGGTCGCAGGAGTTGGGAAAAGGTTAGGAGTTAAAAAGGCAAAAGGAAAAAGGCAAAACTTAGGTTTGGCCGTTCCGCCCATTGGTGGATAATCGATCTTTTTTTGATGGTTTTTCTTTAGCGATCCTTCCAGCGTTCGACATCGCGCTTGTCGACGTAGCCCGGCTTGCCGCCTTTAATCGATTCGACTCTCAACCAATCGCCCTCGGAGCGGATGACATTGACTTTGATGTCCGCTGGGAGCCGGGTTACGACCTGTGAATTGGCACTGGGTGTTTCACGCAGGTCGATCTCGCGCAACGTGCGATAGGCGCCGGCGACCGAGGCGTATGGGGGGGTGGCTGCGGGAGCGGCGGCTGGCGCTGTCGCCGAGGCGGCTGCGGGGCGGGCGAACTGCTCGTCGACATAGCCCGGTTTGCCGCCATGTTTCGACTCGACTTTTAGCCAGTACCCTTCTTTGCCAACTACGTTGATCTGAATCCCCTTGGGCAGCGTGGTAACAACCTTGTGAAAGTTTCCTGGGCCTTCGCGCAGCGGCACGTCTGCCGTGGTTTCATAGGTGCCTTTGATTTGCTGCGCATTAGCCTGGGGGCAAATCATCATTCCGCTCAGCGCAGCGACAAGAGCAATTAAGGCAGTACCGACGCGGCCGCCAAATCTGATAGTCATAGCCACCCTTCGAATTCCCTTAGACTTTCCAAGAGCCGATACGTTACTTTTTCTTCCAGTTGCGCTCGCCGTCCTGGATCCACCAGCCCGGGCGGGCTTGATCGAGCCAGCTTCTGGCGAAAATACTTTTGATCTTTGGGACGTTATCAGCGGGAATATTGTTCGCCTTGGCGATCTCGACGTAGAGATTCTCGCGATCGCGGTTCTCGGCATCGACCAATTGTTTAATTTCAGCCCGTTCTTTTAAATTAAGCCCATCGGTGTTGCGGATCGCCAGCAGGCCGTCCGCGGCGATGCCTATGTTGCCGCGATCCATGAACGGTTTGATCGCTTCGCTGCGCGCCTTGATCGAGTCTTTGATCGCGCGGATCGCCGGATTGGACACGTTAATGTCGGCTTCTTGGGCGTGGGCTTCGCTGACAAGACTCAGGCTTACCAACTGCCAAGGCGAAAATCGATTGTGACCTTGCGGTGCCGGCGGCGCTGATTTTGACGGTTCGCCCCAAGTTTCTTTGACGATCTGATCGGCGGCGCGCTCGACCGCGGCGGCGGGAAAGTAAATGTTTACCGTCACGCAAGCGCTGACGAAAAAGGCTAGGACAAAAGTGGTGCGTTTTAGCATGATTCCTCCAGGTTATTTGATTGCGGGCTTGTCGGTACTGATCCGTTGCAAGCGGCGCAGAAGTTCCGAGAAGGCGATTTCTTGAGTGTGGCTGACGATGTTCACCGTCGGCGGCAAAAAGCTGCCCACGACAAGCAATTCCTTGTCGCCTTGGGACTCCACTCCGCGTAGGGTTAGACGATCATTTCTCAAAGTTGCTTTGAATCCCAGCTTGCTGTAGCGAAAACTATCGAAGAAGCCGGCGAGTCCGCCGTACAATGCTCCGGCGTCCTGGCCGGAGCTGAGCACCGTTATCTTATTCAACGCGTCGACGCTGATGCGTTGATCAATTCCGCTGCGCTCCACCGAATGCAAGTCGGCGCGCAATTGCGCCGGCTGGCCGTCGGTGATGACAAGATCGTCGATACTCCCTTCCAAAATGCCTGAGATTCGGCCGAATGCAAAGGTTTTGGACAGTTGTTCGAGTTGGATCGATTCCAGCTTGGCGCTCATCTTGATCGATGCCAGAGCGGAAAATGGATTCTCAATCTCCAGTTTGCTGAGACGCAGCCGTCCGCCAAATAGTTCTGCCTGGATCTCGCCGTGGGTGCGTAGAATGTTGCCGGTGGACTCGACTTCGGGGATGGCGCCGTTCAATTGGCCGCTAAAGCGCGGCCAATTGAACGCCTCGGTCAGATCTTGCAGCTGCAACCGCTTGGTGTCGGCGGAAAACGTTAAGGCCTTGGGATTGCGGATGACATCGGGCCAGGCGAGGTCACGCAGCTCGATCTCGCCGCCAAATAGAGAGAGACGCAGCGGCTGATGCAGTCGCAGAGCGTTGTTGGTCAGCGAAACGGTCGTTGTCATCGGCGCGAGGTGTTGATTGCCAAAACGCGCGCGTTCGATGGACAGCGAGCCGAGCGCGGCTGGGGCCGCGTTCCGACCGAGGCGATCGTCGAGGCTGATGTGAAACGGCAACTCTAGGTTGATGGCGCCGATCTGCCAATCATTGGATTTCGCGGCGATCGCGCCATTTTTTACCGCGAGATTACCGCTCAGAACCAGCTGATCGGGGGCGCCATCGAGCTGCAATTGCATCGCCATCTGGCCGCTCACTGCGAGCTTGTCGAGCAGTGGATACTGCCGGTTGTAAGTCTCCCGCAGGAAGAAATCGAAAAAACCCGCCGGCGACAGGTTGTCGCTGCGCGCTTGCAGACGGAGCTGCGGCGTTTGAGTGATCTTCTCGATGCTGCCGGCAAGGTTTACCTGGCCGACGGTGGCGAGGGCGAGGTCGCATCGGCGGCACTGTAGGCGGTCATTGTCGCGCGTGTACTCGGCGTCGATCAGCAATGCCGGTTTTTGTGCCTTGAGGTCGCCAAAGAACTTGCCCCACAACAGCTCGCCGCTGGTGACGGTTAGCTTGGCGACCATCACCGTGGCTTGCCGTTGGGTTTGGGCAGTTATTTCCACGGTGCCATCGAGCTCCAAGCCTTCGGCAACTTTGGTGCTGTCGGCCGAAGCATATTGGCCGCCGGTCAACTTGACCTGCGCCGTAACCATGCGCGGCTTATTTGAGTCGTAGCTGATGGCGCCGATTTCAGCCTGCGCGACAGCGCTTTTGAGTTTGTCAGTTCCTTCAAATGAGAACTTCTTCCCGTCGATCCGGCCGCTTTGAATCACCAGTTGGCCATTGGCCCAGCGAAACGGCGCTCTAAGCGCAAGACTTGCCAGGGCGAAATTCGCACCGCGCACTTGGGCATCGTCGCTACGCGCGAGGCCGTCGATTTCCACGGCCTTCCATGGGCCGCGCAGTTTCATTTCCAACTCGCCTTGGCCTTGAAAGGTCCACTCATTGAGCGGCGTCGGCAGGAGCTTTATCACCGTCTGCCAATCGAGATTGCGCGCGACGATGCGGCCATCGTTGATGCTCGCCACGGGTGTGAACGCTAGGTTGGCAATAGCTTCGGCGCTGCCCAGATGCGAGCGCAGAGTCAGCGCCTTGATCGCGACGGATTTATCAGTAACGGAAAATGCGCCGTTTGCCTTTGCCACCGCCTGACCATCGCTTACTTGCAGCACCACTGGACTGATGCTGTTGGGAAAGCCGTTAAGGCCAAGCTCGCTTGAGAAGCTCCCGGCAGTGAAATTTTTCTCCAGCGCGGCAGTGGTTTTTAGTTGGCCGGTGATTTTCTTGGCGCCTAATTTGAGCTGGTTGAATTCTAGGTCGACCTCGAGCGTCGGCTCTTGCCCGGGCGGAATGCGCAGCGCCGCATCGGCTTTCACAATTGGCTGGGCATTCGTGACGACGCTTCGGCCAAGCAGCCCGGCGGTTGTTTTCGCATTCACTATTGCGTGCAGCGAGAACTCGCTGTTTCGACGTTCGATCGCGATATCGGCGATACCATCGAGCGGAGGGATTTCCGCGCGCAATGCGACGCCGGTTTGGCCGCCCAAGTTGATATTTTGCGCCTCGAGATTGATCGCTGGAATTTCGATTCTATTACCATCTTCGGTTGTGATCATCGCCCGGCCGTCGGTTACATTCAGATTGCGCAGGGAAAGGGTGATTTCGCTCTTAGGTTGGGATTTTAGAAGCTCGGCCAAATCGAGTTCTAATACCGGCTGCTCGACGTCAAGCCGATGGATGGTTTTTGAAAAGATATCCAACGGTGTGACGGTAACGCTGAATTTGGCCGCGGACAAAATTCGTTTGCCATCTTTAGCGGCGCTAACGCCGCTAGCAACCAGTCGGAGCGGCAGGCTCAACCTCAGGTTGTCCATGCCGATGGCGTACCCCGTACGTTGTGAAAGTTCGGTCTCCAACCACCGGCGAAAGCCGTCGGAGTTCACGCCGACATAAAGCGCAGTGGCGCCGACGAATAAGCCAGCAGCAAGAACTGAGAATATCATAACGATTCTGCGGGCTGGCCTTGCCATGTTTATTGGTACACTCATCGACGAACCGCGGTTCCCGGCGGCTAAATCTCAGTTCGTCGGGGGATCGCGCTGGGTTCGCATGAGAACGAGCGGCTAGTTTAGATTGTCCACGACAGAATAGTGTTTTGCAATTTGACGGGAGGTTTTTCTTTGGCATATAAGCGACTTCGTCCGGCAGGCGGTAGGTTTGGATGGTCGATTGTCGGTTGGTAATTTTAACGCCGGGACGGAGCAACGAAGGGAGAATGGCGCATCGTTGCGGTTCAACTTTTCGAGGAGGCGAGCATGATTCAAGAATTTAAAGATTTCATTCAAAGAGGGAACGTCGTGGACCTTGCCGTCGGTGTCGTAATCGGCGGCGCCTTCGGCAAGATCGTCGCGTCGTTTGTCGAGGATGTGCTGATGCCGCCCATCGGCTTGATGCTTGGCGGCGGGGATTTCTCGAATCGGTAAGGAAAGTCTGGAAGTAAAGGTCTAACTCTATTTCCTGCTATTTTTTGTTTCTTCGCCCTCTTGACTCCCGACCCTTGTTTTTGCCTCGATTGGAAATCGCCTAGATCTATTCATTTCTTCAATAGAAATCGCCGTTCGGGAGGTGTTCCAGCCCCGTAACTAATCCGTTCCAAAGGAGGAACTGTAACAGCACTGCAAACTTTGTGAACATGATATATCTCAACGGGTGGTTTCCAGTCCGTTCGTAATTCGCAACTAACTTCCACACAACTAATACTTTTAAGCCAGGAGCAAACCTTTACTTCGGAACCATCGGCAGTTGTGATTTCAGTCAGGTAGGGTGAGTTCTCGTAGTACGGTTTATTCGTTCCACCTTCCGACTTTACATCTTGTAAAAGTGTATAAAAGCTACCTTTCAAATCCAAAAGCTGAAGGACTTTGTCCATAAATGAGGAAAGTTGGTCAGTGTATGAAAACCCGCCGAGTAAATCGGTGATGACCTGAAATTTTCCTAGAACATCTATCGAATAGTCTCGCATGCGTTTGTTGAAAAAATATTGTATTTGATTCGTTTCAAGGCCTGCGGCTGTTGAGTACCATAGGGGTTGCCTACGGTCCTCTACGGAGACCGCGACTGCTCGTGCTTTTGTGCCGCGTCGCTCCGGGATCTGCGAGTTCCCTAGAACGTCGCTTCGATTGTAATAGTCCAATATAGCTTGGCCTTCTCCTGCTCCAATATCCAGCCATCGGTCGTTCGGACCAAGTTTTGCCAGCGCGCGACCGAACCCCGGCGGCAGCGCGTCTATATAGTCTGAAAGAGTTCTACTGATGACATAACCCTCAGGTCTTTTTTCTCCCTCGCTCTTTAAAATCCCTTCTTGTTTTAACATCTCTTCATCAATTTTGGGGCCGCTTATATCTGCGGAACAGGATGTCCCCAACCACAGGGTCTGTAATAGGAGTAGGACAAACATGCGTATTCCAGGAGTTTTCATTCCAGCCTCTTTTTCCGGATCAACAAGCGGGTGCGCAAGGCGGCGTCCGGGTTTCTTGCCGCACAGTAAAATAAGTATTAGGTCAGGTAAACGAATGTTGGTCAATAATTGCAAGATGACAAGGCCTATGAGCGAATCGTCGTCAGATGAGCAGTCAATTGTCGTTGCGAAAATAGTGGGTTTCTAACTCACTTTTTCTTTGCGCTAAAGAATTTGCCATTCTTAAGAACATCGCCAAAACTTGCCCAAGCATAGTCGAATTTTCCGGTAGAGGAAATACGCAATGCGGCCGAAGTCAGTGTTCTCATAAAGGTGACTTGCAACTCCTCGGTGGCCTGCGTGGATCCGGAAGGAAACTGGGCATCTTCGTGGATTGCGTCCTTAATTGAGACTTCGCCGATGCCACTGCGAACATTTCGATAAAAGTAGTCGCGGTTGCGTGCCGGAGAGACATGCTCGTCAGCCCCAAGTATCAGCACAGGCTTTTTGATTCGGCTCAAATATCCGGGCAACTCCCTACTGATTGCAGCGGGATCAAGCAAAATGGCGCCCGTGGCGGGCGCTCCGTCGGCCAGTGCGACGGCCACTAAGGTTTTGCCATTACTAACCCATGGACCTTTATTGGGTAGCTGCAAGGATAGACTATGCATACCCCAGGATGCCAAATGCATGGCCTGATAGGTATGGTCTTCCTTTTTTTCAGAGATGGGTAGCCCAAATGGATCGGACTTTTACGTCACAACAATCGAAAAGAAAAGACTAGAAGTGAAAGGGCGACTCCGATCGTGTTCCGATCCGGATCGAAAGCCGTCGGAATTGACCCCAAAATAGAGCGCAACGGCGCCGTTCCCGACGGCAACCACGATGATCAACAGTGCTTTGACTATTCTTCGGCCTGGGGCTGTCATGTTTATTGAAAAACTCTTTGACGGATATGGCGCTCGTTAACGTTTACGTCTCAGCTCACTGACGAGTTGGCGCCAAGTTGCCGCTTAAATCGTTCAGTACGATTGATTGTCCATGACAGAATGGTGTTTTGCAATTTGACAGTAGGTTTTTCTTTGGCATATAAACGACTTCGTCCTAAGGACGATCGGTTGGATGATCGATTTTCAGTTCGTAATTTCGTGCCGAGATGGAGTAACAAAGGGTCTGAAGGCGTCTCGTTTACCGGAACGGTGGGCAATTGAGCGCCGGTAATCCCGGCGAAGAACTAGGGGAGAAATTCAACTAAGCGCAAATCGTTGTTTAACGATACTCCAATTATCGACAAGGCCGCGATCCAAGCGGTTCAACTTTTCGAGGAGGCGAGCATGATTCAAGAATTTAAAGAATTCATTCAGAGAGGGAATGTCGTGGACCTTGCCGTCGGTGTCGTAATCGGCGGCGCCTTCGGCAAGATCGTCGCGTCGTTTGTCGAGGATGTGCTGATGCCGCCCATCGGCTTGATGCTTGGCGGCGGGGATTTCTCGAATTTGTTTATCAATCTATCGGGGAAGGATTTTCCCAGCGTCGCCGCGGCCAAGGCGGCGGGCGCGCCGACTTTGAACTACGGCATCTTTATCAACAACATCATATTTTTCTTGATCGTCGCGTTTGCGATTTTCATGATGGTCAAAGCGGTTAATAGATTGCAGAAGCCGGCGGCTGCACCACCTCCGGCGGGTCCGACAAAAGATCAGCAGTTGCTGACGGAGATCCGCGACCTATTGAAGAAGTAACCTTAGTGTCGGTAGTTTCACTCAGTAACCGGTGCACCTGCTCGTTTTCTAACCCGCGCCACGCCGGTTGCGGCAGTCGATTATGTATACATTGCATCGACCAAAGTTAGGAGTTCTTTGCGCGACGATGGTTGCGCTTACGCTTTTTGGTGATGCCCAGTTGGGCGCCAACGAAGCGGCCAAAGCCAAAGAAATGCAGCTCGCCGCGCTGGCGTTGCCATCCACGGCCCGGGCTGACTGGCAGCAGTGGGATTCATTTTTTACCTTCGCCGTTAAGCGGTTGGCTCAGGAACTGCGCCCAGCGCAGCGGGATCAAATGGCGGAAGTGTTTCTCGATGCGCGTTATCAACTCACCGAAGTGGTGAATTCCGGGGCATCGGACCCGGTGCCGCGTTTGTTTCTCGATAGCTGGGAGCGCGTTTCGCCAATTCTGAAACAATCTTTGACGAGCTTGCCGCCGCAAACTGCCAGTCAATTTACCGGGTTCATCGGTTCGATGGACACGCTCAAGAACCTGGCGAATCTAGGTGGGCAGTTCGGTTTTTTTCGCATTACGCCTGATGCATTGCGCGGCGCGGCGCGCTTTCTCGGCACCGGCAACGGCGA
This sequence comes from uncultured delta proteobacterium, assembly GCA_963816145.1. Taxonomy (GTDB): domain Bacteria; phylum Desulfobacterota; class Binatia; order UBA9968; family UBA9968; genus DP-20. Next base: position 59,548 of record CAWFJP010000016.1, read on the forward strand.
CCCGCTCGCCTACACCCTCGACATCGATAGCGCCCTGCGGACTTTGCTGGGGTTTACCGAAGAACTTCCGCCGGCCCGGCCATCGTCAGCCATCGAGCACGGCAGGCTGGAGCGGCTACGCGATAAAGCTGCGGCCAGTCTGCGCAGGTTGTCGGTGCGGTCGGCTCATGCCGCGGAAGATGAATTCGATCGGTTAAACAATTGGGTTCCGGAGAGTCGTGAATTGCCAGAGTACCTTTTGATTGTGCAAAAACTTTTCAGTGAAACCAGCGACCATGTGCTGGCGAAATCTTCGCTTGGCGCCGAACATCAAAAACTATACCGCCAGACCGTGCTTGCCACCGGCTGGCAGGAGAGTTGTTGGCGCCAGTTCGTCAAAAAAGGGGACAAGCTGACACCGCTCGCTTCGAGCACCGGCGATGTCGGCTTGATGCAGGTCAACCGCACCACTTGGCGCAGCCTCTACGACATCAAGGGACTCTCGGGCGATATGAGTTATAATGGCCACGCCGGTGCCGAGATCCTGTATCAATATCTGACTCGATACGCGATTGGTAAGGGGGAGGACAAACAACCCGGCGGCCATCTCGCGAGGGCGACCTATTCGGCTTACAACGCCGGCCCCGGCGGTCTGGCGCGCTATCGTGGCGTGCGCCAGAGCGCAACTTGGAAAAAGGTCGACGAAGCCTTCTGGGCGAAGTTCAAAGCGGTGAGCGCCGGCCAGGAACTGGCGATAAAGAGCTGCTACGGCGCTTGACCGGGGCCGGCTCGAAAGCTACCTACCACGAAAATTCGCTCGCGCCTCCGGCAACCACTCCTTAATTTGATTGATTCTCGTGGCGTCGCTTGGATGAGTCGAGAGAAATTCAGGCGGCTTGTCTCCGGGAAGCTTCGACATCCTCTCCCAAAAGGTAACCGCACCGGTAGGATCGTAGCCCGCTTTGGCCATTAACGTTAAGCCGATGCGGTCCGCTTCCGACTCTTGGGTGCGCCCCCAAGGGAGCAATACGCCGATGGTAGCGCCGAGGCCGTAGGCCTTGAGTACATCAGCCTGCATAGCGGGACTGACTTTGCCGACCCCGACAGCGAGCACTTGGCCAAGGGCCTCAGCGCCCAATTCTTGACTCATCCGTTCGGCGCCGTGGCGGGCGAGCGCATGAGCTACCTCATGCCCCATGATCACGGCAATTCCATTGTCGTCCTGGGCGATTGGCATGATGCCTTCCCAGAAGGCGACCTTGCCTCCGGGCAGGGCAAACGCGTTAACTTCCTTGCCTTGAAGGACGCTAAACTCCCATTTGTAATCCGGCTTCTCCGCTGCCGCTGCGATCCGCTGGCCAACTCGGCGTAGTTGGGCCTGCCAATCTTTTCGCGTCGATAAGCGTTCCTTGCTTAGAGTTTCTTTATAAGCATCATCGCCGAGCTTAAGTTCCTGTGACTCGGATACGACGATGAATTGGGAGCGCCCGGTCTGCTGGACCGTTTGACATGCGACAATTAGAAATAAACCGACGGCACCACTTAGTAAGACTTTTATCATCGTTGCCTCAACCCTTATTCTGAGAGGATTTCCCCGCGCGGCCATAATACCGAGACCGTAAAAGCTTTAAAAGCCGTTCTGGGTTGCTAGCGGAATCGCGCCTGGCGAATGCTCTCCCGGCTCCACAGCACGTGGGGGGGGGTAACCAGCAGCGAGTGTAGCGGCACGCGGCGAGAATCTTCGGTGTGCCAAGCCATCATTTGCTATAGCAGGGTTTGATTACTTGCGATCGATCTTTGTCCCGCGTTTGTTTCATTACCAGTGATGTAGCATACCGCCAAGTTCTTCCATGGACTGCCACGGTCTGCCTTACCTCTATGGGGAGATTTCTGGCCCTTTTTGAGCCAAAGGCAGCGTTTGGAAGAATTCTACATTTTTGCTTGACAAGCTACGAGCCTTATACTAATTTGGCCAAAAATTTGTATTTTTCATATGGGAGGCAGAAATGACGAATAGCAACAAGTATCTAGCGTTAACCGCGCTAGGATTCTTCATGACCGGATGTACCGGTATGACGAAGACCCAAGCCGGGCTCGTGGGTGCTGCGGTCTGCGGTGCAGCTGGTGCCGGTGGCGGCGCGGCCGCTGCGCATAACGGCGTAAACGGCAAGCATAGAAACGAAGCGCTCGGCGCCGCGGTTGTTGGAGTCAGCAGCGCGCTCATTTGCGGCGGTCTAGCCTATTTATTCACGGAGAATCCCAAGCCGCCGCCTCCACCGCCTCCACCGCCGCCTCCACCGCCGCCACCGCCGCCTCCGCCAAAACCAAAACCGGAAGCAAAACCGGAAGCGAAACCAGCGCCAAAACCGGCGCCCAAGGTTGAGCGGACGATCATCCTCGATGACGTGCTCTTCGACTTCGATAAGAGCAATGTCAAGCCGGAAGCTGCGGCGATCTTGGATCGTTTGGTTGCTTTCATGAAAGAGAACTCGGACAAGAAGGCTAACCTTTCCGGTCACACCGATAACGTCGGTACTGAGGCCTACAACCAGGCGCTTTCTGAACGGCGCGTATCTTCGGTCAAGGACTACGTTGTCGGCAAAGGTGTTGACGGCGGTCGTATCTCAGGACAGGGCTTCGGCGAGAGCAAGCCAATCGCGGATAACAAAACCGCGGAAGGCCGGTCTAAGAACCGTCGCGTTGAGATCAAAGTCAACTAAGCCTATCTAACGAGACATGACTATGCGGATGCCAGGAAAGATACTGACTGCTCTCTTCCTGGCATCCGCACTTTTGTTTCCTGCCTTCGCCGGCGCTCAGGTTGCCAACTTCAAAGAGATCGATGCCAAGGTCCGCGAGTTCCGTAGCGTGCTGGATCAAGCTGGGGTCAACGGTACTCGTTTCTGGACCAGACTCGATAGCAGCAAGCGGCCCCATCGGCTGTTTGTCGGCGAAGCGTTCATGAACGCCGGCGACGACGCCAAGGAAAGCTTCATAGAAGTGTTTTCTCGCTTTCTCGCTGGTCATCCGGACAAAAACATGCTCATCGATATCTACGATGCGAACACGAGTAAGCTCATCGGCGAGTATGGTTTCGGCGGTTTTCGCCTCTTTCCACCAAAATAGATTTGTCGCCGGCGCTCTCGTGGCAACGGACGGTTCGAACTTTTCTCACGACAAATTCTGGATCCTCCCTTAGCTTAGCGGCTTGAGTCGCCCGGTCTGTATCCATCGCCGGTTTGCAACCTATGGAACGGTCTTTGGCACGACTTCGCACGGAGGCGGTGGCGATCTTTAACGCTGCGGTTAAAGCCGTTGACGCGGCCCATGCTGTCAGACGTTATGTGCGAGTGAATGGTACAGCCATCGAAGTTGCCGATAGAATTTATTCGCTCGCCGACTTCCGTAGAATTTTTATCATCGGTGCCGGCAAAGCTGCAGTGCCGATGGCGCAAGTGATGGAAACGCTGCTTGGCGAGCGCCTTAGCGGCGGAATCGTCGTAACCAAGTATGGCCAAGCTCTGCCGTTACGGAAAGTTCGTGTCATCGAAGCTGCCCACCCGATCCCCGATGATGCCGGTGTGGAAGGCGCGCGCCAGATCGCGGCCATTGCCCAGCAAGCAACCTGGCATGATCTAATTTTTGTTCTGGTATCAGGCGGCGGTTCAGCTCTGTTGCCGTACCCGATCGACGGGCTGAAATTGGAGGATACGCAGACCGTTGCGCACTTGATGCTGCGGAGCGGCGCAACCATTCGGGAAACCAACACGCTGCGGCGCCATCTGTCGCAGATCAAAGGTGGAAAGCTCGCGCGGTTGGCCTATCCCGCACAGGTGGTCACTCTCATTGTCTCCGATGTCGTCGGCGACACTCTCGAAGATATCGCTTCGGGGCCAACTGCGCCGGACCCGAGTCGCTACACCGACTGTTGGGAGATCATTCGCAAGTATCGGCTCCAAGAGTCGATTCCCCCCGTTGTACGCGCGATCCTCGATCAGGGTATCAGAGGTGAGATCGCCGAGACCGTCAAGGCGGTCGATATCGCTTTCACTAAAGTTCAGAATGTCATTATCGCCAGCAACCGACTCGCGACCGAGGCTGCAGGATCATATGCAGAAAGTTTGGGGTATCGGGTCACGATTCTGTCTAACGCCATCGAAGGCGAAAGCCGCGAGGTCGCCAAACGACACGCGGCAAGGTTGAAAAATATTTTGACTGGTTCGAGGCCCGAATCGATTTGTTTTATTTCCGGCGGTGAAACCACAGTGACCGTCCGCGCTGACGGCATGGGCGGCCGCAACCAAGAGTTTGCACTTGCCGCGGCTGTCGAGCTTGCAGGTGCAACAGGGGTGGTCGTGCTCAGCGCCGGCACCGACGGTATCGATGGTCCGACGGACGCCGCCGGTGCGATCGTCGACGGCGCTACTTTGTCGCGCGGACGTTTGCAAGGTCACGACGCGGCGGATTTTTTGGCGCGCAACGACGCCTATAACTTTCTTCTTGCCAGCGGTGATTTGCTCGTCACCGGGCCCACTCATACGAACGTCATGGACATTCAGGTGATGGTGGCGGGATAGTCCCGGACCCCGCAGTTCTCTGATCTCTGCGTTTCAACACGCGGTCACCGACTGCACTCCTAGCGCCCAAAGTTTTGTTCCCGTTGCCGCTCGCTTACATGACCCGCTTGCAGAATTTCTCCCGGACTGGGTATTGATTTAGAAATTTGTTCATGATTAGAGTGCCATTTTTCTAGTCCCTGGTCGTGGAAAAACAGGTTTGGGAGTAGGACGATGATAGACGTGAGTCTGAAGGGAGTTCGTTGCCGCGCAGCGCAAGAGATCCTTGATATCGAAGGTACGGTCAGTGCCTCGACCGAGGGCACGATTATTTATGAGCTGGAAGGCGAAGGCGGGCAACTGGTAAACGTGCATTGGGATGACGGGAGTCGATCACTGGTGTCTTCCGAAGAAATTGTCATCACCGATCTTGTCACGTGGCAATAGAGCTGCGCATACTCACTGCGCAGCCGCATCGGGTCGTTCGGCAATTCGACACGTGTTTATTGCTCTCAGGCATCGCCGCCGCAAACCTAATAGTCCAAGTCCAGCGAACCTAACTCGCCGCAAAATTTCGGGGCGCAATCCAAGCTCGGGTTTTAGTTCGACTAGACGGGACTTCACATCTGCATTTTATCAGTGAGGTTTGCCAGAAGTTTGCGCTAGGCCGAGATCGGCAAGATCCGATTTGGTAACGCGAACTTCGCAGCGGGGCAAGCGAGTCATATCGAACTGGGGCACCAATTCCTGTGCGCGAACACGCGTCGGCACGTCGATTCCTAAGCTGCGGGCGACCCACGCGACGATTCGCTGCGGATCGGTACCGGCGGCACGGAGCCGAGCGAGCGACACGTCGTCACTACGCTTGGCAAGGCGTCGTCCCGCAGCGTCGGTGACGAGCGGCACATGCCACCAATGGGGATGCGCGAACCCGAGTGCTTCCTGCAAAAGCCACTGGCGCGCGCAGCTTTCGAGCAGATCGGAGCCGCGAACAATTTCAGTAACGCCTTGGCGCGTGTCGTCGACAACAACCGCGAGTTGATAGGCCGGCATGCCGAAACGACGGAGGATAGGAAAGTCACCGATCGATGTTGCCACATCGAACTCACGAACCCCCTGAATGCCATCTTCGATGCGCACCAGCTGGTTAGGCACGGCAAAACGCAAGGCCGCCGGCCGGCCGGAAGCCCGCTCGGCCGCCGCCAATGTTTTAAACTTGCCGCGACAGGTGCCGGGATAAATCGTCTCGGTCGACTCGCCATGCGGTGCGGACATTGCAGCTTGAATCTCTTTGCGCGTACAGATGCAAGGGTAGGCCAGGCCACGATCGACAAGCGCTGTGGCTGCGGCATTGATTTCGCCGAAGCCGCTAGACTGCACGTAAGGCTCGCCGTCCCAGTCAAGCCCAAGCCAGCGTAGGTCCTCGATGGCGGCTTCGATCATGCCCGGTTTGACTCTCTCGATGTCAAGATCCTCCAGCCGTAGAAAAATACGACCGCCGCGCGAACGTGCGTGCCACCAAGCAATCAGGAAGGATCGCGCGTGACCAAGGTGCAGACGCCCAGTCGGGCTCGGCGCTAGCCGGCCGACGCTAACCGAAGGCTTGGCATCATGGGCGATATCCATCAGATGGTCGAATGATTGTTATGCAAAAATATTTTCTAACCCCGCAAGTTTCAAGTCGATGATCGTTACCGCCAGTCGTTCCGAACCGAATTCTCCCAATCATGCAGAATTCGGGGAGATTATCCACCGTTGGTGATTCGATCGTTTATGAGATCTGGTCGTTTTGTGTGAAACCGGTGCCAGCGAGTCCGACATTGAAAACGAGATTCCTCCCCGGCAAAGCCGAAATCCTGAGCGCAGTTCGCCAAACGATCAACTCACGTGCTTAAATACCAATCCTGAATTTACAGAACCGGTTTCAAGACTATTTGCCTGCGTCGAAATCGACAAGTGTCGAGACCACATTGGTCTCGCTCCCCTCTTCCTGAAACGAGACGATCGCCGTCACCTCAGGAGCGTAATAGTACGTGGTAATTCGACTTGAAGTCCCCCCTTACTCTTCGGACCAGTCGGTGCCGTCGTGGTCATGGTTATTTTGAAAGCGTCGAACTCTCCTTGGGGCGTTTTGATTTTCTCCCAGGCTTGCAGTTCGTATCGACCTTGTTCCTATCGCATCGGCAGCCTATGCGGTTGGAATTGATATTGGTCGGACCAAGTGAGACCGACACGTACAGGAAATTTTACAAGTTCGCCGCGCCATCCAGTCCTGCCTAGGACCACCGACACAATCGGTGGCGCATCCAGTTTCTTGGAAAGCTCACCTCGAATACCGAAGACTTTGGGATTGGCTGACTCAAACCTGACGATATATTCGGAGAAACCGCCGAACTGCGGTCCACTGATTGAAGTTCCTGTGGGACGAACGGTGTCGATTTTGATTCGCCACCAGTCACAATCGCGATAAACCGGAGCGTCGGCCTGCTGCGCTTGAGCGATCACTCCAACAGCAAGCAGCACCGCGACGACCAGGATTGATAGGACAACAGCCTTCTTCATGCCCACCTCGTTCGTGAACAGACTTGTCATGGACACGGAAACTGTGAAAAGTGCTATTTACGGCAGAAGGAGAAACAGATTCATCGAGAGGGAAAAGGCTAAATTCGACGTAGGATTGAACTGAGGCGCTTCGATATGATCTCGGGCCAGATTGCGTTGTTGGAGAATGCAATTCAATCCTACGGTTGAGAACTGAAAAGAAGGGCGCTCTTGAAACCAAAACGCGGCTCGCTGGTACTTGTGTTTACGAACTTGGATGGTGTTGGTGTGGTTTATTTACCAAGCTCTTTTGCGACTCTCCACACTGCTGACAGAGTCTGCAACCACCAGACCATGGAGGCCATAGGGTCGTTGAAAAAATAGGCAAAATCACACCCGTCCCAATTAGGTTTTGGCAGTTGAGCCTCCCGTGAGTTACAGTTTGGGAAACTCTCGCGAAGTCGTCCCAACGAACCCAAGAAACAGGAGGCCCAACATGAATCGATTCTGTAGCATGTTCAGTCAGATTCTCCAACTTTTCCCGCGCAGCGACTTTCAGTTGCTGGTCAAAGAAACCAAGGCCGAGCGCCATGCCCGCGGCTTTAATTGTTGGAATCAGTTTATCGCGATGATGTTCTGCCAGTTGGGGCGCGCCCACTCGCTGCGGGAGATTTGCCACGGACTATCGAGCTGCGAAGGGAAACTCTCTCATTTGGGAATCCAAGCGGCTCCCCATCGTTCTTCGTTGGCCTACGCCAATCAACATCGGCCCTGGGAGCTGTACCAGAAACTATTCTTTCAACTGCTGGAACGCTGCCACCGCGATGCTCCGTTCAACAAGAAGTTCCGCTTCAACAACACGCTGGTGAGCTTGGACTCCACGGTGATCGACCTGTGCGTGAAGGTTTTCGACTGGGCCAAGTTTCGCCGCACCAAAGGAGCCATTAAGCTGCATCTGCTGCTCGACCATGACGGTTATCTGCCCTGCTTTGGGGTTATCACCGAGGGGAAAGTCCATGACGTGAAAGTTGCCTGGAGCCTTGCGTTCGAGCCGGGCACCGTGGTGGTCGATGACCGGGGCTACAATGACTACCGGCTGTTTGCCAAGTGGACCGAAGAGCAAGTCTATTTTGTCACGCGCATGAAGGACAATGCCCTTTACACGGTTCTCGAAGAACGTCCTGTGCCGCAGCATCGCTCAGTTGTCAAAGACCAGATAATTGTTTTTCCTGGCAGCGTGGCCTGGGGGAAATGCCCCTATCCACTGCGTCGGGTAGAGATATGGAACGAAGAAAAACAACGAACCCTGGTCTTTCTCACCAATCAGTTCGACTTTGGCGCCAGCACCATTGCCGCGATCTACAAAGAGCGCTGGCAAATCGAGTTGTTCTTCAAAGCGCTCAAGCAGAATCTTAAGATCAAGACCTTCGTGGGCACCTCAGCCAATGCGGTGAAGATTCAAGTATGGACGGCGCTGATTGCGATTTTGATTCTGCGCTACTTGCAGCTCAAGTCCAAATTCGCCTGGTCGTTGTCGAACTTGGTGGCGCTACTGCGCATGAACCTATTCACCTACCGAGACCTGTGGAGTTGGCTGGATCATCCCTTTGAGACACCGATCCACAGTCCGCCATCACAGCAACAGGAGGTTTTGACGTTTCAGTAATTCGGACAGCAGGATCGGGGTCTGGTTTCCAAAGAACTCCAAATCCGTCCAATTACGCCGGGAAATCAATGCCGGTAGGTTACAAACTTGGCGTGACGTCGATGTTCGAGTTATTCCTAATGGAGTCGACATCGGGGTATTTCGTCCTCTCGAACAAAGTCTTGCGCGCGATCTACTGCGTCTGCCACAGACACCGAAATACGTAATGATGGCCGCAATCAAGGGACTAGATGATCCGCGGAAAGGGGGGCCGTTCCTGTTGGAGGCGCTGCGACGTATACGACAGAGGTATCCGGCACAAGACGTTCGACTGCTTGTTATTGGCTCCAAGTTTTCCCACCAAGCCGGTGACGCCGGGATCGATATTCATTTTGCGGGCCACGTGCATGATGATGAAACGATTGCACTCTACTATAGTGCGGCCGACGTGGTTGCCATTCCGTCGACCAACGAGGTGCTTCCCAACGTTGCCATAGAGAGTATGGCATGCGGCAGACCCTGCGTGACCTTCGCGATTAATGGACTGACTGAGGTCATCAGCAACGGGGAGACAGGCGTCTTGGCGCCGGCGTTCTCAATCGATGCGCTTGCCTCAGGCTTAACCGAGTGCATCATGAACCGCTCAACTTGGCATGAGATGGGCAAGAACGCGCGGGCAAAGGCTCTGCGCGACTATGATATCTGCCGGGCGGCACAGCAGTATTTGGACGTGTATGATTCGGCCATGAAAAAATTCGGAAAAACGGCGCGGAGCACATAGGCATGACAGCCAAACTTCTTGTGATCGGAATTGATGCGGCTGAGGCATGTCTTTTGGAACAATGGGCGGCTGACGGGAGCTTACCCAATTTCGCAAGGATTGAGTCGGTAAGCCGTAAGTACCGGCTGCGAAACCCGTTGCGTACGCTTCCAGGGACGATCTGGCCCGAGATTACCAGCGGCATGAGCGCCGGCAAACTTCCTTTGTATTTTCACCCACGGCAATTGCATACGGGAGAGGCGCGTCGCCGCCCGGTTGCGCCGGACGAGTTGAACACTGAGCATTTCTATTGGACGGTAGTCGGCCGGTCGGGGCGTAGGGTTGCCGTTATCGACCAAGTACAGACTGTGCTCGCGCCAAGTTTCAACGGGATCCAGGTAGTCGAATGGGGACTTCACGATCCGACTTACGGTTTTGCAACGGATCCGCCGAGTTTGGCAGATGAGATTCGCAACCGATACGGGATGCACCCCGGTCATCCGACACGTTCATGCGATGCGCATAGTGGGACCAGAGATGGTTACGAGCAGCTGTTGCAGCGCCTATTGAAAGGCATCGCGAGAAAATCAGAGTTGTTGGTTGATTTGTTTGCGCGAGAATCGTGGGATCTGTTTACATGCACCTTTGGTGAGGCACACTGCGCGGGACATCAGCTGTGGCATTTTCACGACCCGGCCTCGCCGTCGCACGATCCAGATGCACCACCGCATCTGAAGACCGGGCTCAGGTCGGTCTATCAGCAAATCGATAATGGCGTGGGGGTTCTCCTCGGCGCTACCTCCACTGACACCACCATTTTAGTTTTCACGAGTCACGGCATGGGTCCATATATCGGGGGTCCACAGATGTTGCCGGAGGTATTGGCGCGCCTGGGACTGACGTCAGGTGGAGATTCGGCATTTGCACGTTGTATGCGCCGGGCTAAGGCGAAAGCGTTGCACATGCCGAAACAGTTGCACTCGTTACTGAGGCCGGTGCTCGAGGTATGGCCCTTGAAGCGGATTCAAGAGGCGACCGGCAGTTTACTTGACCCTCTGGAGTCGCCATGCACCCGAGCTACATCGTTGATTAACAACCGCTGCGGCGCAATCCGCTTGAATCTGAAAGGACGAGAACCGTTCGGAGGCGTTGAACCAGGCTTGGAAGCTGAGCGGTTGGTCGACCTGATAAGGCAGGAGTTGCGAGCTCTCAAAGAACCACGGACGTATCAGCCGATCGTTGATGAGGTCGTGACAGCCACTGAAGTGTTTGGCAGCGACCACCATGAAGATGTTCCCGATATCATGGTGGCGTTTCGTACTGACCTCGGGGCGCTCGACCACTGGGCTTCTGAGTCTGTCGGCTTGGTTCGAGTTGCCATCAATTATACCGGATATCCGAGGACCGGTGATCATACGACCGAGTCGCGGCTTTGGATTTTGGGGCCGCGAGTTCGGCCCGGCGTATCGAGCAGCCAAGGTGACGTATTGGATATCGCCCCAACGGTCCTGTCACTGCTAGACGTACCGCTGCCGGAGTGGTTCGAGGGGCGACCGTTATCACTCAGTTAGATGCCCTACGGATCTCCGTCCGACCGACCGCGAAACCGTTAGGATTGAACTGTAACTATGGAGGTGTTTCTCTGACCACAGAATGTTCATCAACTCAATCCCGCACCAAATAGCAACCCGGCGCGATTGCGATTGACAGCTTTCGGCGACGGTACGAGCGTCGCACAGGCAATTCCACGGGTGGATTCCGTCTGACGCTGCTCAGGCTGGCAACTCTAGATTGACACTATTCAAGCCCGATCGGTTTCAAACCGGTTGGGCTTTTGTGTTTCTACGGGCTGGTTTCACAGTAAGGCGCGACATACATAAGGGAGGTTGGCTGCCCGATTTCAAAAAAAGTGTTTCATCGATCCTTGCGTGGTTCCTGCTACGATAATGTGATGGATAAACAGCGCATGATTTCTTTCCGTTCCTGATTTGTTACCTCCGGCAAAGCTCCACCAGTTCCTCTTCTGACTCATGGCTTTTCGGGACCAGTGGGTCGAGGATATTTTCTGTTCGAATTGCTCCTTTTCTTGCAGAACTTTTCAAGTTTCCCCAGCGCATCGAGATGAACCCGCGGCGGGCTACTACGAGTAAGGTCTCCACGCTTCTAGGCCACGCGTTCTTCGTGCGCAGGCCGCTCGCACTCGGCTTCGAGCGAGTTTCGTCGTGTCCGTTTCTCGCTTCGCGATGCAACGCCGACTTCAACACATCGAAGGGGGATTTATTCCAGACGACTCCTAGTGGACCAGTGTGGCCATGGGGTAGCTCGCATTTCATCAGCTTCGTAACACGGGATAAGTGAGAGTAAAATGGACGTGGACAGGTGGCGGAACCTGCCGGCAGGAAGAAATGGCCAACCCGAGTCGGTGGAACCGGGATATGCGCACCTAGATGGCGAAAGAAGCGTTGAGACAGATGGGCCAAATTGCCAGACGGCAGCAATTTTCCGCGGAGTTGATTTATCGGTGGCGAGACAAATTCTTTGGACTACCGAGTCCGCGGGCGACAAGCCGCCTCGGCCAAGCACAAAGAGGTTTTGCGCGACGTAGCGTTAACGCGAGTGGAAGCGGGACATATTCGAGAGCGAGCCTAAGCTAGGGCGTGAGGAGACATATTGGCCGCGGCAGCGGGAGCTAGTCGGATGAGCTGCTATCGGGTGCTCAAGAGCGAATGATTGAACCAGTCCCAAGCACCTTGGCCATGATCTACGCCACGTCGCCGAACAATGCCGCCAGCAGGTCAAGGCGCCTGACAAGCTCAGCGCAGTCTTAGAAGGCGGTTTTTCGACCACACAACCCAAGACAGTGAGATGTACCGTCGGTTTGAAACTTTTTGAATTACGACCAATATCTCAAAAGATAAATAATAAATCGCCTAACCACGACTGAAAGGTCTTGCCGATCGGACAGTACTGTCAATGAGATCCGTCCAGTGAATTTGCACAAGCTAATCAAACATTTCCATATCGTTGTGCATTTCAAGCTGACAGCTGTGTCCGATTGGCTCTTGCCGCACTGCTGATTAACCAGCGCAAGGCATTTTTTTCACTGAGTTTTCAATCATATGCAATTGCCGGTCTGGCATCATCGTTGCTCTAGTTGCTCTAGTAGAAAGCGCGTCTCGAGTCCCCATCACGATGCAAGCCTGGTACGTCATTTATTCAAAGCCACAGAGGGAAGATCTCGCTCAGGTTAACTTGAAACTGCGAGGAGTCGAGGCTTTTTTCCCACGGCTTTTGTTACCGAAATTTTCGCGCAAGCAGAAGCCAGTGGTTCCGCTTTTCCCCAATTATCTCTTTGTTCGAATTGATTTTGAGAGGGCCTATGACTTTGTGCGTTGGACCCCGGGAGTGAAGTGCTTTGTCAGCTTTAATGACAATCCGATTCCGTTGCAAGACGGCGTAGCCGAATATCTTTTAAGCCGGGCGGATCAGAATGGGATTATTAGCGCACGCGCCGACTTAAAAAACGGCCAAGAGGTATGCATTTGTGGCGGGCCATTTGAGGGTCTGCTTGGAACCATCGAACGGTGTGCTGACGCCAAAGGGCGGGTAAAGGTTCTGATGCAATTATTGAGTCGCAATGTGAGCGTCGAGGTGCCTTTGCAATTTATTGATACCGGTTGGGTTATGAACTAACAGAGCGGAAAGCTGATCTCGCGTCAAGCAGTATGCACTACGTATAGCACGCGCGGTTTAGTTACGTTGGCCGGTCGCCCAGCACGCGTGTAGCTAAGAATGATCGCTTGTTTTCATTATAGTTACTCGGATTAATCGCCTCGCAGTTGCCAACCGAGTTAGGCTACAAAGTCGGAAAGTGCAATAGGGCAAGTGGCCCGACCCTGCGGAGCTATGCCCGGCGGTGGCCCAACGCAAAATGCCGGTTTGAATTCTTCTAAAGGTTCTAATCGGGATATCCAAGTAGATGTGGTTGTCAATTGCATTTTTGATTACCGATTGTGGCGCGGTATTGGGCACCCGTACGGCTCAGAGCCGGAATCCCAATCTTTAGCGAGCAAGAGATAAATCGATAGGTAATTTTCGAAGGTCTATGTCCGGGCTGCTGGAGCTTGCCTTCCGAATACCTGATCCGCAGTCTTCCTTTGGGAAGTTTTGTATCCAGATGATTCATTTCCTAAAATTCTTTCTCGTCTGCGCACTCGTACTGACCGTGTCCGTAAGCGCGTGTGGGCCGACAAGTATTCAAAAACCATCTGAGGTTGTTGACGTTAAGACTGGATACGTTGCAGGAATTTCCGAGATCAATAAAGCGTTGGCGATGGTCGCCATGAATACCTCGTTGCCGAGTGCGGACTACCAAATTGGGCCGGAAGATCTCCTGCAGATTAACCTCTTTAATATTCCAGAAGGTGAATCGAGAGTGACGCAGAGAACGGTGTCTGTTAGGGTTAGCCAGCAGGGGATGGTTTCTCTGGCTTTGATTGGAGAAATCAAAGTCACCGGTTTGACCCCGTCAGGTTTGGAGCGAGAGCTTAGAAATCATTATGATAAATACTTCCACAATCCCCAGGTTGGTGTTCTCGTGTCGGAATTTCGGCAGCGCGTCTCTGTGATTGGTGCCGTTCTTCGGCCCGGGGTCTTCGAACTTACCGGGCCCAAGACCGCAATCGACATACTCGCCATGGCTGGTGGGGTCACGGACAAGGCGGGAACCCAAGTTCAAGTCTATCGCCAGGGACCGAACGGACGGGAGAGTCACGTCGTCGATTTGGTTGTCCTCGCCAGCAACGCCTCGTTAATAAATGCAAATAATGCGGGGTTGCTCACCATGCCCGTACAGGGAGGCGATGTTATCAACGTTCCATCTGCGGGGATGTTCTTCGTCGATGGCGCGGTACTACGCCCAGGTTCGTATGCTTTAGGACGCCACTACTCGCTAACCCAAGCGCTGACCCTAGCTGGCGGCGTGAATCCAGACCTCTACTCTTCGGATATCACCATTTTCAGAAGGAAAGCATCCGCGGGAACGGAACCCATGACGGTAAATTTAAATACAATCTTGGCGGGGTCGTCCAGCGATCCCAAAATCGAAGAGGATGATGTGATCCTAGTACCCATAAATGGCTTCAAGTATGCGTTTTTTCGTGTATTCGGACAGTTGCTTGGCTGGGGAACTTCGGTCGCCAGTACGGCAACTACGACCGGAAGCTAAGAGCTCGATAGCAATAATTGGTCTGGTTTTCATGCTTCGCGTTAGCATTCCTAAAGGTCAGGATTCATGCAGCACAATCGCGCAGCCATGTTATCGTTGGGGCAATAAGCGGCACCAAGTTATTTTTGGTGGCTCGCTAATTGGCTGCGCCTGAATAGTAAACTGTCCGTGCAAACTACCCGAAGTGCAAGACCGCCTGATCGAGGCAGGTTGCTGCAGTCCCGAGAGTGACTTGGGGCGTTTGGCGATGGCAAGCAATCAAAAATTTTTTCCGGCGCCCACTCAGATTCCCGCGTGAAATCGATCATTCGGGTCATTTCTATTACTCTGCTCAGGAAGAACTGCACCTCCGAGATTATTGGAAAATCGTCGTAAAGCGACGGCGTCTGATTTTTATTGTTTTTGTCATATTGTTGGGATTTGGCGCCTACTTCAATTATACGGCGACACCCATGTATACCGCCAAATCAATTCTTAAGCTTGATCCTCAGAATCCAGTTGTGACCGGTTTAGGCCAGACGATGCCGTCGGAAGCCGGTTCGGGGGGCGAGTACTTTCAGACGCAGCTTGTAATTCTGAATAGCCGCTCTTTAGCAGCGCGGGTGATTACCGATTTGAGGTTAGAGAAAAATGCAGTCTTTACCAGCACTCCTCTGGTCGGGTCGAACGGGGTAAAGCGATTACGGGCTTGGCTGCTAACTCCGATAAGATTCCTTCTCTCGATCCCTTCTTGGTTCAGACGGGAAAACCCCAAGGCTACCTCAGCTTCAACAGGTTCCCAGCAACAGCCTGGCTTGGGCGTTGACCCAGCTCTCATTGATCGTTACACGGGTTTTCTTGACGTGCAGCTGGTAAAGGGCACGCGCTTGGTCGAATTAGAGGCGACCACGCCTGACCCACAGCTATCTAAGCAAATGGCCGATGAGCACGGCGCAGCGTTTATTCGCATGAATCGAGAGACTCGGTTCAACCTAACTAGGGAAGCCATGGTTTTTTTAGACTCAAAAAACGGTGAGCTCAAGGATAAACTCGAAAAGTCGGAGCTTGCGCTTAATAACTTTCGTCAGCAATACGGCGTCGTTTCTCTGGATAAAGGCGAGAATGTCTTTGTTGATCGATTGACTGAGCTGAATCGGCAGTTAACCTTAGCTCGGGCGCAACGCATTGAAACCGAATCGCTCCATAAGATGGTGGAAGATAAGAACGCCCAATACCTCTCGCAAGTAATCAACAATACTGCCATTGTCCAACTAAAGGCTAGTCTGGCCAATTTGGAAGCTGAGCAGGCTCGAGTCTCGACGACCTTTAAGCCAAACCACCCTCGCTTTTTGGAATTGACCCAGCAGATTGCCGAAGCGCGCCGGGCATTAAATAACGAGATCGGCAACATCGTACAGGGGATTGGGTCCAACTTTCGCGCGGCCCGCGCGCGAGAGCAAGCGCTGCAGGCGGAAGTGAACAAACAGCAACAAGTCGCTCTTAATATGAAACAGATCGGAGTCCAATACGCCGTTCTGCAGGAGGAAGTCAACGTCAATCGTACCCTGTATGAAAGCGTGCTAAAGCGATTAAGCGAAACAGCTGTGTCGAACGACGTCGCAGTCTCCAATATCCAGATAGTGGAAAAAGGGGAAATGCCCCTTGGTCCTTCCTCGCCACAAAAAGAGTTTAATTTGCTTTTTGCAGGCGCCCTGGGGATTTTCCTCGGAGTCGGCCTCGCTTTTTGTTTGGAATATTTTGATTCGCGCGTTAGCACCCCCGAAATGGTGTGGCGTGTTACCGCCAAACCGACCCTCGGAGCGGTGCCTCACACGACCTCTTTGAGTCATTTTCACGGCGGGCGTCGCCCTCCTAGGGTGTCTTCGAGGCACTTGCCCATGCTTGACTGGCTACGAACCTCGAGTACCCCCAACAAGGGCCTGCTCCTGTCTGAGCAACCGGCACCCATCATCGCCGATTCGTTCCGTACCATCCGTACGGCGCTCTTTTTCTCTCAGGCAGCAAAGCCGCCCCAAGTGATTCTCATAACCAGCGCATCACCGGGGGAAGGCAAGACCGTAACGACCCTGAATCTTGCGATCGCTTTAGCCCAGGGGGGGAAATCGGTATTGGTGATCGATGCCGATCTGCGCAGAGGCCGTTGTCACAGGGCGTTCGGCCTGCCAAATCATCGAGGGCTTACCGACGTGTTGACCGGAAACCTTGCCGTAGAAGAAAGTGCTTGGCCAACCGCGGTGAGCGGACTCTCACTCCTGCCGCGAGGGCCTGTTCCGCCCTATCCACCCGATCTTCTGGGTTCAGAAAAGATGCGGGAAGTATTGGAGACGTTGCGTCGTTCTTTTGACCTTATCGTGATCGACTCTCCGCCGGTGACTGCCATGGCTGATGCGGCGGTTCTCTCTGCACTTTGTGATGGTGTGATCCTGGTGGTTAATGGCCAGAGCACTCCGGCCGGTTTGGCGCGACAAGCGATGGAGCGATTAGCGGTTGTGCAGGCGCGCATTTTAGGAGTCGTGCTTAACGGCGTCGATATCCGCAATCCGGAATACTCGTATTATAGCAATTACGTAGATTCGGTTGAGGAAGATCAGCCGCAGGGCAATTTCAAACCTCATATGGAAGCTGCGCCTGAAGAGCAGCCATCCGAGATAATAGAGGCTAGTTACGATGCGTCGGGGGTGGCAGATAAGCCGCAGAACGGCGCAGACAAAACCGTAGAACTCAAACCTAAAGACCAGGTGAGCAAGGCAAAATTAGCGAGTTACGAAGCATCGGCACTTGCGGATGGGCCGCAGAATGACGGGGTCAAAATCATAGAAGGCGCCTCTGAAGACCAGGTAACTAAGACAGAACCGGCTGGTCACGAAGCAAAGACGGTGGCGCATAGGCCGCCGAACGGCGGAAGCAAAACGAGTGAATGCGCGCTAGAAGAGCAATCATCCGGGACGGAACTGGCCAGTTACCATGAGTCGGCGGTAGCGGACAAGCCGCGGATCGGCGCAGCCAAAACCGTCGACCCCACGCCTAAAGTGCGGCCATCCGAGATCAAACCGGCTAGTTACGCTGTATCGGCTGAGGCTGATAAGCCGCGGAACGGCAGAAACGAAACTGTGGAACCTGTGCCTGAAGAGCAGCTATCCGAGATAAATCCGGTGCCGCGAGAACCGGGACCAGAATATGTACCGGAAGAATTTATTCAGCATGTAATTTCTACACTTTGCAAAGCGGTGGGACCGATGGCTCCGATCATCATGGATGATCATATTCGATCTCTCGGAGAGTCTCGAGGCGCTTTCCCCAAGCATCGCCTAACAGAACTTTGCGATAGAGTGTGCCAAGAAATTCTTAGTGAGACATTGAGGGCCGATTTTAGACGAACCATGCAAAGAGAACTCAGAGCAATTTAATCTAAGCACAGCCAGGGCGGTCACTTACGGATATCAACTTGAAATGTGTTGCGCTGCACGCGATGTTACACAAGCACCGCTTTTCTCGAATGAATTGCCTGAGCCGTATTGAAAAACCTCGGTCTAACCGTCTGGGAAAGTTTCTCAACGAGCTCGATGGCTCTGCGATTTTTGGCATCGGACCGCACTATTAAGAACCGCCATGAAAAATATTCAAATTAAAAAACTTTATTATTTACTAATTTTGATTTTTGTTCTGGCGCTTTCCTACTATTTCAAACCGAAGCTTTCTATATTCGCGCAACAATCTTCCACCCAGCAGGCTCAAGCAGCGCCTACGAGCGGACTCGTCGCGTTCTGGAAATTTGACGAACGTTCAGGCAGCACCGCATCTGATTCCTCAAAAAACAGCAACACGTTAGTCTTAAGCAACGGCGCGACTTGGACTGCCGGTAAAATTGGTGGTGCTGTTTACACGAACGGGAAAGATAACCTTCTTCGCGCTAATCCGGCTTCATTTGATTTTAATGGAGACATTACCGTCGCAACTTGGATTAAACAGGAGTTGACTGGCGGGAATGATTTACAATCAACCTTAATAGTCTCGGCGGATAGCTCCGGTGCCAGAAAGTTTTCCGCTTTCCTGGATCGAGCCAACAAAAGATTTTGTATTCAAACAACAAATATTGATTCCTGTACCGAATCGAATACGTACACAGTCATCGGCTCGTGGTTCCATTTTGCGCTAACTAAATCGCGTAAGACAGCCAAAGTTTACATTAATGGTTCAGCTCTCAACAGTGATCTCGTCACGGAAAATGCAATCGGGAATGATATTGGGATAGGCAGATATACAACGGCCGACTCCAGAGGATGCAATTGCTCTTTCGACGAATTCAGCGGTGTATGATCGCGCCCTTTCTCCCCGGGAAATCGCTGCACTCTATAGCGATGCTGGTGCTCCGTCCGTCTCCGCCGCGACCAAGTTTCCCCCGAACTGATTTCGGCTTTCTTCCACCGCCAACTCATACACTTCCTTTTTGATACCATTACAACCGTGGCAACTCATATCCTGGGTATTTCCGCCTATTATCACGACTCTGCAGCGGCATTGATCCGTGACGGCGAGATTATGGCGGCAGCTCAGGAGGAACGCTTCACGCGCCGAAAATTCGACGCTAGATTTCCACGAAACGCCATAACCTATTGCCTTCAAGAGGCCGGAATTGAAGTAAGTCAACTCGACCACGTGGCATTCTACGAAAAGCCGCTGGTCAAATTCGACCGGCTGATCGAGACTTATTTGGCGTTCGTTCCCGGAGGTTTTCAATCATTCAAAGAAGCGATGCCGGTTTGGGCAGGAACCAAACTGCACATAGGAGAGAGGATTAAAGCGGGTTTAGGACCAAGCTTTTCCGGTGAACTTCATTTCGCCGACCACCATGAATCTCACGCCTCCAGCGCGTTTTTCCCTTCACCATTCGAGGAAGCCGCGATCCTGACCCTGGATGCAGTGGGTGAATGGAGTACCAGTTCAATCGGGATAGGACGCGCCAATAAGATTACGCTGACCCACGAGATGCGCTTTCCTCATTCCTTGGGAATGCTCTACTCGGCTTTTACCTATTACACGGGATTTCAGGTCAATTCGGGCGAATACAAGCTGATGGGATTGGCGCCCTACGGTCAGCCCAAATATACCGACGTCATCTTGGATAAGATCGTCGACGTTATGGATGATGGCTCGATCCACCTGGATATGTCCTATTTTAATTATTGTCAGGGCCTGACGATGACATCGACGAAGTTTCACGACTTGTTCGGTGGACCGCCGCGCAAATCCGAATCCTTTATCACTCAGAAGGAGATGGATTTGGCGGCGTCGATCCAGCGTGTCTGTGAGGATGTGGTGTTGCAGGCGACGCGGCACACGCAAAAATTGACCGGAATGCGAAATCTAGTGATGGCGGGGGGGGTGGCACTCAACTGCGTCGCCAATGGCCGGATCCTTCGCGAGGGACCGTTCGGCAATTTATGGATTCAGCCCGCTGCCGGAGATGCCGGTGGGGCCCTTGGCGCTGCGTTGCTCGTTTGGCACCACCTGCTCGACAAACCAAGACATCTCGAGGAACACGACCGGCAGAAGGGCTCGCTCCTCGGCCCGTCATTCAGCAATGATGATATCGGTGTTTTCTTGGACTCGTTAGGCGCACCGTATGAATGCATTAACGAGGAAGGTCGTTTGATCGATCGCGTTGCCGGCCTTTTGGCACAGCAAAAAATTGTTGGTTGGTTTCATGGACGCATGGAATACGGTCCTCGTGCCCTCGGTAGTCGAAGCATTATCGGTGACGCCCGTTCGCCGGATATGCAGCAGGTGATGAACTTGAAGATCAAGTTCCGCGAATCGTTCCGGCCTTTTGCGCCTTGTGTATTGCGAGAGTTTGCGCACGAAGTGTTTGAGATGCAGCCCGACGAAGAAAGCCCTTACATGATGTTCGTGGCGCCCGTGCGAGAATCGCTGCGAACCGTGCTGACCCCGGAGGATCGAGCCAAGATGGAAGATCCCGATTTAAGAATCAGGGTTTCCGTGCCGAGGTCGACGATTCCGGCTGTCACCCACGTCGATAATTCAGCGCGCATTCAGACGGTTGATCCCCATCGCCATGGACGTTTTTACCGATTGATGCGGCGTTTTTACGAATTGACGGGTTGTCCAGTCATCGTCAATACCAGTTTTAACATCCGCGGCGAACCGATCGTATGTAATTTTGACGAGGCGTACCGGTGCTTTATGGGATCCCACATCGATTGTCTGGTTCTGGAAAACTATCTGCTCCTAAAGGATGATCAGCCGCCCGAACTGCTCCAGGACTCAGAGACTTATCAGGCGCAATTCGCCCTAGATTGACCTTATGATAACTCTGCCGCCCATTGAATTCGCCTGCCTCAAGATTTTCTCCATGGTCATCGGAGTTTGCGCGGGAGCCTGCGTGACGGGTTTTTTAGCGCTGCTAGGAATGCCTGGCCCCATCATAGTGGGGGGCATGGTTGCTTTATCCATTGCTGTATCCGGATTTCTGGTCCCTTCATTTTCGCGATTTCTGTATCGAGCTTGGAATCGGATCGCGATCGAATTTGCCAAATGTATGGGCAAGATCGTAATGGGAATTTGCTACTACGTGATTTTGCTTGCCGTGGGATCGACGGGGTCGACGATTAGCCTAAAGGACCAAGGCGATCGTAAGTCCATGTGGCTTCACCGCGGCATGATTGCGCCGGATATCGATTCGAAACAGCACGCAATGACGACCGACGATCCGCTGCAGCCTAACTGGATTCCGTCATTCGTATCTTGGGCGGTGAAATCAGGAAACTTCTGGAGATGTTCGTTAATACCGTTCATTATTTTGTTGGCAAGTTTCGACAGCTCTCGGGAAGAAACCGTGCCGACGGATATTTATACTCTTTATTAACTTAAGTAGTTGTCACAATGTTGAGGACGATTCTAGAGATGATCGCGGCACTGGCGGCAATGCTTCTGCTGACACCGGTTGTCATTCTGGCAATTCCCTTCTGGACCATGGCTCTGCTTATGCGCTACTGCTCGTCTCTGTTCGTGCCGCGCGCCGCCTCTTGGGAAAGCGTGATTGAATTCGATTCATGCACGGGTTGGAAACCCAGGTCCAATTTAAACGCCCATTGTTCTTTTGTCGCCGGAACGTTCCATGTAAAGACTGACTCGCAAGGATGGCGGGGTGTGGGAGATATACCCCAATGCCACGTGCTCGCCCTCGGCGATTCCGTCGCGTTCGGCTTCGGAGTGAACGACCGGGACGCATTTTTTTCCCGGGTTGATTCCGGGGTTCGAGTCAAAGCGGTCGGCGCTCCCGGCTACAACATGGTGCAAGAAGTCTTGTGGCTGGAAAAGTTGGCTCCGCAACTCAGGGGCAAACTCGTCGTCTGGTTTATCTGTCTGGGAAACGATCTATACGACAATATAATTCCCAACTTGTACCAATACCGAATGCCCTTTGTCCGAAAAGCGAATGGAGCGGGAACTTGGGAAATAGTGACCGAGCACATCAAGAAAGCGAGATGGCCGTACAATCCCGAAGCCAATCCCCGATTGAAAGAAAAATGGGAAGCCACTTTTACGGACAGATTTTTGGGACAACGGGCCTATTCCGCCTGTGCTTTTTTAATTGAAAAGGGTCGAGACATCTGTATCCGGGAGGGCTCGGGGCTGGTGGTGATGACCGTGCCGTTGATGAATCAGTTCGACCGACAACGGTGGGAGCGTACGTTTCTGCCCTTCGGTGGCGCCGACCGGTTTGACCCTGATTTGCCCGATAGGCAGATAGGCGACATCTGCGCGCGGCTGAATGTGTCGTTTCTCTCGGGCAGAGATTACGTTCAACTGGCCGATCACATCGAACGGGACGGGCATTGGAATGAATTTGGTCATGTTCGTATTGCCCGCCTGCTGCAATCGCTCCATGAGCAGCATGTTTCGGGCGGGGTTTCTACCACGAGAGGAATTTGTTCGTCTCTAGCATTTACCCCGGTCCCGCACGCCCCCTAATCTATCTTTTGCCAGAGAGCTAGTACGCATGCTTCATAGCGGGCCGCTGATAAGCATTGGCATGCCGGTATACAACGGTGAGAAACTCCTCCACCAGGCGCTGAGAACCTTCTTAGAGCAAACCTATGACCAGTTCGAAATAGTCATAGTAGATAACGCTTCCTCGGATAATACGAAGACGATTTGCCTTGAGTATTGCGCTAAAGATTCTCGAATTCGCTACTACCGTAACAGTTCCAATATCGGCGTCTACGCCAATTTCCGTCGCGTTCTGGAGCTGTCATCAGGTGATTACTTCATGTGGGCGGGAGTGGACGACATTCGAGCTCCGAACACTCTCGAAATTTGTCTGAAGGCACTGCTCAAAAACAAGCGAGCAGTCATGGTCCACGGCCCTGTGCTGTCGCAGGGAAAAGGAAGCGAGACGCTCGTGGAGATCGCCAACGGCGCAAACCTCTCCCATGGTAGGGCCGCGGCTCGCATTCGGGCGTTCATAAAAGGCATCGAGCACAACGCAATCCTCTACGGGCTTTACAGAAGAGACGCGGTGACCAGAGGAACGTTCGGTAACTGCCTCGGACAGGATTATCTCCTTGGCTTACAAATGTGCCTGCTCGGTCCGATCGAGTACGTGCCCACTCCCATGATTGTCTGTCAAGAAAGAGGGTCTAGGCACAGCGACAACCCGATGTACACCGACGGACCTCTAACGCTGCGGGATTTGTTGCGGGGCCGCGGACACAGGAACAAAAAGTGTTGGACTGTACTGCTGAAGGGGCTTTTCTATCTAGGCAAAATCCGCGGCGTAACTCTTTCCGAACGAATCGATGCGCTGGCCGCTCATCTGCTCACCTTCAGCTCCGTCTATCGTCATCAATTGGTCAAAGAATTGGTGCTGCAAGCTCTGACTCCGGTTACCTTGATGAGCCTGCTGATTTGGCGTCTGACCCGAGACTGGGAATACGCCCGAAAACTGCACGCCAGGTTAAAGCAGATTTAACGCACCGCTGATTTATTATGAAAGACAATTCAAACCATGAAGCCGAGGTCATCGAGTCTCTCGGACTGGGCCTACGCGCTAATGGCGGCTGCTTTATCGTGGCCGAGGTCGCCCAGGGACATGACGGCAGTCTCGGTATGGCGCATTCCTATATCGATGCGGTGGCTAGCGCCGGGGCTGACGCCGTGAAGTTCCAGACTCATATCGCAGCCGCGGAAAGCACGCCTGGAGAGCCGTGGCGTGTTCCGTTTAGCCGTCAAGACGCCACGCGCTACGCTTATTGGAAGCGGATGGAGTTTACCGAAGAGCAATGGCACGGCCTCAAGTCACACGCGACTGATCGCGGCATTACCTTTCTAAGCTCCCCCTTTTCCAACGCAGCGGTAGAATTGTTAACCAGGGTCGGTGTCGCAGCCTGGAAGATCGCCTCCGGAGAGGTCAATAACACCGTCATGTTCGAACGCATCATGGCAACCCGACTGCCGATCCTGCTCTCGACCGGAATGAGCTCGCTGGAGGAGATTGACGCTGCCGCCGCTCTGGTACAGCAGCGCGGCATCCCTCTAGGGATATTGCAGTGCACCTCCCTCTATCCCTGTCCGGCGGAAAAGGTCGGCTTGAACCTCATTCCATTTTTTCGAGAACGTTACCAATGTGCCGTCGGACTTTCGGATCATTCAGGAACGATCTATCCGGGGCTGGCGGCAGCAGTAATCGGTATCGACGTCCTCGAGGTCCACGTCACTTTCAGCCGTGAAATGTTCGGTCCCGATGTGCCTTCCTCTCTCACGATCAGCGAGCTGAAACAACTGACCGAGGGAATCCGCTTCATAGAAACAATGAAAGAACATCCCATCGACAAAAACGAAATGGCGCAAAATCTCCTGCCGATGCGCGGTCTCTTCACCAAGAGCGTTGTGACCCAGGTGGACCTGCCCGCCGGCACCCATTGAAAGAAGAGCATCTGGCGGTAAAGAAACCGGGAACCGGTATTCCGGCCACTCAATTTGACCAAGTCATTGGTCGTACCTTATGCCACCCTGTCAAGGCCGACCAAATTCTCATGGAATTTGATTTTTGCTGAAAATCCGCACGCTCTAACGCTGTAAATGTCCATCGAAATCATATCGGCCAGGATGCAATCCCAGGGGTTGCGTATAGAGCATCCCGGACTGCCATGCGAACCAAATTGGAGCGCAAAATGAAAAACAGCCAACCAATCAGCAAAGCGGTGGTATTCCTCCGCGAGTGAAAACAAGACGAGGGCAACGTTTTTTTGAGTTATTCAAGAACTGCCCGGTTCCGAACAGTGAGCTGCTATCAAATCTTGGCTTGTTCATTAAGCGACAGGACTTGTCGAAAATTCTCTTCCTCAATGATCTCTACAAGAAGAATTATCGAGGTCCATGGCGTTGTTATCGAGTTCGGCGTTAGATGGGGAAACAACCTAGCATTGTTTGAATCGCTGAGAGGGATTTACGAACCTTTCAATCACAATCGGAAAATTATCGGGTTTGATACCTTTGAAGGGTTCAGCGTCCGTACACGAGAAAGATGGAACCTCGGATATTGTGAAAATCGGGGCTTACCAGGTTACGGACCATTACGAAGACTATCTAGAAAAGGTGTTGACCTATCATGAACAGGAAAGCCCGATCGCTCACATCAATAAACACCAATTGATCAAGGGTGATGCTACCGTCGAGGTGGAAAAATATTTCAACGCTTATCCGGAGACGATTGTGGCATTCGCGTATTTCGACTTCGATCTCTACGAACCGACAAGAAAATGCCTCGATGTTATTAAAGATCATATCACAAAAGGAACCGTGATCGCGTTCGACCAATTAAATGATCACGATTTTCCAGGAGAGACATTAGCGCTAAAAGAAGTGTTTGGATTAGACAGATTCAAGTTAAGGAAGAGTGTCCACAGCTCAGTGCAATCGTATCTGATTGTCGAATAGTCGTACCCGTCTAGGCAAGCTGGAAGTTTTTCTGACGAGTTAATCTTCAGGAATTGCTAACAAAATGACATGGACATCGAGCAAGGTTCTATGGCGCGCTCTAGTTTGCGACAAGAGATTGACCAACTCATAGAGGCCGATTCTGCATCGTCTGCATCTTCGTGTCTCGACCGCCTTTGGCGCGAGGAGGCTGGACCATCTGCCGCCGGATTTGTGGTGTCTCGTTATGAGAACCTACGCCCGTTGCTACACCTGACCCCGAGCCGTTTGTTTATCCTACGATCATTTACTGTGGAACCCGTCGTTCCACTCTTACGAGCCGCAGCTTTCGTGAATGGAATGGACTTGACTGTGCAGGTCGGCGATTTCAATGCCTACGCCCAGGAAATACTGAATTCAAATAGCCGTGTTTACAGTTTCGCTCCGGATCTGGCAATCCTAGCCGTTCAAACCCGTGATGTGGCACCCATCTTGTGGGAGGACTATACGACGCTCTCATCTGCAGAAGCCACCGCTGTAGTCGAACAGGTTGTCGCTAGTTTTCAGAATTGGGTTCGTGTGTTTCGCACACACAGCAAAGCATCTCTTGTCATTCATACTCTGGAGATGCCGTTTCTTCCCGCACAGGGTATCTTGGACCATCAACTAGAAACGAGTCAGGTCGCGGCCGATTCAGCAGATTAATCAAGGCCTGCGTCGTCTTGCCAGGGAGCAAACCGGCGTTTATGTCCTTGACTATGATGGCTTAGTTGTCGCTATGGCCGTATGCGATGGTTCGACGAACGTAAGTGGCTAACGATGCGCATGCCGATTGCTGCCGATCACTTAGTTCATCTGCGGTAATGAATGGCTCCGCTTCGTACATCCCGCTTGCGCGGCAAATCCTGTAAAGCGCTGGTCACTGATTTGGACAATACGCTCTGGGGCGGCGTGATCGGAGAAGACGGCATGGAGGGTATTCGGTTGGGTAACGATTACTCGGGCGCACCATTCCAGGCTCTCCAACGGGTCATGCTGGATCTCTACCAACGAGGCATCATCTTGGCGGTTTGCAGCAAGAATAACCTTGCGGACGCCATGGAGGCTTTGGAGAAGCATCCAGGCATGCTCTTGAAGCCGGATCACTTCGCGGCCCTGCGCATCAACTGGACTGACAAAGCGCAGAATCTGCGGGAGATTGCAGCCGAGTTAAATATCGGACATCGATACCTTAGCTTTTTTGGACGACAATCCTGTCGAGCGGGAGCGCATCCGTACCGAATTGCCGGAAGTAACCGTCATCGAACTCCCGACGATCCCATGGATTTTGCTCAAAGCGTTGCGAGAGACTCCGGTATTTGAGCGCCTGAATCTCTCTGAAGAGGATCGTGAACGAGGACGCTACTATGCAGATCAACGCCAGCGAGTGGAACTGGAACAAAGCTCCGCTTCTCTGGAAGACTTTTATCGCTCTTTGAACCAGGAAGTGGAGATCACTTCTGTTACCCCAGGGACCCTTACGCGAGTCGCGCAGCTCACGCAAAAAACCAATCAATTCAATCTTACGACACGACGTTACAGCGAGCAACAAATATCCGAAATGGTCAATAATTCGGCCTGGAAAGTTTATTCGATTCGGGTCAAGGATCGTTTTGGTGACAATGGCATTGTCGGTGTGGCGATCACCCACGATTACGATGACATCTGCGAAATTGACACCTTTCTCATGAGCTGTCGAGTTGTCGTCCGGACCGTCGAGACTGCCGTCTTGTCGTTCCTGATTGAACAGGGCCGACGCGCAGGAAAGCAACACCTTCAGGGTTGGTTCTTGCCGACGAAAAAGAACGATTTGGGCAAGCAATTTTATTCGACACATGAATTTCAAATCGTCGATCAGAATAATAGCGGTACGTTGTGGGCATTGGATTTGAGCAAGCATAAGACCAGCTGCCCTGAATGGATCCAATTAACTCGTCGATGACGGGTTGCAAATCACAAATTGATCGGCGCTCAATCGATTCCATGGTTTCCATGAACTTTAGCCACATTGGGATTGCCGTGGCCAACCTTGGCGAAGCGATGGCCTCTTATCGAACAATCTTTGGCTACAGGATTTGTTCTGGACCATTTGTCGATCCGATTCAGAAAGTAGAAGTATGTTTTCTATCAACGAAAGAAGCCGGAGGCGTGACCATCGAGTTGGTAACACCAGTCAGTGATGATTCGCCAGTGAACCGGATTTTGGCCAAGGGAATCGGTGCGTATCACCTCTGCTACGAAGTAGTTGATATTGACGCAGCGCTCAAGCACGTTCGCTCCAGCGGATGTCTGGTGGTGAGCGAGCCCGTTCAAGCAATCGCATTCGCGGGCCGGCGTATTGCATGGTTCTATACGCCGACAAGGCAGCTTACAGAGTTGGTGGAATGTTAACACAGGCTTGGATTAAACGAGGACACAAGATATGAATTCGATGATTTCCCAGCATGTGCGACGCATCATGGCTGACCTCTTTTCAATGCCACTTGGACAAATCAGTGCTGAACGTCTCCCGGACTTGGTGAGCTGGGATTCCATTCAACACTTAAATTTTGTCCTGTCTGTGGAACAGGAGTTTGGCGTAGCATTCAGACCCGAGGAAATCGAGTCGATAAACTCGGTAAGAGGGATGATCGATACGTTGGAAAATAAGCTGACAATTCCTTCGAAATGACGATTGAAATACGCTACGCGAAAATTGGCGATTATCCGCGAATTAGTGGATTCTTGGACCAGTATTGGGAACGAGATTATATCTATGTACGAAATCCGAAATTATTCGATTGGACCTTCGGTCGAAACGAGTTGTGGCATCAGGAATGATACAGTTTCGCGTTGATGGAAGACCGCGACGAGTTGGTTGGGGTTTTCGGCGCCATTCCCTTCGACTTCAACTGCTTTGGGCGAAATACCCGAGCCGTATGGTTTGCCAACTACATGATCCGTCCGGATTATCGCCGGGGCGCTTTGGGTATGCGGCTTCTCGGCGCCTTTAACGCTTACAAGCTAAGAACCGTATTCGGCATGAATCCGCGAGTGACACCTATTTATCAACGCCTTGGCTGGAAGATCTTACCGGCAATTCCACGCCACTTCATGGTGCTGCCAGAGGCGATGAGCAGAGCCGCTAACGTCATCCGTATAGCGCACCCTGAATGCGCCGTCGATCGCGCGGCGCGGCTCGCCGGATGCTTTCAAGTCCCCGGCATTCCGGAATCGTGCGTATCTTATGCTCGTACGCTGCCGGCGGATTGGGACACCAAAGATTGGTCGCAATTCGCCTCCACGACCATTGGCGCGGCCCGCAATTTGGACTATCTCAAGTGGCGCTACTTGAACCATCCCTGCTTTGAGTATCGCGTGCTCGCGGTTCCCGAAAGACATCGCACCGGGCTAGCCGTCTGGCGCCTGGAGATGATTCGCCATCTGACTCCTCAAGGCCGATGATGAATAGATCTTATCGGCAGACTGGTTGAGTTCTTACCCGCCTCGAAGGACAACGCCAAAGACCTCTTCTCGGTATTTTGCAAAGAGCTCTTGGAGACCGGTGCTCTGGGCGCTGACTTTTATAGTTTTCACAGCCAATACTCGGCCTGGCTGAAAGAGTTCAATTTCCATTGTGTCGACGACCATCCGGATGGAGCGCTGATTCCGTCTCGACTCCAGCCGTTGGATGCCAGGCCTGGAAACATTCTCGGCGCAATCATTTCGGAAGATACGCTCGCTTCCCATCCGGAAGCTTCGAACTGTTCGTGGTATTGGACCAAATCCGACGCCGACCAGGATCGCCCCAACTGACACCTCTCCATGGAACCTTATTTACACGTGGTCATGTACCATTACGTCCGCGACCTGCCACGTACGTCCTTCCCGAAGATAAAGGGCATGCATACGCGAGACTTCTCAGCGCAAGTTACAGCTATGAAAGGGCAATATGAGATGGCGACTTTAGAGTCCGCCTTGGCTTTTGTTAGCGGTGTCTATGAGCCCAAGAAAGATCTCTGCCTCCTGACCTTCGACGACGGTTTGAAAGAGCACTACGCGGAAGTCACACCCTTGCTTCGTGACGCCGGAATCCAGGGATTGTTCTTTGTCATCAGCGACTGCCTGGAACAGCGACATGTCGCGTCGGTACACATGAATCATTTTCTCATGGCAGCCATGAACTTCGAAGAATATCGAAAGTCCTTCTTGGCACGGCTTAATGAAATTTCACCCACACCAGTGCAAGCAGCGAACCTCGATAAAGCGGTGGTTCAACGCACCTATCGTTGGGACAATTACGAAGTGGCTTCATTCAAGTACCTCTTCAATTTTCTCGTGCACCAAAACATCCGAGACAGCGTTCTCAAAGAACTTTTCGAGGAAAATATTGCCGACGAAGAATCGTTTTCGCAGGATCTCTATCTCAATTGGCATGAAGCCCGCGAAATGCAATCGGCAGGAATGGTGATCGGCGGTCATTCTCACCAACACCGGCCATTGGCGGCGCTGTCTGAAGACGAGCAGGAGTCGGACCTGCGAACTTGTCAGGATCTTCTTCTGGACAATCTCTCTCCCCAATCGGTTTGGCCGTTCTGTTATCCCTACGGCAAGAGGGACTCATTTAATGAGAGTACCATCGACCACCTGAAAGCATTGGGATTTGCGTGTTCATTTACAACTGAGATCGGTTTCAATCCTGTTAACTCCGATTTATTTAACCTGCGCCGCGTCGATTGCAAGGACGCTCGAATCGACTAGGGCCAAATTTGGAGAAGCAATTGCCTAATCGAAACCCACGGAAAGTGTGTGTCGTATTGGTCGATCGGGCCAACTACGGGCGCCTTAAGCCCGTCATGAAGGCTATCGTCGATCATCCTGACCTGGAACTGCAAGTCGTTGCTGCGGGCACTATGGTCTTGGAACGGTTTCATCAACCCGTCGAAATCGTTCGCCGGGACGGATTTCAGGTGGCCGGCGAGATCTATATCGAACTCGAAGGTTCGACACCGGTCACCATGGCGAAGTCCGTTGGCTTCGGAGTGGTCGAATTTGCCAGTGAGTTTCAACGGCTAAAACCGGACCTGGTTCTCCTGATTGGGGATCGCTACGAAGCGATGGCGGCCGCCATCGCGGCGGCTTACATGAATATCTGTCTCGCCCATATTCAAGGCGGTGAGGTTTCTGGCTCCATCGATGAAAGCACGCGACACGCAATCACGAAGTTTGCTCAATTTCATTTTCCTAGCACCCGTCGGTCGGCTGAGTATCTCATACGGATGGGAGAAAGACCCGAAACTATTTTGGCTGTCGGTTGTCCGAGCAGTGACATTGCGCGCGATTTGGACCGAACCCTCTCTCCGGGCACTGCTCAATAACGTGGGCAGTGGGGCGAGCATCGATGTGACTCGACCATTTCTGTTGGTTATCTTTCACCCGACGACGACGGAATACGGCGTCGAACGGCGTGAAATGGAAGAGCTTCTGCATGCCCTCGACTGTACAAGGATGCAAACGATTCTTCTCTGGCCCAACATCGATGCTGGCGCGGATCATATCAGCAAGGCGATTCGGATCTTCCGTGACCAAAACACGCAATCGTGGCTTAGAGCTTTGACCAATCTCAGCCCCGAGAATTACCTGAAAGTGTTGTCTAATGCGGCCTGCGCCATCGGCAACTCCAGCAGTTTTGTGCGCGACGCCAGCTATTTTGGCACACCCGTGGTCTTAGTGGGTGCGCGCCAAGACGGCCGGGAGATCGACGCGCACGTCGTTCCCGTGAGGCTGAACAGAGATGAGATCTTTCGAGGGATTCGCTCCCAACTGGAGCATGGCCGGTATCGCCCCAGCGTGCTTTACGGCGACGGAAATGTGTCTGACCGAATCTCGCAAGCCCTCGCGCAGCTTGATCCCTATGTGCAAAAACGGCTGCACTATATCTATGACGGCGTGAACGGATGCAATGGAAAGCTACCTCCGCAAAATTTGCCGCTGGACTCGACCCAAAATGATTCCACCGTGGTCCCGACGCCCTATGATTTGATTGAATAGTCGTGAACATTTTAGGCATCGTACCTGCTCGAGGTGGCTCCAAAGGCATATCTCGAAAGAACATTACTCCTCTATTGGGAAAGCCGCTCTTAGCTTATACGGCCGAAGCAGCGTTGTCTTCGAAACGGCTCACGCGTACGGTGCTTTCTACCGATGACGAAGAGATCGCGCAGGTAGGCCGTAGCTGCGGGTTAGATGTTCCATTCATGCGTCCCTCTGAGCTGGCGCGGGACGAAACTCCCACCATCCCGGTTCTCCAAGACGTAGTTAGTAAACTGGCAGCGATGGATGAAACCTACGACGCTGTTTTTGTCCTTCAGCCGACAAACCCGCTCAGGAGGTCCACAGACATTGACGGTGCGATCGATCTGTTGGAAGAGGCAAACGCCGATTCGGTGATATCGTTCGTCGATGTGGGTGAAAAACACCCCGCTCGAATGAAATTCATTACGCCTGACGGTCGCATCGTCAACCCGCCTTTTGCGGAGCTATTCGAGGGCCAGCGTCGCCAAGAACTCCCTAAGCTTTATTTGCGCGAGGGTTCAGTCTATCTGACTCGCCGGGCAATACTAATGGAACAAAATTCTATTCAAGGTCGCCATTGCCGCGCTTGGATCATTCCCGAAGATCGCGCTTGCAATATCGATACGCCGTTTGATCTGTTTCTTGCCGAGCAATTGCTCAAATATCATGCCCAGAAACAGGCTTAATATCCTGGTGGCGGAGTCTGACGGGTTCCCTGCCAAAGCTGCCGAGTATACTGCGACGCGCCGGCGACGTTGTTTATGCCGACCTTGATCGAAATGGGCTGTTGACCGCCGTGCCGGACGCACATGTCTTATGGGTTCGATTGAGAAATAGGATCGACGCGGAGGTTTTGGACGCGGCCAAGCGTCTCAAGGTCATCGTATCACCGACCACGGGCCTCAACCATATCGTCTTGGAAGAAACCGAACGGCGCGGCATCAGGATTCTTTCCTTGCGAGGCGAATCCGAGTTCTTGAGTGACGTCCGAGCCACAGCGGAACACACCCTGGCCATGATCTTCATGATCCTGCGGAAACTTGCCGGCGCGGTGGCTCACGTGAAAGCAGGCGGTTGGAACCGCGATCTTTTCAAAGGGCAGTGACTTACAGGGTAAAACCGTCGGCATCGTCGGTTACGGCACGGCTCGGACGAATCGTCGCGCGCTACCTCCAGGCATTGGATACACAGGTTTTGGCAGCGGATCCCGAGGTAATACCCGACAAGGTTGATCAAGGAGTAACGCATGCTTCCCCTGGAGCAACTTCTTGAAAGAGCCGATATCGTGACTTTACACGTCGATCTCCGCGCAGGGACGCAGAAGTTTTTCACGGCGAAAGAATTTTCCATGATGAAGGAAGGCGCCTGGTTCATCAATACTTCTCGCGGCGAGCTCATCGACGAAGAAGCGCTCTTGTCGGCGCTTCGCTCCGGCCGCCTCGCGGGCGCGGCCCTGGACGTTCTCCGCGCGGAAAATTCAGCAGGCATGGCAAGCCATCCGCTGGTCATCCACGCCCGCGATCACGATAATTTGATTATCACGCCTCATATCGGCGGCTGCACGACGGAATCGCTGGAGAAAACCGAGTTGTTTCTCGCAGAAAAGCTTTGCCAGCGAGTGCCCGCTTGCTCTTCACGAACAGCAAGTTTTAAGCGTCAAATTTAACGAGTCAAATTGGTCAGGAAGATCGGCGTCTTGGCAGGTAGTTCCTGATCGGCGCAGCCAAATTAGGTCGCACACTCTATGTCATTCGAAAAATCCGATGCTTCAGGTAGCCCGTCGCTGCAATGGGATAACTTTTACGGCGACGGCAAACATGTTCAGTGGTGGCCTAGAGAAAGTATCATTCGTCAACTGGCCAAAAGAAAACGCGATCGCAGCTATCATCGCGGGCTTGATCTCGGTTGCGGGATCGGCAGGAACTGCTGGTTGATGACGGTCTCCGGCATTGAAGCTTACGGTATCGATATATCGACGATCGCGATCTGAGCGGGCGCAAGCTAGAGTGCTTAAGGGCGAGTTTAGCGCCGATCTGAAAGTTTATGACGGCAAGAAGATTCCGTTCGATAATGACATGTTCGACCTGGTGATCGCCGATGGTGTCTTGGACCATATGATATTCGATGACGCTCGATCGCTGGCGCGGGAAATCCACCGTGTGCTGCGGCCGGACGGCGAGATGCTGCTGACGTTGGCTTCCACGCGGGACGATAGTTTTTCGGCTTTGCCCCCGGCTTCTTTGCGAACCTGCATCATTGACGATGGACCGGAGCGCGGGCTTATTCAGAGGTTTTTTAACGCAGCGGATTTGAAAGCGTTGTGCGACGATTTTCGAGAATTTGAAGTTGTTGAGCTCGAGGAGCACTGGTTCGGCGGCATGAACGGCAGATTGTCCAGTCGTTGGACTGTATCCTCACGAAAGTAAACTCACCGGGGCCGGTCGCCCAAAACAAAAATCACCCCATTAAAGAGCGTTTTTCCAACTTGAAGAAGCTTAGAACGAGAACGTACCGATATGATGTTTCTTGATCGCGACCGGTCAGTCTTTCCGGCGCCGGGGGATTTAGGCCACTTAACGTCGCCTAGTCATCAGACTGACTCCGGAGCAAAAACAGACCGGTGTATTTTGATATCGATACCGAGCGGTTTCCAACTCCGGCAATTCGTTCATTCGCGTGTGGTCGATCTCCTCATCGAAAATCGGATTAAGGTTTTGATATTGAGTCCGAACCCACAAGATGAGGAAATGGCTTCGAGTTACCCGCATGACGCAGTCCAGGTACTCCCATTGGAATTTCAGTTTGGTCCCCTGCGCAGACGCTACTGGGCAGCCGGCAACATCTTCTCTGGGACCGCGCTATGACCGATACACTTCGTCAAAAGACGGCGGATTTTCGTCAGCGCTTTCCCTTGATGGCTCCGGCGGTGCAGGCCGGCAATCGCTTGCTACGTCTTTTCCCCTCACTTCGTCGCAGAGTTCTATAGCTGGGAACGTTTCATTCTAAGAGAGACAAGCGATTGATAAGATACTTGTCGGTTGAGTCGGTTGATGTGGTTCTTATGGGAAGTCCAGGTTACTTCGAGCAGGATGC
Organism: uncultured delta proteobacterium; assembly: GCA_963816145.1. Taxonomy (GTDB): domain Bacteria; phylum Desulfobacterota; class Binatia; order UBA9968; family UBA9968; genus DP-20. The sequence continues at coordinate 94,380 of CAWFJP010000016.1, forward strand.
AATCCTGCTGCATGCGGCGGTGAAGCGAGGTATTCCCGTAGCGGCTGCAGTCCTAAGCTGGGACAATCTGTCGTCCAAAGGCTTGATCAATCCTCAGCCCGATCGCTTGCTGGTCTGGAGTCGATCACATGCGCAAAGAGGCAATCGACCTTCAAGGAATTCCCGCGGAGCGCATCATTGAAACGGGCACCACTGTCCACGATGCTTTCGCCAACGCCGAGCGATTTGGCTCGCGCTCTGAAAATCTTCGTCGCCTCGGGCTTGATCCGGAGCGACGCCTAATTCTTTACGGGACCAATCATGGAGGTTCTTTTCGGGATGAGGTGGAGGTGGTCAAGCGCGTCGCAGAATGGGTGGAAAATGATGAGCTCGGAAGAAGAGCTGCCAACTTTGGGTTCGCTTACACCCGCAGGCGGTCACCGGCGTTTATGAGATTTCCGGCGGACGCTTACCGTAAACTCGCCTCAAAACGTGTTTTCGTTGAATTTCCTCCGGTGAGAGACAACGAACATGCCGTGGCAGTTGCCGAAAAGCGATCTGGAACATCTGGTTAGCTTGCTGCGGGACGCCGACGTGGTCATCAATAGCGGCTCGCTTTCCATCGATGCAGCCATACTCGACCGTCCGGTCATCTGCATCGCTTACGATCCTTGCGGTGACTTGCCCTACGACCAATCCGTGCGCCGATATTACAATTATACTCACATGGCGCATGTCGTCAGAGCAAAGCCGTGCAGCTGGCGAATTCTCCAGACGATTTGCGGCAAAAAATTATTGCCTATCTCGATAATCCCAGCCTGGACCGTGAAGGACGCCGTCCATCGTCGAGCAGCAATTCGGCCGCGTCGACGGCGCAAGCGCAAAACGGATGGTCAATGTCATCCTAGAGATGCTGATGTCACAATCTACCCAAACACCAACAAATCGACCTCAGGAAAAAGCACACGCTCTGATCGTTCGCCTTTGCCTGGTTAGGTCTGCTGGGAACTTCTAAGGGTCGTCAATATCTGAAACTGCTTACGTGACATGAAGATTCGAGATATTTCTGATTATGCTTGCGGTAGTCTTTTTGATGACTCTTTTTGTCGACTATCTTGTCGGCGTTTTTCTGCCTAAAAATCCTTATCTGGTTTTCCCCCCCATGACTGAAGTAGTTTATAAAACGAAGGAATTCGAATTCACAGCTTCTATAAACAGTCTGGGATTTAGAGATCGCAGTTTTACCGTCAGAAAGAATGCTAATTATCGCATCGTCGCCATCGGAGATTCCTTCACGTACGGTTGGGGCGTGACCGTTGAAAATTCCTGGCCAAAGGTGCTTGAGCGTAATCTGAGAGACAACGGTTGGCAGGTCGAGATCGCTAATTTGGGGAAACCGTCTGCCGACCCTATCGACTATGCAGAAATTGCGGAGAGAGCAATTCCACTGCTCAAACCTGATTTAGTGGTTGTAGGGATATTGCAAGGTGAGGACTGGCGCAGCTCTCTTTCACTGCCCAATCGCAAATTAATGGCAACGGGAGGCACGACATTCGGTCTGTTGTATCTAGATCAATTCGACACATTTTCTCCAATTCTATTGCTGCTGCTGAGCATTTAACGGGTCGAGATGAGTCGATCCAGAGAGTTTCAGTACATGACAAATGGGCAGAAGAGGCAATGCTCGCGATAGAAACTTTCACTTCCAAGGAAAAGGCGCGCTACGAAAAAATCGATAGAGCCGCCAAAGACGCCTTTGTTAAGGGGCTTCTGGATCCCGGTCTTGTATACTTTGGTGTCGAGATCCTGCCTATTTTCTTCGGTCTTTTGATCTCACCCAAGTTGCTACTATAGTTGCAGTCAATAAAATGTCTGACCAATTGATTCGCATTCGAAAACTCGCCGATCGGAACAAGAGCAAAGTGATAGCGGTATCTGTTCCATTTGGAATTTATGTCAGTGACCAAATTTTCGAAACACGAAAAGGTTTCGGTTTTAATTTGGTCAAGGATATGCTGTTAACCGATACCGCCGATCAGGCCATCCAAACAGCTTCGAAAAGGGCGGGGCTTCGTTTTTACACGTTTACCAAGCAGGCTCGGGAAGCGAATGCGAACGGGACTCGCCTCTATTTTGCGCTCGATGGTCATTTTAATTCTTCTGGCTACAAGTTTTTTGCAACCCAGCTGACCCCCATAGTTACGAGGGAAATCAACGCATCACTGGCGATTCCGCCGCTAAGCGCATCTAGTGACCGGCCTAACTGAAGAAGTGTTTTGAGATTAGGTGGCTCATGGGTGGTATTGTTCGTGACAATTTGTCAATACAACTAGGCTTATCCGATAGAGAATAGAGGAGTATTCTTATGATAACACTTGTCACTGGGGGCGCAGGATTTATTGGTTCCCACGTCGTTGACCTTTTACTTGATCGAGGATTCTCTGTCCGGGTTCTCGATGATCTTGTCCCCCAGGTTCACGGTCACACGGGACAGCCACCCGCATACCTGGATCCCCGTGCTGAGCTGATCGTTGGGAAACTCGATGATCCGACGGTGGTGAGGCTGGCCCTACAAGGAGTGGATGGCGTAATTCATTTGGCATCTTCCGTGGGTGTGGGTCAATCGATGTATCGTATCGTGGACTATTGCAAGACTAATGTTCTCGGGACCGCGACGCTATTACAGTGCGTTATCGAAGGGAACAAAAATCTAAAAAGCCTGGTTGTTGCGTCGTCCATGTCGATTTACGGAGAGGGACGTTACTGCAGAGCCGATAGTCAGCTCGTAAATGCGATGATACGGTCCGAAGAGCAGATGGCCGCTGGTCGCTGGGAGTGTCTAGATGCGAACGGTGAGGAACTCAACCCTCTGCCTACCGACGAAGAAAAACCTCTGTGTCCGACGTCGGTGTATGCAATCAACAAAAGAGATCAGGAAGAACTTTGTTTGAGTGTGGGCGCGGCCTATGGGATTCCAACAACGGCCCTTCGATTCTTCAACGTCTATGGTTCCAGACAGGCCCTTTCCAATCCTTATACAGGAGTGGCAGCGATTTTCTGTGCTCGCCTGCTTGGAAATCAGCCACCCCTTGTATTCGAGGATGGCTTGCAAAAGCGCGATTTCGTTCACGTTCAAGATGTTGCGCGGGCCGTCGTGTATGCTGCGGAAAGGCCAGTGCCCGGGAAAGCCATCAATATTGGATCGGGAACCGCGGTGTCGGTCATTGAGATCGCGGAGATGTTGGCGCATGAAATGCGCAAAAGTATTCCTCCGTCCATTGTTGGTAAATACCGTCAGGGGGACATTCGTCACTGCTTTGCTGATATCTCTACGGCAAAAAGTCTCTTACGCTGGACTCCTGCAATCACGTTCCGTCAAGGCGTTCCTGAGTTGATAGAGTGGGTGCGCTCGCAGCGAGATGTACGCGATCGGGTCAATCAAGCCTGGGGAGAACTAGAGCAACGGGGACTTTTGGCGTGACAACCACCGATGAACCTGTTTTGACCGTTGTGACCGGAAGTTTTCCACCGCAGGTGTCCGGAAGCGGAATCCTGCTTGCCAATCTTTTTACGGATTACAGCGGACCGGTGACCGCTATCGTTGCACACGACTATCGTCGATATTCGGATCCGGATTTCTTGGCACCATGCCCAACGTCTCCTTTAGCGTTTCCCTGCGCTTTTCCGCGGACCTATGATCGGCTCAGGAACCGGTTTACAGCAGCGATGTGCCGTCTCATTGTGGGCGACATAAGAAGAAAGTTTATAGAGCTCCGCACAAACGTTGTTATGGGAGTGTACCCTTACGAAGTCTACCTCGTGGCGGCTTTCGTCGCCGCACGACAACTTAAATTGCCTTTTTACGCGCATTTCCATGACCTTTGGCTGGACAATGCGAAACCTGGCACAGTAGGAGCCCGCTTTGCCGAACATTGGCAACCCATAATCCTGAAAGAATCCGCCCGGGTTTTGTGTATGACCGAGGCCATGCAAGAGCATTACAAAATTAAATATGGAATTTCCACCGAGCTCTTGCCACACACCATATCTGCGCAAGATTACGCTGACGCGCCTACTGCGATGCTACAGCCGTGCATGCCTAAACCGACCGTATTGTTTGTCGGTTCCGGTAGTCCTCACATGAACCTCGACGCACTCGGAGTACTTGCAGCTGCCTCCGAGCTCTTGCCCGCAGATTATGAACTGCTTTTCTGTACGGATTTAGATCTTGCTGAGTTAGATCGCTTGGGTATTCGATCGAGCCGCCTTCAAGCTCGCTACGTAAATCGCGCAGCGGCACAACGTTTACAGTCTCAGGCTCACGTTTTGGTCGCGCCTCTCTCACACAAGAACTGTTCTGTTGACGAGGTGAGAACGGTGTTTTCAACGAAGCTTCTCGAACATTTAATTTGCGGCCGCCCGATTGTTGTATTTGCCCCGGAAGACTCTTACCACGCGGTATCGGCGAAAAAGAACGGGTGGGGCTATGTGGTCACGGAAGATTCACCGGCGGCCCTGGCATCAGCCATTGTGAAAGTGGTTGCGGATGAAGACCTCGCACGTAGCGTCGTTCGTTCGGCACTTCGGGAAGCTCGAGCCAGAATCGCCAAACATCATGCTGATCGACTGCGAAGGTGGGTCGAGGAAGACCGCGCTTACCCAAAGGAGAATCATTCTTATCAGCGTCGCTGCGTCACTAGCTGACTATGCAATATACAGCGTCCGTTGTTTTAGTGATGCAATCATGAGTGTCGGAATAAGAACTGTGACTCAAGTGTCCGCTAACCCCCTGATCGTAAATCAAAAAAGATCGTTCTGTTATCCGACCTCCGCATGCGAGCGATTTTTATTGCTGACGACTATCGCAATTTTGCCAATCGAAGACACCGTCCCGACAATTAGGGGCTTCAGCATCTCGTTTTTGATGTTTGGAACACTATTCGTGTATGTGATTATTAACCGTACACGGTCGCTCGGTTCAACTTGGTTACATCCTGTATTCTTGGCCGCCTATGTTTTCATTTTGTTAGGCTTTCTTGTGGAATCAGCTCATCCCAGTCCTCACTACTCAGATTTGATACGGGTTGTTTTCATGATCCTGGGCGGCCTCTCAATCGCCGTGCTTTGCCGGGATCGGAGGGCTCTTCGGGCCTGTGTTTACGGCTACTTGCTGGGAAGCCTATGGTTATCGCTTCTCCTTATGTATACATCATATGGCTCTCTCCAGGGCGCTACGGCAGCGAATTTTGCTCAAGCCTCCCGTGTTCGTTCAGAAGTAAGCGAGGAGATTCCAGTAGAAGGTGATCTTAACGCGATGGCATTTCTGACCGCGCAGGGTGCGGCCGTGGGGCTGGCACTAACTTTGACAGCCTCTTCTTTGTTTTTGCGTACGCTATTCTTGGGAATTACGTTGTTTTGTTCTTTAGGAACCTTCATGCCCATGTCTAGGGGCGGAATTCTTATTCTAGCCATCTCGTGCATGGCGGTCATTTTTGTCTTCGGAGTCACGCGCATGAAAGCGCTGGCCTTGATCCTCTTGCTTGGGGCTGGTGTCTTGAGTGCTGTGCCCAAGGTAGTGTTTTCCCGCATGGAGGTGGAGGAAGGAGCAAGAGGGCGAATCTACGAAAGAGCGATCGACCATTTGCCAAAGTATTTTTTAGCGGGTGTCGGAGACGGGAATTATAAAGCCTCGTGGGGATATAATCACGGTTTTACCAGTATGGAATTTGGAGGGAGTACACTCGGTACACATAATGCGTTCATACAGGTTACGGTTTTTTGGGGAGTAGCTGGTCTTGTGGCATTTCTGGCGCTAGTCTGGCAGACTTATCGATGCCTTCCGAAACGGTGCCGGAAAGATGAGTTGGCATTGTGTCTTTCCGCCATAGCCGTGTCTTTGTTATTGTACCTGCTTGTTTCGCACACTTTCTACGATAAATTTTATTCTTTAGGTTTAGGCTTGCTAGTGGCGGCGCGTCTTTGGATATGGTCGCGAGGTGTTGTTTCCGAGGTACGCTGAAGAGAATCCTGAACTCAATTCAACTTTCTCGACTTTAATATCTCCACTCTTTGGATTACTTTTTTCGGTCATTTTCCATTCCCTTAGAAAATGAAATATGAAATAAAGCGTTTTCTACCTGGAATTCAGGTGCAGTGGACTTTTAACGAGACCTTATGGGCAAGTCGGAGAGACCAAATTCTTTCAAGTGTGGATGGTGGCAAGAACTGGACGCGAGTATTCACAATTCCTACTCAGCCGGTTAAACGAATATCTTCTCGTATTCCTTTCCTACGTCGACTCTTTCGTTTGGGAATTAGAAGTTACCTGCAACTCAGTGATCGAGAAATTATTATCTTTTGCAACAGAGCCATCTTCCTTGCGTCACGAAACTACAGAAACCCCGTTCTCCTTGGTTCAGTTCGTCATGGTAGCGGACCGTTATCAAAGGGATGCTGCGTGGATGATAAAGGAAATGCCTACTACGGGGAATATTGGCGAAATCCGCAACACGACAGCGTAGCAGTGCACCTTTGGGAGAGAGGCGGGACCTCTTGGGATCCATATTACGTGTTTCCTCCTGGTGCAATTCGGCATATCCACGCCGTCCAGTTCGACCCCTTCTGGAAGAAGGTGTGGATAGCGACTGGCGATGAGGATAGCGAATGCAACATTGGTTACTTCGACAGGTCATTAGCTGTAAAGTTGAAACACATAGCTGCGGGCCACCAGAATTCGAGAGCGGTAAGCCTGCTTTTTACGGAAAAGTATGTTTACTGGGGTTCGGACGGAGGTCGAGGCACGAGTGTTAAAGCAAACCATATTTATCGGTGGTGCAGGCGTACCGAGAAGATTGAACAAGTCGCTGAGGTTGGAGGACCGGTCTATTATTCAACGATGGATCAAGCCGGGAGACTGTTTGTCTCGACAGTGGTCGAAGGAGCAGCCTCGGAACGGGACCGCTATGCGCATCTTTGGATGTCCGTGGATGGACTGAACTGGAACGAAGTCTGGCGATGCAGCAAGGACCGCTATCCTTTTCTACTTGGTTATGGAGTGTTGTCGTTTCCGCAAGGCTCAGCTCCAGACTCTCGATTGTACGTAGTCGCCAGCGGCGTAAAAGGAGGCCACGGTACGTGGGTATTGGAGTCCGATAGCTGAGAAACACATCTGGAGAATAACGAACCTTTGGAAACCGCCCAGTCCTATCCGTAATCCTTTACTGAACCACCAACCTTCCTCGAAAACAGTTGCACTAAGAACACAATGACACACCTGACCGAGACGCGCGCGACGAGCAAGCCTTTATGCTGTACGATTCCCTCTGCTGAAGGCGACCAGAGACCTAACAGCGACCGAAAGAATGTGCTTATTCTAGTGGATGAACTAAAGGCCGCGGGTGCTGAGATTCTCGCCGTTAATATGGCTATTGGCTTGCAGGCGTCTAAACATTACAGGCCAGTTGTATGCGCCACCAGAATCGGTGGAGAGTTAGAGGACAAGCTAAAGGAAAATAGGATTAAGTATTTTCTGTTACATAGGAGCAAACCTTATCATGTCCAAAAGTTAGGATTCTTAAAACAAATAATCAGGGAGCAGCGCATCAGTATCATTCACGCCCATAAATCCGGGTCAAGTCTCTGGGGCGGCCTTTTTGGAAAACTAGGCAAGGTCGACGCTATCTTTGCCCACATCCACGGTAGAAAGCCCGATTGGAAGTCTTCAATAGCAGAAAAGTATTTGGCCAAGCTGTGCGACAAGATAATAACAGTTTCGGACTTCGAAAAGCGTAGACTTATAGACGAACAAAGAATCGATCCTTCTAAAATCATTACGGTATACAATGGAATTCGAGTCTCAAAGTACAGAACCAATATTAACTATTCCCTTAAAAACGACTTTGGAATAAAGGCCGACGTTCCGGTGATTGGTATTGTTGCTGAACTCCGACCGGAGAAGAATCATGATGCATTCTTATTTGCTGCAAAGGCGCTACTAAAAAGTCGACGTGATATTCACTTTCTTATCGTAGGCGACGGCGCAAGAAGACACGAACTGGAAGGCCAAGTTGCTAACTTAGGTATCGCAAGCCATTGTACGTTTACGGGCTTTATCAGGAACGTTCCTGACGTTCTTTCAATTGTTGACGTTGGCGTCTTGTGCTCTCAAAGAGAAGCTCTTCCTTTGACACTGCTTGAGTATATGGCGTCCTCCAAGCCGATTGTTGCAACCACCGTGGGTGGTATTCCGGAGGTCATCAAGGATGGACATAATGGATTCCTGGTGCAATCTGGTGACCACCTCGCTCTTGCAGAAAAGATTGATTGCTTGCTCGATAACAAGCAAATGGCTTCACGAATGGGTAGTGAAGGTCTGTCAATGGTGAAGCAGAAATATAGTGAAGAAAAAATGATTCAGACAATTGAAGAGCTTTATGATCAAGAAGCGAGTCCACAGAATATCCGGCTGGGACTCTGCTAATTCTCCTTCTTCATCGGTACGATTATAAAGAGTACCTTTACTCTTGAAATACCCGACAACGTTCTGTCTAACATTCTTAGGTAGATTTAGGCATATGTGCCGGAGCGTGCGGCTGACATCAATATTAAGAGAATCATTTTAGGATGTTACGTTCTTAGCTGAGTGCATCACAACCTATCCACCTATGTTGATGTGCTTGCAGTTGGTTTTAAATTCTGAATATTAAGTAGATAGGATAGCCGATCATTTCAATCGGCGATTATGGGCAACTCTATGAAACCTCTGCGTTTTGCTTTAGCTCAAATAGTCTGCCGGAAATTACCGCCAATACTCGCTCAGACAGTCCGCGAATGGATTTACCCGATGGTAATGGCGTTTCGCGATGATTACGAATTTATCGTTCGTGGACAGAACGGATCAGTATTCAAAGTTAGAACGGGAATTTTACAGGCGTATCCATTTAGCGTACAAGGATATTACGATTGGCGAAACGGTGCGATTGCCTTGGCCCATTGTACCGCAGGAGATACCGTTGTTGACATCGGTTCAATATTGGAACAGAAACGATCTATTTCGCAAGTATCGTTGGCGGCGGCGGAAAGGTAATTGCCTTTGAACCCCTTCCAACAAATCTTAACTCCAACAGCTAAGCCACCGCCTGTGGCGGTGCGAAAAACAAAGGCTCTGCCGTGTGCAGGAATTGATTTGAGAGTTGCAAAGATTTCTCCTCTCCCCTGGGCCTGCCAAGTCCAGAAAGAGAGGAGAGATCGAAATGAGAGAATGGCAAAACCAATCTCACGTAAAGTGGTACTGCCGGTACCACTTGGTGATCGTACCGAAGTACCGAAGGAAATCAATGTTTGGAGCGATCCGACGTGAGGTGGGGGAGATATTCAAGGAATTATGTCGGCGGTTTGGAATCGAGCTGGTGGAGGGGCATGTGATGGCCGATCACGTGCACATGTGCTTGGGGATACCGCCGAAGTACAGTGTGGCGAATACGGTGGGCAAGCTGAAGGACAAAGCTGCCATCATGATTCACCAGAAATACGGTCGTCAGCGCAATTTCGTGGGACTGCATTTCTGGTCCAGAGGGTACTGCGTGAGCACGGTGGGATTGGATGAAGCAATGGTGCGCGAATACATTCGCACGCAGGAAGAGCACGAGAAAAAAGAGGAGCAGATTCAATTAAACTACTAAGATGATGACTTGGCAGGCTCAAAGCCCCCTTACAAGGGGGCTTCCTCAAACTACCCGCTCTGCGGGTAGTACATGATTGGTTTGTTTGTATCCTACTAAGCTCGACTTGCTTAAAACTAGCAAGAACCACATTGCATTCTGCGGACTACTCCCATGCATGTATGGTCTGAATCCATTGACTAGAATACAAAGTTCACGAACTGCTAAATGAGTCATGGTGAACTTACGAAATCTACCCGGCTATTTGAGGCACATCAATTGGTACATTGCCAAGATGGCCCCAATACCGCTATGTGCTGATTTGAAGTTAGCTCTTCCGTTACCAGAACTATCGAATGTGCGTGTCCTCTGGCCCAATAGGTATAGCTGGGGAAGCGGACACCTTCGACTCGAACCGATAAAGAGAGCGATATCTCGGTTGGTTCCAATCGGACTATTCGATGTTCAAAAGAAAGGCTTTGATTGGCACAAACACGAGGGCTTCCCTGTATCTAAAGAGATAACCACATTTTTGGGCGAGCCTATGTATCCGAAAAGCCCCTATGATCTGAGAGGTGATATTTTTGAGGTAGTTGTTGGCAAGCGTGTCGTCCGGTGTGCTTTTGAATATTCTGATTATACCGCTATTTCCGAGGACATTCTTTCGCAAGTCGATCTTTACTTCAAAATAGCCGTCAATCCGAAGAACCCACCTCCGCCGAAGGTAATTTGTATAGGATTCTACGCGAGAAACCCTCGTTTGTTAGCACAGGCACGAGCACAGTTTCTGCAAGGCAGCCATAAGAGAAATATCGATGTGTACGGACGTTTTGGGGCGTGGACCGATAGTCAACCCTTCAGGCAGACAATCGTTGATAATTTGAAATCTAGTTCTCTAAATTTCGTCGGTGGCTTCGGGACACGTGTTTACCCTGCCTACCTTAAAGAACTTATGAGGACGAAAATAGCAGTGGATGTTCCTGGCCAAGCTCCAGCGACTCCTCGTTTGGTGGAAGCGATGGCTTTGGGTGCGCTGGTTGTATCTGCGAGACCTGCGTGCGTATTTCCAGAAGAATTGGTTGATGGAATCCACTACGTTGCCGTCAAAGACGATGCAAGTAACCTTGTCGATAAGTGCCAAGAACTCCTTCTCGACGAGGACCGAAGACAAAGAATCGTAGCCGAGGCGATGGGATTCTTTGATCGCAACTTTTCACCACAAAGTATGGCACGACGTATCCTTCGAAACGCGATTGAAAATGCAGCTTAGAAGCTCCGTGCGACCATTTCTGGATAGAAATTGCGGAGAGACAAAATTTTTTCTTGATCGTAGTGAGGGCATTTCGTTTTGGATTGGTTATATCTGATACGCGCTGGGTTGGGACTCCCAGACTATTGGCACCCGCGTTTGGAACTCCAGAAGGACTTTTTGTCCGGCAAAATTGGCCTCTATCCCTTCTCTATGGATGTTAAGGCTGATTACCCGGGCGCGTTGGATGAGCACGGAATCCCGGTTGTGTATTGGGGTGTAAATGGAGAGGCAAGTCCATCTCCTGTGAATATTATCCTTTACGGTCTGGGGAGTCATGATGCATTCATCCGTACACAGGATACACGTTATTATGAACAAATGATCTGTGTTTTACATTGGCTGCAGAAAAATAGTGTGACTTTAGGGCAGGGAATCGGATGGGCGTATTCTGTGGACATGCCCGTCTTTGGGCTGAAGGCACCTTGGCATTCCGGCATCGTGCAAGGTTTCGCTTTGTCCCTTTTCGTACGAGCTCATCAATTGGACGGATCGGGTATCTGGAGCGAGATGGCGTATAAAACATGGATAGGTTTTCACCATCCGATCGAGAAAGGGGGGTTCCGGCGGGAGGTGGGTAGTGGTGTAATCTACGAGGAATACCCGAGCCCGGAGCTCGATTGTGTATTCAACGGAATGTGCCACGCTTTGATTGGGCTTTGGGAATCGTGGCGTTCAGATGTTGTGCGGGAGGCGGAAATGGATTTTACTCGGGGACTAAACGGACTTAGATCGCATTTACCACAGTTTGAGTTTCGCGGATGGTCGCTCTACAGCCTGAATTCCTGCCTTGGCAAGCCGTTAATAGCCTCACCTTACTATCAGAGAGCTAACGGCATCTGTGCACAAATTATCGGGCTGATGATGGAAGATCCGGACTTTAGTTTTTACGGCGAACGTTGGGTGCGTGCACAGGAATCCATCAGACGGCGCGTAAGAATGTCCACGCGCATCGCCTGGGACAGATTCAGGCGTGCGCCATCCCTACTTCATTCGGATAAGTCCAAAACCAATTAACTTAGAGTAGCGTCTCGCGAGCCAGGAACAAGATCGAGCCTCTGGTAAAGCGATTTTGCTCTCGATGCACGATCAACCTAACAAGTCACTTTTGCACACACAAACTTTAGCGAAACTGTGCGTATTGCCTACATCATAGCTCGGTTTTATACCTTTATTGTCAATGAAATGACTGAGGTTCAAGAAGCCGGTCACGAAGTTGTGGTCGTACCCCTCTATTCGATACCTCATTCCCCCCTGCATCAGGGAACCCCAGCGTGTTTGAGGTCGAAGATCGCCTTGCCACCGGCTCGATTTGACCTCAAAGTTGGCTGGCTTGCGCTGCTAACAATACTAAGAAGACCTTTTCGTGTCTGCCGGACTTTGCTTCAACTGCACTGGACTGCTGGTTTCAACCCTTACGCTCACATTCGGTTAATCGCTCTGACTCCAAAGGCTCTTGCGTCGGTGTGGCGCTTGGAACGTCTAAAGGTGGATTATATCCACGCCCACTTTGCTACCGACCCTGCCACTTGTGCCGGAATCATAAGCAGTGTGACCGGAATACCGTACTCTTTTACGGCCCATGCATACGACATCTATTGCAGCACACCTAGGCTGCGAAATGATACGTTAAACTGGAAGCTTCGTCATGCTCATAGAGTTCTAGCAGTGAGTGATTATGCGACAAACCTTCTTCGTAGAGATATACCTAAAGACCGTGAACGTATCCAAACCATATACGTGGGAATCCCCTTAAAACTCTTCAACGAGGTTCCGAGTCAACCGTTAGGTGGAAAACTCCGCATGCTATGTGTCGCTAACTTCATCGAAAAGAAGGGGCTTAACACACTAATTAACGCGTGCGCCTTATTGCGCGATCGAGCTTTTCCATTCCATTTGAAATTATTTGGCGATGGACCTCTACGAATCAAGTTATGCAATCAGGTTGAGAAACTTCATCTAGGTGGTGATGTCACTATCGAAAAGTTCATCTCCCAGGAGGAAGTGGCGCAAGAGATGACAGCATGTCACGTGTTTGTGTTGCCTTGTCGTAAAGACGAAACTGGCAATATGGACGGTATTCCGACGGTGTTCATGGAGGCGATGGCAACAGGCCGTCCGGTTATAAGTTGTGCGATCTCCGGAATCCCGGAGTTGGTTCGAGATGGCGAAACGGGGTTTCTAGTTCCTCCGGATGATGCAATTGCATTGGCTGCAGCTCTGGAACGAATCGCAAGCGATGAATCATTACGTATCCGCATGGGCCAAAACGCACGTGCTCTTGTCGAGAAACAACATGATCAGTGCATAAATACTCAGAGTGTGCTTCAATTAATTTCAAACTCAAGCGTCACATCGGCGAACAAATAAATAAAAGAATTAACACCAAGAGTCACATCTTCGTCAGAGATCTGCAACGAGTGTTCCAAGGCACACCAGCAGAATCGGCTGGGAAGCTTGTTACTGTACTGGTAACCCCTACTAGGAGAAGAGTCTCTAAGGATTCGGACTGGGTTCTTTTCCGCGAACTGTCTCGAGACGCCAGCTAACAACGTGCATTCAATATTCATCGAAAGAATATTATGCCAAATCTCAATACGACGCTGCACTTAGATATGCTTGGGACATTTAAACGCAAAAACACATTGTTTTCGCGCTTTCGTCGAGTCTTGAAGCGGGAGCAAACCCCCAATGGTATTTATGGCCTAGAGTGGGGAGATCCTGAAGTTGTTGAGCCGCTACAGTTCATCAGAGACCGGTTCGTTCGTCCATTTATAAACCCCGAACATCTCGCCGTGGAAATCGGGCCTGGGGGCGGACGGTGGACCAGATATTTATTGGGATTTAAATATTTATACGTGATTGACTACCATAAAAAACTACTTGACGAATTGAAAAAGAATTACAATCAAGCCAACATGAAATTCATAAAAAACAATGGCACGGACTTTCCTGGCATCAACAACCACTCAATCGATTATTTATTCTCCTTCGGCGTTTTTGTCCACCTCGAGTTGGATCTCATTGATAGTTATCTGAAGAATATGAAGTCCATACTCAAGCCAAGTGCTAATGTGGTCATCCAATACTCCGACAAAACAAAACTAATGGCTCAGCAAAACCAGACGTTTTCGGATAATACACCCGAAAAGATGCGAGAGCTCGTTTTGAGTAAGGGTTACAAGGTGCTAGACGAAGACTTAACCACGATGTGGCACAGTAGCATTGTTCGGTTTACAGTTTAGCAATTGTTTCCGCTGCAGAAGTAGTATCACGTGTCTACTAAAGGATCATTCATTGAAAGTCGGTCACGACGCGTGTCGAATATGACTGTGAATTATCGTTCCTTTACGCTTTATATGGATCAGTTTTGGTGCTGCATCCGATGAGATTTCAGATACTGTCACACGCCGGTCTGTCTGTCACTAGCAGCGGTATCACGTTGGTGTGTGATCCCTGGTTGTTGGGAAGTTCCTATTGGCGTTCGTGGTGGAATTATCCCCCGGTGTCGAAGGCACTAATCGAGTCCGTTAAAGCTGATTTCATTTATTTAACCCATGTTCATTGGGATCATTTTCATGGCGTGTCGCTCCGACGATTTGACCGTCGGATCCCGATAATTATTCCTAGGGAGCCTTGCGGAAGAATGCGCCGTGACCTCCTGGAGATGGGATTCAAGAACGTTATAGAGCTGAACCACGGTGAGTCACTCGGATTAGGCGGCGATTTCGAGATAACCTCTTATCATTTTAGTCCCTTTCTCGATAGCACTCTAGTTATTGAGGGAGACGGCTATACGCTCTTCAATGCAAATGACGCCAAGGTTATGGGCCTTCCGCTCATGCAAATTGTTAAACGTCACCCACGAATTGACTTTGTCTTCCGAAGCCACAGCTCAGCAAATTCGCGTTTATGCTTTGAAATTATCGATCGGCCGTCGATGCCAATCGATGACGCGATCAGCTATGTTCGTGACTTTGCCCGCTTCGTCCACGCGACCGGCGCGAAATACGCGATTCCTTTTGCGAGCAATCATTGTTTTCTTCACAAAGATGTTTTTCACCTCAATCAATCCGTTACTACTCCCAAAATGGTAGCGAGCTACTTCGAAGCAAATAAGTTGCGAACCCCGCAACTTCAGATCATGGTGACCGGCGACTACTGGAGTGATGCTGATGGATTTGTCACGACAAACACGGACTATTTCACCAACCGGCAAGAACGTCTTGAACAGTACCGGGCGGATAACCGGGCCATTTTAGACAAGTATTACGCTCAAGAGGCTCGCGCGACAATTACCCTGACACACTTCAACGATTATTTCACGCGAGTGTTTCAAGCGATGCCGGGTCTTGTGCGACGAATGTATCGGGATAACCCAATTCTCTATGTGTTATCGGCCGGAGACAGTAGGAGACTGTTTGAGGTGGACATCGGACGGCGACAGGTACGTAACGTGACCGACTACAATGACCATACTCATCCAATTCAAATTCACACTTCCGCAGCAGTAATGCGTCAATGCATGGCAATGAATCTGTTTTCTCACCTAGCGATTAGCAAACGAGTCCGTTACCGGGTGACCGCTAAAAAAAAATGCTTACTGACGTTCCTCAACCTGTTTTTCAACTTCTATGAATACGAGTTCCTGCCATTGGGGAGAATTATGAACCGCCGATTTCTCAGTTGCTGGATACGTCGATGGCGTGAACTTGTCTTGTATTTTCAAATCGGGAAAGAGGTTGCGTTAGGACGCGCGTTCAATTTCTCTCGATATCTGCCGTCGTTGAACAATGTTGATCGAGTTGCGAAAAGCTTTGACATTCAAAAAAGCAGTTGATCGTCAGGCCAATTTGCGACTCAGATTTATCATGAAAGTTAATCACCACAGTGAAGTCACGATTAATTGTCTGGTCTGCGGCTCCAGATCCCATTTGTGTTTCATGGTTCACGATGGCTACAAGATTGCGCGATGTCACACTTGTGGTTTCATCTTCGTTAACCCCCGACCTTCGGAAGAAAGCTTATTAAGGTTGTATCTTAGCCGAGACGATAACCCGTATTTTTCCAACCAGTATGAACCGTTGAAATATGAGTTGCCAGTCTTGCTGAAAGTAATCCGGGTGATCCGAAACTATATTCGCGAGGGTCAACTATTGGAGGTCGGTTGCGGGCGTGGTGATTTTCTAAGGGTTGCGCAGACCAGTGGATTTTCCGTTACGGGGTGCGATGTCTTTGGCGGTGATAAACCAGATATTGATGATGCTGTGCTTTACGACGGGCCGCTAAAAAGCGCAAAGTTCCCCGACGAATGTTTTGATGTCGTGGTCGCGAGAAACACCTTTGAGCATTTGTTCGATACCAACGTGGAGATCCGCGAGATTAGAAGAGTCCTAAAACCTAACGGCCACTTATATCTGAAGGTTCCGAATGTGCAATTTGAGCAAGGCGTTCTTTGCCGACTGTTGTTCGGTAAAGGACATAAGTTTACTCCACCATATCATCTTAACCATTTTAGTCCGAAATCGTTGCAAGCTTTATTGAAGAGAACCGGGTTTCAATTTACGTCGTGGTACCTCGAACAACCGACCGTGGCGCCAAATCGGCTCGGCAACATTGTGCGGCAAACGGGTCATCGACTATTTCAAACTCTTCATTTTATTAGTGGTCGCACATTGCCGTGTCACCCGACTCTTTCATGTCTATGTCAAAAGACTAGCTACTAGAATAAATAAAACCATTTATGATTTGTTTTGTGGTCGGTGCGCGGCCTAATTTTATGAAAATGGCGCCGGTTATATCAAAAGCCCGGGAGCGCGGGCTTGCGTCGATTCTCGTTCACACCGGTCAGCACTATGACGCCCGAATGTCGGCCATCTTTTTTGACGAGCTGGGAATGCCGCAGCCGGATATCGACCTCGACATAGGTTCGGGGTCCACGCGGATCAAACCGCACGAATTTTTGCGTTGCCTTCGAGCGAGTCTGTCTCGATCACAAGCGATCCCTCGTAGTCGTCGCTGGAGATGTGAATTCGACGCTGGCCGGTGCGCCACGGCTGCTAAACTTCTCATCCCTGTCGCCCATGTGGAGGCCGGACTGCGTTCGTTTGACGCTTCCATGCCCGAAGAAATCAACCGCGTGCTGACGGACCATATTTCTTCGTTACTATTCACCCACCGAACCCAGTGGCAACGAGAACTTGTCGCGCGAAGGGATCTCGCCGGGAGCGCATACACTTTGTCGGAAACAGCATGATCGATAGCCTGCGGTCGCATCTTGACCAGGCTCTAGCTGCCAAGCCGTGGGATGATTTTGGCTTGCAAGAGGGCGGTTATGGCCTCATTACCCTGGCATCGTCCCGCCAACGTCGACGATTTGAAGGTTCTGTCTGAGATCGGTCGAGCATTGCCGCAGGTCGCGAAGCAGTCCGTTGTTGTTTCCAGTGCATCCGCGGACTCGCGAGCGTATCCATCGTTCGGAAGTGGATTGGGATCCGATAAAGGTGGATCGCTGGGGTATCTCGAATTTCTCGGATTGATGGCGCGCGCTCAGGTGGTTTTCACCGACTCCGGTGGTGTTCAAGAGGAAACAACCATCTTGGGTGTCCCATGTGTAACCATAGGGCCCAACCCCGAGCGCCCGATCACCATCGAACGTGGTACCAATCGGCTTGTGTTGACCCGGAAGCGAGGACATAGTCAAAGCCACCCATGATGCGATACAAGAGGGTAATCTGACGTTTAGTTCCGCCCCTATGGGATCGACGATCCGCTGATCGTATCGTACGAGTTCTCGACGAATGGTTCGACCAGCGGGCCACACTGAATAGCGATGCCGCTTAAGAGCGTGAATATTTCTATTTACAGGGAGTGCGCCGCGCCGATGTGCGTTTCTCTGTCGGTAGGCAGTGATTCCATGAATCGAAGTGAATGTTGTGTATTGTGTCGCGCTCCGCTCATTCGATCCCTTCCGGATCGTAAAGGACTTCGAACCTGTCATCGCTGCGATCATGCTTCGTTCGAGACCAATGGCGGCGCGGACAAGAGCGCGGATGGCGATTCACTCGGTGCAACTGCGACGAGCTATTACGCCGATAACAAGGTCTTTGAATTTCATAAGGAACGCGCTCGGGGTTCGAGTCGATTGTCGCCCGGCTCAGCAGATCTGTCCTGAACGAGGTCGGCTGCTCGATATCGGAACCGGCGTTGGGGTGATGATGCAGGCCGCGGCCAAGACGGATGGACGGTCGAAGGGGTGGAGCCGTCATCAAGAGTGGCCAAGTGGGCTAAGCGGTCGAAGCACGGGGCGACTGCCACGTCGGATTTGTCGAAAATGTTAATTTGAAGGAAGGTTTTTAGATGTGGTGACCGTGGTTGATGTCCTCAGACACTTCCCTAATGTGGTAGATTTTCTGCACTCAGCGAAAAGACTTTTGCGGACCAGGTGGCATCATCCTGATCCGTGAAGGCAATAGAAGAATTTTGGAGAGCGTAGTTGGTGTCGAGAAGGGTCAAGGTACTTAAAGACCAGAGTAGTGCTGCAATACGAAGAACCACGGATTACCACGGGTTTTCGCCTGCAAGTATAGACTATGCTCTTCCGCCAAGCCGGTTGCACACACTGTTGGGTGGAGCCCTGTCCGCCATTCTTGGAAGTCGCGCCGGCCGCGATCTCATGGGGCTATTATAAAAGATCCGTGAACCTGGCCGGCGGTATTCTCTATCGGGTGTCGCGGCGTCGTATAGTTATCAGCCAGGCATGCTGGCGTTTGGTCGGCTCCACGGCTGAAATTCAGAGTTTCTGCTTATACGGCGGTGACCCCAGCAGGAATCGGTGAACGCCCGATACAACCGTCGAGATCGTAGATGGTCAGCCGCGAAGGTCGTAAGGGGCCTCTCTATTCATTTCTATATTCGATCCCGTTGCTTGGTACAGCTTAAAAGGTTGCTAAAAGAAAGTTAGAAATGTTTCGAGATCCTAGCATGAAACGGAAAATCAGCAACGATCTCACATTTTCTCCGTTCGTTCCTTCGTCAAGCTGCAGGACTGGCTCTGAGATACATCGAAGGGTCAGCGAGAGAGTTTTTCAGACTCCGTTGAAAATTGTTTTCGACATTATTACTGATTAAAGACTTTGGTGAGAGATTGGAACCGATAATCGCTCGGAACACTCCTCTGGCGGTCACCATATTTGTCCGTCGGATGCCGGGACGAAAACTGGCTGGTGGCAAGTTCCCCCGCAGAGTCAAGCTGCTGGAATGCGCGGCTTCTGCAAACCGAGGCATCGCTGTATCAGTACCCCTATTGGAATGAAGCATTTCGAATAATGCATTTTTCTCCACGATATCTAGTTTTTTATAGCCAAAACCAGCCCAGCGCTTTTGTTTGCATTTTAACTATTGGACTACCGGGCCTAAAGATCGGTTTGGTTCACCGGGGACCGGTTGCTCAAGTTCAGGTGTATGGGAAGAGGCACTAAAGCGCCTCATTGAATTGGGCCCGGGAGACAGGCTATGCCTTCCCGCGCTTTAGTCGATTCGACCCAAGTTATCTCGACGGCATCGCGTCGCTGGAAATAGCAAGCGCACAGATGCTTTTTGGTTCTCGTCATCTCTCCGAAGAGCTTATCGTCGAACAAGCGGAAGATGACGGCGGTCAGCAAACTTCCAACCGGTTGCGCGGCGAAGAGGTAAAAAAGGCGGCCTCGGTTGGCTACGAGCTATCTGCCACGGATTCACCGGAATCATTTAGAAGCGTCTGGCCTCTATTTCGAGAAATTGTCCGACCGTAAAGGTTTTCGCTATCGGCCGCTCGCCAGTTATCTGGAACGTATTCCGCTTGGCGCAACCGCATCAATGCGTTCGGCTTTATGTGGCTTCTCTGAAGGGTTCTCCCGTAGGCGCGATTTTGATTCTTCAGATCGCACAAATGCCGTGTATATGTCGGGAGCACTCGATACCGCTGCGCTCGAAGGCAGAGAAAGCCCCGCCTGTCTACTCCATTGGACAGCGATGCGTTATTTATACCGAGACGGAATCAGTACCTATTCTCTCGGGACGAGATCCGGCGCGGTTTATGAGAAGCGCCAATTTCGCGCGCGAACGAGTAGTTCCACCGCCGGTAATCCTGGTGTTAAACAAGGGTAAGTATCGCTTGTGGTCCGCTAGCGTGCTCCGCCGTTGCCGGATCTGGCCCCGTGTTAAACGATTGTTCTTCAAATGAAAACGGCTCAGGTATGGCGGTGCTGCGTCAGGAAAATCTTAAGATAGCGCCAAAAGAAATCTTCCCCGACCAACACAACAGTAAGATGTGGCTCAGTTTGGTTATAGATCCCTCGCTTCGGGATGACAGACCACAAAATAGGATGTCATTCCGAGAGGAGCGAGGAATCTTTCTTCATGCGCGAGGTCGCTTCGGATACAAACTAAACGAGGACCCAACAGTATGAGCCC
>CAWFJP010000017.1:0-315434 GCA_963816145.1 uncultured delta proteobacterium
TGCTTTTTTAACCTGCCAGCTAGATTCCTTTTTACCCATCACTGCCGACGCGCAGGAGTACATCGCTAAAGGATAGATTCATTCCATCAACGATGACAATGCGAGCCGCTAGAATTGTTTGCGGGCGCTCGGATGCCATGCTATTCAGCTGTTGTTCCAGCGAGAACAACTAGTTTCATGGCTCCCCTCACAATCGTCGAACGTTACCAGCAATCTAGCCGGTGGCGAGGTTGTGATTCGAATCGGATGCAAGTCTTGTCCAAATTCCACGACGGCTAGGACCATTTGCGATGGTGAAGCTGTCCGGTAACAAAGTCCGATCCATCGCTATTCAGATTCTTGTGATCTCTTTAATATCATGCACCATGGGCGAAGTCGCACTACGAGTTTACAATCATTTTAATCCGTCCTATCTGTTCGATAACGAATCCCGCAACAAACAATTTCGCGGCAAACCATTTGCCTCAGATGGCGAGTTTAAACTCAATTCGCTGGGCTTCAAAGACAAGGAGTTTTTACCTAAGACGCAAACGGTTTACCGCATCGTTGCACTGGGCGATTCGTTCGCCTTCGGTGTGGTTCAATATGACCAAAACTATTTGACATTGATCGAATCGAAATTGCAGCAAAACCACCCCAACGTCGACTTACTGAATATGGGCATCGTCGGCACTGGTCCTTCGGATTATTACGAACTGTTGAACGATGAAGGACTCGCTTTCAATCCTAACCTGGTCCTCTTGTCATTTTTTATTGGCAATGACTTCGTCGGAGCGCGCCGCCGGCGTCTCTATGAGTTCTCATATTTGGCGACGCTGTTCTATCGTTTTTCGAAAATCGCTCGCAGCTACCAAGGACCGATAATTCCCGCTGGTAAGACGCTCTATTGCGATGATTGTCCCTCGTTGACTGAAGATCGGTTTTTGCGGATCGAACGGGGTCGCAGTGCAAAGTACCTTAGCGGCAATAATAGCTTTGCCAGATCGATGGATCGCGCCCTGTCATATTTGGAGAAAATTCGGCTGGTTTGTCGAGCGCGGGGCATCGATCTTGTCGTCGTGCTAATCCCGGATGAGTTGCAAATCAATCAAGAGTTGCAGAAAACCGTTCGCAAGAAATTTTTTCCCGATCTTGATGCCAGTCGATGGGATAGTAGTTTACCGAATCGGGCATTGTCGAGCAGGTTGACCCAATTAGGGATCGATCACATCGATTTGTACGACGCCTTTGTCGCTAGTAGCAGTCAGATCCGTCTTTATAAGCCGCGCAATACCCATTGGAACATTGCCGGCAATCGGCTCGCCGCTAATTTGATCGCGGATCACCTCCAGAAGTATCTTAAGTGAGCGAAGGAGATTGGGTTAGTGAAGGTAAAAGTTTTTCCATGAGCAACAACACAAACACCACTCGCCCCGACCACTTTTCACTCTATTCCCTAAACAGAATTTGACGTTATGCTTGGACCGGAAGCTGCCGGATCGCGTTGATCCTTTCTACGGCGGTCGGATGGGAGTAGTGGTACGCGGAATACCAAGGGTGCGGCGTCAGGTTCGACAGATTCTTCACCGTTAGGTTGACCAGTGCTTCTTCCATGGGCTTGCCGTCGCGCAGGGTAATCGCTGCGAAGCGGTCGGCTTCATACTCATGCTTGCGTGAGAGACCATTCATCAATGGCGCCAAGTAAAATGTAAACGGCCCGGCAACCAGTGAAAACAGCACGACCGCGCCATGATTGGACGACGCTAGACTGAAGGCGGAAAAAAAAGGCGGAAACGCGACCAACAAACTGAGAATATAAAGGCCGCCGAACAGAAAGACCGTCTGCACCAGCAACATTCGGCGGATATGTTTCATTTTATAGTGGCCCATCTCGTGCGCCAGCACGGCCAGACTCTGGGCTGTCGTCATTTGCTCGATCAACGTATCGAACAGCACGATGCGTCTCGCTTTGCCGAGACCGGTGAAATACGCGTTGGAGTGCGCCGAGCGCCGGGATCCATCCATCGAAAAAATCCCGCTGGTTTTGAAACCCACCTGATCGGCTAGTGCCAAAATGCGCTCGCGCAGCTCGCCTTCTTTGAGCGGCTCGAACTTGTTGAACCAGGGCGCGATGAAGGTCGGAAAGATCACGATCATCAGCAGCTGGAATGCCGAGATAAAGGCAAACGCCCACAGCCACCATGACCAGCCCATGATGTCCATTAACCACAGCACCACGAACAGGAAGGGCGCGCCAAGAAGCACGGTCAGAATCAGCCCTTTAAGTTTGTCGCTCAGGTACAGCCCGACGGTGGTTTTGTTAAAGCCGAACTTAGCTTCGATGGCAAAGGTGGAATAAAGTTCGGTCGGCAGCGCCGTCAGTGTGAAGATCAGACCGATGGCGAAGCAAAAAATGATCCCTTGGCCATATCTGCTCAATGGCCAGCTGCTCGCCAACTGAGCCGACCACTGATCGACGAACCCAAGCAGGCCGCTAAATAGCACGATCAGTAAGATTGCACTGCCATAGAGCTCAGACCAACGATGAAACCGGCCATTGGTCAGCGTGTATTCGATGGATTTTTGATAACTCTCTGAATCGATTTTGCCGCGGAACACTTCCGGAATCGCATTCCTGGCCACGCTCGCGCCAACCTGGCGGAGGTTTAACTCATTGAGCCCGAACTCAATGACGAATTGAAGTGTAAAGAGCGCCAGAAAGATCGTCAGGATCGATTGTTCCATGAAGGATCTGGCGCGCTAGTAAGCGAACGGTCGGGGTCAGACGTCGCGGCCGAGTCTACGCCGGCGTCGCAGCCGGCGTAGACTCCACCGTCGTCGTGTAAGAAAACACCAGCTTGCCATCTTGCTCGTCGACTTCGACCTTGCCGCCGTTTTGCAGTTTGCCGAAGAGGATTTCGTCCGCCAGCACACGCTTGATCTCGTTCTGAATCAGCCGCGCCATGGGCCGCGCTCCGAAGGTTGGATCGTAGCCGCGCGCGGCGAACCATTGGCGCGCCCGGTTAGTGAGTTGGAGGAAAACCTTGCGTTCGTTCAATTGCTGATCCAGCTCGATGATGAACTTATCGACCACACGCTCGATATTTTCTTGGTTCAATGAGTTGAAGGTGATCATGGCGTCGAGCCGATTGCGAAACTCAGGGGTAAACATTTTCTCGATCGCTTCTTTGCCTTTGCCGACATTGGTGCGGTCGCCGAATCCGATCGGTGCGCCGCTCATCTCGCGGGCCCCGGCGTTGGTGGTCATAATCAGGACGATATTGCGGAAGTCGGCCTTCTTACCGTTGTTGTCGGTCAAGGTCGCGTGATCCATCACTTGGAGCAAGATGTTGAACAAATCGGGATGGGCCTTTTCAATTTCGTCAAGCAGCAGTACCGCATAAGGATTGCGATTGATGGCGTCGGTGAGCAAACCACCCTGGTCAAAGCCGACGTAGCCCGGCGGCGCGCCGATCAAGCGCGACACGGTGTGCTTTTCCATGTACTCGCTCATGTCGAAGCGGAGAAACTCGATCCCCATGGTCTTGGCCAACTGTTTGGCCAGCTCGGTCTTGCCGACGCCAGTGGGACCGGCGAAGAGAAAACAGCCGATCGGCTTTTCCGGGTGGCCCAATCCGGAGCGGGACAGTTTGATCGTGCTCGCCAACATGTCGATGGCGGGGTCTTGACCGAACACGACGAGCTTTAGATCGCGCTCCAGAGTTTGCAACTGTTCTTTATCCGACGATGAGACGCTGCGCGGCGGAATCTTGGCGATCTTAGCGACCATTTTCTCGACGTCCTTGGGACCGATGCTCTTGCGCCGCTTTTCCGACGGTTGGATTTTAACCGCAGCGCCGATCTCGTCGATCACGTCGATCGCCTTGTCCGGTAAGCAGCGGTCGTTGATATGCTTAGCGGATAATTTTACCGCCGCGCGAATTGCCCCGGCGCTATAGTGCACGCCATGATGTTTTTCGTAGTGCGGCTTGAGCCCTTCGAGGATTTTGATCGCTTCCTCATGGCTCGGCTCGGCCACTTCGATCTTTTGGAAACGCCTTGCCAAGGCGCGGTCCCGTTCGAAATAGCTTTTGTAGTCGTGATACGTTGTCGAGCCGATACATTTCAGCTCGCCCGAGGCGAGCGCGGGTTTGAGAATATTTGAAGCGTCCATCGAGCCGCCGCTGGTCGCTCCCGCGCCGACAATGGTGTGAATCTCATCGATGAAAAGAATCGAATCCGGGTGCTTCTTGAGGCCGGTGAGAACGCCCTTCAAACGCGCCTCGAAATCGCCGCGAAATTTGGTCCCGGCCAACAACGCGCCCATGTCAAGGGCATAGATGACGGCAGTCTTCAGGGCGTCGGGAACGTCACCTTGATAAATTTTCAGCGCCAGCCCCTCAGCGATAGCAGTTTTGCCCACGCCAGGATCGCCGACGTAGATCGGATTGTTTTTACGTCGCCGGCACAACACATGAATGGTTCTTTCGATTTCGTCGTCGCGGCCGATCAAGGGATCGATGTGGCCCTGGCTGGCCTTTTCGACCAAATTGACGGTGAAAGCTTCCAGCGGTTTCACACGCCGCGCCGGCCGCTCGCCGTCTTCATGGTCATGTTCCTCATCATCGCTCTGGGACGCCGGCTCCTCGTCGCCGCCGATCTTCGACACCCCGTGGGACACAAAATTGACCAAATCGAAGCGCGTGATGCCCTGCTCTTCCAGAAGGTAAACCGCGTAGGAATCGGGCTCGCGAAACATCGCGATCAAGACGTTACTGCCGTTGACTTCCTTGCGTTCCGCCGATTGCGCATGAATCAGCGCTCGCTGCAGCACCCGATGAAAGCTTAGAGTTTGCTGCGGGTCGCGGTCGACACCCACCGGCAAGGTTTCCATCTGACCTTCAAAAAACTCCTCCAGGGCCCGATGTAGTTTTTCGATATCGCCGCCACAAGCGAGGATCGTGCTCTTACCATCCTTG
This sequence comes from uncultured delta proteobacterium, assembly GCA_963816145.1. Taxonomy (GTDB): domain Bacteria; phylum Desulfobacterota; class Binatia; order UBA9968; family UBA9968; genus DP-20. The sequence continues at coordinate 4,959 of CAWFJP010000017.1, forward strand.
TCGCGCAGCAGGGCGAAAAGCAGATGTTCCAGGCTGACATATTCATGCCGGCGGGTCTTGGCTTCTTTCAGGGCAACATTCAGGGTTGTTTCTAACTCTTTACTGATCATTTTTTACGCCTCTTCCAACGTGCACTTCAGTGGATATTCATGCTGGCGCGCCAGGTTTTCGACCAGCGTTACTTTGGTTTCCGCGATCTCATAAGTATACACGCCCGCGACGCCGATCCCTCTCTTATGTACATGGAGCATGATCTGCATCGCTTCCGTGTGTTCTTTGTGGAAGACGTACTGCAAGACCTGCACGACAAACTCCTTAGTGGTGTAATCGTCGTTATGCAGCAATACCTTATAGAGCGGCGGCCGTTTAAGCTTTTTCTTGGTCTCGGTGACCACCCCATGTTCGGATTCCGGTTCTTTTCGGCTCATGGACTCCGCGTCCTCCCTGAAAACTAGGGAAATCTAACATGCTGGCAAGCCAGGCCGCAATGCTCGCAGGTTCGTTGGCAATACTTCTTGCGCCGGACCATGGCAAGGGTGATATAGTGGTGATTATGATAGTGCAAGATTCCCGCGCGGGGAAGCGTCGATGGCAAACTCAGGAGGTGCTCCATGCTGTCCAATAAAGTCAGCGAGATCATGACCACGGACCTGGTCAAGGCACCGGTTACCGCGACCGTTTTCAGCGTCATGGAAACCATGGTGGTTAACGACGTTGGACGGATCATCATCACCGATGACGAAGTTCCGGTCGGGATCTTCACCGAAAAGGACGTGCTCAAACGTGTGGTCGGCGCACAAATCGACGCCAAATCAACCAGCATCAAATTCGTGATGACTGCGCCGGTGCGGGCGGTGCGTGAGGAGACGCTTATTGTCGATGCCTTTGCCAGAATGTACCGCGGCAAGTACCGCCACCTGCTGGTACGCGGCCGGCACGGCAAGATTGTTGGTGTCGTTTCCATGCGTCGCATACTCAACATCGCCGTCGAGCTCGGCCAGGGAATCAGCGAATCGAGAACACTCGGAGATATCGCGAATGCGCCGATCGTCACCGTTGACGAGTCTTCGACCGTTCATGAAGCCGTGGATTTGATGAATCGGCAGGGGCTTACCGCCGTGGTCGTCACGACGGCAGGCAAACCCGCCGGCATCTTTACCGAGCGCGACGTATTAAAACGGGTGGCAACAGTCGAATCAGCGCGCTTGAGCGCTCCGCTAAAGCAGGTGATGACCACGCCGTTGGTTACCATGCCGCGCAGCGCGCTGGTCGGCGATGTCCTGGCCGAAATGTCGCGCCGCGATATTCGCAATATGCCGGTCCAGGATCACGCAAACGAGCTCGTCGGTGTCGTTTCCATGCCTGAGATTCTCCAATACGCTCAGGCATTTAACATTGATGAGCAGGTGCGCCGGAGTTGGCAGGAAGTCGCTAAGGCGCTCGACAGCGACGACCAATATACCCCCGGTTAGAACCGCTAAATCATTGTCTTTCAAAGCTATTATGTTAAACTCGGAGAGTTGCCAGAAAGTCCTAAGGAGGCTCTACTTTGGAGACACCGCTAATCAATGACCTAAACATCTGCGTCGCCACCGAAAATGGTTCGGGTAGCGCGTCGTCGAATAACATTCTGTTCAAGGCGATTTTCAAGATGGGGATTCCTTGTTCATCGAAGAACATGTTCCCATCGAACATTCAGGGGTTACCGACTTGGTACCAGATTCGTGCCAATGCGGACGGCTACTTGAGCCGGAAGGATGTCATCGACGTGATGGTGATGTTCAACGATGCGACCGCCGCCAAAGACATCTATCGGGTGCGCGATGGCGGCGTGCTTTTGTACGACGACTCGACGCCACTCTCGCCGACCTTGAAGCGAGACGGCATCCAATATATCGGCTTCCCAGCAAACAAGCTGGTAAGCAAATTGGTTCCCGCGTCGCCGCTGCGCGCAAAACAGCGCAACATGGTTTATGTCGGCGCTTTGGCTTATCTGTTCGGCATCGACATGGCGGTCATCAAGGCGGTTCTCGAAGACACCTTCGGCAAGAAACCCGCGGTCATCGAATCGAATCTGGTCTGTATCGACGCCGGCTATCAATATTGCAAAGAGCAAGGTTTCAAGCAGAATATCGTCCGTCTGGAACCGGTTCCCGGCGGCAATAAGGGTAAGATCATTACCGAAGGCAATACCGCAGCCGCTCTCGGCGCCATATACGGCGGCGCCTCGGTGATCTGCTGGTACCCAATCACGCCGTCGAGCTCGCTCGCCGAATCGATGGAATATTACCTGCCAAGATTGCGCAAACAGATCGACGGCAAGAAGACCTATGCCATTGTCCAAGCCGAAGACGAAATCGCCTCGGCGGGCATGATCGTCGGCGCTGGCTGGGCTGGCGCCCGTGCCATGACCTCCACTTCAGGACCTGGCGTGTCGCTGATGAACGAGTCCATCGGGTTGGCCTACTACGCCGAGATTCCCTGCGTATTTTTCATCATTCAGCGCGGTGGACCTTCCACCGGATTACCAACGCGCACACAGCAAGCCGATATTTCGCTGATGTACGGCGCGTCCCATGGCGACACCCGCCATATCATTCTGATACCCCATGACATGAACTCCTGTTTCGACTTCGCACGCCAAAGTTTTAACTATGCCGACCGCTTCCAGACTCCGGTATTCGTCGCCATGGATCTCGATCTAGGCATGAACATGTGGTCATCGGAACCGCTCAAGTTGAATCAAGAACCTTACGATCAAGGCAAACGACTCAGCGCCCAGGATTTGGACGAATGGACAAAGGCCGGCAAGAAATTCCGCCGCTATTTCGACCAAGATGGCGATGGCATTCCGTATCGCACCGTGCCCGGCAACGAAAACCGCATGGCCTCTTACTTCACCCGCGGTTCAGGGCACGACGCTGACGCGAAATATTCCGAAGACGAGCATGATTACAAATACATCCTCGACCGTCTGCGCAAGAAGTTTGACACCGCGCGCAGGTTTGTCCCGAAACCGATTGTCGAGAAAGAACGCGGAGTTAAAACCGGCATTATTTGCTACGGCTCGAGCTACGAGCCGGTGCGCGAGGCTCGCGACAGGTTGAAAGCGAGGGGATTGAGAACCAATCACATGCTAATTCGTGCCCTGCCTCTCACCAGTGAAGTGACCGACTTCCTGGCTGAGCACGATACGATTTATTTCGTGGAACAGAACCGCGACGGGCAAATGGCTGCCATTATCAAGGACGAACACCCAGATCTCGGAGCGAAGATTGTCAGTGTCTTAATCTATAATGGTTTGCCAGCGACCCCCCTCGAAGTCGTTAATCAGATTTTCGCCGCCGCTCAATCAGCAAAAACCGCCTAAAGGACAAGAACATGGCAGAAGCAAAACTTAATAAACTCAAGCTATCGGAAAAAGATTATGACGGCGCGCCGTCAACGATGTGCAAAGGTTGCGGCCACGACGCGATCTCGGCGTCGGTTCAACGCGCCTATTTTGAAAGCAGCATTGATCCGCTCAAAGTCGTCAAGCTAAGCGGCATCGGTTGTTCGTCAAAGACGCCCGCTTATTTCTTGAGCCAATCCTTCGGTTTCAATGCTGTGCACGGCAGAATGTCAGCAGTGGCCACCGGCACGAACCTGGCGAACCACACACTCTTGCCGATTGGCGTCTCCGGTGATGGCGATACTTCGGCAATCGGCTTAGGAAATTTCTGCCACATGATGCGGCGCAACGTGAATATCACTTACATCATCGAGAACAACGGCGTTTATGGATTAACCAAGGGCCAGTTCTCCGCCACTGCGGATGTCGGCTCGGTGATGAAAGGCGGCAAGGTTAACGATATTCCAGCGATCGATTTGGCCGAATTGGCAATCACATTGGGTGCGACCTATGTGGCACGCAGTTTTTCCGGCGACCGCAAACAACTTTCACCGTTGGTTCAGGGCTCGCTCGCGCATCGGGGCACCGCCATCCTCGATGTCATCAGCCCCTGCGTGACCTTTAACAACCATGAAGGTTCGACCAAGAGCTTGAAATACGTCAAAGGCCATCTCGATCCGATTCACGATCTCGATTTCGTGCCACCCTACGAGAACATCGAAGCGGACTACGATGAAGGCACCGATCATCAAGTCCAAATGCACGACGGCTCGCACATCATTCTGCATAAGCTCAGCAAAGATTACGATCCGACCAACAAGGCTCAGGCGATCCAGGCGATTCACGGCGCCATCGCCGAAGGCAAGTTTTTGACCGGCCTGATTTACTACAATCCGAACCGTAAAGAGTTCGCCGAAGAATTGAATCTGTGCGACATCCCGCTGTCCGAGCTCGGCCAAGATATTTTACAGCCGCCGCCAGAAGCGCTGGAAAGAATCAACGCGGATATGATGAAATAATTCGACCACGATTCACTGAGTACAACAAAGGGCTGGTAGGATTCCTACCAGCCCTTTGTGCTTTACGGTCAGTGAGGTGAATGGATCACTACAAGCCAGGGGCCTGTTTCGCCGGGAGATCACGCCAGCTTTCGATAATCTCAGTCGACGACGCGACCAAGCCAAAATGGCGGCGCATGTTGTCCAACGTGCCAAGATGTAACTTCGCTTCGTAAGCCGCCGAGCAGTCGTCGATCATCGTCACATAGTAATCGAACATGTAAGCGTCGCGCGCCGTGGTTTCAACGCAGACATTGGTCGCCACGCCGCAAACTAAAACGCTTTGGATATTGCGTGCCTTGAGCACGGTGTTGAGGTCGGTGTTGATGAACGCACTGTAGCGGTGCTTAATCACCACTCGTTCCGACGGCAATGGCGAAATGCCTTCATAGAACTCCGCGCCCCAACTGCCTTCCCGGCAGGTGCTGAGGCCGCTCTTCTGCGAGCTGCGATAGATCCACGACGGCGTATCGGTCCACTCGCTATGGGTCGTGCGAATATACACAATAGTCAAGCCAACTCGCCTCGCCTCGTCGATCAAGCGCAGCAGATTCGGCACCATCGCTAGCGCCGCGCTGCAATCTTCGCCGCGCTTGCCGGCGCTGCCATCGGGGTTAACGAAATCATTCTGCACGTCGACGACGATCAACGCTGCATTCTTCGGATCGCAGCGCTCTTTCAAAGTTCGTAACACGTCCATCGGCACCTCGTCTCTTTAGGCTGAGTTTGAAGGATCGATATTAGCGATTCTCCATTGTCAATTTTCCATTCCATCAATGATCATGTTTCTTCGCCAATCCGCCATGGCCCATCGCCATGATATCGGCACGGGAAATTTTCTCGCCAGCAAGCAAACGCGGCAGCAACGCATCAAAAGCGGTAAATGGATCGTGCAATACACACCCGGACAAACCCATGACTGGCGTATCGCCCAAATAGGCCATCACGAACATCGAACCGGGTAACACAGGGAAGCCATGAGTCTCCACTTTAGCGCCGCTGCGGCGTATGCCTTCCGGGGTTCTGTCGTCGGGATCCACGGACATGCCGCCACTGACGAGAATCACGTCGGCGCCCGCCTGCTTGGCATTTTTGATATGGCTGGCAATCACGTCAGGATCGTCTGGTGACAACTCCACTGAATCGACACTGGAACCCAGCTCGCCGACCTTTTTACTGACGATCGGGCCGAAACCATCTTTGATTCTACCTGTAAAAACTTCGCTGCCGGTTACGACCAAGCGAACATGCTTCGCCGGCATCGCCAATACCCTGACAATCGGCCCATCCTTGCACAGCGCTTCAGCCTGTTGCACCAGTGACTCCTTGACAAGTACGGGGATGGTCCGGGTTCCTGCGACCACTGTGCCTTCTCTCACGAAGCGGTCGCCCGGAAGGGTCGCCATCATGAGATCGCCCAGGGAATTGAAGCGATAGAGTAGATCGACATCGACCTTCAGCAAACCGGATATGGCCGCCACCAGATTGATCCGACCCTCACTCGGATCGGTTAATGTCAAATTCGTCCCAGCGGCCGCTTTGGCGAGGCGCCGCGCCGCGTCCTCTTCATGCAGCTCGTCTTTCTCCAACTCCATCACGTAAATATTCGCTTTGCCGACATCGAGAAGCTTCGACACATCTTCCTGCCGAATAATGTGGCCGCGCCTGAAAGCCGGCCCCTTATGTTTGCCGGGAATGATTTCGGTAATGTCATGAGCTAGCGGCAATCCGACCGCCGCTTCGACTGGAATGACTTTCAACATTATGAACGTCTCCTCGCTACCACTTCTAATAAATCCGCGGTGATTTTTCCACCTACGGCTAGCTTTGTCCAGATGGCCTGTGCTATCAGCCGGGGCCATGTCACTTGCAGTAGTCATCCGCTACTTTCTCTACCTTGGCACCTTTGGCTTTGGCGGACCTGTAGCGTTGGTGGGATTCATGCACCGCGATCTGGTCGATAGACAGAAGCGTATCAGCGAAGATACTTACAAGCTTTCGTTGGCACTCGCCCAGATCATGCCCGGGCCGTTGGCCGCGCAGACCGCCATCGCTATCGGTTATTTCGAAGGAGGAATCGCTGGTGCGACTTTGGGGTACGACTTTGGGCGGAATCGCTTTCGTTTTGCCTTGGCCGGTTCGATTTTAGCCATCGAAGCTTGGCTGCGACACTCCGGCGCTGGGGACGGATCGGCCAATGTGCTGACTCAAATTCTTTTGTTCTTCACCAAAGCAGACACCTTTGTTTTCGGTAGCGGGCTGGCGATCATTCCGTTTCTGCAGCAAGGCGTTGTGCAACAGTTTGGTTGGCTCAACGATAACCAGTTTCTCGACGCCGTCGCCGTGGCGATGATCACGACCGGGACCGGTCGTCATTACAGTAGTCTTCATCGGCTTCATCGTCGCCAGTCTGGCCGGTGCGGTGATGGCGGCCATCGGCATCTTTCTGCCGGTCTATTTATTCACCATCGTGCCCGCGCCGTGGTTCAAGCGCCACCGCGACAACCCGCAGCTCAAGGCCTTTGTCGATGGCGCCACCGCCGCGGCCACCGGGGCCATCACTGGCGCTGTGTTGGTTCTCGCTGCCCGGGCCATTAAAGACGTTCCCACGGCGCTGATCGCCATCGTCAGTTTCGCGGCGCTTTGGCGCTACAAGATTCCCGAGCCGATCATTGTTTCAATCGCCGGCCTGGTCGGCTTGATTCTTTACCCGATACTTCACTAAGGTCAGCAAATGAAGTGGGTCACACGCAAAAACATCCGCGTCAACCGAGTCGCTACCGGGTGGTTGATTCGCCGCTTTGTCGATCCGCAAGCGGAATTTATTTTCGTCGAGCCGGCGGCAGTCGCCGCAGTTCAAAGCCGGGAAAATGCCAAGGGCTTCGACGCGCCGGGAGCGAGCTATCCGCACAAAGATGGTAAAGGCCGCTGCTCCTTCGAAGCGCTAGTCGACGAGCATTGTTCAGACGATTCCGCGTTAGTTGCAATGGCCGCCATGGTGCGCGGTGCCGACTTCGGCGAGGAAACTAACTTAACTGAAGAATCGGCCGGAATTAGAACGATCTCCCAAGGCTTTCCACTGGTTACCAACGACGATTATGAGACCTTGGAAAAAGCTTCCTTTCTTTACGACGCGTTGTACGCGTCCATCAGAGCAAAGCAGCAAAATAGCTGATCACTGACCGCCGCGCGGGCGGGCAAGGCGGTCAGTTGCTTGGGTCGTTCGGTGTTTTTGTACCCAAGTGTGAATCTATTTCTCGCCGGCCATTCACGGCACCCATAGCATCCTTGGACATTACCAGCACCTTGTCGATCCGCTTGCCGTCCATATCGACGATCTCGAAGCGCAAGCCGCGCCATTCGAAGAATTCTGCCACCGCCGGTACTCGGCCCATCTGAGTGAACACGAAACCGCCCAGGGTTTGGTAAGCATCGCGCTTTTCTCCCGGCAGCGTTTCGACATGAAAGATCTCTTTGAACTCCTCGATGCTCAACATGCCATCGAGCAACCAAGAGCCGTCGTGCCGCTTGACCGCTTTCGGATCGGCCGGTTTTTCACCGATGGGGATGTCACCGGCGATCGCCTGAAGAATGTCGTGATGGGTCAGCAATCCCTCGATACCGCCGTATTCATCGACAACCAAAGCGATGTGTTTGTTGGTTTGTTTGAATGATTCTAATAGTTCCAAGGCGGAAATCGTCCGCGGTACAAACAGCGGCTCCTGCATCAAGGTGTTGAGGTCGATCGGTTTATTGGCGAGGGCGAGCGCCAGCAAATCCTTAGCTTGAACGATGCCGCTAACTTTATCGAGACTGCCGGCCGCGACCGGGAAGCGCGAACGGCCGCTCGCGCCGATCTTTGCGCGGATCTCTTCCATACTGCTTTCGAGGTCGAGCCAGGCGATTTGAGTCCTCGGCGTCATCAACGATCTGGCGGTTTTATCGCCGAGATGGAGCACGGCTTGAACCATATCCTCGGCCTCCTGTTGGAAAATTCCGGCCCTGGCTCCTTGCTGCACCAGGTTTTTGATTTCCTCCTCGGTCACCGGCGGCTCCTGCGATTGCGTCTGACCGCAAAGGCGGCAAATCAGATCGGTTGAAAGGCTCAATAAGTGCACCATCGGCGCCGATAGCCAAGCAAACCAACGCAGCGGCACTGCGACCCAGGTGGCGATGGATTCCGGATGGCGCACGGCCAGCCGCTTGGGCACCAATTCGCCGATGACCAAGGAAAAGTAGGTAATGATAATAACGACCAAACCCAAACCAACTTCCTGATGATAAGTTCCAACGATTGGAAGCGCGCTGATATACTCGGCCATAGATTCTGCCGCGCCGCGGCCGGCAAATGTGCCGATGAGGATACTCATGAGGGTAATGCCGATTTGAACCGACGAGAGCAACTGATTGGGCGCTTGCGCCAGCTCCAGTGCCGCTCGCGCCCGGCTATTGCCTTTGTTGACCCAATCTTGCAGTCGCGACCTGCGTGCCGTAATCACCGCTATCTCCGACATGGCGAAAACACCATTGCCAAGGATTAGCAGAGCAATGAGTACAATCTCAAATTCGATGGACATTCGTTTCACTCCTTGAGCCGTGACGCGAGAAATGCGTCAGGGAAATTCTATCTTGCTGTCGCCGTTAAACAAGCATGCCGCAATAATTGCCATTGAGCCGCAACAACGCGATTAGCTTTCACCTCTCGCCTGTGGCAGAAACCGGCGAATATGATTTCTGGTTATTAACGAACCTTTATTGAAACTGGCGGTAGGTAACGTCGAGATCGGGCGACGGCCTCCGCGCTCTTGACAGGCATCTACGATCTCATAATATCGGATTTCGATAACGAAATGCGGAAATCGACAAAAAGCCAGAAACAGGATCGACGTGATCAGGATCTCTACGCCGGCTTGATCCGCCTTCATATCCTGCACCACGCCTCGAAAGGTCCGGTTTTCGGTCTTTGGTTTATCGAGGAATTAGGGCGCCATGGCTACAAACTTAGTCCCGGGACACTGTATCCATTACTCCATGGACTTGAGCGCAAGGGATACCTCCGGTCGATCACCGAGAGATCAGGAAAAAGCGTACGCCGGATGTATCAGGTGACTCCGATGGGACACAGAGCATTGGTCGCTGCAAGAAAAAAGGTGAGCGAGCTTTTTGGCGAACTGCTCGAGGACCAATGAGATGACAGCGATTAAGCCTATCGATTCGACGAGTTCGACTCATCACGGAAGGATCACATGAAGCACGCGGCCTACTTGTTCTGTGGCTTGATACTCTGCGTAATTTTGATCGTTGTTCTTTTCTTTCGAGTTCTTAGCTTGGAGAGTCGAGTCGGCAATTTGGGCGGGCCCAATGGCAGCGGACTTGCCGCACTGCAAGATTCTCTGAAGCGTATGCAAGCCGAACTCGCAACTGCAAAAGAATTAGCGCCTGGCTTGGGAGAGTTCATGACGACGATCCAACTGCACGCTGGCAAACTTTGGTTTGCCGCCAAGGCCGCGAATTGGGATCTGGCGCAATACGAACTGGACGAACTGAAGGAAACCATGGAATCGGCGAAGAGCCTCAATGCCGAAAAAAACGGCGTCAAAATTTCAAACGTTCTGGATTCAGTCCTACAGACCCAGGTCGCCGAGTTGGCTGAATCCATAAAGCGTCATAGTTCATCTCAGTTCCAGAAATCGTACGACGAGATGCTTAGCGCGTGCAACGGCTGCCACACCGAGTCGGGCCACAAGTTCATCCGTATTATTCGGCCAACCGTTCCAGCAGTTACCAATCAACAGTGGGGGATGTCAGCAAAATAACCATGGGTCTGAATGAGATAAGCACAACGGCGCTTGGACATTATGATTGAACAAGATCAGGCCGCAACCGCGGAAGCACTCGGTGACCAAACTCAGGGTTCATTTCTCGAAGTTCTCTGGGTCTCGACGCGACTGGGACTGACATCCTTCGGCGGGCCCATCGCGCATCTCGGTTACTTCCATGAGGAATACGTCAAGCGCAGAAAGTGGATCGATGAACAAAGTTACGCCGATCTCGTCGCGCTCTGTCAGTTTTTGCCTGGGCCGGCCAGCAGTCAAGTTAGTATCGCCATTGGCATCGCCCGCGCCCGTCTGCTCGGCGGTATCGCGGCTTGGATCGGCTTCACGATGCCATCGACGCTCGCTCTCATCGCCTTCGCCTTCGGCATCGGCGCGCTTGCGAGTGCCGCCGACGCCGGATGGCTGCATGGCTTGAAAGTCGTGGCCGTGGCCGTCGTTGCGCAAGCCGTCTGGGGGATGGCCCGTTCGCTCTGCCCGGATCGTGAACGAGCAACGATTGCCGTACTCGCTTCAATATTCACGCTGGCATGGCCCACCGCGGTTGGACAGCTTTCATCGATTGCCATTGCCGGTGTTGTTGGCATAGCAATCTTTCCAGGACCGGCTTCTTCTTCACTTTCCCACATCCGCTTTCCCATTGGAAAAAAGACCGGAATCGCTGCTTGGGCAATTTTTTTCGCGCTTCTCATTGGCTTACCTCTCCAGCGGCAGATACAGCCCAGCCATGCCTTAGAGGTTTTTGATAGTTTTTTTCGCGTCGGTTCATTGGTTTTCGGTGGCGGTCATGTCGTACTGCCGCTGCTTCAAACCGAAGTGGTCGGACCAGGTTGGCTCACCAACGAGCAGTTCGTCGCTGGCTATGGCGCTACTCAGGCTGTGCCTGGGCCGCTATTTACTTTCTCGGCGTATCTTGGTGCGGTTATGGGTCCCGAACCCAATGGATGGACGGGAGCATTCCTCGCCCTCGTGGCGATTTTTCTTCCATCCTTTCTATTGGTCGTCGGCGCGCTTCCTTTCTGGGATCTTCTTCGCGCAGTGCCGGTTTTCCAATCCGCTTTAAAAGGCATCAACGCAGCCGTAGTCGGCTTGCTGCTAACCGCGCTGTACAAGCCTGTGTGGACCAGCGCGATCCATGCACCCGCCGATTTTGGCCTCGGACTTATTGCGTTCGGCCTCTTGATGTTTTGGAAATTTCCCCCTTGGTTGGTGGTTATCCTGACGGCTCTCGGAGGAGAAGTGATAGCTCGCGTTTAAAACGAATCGGAGTGCTGCCTGATTTGCATTTGAGGACCTCAAAATCTGAGTTGTTGAAAACAATTTTCAAGCAATAAGGAGGAAATTTATGAACGTAGAAAGTTTAGTCAATGATCTCAGCTTCCGTGTGCACCACACGATGCTGCCGGTGGCTGACCTCGACCGATCCGTCGCCTTCTACACACGCCTGCTTGGCATGAAGGTGAAGGAGCGGCACGCGAGCGAAGCTCGGCAGGTGAAAGTCGGTTTGGTCGGGTATGGTAACGAAGCGAGCGCGCCGTTCCTCGAATTGATTCAAGACACCAGTGAGCGAGCGCCGACTCAGGTGACGCCAGCAAATATTCACATTGGCGTCGACACCAGTGATCTTCGGAAGCTCTGTAACGTCCTTGAAAAGGAAGGCGTAACGTTCATTCGCCCATTCAAGCAGCGGTCCGATGGGATGGGCTTTAGCGCGTGGGTCCGTGATCCGGACGGTCACGAGCTCGAGTTGGCGGAACGGCATCCGCGCACGTAATTGGGGAGCGGGACAATCGGCACGGTTGTAGCAGTTTCTGGAATAGGCGCTGTCCGGAAACGGGAACCGATCCGGTCATCGGTCTAACTCTTCCGGCGGCTTCACATGGCGGAACACCGCGAATATCCACAGGTCGTAGACGATCTTGATGCCGCCGGCCAACAGGAACGGCAATCCCAGCGACGGCACCGCGAGGATCGCGCCGGTGAACAGCGGCGCGATCGCAGCGCCGACGTTGCGCGCGACGGAGAGCACACCGGCCGCCGCGGCGCGTTCATCACCATCGACGACGGCCATCGTGTAGGATTGGCGCGTCGGCACGTCCAGCTGTGATAGCAGATGGCGCAAGAGTAACACGGCGACGGCCCATTCAACGTTGGGCATCACAGGCACCAGAAGAATCAGCAAATTCGACGGCAGATGGGTAAACACCATCGTGTTGAGCAAACCGAATCGGCGCGCCATCGCCGGCGCGGCGAGAAAGGATAGAGCAGCGAAAATATTGGTGCCGAAAAAGATTCCGCCCAGGGCATTCAAATCCGTTCTGTAGCGCAGATAAAACCAGTAGGCGACGATACTCTGGACGATGAATCCTCCGGCAAACGCATCGAGGGCAAACAGCCCGGCGAGCTTGGCCACCATGCCACGGGATTTTTGCAGACCGATTTTGCGTGCCGTCGGTTGGGATTTCTTGGTCGCTTCGACCGCGGGTGACAGCAGGGCAAACAGCACTGCCAGTAAAAGCGCCGAAGCGACGTAACCCCAGATTAGAAATCGATAGCCGGAGATCGCCCTAAGCGAAAGAAACGACGGCAGACCGACCGCCAACGCGCCGATGGCCCCAGCGAACGAACCGACTAGATTGTAAACGGAAAACACCGCAGTGCGGTTTCGATCGCTGGTGGTCTGCGGCAAGATCGCTTGCTCCAGGGATAGAAACGGCCCAACTTCTTTTCCCGAGGGACTGATGGTGCCGAAGATCGCCGCGAGTGTTAACAGTATCGGGTTGTCGCTCACAGCAAACGACCAACCGGCGAGCGCCATCAGCAGCGCGCCGACGATGAGCAAAGTCTTTCGGCCAAAGCTGTCGGCCATCGCGGTAATGATCATCGTCATCACCGCGCCGCCGGCAAGGGCTGCGGTGAAATATCCAACCGATCGCCGTCGGGCTTAAGCCGATGGCATCGAGATAAAGCCCGAGAATAACCGAGAGAAATCCGTAGGCCAGCGAGCGTACACCGCAGGTAGCGAATAGCAACCAGCCATCGCGAGAGAGCGAGAATCCGATCAAGCGAGCAATGGGTTGGCTCACCGTGAACTGCCGCTGCCCATGGAGTTCAGCCGTCCCCCATCGACCGGCAGGATCGAATTGGTGATATAGCTCGCCTTGTCTGACGCTAAGAAACACCGCGGCTTCGGCGACATCTTCCGGCTTGCCGATGCGGCGCAGCGGAATGATGTCGTACTCCGGTTTGCGGCTACCCATGTCTTTCGAACCGATCGGCGTGCCGACGAGACCAGAGATGAGACCGTTCACGCGAACCGTCGGCGCCAAGTCTGCTGCGGCCTGTCGCGTCAGTGAATTGACCGCGCCTTTGGAGATCGAATACGCTGCGCCGCCGGGACTTGATCGCTCACCGGAGCCGGCCGAAATATTGATGATGCTGCCGTTACCTTGCGCCTTCATCATCTTGCCGGCATGTTGAATACAAAGAAAATAACCGGTCAAGTTGATCGCCAGAATGCGGTTCCATTCCTCCAGCGTGATGTCGAGGATGCCGCCCTTGCTCGAATGGGCAACATTATTGACGAGAATGTCCAAGCCGCCATGTTTTGTCTTGATGTGATCGAACATCGCTTTTATTTGTTCGGCATTGGACACATCGGCGGCGAAACAATCGCCGCCGATCTCCTCGGCAACTTTTTTGGCGTCCGCTTCATGGCGCGATTGAACCACGACCTTTGCGCCTTCGCGGGCGAACGCCCGTGCAATAGCGAGGCCGATGTTGTGAGTTGAACCGGTGACCAACGCGATCTTGTCTTTGAGCAACATGACAAACTCCTTGGAAATTTGGAAATTCAGTAGCTATTCCAACCCTGAGTGGCGGGTAATAATCTTTGCCCTAGCGCTAATAGTGATCTCGCCGCTGCGTCTAACCCAGTAGAACCAATATACCGCAAGAAACCGGAGTGAAGAAAATGTCCAACAGTAGAATTGTCCGCGCCGTCAGTCTCGGTTCGTCGATGGCAATTCTTCTTACTCTTGCCGCCTGCTCAAGCCAATCGATTAAATTGATTCACCCGCAAAGCGGCGCCACCGCCGAGTGCAGCGGCAACGGGTTCGCCATCGGTGCCAGTATCGCCGACGGAATTGTCGGCGGCTGCTCCCGTGCCTATGAAGAGCGTGGTTACGTCCCTCTGGATCAGCTCCAGCCGGACGATCGCGCCAGCCTGGAACGGCGCGGCTTGCTGCCTAAGAATTAGTGGCCGGCAATTTCGTCGGAACAGCAGTCAATTCACTCGGTGGCTGAGGATCATCCGCCGAGCGAGATCATCTCGATTTTTTTATGGCTTTTGGGATCGTAGTTCGATGAGTTGAGCGCGGCCAAACGGTCCGCGGAATAACGGTCGCTACGGGCGGACCAGATTTTGCCGATGAACTCGCCGATCTCCTCGTCATTGGCGCCGCTGCGCAGCTGTGCCTTCAAGTCATGGCCGACATCGGAAAATAGGCAAGTCACGAATTTCCCGTCGGCGGTAATCCGCGATCGGGTGCAGCTCGAACAAAACGGCTCGGTCACCGAAGCGATCACGCCGATGTCGCCCTGACCGTCGATGAATTCATAATCCACCGACGGCGCGCTGCCCTGGTCACGGCCGACTTCCCGCAACGGATAGCGCGAGTGGATCGTTTCAATGATTTGTTTTTTCGCAACCAATTTTGCCGATGTCCAGCTGTTCGCGTTGCCGACGTCCATGTACTCAATAAAGCGCATGGCAAAACCGTTGGCTCGGCTGAACTCCACCAGCGGCAAGATGTCGTCGTCGTTGACGCCGCGCTCGATCACGGCGTTGAGTTTGATCGGCGCCAGTCCCGCTGACTTTGCGGCAAAAATCCCCTCAAGCACTTTGTCGAGATCGCCGCGCTTGGTCATGCGCTTGAACTTATCCCCATCCAACGTATCGATGCTGACATTCACCCGCTTGAGTCCGGCGCTGGCCAGGGCGCTCACTTGATCCGCCAAGAGCGCACCGTTGGTGGTCAAACAGAGGTCCTTGACTCCCTCCAGCTGTGAAAGTTTTTCGATCAACAAATGCAAATCCTGGCGCACCAGCGGCTCACCGCCGGTGAGGCGAATCTTGTCGACCCCGCGCTCAATAAATAACTTGGCGATTCGTGCGATCTCTTCGAAGGTCAGGATTTCTTTCTTATTGATCCATTCGTACTGGTCCAGCGGCATACAGTAGGTGCAACGGAAGTTACACCGGTCAGTGACCGAAATGCGCAGGTCTTTGACCGGTCGATTAAAGGCATCGATGACCATCGCAGTAACTATGCAACAAAGGGGTAGGGGGTTCAAGCCAGCGGTTTTTTCTTTGGAAAATCATTGCTTTGCCGGATTTGACCGATCTGTTATCCTATTTGAGCAATGAGCCTGCGCCAGCAACAAATCGCCGTCTTTAGCGGCACCGTAGTGGTCATTTTCGGCTTACTTGGCGCCGGCATTTGGCTGATCGCCCAGCGCTTGACCGCCGAAGCGACCTTGCAAACCGCCTTGCTTATGGCGCGCCAGGTGGAAATCGCCCTGGCCGATAGCCTGCGCGAGCGTCCGGTCATCGTCCAACGCCAGCAACAGGCGCAAAGTGCCCCGTCGTCATTTTGGGGATTTCTCGGCAATGTATTCAACGACCGCCGATCAAATCCGTCGCCGACGACCACCACAACCACCCGCTACAGTGCGCCGCGCCATGAAGATGTCCGCGGCCTGATGCGTGCCTTTGTCGACCGCAGCGCGAGTATCGAAGCCATGTGGGTGGTCAACGCCGAGGGGCAGTTGCTGTATACATCTGTCGCTGGCGACGGTGAGAAATCGCCGTCGACGATAACCGTCATGACCAAGCTGCGCCGCGGCGAAACCATTACCAGCACAAAACGCCAAGGCAAGAACGACTATTACGATGTCTGGGTGCCGTTGCAGATGCCTCAAGGCGTGCGCAGTCCCGGCGGGCTGCGGCTTTGGCTCAACCCAGCCGATTGGACAGGATTGCTGTCGGGGCTGTGGCACCAGCTAACATTACTGTTTGTCCTTGGCGGCGGCGTGGCGCTGGTCGCCGCGTTTCTCACCACGACGCTCTACACGCGCAGATTTCGCCTGATCGCCGATACGCTGCGCCAGGCCGAAGCCGGCACCTACGCGGCCCGTCCCCAGTACGGCAGCCAGGACGAAGTCGGTGCCAGCTTGGACTTGATCGATCGCTTGGTGATGAAACAGCGCAAAACCGTCGGAGTGCCGGCGCCGGTGCAACGGCTCGCCATCGCCGCGCGCACACTGGCCCACGAAGTGAAAACGCCCCTCAATGCGTTAGCAATTCATCTTGAAGTGCTGCGCAATAAAGTTAACGGCGATGGCGACGACGATGCCCAATCGCAGCGCTCGCTGACCGCCTTGGACTCAAGTATTCGCCAGGTCGACCGTTTGGTGCGCGACTTTACCGACTACTCTGCGCCGGTAGCCATGGAGCGCGACCCGATCGATGTCGCCCAAGTCTTGCACACCAGCCTGGAAGCGATCGGCTCGGCCTGCCAAGCGAAAAAGATTAATTTGATCAAAGAGCTCGCCGCCGGCCCTTGGCAGGTCTCCGGTGATGCCTCGCGCTTGCGCCAGACTTTCGATAATCTTCTGCGCAACGCCATGGAAGCCCAGCCCGATGGCGGCGAGGTGATTGTCGCGGCCAAGGCCGAGGGCACACAATTGCTCATCGACATTAGCGACGCTGGCCCCGGCGTGCCGCCCGAGCAGCGCGCCGAAATCTTCGAATTCGGTAAGACCACCAAGGCCACTGGGAGCGGCATCGGTTTGCCTTTGAGTCAATTGATCGTCGAATCCCATGGCGGCTCGCTGGTCTACCAGGAGCGCAACGGCAGTGGCGCGACCTTTCGCGTGCAATTACCCATGGAGGTAGTTTTCTAAATGGCTCGTCCGCGTCCCACGATTCTTGTCGTCGATGATGATGAAGCGACGCGCCAGGGTCTAGCCGCATTGCTCGAGAGTTGGGGGTATCAAGCGAGCGAAGCCGCTGACGGCAAGGCCGCACTGGCAGCCTGCGACAAAGGCTTGCCGCAAGCGATCGTCACCGATTTGATGATGCCGGCCATGAACGGCTTGGAGTTCGTCGCCGCCCTCGGCGCGCGCGTGCAGCAGATCGCGATTATCTTCGTTACCGGTCAAGCCACCGTCGATACCGCCGTGCAAGCGATCAAACTGGGAGCCTACGGTTATTTGCCGAAACCATTAGAGCCGCAGCGTTTGCGCGAAGAGTTGGAAAAGGCGCTCAAGCAAGTTTCGTTCGCCCGCGACGCCAGTGCCCTGCGCCAGCAGCTGGAATCGCCGCTCGGTTCCTACGGCGCTTTGATCGGCAAGTCGGCGCCCATGCGCAAGCTCTATCAACAGATCGGCCAGATCGCCGCCACCGACGCGGCAGTGTTGGTGAGCGGCGAGAGCGGCACAGGTAAAGAGTTGGTCGCGCAGACCTTGCACGATCTTTCACCGCGCCGCGACGACAGTTTTCTCGCGCTCAATTGCGCGGCGATCTCGCCAACCTTGATGGAAAGCGAATTATTCGGCCACGAGAAGGGCGCCTTTACCAGCGCCGTCGAGCGTCATCTGGGCTGTTTCGAACAAGCCGACGGCGGCACGCTTTTTCTCGACGAAATCACCGAAATGGCGTTGGAAGTGCAGCCAAAGTTCTTGCGCGTGCTCGAAGAAGGCCAGATCCGCCGCATCGGTGGCAATAAGAATATTCAAGTTTCGGTGCGCGCGGTGGCGGCGACCAATCGCCAGCCGCTGGCCGCGGTTAAAGAGGGCAAGCTGCGCCAAGATCTTTTCTACCGGTTGAACGTCTTTCACCTCGAGCTGCCCCCGCTGCGCGAGCGCGGCGAGGATATTGCGCTGCTGGCAGGATTTTTTCTCGAATCGTTTGCCGCGAAATATCACAAAGCAAAGCTGCCCTGGTCCACGGACTTTGGCGCCGCATTGCAGGCGCATCACTGGCCCGGCAATGTGCGCGAGTTGCGCAACGCCATGGAGCGGTTAACCGTCTTGGCGGCTGGTACCAACCTCACCGCTGCGGACTTCAAACAGTTTTGCCTGTCGACATTGGTCGAAGAAGTGTCGGATCTGGCGCCGATGTCCCTCGCCGAAGCCGAGCGCCAAGCGATCGAGCGCGCCCTTGCCGCAACGGCCGGCAACAAAACCCACGCCGCCCAGTTGCTCGGCATCACGCCGAAAACCTTGAACGCCAAATTGGCGCTCTACTCGCAAGAGTAATTTTTCCCTCGTCCTGACTTTTTTTCCCTTCCCAAAATGCGCTGTCGCGCGCCAAGTGGTTGATTTTGCGTCATCCGCGTGTGGCACCGCCTTTGCCATAATTGGCAATGGAAGCGCTGATCTGAAACCCTGAGCGAGGAGCGAAGCAATGAAAAATCATCTTAAAGTTTTGCTATTGCTACAGTCGTTATTAGTCATTTTCGCTGCGCCATCCGCGCAAGCTTTCCGCAAGGATCGGCGCGATGCGGCGCGTGGGAAGCCCCGTGCCGAGCAGCAATTGGAGCGGGTTAGAGTCGTCATGTTGCCGCTCTTGCAGGCGACCGATCGTCGCATCGCCGTCGAAGATGTCCGGCTAACCATCGTAGATGAAGCCGCCATCAACGCCGCCAGCTCCGGCAATGGCCAGTTCTACGTTACCACCGGCTTACTAAGCCAAGCCACCGACGAGCAACTGCGCGGCGTCCTCGCCCATGAGATCGCCCATGAAGTTCTCGGCCATCCCGCCAAAGCACAGATTCTTGGCGCTGGTGTTGGTTTGGGCACGGTTTTGTTGGGAAAAGTATTTCCCGGTAGTAGCGCCATTGCGCCCATCGCCAGCACCGTGGTCACAGCTCACTATACCCGACCGATGGAATTGGCCGCAGACCGCCACGCCATCAAGCTGCTCCAGCGCGCGGGCTATTCCAAAAGCACGATGATCAATACACTCGCTTGGCTCATGCAGCTAAATGGCGACACCGGCGGCGGAATATTTGCTACCCATCCAGCCACTTCTGAACGCATTCAAGCGCTCCAAGCGATGCGTTAGATACCCGGTAATTTCTCCGCAGTACCATACGCTATTACCGAGCGATGATGAGCCCCTGCAACCGCTAAGCAGTTGAAATATCGAAATTTCGATCTTGGCACTGGGGTTGCTCCATCCGTACTCAAGCAGAGTCTTAAACGTGAGAGGAGAATCTAGTCATGTGTCGCAACAGTCCAGTGACGATTTTAGCACTGCTTGCCGAGATGGCCCGCTGCCTAAACCAGAACATGGCCAAGGTAACGCTGACACCGATTGATACGGCGTTTACCGCCGGCCTGAATTCTGCGACCGACGCTATATTGATACGATCTTCGAATGTCTAACGAGGCCCGTCGTGAAACCGCAAAACTGTACCGTGATGTTTCTGTTGTTGGGCGCGCTGCTTTTCGGTCGCGGCGGTCATGCTGAGGCTGGCAGTCAAGGCAAGATCTCGACGGCCCACCGTGGCGGTCAAGCCAATGCTCACATGAGTCCTAAAGGTAGCGCAAATAGCAACGCGCAATGGTCCGCCGATCCGGCTCGCGGTTGGATTCGCGCCGACGAACGGCATGAGCTCAGGAAAGCCGACCCGCCCGCGACGAACAGAGCCGACAAAGGGAAACCGAAAGCCAAAGAAAAGGCCAAAGGCTATTAGGGCAAAGATGAACGGAGGTGGAATATGCTTAGGACGAAAGAATTTTGCAAAGCAACTGTAGCAACCATGATGGCGGCGGCGATCTTATCGACCGGTTGTGCTGGTGGCTCGCTCAGCACCAGGGAAAAGGGCGCGGGCATTGGCGCGCTCGGTGGCGCTGCGGCCGGTGGCATCATCGGTTCCACGGTCCGTCACCCGGCAGCGGGCGCGCTCATCGGCGGCGCGCTCGGGCTTGGCGCCGGCGCGCTGATCGGCGACCAATTGCAAGGCCATGAGAACACCAGCTATCAACAACAGCAACAGATCAACCGCAACCAGGCTGAGATCGAGCGCAATCGACAGGAGATCCAGCGAATCCAGCGCCAGCGCGGCGAGTACTAACTCGCGCCGTCGTTAAACTGGGTTCTTGCGATTGACAGAATCCTTCCGGAGTGACTAATCTCGGGCCGTTGATCAATGCAACGGCCCGAGATTTTTTTTCAGGAGGATTAGCCATGAATACCATCGATGCCGACGGCCATATCGTCGAGACCAATAGTGACATCAGAAAATATCTTGTCGAACCCTACAGTAAGCGCGGCGGTCCACTGCTGCCGTCGGACGGTTTGGATACCGGGCTGGGCGGTTTAGTTGGCGGTCTAGAGCATGTCGATATCCCGACCCGACTCAGTGACATGGACAAAGAGGGAATCGATGTCGCCGTGCTTTTTCCCACCAGCAGTTTCGCCGTCAATGGTTTCATGGAACGCGACTATGCGGTGGCATACGCCCGTGCGTACAATGATTTTGTCGCCGACGTGTGTAAACAAAGTCCGCGTCTAAAGGCGGTGGGTTTGGTCGCTTTGCAGGACCCCGAGGCCGCGGTCAGCGAGGCGAATCGCGCGGTAACCAAGCTTGGCTTGAGTTCCATCGCGGTGGCGACCCAAGGCATGAAAGAGCATCTGGGATCGAGGAGTTTCTGGCCCCTCTATGAAGAGATGCAGCGCTTGAACGTTCCGCTCAGCGTGCACAATCGGCGCGAGGGTCCCGCGGGTGACAAGCGTTTCGACAGTTTTATTTTCATGCACACCATTGGCCGACCGGTCGAGACCTTCATTCAGTTTGCCGGCTTGATGTATGCCGGAATTCCCGAGAAATTTCCCAAACTGCGGATTTCGTTTCTCGAATGCGGCGTGGGTTGGGCCCCCTATTGGATCGAACGGATGGATGAGGAATGGGAGAAGCGCGGCAAAATCGAAACGCCGCTGTGCAAACACAAGCCCAGTGAATATATCGCACAGGGTAACTGGTTTTTCGCCTTCGAACCGGAGGAAGAGACACTACCCTACGCCATCGAACGGATTGGCGACGACAAGATCCTCTTCGCCTCGGACTATCCGCATTGGGACGGCATGTTTCCCAATGTGACGAAAACCATCCGCGGCCGCAAGGATATTTCCGAACAAGCGAAAAACCGGCTCTTGGGAGAAAATGCCAAACGGCTCTACGGGTGGAACTAATTAGATGGGCCGTCGCTGGTTCGGTTTCCTGTTTCTCGCGCTGAGCCTTGTTCCGACAGCCTACGCCTTCGCGGCGGACGCTCAGCCCCTGCGCAAAGTGCGTATGGCGTTCACCTCGCTGTCGTCGGTCATGTGTCCGCCTTGGATCGCTCGCGAGCTGGGGATTTTCAATAAGCATGGCTTGGATGTCGAAGTCATCGCCACACCCACCGGCGTCGAAGGTATGAACGCGCTGATCGCCGGCGAACTGCAGTTTCTGCAAATCTCCGGCGGCACCACTGCAAGCGCGGCATTGGGCGGCGCCGATGTCATGGTCGTTGGTACTACCCTCGATGCTCTCGTGCAAAATCTGATGGCGCGCCCGGAGATTGAGAAACCAGAGCAACTCAAAGGCAAATCCGTCGGCATCACCCGCTTCGGCACATCGATCGATGTCGGCGCCCGCTTGGCGCTCAAGCATTTCGGCCTGGTGGCGGAAAAAGAAGTCGCCATCGTCCAGGTCGGCGGCATGGAGTCGATGGTCACCGCGCTGCAGACCAATCGTATTCAAGCCGGGATTCTTTCCTATCCGGCGATCACCCAGGCGTTGAAGCTCGGCAACCGGGTCCTACTCGATGTTGCCTCATTGGGAATCCCCTACGCGTTCACTGGCATGACCACACGCGGCCGCTTGATCAAAGAGGACCCCGATCTGGTGCGCCGCTACATGATGGCCCAGACCGAAGCGATCGCTCGCGCCAAGCGGGATAAGAATATCGCCCTCAAAGTCATGGGCAAATATCTGCGCACGGCCAATCCCAACGCACTCGCCGAGTCCTACGACATCGACGTGCAGAAATACATGCTGCGCGTGCCGCTGACCACGACGGAAGCGATGAAGTCGGTGCTCGACGATCTCGGCGGAAGGATTCCCAAAGCCAAGGACGCCGACCCAAAGAGATTCTTCGACGACAGCTTCGTCCGACAAATGCAGTCGAGTGGTTTCATCGACGCCCTCTACAAATAACTGCGCGTGCAATTTCAACGTCAGTTTCCGCCGTTGGTTTGCGCCACAGACGCGCCTGATATAAGAATTCAGCGACAAGTTGTGGAGGATTTCATGCGAGTCATCGATGCCGACGGCCATGTCGAAGAGAATCCGATTACTTTCAGCGACAAGTATTTCGATCCAGCTTTTCGCCCGCACCGGCCGCAAGTCGTTCCTGGCACCGAAGAAGGTCTCGCCTACTGGATGATCGACGAGCAGCTGTTTCCCCGCCGTGTCGGCCGCGGCTGTAATAACCTCGGCACCCCGGCAAGCATCAACGGCAGACCAGTACGCCATGCTCAGCGCAAAGCCGACAGTCTCGGTAGCATGGAGCTGACTGATTTGAGCGAGCGGCTACAGATCATGGACGAGGAGAATATCTGGTTGCAGGTGCTTTATCCGACGCTGTTCCTCGCCTATCCGTTGAGCTCCGATACCGCTTACACCAGCGCCATGTACAGCGCCTACAACCGCTGGCTTGGCGACGTGCTGTCGGGTCAGGAGCGTTTGAAGTGGGTCGGTGTCGCCAATCTCGACGACATTCCAGCAGCGGTGAAACAAGTTCACGAAGCTAAACAGCTCGGCGCCGTCGGCATGATGATCCTCGGCACGGCCGGCGACCGGCTCCTCGATGACGAAAGTCTTATGCCGTTCTACGAAGCTGTCGCCAGCGAAGATTTACCCCTCGCCGTCCATGTCGGCTGGGCCTGCCCGTCGCTGAACAATCTTTATACCCATATTTATCCTTCGGGCGTGATCCCGTTCTTGATGCCGGTGCTCATGGGAATGGTGTCAATGATGAGCGGCGGCATTTTCGACCGCTATCCCAACCTGCGCGTGGTCTACTTGGAAGCCGGTTGTCTATGGGTCCATTTCATTCTCGAACGGCTGCACCATCGCTTCGAGCATTCCGGGAAAAACTTGTCCAACGTCGTGTCGCGCACCGCGCCGATCCAAAAACTTGCGCCGATGGATTACATCAAGAAGGGCAACATTTATTTCAGCTCGGAAGTGGAAGATGTTCTGCTGCCGCAGGTACTCGATTTGGTGGGAGACGGGCAATTGATGTTCGCCTCGGACATGCCGCACGGCGACCGCGAGCGTTTCGCAGCTAAGACATTGCAAGATCGCCGGGATATCAGCGCCGCCGCCAAGACCAAGATATTGGAATCCAACCCAGCGAAGTTTTATCGCTTGCCCGGTTTCTAATAGCGTCGCCAATCGACGCGGCGAATTCCATCCATCTCGGCTTCTTACCTCCTATAGAGACTTTGTCGTAATGCAGAACTGTTCCAATCCTGTCATCACGAGCGTAACGACGGATCTCGTCTTTTCTGCCGCTTACGAAGTCAAGATTCCTCGGCTTCGCCTCGCAATGACAGTTGCGACATAGTCTCTATGAGCGCGTAATGCTGCCGTTTAGAAATTGTTGTAAATGGCCGAATACTACGCCTTGCAAGCCGCGCTCTGCTTCTCCATCGCGCACATTTTTGTCCGCCGCGGTCTGGATGGCTCCAATGCGCTCACCGGCTCGGTGATCTCCTTGGGCACCAGCACGGTGATTTTCTGGATTCTCGCCAGCCTGTTGGCACCGCTATCGTCACTCTCGTCGCCGGCGATCGGTTACTTCATGGCCGGCGGCTTCTTCGCGCCGGCCATCGGCCAAACTTTGGGTTACATCGGCATGGAACGCATCGGCGTGGCGCGCTCCTCGCCGATCGTCAATACCTCGCCGATGTTTTCATCGATCTTCGCCGTGCTCTTGCTCGGCGATATTTGGCTGGCGCAAAACATCCTCGGCACCTGCCTGGTCATCCTGGGCGTCGTCATCCTATCGACGAGCCGGCCGGCAAGCGGAAAGTGGCATAAGAAGGATGTGATCTACCCGGTTTTGGCCGCCCTCGCCTTCGGCATCTCGACGACATTTCGCAAGACCGGCTTGATGACGGTTCACGTCCCATTGCTCGCCGCGGCAGTTACGGTAGGCACAGCCTTTTTTGTTTTGCTCGCCATCGTTTGGTTCAAAGGCGGCCGCGACATATTGCGCTTTAACCAGCGCAGCAGCTCCTGGCTCGTCGCCGGTGCAGTGATCAACAGCGCGGCAATTCTGTCGTTCTTTTCCGCGCTCAATGTCGGCACCATCGTTCGCGTGGAACCGCTCGTCGCGTGCAATCCGCTGTTGACCATACTATGGGCGTCAATTTTTTTGCGCCAATTCGAGACACTGTCCCGGCGTGTCATAGTCGGCGCCTTGGTGACGGTCGTGGGCACGGTGTTGGTGCTGACGGTGAAATAGATGAACGGTTTTGATTAGAATTTCCAAGGTGATATGACTGTCTGGAGTAAATTTTCGGAGGAATCACGTAATGTCCAAAGCCATGCAAGCGGAACGGAAAATGTGGAGCAAGTTTTACTCCTACGACGAGTGGATGGAGGCCCAAGGGATTCCCATCTACCGCGGCTATTACATCGAAGATCTGCGGACACTGGAGTTGGGCTGGTGGAGCGCCCGCGAGTGCAACTCGGCTTTCATTCAACTGGTCGGTCAGGAAGGCGTCACTTCGGCGCGCGTCACCGAAATTCCTCCCGGTAAAAGTTTGCCGCCGCTGAAATTCGCCCTCGATGAAATCGTCTATGTTGTCGAAGGGCGCGGCCTCAGCACCATTTGGTCCGGCGAGAAACGGCCCAAGAAAACTTTCGAGTGGCAGAAGCACAGCATGTTCTTGCTGCCGCACAACTACACCCACCAGTTCACCAATATGCAGGGCGACAAACCGGTGCGGCTGCTGCACTACAATTACATGCCGCTGACTTTGTCCGGTGTGCGCGATGTCAATTTCATCTTCGGCAATAGCTATGAAGGCGCCGACATCCATAACGAGATGGACTTTTACTCCGAGGCCAAGATGGTCTCGCAAAACAATCTCGACGAGTCCTGGGGCCGGCGGGCTTATTGGTACGGCAACTTTTTCCCCGACATGAAAGCCTGGGACAAGCTCGACAGCAACGCCCGGCGCGGCGCCGGCGGCCGCAGCGTTTATATTCAGTTCCCCGACTCTGAAATGTCTTGCCATATGTCGGTGTTCGACGCGCGCTTATATAAGAAAGCTCATCGCCACGGGCCCGGCCGGGTCATCGTGATCCCGGTGGGCGAAGGCTACTCGATCATGTGGGAGGAGGGCAAAGACAAAGTCGTCGTGCCCTGGCATGAAGCAAGTCTGTTCGTGCCGCCCAACAAGTGGTTCCACCAACACTTCAACGCCGGCGGCGAGCCGGCGCGTTACCTAGCACTTCACCCGCCCATGCAGTTCCACGGCCATGCGGAAAAAGTCGAAGACCGCGCCAAAGACCAGATCGAATACTGCAATGAAGACAAATGGGTGCGCGAAAAGTTCGAAGGCGAGATGGCTAAACGTAGCCTAAAATCCTTAATGCCGCCCGAAGCCTACACCGATCCGAATTTTGAGTGGAACTGGAAGCCCTTTGTCCAACAGAGCCAAAAGTAAGCTGTCGCAGTTTTTACCGCGGAAAACAAAAAAAGCCTCACCAAGCGTGAGGCTTTTTTGTTCGCGGGCGTTCAAGATTCCAGTGGTTCCCCTGGCTATAAACTAAAGCTTTTATCCTGCTAATTCTGTTAATTTTCCAACTGAGTTGCACCGAGAGCAGTAGTGTAATCAGAAGATTTCTTTTCCAATGAAGTCGGTTACCCGATCTCGGGATGCTAGAGTTGGGAGCCGCGCTCATCGACATTTGGGGTTGACATCTTTTTTTTCATGTTCGATAAATCGTCGTGTGGTATGTCCTTCAGCTTCGTGTAACGTGCGGCTCTTCAACGGACGCGACAGCTGCGATATATTCCATTGTGTTGAAGGCGACCGACCGATTTTGGACGAACCACAAGGTTGTCGGGGACTGCCGCCGGGCGCTGTTTCGTGTTGGTTACTGCTGAGCTTTATTAATCCTAGTAAGGGCCGATGATTACTTAGAAGGGGAGGATCTATGGCTTACAAACTCGAAGGCAGTCTTCTGGAAGTCTGCAATTGCGACGTGCTGTGTCCCTGCTGGGTCGGTATGGACCCCGATAATGGCACTTGCGATACGGCTTTGGCGCACCATTTCGAAAAAGGCGACATCGATGGCGTGGATGTGTCGGGCCTCACGATGGGATTCACCGCGCATGTTCCAGGAAACATCTTGCAAGGCAACTGGCGCGTCGTCGTGCACGTCGACGCGCGAGCCACGAAGGCCCAGGAAGAGGCGCTTCTCACGGTTTACACCGGCAAACAGGGCGGACCCGTCGCCGACCTCGTGAAGCTTATTGGCGAGGTGGTTGCCGTAGAACGCTCGCCGATCACGTTTCAAGTTTCGGAAGGCAAAGGAACCTTGCGCATCGGCAACGTGGCTGACTGTGAGATGGAGCCTTTTCGCGGTCCCAACGGCGCGGTGACAACGCTCCGTGATTCCATATTCACGACCATTCCCGGTTCGCCGGCGTACGTGGCCAAGGCGACGAAATACAAGATGAATAACCCTGCGCTCGGGCAAAACATCGACCTCAAGGATCATAACGCGATTCAGGGAAAATTCATTTTCCAGAGCTAGGTTCCCGCGCCAGGAGTAAGACAAACGCATTCGGCGGATTGATGGCCGACCGTAGAGCTTTTTTAGGGTTGATGGCTTCGCTGGTTGGCCTAGCGTGGTGCGCTCTGTGGATCTGGGATCGGTCGCCGTACGGCCGCTACCTCGGGCACCAAGAAATCGGCAAGATCGATGCCGGCTATCTCCTGCTCCCGATAACGCTCTACCTGATCGGTTGGACACTGATGACAGTGGCCATGATGTTGCCGACGGCGCTGCCGCTGCTCGAAATCTTCCGTCGCTTGACTGCGCAGCGCCAAAATCAGTTTCAGCTATTGGCCCTGGTGATCACGGGGTATCTGGGGGTCTGGCTGAGCTTCGGTATTTTTGCCCACGGCGCCGATTGGTTGCTGCACGAAATCGTCGAGCGCAGTTCCTGGCTCGAAGCGAACGCCTGGCTTATCGGCGCGGGCACGCTGATCCTCGCCGGCGGTTTTCAGTTTAGCCGCTTGAAATACCGCTGTCTGGACAAGTGCCGCGCGCCCTTGAGTTTCGTCACCGAGTACTGGCGCGGCCGCCATGAGCGGCGCAACGCATTTTTGCTGGGCATCCATCACGGCCTATTTTGCGTCGGCTGCTGCTGGGCGTTGATGCTTTTGATGTTCGCCGTAGGGGTCGGCAATGTCGCCTGGATGTTGGTACTCGGGGCATTGATGGCCGCGGAAAAGAACCTGCCGTGGGGCCGCAAACTCAGCGCGCCGATGGGCGTCGCTCTGCTCGGGTGGGGCGGGATTATTTTGCTCAACCGTTTGGTTCTTCCGGGTTGACTGTGACGAAGTTTTCACCCCGCGAGAACTACGGTTGCAAGGCCGCAGCAAACTAAGAAAGTACCCATTCACCAGGAAGGACACGAAGAGCACGAAGTTCGAAGTTTGTAATCATCCGAAACCTAGGTGTCCTTAGCGCGTTTCGTGGTGAATCAAGCAAACTGAAGTGGGCGTATTACCTGCACAAGAGCCTAGATAAACCATCATTGTTGACTGCGCCACAAGCAAAATCCAGTGCGACGTTGGCCGACATGGAACAAAAAAGCGCGAACAAATACTTTTCAACCGTTGGTGACGGTAGCGGGCTCGCTCAAACCGATGGGCTTTATAAAGAAGAGCTGCAGCTCGCGCTGCGCATCGCGCAGCCTCGGAGGCCTGCGCGATCCGATCACGCCGACGGGTCTGCACTACCTGCTGATCCATTACGACATACCTGAGGTGAACGCCGGCGAATGGCGCTTGCAAATCGCCGGCCGAGTCGCGACGCCGCTTGATCTGACTCTGGAGGAAATCAAAAAGCGGCCGCGCCGAACCATTCCGGTCACCA
This sequence comes from uncultured delta proteobacterium, assembly GCA_963816145.1. GTDB lineage: Bacteria > Desulfobacterota > Binatia > UBA9968 > UBA9968 > DP-20. The sequence continues at coordinate 33,484 of CAWFJP010000017.1, forward strand.
TGGAATGCGCCGGCAACGGCCGGGCGTTGTTCGCGCCGCGGCGCATTAGCCAACCCTGGCTGCTCGAAGCCATCGGCAATGCCGAGTGGACGGGCACACCCCTTCGAGGCATCCTGCAAGAAGCCGGCGTCAGCAGCGATGCCGTTGAGATTGTTTTCACCGGTTTGGATCAGGGTGTCGAAGGCGATCAAGTTCAACACTACCAGCGCAGTCTGACTGTCGACGAAGCGACCAGGGACGAGGTCCTGCTGGTCTATGAAATGAACGGCGAGCCGCTGCCGCCGCAACATGGCTATCCGCTGCGCTTGTTGAAGCCGGGCTGGTACGGCATGGCGAGCGTGAAATGGCTGGATCGAATCGAGGCCGTTGCAGAGCCGTTTCAAGGCTATCAAATGGTGCGCGCCTACCGTTACGCGCAGTCGGCGGAGGAGCCGGGAGTTGCGGTCGATGTAATCAGAGCGCGCGCCCTGATGATTCCTCCCGGCATTCCGGACTTCATGACTCGCGACCGGCTGGTCGGTGCCGGCTCAGTGACTCTCGCTGGCAAAGCTTGGGCCGGGCACGGCGTCGTCGCGCGTGTCGAAGTTAGCGTCGACGGCGGCGCGACATGGTCCGAAGCCCAACTCGGCGAATCGGGATCATCCTATGCCTGGAGTTCATGGACGTTCGCATGGGATGCCACACCGGGCGCGTACATCCTTCAGGTCCGCGCGAGCGATGCCGATGGCAATGTGCAGCCAGCCGTCCAGCAGTGGAATTTCGGCGGCTACGGCAACAATGGCGTGCAGCGCGTGAATGTCGTCGTACGGTGAAATCTTTTCACCGGCGTCCGAAAGCGATGTCGGACTTGGCCAACTCTACGTAGATCTAACCGCGGGGTCGCTCATCGGGCCTCATGGTGTCGCGTCTTGCAGTGCGACAAATTTGTGATGACACGACCTAGCGGTGAAATTCCGACGAAGTTTCACGCCACAACGCATGGCGGGCGAGCTCGTGCGAATGCATCCCTTAAAGACACTCACACCGCCGGTGAAAATACCTGATTTTACGATGTGCCAAGCCTGGCACGAGATCCATCGCAACGACCCCGGCCACCGCTGGTTGCGTGAAGAGTTGATTCGAGCAGCCAAAGAATAGATTTACATTGGCGAGATTCGCGGGGGGTTACGGGACCGCTAATTTACCTGTGAGGTGCAAGATCGCGTCTTGCAAAAGTGCGATTGCAAGACTTGGCCCATGTTCTTCTTTGTCTCTATAACGCGGGCTTCCAGCCTCGTGTCTGCAGTGTCGCCTGTGCCTTTCGTAGGATCGAGAAATCAAATACCTTATCCGCACTGGAAACGTCCTTTGCCCCCGCCATTTTGCTGAAAAAGGCGATCATTTTTTTCTTTGTCTCCTGCGAGAGCGCCCCGTCGCTCGTCATGATCGGCCGGGAGGAATCGTAGATATTCGTCGCCATCGGCTCGTCTATTTTTAGATAACGCACCAGAACTTTGACCGCTTCGGAGCGATTGTCGCGCGCGAACAAAAACCCCATGAGCGAGGCGCGAACGAATTTTTCGACCATCACAGGCTCGCTGCGTAAAAACTCGTCGCGCGCGACGATACCACCGCTGGGCAAAACGAAGTTGTGATCTTTGAAGACCACCATGGCTCGGAACCCAGCATCCTTGGCGTTCAATGTGTATGGTGCGATAAGCATTGCGCCGTCGAAGGTGCCGCTCAATAAACTCGCCAACCGGGTCTCCGGTGCGCCGATCCCCAGCAGCGTGACATCATGGCCGGCATCGAGCCCGTTAGCAGTGAGGTACTCGCGTAAAATGACTTCGCCGATGGTGCCGATGCCAGCGACGGCGATTTTCTTACCTCGCAACGCCTTGATCCCTTGGATCTCGGGTTTAACGAAGAGTTCATGTTGCGGCTTGTCGAAGGGCACGAAGAGCAGTTTCAACGGCGCGCCGCGCAGCGCCGTGGTCAGGCCCGCAAGCGGCACCGCTGAGAACTCCACGCTTCCACTCAGCACGGCTAGATTCGCCGTCGGCGCCCGCGTCGCGAGCAAGTCGACATCCAAACCCTCAGCTGCGTAGTAACCGTTTAACTTCGCGGCAAAAAAAGGCAGCATCGATACGGTGTAGCCGGGAGTCGCTACACGGATCTTTTTCACTTGCGCTTGTGCGCCGCTGATGAAAAGCGTCGCGACAAAGAAGAGGCAAGCGGCGGAGGTAACTTGTTTATTCACGATGTGGTTGCGCCGAACAAACATTTGCCACCAACCCATGATCCCATTGTTTATCATATGTAAGAGACAGTGTTTTCGCAGCATCATATTGACAACTTGATGCGGCCATCCTTGAACAAGAACAAAATGCAACGACCGCTACGAAATTTGTCGGCGCCACAATAGTTGCTGATGTCCTGGAAAAACTGAGGATTTGTCCATTTAGACAACAGTGACCTTTAGATCGCTCAGACTTATCCTTTTATTTTTCGTAAAGCCGCTTGACGAACCCGCTCGCTTCGATCTCCCTGGCGATCTTGAACGAAACGAATTGTTCGGGATCGGCGTTCTTTGCCGCCGGCACCGTGCTTGAAAGTTCCGTCAGGATCTCGCGAATCCCCTCGATTGTCGGAATCGGTAAGGCCAGATACTTGCTCGCGATATTGCTGTAGCTGTCTTCCAGCACCTCGCGGTCGTCGTTGCGGGTATATTTTTTCAGCACCGCCAGCGCCGCTTCTTTGTTGCGTTTGAAATCATGGATCGCTTCGATGTAGGCAACCATGAAGCCTTTCACCACCCCTTCGTTTTTTTGCAGATAAGATTTGGTCGTGCCGATGGCCGACGTCGGATAGTGCAGCCCCAGGTCGGCGAGATCCCCCAGCTCGCGAAAGCCCGCTTTGCGGGCGATCAGCGACGAGATGCCGCTCATCACCCCGGCGTCGAGCATTCTAGTCTGCATGGCGCGGACCGTGTCCTGCGACGTACCGAATTGCAAAATATTGACGTCGCGCTCGGGATTCAGGCCCCATTTTTTTAGCGCCAGCCGCACGGCGAAATCTGACGTGGCGCCGTAGCGGCTGACGCCCAATTTTTTGCCTTTGAGTTGCAGTGGGCTGGAGATTTCCGGCGCGCTGAAGATTTTGAAAACAAATCCGTTGATGAGAGCGGCAATTAGAATCGTGTCGGCGCCCTGCAACGCGGCTTGCACCAAGCCGGAACCGGAGAGCGAGGCAATTTCCAGATCCCTGGCGATCAGTGCCCGCAATGACACCGATCCGGTGCCCATGCCGACCAGCACCACATCGAGTCCGTGCTTTTCGAATAGTTTGGTTTCTTTGGCAAACCCCAATACCGCGACGCCACCGTCGGTAGAACCATAGCCGGCCATGACTTTGATGAGCGGTTTGGCCTGCCCCGCCAACGCGTTTGGAGCATGAAGATCAAGAAAAACAGCTACCATCCCCGCAATCAACAGCTGGACGCTACCGTGATTTTTCATGACACGACCTCCATCAGGACAGCGTCCCAAGAAGTTTGCCGTAACCCTTGATAGCCGCCTTTATCCTAGAGACCGTTAGCGGCCACCAGATTTGGGTTACCGATGTTTTCAAGTCCAGCGAAAATCATCTGCGGGCAAACTCTGAGACAAGCTTCTTCCATTTATCCATCATCTGATCGTATTGAGCAGTTGTTACACCTTCCTCTGGATACCAGCGTTTGAACCCATAGTCCTTCAAAGGACTGCCATGTTTGAAAGTCTCTATGAGCATTTTCTGCCCATCCGGACTGAGGAAAAAATCAACCAGCAATAACGCGCCGTGCGGATGCTGGGCATGAGCAAAGACAGCGACTCCGCCCGCGATGGCGGCGACCAGATCCATGGGGACCCATGCGACGGGCGCGCCTTTATCCACCGCGTGACCAATGTTGCTGTGTATAGCCGTGAACGATATTGGCACCTCTCCCGAAACGATCAATTCATTGAAGCCAGGACCATTGACGCCATGGACTGTGACCTCCTGTTCTTTTAGCCTTTTTATATAACTCTCACCCTTGGATTTGATCATGGCACCGATGAACCGAGCCGCAACGTCGTCATTACTGATCGACATTTTTCCTTTCAGCGCGGGCTTCAGCAGGTCATCGAGGTTTTTAGGCACCTCGGCCGCGGGCAGAACATTCTTGTTGTAGCCAACCCCGATATAAGATTCCCTGTCGGTGGTCCAAAAAACCAAACCGCGGGGCGCCTTTTGCTTAGCGGCGTCGGGATAGGCCGAGAGATACGGCGACGTGTACGGTAGCAGCAGGTCGTCGTCACGCAGCACCATCAACCCTGGCGGCGAAGTTTCGATCACATCGCCAAGATAACGCTTCGCCCGCGCCTCGGCCAAAACTCGGGGCGCCAATTGCGTGCCGCTCGCTCTGTATGTCTCCACGGTTACGCCCGGATATTTTGCCTCAAAAATCTTGACGATCTCCTTGTTCGCAATCAACGACGTGTACCATAAAAATTTGCCCTCCTTTTTCGCTCCCTCGTAAAGCAAACGCTCCCGGTCCGAGCCGGTGTATTTAGCCAAATCTCCTGGAAGCGTCGGCTTAGCGCCTTGACTCCAGGCGCTTCCTAGAAGACTCAGAAGAAAAACAGTTGCGGCGAAACAGGTTTTTCGCGTGGACATCTAGAGACCTCCTCGGCGAGCGTTTGTTTTGTACGTTCTTAGCTGCAACAAACGAGGAAAGTCAATGCGAGATAACCACGAATACCTATCGATCCATTCGCCAGTGACTTCTGACTTGACGTAAGTTCGGGCGATCGGATATCGTCGCCCTCGACATTCCTATGAAGACGATAGCTTTTTTTCTACTGATCGCCGCCTTCATTGCTGTGGGTTTTCTTCGCGCCTCCAGCGCAGCAATTCGGGAAGATTTCATCGAAGCGGCCAGAAACGAGCGCGAGGTGGTCCTTTCCACGACTATTAATTTGGCAGAGGCCGGCTCGATGGCCCGTCAGTTCAAAGCAAAGTATCCGTTCCTCGAAGTAAACATAATCCGCGCGGAAGGCGAAAGGATCGTTACCCGAATCCTGCAAGAAGCGCGCGCGAAGAAAACCATTGTGGATGTGATTCAAACGCCGGCGTTTTACCTCCACGCGCTGAGAAAGAGGGGAATCATCGGCGAGTACACCCCGGTAGACGACCGCTTTTATCCGCGCAATTTCAAAGAAGAGAAGGTTTGGACGACGACTTATTACAATCCATATGTCGTTCTTTACAACACGAAGCTGATCGCGGCTCAAAATCTGCCTAAGCGCTACGATGACCTGCTGGGTCCGTTCTGGAAAAACAAAATGATTTTGGAAAAAGACAAAATCGATTGGTTTACGGCGATGCTGCAAATTATGGGAAGGGAAAAAGGTGTCCGCTATATGCGCGAGCTGTCCAAGCAAACTCCTATGCTGCGGATCGGACAGGAGCTGATAACCCAATTGGTCGCCGCCGGCGAGGCTTCACTGCAGGTCAACAGTAACGCCGTGACGGTCAACCGGCTAAAACAGAAAGGCGCGCCGATCGATTGGGTTGCCCCTGGGCCGTTACCTGGCCTGATGGTCGGAGTCGGGCTTACGGCTCAAGCACCGCACCCTAGCGCGGCCAGGCTGTTTGTCGATTTCCTGCTCTCGAAAGAAGGGCAGCAACTGTATCAAAGCGCCGGACGATTGGTCGCGAGATCCGACCTGCCACAAGATGAAAACATGAAAGTCAGGGGCGCGCAGATTGTGCCGGTCGATCCCGCTTGGGCGGAAAACTTCGACGAAGACTCCAAGCTGATGAAAGAAATTTTTGCTAACTAGCATCGAAACGAACGCCAGTCCTACGCTTAAAGAAAGTGCAAACAGCGAAAGAGGTTAAACATGCCGGAGCAAGCGATCAAAGATAAGACCGCGATCGTCGGACTTGGATGGACCGCCTTCTCGCGCAAATCCGGAGTGACGACCCTGACCCTCGCCGCTGAGGCGAGCCTCAAGGCGATCGCGGACGCAGGGCTGCAAGTCCAGGATATCGATGGGGTGGTTTCATTTTACCACCGGCAGCCGGAAGGCCAGATAGTGCGGGAGCTAGTCCGCGCGCTCGGTCTGAAGAAATGCAACTTCGAATTCTACAGCGATGGCGGCGGCGGTTGGAACTGCGGCGCGGTGCTTTCCGGCGCCATGCTCGTGCACTCGGGGATCTGCAAGAATGTCTTGGTTTTCAAGGCGCGCAACCGTTACAGCCAGGGACGCGCCGCGCGCGCCGAGCGGGCCAACGACGTCAAAAGCGATGCGCAGTGGACCACGCCTTTCGGCATTCACCACGCGGCTGCTTCCTTCGGGCCCATCGCTACGGCCCACATGGCGCGCTACGGCACGACAACGCTCGACTTCGCCCATCTCGCCGTTACCGAGCGCAGCCATGCCGTCCTGAATCAGAAGGCGATGATGCGCAAACCGATCACCATCGAAGATCACCAGAACTCACGCTGGATCATTTACCCTTTCCGCTTGCTCGATTGCTGCCAGGAGAGCGATGGCGGCGTGGCGCTGGTTATCACATCCGCTGAACGGGCGCGTGATTTGCAACACGCGCCGGTCTACATCATGTCGGGCATGGGCGGTCAGGGTCAGACTTCAGGTTTGTGGGAGACCAATGGGGCCAACTCCGCTCCGCTGCTGTATGAAGGCGCCGGCATCACAGCCAAAGATGTCAGCATCGCGGAAATCTACGATCCGTTTACGGCCATGTGCATGGTGCACATCGAAGACTTCGGCCTAGTTAAAAAAGGCGAGATCGGTAGTTGGGTGAGAGAGGGTCACAACCGCCTCGACGGCGATCTGCCGGTGAACACCCACGGCGGTTTAATGTCCGAGGCGCACATTCACGGGCTCAATCACGTGATCGAAGCGGTGCAGCAACTGCGTCCCGAAGGCGTCGTCGACGACCTGTGCAACGGCGCGCATACTTTTGACCGCTCGACTTGCCGCCAGGTGCGCAACCCCGAGACTGCGCTCGTCTGCGGCGAATGCGGCGAGAGCGCCATGCTCCTGAGGAGGGCGTGATCATGGCGGAATATGCCAAGCCGTTACCGGTAGCGGATATCGACTCCCAGCAGTTCTGGGACAGCTGCAAAGCGCACGAGCTTTCAGCGCAGCGCTGCCAAGATTGCAAAAAGTTTCGTTGGCCGCCCCAAGCCTTTTGCCCGCACTGCTATTCGTGGAAATTCGCCTGGACCAAGCTCAGCGAAACCGGCATCGTCGATTCATTCGTGGTCGTGCACTACGTGTCGATTCCCGCTTTTCAGGATGACGTGCCCTACGTCGTCGCTCATATCACGATCGACGGCACCGATGGGCAAGTAACGATGATTAGCAACGTGGTCGAATGCCCCTGGGAGGATGTGCGGGTCGGCATGCCGGTGCGACTGGTCTTCGACGATGTCACGCCGGAGGTGACGCTGCCGAAGTTTCGCCCCGTGTAGAAAAATGGAATGGTGCGCCGGATGCAGCAACACGCCGGCACTCATGAATACCAAAATCGCCGTGTTCCAACATTCCACTCTCCCATTATTCCAGCATTCCAATCATCTATCACTCCCGTCCCAACGGAGGTGCCAATGCCGGGTGCTCTTCAGGACATACGCGTAATCGACTTCACTCACGCGCTCGCCGGACCGTTCTGCGTGATGTTGCTTGGACATCTGGGGGCTGACGTTATCAAGGTCGAGCCGCCCAACGGCGATGAGTTTCGCCGCTTATGGATGCAACCGGGCGCGACCACGGACGCGTACGAATCTCTATGGATAAACGTCAACAAAAAAAGCATCGTGCTTAATCTGAAGGCGCAAAAGGGTGTGGAGCTGGCGCGCCGGCTGATTGCCCAGGCCGATGTGCTGGTCGAGAATTACCAAAAAGGCGTGATGGAGCGATTCGGTTTGGACTATGACTCGGTAAAGGCTATCAACCCGCGGCTGATCTACGCCTGTTCGCGCGGTTACGGCGAGTGGGGGCCTTACGCGAGCTATGGCAACACTGCGGCGAGCAACAACAGCATCGCCGGATGGCTTCACAGCGCGTGGAAGAACAATGGCGCCGTAGGGACCAAGACCTTGGGAATCGGCGACGAAGCCGCCGGCGTCAGCATCGCGCTCGGCATTCTCGCCGCGCTGCACGCGCGCGAGCGCACCGGCAAGGGCCAGAAGGTTGCGGTCTCGATGCAAGAAGCCGTGCTCGGGTTTATGACCAGCTCGCTGCACGAGCACTTTACCGGCAACCAAGTCGGCAATCGTCCGATGAAAGTGGCCGACGGCTATTTCACCTTGCGCGTGCCGGACATGAGCGATGCCGTTTGGGCCCAGGTAGCGCAACTGATCGGCCGCAACGATCTTCTGCAAGATGCCCGTTTTTCGACCGCTGCCGCGCGCCGCCCGCATCGCGCTGAGCTCGAGGAGATAGTGAGAACCTGGGCAAGCGGAAAATCTCGCCAGGAAATTTGGGACGGGCTGCGCGAGCTCGATTACTTCGGTGCGCCGGTTCTATCGATCGGTGAAATAATCGAGGATCGGCATATCAAAGAGCGGAAAGCCTTTATCGAACGCGAGCACCCCACCGCCGGCCCGACCACCTTGCTCGCTCCCTGGATCCACCTCTCAGAAACCCCCACCAGCATCCGCGATGACGCCCCCGCCATCGGCCAGCACACTGATGAAGTGCTTAGCGGACTTGGGGTGAGCAAAGCGGAGCTAAGCGATCTCCGTGCCGAAGGCGTGATCAAATAATCCTACTGAACTTTCGCTATTTGCCGTCGTCGAGGCTGACGATCAAAATGGCGCTGGCAATCAGCGGGCCATCGGTGCCCTGCGCATTGAGCACCTGCAAACCGCCTTGGACCACGTTGATGTGGCCGCCGCCATGCGGCAGCGTTTCTAACACGGCCTGCTTATCTACCGCCTCGGGCTTGGGCACGCCGATGGTCACTTCCACCTGCATATCGTCGGCGGTCTTGCCCACCAGCCGTGGGAATCCCAAACTGCTGTGATGAATAGCGTCGAACACCGCCCGCTTGGCGGCGTTGGTGTAATCCAATCCGTGCACATCCACTCCCATGCCAAATTCCGTAACACACCGTACCAAGGCCATGGCTGATCACCTCCACCTGTGAGTTATAGTCGAACCGATTGTTTGCCGGCACTTATTGAGCAACTGGACAACCCCCCCGTCAAGCTTGCCGTTGCAGTTTCAGCAATCACTTCTAACCCCACGCGCTTATCAGCCGTTAAGGGTTCCGCGCTCGTTCTTGAACGATTTGAACGGAGCGAAGCGGTTGAACGGCTGGAACGACTTGAACCCAGCCCTAGGCTCCCGCTCATCGCCGCGCTGCTACACGTTCATGTTGACGAGATCCGTCGCGCAGGGGGCGGTCTCGAGGAAATCCCAGCTCTTCATCCATTCATAGGTGCGTTGCAGCTCATCGGCCGGGATCGGCGCCGGCTCGACCAGATAGAGGCGGCTCTCGCGTAGATCGTCGATGGTAAGCTGACTGATCTGCGGATCGCGATCGCGATAGTAGTCGATGAAGTAGTGCATATACGCGCGCTTGTTCGCCATGATGCGCCGGACGGCCTCGCGTATGGCGCGGTTGAAGGCGGCGTAGGTTTCGCCATCGACGCGATCGGACGCGACGTCGGTGCCGTGGTGGAATGCCGAGATGACCACCCGACAGCCCATTTTCTCGGCTAACGAAATATACGGTTCGGTCAGGGTCGTTGCTTCGATGGTCTTGTCCATGAGCATCTTGAAGCGGTAATTGGAGCCGTTCGGCACGCGGCCGAGCTTGATCAGCTCGCGCGGCACGAAGCCTTCGAGCATCTGCAGGCAGAGATAGTGCGTGCCGCTATAAAAGGGGATGCCGATCTGCACGTTGGCGAATTGCTGCGGCACCTGCACCGGCGAATCTGCGCGGACGACGAGCCCGGCAAAATTCACCATGGAACGACGGCCAAGCTGCCGGCATGCCGACCTTGGAGGTTTCAACGCGCGAGTAATTGCCCCATTCGCAAGCGTTGTAGAGGTCAGCCTGGCCTGATTCCATCATGCGGCCGTGGCTCGTGTAGCGCGAGGCGTCCTTATGATCCGTGATGTGCAGCTGCGGGCTTTTGTCGAGGCCCTTCTCACGGTCCAGCCACTCGATCTGGATGCCTTCCTTCTCGAACAGACCCTCGTCATAGGCCACCAGCTCGGCCAAGCCTTGGAACGGCGCAGTGGTTTCCAATCGCAGTGTCGTCATAAATTCCTCCCCAATCGGGAATTAGATAAGTTACCTTATAGTTTCATTCTGACCTCTGTCAAACACGCTTGCGATTGGAAAATCCTTGTAATGAGAATAACTCCGCCAGCAGCGAAGGCGGACTTGAAGACGGCTTGATTTCCTGTAAACGAATTGAACTGAGCGTAGCGCTTGAACGGCTGGAACGGTTTGAACAAATTAGTGTGAAATTCAGAGGTGCTCCATGGAAAAAGCTCGGCAAATCAGTCGCCGAACCTGGTTGGCCCGGGTCGCATTGGGCAGTTTCGCGATATGGAACGAGGTAAATTTCGGCCTCGGTCGGCGCGGATGGAGTATCGCCATAGGTGGCAGCGATCTCGCGACCGGCGTCGCCCACGCTCAGAACCTGGGAGCCGTCGAAGCCCTTCGGGTCAACTTGGGCATCGTCAATGCGTACGTCCTCATCCGGGGCAAGGAAGCGGCGGTCGTTGATACCGGCACGCCCGGCAATGCAACCAAGATTGCGGTCATCGTTCGCAACGCCGGCCTGGGTTGGGATGCGGTTCACCACGTCATCCTGACTCACTATCACTCCGATCACATTGGCAGCGTTGGCGACGTACTGGCGGCGGCGACCAAGGCGACAGCATACGCCGGGGCCGCCGACATTCCGCAGATCAAGTCGCCGCGCCCGCTCAAGGCGGTCGGTGACAACGACGAAGTGTTCGGCCTGCGCGTGATTTCCACGCCCGGTCACACACCGGGTCACGTCTGCGTTTTCGATCCGGCCGGATCACTGCTTATTCTGGGCGACGCCATGAACAACACCGGCAACAAGCTCGCCGGTCCGAGTCCCCAGTACAGCTCCGACATCGCACTGGCGAATCAGAGCGTGAAGAAACTGGCGCAACTGACGTTCCAACGCGCCCTCTTCGGCCACGGGGAACCGATCGACAAGAGCGCCTCGCAGGCGATCGCCAAGCTGGCCGGCACGCTGTAACGGTTCGCCAAGGTCGAAATTAGATCTACTATTCAATTACCGAATGCCGGGCGTGATCAGCCACACCACCAACCTGGCCGAACACCCGGAATTGGTCGCTGAACGGATCGTGCGCTTCGCAAAACTGGTCGGGCGCGAAAACGTTATCGCCGGCGCCGACTGCGGCTTTGCCGCCTTCGCACTGCGTAAGCAAGTCAGGAAATAAAAGCCTGAACCCGTAGCCTATGTGACGTTCTCGAGCGCGGCGAAATCTTTTTGGGTCAATGGCCGAGGCGCTATTTGCGCACGCGCATGCCACGCTGCGCGTCCCACTGGAGAATCCTGTCGCTCTTGGGCAGGGGCGCTTCGGGGACCTCGCCGATGGAAAAGCCGTATTTCCAATTTGCCGGGCAGATCCCGACGAAACGAGCATAGCCGCCCAAACCGCCGGCAAATTTCGGGAAACCGATCGTGATCAGACAACCTTTTTCCGGCACTTGATCGAGGTTGGCCACGCCTTCCGCTTGGGTGTAGCCGTGGTGCAATAACCAATGTTCGCCTTCGAGATTTGGCGTGGCGTCGGTGTCGAGCGGCTCGTGACCGTGAAACAGGATGCGGCGTTCCTCATGGAGAAACTTGAGCGCATCCAATGACACGCCAGGAAAGGTTTTCGCTTCCGCCAGCGCCGGATCGGGCCATTTCTTCGACCAATCCGACCGCACCATCACCACCGAGCCAGGCGGAACCTTGCCATTGCGGCTCTCCCAACTCTGAATGTCGGCGCGCTGCAGATGGTAGCCTGCGTCTTTGGCCAGCTGATCGACAATCGAAATCACCACCAGTGGACGCACTGCATAGGTCGCCGGCAACTCGTCGATCGCCGGATATTCCGGCGCCCAATGCGCCGGCGGATCGAGCTGCGTGCCGTACTGATCGGTAGGTAATTCATAGCGCGTCGCTTCGAAACCATCCTTCTTGTAAGTGTAAGGTTGCTTAGTTTGCGGATGGACCGCCGCAGCGAATTTCGCCGCGGAGAAGCCTTTCCATACCGGGATCGAAGGGGTAATCGTGTGCGTCAAGTCAATGTATTTGGCGCCTTTGAGAGAGTTGTCATAGAGCTGCCAGAGATCAAACTGCGTCGATGACGCGGGTTCCGAAGCAGTTTTTGATTCCGGTGACGATGAAACTTTCGCCTCACAACCTGCAAGAAAAAACATCAATCCAAGTAAAATACTGCAATTGACTGATGCGCTGGTCATAAGAGCCTCCCTGAGAATTTATCCCATAATCACATCTACAAAGTGGGACTGACTAAACCAGACTATGTTGTCGCTAATAGATTGGCGACCGCGCGTTAATGGGGTCGGCGTCAAGGGTCAAAGACTCGCGGTCACGTCTTGCATTGCGACAAATGCAGTATTGCAGGCAAGACCTGGCCACGCGCTTGCGTGCAATTCATCGAAACAAAACGGCTGGCTTGATGGTGACAATCAATCGTTGTACACCAACCCTGCCCTACCATCTCGGGCTCTCGGCTCGGAGACCACAAAAGCGCGCGTACTCAACGCTCCCACCGTTTCCGGGATACCACTTCGGCGATGGCGGTTGAGGTCTTTGCGGCGCCTTTGGCGACTAGCTGGACAAGAAACTCGGTTGCGGCGCGTGCGCCGGTTGTGCTGGTAACTCGCTGCGCGGCGGCTGAGACCTGCTCGACTGTCGCGATCGCTGCGCCGGTCAGTGCCGACGTGGCGCTCCCCGTGGTGCTCTTCGCGGCGTCCCAGATCACCACTCCGACGCGCTCCGCACCTCGCTTAGCCACCGAGCCGAGCATACCGGCTGCTTCTACCGTTGCTGTATGCCGCAGCGATTTGGGAGTGGGCTTGATCACGCTGCCGCAATACCCGCTGGCGAGACAGCCGATTCTCAGCGTGAGAAACGCATTGACCGTTCCATCGACACAGGACGTGGTGACCAAACCGGCGACCTGTGCGAATCCGGGAATTGCGGCGACGACTGAGTTCGCTAACACCGGCGCGAGCAATGGCTCGATCAGTTCGCTGAGATCCAGGTCCTCGACATTTTGTGCCACGAATGCCGCCGCAGCAACGTTGCCGTAGAGCGCAATAAGGTCTCCTAAGGCGGGCCGCTGCCAATAGAGGTGGGCGATCTGCCAAACCAAGCGACACTGCGTTACCAAGACCATGAGGCCATCTAGCCTGCCCGACTGCGAGACTGCCGTGCTCAAAAAGACTGCCATGGCGGCATCCGCGGTTTTTTGGCGGGAGAGTTGAGCCAGTTCCGCAAGGGCGGGTTCGACCGTCGCCGCCGTAAGGTCCTGGTTACTAAGATTTCTGTTCCGTCGAAGGCGCTTTGCAAGCTCTTCCAAGTACGCGGCTTGCACGGAAGCATTTTCTTCGGAAGGCGGAACAAGGCTCTTTGGAAGCCGAACGAAAGTAACTATCGGAATGAGGATGCACGCGGCGTAGAGAGCCAGCAGAAACCAAAGCAAACCCTGCCCCATTAGCGGATGTATGGCGCTCACAAAGGCGACGGTTTCCCTCGTCTCGCGGGCAATGATAAATGCAACGGCTATCAGCAGAAGGATGGCGACCGGTATCAGGATGCGTTTCAGCACGACGTCTGCAAAGATACTTTAGTTAGGCGATACCGACAAGGTTCCGTTGGCGGACTCGGGTCGGAGTCGCAGGAGTCGGTCGCCGAGTTGAGAGTCAGGGTGATTTTGAGTCGGGGTCTGCATTTGTGATCCATATCGGATCGGTCACGCGGTACAGATGATTTACACGGAAAGCAGTTTGAGTGATTGCAGCCCCGACGCTAAAGACTAAACGAGCTGTGGAATTGAGTTGCACGAGAGCCCCGCGCTCAAGCGCTATGGTGTCTGGTCAATTACCGAAGCGGTATCCGCACGGAGCGTAATAGTCGTGAAGTAAATGTCTGACCCCGCGATCATTTCACTTTTGTTCATTAAACGAGAAAGGATAATTTTTTAACCAATTTACATTGGCCGTTTTCAATCTCGTATACGAAAGTATCTATCTTGAAGAGGGAATTCTTCACGAAAATAAAATCGAACACATGGAAACCGTTGCGCTTGGCTTCGGCTTGGCAAGCACTTGGAGCCATCGATACTAACATCTTGCGAACCTTAAGTTTATTGATTTCCGCGTTTAGATTATTGCGCGCTGAGAACGTTTCCAGATGCGCATAGAACCCAGCGGCATTTCTGAATTCAGCCGGCGAACTTACATCAAGCCCGAGCACGTCTCGAATATAAAAATAGGTGAAATATGACTCCACGCTCGGATATTTGCCGTCCTGAGTCGGCTCGCGCGAGTATCCGAGGGTCGTGTTAACGGAAAACCAATCGATAATCTTTTTGGGGATGAAGGATTTCCAAAATGCCGCTTCTTGGCCTTTCGATGGAAACATCCTTGTGATGAGAGCCGTAGGAAGACAGTCGACGAAACTCTTATGCGTATGACCGAAAAAAACCCCGTGGAATCCAGTAGAGAGCATGTAATTCGCGACGTCTTGTGAATTGGTCAGCTCGGTGGATCGCTCGCGCTTTTGTTCCGGAGGTTGGATGAAGTGATGATGTAGGACGGCGATGTCGAGGGTGTTCTTGGCGATGGTTCTTGGAGTCAGCTCGTAGGAATCGATTTTGCCTTTGGCAAAAGTCCGATTCGAGTCGCTGCTATCAAAAACGTGGAAATTTGTAGTGATTGCACCGAAGTTAAACGTAACCTTTTTCCCGCTTCTTATTACAGGGAAGATATTGTTGTAGTCGTCCAACGAGGTTTGTTGAAGGTTACCGTTGAATCGATCATGATTCCCAGGAACAATGACGTAGTGACGATTGGTATTCTTCGCCAAATCGAGCCCTAAGCTGGTTGCGCCAACGTTTACCGTTTGTTGAATCCACGTATGCACCCAGACGAAACTATCGATGCTTCCGACGCGGCTCACATCGCCGGAAATGACCAGTACGTCCCATGGGTTGTGGTTGAGAAAAGCGTCGAGCGCAATGAAAGCCTTAAAATTATGACCGTACCGGTGCGGAGCTTTAATTTGATTTGCTGTGCTGCTGATGAGTTGCTCAGAGATATGCAGGTCTGAAATGTGAACGACCCGTATGGTGACATCGGGCGGCGCTTCTTGGTTCATAGGTTTGGCAAGTGATATGTCCCCGACGCTAAACCAACGGCACGCATCAGGATCTATTAACCGAACTTGCTTGCTGTGCGGTTGCGTTTATCATACACCACATCTTAACAAAGTGCTCAGCGGTTTGGACCGGAAACGATTGGAATCGCCCTTACTTAATAAACCGTCCCAGTTCCAGCTGAATGCCGGGGATTGATCGGGTTACATCTGGTATCGCAACAAATGTGTGATCCCAAAACCTACCGTCATCACCGCTCACCGCATGCATGACGCCGATTGGCCGCATCGACGATGCGGGTCGGTTCGGTTTCATGACGTGTATCTCTGAGAGCTTGCGACCCGTGGCTTTTAAAAACCTTGCAGCGTCCCATCTGGGGTTCTGACGACATGCTTGAGGGGCGCGCCTGAAAGATAGCGGCGCGTGTTGTCACGGACAAGCTCGCTCATCCGCCGCCACAGTTGCCGTCCGCCCTGACCGCCGACATGGGGCGTCATCAGCACGTTGGGCAGATCCCACAGCGGGCTCGATGCCGGCAACGGTTCTTCGGCGAAGGCGTCTAGTCCGGCCCCCTTGATGCGACCCTCGGCGAGGGCGCGGGCCAGCGCCGCCTCGTCCACGACCTTGCCGCGGGAGATGTTCACCAGGATCGCCGTCTCTTGCATGAGGGCGATTCTTTCGGCGCTGAGAAATCCCCTTGTGCCGCTGTCCAGCGGCAGCGCCACCATGACCACGTCGGCGCTGGGCAGAACCTCATCTACTTTTTCTCGGGGCACCACGCGATCGATCTCCGGCACGGCGGCGGAAGGCGCGCGGGTGACGCAGATCACCTCCATATCGAACGCCTTGGCCTTGCGCGCGATCTCCTGACCGATGTGGCCCATACCGAGGATCACCAGGCGCGCGCCATCGGGGTCGAGTATATGGGAAGACATGGAGTTCCGCGCCCACTCTCGCCGTGGGCGCAATTGCTCGAACCGGCGAAAGCCGCGCATGACGCCCAGCATCAGGGCGATAGCGTGGCTGGCCAGCACGCGCTGGCTGACGTCGCCGCTATTGGTGACCCAGACGCCGTCAGGCAGTCCCGCTCTCAGCCCGATTTCGACACCGACGGTGGTGAACTGGATCCACTTGAGGGCCCGCCCTTTGTCGCGCACCAGGCGCGCGAACTCCGCGGTGAAGGCGGAGTTGTAAGCATGGAGGATTTCCGCGCCGTCGAGTGCCTTGGCCAGGGATTCGAGGTCGTCGGCCTTGGCCGCCTCGACCTCGGGGAAGTCGCGCAGAAAGGCTTCGTCCACCACGTCATTGGCGGCCTGCACGAACTGGGCAATGCGAACTGTCATGATGCTCCTGCGTGGCCGCGGCACGCCGTCGTGGCCGGTCACGAATCGAAAATTAATGATCTCCGGAGGTATACCGACGAACCGGCGAAGGGTCAAACACACGAGTGTTTGGTAGAAACCGCGCTGTTACGGTGCGGATTCGAACATCGAGCGCACGCGTATTTAGTGGAGTTCGGCCTTGCACTTTGCTAGAGCTGACTCGGAGTTTTCCGTCGCGTGCGTGTATGTGCCGGACGATGGATCCATGTGTACTCCATGGTCTCAATGGCCCGCTTAGTCTGACGCCTCAGCTCAAGGAATGACAGTCCGAATGTTCAAGAGACCTTATGTTCTCGCGATCGTGTCCTTCCTTATGATCCCCGCGGTCACTGTTTTGGCCGGGAGGTTGATTAATTCCATCAATCCCGAAATCGCCGCGGGTGATTCGAATTACGAGCGCAACTATTGGCTGTTGAGCCTGGCGAAGCATCTTTCCATTTTGGCAGTCTTGCTGGTGATTATCGGCTTGTGGTTTCTGACCTGTTTATTTCTCGTCAAGTCCAAGAAAAGATCGTACGGCTGGTTGCCCTTGGCCATGCTTGGCCCCTTTGGATTGATTATCCTGACCATGCTTAGCGACAACGCTCCAGCGCCTGGGGATTTGTACCAGCAATTTGTTGGCAAACTAAAAACTTATCTGCGTATTGCGTACGAACTAGGTTTTTTCGCGGTCGTGTGGGTTGGTGCATATCAAACCATGGTTTTGACGCGCGACCTGATGATCATGTACGAAGCCGCCGCCACCGGAACTTCCACGGCGCAAATCATCAATCAACAAAACGCCTCCAGCGGTATGTGGGCTTTCAGCGAGAGTTTGGAAGTCTTGGTTCTGGTGGTTCTCTTCTATTTGCTGTGGCCGATTTGTTTTAACGCAGTGGGACGCCTGCCCAGACTATGGGCCTCCTCTTCCGACCTTTTTTGACCACTCAGGTACCAATCACGAAAGCCATTCGCTAGATTGATACGGTTGTTATCTCAGATCCCGACGCCTACTCTACACTCGCTTACACACTCTGCTATATCGGCTTGATTAGACCAGCGCGAAGAATTTTCCCGACTGCGCTTTTCGGCAGGCTTTCGGCGAACTCGATGTTGTGAGGGATCTTGTAGGGGGCGATTTGTCCGCGCAGGCTTTCGCGGATGGATTGGGCGAAATCAGCCGATGGCTCGTAGCCGTCGGCCAAAACTATGACGGCGTGAATCTTATTGCCGATATCGCTATCGGGTAGCGGAACGACCGCGGCTTCGATGATCGCGGGGTGCTTCTGCAGAGCGTTTTCGATTTCGCTCGGGGATATGAAAATGCCGCGGCTCTTGAAGCAGTCGTCGCGCCGGCCGGCGATGTAGAAATAGCCTTCGCTGTCCTGATAGGCGAGATCACCGGTAAGATACCAGCCGTTGCGAATCACCGCCGCGGTTCGCTCCGGGTCTTTGTAATAACCGAGAAACAGTCCCGGATCCGCGGTCGAAATCGCAAACTGACCAAGCTCGCCGCCGGCCACCGGTTTTAAATCGTCATCGAGAATCGCCGCGCCGACTCCGGGAAGGCATTTGCCGACCGATCCCGCTTTGACCGGGTCTCTGACGCCGTTGCCGATCACCAGTTGGTACTCGGATACCCCGTAGTGCTCGTACAATTCGGAACCGACCCGCCGCTTCCATTCCGCATAGGTCGCCTCGCGCAGCGCCTCGCCCGTCGAGTGCGAACAGCGCAGGCTTTTTAGATCGTGATGCTTCTCGAACTCGGGCATCGCGAGCAGGCGGCGGTAAACCGTCGCGACGCAGTGGAGCACGGTCACTTTGAACTTCTCGACCGCAGTCAAAACGTTTTCCGGCGTGGCGCGGCCGGGGAGAATCGCGCCGGCGACCCCATTGCGCAACGGGAACAGCAAATTGTGGCCGAGGGCGCTGATAAAGCTCCATTCGCCGGTGGCCATGACCACGTCGTTGTCTTGCGGCGGTAAACGGTAGCGGTTCAAATCACCGAGCGCGACAATCCAGCGATGGGCATGAACAATACCTTTGGGTTTGCCGGTGGTTCCGGAGGTGTAAACGATGAAAGCGGGCTCGTCGCTTCGGGTATCGGCTGAAACAACGGCCGGGGAGGACTTCGCCTCCAACGCTGCGAATGGAATTTCACTCCCTTCGGATTCACCGGCGCAAACGATATGCTTGAACAAAGCGCTGCCGCGCAGTTCACGCACGGCCTCGCGTCGCGATACTTCAGTGAAGATCAATAGCGGTCTGGTTTGCTCGAGCACGGCGGTCAGCTCGACGGCGGTGAGCAGAGAATTGACTAAAACCGGAATCACGCCGAGCCTGACCGCGGCGAGAAACGCGACGGCAAACTCCGGCGAGTTGCTCATCTTGATGAGAACCAGATCGCCGCGCTGCAACCCCAGCTCGAGCAAGCCCGCGGCCACTGATTGGACCCGCTGCTGCAACGAGTCATAGGTGACCACTCCGAACTCGCCCACCAGCGCGCACCGAGCGCCGCAACCGCGGGCGATCGGAGCGTCGAGCACATTGTGCGCCAGATTCAATTTTTCCGGCGCTATGCGATAGTCGTGACCGCTGATTGCAGAAAAAGTCATCGCCGGCTATTTCTTGGGTTTTTTCGCCGGGCTTTTTTTCTGAAACGGCCAGTCAGCATCGTATGGGTAGGTGTAGCGCGGCGGGCGCTTTTCGACGAAGGCGCGCATGCCCTCTTGGCAGTCTTTGGTTCGGGTGATCTCGAGCACGGCGTCGAGCTCCTGCTGATAACCCTCGTCGGTTCGATTCCAGTTCCAGTACAGTTTCACCAGTCGTTTGGCTTGGCGCACGGATAAATAAGGATTCGCCGCGATGCGCCCGGCAAGAGCGAACGCGGTGTCGAGAAGCTTGGCGGCCGGCACGACTTCCTCGACCAGACCGATGCGCAATGCTTCTTTGGCGTCGATGATCTCGCCGGTAAGAATCAGACGCATCGCTCGACCGATGCCGATCAACTTGGGCAAATTGCGCGCGCCGCCGCTTTCGGGCACGAAGCCGGCCGGCACCGCCACTTCGCCGAAGCGCGCGCGCTCCGAGGCGATGCGCATATCGCACAGCGTCGCCATCTCGAGACCGACGCCGACCGCCGGACCGTTGATCGCGGCGATCGTCACTTGCGGCAGATCTTCGAGCTTGCGCATGGCGCTTTGCAGCACGCGGTGGCGCAAATCGTTGAAAAAGTATTCGGCCATCTCCTTGTATGGGCCCGTGATACCGATGGAGCCTTCGAAGGCGCCGAGCACTTCGCCTTCCGACTTGAGATCGCCGCCGGCGCAAAAGCCCCGCCCTTCGCCGGTCAGAATCACCACCTTGACGACGGAGTTGCGCGCGATCTCGTTGCACAGGGCATCGAGCTCCAGGCGCATCAGCGGGTCGACGGCGTTAAGCCTCTCCGGGCGATTCAAGGTGATGACGCCGATGCACGGTTCGCCGGGGTTATTGGGGTTGTCGTGCACCGACCATTTGAGTGCTTTGTAATCCATCAAATCTCCTGCTGACGCATAAAGTTTTCAATGCTTCGGGTGTACGATGTCTTATACCCCTCTTTTGCAAAGAGGGGCCAGGGGAGATTTCCTGTCGCTTACCGCTCTTTGGCAATTTCAACAAATCCGCCTCGATCCGCCTTTTTCAAAGGGGGAAGCGAAGCAGGAGCCGCCATCGCTTTTTTCGCAGGGATGGATATCGAAGCGCAGCCCACGATCCAAAACTTTATTTCTTTTTCTGCTGGCCGTAATAAGAAGTGTTGACCGCAACTTCGTCGGTCCGTTTGCGTTCGCGGGCGATCTTTTCGCCGGTCTGCCAGAACTCGCCGGCGACGGCGAGCTTCGCCTCCTCGTCAAGCTCGGGATTCCAATCGCCGAGCGAGTAGCCGTACCAGGGCGATTCGGGCTCCAATTTCGGCAACTCAAGCCTCTCCCAGAGTTTGCGCGCGCGCTCCATGTACTCCTTCTTCGGCAAAGAAATCGGCGGAAAGGTTTCTTTCAACGTCGCATCCCAGAGCAAACAGGAATCGTCGGCGCCGCCGCGCGCGTCGTGGCGCGGCGCATGACCGACGTCGGTGCCGCGGATAATTTGCACGTCGCGGTGCGGCTGCGAGCGGTAGCCGAGCGCCCAGAACACCGCATCGAGATTCTCGGGATCGATATCCTCGTCGACGGCAATGACGATCTTCGACATCGACGGGCGAAAAGTGACCGCGGCCATCAAGGCGCGCCAGACCTCGGCCTGGCTCGGCTGGCGCATTTGAATCACGGTCAGCTTCTGCGTCGCCGTCAGCGGTTCGTGCAGCATCACCCGGGTCACGCAGTTAATGCCGAGAACGTTTTTCAGATGATCGAGATAGAGCGGCTCGTAGGCCATCTTCTTGATCACGCTCGACTCCGACGGCGTCACCTGGCTGATGATCGAGCAGAGAATGGCTTTTTTGCGCCGCGTGATCGCAGTGACTTCCATGTACGGATTGTATTCCTTTGGGTTGACGTGGCCATGGGATTCGCCGAACGGCGCTTCCGGCTCGAGATATTCCGTCGAAACAAAACCTTCGATGATAATCTCGGCGTCGGCCGGAACCATTAGCGGCACGGTCTTCGCCTGGACGATACGGATCGGCGCGTTGACAAGGCCGCCGGCAACCGCGAACTCATCGACGTCGTAGGCGAGCTTTTGCGCGGCAACATACGAGATCGCCGGCACACCGCCGATGCACAGCGCAGCCGGCATCTTTTCCTTGCGCGCGCGATACTTTTCCCAATGCACATAGATACCTTGGCCCAATTCCAGCGACGGATTACAGCCGACCCGGTCGCGCGCCTTGATCATCGCCCGGTAGGTGCCGATGTTGTGAATGCCGCTTTCGGGATCTTTGGTAATGTAGTGCGCTGCGCTGATGTAGGGCGCGTTGTCCCAACCCGGCGTCGAGATCGGCACCGGAATACCATCGAGTCCGCGGCCCGGTTCTTTCAGCTCGTCGCCCGTAGTGACGATCTCGTGCACCGGCGCCGCCGCGGAAGGAATCTCGACCGGCGGGACCGGATTCGCCTTCGCTTGCGCCCAGAGCTGGTTGACTTTTGTCGGATCGGTGCCGAGACCGATGCCGTAGATACGCCGGTTCGCCGCCAGAATCCCGATGGCGACCGGGATATCGTAGCGCTTGCCGCTAGCGTCCACCGGCTGTTCGAACAAGAACGCCTTGCGGTCTTTCTCTTTGATGCCGCCGCGAAATTGCCAGCGCACCAACGGATGCATCTCCTGGTCTTTGTCCACCGGCTCTTTGATCCGTATCAGCAAGCCCTCTCTTTCGAGTTGCTCCAAGTGATCGTGCAGATCGGGATACCCGCGCGCCGGAATGCTTGATGCCTTTTCCGCCACTGCTAATTTCTTTTTCGCCATGTCGCCTTGCTCTAAGGAATTTTCAATCGTTCGCAGCCTATAACAATTAGTTTTTTCGGTAAAGGCGAGGGCCATGAGTTTAGCCACACCTGTGCGGTAACAGTAAAACGTTCGCGGCAGCAACTTCATCTCAGCGGCGAAATTCGATTTGCCTTTTGCGGCACAAAATTCTTTGCCGAGCCGGCTCGCGAGTAGGGAATTTTCACTGCAGGAATTTTCCGTACAAGATTTTCTCGCTTCGGCCATTTGCATTGAAAAACCTAGGTTTTTTTAGTGGAACAGATCTTGCGGTTAAACTGAAATAGAATTTGCGCTTGATTTGAATTGTTTAGTTTTGCGCGGAGGTGTTTGACCACCAGGGTTAAACAGATTTCAGCAAACATCAGGCTACGGTCGTAGTCGTCGCCGATCACGAGAGCGCGACAATACACCGTTGTAAAGAGTAACGTATCATGACGCGCGCCTTACAGGCGAAACAGTCAAAAGGAGTTTTTCCCATGCGCTATTATTTGGCTTTGGCGGCCCTGATCGGGGTGAGTTTTTTGACTCCTTCGATCGCCGCTGCAGATTATAAATATCCCTATCACGATCCCTACTTAGCGACGGCGACAAGCGCTATTTTGAGCGACGATGGCGCCACGCCGCGCCTTGATTCGACGATCATCCGCGTGCCCGGGCTTCCCGGCAGAAATCATTTGCCGACGCTCGAAGGACGCGGTGACGTAAGTCTTGCCCTGTATCGCCAAACCCGTCCGGCCCCGCTGCTTTTTATTCTTGCTGGTCTGGGATCCAACCCCTATTTCGGGGTCGCGCCGTATCTCGCGAGTCTGTTCTATCGAGAAGGTTTCAATGTGGTGATCTTACCGTCGCCGATGAACTGGAATTTTGCCTTGTCGGCCAGCCGTAGCGGTGCGCCGGGTTACGCGCCGGAAGACGCTCGGGATTTATATGAAGTCATGCAAAAAACTCTGACGGCTTTGAGATCGCGCTATGCTGTCAAGGCCACGTCGATCAACTTCATAGGGGTCAGCTTGGGCGCGCTTGAAGGCGCGTATCTCAGCGTGATCGATGCCGACGAGGGAAAGCTTGGCATCGATAAGTATCTGCTCGTCAACCCGCCCGTCGACCTCGCTTACGCGGTCAAGAAAATCGATCAATGGAGCGCGTTGAAAGGAAAATTCGGCCGGCAGAAATCTCAGGATATCGTCTCGAAAGCGCTGGCTATTGTCGGTTCTTTTTCCGAGCAAAGGCGCGATGATCCTGTCGTTTTCGACAGATTGGCAAAGAAGTTCGCCGGCTTCCCGACGGAGCATCTCCAATTCCTGATCGCCGAGAATTTGCAAAGCCAACTTCCCGAGCTCATCTACGTGACCCAAATCATTCACGATCAGAAGTTTCGCGCGGTTTCGAAAGACGAGATGAGAAAAAGGCTGGAGGAAGCTAAGGATATCACACTTACGAAATACAACCGGTTGATCGGCGTGCCCTTGTGGCGAAAACAAATCGGCGACCCGCAGGCCGATTCGGATACCTTTATCCAGCGCGGTTCCTTGGCAGCCATCGTTAATCGGCTGCGCGATAACCCCAGAGTGCATATCGTCCACAATGCCGATGATTTATTGGTCGAGAGGAAATCCCTCGAAGGGCTCAAAGAAGCCTTGGGCGACCAAGTGGTGCTCTATCCCTACGGCGGACATCTCGGCAACCTCTGGTACGCGGAAAATAAGGAATACGCTGTCAAATTATTCCGGCCGCATGCTTGATTGGCCGGTTTTATCAACAGCCTTGGGAAAAGGTGCAGATGAAATTGCTACGCCCGCGGGTCATGAGCGATAAGGAGGTCACGTCTTGCATTGCGACAGATGTCTGAGCGAACGACTTGACCGCCAAAATTCAGTTTGTTCGCGGCACTCCTTGCGGCTCGGATCACGTCCGAGGCTTTAGTATATCCGTGAGGCGATCGGCCGTGCCGTCGATGCGTTCGAGATGGGGATAGCGCAAACCTTCGAAGTAAGGCAGGCGAACCGTGCGATAGTGATCGAAGGTCTTGACCAAGAGCTCGATCAGCTGCCAGCCGCTGCGTTTGAGACCGTCGAGCGGCGCGGCGATTTCTGCCGCATCGATGGCTCTAGCGCAGCACATCCCCAGCAGCGCGGTCGCGATCAAACTCTTTGACTGAAACATCTTGAATCGACTCCCTGAAGAGTGAACTCGGGCATTACGATCGTTCTTCGCTCAGTGCCAAACAACGCAGCCAGTGAAACTAACCACGGGCAAACCCGCCCATGGCCATTGTCGGCGGAGCCTATCTAAAAAGTTGCTTTTGCGTCAACGGATACCGACGAAGAGCAGTCTAAAGGCTGGGTTGCCCGCTGCCATGAAGTGGAAATATCACCACCATTAGAATGGCCGTCGGTAAACAGGCTGTTGTCATTCAGCAAAGGAAGAAGGGTATGTGCATGGCAGTCACGTCTTAAAGTGTGATAAACATGTTATCGCAAGATCTGATCACGAGTCGAGTCGAGGCTTGCTGAATGACGCCGATCGGGCCGTGGCCGTCGCCCGCGCTTACAACGATTGGTTGCATCATTATTTTCTCCGTGTAAGCACGCCCTTCCAGGGAGAGTCGCTTTGTTGCCGGTGCAAGATCCGTCCGAAGCCGCCAAAGAACTGGAGCATTGCGTGCGGGACATGTTGGGTATGGCCGGCGGCAGGCTTGTGGGGGTCATGAATCCCATGCGCGGTTACCGCTTGGCGCAGTTTGATCCGATCATGGCGACGGCTGAAAAACTGGCCATGCCTCGTCCAAGCACAAACAGTCGGCAGCGTAGTTAGCCGCTGGCGAAATCGGCCAGGAAAGGCTAATTTCGGGATCAGGCTCTTTTCTGACTAACTTGACCTAAGACTGACTCGGGTCTTTCACGGTGGCCAGCCTTTCAGGTATCAACGGGTTTGCAATGCGGCATGTCGGATAACTGGATTTTTCGTCTTTCTGCTCTGACGGCCGTCCTGTTGCCTGCGGGCTTCTTGGCGGGGACGATCCTGATGTATGGCGTCAACGTTCCCTATTGGGATCAATGGGAAGTTGCCGACGTTGTAGTGAAGGCGTTCGATGGTACGCTCTCTCTTAGGGACCTCACTTTCCAACACAATGAAAGTCGGCTCGTTTTTCCCCGTCTTCTGTTTATCGGTTTAGCCTATCTCACCGGATACGATGTGAGATATGAAATGTGGGGGTCTTTCGCCCTCGCCTGTCTCATTGCGTACAACGTCTATCGCTTGGGAAGATTGACCCTTGGCGGTAATCGCAGACAGGAAGTCTTTCTCCTCTTCCTGGCAAGTTTAGTGATATTCAGCCTGGTGCAGTGGGAGAACTGGTTCTGGGGCATTCAACTCAGTGTTTTTGTCCCGATTGCGTGTGTGACCTCGATACTCTCTCTCTCGTATTCCTCACTTTCTGTCGGAACAAAGTTTGCGGCGAGCGCCATGCTCGCGACTCTCAGTACATTCTCCTTCGCTCATGGGATGATGTGTTGGGTCATTGTTCTTCCTGTGCTCATGCTGCAGACGTGGGAAGAACTCAAAACTCGGCCATGGTTGATGGGCTGCTGGTTGCTTGGCTTTGCGGTGAATGTCGGGCTGTATTTTTTTAATTACGTTAAACCACCCTCTCATCCGAACTTTACCGAGGCGTGGACCAAACTATTTGCTGCTTTGGGTTATTTCCTTGCTTTGCTAGGTGCTCCGCTGGGATGGGGGATAAAGCTGAACAGCCTGTACCAGGCCATAGCAGTAGGCTTCGGTATGGCAGCGCTGTTTGTATTACTGTGCACCTATGTGTGGCGCCATCGCAACGAGTCCCTCGTGCTGTACCGTACGTCGGGATGGCTCACGCTAGGGAGCTACACCTTGGTCATTGCTGGAGTGACGACGTTGGGAAGGCTCGGGCTCGGCATGGACACGGCCGTTTCCTCTCGATATGGAGCATTCACGTTTCCTCTGATTGTGGCTTTGGTCTATCTTATTCCCATTGTGCTCGACGTCTCTGGCAAGAAAAGGTCGCCGCAGGTAGAGCCGTGGCTGTTTCGTTGCGCTATCCTTTTGAGTATAGTGCTCATCTTTTTGCATGTTGCAACGTCAAGAAGTGCTCTCGCCCGAGTCAAGTCCATCCGGGAGCAACGTCTCCAAGCGAAGGCTGTGTTGCTGTTCATCAGTGCTTTGCCGAACGAGTCGCTTACCCGTACTATGTATCCTGGCTTAGAAGCGCTGAGGCGCTATGCCGAAGGCCTCGATCGACACGGGTTGTTGTCGCCAGGATTGCGCAAAAACTTAATCATTGAGAAAGGTGAGCGGCGTAAAACTGCAGAAGTAGACCAGTGTGGATGGTTTGATCTGCTCCAGCACAAGGGAGGAACGACTTATTTCGCCAAGGGATGGGCGATTCTACCTCATCGGCGAGAGCCGGCAGATGGGATTGTTCTGGCCTATGAGGAACCTGATGGATCGTTTGCAATCTTTGACCTGGTGGTAGTAAGGACACGAAGACCAGATGTCACCCAAGCGTTTCGGCGACAGAGGAACCTACGTGCGGGGTGGGAGCACTCCTTTACACTTGCGCAGGCTAATGGGAAACCGATAAAGATTGCAGCATGGGCTCTTGATGCCAACACGGGGCAATTATGCAGGCTGAACAAAGCCTACGTGGTCGATGCACAGCGGGCAGAGATTAGTGAGGTCAAGCGATGATGGTGCAGAGACAGCGACCGCGCGCAGTGAGAAATAATGCGGAGGATCTGGGTAGTCAGTCGGATGTTGTCGATGCTCGTCATTGCCGTAACATAACCACGCGCTTTCGGTTGACATCATGATTTCTATAGTTATTCCTGCCTATAACGAAGAAGAGAATATTCCAAAACTCTACAGCCGGATCACGGATGCAGCAACAAAGTGGGGCGATGAGTACGAGGTCGTGATCGTCGACGATGGTTCGTCCGACGCGAGTCTGCGGCACTTGGAAACAATCCACCGGCGCGATCCGCGCTGGAAGGTGTTGTCGTTCTCGCGAAATTTCGGGCATCAGGTGGCGATTTCGGCCGGCATCTTTTACTGCCATGGCGACGTCGTCGCCATTATGGATGCCGATCTGCAGGACCCCCCCGAGGAACTGCAACGGTTTTTGCAAAAGTGGCGAGAGGGCTTCCACGTCGTCTATGCCATCCGCACGAAGCGCAAGGAGGGCTTACTCAAACGCGCGTCCTACAAGCTCTTCTACCGCATGTTGCACTGGCTGGGTTCGATTGAAATTCCCGTGGATGCCGGTGACTTCTGCGTGATGGACCGTTCAGTGGTCGAGGTGCTCAAGGCGATGCCCGAACGTACCCGGTTCGTGCGGGGGCTTCGTAGCTGGTCGGGCTTTCGCCAGGTGGGCGTGGCTTCCGAGCGTTCTTTACGGCATGCAGGCGCACCGAAATACACCTTCTCAAAACTGCTTCGATTAGCTGTCACCGGTATGCTCCTATTTAGCAGTGTCCCACTGAAACTTTCCGCCTGGAGTGGTTTTTTTCTATGCGCGGTCGCAATGCTGTCAATCCCGATAATGGTCGGTTGGGCTCTGCTCGATATTCGGCTTTTCGGTATGCGCCCTTACGACGTGGCTGGGTGGACAAGTCTAGTGTCGCTCATCCTGCTGACCTCGGGTATGCAACTGTTGGCGCTGGGCGTGATTGGGCAGTACCTGGCCAGGATCTTTGACGAGGTCCAAGGGCGTCCGCCGTGGATCATTGCCTACGCGCTGGGATTTGCCGAGTGCGGCTCATCCCATGATCTCGGATGGTTTGCCGGTAATAGAACCGTGCAGCAAGGCGGCAGCGGAAAACGATCCGCCGGTCTCGCGCCAGGGACGGAATACGATGCAGGAGTCGTATAGCACAATCTATGTAGACCTTTGGCGACGCCATTGGTGGTGGCGCGTACGGCACGAACTGGTAATCCGCACCGTCGAACAGCTCTTTCACGGCGACGATACACCACCGTCACAAAGAACCATCTTCGACATCGGCTGTGCGGGCGGCGTGAGCTTTGACGACCTGAGCCGCTACGGCGAGGTGTATGGTTCGGAGCCTGACCCGACTCTAGTGGATTCTTGTCCGCAGTGGCGCCACTGCGTTGAACTGACTGGATTTGGGCCGGATTATTCAGCGCCGCGGCAGTATGACCTAGTGCTGATGCTCGATGTCCTTGAACACATCGAGGACGAACGCCTAGCTCTGGGAAACCTCCGGCGACTACTCAAGCCCGGAGGACATGCCATCCTCACTGTTCCTGCGCTCCAGTCGCTGTGGAGCGTGCACGATGTGATCAATAAGCATTACCGCCGCTACGACAAAATGGGTTTGCATCGTCTGATCGAGGACAGCGGTTTTGCAGTCCGTGAGCTGCGGTATTTCTACATCTGGCCGTTGGGGTTGATGTATCTGCGTAAGCTGTTTTTCGGAACCAAGCAGCGTGCCCGGAAGTCGTACACTGTCACCGTGCCTCCCGCCCCAGTGAACCGACTGTTCGCTGGAATTTCGCGCACCGAGCAGCGGCTCATGCGGCTCGGCGTTCACTGGCCGCTCGGCAGTTCACTACTCGCTGTGGCCGAAAGGACTCAGGGGCTGCCATCGGATGCTGTCACCCATTAGTGTCCCTAACGCTTTTTTACATTTGGCGATTTTGAACATGATGTTATCGGGAGAGGCTTTCCAAACGAAAACGTACGGGTTTTGGTTGTGAGATTTCAGGTAGTCTTCGATGGCAGCAAGCAATTCCGCAACACTGCGAAAACTGCCGCGGCGAACCCGCTTGTCGGTAATCTCTCGAAACCAACGCTCGATCAGTTTCAACCAAGAACTCGATGTCGGGTTGAAGTGAATGTGGAATCTGAATTATGGGGTCGCGTCTTACAGTGCGAAAAAATGTCTGATTGCAAAACCTGACTCTTAATCGCAGCGTTGGCTATTTTTTCAAAACCGACGCGATAAAACCTTCTTTGTCGAGCTTTTCGACAAATTGCGGCGCTATGAATTGGGCGGGATCGGCGGTCTTTGCTTTGGGGTGCTTCGACCAATCCAAGATGGTCTTGACGCTCTGAAGCGTCGGATAGGGCTTATCGATAAATCGCGCGGATAATACGGTGTAGGCTTCTTCCAACTCGTCTTGGTTTTGCACTCGCATATATTTTTGCAGGATCCGTTTAGACTCGGTTTTACGTGTTTTAAAAAAATGAACCGCTTCTATGAGCGAGCGCGTAACTCTGTCCAAAAGTATCGGATCTTTGCGCACCGATTCTTGCCGGGCGATCAGCGAGGCCGAAGGATATTCCAGGCTGTCGAGAGCTGGAATGCTGTCGAATATATTAAACCCCGCGCGCTTGGCGGTCAGGGTGAAGGGTGGTGACAATCCGGTGGCATCGACAAGGCCCGACTGGAGCGCTGCAAGCCGGGTCGCCGCATCGCCGGAGGTCACATAAATAACCTCTTTCTCCGGGTTGATCCCCAGAGCATGCAGCATAATCTTGATCGCCAGAATCGCGCTGCCGACCAGGCTATTGACCGCAATCTTTTTCCCTTTTAGTTGCGTGGGGTGGCTAATCTCCTTCCTGGCGACGAACACTTGATCCATGCGATTGGCAGGCACGGCGACGATGACGAGTTCGGCGCCGGCAAGCGCCGCTTCGATGGCCGCGACGCCGCCGGCGATGATGATATCGAAGCTGCGGCTCACCAGCGCTTGAGTTCCCATGGCGCCGCCGCGAATGAAGATGATATCCGCATTGACGTTATACTTGTCAAAAAAGCCGATCTCCTTGGCGACCCAAACGGGCGCATAGGTGGGCGAAAAATTAGCGTAGCCGATGATTACCTTGTTGCTCTGCGCCCTCGCCGGGTGGGCGCATAAGACGCTTGCGAAATACCCAGCAGCGAGAAAAAATATTTTGACCTTCATAGCATCTGTAGATCTGCTTATGTAACTGCCGTTGAATTGTCAACGAAAACTCCGGATGTTGCGGCGACGCGCCTAAAGGTAGTAGGCATGAAGCAGCGGCGACTTTTACATACTTAACTTCAAGAAACCGAACAACAAGGCTTTAGAGAAAGGATCATGGCATGAAAACTAGCATAGACTCAGCGCGGATTGGTGAACTGAAAAACCGGCTGGCCGAGAGCGTGCGGATTTGCGTCCGCGAGGAGCTGTTGGAAAACTTCGGCCATGTCAGCGCCCGGGATCCCCAATCGAAACGGATTTTTGTCCTTAGGCATTTGCATGAACGGCTCGACAAAGTGACCGCCAAGGATATTATCGAGGTGGACGAATCGGGGCGCGCGGTGAGCGGAAAACTTGAGCCGCCCAAAGAGGTGTTTCTGCACGCGGCCATCTACCGCAAACGGCAAGATGTCCATGCCGTCGTCTACTCGCATCCCCTCTATTCGACGATTCTCGGCGTGCTCGGCAAACCGATCCTGCCGCTGCTTGCCAATTGCACGTTTATCAAGTCGGGCATTCGGCTCTTCGACGTGCCGCGATACATCGGCTCCGCCGAGGTGGCCGAGCTCATGATCAAGGCACTCGACTCTTCGGTGGCCTTGTTGCTGCGCGGCAGCGGACTCGTGACCGTGGCGGAAAATATTCAGGAAGCGACGCTGTTATCCATCCTCATCGAAAAGTCGGCGAAGATCCAGTATATGGCTTCGGCGATCGGTGAGCCCAGGGCGATTGTTGCCGACGAAATGCCCGGCAAGTTCGGCAGTATGCCGACGCATTTTTTTGAATCCACCTGGGGCCATTATGTCTCGAAATCAAAACCGCCGGCACAGCGCGCTTCTGCTTAGTTTGCGCGTCGACGCCGGGTGATTGCGAACTCAGGTTCGGGGCGAGTTATACGGTTTGAACTGACCCCGGACTCGATTCGGGGGGTTGAATGGCTTGAACGTATTGAACCAGCCCCAGGGAGAGCAATGGTCCACAAGTTCGACACGATCGTAGCGAAGGCGAGCAAAGTGCATCACTGCAAGACCTGACCGCGGCTTCCGGCCGTTTCGGGTTGCAGGGCCATGTTGAATCCGAATATAAATTTATCATTAACCCCGCCTCTTGAGGCGGACACAACTAAATGGGGGGTTCCAAAAGGGGACGAGCATCCCCTTTGCAATATTGAAATTGGCGGCGGGGTTAAATCCCCGGCCGCGAAGTGGTTTCGTTGAATGATCGATTCGCTCGAAGCGCCTTCGGATTTGAGGCACTCTTAATCGTGGACCGCTTTCGTCCCGGAAGATCCGGTCCTGAAGGGCTAGGCATGATGACGCGAGGAGGATCTCATGAACCGGAAAAAATCGGCAGTGACCCGGAGAGATTTTCTCAAGCAGAGCGCAGCCGTCGGTTTAGGGATGCTGGCCGGACGGCATCTTGTTGGATCGGCTTGGGCCGCCTCCAAAGAGCGTGTCACCATTCTCAGCTCCAGCGTCACCGATACGCTCAATCCCTACAATCATAGCGGCAGCCTCATCTATGGAATGTGGCAGCACATCTTCGAGCCCTTGGTTGAGGTCACCTATAACCCGGTGCGCTACACCGGAGTCTTGGCCGAGTCATGGGAATTCCAGGGGAAGAACTGGGTCTTTCGCCTGCGCAAAGCCATTCGCTTTCACGACGGCGCTCCGTTTACCGCCAAGGACGTTATTTTTTCCGTCAACCGTATGAGGACGGACAAGAACAGCCTGCAAGGAACCAACTTCAACGATGTTGTCGAGATGCAGGCTCCGGATGACTATACCGTGGTTTTTGTCTTGAAGCGGCCCAATGCGGTTTTTCTCGACCGAGTGGAAAACCGCTTCATCGTCAGCAAAGCGGCCAACGATAAGTACGGCGACGAGATGGACCAACATGAGATCGGCACCGGCGCGTATAAGTTCGTGAGCTTTCAGCGCGGCGGCAATTTTGTCATGACGCGCAACGATGACTACTGGGGCGCGAAACCGGAGATCAAGGAAGTGATCTTCAAGAAGGTGACCGAGGACGCCGCGCGAGTCGCCGCGCTGGAATCGGGTCAGGCCGACGTTATCAACAATGTGCCGGTGCACGAAGTGGCGCGCTTGGAACGCAGTCCAAGGGCGAGAATAGAGAAGGTGGAAGGGCTCAGAATGTTCTTTCTCGTCTTGAACCCCGCGTTTAAGCCCTTCGACAACAAGCTCGTCCGTCAGGCGGTCAACTATTCGGTGGACGCGCCGGCGATCGTCAAGAATATCTTTGACGGCGGCGGCTATGTGCTCAACGGTCCAGTGGGCTCCAACGTCATCGGCTACGATCCGACTCACAAACGCTATCCCTATGATCCGAAAAAATCGCGCGAACTTCTGGCCAAGGCAGGTTATCCCGGAGGTGTTGCCGTCAAGCTTTATTTATCCTCCGGCCGTTTCGCCCAGGATCGGGAAGCCTGCCAGGTGGTCGCCGCCCAGATGGAAAAGGGTGGATTCAAGGTCGAGGTAGTCTCACAGGAGTGGGCGATTTTCTGGGGCACCACCGGCGTCAACGGCGGCAAGCTGCCTTTTTACTACATCGGCAGAGGCAGCCTGGTCGACGCCGATACTCTTTACGACCAATATTTTCGCACCGGGACTTCCAAGCGAGTAGCCTACAGCAATCCCGAGTTCGATAAGCTGGTCGAAGAGGAACAGGCTACCGCGGATAACAAAAAACGTATTGCCGTCCTGCAGCAAGCCGGAAAAATTCTCATGGAGGACGTGCCGTTCGTACCGCTCTACAATCTGGCGGATTTCTACGGCGCCGCGCGCAACATCCTCTGGAGCGCCCGGCCCGACGAAAAGATTTGCAGCTGGGACATGAAAATCAAATCGTGAAACCTATTACGTTTCGTGCCGGCTGTGAAAGCGTCGGAAAATGTCTGACGGCTGTAGCGAGATGCCCGATAGTCTGCTGATCCGGGGTAGCAGAGAGACTGTTGACTAACAGCGTAGCTCCGCAAAATACAGATTCGATCACGAATGGAAAGCACCGGCTTAATTTATCGGATGTGCCAAGGAAGCTGGCTCCTAGCCAATCTCAAATGGCTCGTGACGTCACCTGCCAGAGTGCCTCCATTGTGGTTTCATTTATCTACAAGGTAACCACAATATGAAAAAATCCATTGCATCACGAAGCCAGCAGCCGCGGCGCCCCAAGGCGGACGTTGGTAGACCGACCATTGGGATTCGTGAGCTGAAGGCCAAAGCGTCAGCGATTATCGACGACGTGAAGAGCCGCCGGGTTTGCTATGCGGTGACCAAACGTGGAACCGTCGAAGCGCTGATTGTTCCGGTGGATGCCGGCGAACGGCTGCTTGGACAGGCCGATGTCGATAGCGGCTGGGATGCTTGGCAGACGTTGGTCGAGCAGCTCACCAAAGAGTCAGGCAAGAGAACCCGCTCCGCCGCTGTTGAGCTTGACCAGATGAGACGCTAGCGTGCGCTTGATCACAATCGATTCGAGCGTTTTTGTCAGCGCAGCGCGGCAAGGCGAGGTCGGCAACGCCGAGAGCGTTCGTTTCTTGAGTTGGGTACGAAGGTTTCGCCCGCGTTTATTCTTGCCGACGCTGGTGATTGCAGAAGTCGCCGCCGCGCTTAGCCGAACGGGCAGTGCCGCCGGGCCGGCCCAGCAATATGCGCTGGCAATCGGGCAGCTGCCCCATACGGTTATGGTGGCCTTAGATGAAGGTTTGGCCCGTCAAGCGGCTGAGCTCGCCGCACGGCACAAGCTGCGCGGAGTGGATTCGGTGTTTCTGGCTTCGGCTGCTTTGTTTGCTGCTGAGTTGGTAACTTTGGATCGCCTGCAACTGGAGCGCGGCTCAGCCATAGTGCCAACCCTTTCTCCGGCCGACTTCCTCATGTCCGACAAGTCGTGATTGTAGTGTCAGTGAGTTTGTCCAGGTGCGAAACATAGTCCACGAATTACCCCGGGGGCCCACTACCAGCGGAGAAACCCATGAATCGTAAACGTAAACCAGCGCCATCCCGTAGCCACGAAGAGGCGACGGTGGAGAGTTTTCGCGGCGACCCGGCATTTGCGGCGGAGTATTTGAACGCCATCCTTGAAGACGGCGATCAAGACGAATTTATGCTCGCGTTACGCCGAAAGTCCGAAGCTTTTGGCGGCGTGCAGCAGCTCGCCCGGAACGCGAGATTGAAGGCGAATACGCTTTACCGCACGCTTTCGTCCAAAGGCGATCCGGAATTGAAGAGCTTGCGGGTGGTTCTACGGGCCATGGGAATGCAGCGCACATTCCGTCCACTGCGGAAAAAGGTCGCCTGAGTTAAGATTCCGAAGTCAAATTCTCACCGGATGTGTCCATGGGTCTGATCGTGATAAGGTGACGCTCATGCTTGCCAAGAGAAGATCCAGGGAGGGAGCCGATGAAGTCTCGTTCCACGTTCGTGATCGTTGCCGCAATCGCCGCCATGATCGCCGCTAGTCCGGCGCAGGCCGCAGGCCTGAAACAGGTCGCCGAAATATCGATTCCCGGTGATCCGATCACCGACATCGGCATTATGGACATCGACCAAACGACCGGTCTCGGCTATCTCGCCGACAAGACCAACAAATCGGTTGTCGTCTTCGATACCAAGACCGACAAATTCGTCGCGCGCATAGCGGGCTTCGTCGGGCAGTTGAAGGATGGCAACGCCTCGGGACCGAATGGTGTTGCCGCCGTCGGCGCCGAAGTGTGGGTGAGCGACGGCGACAGCACGATCAAGATGATCGATACCAAGACCGGCAAGATCACGGCGACGTTCGCCACCGGCGGAACCAAGCGCGCCAACGGCATGGCCTTGGGCGAAAACATCGGCGTCGTCATCGTCGCCAATTCGAACGACGATCCGCCGTTCTTGAGCTTGATCTCGACTGCGCCCGATCACAAAATCCTGGCGAAGATCCCGATTCCGCAGTCCGGCGAGAACCTGGAGCGCTCCGCGTATCACGCGCCCAGCGGCATGTTCTACACAGCCATCCCGGTCTCACGCGCCGACGCCACCAAGGGTTTGTTGGCGCAGACCGACGGCAAAAACGGCAAGCTCGTGAAGCTGCACGAACTCGCAGGGTGTCATCCGCATAGTCTCTCCATGGTCTCGGACGCGACCATTTTCCTCGGTTGCAGCAGCGCCCACGGCCAGTCGCCCAAGCCCGGCGGTGACATGGCGATTTTCGATATCGCGGCCGGCAAGGTGGAAACAATTCTCACGGGATACGGCGGCAACGGCGGCTCGACGGTGAATCGCAAACTCGGCCAGTACTACCATTCCACCTCGGCTGGAACCTTGATGGTGGTCGACATCAAGACGAAAAACGGCCTGCAACAAATTCCGACGTCCAATGGCGCGCGCTCGCTCGGCGTGAGTCTCGCCAACAATCGCGTCTATGTGGCCACGACAGCGAAGGAGTTGGCCTGCCGTGGATGCATCGTGGTGTATGCGCCGGAGTAAGGAAGACTACGAGCAGTGATTGCGGATTGTGTCTCTCAGAAATCAGACAGCAGAAAGGCGAAAAATCGAATTATGGAAACAAGTGTGAACGAGTCGAACAAAATAACTCAATACTCAGGCACGACCCCAATGCCCCGCCCTAAATTGACGGCTAAATGAGATTGACAGATCCCGGGACGTGTCGGTCAAAGGTTTGACCGCAAAACTGGGTTCCTGACAATGACTCTGAGGGATGAATCGCTTCGACGAGGAACCGCGACAAGGCACAGGGGTAAAGGGAGAACGGGTAGCGCTGCTTGCCTCCAAGGCCTTGACAAACAACCCTCCGTACTTAAATTTTCGCGGAGTTCGGGGGCGCGAATGCGACCCCGCTTAGTAACAGGCATGGTTATGGAGGTACTGTTTGCCCCTTCTTATCGAATAGCCGGCGGTGTTGAAAGCTTTGCTGCGTATCGTCCGGGCGACGCTGGCGCCCCCAACGAGCCACAGCAACGGGTCGGCTTAATTCTGGTTCATATAGGC
The DNA here is from genome assembly GCA_963816145.1 of uncultured delta proteobacterium. Taxonomy (GTDB): domain Bacteria; phylum Desulfobacterota; class Binatia; order UBA9968; family UBA9968; genus DP-20. Next base: position 69,769 of record CAWFJP010000017.1, read on the forward strand.
TAACTTCACTCCACGGCGCGTCCGACACAGCGCGCGCCTTTTCAGAATATTTTATGACGACTGATACAACCCAAGAAACCCACGGCTTCCAGGCCGAAGTCAAACAACTCCTCAACCTGATGATTCACTCCTTGTATTCCAACAAGGAGATTTTTTTGCGCGAGCTGATTTCCAATGCCTCGGACGCGGCGGACAAGCTGCGTTTCGAAGCGCTTACCGACAACGCGCTGATGGAAAACGATCCGGAGTTGAAAATCCGCGTCTCCTACGACCCGAAAGCGCGCACGGTGACCGTGACCGACAACGGCATCGGCATGTCGCGAGATGAAGTCATCGCCAACATCGGCACCATCGCCAAATCCGGCACGCGCGAGTTTTTGACGAGTCTGACCGGCGACCAGCAAAAGGACGCCAACTTGATCGGCCAGTTCGGCGTGGGTTTTTATTCGTCCTTTGTGGTGGCCGACAAAGTGACCGTGGTGACGCGCCGCGCCGGGTTGACCAAAGAGCATGGCGTGCGCTGGGAATCCGACGGCGGCGGCGAATACACGCTGGAAGTCGTCGAAAAAGAATCACGCGGCACCGAGGTCACGCTGCATTTGCGCGACGGCGAAGACGAGCTCGCCAACGGTAACCGGCTGCGCGGCATCATTCGCAAGTTCTCCGACCACATCACGCTGCCGATCGTGATGAAGGAAGAGGAATGGGACAAAGACAATTCGCGCTACCGCACCACGGGAAAGGATCAAACCGTCAACCAGGCGAGCGCGTTGTGGGCGCGCTCGAAAAACGACATCACCGAAGAACAGTACCATGAGTTTTACAAGCATGTGGCGCACGACTTCGAAGCGCCCCTGGTTTACACTCACAACAAGGTCGAAGGCCGCAAGGAATACACGCAGCTCTTATATATCCCGGCGCGCGCGCCGTTCGATCTGTGGGACCGCGATCACCGGCGCGGCATCAAGCTCTACGTGCGGCGCGTGTTCATCATGGACGACGCCGAGCAATTGCTGCCAACCTATTTGCGCTTCGTGCGCGGCGTGATCGACTCGGCCGACCTGCCGCTCAATGTGTCGCGCGAAATCCTGCAGGAATCGAAAGACATCCAGGATATCCGCTCCGCCAACGTCAAGCGCGTGCTGTCGATGATCGAAGACCTCGCCGAGAAGGACAAGGAAAAATTTGCGACCTTCTGGAAGGAGTTCGGCAAAGTCATCAAAGAAGGCGTGGTGGAGGACTACGGCAACAGCGAGCGCATTGCCAAAGTGCTGCGCTTCGCGTCCACGCATACGGATACCGAGGCGCAGGAAGTCTCGCTCGCGGATTACGTTTCGCGCATGAAGCCCGAGCAGGAAAAAATCTATTACGTCACCGCGGAAACCTTTGCCGCCGCCAAGAACAGCCCGCACCTCGAAGTGTTTCGCAAAAAGGGCGTTGAAGTGCTGCTGATGTACGACCGTGTCGACGAATGGGTGACGCAGCATTTGATGGAGTTCGAAGGCAAAAAACTTCAGTCGGTGGCGAAAGGCCGTCTGGAATTGGGCAAGCTCGAAGACGAAGCCGAAAAAAAAGCCCAGGAAAAAGAAGAAAGCGAGTCCAAGCCCTTGCTCGAACGCATCAAAACATCCCTCGGCGAATCGGTCAAGGATGTGCGCGTGACGTTGCGGCTCACCGATTCACCGGCGTGTCTGGTGGCGGACGAGCATGACATGGGCGCGCACTACGAGCGGCTGCTCAAAGCCTCCGGCCAAAACCTGCCGGCGTCCAAGCCCATCCTTGAAATCAATCCGCAGCATCCCTTGGTGCTGCGTTTGAAGTATGAGCCCGACGAGGCACGCTTTACCGATCTTGCCAAAGTGCTTTTCGATCAGTCGCTGCTCGCCGAAGGCGGCCAACTGGAAGACCCGGCCGGGTTTGTCAAGCGATTGAATCAGTTGATGCTGGCTTTAGGTAACTGACTGGTGGTCGACACCAAACGATAAAGGGGTTGCAATAAATTCCGACGTCTAACGGCGCGCGCTCGCTTCATCAAAATAGTTAAGTTGTAAAAGCCCGCGTCCGCTCGTTGGACCGATCGTCGGACCGAGACCGGGAGCATCAGACCTTGTTCTTGGCGGGGGTCTCGGATCCGGCCGGCTTCCGCGACCGCGTCGACGCGCGCGCTGGGGGCTTCTTCGGGATCGCCTTTCGCGGCACACGCGCTGCCACAGGCGCGGCGGCCGCGACGCGGGCGCGCGGACGTCTTGGCTTGGTACGACCGGGGGGCTCGGCGGTCGTGTCGGTCGGCATCGGCTCGTCATTGAACCGATCCTCCTCGGCCCGCTCTTCCAGCTCGAATCGGTCGACAGCGTCGACGGGTTGCGTATCCAGCATGCCTAGGCGCCCGGCTTCCATCACTTCTTGGGATGGGGCGATTGCGGGCGACGGGCCGGTCTGCTGCAACGCCGGCCCCTTAAGCACGCGCAGGCCGCCTCGACGATCCCGCTCGAGTCGCACGAGGCCCTCGCGCTGACACGCGCGCAACAGATCGATCAGCCCCATGAAACCGTATCGGCGCTCGTCGAAGCCGCCCCGGGTGGCTCGTAAGAGCTGCTTGACGTTGCGCAAGTACATCGGCCACCGTGCCGCTGTAGCAGCGGTCAGGATCTGGCCCACCAGACGGACCCCGTCAGCCTGATCGCCCTTCGGGACGACGGGTGCCTCGATCGGGGCGAGCTGAGACACCTCCTCCACGGCCTCGGCCAACACCGCCCGCGGCTCGGTCTCTGCCTCGGGCGCAGCCGCGCGACCCTCGTCGCGCGTCTCTGCGACGGCGACGGGCCGGCTCGCCACGACCGCGGTCGAAGACTCGCTCTCGTCGAACTTCTCGTTGAGCTCGACCATGACGCTTCGACCGGTGTGCTTGAGCTGGGCGAGACCCGATTGCGCGAGCTTCTCGACGAAATCGAGGAATGACGACGCACCATAAGTCCGCTCGGAGAAAGTCGAGTCGAGCTGGAGCAGCGTGCTCTTGAGCAGGCCGATCTGCGGCGAGACTTCCCGCTCGGACAGAATTTTCAGCGCGCGTCGCACGATGGGGAAGGCCTGCGCGATGGGCGCGGTGGCGGCGGACGTCACCGGGCGGTCGCCCTTGGCGACCGAGCGGCGGCCGCGCGTCAGGTTCTCATAGGCGATGAACTCGTGGCAGTTGCGCTGGAGGATGGTGCTGGTGAACGCCCTGCCACCGACGACGAAAACTTTCTTGTCGTATTGCTTGAGCTTCTCGACCAGCGAGAGGAAGTCGCTGTCGCCGCCAACGATCACGTACGCGTTGATATGCGGGTGCGTGAAGGCCATTTCGAGGGCATCGAGCGCCAGATTGATGTCGGCGCCGTTCTTGTCGCCGCCGGGCGTCAAGTTGCGCTGCACCAGGCGGATGGCGTGTTGGGTGAGGTGGCGACTGTACTCGCCCGCGCGCGTCCAGTCGGCGTAAGCGATCTTGGTGACCACCTCGCCGCGCTCCTTCAAGGCGTCGAGGATGGCGCCGACGTCGAAATTCTCACCAAGCGTCGATTTGACGCCAATCTCGATGTTGTCGAAGTCGATGAACACAGCGATGTTAAGACGGTCCTGATGGGGCAATGGAATTTCCTTTCGAGCTTCTACTCTATGCCGAGAGCGGCGCGGGCGCTTCGGTAGGGGGCAGAATCACACGCGTGAACCGGCCCCGCTGCATGATCTCTCCGCCCTTTCCGCCGCTCCCGGTCGGTCACCCGGTGCCATCTATCGGAACTTTGAGCCACTTGGCTTATGACTGGAGATTTATCGCTCGACAAGAGAGAATTCAATCATCAAAGAATTGACTGGAATTCGCGGAAAAAGTCACGCGGTCCGGCCGCGACTTCGAAGTGCAGGACGCTGCCGAGTTCGAGTTTACAACGCTCCAATCTTGAAAGTGGTTAGTGCTCATCTCGTTTGAAGATGAAGCGTCCTTGGCGATGACAGTGGGCGAAGAATCAAATATCAAACGACCAAAGCCTGACACCATGCCCGTGCGCTGACAGAGTGTTCCAGATTTGCTGCGATACTAGACCTGACCCTAGGCGCTTTCCGGGCGGCGCTGCGGTCGGAGGGGGCGCGAAGTGTTCCAGATCGCATCGCTCGCTCTGGCAAACGGTTGTCGCCCGTCCCCAAAAGGGCGCCGAACTTTATTTTGGCACCTGAAAAATTCCGAATCCGCGAAGTCGGGCTAGTAGAGCATAAATAGCGAGCGCGCCTGCAGAGGTTGGGTTTCGTGCTCGACTTTATCTAGGTTTGTCCGAGGCCAGTCTCGTTGGTTCCCGTCAAGAAAAGACCCCTTATTCTGCTTCGACCATCTTGACGCAACGCATCACAGCTACATATATCTAGCATTGGCAATAAACCTTTATATATTAATATCTTATAAAATGTTCCCTAAATACATCGATATATTTGACTTAGAATAGGGAACATATTATATTAGGCAATGCGGATCGTCGCAAAGAAGACTCTGCGCGAATTTTGGGAGCGCTGTCCGGACGCTGAAGATCCCCTCTTGGCGTGGTTTCGCGAAGTTGAAAAGGAAGATTGGAGCAAGCCGTCGCAGGTAAAAGATAAATATAGAAGTGCAAGTTTTGTCGGGGATCGCATTGTGTTCAATATCAAAGGAAATGATTACAGGCTCGTTGTGAAAATAAATTATCCGTACCGGGTTGTTTATGTGCGTTTCATCGGCACGCATAAAGAATACGATGAGATCGACGTTGAGGAGGTGTGAGATGAACAATATTCGAGCAATTCGAAGCGAAGCAGATTACGACGCCGCGCTCGCGCGTATCGATGCCCTTATGGACGCCGAGAGTGGTACCCCCGAGGGCGAAGAACTCGACGTGCTTACTGACCTTGTTGAACTTTATGAGGCGAAGCATGTTCCCATGGGTTTTCCGAGGCCGCTTGAAGCAATCCGCTTTCGCATGGAGCAGGCAGACCTTTCACCACGTGATCTTGTTCCGTTCATGGGCAGCCGTGCAAAAGTCTCCGAGGTGTTGTCCGGCAAGCGCCCACTCACCATGCAGATGGCTCGCGCCCTGCACGCCAATCTCGGCATTCCCGCTGATGTGCTGTTACAGCAACCGGGTGGTGAGTTGCATTCGGCGCTTGAAGGTACCGAGTGGCACCGCTTTCCATTGGCGGAAATGGCAAAACGTGGATGGATCGAAAAGCGTCGCAATCTTGACACTCTTGCCGAAGAAATCATGCGGGATCTGATTGGTCGGGCGGGAGGCGAATATGTTTTGCCTGCAGCGTTCTTTCGGAAGAATGATCACGCCCGCATCAACGCGAAAACGGACCCATACTCTCTCAAAGTTTGGTGCTGGGAAGTGCTAGCGCGAGCGAATGCCCATAAGCTGCCTGTCAGCTTTAAACCCGGCACGGTCGATCTCACTTTTCTGCGGAAAGTGGCCACATTGAGCTGGTCGCAAGACGGTCCCCGACTCGCCCAAGAGTTCCTCGCTAACCACGGTATTCATCTCGTGTATCTTGAGCATTTACCGCGTACGCACCTCGACGGCGCGGCTCTTCAACTCGCCGACGGCACACCCGTTATTGGACTGACCTTGCGCTACGATCGGCTCGACAACTTCTGGTTCTGCTTGCTGCACGAACTTTCTCATATCGGCCGCCATATGAACGAGACGAAGAATGAAGCGTTCGTCGATGATCTGAGTCTTCGTGACGTGCAAGGCGCGCGACGTGATCCACGAGAAACCGAAGCGGATGAGTGGGCCGAGAATGGTCTCATTCCAGAAGACATATGGAATACGAGCAAGGTAAAGGACAAGCCAACGCCGCTGGCCGTTATGGAACTAGCCCAGCGGCTCGGCATTCACCCCGCCATCATTGCCGGTCGCATCCGCCACGAGACACGGAACTTTCGCCTGCTGTCCCATTTTGTGGGGACAGGCACGCTACGAAAACAGTTTCTTAAAGGCGGAGAGCAATGATTTTTTAGCTCCAACATCACAATGTACGATGTTAAAACATGGCTAATCTTGAGGGGCGTGAGAGACGCAAGTATCGAACGAAGGACTCGACGTGCGCAGAGTTATCTAGAGTTGTAGGATCGACTTGAAAGCTAAAGGCGGACCTGAACTCATTTTTGACTGTGGAGGAAGAAGACATGGCTACACGCACATGGGACAAAGACCGAGCCTCGAAGCGCATCGATGCACGCATCGCGGAGCTTCCGATCGGCGACATTGAAATCAAGAAGTTCGTACGCGAGACGGACTTGACCAGTCTCCCGCGGAACGTGGCGTACCGCCTTCACGGCGTCCACCTCTATGCCGACATTCTCAATCTGGCGGACATGCTTCACGTAACCGAGGTGGAAGGCGAGACTTGCCACCGGCGGACGCTCCGATTTCTGAACCTGCATTACCGAGCCGTCCATCGGACGCTTCAGCGGGTGGACGCCATCTTTGTTGACTTTCACAACCAGCGCCTGCACTCCGTGATCGCGAAGCCGTACGACTCGGAGGTCGATCGCATTCACAAGGCCGTCGCCGTGGCGCAGTTGATCATCGACGTGCTCGCGCAGACCGGCGAGGACGCGGACCATCCTGCCGCGAAGGTCAGAGTTGGGATCGACACCGGTGAAGCCCTCGCTGTGAACAATGGACGCCGAGGCCATCGGGAACCCCTGTTTCTGGGGGAGCCAGCGAATCACGCTGCCAAGCGCGCGTCAGGCGGGAAAGGGACGGGGATCTATCTGACGAGCAAAGCCCGGGAGACGCTCGGTCTGAAGCGCGTTGATAACGAAGATGCAACGGCGCTCACAACCGAAGAAATCGCGGCGTCGCAAGACGAGGCTGCTCTGGATGTCACGGCCGACGATATCGTGAAGGAATGGCGCGAGGATCTCAAGAATAGCCCAATCGGCGCATTCGGCTTCAGCGGCCATACGCCGCCCTTCAGGACGCTCGACATCGAAGAACTGTCAGTAAAGAACTCGCGGCGTCAGGATGCGGCTACGGTCTATTCCGATATCGACGGCTTCACCGCCTACGTCACCAAGAACATCACCACTGACACCGCTTCGAAGCATGTCGTGCGCGCGCTCCACGTTCTGCGCAGTGAACTGGACGCTGTGCTTCACACCGACTTCGCCGGCCGCAAGGTGCGGTTTATCGGGGACTGTGTTCATGGGCTGCTGGTGGAAGGTACGGCGCAGACGTCGGATGCGATCGAAACAATCAGCAACATGACTCTGTGCGCCGGAGGCATGCGCAGCAGCTTCGAGCTCGCGCTGTCAAAGCTGAAAGCCAATGGCACCGACGCGTCAGAGCTCGGGTTGGCAATCGGGTTCGAGTACGGGCCAATGAACGTGACCCGGCTTGGCATCAAGAGCGAGCTCGTGCGCTGCTCGGCGAGCCGAGGTGTTGTTGCCGCCGAACGAGAACAATCCCGCTGCTCGGGGACGGAGACGGCGATCGGGCCCATTGCGTACGATAGTAGCAATGATGCGGCGCGCACCGCGTTTGGGAAATCGCGGAAGCGATCCGGGCTGACCTACGACGTCGCTGTCAACGAGCTGGCCGACAAGGGCGATGCGGTCGCGAAGGCTGCCCGTGCCATGGGGACGGCCGGGTCGCTGAAACCCGCGACTTCGGCACCTTCCGCTTTCAGCTTCCCGAATCGACCGACGGGTCCCGCGAAGCCGGACGGTTTCGCATGATCTGGTACTTCCAAGACAGCGCGCGCAGCAAACGGGAGCGGGAGGCGATCGAACGGCTCGCATCGCAGGTTCCCTGGATGACACCGCGTGGGCTCAGGATCGACGGCTCGTTGCGTCTGATCTGGGACATTGATATCTCGACTGGCGAGCGTACATACCCGGTGTCCTTGCGGTACCCGAACCACTTTCCGTACTCCCCGCCCGTGGTGCTGCCGCGCGGGGACTCGGACCGATGGTCGTCACATCAGTATGGGCCAGGCGGTGAATTGTGCCTCGAGTACGGTCCGGACAACTGGCATCCGGAGATCACCGGCGCCGACATGGTCGTGAGTGCCTTTCGACTCTTGCAAGGCGAAAGCCCGACCAGCGAGGAGACCGCTGTCGCCTCTCGTCACAAGATCACGCTCGGGCAGTACGTCCGAAACAGGTTTTCGAGATTCGTGATCACGCGGGCTGCGGTCGAACTCTTCGCGACTCTCGACGAGGGTGTAGCAGTCTTGGGCAAGGCGGTAGGCGCCTTGCGCGAAGAGTCGTGGGTCACCGCTATCAGTTCTGTCTCACTGCCTAGCGGTGAGACTTGGATCGAGCCGGAGATGCCAGAGCCATTTCGCACTGAAGGATGGGAACGGGATATCGCCGGCTTCAAGTGGCCGGAGGACGTTCGGCTACCGTCAGCGAAGACCCCGGCCGACTTGCGCGCAGTGACCGCCGAGCGCGGCTTGGCGATTCCAAAGGTGTCACACGTCCTGCTCTTTCAGGGATCGAGCGTACACGTTTATGGCCTCGGCGATGAGGACGGCCAGGTTTGGCGCCCAGTTGTAATTATGCCTCCCCCTCCATCGACACGGCTCGACACCGATCATGCGGTTCTAGCGGAGCGAAAAATCGGCGTTGTCGGATGCGGGTCCATGGGCAGCAAGATTGCCGTGATATTGGCCCGTTCTGGAGCGAAGAGATTTTTCCTGGTCGACGATGACATCATGCTGCCTGACAATCTCGTGCGCCACGACTTGGATTGGCGGGAGATCGGAACTCATAAAGCCGACGGCGTTGCCCGCCGAATTCAGCTCGTCAATCCTGGAGCGATTTGCGAAAAGCGCCGGCATCGTCTGGGCGGACAGGAATCCAGCGGAAGCGTCGAGACCCTAATTGAGAGTCTCGCCGAGTGCGACATGCTAATCGATGCAACCGCAAATCCGATCGCTTTCAATTATTTGTGCGCGGCTGTCGCGGTCGCCAAGACGACCCTCGTCTGGGCCGAGGTGTTCGGCGGGGGCTTTGGTGGACTCATAGCTCGCCACCGTCCTGGCCATGAACCTGATCCGGCCTCGATGCGCCGGACCATCGAGGCCTGGTGCGCTGATCAAGGCAAGCCGATCCCTCGATCGACGACCGATTATGGCGGCGCAGAAGAAGCGGCTCTGATCGCCGACGACGCAGACGTGACTACAATTGCGGCACATGCCGCGCGGCTTGCGATCGACACACTCATCTCACGGACGCCCTCAACTTTTCCGCACTCGGTTTACCTTGTCGGCCTCGCAAAGCAGTGGATATTCGACGCACCATTTGACACATATCCCATAGACGTTGGGCAACCGATGACCTCCGAGGCATCGACACCAGCGAATTCTGAAGAAAGGGCCGCTGAAGTTGCGAGGATCGTCCAGTTGCTAGCGGATCACCAGGATGCAGGTACTTTTGCCGGCTCAGATAACCAAACGGATACGGGAGGAACTCCGACGAGCCAAGACTCAGGAGATCGGGGGGCTGCTGATGGGTGAGCACGTCTGTGACGAGCTGTTCCGAGTCGTCGATATTTCGGTTCAGCGGTCGGGAGGATCGCAGGTCCATTTCGTACGCGACGCGTCCAGCCATGCCACTCAGCTGCAGGCGTTCTTTGCGCGTACGGGCAATGATTTCACGCGCTTCAATTACCTCGGCGAGTGGCATTCGCATCCGACGTTTGCGCCGGCTCCCAGTTCGACCGACTTCGATTCCATGCAATCGATCGTCGACAATCCGGACGTTGGTGTGAATTTTTTGATACTCCTAGTGTTCAAGCTGGCTAGCCGAAAGAGACTGGCAGGAACCGCAACAGTGTTCAGGCCGCATCAGCCATGGACGAGTGTGGTTGTTATGACCGAAGAGAACGGAACGGGCTCGCGTCTTGAGCGCGCGCTGCCTTCGTGGCTGCGAGGATAGTTCACGCGTTGAGCATTCACCCACTCGGTGTTGGCAATCGCCGCGCGAGCACTGTCCTGGGGATTACGGTCTCTGTAAACCGAAGACATGGCAGTACGATGATTTTCGCGTTCGTAGCAGAAGAGGATTTCCATGAAAGAGCGTTTTGAGGGTGGCACCGGCCGCGGGTTGCTTCTCGATGTACTTCAGAAGCAGGACATCGTCCGAAACGACAAGTCGCTCGCCGAAGCGCTTGCCGAGGGAGGAGAGATCGTTCAATTCGACGGCGGCGCGGACATCGTTCGACAGGACGGCGCTGACAACGATGTCTTCTTCTTGCTCGCCGGCGATGCGAACGTGCTGGTTAACGATCGCTTTGTCGGGACGCGGACGGAAGGGACGTGTATCGGCGAGATGGCCGCTCTCGATGCCGCCGCGCGGCGTTCCTCGACCGTTCGCGCAAATTCGGTTGTCGTGGCGTTGAAGGTTCCGGAACCGGCTTTTCGGGCAGCGTGTGAGGCGCATCCCCTTGTGTTCAAGGCTCTCTCCCAGCTCGTCTCTCATCGTCTGAGACAACGTTCAGCGTTCGTTCAGCCGCCGAATCCACAGCCAGTGCTCTTCATCGGCAGTTCCACTGAGGCACTTTCAATCGCGAACGAATTGCAGGCTGGTTTCAAGTACGACAAGTTCAACGCGATTATCTGGAAGGACGGAGTGTTCGGGCCCGGCGGCGTCGCCTTTGATTCCCTCGCGCAGATTGCCGGCGGCTCAGATTTTGCCGCCTTCATCATTTCGCCAGACGACACAGTCATCAGCCGCGAGGCAGAGAAACTGGCCCCTCGTGACAATGTGATCTTCGAGCTTGGCCTCTTCATGGGCGTGCTCGACCGACAGCGCGTCTTCTTGATTCGCGAGCACGATGCCGATGTGAAGATTCCTTCGGACCTGCTCGGCATTACACAGGTGACCTACGTCCTGAAGAAGGGCGGCGACCTCACGACGGCGCTCGGTCCCGTATGCACTGAGCTGCGCAAAGCAATCGCCACGCACGGCGTTCGCTGAGCGAGAAACGGCGACCCAAAGGGATCGTGTCGGCTTTTTGAAATTTCAGTGAAATTTCAGGGGTCGGGTCTAGCATCGTAGCATTCAGGCTACTACGCGTTGAGTCTGGGAACACAGAAATGGAACACAGTGTCAGGCTTTGGTTATTTGTTTATGAGTCCCCCGCCGAACAGATGAGTTAAAATTATCTAAGAACCCAAAGCCCGAAACTATTGTCTATTCCACTATCGTCTATTGCACGAACCGCAGACATTTCGCGCACCCCTTTGGGAGGACGAAGGTCTAGCGCTAGCTCACCGGCTCCGCCACGAAGATCGGAATCACCCGGGTCGTTCGAGTCTGATACTCCGAATACGGCGGATAGGCCGCCACGGCGGCTTTCCACAGGCGTTCTCGCTCCGCCGTGTCGGTGACCTCGCGCACCCGCATCTTCCGCACCACTGCCAGATCGCGAAGCTCCACTAGCGGATTGGCACGCAGGTTGTAGACCCAAACCGGATTCTTGGGCGCTCCGCCCGTCGACCCGACCAGCACATAGTTGGTGCCGTCCTTGACACGCATCAGCGGCGTCTTGCGAATGGCTCCGGTCTTGTTGCCTGTGTGAGTGACGATGATGACCGGCAATCCGGTATCGCGCAGCGTGTTGCCTTCGGCGCCGCCCGTACGCTCGTAGAGTTCGACCTGCTCGCGCACCCAATCTCTCGGGCTCGGGATGTATTCAGCCATGGGCTAATCTCCTCGACATGGTTACTCGGCTCCGGGGATACTTGGGCACAGTCGCGGGTGTCAGGCTTTGATTCTTTGCTCAAGTATTGGCTAAAACCGTCAGTAAGTCGGTTTTTGAAAAATCTTCCCCCTTGAAGAGCAACGGCAGACCGGTGGCCTTGGCTAGCGCGTAAGAAAAACAATCTCCGTAGTTGAGCCCCGCGCTGTTTCTGCCTTTGCCATAGCGGGAATAGGCTGCTCGCGCGAGCTCGAGATGCTGCGCGGTGAAGTTTTCGATTTGTATACCGGCGTCTTGGATCATCCGGTCGACGATCTGCGCGGCCCTGGCGCCGTGCCGATTGAGCATCACGATGTGCAATTCGAGCAGACTCGCCGCGGAAATGAGCGGGGCATCCGCCTCAGCGATCGCTTCTGCGTATACCGCCGCATCGGGCTCCCGGTCGAGGATCGCGATGAGCGCAGAAGTATCGACGACGATCATCGCGGCAAACCGCTGTCGTCGTAAAGCATCTCTTCGGCCGATCGTTCATCGATCACAGGCAACCGGCTGCATTGGTCACCCAACTTCAGGAGTTTCGCTGCGAGCGCTTTCCGATTCCGTTGACGCCGCAAGCGTTCCAGGCGCTCGGTGACCGCGTTGTCCACAGCCTCGGCGATTGTCTCGCCCGTGATGCGCGCCAATTGCTTGGCTCGACGGTGCGTATCGTCGCTCTTTATGTTCATGCCCATGCTGAAGATCCCCTAAAGGTATACTTTTGTCGATCTTATACCCCGGCCCGGTTTTGCACAACAGAGCGGCCGAGGTGCTGGGAGCCAGATATGGGTCACAGATCGGGATCAGGGCTATACTTTTGCTATTGATTGCGTGTTCTCTCGTTCCCTTCCCATGACTCGGCTAGCATACTCATCTATGCGGTCGCAGCGGGCTATGCGCTTTCCAAGGCCAACTCATCGGGCAACCGCTTGCTCGACGGCGGTATCCTTAAAGAAGCCCGGGTTGTTGCCTACCGATCTCTGCGCGACACACGGCGCGCTATACGGTTCCGGTGTCCCCGCTGTTCGGTGGCGACTTTAGAGATGATTTTGCCGTCGAGGGTCGGAAAGCCATAGAAAACTAATTGGTAAATTTCAGGGGTCGGGTCTAGCATCGTAGCATTCAGGCTACTACGCGTTGAGTGTGGGAACACAGAAATGGAACACAGTGTCAGGCTTTGGTTATTTGTTTATGAGTCCCCCGCCGAACAGGTGAGGTAAAATTATCTAAGAACCCAAAGCCCGAAACTATTGTCTATTCCACTATCGTCTATTGCACGAACCGCAGACATTTCGCGCACCCCTTTGGGAGGACGAAGGTCTAGCGCTAGCTCACCGGCTCCGCCACGAAGATCGGAATCACCCGGGTCGTTCGAGTCTGATACTCCGAATACGGCGGATAGGCCGCCACGGCAGCTTTCCACAGGCGTTCTCGCTCCGCCGTGTCGCTGACCTCGCGCACCCGCATCTTCCGCACCACTGCCAGATCGCGAAGCTCCACTAGCGGATTGGCACGCAGGTTGTAGACCCAAACCGGATTCTTGGGCGCTCCGCCCGTCGACCCGACCAGCACATAGTTGGTGCCGTCCTTGACACGCATCAGCGGCGTCTTGCGAATGGCTCCGGTCTTGTTGCCTGTGTGAGTAACGATGATGACCGGCAATCCGGTATCGCGCAGCGTGTTGCCTTCGGCGCCGCCCGTACGCTCGTAGAGTTCGACCTGCTCGCGCACCCAATCTCTCGGGCTCGGAATGTATTCAGCCATTGGCTTGTCTCCTCGACATCGTTATTCGGCTCCGGGGTTAATTGCGGGGTCAACCAGCACAACTGCTCGGTTTCACCACAGAAGATAGCATAAAAAGCGTCGGTTCAGGGCTTAGACGGGCTTTTTCGACCCGGAAATCGGCTTGTTAAGATAAAAAACCAATGCCCCGGAAGGAAATCGAGGTCCATACTTTTAATCCTAGACTGTCTTGCTTCTCCTTCGGATACGGTCTCGATGGGGATATAGCTGACGAACTTGACAGACTCGGTCTCACCGTTATCAGCGGAACCGTCCCGTTAACCGGGTGTGGTGCTCGTGTCCGGTGTTAGGGTAAGGCATGAGTTATCGACTAATTGTCGAAGCATCATAGTCAGCGTGAGAGCAATGAACTCAAGAACAAATCTTGCTAGTCCGTGCTTTTGCAATTTCAACGAAGCTGGAAAATCTCGTTCCACAGCTTCTCGTACTTGGGATAATTCTTGGTATCGTCCGCCGAAAGCATATAAGTTTTCGCCGGAAGAATTTTCTCCACCGGCTCCACCTTCGGGTGGGCGGGTGTCTCGCCTGCCTGAGCGAATACCTTCTGCCCCTCTTCACTGATAAGCCAGCGGGCCCAAAGTAAACCCGCGTTGGGATTGGGAGCGCCTTTAAGCAAGGTCACGCTGCCGCCGATACGGCCGACGCCTTCAGTCATCATGATCTGTAGCGGCGCGCCTTTTTTCTGTAGCGGTGGAATATGATGGGCGTAGCAGGTCACACAAACATCCGCCTGTCCGGCTGTCAGCAGTTCGGCAAGTTGCGAGTGGCCCTTGAAAAATTCAGGTTTGTTGGACGCGATCTTCTTGAATATCTCGATAGCTTTGTCGTCGCTCTGGTACTTGTACTTCGCGAGACCCAACAAAACCGGAAAATCCCTCGGTTCAGCGCTCAGCCGGTTGGCCCATTTCGCGTCACCGAAGTCTTCAAATGTTCTCGGCTCGTCGCCTTTTTTGACCCGACTCGTATTCCACGCGGCAATGAAATATTCGGTGTCGGTGCCCACCCAGTCGGGGCCTTTCAAGGCCGCAGGATAGGCGCCAGCCTCCGGCAAGTTGAGATCGAGCAACAGCCCTTGTTCGCGCGCCTGAGCCACATAGTTCAGTGTACCGCTCATAACATCGCCGAGGGTTTTACCGCCGCGCGCTTCGGCGATGGCGCGCGCCACGAGCTTGTCGGCCGTGGCGTTTACATGATTCACCTTGATTCCCGGGAAGCGCTTTTCGAAGGCAGGAAAGACAATTTGTTCGGTATTGGTCGACGCGGCGGCATAGACCACCACGCGACCTTCCGCTTTTGCTCTTTGATATAAGGAGTCAAGGGACTCGCCTTTGCCCCCAACCGGCGCACCGGCAGCAGCCGCCAAGCTCATGGGAGCGTGCAGCGCAGCCCAAAAGATGCTGAGAGCCACAGCGACACAAACTCGCGCGCAGACGCCTATTGGTAATCCCATCGCTTTCCCCTTTCGCCGAGACCCGGTAAACATTCGAACACGTCCCACACAAATAAGCCAACGTTAGAAATGTTCAAGCCGTTCAATCGCTTCTATACCCGCCAGGGTCATACTTTTATAACTTGACTATCTTATCTCTCGGCGATGGTAGACTTGGCACGGGAAATAGGGTCACCTCAGCCTGACCCTAAGACGTGCTAAGACGCCTTGCTCTCAACCATAAGTGGTCGGCGAGCGGCAAGCGCGAATATTGAGATCGGCGGGAATTTATCTGATGTTCTCACATCCTGATTTTTGTTTGCCGATATTTTAACGGCGTTGCGCCGGTCCAGCGTTTAAACGCGCGGTTGAAGGCGCTGACTTCTGAATAACCCAATAGAAAGGCGATTTGTGTGAGCGTGTGGTCTCGGTCTTTTAGATAGTTTATGGCAAACCGGCGACGGGTATCTCCCATCAGCTTTTTGAAACCCGGTCCGCGTTCCTTCAAGCGTCGCTCTAATGTGCGCTGGCTCAACGCCAATTTCTTGGCAACCCGTTTTAGCGTCGGCTCCCCCTCGCGCATCGCTTCGGCAATGGTTTTTCGCACCGCGGCGAGCAGCTTGTCTTCTCTCGGGACATCAGCGAGTACGTGTTCCAAATATCGCTGCAGAATTCGATAAAGTCGTTTGTCCGCCGCCGGTACGTGCCGATCAAGGAACTCGCGCTCGACAACCAGCGCGTTGGTCGGACAGCCGAAAAGTACCGGCGCGCGAAATATCCTACTATGTTCCTGAACCTGAGTTGGCGAATGATGCGCGAAATGGACTTCCCGTGGAGTCCAATCGCTTCCGGCCACCAAGCGAGCCGTATTTAGCATCACCGCCATACTGTATTCGTTATGTTGGCGCGGCGAATCCAATCCCAGGTCGGTGAAGCGATAACGAATATAGACCCGCTCTCCCGCCACCTCCAATGATGTGGTCACGTCCTGGTTGTGCACTTTGAAATAGCGCGACCCATTTTCGATGCCGGCTAAGATCGTCGGCGAGTTGATCACGACGTAGGCCAAAGGACCTATATTCTTAGGATCGAAGCGCTCACCGAAGTGAAGTCCGAAGTCATCATCACCCGTTTGCCGCGCTGTCTCTTCCAGCAGCCGAGCGAAAGTGGCGCTGGGGACGAATGCCTCCGGATTGTCAAGCACAACGCGATCCAGGCCGACGGCGGCGAGGATCGGATCGGGACTCTTTCCTGCCGCGGTGACGGTTTCAAGCCAACCGCTCATCGCAGCTACGGAGATCATCGATTCCATACTTAACCCGAAGTTGTCTCTGTTTAACGCCGTCGCACAGCGATTGTCAATTCTTCGGCGCCGATTGCCGAGACCGCGATGGAAGAGACGAATAAACTACCTACAGATTCATCCAATTCGGCAGGCGGTTGGTCGTTGCCGCGCGCCGAGCTGAACCATATTGCTTGCGCCAAGAAGCGCGCCCCGGTTAAGTCAATGCGGCTTTTTCGCTCACCGCTGCGAGCGACCGCTGCTGTCAATTTCTTGTCGTCTACTATCAAGACAATTGGTGCGCTCGGACTTATCTTTGATCGAGCACAAGATGGCCCTCTTCGAACCCATGTAAAGTGAAATATCCGGGCCCAAAACCGATCCAATACGGGCCCGTTTCAGGGCCAATACGGGTCAAATCGAAAGAAGGTGAAAACCTGGCGTAAACTGCCAAAGCTGCACGTTGCCAAATAACTTATGACGAGGATTGATGGATTACCAGATTAAAATTCTTAGAGGACTTGATCGGGATAATTATGTGATCATGTTCATACGCGGCTCGATGGATATTGCCGCATTTCGGCACGTCCTCGACAAACTCGCCGAGGCCACGCAGACTTTTCTCGATTGCAAAATTCTTGTCGATTTTCAGGATTCCAAATGCCAGTTTTTGCCGTCTGACGTTAGGGAAATCGCGCTTACGTTTGATATTGCCGCGTGGCCGCACAGTAACAAAATTGCCTTGATCTCGTCGCCGGATATGGAACAGTATCACCACCTGGGGATTTTAGGCGATTGTCTTTTAGATATGAAAATTGATGTCAGCGTGTTTTACGAAATGCGCGATGCCATTAGCTGGTTGGCCCGAGGCGGCTGAAATTCTAGCAACAAAACGAGCGTCAAATTTTGGAATTGGGGTCGGGGTTGGGGTAATCCTCAGGTCTCAGACCCTCACCCTTCGTATCGGTCTAACCATCCCGTGCGGGTCGCCTTTGGGGTCGAGCCTTAGTGTTGACTTATTTTCCGTTGCCTTGGCTACGGCTTTCAGTCGCAAGACGCGCTTGTGGCATAATTCAAACTAACTTAACCGTGAGCGGGTTGTATGAGTCGATCTACATGTTTCGGTCCACTGCCTCTTCGCGCCTCATAAACATCGCGTGAATTTCATCGCCGGTGCGCGGGCTACTAAGCGTAGGTTGGCGGTCGATTGATTGACGATTCTCACCGTCCGGTCACTCAGCAAAAATACCTAGCCGGCTTGATTCCCGGCCACTTGGTCAGTTGCGAACGCGAACGCCGTGACGGGCTCGCTAAGACCCCTCGACGGATAGACTCCAACAACTTTCAACTTGCTCTCGCAGCCCGCCCTTTCGACGAAGGTTTTTAAAAAGAGCCTTGATCGATCGACCTCCTTAGTCAAGAAAGTGAACAGGTTCAGTGATCAGGGTCATACTTTTATGACTTAATTATCTTCACGACTGCGGTGGCAGATTTGCCGCAATTGCCGATCGTCCCACTTTGACTCCCATATTTGTTTCATTCTCTCACCACGACGGGCTTAGCGTCATACAATCCGTTCACCCTCTTTTCTATGCCGGGTCCATCGATCAATCGGCTCCACCAATCGCTACTAACATGCGACGCGTCGGCCTTTCAATCATAACGTAGTCCGCTTTTCTCCTTCCACGGAACACGATCGAGAACGACTCCTGTCCATGTTTTCTCTGTCGAATTTGTTTTATAGATGTCTTGCGAGCAAAACTGAGACCTTCACCCATTGGGATTTCCCGCGGCGCAGTTCCGTCACTGCGGGCCGGTCGGGATGAAATAAAAAATCGAGTGGAACCAGGAACGATTTACAATCGCAGCGGCATTACGTTAATCGTCGCCGGATTTTTAATTGCCACTATTTTAGGTTACTTGGACTCCCGCGAAATCGACTTTCCATTTGCGGCGCGCTTCATCTCGATGGCCATGATCCTCGGCGGGGCATTTCTCTGTTGGCGCGGCCGCCAGTATCGGGCGCAGGCGAGTGCCGGCAATATTTTCGGCGATGCGAAACCGGACGTCCTTTATCTAAGAGCGTTCGAAGCCGATAGGTCGGTTTTGAGGTATGTCGCTTGGTCTTTTTTATTGCCGCGTTTAGTTTCCGGGCTCATTACCGAGGAGGAACAGCTGCGCGACGTTTTGCGGCCGTTTGGCGATCTGGTCGCCATCGGCAGACCGGGCGAGAAGCTGCCCACACCTGGCGCAGCTCGATTGTATGCGTCGGACGCCGAGTGGCAGTCAGTCGTCAGCGATCAGATGCGCTCTGCTGCGCTGGTTGTGATTCGCGCCGGCCGAGGCCGGGGTCTGCTGTGGGAGCTCAAGCAGGCGTTTGCAAACCTCGATCCGACCAAGCTGTTGATCCTGGTTCTGAAAATGAAGCGCAAGGATTACGCCGCGTTTAGAGAAGAGATGAGTAAAATGCTCGGCGTTAGCTTTCCCGAGTTTCATGGCTTCTCAGGGTTCGGTCGAGTATCCGGCTTCGTCCGCTTCGCCGCCGACTGGACGCCCGAGATGCTGCGCTTATACGCGCCCCACTTGAGGCGGACGATTTACAAGCCGTACCAGCCGCTTTTTCACTTCACCTTGAAACCGGTCTTCAAAGACTTCGGCTTGGAGTGGCAGACGCCTCCCGTATCGATTTTAAGCGTCATCGTGAAGTTGGTCTATGCGGGATTTGCGCTGCTGCTCTTCCTTGCCGGGCTTATGGTTATGGATAATCTATTCTCGCTTCATTGGTTTGATGATGTTTAACCATTTGCCGATGCGAAACGAACACTGAGCCCTAGGCGGGTCCCACATTGCGACATTCGTCCGTGATCGGATCGCCACGAACGTAACGAAGCAATTCCACAAGTCCGCCATCCCGATCGCATAGGATCCCCTTGTAGCGTCCGCGGTTAAATGGTCCCGTCACGGCGGATCTTGTTGCCGCGACGCACGCAAAAAATAACGTTGTAATTCCTGAAAACTTCGGTTACCACGAGTCACCAACAAAAAAAACCCAATCGTAAGGAGAATCGTCATGCAATCAAGAACCATCGGGGCTGCCGGCGGGGAATCTCAGGATTTAAGTCGGCGCACTTTTCTCAGGCTGACCAGCGGCGCGGCGCTGACCGGAGTTTTTGGCGTGAACTTGTCCGCAAGCTTGGTCTACGCCGACGCGTTGGGCAAAGAAAAACGCGACAAGATGACGCCGGATGAGATCCTGGCGGCGTTCAAGCGCGGCAACAAGAATTTCAGCAAAGGCCTCAAGACCTCGCGCAACTATCTCAGCGAACAGAAAGCCACCGCCAAAGGACAGTATCCGTTGGCGGTCGTCCTGAGCTGCATCGACTCGCGCGCGCCTGCCGAAACGATCATGGATCTCGGCATCGGCGATATCTTCAACGCCCGCGTCGCCGGCAACATCGCCAACGACGACATCCTGGGCAGCATGGAATTTTCCTGCAAGCTGGCGGGGGCGAAAGTCGTCCTGGTGATGGGGCACAGCGCTTGCGGTGCGATCAAGGGTGCCATCGATAACGCCGAGCTGGGCAACCTGACCGGTCTGCTCGCGAAGATCAAACCGGCGGTGAAAGCGACCCAATTCAAAGGCGAATTATCTGCGAAGAACGCCGCCTACGTCGACGCCGTGGCGCAAAAAAACGTCGAGTTGACGATCGCCGACATTCGCAAGAGGAGTCCGGTACTGGCAGAGCTTGAGTCCAAAGGCACGATCAAGATCGCCGGGGCGATGTACAACCTCGAAACCGCGATGTTGAACTTTCTCGCCTGATGCGAGGCGATCGAGCGCAAACAAGCAGGTGGGCCTTTTTTAACAGCCTGAAAACATTTGACCGTTCTTCCTAGCCGGCTTGATTCCCGGCCACTTGGTCAGTTGCGAACGCGAACGCCGTGACGGGCTCGTTAAGGCCTTTCAACGGATAGGATCCGACATCTTCCAGCTTGCTTTCGCAGCCCGCCCTTTCGACGAAGGCCTTGGAAAATAGCACCGATCGTTTGAGCGCCTTGGTCAAGGCTTCGAGCCGCGACGCGATATTGACCGCCGGCCCGATCACCGTAAAGTCGAGGCGATTGCGCGATCCGATATTGCCATACATGACCTCGCCGACATGCACGCCGATGCCGTAGCCCAATGCATCGCGCCCCGCCAAAAGGTTTTGCTCGTTTAACCTTGCTAGTGCCGTTTGCGCTTCGCCGATCGCTCGCAATAGATCGCCGCAGGCAGTCGGATTGCTCAGAGGAAATATCGCCAGAAGGCCGTCGCCCATGAACTTCAGGATCTCGCCGCCGTTGCGCACAATCGGCTCCGTCATCGCGTCGAAGTAGCCGTTTAGAATATCGATGACTTCATCCCGCGGCCGAAGGTTTGACAAGGCGGTGAAGTTGCGCAGATCGCAGATAATAATCGCGGCATCGACCGTCGCGCCGCTGCCGCGGGTGGTGGCGCCGTCAAGGATTTTTTCGCTGGCATGGGGGCCGACATAGGTTTCCAAGAGAGTCCGGGCAAGCTGGTTTTTCAAGCGAATTTCGCTGACCAGAGCAAGAACGGGGAGAATCTCGGCGAGGACCGCGACGTGATCGTCGTCGAATCCGCCCGCTGCCTCGGTTGCGAAAGTAACCAGATGGCGCTTGCCCAGTGTATGGTCGAGAGGCCAGGCGATGTAGTCGGTAAGCCCCTCGGCGCGCAGCTCCTCGCACAGCGGATGACTCAAGATTTCCACTGCGCCGCTTTGCAGCCGCTGCCTGATCTCATTGGCGCCTTCGATGATCGTCCGCAGCGGGCTCTTCAAGAACTCCGCGGTCGCCTCGACGTGATAGCCGACGGTTTGTATTTCAGCGGCGTGCATGCCGCTGCGCCAAATGATCCGGGCGCCGAGCCATTGAGGATGATGGGTGCGAAAGTGCAGGCTCGCCCTGGCCACCGGCACGCCGGCAACTCTCAGCCGGCGGCACAGTTCGACAAAGATCTTGTCGATAACCGGTTCATCGTGGGTTCCCGACATCAGCCAATCGAGAATCTGCCCGCCCCGAACCTGCGAAGCGCGAGATTTTTCATCAAGGGAAGCGCTGTGGTTATCCAACGAGAATTCCATTTCACCACACTTTACCGTCGCAAATCGAAGACTGCCACACCCGGACGCGGCGAAGGATTTGACGCGCGGACGCCTGATTTCGAATCGCTAATCTTGCCTGATTCCAGGCAGGGGTGATCTGGGCCTCGACCCTGCCTGCTAGCTTACGCCTGAGGTCTGGAGCGGCCGAGCCAGTCCGCGAAACGCGTCGGACCGATGCGCGGGTTTTCGCCGGGGGGGAGCGATTGATCGTTCAACTCTAGGCCGAAGTAGCGTGCGTGGACATCTGCGACCACCTGACGTGGATCCTGGGTTGCGATCAGGAATCTTCCGACGAGTTTGTCGAGCGGCACTGGTTCGGGACCGGCCAACTCGACCATGCCGTTCAACGGCGCACCGACGACGACGTCGACCAGAGCGGCAGCGACGTCATCCGACACGATGGGCTGGAAAAGCGCAGGTGGCAGCCGGACCGTTTGACCGTCGGTCGCCGATTGGGCGATGCCGCCGACGAACTCGAAAAACTGCGTTGCGCGGACGATCGTATAGGGAACCGGGGAGGCTTTGATCAGGTTTTCTTGGGCCATCTTGGCGCGAAAGTAACCACTCGCAAGCAGGCGCTCGGCGCCGACGACCGACAGCGCCACATGATGTCCCACGCCGGCCGCCGATTCTGCGGCAAGGAGGTTATGAGTCGACGTCTCGAAGAACTCTAAAACTGCGTTGTCCTCCCACGAAGGCGAGTTGGCCACGTCGACGACCACCTGCGCGCCGGTCATCGCTTCCGCCAGTCCCTTGCCAGTGAGAGTATCGACACCCGAGGAGCGTGACGCCGCCACTACGTCATGGCCAAGCTGACGAAGGTTCTTCACCAGCTTTGTGCCGATGATCCCGTTGCCGCCGATAACCACAATCTTCATGTCGAACCTTCTAGCTCCGTTAAATTATGGCGTCACATCGTGCATTGGGATAAAGCTGCGCTGACAAAATCTGCCCCGAGGATTTCTCGCTTACTATTGCCTATTGCCTGGTGCCGGTCTCCCTACTTCGACTCGAGTATCTGTTTCACTCGATTTACGACGGCGGGCTCGATTTCATACACTCCGTTCACCATCTTTTCTATTCCGGCTCCATCGATCGGGTCGATCTCGAGCTTGGCCTTTTCCGCCTCGGCGAGAAACTGCGGATCTTTGAGAGTGCTGATGAAAGCTCTTTGCAGTGTGCGCAAGCGCTGCTCGGGCACTTGCGGCGGCAGCGAATAAAGCCTCTGCTTGCCGTAAAGCTCGGCGGCGATGCGCAGGAGTTTTTTCCCTTCGTCGCTCTTGGCGAAATCGATGGCGAGCGGAACACCCTTCAACTCGGGATGCGGCTCGAGCGGCATCTGGAGAACCACATGAACCTGTTTGGCCTTCAGTGCGTTGGCCCAGGTCACTTTCGCCGATTGCCAGCTCAGTGTGCAGCTGCCGTCGAGTTCCCCTGTCTCTGCGGCGATTCTGATGTCTGCGGTACCCTTGTAGCCCTCGATGACCTGCACGGGAAATTCCGCGGCGGCGGCGAGCAGCTTGGTGTCGTCGGTGCCGCTGGTGCCGGGGCCATTGCCTCCCAGTTTGACTCGGGTTTTGGCCTTGCGCCAATCCTCTGCGCTCCTGATGCCACTACGTTCGGTCGTAATGCACACCATCGCATCCGCCGTCGGCATGCCGAGCCAGCCAAATTTGCGCCCCTCGAATTGCACCGCAGGGTTGCCCAGCATGTGCTGCATAATCAGCGGGCCGGACCAATTGCCGATCACCGTGCCGTCGCGGGGCGCGCTGTTGTAGATGTAGTTCGCCGCAATCAGCATGCCCGCACCCGGCATATTTTGCACGACAGCGGCCGGTTTGCCGGGGATGTATTGAGCGATATGGCGGCCGATCAGCCTGGTGTACGTGTCATAACCGCCGCCGGCGGAACCACCGACAATGAACTGGACGGTTTTGCCTTTGTAGAACTCTTCGACCGAAGCCGCCCGCGCCGAGACCGGCAATACCGAAAGAATGATCGTGAGCAACAGTACGTGGAAAGCTTGCGCCATTCGCCGCCTCCTGATGGTTGGGCTATCGTCGCGGAACGTAGTTTGTCCGCTAGGCGCATGTCAAGCGGTAAAACGCTGCGCCAAGCGTCCATCATTCGATCGTTTCATGCCGCGAGAAATTTCCGCGGCGCGGAACTGCCCGGCACATCCGCATGGTCTTGAACGATCGGAATGTCGAGTCTAAGCAGCCAAAGGCGCCACCCTGGTCTTGCGATCACACTTCTCTCAATTCCAGATGCGATCCAATATCAGCCGGCAAACATAGCTATTCCGCTGCGAGTAGGGCTGACGCCGCGAATTTAGCAACGGCATAGTGTTCAATCATCGCAGCGGCAACGTGGTTAAATCTTTCTCATGGGTCGAATTGATTGGGTCGTGTCTTGGATTGCGACAATTGTGTGATTGCAGGACCTGGCACGTTAACCTGGCCCAGCGCACTTAAAGGCGTTACCGGCCGAACAGCCCTTTCAAGACGTTGATGCCTTCCTTCAGCAGGTCACCCGCCGGGATTCCACGTTGGGCAGTATCGCCTTCTGGTTGTGCGCCCGCGCTGTCGCTGCCAAGCCCGCGTCCGCGCGGCGCGCCGGCCATACTCCCTTCGCCGAGGATCGCCGCTGCAGTGGACTTCAAACGTATCTTGGCGGTCCATTCCTGGTTCCACTCGACCTTGGGATCCTGCGGCCGCGGCGGATGGACGAAATTGGCTTCTTCGCCATAGGCGATAAAACGCACGAATGCCGCAGGCGCAGCGGCAACGAACTGCGCCGGCACGATGCATTCGGTGGTTGCGCTCGGCAATACCACCTTCTCTGTCACCAGGCGCGCTACCTCGCCCGGCGCCAGCCAGGTCATCAGTTGATCGCCGAACTCGCGGCTGTTGCTCGAACTCCAGAACACGATATCTTCAGTGCCCTCCTTGCTGCCCATCGCGGATGCATAGTAGCCATGCGCGTTGCCAACGCCGTTCCACGACAGCTTGATGCCGCTGCCGGACTTGACCATCGCCAGAATCACGGGTTCCATGAAATCGTATTTGTCGGCTAGCGCAAACCGGATGTCCGGCGAGTAGTTGCCCTTGACCATGTGCTCGCCGCGCAGGCTGGCATCACGGGGCACGCGCTGGCTGTCGCGCTGGTTTGGCCAGTCGCCGTAGGTGCGGCTTCGCGAAGGCGACGGACCGCGCTGCACGTTGACGCGACGGCTGGTCAGACCCTGCGGCACTTCGCCCTGGGTCATGCGCGCAAAATCAACGACGTAAGGCTGTCCCGGCCCGGCCTGCTCGCCGCAACCCCAGTAGATCAGCATGCGTCCGCGCGGTTTCTCGAAGTTCTCGGGCATGCCGTCTTCGCGCGGCTCGGGGCGACGCGCCTGCTGCGGCGTTTCCAGCGGCAGGCTGGCGCCCATCTTGAGTCCCGTGGGAATCTCATGCGATGCCGCCGGCGCGCCGCTCGCGCTGCGCTGTGACCCCAGTTCCAGCAGCATCGAGCGGTTCGCGCCGCCCTCCATGCCGCCGCCGAGCATCATGCGGCCGATGTCCATCGCAGGCATGCCGCCGCCGCTGCCCATGCCGCCCATCGGCAGGCCGCTCGTGGTATCGATGCTCATCCAGTACGTGGCGACCGGTGGTGTCACTTTCTGCTGCTGGGTCAGCGCGGTGGCCGGTAATGCAGCCAGCGCCAGAATGGCAAGACGAATCGGGGTTTTCACTTCATGCTCCTTCGGTTGCAAGATTGCTTGGGGACGCGCTCAGGGATACGCATTCTCGGCGCGGCCGGTGATTAGAAAATGGAAGTAACCGCTGATGAACAGGTTATGGTCGATGATCGGGTCGCGTCTTGCATTGCATAAACCTGTATTGACAAATCTTATCCCCAGGATTTCTCGCTCACTTTTGCCTGCTGCCTATCGTCCTACTTCGCCTCGAGTATCTGTATCACTCGACTCACGACGGCGGGCTCGATTTCATAAACGCCGTTCACCATCTTTTCTATGAGACCTGTGGGGACGCTGTCAAGCCGGGAAAGCAGGACAAGCCTTCTAGCTCGCCGCGAATGTCGGCAGCCATCCGCCGAGAGGACTGAGACCAATGAGATCGCGCTGCGTCGATGCGCGGCCCGGCTCACAGCGAACCGGCTAATCGTCAGCCGAGGCATCGATTTCTCGAACTATTGGCGATAATAGTGGCGTTAAGAATTGACGGACAAGCAAGGAGTGAAAACTATGGCTACTCGATTTACCGGAGGCTGCCTTTGCGGTCGGGTGCGCTACGAATGTACCGCCGAGCCGTTTTTTATGGGTAATTGCCACTGCCGCGATTGCCAAAAGGCCGGCGGCGGTGCGTACGAACCTGACATCGGACTGCCGGCCGCGGCGCTCAATATCACGGGGGCGGTTAAGTATTACGACACCAAAGCCGACAGTGGCAACACCTTGAGCCGCGGTTTTTGTCCCGAGTGCGGTGCGAGTTTGTTCGGCAAGACCAGCGCTATGCCGGATCTCGCGATGATCACGGCGGGGAGCCTCGACGACCCGAGCTTGTATAAGCCGACCTTGGACATTTTCACATCCAGCGCCCAGCCGTGGGATCACATGAATCCGGCGCTGGCCAAATTTCCCAAAATGCCGCCGATAGGAAGCTAGGCCGGTGCCGTCGACGCTGCACTGTAATGCTTAAATTCGCCGCGAATCGAAGTTCCGCGTTGTGTTTGATTGAACGATTTAAACGGAGCAAAGCGGTTGAACGGTTTGAACGACTTAAACTGGCCGCCGCATTGAACCACCGGCCGGAGAGGTAAATACATTATGACGCTCATCATCAATAACCAAGAAGTGGAACAGCTCCTCACCATGGAGGACACCCTTGCGGCGCTCGAACAATCTTATTTGCAGCTCGCCGCCCAGGAGGCGGTCTGCCGGCCGCGCATCGACATCCGTATTCCGACCAGCGATCCGGCGCGGAACTACCAGTGGGGCACCATGGAGGGAGGATCGACCGCCGGCTACTTCGCCATCCGCATGAAGTCCGACATCATTTATGAAAAAGACTACAATGGTATCGTCACGCAGGAAAAATACTGCATGCGGCCCGGCCTTTACTGCGGCCTGATCCTGCTGACCTCGGTAGAGAACGCCGAGCCGCTGGCGTTCATCAACGACGGCTACCTGCAGCACATGCGGGTCGGCGCCGACGGCGGCATCGGCGTGAAGTACCTGGCGAACCAAGACGCGGAGGTGGTCGGCATGCTCGGCGCCGGCGGCATGGCGCGCACGCATATGGAAGCGTTCACGCGCGTGCGCAAAATCGACAAGCTGCAGGTGTTCAGCCCGACGCGCGCAAGCCGCGAGCGCTTCGGCCGCGAGATGGCGGAGAAATACAATATCGAGGTAAAAGTCTGCAGCCGTCCCGAAGAGGTCTACAAAGGCGCGCATATCCTGGCCGCCCTCACCGATTCCGCGGTCGAAGTGACCGACGGCTCACTGCTCGAAAAAGGCACCCATATCGTCGTGGTCGGCGGCACCGGCAAACCGGACGCCGAAAGCCTGAAGCGGGTCGACGTCTACCTGCGCTTCGGCGACACGCCGGCGCCCACCGGCCATCCCGAGCTCGCCACCGACGCCGAGCATGTCGGCTACGAGGCGCGCCCACAGCAACCGAAGTATGGCGACGGCCGCCGCGACCGGCGCAAGCACGGCAACACCCTGCCGGATCGCCGCGTCACGCTTGCTGACCTGGTTAACGGCAAGGTGAAAGGGCGTAGCTCGCCGGATCAGATTACTTACTC
This sequence comes from uncultured delta proteobacterium, assembly GCA_963816145.1. GTDB lineage: Bacteria > Desulfobacterota > Binatia > UBA9968 > UBA9968 > DP-20. Next base: position 97,009 of record CAWFJP010000017.1, read on the forward strand.
CGAGCGCGGCAATCTGCAGGGCGCCCAGTTCCACGCGGTGGCGGGCAAGGTCTACGAGCTCGCCAAGCAAGCCGGCGTCGGCCGCGAGATTCCCACCGAATGGTTTCTGCAGGACATTCGCGATTGAGCGGCTTTGTCTCAAAAATAACGCCCGTTCCAAAGGTTCCAGTCGTTCCACCCGGGAGTAAACGCGTTTAAAACGTTCAACCGCTTTGCTCCGTTCAAATCGTTCAAAACGTTAGAAGACGAAGAGAACTGCGAGCCGCGTTCGGGTCACAGACTTCGACAACTCGACCTGGCTTTTCGCTGCGAAGAAGTTGCAGGGGTCGCGTTAATCTTGCCGGATTCAGATTCGCGGCACCAAAAGAACGTCTCGGGCGGTGGCCGCTTCATTAACGAAAGCAACACAAACACTGGGAAATTCACCACAGAAAATCGTCAGCTAGCGGGAGCTCGGCCTAGTCGAGGTGCAAAGTTTTTCGAGCAAGGAAATACCGCTCGCCGATCTTTGGCTTGCCATCACGCCGGTGTTTTCCGAGTTGCGCTGTCAGAGCCTTGCCCGCTCAAGGTCTTTATGCCAGAAACCAACCCATGCCGTAGATCAATAACGGCAGCAGCGCGATGAAGACGATCACTGCGACGCCAATTGCGGCGATCCTAGCAAGTCGCGGCAAGCCTTGCATTTAGCCCACCTCCCACCTGGCTTCGATGGATAGATCAGCTGATCGAGCGCCCGGTCGACTGGGTTATTTTTGGACTTGAACAGCTTTCGCGCAGCCTCAACATAATCGAATTTCCGTACGACCAACTTACGGCGCCGCAAAAGCCGGTGGCGACAAAAAATCTATTTTAGGTTCTTAACAAAATGCATCGGCCGAGCCGTCGTAACGGAGTGCGCGCAGCGCATTTGTCGCCTAACAATTCTCGGGTTCGATATGCAGAAATCGCAAGAAGCATGCCACTATAAAAATCCATCAATTCTCCGATCTCCATCCACCGGGATGTTGCCAACGAATGACGACTTTATGAAAGTCGTCAGCAATGGCATCCGCTGGACCGGGATAGTGGGACGCGGTGGCCTAACCGAATCCGAGCGCCGCGCCGTGGTTCAATTTCTCAGAACTTCTTCGCCGCGCTTCGCCAACGATATTTTACAATCGCCCATTATCGTTTCGCCCGAACCGGCGCGCAGTCGAGGACTGGTCGCCTAAGGACGCCGGTTATACCGAGATTCGGACTGCCCTAAGTGTCATGGCGAGCGCGGCGATGGTAAAGGCATTCCGCGCGAGATGCTCGGCGAAGAACAACCAACCGAGGTTAACAACTGTTACTCGCAGCAAAATCCTTTTTTTACGATTGCGGAATCCAGAAATGAATCAGGCTTGGCAAAACAAGTCGCCGTTCGCACTGTGGCAGAAAGGAAACTAGGCGAGGCAGGATGTCACAGTTGCTCGCTCGAGTCGCGCATTATTGCAAAAAAACTGCTCATCACTTTTTGGCACGACCTATGCTCACTTTCTCGGTTGGAATGACCCATTTTAGCGGGATTTGCAAAATGCGCCGTTTCCACTAGACGCTTGATCCGATACGGCCCGCGACGGTAAAGTCGGTGCCGGAGAACTGTTGCTAATGGCCTAATTCATAACCACCGTATTTGTAGAAGTGAATCGTCGTACAGTTCGTCGTTAATTAGGCTCTAAAAGAGTTTCTCTGGATGAATGCCATGACAAACGATTTAGAAGAGGGAGTTTCACTATTCTATAATAAAGTGGCGTGGAAAACAGAAGGAGGAATCACTGAAGCCGCCAGAAGATGGGAGGATCTAAGAGAGCATGCCAGGGCGTATGTAAGCCAATCTCGATTAAGAGTTTTACGTCACATACCCGAAAGCGGCGTAAATATACTCGATATGGGATCTGGACCCATACAGTTTAATGAGTATTTGGAGTATTCGAGGAATTTTGAGAAGAGGTATTGTGTTGATTTATCTTTGGGAGCTTTAGAAGATGCCAGGCGGAAGATCGGCGATCACGGTGTGTTTTTGCACGGCAGTTTTTTCGATATTCCTCTGGAAGACAACTTCTTTGATTGCACAGTGAGCCTCCTTACTATCTTTAATATCGATAAGAACAAACAGGAGGAGGCGGTGCGAAAATTGCTCAGAGTAACCAAGCCAGGAAAACCAGTGATTATTGTATATAGAAATCCAAATACAATTATTTCCTTCCTAAGATTGCCTATTCGCGTGCTCCGAAAAGCACAAACTGCCTTTACGAAGTGGAATAGAATGCCAAGGCGGGAAGACGGCTCGACCTTATATTATTACGTACACGCTATTGAATGGTGGAATAGGTTTAGTGATATTGCGACCGTAAAGATGTTGCCATGGCGTTCCTTTGATTCAAATCTTCAGAAAGCATTAATACCAAACAACAAACTTGGCAGTAAGATGTTTGATTTATTGTTTGCACTCGAAGGACGCTTTCCTGTGTTTTTTGTGAAACATTTTGAATATTGCATGATCATACTTACCAAAAGAGTAAGCTAAGACGCCGTACGTGCGCGCTGTGCAGCGACCGTCTATAGCGGCATATAAGCTTCGTCGTTTGCTGATGCTCCGTTGGCATTCATTCCCTGTACAACGTCCCTTCTATTTAGGTAAGATTGTGTCCCAATGGCCGTAAGCTTAAACGAACATATACGGGCCAAGTGCTTTCATCCGAATGGCGCGTTTGTTGAGTTCGAGAAGGACGAAGTCGAAACATCGATTCCCGAGCGGTTCGAGAATATTGTAAGGCGACATCCAGATCGGTTGGCGGTTAGGACAAAAGAACATGCAAGAACTTATGACGAACTGAACAAAGAGGCTAATCGGGTCGCTCGAGCCATTTTGGAGCAGCGGGATGAGGAAGCGCAGCCTGTCGGCCTTTTGCTCGATCATGACGCGCCGGTCATCGCGGCGTTGCTGGGGGCATTGAAAGCCGGTAAGTTTTACGTGCCGTTGGACCCTTCAAGTCCCCAAAGCAGGCTTGGATATATGCTGAAAGATTCAGATGCGCGTCTGCTTGTCACCAACGGGCGAAATCTTTCGTTGGCCCGCCAACTGGCTCAGAATAGCTTTCAAATTATCAACATCGATGAGCTTGACTCTAGTCTTTCAAGCGGCAATCTGGGCCTGTCGATTTCATCGAAGAGAATTGCCTGCATTCTCTACACGTCAGGTTCGACCGGACAACCCAAGGGAGTCCTCCAGAATCATCAAAATGTGTTGCACTTCACTATGACCTACACGAACGACCTGCATATCTGCACAGACGATCGACTGGCACTTCTACATTACACTAGCGTTTCTGCTTCCATGAGAAATTTATTTGGCGCCTTGCTCAATGGTGCCGCTATCTTTCCCCTGGACTTTCGGATGATGGGGATGAGTCATCTTATCGCCTGGCTGATAGAGCAAGAAATTACCATCTATCATTCTACCCCAACAATGTTTCGCCATTTTGTGGAGTCTGTGGCGGGGATGGATCAGTTTCCTAAACTTCGTTTGATCATTTTATCGGGCGAAGCAGCCACTAAAAGTGACGCGATGGGTTATCAAGCAAATTTCTCCCCCCACTGTGTCTTCGTGAATATGTGGGGCGCGACTGAGACCGGCTTTGTCAGCCAGTACTTCATTGACAAAGAATCCGTGATATCGAGTCATACGGTGCCCATTGGCTACGCGATCCAGGATAAGCAAATTCTTTTGCTCGACGAGAGTGGCACCGCAATTGGTTTCAACGAGATTGGCGAAATCGCCATCAGGAGCCGCTACCTATCCCCTGGATATTGGAGAAGACCTGCTGCGGACCGAGCGGCATTCTTGTCCAATCCATGTGAAGCGGTTGACCGGATCTATCGAACAGGGGACCTGGGCCGCATGTTACAAGATGGCTGTGTACTATATCGTGAGCGTAAAGATTTTCAGGTAAAAATCCGTGGTAACCGAGTAGACCTTGCTGAGGCCGAAGCGGCGCTGCTCGAGCATCCTCTTATTAAAGAAGGTGTCATTGTGGCAAGGGAGGACCCACTCGGAAATAGTCGTTTGGTGGCCTACGTGACCTCCAACAGAAATTCTGCACCTAACGTTAGCGAGCTGCGAGACTTCTTAAAGGAAAAGCTTCCCGACTACATGATCCCTTCAGCGTTTGTCTTGCTCGATGCTCTACCTCATACTCCTAATGCTAAGATCGATCGCAACGCCCTTCCCGCGCCGGGGCAAACCAGACCCAAGCTCCAAGTTGCTTTTTTGCCACCCGCCACTCCCACGGAGCAAACTCTGGTTCAGGTCTGGGCAGATGTTCTCAAGCTCGATCAGGTAGGTGTCGACGACAATTTTTTCGACCTCGGCGGCAATTCTCTTTTAGCGTCGCAGGTCATCTCGAGGGTAATCAAGACGTTCACCATAGAGCTCCCTATGGCTTTACTGTTTGATTCGCCCACTGTAGCGAAGATGGCCGTTGTGATCGACGATCATCAGGGGAAATTTCTAGGTGAAAAGGAGTTAGCGAACATCCTGGATGAATTGGAATCGCTGCCGGATGAAAAGGCGAACAGCTTACTGCGAAGATTGAAACCAAAAAATGAATTATCCTGAGTGTCGCTTAGTCTATGGAAGTCATCAATAATTTCAAACAAACCAAACCTGCACGTGATAGTAGGCTGTGAGGCGATAGCGTTTTGCACAAGCGTTTAGGTGCGGCGTTATTCTCTAACATTTTTCCGTAAAAACCTCCGCCGCGTTCGTTGGCGAGTCGCACCAAGCTTTCGCAAACTGCCGGGGTCGAAATCGTTCAACAACCTCCGTTAGTTCCTCCGCTTCCACTTTCCCCCAAAGACCATCGCTACACAGCAGCATCTGATCGCCGCTTTGTAGCTGACTCGATGTGATAACGACGTCGGTCTCGGGTTGTACTCCTAGGGCCTGGAGGATGACGTTCCTAGGCGGATGAGTTTTCGCCTCATGGAAACTTAACTGGCCCATGGCGACCATTTGGGCAACCAAGCTCTGATCCTTAGTCAATTGAGTAAGGTTACCATCGGGATCGGGTTGATGGGGTCGCGTCTTACAGTGCAATGCATTATGGGGAAGAAAATGTACTGGGAGTCTTTTTTCGCCTCCTGCGATTGATTGCTCACCGGTGCGGGGCTATAGCTCCCATCAGAGAAGAAGGATGGTTAATTTGCCGATCCATAAGCGGTCCGGGATAGATCCATCATGAGAGAGACGAAAGGTCACAGGGTACTTATCCTGTTAGCGGCGGGGTTGCTATTCGCGGCAAGCGGGTGCGCCGTCAAAAGAATCGTCAGCCAGTGGAGCAATCCCGACTACGCGAACGCAGCGCGGGTTTTTAAAAAGATCATGGTGGTCGGAGCCATTGAACAAGAAGCCATCCGGCGCAACCTTGAAGATCGGTTTGTCGCCGCGCTGCGCGCGGCCGGCGTCGATGCATTGCCAAGTTACCGGCTCGTCGCAGACCCTGGAAAAGATATCGAGGGGAGTGTCAAAGCGGCCGTGCAAAGCGCCGGCGCCGACGGCGTGCTCGTCACTCGGTTAATACGAGTTGAGCAGCGCACCGATGCGAGCCCAGGCGATTTCCCGCCCAACTTCGGATTTGGCTATTATAATTGGTACTATCCGGGATGGTACGGCGCCGGCTTCTACACGCCGCCAAGCTACTATCAGTATCCGGTATATTACTCCGAGACCACGCTGTCTGACGCAACCAGGAATGAGATTGTCTGGACCGGCACGGTCCGCACCATCGACCCGGAGAACGCCAATGAGGCGATTGCAGAGTACGTCGCCACGGTTGTCACCGCGCTGAAGGACAATCAATTGCTACCCGGGACATCGCCGCGAGGCGGCTTGTAGGTACTTCATCCTATGCAGGCAGTCGTGGAATAACTTCCTGCTGACGGAGAGTAAATGCACGGGGGAGTCTTTTCTCGCCTCTGAGTTACACTCTCTTTATCCAAGCAAAATTTATCGGAGGGACGATGCTCTGCCAATCCTTTAGTTCAGCGTTGATGGGGTCTCGTCTTCCACTGCAATAAATGTATGAGCGCAATTCCCGGCCTGGACTCGGCGTCCGCACTCGGACTCGCAACTCTTGTTACGCATAAGATTGCGCATACGACGGCCTTTAGGCCTGCTTATGCCGTATGCCGGCAAGATCCTCCGCGCGCAGCCGGTAGCGTATGACGTTGCCCTCATGCAGACCGTGAAACTCCTGGCCAACGTAGCTGACGACCCGCTTACGGTCCGCATCCGGGATGCCTGCCTCGACGGCCATGGCCATGACGTTTTCAGGACGGAAATCTTTCCAGTCAAGCACCCAGCTGCGCACAGCCTCGCGGACGAAATCGCGATAGACCAATGCCGCCTTTTCCGGTGTATCGACTTCGGCCCGGAACACTTTGTAGTTCTGCGCCGAAGCCAGATATGCGTCGATGTAAACCCCTCGTAACAGGGAAACGTTGTTCAACTCGTAAACGCCAATAAGACCGTCGATATACTCGCCGTCGTTCATGGTGAGAAACGAGAGCGGCGCGAGGTCGGCTTTCAACAACGGAACATTGGACACAATGCGCGAAGTTCGCTTGTTCACATCCTCGAACGCCTGCAAATAGGGGATGTGAACCAGCAGGAAGAAGGACTGCTCGAACGGGTCCGTGATTGCCGTGGCTTTTTGAACAAGGATGTCAAACTCCTCCTCGATCGCGAACCGGTCGTCAAGCGGGCTGTAGCTTGAATGGGAAATGCCGACGGTCATGCGGCGCAGCCGTCCCGCCATGGCCGGGTCGGCAAGAAGGCCGTCGGCGAGCAGTGCGTGAATATTGCATAGATCGCTGCGGCCGATCGTTATCTGGGCGAGATTGTCGACGACATATTGGATGGCTTCCTTGTGATTGAGGATCATGACCGCTTCCTTGCGGTCCTTGCCGGAGGCTTCTTCCCCGAAGCGGATCATCCGCTCGGTTTGAAGAATATTGTAGGTGTTCCCTTCCATGCGCGATGAGGCCCAGGAAAGGTCCACGAGAAGCTTTTAAAGTATACGACGCGCATATGTGCCGGCAGGAACCGGCAGCGGCTGTTGCCGTCCGGCCTCGTGCAACCGCTGCTGGTCATTCCCGCTGAGATAGAACGTCTTGTTCGGGAGATCGCGATCGACAAATTCCTTCGAGTAGGTCACCAGCCTTCGGCGGTTATAGGGCGTTTGCACATGAGCGCGCACGACGGCCGGACCTGCTAGGCTGTAGCCGGTGGCGCGGGCTTTGCCCGAAACCTCAAGCTTGCCTTCATCGATAAGTTTCTTAAGGGCGCGCCAGATCGTTGGCGGGCTTACGTCGGGAGCGACGTGCTGCCGGATATCATCGCGGCCCGCGCCGGGATGCGCTGCAATGTAGTCCAGTAAAGCTTGGTTATTGAGTGCCATGAAACGATCCGTTGAAACTATGAAACGATTATGTCTTTAAAATATAAGAAATTTTCTCATATTCAATATATCGTTTCATACATTGTGAAACGATATACAAAACTGCCTTGCAACCAAACAGGTCCAGGCGTGAAACGATTAAATCCCCGCCAATAAAGGAAAATCCGTTATCTTTAGCGAATCGTTGCAGATACTCTGAAACGATTTTTCAGAATGAGATATCACGTGGACATCACCAAAAATCAGGACAACTCTGGCTGAGTAATTCAGTCAAGCTGGGAAAGCAGGACAAACCTTCTACCTCGCCTCGAATGTCGGCAGCCAGCCGCCGGGAGGATTGAGATCGATGAGATCGCGCTGCTTCGATGCGCGGCCCGAGATCAGGTAGCGCTCGCCGCGATAGGACCAGACTCGAAGATCGGTCCAGAGTGGCGCTTCGCTATCATTACCTGCTGAGACCAGAACAGGTTTCGGCACCGTTTTCTGGGCAACATAGGAGGGCTTCTTGCGCAGCAGTTGGCGTAAACGGCCTTTGCCGACTTGGGAGCTAGCGAGCACGCCGTGGCCAGCGAAGCCCTGCGCGGGTTTGAAGAAAAAAGCCGCTTTGCTGGCGACAATCGCGTCGAGATTCTCCGCTTTCAGAAGATATGTCTCCGGCACATGGGCGCTAAGCACGGCTCGTTCATCGGGAGTAATCCCGATCTCCCGGTCCCAATGCGGTAGGGAAAGAAACTCAAGCAAGCGCTTGTCGCTCCGCGTCGCGTAGCTAAACGGATTGGGCGCGACGTAGACTTTGCCGCTTAGATATGCGGCGCGCAGCGGCGCAAAGATTTCGCCATCCCAGAAAAAGTCAGTGGCGCGGTTAATGACAAAAACCACCGGCGCGTCGCCCAAGAGAAGCGCCTTTCCATCCCAGCGCAACTCGTCAGGCGCCGCAATTTCCGCGCGCCGGCCGCGTTTGCGCAACAGCTCGCGGAGCAGCAATAATTCCTGATAGAATTTTCCCCCGGCGAGCGCCGCCGAGGTCTCGACAATCAAGAACAGGCCCTGCGGTTTTGCGCCGGAAAACTCTCCGCTCTCACGGTCGATAAATCCAGCCACGCGGTTTGCAATTGCGTCAACCGTCGGCGGCGGCAAGACGGTTGAGGCATTCGTGAGATCGGACAATTCGTAGAAAAACCGGTTGATCAGAGCGGCGTAGAGAAACCCTGAACCGTTGTCATTGCACTCGATAAGCTGCCAGCCTTGTTCCGGCGAGAGGTGGAAATCCCAAGCGGTAAAAAAGCAGATCTCCCGACGTTGCGCGCGGGCGATCTCGGGCGCCTTCGCGGTGACCCGCCATAGCCAGGCGGCACTGGTTGTTATGCGGTCGAACAGTCGAATGAACTCATCGATTTGAACCAGTGTTGTGTGCGGAATCAGTTGGGCGAAGGGAACCACGGAAAACTCTTGCGGCACCTCGGGCATTCCGGACGCCGAAAGCGCACTGAAAAATTCAGCTTTTGGAAAACTCGTCCGCTGAATTGTCGGCATATGGGCTAGTTTGAGGTCTTAAATCGTCACAGCTCTCGGTAAGGATACCTTCGTGACCATCTCTTGCCATCAACAACGCTCGCGCAATCGTGCGCACGAGAGGCGGAGAATTTCCCGAGGTGCAGACTCAAACGATCAATCGTCGAGTCCCCGGTCGAATGATCTGACCCTAACAAACTCCGTGGATTTCATCCCGTGCAAGCCAGACCCGCCGTTACCCTGTCCTTACCGGAAAACAGTTATGTTCATTTGCTCGGAATTTTCGCTACTACTTCGCCACTCAGCCGCTTGGTCTCCTCCTCCGTAAGCGATTCCAATTCAGTCAAGATTTCGTTCATCTTTGTCCCGTCGAGAGTTTGTCCCCAAGAGTCGGTAATCACCACCGCCATTTCTGCAACCGTCGGAGTTCGAAATAAAGATCGAACAGACATTTCTAACTCAAATTCCTTGATGACCTGAGAGACAATTTGAATGGCCAGAAGAGAATGTCCCCCCAATTCGAAAAAGTTGTCGTGGATACCTACGTGCGCGAGGCCGATAGCATCAGCCCAAATTCTTGCCAGGGTCTCCTCGACGGGGGTGCGAGGAGCTACATAATCGACTCGCAATTCCGAGCACCGCTGCTCGGGCTCGGGCAGGGCACGACGATCTACCTTGCCGTTGGAAGTCAGCGGCATCGCGTCGAGCACGACAAACGCTGAAGGAATCATGTGCTCCGGCAATTTCTCGGCCAACGCGCGCCGTAGTGAACTTATACTAGGCGCCGGCTTACCGGCGGGTACGAGGTAGGCAATAAGGCGGATATCGATTCCCTGGCGTTGTGTCACCACAACAGCCTCTCTGATCCCGTCAACCGCCCGCAACGCGGTCTCCACCTCGCCGATTTCCAACCGGTTGCCGCGAATTTTTACTTGAAAATCTTTTCGTCCGGCGTGGTAAAGCAAGCCGTCGGGAAGCATGATTCCGCGATCTCCAGAGAGAAATGTGCGTTCCTCTCCGCCATCGGTGCGAAATTTATCCCGCGTGAGATCCGGCTGGCGCCAGTATCCCGGAGAGATATAACGGCTTCTGATGGCAATTTCTCCTGTTTGACCAAAGCCAAGCGGCTGCCCGTTATCATCGAGGACAAGAATCTCGGTGCCGTCGCAAGGGTAGCCAAGCGGAATAATCTCATCGGTGATTTTTGTTTGCTTGTCGATATAGTAGCAAGCGACACTCCCGGTCTCGGTCGAGGCAAACCAGTTGACGAAAATGCACTCTGGAGAAAAATACTTTTTATAAAGCTCCACGTCGGTTTGACGGACCGGTTCATTGCCCACCCTGACAACCCGTAGTGCCGGGAACTGTTCGTTCCCATTGAGAGCCGTTGCAAAACTGCAAAAGACGCTGGCGCCCGAGATAAATAGGGTAATGCCCTCTGTGATAAGCCAGTTGGCCAGATCCGCAAGCCCATCCTCGGGAATATTCCAAGGGTAAAGAGCCGCGCCCGCCGCCAACGCACTTATGACGATTTTCATTCCCTGACCGCCGGTGCAGGTACCGAGAAGTGTCAATCGGTCATCCGGCTGGATGCGAAGATTATTGACATAAGCCATTACGCTATGAAGCGCGTTTCGGTGGGTCTGAGCAACTCCCTTCGGCTGTCCGGTTGAGCCGGAGGTGTATAGGATAAAAGCGATTGTTTCCGGTGCTACGGTGAGTTCGATATTGTCATCGGCCAAACTCGCGTCCAGTTCGTCGATGTTAATTACCCGCGCCGTTCTATCGGCTAACTGATTGGCTTCGGAAACATAGTTGCTATTCGTTACGATTAACCCGCTTCCCGAGTCGGCAAAGATATTGCGGCTCCTTGCTGGTGGGCTCGTGGAATCGAGGGGCACACAGCACTTACCGGCTTTCATGACTCCGATGATCGAAGCGATCATATCGGCATCATGTCCGAGCAGTAGAGCGATGGGCTCCGCTTCATTGCCACGCTGCGATAGCAGCGCACGCGCGATACGATTGGCGATCGTATTAAGATCACCGTAGCTGAGTCGTCGGCCCTTAACGCGGACGGCAACCCGATCATGGTCATGTGCAACCTGTCGCTCGAAATGAGCTGGGATCGACTGCTCGATTTCACTTTTTGTGAATTCAATAAACTTGCCGGCGGGATGAAAACATTTCGCTCGAATGGCTTCCTGCTCCGGCGGCAGCTTATATTTATTGGGGATTAAATCGGTCATTTGATTTGTTTGCGCATCTCAGCAAACGGCTGGCGCAATTGTGAGGCAATTCTGAGGGTCAGACATCTATGACTCGAAAATCAGATCACGCTTCCAAGCTCACATCTCGTAAAAGCGCACTGTGGTATGAACGAGCAGATTTCGCTTGCTCTCCTAACTGATATCGTTCCGTTTAAGGAAAATGTCGACCGCGCCGTAGAGGAGGTCCCCGTCCGGGAAAGTCGAACGATAAACCCAACACTGGTCGTTTCTATTGCCAAAATGGTTATTGCCTGCTGCCATTCGCACTACTTTGCCTCGAGTATCTGTTTCACTCGACTCACCACCGCGGGCTCGATTTCATACAAGCCGTTCACCATCTTTTCGATGCCGGGTCCATCGATCGGGTCGATTTCGAGCTTGGCCTTTTCCGCCTCGGCCATAAACTGAGGATCCGCCAGAGTGCTGACGAAAGCTTTTTGCAGTGTTCGTAGGCGCTGTTCGGGCACTTGCGGCGGGAGCGAATAGAGTCTCTGCTTGCCGTAAAGCTCGGCGGCGATGCGCAGGAGTTTTTTCCCCTCGTCGGTCTTGGCGTAATCGATGGCGAGCGGGACACCCTTGAGCTCGGGATGAGGCTCGAGCATCGTCTGGAGCACGACATGGATCTGTTTGGCCTTGAGCGCGTTGGCCCAGGTCACCTTCGCCGATTGCCAGCCAAAGGCGCAGGTACCGTCGACTTCGCCGGTTTCCGCGGCAATCCTGATGTCGGCGGTGCCCTTGTAGCCCTCGATCAACTGCAGCGGGAAATCCGTCGCGGCGGCTAGCAACTTGGTATCGTCGGTGCCGCTGGTGCCGGGGCCGATCGCTCCGAGCTTGACCCGTGTTTTGGCCTTACGCCAATCCTCCGCAGTTCTGATCCCGCTGCGTTCGGTCGTGATGCACACTAGCGCATCCGCCGTCGGCATGCCGAGCCAGCCAAACTTGCGTCCCTCGAATAGCACCGCCGGGTTGCCCATCATGTGCTGCAAAATCAGCGGGCCGGACCAATGGCCGATCACCGTGCCATCGCGGGGAGCACTGTTATAGGTATAATTCGCCGCGATAAGCATCGCCGCTCCAGGCATGTTCTGAACGACAGTAGCCGGTTTGCCCGGAACGAATTGCGGGAAGTGGCGCGCGATCAGTCTGGTGTAGGTATCGTAGCCGCCGCCGGCGGTGCCGCCGACGACCCACTGGATGGTTTTGCCTTTGTAGAAGTCCTCGACCGTGGCCGCTCGCGCCGAGACCGACAATACCGAGATAATGATCGGCAGCAAAAATACGTCGAGCGCTTTAACCATGCGCCACCTCCTTACGGATCGGCTATCGTCGCGGAACGTAGTTTGTTCGCTAGGCTCATGTCAAGGGTCCAGACGCTGCGTCGGGGACAACGACGCGAATTTGGATATTGCTCGCGCCCAGACCGCAAAGATAACAATTTATTTATTTCCGTTCCTTTGCGTGCTTTGCGCGAGATGGTCCGATTTTCGGTTGACGCGGTACCTTGCCGTGTTATGCCAGTTGCTAAGAACAGTAAACAACCATATCTTCAGAAAAGAAATTACCGACACGTAGGCAGAGCGCGGTTCGACCTGATTCGTTTTGCAATTCCGTCCTTGTCTTCATTCGAGCCACGATGACTACCATTGAGAGGCTCCGCCGTACCTGCACCGGAAGCTAAGCATGAACGATACTCTTGTCACTGAGAAATCAGTCAAAAAGCGGCAACCGTTTTTTTTCGGCTGGTACATGGTCGCCGCGAGTGTCGTTACCAACACGATCTTCTCCGCCGCCTATTTCCAGGGCTTCGGCGTTCTCATCATCCCGATAGAACGGACCTTCGGCTGGGACCGCTGGGTCGTTTCAGCCGCTATGTCGTTGCGCCAGTTGGAATCCGGCATTATCAGTCCCGCTGTCGGATTTCTGTTGGACCGCTTCAGCGCGCGTAGATTGATTTTCTGGAGCGCGGTAATCTCGGGCGTCGGCTTCATCGGCCTCGGCTTCACTACCGGCATCGTCACGTTTTTTCTCTGCTTCGTGATCATTTCCCTGGGCGCATCAGGGGTCAGCCACGCGGTTACCTGGCCGGTGATCATCTCCCGCTGGTTTCGCCGCAACCGCGGCCTGGCCACGGGGCTGGCGGTAACCGGTCCCATCTTCGGCTCGCCCATCGTTATACTAAACACGCAGATCGAGGAGGCGTACGGCTGGCGCGTCGTCCTGTTCGGCTACGGCGCCCTGGTCTTAGTCGGCGTCACGCTGCTCAGCATGCTGGTACGTGACCGGCCGGAGCCCTATGGTTTGCGGCCAGATGGCGACCCGCCCGAGGAGAGCGCTTCGACGAAACGTCCCACCAGCTCATCGCTGCGCGGCACAGACGGCGGGCTCACGCTCCGCGCGGTGTTCCGCACCAAGGAGTTCTGGCTATTCACGAGCTACTTGTCGGGGACCTTCGCCGTAAACTCCGCCTTTCAAATCCACATGATTCCCTACTTCCAGCAAGACATCGGATTTACCGCGGCCTGGGCGGCCGTGGTCATGTCCATCGTCTTCATCATCAGCGGTATTGGCCGCATCGGCGGCGGCTATCTGCTCGACAGGATGGACTATCGCGCCGTCCTGGCGGCGGTCGCCGCGATGATGGGCATCGCCCTCTTGTACCTTCAGGTGGTGGCGGTCAAAACGGTCTGGGCCACATTGCCCTTCGCGCTGATGTTCGGCGTCAGCTTCGGCTGCCTGGTGCCCATGCGCGGTGCCGTCGGCAGCATTATGTTCGGTACCCGGGCGATTGGCAAAGTGTTGGGCATACTCCAGGGAGGGCCGATCGCGGCGGGAGTCATCGGCCCCTTCGTCATGGGTATAATCTTCGACCTGCACGGCAACTACTCCGCGGCGATCTGGGGACTCATCGTCACCAGCGCCCTCATGGTGCCGCTGTCCCTGGCCATGGCCTCGCCCACCGAGTTGGCCACGCGTATCGCACAGCAGCAGCGGATTTGACCAGGCTGCAGAAAAAGACCTATATGCTTCGTTGCGCCTCAACCGCCTCGGTCGAATTCGTGGTCGCGTAGCGTGTTCGCGCTCGTGTGGGTTTCACGGTCACGTTCACGGTCCATGGGCGCCTCGCCTCTGGATCTTATTGAGCAGCCTGCAAGAGTTTTCAGCAAACTGCTAGGTGTTTCCCACCTGGAGAAAAGACATATGGTCATTAGCTGGACGGTCAAGTAGGCATGGATCTTCGCGCTGTTGATGGGGTCGCGTTATGCATTGCAATAAATGTGTGATCGCAAGACCTGGCCAGAAATCTGTTTACGAAATTTGCTTTAATAAAAAATCCACTGGTCTGTATACTCACAAGTCAGACTAACTCGCACCATGCCACCTTGACAGTTGTCAAATTCGTCCAGATGCGCGAGATTATCAGCTATGACAACCATCAACCAAAATCGCACACGGACGAATGCCGCCCTTGATCCCTCATCTATCCTGCAAACCGCTTTCGGTTTTTGGCATTCCAAAGTCCTGCTCACGGCCGTCGAGTTCGGCGTGTTCACGAAACTCGCCGGTCGCCGTCTCACCGGCGCAGAGCTTGGCGCGGAATTGCAATTCCACCCGCGCGCGATCGCGGATTTTTTTGATGCTCTCGTCGCGATGAAGTTTCTCGGCCGCGAAGGTGACGGCTCGCAGGCGAGGTATTTCAACACGCCCGAAGGCTTATTGTTCCTCGACGAGGCCAGCCCGCGTTACATCGGGGGCTGGCTGGCGATGTGCAACGCGCGGCTCTTCAAATTCTGGAACGATCTCCCAGAGGCGTTGCGGACGGGCCGAGCGCAGAACGAGATCAAGCATGGCCAGAAGGGCATGTTTGAAGAACTCTACTCGGATCTACCCCGACTGGAGCAATTCATGGGCGCGATGACAGGCCTCTCGCGGATCAACTTCGAGGCGTTCGCGGACAAATTTGACTTCGCGAAGTTCCAAACCCTCTGCGACGTCGGCGGCGCCACCGGCCTGCTGAGCGTTGAAGTCGCAAAGAAACACTCGCACCTCAAATGCACCAGCTTCGACCTGCCAGTGGTCGAACCCATTGCGAAGAATCACATAGCCGCCGCCGGGTTGGAGAACCGCGTCGTCACGGCATCCGGTGATTTCTTCAAAGACCCACTGCCGAAGGCCGACGTCATCACGATGGGCATGATTCTGCACGACTGGAATCTGGAGAAAAAGATGCATCTCATCCGCTCCGCGTACGATGCTTTGCCGCCCGGCGGCGCGCTGGTAGCCATTGAAGCGCTGATTGACGACGCCCGCCGCGAGAACGTCCAGGGGTTGTTGATGTCGCTCAACATGCTCATCGAATTCGGCGACGCCTTTGATTATTCCGGCGCGGACTTCCGCAAGTGGTGTGGGAGGTCGGTTTCAAACACTTCGAAGTCATCCATCTCGCCGGCCCATCGAGTGCCGCGGTAGCCTACAAGTAGCCGGAAACGATCCTATGTCGGAATAAAATCACGGCAAGGGAATGTTGATGGGGTCGAGTTGATGGATCGCGCCTTGCACTGCAACAAATGTATGATCCTAAACCCCGGCCGCAAGTCCTGGATGAGATCTAACAAACTTTCGGCGACACTGATCCTGCGAAACTTGAAGCGTCGTTCAGTTCAATCGGTGTCCGTCGTCAGTTCTGCAAGACGATCGAGATTTACTGCTGAAATGGCCGCCGTTCCCCCGGAGACCAAGCCGCTAGCGGGGCTGTGGGAAGTCCAACGGGAAGTGGTGTTAAAGGCAAGCCGCAAGGAAGAACCTAAGCAGGCCACCATCGACCAGGACGCCACGGTGATCGAGAGCCACAAAGAACAGAGCCGCATGACGTATTTGGGCGAGCGTGGGTATCAGCCGGTGATCAACTACTGGGTGGAGCAGGACTTGATTTTGGCCGACGAGTTTCGCGATGGCAATGTGCCGGCGGGGATGGATTGCCTGAGTTCGTTTATGCGCACCATCCGGGCACTGCCTGCGAGCATCGAGACGCTTTACTTTCGTTCCGACAGTGCGGCCTACCAGCACAAGCTGTTAGATGCGATGCGCGATGGGATAGAACTTTATGGCAAGCAAGTGCCAGTCTATTTTGCCATCAGCGCCGATGTCAGCGAGGCGCTTCGGGGAAAGATCGTCTCATTATCGGACTCCGCGTGGAAACCGTTGAGGAGACTGACCGAGAAGGGATGGATCGAAGGCAGAAAAGAGTGGGCCGAGGTCGAGTTTATCCCCTCGGATGCATCGGTGAAGAAGGCCATGAAGCCGGACCGCTATTTAGCGATCCGAGTCAGGCCCTGGCAGACCGAGCTATTTTCAGACGGCAACAGCTATCACTACTACGCGGTGGTCACCAACCGTTGGGAGATCGAGGGCGAGGAACTGTTGCGCTGGCAGCGCGAGCGCTGTGGGAGTGTGGAGAAGGTCCATGATGCATTGAAGAACGATCTGGCGGGAGGGGTAATGCCGTGCGGGAGGTATTACGCCAACGCGGCGTGGTGGCGACTCAACTGTCTTTGCTACAACGTGATCTCGATCATGAAGCGCAAGGGGCTGCCGCAAAGCTTTTGGCCGGTGCGGATGAAGGCTCTGAGGTTTCATTTGATCGGGGTAGCCGGCAAGGTGGTCTCGCACGCGCGCATGACGTTTCTGAAAATCACCGAAGGGCTGATTGGCTATCGGCAGGCGAGAAGCCAGTGGATTGACCTTCTTGACAAGATCTTGGCAACTGGCGAATATTTCAATCGGTTGTTTTTTGTGGAATCGGAAAGAAAAAATTTGGAATTCGGCCGGTCATTCGGCAAAAGACTTAAATGTAAGTCCTCATCTCCTCGTCTCGCGGGGGTCGCATGTCAGAAAAATCAAAGCCAGTGGCCGTGACCGCAGCCGAGGCGCCGGCGCGAACTAAGCCATCTGTCTATCCTGAGCCTTTCGCGTCGCGCATGGTGGGCAGAGAGAAGCGCCCCCTCGGCGATCTCTTTGGCCTGACAAACTTTGGCGTCAACCTCACGCGCTTGGCTCCTAACGCAGCTTCGGCCCTTCGCCATGCTCACACCAAGCAAGACGAGTTTGTTTATATCCTCCAAGGCCGGCCAACACTCCACACCGATGAAGGTCGAACCCGGCTCTCTCCTGGAATGTGCGCAGGTTTCAAGGCAGGCACAGGCAATGGTCACCGCTTGGTCAATGAAACCGCAGAAGAGGTTGTCTACCTCGAAGTCGGCGACCGAACGCCGGGGGACCAAGGAACCTATCCCGATGACGATCTCAAAGCCTTGCTCGTTGAGGGAAAGTGGAAGTTCGTCCACAGAGATGGCACGGCCTATGTGTGAGGCAATTGCTCAACATCTACTGAATTCTAATCCTGTGTTGGTGCGGCCGGACCGCCAGCACCGCGCTTTGGTAAAGGTTGTGCTGAACCGCCGCACAACGCCACGTTATGCGTCACACGATGAGGCGACCTGATGACGGTACCCGTGTGGATGCTGGTGGGATTCGCCGCTTGGACTATGCTGTTGTTGCTCGCCACGGTTGGGGTCTACCGTTGGAGTCGGATTCTGACGGGACGTGTGCCGATACGCAGCTTCCGCGCTGATCAGGTTGAGGGAGCAGATTGGTATAAGCGCGCTATGCGGGCACACGCCAACTGCGTCGAAAACCTGCCGGTTTTTGGCGCCATTGTTTTCGGCCTGTACGTCGGCAACGTGACCAGCGCCTTTGTCGATGCGCTGGCAGTCGCGGTGCTAGTTGCCCGCATCATGCAATCGCTGGTGCACGTATGTTTCGTTCAGACCAACTCCGTGACATCCGTACGCTTCGGGTTTTTTTTCGTGCAGATCGTCAGCTTTCTGTGGTTGACTGGGATCCTGCTGACCCAAATGAGTGGAAGCGCATAACAACCGGTTCCAGCGGGCCGTGATGGATATGGATAAACTATTCGGCAACATTATTTTCCGCCAGCTGTTCGACGCGACGTCGTCGACCTATACCTACGTGGTGGGCGACCCGCAAAGTCTGCAGGCCGTAATCATCGACACAGTCTTCGAGCAGCACTTCCGCGATCGCGCGCTGCTGGAGGAACTCGGCTTGAAGCTGCTCGCAGTACTCGACACGCACTGTCACGCCGACCATGTGACCGGCGCGTGGTTGATGCAACAGGCGACCGGCTGCCGGATCGGCATTTCGAAGCGCTACGGGGCCGCCGTGCAGGGGGCGGACCTGCGATTCGATCATGGCGATCGGGTGGCCTTCGGGGAACGCTATTTGGAAGTGCGCGCGACGCCCGGCCACACCGACGGCTGCGTCACCTACGTGACCGATGACCACCACATGGCGTTCACCGGCGACTGTCTGCTGATCCGCGGCGCTGGCCGCTGCGATTTCCAGCAGGGCAACGCCGGCACACTCTACCGCTCGATCACCGAGCAGATCTTCAGTCTGCCGGACGACTCGCTGATTTTTCCCGGCCACGACTACAGTGGCCGCACTATGTCTTCGGTGGGCGAGGAGCGAGCGCACAATCCGCGCATCGGCGGCGCTGCCGATGAGCGCGACTTTGTCGGCTTCATGGAAAACCTCAACCTGCCGCATCCCAAGCAGATTGACGTCGCCGTGCCGGCCAATCTGCGCTGCGGCAAGCCGGAGAATGAAACAGTGCCACGACCGGCCGACTGGGGGCCGGTGCGGCGGAGCTACGCGGGGCTGCTCGAGATCGACCCGGAGTGGGTCGCCGAGCATATCACGGAAGTCCATGTGCTCGACGTGCGCCAACCCGAAGAACTGGCGGACAAGCTGGGCCGCATCGCCACGGCTCAATGTGTCCCGTTAAACCAACTGAGAGACCGCCTGGCGGAAATTCCCAAGGACAGGCCGGTGATTCCGGTGTGCCACGCAGGGATGCGTTCCGGCCAGGCCACGGTCATCCTTCGCGATGCCGGGTTTCCTCGGGTAGCCAACCTGCATGGCGGCATGCTTTTGTGGCAGCAGATGGGGCTGCCGGTAGTGCGTAGCACAGGTCCTTTATCTGAGTAGAGAAATCTATCGGAAGTCTTTTCTTTTTTTGCGCCGGAAGTAAAAAGAGTTCCCCGTTCTTTTCTAGCGGCGCAGGTTCGCCGATTTCAGCACTTGCGGATTTACGACGTCAATCGGAGTACCGGCAGCATAAGCGACGATCTGGTCGAAAATGTCCGAAAATTGGACCTCGTACTCTTCTCGTGTGACATAGCCGATATGCGGCGTGCACACCACGTTATCCATAGCGAACAGTGGATAACTAAGGTCGAGAACCGGCTCCTGTTCATAGACATCGATGGCGGCCAAAGCGGGCCGACCGGCTTTGAGAGCGGCAATCAACGCGCCGGGCTGGATCAGACCAGCGCGACTGGTATTGACCAACAAAGCGGTCGATTTCATGCAGGCAAGGTCCTGGTCCGTCACGATGCCGCGGGTTGCTTCGACCAGTCGCATGTGGAGCGAGAGCACGTCACACTCCGAAAAGAACTGCTCCTTGCTGCGCGCCGCCGCGTACCCGTCGCTGCGCGCCCGGTTGAGCGAAACCTCCCGCCCCCAAACCAGGATATTCATCCCGAAAGCTTTGCCGTAACCCGCGACGACGCTGCCGATCCTACCGTACCCGTAAATTCCGAGGGTTTTGTCGCGCAGCCCATTGCCGACGCCAATCTGCCACTTTCCCGCCTTGAGCGCCGACATCTGTTGCGGCACCTGGCGCATCGCCGCAAGTACCAACGCCCATGTAAGTTCCGCCGCGGCATAAGACGGCGTACCGGCGTGCTGACTCGACGAAACAACCACTCCCAATTGCGTGCAGGCATCGACATCGATGTGCGGGTAGACGCTGCGTTGGCTTATCAGCCGGAGTTTGTCCAGTCGTTGAAGCAGCTCCTGGCGGATCGCGGTGCGCTCACGTATCAGTACCAGCACCTCGGTGTCCTGCAATCGTTCGGCAAGCGCGTCTACTTCCTGGACGTGGTCATTCCAAATTCTGATCTCGTGACCCTCCAGCTTCTTGTAGCATTCGAGCGTGCGGAGAGTGTCGTGATAATCGTCAAGAATGGAAATCTTCATCATGCGCTCCAGAAGGGCCAATGGACGTTAGTTTTGGGGCAGCCAAATCGTAAGCCGGTAACGTCCGAGCGCATTGGACCCCCTAGACTAACCGCATCCCTACACCATCACCTTTACACTTTTAGAGTCCGTAAAAGCGCGCTGTGTTATCGACGAGCAGCTTTCGCTTGCTCTCCTCGCTGATATCGTCTCGTTTGAGGAAGACATCGACGGCGCCGTAGAGGCGGTCCCCGTGCGGGATATCGGAACCGTAAACCCAACACTGGTCGCCGAACTCTTCGATAGCGAACGGCAGTAGTTTCTCATCGACCTCGAAGCCGAAGTAAATCTGTCCGCGCTCGATATATTCTTTGGGCCAATGCTTGCCGGTGTAACCCCTGTGAAAATCAACTCCGGCGCGCGCGCCGGGGAAACCGCTATATTCTTCGATTCGCTCGACCAAAGCGGGCACCCACGAGCAACCGGCTTCGAGAAACGCAATCCGCAAGTTCGGGTAGCGATCGGCGATCCCTTTGGAGATCACACGGTGAAATGCGAACTGCACGGTCAGCCAAAACGATATCGCCGTCTTATCATGGTGCGTGTCGTTGACCTGGCCGAGCGCGCGAAAACTGTGGCCGGTATGGACCGCCACCGGAAGCCCGGTGTCGTTGGCCGCGGCCCAAATCGGCTCCATGGGCGGGTCGTCGATGCGCACGTCTCCGGTGACGCCGAGAAGCATCACACCTACAGCTCCCAGCTTCTTGCCGCGCTCGATTTCACGAACCGATGCCTGCGGATCGATGGGATCGATAACCGTGACCCACTTGAGGCGTTCGGGGCATTGGCTGGTCAGGTCGGCGACCCAGCTGTTGTAGGCGCACATCATCGCCACGGCCAATTCCCGATCGTAGGTGATCGGGTAGGAGAGAAACATCGTCGGATAGATCACTTGAAGCGCGGTGTTCTCGCGGTCCAATTGTTCTAGGCGCGCTTTGACCGAGCGCATTTCCGCGCTTTCGACCGGGTCATGGGGACTGATTCCCGGCGTAACCTTCGCCGCGACGCCGTTCCTGCTGAGCGGAAAGCCGGCTTGCTGATAGGGCCCGCTGCGCACCGGAAAAGAGCGGGTATCGATCATCCAATACAGCGGGCCGTCCGGTCCGGTCTCTAGAATCGTCGGTCTGCGATCCTTCAATCTAGGATCCCAGTATTTGTCCGAGAACGTAACTTCGGATTCCGATACATGCCCGTCCGCGTCCCACGCCTTAATCATGTGCACCTCTTTGTCCAAACTGAACTTATGGTTCCGTCGGGGTCAAGCGCGCATGGGTGAATTGGAACCCATTTTCGACGACGGATACCTTTTCCTACGCTTTTACCTTCGGCAGCACTTTCTCGCCAAACAAATCCAATTGCCGCGGATTTGGATCGGCGACGCCGATGATCAGAGTGTCGAGGCCTTTGCTGAGGAAGTATTGGATCTTCTCGACGCATTGATCGGCGCTGCCGACGATGGAGACCGGCTCGACGGCGGTTCTGATACGGCCGTAGTAGCGCATAGTGTAGTCCTCGACGATTTTCACCGCTTTGGCTTTGTCGTCGTTGATCGCCATGAAGGCGAGACTCGCTTTGGAAATCTCGTTGGGATTTCTCCCGGCGGCGGCGGCGTAGCTGGCGATCTTGTCCCAGGTGACGTGAAAGTCGGCAATGGCAGCGCTGCCGGAGATAAATCCGTTGGCCCAGGTGCCGGCGCGTTTTAGCGCGGCTTCGGCGCTGCCGCCGGTCCACAGCGGCGGATGGGGCTTTTGAATCGGACGCGGCCCGACGCTCAGGTTTTCAACGTTAAAAAATCTTCCTTTGTGCGTGACGTTGTCTTCGGTCCACAGCCGTTTCATCAATTGCACTTGCTCGACCGCTCGAGTGCCGCGATGTTCGTAGGGAATCTCGACGGCTTTGTAGTCGCTGTCACGGCTGCCGAAGCCTAGGCCGATGGTGACGCGGCCGTTGGAAATAAAGTCCAACGTCGAAATAATCTTAGCGAGGTGCGCCGGATGGCGCGTGTTGCCGAGTAAGACCGAGGTGCCGAGTCGAATCTTCTGCGTTGCACCGGCGGCGGCGGCAAGTATGGTCAGCGGTTCAAGATTGTCATAGGCGATGCGGTCGATGGTCCACATCGAGTCGCAGCCCATGGCTTCACACTTTTTGGCGAAGTTGACGACGTTTTCCGGTTTGGTGAGCGGTGCAGGATTGACCCAGGCGAGTCCGATTTTGGCCATAGTGTTGTCCTTTCAGATTGACCGTCGAGTCAAAATAGACCAGTCGATCGACCCTTTTCAAGGATGATCGTCTGCGATATACGACACAGCATAGAAAATAGAAATCGAATCCCGACGCAAACCTAGGAGGAACGAAGTTATGGATGCTTTTACTTATAAGCTCAAGACGCCAAAGATCACCGGCGGGAGAAGCCACATTCCGCTCGCCGACACGGAATTAATGTCGGTCGGCATTAACTATTATGCCGTTGGCCGTCAAAACAAACTTCATGCCCATTTTGGCGAGGATCATACCTTCGTCGTATTGGACGGCCAGGCAACCTTCTACAACAAAGACCATCAGCCGACCGTGCTTAACAAAGGCGAGGCGATCATGTTGCCAGTGGGTTGCCTTTACTACTTTGGAAATTCCGGTGACAAGCCGTTGGCGCTGTTGCGGGTGAGTGCGCTCAAGGGCAAGCCAGAATTCACCCGTGTAGACGCTGAAGGTAACAAGAGAACTGAAGTGGAAGACAAGTACATCACGGTGGACGGCGAGCCGATCCCTGGGCAGTTCTGGGAACTGACGTGATGGCTGTTAGAATCATCGGTTAACGGACAAGCGAAGGAGACTATCGATATGCAGGCGTCGACATTTAAGCTGAAAACCAATCTTCTCACCGGCGGCCGCAGCCACACGCCGCTTGCGAAATCCGGCGGCCTGACCATGGGACTTAACTTTTACTCACCGGGTCGAAAGAATAAGCTCCACACCCATCCCGGTGAGGATCACGCTTTTGTCGTCATCGAGGGGCAGGCGACGTTTTACGACAAGGACAATAAACCCACGGTGCTCAACAAGGGCGAAGGCATCATGCTGCCCGACGGCTACTACTATTACTTCGAGAGCACCGGCACGGTACCGCTGGCGATCCTGCGCTCGAGCGCGGCGCGCAAAGACCGACCGGCGGTACTGCGCGTCGACGTCAAAGGCGACAAGCGCATGGAGGAGGAAGAAGGTTTCGCTGTAGCCGACGGCGAAGCGATCGAGGGGCAGTATTGGGAAATGAAATAGACGATTAGTTGCCCTGCGCACCGAAGCTGATCGAATTACATAGAAAAGATTACTTGCCGCACGAGCCGTCGCGCCGGAAGTCGACAACTGATACAACATCAATATTCACTGGAGTTTTAGGTGAGAGATGAAAATTACCGACGTAAAAACCATTCGGCTGCGCGCGGCAATACCGACCGCAGGACAGGTGTTCAGCCGCTCCGGCGTGAGAAACACACGGTCGACGACGTTGATCAAAGTAGAAACCGATGACGCCATTTACGGTCTCGGCTCAGCTTCCGGCAATGGTGAACTGATTGAATTCATTGTTGCACGCGTGCTGAAGCCGATGCTGGTCGGCATGGATCCGACCGAGATCGACGAGATTTGGGACACCGCATATGTCCGCGGCGGTCATAAAGAGTTCGGCACCCGCGGCATCGGCGTCGTGGCGCTGAGCGGTGTTGATGTCGCGCTGTGGGATATTCTCGGAAAGGTGCGCGGCGTACCGCTTTATCAACTGCTAGGCGGCAAAGTGCGCGACAAAGTGCCGGTGTACGCCACCGCACTTTACCCGGAAGAACCGTCGAAGGTTGCCCGCAGGGCGCGCGACTTTGCCGATCAAGGATTTCACGGCGTTAAAATCAAAGTAGGCTTCGATCTCGATCAAGATATCCGTATCGTCCGTGCGGTGCGCCAAGAACTTGGCAAAGATTTCATTGTCATGACCGATGCCAATCAAGGCTACAGCATCGATGTCGGTATTAAAGCAGCGCAAGCGTTCGCCGATGCCGGAGCATTTTGGTTGGAGGAACCGCTCTTTGTCGAAGATATTGCCGGACACTCGATTCTGCGCGAACGCGGCAATACGCCCATCGCCGTCGGCGAGAATCTGCATATGACTTATGCCTTTGAGAATTTTATCCTGCGCGGTGCGGTGGATTTCATCCAACCGGATGTCGCGCGAGCCGGCGGCATCACCGAAATTTGCAAAATCACTGCGCTAGCGGCAAAGCACCACGTGCCGGTGTCGTTTCACACCTGGGGCGATGCCGTGGCGCTGGCGGCGAGCGTGCATCTTTCCGCGGCGTTGCAGGACTGCATCGTCATGGAGCTCGACTATACTTACAATCCGCTGCGCGATGAGCTGCTCAAGGAGCCGGTGAAATTCGACAAGGGCTTTCTCATCCCGCCCGACAAGCCGGGCTTGGGCATCGACCTCGATCCGACGGCGGTGCAAAAATTTGCCTTTGCCGGTGGTGAGGATCTGACCATCCGGCAAAAGACGTTGCACTGATAAGCGGTGGCGCCTGCAATTCTGACAGCGGCGTAGCTTTTTCGCCGCACACTTCTGTTCTGTAGTTGAAACCTCCTCCCGGATGCAGGCTGCGTGAAACGCAGTCTGCTGGTTATATTGGTATTTTTTCGCATTATCACGCCCAATTCTGTCGACGCTTCGGTGGCATGCGACTTGCCCTCTTCAAGGCGATGTTTATCTGTAGCCCGAGGAGGGAAACATGATCGCAACAGCTCGCCGGCAGTTGTCACTTTGCGGCCGTCCGGTTATCGCAACTCTGATTCTCATCGTATTTCTTCTTGGTAACCTGTCCCCGGCTCTGGCGATGAACGCTACGCGCGGCGGTTCGCTGCCCCAGCCGCTGCCGTTGTTTCCAGCCGACAACTGGTGGAATCTCGATATCAGCAGTTGGCCGGTGGATTCTAACTCGGCAAATTACATTTCATTCATCAATAATGGGGGAACGCGCAAGCTGCATCCAGACTTCGGTGGCGATTGCGGAACGAATTGCATCTATGGCATGCCCTACGCAGTGGTGACCAATGTTACCAGCACGGATCTGAAGCCGGTGCAATTTCAATATTGGGATGAGAGCGATGGCGTGAATCTTTCCACCGGAGCGAGCATACCGTTTTATCCGATTCCACCAGAAGCGGCGACGCAAGATCGATGGATTGAGGGTGGCGCGCCGGGAAACGTCGATCTACGCAGCAGTGAGGATCGGCATCTGCTGATCGTCGACAAAGATCGCAATCACCTCTACGAGTTGTACAATCTCTTCTACAACACGACCCAGTCACAATGGTACGCCGGCTCCGGGGCGTTTTTCGATATGAATACCAACAACCGAAGGCCCGATGGTTGGACCTCGGCGGATGCTGCAGGTTTGGCGATTCTCCCTGGACTGGTCCGTTACGACGAAGCCTACGATCCGACGATAACCGAGATTAAGCATGCTCTGCGGGTCACCGTGCGGGCGACCAATGGTTACGTCTATCCGGCATCCCATCGCGCCGGCTCCACTGCCGGTGCGTTGCCCATGGGCGCTCGCTTGCGGTTGAAGAACACCGTCGATGTCGCGCAGCGCACCAACGATCCTAACGTGCAGAGAATCTTTCGCGCCATGCAGCGTTACGGTTTGATCGTCGCGGACAACGGTTCGGACATGTATATCACAGGAACCTACGATACTCGCTGGAGCAATGACATTCTGAACCCGGCATTCGCTAACCTGACCGCTAGCGATTTCGAAGTCATCCAACTCGGTTTCAATCCGGCGCTCACAGTTGGCGCTCTTTCTACAGTAACGGTCACGCCTTCGTCTGTGACTGGCGGAGCCTCGATGACAGGAACGGTTACGCTAACCGGTGCGGCGGCGGCGGGCGGTATCGCCGTAAACCTAGCTAGCAGCATCGCAGCTGCCCAAGTACCGGCATCGATTACGATTCCAGCAAGTGCGAGCTCGGCGAATTTTACGGTAACAACTTCGTCGGTCAGCACCCTTACCGCGGGAAATATTTCCGCAAGCTACAACTCCGTGACAAAGTCGGCAGCGATAAGTGTACTACCGCCGGCATCGGCGAGTCTGGCTTCCTTAGCGCTCAATCCGACCACAGTCACCGGCGGCGCCTCTTCGACCGGGACAGTAACGCTCACTGCACCGGCGCCTTCCGGGGGCGTCGTTGTAAACTTATCGAGCAGCAATCCGAACCGTGCACCGGTGCCGCCCAATGTGACGATTCCTTATGGTAGCTCAACCGCTAATTTTACGATCACGACAACCAAAGGGAGCCGGAAAATTACCGCAAAAATCACGGCAAAGCAGGGTGGCGTTATCAAGACCGCAACTCTGACGATTAACCGCCGCTAACCAAGACGACTCTCGCGCCGTCTCACCTGTCTCTGTTCAGTAAACTGTGACGACAGCGGACACCGCGCTGACGACGTTATGTCGCAAGTGTCATTCTGAGGCGAAGCCGAAGAATCTCCTCGTCGTGGCTGAAAACACCAGATCCCTCGCTGCGCTCGGGATGACAATGTGGAGCATTTGCCCGTTGCGACAAGCTCCCTCAGCGACCAAGAGCACCCTAAGATTTTCGTTGTCGCGGTGATTCCAACTTCGACCTGTTGAAATTCGTGTGTTAACTTCTGCACGCCGATTACAGCGAACCCGCGGCGATCGCGTTTCATTCTGGAGAAAAGCAGATGGCACAGTTGTCGGTGATGATCGCATTTATAGCGTTGCCATTAACGGTTTACGGTTAGAGCAAGCCAACGTGTTTCTTCTTCATATCTCAATCAAGCTTAGGATGACGTTGATTTTATCTCCAGGAAGACTTGGATTTAGCGCGCAAGCATAACCTAAATACACTAGGGCTTGATGATCCCGTTAAATTCGCGCGGTAATTCAAGCCGGACTGGGCGAAGATATATGTATTTCGTGAGTATCGGAAAGAACTCCTAAGAAATTCGTCGCTTCACTCTCGGTTGTCTTGCCTCGGAGAGCTGTTAAGATTATCCGGCTCCATGTACCAGGAAGACACCATAGCCGCGATCGCCACGCCGCCAGGTGAGGGTGGTCTTGCCGTTGTCCGAGTCAGCGGCCCCGATGCGGAAAAAATCGCCCTAAGAATTTTTACCCGGCCGCAAAGCCGCAATGGGACACTCCGTTCGCACACCCTCTACCACGGGCGGATCACCGATCCCAAAGACGCGCAGCCGATCGATGAAGTGCTGCTGGCGATCATGCGCAAGCCGCGCAGCTACACTGGCGAGGATATTGTCGAAGTACACTGTCATGGCGGCAATTTCCTGGTCAGACAAATCCTTGCGCTAATCCTTACTCAAGGTGCCCGGCAAGCGGAGCCGGGCGAATTCACCAAGCGGGCTTTTCTCAATGGCCGTGTCGACCTCGCCCAGGCGGAAGCGGTGCTCGACCTCATTCGCGCCAGGACTGCGAAGGGCGCGCAGCTCGCTCTAAATCAGGCCGGGGGCGAGTTATCTAAGTATGTTGGCGAGCTCCGCGAGGAGCTGCTCGATATCCTAGTGCAGGTCGAGGCGGCGATCGATTTCCCGGAGGAAGAAATCGAGCTGTTGCAACGCCACCATCTGATTCAAACAGTCAGCGTCTTGGTTAAGAAAATAAGCGATATTTCAAATAGTTATGAATGGGGCAGATTGTTTCGCGAAGGTGCTAAAGTATGCATTTGCGGCCGTCCCAATGTCGGCAAGTCGAGTTTGTTGAACGCATTGCTTGGCAGCGACAGAGTTATCGTCACGCCAATTCCCGGCACCACCAGGGATGTGATCGAAGAGTCGCTGACGTTGAACGGTCTGCCAATTGTAATCTGGGATACCGCTGGGATAAGAGAATCGCAAGACCAAGTCGAGCAGTTGGGCATAGAGCTTTCGCGTCAACATTTGGAAAAAGCGGACGCTTTGATCGTCGTGATCGACGGGTCTGTAGAATTGACTCCAGAGGATCGGGCGCTATTGAATATCGCCATATCCAAAAAAACTGTTATTGCGGTAAATAAAATTGATTTGCCATTGGTTGTCGACCTACAATCGCTCGCCCTGGACCAAGAGGCTCGAATCTTAACGACCTCGGCGCGGTCCGGAATTGGGATCGATTCGCTTAAAAAAACCTTGCGTGAACTCATCCTCGGTTGCATGCTCGAGCCATCGATAACGATAACTAACTTACGCCATCGTAGCGAGCTTGTGCGGAGCGCCAACGGGCTGACACGAGCCGTTGAAACCCTAAGCCAAGGACTGCCGCCTGAGTTGGCGGCGATTGATCTGAACGACGCCCGCGAAGCCCTTGAAGAAATTATTGGCGTAGTTAGCAACGATCATATTTTAGAACGGATTTTTATGCAATTTTGTATTGGTAAATAAAGGGCTAATTATTTTTATTACTGATAAAATTATGGTTAATTCGATTCTGTTTCACGTGAAACCATGAATTATAATTTAACATTCGAGGTAATTGTTGTAGGTGCCGGACATGCGGGAATTGAGGCTTGCTTGGCAGCAGCTCGGATGGGCTGCAACACCCTAATGATGACCCTCAATCTCGATCACATCGGCCAAATGTCATGTAACCCGGCAATTGGCGGAATTGGCAAAGGTCACCTGGTTAAGGAAATCGACGCGCTAGGTGGCGAGATGGCAAGAGCGATTGATGAGACTGGTATCCAGTTCCGCATTCTCAACACCAAGAAGGGACCGGCGGTGCGCGCATCGAGGGCTCAAGCTGACAAGGCGCTCTATCGAATGCGCATGAAGAGAGTGCTTGAGAACTGCCCGGGACTGACGCTTAGACAAGCGAGCGTCGAGGCGCTGATTGTCGAGAATGGCGAGATCAAAGGAGTCGAGACCCAAATTGGCGAACGGTTTTATGGCCGGAAGGTGATTCTGACAACCGGCACATTTCTCAAAGGGCTAATCCACATTGGCGATCGGAATTATTCGGCAGGGCGCGCTGGCGATTTTGCCGTCCATGGGCTAAGCGAGTCTTTGACCAACCTTGGATTCAAGGTTGGCCGGCTAAAGACGGGCACCTGTCCACGTCTTGATAGCAGAACCATCGATTATTCCGAGCTAGCGGTTCAAGACGGCGATCAACCGCCCCAACCATTCTCATTTTCGAGCGTTGGCGTAGTTCAACGCCAGGTTCCTTGCCACATCACTTACACCAACCCGCGCACCCATGAGATCATCCGCAGCGCAATGCACCGCTCGCCGATGTATTCGGGCGTAATCAAGAGCCGCGGTCCGCGGTATTGCCCCTCTATTGAAGATAAGATCCATCGCTTCGCAGACAAGGATAGGCACCAAATTTTTCTCGAACCGGAAGGTTTGGACACGGTGGAGGTCTATCCAAACGGTCTTTCTACGAGCTTGCCCTTGGACGTCCAAGTCGAAATGGTCCATTCAATCAAAGGCCTTGAGCAGGCAGAAATCATGCGTCACGGCTATGCCATAGAGTATGATTACTTTGAACCCACACAACTTTATCCCAGTTTGGAAACTAAACTAGTTAAGGGGCTCTACCATGCCGGTCAGATCAATGGCACGACTGGCTACGAAGAAGCCGCTGCTCAGGGGATTATGGCTGGGATCAACGCCGTACTAAGTCTGCGTGGCGAGGAACCTTTAGTCTTCTCGCGCGACCAAGCTTACATTGGAGTCCTAATCGACGACCTGGTCACGAAGGGCACCGACAGCGAGCCTTATCGAATGTTTACTTCGCGCGCAGAGTATCGGCTATTATTGCGTGAGGACAACGCCGACTTACGGCTTAGCGAAGCCGGCCATAAGATCGGATTGACGAGGGAATCCGAATACCACCGGTTCCTAGAGAAAAAATCAGCCATCAATGATTTAGTTGGTTACCTGGAGGGTAGTCAATTAATTCCAGATAGCCAAACCAACTCACGACTTGAGGCTATTGGCAAAATGCCGCTAAAAAATTCCACTAAATTGAGTCAATTATTACGTAGACCAGAAATTTCCCTTTCAGATATACGAGTTATATTTCCTGAGATTGTAAAGTATTCACGCGACGTAGACTCACAGGTGGAAGTGCAAATCAAATATCAGGGTTATGTTAACCGCCAGAATGATATCGTCGAAAGATTTCAGAAAATGGAATATGTTAGGCTTCCGGATGACATCGACTATACACAGATCAGCGGCATATCCCGGGAAGTCTGTGAGAAGTTGATTCGAATCAAACCTCGCTCACTTGGCCAAGCTTCAAGAATTTCCGGCATTACGCCGGCCGCGCTTACATTGCTGTCGTTTTATCTAAAAAAGCAAAGGAGCGCATAAATCCATGCGTCAATTTACCCTACTGAAATCGTACTGGCCGGAATTCTTTCAACTCCAGTCAATTGAGATCGGTTAGAAGCGCCATCTCAAAATTCGACCGTTTGTTCGCCAAGCCCCATATCAGGTGACTTTGTTTCACGTGAAACGGGAAATAATTCTTTTAATTGCAAAATCTTTGTGATATTAGTTATTGTAATTCCAAATCGTATATAAGTTATTGATATTTAAGAGAATTTTGTGAGCAAGATAATAGCCATAGCAAACCAGAAGGGCGGCGTAGGCAAGACTACGACGACGATAAATTTGGCAGCTTGCTTGGCGCTCGCATCAAAACGCACGTTATTGGTCGACATCGACCCACAGGGAAATAGCACTACAGGGCTTGGGATCGACCGAGGACAAGTAACCGCTAGCTTGTATCATGTCTTGGATGGAACGCGATTCGTCGGTGAGGTGCTTTGTCAGACCGAGATTCCGGAACTACTGCTCATTCCCGCAACAAAGGATCTGGTCGGGGCCGAGGTTGAGCTTGTCAGCGTTGAACGCCGCGAGTATCGCCTCAAAGATGCGCTCGCCTCGGTGGTCGCCCATTACGATTACGTATTGCTCGATTGCCCACCATCCCTTGGTTTACTCACCCTCAATGCATTGACGGCAGCAGACTCACTGCTGATTCCGATTCAGAGCGAGTATTACGCGCTCGAAGGTTTGAGCGCGATCCTGGAAACCATGAACCTGGTTCAAAAAGCTTTGAATCCGGCGCTGCACTTGGAGGGAATCGTCATCACCATGTTCGATAGCCGAAACCGGCTATCACATCAGGTTCTGGAAGAAATTCGCTCCCACTTTCCCGACAAACTGTTTAGCACCATCGTCCGTCGCAATGTTAGGCTTAGCGAAAGCCCCAGCTACGGGAAACCGATCTGCATATACGATCCGACCTCGACTGGAGCACTGGACTACCAAGATTTAGCAAAGGAGTTGATCAATCGTGGAGAACACGATGCCAATGCAGAAAAAGGGCTTGGGTAGAGGACTCAGCGCGCTTATTCCCGCTGTAGCGGAAGCCAAAAGCGAACCGTTACAAGAGAATTCGCCCAAACAAGTTGCCGTTGACCGGATTACCGCCAGTCCGTTTCAGCCAAGACGCAGTTTCGACGACGCCAAGATCGACGAACTGGCGTCGTCGATTCGCAATCAAGGCATAATCCAACCGCTGATAGTTCGTCCCAAGAATGACGGTTTCGAGCTAATTGCCGGAGAACGGCGTTGGCGTGCCGCTATGCGCGCTGGCTTCAGCCAAGTGCCCGTCGTGGTCCGCGATGCGAGCGACCACGAGGCGATGCAAATCGCTCTGGTGGAAAATCTCCAGCGCGAAGATCTCAACTCAATCGAGGAGGCGAACGGCTATCGCCGCTTACAGGAGGAATTCCATTGGAGTCAGGAAGAGATGGCCGAAAAGGTCGGCAAGAGCCGTCCGGCTATCGCCAACTCGCTGCGCCTCCTCACCTTGCCAAGCGAAGTCCAGCAAGAAGTAGCCGCGGGTAATTTGCCGGCCGGACAAGCGCGCGCCTTGCTCGGCTTGCACACGGAACCTTTGATCATTTCAGCATGTCGAGAAGTCATTGCCAAAGGCTTGTCGACACGTGAAACGGAAAAAATGGTGCGCACGCTTTTGGTCGGACGTAGACGTCGAAGACAGGCGCCACTGCTCGATCCTGACCTCAAATCGGTTGTCGAAGAATTACAACGTACTTTGGGAACCCGCGTGCGCCTTCTGCCCAAAGCACGAACCGCCAAAGGCAAGCTTGAGATCGAGTATTATTCCGCAGCGGATCTCGAACGCATCGTCGAAACCATCACTAAAAAATGGATCGTCTCAGCATAGTTCCAAACTCGCCATGCTCCAATTGCGAATGATGAAACTTGACGATTCGCTGAACCACGTCAAATGACCAACCGTTAACTTTCGATCAGCGGCCTTAATTCATCCCAGCTCGTCGCTGGCGCTGAGCAAGTATAATTTTGGCAA
Organism: uncultured delta proteobacterium; assembly: GCA_963816145.1. Classification (GTDB taxonomy): domain Bacteria; phylum Desulfobacterota; class Binatia; order UBA9968; family UBA9968; genus DP-20. Next base: position 129,847 of record CAWFJP010000017.1, read on the forward strand.
ACATACACGGTGGGATTGCCGCCGACTTGTGACTTACCGCGCAACAACGGTGATCGGTTCTCCAACGGTTCACTTGGGGAGGCGAGCTGAATGGTCATATTCGGTTGGTAGACGGAATGAATTTTCATCAGCAATTCGTCGACTCTAGGTTCACCGCGTTCACCGACAACCACGACTTCTTTCGCTTTCTCCAGATAAAAATCCAGCGCGCAGAGCAAATGCGCAAAACCGAACGGCTGACTCTCCATCGCGTCATAGTATGAGCGCAATACTCTCTCCGCGTGCTGATTATATCGATCATCACCGGTCATATGGTACAAACGCAGCAAAAGCTGCGTCGCCATGGCGTTACCCGAAGGAATCGAGGCATCGAAGATCGGTTTGGCCCGGCTGATCAATTTCTCGTGTGAAACACCGGTGGAGAAAAATCCACCACCTTTTTCGTCCCAAAAATCCCGCAGCATAATCCCGCCAAGCGCAATGGCGCGTTCCAGCGCGGAAGCATCGAAAAGCGCTTCGTACATATCGAGCAAACCGATGGCCGTGAACGCATAATCGTCAAGAAAACCCAGCAGCTTCGCTTGGCCGTCTTTGTAGCTGTGCAAGAGAAGTCCATCGCGAAAACATTTTGCAAAGATGAAATCGATGGTACGCTTTGCCGCATCTATAAATAACGGCTGGGGCGAAATCTTGATCGCCTCGGCCAAGCCGGAAAGCATCAGGCCGTTCCATGCAGTGATGATTTTCTCATCGCGAAACGGCTTGATGCGTTTTTCTCTCTCGCCGAACAGTTTTTGCTTTGCCTTAGCGATGATCCGTTCGATTTCACTCGACTTCTTGCGGAAGTACTTACTCGCCTGATCGAGTGTCAGGATCGGATGCAAAATATTCTTGTCTTCGAAGTTGCCGGCCTCGCTCACGTCGTAAATCCGGCAGAAGATCGCGCCGTCGTCCTCACCAAGGATTCCCATCACCTCACCTTCGGTCCAAACAAAGAACTTTCCTTCTTCGCCTTCGCTATCAGCGTCTTGGGTGGAGTAAAACCCGCCTTCTGGCTGAAGCATCTCGCGCAGTAAATAAGTTAAACTTTCATCGACTACCGATTTGAACAACGGCTCCCCAGTAATCTTGTAGGCGTGAGCGTAGATGCGCACAAGCTGCGCGTTGTCGTAGAGCATTTTTTCAAAATGCGGCACCAGCCATTTGGCATCTACGGAGTAGCGATGGAAGCCGCCGCCAAGATGATCATAGATCCCACCGCAAGCCATCTTAGTCAGCGTATGCGTTACCATTTCCAAATATCGCGCACTCTTAGAGCGATGGTAGTGACGCAAAAACAATTCGTAGACTCCGGCATTGGGAAACTTTGGTGCCTGGCCCAGACCGCCATTATCCACATCATAAGCCTGGGCAACTTTCGCCGCGCCTTCGGCAATGATCGTCTTCGAAAACACCTGACCGGTTTCCGCAGATTCCGACATGCGCTGCAGGGCATTGAGAATCTGCGTCACGCTCTTCTCAACGTCCGCCGGACGCTCGCGATACGCCTGATTCACTCCCTTGAGAATGCGCGGGAAACCCGGCATGCCACCGCGGTCCTCCGGTGGAAAATAAGTACCACCGTAAAATGGCTTTCTGTCCGGCGTGAGAAACACGGTCATCGGCCAGCCGCCGCGCCCGGTGAGCATTTGCACTGCGCTCATATAGATCTCATCGAGGTCCGGGCGCTCTTCGCGGTCAACTTTGATATTGACGAATAACTCGTTCATCAAGCGCGCAATCGCTTCGTTCTCAAATGACTCGCGCTCCATGACATGACACCAGTGGCAGGCCGAATAGCCGATACTCAGAAGGATCGGTTTGTCTTCCGCCTTAGCTTTCTCGAATGCGTCCTCGCCCCAGGCATACCAGTCGACCGGATTATGCGCGTGTTGCAGCAAATAGGGACTAGTCTCGTGAATCAACCGATTGGTATGTTTGTGTTCCATCGAATAAAGCGTTCAGCGCACTTTCAGATCGAAAGCCACCGGGCCCTTATCGCCTTTGCGCGATTGAAACTGCACGGTATCACCCTCATTCAAGTCTTCAATCTGCCCGCGCGGCGCCAAACTTCCGCGGTGAAAAAACACATCCTCGCTGCCGTCATCCGGTTTAATGAAACCAAAACCCTTTTGTCGCATGATCTTTTTGATCGTACCGGTCATCGTCGGAACTCTCCTCTCTTGATTTGCCATCCAGCGCGCAAACTTGACAAGACCAACCACTCTCCATAGCCTACGTGATAAAATTCATATAACCAAAACAACCTTGAGTTCAATTCTCTATTACATAACCGGCCACGGCTTCGGCCATGCGGTGCGCGCGCAACAAGTGGTGCGCTCTCTGACGGCAATCCGGCCTAGCCTGCGCATTTACATCCGAACCACTGCGCCGGAATGGATTTTTCATAACTCATCGAGGGCGGTCCGCTATTCTCATCAAGCGATCGATGCCGGCCTCGTCCAAGCCGATAGCCTGCACATGGACCTGGCCGAAACCCTCGCCGCCTGCCGTGCAATCTACGCCAGCCCGCAGCAGCTCATCGATCAGGAGCTGGCATACCTTAAGGCCAAAGAGATCGATCTCGTTATCGGCGACACACCGCCGTTGGCTTTTGAGATCGCCGCCCAAGCCGCTGTTCCCTCAGTGGCCATAGCCAACTTCACTTGGGATGTGATCTATCGCGCCTATTTAGCAACACATCCGGAGTTCGCGCCTTTACTCGATAGCATGACTCAATGCTACGGCAAAGCTACCGTCGCACTCACCCTGCCATATCCTTGCGACACCGCCATGTTTCCGCGCCAACAGCCGATCCCCTGGATCACGCGAACCTCGGCTTTAACCAAGGAACAGGCGCGCAAAGCTTTCGCTTTACCGCCGAAGGCAACCATCGTCCTGATGAGCTTCGGTGGCTTGGGTCTCGAACGTTTGCCGTGGGAGCAACTCGCGCAGCAGCAGGACTATCTATATGTCACCACCAGTATAGCACGCGAACAAGAGGGTAATCTCCTTACCTTGCCTGCAAGCCATACGCACTACGTAGACCTGTTGCGTGCGGTCGACGCCATCGTCACCAAGCCCGGCTATGGCATTGTCGCCGATGTCCTGGCGCATCGAGTCCCGATCCTGTACACCGACCGCGGCGACTTTGCCGAATATCCGCGACTGGTGGCGGCCTTAAGCGACAGCGCCACGGCGGAATTTATTCCGCGGGCCGAACTTCTAGCGGGCAATCTACTGCCGTATCTCCGACGTCTGCTGTCCAAACCTCCGAACTGGCCCATCGTGGATTTGCACGGAGCCCAGGTCGCAGCCGAAACGATTCTCGCGATCCTAGATACACCGCGATGACTTGCCGGACTTATGAGTTGACAGGCCAGCGTGATTCATCCAGACTCGAAAGTGACCCTATGCCAATTGAAAAAGTGATTCTCGCCAAACCACGCGGCTTTTGTGCCGGCGTCGAAATGGCGATCGAGACCGTCGAGCGCGCCCTCAAGAAGCACGGTGCGCCGCTCTATGTGTTTCATGAGATCGTCCATAACCAATATGTCGTGAACGACTTCAAGCAAAAAGGCGTCGTGTTTGTAAACTCGATAGCCGAAGTGCCGCCACAATCCAATGTCATTTTCAGCGCCCACGGAGTGTCACCGGCAATCTGGCAGCAAGCCAAAGAAAAACACCTGCGATGGGCGATCGACGCCACCTGTCCGCTAGTCGACAAAGTCCACCGTGAAGTGCGCAAGTATGTCGCCCAAGGTTACTGGATAATCTTGGTTGGCCACCGTAATCACGATGAGATCGCCGGCACCAGCGGCGAGGCGCCAGAGCGTACATTGATAGTCGAGAACGTCAGCGAAGCCAGTGCAGTCATGCCGCCGACTACCGAGCAACTCGTCGTCCTCACCCAGACGACCCTCAGCGTCGATGACACCCGAGAAGTCATCGAAGTACTCAAGCAACGGTTTCCTAAAATGATCACGCCAGCGAAAGAAGACATCTGTTATGCCACGCAAAACCGTCAAGATGCGGTCAAGGAATTAACCAAGAAAGTGGACTTAGTCCTGGTCATCGGTTCGAAAAACAGTGAAAACTCCAATCAACTGGTAAAAGTCGCCCGTATTTTGGGTAAACCAGCATATCTAATCGACGATCACCGCGACATCGACGCGGAATGGCTGAAAGATGTTGCCACCGTTGGCATCACCTCCGGCGCCTCGGTGCCGGAACAGTTAGTTCAGGAATCCGTAGAGTTCTTTCAGCACCAAGGCGCGGCGGTGGAGCAAATAGGCTTAGTCGACGAGAACATCCACTTCGCCCTACCCGGCGAAGTTACCGCCTTACAGTGACCGAATAGCGACTATCGATTGCTGGCGAAACTCAGGAGGCCCTATGGCGCGCATCGTCCACATCGCAGTCAAGGTAGACGATCTTGAAAAGGCGACGGAATTTTACGAAAACACTTTTGGCTTTGTCGAAGTACAAACCGGCCAAGTCCGCGACCATACTTCGCGCCACTTAAGCGACGGCACCATCGACCTGGCGTTGATCAAATATGATAGCGAAGATTCGGCGGAATCCCGCGCCGCAGGCCTGGGACCCTGTATCCACCACTTCGGCATCGAAGTCGACGACCTGAAAGTGTCGGCGGCGGAGCTAGCAAAATACGGCTGTGAAATTATCAGCGCCCCCGGCGTCATCCCGATTAAATTTCGCGCCCCCGGAGGCACCGTCGCCGAAATATCGCCTAAGGCGCGTTACAAGCAGGCAAAAAGCAACTCATAGAGAGAAGGAGCATCAACGATGACGCTTCATTGCAAGGCCGAAGATATTCCCAATCGCCAAGTCGTCCGCAGCGGTGAACAAGGGGTCGGATCGATGATCATCAAGCGCGCCTACGGTACCGAGTGTAGCCTGATGCACGCGGTGCGCGCGCCCGGCTATCATACCACACCCCATGCCCACGCCGCCGAACAGCTCAATCATGTCCTCCAAGGCGAGATTTGGTTCTTCGTCGAAAACCAAGGGTTTCTCTGCAAGACCGGCGACTTCCAGCGGGTGCCGTCGAACAAGATTCACTGGGCATGGAACCGCTCCAGTGCCGACGCTATTGTCGTCGAAGCGCACTCACCGGCGCTAGTCGCTGGGCCACAGAGCGAAGGCTCGATAGCTTTGTTTGGCGACGATGAGACAGCCGAGGCGAAAAATCCCTGCCAAAATAATTTCGTTTCCTTTGACTGGCAAAGCGTCGAACGAAAGATTTTTGGCAGCTGACGAGGTCCCGCTTAGATACCGACCCTCCGGCGCCGTTTCCGAGCCTCATTTGCACTTTAGCTCTCGCCCATTTCGCTCCTCTTGTGAAAAGCTCACGTCGGGCGTAATAACGGCAATCACATCCGGCGCATTCTATGGGCAGAGATAAAAGCAATCTCATCGCGGCTGCGTGCCTTGCGGCGTTCGGCATCTACGTTGTCTACGGCGGATCAAAGTTGTCCTACGTATCCGACGTGGGTCCCGGGCCGGGCTTTTTTCCTTTCTGGATCGGTATCGGCTTTTTGCTATTAGGCACTTATCAGATGGTTCTGAGCTATTCGTCGGCGCGGCGCCACTCCGGTCATATTGCTCCGCTTTGGTCGGGCTCTGGCAGAGCTCTTGGTGCATGGCTCGGATTAGCGGTTGTGATCGCGCTGTTTCGTTGGATCGGTTTTGTCCTCGGTTTTGTCTCGCTAACGATTTTTCTGATCGTCGTATTGGATCACCGTCCCGTAAAACTCGCCTGTGCTATCGGCGCCGGCCTTGCCCTGACATTTTATCTTCTATTCGAGATTGCGCTCGGTGTTTCCCTTCCGGCGGGGCCTTGGGGATTTTGAGTTAAGCTGAGGACGTTAATCTCATGGACGCTCTGAACAATATTCTGCTTGGATTCTCCGTCGCCCTGGCGCCAATAAATTTATTCTGGTGTTTCATCGGTGTGGTACTCGGCACCGTCGTCGGGGTGCTCCCTGGCCTCGGGCCGGCGGCCACCATCGCCATGCTGCTACCGCTCACACTCAAATTGGATCACACCACCGCAATCATCGCGCTGGCGGGCATTTTCTACGGAGCTCGCTACGGCGGTTCGACGACGTCCATACTTCTCAATATGCCTGGGGAATCGTCGTCGGTTGCGACTTGTCTCGACGGTTACCAAATGGCGCGCAACGGTCGAGCCGGTGCCGCGTTGGGTATTTCCGCCATAGCTTCTTTTGTTGCCGGGACCGTTGGCGTGTTGGGACTGATGCTGATCTCCCCACCCTTGGCACGCTTCGCGTTGCGTTTCGCGCCGCCGGAATATTTCGCTCTGATGACCTTAGGTTTGGCGATGGTTGTGTTTCTCGCCGGCGACTCGATGGTTAAAGCGCTACTCGCGTTGTTCGTCGGTCTTTGGATCGCAACCATTGGCACTGATCTTTTCACTGCGGAGTCACGCTTCACTTTCGGACAGACTAAGCTGCTCGGCGGGGTTGATTTTATCGCCGCAACGGTCGGCATTTTCGCGGTCGCCGAAGTGTTGATCAACTTGGAATCGCGCGGTGGCGGTGAGATCTTGAAAATACCCAAGGGCATCAAAAATCTCCTACCGACGCTGCAAGATCTCAAAGACTGCCGTTTCGCATTTCTCAACGGCTCGGTGATCGGTTTCTTTGTCGGCGCCCTACCTGGCGCGGGAGCGACGGTTGCGTCTTTTCTATCCTACGGGCTTGAAAAGGCGGTGTCGCGCCATCCGGAAAAGTTTGGCACGGGCGTCATTGAAGGCGTAGCGGCACCAGAGGGCGCGAACAATGCCGACGCCGGCGGCGCGCTGGTGCCTTTGCTGACTCTTGGCATTCCTGGCGGTAATACCACGGCGATTCTTCTCGGCGGCCTCATACTCTGGGGCTATAAACCCGGACCCCTCTTGATCCAAGAACACCCGGAGCTTTTTTGGGGACTGGTCGCGAGTATGTATGTAGGCAATTTTTTGTTGCTAGTTTTAAACCTGCCATTAGTCCCCTTGTTCGCGCAGATTTTGCGTTTGCCCAATTACATTCTCTATCCGTTCATTCTTGGCATCTCCGTTGTCGGAGTCTATAGCGTGAACAATAGCCTTTTCGATGTTTGGATGATGGCGCTATTTGGCCTGCTCGGCTATCTGATGCGCAAGCTCGATTTTCCCGCCGCGGCACTGATCTTAGGATTAGTTCTCGGCGATGTGCTCGAGCGGGCATTGCGCCAGTCCTTAATGATGTCACAGGGAAGTCTCTCGATTTTGGTCACCCGGCCGATCTCGGCAACCTTGCTGTTCATCGCATTGGTGTTATTGTCTCTTCCCGCGATTCGCCGAGTGCGCGCCTGGCGGCTTGAGGCGGTGGAACAAGAGGTTTAGAAATTAAATATAGGGTTAGACATTTTGCAAAAGGAGCATTGAAAATGAAACGAGCTAGCTATTCATTACTAATCTTCGTGGTTGCAATTGCCGAGCTCTCGTCGAGTCGAGCCTGGAGCCAGGAATTCAAACCGACTAAGCAGATCGAAACCGTGGTCCATACGGGCCCTGGCGGCGGTTCTGATCTGTTCGCCCGCGCCATCGCCGAAATGCTGCAAAAAGAAAAACTGATCACGCAGCGCATGCAGGTGGTCAACAAATCCGGCGGCGGCCCGGCCGTCGCCATGGCTTACCTCGCCGAGAAAAAGGGCGAGAGCCACACCGTCGGCTTTTACACCGGCGTTTGGGTGACCAATCCTTTGACCACGGTCGAAGCGACCGTCACCATGAACGATCTAACACCGATCACCCGTCTGGTTCTGGAGCCTGCGGTGATCGCTGTCAAAGCCGACTCGCCCTACAAGACTATGAAAGATTTCGTCGAGGCGGCAAAAAAAAGTCCCAAACAATTGGCTCAGTCCGGCGGCTCGATCACCTCGCGCGATAATCTCATGCGCCTGTTGTTGCAAAAGGCCACCGGTGCGCAGTGGAATTTTATTTCCTTCCCCAGCGGTGGTGAGCGGCTGTCCAATCTGCTCGGCGGACATGTCCAGATGATGGTGATCGAACCCCAGGAAGCCGGCGAGCAAATTCGCGCCGGCAACCTGCGCGTGGTCGCCACCCTCACTGAAAAACGCTTAGCGTCGATGCCCAATGTGCCGACCATCAAAGAGCAAGGCATCGACGTGCCGTTGATTCCTCAGGCCCGAGGCTTGGTGGCGCCGCCGGCCGCGCCCAAGGAAGTCGTGCAGTATTGGGAGAGCGTTTTCGACGCCTTCGTGAAAACCCCGACTTGGAAACAGTACGTCGAACAGAATCAATTCGAAGATGGCTATCTCAAGGGCCCGGCGCTCAACAAATTTATCGACGCTCTGAAAGATCAAATGCGCGAAGTGCTCAAAGAAGCCGGCGCCAAAGTGGTTCGCTAGGACACCGCAATGAACGCAACCCAAACCCTAGCGCGCTATGCGCGTAAATTGCGCTACCGCGACATTCCTAGCGAAGTGATCGAGCGCGCCAAGGCGTGCGTCCTCGACACCCTGGCCGTGTCGCTCTACGGCTCGACCAAGCCGTGGAGCAAGACCGTCAGCGAATTTGTCCGCAGCGCCGGCTCGAAAGGTAACGCCACTGTCCTCGGCGGCAAGCAAAAAGCGTCACCGGAACGCGCTGCGCTTGCCAATGGCACCATGGCTCATGCCTTCGAGCTCGACAACGTCCGTCAACCTGGCGCTGGCGTTCATCCCGGCGCCACGGCATTCCTGCCAGCCTTCGCTGTGGCGGAAAATGAAAATGCCGATGGTAAAGCCCTCCTCACCGCTTTCGTTGCCGGTTGCGAAGTCATGTCGCGCATCGGCGTCGCAGCGGGCAATTCGCTGGAGCGGCGCGGTTTCCATGCGCCCGGATTGACCGGGACTTTCGGCGCCGCAATCGCCGCCGGCCGATTGTTAAAGCTGACTGAAAAACAGTTGGTCAACGCCTTGGGTATTGCCGGCTCCTATTCCGGCGGCTTGATCGAGTTCTCGCGCTGTCAGGAAGGCGCAATGATCAAGCGGCTTCATCTCGGCAAAGCAGCCGAGGGCGGCGTCACTGCAGCACAGTTGGCCGGCCGCGGCTTCGCCGGTCCGGAAAGCGTGCTCGAAGGCAAATTCGGTTTTTGCCAAAGTTTTTCCGATTCGCCCAAGCTCGACTATCTCACCCACCGCCTGGGAGAAGTATGGGAGACCATGAACATCTGTATCAAGCGCTGCGCCTGCCATATCAACGCCCACGCACCCATTGAAGCGCTGCAAAATCTTCGCGACGAACTTGGCGTCCGACCCGAGGACATTCGCTCCATCACCATCGGCGGCATAGAAAAATTGGTCACCCATCACGCCATTTACCAACCCACCGATCTGATGATGGCACAGTACAGCATTCCCTTCTGCGTCGCCCTGAGCGTCTATTTCGATCCCACCGATCCGGCGAACTTCGACGCGCGCAGACTCAACGACAAAAGAATCGCCGCCCTGATGCGCAAGATTCACCTCGAAGTCGATCATGAGATCGAAGAGAAAGGCTGGGACCGTGCCGCGCGTGTAAGCGTCGATCTCGCCAATAAACGGAGTGAGTCGAAACTGGTTATCCATTTCAAAGGCACGCCGCATAATCCCCTCTCTGTCGACCAAGTAGAGGCCAAAGCGCGCAAGCTCACGCGCGGCATCCTCACCGAGCGACAGTTGAATCGGCTTGTAAATTCGCTGAGCCAGTTGGAAAAAGTCGCTGACATTTCACAAATCGGCGACATGTTACGCCGCTCGTCATGAAGATCTCTACCATCGACACCTATGCGCTGATTCTGCCGGTCAAAGAACTCTACGGCGGTGCCGCCGGCTACCTTGAAGACTGCCGGACACTCATTATCAGAGTCGAGACCGACAACGGCATTGAGGGCTGGGGTGAAGCCACTCAAGGCCGCCCCGGCAACACCTATGAAACATTGGAAACCATGCAGATCATGGTGCGCCGCTATTTCGCACCGGCACTGATCGGCATGGACCTCGAAGAAACCGGTGCGGTGATCAATAAACTACAAGGCGTGCGTTATGGTCATCCGATCACCAAAGCCGGAGTGGAAATCGCGCTCTACGACGCCCTGGCGAAATTCTACAAGTTGCCGCTTTATCGCCTGCTTGGCGGACCCTACCGCCGCCGGATTGAACTGGTCGGCGGCCTCGGCATGGATTTGAGCGCCGATACCATCGGCGCGAAAGCTCAGGAGTTAAAACAAGACGGTTATCGCCAGTTCAAACTCAAGATTGGTCATAAAGAACTGCAAAAAGACATCGACCGCGTGCGCGCCGTCCGTGAGGCGGTGGGCGACGAGGCGACGATTCGCGTCGACGGTAATGCGACTTATTCATTCGCCGAGGCCCGCGAGTTGTTGAATGCCTTGAGCCGTTTCCATCTGTCCGACGCTGAACAGCCATTGGCGCGCGGGGATCTTAAGAGTCTAGCCGAACTGCGCCAAACGGTCGGTGTGCCCATCGCTGCCCAGGAAAGCGTTAGCTCCCCCGAAGATGCATTGGCCGTGCTCGATGCCGGAGCCGCCGATCTATTGAAGATTAAACTCACCCATATCGGCGGCTTTCAACGGGCGTTGCAAGTTGCCGCCGTAGTCGGTGCCAAAGCTCTACCGGTGGTCATCGGCCAAGGTAGCGCCTGCACGCCGATACTTTCGGCTGCTGAGATGCACCTGCATACAGCTATGAAAAACGCCCAACCGGGCGGCGAAATGACTGGCTTCCTGCGTCTCGGCGAGCAAGCCATTTTTGGTTACATCGAGGTCAAGCGAGCGACCGTGACACTCACCAACACAGCCGGTCTCGGCATCACGGTTAATCGCGAAAAGCTAGTCCAGCTGGCGACCGACGACTTTTAGCTCTTTGATCGAATCATTTTTGCTGGATCATTCCAACATCATGCATATATTTTAAGCATATGCTTGAAAAATAGGCAGCACCCAATTCGCCCAGATCTCCATTATTTCATAAGTAATTAATAAATAGTGATTTTTATATCATGCTTTAATGGCATAACGGTTGCTCAGAGAAGGCTCATACGAGTTTAGCCAACGTATAGCACTTAAAATTATTGCAACTAAACGGGGAGGTTCGGTTGTGAAGCAGCGAAACAAATTTCACTCATTGTGGTTTTTCCTACCAGTGCTGCTGGCATTGTGGTTCGGACCTTCGGCGCAAGCTCAAGAAACAACGTCCGCGCCTGCCTCGGCACTCAGTGCGCCTGCTCCAACAACACCACCAGCAGCGCCGAAGGTCGACAAAGGTGATAACGCCTGGATGCTGACATCCTCAGCTCTCGTTCTGATGATGACGATCCCCGGCCTGTTTCTTTTCTATGGCGGTCTTGTCCGCAGCAAAAATATTCTCGGGACGATCATGCATAGTTTTATCATGGTCGGCATCGTTACGGTGCAATGGGTGTTATGGGGTTATTCGGTCGCCTTCGGACCGGATGTAGGCGGTCTGTTCGGTTCGCTTGCGTGGGTCGGATTGAATGGTGTTGGGGTCGAGCCAAATGCAGATTATGCCGCCACCATCCCTCATATGACATTTATGGTTTATCAGATGATGTTCGCCATCATTACCCCAGCGCTCATCACCGGCGCGTTCGCCGAGCGGGCAAAGTTCGGCACATTTCTGGTGTTCATGATTCTATGGACGACCATTGTTTACGATCCCCTGGCGCATTGGGTTTGGGGGGTCAAAGGCTGGATGCGTGAAATGGGAGCGTTAGATTTCGCCGGCGGCACCGTCGTACATATCAGTTCGGGGGCGTCGGCCCTGGTGGCAGCGATCATGTTCGGCCGCCGCATCGGCTACGGCCAAGAGGCGATGCCGCCACATAATTTGCCGTTCAGTGTCATCGGTGCCGGTCTGCTTTGGGTCGGCTGGTTTGGCTTCAATGCCGGTAGCGCTCTGGCAGCCGATGGCTTAGCCACTTCCGCTTTCGTTGCAACCCATGTAGCAACCGCTGCTGCGGCGCTCGCATGGTTGGCGATGGACTGGATGCGCGGTAAACCGACTATGCTCGGTGCCGCCAGCGGTGCGGTCGCGGGACTCGTTGCGATCACGCCGGGGGCAGGCTTCGTTAGTCCGATGTCAGCGCTGGTGATTGGCGTGGGCGGCGGCATCCTGTGCTCTATTGCTTGCAGCCTAAAACCAAAATTTGGTTACGACGATTCGCTCGATGTCGTCGGCGTCCATGGAGTCGGCGGCACCTGGGGTGCCTTGGCGACCGGACTTTTCGCTTCGAAAGCCGTCAACGCAGCAGGTAACAACGGTCTGTTCTTCGGCAACCCTGGGCAACTCTGGATCCAGTTCGTGACTGTCGTAGTAACGATTGTCTTCGCGATGGTCGCAACTGCGGTCATTCTGGCGATTTTAAAAGCAACTATGGGGCTCCGTGTGGCTGATGATGAAGAGCGCATGGGCTTGGATTTGACCCAGCATAACGAGCGCGCCTACGAATGATCCAGCGCAGATGGGACTGGTTCTCGCTGGAAGAATGTGATAACTGGTGTGCGTTTTCAAAACTATTAAACACTCAGATGAGAGGAGCATATAGATGTCCGTAAAAGACGTCCTAGAGATGGCGAAGAAGAACAAGGTGGAGATCGTCGATTTCAAGTTTATCGACGTGCCCGGGCTGTGGCAGCATTTTTCGATCCCGGCCACCGATCTCGACGCCGATAAGTTTGAATCGGGTTTGGGTTTCGACGGATCGAGTATCCGTGGCTTCCAGTCGATCAACGAATCCGACATGATCCTTTTGCCCGACCCTGACACCGCCATGATGGATCCGTTCACCGAACACCCCACTCTTAGCTTTGTCTGTAACGTGCTCGATGCGATCACCCGCCAGCCCTACTCCCGGGACCCGCGCTATATTACGCAGAAAGCCGAGAAGTACCTAAAGTCCACCGGTCTGGCCGACATCAGCTATTGGGGGCCCGAGATCGAGTTTTTTATCTTTGATAGTATCCGCTTCGATCAGAACCATCACGAAGGTTATTATCATATCGACTCCAGTGAAGGGTTCTGGAACTCCGGCAACGGCGACGGTGCCAATCTGGGCAACAAGATCAGATACAAAGAAGGCTACTTCCCGGTCCCGCCGATGGACCAGTACCAAGACCTCAGGTCAGAAATGGTCATGAACCTGGAGAAATGCGGCATCAAGATCGAAGTGCATCATCACGAAGTCGCCACCGGCGGTCAGACCGAGATCGACATGCGCTTTGACACCATGACCAAGATGGCCGACAAGGTGTTGCTCTATAAGTATGTCGTCAAGAACACCGCCCGCAAACGCGGCAAAGTAGTGACCTGCATGCCCAAACCGCTGTTCCAAGACAATGGCTCCGGCATGCACTGCCACCAGAGTCTGTGGAAAGCCGGCAAGAATATCTTTTACGACAAGAAGGGCTACGGGCTGATCAGCGATACTGCGAGATACTACATCGGCGGGCTGATCAAACATGCCCATGCGCTGTGCGCCTTTATCGCGCCAACGACCAATTCCTATAGAAGACTTGTTCCCGGCTACGAAGCGCCGATCAATTTAGTCTACTCGGCGAGAAACCGCAGCGCTTGCGTCAGAATCCCTATGTACTCGACCAGCGAGAAGGCCAAGCGGTTGGAGTTCAGAACCCCTGATCCGAGTGCCAATCCGTACTTTGCCTTTCCGGCGATGATGATGGCCGGGTTGGACGGCATCCGCAATAAGATCGAGCCGCCCAAACCGATCGACAAGAACTTGTATGAGCTGGAGCCTGAGGAAGCGGCCAAGGTTAAATCGATGCCGGGATCGTTAGATCAGGCCCTCGATGCGTTGGAGAAGGATCATGACTTCCTGCTCAAGGGCGATGTGTTTACCAAGGACGTGATCGAGACCTGGCTCGAGTACAAGCGCAAGCATGAGGTCGATGCCATCCGGCTCCGTCCTCATCCTTGGGAGTTCGCTCTCTATTTCGATATCTAAAAATATAAACTACCCATGGCTACCCGCTTCGCGCGGGTAGCCATACCCCAGAATCTCTTACGGGGGACCTTATGAAAAAGATTGAAGCCATCATCAAACCTTTCAAGCTCGACGAAGTTAAACAAAAACTAACCTCGGTCGGCATCACCGGCATGACCATTACCGAGGTCAAAGGCTTCGGCCGGCAGAAAGGACACACCGAGCTTTACCGCGGTGCGGAATATACCGTCGACTTCTTGCCGAAAGTGAAGATCGAGATCCTCGCTCCTGAAGAGATGACGCCGAAGATCGTCGAGGCTATTCTCGAGTCGGCCCAGACCGGCAAGATCGGCGATGGTAAGATCTTCGTCTCGACAGTTGAAGAGGTAATCCGCATCCGCACGAACGAACGGGGCGAAGAAGCGATCAGCTAGAATTTTTACCTGCCCGCAACAACCGCATCGACGAAAAAGCCCTGGGCCCGGGTATAATCCGGCCTAGGGCTTGTTGCTTGTGCAATTGGCTATCCACATTAAAGAGTTCCGCCGGAGGGAACTGCGCCGAAACTCAATAGACACTAAACTGTTCTCGAATAGAGTGATATCGAAGCATTGGCGGCGGCGTCCGCCACAGCTATCGAGTCTAACCCACAAGCTCCAACAATCGCTCGACAGCATTCCGTCCGTGCGCTTGAACCTTGAAATCCCATTGGCACGACTATCATTGCGCTAATGGGAACTGAAAGAGGGGTTGGATTTGGTGCCATTTCATTGCTTCTTCAATACTATTCACAGTTAATCAAGACAGCATCGGTCTGAAGCCCAATAACCGCGACATTACGGCTGCCGATTTTCGGCCGCATCTCCCCCGCTCAAAACGTCAAGGTCGGAACCTATATTGATACAATAACTGTGACTGAACTTATTGATCGATCCGTAGTGCGCGATCGGCTAGTTCTTTTCTTCCCCAGGTTGTTTTCCGGGCTCGAAGCCGCCGACCTCGTGGTAGACCACATCTTTCTTTTCCTCGAATGCCCTGACTTCGGGAACCGTCCCTGGTAAGCCAAGCTTCTTCCATTCGCCGGCGACCTTGTCATACATCTCTTTGCGCAGCGCAGTGCGTTTGGAAAACACCGGTAAGTAGCGGTGTTCTTTGCAGGCGTTAATCAACGCCTTCGAGCCGTAGGGCCGTTTTTCCGGAGGATTCTGCGTCGGGTCGAGCCAAGTCGACCAGGTGTTTCGTAAGATATCGACATCGTCGATCGGATTGCAGCGGCTACTCATGGCCCAGATCACCTGATCCATATCGGTCGGATCGATATCTTCGTCAACGGCAATGATCCACTTGGTGTAATAAGCGCCGCCGGGAACCTGGGCCGCCAAGGCGAGAGCCTGCGCCGCATGACCGGCATAGCGTTGTTCAAGGGCTATGACGGTCATACCAAAACCACCGGCACCGGCAGGATGGGCGTAAACGCCTTGAATGCCGGGAATGCCCAACTTGTCTAGGTCATCCCAAATACGCGCCGAGCGGATGACCGAGAAGAATCCGCTCTGCTCGTTGGATGGATAGTCCGCCATCAAAGCGTTGGTAAGGATCGGGTTGTTGCGATAGTGCACAGCGGTGATTTCAACCAGGGGGCAGCCCGCTTCGGGCCGGCCGTAATAGCCGGGAAATTCACCAAAGGGACCTTCACTTCTAACAGAGTTCGGCTTGATGACACCTTCGATCATAAACTCGGCGTTGGCCGGCAATAGCAAATTGGTCGTCTTGCCCTTTACCACCGGGATCGGCTCACCCTTGATGCCGCCCAAATACTCATATTCGGAGACATTCTTAGGAAAAGTCTGCGAGCCCAACACCATAAACAATGGATCGATGCCCCAGGCGGCCGCGACTTCAACAGGTTTGCCCTGCTGCCACGACCGGGTGATGTGCAAGCGCGCGTCTTTTCCGGGGGACAGGTAGAGGCCGCATTCGTTTTTCCCTTGCAGCATCATGCGATAAGTACCGACGTTTAAGTATCCGCTGTCGGGATCGCGGGTAATCACGCAGTCTGCCGTACCGGCATAGCGACCACCGTCCAATGGCCAATGGCGTGGAATTGGCAACTGAGTGAGATCGATCTTATCGCCGGTCAGAGTGTTCTGATACATCGCGGCTTCAGACGCGGAAACCTCCCGCGGCGCCATGCGGTTTTTGAGTTTGTCTTTGGTGCGGCGAATCAACTCCACCGTCGGGGTGTCAGGGGGTTCTTCCATAGTTAAGGCGATGCGTGGAATACTTGGGCCCAAGATATTCCATAATGATTGCGCCTTATATGGGCTTTTTTCATAGCCTTTGATGTTGTCGAACAGGATCGCTGGCGACGGCTTCTGTTTTGCCACTAGATAACCGATGGCGCTCATCTCTTCTTCGCAGCTCACCGCATCCGTGACCCGGATCAAATCGCCCAAAGCTTCGACGCGATTTAACCAATCGCGCAGGTCTTGGATCGGTTTTTTGCTGCTCTCGGTTACTTTTTCTTCTCGTTTAGCCATCGGTTATCCTCCAAAGTTTTCACTGGCAAATTGAATTTTACAGACGGGCGCCTTTTGGAAGCTGTGCGCGAAAATAGGCGAAGGCGTCGTAGGATCGGAACATCATATTTTCTTTCATGTAATCGATCTCGGCCTGGGGCATGATCGCCGGTTTGCCAACGCAGCTGGCAATGAACTGCATGTAGGCGGTACGCTCCAGATAAATCGCGTGGACCGTAGCATATTCTAAGCTATCGCCGCACACAATAATGCCATGGCCCTTGAGCAACATCGCCATGCGGTCTTGCAACGTCGCGCAGATCTCCCTACCGTCGCGCATAGTGTAAATCAAGCGCGGGCTCGGGAAAATCGGCGTTTCCGGGGCAAACACTGCGGCTTGGTTATAGATCGGCAGAATCGGTGTACCGGCCACCGAAAAAGCCGTCGCAATGGTCTGATGGGTATGGACGACGGAATTGACCTCCGGCCGGGCGTTGTAGATCGCCGCGTGAATCATCGTTTCGCGCGGCGGATTCTTGATCTTGGTAACGGCGCGCTTATTGCCGGCCTTGGCGTAATTTGCCTCGCAAACTTCGAAGTACTGATCGATGTCGACCTCGATGATATGCTTGGGCGCCACTTCACCGAGCGGTGCCAACACCGGCTTGATAAAAAACTTTCTGGTACCGGGAATGCGCGCGCTGACATGACCGTGATAGTCGGCCAGGCCTTGATGGAACATGATGCGGTTGCCCAAGGCAACTTTCTTTTTTAACTCGTCTGTGTCCTTTTTGCTGATTTTCACCGGTCAATCCCCTTTCCATCGATGCTAGTTAATCTCTTGCTTCGCTTGCGCTCCATTGCCCGTGCCGGCCGCCCACCAGTGGATGTTCATCCAGTTCCACTGCTCGGGATAGCTGCGCACCGTACGTTCGAGCCAGCGGGTGATTCTGATAGTATTTTCACGAATCGCCTCGGCGTTGCGTTCGCCTCGCTCCAACTCCAACTCCGGTTCGATAACCAGCCGCAAACTATCGTCCGCCTGACGCACCAAACACGCGGGAACCACCGCCGCACCGGTGCGCAATGCCAAACTGACTGGGCCACGGCGGGCAATTACCGTCTTACCAAACAGCGGCACTTCAATGCCAGAGCCCCGACGATATTCGTCGGCAATGATGACCGCGACCTGATTGCGTCGCAGTACCTCAGAAAGCTCCCGCAGTGCCGTATGGCGCGGCCGCGCGTGAATCGTCTTCTGCCGCGCCTCAAGGCGATATTCATCCATCAGCGCGGCAAAACGGCCGTCACGCGGTTGATTGACTAGAACGAAAACCGGCAAACCGTCGACCGCGATGCGGCAGCCGACTAGAAAAAAATTGCCTAAGTGCGCGCTTAGCAGCAACACCCCTTTGCCTTTAGCGAGTGCTGCATCAAGATATTTGCGACCGACAATTGGAATTTCCGCCTTAATGCGGTCATCGGAAGATTCCACCGTGACACCGATCTCCACACAAGCGCGCAAAAAATTACGCAGCGATTGGCGCGCAACACTGTCGATCTCACTGGCACTCAGCCGATCGCCCAAGGCGAGGCGAATATTGGCAATTGAACGAGTTCGAAATCCGCGAAATAGGTAATACCCGATCTTGGCTAGCCCATCCGATAGTCGAAAAATCGCTCCTGGACATACCCGGACTGCCACGCAACCAATCCTGAAACCGAACCAAGTACCGAAATAGGCAAGTTTTCCCGAGAGCCAAGCGATCATCAATTATCGAGAGCTAACGATTCCGCACCGCTCTCCCGTGCCTTAAAGTACGCCAATCTACGCTACTTTCTTCACTGTCGCAACCGCCGAAACCAACCTTCCCAGCGCTTTCAAACTTCGAACCTTTACAAGCAAATTAATTTAATATCAACAACTTAGAGAGTATCGACAACGCTGTTCCGGAGTCAGGGTTATTCCTATTGGTGACTAGGTATGTTAATAAATTCCGACTGCTGTGAACCCGGAAAAGATTTATGCGCATGATTTTACCTTCGCTAAAGGAACGGCGGGCGATCGACCGTTTGCTGGCGGCCTTTTTCAACGAATGCAAAGCTTCCGACTTTAAGAAAGCAATTAGTTTGCTGTGCCGGTTTTATCATCTGAAGCAGCCGAAAATAGAATGGTTTGAGTATATCGACTGGGGCAAAACCGCGGGAAAGACTTACGAGACCGGTCAGATTTATTTAGTCCACCCGGAGAATTGGAAGAAAGGCCGCAAATACAACACCGCAAGGCGCTGGATCAATCTGGTCTACCATGAGATGGGTCACTATGTTTTCTGGGCCGACGCGGAAAATAAGGCCGATATGTTTGCCACGCGCATGGTGCGCGGTCTGAACAGCCAAAAATAATGACCCAAATGGCGCCCGCACCGCAGCCGGGCAGGCGCCGTCGGACGTCTCCACTGCCATGGATTATAAAGACACCCTCAACTTACCGAAGACCGACTTTCCCATGCGCGGCAACCTGCCGCAAAACGAGCCGAAGCAGGTCGAAAAGTGGGACAAGGAACGAGCCTATTTCCAGATCCTTGAGGCGAATCAGGGCAAGCCCAGATTCATCTTGCATGACGGGCCACCTTACGCCAATGGCAACATCCACATCGGCCACGCGTTAAACAAAATCCTCAAAGACATCATCATCAAGTACAAAGCCATGACCGGCCACTCGGCGCCCTATGTGCCCGGCTGGGATTGCCATGGTCTGCCCATTGAGCTGCAAGTGGAAAAGAACGTCGGCCGGGCGAAAAAGCTGGCGATGAGCAAAGCAGAAATTCGCACGCTCTGTAAAGAATACGCGGAGAAATACATTTCGATTCAACGCGAAGAGTTCAAACGCCTTGGAGTGCTCGGCGATTGGGAGAAACCTTACCGCACGTTGGAACCGCAATATGAAGCCCAGGAAGTGCGCGAATTGGGTAAATTCGTCGCCACCGGCGCGCTCTACCGCAAGAAGAAGCCGGTCTACTGGTGCGCCTCCTGTGTGACAGCGTTGGCGGAAGCTGAAGTCGAGTACGAAGATCATACATCGACATCGGTGTACGTCAAGTTCGCCGTTAAGGATCCTAAAGGTTTGTTCGCTATCGATCCGGCACTCGGAACCTTTTTTGTAATTTGGACAACAACCCCGTGGACCTTACCGGCGAACCAGGCGATCGCGGTACATCCCAAGTTTACATACCGACGGGTTAAAACCGCGCAGGGTGAATTGATCATAAACCAAGAATTGGTCGAGAGCGTGATGAAGGCTATCAGGTTGGAAGCCAAGGATTATGAAATTCTTCCCGGCGCCTGGACCGGCGCCGAACTCGAAGGCATCGTTTGCCGTCATCCCTGGCTCGACCGTGAGTCGAAGATTGTGCTTGGCGACTACGTGACGCAGGATCAAGGCACCGGCGGCGTCCATATCGCCCCTGGTCATGGCCAGGAGGACTACGAAGTCGGCATGCGCTACGGCTTACCGGTCATGGCTCCGGTAGACCCAGAAGGAAGATTCACCGCGGAAGCCGGCGATTTACAAGGCGAGTCGGTGTTCAAAGCTGACCCGCGCATTGTTCAAAAGTTAATCGAGCAAAACGCCCTGCTCAAAGAAGATAAACTGTCCCATAGCTATCCGCACTGTTGGCGCTGCAAAAAGCCGGTGATCTTTCGCGCCACCGAGCAGTGGTTTATCTCAATGGAGAAGAACGACCTGCGCAACCAGGCACTGCGCACGATTGACGAGGTCAAATGGATTCCGCCCTGGGGTCGTGACCGCATTCGCGGCATGCTCGAAGCGCGTCCTGACTGGTGCATTTCGCGCCAGCGCTCCTGGGGCGTGCCCATTCCAGCGGTCTACTGCAAGCACTGCAATCAAGCAGTGTTGACACAGGCGATTTGCAATTATGTCGCGGCGATTTTCGAAAAGGAAGGCTCGGACGCTTGGTTCACCCGGCCGGTGAACGAACTCATGCCCGCCGATCTCAAGTGTCCCGATTGCGGTGGCCAGGACTTTTCCCGCGAAGAAGATATTCTCGATGTCTGGTTCGATTCGGGGGTGAGCTATGCTGCGGTGGTCGAACTCGACCCGCGTCTCGGCGGCCGCGCCGATCTTTACCTCGAAGGCAGCGACCAACATCGCGGCTGGTTTCACACCGCACTGCTGACGTCGCTGGCGACCCGCGATCGTGCGCCTTACCTCAGCGTGCTGACCCACGGCTTCACTTTGGACGGCAAAGGGCGAAAGATGTCCAAGTCGCTTGGCAATACCATCGCGCCGCAAGACATCGCGAAAAAATTCGGCGCCGAAATCCTGCGCCTATGGGTTTCCGCCGAAGACTACCGCGAAGACGTGCGCATCTCGGATGAAATTTTGAATCGCCTGGTCGAAGCGTACCGGCGCGTGCGCAACACCGCACGCTTTCTGATCAGCAACCTTTATGATTTCGATCCATCGAAGGATCGCGTGCCGGCGGAAAAACTCGACGAGCTCGACCGCTGGATTCTCCAGCGCACGGAAAATGTACTCAGCCGCTGCCGCGATGCTTATGAGAAGTGCGAGTTCCATGTCGTCTATCACAGCATAAATAATTTCTGCGCGGTCGATCTGAGCGCGCAATATTTGGACATCGTCAAAGACCGGCTTTACTGCGAAGGAACGAATTCGCGCGAACGGCGCGCGGCGCAGACGACTCTATCTAGAATTCTCGATGTGCTGGTGCATTTAACCGCGCCGATCCTGTCGTTTACGGCCGAAGAAATCTGGAACTACCTACCGGGGAAAACCAATCGACCAAAGAGCGTTTTTCTTTCGACGATACCAGAGCCGGACACCAGGTCCGCCGATTCTTTACTCGCGGAGAAATGGGATCGGATTTTCGATGAGCGTAGCCTAGTCTTAAAGGCCCTGGAACAAGCACGGACAGCCGGGATAATCGGGCATTCCTTGGATGCAAAGGTCGTTCTTCATCATCGCCATCCACATCGATCCTCCCTTCACGAAATGATGACTGTTGATTCTCAACGGCTGGCTGATGTACTGATTGTTTCCCAGGTTGCAGTTGACGCAGATCAAGGCCCTGATGATCTAAAAGAATTGCGATTTTCGGTCAGCAAAGCCGACGGCGCGAAATGCGAACGCTGCTGGAAATACGATGTCAAAGTCGGCGCGGACCACAACCATCCGACCGTCTGCCCCCGCTGCGCTCGCGTGCTAAACGCTGGAGCAACAGTTTGAGCGGAAAATGGAAAAGCGTTGGCGGGTGGCTGGCCGCGATTGTCGTTCTCGATCAGTTGACCAAACTCATCGTCCACCGGACCATGGCGCTCCATCAGTCCATTTCCATCGTCGACGGGCTGTTTAATCTCACTTATGTGCGCAACACCGGCGCCGCGTTCGGAATTTTCGCCGGCAGCGCGGAAATCTTTCGCCGGCCTTTTTTGATCTTGGTATCGATCCTGGCCAGCGGCTTTATCATCACTTTACTCAGACGGCTGGCGGACGGGGAAAGGGGATTGATTGCGGCACTGACTTTTATCCTCGGCGGCGCCATCGGCAATCTCATCGACCGGGTTTTCTACGGGGAAGTCATCGACTTTCTCGACGTCTACTGGCGCAACTACCACTGGCCGGCATTCAATATCGCCGACAGCTTCATCACCATCGGCGTCGCCATCGCGCTTTTCTGCCTCTACAAACACCAGGGCGCCGATCCCTTCGCCGGCACACAAACTTAGCTTTTTAGAATAACTACCGTCGCACCCCAACTGCCCGCTTCGAGCGGTGCATCGTGAAACGATTCGACGTTGGCGTGATTCTCCAGTAACTTGCGAATGATTATTGCGCTGGACACCTTTGCCTTTGCCGTGGATCAAACGCACTTCGTGAAAGCCGGCGTCTTTGCACTGGCGGAGATACTCATCGACGAGGCCGTGAATTTCTTTGGCCTGAAATGGATGAAGATCGAGGTGATCCTCGATCGGAATTACGACCGGAACGGCAAATGGCGATTCATTCTCGCAGCTGGCCATGTCGCCGTTATTTTCTTTACTGCGATCGCCCATACAAAAGAGGGCAAGAACAACGCTCTTGCCCTCGGTGGTCTTTTGGTTTTCCTCTGGTTGATTTCAGTCCCAGCGTTTATCGCCTTTTAACCGGCCGCCTACTTTGGTGAGAGCGGCTTCGATGATCGACAGATCCACAAGTTTCTCGTAGCTCGGTTTTTCCTGTGCTTTAATGGTTCCAAGTTCCACTTGGCGGTTAATGGTCCACTCGACCATGTCCCTAGGCAGACCGTCATTAACCGGCCACGCTCCGACATTGGCGAGAATATCGTAGGTCTGCGACACGGCGTCGGCATCCTGCTGTGTGTATTTTACGCCGATCTCCACAACCTTAGCTTTGTTGTTGTAGATAAAACGATTGGCTTTAACCAGCGCCGTCATGATGTCAATGTAAAGCTGACGGTTTTCCTTGATCTCTTTCTCGGGCGCAATGTAGGCAGCGTAGAGCCATTTCGGCAGTGGCTCCCAGAGATTGACCAGAATATTCAAATCCGCCTTTTTCTTCTTGGCGACGATCGCTTGATCGACGTGTAGAATCGCCGTATCAATCTGGCCACTCAACAGTCCCGCCACGCGGCCTTTGGTGCTCACCGGCACGTATTCGACATCCTTCGGCGTCAGGCCGCAACTCGCCATCACGGCGCGGCTCATCACTTCATTGAACGCGCCTACTTCCTGGATGCCGATCTTTCGGCCTTTCAGATCTTTGCAAGTCTTAATGTCGCCCTGCACCAGCATCGATTGCGAAAGTTTGTGCGAATAGGTGCCAAGGACTTTGGTGCCGGCTCCGCGCGCCGCGCCGATGATTGCCGGATCGGAACTGGTTCCGGTGATGTCGAGGCCGCCGGCGACACTGCCGCGCAATGTTTGAGTACCGCCCTCGAAGGTGACCAGCTCGACATCGATGTTCACGTCATTAAAATAGCCCATCTCTTTGGCGATGTAAGGCGGCAGATGGACGACGTTGGGCGGAGTGACCGGCACGCCGAAGACGACTTTGCGCTTGGTTTGGGCGTCGGCCGTATATAATCCGAACGCCAGGCTGATCGCTGCAATGAGCAGCCAAATGGTTTTCTTCATGATGCCCCCTTTTGTTAAGTTCAGTCTTTTTCAATTGCACTGCGCCACGGCGCGATACGTCCTTCGATCCATTTCGCCAACGACATGAGCCCCACCCCTAATAACATAACCACGACGATGGGAACAAATAGCTTGTCGGTCTCAAGCGCATTGGCATAGCGGACGATCATGTAACCCAACCCCGTGACGGAAGTATAGAACTCGGCGACGATCATTCCAACCAGACCTCGGCCGATGGCGAGTCGGATGCCGGCAACGATGAACGGGACCGCCGAAGGAATGATCAGATGGCGCCACAGCTGGCTTTCGTTCGAACAAAAGGAGCGCGCGACTTCTTGGAGATTGCGGTCGACGTTTTTTACTCCCTCGAAGGTGTTGAGCAGCACTGGAAATACCATGAACGAGAAAACGATGACGACCTTGGCGGGAATTTTGAAACCGAACCATAAGACAATTAACGGCACCACCGCGACCATCGGGGTTGAATAAAGCGCGCTGACGTAAACATCCGCGGCCCATTCGACGATCGCGTACCGGCCCATGATCACACCGAGCAGCACGCCCACCACGATGGAAAGAATCGACGCGTACGTCAGCACCAAGAGGCTGCTGGTCATGTAACTCTGCAGCTCGCCGCTGGCGACCAAGGAGACGAAGGCCTGAGCAACCGCGGACGGATAGGTGAACAAGATCGGGTTAATTCGCCGGCCGAAGTATTCCCAAAGCGAGATGACGACGACGAACGAGATAAAGCGCACGACGAGTTTGCTGTTCATGAAGCGGTACTCCCGACCGGAACGTGATCCAATTCGCGGGTGAGCATTTCCCAAAGCGAGCTGCGCAATTCGATATAGCGCGAATGGGCACGCACGGAAATAATCTTTCGCGGCCTGGGGATGTTGACCGATATAATTTCCCGAATACGGCCGGGGCGGCGTGACATCATGACGATGCGGTCGCCAAGCAAAATCGCTTCGTCGATGCTGTGGGTGACGAAGATCATCGCCTTCTTTTCGCTTTCAAGAATCCGCAATAGTTCCTCTTGCATTAGCTCGCGGGTCTGCGCATCCAAAGCGCCGAAGGGCTCGTCCATGAGCAGCAGTGAAGGGTTGATCGCCAGCGCCCGCGCCAATCCCGCGCGTTGTTGCATGCCGCCGGAGAGTTGGTGCGGGTAGGATTTGGCGAATTCCTTAAGCCCCATGAGTTCGAGGTAGTGCCCAACGGCAGCATCAATCTCGACTTTGGACGATCCTCTCAGCTCCAGTCCGTAGGCGATGTTTTCATCGAGCCGTTTCCATGGAAATAGACCGAAGTGTTGAAACACCATCGCGACGTCGGGACGAGGTTGGGTGACTGCGCTACCATCCATCGTGATCTCGCCGCGGTCGCGGGAAATCAGACAGTCGATGATGCGCAGCAGTGTCGTTTTGCCGCAACCGCTCGGGCCGAGAATGCACAGACTCTCATAGGGCTCGACTTCGAGGTTGATATCCTGGAGCGCCACCACATCGCCGCCGCTGTAAGTCTTGGTGAGGTTTCGAATGACGATCTTGGCCATTTGAGAATTATACGGCTGGCTGCTCTAAAAGTTGTTTAACCGCTCCCAGGAAGCGGGCGGCGATGGCGCCGTCGACGCCTCTGTGATCGGCAGACAGCGTCGCCGTCATCATCGATTTGATCTCGATCCCGTCGCCATCCGTCACCACGCGCGGCGCAACTCGGCCAACTGCTAGGATTGCCGCCTGTGGTGGATTGATTATGGCGGTGAAGCTATCGACACCGAGCATGCCAAGATTCGACACGGTAAAAGTTCCGCCTTCGTAGTCGAGCGGAAAGAGTTTTTTATTTTGCGCCTTGTCGGCGAGCGCTCGGCTTTGCTCGGCCAATTCCGCCAAGCTAAGACGATCGGCGTTGCGAATCACCGGCACGACGAGTCCTTCGTCGAGGGCCACCGCCACACCGATGTTGATATCTGCATGCTGCCGGATTCCGTGTTCAGTGAAGCTTGAGTTCATAGACGTGAATTCTTTGAGCGCATGTGCCGACGCATGGAGAATAAAATCATTGATCGACGGGATCGATTCGTCGCCGCGCTCTTTCCAATCACTTCTAAGCCTACTCACCGCGCTCATGTCGATTTCCATGCTGATGTAGAAATGCGGCGCGCTCTGTTTGCTCTGCGTCATGCGTTCGCCGACGATTCGGCGCATAGGGGTGAGCGGTATTAAACCATGTGCTGTTGAAGTTGCGGGCCGTGCAACGTTTCCATTGCCGGGGCGCTGCACGTCCACGGCGAGAATACTGCCTTCAGGGCCGCTGCCTCGCAGCGAGCTCAGCTCGATTCCCTGCTCTTTGGCGATTCGCTTGGCTTTTGGCGAGGCGAGAATTCTTCCAGCCCGTGGGGCCGGAGCAATGGTAGGCGGTGGTGAGCTTGTCGTCTTCGCGCGGCCCTCACCCCTACCCTCTCCCGGGGGGAGAGGGGGTAAGAGAGGCGCTGCCGCGGGTGCTTGTTTTTTTGTCGGCAGGGCATCGCCCTCCGCCAAGATCAGTGCGATGGTCTGACCCACCGGCACTTCATCGCCAGGTTTGGCGCTAATCATTGTCAAGATTCCTGAAGCCGCCGCTTCGATCTCGACGGTGGCTTTGTCGGTTTCGATTTCCATCAACGGCTCGCCTTTGGTCACCGTTTGACCGTCGGTCTTGAGCCACCTGAGAAGCGTTCCGGTTTGCTGCGCCACGCCGAGGGCGGGCATGATTACATTAGTCGCCAAAACATCCTCGGGTTAAATCTAAGTGTGTAATCCGGTTGAGCATGATCAGCTTTTGACTCGCTCCAACGCTCCAGGGTTATTCAGATTCGATTGGGTTTCGCGAACGGTCGGCAGTTCGCCGCCGGCGGTGAAATAGTGAGTGCCGGCCACCAAGAGCTTTTCCGATGGGAAGCGAGTGATCACTTCGCAGCCGTCTTTGGTAACGACGACTTCTTCTTCGAGACGCGCCGCGGACCAGCCGTCGGAAGCGGGCCAGTATGTCTCCAGCGCGAAGACCATGCCTTCTTCGATCACTTCCGGATGGTCGAGAGAAACCAGACGGCTGAAGATCGGTTTTTCCCAAATCGACAAGCCAACGCCGTGGCCGTATTGCAACGCGAAGGCGGCTTCTTCATTGGCGAAACCGAACTCTTGCGCTTTGGGCCAGAGCTTAACAACGTCGGCTGTGGTGATGCCTGGCTTGACGATGCTGATCGCCGCGTCCATATAGTCGCGGCTCCGTTTATAGGCGTCGACCATCGCCGGTGAGGCGCTCCCGACTGCGAAGGTGCGATAGTAGCAGGTGCGATAACCGTTGAAGCTGTGCAGAATATCGAAGAACGCCGGGTCGCCTGGGCGCAGCACACGGTCAGTATAAACATGCGGATGGGGGCTGCAGCGCTCGCCGGAAATCGCGTTGACGCCTTCGACATGTTCGGAGCCCAAATCGTAGAGCACTTTGCTAACCACGCCGACGCATTCGTTTTCTTTTACGCCCGGTTTCATGAATTGATACAGCTCTTCGTAAGCGGCGTCGACCATCATAGTCGCGGTGTTGAGCAGCGTGATTTCGTCTTGGGTTTTGATTTTGCGAACTTCGTGCATCAGCTGCTGGCCATCGACGACTTTAATGCCTTGGGATTGGAGCGCGAACAGCACCGGTATCTCGATGACATCGACACCGACCGGTTCGTTCTGCAGCTTGCGCATTTCCAATTCGAGCTTGATTTTTTTCGCGACATCTTCGGCCAAGCCCGAGCTAGGACTGGTCGCGCCGCGCAAAGTCGAAATGCCGGCGCGCGAACGCTCGCCCAACCAGGGGCAGTAAATTTGGTGATGCCGCGCCGCCGACCCGAAGTCCCAGAGGATCGGCTCGTCATCTTGCGGCAGCAGCGAGAATCGCACGAGCTTGTCCATCGCCCAGGTGCCAATATGGGTCGCGGTGATGTAGCGGATGTTGTTCATGTCGAAGCAGAGCAGCGCGCCGATCTCCGATTTCTTGAGCGCGCTTTTCACTCGCGCGAGACGCTCTTGGCGCAGCCGCTCGATGTTGACCCGCTCTTCCCAATCGACGGCCATCAGGCCGAAAGTTTTAAGTCCCATGACCAACCTCCTCGTTCAAAAACCCAAGCCGTTCCAGTTGTTCCAAATGTTCCAATCGTTCCAACCGATCGGTGTCTTCCAACGACTGGAACCACTGGAACGATTGGAACCTTTGGAACGGCTTCACTCATTGTCTATTGCACAGCTGCCTCGCTAATTCCGCCACCGACTCCGGCGTCGGCACAGTTTGATCTTCGAGCACGGGCGAGAACGGTACCGGCACGTCCATCGCGCCCATGCGTTTAACCGGCGCGTCGAGATAGTAAAAAGCACCGTCGGCGATCACCGAAGCGATCTCCGCGGTGACGCCATAGCGCTCGTAGCCCTCGTCAATGACTATGGCTCGGCTGGTTTTCTTTGCCGAGTCGATGATTGTTTGTTTGTCGAGCGGCGCGGTGGTTCGGACATCGACCACTTCGGCGCTGATGTCGTTACTTACGAGTATTTCGGCCGCTGCGAGGGCAACCTGCACCATGCTACTGGTAGCGACCAGAGTGATGGCGCTGCCGGCGCGCTTCACGTCGGCGACGCCCAGCGGAATCGTATACTCCTCGTCTGGCACCAGACCTTTGAGCTGATACATCATCTTGTCTTCGAAAAAAGCCACCGGGTTATCGTCGCGGATCGCCGACTTAAGCAATCCTTTGGCGTCGTATGGCGTTGATGGCACCACGACTTTCAGTCCGGGAATATGGCTCAGCCATGCGTGCAAGCTCTGGCTATGCTGCGCCGCCGAACGCCGCGCCGCCCCGAGAGTCGTGCGCAGGACCATGGGAACTTTGAGTTTGCCACCGGACATGTAATGAATCTTCGCCGCTTGGTTGACCATCTGGTCCATCGTCAGCGTGATGAAGTCACCGAACATAATGTCGACCACGGGCCGCATGCCAGTCATCGCCGCGCCAACGCCGATACCGGTGATGCCCGCTTCGGAAATCGGCGAGTCGATCACCCGCGTCGTGCCGAACTCCTTTACCAGCCCGGAAAGAACTTTAAACGGCGTGCCTGCCTCGGCGACATCTTCGCCGATGATAAACACGGTCGGATCGCGGCGCATCTCTTCGGCGAGCGCTTCGTTGATCGCTTGGCCGAAGGTGATTTCGCGCGCACCAATCGTGGTACTCGTAGTGTTAGACGTAGACATGCTGATCCACTTCACTCGGTTCCGGGAATGGCGCATTGAGCGCGAAATTCACCGCGCCTTTGATTTCCGTGGCGACTTCGTTTTCGATGCGCTGGAATACCATGCCGTCCGCCAATTTACTCTTTTCGAGCCAAGCTGCGAGCAACTGCACCGGGTCGCGCGTCGATTTCCACTCGGCTTCTTCGGCTTTCGAGCGGTAGTAGGCACGGTCGATGTCGCCGACATGGTGGCCATGGAAGCGATAGGTGAGACATTCTAAAAAAGCCGGGCCGCCGCCGCGTCGTGCGCGCTCGACTAGTTTCTGCGCCGTGGCATGGAGCGCGCGCACGTCTTGGCCGTCCAACGACTCGACGTGAATACCGAAGGCTTTGGCTCGGCCGGTAACTTCGCCGGCAGTGGTTTCGCGATAGTGGGTGTACTCGTTGTACTGATTGTTCTCGCAGACGTAGATGACCGGCAGTTTCCAAAGCGACGCCATGTTCATAGTTTCGTAAAGCAGCCCTTGACCGAGGGCGCCGTCGCCGAAAAAACAAGCTGCCACTTGATCGCTGCCGCGCATCCTGATCGACATCGCCGCACCAGTAGCGATGCCGGCGCTGCCGCCAACGATGGCGTTAGCGCCCAAATTGCCGGTGTCCTGGTCGGCAATATGCATGGAGCCGCCTTTGCCGCGGCAGTAGCCGGCTTCCTTACCGAGCAGCTCGGCGAACATTCGGTCGACGGATGCGCCCTTGGCAATACAATGGCCATGGCCGCGGTGTGTACTGGTGATGTAATCGTCTTGGCGCAACGCCTCACAGACACCGACCGCGACCGCTTCTTCGCCGATATAAAGATGCGCCAGTCCAGGCATTTTGGCGCCGAGATAAAGTTGATTGACCTCTTCTTCGAACAGCCGGATCTTCAGCATCTGCCGGTAGAAATGGAGCCAGCGCTCGTCGTGAGCGAGAACGCTCTTGGCCGCTTTCGTTTTGGTCTTCTTGGGTTGGGCCATTAGAGTTTCACCGTGACAAACTGGGGTCATGGAGTGTCGGGTTTTCCTGAACCCATCACTGCATCACTCCAGTTTTTACTCCTGCCATTCTAGCCAATACCTCGAAGACGATGGCGAAGTCTTTGTCCGCCAATCTCATGCCGCGGGCGGCGGTGAGAAATTCGTTGGTAACTGCCGTTGTCGGCAGCGGCACGTCGAGTTGACGGCCCATTTCCAATGCGAGGAGCAAATCTTTTTGCATCATGTTGACGTCGAACAGCGCTTCCTCCGGCATGTTGAGCACGAACGGGCCACGATATTTCACCATCGGCGACGCGATCACGCTGTTGAACAAAACTTCGGCGGCGGTCGCGCGGGCGATGCCGCTCTTTTCGGCGAGCAGTAAGCCTTCGCTGAACGCCAGCATCTGCACCGCCAGACTCAAATTGGTGGCGACTTTCATCGCCGCCGCTAAGCCATGACCGCCGACGTAGATCGCCCTAGGTCCGATCACTTGAAGATAAGGCAGGACTTTTTCAAAGACTTCCGGTTTGCCGCCGACCATGAACGAGAGCTTTCCTTCTTCCAAAGTAATCGAACTGCCGGACACCGGCGCATCGAGCATCTCGGCGCCGGTGGCTTCAACTTGCTTGGCGATTTCGCGGATGGCGGCCGGGCTCACCGTGCTCATTTCGATGTAGATTTTTCCCGTGCTCAGTCCGGCCAAAATTCCCTCTTTGCCCTCGGTGACGGCGCGCAACGCGCTATTATTGGCGATCATGGAAAATACCGCTTCGGACGATTCTATTGCAGCGCGCGGACTGTCGGCCCACTTCATTCCGGCGTCGAGGAGCCACTGCGCCTTGGGCTTGGTCCGGTTGTAACCCGTGACGCTGTGGCCGGCATCGAGCAGCCGTTTCGCCATGCGGCTGCCCATTACTCCCAGACCGACAAAACCGAGATTCGCCATGGTAACTCCAAAAAAAACTAAATACCTTCGTCTCAGCGCTAGCGTGCGAACGGATCGACTAACCTTCCGCCTTGATATATTTGCCCATTTCACGCAGCGTCTCGGGCGTTTGATTGAGCAGCACGGTAAAATCTTTGAGCACCTGTTCGGGCGAGATGTAAGAAAAATCGATTTTGGCCTTTTTCGCTTCGGCCAAAAGTTCAGGGTCCTTGATCGCCTTGGCAAGCGCATCGCGCAGCAGAACGACGCGATCGCTCGGCGTATTGGGGTGAACCGCAAAGGCACGGCCGATCGCTTGCGGAATCGATTTGATCGACATCAATGATTTACCTAAGGCGGACGTGGCCAAATCTTCATCCACCGGCAGATTCTCGTAACCCGCCAGCGCCACGCGGCCGCGCACGAGCGGGCGCACCGCGCCGCGGTCAGCGGCGAGTTTGATCGTCGTCGCCAGCGCCGACCAGGAATCGACTTCCTTGCGTTCGATGGCCAAGAGTACATCGCTGTTGGCCGGATAACCCGGCACGAGTTTCAATTTGGCGCCGGCGAATTCTTTTAACAGCAACGGAAAGTCATGCGCGTTGGAACCGGGGCCCGTGGTGCCAGCGACCAACTCGCGGTCAGCTTTCTTGAGATCGTCAAATGTTTTGTACGGCAAGTCGGGGCGGATCGATAACATTACACCGTCGGAGCCGGAAGAGCCGAGCCAAATAAACTTGCGCACGTCGAAGCGCGCTTGTTCAACCTTTGATAGCTGGGCGATGGCGACATTGGGGTTGGCAGCGAGAATCGTCAGGCCGTCGGGTTTGGCAACGTTGTAGACATTGTTGGTCGCCAGCAGATGGGCTGCACCGGGCATATGTTGCAAGATCACTGCCGGCTTGCCGGGGAGGTATTTGCCCAGATGATGCGCGACGATCTGGGCGGCGATTTCGAGACTGCCACTCTTGGCGCCGATCAGCATGTTGATCGTTTTACCTTCGTAAAAATTTGCTTGTGCCCAAACTGGTCCCGTCGAAAAAGTCACCCAGGTTAGCAATGCAACCCATCGGAATGCGCATGTCTTTTGCACAAAAACCTCCTTGTTAAAGGTAGAAATTTGCTGACGCCACCGGCAACGTTATTAAGTCGACTCTATCCATCTTACTTTCGCAGACGTGAGCGCAAGGTTATTTGATTCGATCGATATCCGTCAAGAGACGTTGACGAATCCTCGAGCGATTCATTGACCCGGTGCGGTGGCAACCAGCCGCCGGGAATTACCTGCTTCACAAGCGAACCGTGATTCTCCCACTCCTCATAGCCCGAGCCAAGCTTGGATAACGCCGTCTTCGAATTGGATGTGGACCAACCACTGAAATAATCCATAGAAGCAACCCCAGGTGATCACCGTCGCCACAACGGTTCCTAGCCAACCGACGTCGCTCTGGAATTTGAGATAGCTGAAAATGAATAAGGGAACTGTCAGCGGAAAGCCGATCAGAAAAACTGAGAGAATGAAGCCGATAATCCAGGCGAAAGTGCCGATCACGCGGCGCCGTTCAATCTCGGGCGGCACGTCACTTGAAAACTCCACATCGACCGCCGCCCCGCTGTCAACTTCTGTTTTGCCGAAAATGATCTGGACCAGCTGGATCGTTAGGAGGGCGAGCAGCGGAATGCTGACCGCGAGTGGAAAGAGCGCGGTCTTAAAGCTCCAGCCGGAAGCCTGATAAATCGCATAGCCGGCGACGAAGAGTAAAAAGACACAGTAGAGTATGCGGCCGTTACGCATCGTCCGAACTCCCATCGCGCCAGCGCCGTTTCTGCATATATGGATAGACAATCACGAACGCCATGACAGCGATCAGGAAGATTACCGTCGGGTGCGTGAGCCAGCTGAAGCCGTAACGGGTCATGGAAATAAACAAATAGGTTTCGATCACTTTGCCCAAGACAAAGCCCAAGACAAACGGCGGCCGGGGCCAGCCGAATAGCACCATGAAGTAGCTGATCGCGCCAAAAATCGCAGTGACGACCAGGTCGGCGATCTGGTTGTTGGCGGTATAGCTGCCGACGAAAACCAACAAAAGAATGAAGGGAATGATCAAGCTGCCGCGCACGTAGGTAACTTTGGCAATTTGATCGAGAATCGTCAGGCACAACAGCACGGTAACGATGTTGGCGATTGCCAAGGTCCAGACCATCGAGAAGGTGATTGCCAGATGTTTGGTCAACATATCCGGCCCCGGCGTGAGTCCCATGATCAAAAAGCCGCTGAGTAGGATCGCCATGGCGCCGCTACCAGGGACACCGAAGGCCACCGTCGGGATCAGCTCGCCGCCTTCTTTCGAATTGTTCGCAGCCCCTGGTCCTAATACGCCCCGCACGTCGCCTTTGCCGAAACGCTCGCGATCTTTGGCATCCTTGGCGCTCTGCACCGCGTGAGCATAAGCCATCCATTGAGCGACGCCGCCGCCGGCGCCGGGCAGAATTCCGACGAATACGCCAATAACCGAACAGCGGAAGACCAACCAAAAATGGCGAAAGGTGTCTTTGATCCCGTCCATCACGCCGCTGCTCAATTTTTCCTGGGGTTGATCACCGGCGATGGCGGTGCCGCGCACCGCAAGATCGATGATTTCCGGAATCGCAAAGACACCGACCAAAACCGGTACGAAATCGAGCCCCTCCCAGAGGTACATCATGCCCATGTCGAATCGGAGCGTACCGGATTGGCGCTCCTGACCGATGGTTGAAACCAGTAGGCCGAAAAGACCCATAGCAAAGCCTTTGATCTGCCCGCGCGCCCCTTCACCGCTCAGCGAAGTGATGCACGAGATGCCGATCACCGATAACATGAAGAGTTCCGGTGAACCGAAGGCGAGCACCAACGGGCGGACAATCGGGATCGCCAGCGCGAGCGCCACCGCGCCGATGAGTGCGCCAAGCAGAGAACTCATCAACGCCGCGCCGAGGGCGCGTCCGGCTTCACCCTTTTTCGCCATCGGATAGCCATCGACGACGGTCGCGGCGGAAATCGCCTCGCCGGGCACGCCGAAGAGAACCGAAGTGATATCACCGGTAGTCGCCGCCACCGAATGCATGCCGAGCAAAAAGGCGAACGCCTCGGCAGGCTGCATTTTGAAAACAAAGGGGATCATCAAGGCGAGGGTCGCCGCGCCGCCGATACCCGGCAGCAGACCGACGCAGAAGCCAAGCCCCATGCCGACCAGCATCAAGCTGAAAGCTTTCCACTGAAGAACTAGGAAAAGTCCGTCGATGAATGCGTCGAGCATTGCCTGGCTGCCTCTACCGCTCCAACTTATGCCGGTTGCGAAACTGAAAACGTAATCGGCAAACGAATCCCCGCGCGACTATATGGGACCGTCGATTTTAGTGTCAAGCAGAGAATCTTAATACGACCGACAAACTAAAAAATAACGCTCTAGCGGCAGTTCTTTGCAGGGCCGAGAGTTAGAAGCCGCGCTGTCGGTGCCACGGTTTTGGCGCGCTTATTCACTGAGCAACTCTTGAGGTCACTAAAATGATGCGAAGATTTTGCTGAGAAGTTTTCGCTTCGAAGACTTATCTAGTTCGGTAGGCTGTGACTTACGACGTCCGTAGGCGAATTGGCGAGATTGGTCAGTAAAGTCATGATGGCATCGTAATTGACCGGCTTGGTGAGATGGGCGTCGAATCCGGCCTCTTGAGTGCGCCGCCGGTCCTGTTGCTGCCCCCAACCGGTGAGCGCGATGAGAATCATGTGTTTGCCCCAGGGCTGCTGGCGGATCCTTTTCGCCGCTTGATAGCCGTCCAGTCTCGGCATGGCAATGTCCATCAGTACCACGTCCGGCAAAAATTCCGCGGCAGCTTCCACCGCCGCGACTCCGTCCTCGGCAATCTGCACTTCGTGACCATCTTTTTCCAGCAAGCGCGCCAGCGTCTCTGCGGACTGGGGAAAATCGTCCGCCACCAAGATGCGCCGAGTCCGCACCGGCAGGAGACTGTCATCCACTAAATCCTGCGCCAGGCTCTCGAACTCCGAACCATGGGCGGTCACCGGCAACTGCACCGTGAACTCGCTGCCGCGGTTCATGCCGTCGCTGCGGACCTCCACTTTGCCACCATGCAGTTCGACCAACCGGTGCACCAGCGTCAGCCCCAAGCCCAGACCGCCTTCGCTACGGGTATAGGACCGATCCACTTGGTAGAAAAGCTCGAATACATGCGGCAAGCTCTCCGCCGCGATGCCGACTCCGGTGTCTTTGACTCGAATCACCACGGTATCGCCTGCCTGCTCGACATTGAGCCAAATATGACCGGGCTCCGGAGTGTACTTGGCAGCGTTGTTTAAAAGATTCATGAAGACTTGGGTGAGCCGAAGCCGATCGGCGTCAACGTAAATCGAGTCCTGTGACATAGTCACGGTCAGTTCATGCTGCCGCTGGTCGATCAGCGGCCGGCTCGATTCCACCGCCGCTTTGATGATCTCGGACAGGTCGAGCGTTTCCTTCTGCAAAACCAACTTTTCTCGAGTAATGCGGCTGACATCGAAGAGATCGTCGGTCAAGCGCGTAAGATACTTGACTTGCCGATCGATGATGTCCTGACCCCAGTGGGGGTCGGGTAACGGGTTATTTGGGTTCTGCTGCAGAGTTACGACGTTGCGAACCAGGGACAAGGGATTGCGCAGCTCATGGGCGAGGGTGGCCAAGAACTCATCTTTGCGCCGGTCGGCTTCGCGCAACGCCTCGCCGCTGGCTTGCAGGGCCTCATCCAGTCTCAGCTTTTCCACCGCCAGCCAAGTCCGTTCGGCGACCATGTTAATCAGCGAGACTTCACGCTCGCTCCACTCACGCGGCTCTGTGATCGCCATGGCCAAGGCGGAGACCGGCGTACCGTCGCGTAACAAGGGCGCCGCGATAAAAGCACGAATGCCGACCCGCTGGTACGAGTTGATATGCACAAGGGTTCGCTCGTCGCGGGCGACATCCGAGATCGTGATGGTTTGACCGGCGCGGCCGACGTCGATCAAAAACATTCCGAACGATTCCAGTGGATAGCTACCAACCAACGATGCGACATGCGGGTGATAATCACGCTGAACGATGAACTGATTTCGTTCCGTATCGATCTCGAGAAAGGCGCAGCGGTTGACCTTGGCATGCTCGCCCAAGGCCACGGCGACAGCCCAGGTGAGTTCTTCGGCATTGGCCGCGAAGCGAATGCATTCAGCGAGGTCTAACAGAAAAAGCGTATCGGCCTCGGCCTGTTTGCGCGCCGTAATATCGCGCACCGCGACATTAACTCCAAGTAATTCGCCGCTCGGGTTGTGCACCGGAAAATAACTCGCCAACCAATAACGGCCTTCATCGGGCCGCGCTGCAGTGGCGCCTTTGATTTCGACATCCAAGATCGGCTTACCGCTTTCGATGACGCGCCGGTAATGTACTTCAACGGTATCGGCCAGCTCTGGAATAGTATCCCGAACCGTCTTACCGATGTAATACTCCGGCGCCCGGCCGTTCATCTCGGCCAAAGCTGCGTTCATCGACAGATAGCGCAGGTTGAGATCGACAAAACATAAACCTACCGGCGCCGAGGTATAGATGGTATTGAGCAGCGCGAGCCGTTCGTTGGCGATACGTTCGCTATCGCGCCGGTCTTGTTCGACAGTCCGGTGCCGAAGTCCTAACGTCGTCACACTCCAGATCATCAATAGGGCGAACCCTTGATTCGCCAATCCGGCCCATGCCGGTAAGCCTGAATCGGAGCGGCTGAGAAAAATATCCGCCACGAGCATCACCGTACAGGCAACCGCCACGGCAATCTTTTCCCGCTTTCCGGGTAGCGCTACGGCTAACACTAAAGCCGCCGCGTAGCAGATCGGAATCGCTAAATGCGCCGGAATCCACAGGTCAATAAGAAAGAAAAATCCGACCAACAGAACCGCCAGAACGCAAAAGAATCGCGAACCAAAACCGAAGTTCACCTCTGGAGATGAGGGGCTGTTAGCCAAACTGGGGAGAGGATCGGATTGCTTGATGTTCATGAGCGCTGTGCAGGCCGTAAATCTACGACAATAAGGCCATAGTGTACCAGACCCACTCCAGGTCAAACAAGGATTTTCCGCCACCATTGACGGGTGCCTCATGTATGAACACGCGCTGGAACGCTTGACAACCTCGGTGGCCCAGACAATAGATGACGGAAGCACCAAGGACAGGGAGAAATCGATGGCCAATCCGGCAAAGTATTATCGTGACTTTCGTGAGCACTTAAAGGCGCTTGAGGAGCGCGGCAAACTGGTCCGCATTCAACGGGAAATCAACAAAGATACCGAACTGATGCCGCTCGTGCGTTGGCAGTTTCGCGGGCTCGAGGAGCAAGACCGCAAAGCGTTCATGTTCGAGAAGATCATTGATTCCAAGGGCAAACGTTATGCGATGCCGGTGACTGTAGGAACCTTAGCCGCGACCACGGAAATCTATGCCATCGGCATGATGTGCGAACCCGCGCAAATCGCCGAACGCTGGAACCAGGCACAATTGAATCCCTTCGAGCCTACCAAGGTGACTTCGGCACCCGTCCATGAGGTCGTCTGGCAAGGCCAAGACCTGCTCAATGGCCATGGGCTGGACATGATCCCAGTGCCGATCTCGACACCGGGCTTCGATAACGCGCCGTATTTAACTTCGGCTAATTGGATTACCAAAGACCCCGAAACCGGTATTTACAACATCGGCAACTACCGTAGCCAAATCAAGTCGGCGAACCGCACCGGCGGTCTGTTCACCACACAGCATATGGGACAGCATTGGCGCAAGGCGAAGACCAAGGGTCAGCGGTTGGAGGCGTGCATCGCCATCGGCGTGGTGCCGAGCATCGCCTACTCGGCGACCGCCAAAATCCCTTACGATTTCGACGAATACCGTCTAGCTGGCGGTTTGGCCGGCGCGCCAGTGGAGGTCGTGCAAGCGAAAACCGTCAACTTGCTCGTGCCCGCCACCGCGGAAATCATCATCGAAGGGACGATTCCCACCGATATCGTCGAGCCGGAAGGCCCGTTCGGCGAATATCCAGGCTACATGGGCCACCGCACCGAATCGCCGTTTCTCGAAGTCACCTGCATCACGCACCGACGCGACGCAATATACACCGCGCTGATGAGCCAGTTCCCGCCCAGCGAATCGAGCAAGATCAAGCACACCGGCACGGAAAAGATCATCTACAAACTGCTGCGCCACGACAGCGGCAACTCGGCGGTACTCGACGTCGCCCTGCATGACGAAGTCAGCGGCAGTGGTCAGGCCTATTGCGTGATCAAAATGCGCAATGCCACTAAGGCCGAAGCCTGGCGCGCGCTCCACGCCACCGCCGGCTTTACCGGCAGCTACGCCAAGGTCTGCGTCGCGGTGGATGAAGACATCGATATTCACGATCCGGCGATGATCAATTGGGCGATCTGCTACAACATGCGCCCCGATGAAGATGTGGTGATTTCCAAAGGGAAAATGGCCGGACTCGATCCGTCGACCTACCCGCCGGGAATGGAAAAGGAAGACCGCCGCGCCACTTCAACCTCCGCGTTGCTGATCAATGCGATCCGACCCTGGCCCTACACGCCGGTGTCGCTGCCAAAACGAGAATTTATGGAGCGCTCCAAGCAGATTTGGGAAGAACTCGAGCTCCCGCCGCTTAAGCCGCGCATGCCTTGGTACGGCTACAGTTTGGGCGCCTGGACCCAGCAAGACGAAGAGGAAGCGGAACTAGCCGTCAAAGGTGATTACTTCGAAACCGGCAAAAAGCAGACCGGGCAGAGAAAAAAGTCCTAAGGTGAACTGGTTACGAGTTGGAGGTACCAGGCGACCCGAAACTCGAAATTTTCGGTCTTAGAAGAGCCCCGGTATCCAGCGGTGCACCGAAGATAAATAATCGACATACGGCTGACCGAGCGTTTGTACAAGTTTTTTCTCGTCACCGACCACTCGGGTGTGGAACCAAACCGCAGTGCCAATCGTGATCAACGCAGCGAACCAGGACTTTAGCGTCAGGGTAAGGCCGATGAGAAAAATGATGTGGCCCAGATACATGGGATTGCGCGTATAGGCGTAAAACCCGGTTGTCACCAAGCGCTCGGGCGGGGCGTCCAGTCCCGGACCGCCGCCGCCACGGATACCCCGATAGCGGCCGCAGAGTCGATACTGCAAATAACCCCAGACCATCAGCGGTGCGAAGTAATACGCTGGCCGCAGTCGAGCACCGTGGACCGCTAGTTCCCAAGCGACGGTAACGGCTGGATAGAGTACAAATGTTCGCACCGGGGTGCGGCTAAAAAATCGCATTGTATTAGCAAAAAAGTATGGCCCTGGATTTAACACATATTCTTGTCGGCGTCGCCTTGTTACTTGCCGCCTTCGTCAAAGGCGCTACCGGCCTCGGCTTCCCGCTCATCGCAACGCCGATGGTCGCGTTACTATTGGACATACGCATCGCCGTGACGATCCTCATCCTGCCCAATCTTTTGATGGATATAACCCAGGTGTTTCGCAATGGCTTTCCCTACGCGATCCTGCAGCGCTTCAAATCGATGATCGGCCTGACCATCATCGGGGTATTCATCGGGACCATGGTGTTAGTGATGTTGCCCCTATGGGCGCTCAATCTGAGCTTGGGAATCATGGTATTGATCTTCGTGACCTCGAACCTGCTAAAGTTCGAATTTACGATTTCTGCCGGGGCAGAAAAATTCCTCTCGCCGCTCTTTGGGCTGCTGAGCGGTTTTCTCAATGGCATGACCAATGCGGCGGGACCTACTCTAGCGATTTATTTCTACAGCTTGAAGCTTGAGAAGCGCGACTTCGTCAAATCCGTCGCGTCGATCTTCATGATCACCAAGGCGACGCAATTGATCGCCGTGTCGACCTGGAATCTGTTCAATTGGAATACCCTCACCCTATCTCTGCAAGTGGTGCTTTTCACCTTGGTCGGTTTCTTCGCCGGCCTGAAAACTCAGGATCGGGTGAACCAAAAAACCTTTAGCCGGGGATTGATGGTGCTGCTGTCGATGGTCGGGTTAATCCTGATCGCGCGGGCGCTCAGCCAAGCGCTCAAGTGACTTGCCACGGGTTCTGCGAAGTCGCAGAGCGCGGTAAATATGCTTCACAGGGCCGGGGCGTACAAATTGTTCGGCAAAGCGCGGACGTAGTCGAGCGCCTCTTTGAGCGGGATCACGTCGGCATACTTCATCGCCATGTCGAATAGATTGATCTTGTGCGAAGCCTGGCCGCGGTCGAAAACACACTCTTCGACCACCGAGACTTTCAAGTTATAGGAGAACGCGTCGATGACGCTGGCGCGCACGCAGCCGCTGGTGGTGGTGCCGCAGACAAGCAAGCTGTCAGCATGGACTTCGGTCAGCATGCTCATAAGCGGCGTGCCGAAAAAAGCGCTGGGCTTTTGCTTGCGCACGACGATATCCCCGGGCTGGGGAGCGATCTCTTCGACGATCTGATTGGCTTTCTCCCATTGCTCGGTCATGTCTTCCGTGGTGCGGTTGCTTTTGGCCGCCCAACCGCCAACCAAAACCGTGCTGTTAGCGCGATTCTCCTCGGCGGTGGTATAAAACGTCGGCACATGCTTTTTGCGAGCATCGCCGAGCAACTGGCCAATCGCATGGACACCGTCCCAACCTTCTTCACCGCAGCTGGTACGAAAACGCTTCACCGACTCGAGGATCGGTTCGGGTTTATCGCCGGTAAAATTGTAATTGACGTCGATAATCAACAGCGCCGGCCGCTGCCCCAACCCGGCTTTCTTACCGAAACCCGATAGCGCGAAAACTTCTTTGTCGCGCGGCGTCAAGATATCGTCCCAGCTCGCCATGAGAGACCCTCCCCAATTGCACGTTTGCCGGATGTTCATAACAATTCGCAGGCGATGTCAAGTCGATATCGCCGCCGACACATTGACCCCAGGTCAACTGACGCCTATAACGAGGGAAGCTCGGCAAACTAGAAAAGGGAATTTCGCCCACGATGACGCAAATCGGCAAAACTCTTAAGCTAATCTTGGTATTTTTGCTC
Source organism: uncultured delta proteobacterium (assembly GCA_963816145.1). Taxonomy (GTDB): domain Bacteria; phylum Desulfobacterota; class Binatia; order UBA9968; family UBA9968; genus DP-20. Next base: position 170,894 of record CAWFJP010000017.1, read on the forward strand.
TTAACCGGCTGCGGTTCGTCCGTAGCGGTGTGGACCGATGGCGAAGTGCCGTTTGTCCGATCGACACCGGAAGTTATCGAGCGCATGCTCGATCTCGCGCAGGTGAAACCAGGCGATGTCATCTACGATATCGGCAGCGGCGACGGCGCGATCATCATCTATGCGGCAAAAAAATACGGCATCAAAGGCGTCGGTATAGAAATCGATGAGGGCTTGGTCGAGCGCGCGCGCCGCAGCGCATATGTCGAAAACGTCCAGCATCTGGTCGAGTTTCGCGCCCAGGACGCCTTCACCGTCGACATCTCTCCCGCCACCGTCGTAACGCTCTACATGCTGCCGGAATTCAACGCCAAACTGCGGCCGATCATGGATCGCCAGCTCAAGCCTGGCACGCGAGTCGTCTCCCACGACTATCCGGTTGAAGGGTGGGTGCCGGACCGCATGGAGCCGGTTCGCGGTGACTTCCTCCATGACCACACAGTTCTGCTCTTTGAGATTCGTTAGAATAAGCAACCGATCCAGCAAAGGGTAAGCCCGAAGCAGGGAAGCCAGCTAATTGTGCCGTCGCAAAATCTTATTTCATGCGTGGCTTTGAGCAATCGTAAACTAGCCGGGAAACCCGGTTGCACCCTAGTCAACTTTCGTCTCAGAGGCAGAGGCCCATTGGCTTCACCGCGGAGGGTTACCCTTTGCCACGCTCTAACTGCCAAACGCGCAATTCGCGCTAAAACGCAAAAGGCCCCGCATAAGCGAGGCCTTTTAAGAATCACACACTTGAATAGATCTTAGTCGCTTGCGGTCGTCGGAAACATCAGCGACTTAACAGTGACTGGAATGACTTCGGTGATACCCAAGCATTCACCGATATCGATATAGTCCAAATCGCCCACTTCGATGCCGTCAATCGCAATAATATCCCGAGAAACTTGAAGCTCCTCCCGCAGGATGGCGCCGAGTGACTTGGCGATATCCAAATCCAGGGTCAAATAAAGCGGACACTTTGAATCGTCGGCTTCTTTGAGAATCTTCGCCACGCCTTCGGCAATGCGCCGGACCGATTGATAGTCCGGCACGCCACTCACGGTTAACGACAAAGCTAACCCGGAAGTGAAGCAGCTCAGGTCAAACTTTCTGAGCGCCTGTTTGATCGCTTCGGCCACCGACTCGCCGGCGCGGATCGGCGCTTGAATGACCTTTAGACCATGCACCGGCAGGGCTTTCTCGTTGGAGACATAGCTGGTGTTGCCGCTCGCTTGGATGGTGTACTCGCCGGCGCCGATGACCGTGGCGCGAATACCTTCGATGGGCTCGCGCAGGACATCCTTAGGGAGCTTTTTTAAATAGTCGCGCATGTTCTTGCCGAGCACCGGCCCGATGTCGCCGTACGCTTTCGGATCGCGGTCGTAGACATGCTCGGAAACGCCACCGGAAAAAACCAGGTGCTGCACTTGCTTGAAACCGGCGTAGTTGACGAACGGCGGCGTCACCATCAGTGAACTCGCCATCGGCGACTTTGGGCCTTGTTCGATGACCTCGAAGAGAATCTTCGCCATATAGGCGCCGAAGTCTTCTTTCATTTTCTCACTGATCTTCTGGCCGAGCGCAACTTTATGGCCGAGCTCATTCATCATGATTCGCCCCGGCTCTTCGATACGCGTTATCTGGTCCTTTTCATCGAAAGCGATGAGCCGCGCCCCGATGCTGATCGAGGCCGTTTGCGTCACGACGCCTTCTTCGACAAGCGAAAATTTGGTCGTGCCACCACCCATATCGACATTGAGCACGGTCTTGTGCTCGCCCTTCGACAGATCCACCGCGCCACAACCGTAAGCAGCTAATAGCGCTTCGTGGTTATGCCCCGCCGCCGCGCAGATAAACTTACCGGAGTATTTGGCGAAGTTCTCAACGATCGGCTGCGCGTTTTCTTTTTTCAAAGCTTCGCCAGTGATGATCACCGCGCCGGTATCGACATCTTCCGGCGTCAAGCCCGCCTCCTTATAAGCGTTGTGGATGAAGTCATTCACCTTATCAGTGTCGATCTTGGTCGCCGAGATATAGGGCGTCAGCATAATCGGCGAGCGGTAGAGCACCTCGCGACCGGTGACCCGGAACTTACCCGATAACGACGCGCCTTCGCGCCGCAGCGTTATGTGCGAAAAAATCAAATGCGATGTGGAAGAACCGATGTCGATGCCCACGCTTTTCAGCGAAAACATCTCCAACCCCTCGATGTCGGTGACGATCTCATCCTCTTTAATAATGAAATTGTCGGGATGGTCGTGATCGTAGATATCGTCGTGCATCTGTAGCCTCTGTATAGTATCCGCCATTTTCTCCTACCCTAATAACAGGAATCCCCGCTCCTTGGAGCGGGGATTCCGTAATCAAACTTTTAAGTCGTTACAGTTAATCTATTGCTTGCCCATCGCTTTGGACCATTCGTAGTCCGGGTTGCTGTAGCATTCGTCGGGCATGATGCTCTTGATGCCGCGTTTGCCCAACTCCTCTTCAAACTTCTTACGAATAAACGGATCCTCGTTGGGATACTCGATCTGATCCTTGGCGCGATCTTCGACCTTTTCCGCATGGCCATGGAACTGCATCGGTGGATGAAGTGCCAAATAACGCGCCATATCACCGCCGGCATTGAAATGCTGGTGGAACCACTTATCCGGCGGAGTAATCATGCTGCATTCATGCCATGGGCAAACGATCTTTTCTTTGCCCTCTTCCCACATGATTGAATAGCCTTCGCCGGCGGGAATGATGATCGCGCGGCCCGGGCCATGGCGATGCGCTTTCTTGTAGGTCTTAGGCGCGAACACCGACATGTGAGCGGTAAGTTCGGAATTGGGGAACTGCATGAACACGCTCTTGCCGCCGGCGCCGCGCCGTTCGTTGGCATCGAGCTTGTTCCAGGCACGCATGTCCGGGAAGAAGTTACCGTACCAGAAGGCGCGCATGCCCAACCCTTCGTCGGCATCCTTCGCCTGAACCATTTTGGCTTCCGAATAGAAATCGCCCTGGTCGGCGGTGATTTTAGGCTCGTAAGGATTGTTGAAATACATATCGGGTTCCGGCAACGCTGACATCGCCATCGGCATGTAGCTGTAGTGGAACAAGCGGATCGGCTTGTCGCCCGTCATATTGCTGAAGACATGCCAATGATTGCGCGGCACGAGAAACATCGAGTGCTCTTGCCATTCGAAATTCTTCTTCGCTTTGCCTTCACCTGCCCATACGGTGGTCAATCCGCGGCCGGAGCAAACGTAAACGACCTCATCCAAGGCGAACTTTACCGGCGGCAACGACTTACCGGGAGGTACTTCAGTGACACGCGCGGCGCTGACACCTTCTTGCCCCCACAACTGAATGAAGGCGGCCTTGCAGCCTCTTTCTTCCCACCATTCCAATTCAACGGTGCGGAGATCTGGGATAAAATAACCCTTGTGGATTGGGATGCCCTTGGATTTCATCCACCGGTCATAGGTGAATTCCTTGCTCCACATCGTGATTACGGGTTCTTGATTCGCCGTTTCGGCCATAAAACTTCCTCCTTACTGCGTTCTCTTTTGCTATTTACTTATCTTCTTGTCTCTTTACTAGCAACCTGGAGCCGGGCCAATGCGCGCCGTTGCGCCTCTTCAAGTTGCCCATACTCGGGGTCCTCGAAATTGACCTCGCCCATACGCTTTTCAGCTCGTTCCTTAGCCCTCTGCGCGCGCGCCGTATCGATCTCGGCGGGAAACTCGGCCGCCGGGGCGAGCACGGTCATGACATTATCCAATACCTCGGCATAGCCACCGCCGATGACCAAGGAATGACGGGCAGCGCCTTGTTTGTAGCTCATCTCTCCGGCGACCAATGTCGACAAGAAGGAAATATGATTGGGCAGGACGCCAAACTCGCCCAATTCGCCCGGCGCGCTGACCTCGTCGACTTCCTCTTCAAGTACCAGCCGGCTCGGGGTTACGACTCTTAGTTTAATCTTGTCTGCCATGGTAAATACCAAGGCGTGAGGCGATGGGCGCGAGTCCGGAATCTGACTCATGCCTCATGACTCACGCCCCATGCCTAACCTAAGCTGCCGCCATTTTCTTGGCCTTTTCTTGGACCTGTTCGATGGTGCCGACCATATAAAAAGCCTGTTCAGGGATATCGTCGTGTTTGCCTGCAACTACTTCCTTAAAAGCTCGAATAGTGTCCTTCAATTCGACATAGGCCCCGGGAATGCCGGTAAACTGTTCGGCGACGTGGAAGGGCTGGGACAGGAAGCGTTGTACTTTGCGGGCGCGCGCGACGGTTAATTTATCGTCTTCGGAAAGCTCGTCCATGCCGAGAATCGCGATGATGTCCTGCAAGTCTTTATAGCGCTGCAACAGCAACTGCACCGACCGGGCGACCTCATAGTGTTCCTGACCGACGACTAACGGATCGAGAATACGCGAGGTCGAGTCGAGCGGGTCGACCGCCGGATAAATGCCCAACTCGGCAATTTGCCGGGAGAGAACCGTGGTCGCGTCCAAATGCGCGAAAGTGGTCGCTGGCGCCGGGTCGGTCAAGTCGTCGGCTGGGACGTAAATCGCTTGTACCGAAGTGATCGAGCCCTTACGCGTGGTCGTGATGCGCTCTTGGAGCTCGCCCAAGTCGGTCGACAAGGTCGGCTGATAACCGACGGCAGAAGGCATACGGCCGAGCAGGGTAGAGACCTCCGAGTTCGCCTGAGTGAAACGGAAGATATTATCCAGGAACAACAGCACGTCGCGACCTTCGTCGTCGCGGAAGTATTCCGCCAAGGTCAAGGCGGTCAAAGCGACTCGGGCGCGCGCTCCGGGCGGCTCGTTCATCTGGCCGTAGACCAGCGACGCTTTGTTGATAACCCCGGATTCTTTCATTTCGAGCCAGAGATCGTTGCCTTCACGGGTGCGCTCGCCGACGCCGCCGAAGACGGAGTAACCGCCATGCTTTTGGGCGACGTTGTTGATCAATTCCATCAAAATAACGGTCTTGCCGACACCGGCGCCGCCGAATAGGCCGACCTTACCGCCGCGGGCGTAGGGAGCGAGCAAATCGACGACTTTAATGCCGGTTTCGAGCGCTTGAACTTTGGTTTCCTGATCGACAAACTCCGGCGCCGAGCGATGAATGGGAGAAGTTTTCTTCGTGCTGATCGGGCCACCTTCATCGACCGGTTCGCCGATAACATTGATGATCCGTCCGAGAGTTTCTTCGCCCACTGGAACGCTGATACCCGCCCCGGTGTCGAGCACGTCCATGCCACGCACTAAACCCTCGGTGGTGTCCATGGCAACACAACGCACGGTGTTTTCACCCAGGTGTTGCGCCACTTCGATGACCAGATTCCACTCGGCATCGCTGATCGCCGGGTTGGTGATCTTGAGTGCATTGTAGATCGGCGGCAGCGCGCCGCCGGAAAACTCGACATCGACGACCGCACCCAAAACTTGGGTGAGTTTACCCATACTCATTTTATTAACCCCTCCGGATCATATCGTGTTCGTGCCCGTGGTTCGTGCTCGTAAATCCATATTCCGAGTCTCCCCGAACACGATCACGAGCCACGGTCACGTCTTTTACTTCAGTGCTTCCGCGGTACCGACGATTTCCAACAGCTCGCGGGTGATCGAAGCCTGGCGCGCCCGGTTCATTTGCAGCGTCAGGGAACCAATCATCTTAGCCGCATTACCGCTCGCTGATTCCATGGCAGTCATGCGCGCGCCGTGTTCGCTAGCGGTCGCTTCCAACAGCGCACGCTGAACCGCCACGCCGGTAATTCGCGGCAACAGGCTCGCCAAAATTTGCTCAACACCCGGCTCGTACAAATACTCGGTCTGCTGCTGCGCTTGGGCGTCATCGGTTTCGGCCAAGCTCACCGGTAATAGTTTTTCCAGCGTCGGTACTTGCGACAACGCCGAACGAAACCGGCTGTAGACGATGTAAACCGCGTCCACTTCGCCGCTGACAAATTGATTAATTAGTTTCTCGACGATCTCGCCCGCCAATTCATCGGCCTGTTTATAGAGAATATCGACGTACCGGTCGGATATTTCCGCGCCACGACGGCGAAAATGGTCCGCACCCTTGCGCCCAACCAAGGTCAACTGAATCTGCCGTTCGCCGGCATGCTGGCGGATAAACATCTCGGCAGCGCGGATCATGTTAGTGTTATAACCACCGCACAAGCCTCGATCGGAGGTGAACAGCACAAGCTGAACTTTTTTCTCCTCGCGCGGCGTCAAGAGCGGATGGGCTTGACTGGAAACCCGTGCCGAAACATTTTTTAACAACTCGGTCATCTTCTCGGCGTAGGGGCGGGCTTGCACCGCCGCTTCCTGAGCGCGCCGCAGCTTGGCCGCCGAGACCATCTTCATGGCCTTGGTGATCTGCTGGGTGTTTTTAACCGAGCTGATCCGCTTACGTATGGTTTTGAGTGTTGCCATCGCTGCAAAAATTTCTAGCTTCTAGTCGGATCTTTCTAGCTACGACGAACTAGAAACATGAAACTAGGAACTAAGCCTTAAAAACCCCTTTGAATTCTTCCAGCACTTTGTTGAGCTTGCCGCGCAGGTCGCCATCCAACTCGCGTTTTTGGAGAATGTCGGCGAAAACATCGGGATGGCGCGAGGTGATAAAGGCGAACAACTCTTGTTCATAGCGCTTGAGCGCTGCCACCGGCAAGTCGTCAACATAGCCATTGGTGCCGGCGTAAATAATTACCACCTGCTGCTCAACCGCCAGCGGCTGATATTGGCCTTGTTTAAGCAATTCGACCAAGCGCGCGCCACGATTTAATTGCTTCTGCGTCGCCGCATCCAAATCAGAACCAAACTGAGCGAAGGCAGCCATTTCACGATACTGCGCCAGATCCAAACGCAGCGTACCGGCGACTTGTTTCATCGCCTTGATTTGCGCGTTGCCACCGACCCGCGAGACCGAAATGCCGACGTTGATCGCCGGTCGAACGCCCGAGTAAAACAGGTCGCTTTCCAAAAAGATCTGGCCGTCGGTGATTGAAATAACGTTGGTCGGGATATATGCCGACACGTCGCCGGCTTGAGTCTCGATGATCGGTAATGCGGTCAAAGAACCACCGCCACGGTCGGCGCTCATCTTGGCGGCGCGCTCGAGCAAACGGGAATGCAGATAGAAAACGTCGCCGGGATACGCTTCACGTCCAGGCGGACGGCGTAGCAGCAACGACAATTGGCGGTAAGCAACTGCGTGTTTCGACAGATCGTCGTAAATGACTAAAGCATGGCCGCCAGTGTCACGGAAGTACTCGCCCATAGTGCAGCCGGAGTATGGCGCGATAAACTGCAGCGGCGCCGATTCGGATGCCGTCGCCGCGACGACGATGGAATAGTCCATCGCGCCGGCTTCTCTAAGCCGATCGACAACTTGGGCAACTGTCGAGCGCTTTTGACCGATGGCGACGTAGATACAGATGACGTTACCGCCTTTCTGATTGATGATCGCGTCGATCGCCACGGCGGTTTTACCGGTCTGGCGGTCACCGATGATCAGCTCGCGCTGGCCGCGGCCGATGGGAATCATGCCGTCGATGGCTTTGAGACCGGTCTGCAGCGGCTCTTTTACCGGCTGGCGGGCGACGATGCCGGGGGCTTTCAATTCTATGCGGCGGCGTTCTTTGGATTCAATTGGACCGCGCCCATCGATCGGCGTTCCGAGGGCATCGACCACGCGGCCGATCATTTCCTTACCGACCGGAACCTCGGCGATGCGGCCGGTCCGTTTGACCGTGTCGCCCTCTTTGATCATATGGGTTTCGCCGAACAACGCGGCGCCGACATTGTCTTCTTCCAGGTTCAAGGCGATGCCGAAAATCCCGTGGGGAAACTCCAGCAGCTCGCCGGCAGCAACCTTGTCCAAGCCGTGAATGCGCGCGATACCATCGCCGGTGGAAAGCACCGAGCCGACTTCCTGGATCTCAACCGTTTTATCGTAATCGCGAATCTGCTCTTTGATGATCCGGCTGATTTCCGCTGTTCCGATCTCCATCTCTTGCTCCTTAATAACCGCGCGCGATGCGCTGTTTCATCTTTTCCAATTGCGTTCGCAAGCTGCCGTCGTAGATCTTTCCTTCAAGCTCCACTTGGAGGCCGCCAAGTAAATCCGGCTCGACTACCTGTTGGAGGATGACTTCTTTGCCGGAAATAGCGCGCAGCTGACCGCGCACCCGCTCGACCATCGCCGGCTCGAGCGCATTCGCGCTGACCACTTTGGCATCGACGCGGCCTTTGGCATCATTGAGCAAGCGGCGATAACAACTGACGATACCAGGCAGGTGGCCCAAGCGGTCGCGCTCCAGGAGCAGCGACAGAAACCTGACGGTCAATGACGACAGGCGCTCGCTCTGCGCAACTTGGTTCAGTATCCGTTTTCGCGTGTCAACAGGAAATGCGGGATTGGTCAGTACTGGCTGCAGGTCGGATCGGCTATACTCCGAATGAAATTGTTCGATCTCGACGCCGACCGCCTCTTCCTGGCCGCCGTCGCGCGCCAATTGAAAAATCGCCTTGGTGTATCTGCGTGCTAAACTGCCTTCGGTCATCGCGCCTGTCCAATGCTTTGAATAAATTCATCCGCCAGGCGGTTTTGATCGTCCACCGACAAGTTGCGTTGGAGCAATGCCCGCGCCGTGGCTTCTGCCTGGATCGCCATTTCCTCGCGAATTTTCTGCCGCGCCATTTTGACTTCTTGATCGGCAAGAATCCTGGCGTCATCTTTGACCTTTGCCGCCATGGCATTGGCGTCGGCGAGCAGTTTGGCTTTGTCGCGCTCGCCTTCGTCGCGAAGGGTCGCTTGTAAGGTTTGCACTTCTCGGTCCACCGCGGCGAGTTTGGCTTGATATTCGTCAACCATGCCCTGGGCGGCGGCCATTTTTGCCGAAGCTTGCGACATCGTCGCAATCACTTCTTCGCGCCGGCTTTTTAGAAAACTGCGCACCGCCGGAAGCGCGTACTTGACGATAATAAAGGCGTAGATCAGAAAATTGAGGGCAGGGAAAATGACATCGGTGATCGGCGGCGCGTGATGCTCGGCGCCATGACTGGCAGCTTCCGAAGCCCACAACTGTGCCGTGGTGAAAAGATCGAGAAAATCCTGGCTGCTCACCCGACTCTCCTCCCGAGAACTTTGTTCACCATGTCCGCAGCCACTACGCTGACTTCCGCCGCCACAAGCCGTTTTTCCTGTTCCATGGCGGCGGCTACCTGCTGTCTAACCTGTTCGAGGCTACGGCCGGCCTCATCGCGGGCTTGGCCGAGAATCTTTTCGCGCTGCTGGCGCGCGTCCTGGTTGATCGCCTCTTTAGCCGCGTAACCTGCCGCTTGCCCTTGGGCCATCTTCTCGTCGAATTGGGCCTTTAGCCTGGCACCCTCATGCTCGAGGTCGACCGAATCATGTTGAGCTCCGGTGGTCTTGCGCTCGCGCTCTTCCAACAAGCGCAAATACGGTTGAAAAAGCAGCTTATTGAGAATCAGCCACAGGACGACGAACAGAACGATTTGATAGACGATGCTGTAATCAAGTTGAATCATGATCAACGACCGCTAACAGTTATACTTTCACCCTACTTCGCCCAACTCGGAATGGCGAAATGCAGCTCCCAAATAATAAAAAACCCACATTCTTTTGCGAACGTAGGATCGAGGATCGGGAAGATGACGGACAACGAACCGAGGTCTATTTCTTACAATCGAGCTACAGCTTAGGCGCGGAAGCCGCCGCCGATTTATCAGCGCTTTGGCTGTGCGAACCTGCGACTCCACCCTTTTGCTTCGCAACTCCCATGGAGCAGTCCCCGTCAAACACCACGCCTTCAGTAATAATCAACTGGGGAGCATCGATGTTACCGATCAAGCGGGCCGGCGCCAACAGCTCAATCCGTTCCTTTGCGCTGACATTGCCTTCAACCTTGCCGCGGATAACCACGATTTGGCCGGTGATCTTGGCCTTCACTTCCGCACCCTCGCCGATGGTAAGGGTTCCCTGACAATTCACTTCGCCATCGACGATGCCGTCGATACGCGCCGGCCCGTGAAAACTTAACTGACCGGTGACGCGACTCCCTTTAAATAGATAACCAACCAAACCCGCCGTTGAAGGCTGAGGCGGCGGAACCTCTATTTTTTCCGCGGGCGGCGTCGGGGGAGCCGCTATTGTTGCAGTGGGCTCTGGCGCCGGATTCGGTGCTTGTGCCACGCTTTGCGCTTCTGTTTCGGTTTTTTTTCCGCCAGGGTTTTTATCAAACCAAGCCATTTTCCGGTTCTCCCCGTGCCTGGGCAGAGTTTCCTATAACATCCGAGAATCTCATTGTCAAAACGCCGCTGACAAAACCAACCAGGCTCGCGTCGATGCTGCAAGTGAGCGCTTAAACCGCAAATCAAGTGATTCGCGAAAACCGCAAATGGACAACCTCGCTCATCCTACAAACGCGACAATATTAGTTCAGTCCTTGACCGTTTAGATCACATTGTTTAGCTTAACACCAGCTGATCTATATATGACCCATCTCCGCCTGCTCACCAAGCTCGCACTGCTGATTCTTCTATCGCTGTCCCAACCAGCCGCCGCGCAAACTCTGTTACGGGTCGCTACTCCCGGCGCGCTCACCGGGGCTTTGCCAATCTACCTCGGCGCCAAAAGGGGCGTTTTTCAGAGATACGGATTGACCGTCGAAGTCATAGCCACGCGCAACGAACAAATGAACATGCAGGCACTGATGTCCGACAGCGTGCAGTTCCTGACTTCAAGCTCCACCGGCCTATTTTACTTGGGCAAGCAGGGCTTGGATGCGGTTGGCGTCGCATCCTGGAATAATGCTTCGCCCTATAGCCTCGGCAGCCGCTTCAAGATCAAAGCACTCAAGGAATTGAAAGGCAAAAAGATCGCCTCCAGCGGCGCCGGCGGCCGCGCGGATGCGTTTATCAATTTCATGCTCACCAAAGCCGGCTTGAACCCGAAAACCGACGTGCAGATACTTCCGCTCTCCGGCGGCTCGCCAGTGCGCCTGGCCGCCGTGGTCTCCGGCAATCTTGACGCCACCTTGATCTCATCCTTGCAAGGCCGCCACGCTGAAAAGCTTGGCCTCACGGTGCTGCCGATCCCGCTCGAATATATCTGGGGCATTAATTTGACCCGGCGATCCTATCTGACCAAGAACCGCGAGACCGTGAAGAATTACCTACGCGGTTTAGCCGATTCGGTCCGTCTGATGATGGCGGACAAAGAATCCACCCTTGCGGTGATGGCGCAGGTGCTAAAAATCGACGACCGAGACAGCCTTGAATACTCCTATCGGATCATGAAAGCCGATGCCCGGCCTGATCTATTTCCGAGCGAAGAAGCGATTGTCAACGTTTTGAAGACCATGGTCTATGAAGATCCGGCCTTCGGCCAGATCCCGCCATACAAGTTTTTCGACCTATCGTTGATTCAAGAACTCAAGTCGGAAGCCCGCTAAACAAGAGGAAGGGTTATGAAACTGCTCATCGGCTTAATCGCGGCCTGGCTCGCGGGTGCCAGCGCAAGCGTCAGCGCGGAGGTCGTCCGCGGCACCTACCCATCGGCCAACGTGCAATTTCTGCCGGCGTTCGTTGACCTGGAGAAAGGCATCTATAAGCGCGAGGGTGTGGACGCCGAGTTGATCTCCGTGCGCAACCACGTTACGGCAGTGCAGGCACTGCTCGGCAATCAGTTCCATTTCATCTTTTCCGTCGGCCCGCAGATGCCGTCGATCGGGGAAGACGGCGATATCGTCCTGCTCGCCCAGCAAATCGGCCGGCCGACCTTTTCCATGATGGTGACCCCAGATATTAAAACCGTCGCCGATTTGAAGGGCAAAAAAATCGGCCTCAGCTTCGGCGGCTCGACCTTCGCCGGCACCAAGGCGCTCTTGGAGCTTTACAAAATGAATCCCGACAAAGATGTTCAGTACGTCAGCATTCCCGGCAGTCAACCGAAGATTGCCGCCATGCAGCAGGGCATCATACAAGCCGCGCTGCTCGCGCCGCCGTCGGACTATGTCGCCTTGAAGGCGGGCTTCAAGCGGCTGGCCAATCTGGCCGACCTGTTCAAAGACACGTCGTTTACCGGCCTTGCCGCCACTGGCAAGACCATCAAAGAAAACCCGCAGTTCGTCAAATGCATGGTGTGCGCCATCGTCCGCAGCGTGATCCATACCCGAGACTACCCTGAAGACGCGATTGGTACCATGATGAAACATTGGCGCATGGAGCACGATGTCTCGGTGGACGCGTACAACTTAATCAAGGAAGCGCTGCAACCGGTGCCGACGGAGAAGGGCGTCGAACTAATGTCCCAGTGACAGGCGGTGGCGCTGAATACCAAGTCCAAGCGGCCCGTGCGCGAATATATGGACCTGCGCTTCGTCAACGAAGTGATGGTTGAATTAACTCAGAAATAATCAACAGGAGGTGAGAGTGAAAAAATTATTTATCGTCGCAATGCTATGCGCCGTATTTGGATGGGGCGCGAATGCCAATAGCCAGGAAAAAAAGGGACCGCTTTACGCCACCTTTAAAACCAGCATGGGCGACATCGTCGTACAACTATTCGAGGAGAAAGCGCCTAAGACCGTCGCCAACTTCGTCGGCCTCGCCAGCGGCACCAAGGAATGGACCGATCCTAAGACCGGTGAGAAAGTGAAGAAGCCGCTCTATAATGGCACGATCTTTCACCGGGTCATCCCTGGTTTCATGATTCAAGGCGGCGATCCCTTGGGCAACGGCACCGGCGGACCCGGTTATCGTTTCGAAGATGAATTCCATCCCGACCTGCGCCACACCAAAGGCGGCATCCTGTCGATGGCCAACGCAGGGCCGAACACGAACGGCAGCCAGTTTTTCATTACCCTCGCGCCCACGCTGCATTTGGACAACCGTCACAGCGTGTTTGGCGAAGTAATCAAGGGACAAGAAGTAGTCGTCGCCATCGGCGCCACCCCGCGCGACGGGCGTGACCGGCCGACCAAAGACGTCGTGATCAAAGAAATCGTTATCAGCCGCGGCAGTTACTGATTCTGACGCCGCCAACCAAACGCGGGAGGCACCGATGCGATTCGCTAAGGTCACTATGCTATGGACATTGGTTTTCGTTTCGGTCCTCTTCGCCCGCGCGATTAAGGCCGCGGAAATTCCGTTACCGCAAGCCACCGCGGTGTATGGCGTCATCGCCACTGATCCGATTTATCTTTGGATCGCCCAGGAGAGAGGCTTCTTCAAAAAGAACGGTCTCAATATCGATCTTACCCATATTCCGACCAACCAGGCGGTGCAGGCGTTGGTCGGCGGCAAGATTCAATTCACCACCGCCGGACCGCAAATCATTGAAGCCAATCTCGCCGGCGCCGACACGGTTTACATCTTGAGCCCGGTCAACACTTTTGTCTTTTCCATCTATAGCAAACCGGAAATCACCAGCATAAAAGGCCTAGCTGGAAAAACCATCGGCGCGACCAACAAGGGAACACCCACCGACATTGCCGGACACATGGTTGTCACCCAGAGCGGTTTGAAGCCGGATGTCGATGTAAAGTTCGCTTATCTGAAGGAAATCCCCGCCCTGGTCGCCGCCTTGCAGCAAGGCATCATCGATGCGGCGATTCTTTCGGCGCCCAGCACACTCACCGCGCGCAATTTCGGCTTAAAAGAACTGCTCAACGTCACCGCCCTGAAAATTCCCTTCGTGCAGCATGGCATCGGCACAACCCGCTCATTCATCAACACCTACCAAGATCTGGTGCGGCGCTTTGTCCGCAGCGCAGCCGAAGGAATCGACTACGCGCGCAAGAACCGGGGTGACACCATTGCGATCCTGTCTAAATACACCAAGATCACCGACCCGGCCCAGCTACAAGAATCACTGTCCACCAACGAGCCGGCCTGGGAACGAATTCCCACACCAAACCAGCAGGCCATCGAAGCCGTGCTGGCCGCCTCGGAAAATCCCAAAGCCAAAGCTGCGAAGTGGGATCAGTTCGTCGACGATCGGTTTGTTAAGGAATTGGTGGCGGCGGGAGTGTTCAAGTAGGGGGCAGACCCCCGTGCCTGCCCATAATCCCATTGAACACTGAACCAGTCATTCCAAATCATACGGCACGCCCAATTCCATACCGACATCGCGTAAACCTTTGAGAACGGAACTGTGCAGCGGAATGCCGCGCTCGGATCTTTCCTCGGCAGTTTCGAATTCAATTTCCCCGGCCACATAGACACGGCTTTCGCCCTCAACCGGCGGCGTCGATTTCAATTCGCGAATCAGTCGATCCATGTCGGCTTTGAATTCCGCGGCTGGGCGAAACGCCGACGGATCGATGGCACCGAAAAAATGGCCGCGCGGTTCTTGATTGGGATTTAAAGCCGTGACTGTGCCGGTGAGCACACCGCAGAGAATTTCCACGAGAATTCCTAAGCCGTAGCCTTTGTGACTGCCGCTTTCGCGCGAGCCGCCAAGCGGTAACAAACGGCGCGCCTGCTGCGCCACTTTGGGATCCGTCGTCGGTTCGGCTTTCTCGTTCAATGCCCAGCCCGTAGGAACCGGCTTTCCGAGGCGTATCGCTAATTCCAATTTGCCCGCTGCCGCTGTGGTGGTCGCCATGTCGAGGACGAAGGGTTGTTCATCTTTTGCCGGGATCGCGAAGGAGATTGGATTCGTACCGAAGCGCGCTTCGCGGCCGAAGGTCGGCACCACTTGCCGGCTCGCGTTGGTCATGGCGATGCCGATCATGTCATAGGGCAACGCGAGCATGGAATAATACGCTGACATGCCGTAGTGGCGGCTGTTACGAACCGTGACGATGCCAACACCCGACTGTTTGGCTTTTTTGATCGCCAGCTCCATCGCCCGGTGACCGGCGACGAAGCCCATGCCGTTGTCAGCATCGAGCAGCGCGGTGGACGCGTGCTCCGTGACGATGCGAATATTCGGCTTGGCCGTCATCGCGCCGTCGCGCAACCACTTCACATACCAGGCATGCGGGTTGAAACGAATCACGCCGTGAGTATCGACACCGCGCAGGTCCGATGCGACCAAGACATTGGCGGCGATCTCGGCATCGCTGGCCGGCACGCCAAGATTTTCAAACGAACGGCTGACGAAGCGAATTAACTTTTCGTGATTGATACGGGTCATGCCGGTTGTATCGGTCGCCATGAAATCCTCCGAGGCTGTGATGGGCCCAGCTAACTTCGATGCGGTTCATCTGTCAACCCCACTTGACGCTCCAGCCGCGTTTCCCTATGTTACCGGCAGCCGAAGGAGTGGCGGTGAGGTTTCCGCTAGGCGATTCGTTCAGGAATTGGCCAAGAGCGGTTTTTTTGCGGAGCTAAACCAGGCGTAATGACGTTTCTCCACCGACGCGTAAAGAGGTTTCTATCGATGAAATCGATCCGATTACCGTCCGGAAAGTTTATTTCACTAGTGTGCGCTACATTGCTATTGATAGCGCTTGCAGCGAACACCCAGGCCGCCGAGCTGCCGTTGGTCCGCATCGCCCACGGCGCGTTTAGCGAAAAAGTCGTTGCCTTATGGCTTGGCGCCGAACAAGGCCTGTTCCGCAAGCACGGCGTCAACATTGAAGTCATCAATATACGCAGCGGCCCACAGACCATGGCGGCGCTGGTTTCGGGCGACATTCAGGTTGCCTACACCATTCCTGGATCGGTGGTCAGCGCGGCAACCAGCGGTTTGGACGTCGCGTTCTTCGCCGGCATCGTCAATAAAGCCGACGGCGATTTCATCGCTGGGCCGAGCATCCACACTCCGGAAGACTTAAAAGGAAAACGGATCGGAGTGCAGAGCATCGGCGGTGGGGTCTGGTCGATGGCGATGCTCGCCATCGAGCATCTAGGTTTGGAACCGAACCGCGACAAAATGACCGTGATGATCGTCGGCGACTCGCCGGTGCTGGCGCAATCGCTGGAGCAGGGCGGCATTGAGGCGACTTATCTCAATTACACCCACAGCCGGGCGCTAAAAGAGAAAGGGTTTCCGGTTCTATTGGATTTGGGCAAGGCGCCGATTCCCTATCAAGGGCTCGCAGCGGCGACCCGGCGCGGCTATCTCAGGCAAAATCCCCAGATCGTCGATTCTTTGATGCGCGGCTTTGTCGAAACCGTGGCGTTCATTCACAAACCTGGAAATAAGGAAACAGTCATCAAATCGCTGGTGAAAAATCTCCGGCTCAAAAGCGCCCAGGACGCCGAGATCGGCTACGCCGCGCTGCAATGGCTATACAACATCGATATCAAACCGACGATCCCCGGGATTCAAAACATGGCGCGTTTCCTCGCTCTCACCAACCCCAAAGTTAAGAGCGTAAAAAGCGAAGAGGTGGTCGACGAAGCGCCCTGGCAACGTTTGGAGAAAAGCCCGTTTTACCGGGAAGTGCTGGCAGCGGCTAAAAAGTAGCGCGGCGTTGTCGCCGGTCTACCCACAGACCACTATTGCGAGTTTACCTGATCCCCAGATACTCGTTGTAAAGCTTCATGTATTTGTCGTAGCTACCCTCAGCGCGTATGACATGTGGGTTGCCGCTTTCCATGAGCTGATCGATGTCCTTCGACTGGCTTCTGACCCCGTTTCTGAGCGGAATTTTTCCCGCAGCTGCTAATGCTCGTTGCCCTTCAGGGGAGAGATAGAAATCGATGAGGATCTGCGCCGCCGCCGGATGCAGCGGATTTTTCACCATGGCGATCGTGGAAATGGTCGCCAGGGTCTGCGCGGCCGGCAACCAATCCACCGGCGCCTCTTTGCGTTTCATGGCATCAAGTTTGGAGACCTGCATGAATCCGGTGAGCGGGTATTCCCCCGCCGCCATCATGTTGATGGTGTGGCTATAGCCTTCCACTAACTTTAAGTCTTGTTGGCTGAGTTTTTTGAAATAGGCCATGCCTTGCTCTTCACCGCGCAGCGATACCATGCCGGTGAGGGGATAAGGCACGCCACGGTTCACGGCAATTTGACTCTTGAACTGCGGCCGCAGGTACTCGTCATAATTCTTCGGCACCGCAGACTTGGAAAGCAGCCGGGGATTGAAGCCGGTCACGAGCAAATCGGTGGTGATGCCGGACCAGAAACCATCGTTGTCCCACGCCCCTGGTAGCAGATTCTTGGTTTCCGCCGATCGATACTGCCCCAGCACGCCTTGTTGCTTGAGATAAAGCAGCGGCTCGGGACTATTGCCCAAAACATCACCCTGGACGCGGCCGGCGCGAAACTCTTGCATCACCCGCGCGGTTTGCCGCGACGAACTCAGGTAAACATGGCGCAGGTTCAGACCGGGATATTTTTCATTGAAGGCTTTGCTGAAATGGGTGAAGTCCCCGACGGTCATCGTCGTGTAGAGTATGACTTCACCCTCTTTCTTTGCCTGATTGATAACCTCCTGGCTCTGCGCAAAGCAAAACGCGGGAGCGACCAATAAAAACGACAGCAATAAAATGGCCCGGATTTTCATGAGTGACCTCGTTCTGCACTTCTGCCGCAGTCATCAGCGGCGTCAGCGGGTAAATAGGCGGCACTCGTGGTAAACCGTTGCTATCCAGATTGACCTTCTAATCGCCTTCAAAGACATACTTCTAACGATTTTACCGGCACCTTATCAACGGTGGAAGAAGTTTGCTAGCTGAAAATTGTGCTTCTTATTTCCATGATATAGTTGGCACATGTGCCTTTGCGCGCTCGACACGCTTATATCGATCGATTGACTTTTGTTAGCTGAGAACCATCGCTGACGATCCATGCTCGATTATCTTACACTTGCGTTAGGGGTCCTGCTCGCCGGAGCAGGCGGTGAAATTTTTATCCGGGGGGCCGTTGGCTTGGCCCATTGGGCCCGGGTTTCACCGGGCATTATTGCTTGCACCGTGGTGGCGTTCGCGACATCGAGCCCCGAGTTGGCTGTCTCGATCAGCGCCGCACTGGCAGGTACACCACAGATAGCGCTCGGCGACGCCTTAGGAAGTAACGTGGTCAACGTCGCGCTCATCCTCGCCTCTGCGGTCGCTATCTCTGGTTTGCATACGCCGCGCAGGAATCTGACCCGGGATTTTCCGGTGGCCCTGTTGATTCCAGTGATCACCCTGGTCTTGCTGCTAGACGGCGTAGTGTCTCGAATTGACGGTTGTTTGCTAGTTGGAATGTTCACGTGTTGGTTATGCGCCGTCATCATCGAAGCCCGCAAACAACGAAGCTCAGCCGACAAAATCCTAGGAGAACAGCGCGGCATGGTCGCGGCAGTGTTTAGCATCGCTGGCCTTGCCATGCTAATCGCAGCTGGTCGGCTAGTCGTCCATGGAGCCAAAGGCATTGCCATTGCCTTCGGTCTCGACGAATTCACCATCGGCGCCACGGTGGTGGCTGTGGGAACGTCGGTCCCAGAACTAGCGACTACGATCATTGCCAAACTCCGCGGCCACGAGGAAATCGGTCTCGGCACCATACTCGGCAGCAACATTTTCAACGGTCTGTTGATCATTGGCGTCGCAGCGATCATCTCTCCGATCTCTGTCGATTGGCGGGAAGTTGCGGGTGTTCTTACTTTCGGTATCCTGACGGTGGCCCTTACATTCCCAAACAGCCGTGGTCTCATCGAGCGAAGACGCGGCGCGCTGCTGTTAACTCTATACGCCGCCTACCTGATCTCAATCCTTCAGCGGTAGCCTTGGATCAGCAAAGCATGTACCCGTGCGTCCCCGAGAAATCACCGCGCTCCCATCCCAAGTTAGCGCTTTTAGTTAGTGCAGCAAAGGGAGCAGCGCGCTTTCGATATAGAGAATAACCGTTATCACCACCATCATTTCCAGGATCACTGGCGTCATCTCCTTGATCCACTGTACCGGGGTGTAGCGGTCATCGATATCGCGCTGAATGAACGCAAAAGCGACCACCGATTGCGCCGACCCGATATGTGTCCAACAGCCGCCCAAAGCGTAGCCGGCGATCTGCGCCATGGCGAACAGGTGCAAAATTGAAATATCCAAATTTTTCAGCGTGCGCGAGGCAAAGTCCGCGACGACGTTGTTATCCAGGATCGCCGAAAGAAAGGTGCAACCCAGGAATTTCACAAATGCGAGATGCGCATATCCGAGTGTTTCGATTCCCTGCTGGATTAAACTTTGCAGTTGATCGAAGAAACCCGCCTTGGTCAACAAGGAAATCGATACAAAGAGCGGGAAAAGAAAATAATATTCGGCGAATTCATGCTTCGCGTCGCGCAGCGCCAAGTTGCGCATTTTGGCCAACTTGACAATTCCCAGCAGCGCCACACCGAACCCCGCAAAGGAAGCCAAAAACAGCGGCACGCTATGATCGATGCCATGCCAGATGAGCATGCCGATGAACGGCACCAGAGCCAGAGCGCCAAACTTCTGCGCCACTTGGCGTTGGCGTCCGGTGGCGGCGATCGCGTCGTCGACAGCTCTTTCGGCTGCGAGCGCGCCATGATGGTCGCCGGCGGCGTCAAGCACATAGTGGCGATCCAAGGTTTCGGCCAACTCGTCGCTGACAAAATGACCGAGCAGTTTCTTGCGCAGCGCGTCGGGAACGCCCGCGTGGAGCAGCGCGATGCCCAGAGACTCACCCTCGCGTAACCGCGCCCGCACGACATCCGCCTTGTCGCCCAACTCGTTCTCGTAATCTTCGACAAGTTCGAGGGAAGTGGCCACTTTGCCGTGGCGCAAGGCCTGGAGGAAGCGCACATCTTCGGCGTTGGCGTCGATGACATCTAACTTTTCCAGTTCAATCCGCTCGCCGCGCAACTTCTTGCGCAGATTCCAGGCGATCACCAGATAACAGGCGACCGCCGCCGGCGCGCAGTAGCGCAGAAAAAAAGCGTTGTCGATATGGGGGTAGAGATTGGCCTTCATGATCAGATTGGGCGGCTCGCCATAGGCCAGCCAAATCCCGCATACCGTCGTCACCGTCGTGCAGACCATTACCGAATAACGCACCACCGCTATCGGCGCGGCGGCGAGCAGCATGATGATGACCAGCGTGCGGATGGTCAGACCGATCATCGACACCCCATCGAGAATGCCCGAGGCGAACGCCACCACCGCGGTCACCGCGATCACGGTCGGCAGCACCGCACCGCGAAACCGGTGCAGTAAGAAAAAGGTCAAGCCCTCAAGCAGTCGAGTCTGTGCAATCACTGAGACAAAAAAAGTCAGGCCGAGGATAAACAGCATAGTGTCGGCGTGGACAAGCTGGTCCAAACCGTGAAACGAAAGCAAGTTATCCGCGACCCACACCCCCCAGCCATTCTTGTTAATCTCGCTATGCCAGTCTGAACTGGGCAATCCGCAAAACGTTGCAATGATGATCAGCAGCATGCCGTAGGTCAGGGCATTTTTGTGAATTTGAAATCTAAACGAGCCGAATAGAAACAAACCTAAAATTGTCGCGAAGACTTCCGCCGCGAGTAAACCTGCAGGCAAAGTGGTCTGCTGCCCCAGGATCAGGAAAACGAGAGCAATCGCCGCACAAGCCAATAAGAACTTTCTTCCGGACAGCATGATCACGGCCGGGTTCTCGTCGTGGTAATTTACCGGGGAAGTTGGATTAACCGCATCAGTACTCACAACAAGCGCGCTCCTTCGGTTGTTAGCCGGGCAGCAATTTTCGACCGTGCGACACTCGTATAAATTGAGGTCTCGCTAGCCAATAGGGATAACATTTCGCACGACTATATAAGCGGCAAGCACGAATTCAATATGGATAATTGCGATTTTGAACGGCGCTGCATCAGCGCGCTCTATATCGCGCGCTTGTCGAACGACCATGATTCAGGGATACATAGTGCAGAGCTCAGGCTTTTTCCGAAGCGATTGTCGCTTCAAGGCAGCGCAAAAACTCGATGACCTCGGCGACGTTGCGAATGTTGAATTGCGCCTGGGTGCCGGCAATACCAACGCGGATGGTTACGGCTGATGCGGGCAGCGCTTTGAACATATCCTCGTCGGTAATATCGTCGCCGATGGCCAGAATGAAATCATGCGCGCGCTCGCCCAGCCAAACGCTGCTGGCGCTGCCTTTATCCACGCCGGCGCGGCGCACCTCGACGACTTTGTTGCCCTGAACGATTTGCAGATCCGTCTTCGCTGTCAGATTCAACAAATGGTCGACGAGCTCCGGAGCGCGTAGCTCAGCCTGCTCCGGATCGGCCATGCGATAGTGCCAGGCAATGGTTTCTTCCTTTTCTTCAACGAAGCTACCGGGCAAGCGGTCGGCGAAGGTTTCCAAGACTCCGAGAATCTCGGGCTTCCACCCGCTCTGCGGTGCTTTGGCGCGTTGCCAATCTTGTCCCAACAACCGCAGCCACGCCCCATGCTCGGCGACAAACCCGAGCGGGATTTCGCCGAGCCACGCCTCCAGCGTGCGCCGGTCCCGGCCGCTGGTAATGACAACCTTATTCTTGCGATCCGACGCGAGCCGACGAAGCAGTGCGGACAACTCCCCGTCGGGTTTGGCCATCGACGGATCGCGCACCAGCGGCGTGAGCGTGCCGTCATAGTCCAAAAACAACAGGCGCGAGCGGCCGTTTCTATAGCGCTCCTGAATCTCCCGTTTTGCTGCGGCCGGCAAAAGCTTCGACTCGATGCGGCTCTGCACTTCTTTCATGCCGACAAGCGCGCCGAGAAAATCGTCGGCCCAATGGCTTACGTCATAACGGCGCAGGCGCCGCTGCATCAGACGATTGCGCTTTTGTTGCTCCTCACTCGAAACTTCCAGCGCATCTTTCAAGGCTGCGGCAATCTCCGCCCGATTGTTAGGATTAACGATAATCGCTTCAGGCAACTCCTTGGCGGCGCCGGCCATTTCGCTTAGGATCAAGACGCCACTGCCGTCCGCGCGCGTCGCCAAGTACTCTTTCGCCACCAGGTTCATGCCGTCGCGCAGCGGCGTCACCAAACAGACGTCGCTCATCGAGTAGAGCGCGACCAGGGAGCTGAACGGCACATGGCGGTATTGATACACTACAGGCGTCCAACCCACCCGGCCGAACCGGCCGTTGATTTTACCGACCAGCTCTTCCAATTGCCGTTTCATCAAATCATATTGCATGACGCCGATGCGCGACGGCACCACCACCATCAACAACGCCACATTGCCGTGATATTTCGGGTTGGATTCTAAAAACAGTTCGTAACCCTCCAACCGGTTCGATATACCCTTGGAGTAATCGAGGCGATCCACCGACAAGATAAGTTTGATGCCCGGCAGTGTCTCTCTCAGCTGCTTCGCTTCACGCTCGGTCTCTGAGTCGGCCGCAGCGCCCGCGAACCTTTCGTAATCGATTCCCATCGGATAGGTTTCGACTTTGACAACATGGTCCGGCGCCGAGATCTGGCCGAGCCGATGTTCATGGCCCAAAATACGCAGCACCGACTGCAGAAAGTGGTGCGTGTACTCGTGAGTATGGAAACCGACCAAGTCAGCGCCCAGCAAACCTTCGAGGATTTCCCTGCGCCATTCACCCGGCAGCAAGCGAAACACTTCGAAGGACGGAAATGGAATATGCAAGAAAAAGCCGACGGGTTGCTGCGGGTGACGCGCTTTCAGCAATCGCGGCAGCAGCATCAAATGGTAGTCATGCACCCAAACCACGTCGTCGGGCTTGAGCACCGACTCTAAAGCGTCGGCGAAAAGTTGATTGATCTGCTTGTACTGCTCCCAAAAGTTTGGCCGATAAAGCGCGTAGGTCGGAAAATAATGAAACAACGGCCAGATCGTTGCGTTACAAAAGCCCAGATAGAATTGCTCCATCTGTTCCTCTGACAGGAACACCGGAAAGGATTGGAACCGGTCGAGCGCTTCCCGAATTAACTTCCCGCGCAATTCGGCCGCGATGCTGCTCCCCGGCCAGCCCACCCAAAGACAACTCGATGGCAGCGCCGTGAGTTGTTTACGCGACTCGCGGACCGAGGCTAATCCCGTCACCAATCCGCCGGCGCTCGGACGGAACGAAAGTTTTTCGCCCTCGATGCTTACGTTGAAGGGCAAACGGTTGGACACGATGACCAACCGCCGCCCCGCCAAGTCTGCGCGGGACGGGCGGTTTTGAGCATCGGTGACCATCACAGGTAAACAACTTCTCCTTCCTCGAACAGCGACAGGAAGAGCAGCATGTAGTCTTTGATATGCCGGGTCAGCAAGAAATTATTGCGGACATGCTCTCGGCCGTTGATGCCGAGCCGGCGCGCATATTCGGGGGCACCGATCAACTGTTTGATCCACTGTGCCGTCCCCTCAACCGATCGCGTCAGAATACCGGAATACTTGTGCGCGATTTGCAGCGGGATCCCGCCGACCGCGCCGGCGATGGTAGGTTTACCCTTCCACAGCGCTTCGCTGACCGTCAAACCAAAGCCTTCTTTCAAAGATTTCTGCAAAATGATCGTCGAGCCCCGCTGCAGCGCGTTGATTTCGATATCGCTGGCGGGGGGGAGAAACAGCACGAAAACATCTTTGTCCTTGTCCGCCTCCTGCCGGACCTGCTCCATGATGATCGGACCTTCGGGATCGTCAGTCGCACCGCCACCGGCCAGCACGAGCTGCATATCGGTGTGCTCTTTGGCGAGCTTGTAGGCCTTGATCACCCCGATTGGATCTTTCAGATAGTCGAAACGAGAGATCTGCGTCACCACCGGCCGCGAACGATCGATGCCAAAACGCGCAAACACAGAATCAATGGTTTTCTCATCCAACTCCTTGTTCTTGTCGCTCAACGGATCGATGGACGGTGCGATCAACACTTGGGGAATCGGCAATTGCTGCGAGAACGCCGGCGCGGAAAACACGGCGCTTTGATAGCGCAGAATAAACTGCCGCAAAAACTCCCAGATCGGCGGATCGGGACGGGAAAAATCGATATGGCAGCGCCACACCCACTTATTGCCCAAGCTATCTCGGCGTTCGACCAACGCCACGGGTTGAGGGTCGTGAACGAACACAACGTCGCTGAACTGGAATTGTGCCGCGTTGTCGCGGTTCACTTCGAGAAAGTGCGCGTATTCGTCCGGCGCAACTTCTACCGGCACACCATGAAGTCCATTATGAAATTTCTTGGTCGTAGCAAAAAACTTCTCATCGCCTTTAATCACATCCCATTTGGCGTCGACGCCCAACTGATTGAGCAACGGAATCATGCGCGACAGAATCTCCGCCACGCCGCCGCCAACGGCGGTGGAGTTGATGTTTTGGATGGTCTTGCCGCGCAGCCGGTCAGCCAGCAGGTGGAGATCCTCCACAGTGGCTTCACCGACAATCGGAATGTAATCTTCAATACGATTCATGTTGTTTCACCAACGCGACGATACGCTGCCGCAAGCCGTCCAGGGTATAAGAGTAGGGGTCGAGCCGCTTGATTTGATCGGCGAGATTTGCCTTTCCCTGGTCGCGCAACCAACGGGAAAAATCGTTCTCGCCGGTTTTCAGCCGTAGCTTGGCGTCGAACATATGAAAGTAAATACTGCCAATGCTCACCTTGGCAATCTGTTCCGCAAATTCCGATAGATTGTGCGCCACATGCGCCGTTGGTAAAACGAAAATCCGGCTGGCCATGAAGTGAAACTCCTCTCCCTCGTGGCATTCGTTGGCACGCCGCCGAGCGTCCGGATACTGTTCGAGGATCGCAATCAGCTTTTCGCGCAACCCGCTGACGTTGTGAAAACGCACCGTGTCCACGCTCCATAGCCGCTCGCCAAGGACGTCGTCACCGAGAACGTTGGTAACCCAATAAGCAAAATCGTTGGGCGGTTCCGGCGAGAGGAAATGATGCTGATTCAAGAACCGATGGGTATGATAGTAAATCGACCCATCGGGTACCGAACGGATACCGGTTAAGAGTTCGTCGATAGAGTGCGCCCGCAGACCCAAAAGCAAGGTTTGGTCGAGCTTGGTATAAAAGTGGAAATCTTGCATAAGCAACCCCCGCCCGTGAAAGGACCGACCCTCCACACCCTCTGCCAAAGCTACCTTTGCACAGTATTACGCCGTCGAAGTCGAGTCCAGCGCGGCGACGGTCGTGGTTCACTTTGAATTTAGCCCGTCGGCACGGATCGAAATGGATTTCTCGCTTCGCTAGAAATGACAGATTCGGATCGCTACATCCCGAACGAAGATGAGGGATCTCACCAAACTAAACTTCTGTCGTAGCGACTCACTAAGACTGTTATCGTGCGTTCGCGGGCGGTCAGAATGTCCCTTTGACGCCGCCCGATCTTACGAAGCGGTCGCGGCGATTCTTTTGCCAGCAGCTTTCCGTCGCGTCCCGGCACACCGGAATTTCTTCGCCGTAGCTAACCGTAGACAACCGGTTCTCGGCCACTCCTAAAGACGCTAGGTAATCTTTGGCGGCTTGCGCCCGCTTCGCTCCCAGAGCCAAGTTGTATTCGTTCGTGCCACGTTCATCGCAGTGCCCCTCGATTTGCGCGCGCGCCGATGGATTCTTCTTTAACCATTCTGCGCTGGCACGCAAAGTAGCACGGTCGTCGTTGTCGAGATTGTACTGGTCGAAGTCGAAATAAACCTCTTTCATCGAGCTATCGGGTAGCGTGTTCGCAGCCTCGCCGCCGCGCAACGCGTCCAAGCTCGAGCGATCTTGGCCGCCTGGCAAATTCTTGTCGCTTAGAGCTTGCGATTTCGGAGCGCCCGCGCCCGCTTGCGCCGCGGACGACGGCGCTGGCCGGACTGCCGTGGTGCTTTTGCCTTGATCGGAGCTTGCACAAGCCGACAGCGCCAGGACCGCCGTGAACAGCGATCCGTAAATAGCCTGGTTTAAATGTTGTCCCATCTCCAATACCTCCTTCTTCTTTTTTGAATTGATTCGAGTCGGTACTTGCCATCGCCCTTTTAATAGCGCGTTATAACACCGCGAGCGTTCGCCCAAACACGTTGACGCAAAGCGGCTGGTAAAGAAAGGTCTCGTATCAACCGTAACTGAGCTCCGTGCTGGAAATGCTGACAAAGTTCACCGTCACGGCTTCGACACCAGGAATCATAGCTACGCTGCGCTGTACGTCTTCATCCGAAACCGCAGGCGAGACAATGCCCGACAGTCTTACCACTCCATACTTCACATCGACCTGAATATTCGCGTTGCGCAGGCCTGGATAAGTTAGCAAATGCGCTTGAATCTTAGCCGACAAAGCCAGATCGGTAATACGTTGCCGGGACTCGGCGGTGGCCTGATAGTCGCTCAGTTTCGCCGCTTGGGCGATCGTCTGCTGCGCCGAGGCGGCGCTCATTTGCGCCAGGTTCAATATCAGCGCGTATTGTCCTGGGTCGCGCCAGTCGGCGCCGAACAAGGCCATCAGCCGGCGCGCGCGCGCTTTTTCCACATGCTCGATGTAATGGCGCGCGGCTTTCGCGTCGAGTCCCTGGCGCTCGCGTACTTGCGCGATGCGATAGTCCATTGGCGCCGTCAGCAAGACTCGCAGCACATGGCGAATCCCCGGCAGCAAACCATGGCCGACGTGGCCGTGGTAGACGATATCTTCCGCTAGCGCGGCCTCGGTCATCGCCGCCTGGAGCGCGATCTGATAAGGCCGCAGATTTTCTTGCCAGCGCGCCCACCAGTGCGGCTCTTTTTCCAAGATATCGCTGAGTTTCGCTTCGGGAACCTCGCAGCGTTTGCTCGCCGCCAGCAAGATTTCGCGGCCGGCGAACGGGTATTCTAACGCGCACGCGACGCCGCGCGCGATCTGTTCGTCGTCGCCAAATGTGCCACCGAAGATAGTTATGACCGGCATGGAAACGAACCTCCTTGGCCTTTTACCGCCGCAGCAGACTTTCAGCGACCTAGCGTTCCGGTAGAAGGCCGGCACCGATGATCTGTTTAAAGATCGCAGCAATTTCAGGATCCCGGGGAATCTCTTGAATTACTTTCTCGTGCGCTTCAGGTACAAGCGGTGTCGCGTCTTCGCCAGCAAGCTTTCTATTCGCTTTGTGAAACTCCAGGTCCTCAGAGGTCTTGCGGAAACCTTGGCGGAGCATCTCGGCGCGCCCCTTGGGCATGCCCGGCGGAGCGATAAACGGCTGCCCAGTACGCTGGCAAACGCGCTGCATCGTCATCACCTTGCGTTCTTCACCCGAAGTGGCGAGACTCTCGAGCTCCGGCACATGGGTGAAACGGGGATGCCGGTCCCTCTTGAGAACGCCGATGGTCGCGTGAAAATCAACAAGTTCGTCTGCGAGCCACTTCCGATTGCGTCGAAACTCACTATCCGCACTGCTATTTCCGCTACCTTCATGCCCTCACACCACGAGCCCACGAACAGTTGAACTATTTGCCAAGCAATTGCTTCATCTTCGCGACGATCTCCGGAGGTTGGCTCATTACCTCGTTGGCTAGTGTTTCCAATTCCTGGGCCGAGGTTGGATCGAATTCTAGTTTTCTCTTCTTGCCTACCGCTATCACCGATTCGTCGGCCAAAACTTTTTCAAACGCTTCTCGAATAATTTTCACGCGGTCGGCCGGAGTTTTTGGCGGAAGGACATAGGGCCGGCCAAACTGGCCGCCAGCCAATACCAAGGTTGTCAGACTTCGGCCGGCGCTTGAGGTTTTGAATTGATCCATAAGCTCATAGATGGTTGGAGTGTCCGGCAGCCGGGCATCGCGCTTGTGCCCGGTCTGCACCAAAACGCGGACAAAGTTATTCTTGCGCCAGCTTATGAACGGTTCGCGGGCAAAGAAAGCTGTAACGGTAAATGCGCGGCACGCCAACTCGCCTCTTTCGACCGCGAGGTCGATGTCCTGTCCCGCCTGGTAACCTAGGACGACATCGAACTTGGTTCCGACCACCTCATCTAATAGCTTCGGCACATAGTAGCCAGTTGAACTAGTGCCGCTAGCGCCGCATTTCGGCGGCGTCGAGGTTTTCATCACATCGTCGATGGTCTTATACGGGGTATCCGCGCGCATATAGAGCAAATGATTCGAAGTGACGGGGCTGCCGATCCAGATAAACTTGGCCCAATCATATTGAACTTCCTTTCGGCCGACGATTTGATCGAAATAGAGGGCGGGAAAAATTGCCCCTATAGTCAACCCGTCGGGTGACGAAACGGAATAGAGATGGTTGGCGGCGATCATCGATCCAGCGCCGGGCATGTTTTGGACGATGATATTGGGATTGCCGGGGATGTATTTGGGCAGATGCTCTGCGAACAGACGTGCATATGTATCATAGACATCTCCCGCTTTGGTACCGGCGATAATCGTTATGGTTTTGCCGGCGTAAAAAGGCGCCTGCGCCATCGCCCTCGGCATCCACAGCGCTATTACGAGCGTCGTTAAAACTACGCTGGTCAATTGTTTAATCATAAATGACTCCCCTTGTTGATATCGGTTGCGCCGCTATTTTCTGCCAAGCAGCTTTTTCACCCGCGCGACAACGCCGGGCGGTTGGCTGACCATCCTCTCCGCCAGTTTTTGCAGATCTTCGCCGGAAACGAATTCAACTTCGAACTTTGCCTTCTTGGCCTCGTCCAGAAGCGCGGTGTCGGCCATCGCTTTGGCGTAGGCGTCACGCATCTCCTTGACTCGCTCTTTCGGCGTTTCCGGCGGCATCACCCACGGCCGGCCGAAATCTCCGCCGCGCAAAATCACGTCGGCAACCCGCCGAGTTTCGTCCGGGATCTTCTCCTTGTCGAATATTTCGTAAATCGTCGGCGTGTCGGGAATCCGCGGGTCGCGCTTGACGCCGCCGTAAATCAGCACGTTCACGAAATTTTTTTTTCGCCAGGAGATAAATGGTTCACGTCCGAAAAACGGTGCGGCGGTCAGTCCGCGGCATTGGACCTCGTCTTTTTCCACCGCGAGATCGATCTCACTTCCCCCCGGATAGCCCAGCACCGTGTCGATTTTCGCGCCGAGCGTTTCTTCGAGCAGACGGGCTAAAATATAGTCGGTGCCCGCGGTCCCGGTGGAGCCGCATTTAGGGGGCGCGCTTGCGTTGCGGATATCCTCGATGGTTTTGAAGGGCGCGTCGGCGCGCATGTACATGAGCACCTCGCTCTTCTCCGGCGAGCCGATCCAGTTGAGCTTGCGCACGTCATATTGCACTTCCTTGCGGCCCACGAGTTGGTCCAAATACAAACCGTAGGAAAGCATCGCAACGGACAACCCATCGGGTTTCGCCACGCCGTAGATGTTATTCGCGGCGATCATGCCCCCCGCTCCAGGCATGTTTTGCACGACCATCTCCGGATGGCCCGGCAAATATTTGGGCACATAGCGCGCTAGCAATCGCGACCAGCGGTCATAAAAACCGCCGGAGGTGAAGCCGACGATGATTTTAATCGTTTTCCCTTCATAGATTGCGTCCGCCGCATTGAGCCGTTGCGGCCCCGCGATAACTAGAATCGTCCCTAACAGCAGCGCCGAAAATGCAGAATTCATATCGTGCTCCTTCTCTCTGACCAATTCCCATTTTCGCAATTTTCCAAGTTCCTCGTGTAGCTGAAAGACCCTCGAGATTCAGCGCGCGGGCAAGTGTCTTTGCAGCTCCCGGCTCGACATGATCTCGCTTCCTGGGATACGAGGATCGCGCATCTCGCGACGCAATCATTTTGAGCTTTTCTCATGGGAACGCTTGGTACTTGGCTCACCTCTTTGAGTGCGCGGAACTTTGACGAACCTTTCCACCGCGGAACAAGTTGACATCCAGGAATGGGTATTTGGCGTGAAAACGATCAGCGACCTTTTTGCTTTGGCTCAATGTCATGGTCGTGTAATAAGACACCGTACCCTCGCTTTTTGCCGCCTCGATGAGTTTTCCGTTAGCGCCCGCTTCGCAGGGAGAATTGAAGGCTGAGCCAAAAGGAACCACGATCGCAAGCAAAACCACCCATGCTGATTGGACTGTGCGTTCCATGACTGATTCCCCTTTTCTAACTAGGGCGAGGTCAATTCCGGCTTGTCTGCGCGCGCCCATATAAATTGTCGATAAAACCGCTGCGTTTGAGATTGTTGGTAAAACGTAAATCGACAAAATCCTCCGCTCTCGTTTTCGCTGCTTTGGCATCCCACACGGTTTGGACGGCTAGTGTCTCGCTTAAACCTGCGATCGACGGCGCTGTGTCTTCTTCCAGGAGATCGTTGTATGCATTCCAAGAACCTTCGAGAACGCTGGGTTTGCCACCGCGCGTATATTTGGCCATGATCCCTTTCGGTTACGCCGCTGATGGGTTCGCGCAACAAATCAGCTAGTCAAAAGAAGTGTTTTAGAGGTTCTTGGCGTAATCGCTTCTGCAACTCGCGCCGTGTCATGATTTCGCTTCCTTCAATCGGATGGTTCATCAGTTGGCGGACAAAACGATCGGTTGACTGAGCGCCCTGCCGCAAAACGATAATGATCTTGATTACGGGGCACAGGTCTTTGAGACTAAGAATGGTTTCGGCGATGCTTAGAGTCGAACCCCGTGACAGAATCACCGCGCCTTCGAGTGCGTGATGGCGAACGCAGTCTAACGCTGACCGGCGATTTGCGGCACACACGACCTCATAACCGGCGGCGCGAAAACGTCGCTCTTGAACGTTATTACGATCCACGCCAATCAGCATGATCTTTCCACGCTGGATGGGGGCGGTCGTAAGAGAATTCAGCGAGATTTGTTCGATCGGCGCTCCCCAGGGGTTGGGTTTGATCGCCATACTTTCTCCGTGTTAGCGCCGCTTCAGCACCCGCTAAACCGTGATCCGTGTGTTGCGTAGCCGGCCCCTGTAGCGCAGCGGTTCACGGATGCGTCTTTGGGGACCATTGCCGACCGCTGTTTGGTTGCGCCAGCGCGTCAATCCTTTGCGCAAATAACTCGCATCGAGCTGCAACGCCTCGCAAACAAGCTCGAAGGAATAGAGTGCTTGACCGTTGCCGCTAAAAATCCATGCCTCGGCCTCTTGGAAGATCTTGCGGCAACGCCGGCTCTTGGCACCGGCGCATTTCTGCAAACACTCAATCGCGTTGGTCAAAACCGCGAACATCAGTTTCATTTCCGGTAGCAAGTGATCTCGTCGCTGAATTGTTTTCGAATATTCAAACGATGTCAGGACATCCGGTTCCAAATAATCTCTGATTCTAAATAGCTGAGCGGTGCTGCGTGCGGTTGATTCCATTAACTCCTCCTCAGTTGCGGCCCTACCGCAAGAAACGAACCAGCAACGTAAGAGGCGGAAAAACATTCGCTATTTGTTGTAAATACGCTCACAAGATTGACTCGGCGACTGGTTTGCGTGTCGGATCTTTACAGGACGCGATCAGAACCGCGGATCGTGTATAAAAAATGCACACCCGGGACCACAAGTCACCGCTGACCCAAAATAAACCTTTGAAGGATTAGAAACTTAGATGAGCTTTCTGCGGATGGCTGTGCGCAGGAAATGCACAGTCAGGCCAATAGATGTCTGGACATTTTATTGTAAAGTGCGCGCCGGCTGATACCGAGTACCAATGCAGCTTGTTTTTTATTGCCGTTTACCGAAGCGAGAGTTAGCTGGATGAGTTCTTTTTCGACGGCGCCCAGGGTTAGACCAATTGACGAGGAGCTCAAGACTTCACTGCTTCGACCGCCGCTGAGCGACAGATTCTTGATTCTTTGCGGCACCAGATCCGGCGTAAGCTCGTTGCCGTCTGCCATCAGTACCGCGGTCTGGACGACGTTTTTCAACTCACGGACATTACCAGGCCATGGATAATGACGCAGCAGCCGATAAGTTTCTGGCGAGACTTTATCAATTTCTTTTTCATAAAGCTTGGCGAACGACGCGACAAAATGATCGGTGAGGACATTCACGGCGCCGGGACGATCGCGCAGCGCGGGAACGGCGATATGAAAAACGTTCAAGCGATAAAAAAGGTCCTCGCGAAAGCGTTTTTCGGCAACACTCTTTTCGAGATCTTCGTTGGCAGCGGCAATAATTCTGACATCGGCGGAAATGGTTTTAACGCCGCCGACGCGGCGAAACGATTTTTCCTCGAGGACGCGCAGCAAACTGATTTGAGTCTTACCATCCATGGTGGCGATCTCATCGAGAAATACCGTGCCACCCTGGGCTTGCTCGAAAATGCCGGGCCGGGAGTCCTGTGCCCCTGTGTAAGCACCCCTTTCGTGGCCGAAAATTTCACTGGCGATAAGTTCGGGCGCCATTGCGCCGGTGTTGATCGCCACGAAGGGTTTGTCTTTTCGTTGACTCCGCCGATGGATTCCAGACGCCAGCAGATCTTTCCCTGTACCCGTCTCGCCGGTGATGAGCACGGGAACATCGACGTTGGCCGCCTCCAAGGCGCGTCGCACGACGGCGCGCATGGGTAAACTAACCGTGATCATACCCTCGAATTCGATCGGAACATCGAACAGGGTTTCCGCCGCGGGACGCCCGTTCCGGCGGGACTGGCAGGGAAGAAAGCGCTCGACCAAACGCGCCCACTCCTGTTCGTCGGTGGGCTCTTGTTCGACGTGAAAATTCTCGCAAGGAGGAACTAAGCCGAGCCGACCTGCCGCGCTTGTGAGAACCAAGATTTTTGTCCGCACGGCCATCGCGGCGAGTTGAGGAAGCGTATTCTCCAGATCGCCAAACTCGCGCCCCGCAGGACCAGCGGCGCACCACACAACCAGATTAAATTTGTGACGGCTCAGCTTGTCTCGAGCCGCTTTCAAGCAGGGAACCGTTTCCAGTTTCACTGCTCCGCGTAGTTGGGCTTGCAACGAACTTGGCAACGATGAATCGGGGGCGACAATTAGTACACAGGCCATAAGCAGTCTCGTGATGTTATGCCGTCCAGATCTACGACTATAGTCTTATCAATATACTCGCCTCAGTTTCAGTAGTCACGTGAAGAACAACACCAAATATATCCTTCAGTGCTCGCTCAATATATCAAAGTATATGACAACGCAACAGTTATTAAGGATTTTTTTTAAGAGAAGAACGCCTCCGCCATGATAAAACCGGATCATTATCGATCGCGAAGAGCTACGACTATAGTCTTATAACGGGGCAAAAGTTGGACCGAGGGATTTGGTATCCGGATACAGCGGCGAATCCGACCGATCTATTGAGAATAAAGCAGTTCAAACGAGACTCGTTATTAATTAGTCTTCGGCAGGTTAACAATATTTAGCATCAACTCGGCGATTATCTTTCGGTAGGCGCGTCGCGCTTTATTGCCGTAAAACACACGGTGAGAGGGCATTTCAAAATGAAGGCTTCTCTTCGCGAGTTTCAAGATTCCATCTTCTTTGGCGGCCCAAGCGCCGATGGCAACCTGATCGACAGGCTCGATCACTAAGTTTGCTTTCACGACATCTGGAAAATCCCGCAATACTCGATCACGGATCTGCCCATATGTCATTTTGATCGCCTCGGCCTGGGGCCGGGTAATCCCGACTGTTGCCACGTCGATGTCATCGACCTCGCCGTTCTGGTGCATATCAATATACAGATTCAACGGGCCACGAGCCGCTTTGATGACCGCAGCGGAATAGCGCCGGTAAACTTCTGCCGCACGTTCGGTCTTGCGTTCGATGGTGTCCGTCGGGTAGCGGCGCTCACTGGGCCGATTGACGTTAATACGCCATCCGCCACATTCGGTGGGTGTGAAACCTCGCGTAATCACCGCTGGCAACGAGGTCCGATAACTCAGCTCTTCAACCAACTCGCCGGTATACCAGTCGAAACTCCCGTGGGGCGCCCCTATGACTATCCCCCGGCGATCGTCGCGCGCGGCGATCGAGTCGATCCGGCCAAGCGGCATCGACGTCACTTCGATTTGTCGGCTTGGCACCCCGTTGTCCGTTGAAATCGACCTAGCCGCGCTTACCCAAGCGGCCAAAATCTTCTGGTACACGGCTCGGACGGGTGCTTCCGCAAGTACGCTCGGAATCCGCAAGATCATGCCGCGTCGTGCCAGCATCAAAACGCCATGGTTCTTAACGCCGTCGCTATCCCACGATATCTCGTCCAAAGGGTTGAGCGCGATTTCGACGCGTGGCAGATTCCCGCTGGCAATCAACGGATCGCGAATCTGCGCGTAGGACTCTTTCAAAATCTCGAGCTGCTCAAAACTAAGGCCCGCCGAAGCAACTTCGATGCGCTGAGCAGGGTTGGTTCTATTGGGGGCGCGCAGACCGAAGTAAAACTCTATCGGACCATCAACGGTGGAGCCCAGTAGCGTGCGAAATTCGGTGTAAACGCTGTCTCGACCCACACCATCCGCTGCTGACCAAGAGATTTGACTCGTGTGAATCAGCGGCTGTGAAACTGGAATCCGTTTATTCTCGAAGTCATAAGCAACCACTAGACCCGCGTCCAAATGATCACGAATCGTGTCGGCGTATTTGATGGCTGTGGGTTCGGTGACACCCCGCGGAACCCCAATCACCGTGCGCTCAAGGTGGGACGGGGAAATGCGAAATTCGAAATACCCCAATTCACCAATTGACCGCCTCTGGAGCGGCTGCTGGAGGAAGCAGCCGCTCCAGAGTATAAGAGCCACCGCGACAAACAACCGCCGGGAGGCACCGCCGGTTGGCAAGTAGGACGTCACGCGGCTCGCCAAGATCCTTCTTTAGAGACGATTCATCTGATCGCTCTGCGTCCAAACCCTAAAACGTGTAACGCCAGTTGAGCAGCACGTCCACCCAGTCACCGCCAGCACCCGACCGGCAATTTGTAGTTGTTGAGCTGGTCTTGTGGCACAAACCTAAATTATACCCGGCCTGGCCGACTCGGTTGTCCAAATTCGCCGCGTCATACCAAAGGAAGTTCACGCCCATGCTCATGCGCGGGGCGATGAAATACCATAAATCCCATTCTCTCAAGAGAACGCGGTTGCGGTGGAATTGCGGCAAATGACCGGTAGTGCAGCCGCCTGTCTCGCAGGTCGTTGAGAAACTGGCCCGCTCAAAGTGCGTGCCCACCAGAACCGAGCCAGTTTGAGTCGACGATCCGGTCAAGAAACCCTTAGGGCTCCAGAGAAACAAGTCATGACCGATCAGAAAACCATTCGATCGCTTCTTGCCGGGACGACTGCCATTGTCATGGCTCTGGACAAAATTACCCATGGCCCGCAAGGTGTAGGGCCCGACGTTCCACACGACACCAGGTCCCATCGACGTAGTCAGCCCGGAGCCAATGCTGTTCGCTCCGGTGTCAAACAGGACCTGTCGGCCGCCGTCACCATGATCCTGCAGCCGATAGCGGTTGCAACCGTTCTGAACACCTGCTCGGTTGTCGTTGTTACAGAACCAGCTGCCGTACTCGAAGGTTAGGCCGTTGATCCACTTGTTCTTGACTTGCGAGAAGGGCTGGACCGACATGTACAGGTTGAAGTCCTTACGGTCAGTCAGGGTCTGCGTGCCGTCGTCGCCTTCGGCGATGTTCGCCATGCCGAATTGAAACCGGCGCAATCTACCAGGAATGCCGATGGTGCTCAGCGATCTGTCATCCCAGTTAAGCTCGAAACCGCTACCCGCGCGACCCGTGTTGAAGCCGTTATTGCGGCTGGCGAGATCATATTCCGCCTGCGCGCCGATGGCGCCGGAGCCCTGACGGGCCAAGCTGCCGCCGGCGGCATTTTGGGTTTCCATGCCGAACTGCACAGTCGGCAACCATGGGCTGATGTCTTCGCCATGGAAGTAGACTGCGCCGCGCTGCAACATGGAATTGACGCCGGTGCCCTGGTTGTTCTTGCCGTTGCCGTTGCCCCAACCGTCGAGGTCGAGAGTCGCCTCAAATTCCCACAAGCAGTTGTTGAGGCAGTAGAACACACCGGGACGGAAACGCCGGCCATAGAGCTGGCCGTTCGTCCGACCCTGCTGGTCGAGGCCGGATTCAAAGTCCAAGCGGAAGTGGGATTCCAAGGTAAACCGCAATCCCCAAGCCTTATCCGCCGCTTCGATACTCACACCGTTGCCTGGCCGATACGAAAACGAGGGCATCGCTGCCGCCGCCGCCGTGGCCTCCTTTTTCAGCTCGATCTGTTGCTCCTCGAGCTGCGACAACTTGTCGCGCAACTGTTGAATTTCCCTGTCTACCTCGGCTTGACCGTAAGAATCATTCGGCGCGGCAAGCCCCACACCGATGATTGCCATAAGCACCAAACTCGCCCATCTCCGCATCATATTTCTACCTCCCATTGATTTTTTCTGACGTTTGTTAACCGCTTCTCCCATGATAATGCGCACACACCCGTGCTCGTTTTTCGCACGCGATGCCAATCGCAACTGACTCAAACAACACCCATGCATCGCAGCACGATCGAAAACCTGCCGTTGGCTTCGCGTTTGAAAAACAATGATTCAGTAAAGTCGCAGACCCCTAGAGCAAGCGTCGTGCCCAATTCAGAAACGAAGCGGAAAGCGAATTTAATCGATGACTTGGAGAAATTCACCGTCACCGCATATGTGGCTAGATCAGCTTACCTGTGAATTAACTTTACAGAGAGAAGTTTGATGTGCAGATAGTTTACCAAGACGCGCGTTCGCTAAAGAGCCACTGTGAAGGAAGTGTACAACTGCCTGACCGGCCTTATGATGCACAGCAAAAGACTTGATGCGAGACGCTGCGAGTGTCGTTGGAGTTGGCGATTCTGTTAGGAAGGTGTCGCTAGCGTGGCTTGGAATGATCTAGAAATCTGATCGGCCGCGTTTTTAAGAACAACCCATGGGCAGACTGCCCGGTCGTCATTACGCGTCCTTCGACTTGAGCAGCTCTTTGAACTGCTTGTGCAGCTTGGTCATTTTCGGCGGGATCATGTATTGGCAATAGCCCTGCGAAGGATTGTTCGCGTAAAATTTCTGGTGGTAGTCCTCGGCGGGATAGAACTCGGTGAGCGGCTCCAAGGTTGTGACTATGGAGTTCTTGAAGGTCTTCGCGGCGTCCAACTCTTTGATAAACGCCGCCGCTTCTTCTTTCTGTTTATCGTCGCCGTAAAAAATCGCCGAGCGATATTGCGTGCCGACATCATTGCCCTGGCGGTTTAACGTCGTTGGATCGTGGGTGGCGAAGAAAACGGTCATGAGATCACGAAACGAAACTTCGGCCGGGTCGAATTCGATCTTGATCACCTCGGCGTGGCCGGTGTTGCCCATGCATACCTGCTCGTAGGTCGGGTTCTTGTTCTTGCCGCCGGCGTAGCCGGAGACCACAGACTTGACGCCGCGCAGTTCGTCAAACACCGCTTCGGTACACCAAAAACAGCCGCCGCCGAAAACCGCAACTTGATGACTCATTTGCCCCCCAGTTCCTGGTTGACCTCACGCTGCAGCGTGAAGTCGAAAATCTTCGCCGGCGCGATCGGTGCGATCAAACCGAGAATTTCGGCGTCACCCTTCAGATGTTCGGCGATCTCAGCGTCCGTCGGAATCCCGTTGGTGGTAAACGCTGCGCGCGACAATCGGTAGGTTTCTAAAGCCGTGTTGATATCCACGTTCAAATACTTGGCCAATATTTCCGCGCTGCCTTTCTCATTCTGGTGGAAATAGCGATTTCCCTTGGCCCGCGCCCGGAGAATCTTCTTGGACAGTGGATCGCGGACGTTTTTATCCAGCACCGCCAGGCCATTTTGCAGGCTGCTGAATTCGTCGATGGCGCTAGCCAAGATATTCAATTTGTACTTGTCGCGCGCGACGATGACGATCGGCGGCGAAAGGATGCCGACCTGGATCGAGCCATTGACCAAACCTTGCAATTGCGTCGGCACATCGCCGCCCAATACAACGGTCACATCTTTGTCCGGGTTGAGTCCCGCGCGCCGCAGCATGCGAATGCCCGCGGTGTGCTGACTGCCGCCCAGAGTCGTTGTGCCCATCACTTTACCCTTGAGATCGGCAAAAGTCTTCAATTCAGGCCTACTGACCAGCCAAAATACCGGCCGGCGCAAACTGATCGCCAACACTTTCACCGGCGCGCCGCGCGGAATCGCGCGGATCACGCTGCCCACCGAACCGAGTGCATTAACCTCGCCGGATACTAGCGCGGCGATCGCCGCCGTCGCGCGTACTTGCACTAGCTGCGGATCGAGACCCTCCTCGCGGAAAAAACCACGTTCCTGCGCCACAAAGAGATCGATCGACGCGATGCTGCGGCTGGAATAAGTTACCACCACCTTTTGCAGTGGAGTCTGCGCCAAGCCCGGCGCTGGCGCGGAAATAACCATAAGTAGAACCAATTGAGCCATCACAAACCGCATGCGGCGATCATCGCTTGCGCGCCACCGAAGTTCAAGACTCCCGGCTATTAGACACCGATTCGCCAGGAAAAATTACTTTGTTCGACCCTTGGCGAAACTGTCAACTCTGCTTCGCCCAATTGATGATCAGCTCGCGCTCGGCAGGGGAGAGTTTAGCTTCGGGATGAAGCGGCAAATAATAAAATAGCGGCATGCCACCTTTTTCGACTTGCTTGGCGATTTCCTTGAGTTTGCGCGCTTTGCGCTTTTCGTCATACTTTTCCCAGGTGGAGAAGTTTACCTCTTTGCGGCCGTTCTTCACATCCCGGGCGATCAGCAGCGATCCCGGCGCGATCTGAGAATACCAAGGCCAGACCGTTTCATTCGAATGGCAGTCGAAACAGGCGCGGCGCAAAAGCACCTGCACCTCACCTGGCGCCGCGGCCGCGCCGCGCTCCGGTGGATTGCGCTTGTCCGCCGGAATCAATTGGATCCCGATCAAGATGACGATTAGTGCTAAGCCCAGTCGTTTGAAAAACTGCTTCATAGGTATTCGACGTATCAGGAATGCTTGTCTTAGAATCGTTTATCGATCCAGACGCGCACATAATCATAGAAGTTTTTCACCGAGTTGCCATATTGCCCCGGCGACGATTCGCACGGGGCACCGGCAGATGGCAGGGCGGTGAATTGTTACTCGAACAGTGATCGATACCGTCCATGGAATCCGTGGCGCGCACGGCGTTGGCGCTGAGAAACGATTTTACAGTCAAAAGGCGCGTGCCATTCTCGAACTGTCCGTTCTGCCGCGCCGCTTGCAGATTCGGCACCCGTACGCTTTTGACGATCTCGGTTACCACCGTGCCATCATTTTTGATCAACTTGCGCGGCTTAACGGTGCCCGGATGAATGCTCATGTCGAGTTGCACCAAGCGCGCGTTTTCGCCCCGCACTACCACAAACGCATCGTCATCGGGGTAATCGTATTTGCCGTCCTTCATCTGCCGTTGCATGGCCAAGGCTTTTTCTATCAACCGGTTCATGCGCTCGGCCTGGGCGCGAAAATATTTCTTTTTGAATTCTTCAGAAAAGGTCGACGGCCCTTTGGAGTTGTAGCCGTTTTTCGGATTGAACGGATCAAGATCAGGATTGATCAAATTGGGACGGCTCTCGTCGGTAACCGCCGGGTTGAGGTTACGAATGCCGTTCACCGGATTCCCGGATGGGCATCCACAAGAATCAGGCCGTCAGCACGCGGCAGTCCGGCGAGCTAATTGCCGCACTGCACTAATCGTCGTTGCAGCCATTGCCGCGTTCCGGCGGATTGCTCCGCGCTCTGGCAAAACTGCGCCACGACTAGGGCAGTAATTTGGCCAACACCGATTGTTTAAGCCATTTTCCCATCTTTGGACATTCTTTAGACTCTCGCTTAGAAGCGTTTATTATCCCGTCGCGCACGTAATCGTAAAAATTCTTCACCGAATTTCCCTCACCCGCGCGGTCGCTAGAGCATCGACATCTCATAACCTCTGCTCCCGGCCTGTTCGGCGGAAAAAAGCTTCCACGAGTCGATCCACTTGCGCGTCCGCTCGAAAACTTCTTTCGGATAGCTCTCGAAGACCAACCGCTCGCCCGGGCCAAACATGCGCACGTCGACGGCGCTGTGGTAGCGCTCGGGAAGCTCGTTCAAAAAATAGTGCTTGTAGACTTCCGGCGCCATATCGATTTCCTGCTGGCTGCGCCGCAGCGCTTTGAAGAAACGTTCCACGTCGCTCTGGTTCGCATCCGGCGCAATCAGGTGGCCGATCATGAACGTCGTGTCGACGATCTTGCGAAAGCCGAGTTGTTCCGCAACGTAGAAGGGCGCCCCGAACAGACTCGCCGCCGCAACTTTGCGATCCACCAACAGCGCCAGCCGGTCCAGCAGCAAACCGGCAAAGTTGAGCTTGATCTCATCGCGCTTGAGGAACTCTTCCAAATACTGCAGCGTCGAATAATGACTGCCGGAGTGATATCCGACGGTGACGGGTATGTGCGCCAGATCCTGAGGTGTTTTTATCGGCGAATCCGGCGGCACAAAGACTCCCGAGGGCGACACCGAGTAGCAGCCGCCCCACATCCTGCCGTGTCCGGCGGACGCCGCCATGTTGACAGTCCAGTGACAGGCCGCGCTTAAATCGCAACCGCGACCGCCTTCAATCGATTCGAAGGCTCCCCGCTGGATCTCCGGCGGCGCCGTCTCGACGACCTGAACATGCGCCGACCAGGTGGCGATCGGCTTTACCAGGAATTCGTAATCCAATCCCTCCTCGCGAAAGTAGCCTTTTTCTTCTGCCACCCACTCTTGCAATCGTCCATGCGACTGAATGCGGAATTTTCCCATGGCCGGCTCCCCTCGTGATTCTGTCTCAGATCAACCCGTCGTTGTAATTGCTCTTGGGCACAAAATTGAAAAAATGGCCCGATCCTTCGATGATGCGCTGGGTGTGCGGCGTACCGGCAGAGATATTCACGCCTACCGGGCTTTCCACGACAACTTTCTCGTCACGGATCTGAAACTCGATTTTGAGCCCGGTTAGCTCCGGACCGGTGCCGATGGCGATATGCTGGGTGTCGCAGTTATGCGTGTGCATGTCGACGTAGTTCGCCTGCGACGGCTGGACATTCTGGACGCTGCGCACGACGGTGTAGAATCCCGCTTCCGGCTTCAGTCTGCCGTCGACGAATACGTAACGAATGCCGGGCGCGGCGTCAGTATGATACTTGATTTCCGTCGTCGGCCGCACTTCCGGATGGAAAATGTAGCCCGCGTATTTGGCAAAATCGCGCTCGCCTTTCGCTAGATCGAATGGCTTATCTTCATGGGTGTAACCGCGGTTGCGAAACAGCACGGTCACGGTGCCCGCGCCTTTAGTGACCTTGTACTCATGCACCGCGCCGGTGGGAATATACACGCATGCCGGCGCGATAATCTTATGAACCTTGCCTTCGAAAATGATCTGGCCTTCCAGGCCGGTAAGGTCGGGATTGTTGCCAATGAAGTAATAGAATTCATCGGTGTTATGGCAATGCGGCACCTGATAGTCGGGAACTTGCTCAGGCAGATTACTTGCTTCGTGAATCGCAACATAGATATCCGCCTCGGGATGGGAATCGCGATTGATAAAAACATGGCGCTTCACCGGCAACGCGGCAAGCTGGCGCAGCGGCCTTTTCTCTTCATGCTTGCCGCCGAGCATTCCGGGGCGCGCTTTTACTATGTAGTCGCTGATAGCCATTTTCTCTCCTTACTATTGCCTGTCGCCTAATGCCTATTGCCTTC
This sequence comes from uncultured delta proteobacterium, assembly GCA_963816145.1. Taxonomy (GTDB): domain Bacteria; phylum Desulfobacterota; class Binatia; order UBA9968; family UBA9968; genus DP-20. The sequence goes on from CAWFJP010000017.1 coordinate 212,450, forward strand.
TTATGACTCGCCCATGACTTTTTTCATCCTCTCAATAATATCCGCCGGCTGCTGAATCACTTCTTTGGCCAGCGCTTCGAGCTTCTCGCCGCTTATCGGATTGATTTCCCACTGCCGCTTCTTGGCTTCGGCGAGGAATTCCGGATCTTTCAGCATGTTCACATAGGCATCGCGGAGCAGCTTCACGCGATCCGGCGGAATTCCCGGCGTTGCCAAGATCGGCCGGCCGAACGCGCCGGGGCCCAGGACGACTCGCGCCAAGCGTTTTTTGGCATCCATACCTTTTTCCTGGTCCATTAATTCCCAAATCGTCGGTGTATCGGGCAAGCGGTAGTTGCGCTTGTCGCCAGTTTGGACAAGGAATCTGACGAAGCCATTTTTCGCCCAAGTCTTGCCCGGCTCGCGACCGAAAAACGCGCTGATAGTCGTGCCGCGGCAGTGCACCTCGTTCTTTTCCACCGCGAGATCGACATCGGCGGCTCCCGGATAACCCGTAACCATCGTGAGCTTCACGGCGAAAACTTCCTCGAGCAATTTCGGAATGTAAAATCCCGTGCTGCCGACCCCCGAAGCGCCACAGCGTGGCGGGTCCGTAGCCTTGCGCAAATCCAGCAGCGTTTTGTACGGCTGATCCGAGCGCAGGAAAAACAGCTCGTCGTTTTCCTCCGGTGTGCCGATCCAGGTGAACTTCGCCCAATCGAACTGAACCTCTTTGCGTCCCAAGAGCTGGGCGAAATAAATCGGTGCCGTCACCGCGCCGAGGGTCAAACCATCGGGTTTGGCAACGCTGTAAACATAGTTTGCCGCGGTGAGCGAGCCGCCGCCCGGCATGTTCTGGACGATGATCTCCGGTTTCCCGCTGATATGTTTTGGCAAATAATTGGCCACGACACGGGCATAGAGATCGCTCGCCGCACCGGCGGAAGCGCCGACGACGATCTTCATCTGCTTGCCTTTGAAGAAATCGCTCTGGGCTTGGGCGGCCGAAATGTGAACAATGGTGAACAACAGAAACAATAACAGGCGATCCATATTAACTATCTCCGCTGGCGCCTGGGCGCATACCTCGCTTCCAATTTGCTCAGTTCGGTCATTCCGGTCGCATCCCAAGGGAGCTTCGCGCCGCCGGTAAAAGGTGTGTCCGGGTGTGACTGGACAAACTCGTCCCAGGCGTTCATGTCTTTCTTTTTGAACTCCTGAAAGAAGGACCAGGCGGAAACTTTCAACACCTGGTCGGGTAGAAACGTGTACCAGGCGGCGGTGAGCCCGAGCGCTCGATGCTCCGCCAAGGTCAGCGCCCGCGGTAACAGGCCTTTCATCGCTGAGAACGGGCCTTTGACGACTGTGCGTGCCCGTTTGATTTCCGCAATCGAATGGGGCGACTCGAACTGTACCCAGTCTGCGCCGCCGGCAGTCTCATAGAGCCGCAAACGTTTGAGCAGCTCCGCCAGGCCGCCGTTGACCGCATTGCGCGCGTAGCACTGAGCCATAATGACAAAATCGCGATCGATTTCATTCCTGGCGTCGACCGCGACACGATAGCGGGTGACTGCATCCGCGCGCGAGACGATTGAAATGCCCGCCGAGCCGGTGCGCCGCTTCTGGTCCAGGGGCTGGTCGTCGAGGCGCAGCCCGGCGAGCCCGGCGTCGATACACTCGCGCACCAGCCGGCGCACCGCCATGATCCCGCCATGTCCGGTGTCGCCGTCGAGGATCACCGGGATTTTCACGGCCCGGGCAATCCATTTGGCAAACTCGACGCATTCGGTCATCGACAGAATGCCGAGGTCGGGCTGGCCGGTATAGTTGCCGCCGGTTATGCTGGTACCGACGAAGCAAGCTTCGATCCCGTTGGCCTCCATGATCTTGGCATGAAACGCATTGGGCGCGCCCAAGATCGCGAGGACCTCATTTTTGCGGCGCAGCAGTTGGCGCAGTTTCGTGCTCGCTTTCATGCCTCATACCGCCGGTAGTATTTTGCCGCGTTGTCCCAAAGCAGCTTGCGCATATGATCTTGCGGCAAATTCCAACCGAGCACGGTCTCGACGGCAATCGGATACCAGCTCTCACCGTGGGGATAGTCGGAGCCGAACATCAAGATGTCGGGGCCCAGGAGATCGATGACGCTCCGGGTGATCGCTGCTCCTTCGGAAACCTCGATACTCTGAAAATAACGCCCGCCGGTGACGTAATCGTGAATCTTGTGCTGGAGCGGCGGCAGAGCTTCGGGACACAGCTTGGTATGCTCTTCCAAACGATTGACCCAGGACGGCAGCCAACCGTGACCTGCTTCCAGCGTGCCGACGCGAATCGTCGGGTAGCGGTCCATAATCCCGGCGCCGATGATCGACGCCATGTTGCGTTCGCCGCACCATGGGTGCGCCGCCGACCGTTGCAGCCAGAGATTATCCCAGGAATCGAGCCCGCCGGGTGCATAGGGCGGCATGACTGTAAAAGTGTGCAGGGCAATCGACAGGTCGTAATCGGCCGCCGTCTTCCAAATGGGTTCCAAATCGGGATGATCGAGAGGAAATTGATACGGCGCGTAGACGAATACCGCCAAAGGCCAGGATTCCTTCGCCGCGCGGTGCAATTCCGCCAGGGAAGCTTTGACATCGCGTGCGGCCACCAGAATCACGCCTTTCAAGCGGCTCGGGAACCCGGCGCAGTAGTGCGCCATCCAACGGTGGTAAGCTTCGTAAACTGCGGTTTCCAGGGCGACATCGTCAATCGTCGTCCAGCAACCGAACCAACCCGACGGCAGCATGAGATTGACATCGACGCCTTCGACATCCATGTCTTGAATGCGAATCGCCGGATCACGCTCGCAGAGAGGATTGGGTTTGCCGTGTTGATGGCGCTTGTAGCCGCTCATGTATTCGTTTGTTTGCGGCGCTGCGTCATGGGCTAAACCCAGCCGGCGCTTGTACGAGCGCTCACCCATCAAATAGGTCACCGCGCCATCTTTGTTCTTTGCCTTATACTTTTCGTACTGCGCGAGTTTCGCACGGGCGGCCGCCGTCAAATAGGGCTCCAAGAGGTCGGCGTCGGGTCTGACATGGGTATCGGCATCGAAGATCTTATAACCGTTGCGTGCCATCGGCGGCTCCTTGTTGGGCGTGCAATAACTAGCACAGCGGGAGCCCTCGGCGCTAGTCGCAAGGCCGGGAGGTCCGGCCTTTTCCACGAGTTTGAATTGTTGACTTCCCCCTATGAACATGATTTTTTCTGAAGTTCTGAAATCGAACGGAGGATCTGATGGCGAAAATGCTCATTGCCAGCGAGTTGGTGGACTCGGAAAGTAAAGAAACCACGACAATCAAGAACCCGGCGACCGGCGAAGTCGTCGATAACGTTCCCAAGGGAACCATTAATGACATCCGGCGCGCCATCGACGCCGCCAAGGGCGCGTTAAAAAAATGGTCCACCATGGCGCCGTCCAAGCGTGGCGCAGTGTTGCTCGCCGCGGGCCACACGATTCTCCAGCGGGAAAAAGAGCTCGCCACCATGCTCACCAAAGAGCAGGGCAAGCCGATGCGCGAGTCGATCCTGGAAATTCGCCGCTTCGTTCACACCCTTGATCATTACGGCGGCATGGCCAAAACCATGCGTACCAGCGCGGTCATGCTCGATACCGGCCGCCACGGCCTGGTTATGCGCAAACCCTTGGGCGTCTGCGGATCCATCGTCCCTTGGAATTTCCCGGTTTCTTTAATGGGCAACAAGCTCGGTCCAGCGCTGCTCGCTGGCAACTGTGTCGTCGTCAAACCGGCCGGCACCACGCCGCTCACCGATCTCGCCACCTGCGAGATCATCGATAAGGCGATCCAAGAAGCTGGCGGGCCCAAAGGGGTTTTGAATTGCGTCACCGGCCCTGGCAGCGTGGTCGGCGAAGAATTGCTGGTGAACCCAACCGTTCGGAAGATCGGCTTCACCGGCGCTACCGACACGGGCCGCCGGGTCATGCAGTCGGCCGCCGCCGACTTCAAGCATGTTACCTTGGAATTGGGCGGCAGCGATCCGATGATCGTTTGCGACGATGCCGATATCGATCGCGCCGTCAGTGCCGCGTCCGTCGGTCGCTTCTTTAACTGCGGCCAGGCCTGTTTGGCCGTGAAGCGGCTTTACCTGTTCGACAGCATCGCTGACGACTTCATCGCCAAACTCGCCGAGAAGGCGAAAAAGATCAGCGTGGGCAACGGTCTAAAACCCGGCGTTTTGATGGGCCCGCTGCACACCAAAGAGCAACGCCAAGAAGTCGAGGAGCAGGTCGAAGACGCGGTCAAACGCGGTGGTAAACTGGTTTTCGGCGGCAAACGTCCCGCTGGCGACGATTTTGACAAAGGTTTTTACTTGCAGCCGACTATCGTCGCTGACGTCGATCCGGCCTCGCGCATGATCCAAGAGGAAGTATTCGGTCCCGCGCTGCCCATCGTGCGTGTCAAAACTCTCGACCAGGCGATCGAACACGCCAACAGCTCGATCTTCGGTCTGGGCTCGTCGATCTGGACCCGCGATATCAACCGCGCCATGTACGGCGCGGAGAACATCGAAGCTGGTTACACCTGGGTCAACTCGGCGCAGATCATCTATGACGAACTGCCCTTCGGCGGCGTCAAGCAGAGCGGTCTGGGCAAAGAGCATGGCGACGAGGCGATCGAGCATTACACCGATTCGAAATCGGTCGTCATCGCCACCGACGTCGGCGGCGAGATTATCGGCGGAGAGTAGGGGCCTCGAAGACCATTACAGATTCCAAATTGGGAATCTGGAATTGTGACCATGAATGTAGAGCTGCCTGACATCTACAACGCTGCCACGACCTTCGTTGATGAAAACATCAAGCAAGGCCGTGGCGGCAAAGTCGCGATCTACTACCAAGATCAAACGATCACTTACCAAGAAGTTTTCGAATACGTTAACCGCACCGGCAATGCGCTGAAGGATCTTGGCATCGAGATCGAGAATCGCGTGCTGGTGATCTTGCCGGACTCGCCCGAGTTCGCATATTCCTTCTTTGGCGCGATCAAGATTGGCGCCGTCGCCGTGCCGACCAATCCTTGGATGTTCGCCAAGGACTACGAATACTTAATCAATGACAGCCGCGCCCGCGCCATCATCGTCCATGAATCGGCTCTGCCCGAGATCGAAAAGATCTGGGATCATACGCCCTTTCTAAAGCACGTCATCGTCGTCGGCACGCCCAAGGGCAGGGCGTTGTCCTACGAGAGTTTGATCGCTAAAGCGTCGGACAAACTCGATGCCGCGAAAACCTCGAGGGACGATGTCTGCTTTTGGGGCTACACCTCCGGCAGCACAGGCAACCCCAAGGGCGCGGTGCATTTGCAGCATGACATGATCACGATCAGCGATCTGTTCGTCGCGCCGGTGCTGCAGATGAAAGAGGCCGACCTGTGCTTTTCAGCATCGAAAATGTTTTTTTCCTACGGCTTGGGGAATTCGCTCTATTTCCCCTTCCGTTTCGGCGCCTCCACCGTGCTCTGGCCGGAGAAGCCGGAGCCGGAAAAGATTCTCCAGGTCATCGAAAAATACCAGCCGACCTTCTTTTTCTCGGTGCCGACGCTGTTCGCCCGCTTCCTGCGCATCGACAAAAAATACGATCTGAGTTCGCTGCGGATCTGCTTGTCCTCTGGCGAACCGCTGCCGCCCTCGCTGTTTTACCATTGGAAGGAACGCACCGGCATGGAGTTGCTCGACGTCGTCGGCTCCACCGAGGCGACCCATGATTTCTTGGCCAATCGGCCGGGGCGGGCGAAGGCCGGCAGTAGCGGCGAAGTGACGCCGGCATTCGAAGCGAAGATTGTCGATGACGAGGGGCGTGAAGTACCGATCGGCGAAGTCGGCAATTTGATGGTCAAAGGTGATGCCACCGCGCCGTACTACTGGAACAAGCATGAACAAACCAAGCGCATGATGCAGGGAGAATGGCTCAAGACCGGCGACACCTACTATCGCGACATAGAAGGCTACTATTGGTACTGCGGCCGCTCGGATGACATGATGAAAGTCGGCGGTCTGTGGGTTTCACCGATCGAAATCGAAAATATTTTGATGGAACATCCGGCGGTGCTCGAAACCGCCGTGGTAAGCGACGTGGATGCCGATGGTCTACTCAAGCCCAAAGCCTATATTCTGCTCAAGAGCGAATACCAAGCCAGCGACCCGTTGAAGGTCGAGTTGCAAAATCACGTCAAGTCCAAATTACAACCCTATAAATATCCGCGCTGGATCGAGTTCGTCGACGACTTACCGAAGACCGTGACCGGAAAGATTCAAAGATTTCGCCTGCGCACCTACAAAACCTGACGATCGATCTTCGATCCTCCATCAATTAACTTCGACAATCTCTGACAAGGAGTAACCATGGCCGCCAGCATCAAAGAACTTAAAGAGAATCTCGCGTACTCCTGCAATATCCTGGCGAACGAAGGTCACTGGGACAACATCCTCGGCCATGTGTCGGTTAGGGTGCCAGGGCAAAACAAGATTCTCATGAAGCCGCATAGCTTTGGCTTCGAAGAAATCCGCCCGCAGCATATCATCGTCGTCGATATCGAAACCGGCAAAAAGACCGAAGGTAAATACGAACGCCACTCCGAAGTCTTCATTCATACCGAAATCATGAAAGCACGCAAGGATGTCAATTGCGTGGTGCACTCCCATCCGCCTTATGCGACGGCTTTCGGCGCTCTCGGCCAAAAACTCCGGCCGATCAGCCACGAAGGAAATATCTTCTACGAAGGACTGCCCACATTCGATTATACGACAGCGCTCATCCGCACTCCGGAATTAGGTGTTGAAGTCGCGAAGAGTCTCGGCAACTGCCGCGGCTTATTGATGAAAAACCACGGCACGACCGTTGTTGGGCCGACCATTGAAGTGGCGACGCTGTACGCCGTCTTTTTGGAAAAAGCTGCGCGCATTCAACTGATGGCGACCGCGTCCGGCGATCCCTCCTGGACCAGCGATGCCGAAGCGGCGGTCAAATACGAGCAAATCTATACGCCGCACCGATTGGATTCGATGTGGGAATATTTTGTGCGCCGCGCCAAGAAGTTCCGCAAGTCGAGCTAACGTTCCAAGGCGAAAATTAACCGAACCGCGCCTGCGTACTTTCAGGCGCTGCAGTTGTAACCGAGGGCTCGGCTCACTTGCCGCCAGCCTTCTTATCCAGCTCAGCGACAAAGCGCATATCCATCATGTCCTCGGGCTTGATTCTTTTCGCCGCCGGATCTTTGCTCGCAATTTCAGCGAGCACGGCTTCCAGACCTTTGCTGCTAACGTAAGGCGGATACTCCAAGTATTCGCGAAACTGGCTATACGTGTCATCCTGGATCTCGGGGTCACTCACTTTAAGTTGCCTTTGAATCATCCTGAGCGCGGCGGCTTTATTGGATTTGAACACCTGCACGCCCTCGGCATAGGCGCGCACGACGCGCCGAACGATATCTTCGTTGGCCGTGATGTAGGATCGGCTGGTGCCGACGGCAACGGAGACAAACTCCGGACCTTCTTTGGCGATGTTCATCAGCTCCACGAATCCCGACCGCTTGGCTCTCGCATTCGTCGGCGGAGACATGACGCCGGCGTCGATTTGGCCGGCCGCCAGGGCTGTGTAGATATTCGGCACTTCGAGTAACGGCAAAATCTGGTAGTCCGCCGGCTTCAATCCCGCCGAGCCAAGCGCGTAGAGCGCCGAAGTGTGTGTCGAAGAACCTACCCGCGTGATACCAATCTTCTTGCCGCGCAAATCGGTAATCCGTTTGAACTCAGGTTTGGCCATCAGGGAAAAAACCTGGCGATTGGTCGCGCCCGCGACGAAGGCGATGTTGGCTCCCTTCAGGTTGGCCTGCGCAGCGTTAGAGCCATCCATAAAGGAAAATGCGATTTCACCGGCGAGAATCGCTTGGATTCCGCGCGAGCTTGAAGCGATGTGGATAAGTTCGACATCCAGCCCGTTTTTCTTAAACAGCCCTTCCTGCTGCGCCATAAACATGCCGCTCTGCGCCCCAGTAACTGCCGTCCAGTTGATCCGCACCGGTATTTGCGCCCCGACCGGAGCGGACAACAACACGATCATGCCAACCACTGCCAGTCTTAATATCGTCCCCAGCATAGCTTCTCCTTGTTCTAAAAATAACCTTATAAAGTCGTATCAGGGTAACAATTCAATCTGTTAATTCAACCATTTGGCATGACCGGTAAAGCGTGCTAGATAACCGCCCATGAGTAAAAAAGTCCATCTTACTTTGGCGGTCGGCGACTATGAAAGTATCCGTGCACTCAAAGAAGGCACGGTGGAAGCCGATGGCATCGAGCTAACCGTGATCACCGACATGACTTCCGACATCCGCCACTGGCGAATGCTGCGCAACCGCGAGTTCGATTGCGCCGAGTTGTCGATGTCTAATTATTTGATGGCCAAATACACCGGTCTGCCGTTCGTCGCGATTCCGGTATTTCTCCATCGCCGTTTTCGCCACGGCTTTGTGTTTTTAAACGCCAATAAAGGCATCACCAAACCCAGCGATCTGATTGGCCGCAAAGTCGGCCTGCGTAATTTCCAAGCAACGGCGAACCTCTGGATTCGCGGCATTTTGGAACATGAGCATGGCGTGCCTCACCGGAGTTTAAACTGGCTTAAGCAAGACGAGGAGGAGGTCGACTGGACGCCGCCGCCGGATTTGAAAATCCAACGCATCCCGGCCGGAAAAAACATCGACAAGATGCTGGTCGAAGGCGAGATCGACGCCTTGATCCATCCGGAGTTAATTCAAGCGATCCTCGACAAAGACCCACGGGTTACCCGCCTGTTCCCTAACTATCGCGAAATGGAAATGGACTATTTCAAACGCACCGGGATTTTCCCGATCATGCATACAACCGCGATAAAGCAGGAGATCGTCGATAAATATCCCTGGGTGCCGATCAATTTGTACCAAGCACTCGAAGCATCGAAGAAGGCCGCCTACAAACGCATGGAGAATCCCCGCATCGTGCCGCTCGCCTGGTTCCGTTCCTTCCTGGAAGAACAGGAGGAAGTGCTCGGTCCCGATCCCTGGGTTTACGGCCTAGGTGACGTCAATCGCAAGGCGCTCGAAACCTTGATGCTTTATTCTCAAGAACAGGGTTTGATCGGGCGCAAGATGGGATTGGACGAACTGTTCATCAACACAGAGGCGCACTCGTAGTCATGGAAGCGGCGATCGTCGCTGGCGCGGGCATTGGGCTGCGAAGGTTATGCCGTCGGCCTCTTTTCGCGCCATGCCGAATCGAGCGATCCTGTGGTGGCGGTAAGGCGCTCTTCATCTCAACCGGCGTCACCAATCGCCAAAATATTAACGATACGGTTGAAACTATCTAGCCCGATTCCATATACGTTTGATCTTGCATCGCTATTGGCGTAGATTTTCCGCACTTAAAGTTTGCGCCCGGATTGGTTTTGTGACCAAGCCGGCAGAGGAGGAAACATGTTCGGCAAAGGCGTATTTCAAGAGGAAGAAAATCTCCTGCGCGAGATCATCCGCAGCGTCGACAAGAAAGTCGACTACTCCGCCCGTGAAGGTGAAGGAACCAAGTTTATCGTTCATCTCAAACTCAAGAATCATGAAGGCGACGTCATGCTCGACCTCGAAGATCTCAAGTCTGCCAAGCAAGACCAAATCCGCCGGCACCAGATCCGCCAGAAGATCAAGGCGCGCTGCGATCACTTGGATCAATCCCGTTACGGCGCTGATATCTTAGGACTTCGATCGGCAAGGATATTGAAGACCTCGCCCAAACTCGAACCCATGGCGCAACGCGGCGGTTTCAACCGCAGTGGACCAAGGCGCTAAACGTTAGCAACTGAGTTCGCTGACTTATCTCCATAAGCATTAGTCGGTCTCGAGACAATATGGCAAAAGCGGAATTGATTCGCCAGGCTCTAGCCACGCATGGTCAGTTGATCATGCCCGGGGTTTATGACGCTCTGAGCGCAAAGATTGCCGCCCGAGCCGGATTCGAAGTGATTTTTATTACCGGTTACAGCTTATCGGCGACGTTGCTGGGTGAACCCGACTTTGGCTTGTTAACTCAAACCGAAGTCGTCAGCGCCGCTCAACGGATCTGCTCGGTAGTCGAAACACCGGTGATCGTCGACGCCGATACCGGTTACGGCAACGCGATTAATGTCATACGCACCGTACAAGACCTTGTCCGCTCTGGAGCCGGAGGAATGTTTTTAGAGGATCAGGTTTGGCCCAAACGCTGCGGCCACATGCGTGGCAAGCAGGTGATTCCCCTGGACGAGCAGCTAAACAAGCTGCGCGCCGCGGTTGAGGCAAGAGGGCAGATGGATTTTTTTATCGTTGCCCGCACCGACTCCCGCCAAGCCCTCGGCCTCGATGAAGCAATCAAGCGCGGTATCGCTTTCAAGAATGCTGGCGCCGACGCTGTGTTTATTGAAGCCCCGGAATCCAAAGAAGAGATGCGCGAGATTGCCAAACATGTCAAAGGCCATCTGGTGGCCAATATGTTGGAGCGTGGCGTAACCCCGCTGATGGGGCCTGAGGAGCTGAAAGAACTGGGATTCAATCTGGTCGTTTGGCCCTTAGCGCCGCTGTATTCAGTCGCGAAATCGCTGACAGATGTCTATACGACTCTGCGCAAAGAAGGATCGACGCTGTCGATTCTAGACCGCTTGATGCCGTTCGATGAATTTAACGGCATCGTCGGCTTGAATGAAAAGTATTTGCTGGACGCCAAGTTTAAAACATAGCTTGATCAGACTCACCCCGATGGTCAGTTAAGATAAATACCTTACAGCCGCATCGGCATCAGGACGTACAGATAACCATCCACGCTAGCCTTGCGAATAACACTGGGGCTAAGTTCGTCCTTTAACTGAAATTCGATCTCCCCCTCACCGCCCAAAACCGCCAAAACATCTAATAGGTAACGAGCATTGAAACCGATCGCGATAGTCTTGCCTTTATAATCCGCATCGACTTCCTCCACGGCTTCGCCAAGGTCCGGGTTATTCGCCGATATCGACAGCTTGCCGTTGGCAAACTCCATCTTGATGCCCTTGTAGCGTTCGCTCGAAAGAATCGATACCCGCCGCAAAGCGCGCAGTAACTCTTCGTGGTCAAGTTTAGCGATACACGGATTGCCGACCGGAATAACCTTCGTATAGTCGGGAAAATCGCCGTCGATCAAGCGCATGAAAAGCTCAACATTGTCTTTACTGACGAGCCCCATGTTCTCTTTGAAACCTAAAGACACCGAGCCGTCCTCGCCGCTTTCCAATAATTTCTTGAGTTCCGATAATCCTTTTCTCGGTAGGATTACGCCTTTGGCGAGACCAAGAGAACCGACCTGCTTCTCCTCAAACGCCAGCCGATGACCATCCGTGGCCACCATGCGCACGTTGGTCCCTTCGCTCTGCTCGATGTAAACGCCATTGAGGCTGTAGCGGGTTTCATCCGTCGATACCGAAAAGATTGTCCGCTCAATCATTTCGCGCACGGTTGACGCCGAAGTTGTCGATAATCCTTTGCTATCAAATTGGGGAAACTGGGGAAACTCTTTAGCGTCCATACCGAAGATCTTAAAAACCGACTTGCCGCTGCGAATCTCCACCCAATCGTTATCCAAACGTTTTAATTGGATTTGATCGTTCGGCACTTCTCTAACGATTTCGTAAAGCTTTTTGGCATTGACCGTGACGCTACCTTCTCTAACGACCTCACCTTCGACACTACCACGTACTCCCACTTCAAGATCGGTGGCAGTAATTCGTATGCCGCTCTTCTGGGCTTCGATCATCACATTGGCGAGGATCGGCATGGTGTTGCGCCGCTCGACAATGCTTTGAGTCCAATAAAGCGTTGCGAGAAGCTCTCCCCGCTTGGCTTTAATTTCCATACTTCCTCCCGGTGACTTCTACTATCTTATATATATATAAAAATAAGAAGTAATAGTAGGGGCTGTGGAAAATGTGAGTAAACGCGTTTGCAGAGCGATTTCAGTAATATAGCCTGTGGCTTATTCTGGGGGATTATCCCGCCCATCGACACCTTAATTTGCTCAATGGCGAGTCAGGCACAGTCATCCACAGTTCGACAGGTATTGATAACAAGATATCGACAGCTATTTGTGGATATTTAAATTGCGCTCGATGGTCGCGATGGTGGCCTGCATATTGGGGTCTTCTTTGATGCGGCGTTCGATGGTTTTGGACGCGTGAATAACGGTTGAGTGGTCTCGGCCGCCAAATTTATCACCGATACCAGGAAAAGACGTTTGCGTGTGTTTTCTGCACAAATACATCGCGACTTGGCGCGGAAAGGCAATATTTTGCGTACGTCTTTTGGTTTTTAGGTCGCCGATTTTAAGATTGTAATGATCGCAAATGGTTTTCTGGATGCCTTCGACGGTGATTTCCCGTTCATAATTTTTCAAGTTATTGCGCAAAACATCTTTGGCAAAATCGATGGTAATAGCCGCTTTGGTCAACGAAGAAAAGGCCCCCAAGCGGGTAAGCGAGCCTTCGAGCTCGCGCACGTTGGAGTGGATGTTGGAAGCCAGAAATATCGCCACGTCATCAGGCAACGGTACACCCTCAAATTCAGCCTTTTTTTGCAGAATCGCGACTCTGGTTTCCATATCCGGCGGCTGGATGTCCGCGATCAAGCCCCACTCGAACCTGTTTCTCAGGCGATCCTCGATGCCTGGAATATCTTTGGGAAACTTGTCCGAAGTAATAACGATTTGTTTATGCGACTCGTAGAGCGAATTGAAGGTGTGGAAAAACTCCTCCTGGGTCCGTTCTTTACCAGCGATGAACTGAATATCGTCGATGATCAGGATATCGACATTGCGAAATTTTCTCTTGAATTCGTCCATCCGATCGCGCCGGAGCGAACTGATCAGTTCGTTCATGAACGATTCGGAACTAAGATAAACGATTTTTAAATTTGGCCTTTTGGCCGCGGCATGATGTCCGATGGCGTTAACCAGATGGGTTTTGCCGAGACCGACACCGCCGTAGATAAATAGCGGATTGTAATGCTCGCCGGGTTGGTTGGCGACCGCGACACAAGCAGCGTGAGCAAACTGGTTGCTTGTACCTATAACGAAGTTCTCAAAGGTATACTTTTGTACCAGATGATTTGGACGCGGTTGCCGATCAAGCTGTTGGTCATCTTTGCGCTGGTTCTTTCCCTGTGTTTTTGTTTCATCGCCGTTTTGATCAACTTCTATAACGATCTTCAAGTCATGTTTGGCAATCCCGCTCATCACAGACTCTAGGTCGCTGAGGTAGTTCTGTCCGACCCAGTCGCGAAAAAATTTATTCGCAACCGCGACGACCATTTCATTCTTGTTCCGGGATACGAACCGGATCGGTTTGATCCAGGTATCGTAGTTTTGCTTACCGATCCGCTCTTTTATTTCCGCTTGCGCTTCAGCCCACAACTCAGCCATAGGAAAGACCAGTGAAAGTAAGATTTTCTGCCAAAAACAAAAAATAGTTACAAACAACGTTATCCACAGCTGTGGATAACTAAAAATCGCCAAAATCTATGTTGTAATAGGAATCGCTAAGAAAAAACTTGCCGGTAATATTATCTCACCGGAATGGTTCGTCCCAACACACACCGCAAATGATTTGCTTCGCCGCGCCGAGTGAGAAAATTTTTTTCTCAAACTATGAGCTCGCGGTAGTGAAAATACATTGCGTGTCATTGGGAAGGAAATCTCATATTCCTTTTCAAATTTCATTGCAAGAAAAAACTGAAGAATTTTTTTTCTCCTGCGATTCAACCAACTTGACTGGAATAGAGCGCGATGTTACCAACACTCACTCCCGATGGTTTCACGATCGAAAAAATATTTTGCCCGTGCTTTGAAAAAAATTCCCGGCGGAGTGAACAGTCCGGTGCGCGCATGGCAGTCCGTCGGCGGCTCGCCATTGTTTATTTCACGCGCGAAAGGGAGCTACATTTTCGACGCGGACAACAGAAAGTACATCGACTTTGTCGGCTCCTGGGGGCCGATGATTCTCGGTCATGCCAATGCAAATATTATCCGGGCAATCGCTCGACGTGCTGCTAATGGGACAAGCTTCGGTGCACCAACACTAGGGGAAGTAGAGTTAGCGGAATTGGTCTCGCAGTGCATGCCATCAATCGAGAAACTTCGGCTGGTCAGCTCCGGCACGGAAGCGACGATGACTGCGATTCGATTGGCCCGCGCGTTTACTCGTCGATCCAAGCTCGTCAAGTTCGACGGCTGCTACCACGGCCACTCCGATGGCTTGCTGGTAAAAGCCGGATCCGGTGTCGCAAGCCTCAGTCTTCCCGATAGTCCAGGTGTTCCCGCAAGCGTTGCGCGCGAAACCCTGACAGCTACTTACAACGATTTACAATCGGTGCAAAAGCTTTTTGATCGTTACGGCAAAGATATTGCCGCGGTTATCGTCGAACCGATCTGCGGCAATATGGGAGTGATTCCGCCACAGGCCAGTTTTCTTGCCGAGTTGCCCAAGATTACGAAACGTTACGGCGCTTTGCTTATCTTTGACGAGGTGATCACCGGCTTTCGGGTAGCTTTGGGCGGAGCTCAACGACGCTATAACGTTGAGCCTGATCTAACCTGTCTGGGTAAAGTTCTCGGCGGTGGACTGCCCATGGCGGCCTTTGGCGGCCGACGGCGAATTATGGAGCAGCTAGCTCCGCTTGGTCCGGTCTATCAAGCGGGAACCTTATCGGGTAATCCGTTGGCCGTTGCCGCCGGAACGGAAACTTTACAAATGCTGGCGCGGCCAGGATGTTACGAGATCCTCGAAACCAAAGGTTGCCGGCTGGAGGATGGTTTAAGGGATACCATCCGCAAGCATGGAATTCAGGCCACGATCAACCGGGTCGGATCGATGTTAACCCTTTTCTTCGGCATTAGTTCGGTTGCGACCGTGGACGATGCCCGCCGTTGTGACCGCAAACAGTTCGCCAATTTTTTCCACGGTATGCTCAAACGCGGCATTTATTTGCCACCGGCGCCTTTTGAGGCTTGGTTCATCTCCCTGGCCCACTCAAATGCTCAATTGGACAGAACAATTGCTGCTTTTGACGACTGGGCCGACAGCTCCCAGCGCGGTTGATCCAGCCTAACCTTCATGCTAAAAACCTAGCGCAGTGGAAAAAATTGGGGGCCGCCCCAATCGTCAGAACGATAGTCGATCTCCGATCTTGCGCAGCGCAGGATTGTACTTGGGAGTTGCTTTCGAACTACCGGGTACCATTATTGGTGGATTGGTGCTCGGCTATTTCCTGGACGAATACTTCCGCACTTCGCCTTGGTTACTGATAACGCTGACGGCATTGGCCTTCATTGGAGCTTTCGTCCGGCTGGTGCGGTGGGTAAAGGTGTTTGGCCGCAATCGTAATGGAAGCAACGGCCCGCAAGACCATACTGAGAATTGAATGCTGGCATGGCGTCTTGTTGTTGGCATTGTTTTTCATCTTGGGACGGACCGCCGCAATTGACGGCACCGCTCTGATTGCCGGTGGTCTGTTCATGGGGGTTAATTTTCTCCTGCTGAGTTTCGGTGTCGCAGCAATTCTGACGCCGCTGGCGAGCAAAGGCAGAGTTAAACTAGGTGTTGGCTTGTTGCTGCTTAAGATTATATTTTTTTTGGCGCTGTTAACGACGGTTTTTTTTCGCTTTAATGTGGATGCGATTTCCTTTGCGCTGGGCTTTTCGACTTTGATTGTAGCAATAGTGGTCGAAGCGGTTCGCAGATCGCTGTGGATAGGGACGTAACGAAATATGGAACATCCGTATACATGGTATAACGCGCTGCCGGAAAGCTTGCAGCATATGTTCGGCGATCACACCTTTTTTGCGTTGATCGCGGCCGTGTTGCTGATACTGTTTGCGCTCAAAGCTCGTGGCGCCTTGGCGAAGGCCGCTGATCCTTTGGTCCCTGCGGCTGAGCTCGGGTCGAGAAACATCGCTGAGTTGATCGTTCAATTGATCGTCAGCCAGAGCGATGCGATCATTGGTAAAGCCGGGCGCAAATATGTGCCGTTCTACGGGACTTTTTTCTTCTTTATTCTATTAAGTAATCTAATGGGCCTGTTGCCGGGCTTCGCACCTCCCACTGGAAATCTAAACACTACTATTGGTCTCGCTTTGGTCTCGTTTATCGGCTACAACTTCATTGCCGTGCGCGAGATGGGTTCGGCTTATATAAAGGAATTTATCGGTCCGATGACTAGCCTGCCGGGATCGAACTTCATTTCCAAACTGGCGTTCTTGCCGGTCCTGCTACTTTCCGTATGTTTCTTTTTTATCCTGGAGAGTTTCTCCCACGTCTTTCGCCCGGTGTCGTTATCTTTGCGTCTGTTTGGCAACATGATGGGCGATCATGAAGTCATCGGCGCATTCATTAGTCTGACTAAACTAGTGGTACCGGTGGCGTTTTACTTCATGGGAACGCTGGTCTCGTTGATTCAAGCTTTTGTATTTACTTTGCTGAGCATGATCTACGTCGCCTTGGCGATCAGCCATGGCCATGACGAAGAGCATGGGCATGAAGCACAGGGATCACATCACTAAGCGATGGGCCACCGTGGGGAGGATGAGGACAGAGGGGTTGTCGGCCGGAATCGCTGGAAAGGAGAAAGAGATGCAGAAATTATTCGCGATTTTCACCGCACTATTAGCAACGCTGATTTCTTCGGGTGTTGCCATGGCTGCGGCCGAAGGTGGCGCTGCGCCTGGTGACTCGAAAGCCGTAGCGATCGCAATCTCTGCCGGTGTGGCAGTTGCCATCGCCGCCTTTGGCGCCGCATTGGGCCAGGGCCGCGTCGGTGCCGCTGCCATGGAAAGCATTGGCCGCAATCCGAACGCCGCCGACAAGATCTTCTTGCCGCTGGTGCTGACACTGGCGCTGCTTGAAGCTTTGGCGCTTTACGGTTTCGTCATCGCAATTCTCTTGCAAGGCAAGATCTAACTGCGAGAACGATCCATAGGACACCTAAAGGGTGAGGAGTTTTCTCCTCACCCTTTTTATTTGGCTAAAAGGTCGATTCCTAGAGCGGCAGGTCAACTTTGTGGAGCTGGACTTGGGTGTAACGGAGGAGTTCATCCAGAGTGTGCAGCTTGTAGGGCTTGAGGTAGTAAATTTCCTTGATACCGGTGTTGACCAGGACTTTGAGACAGTGGATGCATGGTGTGTGGGTGATGTAAATCGCCGCATCCTTTATGTTTGAGCCGTTCTTCGCCGCCTGGGCGATGGCATTCATCTCGGCGTGGATGGTGCGAAAGCAGTTCTGCTCGGTGTCGCCGTTGGGCGTTTTCGACTCATAAATCAAACAGCCAACGTCGGTGCAATGGGGCATCCCGGCAGGCGCGCCATTGTAACCGGTGGCGAGAATATTTTTGTCGCGCGCGATTACGGCGCCGACTTTGGCGCGCGAGCAGGTCGACCGCTCGGCCACTTGTAAAGTGATGGTCATGAAGTATTGATCCCAGCTCAACCGTTCACTCATAGTTTCCTCAGCTCTTTTACTCTTTGACGGTAACCATGACTTTATCGCCGATTTTCGCCCCGGTCCGCTCCATGACATTACCTTGATTAATAGCGATTTCGAGCAAGCCCCAACTGTTAAACAGACAGGCAAACTCGCCGGCGCTGACCCCCGCGTAGGTTGTCACCAAGCCGCCCAGCGGGACGCCTTCCAAACCGATCTGCAAGCGCTCCATGGGTAGCCCTGTCAAATCACGCTCGCGGATGTTTGTAAATAGATTGCCGAAGCTGTCGGTGTAGATGATTTCACCGTCGAGCCGTTTTTCGCCTCGGACAATTTGCGGCATAATCAGATTTACTAACGTATCTAGCGGCTTACCGAACGCCGTCGGCGGAACCCCTAAGGATAAGTGGGCCGCGACCGGAGCAAAAATATCTCGGCCATGAAAAGTCTTGCTGACCTGTTGCAGGTGGAAATCGGCATTGGTTAGTTCGACGATGCAGTCTGGCGGTTGACGTTCCAGTGCCAGGCTCAAAACCCCATTATCGGGTCCGACAAAGTAGCTACCATCGTGTTCGAGCAGAATTGGCTTGCGAGCGCCGCCGACCCCTGGGTCGACGACAACGACGTGAATAGTGCCCACGGCAAAGTGGTGTATCGAGTGCTGGAGGATCAAGGCACCAGCCATAACGTTCTGCGCCGGCACGCCGTGGCTAAGATCGATGACTTGGGCTTGCGGATTGATCGCGGCGATTACCCCTTTCATGATACCGACGAATGGATCCTGATAGCCAAAATCTGTCGTGAGCGTGATCAGCATGGTACCCATTTCCAAGCTGAAGGATATTCTAAGCCAATATGGTTTTGGGCGTAAGCCCTCGCCACGACCAACACCGATGGTCAGTACCGTTTAAAGTTGCTCTAAAACCGCGGCGAACAATAGTGGCACCATGATTTCCATATGGCCGATGAGATTATAGCCTTTGCCGCCATGCATGGTCGGGCGGTTGACGACGTTGGTGAGCGGCCGGTAGTGCTGGAGAAAGTCGAGATTGACAGTTGTTAGATTGCGAATCGGGTGACCGAGGTTGCGCGCCAAGCTGACGGCTTTCAAAAACACCTCCGGCAATACGACGGCCGAACCGAAGTTGAGATAAATTCCACGATCGAGAGTCGCGACCACGGAAGTCAGCGTGTGAAAGTCCCGTAGGCTGCAATCGCCAAGCGCTTTGCCGTCAGCTTTGGGATGCATGTGGATAATATCGGTACCGATGGCGATGTGGGAAGTGACGGGAATTCCTAGCCGGGTGGCGGTCGAGAGTATGCTTAATTTGCGATGGGGAAGACGGCGCTGATTGATCGCCAGACCCACAGCTGCGCCTATACCCAGGCTACTGCGCGAGCCATCGATGATCGCTTGATTGATGAAACGGCCGGTCTCTTCCCCCATCCCGAAACTGCCGTCTTTGAGCGCTGCGGCGACGTCTTCCGAGGTCTCGCCCATGTAGGCGAACTCAAAGTCGTGAATCACGCCGGCGCCGTTGAGTGCGATTGCATCGATGATGCCGCGCTCCATGAAGTCGATGATCAGCGGACTAAGTCCGACTTTGATCGGGTGAGCGCCCATGCCGAGCAGAACCGTGCGATTCTTCAAATGGCACTCGGCGATCTTGCGGGCTATCTCGATCAAATTCTGCGCCGCAAGGATCTCCGGCAAGCCACGCAAGAATGCCCGCATACTCGCGCCCTTGGTCAGTTTCTTGCCGAGCAGCGAAGTTTGTACCTTGCTCAAGCGCTGACGGACCGGATAAGTCCTGACCTTACGAAAATCGAGCGGTTTGAAACGCTTATTTGGCATGGCAACTCGTTTACTTGGCTGGATATAGCGTGGTGTCAACTATCTCGCAGATCACATGGCCGATCAAAATATGGCTCTCTTGAATACGCGCAGTGTCTGTACTGGCGCCGACGTTGAGAAGATAATCCACTTCGTTAGCCATCTTGCCACCGCCGCCGCCGGTAAGCCCGATCGTGCGAATGTTAGCCTGCTTGCAGACGGTCAACGCGGCAAGGACATTGGCGGAATTGCCGCTGGTTGAGATCGCGATCGCGACATCGCCGGGCTTGCCGAGTGCCTGCACTTGTTTGGCGAACACCTGGGTGTAATCGTAATCATTGGCGATGCTGGTGAGCGCTGATGAATCGGTGGTCAGCGCGATGGCGGGCAGGGGTGGTCGTTCGACCCGAAAGCGATTGACAAATTCCGCGGCGATATGTTGGGCGTCGGCGGCGCTGCCGCCGTTGCCGAAAAGCAGCAGTTTGTTACCCACTTGGAGCGCCGCGACAACGGCATCGATAACCTTGATGAGAATATCGACATTGTCCCGTAAGAAAGCTTGCTTGACCCGGATGCTGTCGGCGAAAGCCGCGTTGATGACGTCCTTCATTGCTTTTTCTCGTATTGTTTCGCCATCTAGCCTGGCACGCCGCCTTTGACCATCGCTTGATTAGACCAGTCACGGATGATCTGTTCTTCGTCGGCGCACTCGATTTGCGAACCGCCTTTCTTGCGGTCGAGCGAGGGCTGATACTTCTCGATATGGTCTTTACGAATATCTTCGACGAATAATATTTTGACGACCGAGATGCCTTCGCCGTCGATCCAGCGGTCATAGCTCGACTTGGCGCCTTCGGGGACTTCCCAGGAGTATTGTGACTCAGCCATGTGATTTTCCTGTTGCAAGCGTGGGAATTTTTATCACAGAGCCGGCGGCGATAAAAGCTCGCTTCAAGATCGGTAGAATTTTGCAATTGCAGCGACAACGGTCTCTTGTTGCTCCACCGTCAACTCCGGATATAGCGGCAACGCCAGCACTTGCTTTGCGACCAGTTCAGCATGGGGGAAATCACCCTGCTTATGGCCAAGGTCGGCGAAACACTTCTGCAAATGCAGCGGCAGGGGATAATAGATCTCACTTTGGATGCCCAATTCGGCGAGAAACTTCTTGAGTTGGTCGCGGCGCTCGGCGCGGATGCAGTAATTGTTAAACACGTGCGACTTGTCCGTCGTCCCTGGCGGGATCGCCGGCAGCTGTTTGCCGACCAGCCCGCTGCCCATGAAAAGTAGCCGGTAGGTTCCGGCGCGTACGATTCGCGCGGCACACCAGCTTTCCAAATACTTCAACTTCACCGACAGCACCGCCGCCTGCAGCGAATCGAGGCGCGAGTTGAGGCCGGTGACCTCGTGGTGATACTTGGTGCTTTCGCCATGCATGCGCAGCATTCTTAGACGAGCGGTTAATTCCTGCGAATGGCCGCTCACCAAGCCGCCGTCACCGAAACCGCCCAAATTCTTGCTCGGAAAAAACGAGAAGCAACCGAGAGCGCCGATGGTGCCGGCAAACATTTCTTTGCCCGCGATGTTTAGCCGTGCGCCACAGGCCTGGGCGACATCTTCGACGATTTGTAGATTAAATTCCTTAGCTACTGGCACTAGAGAATTCATCTTGCAAACTTGGCCGAACAGGTGAACCGGCAAGAGGGCTTTGATGCGTGCGCCGGTTTTAGTATCGACGGTCTTGCCTTGCTTGTTTTTGCTGCGCTCGCGGAGAAATTCTTGAAGCTTAACTGTTGAGAGCAAATAGGAATCGCTATCGATGTCGACGAATAACGGCGAGGCACCGAGGCGCGTGATCGACGAAACCGTGGAGAAAAACGTAAACGGCGTAGTGATGACCGCATCGCCGGGGCCGACGCCGAGCGCCATCAGCGCCAAGAGCAAGGCGTCGCTGCCGGAGGCAACGCCGACGGTGTGCTCACAGCCAAGAAAGGCGCTCATTTCGTTTTCAAATTGGTTGACCGCAGGGCCGAGGATGAATTGCTGGGATTCCACGACTGCGTCGATGGCGCTCCGCACTTGCTCGCGAATCGCGGCGTATTGTGCGCGCAGGTCGATGATTGGAATGTCGTAGAGACTTGGATTAGACACTGGTTTTAGTTGCGGGGGAACGTCCCTTCAAGGCGTTTTCGGCGACTTCGGAAAGCAGTTGATCCTGGTCGTGATTAAGCGCGAAGACCCGAAACTGGACGATCTTAGACGGAATGAATTCGAATAACTCGGCTAACGACTCTTTGGCGATCTCACCGCTCGACGGGTCGTAAATGTGAATTTGCTTCTTGCCCATGGCGAAGGGATTCTCCGGCCGCGGATCTTGGGTCGCCATGTCGACGCGGAATGTCAAATCGCGCAGCGCCGCGGGTAAACCGGCGCGAATCCGTTTCTCCCAGTCGGTGTCTTGGATCAAGTCAACGCCGTAGTGCAGCTCGTTGAGCGAGAGCGTGCGATCGTAGGCCATCTTCCATTTTACCTCACGATGGAGCACGGTTTCCCACTCCTTGCCGAGCGCCTCGCGCTCGCTTTTCTGGCGCCGCCAACGGGAGACTTCTTCCAAGAGCGACCAGTCGGTCAAGTAAAGATAGTCGTCCATATGCTCCAGGGGATTGCCCGGAAACAATAGTTTCATGGTCTCGGGAAAGATATCGCGCAGGTGTAAGTCGATCGCCCGGGTGGTGCGATGGTAGTAGACGTTGGTGTAAAGGTAGAGCCGGGCATTGAGAAAAGTGGTCAGCGCATTATTGCCGGCTTTGTGAACCGTGAGCCCCTTGGGCGTGAAGAAGGTGTAATGAATCAAGCGCTCGCGATCTACCGGTCCGGGATGAACGCCGCACATGTAGGAGTCGCGTGAGACGTAATCCAAATTGTCGAAGGTGAAAATGCCGCCTGTCAATGGTTGGAGGAAGCGTACCCATTTGGGTTTGCGATTATCTTCCTTGCCGTTCTTCTTGATCGGGAACGCGATATCCTCGGGGCGCAATTCTTCGCCGCTGGCGAATGGGCCGCTCGGGCTGCGGCGCAGTTGTCTAATGATATCGCCCAAGTATTTTTGAATGATCGTCTGTCCCAAATCCTCGTGGGTCAGATCGTAGTGATGGAGAAAATTATCGTCGAAAAAATGGCCGAAGGGACCATGACCGATGTCGTGCAGCAGGCCGACGACACGCATGTACTGCTCGATGTAAGGAGCCGAAGGGCAGTCGTCGCCCAAAACTTTGCGCAGTGATGGGTAAAGGTGCTTGGCGAATTCCCCCGCCATATGCATGGCGCCCAAGGAATGTTGAAATCGACTATGTTCCGCCGACGGGTAAACCCAGCGGGCGCTTTGCAATTGGTAAATGTAGCGCAACCGCTGCACCCAGGGCGAATCGATCAGCGCTTTTTCAGTCACATCGCCTTTGTTTTCCGGCACGGTGAACTGAATGTAGCGGTGAATTGGGTCAGCGATCAGCGCCGTACCGCCGAATTCGTTGTCGATCAATTGTGCCATCTCTCCGCTTTGCTCAGAATGACAAATTAAAGATTTCAGATTCCAAAATATGCACTGCGCTCTTCCGCGCAACTCGCTTACAGTTCGAAGATCACCTGGGCGATCCATTGGTTCCCGGTCTTCTGCATTCCGCTCTTGTGTTCCGCCACGGTGGCGATTTCCTGTTTGATCTCGTGGCGATCGGGATCGATCTTCTCGCCGCACACTTCGGCTTTCACGATGGTATCTTTGACCTCGGTGATTTTGAATTCTTTGAGCAAGTAGCCGCCGGCCTGGTACAGATAGAGTAGCTCACGCAGCCAATTGACGATCAATTCATCGCGGTCGGCTCCCTCGACCTCGAGTGGCAGGTGTTCTTTCACTTCGATCTCACTCGCGTTGGCCATGACATCGAACAGCGCGCAGCCCGAGTTCATAAACAGGTCCGCCTGAGAGTTGCCGGTGATGCGCACAGCCAATTCGTTTTGGTGTTTGGTGATGCGGTATTTGTTCTGGTTGTCCATGATCGATCAGCCTTTAGAATCAAGCTCGGGCGGTGTCTCGTCCTCCAGGTTTTGGTCTACTATAGATCGCCGTCCAGCGACATCGTCATCCAATAATCGGCGAATCTCCGGGCGGTCATAACAATCAATACAACTAAGAATATCGGTCGGATGAGTTAATCTAAGGTATCTTGTGGGTGGTGCGTCGGTTTTCGGATTGACGAGAACGTCCCATTCGCTGTGGCCAGTGTGTAGGCGATAGTAATCGACCCCGTAACTCTTCTGCGTATGAACGGTGCCGCGAACTGCTCTGCCGCAGTGAAAACACTGCATGGTCTTCTATTTATACCCGGTTTATCAGGCTCGCCGCAAACCCCGCGCCGAAGCCGTTGTCGATATTTACCACGGTTACGCCGGCGGCACAGGAGTTGAGCATGCCTAGCAGCGCCGATAGTCCATGAAAACTGGCGCCATAGCCAACACTCGTCGGTACTGCAACGACTGGTTTGGCGACCAAACCGGCGACCACACTCGGTAGCGCACCTTCCATGCCGGCGACCACGATTAGTACCGACGCGGCATCGAGTTTGGCGCGATTGCCGAGCAACCGATGGATTCCGGCGACACCGACATCGAAGAGCCGCTCGACTTTGTTGCCCATCATTGTCGCCGTCACGACTGCCTCCTCGGCAACCGGGATGTCCGATGTGCCAGCGGAAACCACCAAAATCGTGCCTTTCCCAGTGGCACGAATTGGCTTAGCCGACCAGGTCGCGGCATGCGCCACGGGATAAAGTTTCACGCTGAGGCGGTAGCGTCTGAGTTGCTCGATCTTGTGATCATCTAACCGGGTGATCAGAACATTACTCTTGCGCCGCTGCATGACCCGCACGATGGCGGCGATGTCCTTGGCTTGCTTTCCCTGGCCCATGACTACTTCGGGAAAACCTTGGCGCAATGCTCGATGGTGGTCGATTTTGGCATAACCGAGATCTTCAAAAGGCAGATCGCGCAGCCGCTGCAATGCCTGAGAGATAGTGACTTTGCTCCGCTGCACGTGTACGAGAAGTTTTTCGAGATCCTCGGTGTCCATGTTAATCGGCAATCGCGGCGGTCATGATGGGTAATAGCGCATTCTAGCGATTCTTCCGGCGCCTCGGCCACTGCTTTTTGAAATGGTCGTGGCCCTGCGCTTTGACGGCAACCTCGGTGCCGGCAGTGTCGATCACTCGGATGCCGTTGGCGGCCGGCTTGCAGGTACCGATTCGGGAGATTAGGACTCCGGCTTGCTTGCCGAGTGTTTCAATCCGCTTTCTTTGCTCCGGCGCCGCACAGAAAAGCAGCTCGTAGTCATCGCCCCCGCTTAAGGCGTGGCGCATACCGATTTTTCCCGCCAGCGCGAGAAAGGCGCTCGACAATGGCAATTTTTTTTGTTGGATGTTCGCACCGACACCGCTAGCTTGGCAAATATGGCTCAAGTCCTGAATCAGTCCATCGCTGACATCAATCATCGCCGTCGCCAGATTTCGCCGTGCCAAGAGTGCGCCGGCCGCGAGCCGCGGCGTCGGCCGGTGAAGGCGCTTAAGTAAGTGTGCTTCAGCTCGGCTTTGCGGTCGACGTTTGTGTCGTAGCAGGTTCAAAGCAAGGGCGGCGTCGCCAAGGGTGCCGGTCACGTAGATATCGTCGCCGACATGGGCGCCGCTGCGGCTAATCGGTTTCTTGGGCGGATGACCAATGAGACAAACCGAGATGAGCAACGAACCCGCTGCGTTGGTGTCTCCACCAACGATGGTGACACCATGCTTTTTTGCCAGACCGTTGATGCCGCGGTAGAGTTTGTCGATTTTATCAGTGTCGAAGTTTGCCGGAATGCCGAGGGAGAGCATGACGTAAGCAGGCGTGCCTCCCATGGCAGCGATGTCGCTTAAATTAACCGCGAGCGATTTGTAGCCAAGGTCGGCGAGGGAAGTCCATTTGAGATCGAAGTGAATTCCCTCAATCAACAGATCGGCGGTGACAAGCGATGATCCCAGCGGATGATCGACCCAAGCGGCATCGTCGCCGATTCCGAGACGAACGCCACGGCTAACCGCAACCTGACGGCGGATTCTGTCGATAAGCCCGAATTCTCCCAACCGGCTTAGTCTCATGGAGTTAGGCTAGAGACGCCTCAGAAAGCGAGATTTCACTGCGTTGGGCATGATTTAAATGGGCGCCGCGATGACATCGTCACGTTTCTAGGGCCGTAGGGGAATCGACCGCTCCCGCGGTTTTTTCGTCACCGGAACGGGGCGCTTGGCCGATCGCTTTTTGCTGGCGTGAACACGGGCTCTTTCGGCCGTTGCACGAGACTTTCCAGTTGACTTTACCCGGTCAATCAACGCGACTTTCAGGACATCCGACATGTTCTTAGCGCATACCCAACGGAGCTTGCGCCGCAGCGGCTTGGGGATTTCATCGAGATCTTTTTCGTTTCGCTCGGGAATAAGAATCGTCTTTATGCCGGCACGGAACGCTGCGAGGGATTTCTCTTTAAGACCGCCAATCGGCAACACACGACCGCGCAGAGTAATTTCACCGGTCATGGCGACATCCCGATTCACCGCGCGTTTGGTCAAAGCTGAAATCAGCGCGGTTGCCATAGTGATGCCAGCCGAGGGGCCGTCTTTGGGAATCGCTCCAGCTGGGACGTGAATATGGATGTCGAGCTTCTGGTAAAAATCTGCCTCGATGCCCAGCGTCTTGGCGTGAGCGCGAGCGTAGCTCACCGCCGCCTGTGCCGACTCCTTCATTACGTCGCCAAGTTGGCCGGTAAGCGTCAAGTTGCCGCGGCCGCGGGAGAGCGACGCCTCGACATAGAGAACCTCGCCTCCGGTGGTGGTCCACGCCAGACCGGTGGCAACGCCGATCTCGTGGTGCTCCTGTTCCGGTTCGGGCAAGAACTTTGGCGCGCCAAGAAAGCTATGCAGGTTTCCCCTTGTAACGCGGGTCAACTCGTCTTTGCCTTCGGCGAGTTTGCGCGCGACCTTGCGGCAGATCGAGGCAAACTCTCGTTCGAGATTGCGCAGGCCGGCTTCCTTGGTGTACTCGGCGATGATGCGTAGTACTGCGTCGTCGGAAATTTCCAAGCGTTTGAACGCGATGCCGTTGTCATCGAGCTGGCGCGGGATAAGATACTTGCGAGCGATTTCAAGCTTTTCTTCGTTTGTGTAGCCCGATAGCTGAAGGACTTCCATGCGGTCCGCCAGTGCGGCCGGAATCGGATCGAGCAGGTTCGCCGTACAGATGAACAACACATTCGATAGATCGAAAGGCAAATTCAAGTAATGATCGCTAAACGCGTGATTCTGTTCCGGGTCCAAGACTTCCAACAGCGCTGCTGAAGGATCACCACGAAAATCGGCGCCGACTTTGTCGATTTCGTCAAGCATAAAAACCGGATTATTCGAACCTGATTGCTTGATACCCTGAATAATACGCCCAGGCAACGCGCCGACGTAGGTGCGCCGATGGCCGCGAATCTCCGCTTCATCACGCACACCACCGAGAGAAATGCGTACAAAATTTCGCCCGAGGGCACGGGCGATAGACCGTCCTAAAGAGGTCTTGCCGACGCCCGGAGGGCCGACGAAGCAGAGGATAGGACCTTTGATCTTACGCCTCAGTTTATTGACCGCGAGGTATTCGAGGATGCGTTCCTTAATCTTCTCGAGGTTGTAGTGATCCTCATCGAGAACCTGCTTGGCTTTGCGAATGTTCAGATTGTCCTTGGTTTTCTTGCTCCAAGGGAGTTCGACAAGCCAGTCCAGATAGGTGCGCACCAAGGAAGCTTCTGAGGATTCCGGATGCATTTGTTCCAGCCGGCGCAGTTGTTTGTCCGCTTCACGCTTCACATCCGGCGGCATCTTGGCTTTTTCGATCTGTTTTTTGACCTCGACAATTTCTTCAGCGCGTTCATCGCCCTCGCCAAGTTCTTGCTGGATTTGTTTGAGCTGCTCGCGCAGGTAATAGTCGCGCTGCGTCTTGCTCATTTCTTCTTTGGCTTGGTTTTGAATACGCGCCTGCATCGTGGAGAGTTCGAGCTCACGGGTAAGCAGCTCATTGACCTTTTTCAGCCGCTCGATGGGATCGAAGACTTCTAGGATCGCCTGGCTCTCGTCGATCTTCAGCCGCAGATTCGACGCCACCAAATCGGCGAGCACGCCAGGATCGCTGATGTTATCGGTCACCATGACGATTTCTGGTGGCAGGTTCTTCAGATTTAAAATCTGCTCGATCTTCTCCTTGGCGGAACGCATCAGCGCTTCGACCTCGATCGGTACTTCCGGCAACGTCGGTTCGATAACTTTTCGGATCTTGATTTCAAAGAACGGGCGCTCGCGCAGGTAGCTGTCGACCTCGCCCTTGGCCAAACCTTGGACGAGTATTTTCACCCGGCCGTCAGCCAACTTGAGCATGCGCATGATCGACGCGATGGTGCCGACTTTGTGGATGTCCGCTGGATTGGGATTTTCCTCGGAGGAATTCTTTTGTGACACGAGAAAAATTAAACGGTCGCGCGACAGCGCTTCTTCGACGGCGCGAATCGAAATGTCGCGGCCAACGAACAGCGGCAACATCATGTACGGGTAAATAACGATGTCACGGATCGGCAATAGTGGCAGGACCTCGGGAATCTCGACTTGAGTTCCTTTGTTATCTGGGCTCTCCACTTTCCATTCAACATCGCTCATGGGCACTCCAAATGACCGCTTAACTTAATCACGTTGAATAGGGAGGTCAACCGGAAACGAGCTCGGAGGCAGATTTATTTCACTTGGGTAAAGGCGGTGGACTCAAATGGAGCAGTTTGAGAATGACCCTGCAGGCACAAGTTTAATCGAACAGTTGCTTCATCTTCTCGAAAAACCCCTTCGACATGGGATTGACATCTTCGCCGCCGATGGCGGCAAATTCCTTGAGTAACTCTTTTTGCTTACTGGTCAAATGCGTCGGCGTCTCCACTGTGACGCGGACATGCTGATCGCCCTGCTGAAATCCCTGCACGTCTTTGACTCCTCGGCCTTTCATGCGGAACACTTTTCCAGATTGCGTGCCGCCGGGAATCTTCATCTTCACTTTACCATCGAGGGTCGGCACGTCGATTTCCGCGCCCAAGGCGGCTTGGACGAAACTGATCGGCACGTCGCATAAGATATCGAGATTCTCGCGCACGAAAATCGGGTGCGATTCTACCTGGATGACAACGTAGAGATCGCCAGGGCTGCCGCCAACTGGACCGGTTTCACCTTCGCCGCGCAGTTTCAATCGCGACCCGGTGTCGACTCCGGCGGGAATTTTTACACTCAGTGTATGCATCGCGCGCACCCGCCCGGCGCCGCCGCAGGTGGCGCAAGGATCTTTGATAATAGATCCTTGGCCTTGGCATTGATTACAGGTGCGCGAGACGCTGAAAAAGCCTTGTTGAAAAGCGACTTGGCCGCGGCCACGGCAAGTCGGACACGTTTGTGGCGTAGTTCCTGCTTTGGCGCCATTGCCGCGGCAGGTCTCGCAGGTGCCGTGGCGTGGGATTTTGATTTTTTTTTCCGTGCCAGAAACCGATTCCTCGAATTTTAGAGAGAGATTGTAGCGAAGATCTTCACCGCGTGAGTGGCCTCGCCGCCGCCCGCCGCCACCGAAAAATTCGCCGAAAATGTCGCCGAAAACATCTTCAAAGCCGCCGGAGAAGTCAAAACCGCCGCCCGCAAACGGCCCACTATCACCGAATGCGGCGTGGCCAAACTGATCGTACTGAGCACGCTTCTGCGGGTCGGATAAAACTGAATAGGCTTCGGAAATATCCTTGAATTTTTCTTCCGCCTGCTTGTCGCCTGGATTGCGATCAGGGTGATATTGCAGTGCCAGCTTACGATAAGCCTTTTTTAAGTCATCCTCGCTAGCGTTACGGTTGACTGCGAGTAGCTCGTAGTAGTCTTTCTTAGCAGCAGCCAAGGGTTATCCTCGTGTAGTTCTCAACCGGAATGAGCAACAAAGCCCCTCTCCACGAATTTCGGGAGCAGGGGCTTCGTTTGAATGAATCTGTTTGGGCCCCGAAATTAATCCTTGACCTCGGTGAAATCGGCATCGACAACATCGTCTTTTTTCTTGCCGCCAGTCGCGCCTGCAGCTTTATCATCGGTTTGCTCACCCGCTTGTTGTGTGGCTTGTTGCTTGGACGCCTTGGCGTACATCGCCTCCGCCAACTTATGCGACGATTGGCTTAACGCCTCGGCAGCCTTGCGCATCGTCTCGGCATCTTGTCCTTCCAAGGACTCTTTGGCTGATTTTAGTGCAGCTTCAATGCTCTCTTTCACTCCGGCGTCGAGATCGCTGCCGTATTCGCCGAGCGATTTCTCCGTGGAATACACCAGTGAGTCCAGCTGATTACGCGCTTCGACGGTTTCTTTTTTCTTCTTGTCGTCGTCGGCGTGAGCTTCAGCTTCGCGGACCATTTTCTTAATTTCTTCTTCACTGAGTCCGCTGGAAGCGGTGATCTTAATCGACTGCTCTTTACCCGTACCCAAATCTTTCGCAGCGACATGCACGATTCCGTTGGCGTCAATATCGAAAGTTACCTCAATTTGCGGCATACCGCGGGGCGCCAACGGAATACCGACGAGATCGAACTGCCCCAGCAGTTTGTTGTCAGCCGCCATTTCACGTTCGCCCTGAAAGACCCGGATCGAGACCGCTTGTTGATTATCCTGAGCAGTGGAGAATACCTGGCTTTTCTTAGTCGGAATGGTGGTATTGCGATCGATCAATTTCGTGAACACGCCGCCAAGGGTTTCGATGCCCAGTGACAGGGGTGTAACGTCCAAAAGCAAGACGTCTTTGACATCGCCGGTGAGAACCGCGCCTTGGATTGCTGCGCCGATGGCCACCACTTCATCTGGGTTGACGCCTTTGTGCGGTTCTTTGCCGAAAATTTTTTTAACCCGCTCCTGAACCGCCGGCATGCGGGTCATGCCGCCGACCAAAATAACTTCCTGAATGTCGCTAGCGCTTAGCCCAGCGTCTTTCAAAGCTTGGCGGCATGGGCCTTCGGTGCGGTCGATCAAGTCGGCGCAAAGCGCTTCGAGCTTGGACCGGGTCAGTTTCATATTAAGATGCTTTGGGCCTTGCTGATCGGCGGTGATGAACGGCAAATTAATATCGGTTTCCATGGACGACGAAAGCTCGCATTTAGCTTTTTCACCGGCCTCTTTGAGCCGTTGCAGCGCCATGCGATCTTTGCGCAGATCGATGCCCTGATCCTTCTTGAACTCATCGGCCAAGTAATCGATGATCCGCTGGTCGAAATCTTCGCCGCCGAGAAAGGTGTCGCCATTGGTTGATTTGACTTCAAAGACCCCTTCGCCTAGTTCCAAGATTGAAATGTCGAAAGTACCGCCGCCAAGATCGAATACGGCGATCTTCTCATCCTTCTTCTTGTCTAAGCCGTAGGCAAGCGCAGCCGCAGTCGGTTCGTTGATGATGCGCAGTACGTTGAGACCGGCGATTCGGCCAGCGTCTTTAGTTGCTTGCCTTTGACTGTCATTAAAATAGGCTGGCACGGTGATGACGGCTTCAGTAACCTTTTCGCCGAGAAAATCCTCAGCACTTTGCTTCATTTTCTGCAAAATGAATGCGGAAATCTCCGCGGGGCTATAACCCTTGCCGCGGATTTCTACCCAGGCATCGCCGTTGTCATTGCCTTTGATCTTATAGGGCAGCACACTCGACGCCTTTTGTACCATAGGATCGTCTGTCCGTCTGCCGATCAAGCGCTTCACCGCCGAAATCGTATTTTCCGGATTGGTGATAGCTTGGCGCCGCGCGATTTGACCAACTAAACGCTCGCCGCTGTCCGTAAACGCGACAACGGACGGTGTAGTCCGGCTGCCTTCCGAGTTGGCGAGCACATTGGGGTCACCGGTTTCCATGATCGCCACGCAGGAGTTGGTTGTGCCAAGGTCAATCCCGATAACTTTTGCCATTTTGCTTACTCCTCAGATATTCTTTCAAATCTTACAGGTCTTATAGGAACCAAAGTTATTTAATCATCGACTTGGTCGTTTTCAACCTCGGTTTCTTCGTTTTTTTTCTCTTGTGATATTGTAGCCTTAGATACAGTTACCAAAGCTGGCCGCAAAAGTCGGTCACGCAGTAGATAGCCCTTTTGGTGTTGTTCGATAACCGTGTGAGGAGGGTGCTCAGCGCTTTCAACCTGGGCGAGCGCATCATGCTGGGCTGGGTCGAAAGCTAAACCAACCGCGGGAACCGGCTGGACTCCATGCTTCGATAAAATATCCAGAAATCCTTTGAGGACCATATCAACGCCTTCCAAAAGTGGTTTTCCATTGCCCCCGCTGGAGGCGTGGGTAATCGCCCGTTCTAAGTTATCAATGACTGGTAGTAAGTCTCTGACAAGGTTTTCATTAGCGTAACGGGCGGTTTCCTCGCGTTCACGGGCGCTTCTCTTCTTAAAGTTGTCCAGCTCGGCAACTTGGCGGACATAGCGATCGTAGTTGTTCTTCGCTTCTTCCTCTTTGGCGTTCAATTTTAGGCGTAAATCGGCAATTTCGCCTTCTTGGTCCGTGACTTTGTCTTGGACGACTTCTGGAGACGCTTGGTCGGCGTCTGTCTGAGCCTCGGGTTTGCTATTTTCATCCGACATATTTAACGTTGACTCCCATTCTATGGTCGCGGAAATGTAATCACGACAACTTATCCTGTCAAGTTTCGTCGCATTGAAAACACTTGTGAAATTAAATAGTTGTCGTATTTCATAAAAAGTGTTACGGTGCCCAAGTAACGGTACTAAGATAAACCCGCTTGTTCATGCGTTCGAGCCAAACCACTCCGGCCATTGTACTGCGAGCCCGGCCTTACGGCGAGTCAGATAAAATAGTTTCGTTTTTAACCGAGGATTTTGGAAAACTGACCGGAATTGCTAAGGGTGCGTTGCGGTCCCGGCGGCGGTTCATGAATTCACTAGAGCCATTTTCGTTGGTGCGCCTACATTTCCAAGAGCGCGCCCATAGCAATCTTGCTTTTATTGCAGGTGCGGACCTTTTGTTCGGTTTGCGGCGGTTGGCGTCAAGCTTGGAACGAATCTCATATGCTTCTTATCTGGTGGAAATCACCGACGGATTGATTAGCGAACGTGAAGAGAATTCGGCGGTCTTCCAACACTTGAGGAATGGCCTGCGTTACTTGGAAGAGAGCGGCAGTTCGCTTAGGTTTCTGACTCACTACGAACTCAAATTGCTCCACTTGGCCGGTTATCGCCCGGCGATGGACGTTTGTAAACGCTGTGGACAAGCGCGCTATGACGCACAGTTGAGTCAATGGCACTTTAGTCCGGCCGATGGCGGCGTGTTGTGCGATTCTTGCTCGCGGATGCGCCGTGAAGTCTTGCCATTGGGGCACCTGGCGGCCGATACGCTGTCAACGTTGCAAACGGATGCCAGTGATGATCTTAGCAGTCGCGTTTTTCTGCCATCATCAGTCATTAGAGAGATGCGCACGGTTTTGCTTCATTTCATTCAGTATCAGATAGATCGTGAGATCAAGTCAGCTGCGTTCTTAAGTCAGTTTTCCGCACTGGATAAAAAGCCTCCACCTAGAAATTTCTGATTGGGTTTGGAGAATTGCGAGGATTGACCCTCATGCCAAAAAAATATCGCCTCACCTACTCATTTGGCGCTGGCAAAGCACAGGGTAATGCCCAGATGCGCGACATCCTCGGTGGCAAGGGTGCCGGGCTCCATGAAATGACTCGAATCGGCGTTCCGGTGCCGCCAGGGTTTACGATTCCAACCGAGGTCTGCAGTTATTTCTACGCGCATCAGCATCGCTATCCAAACGGGCTCAAACGGGCAGTCGCTGGTGCTTTGAAAGAAATTGAAAAGAACCTCGTTCGGCGTTTCGGCGATCCGGCTAATCCCCTCTTGGTTTCGGTTCGCTCCGGGGCACGCGAATCCATGCCCGGTATGATGGATACGGTTCTCAATCTTGGGCTCAATGATCGCACAGTGGAAGGATTAGCGGCGCGCTCGAAAAATCCCCGATTTGCTTACGATTCCTACCGACGGTTTGTCCAAATGTACGCTGACGTCGTTCTAGGAATAAAATCCAAGGACAAAATCGCTGCCGAACCTTTAACACAAATTCTCGACAGCAAAAAGCTGCGCCGTGGTGTTCAGAATGACACCGACCTGACCGTCGATGATTTGCGTGAGCTGGTGACCGAATACAAGAGCGAAATCCGTACCCTGCTTGGTAAGGAGTTTCCCGAAGACCCCTATGAACAGTTGTGGGGTGCGATTGGAGCTGTGTTTGGCTCCTGGAATAACGATCGCGCCATTGCTTATCGCGACCTTTACCGGATTCCGCATCATTGGGGCACGGCGGTCAACGTCCAAGCGATGGTGTTCGGCAACTTGGGCGATCGCTGCGCCACCGGTGTGACGTTTACCCGTGATCCTGCCACTGGGGACAAGTGTTTTTACGGCGAGTTTTTGGTCAACGCCCAGGGGGAGGACGTAGTCGCGGGCATTCGCACGCCTAGATCGATCATCGAACTCAAGCAGGTTATGTCCAAAGCCTTCGACAAGCTCCGGCTGATTTGCACGCTTCTCGAAAGGCATTTTCGCGAGATGCAGGACATCGAGTTCACCATCGAAGATGACAAGCTGTGGGTGTTGCAAACTCGCACCGGTAAGCGTACCGGCTTCGCTTCGCTGCGCATCGCCGTCGACATGGTGACCGAGCGGATCATCAGCAAGCAAGAAGCATTACTTCGGGTTGAGCCGGATCAACTCAATCAGTTGCTGCGGCCGATCTTTGATCGACGAGGTAAGGAGAGCGCACAAGAAGAGGGACGTCTCCTCGGTCGTGGTTTAGCCGCCGGACCGGGGGCGGCCACCGGACGGATTGTCTTTCACGCCGAAGATGCGGTTGCGTGGAACAATCGCGGCGAGCGCGTCATCCTTTGCCGCGTTGAAACCAGCCCGGACGATATCCGTGGCATGGATGCATCGCAGGGCGTCTTGACCGCGCGAGGCGGGATGACTTCCCACGCTGCGTTGGTTGCCCGGCAAATGGGTAAAGTCTGCGTTGCCGGCTGCGAGGCTTTACAAATTGATTACGCCACCCGCGTACTACACGTGGAAGACACTGAACTGCGCGAGGGCGATTGGATTTCCATCGATGGCAGCACTGGTGCGGTATTCCGCGGCGAGATTCAAACCCTTCCTTCGGAGATTCTCCAGGTACTATTGAACCGCTCGCTTGATGCGCGGCAATCGATGATCTACCAGTACTTTTCTAAATTCATGAAGTGGGCGGATCAAACTCGAACGCTTGGTGTCCGAACCAATGCGGACCAACCAGATCAGGCTGCCATTGCCAGGGCCTTCGGCAGCGAAGGCATCGGATTATGTCGCACCGAACATATGTTTTTTCAGGGCGATCGTATCCAAGCTGTCCGCGAGATGATCCTTGCCGACGATGAAACCGGCCGGCGCCGCGCTTTAGCTAAGCTGTTACCGATGCAGCGGCAAGATTTCAAAGGTATTTTTGGCATCATGGGTAGTCTGCCGGTGACGATACGCACTCTTGATCCGCCGCTCCATGAGTTCTTGCCGAAGACCGATGCAGAAATCCAAGAACTCGCTCAAGTGATGGGTGTTGAAGTGGGGACCTTGCGCAACAAGGTCAACGTGCTGCATGAATTCAATCCGATGTTGGGCCATCGTGGCTGCCGCTTGGGAATCTCGTACCCCGAGATTACCGAGATGCAGGCACAAGCGATCTTTGAGGCTGCTTGTGAGCTTCGGCGGGAGGGTCAAAATCCATTCCCGGAAATAATGATTCCACTCGTCGGCTCACGCCAAGAGCTGCATGAACAGCGTGTTATCGTCGACCGAGTCGCAGCCGAGACGATGAAGGCGTATGGAGTCAAAGTGCACTATTCCATCGGCACGATGATCGAATTACCAAGGGCGTGCATGGTTGCCGATGAAATCGCAGAGGAAGCGGAGTTCTTTTCTTTTGGCACCAATGATTTGACCCAGACCTGTTTGGGCCTATCGCGAGACGATGCCGGCAAGTTCTTACCAAGCTACGTTCTTCATGGTTTGCTGCCCGATGATCCATTCGTAAGCATCGATCGAGATGGTGTTGGCGCACTTATGCGCATCGCCATCACTAAAGGTCGTCGGCGACACAAGGGATTGGAAATGGGGATTTGCGGCGAACATGGTGGAGAACCACGTTCAATCGAATTTTGTCACCAAATCGGTTTGAATTACGTAAGTTGCTCTCCGTATCGCATAGCCATCGCCAAATTATCTGCCGCGCAGGCTGCTCTAAAAAAATAACTTATATTTATCGAGGGGTTGCTACACTCCCTTCTAGTTATAAAACTCAATTCTTTTATCGTGAAGGTTGTACATTTTATTGACAGAAATTTGGCGATCAACGATAATTTGGTACTCAGCGTAACAAATTATGGAACCACGAATTGCGGAACTGTTAGTAAAAGGTGGCATTGTCTCCCGCGAGCAGCTGGTCGAAGCCCACAAAAAAGAGCAAGAAAACAACTCCAGTATTGGCAAGGAAATCGTTCGCTTAGGCTTCACTACGGAAGAAGTTCTCGCCGATTTTTTGGCGAAGCAATTCGGCATTGAGTGTGTTGAGCTGGTTCCTACCGACACAGATGATGCGGTCTTTTCGGTCGTCCCTCCCCAGATCGTTCAAAAGCACCAAATCATCCCGATCAAGCTGATCGGTTCCAGTTTGACGATTGCGATTGCGGACCCCACGGATTTAGTCGCCATCAACGAAGTAAAGTTTGTCACCGGTTACGGGGTTCGCTCCGTGATCGCGACTCCAACCGGAATCAAGAAGGTTCTGGATCATCGATTTGGCGGAGTCAGTTACGACGATGTCTTAAAAAAATTCGGCGATGGTGAGATGGAGGTCATCCAAGAAAACGACGACGTCAATCTACAAGAACTGCAACAAGCCACCATGGATGCACCGGTGGTCACGTTGGTCAACGCGATCTTGGCGGACGCCGCCAAACGCCGCTGCAGCGATATCCACATCGAGCCTTACGAAAAAGTATTTCGGGTGCGATTCCGAATTGACGGGGTGCTCCAGGAAATCATGAGTCCGCCGCTTCGGCTCAAGAACGCCTTGGTTTCGCGTCTGAAAGTCATGGCAGGTCTTGATATCGCAGAGCGTCGTTTGACCCAGGACGGCCGCATTAAACTCAAGATGGGTTCAGGCGGCGAGTTAGATATTCGCGTATCCATCTTGCCCACCCTGTTTGGCGAGAAGGTCGTCATGCGTTTGTTGGACAAGTCCAACCTTCAGCTAGATATGGCTAAGCTAGGTTTCGATCCGCAAAATCTCAAAGACTTTCAAGACGCCATTCACAAACCTTACGGCATGATCCTGATCACCGGTCCGACCGGTAGCGGTAAATCTACGACACTTTATTCTGCTTTGTCCGAACTCAATAAGCCGGACGTGAACATTTCCACCGCAGAAGACCCAGTCGAGTACAATCTGATGGGCATCAATCAAGTGCAGGTCCGAGACCAGATCGGCCTTAATTTCGCCGCGGCGTTGCGCTCATTCCTTCGCCAGGACCCGGATATCATTATGGTCGGTGAAATCCGCGATCTTGAAACGGCGCAGATTGCCATTAAAGCGGCGCTCACCGGCCATCTAGTTTTGAGTACCTTGCATACCAACGATTGCCCCGCGACTGTCGATCGTCTGATCAACATGGGCGTGGAAACTTTTCTATTGACCTCCTCAATCAATCTAATTCTAGCCCAGCGGTTAGTCAGGAAAATCTGCGACAAATGTAAGGAGCCGATCGACATCAAACCGGAAGTTCTGATCAATTTAGGAGTCGATGCTGCCGATATCGGCGCGGGCTTTCCGACATTTCACGGTAAGGGTTGTGCGAATTGCGGCGGCACCGGATACCGTGGGCGATTGGCCGTTTATGAAGTGATGGTGATGCACGAAGCACTCAAGGAATTAATCATTAAAGGCGTATCATCAATGGAGCTCAAACGTGAGGCGGTAAAATTGGGCATGAGCACTCTGCGCATGAGTGCCTTACAGAAGGTCCGTGACGGGTTTACGACAGTCGACGAGACCATTCGTGTCACCGATACGGATAAAGGATTTGGCTCAGTGTTCTCGTTGGGATTCTAGTACGGCGCAACCGAGGATTCATCGCTGATGGATCCACTTTTCGTAAAAGCGCTTGCGTTGGAAATCGAGTAGAGTCGGGACGAATTGATCTATGGCTATTTTCGTTTGGGAAGGGCGAACCGCCCAGGGACGAATCGTCAAAGGTGACACTCTTGAGGCGCCGAATTTAGAAGCCGCATTGGCGCGTCTTCGCGAGCAACGGATACGCCCCATTGCCAACAAGGTTCGAGAGAAGGGCGCAGGACTCGATAAAGAACTAAGCATCCCCGGATTTGGCCCGACGGTTTCGACTAAAGAGCTCTCTGTTGCTACCCGGCAGCTAGCGACGATGATCGACGCTGGTCTGCCGATTGTGCAATGCCTCGAAATTCTTGGTGAGCAGTCCGAGAACAAGCTACTGCGTACTACCATTACTTCCATACGCCGGGACGTTGAAGGTGGTTGTACGCTCGCAGATGCGCTGCGGAAACATCCAAAAATCTTCGACGAGCTCTACGTCAATATGGTGGAAGCAGGAGAAGCCGGCGGTATACTGAACACAATTCTCAATCGAATTGCTCTGTTCATCGAGAAAGCAAGCAGGCTAAAAAAGAAGGTCAAGGGCGCAATGATTTACCCGGTTGCCATCGTACTGGTGGCTATCGTTGTGGTCGCCGTCTTGATGATCTTTGTCATCCCAGTATTCGCCGAACTCTACGGCAGCATGGGACAAGCACTCCCCGCGCCGACGCAAATCTGTATTAACATCAGTAACTTTTTTGTCGCCTATTGGTGGCTCATGTTGTTGACAGCCATAGGTGTCGTTACGGCCATCAAGCTCTATTACAAGACCCCGCAGGGTCACATGAAAATCGACGCGCTCCTTTTGCGCATGCCAGTCATCGGTGACCTGCTCAGAAAAGTTGCGGTGGCGCGGTTTTCTCAGAATATGGCATTACTCTTGAGTTCCGGAGTACCGATCTTGGATGGCCTAGCCATCACGGGAAAAACCGCTGGTAACAAAGTCGTCGAAAAAGCCATCATGGAGAGCCGGGTTAGTATTAGCAAAGGAAACACAGTAGCGGAGCCCTTGCGTGAAAGCAAAATATTTCCGCCGCTTGTTTGTCAGATGGTTGCCGTCGGCGAAAGCACCGGCGGGCTCGATGGAATGCTGCGTAAGGTTGCCGAGCTTTACGAAGAAGAGGTCGATGACGCGGTTAACAATCTTACAGCGATGATGGAACCGGCGATTATGGTGGTGTTGGGGGTGATCCTCGGTGGCTTGGTCGTCGCGATGTATTTGCCCATCTTTCAGATGGGCTCATTGGTTGGCAATTAGTACGATTTTCAGAACTTCAACACATTAGTCTATCCAACAGAGGAATACCGAGATTGAGTGACGAAAGAAAAGACCTGAACGAGAAAATCAGGTGGCTACTCCTTCTTCGGGTAGTGATCCTTAGTTTTTTTCTGGGAGCTACGGCTCTCGTCCATTTCTTCCAAGCGGAATGGGACATTAGGTATCTCATCAGTCTCTCTTTACCGCTGATTCTCGCGTACGCGATTTCGATCGGTTCAGCACTGCTCTTGCCGCGGTTGAAGCATCTCCGAGCATTTGCCCATGGGCAGGTAGCTTTGGACGTACTCCTGATCACAGGGATTATCTGGATCACCGGCGATAGCTCTAGCCCGTTTTCTTTTCTTTACAATCTCGCGGTTATCAACGCAGCGATTTTACTGTTTTATCAAGGCGCGTTAATCGCCGCTGGCATTTCAAGCGTGTGTTACGCAGCGCTTCTTTTGTGGTCGCATCACTTGCTGCAAAATGGCACCAGTATTCCACTATCGTGGACTGCATTGGTGACGATGGTGATCAACGTCGGCAGTTTCTTCGTAATTGCTGCGCTGAGTGGATATCTCACGGACAAACTGGGCAAAACGCAGAAGCTGCTACAAGAAAAACAGATAGATTTTCAGGAGCTCGATGCGTTCAAGGAAGCGCTCTTGCAAGGCATCGGTAGCGGCGTAGCTATCACCGATAGTCAGGGGCGAATCAACTATTTTAATCAGCAAGCGCAGAATTTAACCTCGCTTGGCGAGGCGGATGTGATTGGAAAACGGCTCGACCAAATCTTCCCTGGATTACAATTCGATTTCCAGCGTGGCGGCCGTAGCGGTGCCGTCTTCAACGAAGAGCTTCCGTTACCTGGTTTACAAGGAGTCCCAAAACAAGTGCGTTTGACGCTGGCCCCGCTCAGTGATTCTGACGAACAGCTTCTCGGGTATGTTTCTATTTTCGAGGACATCACAAAACAAAAACAGATCGAAGAAAAAGTTCGGATCGAGGAAGAACTGCGCAGATCGCGGGAAGTCGAATTACAGGTACCTTCCATTGGATTTGACGACGTGCCTTTTCGCTTCGAAGGAGTCGTGGGTAAAAGCGGCGGCATGGAAAAGATTTGCCAGCTCATTCAAAAAGTTGCGGTGAGCAGCACTAACGTTTTGATCTCTGGTGAAAGCGGGACGGGTAAGGAGCTGGTTGCGAGAGCGGTTCACTTAAACGGGCCTCGGCAAAACAAACCCTTCGTGGGAGTCAATTGCGGTGCCATCCCGGAAACGCTGATCGAGAGTGAATTATTTGGCCATGTGCGAGGGGCCTTTACCGGTGCGGTGGCGGATCACAGTGGGTTATTCAAACAAGCCGACCAGGGAACCATATTTCTCGACGAAGTGGGCGAATTGCCGCTGCATCTCCAAGTAAAACTCTTGCGCATTTTGCAAGAGAAAACCTTCACGCCGGTCGGCGCCAGTAAACCTGTTAAGGTCGATGTGCGCGTGATTTCTGCGACCAACCGGGATTTGCGAAAGGAATTGGAAGAAGGCAGATTTCGCGAGGATCTTTTTTATCGGCTAAATGTAGTCAACATGGTCTTACCGCCACTGCGCAGCCGGAAAGAAGATATTCCTTCCCTCGCCCACTATTTTTTACGGAAATTTGCGGCTTCCCTCAACAAGAATGTCGAAGAAATCTCCAGCGGTGCCCTTATGCAGCTGATGAATCACACTTATCCGGGAAACGTCCGGGAGTTGGAAAACATCATTGAGCATGCAGTGGCGATAACCAACAAAAATATCGTCACGGAAGAAGATCTGCCGCAGCAACTGAGAGGTAAGACGATCATCAACGATAGCAATGTATTCGAGCAAACCGCGCCTGGCGGTGCCGAGGTATTCTTTGACAAGGGACTCTCTCTGGATGTGGAGCTAGAGACTCACGAGAAATGCATTTTGCTGGGAGCTCTCAAGCGCGCCAACGGAGTCCAGAAGAAGGCGGCGGAAATGCTAGGTATCAATTACCGGTCGCTGCGTCACCGCTTGGAAAAATACGACCTTCTAGGAGCAAAAAATCATTCTTTTTCTGAACAAACGAATAATACCGAGTAACAAATTTTGTCACACCACCAATGTCCGCATTCCGTAAACTTGAATCTCATCCCTAACCAGAGCGCCTCTCATCGTTCAATTCA
This sequence comes from uncultured delta proteobacterium, assembly GCA_963816145.1. Classification (GTDB taxonomy): domain Bacteria; phylum Desulfobacterota; class Binatia; order UBA9968; family UBA9968; genus DP-20. The sequence goes on from CAWFJP010000017.1 coordinate 253,624, forward strand.
ATCACAGACAGAACTTCTAACCTGTTGGAATTATGTGATTTCACTCAATTGTGACCGGAGTATTGACGAGATTCTTCCAACTTCAGACCATCATTTTAATTCAGCCATTGTTTGGCCTTTCAATTGCTTTAGTCGTGATTCAACGTTTTGAATCTTATAACAACTATGCGCAAGGAGGTGGCGATCGACGGCATAGAAGCCATGACAACGGATTGTTTCAGAATCGGAAAATCGTCTCAGAGTAACGGTACTTTACGAAAGGGAGTTGTCTAAAGATGAAAAAGTTACGTTTGCAAAGTGATGCAGGTTTTACCTTGATCGAATTGTTGGTGGTAGTTGCCATCATAGGTATATTGGCGGCCATCGCGATTCCCCAGTTCGCGGCTTACAGAAAGCGCGGTCATGAGGCACAGATTAAGTCCGACTTGAGAAACGCTGCGGTCGCGGAGGAGGCATACTTCGCAGCAAATTCGGTCTATAAAGCAGGTACAATGACCTCGGGTACACCCGCAGGTTTCAACGCCACTACCGGAGTCACTGTAGTTTCAGCAATCGGACTAACACTTTCCAGTTGACCGCACTCATACGAATTGTTCTGGAAGTACTGGACTCGAGCAGTACCGGCCAGATCACCGCCAACCAGGCCTGTCAGTAACACTGTTTAGCAGTTGATGAACAAAAAAGGGGGTGGCTCTTACGAACCACCCCCTTTTTTCTATCTCATTTTTTCCAAGACAGGCAATTAATTATGAGTTCGAGAGTGGCAAAGGGTCCGCATTGAAATCTAAGCGATTAGAAATAGGGGCAGTTGTCGTAGTAATAGCCTGCCTCTTGTGGTTTTGTCAGGATCTGGTCTTTGATGGCGAGGTGCCGTTTTATCGCGACTTAACCAATTATTTCTATCCGTTGCGTCATAGCCTATGGGAGAGCTTCCGAATTGGCGATCTTGGTCTCTGGAATCGCCATTTTGCTCAAGGCTTTCCAAACCTCGCCGCTTTTCAGACCGGGGTATTTTATCCACCGCACTGGACTTTTTTGGTTTTACCCTTATATGCGTCGCTTCGCACACTTTTTATTTTTCATTTCCTAGTTGCTGGTTTGGGTAGTTATTTGTTGCTACGGCGTGGGCACTACAGCACGACTGGGCAAATCATCGGGGCCCGTTGTTTCCCTTAGGCGGGATAGTGGTTTCACTAACCAACCTTCTCAATCATTTCCAATCAGCAGTCTGGCTCCCATGGCTTCTAGTCACATGGGAGCGGTTACTGCTTTCGCCACGGTGGCGTTGTTTCGTCGACTTTACCCTGATTGCGTCACTGCAGTTCCTAGCCGGGTCGCCGGAGATCACCGCCCTGAGCATGTTTCTAGCGCTGGTCAAAGGATTTTCACTTCGTCCATCACAAACGCAAATTACTTCGGGCCGGATAATTGGCTTCGCGATCCTTGGTAACATAGTCATGCTGAGCTTGATTATGGTCCAAGTTCTGCCGACCGTGGAACTTATCTTAGAGTCCCGGCGCGGTCATTCAATCCCGGCATCTGAGTCATTCATGTGGTCGCTTGAGCCGCTGAGTTTGATCAATCTATTTTTGCCTGACAGTGAAGTTGATCGTTCTATCGGCGTTGGAATTGTCTATTATTTTGGCCGAAAAGTACCGCTCTTTTTATCCATGTATTTGGGACTTATTAGCCTCTACGGAATCGCCTTATGGATGTACTATAGCGCACGCCGGGAAATCATCGCTTTGACCTTCCTGATTTTAATGTCATTGGCGCTCGCCATGGGGGGTAACGCCCTAGTATATCCGTTCTTTTTCCATTATCTGCCGTTTCTCTCCGCGGTCCGTTTCCCAGAAAAATTTTTCTTTATTGCCAACGCACTTTTGATCGTGGTCAGCTTGAGCGGATTACAGAGTTTCCTGATGGACGACTCCAAGAGAATGAAAGGGGCGCCGGTTATTCTTGGTACGATTTGTTTGAGCTGGCTCGGTTTGTATCTCTATCTAAACTTCCATTCGGAGATACTTAGCAATTTTATTGCGCTCAGTTATCGAGACGCAGCATCCCCAAAAGGGATCGGTGATTTGACGATCGGCGCTTTGACGAACATACAACGACAGGTAATTTTGTCCTTCGCGATTTTGTTTCTACTGTTGTTCACCAAAACAGGCAAAATACGACCTGTCCTATTTTCCGTGTTGCTGGTTGCGGTGGTTTACGTCGACCTCACCTGGGCGCATAAGAGTTATCTCTTTCCGGTCCATCCTGAAAAACTCTTGGCGTCGCCGCCCATTATTGACCCAGCGCAGACCCAACAAACCAGATTATTCTATTATCCCTCAGCAAATGATCTTCACCCAGCGTATTTAACCGTACGCGGTCAGCCGACTTTTGAACAAGCAGTCGCGCTCTCGTATCAAAATTACCTGCCCAATGTTGGCACGCTCTACGGCATCGACTATTTTCAAGAAATTGACGCGCTCGGTCGGCGCGACTATAGCGATTTCCTGAAGGTAGCTAACGGCCTGCCGTTGGAGGGGCAAATAAAATTGCTCGGTACGTTTAATGTAAAATATCTGGTTAGTTTCCGTAATTTGCCGGAGCGAGATATTCACCTAGTGCGCCGGTTCCCGCAATACCTCTCATGGCTTTATGAGATCAAGTCGGTTGTGCCACGGGCATATATCGTCACCAAATTTTCTGTGGAAAAGGAATCGGTAAAAATTTTGCAGCGGCTCTCCGTTAAAGACTTTGATCCACTAAGGGAAGTTGTCCTCGATTCAGATGTTTCACTTGTTCCGCCGGCTTCGTCTTCTGCTCGGGTTGACATTCAGCGCTACGAAAATAGCATAGTTACCATCGTTACGGCGACCTGGCGAAAGCATTTTAGTTTTGGCAGATTCCTTCTATCCGGGCTGGAAGGCATATGTGGATGGTACTGAGACCGCAATTCTTCGCGCCAATCACTTCTATCGGGCCGTGCGATTACCTAGTGGAGTACATCAAGTCGAATTTCGCTACGAACCTCGGTCGTTCATGATTGGCGCGATGATTTCACTGGCCACTCTGATTGTGATGATTTTGATATCGATCCGCCTGTTCGTGCGACAGCGCAAATGTGCCCCCTCGCGCGTTGTCGCTTCTGTAGAAATGCTGCAAATTTAATGAATCAAATCGAGAGTGGGTCTGCCGCCATCAAAGCGGCCTCGGGACCTGGTCAAGGCCAGCGTCCCGTGGCGATCATTGTCGCTTTATTCATACTTATATTTGTAGCTATTTCACTGAGTGCCGTGCGACAAAAATCACCCACTGCCGATGAAACTTTTCATTTGGCTTCGGGTTATAGCTATTTGAAGTGGGCGGATTTTCGACTTAATCCAGAGCATCCACCCTTAGCCAAACTGATTGCAGCGTTGCCATTGTTGGCTCTCAACAACGACGACACGCCACTGACCAGGGAACAGCGAGATACAGTACAGGTCAATGGAGTCAACGGCTGGCGGTTGGCAAACCAATGGATATTTTCCCGCAACGATGCTGAGTCAATGCTCATTTATGCTCGACTGCCCATGCTTTTGGTGGCGGGATTACTTGGCTTATTGGTATTCGCTTGGACGCGGGAACTCTACGGTTTGTCCGCCGCTTTTGCGTCACTAGTTCTTTACGTTTTCGATCCGAACATGTTGGCTTACGCCCCGCTGATTCACACGGATATCCCGTTTGCGCTGACCCTGTTTGGCGGCACTTATTTTTTTTGGCGCACGTTGAGAGAAATCACTTGGCTCAACTGGTTGACAACCGTGGTGTTTTTTTCGGCAGCGGCGATTACCAAGTTCTCTTTCATAGTCGTACCGCCGATCTGGGGTGTTTTGGCTATTGCACGAGTTGTTTCATCAGAACCGCTGCACTCCAGGGCCAGTTGATAGAAGGGGGTGGCCACTGGGCCACCCCTTTCTTGTGTTACATGTAAACCGATCCGTTAAAAGTGATTCTCGATAATCTTAATTGCTAATCGTTATGCGCTGTTCTTGCGCAAAACACCCGTGGCCTCGATCGGCCATTTCATTCTTGTTTACCGCGCTAAAAAGTGAACCCAAAGTTTTTCTCGCGCGGTCGCGTTCGACAACAATTTCGCAGTAAGCCAGTGACGTAGTTGCTGTACTAGCCAAGACCCGTCATCCGCCTTATAATAGCAGTAGTAACAATCCTAAGGAGCATCGATATGAAAAACTTTCTAATATTGACCTTGGTCTCAGTCCCTCAGCTTTTCTTAATGACCCCAGTGTTTGCCCAAGCCTTCGGCGAGTACGGCAGAGCAGTTGGTGGACTTCCTCAGGGTGTGGGCCCGAGAACCCCGGGAAGCGCACCGCAAGCAGGTTCGGGAACGGGAGAGTTTGGCAATCTCGGTGGTAGAGCACTCCCAATCCGTCTCGTGGTGGCGACTAAGGAAGCCGGCTTATATCCTAAACAGGATGACGAATCGGAAAAACTTGGCCAACTTGCACAGGGAGAAACCCTGGTGCCGATGGTGCAAAGCAGCGGCGGCAACGACTGGTATATGGTTAAGACCCAGAAAGGTGTGATTGGGTGGGTGAAATCTGTCGATGTCAAAGAGGAGAAAGCAAAAAAATAAAGTTTTAGTTTATGCGACGAGGCAAGAAGGTCGATTCGACATCGAGCACGATACATCGGGCAGATCGGCTACCCATTTCAATTAATTTGAGAAGTAGGCGTTTTCACCCTGCTAAATTACCGCACGTCGCATCAAATTTATTCCCCAGATTTCTCGCAATGGCTCGATTGTATCCAACAATATGACGGTGGCAGAGTGGCATTCATGCTGCTCTACCACCGACTATGATATTCCCTTTCCTCAAAACGAAAAAAATTCTCATTCCAGACGTACCGCCGCCAAGCGCTCGAGAGTCCGAAGCAGGGCTGGTGATCGCCGGGATCGGAATTTTCTGCGCTTCGGTGGTAATTGCGGCGATGCTTTTCGTCTTTCTCGGCGCTTAAATTGCGGCCGGCGGTTTGTGCCACTGATCGGAGACGGTGATTCATGACATGTGCATTTAGAGTTTTTTCTTTGGCCGCCCTTCTCTTGCTCGTCGCTTAACCGACAATTAGCCCAACTCCTCGGCGGTCACCCAAAAGCGGCCATTTATGGTCACCTCAAAACCGGCCATTAAATAACGGTAGAAGCGTGCGAGACATTGACGGCGCAGCGAAGCCTTTTAGGCTCGCGCGCCATGAGCAATGTCTTGAACGAAGAAAAACAACAACAAGTACTCGTCCTTGGGCGACTTCAGTGGTCGCTGCGGCGCATCGAGGAACAGATTGGTGTTCGCCGAGAGACCGTCAGCGCGTATCTCAAAGCGGCTGGGATCGCTGTTCGCGGCCGTGGTCGCCCGGGGCGACGAGAAGTCTCAGCCCCAAGCCGTGAGCCAACGGCCAATTCGAGCGCGGCAAAACCGGCCAATCAGGTGACCACCGACTCTGGTGGGCCACCCGCAGACAAACCGCAAGCTGCACCGACAGGTCCCAGTCCCAGCGCCAGTACCTGCGAACCGTATCGCGAGAGCATAGAGCTTTGGCTGAGCCGTGGACGTAACGCCACAGCCATCTGGCAAGACCTGGTCGATCAGCACGGCTATAGCGGCGGCTATCAAACGGTCAAGCGTTTCGTCCGTAAGCTGCACGGCACTCACTGCCCTCAAGCCGTCGGTATTATTCTGACGGCACCTGGCGAAGAAGCCCAAGTCGATTACGGCACCGGTCCGATGGTGCGCGACGAGCAAAGTGGCAAGTACCGACGCACTCGGCTGTTCGTCATGACTCTGGGCTACAGCCGCAAGGCGGTACGGTCTGTTGGTCTTTCGCTCCAGTTCCCAGACCTGGGCCGAGCTCCACGAGAAAGCTTTTCGCCGTCTGGGCGGCACGACGCGTGTCGTGGTGCTCGACAATTTGCGTGAAGGCGTGCTCAAGGCCGACATCAACGATCCCACCCTCAATCCACTGTACCGCGATGTGCTGTCACACTACGGCGTGGTAGCCATGCCGTGCCGTGTCCGAGACCCGGATCGAAAAGGCAAAGTTGAAGCCGGCGTCGGACACGCCCAGAAAACTCCGCTCAAGGGGCAGCGCTTCGAGAGCTTGGAAGAGGCTCAAGCCTATCTCGATCACTGGGAGAAGCGCTGGGCCGATACCCGCATACATGGCACCACCAAGCGCCAAGTGGCAGTCATGTTCGCCGAGGAAAAGCCGTTCTTACAGCCGTTGCCGATTGAACCGTTTCGCTACTACCAGTACGGCGAGCGGGTGGTCCATCTCGATGGCTGTGTCGAAGTGGAGCGGGCTTACTACGGACTACCCTCAGGCTGGATCGGTCGGCAGGTCAAAGTCCAATGGGATGCTCTGCATGTGCGTATCCTCGATCCCAAGAATTATCAGCTCTTGCGCGAACACCTGCGCCAGTTCCCCGGCAACTACCGCATCAACGACGAGGATCGCTCTAAGAAAACTCCGCTCTCCACCGTGCAACTGTTGGCCCGAGCTGCCAAGGCCGGTCCCCATATCGGCCAGCTCTGCCAGGCGATCTATCGCAACGAAGCCCAACTCGGCATCCGCCGTATTCTCGGTGTCATGGCGCTCGCCAAAAAGCATGGCGTGGCTGCTGTCGACGATGCCTGCGCTGCGGCTCTCGATCTGGGCGTGGAGAGCTACCGCTTCGTGCGCCGCTATCTGGAACGCCGTCCCCAGCTCTCGCTGCGCCATGTCGATCCGCTGATCCGGGAACTGTCCGAATACCGTGATCTGATCAACCTCAGAACCAAAGACAATGAAAAGGAGCAAGAAAATGAATCTGATTGAACTCAACCGTGCCTTGAAGCAACTGCGCCTGGGCGGTATGGCCGCCGTCTTGGAAACCCGTTTACTCCAGGCTCAGGCCCAATCGATGGCCCCCATCGATCTGATCTCCTGTCTGATCTCCGATGAACTCTCGCGCAGGAGTAATCGATTGCTGGAGCGGCGCCAAAAACAAACGCAGTTTCGTGACCCGCAGAAAACTCTGGACAGCTTCGATTTCTCTTTCAACAAGAAACTCAACCGTAGTCTTGTCTTCGATCTGGCCACCGCCGGCTTTATCGCTAAGCATGAAGACGCCCTCTTTTTAGGTCCGCCCGGCACCGGTAAGTCGCATTTGGCTCAGGCTATAGGTCTGGCTGCCATCCAACAAAACTACCGCGTGCTCTACCGTGAAACCCATACGCTTCTCGATGAGATCGCTGAAGCCACCATCGACGGCTCGCGCAAGCAACACATGGAACTACTGGCCACCGTGCCGCTGCTCATCATCGATGATCTCGGTATGCGTAAACTCCCATCGACAGCGGCTGAGGATCTGCTGGAAATCGTCATGCGCCGCTACGAGCGGGCCAGCACTTTGATGACCTCCAATCGCCCGGTGGAGGACTGGGGCAAATTACTCGGCGATAGCGCAGCGGTCTCGGCCATGCTCGATCGCTTACTGCATCACGGCCATGTCCTAAAATGCGGCCCTCGTAGTTGGAGAACTAAAATGGACTTGCCTGATCAGGAGGCAAAAAGCTAAAACTATCCTGTCTCACGCGCTCCCGGTTAAATGGCCGGTTTTGAAGTGACCATAAATGACCGCTTTTGAGGTGACCATTGAGGCCCACGGCCCTCTCGCGACTTTTCACCCGTTAAATAGGGTACTCGAGGATCAAAATCTGCTGAAGTTGTTGGTACCAATATTGACTTCAACGAGGTCTAAGGTGTTTCTGACAGTGATCATAATTACCTTGGGCATCGCCGACAACACCCCAAAAAAGTGTCGTGAAAAGCGTTGTGAAATGAACGGCAATTTTCTCCACCGCTTCCGCTTTGTGACTTGGTCTCAAGTGAGAGCATTTTTGCAGCATCTCCAGCTCCTTCCGGCCGCCGAGTTCGTGGATGGTTCGCAGGTCCACTCCTCCGGCCATCGCCAACCTGCTTGCGAATTGACAAATTTGTCAATTATGACACGACACTTTGTGGTCCACTCCTCCGGCCATCGCCAACCTGCTTGCGAAGGTATGGCGCAGGGTATTTGGACTTTGGGAGAATAAATGGAGACCGTCTGCTATCAGGCAAAGAATCCCGGACGTGTTTGTTGTGCTGAACTAAGGACAATTCAACTCCAAGCTGTGGTCATACCGAATTCGTGAAGCGATCCAAAGAGCTTCAACCCACCAAACAAACTCGCCGTGGCTTCAGAAGAGCGCACCCGTATTTATGTAAAAGTCGACTCGTGTCTACCTTGTCCGCGCTGCCTACACGGAGAGTTTTCAGCCGCCGTGACGAGTAACCAGAATCTATTCTGAGCCATCAATGGGACCTTTTGACATTCCATATGGATTTGTTGAATCGCTCTTCTTAATTGATATGGAATGACAACTGACGGCGAACTCAACGTGCCGCTAGCAGCAAGAGGGTACGGTCACATCCTGTAGTTTTCCAATACACGGGCCTAGGATTTCAAAACTGACTTGCAGCTTTAACAGAGCAAAGTGCGCTGCCTGGCGTAAGTTTTGCGTATCCGAAATAGCTGTGATTTCAGTTGGCGTGCTCAACTACAGGGCCCTAGTCAGTCTACTGCCTTGTGTATCGGGTATTGTCGAGAAGTCCGTGTATAGGTGAACATGGTGCAATACAACGCCGAAATAGTTGGCTCTGCCGTCAGGGTCCAGAGTCTACAAATGGGTTCCATATACGACTCTGTCGCGCTCTTCATGTGCCCGGAGAGCGGCGAATAATTTTTTCTTAGTATTTGGCGGTTCGAAGTATTACTGATGTGTGGGATTGCGGGAATAGTTGATCCGGCGCTCGACCGAGATCAGGGCAAGATTCTACTGGAACGGATGCTAGGATCTATCCGGCACCGTGGACCCGACAATTCGTCCGTATGGATAGATCCCCCGGTGATGCTGGGACATAACCGCCTGAGCATCATCGATCTCAGCGACGCGGCCAACCAGCCGATGGAATACGGAGATCTGGTGATCGTCTACAATGGCGAGATTTACAACTACGTTGAAATCAAAAAAGAGTTGATTGAGAAAGGTTACCGCTTTCGGACGAGTTCCGACACAGAAGTCATCCTCGCGGCGTACCAAGAGTGGGGTGCGGAAAGCGTCAAGCATTTCGTCGGAATGTGGGCTTTTGCGATCTGGGACAGAGCAAAAAGAGAGCTCTTCTGCTCGCGAGACCGGTTTGGGATCAAGCCGTTCTACTATATTCATGCGGGTGACAAATTCTATTTTGGCTCCGAGTACAAGCCGTTAAAACTGTCGCCAATTTTCAGGAATAGTTTTAACCAAGCACAAATCGCTAGGGGCTTGTTGGAAGCGATGGTGTCCTACCAAAATGAAACCTATTTTGCTTGTTTGAAAATCCTCCCACAGCGAACCAATTTGCTCTTCAAGGACGGCAGAGTAAAGGTAACCGAGTACTGGGATATCGATCCTTCAAGAAAATTTCACGCAGCCTTTGAGGAAAAGAAAGACCGGTTTTGCGAACTCTTTCGAGACAGCACCAAAGTGCATATGCGGAGTGATGTCGAAGTCGGCGCATGCCTGAGCGGCGGCCTCGACAGCTCGTCGATCGCTTCGGTAGTGGCTACGGATTACCGGGAGGTCCCTTTAAAGACATTTAGTATTTATTACGAGGGCGAAGGCCAAATGGATGAGCGCCCTTGGATTAGAGAAGTCCTGAGAATGTATCCTCAAATAGAGCCCGTCTTTTATAGCCCGTCAGAAGAGGATGTCAGAGAATTTTTCGACCATGCAGTCTTAATAAACGACGCCCCATTACTAAGTTCGTTGCCTCTGTCTCTTTACTTTGTGATGAAAGTCGCCAAGCACCATGGAATGAAAGTTATGCTAGACGGCCAAGGTGCCGATGAATATCTCGGCGGATATTCACCCTCGAGCGAAAAGCAGGTCGACTGGATTTCCTTAAGTTCGGGCAAGAGACCTGAAACTTCTATCAAAACAGTTGGGGGATCTCGTTCGAAGCAATATTTATATCACTTGATGTTTGCGATGCCTTTGCCGGAGCTTCTGCACTACGGGGATCGTATGTCCATGGCTTTCTCCATAGAGTGCCGGGTACCGTTTTTGGACCATCGGTTGGTGGAATTCGTTCATTCGTTGGATGACGAGGACATCGTGGCGGAAGGGGAAACAAAATACATACTGCGGAAATCACTATACGGGTATCTGCCTCGGGGAATCGTGAATAGAATAAAAAAACAGCCATTTTTTGGAGGGGAGGCCGCGATGTGGCTACGCGGGCCTTTAAGGTTTTTGACCGAGCCGCCATTGAACTTGGATCGGCTTCGCATCTTAAACTCCGAAAAAATAGGCGGGCTGTTGGACAAGTTTAAGAGCGGCGACAACAGCGATGTGAGGTTTGTCTGGAGACTCGCGTTAACCAATTATTGGCTGAGCCAACAATAGCCGGAGTTTTTGTGGTCGCATGATTCACCGTTCATAACCGCCGATCTCAATTTATCCGTATTGAGGCAAACCATTGCTTTAAATCATGTAAATTACGCAATGACAACTGAGAACCCAAAGTCTGCTCCACAATCATCGAACTGGCAAACTCCGAAAGATGGATCGAAACGCCAGAAGGAGTCGCTGCAGGAGCTGTTACATCACGCGTGGTTCTATTCAGCTTTCTACCGGGAGCTTTGGGCTAATCATGGAATCAAAGAGAGCTCTCTGTCGGAACTGACACTCCGTGACTTACCTTTCGTTTCGAAGAAGCTCATGATGGATAACTTCGACGCAGTGGTGACCGATTCACGGCTGCGAAAACATGAAATAGAGGAGTGGATTCAGAATAATCCCGACCCGGCGGCCGATTACCGTGATGGGGTGATTGTTGTCCATAGTTCCGGTTCTTCGGGAGAGATGGGTATTTACCTCTATGATCGACGAGCTTGGTACTTCGCGAACGCTACCATTGCGAATCGTGTACCAACCATTACGAATTGTGCGTCAGATCGAACAAGGGTCGCGATTTATCTCGCCTCCCACGGCCATTTTGCAGGTGTCTCGACGGCTGTGCGGATGCCGTCGCATATATACAACGTGCAGATTCATTCTGTGCTTCATGACACTGATCGCGTGGTGGAGCAACTTAACGCTTTTGGACCACATCGAATCGGTGGTTATTCAAGCAGCGTGGCGACCTTGGCGGAGTTGGCTCTTCAAGGGAGTCTTCAAATCCATCCAAAGACGATATTGGTCAGTGGTGACAAACTTACCGCTCAGATGGAGCAAAGTATTTGGGACGCGTGGAACCTGCCTGTTCACGTCCTGTACAGCGCGTCAGAATCCTTGTGCATAGCCGTCAAAACCCCAGGGACAGATGAGATGACCGTGTTGGATGAGCTGAATTCGCTCGAGGTCCTTGATCATCAAGATGAACCGGTTTTGCCCGGCACTGCGGGACGAGCAGTTCTGACGAATCTATATAACTACACGTTTCCAATAATTCGATATGAGCTAGGAGATTATTTGACTGTGGGGTCTACAAACGGAACTGCCGGTGTCACAAGCCTCCGAGATATCGAAGGCCGGCTCCGGGATGCGTTGCCTGTCGTTTTGGGGAATGGAAATTATGACACGATCCACCCCATCGCGTTGGCGGAATTTTTTGTACCGGGTCTTACGAGGATTCAATTTGTTTCGGTGCTCCCGGAATACGTTCTAATAAACTATGTGGCGAGTAGTGATCTTAGCGGATTAATCCAAACGGAGTTTCAACGAATACTCCGAATTAAGGGCGCCACGCAAACCCGCTTCGAGGTTCACCGAAAAGAACATATTCCGAACGATCCGAAAACCGGAAAATTTGCGCTGGTTAAGATCGAACCTCCAAAAGCTGATGTAAAGTCTCTCGGAAACCATTCTGAAACGGACTTGGTTACCTCGATGGCGCTGAATTCCTCGATGAACGTTGTCCTATCCAATCAAAACGAGATCGGGCCGTCGATCATCGACCGCTTTGAAATGCAGGTGGCAAAGTGTCCTGAGCGCATTGCCGTGAAGACGAAACGCATCCGCCTCACTTACACGGAATTGAATGAGGCGGCCAATCGTTTGGCACGAGCGATTGTTGGAAAGCGCGGCCAAGAGCAAGAGCCGATTGCGCTATTGCTAGAGAACGGCGCGCCAATCATGACGGCGATCTTCGGCGTGTTGAAGGCGGGTAAGCTCTACATGCCGCTGGACCCATCGTGTCCCCAAGCGCGGATCACGGCGATGCTGGAGGATTCTCAGGCACAACTGATCATTACCAACGCTCGCCATCACACTCTGGCCCATGAATCAGCGGGAAACGGCGTTCAGGTTATAAACATCGACGATCTCGATTCGAGCGTCTCCACTGAGAACTTACAACTTCCGCTTTCGGCGGATACGCTTGCCTGCATACTTTACACTTCTGGCTCGACCGGTGAACCGAAGGGTGTGGTCCACAGTCATCGTAATATTCTGCACAAAACGATGGAGTACACCAGGGCGCTGCATTTTTGTATGGAGGACAAGATCGCGCTTATGAGCCCGTGCACTTTTAGTTTGTCGGTGGGCTTCATCTTCGGAGCTTTGCTAAACGGCGCATGTCTCTATCCAGTCGATGTCAGAGGGGAAGGACTTGTGCATCTCGCGGATTGGTTCCGCCAGGAAGAGGTTACCGTTTACAACTCGGTGCCGACGGTGTTTCGCAATTTCGCCGATACGCTACCGCGGCAAGAAAACCTCCCCAGATTGCGACTCATCCATCTCGGCGGAGAGCCGGTGACGGCTAAGGATGTGGCGCTGTATAAGAAACGTTTCGCCCCGGACTGTGTTCTGTTGCATCATGTGGGTTCCAATGAAACCGGCACGATCGCCCAATGTTTCATCGATAAGAAGACCCCGGTTCACGGCAATACCGCGCCTGCTGGCCAAGCGGCTCAGGATAGCAAAATCCTGGTGCTGGACGACGACGGTAAACCGCTGGGATTTAACCGTGTTGGCGAGATCGCTGTGCGAAGCCGTTACCTCGCCGTGGGATATTGGCGCAGGCCGGAGCTTACACGTGCCGCTTTTCTGCCGGATCCCGCGGGAAGTGATGAGAGGATCTATCGCACGGGCGATTTGGGTCTTCTCCGACCTGATGGCTCGCTGGAACACTATGGCCGCAAAGACTTTCAGGTGAAGATCAGGGGCCAGAGAGTCGAAGTCATCGAGATCGATATGGCCCTAGCTAAGCATGGCGCAGTCAAAGAGGCTGTGACCGTGGCGCGCGAGGATGGACAGGGCGATAAGTACCTGGTGGCCTATGTCGTTTCGTCTAGCGAGCCCGCGGTGACGAGTAAAGAGTTGCGGTTATTTCTGCAGCAGCGGTTGCCGGAGTACATGGTGCCTTCGTCAATTGTGTTCCTGGATGCTATGCCGCTCACGCCCAATGGAAAATTGGATCGCCAGGCCTTGCCGGCGCCGTCCATGGAGAGAGTCGATGACGCGCCGGGGCGTGCTTTACCCAAAGACACGTTGGAACGTCGCTTGGCGGAGATCTGGGAAATGCTTTTGGGCGTTCACCCGGTGGGGATCCACGATAACTTTTTCGACATCGGTGGTCACTCGCTGTTGCTCATTAAATTGCACGGCGAATTACAAGCAGCATTCGGAGTCGATATCCCGATGATTCAGTTGTTCCGATCGCCCACTATCAGCGCCCAGGCTGAATACTTGAGTCAAGCGACAATCCCGCTTCCGCCGCAAAAAAGCAACGAGTCGTCCGCGCAAGAGCGCGCGGCGCAGCAAAGACAGCGGGGACTGCAAGCCTTGGCCCAACGGAGCGCTAGCACACGCGTCACGTCGAATAGCTGATCAGGTTTCGTTTGGTGGGGTAACGAAAGAAATGAGCGAATCAAATACTTTCCATAGTTCCTTCTCTTCCAACGGGATGGAAATCGCCATTATCGGCATGGCCGGCCGGTTTCCGGGTGCGCGGAATCTCGAGCAGTACTGGCGGAACCTGCGCGACGGAGTAGAGTCGGTGTCGTTTTTCTCTAATGAAGAGTTGATGGCTGCCGGTGTAGGCCGGGAATTGCTCGAGGATCGCAACTATGTGAGGGCAGGTCTTGTTCTAGATGACGTGGATCTTTTCGATGCGCCGTTTTTTGGCTTGTCTCCGCGCGAGGCAACGATCCTGGATCCGCAGCAGCGCTTCTTCTTGGAATGCGCCTGGGAAGCACTGGAACAGGCGGGCTATAGTCCGGACAGCCTAGAAAGACTGACCGGGGTCTATGGCGGTGTAGGTCAGAACAACTACCTTCGAGTCAACCTGCTCGCAAACCGGCAAAATGGCGAGGGCTTTCAAGAGTACGAGTTAGGAATTGCCAATGAGAAGGATTTCCTGACGACGCGAGTGGCTTATAAACTGAATCTTCGCGGTCCGAGCGTGACGATTCAAACAGCCTGTTCTACTTCTCTGGTCGCCGTCCACCAAGCCTGTCAGAGTTTGCTGAGCTATCAGTGCGACATGGCGCTAGCGGGAGGCGTGTCGATTTCGCTGCCGCAGAGGCAGGGATATCTTTTCCAGTCGGGTTGGATCTCCTCGCCTGACGGCCATTGCCGCGCCTTTGACGCCAACGCTGCGGGCACCATCTTCGGGAGCGGCGCGGCGATCGTTGTGTTGAAACGATTGGCGGATGCTATCACTGACGGTGACAGGATTTACGCGGTGATCAAAGGCTCAGCGATCAATAACGACGGTTCTCATAAGATCGGCTACACTGCGCCAAGCGGCGCCGGGCAGGCTGAGGTCATCGCTATGGCGCAGGCGATGGCCGAAGTGGCGCCGGCGACAGTGAGCTACATCGAGACGCATGGGACGGGAACACAACTGGGCGATCCGATCGAGATCGAAGCACTGAACCAGGTTTTTCGCCAGAGCACCGAACGTAAAAGTTTCTGCGCCATCGGGTCGGTCAAAACCAATATTGGACACGTTGATGTCGCGGCTGGCATCGCGGGTTTGATTAAAACGGTTCTCGCGCTCAAGCATGAACAGTTGCCTCCAAGTCTGAATTATGAAAAGCCCAATCCTCAAATCGATTTCGCCAATAGCCCGTTTTACGTAAACACGGAATTAAGGGATTGGAGGACCAATGGCCATCCGCGTCGTGCCGGCGTGAGCTCGTTTGGCGTCGGAGGCACTAACGCCCATTTGGTTCTCGAAGAAGGTCCCTCCGAAGAGCCTTCGACCAAGTCGCGCCCCTGGCAGTTGTTATTGCTGTCCGCGCGGACCGAAACAGCCCTCGATGCTATGACCGTTAACTTAGCTAAGCATCTGTACGATCATCCCCACCTGAACCTTGCCGACGTCGGACATACATTGCAGGTTGGCCGCAAGGTTTTCACTCAGCGCCGCATGATTGTCTGTCGCGACGTGGCCGATGCCGTCGAGGTTCTGATGAGACGAGATTCGGAGCGCGTCTTTTCCGGGGCACACGAGCGTCACGACCGACCAGTGGCGTTCATGTTTACCGGGCAGGGTTCTCAGTACTCCGGCATGGCCCAAGGTCTCTATGAATCGGAACCGACCTTCCGCGCCCAGATCGATGCTTGCTGCGAACTTCTTAAGTCCCATTTGGGCCTGGATCTGCGCGAGGTGATTTATCCGAATGGGTTGAGGTTTGAGAGTCGAGAGGCGAGGCGCAAAGGACAAAAGACGGTCGACAATGGATCAGTTAACCAGACCTGGCTGACGCAGCCGGCACTGTTCGTCGTCGAATACGCGCTGGCAAAACTATGGATCGAATGGGGAGTCGAGCCGCGAGCGATGATTGGTCACAGCATCGGCGAGTACGTCGCGGCCTGTCTGGCCGGCGTTTTTTCACTTGAAGACGCGCTGGCGCTGGTAGCTGCTCGCGGCCGGCTGATTCAGGAACTGCCGGGCGGCGCGATGCTGAGCGTTGCTCTGGACGAGAGACAGGTTCGTTCCCTGTTGGGCGCGCAGCTTTCTATCGCGGCCGTTAACGCACCATCGACATGCGTTGTCTCCGGTCCCACCGGCGACGTGGAAGCGCTGGAGAGGCGGCTCGCAGATCAGAGTACGGCTTTTCAGCGTCTTCACACCTCGCACGGTTTTCACTCGGCGCTGATGGATCCAATACTGGAGACTTTCACACGCCTGGTCCAACAGATCAAGCTTCATGGACCTACGATTCCTTTTGTTTCCAATGTCAGCGGAAGGTGGATCACAGCGGAGGAAGCGACCGACGCGAGTTATTGGGCACGCCATTTGCGGCAAACTGTGCGCTTCGGGGAGGGCGTGCGTGAGTTGATAAAAGGGCAAAATCTGGCGCTGCTCGAAGTTGGCCCCGGACAGACGCTGACTACCCTGGTGCGGCGTAATATGGTGACTTCGCGCGAGCGCGCTCTCTCGTCGCTACGCCAGCCGCAGAGCAATAATTCGGACGTAGAGTTCATCTTGAAAACACTAGGCCGGCTTTGGCTGCTGGGCGTACCGGTCAAATGGAAAGGGTTCTATTCGCATGAACGCCGCCGCCGTATTCCGTTGCCGACCTATCCCTTTGAGCGCCAGCGCTACTGGGTGGAGCCGGAGAAATCTTCGGTCGAGAATAAAAAGCAACCGGATTTGGTAAGTAAAAAGCCTGACGTTGCGGATTGGTTTTATGTACCGGTGTGGAAGCAAGCCCCGCCATTAGGCGTGCCTAGAATCGGCGAGAGTTCCGCGCAGTCTCGATGGCTTGCTTTCGTCGACGCTGACGGGCTCGGTGATCGAATCGTGCAACGGTTGCGCGAGCAAAATCAGCATGTCGTGACCGTGGTAGTTGGGAAAGAGTTCGTCAAAGAGGACGATCAGCGGTACGCTATTCGCTCAACAAGCGTCGACGATTACGAGGCTTTGTTTGCAGACCTGAACAGGCTGAGATTTTTCCCCGACAATATCATTCATCTGTGGACTTTCAATGCCCAGCCCCGGAACGGTTCGGTGTTCGATCGCCTTCAAAACTCTCAAGAGCGCGGTTTCTTCAGCCTGCTCCATCTTGCCCAAACTGTCGGTAGACAGAAATCGACGGAGCCGCTTCAACTGTTGGTAGTGTCAAATGACTTGTTCGACGTGACCGGTGAGGAAAATCTGCGGCCCGAAAACGCAACTATTCTGGGGCCCTGTAAAACCATTCCGCTGGAATATTCGAATATTACTTGCCGAGTAATAGATCTCGACGGGTCGCAGATCCGCAGTTTCCACCAGCCTATCGGGTTTATTGATCGTGTCCTCGCGGAAGTTCGACCTGAGTCTTCAAACGCTCTGGTCGCTTACCGGGGCAATCATCGATGGGTTCAGTCTTTCGAAGCCTTAAGGCTCGCAGACCCGTTAAATGAACGACCGCGTTTGAGAGACGGTGCCGTTTGTCTGATCACTGGAGGGTTGGGAGGAATCGGCCTTGCGTTGGCTGAATACTTGGCTCAAACCGCACACGTCAAGCTCGTTATGATCGGGCGCTCAAGCTTTCCCGATCGTAAAAATTGGGATCAGTGGCTCGCGAGTCATGGAGAAGGTGATCCCGTAAGCCTTAGAATCCGAAAACTGCGGTCGCTTGAGGCGCTGGGAGCCGAGGTCCTGGTCGTTACGGCGGATGTATCTGACTTAGAGCAAATGAAAACCGCAATCGAGCAGGCAAAGAAACGCTTTGGTACGATTCACGGGGTGATCCACGCTGCAGGGATAGCCGGCGGAGGTGTAATTCAAACAAAAGATGTCGCCACGGCAGCCAAGGTTCTGTCGCCGAAGGTGAAAGGGACGTTGGTACTCGATGAATTGTTGAAAGATATCGCGCTGGATTTCTTTGTGCTTTGTTCGTCGGTGCTTGCACTGACGACCCGGGCCGGACAAGCAGATTATTGCGGCGCTAACGCATTCCTGGACGCATACGCCCATTACAAATCTTTAAACCATAACTCATTTACCGTTTCGATTAACTGGGTTGGCTGGCAAGAGGTGGGCATGGCTGTCGATGGCTCATTGACGAGCCAAGCTAGGGTGATTCATGCTGGCTCCATCGGCAGAGAAATCGATCATCCGCTTCTCGACCGCCTCATCTTTGAAACGCCGGATCGCCTCGTCTATCGCACCAATTTTCGCGTCGCGAAACATTGGGTTCTAAACGAGCATCGAATTTTGGGAACTGCCGCGCTTCCTGGCACAGTGTTCCTGGAAATGGCGCGAGCCGCCTTTGGCGAATGCTTTGAGCGAGACAAAATCGAAATCAGGGACGTTGTCTTTTTAACACCGCTGACGGTAGGCGATGACGAACAAAAAGATGTTTTTACTGTCTTAGAACGAGATGGGGAGTCATGTGACTTCCGCATCATCAGCAAAACTTCGTCGATCGGTGCAGGAGAACTGGCGTGGCGCGAGCACGCGAGGGGTAAGATTGCCCGTTTGACACAGTCTAACGCTGCCATGGCGGTCACTCAAGAAGCTCTCAGAGGACTCTATGATAATGGAACACTCGGCCTCAACCAGAAAGAGCAATCAAACGTAAGCAAAACAGTCTATTGGGGGCCCCGATGGCAGTGCGCAAGAGCTTCGATCTTCGAGGGCAGCGAAGTTCTAGCTCGTCTCGAGTTACCGAAAGAGTTTAGTGCCGATTTGGAGAAGCTCCAACTTCATCCCGCGCTCTTGGATGTGGCCACTTCGTTGGGTGTCAGACATGCAAGTGACGAGCAATATTTGCCGTTGTCGTACGGGCGCTTGGAAGTGCACGGGCCTCTGTCCCGCATGCTTTACGTCAAGCTTGAGGATAACGGTTCTTCGGGTTTCGAGACACCCACATTCGATGCGCTGATCACGGATCAAGGGGGGAAGCTACTCGTTCGAGTCGAAGCTTTCTCATTGAAGCGCGTTAATACACCAAGCGCCTCGCGGAAACTGGGCCGGAACGGGGAAAGAGATCTACGGCCTGACCATGCCCGGCTGAGCGAGGCGGAAGCGCTTTTCTATGAAAGCCTGGTGGTTGAAAGACAACACCAAAATAAATTCGAGGGCATTCTTCCGCAAGAAGGAGTCGCGGCGTTTCACCGGATCATGTCGCTCGAGAAAGTGCCGCAAATCGTCGTTTCGGTCACAGATCTTGCGCCTGTACTTAATCTCCCGGGGGCAGTTGTAGGTTCTTCCGTAGAGCTGGCGAGTCAGCAATCCTCACTTGGCACCGCGCATGTGCGTCCGAATCTGCAGAGCACATTTGCGGTAGCGCAAAGTGACTCGGAAAGGACTCTTGCAAGCATTTGGCAGGAAGTTCTCGGTATCGAACGGGTTGGAGTCAACGACAATTTCTTCGAGCTCGGCGGTGATTCGGTGATAGCGATCCAGGTGATCACCAAGGCCAACAAAGCAGGGTTTCGCTTCGCCGCCAACGATATATTCCAGCACCAAACAGTTGCTGAGCTCGCGGCCATTGGCGTTTCCGGGCGCCATCAAGAAGCGATTAAGGATTCAAACGACAAGTCCAAGCCTTCGCGATCAGACGACTTTGGGTGGACCCAAGAGGAGAGGGATAGAATTCGCCGCGCTCTTACTAATTCTTTGGATTGATTTTTGACGAATTTATGAAGAACGTCGAGGACTACTACCCGCTTTCACCCATGCAACAGGGGATGCTTTTTCATAGTCGAAGCCGCCCCTCCTCCGGGATGTACCACGAGCAGGTAAGCTCTTCGTTGCACGGACTACTTGATGTTGCGGCATTCCGTCGTGCCTGGCAGCAAGTTTTTGGGAGACATCCAGCTCTGCGGACGAGCTTTGCTTGGCAAGATCTGGATGAGCCGGTCCAGGTTGTGCACCGGGAAGTCACGCTATCGTGGAATCAGCAGGATTGGCGCGGACTTTCTCGGGAGCAACAAGCCGAGCGGTTCGCTGCCTATCTTCAAATGGATAGAGAGCAGGCCTTTGATCTCCATCATCCTCCCTTGACGCGTTTGGTTCTTATGCGGATGGCTGACGATGTGCACAAGTTCTTGTGGAGCTATCACCACGCGCTTCTCGACGGATGGTCCGCGTCTTTAGTGCTGAAGGAAGTCTACGGTCTTTATGAGGCGTTTTGCCAGGGACGGCACATCGATATTGAGCCGGCGCGTCCTTTTAGGGACTACATGAAGTGGTTAAAGCAACAGGACTTTCGTGAGGCCAAGCATTTTTGGCGCGCCGAGCTCAAGGGCTTCACGACTCCTACGCCACTCCCGGCAGGCCAAATGCATGGCATGCTGGCGGATTACGGAAAGGATTATGACGCGCTGACAACTAAGTTGTCAGCGGCTACCACGGGGTTGTTGCAAAGCTTCGTCCGCCAGCACCATTTGACCTTGAACACTATTGTTCAAGGAGCATGGGCTCTACTGTTAAGTCGCTATAGCGGTGAGGAAGACGTCGTTTTTGGAGCCACGACTGCGGGTCGTCCGGCGACGCTCGAAATGGTCGAATCAATGGTCGGCGTTTTTATCAACTCCGTTCCCGTTCGAGTCCAGGTGTCCGCTTCGGATCTATTGCTTCCTTGGCTCAAGGAGATCCAAAGACGCTTCGCTGACCTGCGACAGTACGAATATGCGCCACTTGTCCAAATACAGGGATGGAGCGAAGTTAACCGCGGATTATTTGAGAGTCTAGTAATATTTGAAAACTTTCCGACGAGCGGTCTTGCCCACGACAAAGACCAAAGTTTGAAGATCAGAGATAGTCTTTATCGTACGCGCATCAATTACCCGCTTGCGCTGATGGTCGTGCCGGAGCAAGAGATGTCTTTGCGGATCATGTACGATTGCAAACGCTTCGACGTCGGTGCAATCAGCCGCTTGTCGGATCACTGCTTGAAACTATTGGAAGGGATGGTTGCTGGTCCGGATCGGCGGCTTTGTGAGTTCCCGATATTGACCGAAGCGGAGCAGCGGCAACTCTTAGTGGAGTGGAACGACACAGCGAGAGATTATCCTAGAGTTGAGTCTGTTCACAAACTTATTGAAGCTCAGGTACAGCGCAGTCCGGACGCTGTTGCAGTGGTTTTTGCGGGTAAGGAATTGACCTATCGCGAGCTCAATCAGCGAAGCAACCAATTGGCTCATCGCCTGATAAAACTAGGAGTCGAGCCCGATGTGTTGGTCGGGATTTGCGCGGACCGATCGATGGAGATGGTAGTCGGATTGTTGGGGGTTTTGAAGGCAGGTGGCGCCTATGTGCCGTTGGATCCCGGCTATCCCAAGGAGCGACTGGCGTTCATGTTGCAGGATGCGCAAGTGCCGGTTTTGCTCACGCAGGCGCATCTGCTGAAGGGCCTGCCCGAGCACCGGGCGCATGTGCTCTGCTTGGATCGCGATTGGGAGATGCTCACCGGAGAGAGCACCGAGAACCCGGCGGCGACTGTGAACGGCGAGAACCTGTCCTACGTCATTTACACCTCGGGCTCCACCGGCCAGCCCAAGGGAGCAATGAACACGCACAAGGGGATCTGCAACCGACTGCTTTGGATGCAGGAGATGTATCGCTTGACGGAAGCGGATCGCGTGTTGCAGAAGACCCCTTTTAGTTTTGACGTGTCAGTTTGGGAGTTTTTTTGGCCGTTGCTGGCAGGAGCTCGTTTGGTTGTCGCCTGTCCGGAAGGGCATAAGGACAGCGCCTATTTGGTTAAAGTAATTACCGAGCAGAAGGTCACTACACTGCACTTTGTCCCGTCGATGTTGCAGGTGTTTCTCGATGAGCCGGGTCTGGAAAATTGCAGTTCTCTAAAGCGAGTTATTTGTAGCGGAGAAGCGCTGACAGTGGCGTTGCAAGAGCTGTTCTTCGCGAAATGTCACGCGGAGTTGCACAACCTCTACGGTCCGACCGAGGCGTCTGTGGACGTGACTTACTGGGCGTGTGAACGAGATAGCTCTTGGCCCACCGTGCCGATCGGCCGTCCGATCTCGAATACTCAAATCTATATACTGGACTCCCACTTACAAGCAGTGCCGATCGGTGTTGCTGGTGAGCTTCACATTGGCGGTATTGGTTTAGCCCGAGGTTATCTCAACCGGCCGGAACTAACCGATGCGAAGTTTCTTCCTGATCCGTTCAGTACCGAGCCGGAAGCTCGTATCTATAAGACAGGAGACTTAGCCCGTTATCTCCCCAACGGCAACATTGAATATCTGGGCCGCTTAGACCATCAGGTAAAGATTCGCGGTTTCCGCATCGAGTTGGGGGAGATCGAGTCCGTGTTGTCTCGTCACCCGAGCGTAAAAGAGACTGTGGTCCTGGCGCGGGAAGATACCCCCGGCGAAAAGCACCTTGTCGCTTATGTTGTTCCCGCACACGAGTCAACGCCGACCCCGAACGAGCTGCGGGAGTTTCTCCGACACAAGCTGCCCGACTACATGGTTCCGTCAGCGTTTGTTCACCTGGAGTCCTTGCCTCTCTCGCCCAACGGCAAAGTGGATCGCAAAGCACTTCCGCCTCATGATCCAATCGCGTCGATTGTTAAGGAGGTTTTCCTCCCACCTCGCACCCTTACGGAGAAAACCCTTGCAAAGGCCTGGTCCGAAGTCTTGAAGGTGGAGCACATAGGGATCCACGACCACTTCTTTGATTTAGGGGGGCATTCGCTGTTGCTTGCGCAAGTCGAGCGCAAATTACGGGGAAGTTTTGACAGGGAACTATCACTGGTCGATCTGTTTGAGCACCCGACTATCGCTACTCTGGCCCAGCACATCAATCGAGAACAGGCAGGGGATTTCTGCACCGAGCAAGGAGAGGATACGAATGTTCAGCGCCTGGACGGGAAAAGCCGCATCGCAGAGCTGCATCGAAGGAGACTAAATAGCGCAGGTTGACCGCGAGGAGGCAAACCCAGGTGAAAAATCCAACAAGCAAAAACCATCAAAACGGTATTGAGATTGCCATTATCGGTATGGCGGCACGCTTTCCTGGAGCGGCCAATGTCAAGCAGTTTTGGCGGAATCTCCATGATGGCGTCGAGTCTCTTACGCTCTTTTCTGATGCCGAATTGCGATCCTCGGGAGTAGACCCCGCGCTGATCGCCAATCCCGACTACGTCAAAGCCAAGCCAATACTTGAAGACACGGATTCATTCGACGCGGCTTTTTTTGGCTTCAACCCCAAGGAAGCCGAAATCATGGATCCGCAGCACCGAATTTTTCTAGAATGCGCCTGGGAGGCGCTCGAAAACGCTGGTTATGATTCGGAAAAGTACAAGGGATTGATAGGGGTGTATGCCGGCGCCAGTATGAACAGCTACCTTTTGAATCTTGTTGCGAATCACTCTTCCAAAGGGCCTCCCGACTATTACCAAATGCTCGTCGGTAACGAAAAGGATTTCCTCCCCACTCGGGTTTCCTACAAGCTCAATCTTAAGGGACCGAGCCTCAACGTTCAAAGCGCATGCTCCACTTCGCTGGTTGCTGTGCACTTGGCTTGCCAAGGTCTTCTCAGCGGGGAGTGCGACATGGTCTTAGCCGGCGGTGTCTCGATCCAAGTGCCGCAAAGAGACGGGTACCTTTACCAGGAGGGTATGATTCGTTCTCCCGATGGTCGTTGCCGCGCCTTCGATGCCAGAGCGCAGGGCACGAACTTCGGCGAAGGCGTTGGCGTTGTTGTTCTCAAGCGGCTCGCAGACGCGGAATCCGACGGAGATCACATCGAGGCGGTGATCAAAGGTTCCGCCATCAACAATGATGGCGCATACAAGGTTGGCTACGCAGCGCCAAGTGTTGACGGCCAAGCGAAGGTGATCAGGGCCGCTCAGTCCGTTGCAGAGGTCGAACCTGACACATTGAGTTATATTGAAGCCCATGGGACCGGAACTGAAATCGGTGATCCGATCGAGATTGCCGCGCTAACAAAGGCCTTTCGTGCCAGCACCCAGAGGAAGAATTTTTGCGCCGTCGGTTCAGTTAAAACTAATTTCGGACACCTCGATGCGGCAGCTGGTATCGCGGGGTTGATCAAGACCGCTTTAGCCTTGAAGCACAAATTGCTGCCCGCAAGCATTCATTTTGAGCGGCCTAATGCGAAGATTGATTTCGACAACAGTCCATTCTACGTCAACGCTAAGCTCGCGCAATGGCCATCGGGTCCGACCCCTCGACGCGCTGGCGTAAGCTCGTTTGGTATTGGCGGAACCAATGCCCATGTTATTCTGGAAGAGGGCCCTATTGCGGAAGCCTCCGGGCCCGCACGACCCTGGCAGTTGCTCGTGCTGTCAGCCAAAACGACCACAGCATTAGAAGCTGCGGCGAGAAACCTCGCTACACATTTAAGGGACCATCCTGATTTCACGCTCGCTGATGTTGCATACACGTTGCAGGTTGGCCGGCGGCGGTTCGGGCATCGCCGAGCCGTCGTTTGCCGCGATGCGAGAAACGCAGTCGACATGTTGGAATCGTCCGATCCCAAGCTCGTCATGACGGTTCACAGTGAACAGGAAGACCGGCCGGTGGCGTTCATGTTTCCGGGACAAGGTGCCCAGTATGTAAACATGGCTGTGTCTCTGTATCGCGAAGAAGCGATTTTCCGGAAGACTGTCGACGAGTGCGCGCAAGCGCTTGTCCCGCATCTAGAAGTCGATGTGCGCGAGATTCTCTTTCCCGAGCCGGCCCAAACGGCCGCGGCGGAACGCAAGATCACGGAGACCTACATCACTCAACCGACTCTATTTGTCATTGAATATGCGCTAGCTCAGTTGTGGCTGAATTGGGGCATTAGGCCGCGGGCGGTAATCGGTCACAGCCTCGGAGAATATGTGGCTGCCTGTCTCGCCGGCGTGATGACCCGGGACGACGCCCTGTCCCTTCTGGCGGGACGGGCGCGGCTCATGCAACAACTCCCTCCTGGCGGCATGCTCGCCGTGCGTCTGGCTGCAAAGGACTTGAAGTCGCTTCTTGACGCACGCTTGTCGATTGCAGCGGTGAACACTACTGCCCTGACAGTGATTTCGGGGCCTTACGAAGCGCTCGAGTGCCTAGAGCTTGAACTCGCGGAACGAGGTGTCGGGTATCGCCGGTTGCCGACATCCCATGCGTTTCACTCCGACATGATGAATCCGGTACTCGAGCCGTTCGCGAAACTAACGGAAAAGATCAGGCTTAGACCGCCGCAAATTGGTTGGGTTTCCTGTCTGACCGGGGATTGGATTACAGAGTCGCAAGCCATCGATCCGACTTACTGGGTGCGCCAATTGCGAGAAACGGTGCGCTTTACCGAGGGCGTGGGGAAACTTCTCAAGGATCATCAATCGGCGCTGCTTGAGGTCGGCCCTGGTACTAGTTTAGCAAACTTCGCCAAGCAGCACCCCGACAGGACCAAGGAGCATGTAGTTCTTTCCTCCTCAAGCTCGGCTCGAGAAGCGGGTCTCGACATCGAATCGATGCTCCACTCGCTCGGCGGGCTCTGGCTGGCCGGGGCCGCAGTGGATTGGCAACAAGTGCATGGTGGCGAACCGCGCCGCAGGCTACCCCTACCGACCTATCCGTTCGAACGGCAGCGTTATTGGATCGATACCCCGACCACCGCCGATCATGAACCCGAAAATGCGGCCTCCGCGGCCGATAACGGAGATCTATCAAACCACCGCGACATCGAGATCGAAACGGGAGTATCCGTCATGAAGTCTAATCTAGCCGAATCCGCCTCATCGGGGCAGCAGATTGAGTTGCAATCCAGGCTGCGCGCAGTTCTCTCCGAACTTTCAGGTATCGAAGCTGCCGCACTGGACAGCTCCGCGAATTTTGCGGAACTGGGATTCGATTCCCTGTTTCTGACGCAGGCCAGTGGTGCGATCCAGCGGTCCTTCAACGTTAAAGTATCGTTTCTCCAGTTGCTCGAAGATCTCTCAACCATCGAAGCTCTTGCGGCTCACTTGGATCGCGTCATGCCACGTGAGCAAAAAGCAGAGACCGAAAGCCTTATTGTTGCGTCGCAGCCAACGACACAAAAACCGCCTGCGGAGCCACTTGCCGCCGCGCAGAATTTGTGTGCCACGAGCAACGGATTGCCGACAGATGGACTTGGGCGGGGCTCTGATGCGTTGGAACGAATCCTGAACCGGCACCTTGATCTCATGTCGCGTCAGTTAGACCTGCTGCGAAATGGCTCCCGATCCATCGATGGAATATCGTTCTCGCTGGAAGAAATGTCCAGAGTGAATGGCCACTCGGAGTCAGTACCGGTTGCCGGTCGGGCTCCCGCCATTCCGGTTTCGCCCGCCGTGGCGGGCCGGTCGCAGCTGCTGGAGCGAACCGACTCGACAGCATTCGGTCCTTACAGCGCGATAAAAAAACACGCGCAAGAGGCTCTCGCTCCGCGCCAGCAAGAAAACCTCGATAGCTTTATCTCGCGGTACACAAAGCGGACTCAGGAATCGAAGCGGTATACGCAAACCCACCGGGCTCATCTAGCCGATCCACGATCGGTCGCTGGTTTCCGTTCACTGTGGAAGGAGTTGACCTATCCGATTGTCGTTGCACGCTCTTCGGGATGCAAACTTTGGGATTTGGACGGCAACGAATATGTCGACTTGGTGAACGGTTTCGGCTCGAGTCTGTTCGGCTATGCTCCTCAATTTGTGACCGAAGCGATCGAAGCACAACTGAAGACAGGCATGGAAATCGGTCCTCAGTCGCTTCTGGCGGGCAAAGTTGCTGAGCTAGTATGCGAAATGACTGGCATGGAGCGCGCCGCATTCTGCAACACGGGCTCCGAAGCCGTCCTGGCGGCGTTGCGCGTTGCTAGGACCGTGACCGGACGAGATAAGATTGCCCTTTTCTCAGGCTCCTATCACGGCATCTTCGACGAAGTCCTGGTGCGATCGGTGGCCGGCGGCAGGGAAGCGCGCTCAATGCCGATTGCGCCAGGAATCGTCGAGAGCATGGTTAAGAACGTGCTTGTGTTAGATTACGGCAACCCAGAGTCACTGAGAATTCTGAAGGAGCGCTGTGATGAAATCGCCGCCGTGTTGGTGGAACCGGTTCAGAGTCGCCGGCCAGAATTGCAGCCAACGGAATTTCTGCACGAGCTTCGTGACCTGACAAAGGCTTCGGGCATCGCGCTTATCTTCGACGAAATGATTACCGGGTTTCGCAGTCACCCAGGAGGCGTGCAGACTCTGTTTGGCGTGAAGGCGGATTTGGCGACATACGGAAAAGTGATCGGTGGCGGACTACCGATTGGCGTCGTCGCTGGTACTGCAGCATTCATGGACGCACTCGACGGCGGGACGTGGAGCTACGGGGATGCGTCGTTTCCCACCGTCGACGTTACTTTTTTTGCCGGAACGTTCGTGCGCCATCCGTTAGCGCTGGCAGCTGCCCGTGCGGTCCTGGATCATCTCAAGCGAAGCGGTCCGACCCTTCAGGCCGGCTTGAATGCTAAGACCGCCGAGCTGGTAAAATCCTTGAATGCCTATATTGAGGAACTCGGCGCGCCCATGCGAGTCACGCATTTTAGCTCATGGCTGAGCATCCATTTCACCGAAAATCTTCCACTGACGAGCCTGTTCTTCGCCTTCATGAGAGCAAAGGGAGTGCACCTATTGGAAGGGCGCCCCTGCTTCCTGACGACCGCGCATACAGACGAGGATCTAGAGCACGTGGTAGGGGCCTTCAGGGAAAGCGTCTCAGAAATGCAGGAAGCCGGATTTTTGCCTGCGCCGCAAAATGCACGGCAACAGTCCGTCTCTCGTCAGGTGGCTGAAATTTCCTCATGCAAAGATCCTGAATACGTTCCGTTGTCCTTCACCCAGCAGCAAATATGGTTCCTGGAACAATTAATGCCTGGAAGCGCGGTTTATAATCTTGCCATCGGCTATCGTTTCAAAGGGTCGCTCAGTGTGCCAGCTCTAGAAGCTGGTTTGAATGAAATCGTTCGACGTCACAAATCGTTACGGACCACAATCTCCGTGATCGATGAAGTGCCAGTGCAAGTGATTGCGCCGTCAATAAAAATCTCTCTGCCCACGCATGATTTGACGACGGTTCCTCAATTCGAACGTGAAGCACGGGCGATGCAGATAGCTTCTGAAGAGGCGCGCGATCCGTTCAATTTAGTCGAAGGCCCGCTAATGCGCTCGACCGTGTTGAAATTGAGCGAGAACGAGTACGTTCTTCTAGTTACCTGTCATCATCTTATCACTGATGGATTGTCGCAGGACGTTTTCTTAAGGGAGTTGGCCCATCTCTATGGAACGTTCTCTACTGGAAACCCTTCGCTTCTTCCTGAAATTTCATTCCAATATGCCGACTTCGTTCGTTGCCAGGAGGAGAAGCTGCGCGGAGATGTGCTGGAGCAGCGGTTGTTATATTGGAAGAGTCAGCTTGAGGGGCTCCCAGAACTGCTCGCTTTGCCGACCGATAGGCGGCGACCGGCCGTTCGGACCTATCACGGTGCCACTCAATCGAAGGTGGTATCCAAGGAGCTTACCAAGAAGCTGAAGACTCTCAGCCGGAACGAACGGGTTACGCTGTATATGACGTTGCTGGCGGCCTTCAAGGTACTATTATGCCGCTTAACAGGGCAGGCAGACATGGTAGTCGGTTCACCCATCGCGGGCCGCGATCAAGTAGAAGTTGAGGGGCTAATCGGGCTGTTCGTCAACACCATGATATTGCGCACAGACCTGTCAGGCGATCCGACCTTTCGCGAATTGCTGCAAAGGGTGAGGGAATCAACACTCGGGGCCTACCGCAACCAGGAAGTGCCATTTGACAAGTTGATGGGAGAACTTAAGTCAGAACGGCATCTCAGTCACAATACCCTGTTCCAAGTGATGTTTGTTCACGAGAAAGCCGACTCTGAGCAGTCACTCAAATTTCCTGGCCTTGATTTCCGTGTGTTTGTCATTGAGACAGGGACGAGCATGTTTGACTTAACCCTCTCTATAATGGAGAGCCCTGAAAGTCTGAACTGCTCTTTTACGTATAACACGGACTTGTTTGATGACACTACTATCACGCGAATCATGGACCACTTCCAAACCGTGTTGGAAGGTATCGTCGCCAACCCTGGGGAGCGGTTCTCGGCGCTGCCGCTTTTGAAACAGGCCGAGCGGCAACGGCTCGTGGTGCAGTGGAACGACACCAGGATTGAGTACCCTCAGGACAAATTCATTCACCAACTATTCGAGGAACAGGCAAAGCGCAGGCCGAATGGAGTCGGAGTGCTGTTTGAAGGGCAGCGGCTCACGTACCAAGAACTCGATTTACGAGCCAATCGGCTGGCCCACTATCTCGGAAAACGGGGCGTTGGTCCGGAGGTGTTGGTGGGGATCTGCATGGAGCGCTCGTTGGAGATGATTGTGGCGCTTCTCGGGGTTCTCAAAGCGGGCGCAGCATATGTGCCTCTGGACCCTCACTATCCAAAAGAACGGCTGGCGTTTATGTTAGAAGACGCGGGCGCTTCGGTGCTCATTACTCGGAGTAGTCTGGTGTCGCAGTTACCCGGGGTTAACGTCGACGGGCGACCGACGATGGACAAGGATAATCAACACCGCTCTGCGGCCATCGGTGGACCGTATTCCATGGTTTATCTGGACACGGACTGGAACGCCATTATTCAAGAGAGTGGGGAGAATCCCGCGGTAGCGGTGGATGCGGAAAATCTGGCCTATGTGATCTACACGTCAGGTTCCACGGGGAGGCCTAAAAGAGTAGGGGTCACGCATCGGTCACTAGCTAACTATGCCCAGTTTGCCTCGGAGATGTTCGAAATCAGTAATAGCGATCGGGTTCTGCAATTCGCCTCGCTCAGCTTCGATACCTCGACGGAAGAGATTTTCCCATGCCTGATAAAAGGAGCGACGCTGGTCCTGCGATCGGATGCCATGATCGATAGCGCCGCATCATTTTTGCGGCATTGCAGCGAGTGGCATGTCAATGTGCTGGATCTACCGACGGCTTACTGGCATGAGTTGACCGACGGAATGGTTCTTGAGGGATTGGCGCTCCCGGGTTGTGTGCGCTTGGTGATCATCGGTGGTGAACGAGCGGCACCAAAGCAGTTGATGAATTGGCGTCATGCCGTCCGCGACCATGCGCGACTATTGAACACCTATGGTCCGACTGAGGCGACGGTGGCCGCAACGGTATGGGAGTTGAGCGTAACCGATTCCGAAGATGAGTCTTTGAGAGAAGTTCCCATTGGCCGGCCGGTGGCGAACACGCAAATTTACATTCTCGATTCCCATCTCGAACCAGTGCCGATCGGGGTTGCAGGAGACCTTTATATCGGTGGAGCGGGTCTGGCCAGGGGCTATTTGAACCACCCGAATCAGACGGCGGAAAAGTTTATTCCCAATCCGTTCGGCGAACGGGTGGGCGAGCGATTGTACTGCACGGGCGATCTGGCGCGTTATCTCGGTGACGGTAATATCGAGTTTCTTGGGCGGAGCGATCGTCAAGTTAAGGTGCGGGGATACCGTATCGAGTTAGGAGAGATAGAAGCCGTGCTTGGCCGCCACTCACAGGTGCGCCAAGCGGTCGTCTTGTTGCGGCAAGACGCTCCCGGTGATCATTCGACTTCAGTCGGGGTAAATAAACGGCTGGTCGCCTATATTGTGGCTGCGCAACCCCCCGCCCCTTCTACGAGCGATTTGCGGAGCTTTCTCCAAGCGACGCTGCCCGACTACATGATTCCGTCGGTTTTCGTATTTTTGGATTCTTTGCCGATCACATCGAGCGGCAAAGTCGACCATCAGATGCTGCCTGAGCCTGATCAAAGTGGACCCGATCTCGAAGGCAACTTCATCACGGCGCGCAACCCTGTAGAGGAGGTGCTGGCGACGATTTGGGCCAACATCTTGGGCATTGGGCGAGTAGGGATTTACGACAATTTCTTCGACCTCGGTGGCCATTCTCTTTTGGCCACCCAGGTTATCTCACGCATCCGCAAAGTATTCGGCGTGGAAATTCCTTTGCGCAGCTTGTTTGAGAGTCCCTCGGTGGCCGCATTGGCGGCACGGATCGACGAGGCTCTTCGTCACCAGCAGGGGTTGCAAACCGTTCCAATTCTACCGATGCCACGAGAAGGCGATCTTGAGCTTTCCTTTGCCCAACAGCGGCTTTGGTTTTTGGACCGGTTCGACCCCCATAGCTCGGTATACAACATACGGAGCGGATTGCGTTTAAGGGGTCCGCTCGATGTCGCCGCATTGGAACGAAGCTTAAACGAGATCATATGCCGGCATGAAACGTTGCGCAGCACGTTCAAGGATATCCGCGGAGTACCCCGGCAAACCATCGAGCAATCGGGATCTTTGAGTTTGCCTGTAATCGATCTTTCGGATCGACCAGAGGGCTGTCGGGAAAGCGAAGCCGGGCGGCTGGCCGAGGAGGAAGGCCGACTTCCGTTCGATCTCACTTCGGATCTGATGTTGCGCGGCAAAGTGCTGCGTCTGGGCGAACGAGATCATATTTTGCTTTTGACCTTGCATCATATAGCCGCGGACGGCTGGTCGATGGGCATTTTGTTCCGCGAGATTTCGGCATTATATGAAGCCTTTACAACCGGCAAACCATCGTCGCTTGCCGAAGTGACAATTCAGTATGCAGACTTCGCCCATTGGCAAAGGCAGTGGCTTCAAGGCGAAATGCTGCAAACTCAGCTTTCCTATTGGAAAGCAAAACTTGAGAATTTGCCCGTCTTAGATTTGCCTACTGATTATTCCCGGCCGGCCGTGCAGGGCTACCGAGGCGCTAGCGAGTCGGTAACCATTAGCGGGACGACAGTCAGTGCTCTTCGAGAGCTGAGCCGGAAGGAAGGCGCAACGCTTTTTATGACGCTGTTGGCGGCGTTCAAGATATTATTATACCGCTACACAGGGCAGCAAGACATCGTCATCGGTACTCCTATTGCGGGTCGCAACCGTTCCGAAATAGAGGGATTGATTGGGTTCTTTGTCAACACGCTGGTGCTGCGCACTGACCTTTCCGGCAACTGTACTTTTCGTGAGTTGCTGGGACGGGTGCGGGAAACGGCCTTGGGCGCCTACGCGCACCAGGATCTGCCCTTCGAGAAACTAGTCGAGGAGCTGCAGCCGGAACGCGACTTAAGTCGTAACCCTTTGTTTCAGATATTTTTCAACATGCTCCATGGAGGAAGTAGCGACTTAGAACTATCAGGGCTGGAAATAGAAAGCCTCACATCCTTCAACTCGGAATCCAAATTTGATTTGACCTTATACGTCGGGGAACACGATGACAGCGCGCATCTGAAAATGGTTTACAACACCGACCTCTTTGAATCAGATACAATCAATCGGCTGCTGCGGCATTATTGCACGCTGCTTGAAGGAATCGCGGCGGACCCCGACCGTATTATCATGCATTACCCTTTGTTGACGCAAGACGAACGGCGGGGACTCGCCACGGGAAAGAATGCTGTTGGCCCGGCGAACGCGTTTGTGGAATTCAAGAGAGAAGAAATCGAGCAATCGATTGCCGCACGGTTCGAGCAACAGGCAACGCTTTTTCGGGAAAAAACGGCAGTGAAGAGCCAAGAGCAGCGGTGGACCTACGGCGAGTTGAATCGCAGAGCCAATCAGATCGCCAGAGCGCTACTGCAGCAGTGCGGCGCCGGGGAAGAAAGAGTTGTGTTATTGTTCGAACATGGAGCGCCGATGATTGCCGCAATCCTGGGAGTGCTTAAAAGTGCGAAGGCATATGTTCCGCTGGAGCCCAGTCATCCAACAGAACGGCTTAGCTACATGATGGAGGACAGCGAGAGCACAGTGATTCTCAGTGATCGGAGAAACCTAGAGTTGGCCCGAGAACTTTCCCGCGGGAGCCGAGCGGTGATCAACATCGAGGAGATCGATCCCGCGACATCGGCAGAGAATCTCGGCCTGACTGTCTCGCCGGAAGCTATGGCCTATATTCTTTACACCTCAGGCTCAACGGGACAGCCCAAAGGGGTGATGCAAAACCATCGCAACGTGCTGCACCACGCACGCTGCTATACCAACAGCCTACATATCCATGCTGATGACCGACTCACGTTATTTTCCGCTTACAGTCACGATGCGGCGGTGATCGATATTTTTTCCGCTTTATTAAATGGCGCCACGCTTTATCCTTGGAAGGTTTCGGAGCAAGGCTTGATTGGATTGCCAGAGTGGTTGGAAGGGCAAGAAGTCACAGTCTACCATTCAACGCCGTCCCTATATCAGAGTTTGCTTGACACGCTCGATTCGGGCGTGCGCTTTTCGAACGTGCGCGCAGTCGTTTTGGGGGGAGAAAAGGCAGCCAACAGACACTTTGAGGGCTTTTGGGGTCATTTTTCTCCGCATGCTATCTTCTGCAATCTATACGGCTCAACGGAATCTTCCTTTAATTTACTTTTTTCGAGCGGTGCCCACACGCCGACCAGGCGGAACGCAATTTCCATCGGGTATCCCGTGCAGGACACCGAAGTGGTATTATTGAACGAAGATGGGACTGTGGGAGAGATATACGGGGAGATCGGGATTCGTAGTGAGCATGTGGCGCTTGGGTATTGGCACAATCCACAGTTGACCGACGCTGTCTTTTTGCCGGATTCAGAGCAGGAAACAAGGCGTCTTTACCGCACGGGGGACATCGGGCGGCTGCTGCCCGATGGAAGCATCGGGTTTTTGGGGCGTCGGGATAGCCAGGTCAAAATTCGAGGATACCGCATCGAGTTGGGCGAGGTGGAGGCAGTTCTGACTCAGCACCCGACTGTCAAACAAGCGGTGGTTGCGATTCGGGGAGAAGCGAACCGAGCGTCCTCAACACGGCCTCGCTTCGGAGAACTGTTAGTGGGGTACGTGGTGATGCAGCTGGGGGAGATTTTGAATGCAGATAAACTGCGAGATCATTTAAAGCAAAAGGTGCCCGAATACATGGTGCCGGCGGTATTCGTGGGCCTTGACACTCTGCCGCTAATGCCCAACGGCAAGGTCAACCGGCGCACGTTGCCATTGCCGGAGGACCAAGCCGGAGAGATCGAGAGCGTTTTTGTCGCGCCACGCACGCCGATCGAGGATAGCGTGGCGGAGATCTGGCGGGAAGT
Source organism: uncultured delta proteobacterium (assembly GCA_963816145.1). Classification (GTDB taxonomy): domain Bacteria; phylum Desulfobacterota; class Binatia; order UBA9968; family UBA9968; genus DP-20. The sequence continues at coordinate 287,779 of CAWFJP010000017.1, forward strand.
CCTTGATCTCGAGCGCATCGGTATCATGGATAATTTCTTTGCATTAGGCGGACACTCGCTGCTGGCGTTGCAAGTCATCTATCTTGTGGGGAAGCAGTTTAATATTGAAGTGGCGCTGCGGATCTTGTTTGAAAAGCCAACGATCGAGCAATTTGCCGGGTTTATTTTTGATCGCTTGGTCAGGAACGAACATGGAGATTTGGATAGCCTCTTAAGTGAAATCGAAGCGCTTTCCGACGAGATGGCGCCGTCGCTGGTCGGCGATCAGTGAAGGTCGAACGCTTCTACCGTTGGCGGGTTTTGAGGTGACCATTAATCCTGGATTCCGCAGTAGAAGGGTTAAGGCGACTGACTGACGTTGGCAACGGGGGTCAACAGCGGAAGCCGATGCCTGGAGCTCATAAATAAACGGGGCATTTCGGCTGCGGGGAATATTAGATTCAAGAGTTGATTGACCTTAATAACGGATGGCCGCCGTCGCATTCCAAACTCATTAATTGTCCAAAGTAAATTCCTCATCGTCATTGGGGACTTCGGCGCCTGCGCCCTGGCTTGGCCGGTGACTCTGCGATGTCGATGCCGAAGATCTCGGACAGTTCGCTGCCCTCGAGAACTTTTGCCGCGGCCGGTCCTTTCCTCTTGTTCGCCATGCCTTTGCCGGCACTGGCGATAAGGTCCTGCTGGTCGACGTTTCGCAGCACGAATAAAAGTTCGGGCCTTTCGTCGAGTCGTGCGCCGATCCCGTAAAGCACCGCAGCGACATGTTTGCACATCGACGCCCAGTCTGGGCAACTGCATTTGAACTTGATCTCCGCCGGTCGCGGAAACAGACCGGTCTTCTCCTGGCAAAGTCGTGTCATGACAGCTTTGGAGAAGCGCCCTTCGAGCAGTTCGACGACAGAATCGATCGCACCCAGGCAATCCGTGCAGACCGAGTTCCAGTGAGCCTTCGGAACAGCGGTCACCTTCACTTCAACGCGATAGAGATGAGAGCCGCTAACCAGCGCAGTCGCTCCGCCAGGCGAAATCTGCAGATCGATCACGGAGCCATTGCGAATATACGTGCGGCCGCGCGGGAGCCGGTTGGAGTAGTCGCTGTAGCGTTCAAGATTGTTGCACCACGCTTTGCCCCAAAACGTATTAGCGATCTTCGAGCTCTTGATAACGACCGGCGAAACCGTCTGGCCTTTCTTCACCAGTCTGGCAGCTTCGCGCGCCGCCTGGCGCCTTCGTTCGGCAACCGGCACGTAGGGTTTCCAACCATAATCATCTTCGTATCTGTGCATGCGTTACTCCAGTGCGGCGGCGTGAATGTCGAGCGCGACGAGTTTCAGTAGTTCGTCGTCCTTCATCTCGGTCAGCAGCAGATCGGCTCCGCCCTCGAGCAGATCCTGCGATAGCTGTCGTTTCGAGTCAATCAGCGCGTCGATTTTCTCCTCCACTGTGCCGCGGCACAAGAACTTCTGGATGAGCACATTCTTGGTCTGACCGATGCGGAAGGCGCGATCCGTCGCTTGGTTTTCGACCGCTGGATTCCACCAACGATCGAAATGAACGACGTGCGTTGCCGCAGTCAAATTAAGCCCGGTTCCGCCCGCCTTCAACGATAGCACGAAGAACGGCACGGCTTCGTCTTCCTGAAACTGGCGCACAAGAGACTGGCGCTTCTTCACGTCGGTTTCGCCGTGCAGCACAAGTCCAGGATGGCCAAACACCGAGCCCAGAAACGCCGCCAGCGGCGCCGTGACTTCGCGGAATTGCGTAAAGACCAATACCTTTTCCTGCCTCGCAGCAATAACCTCGACAATCTCGCGCAGGCGCGCGAACTTGCCGCTGTCCGCTTCGGCCCATGCGCCGTCGCCGAGCCATTGCGATGGGTGATTGCAGATTTGTTTGAAACGCATCAGAAAGGCGAGGATTATACCACGACGCTCGATGCCGGCGGTCTTATCAAGTCGTTCGGATAATTCCGTCACCGCTTCCTGATACAGCGCGGCCTGCTTGCGTGTGAGTTGGCAGAACGCCTTCAACTCGGTCTTGTCCGGCAAATCCGCGATGACGCTTTTGTCCGTCTTTAACCGCCTCAAGATGTATGGCCGCACCAACTCGCGCAGGGGCGCGTAGGGATTATGCGGCCTTTCGGCGAGGCGTTTGGTGAACGTCGTGAATTCCTTGCTCGATCCGAGCAGGCCCGGATTGATGAAGTCGAAGATCGACCAAAGATCTCCGAGCCGGTTTTCCACCGGCGTGCCGGTAAGCGCGATCCGCGCTTGAGCATCTATCTGCTTGGCCGCCCGTGTTTGCCGGGCGGCGGGGTTCTTGATCGCCTGCGCCTCGTCCAGCACGGCCAGTCGCCATTGGATTTTCAAAATTTCGGCAACGCGCGAGAGCGTTCCGTAGCTCGTGATGACCAGATCGACGCCGGCGAGGCGGTGCGCCTCAAGACTACGCAATTCGGCGGCTGGCAGCGCCGATGGATGCGCGACGACCACCTTCAGACTTGGCGCGAAACGTGCAATTTCCGCTGCCCAGTTGGCCAATAACGACGCCGGCGCGACGAGCAGACTAGGCCGCCCCGGACCGGCGCCGTCGCGCCGCAAGACGAGCATCAGCGCGAGCACCTGCATCGTCTTGCCCAGTCCCATATCGTCAGCCAGGCAGGCGCCGAGACCGAGCGTGGACAGGAGGTGGAGCCAGCGCAGGCCGGCCTGCTGATACGGCCGCAGCGTCGTTTTCAGTTCATCCCCTGGTTTCAAGCGCGCGAGTGCTTGCGGATGGCGGAGCTCTTCGAGAGTTTCAGCAAACCACGGACCCGCGACAATGCGCGACCAGTCGAGCGCTGCCGGATCCGCGGGAGCGCTGTCAGAGACGTTTGCGCCCGCGAGCATGCGCATGGCGTCTGCGAAAGTCATTCCGGTCTCAGCCGCCGCTTTTTCAACGGCGCGAAACTGGTCGAGCATTCTGGCGAGCTTCTCGCGATCCACTTCGACCCAGCGGCCGCGAACCAGATGCAGGCCATTGGAGTCTGCGAGCAGCTTCGCTATCTCGGCTTCGCTTAAGCGCTCGCCATCGAGCGTGACTTCCATGCGGAAATCCAGCAGCGCGTCCGTGCCGATTCCCGATGGCGGCTTGCCGCCCACGGTCGCAGTCACTTGAGGCCGCGATGGACGATTCGCTCGCCAAGCGCTTGGCACGCGCACGATCACACCCGCCGCTTCGAGGAGCGGTAGATCCTTCAGCAGTTGAAAAGCCTCTGCGGGTGTCCAGCGCAGCGGGTGAAAGACCTCGGCGGAATCGACCATCGCCTTGAGCCAGGGACACTGCTCGGCGGCGCGCTGCACTGGCAACAGCAGCGACAGCAGCCGCGATTTGTTCGCCGCGCCGGCATACTCGCTGAGCGCCCTGCCGAGCGGCAGGTGTTGAGCCTGCGCCTGCGCCGACAAGCGCGTCGTGTAGGTGGCCAGGAATGCGAACGGCGCTTCGTTATCTTTGCGGTTCTCGGCGAGATTGAAATGGACCCGTCCAACCAGGTTCCAGGCTGGGTTCTTGCGCTTGAGGAAGTCCTGGACCGATAGCTTGGACTGCGCCAGTTCCAACCGAAACGCCGCATCGATATCGTTCCAGAGCGTACCCAGAACGGCAGCCGTCAGATATTCCGCTCCGGTCATCGACGGTGCCGCCAAAGCGAATGAGTCGAGATCCTCGCGCGCCGGCGGCGCTACCGGCGGCAATGCGTGGCCAACTTCGACATCCGCAAGCGCGCAGCGGGCCGCGACGTAACGCCCGGAAAACTCGCGCCAGTACATGAACACGGGCGGCATCGCTGTCTGAATCTCGGCGGCGCCGAGTTGCAGAAGACCGTGACCGTGGCCTTGTGTAAACGCTTCCTTCAGTCTCTCCGCGAGATCCGAGGAGAGCGGTGGCGCATCGTCAATCTCTGTGAGCAGCAAACGGCCCTGTGGCGTGAGGACCGGAGCCAGGAATGTCGTCAGCGTATTGGAGCTATGAACCACGACGGTAATAGACCAGCCTTCTCTCACAAACCCGAAAGGGGATCAAGCTTTAGTTTAGCTTCGGATCGAGCGAACTTGCTTACGATTTTTTCAGCGACGACTCTGCCGTTCGTCCAGATGGCGGAACCGTAGGATACGCCGTAAATATATGAAGAAAGAAGGATAGCAGACCAGCGTTGAGCTTAAAGCGCAGCCGTCCCCTGCTTTTTTCAAAATACTATCTGCGGTTTATACCAGAGGCGTAACTGTGGTCCGATTTATTTCTAAAAGCATATGCTGTTCCAAAGCAGCCTCTATTTCTGACAAATGATTCTCGAACAGAGAACACAATTCTCCCTTGGACATGTTTCCTCTCTTGACCAGAACCAGCCTCCACGGACGGCCTAATACCAGATGGGAATAGAAGAAGTCCGAATCTTTAGAAATAACGACACGCTGCTGGTCGACCGAGATCTGATTTAGTATGTTGTCCTTAGTGGCATTTTGCGCTGTAAGATCAAGCGTGTGGGTTTCATCGTGGCCATATCGCGCCAGCACCGCACGGAGACTCGGCGGCAAGTGCGCGTCCACGAGAAACTTCATGTGAGCGAAAGGTGGGTGGATTTCGCGGCTAACATCCGGCGCGCGAACTAATGACAAGCAAGAATATCTTCGCGCTCCAGGTCCGGAAATTCCTTCAGCAAATCTTCAATCGTGTCACCGCCGGCGAAATATTCCAGAAGACTTTCAACCGGATACCGCAGCCCCCGAATGCAAGGCTTGCCGTGGCATATTTCCGGATCCAGAGTGATGCGAGAAATCAAACTTTTATAAGACATAAAAGAATTCTACACGCCCCTCCGTGGGTTGCAAGTTCCAAAAGATTCACACGTTATGGGGGCATAATCGGGTGGGGTTACCGAAGATCAAAATCCGCTGACGTTGTTGCTACTAATATTGGTTGCGACGAGAGTAACCGTGTTCCTGACTGTGGTCATGATTACCATCGTGCTTGGCTAATTCACTCTAAAAAAGTGTCGCGAAAAGCGTCGTGAAATGAACGGCAAAAAGGGCGAAATCTGGGGGAACGAGGAGGAATTTCCGAAAGTTGATTTCTTTCTGGATTTAAAAAAGTGCGCAAGGATTTTAACCCGACTTCGCGGATTCGCCACCGGAAAAAAAGTTTAGGCGAGCGTAAGGTTTTGGAATTGCACGAGTTGAGTGATCGAAGACAGCGAAATCAGCTGTAGTGGAGCAACCTCCTCCCTTTTCAAACCTCTCGCAATCGGCATAATGGCGGCCATGTTTTTGCGCTCGACAACCCGCAAGAAAAACGGCAAGCAGCACCGCTACTTCAGTATCGTCGAGAACCAGCGTCTGGCCGACGGGCGAGTCGTGCAGCGTCACGTCTTGTATCTCGGTGAGATCAACTCGTCGCAAGAGTTAGCGTGGCGTAAATCGATCGAAGTCTTTGAAGAGGGGAAAGACAAGCCGAGCACCCTTGCGCTGTTTCCCGAAGATCGCTGCGAAGCGGAGATCTGTGATGAGTCGATGGTGCGGGTGCGTCTGTCCGAGCTGCGGTTGTGTCGGCCGCGGCAGTGGGGAGCCTGCTGGTTGGTGGTCAAGTTGTGGCGGGAGTTGGAACTGGACCGCTTTTGGCGGGAGCGACTGGGGCGCAGTCGCAAAGGAACGCGCTGGGACGAGGTTTTGTTGGTGCTGGTGGCCTATCGGCTGATTGCTCCTGGCAGCGAGTGGCGCTTACACCGCCAGTGGTTTGGGCAAAGCGCCCTGGGGGATTTACTGTCAGCCGATACTTCGCTGGCCGACTCGCACAAGCTCTATGGCTGCCATGATCTGTTGCTTGAACATAAACAGGCCTTGTTCGATCACTTGATCGGGCGTTGGCGCGATCTATTCAACTTGAGCTTCGAAGTCTTGCTCTATGATTTGACCAGCACCTATTTCGAGTCCAATCCTCCTGACGATGAGAATGACAAGCGGCGTTTTGGTTACAGCCGAGACAAGCGCAGCGATTGTGTGCAGGTGGTCATTGCGCTGATCGTCACGCCGCAGGGCTTTCCGCTGGCTTACGAAGTGTTGGCAGGCAATACCAAGGACAGCAGCACACTCAGGGAGTTTCTCGACAAGATCGAGAAGCAATACGGCAAAGCGGAGCGCATCTGGTTAATGGATCGGGGCGTTCCGACAGAAAGCGTGCTCGAACAGATGCGCCAGAGCGATCCGGCGGTGAAATACTTGGTGGGCACGCCCAAGGGACGGCTTAGTCGCTTGGAGAAACAACTCACAGACAAGCCTTGGCATCAGGCGCGGCCCGGAGTCGAGGTCAAGCTGCTGGCGCAAGACGACGAACTCTATGTGCTGGCCCAAAGTGAGGATCGGGTCAACAAGGAGCGCTCCATGCGCCGGCGCCAACTGAAGTGGCTGTGGGCAAGACTCAAACAACTGAGCACCATGAAGCTCAAGCGCGAAGAGCTTTTGATGAAGCTCGGAGCCGCCAAACAAAAAACTCCCAGTGCTTGGCGCCTGGTCCAAATCGAAGTGGATAAGGATAAAGCCGCTTTTACTTACCGGTTCGATCGAGAGAAGTTACGTCGCCAACGTCGGCGTGAAGGGCGCTACTTATTGCGCACCAATCTGACCGAATCCGATCCGGCTAAGCTCTGGAGCTTGTATCTGCAACTGGTCAATGTCGAAGAGGCGTTTAAGAATCTCAAGGGCGATCTGGCGGTCCGGCCGATCTTTCATCAGAGCGAAAAACGGATTGAGGCGCACATTTTGGTTTCATTTTTGGCTTATTGTCTGCACATCACTCTGACCGAAAGACTACGCTCACTGGCACCGGGGCTCACTGCGCGCAGCGCTTTGGAGAAGTTTGCTGCTATGCAGATGATTGACGTGCATTTGCCAACGACTGACGGTCGCCAACTCATCATGACCCGCACCACCCAGCCCCAGCCCGAGCTGCAACTCCTGCTCGACAAGCTTAAACTCCAACTGCCTGCACAACCGCCCCCCAAGATCACACCTGCGCAAGTCGCGGCAGCCGTGGCTCTGTAGTGCAGACCTGGGTACCCAGCTTGTTGGTTTTTCAACTACTTAACCCCTTTGACCCTCCAGAGATAAACAAAGATATGCGCTTAGAGGCGAGAGGGAAGCTGGTGGCGGCAATGAAGATAGTTTTTCGAAGGCCGGAAGCTTCGAATCTCGATCCAGTTGGATGTAGAACTGCCAGAGCTGAGCGGGCTCTCGGCCCGACAGATTGGTCCGTAGCAGATAGCGGCCCTCGCGCCGGCGCACTTCTCTCAACTTTTGCCGATTGAGCCGGAAAGAGAAAGTGACATGGGCCGAGTGAGTTTTTGATTCAGGTAGGACAATGTCCATCAAGCGCCAAGCAGAGGGATATTTCCCCTTGGCCGCTCCCAGTTTGAGCAGCAAGTTTTGGCTGCTGTTAAATTTCATCTCGTTGAGTTCTTTAAGCCGTTTTAACAGTGCTCTAAGCTGACGCCGACGCATGGCGCGTTCTTTGTCGATGCGCTGGTGACTCTTGGCCAGTACGTAGAGTTCTTGCTCTTGGGCTAACAGTTTCACTTCGACCCCCGAGCGCACCGTGGTAAAGGGCAAAGCTAAAAGTTTTTGCTCCAGCTGGCTGAGTCTCCCTTTGGGCGTGCCCACCAAGTAGTAAACCGGTGGATCACTGTGACGCATTTCGCTTAAAACCTCTTCGGTGGGAATGCCGCGATCCATCACCCAGATGCGCTCGGCTTTGCCGTACTGGGTTTCAATCTTGTTTAAAAACTCCTTAAGCGTGGTTCGGTCCGAGGTGTTGCCCGCCAGCACTTCGTAGGCCAAGGGAAACCCTTCAGGGGTGACCACCAACGCGATGACCACTTGGACGCAGTCCGAACGCTTGTCGCGGCTGTAGCCATAGCGCCGCTTGTCGTTCTCATCAGCCGGTCGACTGGACTCGAAATAAGTGCTGGTCAGATCGTAGAGCAGCACGTCAAACTTGGCGCCAAATAGATCCTGCCATCGCTCGGTGAGATGACTGAACAGCGCTGGCTTGTGCTCCAGCACTTTGTCCAGACAGCGATACAGCGCATTTTTCTCCACCAGCGCATAATCCTCGCCGAGCAGATCCCCCATCGCGCTTGTGTCAAACCACAACCGGTGTAACCGCCACTCGCTTCCTGGATCGATCAACCGGTAACATACCAGGGTCTGAAGCACATGCTGCCAACACGTCCCCTCACGACTATCAGGTAAACGGTGTTGCCAGAACTGATCGAGGGCCAATTGCTCATAAAGATGACAGGCCAACCAGCACGCGCCAAACTGCCGCGGGCGGTGTAATTCCATCGCCTCAAGGCGTACCTGAACTCCATAACCCTCGGCGTACTCGGGCAACTCCTTTCCAGCGGGGAATAGTGCCAGCTGCGTGCGTTGTTGCGTCTTTTCATCGAAGGCTTCGATCACCCGACACCACGACTCGCGTTGGCTGTCGTTGATCTCGCCCAGATACAACACCTGGCGCTGCACCACCTTCCCCCCACCACAGCGCTTGCTCTCAACGATGTTCCAGTAACGATGCTCCTTGCCGTCTTTGATTCGCCGATTGCAGCGCAAATACATCTTGGCGTTCGATTGTACGCAAAAACTTGCGCTTGAAAAGATCCTTGGTCTACACTACAGCCACTTTGAAACTCTCACCCCTTGAAATGACAAAACTTTTTCACACTCAGACCCGTAAAAAAATCTTATTTCGATGCGAGTTGAGAAAGTTGGGCTAGTAGCTTGCCCCATGACTGATTTTGAGTCCTAAACTACGAAGGACTTTTTGGAAAGGCGCTATCGCCGGCCCGAGAAACGAGTGGGGTTAATGTAGCGGGAGCTTCGGTGTGTCGGAAAGCGAATTGGACTGTAGCTAAAAGTGTAGCTGTAGCGATGCGATAAGTGACAGTAACGGGCGCTATAGAGTTTAGGTTGCTCTTAAAGACTGCTGCAAATACAAATGCTTAGCAACTCGCGTCACGCCTTATCATCAAGGCCCAAATTCTTACGAATCAGTTGCTCTACCAACTGAGCTAGGGTGGCTTACGTGGGCCTGACGAAGTGAATAATGCCTGCAATGACGAATGAGCCGATAAAGGCAGCGATCATGTCGGCAATTACGCGGAGCTCAAGCAGGCTGTCTAGGTACTCGGTGTACTGGTAATACGCTATCATGAAATGGCCTAGGAAGAAACCGCAGAGGCCGATGATTGTGAAGCCTAACACCCCTGGTCGGCGCTCAGCAGCGACGATTCGCGTTGCGAGAAAGCCAGCGATAAATGCTATGACCAAGCTCAGGACTGGGTTCGACTGGATATAGACTAGGATGTCCTGAGTGATTTGCTGCAAAAGCTTACCTCGTTAGTAGCGCTATGATTTGCTTGGCTGCTAGCGCGGGATCTTCGGCGCTCATAATTGCTGAGATCAATGCAACCCCGCGGCTGCCGACAGACTTGGCCTCCAGTGCGTTGTCCGCCTTGATTCCGCCAATAGCATAAACGGCCAGCGAAATATTTTCCACTATAAATTGCAGCGCTTTTATCCCTTGCGGTACGCCCAAATCGGCTTTGGATGGTGTGAAATAGACAGGACCGAAAACGACAAAATCGGCACCTTCCTGTTCTGCCCTGCGTGCACCATCCAGCGAATGGGTAGAAACGCCGATGCTGCGGTGAGCGCCAAGAAGCGAGCGAGCGGCAGGCACCGGTATGGAGGCTTCGCCGAGATGAACACCGGCGGCGTCGACAGCTAGCGCGACATCGACTCGGTCGTTGATGAAGAGCTGGGTATTATATCGTTGACAGAGCCGAGTGACCCGCTCGGCTAGGGTAAAGAGTTCCTTGCCGCTTAGGTTTTTTTCGCGCAGTTGGACCGCTTTGACGCCACCGTCCAGAGCTCGCTCAAGTACCCATACCAGATCGCGGCCATGGGTGAGCTTACGGTCGGTAATGAGGTAGAGATCAAAATTTGGCTGGGGCACTTGCGTCGTTTAGCTGAGCATCCCATCCAACGGGCTTGACGCGGTGGCGTAAAGTTTTTTTGGTATGCGGCCGGCAAGATAAGCTTTGCGCCCGGCTTCAACGCCTTGGCGCATCGCTTCGGCCATCAAGATCGGATCTTTGGCGCTAGCGATGGCGGTGTTCATCAAGACGCCGGCACAGCCCATTTCCATGGCGACCGCTGCATCCGAAGCTGTGCCCACGCCCGCATCGACGATTACCGGCACTTTGGCATGCTCCAAGATAATGCGGATGTTGTAGGGATTTCTAATGCCAAGTCCAGACCCAATGGGCGCCGCCAGCGGCATGACTGCGGCGCAACCGATGTCTTCGAGCTTTTTCGCCGTGATCGGATCGTCGGTAATGTAGGGCAGGACGATAAATCCCTCTTTCACTAAGATCTTGGCGGCGTCGAGAGTCGCCGGTACGTCGGGGAAAAGTGTCCGGTCATCGCCGATCACTTCGAGCTTGACGAGTTTACCCACGCCCGCTTCGCGGGCGAGCCGGCAGGTGCGCACGGCGTCATCGGCGTTGTAGCACCCGGCGGTGTTGGGCAGGATCGTATATTTCTTCGGGTCGAGGTAATCAAGCAGATTTTCCTTGTTCGGATCGGTGATATTGACCCGGCGCACCGCCACCGTGACGATCTCGGCGCCGGACACTTCGATCGCTTTCTTGGTTTCGGCAAAATCTTTGTATTTCCCGGTACCGACGATGAGTCGCGAGCGGAATTTTTGCCCGGCCAATTCAAAAAAATCTTCCATGTTCATCCTCCGCCCACGAAGTGGACGATTTCTAGTGTATCGCCGTCGTTTATCAATGTCGCGCTATAGGTGTCGCGCGGGACGATATCCCGGTTGCGTTCGACCACCACGCGACCGGGACGGATCTGTAACAATTCTAGCAGCGCGGTCAGCGTTAATCCGTTGTCCATCTCACGGTCTTCGCCGTTAATCTTTATTCTCATGGCAATAAAAAACCGCATTCACTTAGACCACGGAGCGGTGGTCAGGGAATACGGTTTCAAGTTGGTTGCGCCGACTTAAATTCGACGAAACTGTGACTTTCACGCTTCCCTACGCCGGTGCGACCCGGATCAGGTTCAAAGGGTTACCCGTTTTCGGGCTCTCAGTCTGACTCTCGCAGACACCCCTAGCAACGACAGCACCCTTAACAAAGCACTGGGGCCAAGTCAAATTCGCGCAGCCCACCGCAAAGTTCCGGACGAGTCGACGGCAGACTTGGCAAGTTTGGTGCGGTAGCCGGATGGCTAATCCCGGCCACCGCGCATTGAATCTTGGAATTAAGACCTTTGAGTCCGGCGTTTTAAGGTGCGACGATGTCGACGTGTAGACTGCCGATGCCTTCGATTTCACCTTCGACCTTGTCGCCGGGATTCAAGAATACGGGCGGTACCCTCGCGAAGCCAACGCCGGAAGGTGTTCCGGTGCTGATGATGTCGCCCGGTTCCAGTGTCATCCCGCCGGAGAGCGATTCGATAATCGTCGGGATGTCGAAAATCATGTCGCGGGTGTTGCCGTCCTGCATGACCTGGCCGTTGACTCGGCAGATGAGCCGCACTTGTTGCGGGTCGGGCATGGCGCTTTTGTGGACAATCCAGGGACCGAGGGGGCACAGCGTATCGAGGGCTTTGCCCTTGAACCATTGGCCGTGGATTCTCTGCAGCTCGCGGGCGGTCATGTCGAGACAAATGGTGTAGCCAAACACATAGTCGTAGGCCTTGGCCTTGGGAATGTCGCGACCTTTCTTGCCGATAATCAGGGCCAGCTCGACCTCCCAATCGAGCTTATCGGTAACCTTATGCTTGATGACTTTACCATACTGTCCGATGACGGAGGTGGCCGGTTTGGTAAAGAAGACCGGGTAGTCGGGATATTTAATTTCCAGTTGGCGCGCCCGGGCGCCTTCGTCGACATGCTCGCGGTAGTTGATGCCGAGCATGACGCAATTCTTTTTTGGCGTCGGAATCGGCGAGATGATCTTGGCCTGGGTGGGTTTCACCAAGGCGCCGGCGGCGATGAGTTTTTTCTGCTCGTCGGGATTTTTCCCGGCGACATACTTCTCCGCCTTACGCGCCACTTGCAAAGCTTTGCTGCCGGCTTCAATAAAGGCTTGCATGCTCGCTAAGAACGGCACGTTGCCGCCTTTGAGATAACGCCGATTGACTTCGGCCAAATCGATGATCTGATCCTGCGGCCCCATCAGGCCGACACGCTGTTGGTTCTTGCGCGTAAAGGTAACTAGTCGCATGGCTCCTCCGAAAATAAAATTGCTTTAACTAAATGCCGATTCCTAACAGTTTACAAGCGTTGGCACTGGCGATCTGCTCCAGGCTGGCACCGTCAATGCGGGCGGCGCGCAGCGATGCCACCGGTTCAGGATCCCCCATATCGTAAGGATAGTCGCTGCCCAACACCACATGATCGGCGCCGAAGTTGGCGATCAAATATTCCAGCGCCATGGTGCTGTGGGTAATGGTGTCGAAGTTGAGCAGCTTGATGTATTCTCCCGGCGCTTTGGGAATTTTTGCGTTCGCCGAGTCCTGGATCCGATAGCCGCGATCCAGTCGTCCCCAGGTGTATGGCAAAAAACCGCCGGCGTGGGCAAGCAGGAATCTCAATCTCGGGTAACGTTCAAGCACACCGCTAAAGATCAGTTTGGCAAAGGCCAGAGAAGTGTCAGTCGGGTTGCCGATCAGGTTGGCGAGGTTGAACTCTTTCATCCGATCGGCGCCGACGACTTGGTTGGGATGGACAAAGATCAGCGCGTCCAGGGCTTGGGCCGCTTCCCAGAATGGATCAAATGCCGGATCGTCGAAATAGCGGCCATTGATGTTGGTCGCAATCTCGACGCCGCGCAATCCCAGTTTTGTCACCGCCCGTTCCAGTTCGCCGACCGCCTTGGCGCTGTCCTGCATCGGCACGGACCCTAGGGCCACTAAACGTGTCGGATGCTTCGCTACCGCCTCGGCCAAACGGTCGTTTAGCCACTGGGCATACTCCAACGACTCTTCCGCGGCCATCCAGTAGAAAAAATAGGTGCTTGCCGGCGACAGTGCCTGCATGTCGACCCCTTGGCTGTCCATGATCGACAACCGCAGGTCAAGGTCGGCGAATTCCGCCTTGAGCTGGGTTAAAAATGGTTTGCCGTCGCGGCTGACGATCTCGCGGCCACGCTCGTTTTTACCAAGCTTCATGCCGTGGCGTTTGCCGATTTCGCTGGCGACCTTCAAGCTTTCAGCGGGAACGAAGTGGGCGTGAATGTCGATATTCATAGGTTACGCTATGGCAAGACTCCTCGGACAGCTACCGGAGGGTTAGATGATTGTCAAGCTAAACGGAATTCTCGTCCCGCCCGGTGCGAGCCGTTCCTTATTTGGCTAGCGCAATCATTGCCAGTCGAAATTCTCGGTGATAACTTTGGCCATGGCCAATAAGCGCAGAAGAGACAACCGGGTAACGATGCGCGAAGGCGATCGGATTCTCATCAACAAGGGTATCGCAAAGAAAGTCATGATCATCGCGCGCACCGAGATCCCGCACTCGACCGAACGCATCTTCGTCACCAAATCGGGCGGGAAGTATACCATCGGTCTAAAAGTTTGGCGTTCGGACTACGCCTGGAGCGATAAGAACCAGATGTGGGTGCCGAAGCACTAAGCCTGGTGCTCGAAGTTTTCTGTTGATGGCGCCGCTATCCACCCATGCTCAAAGCCCAATAACACGATTGCTCACTGACGTGCCGTGAAACGCGACCTACCCACGATTCTCAAGGATATTAAGAGCGGCAAGGGACCGCAGCTGTTATTGCTTTTCGGCGATGATTTGCAAGTGCTGGAGATCTGCAAGCAAGTGGTCGACCTATTGGTGCCGGCAGATAAACGAGGCTTTAATCTCGAACGCTTCGATGGCCGGACAGTGAGCTGGGATCAGGTGGAAGGCTCGCTTATGACGCCGCCGTTTTTCCCTGGCAAGAAAGTCCTGTGGGTGGAAAATGCGCCGTACTTTTTCTCGCGCGAACAAAAGGGCGAGTTGGGCGAAAAGATTCTCGACCTATGGCGCGACGGGCGGCGCGACGATGCCGTCAAATTGCTCGCGGACCTGTTAAATGTCGAAGGTTGGACCCAGGATCGTTGGGAGCGGCTGGAGGCGAATTCGGCACGCCAACTGGCTGAGGTCTTCGATATCGACGGCAACTCCGCGCTGGAGGAAGTCGGCACGCTGCTCGCCTATGCCAAGAGCCGCGATCTTGATCTCAGCAAACGCAAAGCCGCGGACGGCCATCGTTTGGGCGACCTGTTGAACGGCAAACTGCCGGAATGGGCGTTCTTGCTGCTGACCGCTGTGCAAGTCGATCGCCGGACAAAGTTATTCAAGCGCTTCGAAGAGCTAGGCGCGGCATCTTTTCTCGGCTTGGAGCGCGATCGCTACGGTAAGGTCGACCGCGACGGAGTGCTCAATTTCATATCCCAGCGGCTGCGCCAGGCAGGTAAGAATATCGAACCCCAGGCCCGCGATATGATCGTTGCCCGCGCCGGCGATAATTTACGGACGCTCCAACAAGAGCTCGACAAGCTGCTGCTATACGCTGCCGAGGGGCCGGCGATTCAATCGCAAGACGTCGAGGCGGTGGTCGCCGACCATGGCGAAGGCTGGATATTCGATCTCACCCGGGCGATCGGTGATCGCGACGCTCTGGGCGCGCTTGGCCAATTGTCGCGGCTTATGGGACAGGGCGAACATCCGTTAAAAATCTTGGGTACCATCGCGGGCGAGGTGCGCCGTTTGCTCGCCGCCAGGCAGCTATTGGACGGCGATATGCGGCCTCACTGGAAGCGCGGCATGAGCTACCAGCAGTTTCAACAGATCGGTGCCAAGCTTGGCTCCGCAGCGCGATTCGGCAATCCTTACGCCGAGTATATGTGTTTTCAGCGCGCTGAACGGTTTGCCATGGCTGAACTTGTCGGCCATATGGAATCGCTGTTCGACGCCGACTTGCGGCTTAAGTCGAGCCATGGCCAACCGCGGTTGGTCATGGAAAAGCTCATTCTCGGCATGTGTCTGGCCCCGCGGCGCAATCAGCCGCAAAGCGACCTGGTCGCGAGGTGACCATGCTTCGCCTGCGCGCCGCGCTGTTCATTTCACTTTCGATTGTTCCGTCATTCTGCTCCGCTGAGATGGTCGTGCAGGCTTGTTTCAGCCCCCAGGGGAAATGCTCGGCGCATATCCTGCGTGAGATCGAACAAGCCAAAAAAGAATTGTTGGTAGCGGTCTATGCGCTTACCAGCGACGAGCTCGCTGGTGCGCTGGTGCAGGCGAAAAAGCGCGGCGTCGCTGTGCAGGTGGTGATCGATCGGGAGTTCGACGCGCGCACCGACAATTCCAAGGGTAAATTTTTCGAAGCGAACAAGATACCGCTACGCCGGCTGTCTGGTAGCAATTCGAAAAGCCTGGAGCGTGACGCCGGCTTGATGCATCAAAAGTTCGCGGTTATCGACCGGAAAACCGTTCTCACCGGTTCCTACAACTGGACCCATTCGGCGGAAACTGCCAACGATGAAAATCTTCTCCTTTTTCGCGACGCCGGCCCCCTCGCCGAGGAGTATCGCCAAGCGTTCTTGAGGCTTTGGGAAAGGAAGCCGTAATGCCGCGCGCGGCCGTAAACACCTTGGCGATTTTGCTGGTCTTCGGCGCCGGCTTTATCTCTCATGTTTTGTACCAACGCTGGAACCCGCCGGCGACAACGGTTTCGCTCCCGGATTTGCCCGGTGAACTCGCTGCAGCGCCGGGCCAAGCGCACCGGGTCACCTACATGCCGCTGGCACCGTCGCAGGCGGCAACGGAACAGACCGCCGAAGTTCCGGCATTTGTGGCAAGAGATGTGGAGAAGATTCGCGCCCTTGCCGGCAAGCAAGCGCGCGTGCGCGGCCGGGTGTTTCGCGTCGGCCATTCGGCCAAGAGCAATACCTTTTTTCTCAACTTCGGTCCCTCGCGGGAGGCGCTTACCGCGGTTATCTTTTCTTCGGGTGTGGAGCTATTTGAAAAGAGCAAGCTCGCGCCGAAAAATTTCGAGAACAAAGAAATCGAAGTCACTGGAGAGATCAAAGACCATCCGCAGTTTGGTTTGGAGATCATTATCGAAAACCCGAAGCAGATCAAAATTATGAATTAGCTGGCGAGCAAGAGCGCCGACTCATGAAAGGCCAACGTCTATGAGCGAAGCAATTAAAAGATGCATGATCTGCGCAAAACCCACCGAGGTCTTGAAGGGCGGCATTTGCCAGCCCTGCGAGGAGCGGATTCGCCGGGAGGCCCTGGGAGAGCAGGCTGGTGTGGCTGACCGGGCCGAACGGGAAATCTCGCGCCAAGGCATTGCACCAAAAAAATAACCTAGTCCGTCACGCCAAAGTATCGCCAGGACGACGCAATCGCGGCCATTTTCTCCAGGCCGCAAAAATAGTCAACGAAAAGTGCCGTTTGACGCTGTTCTCATGGCTAAAGACATGTTATAAAACGCCATTATCAATCCGTTGTCCGGGTTTTGGATTGACCGGCGTCTAACTAGCGATTAGGAGGTTCAAGGTTCTGCGCTACAGTCGACTATTTCCTGCCGCGTTTAAGCTGGCGATTCTGTTTGTATTCATTTCGGTTTCTCCGCTCTGGTCGTTTTCTCCAGATGACGATTTGACGGCGAAGGCCGCGCTGATAATGGATGCGGCCACGGGCCGGACTCTGTTTCAAAAAGACGCCGATCTGCGCTTGCCGCCGGCCAGCACTACCAAAGTAATGACCGCCATTTTAGCCCTTGAGAGCGGTAGGAAGCTCAACGAAAGTCTGACGGTGTCCAAAGACGCCACGCGCGTGCCGCCGACCAAATTGTATTTACGTCCTGGGCAGACGGTGTCCATTGAAGAACTCCTTTATGGTATCATGCTGGCGTCGGCCAACGACGCCGCCATAGTGTTGGCGGAAGGAATCGGCGGTTCGGTGGAACGCTACACCGATCTCATGACCAAAAAAGCCCAAAGTTTGGGAGCCACCAATAGCCACTTTACCAACCCCCATGGTCTGACCGCTCCGGATCATTATTCAACGGTGCGCGACCTGGCGACGATTTTTCGCTACGCCATGAAGATCCCGTTGTTTCGCGAGATCGTCCACACCAAATTCAGCTCGGTGAGTTCAACCGCGGTGGTGAAAAAGAAAGTCGTACCGCGGCGCATCTCGGTGCGCAATCATAACCGGCTGCTTTGGGATTATGAAGGCGCCTTGGGCGGCAAGACCGGCTACACCAACGCGGCGCAACGGTGTTACGTCGGTGCGGTGCAGCGAGACGGCGTGACGCTGATTGTGTCGATCTTGGGCTCCACCAACATGTGGAGCGACACCAAACATCTGCTCGAATACGGCTTCGATAATTACGACTCCCTAAAATCGGCGTCGCAGACCACGCAAAAACCGGTATCGGCCGAAGCTTCGCCGCGCCAACGGACCTCGACGGTTATCTTACCCGGCGACAACCAGCGGCCCAAATTTCTTACCGGTTATATACTGCAAGTTGGATCGTTCCGTGAACGCGAACGGGCCGAGTTAGTTTCGCGGCAAATCAGCGAGATGGGATTCGAGCCGGTTATCGACACTAGCACTGGCGGCCGAGGTGAACTCGCTTATCGAGTCCAGGTCGGACCCTATACTGAGTTGGTCGCTGCTCAGGAAGTCGCTGAAGTCATCCTAGCCAAAAACGGTTACAAATCATTGATACTGCAAGTACCGGCGGCTCGCGAAGCAAGCTGATCACGATCTCCTTCTAAATTTCCAGTACCATCCCATCCTCGGCAACAAGGGTGGTAATTCCATTTCTATGCGACAGCATCTCCTCGCCGAGGTGGGTGAGGACCAGCTGCTTGCATCCCATGCGGCACAGGTCGGCGGACAATGCCTGATAATTGACATGCATCCCCGGCTGCTCGTAAAAGAACGAGCACTCGCAAAGAAACAGATCGACGCCATCGGCAAGTTCGACAAATCGTTCGGTCCACAACGAATCGCCGGAAAACAAAATCGTTTTACCCTCGTAGCTCACTTTCAAGCCCAACGAAATGGCGTCGCTTTGGTGTAGCACTCGAAACGGCGCGACGGCGATGCCGTTTACATCTATCGGCTCGTCCGGCCGCAATACCACAAAGCGCGTCGGCGGGATCTCTTTCTCTGCCGCGCCGCCGCCGTACATCACTTCAAACAGCGCCCGGACTTTGGCTTCGGTTCCCGGCGGGCCGGCGATGACCAGCGGTTCAAGTCTGGGCTGAAGATAGAGATACTCGATGAAGAAAAACGCGAGGCCACCGAAATGATCGCCGTGCAAATGACTTAAAAGAACCGCGTCCAGGCGCCGTGGATCGAAACCGGCGCGCTTGAGCGCCAACAAAGTCGTCGGTCCGCAGTCGAGCAGGAACCGCTTATCCGTAGCTTCGACAAGATAGCCACTCTGATTGCGCCCGCCGCTGCCGAAAGCATCGCCGCAACCGAGGATGTGCAGTTTCATGGTAATCAGTGAACCCCGCTCCAGCGTACCTAACATCGCGACTGTGCATTTGGCAATGCCGTGCGGTGAGCATGATTCGGGTTCAGCATCTGAAAATGGCGTGGTGTGTGAGGCGCAACCCTTCGGGCATGAAGAATATGGGTTACTAACTTTGCGACAGCCCGGCGGCGTGAACTTTGACGGCGAAGATTGACGGGATAGATCGTTTGTCGCACCGAGCGGTAAGTTGCTTTTTCCTTGGTGTACGACTAGAGTTACCGTCGTGGCAGAGGACAAGCGGCCGTTTTTTACCTCGTATAGCACCAGTCTTTGGGTTCGCTTTCTCCGTTTTAGTTTGCGTTCGCACAAGAAACTGGAAGACGACTTGCAAGAGTTGGGGCTGACGCCGCCGCAGTTCTATGTCCTGGCGACCATCGGTTATGCCGGCAGCCTGCCCTTCGGCGAGATCGGCGCAAAAATGCTGGTGACGGTGAGCAATCTGACCGGCATCGTCGACCGGCTCGAGGACAAAAAATTCGTCGTACGCAAGCGCGACGACAAGGACCGCCGGGTGGTCCACGTGATGTTGACCGATAAGGGCGCCAAGCTTTACAAGAGCACGATTCCGCTGTTCGAAAAGTGCGTCGGGGAAATCTTCGCCGGCCTGAACAATGCCGACCAGAAGCAACTGTCCGCGTTACTGCGGCGGCTCGATCATGAAGCCTGCGACGAAGTGATCGGAGCTGTCCGCTCCACTATCTCCTGGTTTTCTCTTTCGACTCTTAGAACTCATATTTTAGACGTCAGAAGTCCGTTGTCAGAAGGACAATTGGCCATACGCGGTGCTGCCATTTTTCAAGTTGGCCAGCGCCGCTTGATTGACACCGAATAATGGCAAGCTATAACAGTTAAGACCTTAACTATTTTTTCCAGGCGCTCATTCCAGTGGCAGACGCAACACAACAAACCTCTCGGACTCGAACGGGTAAAAAAATGGCTGTACGCCAAGGGGCTCGACGAGCGCAGCAGCGGTTGCGTCCTGTGCGGTTCCTGTTACGGCCATGGGCCGGCCAATCCGATGGAGGATGTTCCTGGGCCAAAAGAAAAGTGCCCGCCCTACGAGTACTACAAGTTTCAGCGCCACACGCCCAAGTCGCGCTGGTTGATGGCGCAGCGGGTGTTTCATGGCCTCGATCCGATCACGCCGGAATTGAAAGAGGTCATGTACGCCTGCACCAATTGTCTGATGTGCCAGGAACTCTGCGGCGTGCGCGGCGACGGTTACGGGCCATGGGATATCACCGTTGCCATGCGCGAAGAGATCACCGAAAAAGACGGCCCGCTGCCGGCGCACCAGGCGATTTACGATGGGCTCAAACAACATGACAATCCTTGGGGACAAGCAGCGCATGGCGCATGGGCCGACGGCTTAGGTCTCAAGCAACTCGGCGAGGGCAAAGCTTCGACGTTGTTATTCGCCGGCTGTTCGGCCGATCGGTCGAGCGGCAAGAGCGGCGCCGTTGCGCTGGCCAAGTTGATGCAAAAGGCCGGTGACGATTTTGCCATTCTCGGCGACCAGGAAAAATGCTGCGGACTATACGCCTTCGATCTTGGTTATCGCCGCGAGTATGAACGGCTGAAAGACGCCAATCTGGCAGCGTTGGCCCAAGCTGGCGTCAAGAAAGTCGTCGTTGCCTGCGGCAGTTGCCAGCGCATCTGGCGCGAGTATGCCAAAGAAGCGAGCGGCGTTGAGATCATGCATGGCGTCGAGTTCGTTGCCCAGGCGGTCCAATCCGGGCAATTGCGCTTCACTCAATCCATCGACATGAAAGTGACCTATCACGACTCTTGTCACCTCGGCCGCGGCTGCGGCGTTTACGATCCGCCGCGCGCGATTCTGCGGGCGATTCCCGGTTTGCAATTAGTCGAGATGGAGCGCAATCGACGCTGGGCCTGGTGTTGTGGCGGCGGCGGCGGCGTGCCCGAGGCTGATCCGGAATTAGCCCAGTGGAATGCGGCCGATCGCATGCGCGAAGCGCGCGCCAGCGGCGCAGAAATCATGCTGACGTCGAGCGCGTTGTGCCAACGGTCGTTTAACGATTTGCCCGAGGCCGGCCTGCCGACGCAAGATTTACTCGAATTTATCTTTAACGGCGCTATAATCATGGTTAAAGAACCGCACTTCACACCGCAACGGATGCTCAACATGCTCGGTCTCAAGCCGAATTCTCTCGGCCCTTACGCGCTGGTGCCCGGTCCCAAGGAGCGCAGCGAGTCGATGTTGAAGCTCTTGGACGAGCCGCAAAAGAGCTTTACTTTTCTCGACTACGAGATGCATACCGGCGGGCTCGACGGCAAGCGCGTCAGCATCGGCAACGGCGGCCGCTACGCGCCGGACACGGCGATCACGACGGAGATTCTTTGCGGCGCCGGCGCGGAATCTTTGATCCGCGTCGGCAGCTGCGGCTCGCTGCAGGACGACGTCAAAATCGGCGATCTGGTGATCGTCACCGGCGCGCTGCGCGGCGAGGGCACCTCGCGTTATTATGTCGCCGAGAATTTTTCCACTGTGGCCGACCCGGGCATCGTCGCCGCGTTGAAGCGGGCGGCGGAAGATTTGCAAGTGCGCTTTCATCTCGGCTGGATCTTCACCACCGACGCGCTGTTTCAAGAGACGCCGGAATTGATTCAGCAATTGAACGAGCAAAACATCTCGAGCATCGACATGGTGACTTCGACGTTTTTGACGATCTCACAGGTGCGCGGCAAGAAGGCCGGCGCGGTGCTGGCGGTGTCGGATGAATGTCTCTATGGCAAGTTCGGTTTCCGCGATCCGGGATTTTTCGCGGCCGAACAGAAAACCATCGAAGTCGCGCGCCAGGCGCTGAAATATCTTTAGACTCCCGCCATTGGCCCAATCGAAATCATGAACGCCGCCCAAAGTCCGCTATTTGAACCGGTTGTTTGGCACGACGGCGGCTTCAAGATCCTCGACGAGATTCAAGTCCCGCAAAAGATCCATTACATCGAGGTGACCGAGGTCGGCCAAGCGCTCGACGCCGTGCGCGAGATGAGGACCCGCGCCTTCGGCCAGGTGCTGACCTATCTCTATAGCGCAGCCTTGGTTGCACAACATTATCACAGAGCGGAAGCGGCGCCGTTGCAAGAGCAATTGCAGCAGTTAACCCAGCGCTTCTGCGACGCGCGGCCGACCTTCGATTTTCGCGGTCTCGGCGCTTTCGTCGGATGGCTTCTTCGAAAAACTCCCCGCCGGCGCCGACGTCGGCGCAACCATCGCCACGCGAGCGCGCGAGTTCGGCCAGCATATTGTGCGCGGCCGCAGCTGGCCGGGCCAAGCGGACCGCGGCGATTCTGCCCAGCCCGGTGCGGCTGCTGACGCATTGCAATATCAGCGGCGAGCTGGTCGCTGTGGCCGCGAATTGCAAAGAGATGGGCAAAGAGTTTTCCGTGATCGCTACGGAAACTCGTCCCTACTTGCAAGGCGCGCGACTGACGGCCTGGGAGCTGGCCCAGGCCGGCGTGAGCGTTTCATTGATCCCTGACAGCGCGGTGGCGCAGGTATTGGCGCAAGGTGAAGTCAATGCGGTGATCGTCGGCGCCGACCGGGTGGCGCAAAACGGCGATGTTATCAACAAGGTCGGCACCTATCCGATCGCGCGCATGGCCAAAGAGTATGGCGTGCCGTTTCACGCCTTGGTACAAGATCCGGGTTCGTTGGCGCGCGGTATGGATGTGCCGATCGAAGAGCGGCCGGCCGAAGAGTTGCTTACTTTTCGCGGCCGCCCTTTAGTTGCCGGCGATCACGCGCAGTTGCAGGTGCGCTATCCATCGTTCGATGTGACGCCGGCTGAGTACATCACGCAACTGATCGGTTTCGACGCGGTCTATACGCCGGAAAGCTTTCGGCAGAAATATCAAAAGGACGCTTCGGCTCCGGTGATCGAGCCCCCAGCCGGCGGCAATTATTTGTTGATTTACGGCGTGCCGCCGCCGAACCAATTGTCATTTCTTCTCAGCGCGTTGAAAGCGGAGGGAGCCGGGAGCATCTTGATTCCGGAGATGCGCCCGCAGCTTTGGGGCGCGCGCCGCGTCGCTCCGGAACTTATCAAGCGCGACGCCCCGACCACGCTGATTTCCGACAACATGATGGGCACGCTGTTCGCTCATGGCGAGATCGCCAAGCTGTGCTTTTTCTATGACGGCTTGGCGCCGGAGGGGCCGCGCGGCATTTGTGGCGCACTGCTGGCAGTGCAGCTGGCGCGCTTGCATGGCGTCGCCATCGAGCTTTTCAGCGGCGACGGGCATAGCGAATCGACCGCCGATAGCGATGTCTCGACTTTTCTCGGCGAACTGATTTGTCCGGACGGCGTCGTAGTCCGGCCACTCGGTGCGGAAGTCGTTCCATGGGCTCTATTCAAAAGTTAGACAAGGTTGAGTTGTGGCTAAAATCGACAACGACATGATCCGCTTGGGCAAGCTGCTGTTCGAGCGCCGGCTGATCAGCGGCTGGGGCGGCAATCTGAGTTGCCGCATTGGCAAAAACGATTTTCTCATTACCGGGCAGCATGCGCCGCTGGGCTTTTTAACGGCAAAAGATTTGGTGCGCATCCGCGCTGACGGCAAGCCGTTGAAAAAAAGCCAGCGGGCGTCGAGCGAAACGCCGATGCATCTGGCGGTCTACGCCGGCACCGATGCCCAGGCGATCGTCCATGTCCATCCGCCGATGGTGCTGGCGTTTTCCTTATCGCACGACAGCTTTGCGCCGCTCAGTTACGAAGAGAAATACACCATCGGCAAGGTGCCGGTCATTCCTCAGGACACGCCGACGGTGACCAAACCGGAAGCGGTGGTCGAAGCGCTCAAATACAACCCCATTGCGATCATCAAAGGCCACGGCACGGTGGCGATCGGCAACACTTTTCAGGAAGCGTTTCTCTACACCGACTTGCTCGAAGAAGCGGTGTTTTGCCAATTCTATCAAAGCGGCATCGCTGGGCCGCGCACGCTGGGAGATGTGCGCTCCGCGGCAGCGGCTGCGGCGAGCCCGGCCGCGGGCAAGGCGTACGAGCTGTTCTCGCAAGCGCATATGGCCGCGCTGGTCGACAGCGCCAACGGCGACGGCGACTTTCGCCAATCCGGCAGCGCTACCAGCTTAACCACGTCGTTGACCTTGCACATGGAAGATACTGACGCGGCCTGGACGGTGCACTTTGTCGGCGGCGAAATTACCGCCTTGACCGAAAAATCGGATGGTGATTTTCTCATCAGCGGCCAGGCCGAGTGGTGGCGGGCGGTGTTCAGCAATAAGATCGACGCGTTCCTAGCGACGCAGCAGGGCAAGTTGAAACTCAAACGCGGCGAACTGGCGCAGTTATCGCGCTGGTACAAACCATTTCAGAGGGCATTTGCGTTATGGCAGACGATACCGATTCACTAGGATTCTATGCCGGCGAAGTTTTGGAACGGACCGCGGCGCGCCAACCGGACAAAACCGCGATCATCGCCAAGGAAGAGGAGTTGACGTTCGCCGCGCTCAATCGGCGCGTGCACGCGCTGGCCGGCCACTTGAGCGCAGAGGGCATCCGCCAGGGCGACCGGGTCGGCGTCCTGTTGCCGAACTCCGCGGCGATTCCGCTAACTTATTATTCGACCCAGAAGATCGGCGCCGTCAGCGTGATCCTCGATGCCCGCTTGAAGGGTAAAGAACTCGAAGGCGTGTTGCAGGACGCCGATTTGAAACTGCTGGTGGTGCACCAGCAGCTTTATCCAGAAGTCGAAGAGATCTTTAAATCCATGACGCCAATCCCGGTCTGGGTCGCCGGCGCTAGCGGCGAGCGCAGTTTTGAGCTACGTTTCAGCGGCGGCGCAGCAGTGACGAACTTGCCGAGTTTCAAGCCCGACGACGATGCTTTGATTCTTTACACCTCGGGCACCACCGGCGAGCCCAAAGGCGTGGTGCTGTCCTATCGCAATCTGCTGCAGTACCCCAGAGTGATGCGTGAGATGGGCGTTACCGATTCGGCGACCATGCGCGGTTGCGTGTTGCCGATGTCGCATATCGTCGGCCCGGTGGTGTGCAACGAGTTGGCGGAAAAGGGCTATACGCTGGTGATCTTCGATCAGATCAATCCGGTTACCTTGCTCGAAGGCATTCAAAAATACCGGGTCGATGTCTTCGAAAGCGTGCCGATCGTGTTTCAGCTTTTGCTCGGCGTGAAAAACCTGGCCAGCTACGACACCAGCAGCATGAAGATCGCCGCGATGATGGGCACGAGCATCCCGATGCCGCTGTTGCGTGCGTTTCAGGCCGCCCAGCCGCATATCAAAGTGATTCAAGGCTACGGTTTGACCGAAACGTCACCGATGATCACGCTGGTCGATCCGGACAAAGCCGAAGCCAAGATGGGCAGCATCGGCCGGGCCGTGCCCGGCGTGGAGGTGCGCATCGTCGATGAAAACGACAAAGAAGTGCCGGTGGGCGAGGCCGGCGAGATCATCACCCGCGGACCGCATGTCATGAAGGGATACTTTCGCCGCGCCGATGCCACTGCGCAGCGCATCCGCAACGGCTGGCTCTACACCGGCGATGTCGGCAAGGTCGAAACGGACGGTTATTTCTACCATCTCGGCCGGCGCGACGACATGATCATCACCGGCGGCTTGAACGTCTACCCCGCCGAGGTGGAAAATATGATTTATACCTATCCCGGCGTGCAGGAGACCATTGTCTTCGCCATCCCCGAGGCCAAGCGCGGCCATGTGATCGGCGCCGCCATCGTGCCGCGGCCGGGGGCAGCGCTCGTCGAAAAAGAGTTGCTGACTTTTCTGCGCGCCAATCTGGCCAACTTCAAAGTGCCCGACCGCATCGTCATCCGCGAATCGCTGCCGCGCACCTCGTCGGGGAAAACGATCCGGGACGCCGCGACGCTGCTGGGGGATTGAAAATCGTTCACCACGAAGGACACGAAGAGCACGAAGGCCGGAATTCTGGTCGCAAAGAGCGCAAAAAAGAAATCGGATTATCTCTCGCAAAGGCGCAAAGACGCCAAGGGAAGAGAAAAATGTCATTTCGACCGGAGGGAGAAATCTTTGTTAGATCACTCGCCCGGGCTCGGGATGACTGGCTTTGCCCGTCACTTAGCGTCTTTGCGCTCCTTCGACTTTGCTCAGGACATGCTTTGCGGGAGAAATCTCCGGATCCGATATCTCTATCTCCCCGGCGGTAAGTGAATCCATGATAACTTGGCCGGCAGCGCCCGCTGATCTTCCAGCGCTTGAACAGACGGTCCATGTCTGGGCGGTGCCGCTTGACGATGCGAGCGTCGATCTCGACGGCGGGCGGGAGTTGCTCTCGCCGGACGAGCGCGAGCGGGCGGCGCGCTTTCACTTCGAACAGCACCGGCGGCGCTATTTAATTGCCCATATCGCGCTGCATGAAATCCTCGGCCGCTATTTGCAAATTGACCCAGCGCGGCTGTTTTTCGAACTCGGCAGCAACGGCAAGCCCAGGCTGCCGGCGTCACTCGCGGCGAGCGGCATTGATTTCAATCTGTCCCATTCCCATGAAATGGCACTGCTCGCCGTCAACCGCATCGGCGAGCTCGGCATCGATATCGAGTACGCCAAACCCGACTTCAAATTCCAGGAAATCGCCGAGCGATTCTTCACGGCGCGGGAAGTCGCGGCAATGCGCGGATTGCCAACCGACTTGCAACGCCAGGCGTTTTTCAAATGCTGGACTAGCAAAGAGGCTTTTCTCAAGGCCAAGGGCACCGGGTTGTCGGGCAACTTGGACGAAGTTGAAATCACCCTTGGCGCTCAGGATCAAGTGCTCATTCATGCCAACGTGTCTGGCTGGTCTTTGACCGAACTGGACCGGGTCGAGACTTACGAATCCACGCTCGTCGTTTCCGGTGCACCGGTGCCGATCCTCTACTATCATTGGCAGCCGTATTGAGCTGTCTGGTTCGGATTCGGACATTCCTCGCGCCAAGGACGCCAAGGTCGCAAAGTGACGGGCTGAAGCCCGTCATCCCGAGCGAAAGCGAGGGATCTAAGGTTGCCCGTCATTCCGGGCGGCGACCCGGAATCCAGGCTCATGGGTGGGGGGGCTTCAGGTTTTTTCTTATCAGGTGTCCCAAGATTTGCCTGCCAAAACAACTCCACAGCAGCAATTCCCCAGCCCCAGTAGGTGTCCCGCCAATCCGACTACTATCCAAGCGGGAGTATCAAATCGACTACATGGTGTAGCAAACTTGCGACACATAGAAGCGCTGCGCCAGTAGGATTCCCGATCCCCCCAAGCCAGGTTTTTTCCGTAATTTCGAAAGTTTAGCCGTTCACATGGCCATAGGTCATATCTGGTACATCGATTGCGCTAGAGCGTGGAAGTGTGTCCGCCGCGGTGGGGGTAGCGACCGCGGGGAACGGTTCGCCAATGGAAAAATTTCCTCTGGACAGCGGTCGATTTACAGCGATAGGTTGGATGCCAGACAGACAAACTTGACGATTCCGCAGACTGTATTGGTGCCGGCAGATAGCGTCATCAGATAAGGCAAAAGTAAAAATGCAAAAGGCGAAATGACTGGAGGCAAGCGATGCCACCGAAAATCGTATTGTGTTTGCTGACAACTGTCTTGCTGACCGCTGTCCCTCCGACCGACGCACAGCAGCCAACGAAGATTCCTCGGATTGGATTCTTGCAGCGGCGGGTTGCTCCAACACCAGCCAACCCCGATCCGCTTTCCGACGCATTTCTGAAAGGGCTGCAAGAGTCCGGCTACATCGACGGGAAAAACATTAAGATAGAGCACCGCTATGCGGAGGGACGGACGGACCGCCTTCCTGGTATCATCGCTGAATTCGTGCAACCGAAGGTCGATGTCATCGTCGTCGCAAGCACCCCGGCGATCCGCGCGGTCAAGCAAGCGACAAACACGATTCCCATTGTGATCGTGACTCAAGAAGATCCTGTTGCTGCAAAGCTGGTCGATAGCTTGGCGCGCCCAGGTGGGAACATCACCGGCCTTACGAG
>CAWFJP010000018.1:0-272461 GCA_963816145.1 uncultured delta proteobacterium
AGTTGTTCGAGATACTTAATATAATCGCTCAGCGAGCGGCCCAAAGCGCGCCGGTTCATCAAACAAATATCCCGCCACAGCTCAGGCCTGCTCGACGCGATGCGGGTAAAATCCTTGAATCCGCCGGCGC
This sequence comes from uncultured delta proteobacterium, assembly GCA_963816145.1. Taxonomy (GTDB): domain Bacteria; phylum Desulfobacterota; class Binatia; order UBA9968; family UBA9968; genus DP-20. The sequence goes on from CAWFJP010000018.1 coordinate 131, forward strand.
AGTAGCTCTTCAGATCGACGCCTTTGAGCTGGGTTCGATTGAGCGCATTGACCAACGCGAAGACGAGCACATGCGGCAAATGACTGATCACGCCGAGAACCTGGTCGTGAACATCGGGAGGCATGATCTCGACCTCCGCGCCCACCTGGCGCCAGAGGTCGGCGACTTTTTTCAACGCCTTTTTGTCGGTCTTTTTGGTCGGAGTCAGCACGCAGCGATGGCGCACGAACAAATTCTCGCGCGCCGCCTGGGCGCCCCACTGCTCGCTGCCGGCAATCGGATGGCCGGCGACAAAAGAAATATGCTTGGGCAGGATTTTCTCCATGCCGCGAACGATTTCGCCTTTGACACTGCCGACATCGCTGACGATACAACCCTTTTCCAACCCCGGCAGAAACGCTTGGGTCAGCGGCACGATGGTCTCCACTGGCGTGCCTAGCATGAGAAAGTCGACCCCTGTGGGGAAATCGCCTTCGCGCAGGAAATAGCAGTCGATCAGCCCTTTTTTCTTGGCGAGTTTCAAATTGCTTTCGCTGCGGCCGAAACCGACGACTTCTTTGACCAGTTTGCGCCGACGCAAGTCGAGAGCCAGAGAACCGCAGATGAGCCCCACTCCCGCCAATACCATTTTTTCAAACATCACTGCCACGATCTTGATAACTCCCGCTGCTAAAAACTCTTGATGACCTTTTGCAACGCCCCGATAAACTTTCGATTCTCATCCATGGTGCCCACCGTCACCCGCACATGTTCGGGGAACTGGTAGCCGCCCATGGGCCGCACGATGACACCTTGGCCGAGCAGCTGCTTGAACACTTCTTGGCCTTTGCCGACACGCACCAAGATGAAATTGCCGTGGCTCGGCACGAACTCCAAACCGAGTTTTTTGAATTCGCCGCCGAGAAACGCGAGTCCTTCCCGGTTTAACGCCAAACTGCGCTGCACATGATCGCTATCGTCCAACGCCGCCAAGGCCGCCCACTGGGCCGGAGCATTGACGTTGAAGGGCTGGCGCACCCGCTGCATCATCGAAATGACTTCCCGCGGACCGATACCATAGCCGACGCGCAAGCCAGCCAAACCGTAGAGCTTGGAAAAGGTTCGCAGCGTGAGCATGGGAAGGTCTTCACTCTGGTACTTGAGCGAATCCGGGTAGCCGGCGTCTTGCACATATTCGAAGTACGCTTCATCGACGATCAAAAGCACATCCTTTGGCAGCTTAGCGAGAAACTCTTCCCACTCCGGGCGCCGATAGATCGTCCCAGTGGGATTATTCGGGTTGGCGAGAAAAACGATTTTGGTCTCGGCCGTCACCGCGGCGGCGATGGCACCGAGGTCGTGGGTGTAGTCACGCAGCGGTACTTGCACGCTCCTACCGCCTACTGCTTGAATGATCAGCTGGTAAACGACAAACGCCTGGCGCGCCATGACCGCCTGGTCCCCCGGCCGCATAAAGGCGCGCACGGCCAATTCGATAATCTCGTTGGAGCCGTTGCCAAAGATCAACTGCTCCGGCGCTACGCCAACTTTCTTCGCCAGGCCGTTTTTCAGATAGTAACAATCGCCGTCGGGATAGAGATTGAGTTCGCCCAACTTGGCGCGAATCGCCGCCACCGCTTTCGGCGAAGGACCCAAGGGATTCTCGTTGGACGCAAGCTTGGTGGAATGGGCAATGCCATATTCCCGCTCGACCTCTTCGATCGGCTTACCCGGCTCATACGGAATCAGCGTGCGAATGTATTCCGGTAGTTGTTCGACAATCTTCATCGGCCGCTCGCGTAGGAGCCCAAGATTTTTAGAAACACGCAGTTTTTTTCCAGTTCGGCCATCGCCTTTTTCACCGCCGGTTGTTGCCGATGTCCCATCAAGTCCAGGAAGAACAAATATTCCCACGGTTTGTTCTTGATCGGCCGGGATTCGATCTTGGACAGATTGATCCGGCTCCTGGCGAAAGGCTGAAGCATTTGAAACAACACACCGGGCTTATCTTTGGCGGAGAATACCAGCGAGGTTTTGTCGTCGCCGCAGGGCTTGGTCAGCTGGTTACCGATGACCAAGAAGCGCGTGATGTTGTTGCTGCGGTCTTCGATATTGCTCGCCACCGCGGCGAGACCGTAAACCTCTTTGGCCAAGGCGCTGGAGATCGCAGCGATACTGCCGTCATTGGCGGCGGCGATCGCGCCATGGGCCGTGCTCGCCACCTCCTCCACGGTGATTTTCGGGAAATGCGCGGTCAACCAAGCGCGGCACTGGGCTAGTGCCTGGGGATGAGACATGATCCTTCTCACGTCTTCGGCTTTACCGCTCTTGGACAAAAGATGGTGGTGAATATCCAAATAAACTTCGGCGCAAATTTGCAGGTCCGATTCGACCAAACAATCGAGGGTATGCGCCACCACGCCTTCCGTGGAGTTCTCGATCGGCACTACGCCAAACGAGGCGCGGCCCTGACTGACTTCCTGAAAGACCTCGGGAATGCTCGCCGTCGCCCGCAGCTCGGATGACGAACCGAACTTTTCTTTCGCCGCCAGATGACTGTAGGTCGCTTCCGCGCCGAAGAAGGCGACTTTGAGCGGCGCCTCAAGTGACCGGCAGCCGGAAATGATCTCGCGAAAAACGCAACGGACAGCGTCAGCAGGAAGTGGGCCGCGATTCAATTCGGAGATACGTTGGAGAATTTCCTTCTCGCGATTGGGGACGTAAACCTCTTGGCTGGATCGGCTCTTACTGTGGCCGATGCGTTGTGCCAGCGAAGCCCGAGCGTTTAGCAGGTTAACGATTTTTGCATCAATCTGATCGATTTTACTTCTTAGAACATCGACCGACTCGTTTCGACTCAATGACGACCTCACCCGGCGCAAACCAACAAGGATAGATACCTTGGCACCGTGCGACGTAAGCTATCTTAATAATTAGAGAATTGCAAATATTGCCAGTCCGCTCGCTTGACTCCGCGGGGGTTCTCCCGTTTACTCTGCGGTGCCATGCGGGAAATTGTCCTGGGAAGCAACGATAGCGGCAAGAAACTCGAGAACTACCTCAAGAAAGCATTCCCCATCGGTTACGTCCGCAAGCTTTTTCGTAAGAACGGCATTCGCTTGAACGGTCAGCGCGCCAAACCGCAAGACGCGCTCCGCGCCGGCGACAAGATCCAGCTATACATTCCATTTGAAAAGGACGCCCCTCGAAACCAGCCAAACGCGCCCACGCAGAAACTCGCCATCGTTTTCGAAGACCCAAACTTGCTGGTCATCGACAAACCCGCCGGCATGGCCGTTCACGAAGGGAGAACTGTCAGCAAACGCGAGTCCGTGCTGGGCATTTTGGAACAGCAATACCGAGACAGCCAGATCAAACCGCAACTCGTCCATCGCCTAGACCAATATACTTCCGGCCTGCTGCTGGTGGCAAAAAATCTCCGCGCTGCCGACGAGCTGGAGCAAGCATTCGAAACCGGTGCCGTCGATAAAGAGTACTGCGCTTTAGTGGTTGGCCGGTTGGCGAATGATCAAGGCAAGATCGACACGCCCTTGCCAGGGCGCGACGGCAACCCAGTACGCGCCCTGACCCGTTATCGGGTCGTTAAGCGCTATTCGAAGGTCACCCTGGTCCGGGTCGCCATCGAGACCGGCCGGCTGCACCAAATCCGCCTCCACTTCGCCCAACTCGGCCATCCGGTCGTCATGGACGATCAACATGGCGACTTCGCTTTCAACAAAGCCTTTCGTCGGGGATACGGTTTGAAGCGGCAGTTCTTGCACGCGGAGAAACTACGCGTGACCATGGCGGGTAAAGTCTGCCAGTGGCAAGTAAAACTTCCAAAAGATCTGGAACGAACGCTAGACTTGCTGGCGGAGCAAAAGCTGTAGAGTCCCCATTCGCGGATTGTCAGAAGCCGTCGTCTCGAGCAGAAAAAAGACTTGTCATGCCGGCGCAAGCCGGCATCCATCTTCGCTCACAATACAGGATCAAGAGAAACCTGGATTCCGCCTGCGCGGGAATGACGAAATGGAGAATCAACCTCTATCGGACGCTCCCACCGAAACACAACACCATCACAGCTTGCGCACTAGCATGATGCCATCGCGCACCGGCAACAGGACATTCTCGACGCGCGGGTCGCTGCGAATTCGTTTATTGAGCGCGTCCAAGGATTTCGTGCAGTCGTCTTGCGGATCGAGCACCTGGCCGTCGCGCAGGACGTTATCGATGACGATCAAGCCGCGTGCGCGGGTCAATTCCAGGCAAACGTCATAGTAGACGCCGTAGTTTTCCTTGTCGGCATCGATGAAGCAGAGATCGAAAGGGCCCAACACGCGCTTCAAGATCTCCGCGGCGGTGCCGACCTTGACCTCGATCTTGTCTTTATGCGCGCTCTCGGCAAAGTAACGTTTGGCGATGTCCGCAGCCACCGGGTCGATTTCGCAAGCCACGATGGTCCCACCCTTGGGCAACGCCTCAGCCAACGCCAGAGTGCTGTAGCCGGTGAACATGCCGATCTCCAGGATCCGGCGCGCGCCGGTGAGACCGACAAGCATTTTAAGAAATTGCCCTTCCAGGGCGCCCACCATCATCTGCGGGTTGCGCGTCTTGGAATAGGTCTCCACCCACAGCTTGTCGTGCAGCGCAGACAACGGTTTGCTGCACCGCTCCGCATAATCTTCAATCCCTATGGGTCGAACGTCGAGCATGCAAAAAATCCTAATTCACTAACTCGCTAATCACAAAAACCCCAGTACACTCACGACCCGGTCAGCCGCATGCCGCCGTCCACCGGCAAGATCGCTGCCGTCACCATCGAAGCCTCGTCCGAAGCGAGGTAGACCGCAGCATAGGCGACGTCTTCGGGCTCGCCGATGCGGCCGATCGGCACGCGAGTCTTGTAACGCGCAAGTTTTTCCGGCGTCGAGGTATCGACCATCGGCGTGCGCGTCGGCCCGGGACAAATACAATTGACCCGAATCTTGTCCTTGGCATGATCCATCGCCATCGCTTCAGTCAGCGTCACCATGCCTCCCTTGGACGCGCAGTAAGCCGCCCGCCCAGCTTGGCCGAGCATACCCGAGCGCGCCGCGATATGCAGAATCACGCCGCCGCCGCGTTTTTTCATCTCAGGGATCGCCAGGCGTGAAGCGACGAACACGGCGCGAAGATTGGTATCCAGGGTACGGTCCCACTCATCTTCGGTAATTTCAGTGATACTGCCATTGGTGCGCACGCCGGCACTGTTGACCAGGATGTCGAGGCCGCCGAACTCTTTGACCGTGTCCCAGACCAAACCCGCCATTTGCACCGAATCGCAAATGTCGCCGGCGCGAAACAGCGCCTTACCGCCGGCCTTCTCGATCGTCGCCACGGTTTCCAGTCCTTTAGCTTCGGTCTTGGAAATGCCCGCAACCGCCGCACCCTCTTTGGCAAACATGATCGCGATAGCTTGACCCAAGCCCGAGCCGAAACCGGTCACTAACGCGACCTTCCCTTGCAGTTTCATCGCAAAACCTCCGTAAGTGCACAAGATATACAATTGCCGCAAGGTTGACTCAACTATAGGCGGTTGTTATTTTTTAATCAGTCGAACACGAGGAATTTTTCGCTATGGCCGAAAGCATCGATCAACGCATTCCGGTAACCGTCTTGACGGGTTTTTTGGGCGCCGGCAAAACTACCCTGCTCAACCGCATCCTGACCGCCGACCATGGCCGGCGCGTCGCTGTCATAGTCAACGAGTTCGGCGAGGTCGGCATCGACCATCACCTTCTGATCTCCTCGGACCAGGAAGTCGTCGAGATGAGCAACGGCTGCATTTGTTGCAGCGTGCGCGGCGACTTGCTGCGCAGTCTGTTTCAACTGCTCGAGCACCGGGAAAAGTTCGACACCTTGATGATAGAGACCACCGGTTTGGCCGACCCGGCGCCGGTGGTGCAGAGCTTTTTCATCGACGACCAGATTAAAACCGCGTACGCCCTTAATGGCGTCGTCACCGTGGTCGACGCCAAACATATCTTCTACCAACTCAGCAGTTCGCCGGAAGCCAAGGAGCAGATCGCCTTCGCCGACATGGTGCTGCTTAACAAGATCGACCTGATCAACCCCGAAGATCTGCCGGAGTTGGAATTCAAGTTAAGAAATTTAAACGGCGCCGCTCGCGTCTGCCAGACGAGAAATTCCGATATCGATATAGGCATGGTTCTCGACCTGCGCGGCCTCGATCTCGAAATCAAAGCCGCCAAACATGACCACCATCACGCCCATACCGAGGACATCGAAACCGTCGCCATCGAAGTTCCCGGCGATCTCGACGGCGTCAAGATCAGCCAATGGTTCCGCGAGCTGATCGGTGAATTCGGTGAGCGCATCATGCGCATGAAGGGAATACTCAACCTGCGCAAAGACCCCGATCAGTTCGTCTTCCAAGGAGTCCATATGCTCTTCGAAGGCCGCCCCGGCCGTAGTTGGGCGGAAGCCGAGGAGCGGATCAATCGGCTGGTGTTTATCGGCCGCAACTTGAACAAAGACAAAATAACCCAGGGCTTCATGAACTGCATCACCACCGACGGTGAATACGCCTCGGCGGACGATGTCGACCCCTACGGCAAGAAACAAGAGGTCTCTAAATTCACTCTCGATCAAATCCGCTACTGGGTGCAAACCATTCTCGAATTCCCTCCCGACGCCCCTATCGTCGTCAAAGAAGTCCCCTGCGTCAAAGCCGGCTGCCCGCCGGTCGAAACCGCCCTGATGGTATTCCTAAAAAACGAGCCGCCACGCACGTTTAAAATCCTCGCGCGCATCAACGACGTGAATTTCGATCATGTGTATAACTTGATTGAGAATCCGTTGCCGTGTTGCTGAAACCGAAATCGAGCGTCGGCTTTCAAGGCCCCCCCGCAAAAAGTGCGGACAAGAATGTCGCGCTCATTTATCTACTCGACAACCAACTTCCTGACGATCTCATACATCGCCCGGATCGCCGAAGTCAGCCGCTCCACCGGCATGCGTTCATCGACACCGTGAACCAAGCCCTCACTGCTTGGCGTGCTGCGCTGGGGTAGGAAACCTAGACACGGGATACCTTTAGCGCGAAAAAAGTGGCAATCGGTAAAGCCGCTGCCGACGGGAAACAATACGGCTGCGCCCGGATCGTTGGCTTTGGCGTAATCGGTAATGACTTTCATCGCTTCCGGACTGGTCGGCGAAGTCGCCGCCGTGCGCGAAAGCAGAATCTCTATCTTGATCGATTCATCGGCAAGCACGCGGCGCAGTTCACCAATAAACGCCTGTGGCTCTTCGCCGGGCAACAATCGCACGTCGACTTCGGCCGAAGCCTCGGCAGGGATGACATTGATCTTATCGGAGCCTTTGATGCCTGTAATGGAAATAGTATTGCGTACTCGGGCGTTATTGCTGCGGTCTTTGAGAAACTCGGTGGCGAACGCGGGCTCTTGCAAGGCTTTGCGTAAGTCCAAGTATTGCTCGCGCCTATCGGCCGGCGCCGTCACCGCGCTATCGGCGTAGAACTTCTGCACTTCGGGAACTACTTTGATCGGGCTCTGATAGCTCGCCAACCGGTTGAGCGCTGTGATCAACTTGAGCACAGCCTGGTTGTCGCCCGGCGACGCGGCGTGGCCCGGCGTCCCCGGTGCCGTCAGCTTCAACCAAAGCGGCACCTTTTCCGCGACACCGACGCTGTACAGGCGGGTGCGGCCGTCATCGCCGACGCGGATGCCGCCGCCTTCGTTAAGCACCACGCTGACATCTTTAAAGAGATCGGCATGCTTTTCGAGCAGGAAGCTCGCGCCCAGCATGCCGCCGGCTTCCTCGTCGGCCGTGCCGAGAAAAATCACATCGCCCTTGAGCGCAATTCCTTGCCGCTTCAAGGTTAGTAGCGTCATCAACTCCATGACGCCGCCGCCTTTGTTATCGAGCGACCCGCGTCCCCAGATCTCGCCGCCTTTAACCAGGCCGCCAAACGGCGGCTCTTTCCAAAGTTTCATGTCGGCCGGCACCACGTCCATGTGATGCATCAGCACGAGCGCTTTTTTGGAACCATTGCCGCGCAGCCGCGCGTAGAGGTTGGCACGGCCGGGCGCCGATTCGATGATGCGCGCCTCGATGCCTTCTTTGTCCAGCAGCGCTTTGAGAAACGCCGCCGCCGTCATTTCATTGCCGGGAGGATTGGTCGTGTCGACTTGAATGTAGCGGCTGAGAATCGACACAGCTTCATCCCCCAACGCTTTCCAGTCGAGCTTGGCGTCGGCGCCAAAGCTAGAACTTACCGTCGCGATATAGATCACGACGAGGACCGAAAACCCGTTTACGACTCGCTTCATGCATGCCTCCGGTGCGCTGTCAGTTTAACAAGAATGCCTTGACGGCGGTGAAAATTTCACAAGCCTGTACCGGATGAAACCAACGAATCTCTTTGTCGCCGCGGAACCAGGTCAGTTGGCGCTTGGCCAGTTGGCGGGTCACTTGTTTCATCTCTTCCAGGGCCGCGTCAATGGTAAGCGATCCACGAACGACTTTAGCCATCTGGGCATAGCCGACGCTACGCAAGGATTTCAACTCGAGGGAGTAACCGCGCGACGCTAACCCTCTGACTTCATCGAGAAAGCCAGCCTCGACCATCGCCACACTGCGACGATTGATGCGACCGTAAAGTTCGGCGCGCTCGCAATTCAAACCGATCTTCAGTACTTCGAATGGCTGCTCTTGAAAGCGATGCTCATTGTGCCATTGACTGATCGGCCTGCCAGTCAATTGGTAAACCTCCATAGCGCGAATGGTGCGAAGGCGGTCGTTGGGATGGATCGTCGAAGTGACCGTCGGATCGATTTCGGCCAGTCGGCGGTATACCGATTGCAATCCAGACTCCTCGATTTCTTTCTCTAGGCTGGCGCGTATTTCTAAATCTTGCCCCGCTCCCTCGAACAGTCCGCGCGTCAGCGCCTTGAGATAGAGCCCGGTGCCGCCACAGACGATCGCGTTACGCTTTCGTTCATCGACCTGGTAAATCACCTCGCTCGCCAGATGGCGAAACATCGCCGCGTTGAATTCCTGGTCTGGAGTGACCACGTCGATCAGATGATGGCGCACACGCTGACGGTCCGCCATCGACGGCTTGCCGGTACCGATATCCATGTAACGATAGACCTGCTGCGAGTCGGCATTGACAATCTCGCCATCCAACTGACTGGCGAGTTCCAGCGCCAGGGCGCTTTTTCCCACCGCCGTCGGCCCGAGGATGATGGCGATTTTCGGTTTCATGCAATGGAAGAAAACTACCGTTCAAAGTTCAACGGTTCAAACGTTCCGAGTTTTCGATTAAATTCCGAGACTTACGTTAAACCATTGAATGTTGAATCTTTGAACGAATTCTTTAAAGCACTCGTTTAAACATGCGCTCCAACTCGTCACGGCTCAACTCCACCAGCACCGGCCGGCCATGCGGACATTGCGTGGCAAACTCGACTTGGTCGAGCTCACGCAGCAGCGCGCGCATCTCATCCGGTTCGAGCTTGCGATTGGCGCGGATCACGCTGTGACAAGCCATGGTCGCCAAGCGCTCTTCAAGATGCTGGCGCAACCTGGACGAAGTATCGACCTCAGCCAACTCGGCAACCAACTGGCGCACCAGCTGCGTGTAGTCGCCTTCCGGCAACAGTGCGGGAACTGAAGTAATCGCGAAGGAACTCGGCCCGAATGGTTCCAGACTAAAACCGTGACGCTCCAACACATCTAGTTTCTGTTCAAGCATCATGATCTCGCCGGCCGACAGTTCGACCGTCTGCGCAATCAGCAGATCCTGCCGTTCGACGGCGTTGGCCTGCAATTGATGGCGCAGTCTTTCAAAAGCGATTCGCTCATGGGCCGCGTGCTGATCGATCAGAATCATGCGATCGGTGGTGGAACAAACCAGATAACAGCCGAGAATTTGATCGTGGATGCTCAGTGACGAGAAGAACCCTCTCTCTAGCGGCCGCTGATTCGCCGCAGTGGTAAACATTGTAGCGCGCGGTGCAACCGATTCATCCTTTGGCCATCGGTGGGCGACGTAGTTGAGCTGGGGTTCGTTAACAACCTGGCCGGCGCTGGGTGAATATGAATAAGCCGGCCGCCATGAACCGGGCGACACGGCATAGCCTACCGATGAGGCGATCTCCCCGGGCGCTTTGGCGTCGCGCTGCAACGCTGAACGCACCGCACGTGACACCGCGTCATGGACATCGCTTTGCCGGCGGAAGCGCACCTCATACTTTGCCGGATGCACGTTGACATCCACTTCGGCGTAGGGGATTTCCAGAAACAACACCACCGCGGGATATTGACCCTTCATCAGTAGCGTGTCGTAGCCTTGCAACACCGCGTGGGTGAGCACCTTGTCGCGCACGAAACGCCGGTTGACGAAGGTGAATAAATAACGCGCGTTGGGAAATGAAGTCGGCGCCGTGCTCAGGAAGCCGCTGACGGTCATATCTCCCTGGGAAAAAGAAAAGGGCTTCAAGCTCTTGGCCACATCGATTCCCAACACCTGCTGCAATCGATCCCGCCCCTGCTTCACCGCTACGTAATCGGCTACGGTGCGGCTCTCATGCTGCAGGCGAAAGTGCACCTGCGGGTTTGCCAGTGCCAGGCGATTCACGACGTCGCAGACATGGCTCAACTCGGTCGCCGGCGCCTTGAGAAACTTGCGCCGCGCCGGCGTGTTGTAAAATATGTCGCGAATTTCGATGGTCGTGCCCAGGGCAGCGGCGGCGGCTTGCACCTCGCCCTTCTTGCCGCCATCTACCGCCAACTTGGCGCCGCTAACACTGGACGCCGGCCGCGACGAGATGGCCATCTTGGCAATGGAACCGATGCTCGGCAACGCCTCGCCGCGGAACCCCAACGTCGCGATGCGAAACAAATCGTCGTCTTCGCGAAGTTTGCTGGTGGCATGGCGCTCGACCGCTAGCGCCAAATCCTCCGGCGACATCCCCTCGCCATTGTCGGTGACACGGATCGCCGCAGTACCGCTCTTTTCGAGCCAGATGAAGATCTCGGTGGCGCCGGCATCGAGCGAGTTCTCGATGAGTTCCTTGACCACCGAAGCTGGGCGCTCGACCACTTCACCGGCGGCGATCCGGCTGGCCATCTGATCGGAGAGAACTTGAATTTTCACGCTTTCGGCTAGCTCCTGAGAAACCATAACCTAGAGTAAAACATAGGGTCAACGATCACGTCGCTTGTCCAAAAATAAAAAGGGCAAGCGCGCGATCAGCGGCTTGCCCTTTATACATTAAACCAACGAAGTACTATTTCTTGCCCGTACCGAAAAGCTCCGCACCCCATTTTTTAGCGGTGGCATCGAGCACTTCCCGGCTCGACTCGGCAACCGGCGGGAAGTCTTTGATCCATTCATAGGGCCGGGTCGCATCGATGATCGCGCGCGAGTTAAAACCCTTCTTGGTCGGATGAATGACCGGATCGAGCGGCCCGCTCCAGCAACGGCGCAGGATGTCGATATCCGCCTCGGGTTCGCACCGGCTCGACATTGCCCAGATCATATCGTCAGTATTCGATGGATCGATATCGTCGTCGACGACGATCACGAAACGGCCGAGATAAGCACCGGCGTGGCATTGCGATGCGATCACGGCGGCCTGCTTCGCATGTCCTGGGTAGCGCTGCTTGATCGATACGCACATCATCAAGCGGCTGCCACCGGAAACCGTGAGCCACACGCCTTTGACGTCCGGCACACCGGCCTTCTCCATCTCGTCCCAGATCAGAGCGGAACGCAGATAGGAGCGATACCAACCCAACTCCGCGGGCGGACGGCCCGGAGGGGAGCCGAGAATGATCGGATCGTTGCGATGATACAAACGCTTTACTTCGACCCAGGGCTCGGCGCGTTCGGCGCTGGCGTAATAGCCGGTCCACTCACCGAAGGGGCCTTCGGTCGTGGGTTTGTCGAAGTGAACGTCGCCTTCAATGACGATCTCGGCGTTGGCCGGAATCGGCAAACCGGAATACTCGCCTTCGATCATTTCGAAGGGTTCGCCGCGGATACCGCCGATGAATTCATACTCCGGCACACCGTAAGGCACTTCGATGCTGCCAGCCAAAAATGTCAACGGATCATGGCCAAAGGACATCGCCATTTTGAACGGCTGGCCGCTGGCCTGGTATTTTTCCCGCTGAATGCGCCCATGCTTGCCGGGAGAAATGTAAAATCCGACCTTGTCCTTGTCGTGGATCATGACCCGGTAAGTGCCGTAGTTGACCCAACCCTCGTCCGGATCGCGCGTGATATCGACGCTGCCGGTGCCGATATAGCGGCCGCCGTCTTTGTCATGCCACTTCGGCGTGGGAAACTTGAACATGTCGATATCGCCGTCACGATAGACGTTATCGAACAGCCCGCTTTTTTTGACGAACTTGGGCGGGATCGGTTTGACCTTCTTATAGTTGTCTTTCCAAATTTTGACGAAATCCATCTTGGTATCGCCGGCCGGCAGACCTAGAGTTAGCGCCAGACGCTTACGCGATGACAACGAATTGGACAGTACGCGATAACCCTTGGGATAACCCTTGATGTCCTCGAATAGCACTGCAGGTCCATCTTCTTTGTGCGCGACGATTTCCGTAATCGCGCCGATTTCCAGATTCCAGTCGCAGCCTTTGAGGGTTTTGAGCTCCCCCATTTCATCGGCGATCTGAATCCAGTCTCGCAGATCCTGATATTCCATTATGTCCTCCTAAATAAATTCAAAAGCATAGCTCGAACTTGGCCGAAACCAACATGCCGTCGACCTTAGCTAAATTCGCCTGTCGATTCAAGACAGCGCTTCCGCAAGCGCGCTCTGAAATTTAATTGAAAACAACGACTTATCATGTTACCCCAAGACTGTGCCGGAAAAATTGAAAAGCCTCGATGAATTGTCGGCAATCGCCGCGGCGGCACGAGCCGAGGGACAAACGGTGGTGTTCACCAACGGCTGTTTCGATCTATTGCACCGCGGCCATGTCCATACCCTACGCCGCGCCAAAGCCGCCGGCGACGTGCTGATCGTGGCAATCAACAGCGACCGTTCGGTCAAATCGATCAAAGCTCCGCAACGGCCGATTCTACCGGAAACCGACCGTGTTGAGTTGATCGCCGCCATGGAGATGGTAGACTACGTCATCCTTTTTGACGAACCAGATCCCTACAAGCTGATCGCGTCGATTAAACCGCAAGTTTTGGCCAAAGGCGGCGACTGGAGCAGCGAGAAAATTATCGGTGCCGAAATTGTCGAAGCGGCCGGCGGCCGGGTCGAGGTGATACCGTACTTAGAAGGATTTTCGACAACAGAAATAATCGAAAGGATCAAAAACTTAGATGGCTAGAGTGTGTAAAATTTGCGGCAAAGGCCGTTCGGTCGGAATGAACGTCAGTCACGCTAACAACAAGACCAAACGTTCTTGGCGGGCAAACCTAAAAACCGTTCGCGGCAAGTTCGGCGATCGAGTCAAACGCGTGCTGGTGTGCACCGATTGCATCCATTCCGGTCGCGTGCAGAAGGTCGCCTAGCGGCCTGGGTTTCAGTGCAACTCCTCTTTGACCGTCCCCTCAGCATCGACATTACTGCCGGCGCGGCCACGGCCGCGCACCGCTTTGTAAACGCCTTTAACTTTTGAGATGTTCTGGAGCACCTCTTTCAGGTGCTCCGAACTCTTGATCATCACCTCGAACGTGTTGACCGCCCGTTGACTGGTGAAGGTCCGCACCTGGGCGCGAGCGATATTGGCATCGGCACTGGTGATCGCCGAACTGATCGCCGCCAGTAACCCGGGTTGATCGACACAGGTGACTTCGATCTTAACCGGCCTTGGCGGCTGGCCATTTTCTTCCCAGGCGACTTCGATCTTGCGATGGGGATCACTCTCCAACACCGTCGTGCAGCCGACTGTATGAATCGTCACACCCCGACCACGGGTGATGAAGCCAACGATATGTTCGCCCGGCAATGGGTGACAACACAGCGCGAAGCGCACCAACACATCGTCGACGCCCTTGACGCGAATCCCCAGCCTGCGCTTTTGCTTCGATACCAGCTTGAACAACGATTCGAGCGCGCCATCAGCTTTTTTGGCCCCGCTATCGAGCTTATCCGGCGGTACGAGCTTGACGATCGCATGGCGCGTCGTGATCCGGCCATAACCGATGGCCGACAGAAACGCTTCTTGATCCTTAAAACCGAGCTCTTGGCTTAACCAGTCGATCTTACCTTCCTCTTTGAGCTGCGCGTAGTCTAACTGATAGCGATGCAGGTCACTCTCAAAAATCTCACGGCCCAGCACCACGCTGCGTTCGTATTGCTGGGTCTTTAGCCAGTTGCGGATTTTGGTTTTCGCTCGCGGCGTCTTGACCCATTTGAGCCAATCACGGCTCGGCACCTGTTGCGGTGTCGTGATGATTTCGACCGTGTCGCCGCTGCGCAGAATATACTTGAGCGACACCAGCTGGCCGTTCACGCGCGCGCCGGAGCACCGATTGCCGACCTCGGTGTGAATCCGGTAGGCAAAGTCGATCACCGTGGAGCCACGCAGGAAGTGCAGCAAATCACCCTTGGGCGTGAACACGTACATGCCGGCGGCGAACAGGTCTTCCTTAAGGCTGTGGAGAAATTCCTGCGGGTCTTGCAGATTCTCCTGCCACTCGAGCAATTGACGCAGCCAGGAGAAGCGTTGAATGTCGCTCACCTGAAAGGCCTCGCCTTCTTTGTAACGCCAGTGCGCTGCGATGCCCTCTTCGGCGACCCGATGCATCTCGTGCGAGCGAATCTGAATTTCGATGCGCTCGCCGTAAGGTCCGATCACCGTGGTGTGGAGCGACTGATACATGTTCGGCTTCGGCAATGCGATATAATCCTTGAAGCGCGTCGGCACCGGCTTCCACTGGGCGTGCACGATCCCCAGGGTCTCATAACATTCACGCGGCGTGTCGACTAAGATACGAAAAGCCACCAAATCGTAAATCTGATCGTAAAGCAGGTTCTGACTCTCCATCTTTTGATAGATGCTGAAGAAATGCTTGGGCCGCCCGGTCACCTCGGCATCGATCCCCTCAGCTTCCAGTTTCTTGCCAATGATCGAGATCACTTCCTCGATGTACTTTTCGCGGTCGCTCTTTTTCTTGGCGACATTGCGTTTGAGCTGATAGTAGACTTCCGGATGAAGATATTTGAGCGACAGATCTTCCAGCTCGCTCTTCACCCAGGCGATGCCCAGGCGGTGCGATAACGGCGCGTAAATGTCTAAGGTCTCCTGGGCCGTAAGAATCTGCTTTTCGGGCGGCATATGGTCCAGCGTTCGCATGTTATGCACGCGGTCGGCGAGCTTGATGAGAATCACCCGCACATCCTTGCCCATCGCCAGAATCATCTTGCGAAAATTCTCCGCCTGCTTTTCCTCATTGCTGGTAAAGTTAGTGCGGCTCAACTTGGTAACGCCGTCGACCAATGCGGCGATTTCCCGGCCAAAGAGACTCTTGATCTCGTCCAAAGTCGTCAACGTGTCTTCCACCGTATCGTGAAGCAAAGCTCCGACGATGCTCGGCACATCGAGCTTCAGATCGGCTATAACATCGGCAACAGCGATCGGGTGAATCAGATAAGGTTCGCCGGACAAGCGTTTTTGCCCGGTGTGGACCTTGGCGGAAAAATCGTGGGCTTTGCGGATGAGATCGACATCCGCGGCGGGGTAATAAGACTGAACTTTCTCAACTAGATCGTGAAGTTTGGTTTCTTTGCTCATGTTTGCCCTGACCGTGCTTGGCGCGCAGCGGTTCGATGCGCCACTCGGTTACCCTGGAAACCCTGGATCGTTCGGCTTCGACGATCCCGCTGAGCACGCGCACCGCCTGCTCGACGTCCTGATTAACGACAAAGTAATCATAATGAATTATCTGGCGCATTTCACCCCGGGCGTTGGCGAGACGGCGCAGGATCACTTGGCGGTCGTCGGTCCCACGGTAGGACAAACGGCGCTCCAATTCCGCCATGGACGGCGGCAGGACAAACACCGCAACCGCCGCGGGATACGCGGTTTTGATTTTCTGCGCTCCTTGGACGTCGATATCGAGCAAAATATCGCGCCCCGATTTGACCGCCCGGTCAAGCGGCTTGCGTGGGGTACCGTAATAGTAGTCATGCACGCGCGCCCATTCGGCGAACTCACCGCCTTGTTTGAGCGTATCGAATTGTCCATCGCTGAGAAAGCGATAATCGCGGCCCTGCACCTCGCCGCGCCGCCGAGCACGCGTGGTGCAGGAAACCGAAAGCTGGATTTCGGGATAGATTTTTCGCAGACCGTTATACAGGGTTGTCTTCCCTGCCCCGGACGGCGCTGAAAGAATAAAGATCAAGCCTTGCCGTCTAGCAAGTCGGGTTGCCCGATGTCTCATTCGATGTTTTGGGTTTGCTCGCGAATCTTCTCGACCCGCTCTTTGCCTTGAAGCACCAAGTGGGTCACCGGCAAGTAGGGCACTTTGGAACTGATGGTGTTGAGCTCGCGATTGACTTCCTGGAGCATAAAGTCGACCTTTTTACCCACCGGCTCTCGTTCGCGGACAACCTTGGCCAGCGCCACAACATGGGTTTTCAAGCGCACCAGCTCTTCGTTGATATCGCCTTTCGCGATGGCGGTGGAAACATCCGGGGGCATTCGCTCCGACTTGTCGCCGTTCAGCCCATCCGGCCCGACGCCCTTTTGCTGGCGGATGCCGTTCTCGGCTGCCCGCGCTTCGAGCCCGCCGGCGATTTCCCGCAGGTGGGCGATCTGCGATTCCATATCGCTGCGCAAATGAGTCCCCTCGCGCTCACGCGACTGTTCGAGTTTCTTGAGCGCGCTGTTGAGCGCCTTGAGTACCGCCTGCCGTTCGCTCTTGCTGTCGATTTCAATCTCGCGCACATGAAACACATCGGGGATGTTGGAAACCAGCGCGACATCGACTTCGCCGCTAAGTTTGTATTTCTTTTTGAGCTGTGCGACGCCCGAAATAAATTGACCGATCAAGGCTTCGTCCATCTCGAGTTTGCGCGCTTGCCCCTTGGCCGCGTAGCGGTTGACGAACAAATCAATACGGCCCCGGGAAATCTTTTCGCGCAGGAGCTTACGGATTTCTTCCTCGAAAGACATATACTCGCGCGGCGTGCGAACTTGCAGATCGAGATGCCGATGATTCACGCTGCGAATTTGCACGGTAATCCTCGCACCGTGAATATTCTGCGACGCTTCGCCATAGCCGGTCATACTTTTCATGGGAGTTCCTCGATTTTTAGTTTCAGCCTGTTGAAAGGCACGGCAACGGTGCCGATTTCGTCGCCGACAAACCCCGCTGCCACATTGGCGATCACCGCGGCAGCCGCAAAATCGCCGCCACAGGCCAAGACCAGAGCGCAAACCGCCACCACGGTATCGCCGGCACCGGTGACCTCGAAAACATCGCGCGGTTCGGTGGGAAAGTGTCTCGGTTTGCGGCGCGGCCGGAACAAACTCATACCGTCCGCGCCGCGGGTAATCAGCAGCCCCTGGGCGCGCCATTGGCGCAATAACTTGGCGCCGGCGGCCTGCAATGTCTTATCGTCGCGAATGTCGATTCCAGCCGCATCCGCGGCTTCGCTCTTGTTGGGGGTTACCAGCGTCGCGAAGCGATAGCGGGCGAAGTTTTCTTTTTTCGGGTCGACGACGCAGATGATTTTTCGCTTGCCAACCTCGGCGGCGAGCGCCGACAACAGCTCACCGTGCACGGCTCCCTTACCGTAGTCCGAGAGCACCACTCCGTCGCAATGCTCGACTCGGCGAATGATAAACTCGCGCAGCCGTTTCAAGGTCGTAGCGCGAATCGGCTCGCGGCTCTCGCGATCCAATCGAACGATCTGTTGGTGGTGCGGGCTGGCGATGATCCGGCTCTTCTCAATGGTTTGAAACTTGCCGTCGGTAAAGACTCCCGCGGTGGAAGCACCGACGCGGCGTAAGACGCTAAGAATATGCTTGCCGGCATCGTCATTGCCGATAACGCCGCACGCACTCACAAGTCCGCCCAAGGATCGGATGTTATGGATGACATTAGCCGCTCCGCCAAGACGACGTTCTTCAGACACGACCCGAAGCACCGGAACCGGTGCTTCCGGCGACAGCCGCTCGACATCACCCATGACAAAACGGTCGAGCATTAGGTCGCCCACCACCAAAAGGTGCGCGCCCTTGAATCTCTTGAGAATATCGACAAGCTGGTTCATCGTTGGAAGGCCAAATTGGTGTTAATTCCCAGCGCCTAAAAGTTCGTAATAATAGGCTTCGTTCCGTGCCGCCATCTGTGCCAGTGTGAAATTTTCAAGAACCCGCTGCCGGCCTCGCAAGCCCATATTACGGGCTCCTAGTGAATCGGCAATAAGTTTGGCGACCGCATCGGCAATCGCCCTGCCATCCCGGGGTGGGACCAGCAATCCGGTCTGGCCTTCAAGCACCGATTCGGCCAAACCGCCGACTCGGCTGGCCACCACCGGTTTGCCGGCCGCCATCGCTTCCAGCGCCGCCACCCCCAAGCCTTCGAACAATGAAGGCATGACGAAAATATCGATACCGCCGAGAAACTCCTCGGGTTTGGAAACGAAGCCAAGAAACGTTACCGAATCGCCAAGTCCAAGCGCACGCGCTTTGTTTTCCAATTTTTCGCGAAGCGAGCCATCGCCGCCGATCAACCACTTCAAGCGCACACCTCGCGATTGCAGATGCTTGGCAGCTTCAAGCAAAAATTCAATCCCTTTGCGCTCCTCCAGAACGGCAAGACAGCCAACGGCACCGACAGGGTAGCGCGCTTTTGCGGTCGGATCAGGCGCCGCGAAACGGCTGGGATCAATGCCGCTATGAATCAGGCGAATCTTGCGCCGCTCGACTCCAGCATCGACCAATCCGTCGAATATATTTTGCGAGATCGCCACCACGCCATCGACACGGCGATTGTAAAGGCAGCGGGTGTACCAAGTTCTTCTCTCGGGGTAATCCATCCGGCGCGTCACGACATACTTCGGCAGCGGCTTTCGATGACTAAGCCACAAGGAAAGCGCGTGCGCTCTTTTGGTATGCAGATGGACGATGTCGTAATTCACTTCGTCGATCTGCCGCCGAATGCCGGCAACCGCGCGCAGATCCAAGTCGTTACGCACAACCATTGGGATTCTACCGGCTTTTACCCTTGCCGCTTCAGCGAACAAGCGGCCTTCCGGGTGACATAAAAGATCGTTGCGATGGCCCTTTGTTGCGAGATAGGAGACTAGACCGAAGACTTGAGCCTCACCGCCACCCCAGTTTCGTTCCGGATCGACGTGTAGAATCTTGAGAAGCTTGGCGGCATCACCGCTTTCGCTCGCCGTCACGTTTCTCCTTCAATTCGAGCTCCCACAATTTAGCATATTTCAAAAACACATATACCGCCGCCGTCAACGCGACATAGAATCCGGCGAATCCTTCCATGAAACCTCGCTTGAGAATATAGGAACGAAAAAACCGCACTGCCGGACGCAACAAAGCATCGCTTAACCGCCATCGGCCGCCGGCCTTTTTAAGCTCGGCCGAGGAGACGGTCGTGAAACGATTGATCCGGTTGATATGGTCATCGATGCTTCGATAGGTAAAATGATGCAACGGGTGTTGTAGTCTGCGCACCTTGCCATCGACGATAATCTTTTCATGCGGCTCGGCGCCTCCCCAACTCGCCTGCTTGCGCCGAAACAGCCGCACGTCATAATCTGGATACCAGCCGCCGCGGCGCCACCAGCGCCCAAGGTAATGCACTAAACGCGGAATGGCGTAACCGGCAAATTCGCCTTTGTCACCGGCCAAAACCTCAGTAATTTCTCGCCTCAGCTCGTCGCTCACCCGTTCGTCTGAGTCGACCAGCAAAACCCACTCCATGGTCGCTAACGAATGCGCGTAGGCCTTCTGATCTCTATAGCCAGCCCACTGTCGTTGGACAAATTTTTCGGTATAGCGTCGGCAAATTTCCGGAGTCTTATCCGTGCTATAGGAATCGACGACCACAATCTCGTCGCACCAGGCGAGACTCTTCAAGCAATCCTCGATGCGATCTTCTTCGTTAAAGCAAACCACGATCGCGGAGGTGCTCAATGAAAGCGATGCAGCCATTAAAAATATCGGCCAGAGCGATGGCGAACTAATAGAACCACGAATATGGCGATGACGTGATGGAATGGGTTCGCTGACAATATCCGGATAACCTCACTAAGCACTGATCCTTCAATGAAGCGATGAAATTACCCTTGCGAGTCGACTAAGCGATTCAATTTAACCGCTAACATCGCGCGATAATGAAAGTAGCGTCCCTTGGCGCGATACTTCTTGCGCATGTTCCCCGTGAGATTATGACAACCGAGTTGAATCGTTGATTTCGTGAGATTCGCGAGGATCGATGCCATCGATTGCTTCTTGTAAATCAACCGGCTGCGCCCTTGCTGTTCGTGCCTTTGACGAAAAAATTCCTCGGAGAGCCTGCACCGATCCACTTCGTGAATCACGCCGGCCGAGGGTTCATAACCGATACGCATTCCCATTTTCGTTATCCGCTGGGCAAACTCGACATCCTCGGATATTCCTGAACAGCCAGGCCCCAATGCCTGGTTAAAAACCCCGACCCGGTCAAACACCTTACGCCGGATCGCCATGTTCGCACCAGTGAGAGTATAGATCTCTGTCATGTTTGACGGATATTGGACGAAGTTGATGGTACGGTAGCGTTCATGCAAACGTAAAAATTCCTCATCATGGCGAAATTCCGGCGGCATTAGAATCGGCCCCTGCATGACGTCAAAGTACGGTTTGTCGCGAAAGAAATTCGCCGCAACTCTCAACCAGTCGGGTGTCACTTCAACATCGTCATCGAAAAACACCAATATGGCACCCTTGGACTTGGCAATCGCGCGATTCTGCGCGCGGCACTTGCCGGGAAGCATTTCTCGAATACGCCGGAAACGCTCCGGCATCCTATCGGCGTAGCGAGCAATGACGCCATCGATACCTTGAGCCGTGGCTTCGTCCCTAGCGTTATTGGCAATCAACACTTCAATATCGAACGAAGACTTAACAAAATATTCTGCAATTCCACCCAACAGTCGATCCAACGCATCGGCGCGATCAAAGGTCGCAATGATGATGCTAAAATCCATAAATCAAATGCGCGGGTTCACGGCCATCCATTGTAATTGATACAAACGGTATTTGGGGTTCAACCATGACAGTCCGACCGCTGAACGCAAGGATTCCCGCGCCTCGGCGGCCTTTCCCTTTTTCATTTGGGTTTTAGCCAATCGATAGTAGCGATACGCCAATCGGGCATGAATCCGGCGTCTTCCCAGAACTTCCTCGGCTTGAGGAAAGTTACCAAGCAGATTTTCAATCACCTGAATATTCTCCGAAAGTCGCCGCTCTTGGTCCGAGCTGATGTTGCCGGCGTGCTTGCGATATAAAAACACCGCCTTGTCCAAATAGGCCATGGGATAATGCGCCCATAAACGAAATGCCAGATCCAAATCCATACAGATCCAGAGGCCCTCATTGTGACCGCCAATTTGATCGTAACATTTCTTCGCGATTAGCCCGGCCTGTAAACGCACGATGCTCTTGTCGAATATATCTTGGAGATGGACGGGTCGCCCAGATAGTCGACGGGATTTGGATTCCGGTATAATCGTTTCTCGATTGTGCACTGACCCGCTTAAATACTTACCGTTGGCGAATACCATACCGACCTGCGGATGTTCCGCCACGTAACCATACAGGACATCGAGATGGTTAGGCAGGCACAAATCATCGGAATCCTGGATTGAAATCCACGCCGCGGTAGCATGGCGCACCCCCAAATTACGTGCGGCGGAGGGACCGCCATTGTCCTGATACAAGTAGCGAACCCGAGACCCGTACGCATCGACCACACGCCGAGTATCGTCCGTCGACCCGTCGTCCACCACGATCACTTCAAAATCGCGGAATTTTTGCGCAAAAATACTGTCGAGCGTGGCACCAAGATAGTCGCTGCGGTTAAAAGTTGCGACGACAACCGAAACAAATGGACTCACTGAAAAATCCTTTGGGTCATCTTGTTAAGTTCCGCCATCCTCGCAATGAGACTGTGTCGACTATTCGACCCCCGCCATTGGCCTAAATCGAGAAAGCGGCAGGGCCGCGCACTTGTTGCAATGCCTTGGCGGCGTCTAAGTGAGTCGATGAATTAATCACTTTGGCAATCAATTTTCGCTTTAACCGTCGATCGAAGAAGGATCGGGCCAGGTAGGCGCGCAAAAATGCCAGTCGTTGCGTCTTACTTAGATGGCGGCCCAGAGTCCGATTCAGTTGAACGAGATTCTTGATCCGCCGGCTCTCCGACAAGTGTCGATATTGGCGCACCCCCTCGAGATCAAGCAAATATAAATTTATCGAATCGCCATCATTCCCCGGTGCTGCAAGAATGTTCGCATCCTTCAAATCATTGTGGTAAACGCTCTGGCCGTGCAGCGCGCGAAACAGCGCACCCAAAGCATTCAAAAATACTCGACGACGTTTGAAACCCGCACGAAGTGGGCACGGCTGTAGGGTGGTCATCCAATAGACGTCGACGGTGACGCCGCCGGAGATTTCCTTGGAAAGAAAAAAACTCTTATGAACCGCTCCTTGTCTGCGCTCTTCGACGGCCGCGATCGGCTTTGCCGTTGGGATACCCTTCCCGTTCAAAATCGCCGCGCCGCGCAGAGATTTCACCCCTCCCGAAGGGACAAAAGCCGAACCGAAACGCTGGCGCAGCGAAAACGAGTTATAACGCTTGATGTAGATCCCCTGCTTTTCACCGCTAACATCGATCACAACTCTCGCGACCTTAATCTTGTATTGATCCTTGACGACTTCACATGTGGGAAACTCGAAAAACTCGTCGGGATTTTTTAAGAGTACAATGAACTTTGGATCGGCATAACTATTGTCCAGCCAAATCTTACACTTTCCTTGCCGATGTAAAACAAAATTAGGATACACAACTAGCGCTCGGCCGATAAACTACTTCCTTGAGCAGCGCATCGAGCTGGTGGAAATGACTAACCCAAGAGTACGCCTCGGCGAGCCGCCGCGCGATTTCGCGAAATTCCGGCTTCGAACTTTGTTCGAGCATGGTTACGATGCCAGTTTCCAGCTGCGCTGGGTCGCTGGCATCATCGACAACGCCCTGGCGCAAGCTCCCATTAAGGATCGCGCCGGCGCCGACCGCACGGCTCACGACCACCGGCACACCGGAAGCCAACGCTTCAAGGACGACATTGCCGAATGCCTCCTGCAGCGCCGGCAGAGCGAGCAGGTCGGCGCTCGCGTAGTAGTTTTCGATATCGTCCTGGCGACCGACGAAGAGAATGCGTTCGCCCGCCACCGAATGCGCCCAGTTCTTGTAATAGCCCATGCGTCCGTCGTCTCCGGCAACCATCAAATAAACTTGGCTCAATCGGGGACGGTTCCAAATCGCGATAAGACGGTCCAAACCCTTGCGGGAAAAACCACTGCCGACGAATAACACCAATCGCGCCTCGTTCGGAACCCGCCAGCGCGCGCGCAACGCCTCGTGCATCACGGCGCGCCGGGAGGGATGGAAGCGCCGGTGATCGACGCCGTTGTACAGAACCGTAATTTTATCCCGGCTGATGGGGTAATTTAGCTGGATATCGTGCTGGACCTCATCGGACACGGCGATAACGCGCTGAAGTCGGCGGTCACTGTACTGCCTTTTCTCAATCTGCAAGAGACTCTGGTGATAGGGGCTCAAGCGTTGCCATATCTTACGCGCCGATCCGCGCTCCTGTCCCATGCGCAATAAGAAACCGCGATGTGTGCCGCCGCCGCTGCGCAAGACATCCTGAGATAATAAACGGCCGAACCCAACAACAACGTCGCATTCATGAGGGCTGATGATTCTTGGCGCGAACAGCGCGAAGCTCCACAATCGCATTGTCCGTCCCATGGGCACAACCGGGATCGTATGGGCTACCGTGCCTTGCGGCGCCGGGACTCCATACTCGCTACAAAACAAATGGACCTGATGGTCACGATCGCGCAACCCCACGGCAGTCTGATAGAGATCTCTCTCCGTCCCCCCGTTGAGATCCAGCCGTTTATGAACCAGGGCGATTTTCACCGTTGATAATTTTCCTAGCTTTGACCACGAAGTTGTTCGAAAGCAATATCGCCGGATGCAACATGTAGGAAAGGATCTGCCCATTGTCGCCGCGCTGCACCGGGTCTTTCCCGGCGTAAACAACTGACAGCAAACTGAAGATCCGCATCGAGGGCCAGAGTAAATACGTGAAAAACCGTGATGCGAATTTTACCCGCGCCCGGCTGAGTTCCGACACCGTCAAGCCGTAATGGAAAAGCAGATAATAAAGCTCGTAGAAATGTAACAGATAAATATTCGGCGCCGTAACGGGCATCTTGGAATAGTGAACCGGGCGAATTCGGCCTCTCAGAAATCCGCTCAAGAGAAAGCGTATCCGCGAAATCAGGTTGAGCACATTGGGTGCGCTTAGCGCCAGATTTCTACCCGGTTTTAGAATCCGGCCAATTTCACGGATCAATTGCGGCTGATTTTCGATATGTTCGTCACCTCCACGATATTGACAGCATCGAAGCTGCCAGTGCGAAACGGCAAAGGAAGATTTAAATTCACGCCGCCGACCCTTCAGATGCCGGCACTCATCGGCACTGGCAAGCGGTATTCGGTCGTGACAACTCGAAAACCCAATTTAGCTGACAGCTCCGAACTATGGCCGGCACCGGCGCTTAAATCCAACACGGTCCGACCTTTTGCTATTTTATTCGACCATGCCGCCTCAACGGCATCACGAATCTGCGAATTCGACCTTCTTTAGGTTCACCAGGATCGTGCAGGCGCCACCGAGAAGACGGGATTCCCGACTCATGAACTAGGGCCGCAATCGCAGCGCGGTTTCCCCCTGCCAAGACATCAGTTTTCTAAAACTAACCGGCGCATCGACTCCGTCGACGTCGTGACGGCGCTGCCGAGTCTTCTGCTCTAGCCAAACGGCGAAATCCCTCTGCGCTTTGCCGAAGCGATCGACTTTCAAGTAGCTGCGCAAAAAACGCATGCGATCTTGCAATGTGATATGGGCCAAAGGTATCCGATTTAGCTGGACTAAATTCCGATTGCGCAAACCGACTGTCAACCACGCCGGAAAACGTCGGGTGCGGTCGTTATCCATCAGGTAGAAAACCAGCGAGTCATCGATCTGGCGCGCGATGAAAATGTTTGTCGCAACGAGATCGCCATGCACGAAACCCAAGTCGTGAAATCGCCGCACCAACTGACCAAGTTGCGCCAGGGCGCGGCGCTTCATTTTGATCTGCACGATATTATCACGGGCGTACACCAAAGCCGATAAAAAAACCGGCGCCGGCTGACCGGCGATTTTTTCAGTCAGAACCAAAGACCTATCTGGTGGTCCCCAACGGCGTTTTTCGCCGATCACGACGGATTGCGGCACATTGAACCCCGCCGCGCTGAGCGCCAGGCCTTGACGCCAAAAATGGCGCGCCTTGGTCTGACGCAATAGATCTTTAAGCTTCGCCGCGCCGCAGCGGCGATGAAACACTTTGAGAAAAAATTGCTTCGTGGTTGTTTCCGGCGGCCAGGCGAACGGCAGGGTTTGCGGATGTTTGGAATAGGGCTGGTTATCGACAATGGTCGCAAGACGCTCGACCATGCTGGAATCCATCCCTCCCTTCAGCGTCCAGAAGACCCAGTGTCCGACACGAATGATTCGATAGTCAACCGCACTCGACATGTCTCACGAGTTCCGTCTTTCCGCCATCAATAACCCGCTTGAGTTTCGCAGCGATGTCCTCCGTTCCAATCGACCGCATACACTGCCGGCCGATCGAACAGCGTTTACGGTTGCAGGGGCTGCAAGGGGCTGCGCCTTTGATCGCCAGACTTTCGAAACCGTAGGGGCCGGTTCTCGCGGGATCGGTCGCACCCCATAACGAGATTACCGGGACATTGAGCGCCGCAGCGATATGCATCAAACCGGTGTCGGGCCCGACCGCCAACTTCGCCCGGGCAATAATCCCGATGGCCTCACGCAAACTTGTGCGACCCGCAAGATTGACTACGCCCGGACCGATCAAAGCTAAAGACTGCGCCGCCAGCTGTCGGTCGTTGACGCCACCGAGCAAGACCACCGCGAGCCGGTGTTCGCGGCGCAGCAAGTCAGCGCATGCGGCAATTTGATCGGCAAACCAATTTTTGCTTTCCCATCGGGTACCAAGGAATAGAGCCGCGAAGGAACCGACAGTATCCGAGAGATACATATCGACGCGATTTCGCTCGACATCGCTTAGAGCAAAGTCCCACCGTAGTGGAGCTTTCGGCAAGCCGAGAAACTCGGCAAACTTGAGGTAGTGGTCGAGCTTAGAAATCTGATTGCCACACCGATCGATAAACAAATTATTGAACAGCCAGTTGCACTCCTTGGCGTCGCCACGGTGAAAGCCCAACCGGTGCGGCGCGCCACTGCAACGGCTAATCACGCCGCTTTTGAGATGGCGCTGCAGGTCCAATACCAGATCGAATTTGCGCCGGTGAATTTGGCGGAGGAAGCCTATGACGCTCTTCCACCAATGGCGCCGATCGAACAAAATCACTTCATCGATCGCCGGGTTGCCTTTAAGCAACGGCGCCGATACCGGTTCTACCGACCAGGCGATGAATGCGTTGGGATAACCGGCCCGCAACAACCCCGCCAGCGGCAATGCCCGCGTCACGTCGCCGATGGAACCATGCAAGACCAGCAGGATTCGCCGGGCATCGATCTTAGGCAGCGGCAGCATTGTAGTATTCTAAAAAACCATCCCAACGTGCAGCGGAGAAGTATTGCCGTTGCGGGTCGAGCTTCCGGATCGATCGTAACAAGCGATCAAGATTTTTCTGGGCCAGCGGCGCGGGAAGTTGCCCCAAGACCAGAATCGCCTTATCGAAATCGATCACATGGCTCTCCACGCCGACGGCGCTCGAACGAACTAAAATATTCTTGAGATTGAGATCGCGATGATAAATCCCCTCGCGATGCATCCGGCGAATCGACGCCGCAACCGCTTTCAAGATAGTCTCGATGCCAACGCTTTCGGAGTATCCGTTTTGCAATCCTGCCCACAGATCTTGCGCGCCTTCCAACCGTCGGGTCACCAACCAGCCGCGGTAAAAAGGTCCACGGATTTTTTCGACGCACGCGGCCAAGACCTCCACAGTCGGAAAACCTCGGCGGCGCAGCTCCTCGGTGATGATCAATTCACGGAACGGCCTGGGCGGCCAGGAGAAAAACCACTTGCCGGATAGCGAACGGAAAAACCCGCCATGATGGTAGCAGCGAAAAAGCGCGGTGGTGCCATCGGCCAATTGCACCGACCGCATATCGCCACGCCCAAAAACGCTCGCCGCATCGCCTCGACTCTCGATCTCCAAGCAAGTCGAAAAAAGTATTTCCCGTTGGCGATCGGCCCGCACCGCCAAGCGATTTCCGCGCGGGTCGGTCAATTTCTGAAAACCTTCCGGAATCGCGCCCCAGATCATTTTCTCCGAAAACATACCGCGGGAGCTCTCTAGGAGGGTTTCCTGGGCCGCCAAAAAGCACCTCTAAGCAGCGATAAATTCCGGGGCAAAGAGATCACGACCTACCCTAACCTTGCCGCCGAGAAGTTTTTCCACCGCTGTCAAAACCGTTTGAGGGCGAATCTGGCGGATGCAGTTCTCGTGGGCCAGCGGGCACCGTCGACCGCCATGGGAGGTACAGGGACGGCAAGCCAGCTGTTTTTCAATGACGATGGCATTCGCACTGTATGGATAAAATCCCTGATCCGGCGTGGTCGCGCAAAAAATCGCCACCGTCGGCACCTTGCGGGCGACGGCGATATGCATCGGCCCGCTGTCGTTGGTGACAAATACCCGACAGCGACCAATCGCGGCCGGCAACTCACGCAAGCTGAATTTTCCCGCAAGATTCACCGCTGCTCCGCCGCAACTGTGAAATAATCGCTCAACGATATCCCCATCCTCAGGTCCGCCGAAAAGTAAAACCTGACAATCGAGATTCGCATGGGCGAGCCCAATAAACTCGGTGAACCCTTCCATCCACCAGCGCTTGGTCGGCCAGACCGAACCGGAGTTTATTCCAATTGCCAGTGTACCATCCACAACGCCCAAATCGCGGAGTTTCTGGGTAACTTGATTGTCGATTTCCGGCCGCGGTACAAGTTCGATTTCCCGAGCGCAGTCTTCAACCCTCACGCCTAGCGGTTCCAGAACAGACAAGTTACGCTCGACGTCATGCCGGGACGGATCGCGCTCGGCCCGATGATGAAAGAGAAACCAACCTTTACTCTGGCGGAAGCCGATTCGTTGGGGAATCTTTGCCTGGTACAACAGGTAAGCAGTGCGCGCCGACTTATGCGGCGTCAGAGCAATCGTAAATTGCTTCTGTTGCAGCACCGCCGCTTGGTCTTGCAATCCCCGCCAACCGCGATGTTGTTTTTTTTTGTCATCGACGATGATCTCATCAATCGCCGGGTGATCCTGCAAAAGCTCCTCACCGAGCGGTGTGCACATCAGCGACAGCTTTTTGACCGGAAATCTTCGCCTGATTTCCGCGATCAATGGCAGCGTCAACACCATGTCGCCGAGAAAGCTGGTTTGTAAAACCAGCACGTTGTCCCAATTGACCGCGCGCATTTTTTTACAGCGGCACCGCCTCGTCGATCAACATCACCGGGATATCGTCTTTAATTTGATACATGAGGCGACAGGCATTGCATACCAAACCGTCACCCTTGTCGTTGAGATGAATGTCCCCTTTGCATTTGGGACATGCCAGGATATCGAGAAGATCTTTACTGATAGCCATAATCGCTGCCTCCAATTTCACCCAAAATCTTAATTTTGAACTTAGTCTAAACTACCGTAGATACGGCGTGTACGCGTCCCAGCCGCGCCGGTAAGCGCGCTGGGTCTGGTTTACGTCGCGGTTGACGAAGAACCGGTTATACATCGGATGGCGCAGCGATCGCACTTCGTGCTCCAGCGAGAATTTGTGGCTAGCGTCGACCGGATCGCTGATTTCCTTGAAGCGAAATTGGTGATTGCGCACATCTTCCGAGATGGCTCCCCGGCCCTTCAAGATTCCATAGGGACCGGAAAAGTTAGCAACATAGATCGCGACATGGTGGCCATCATACGGTCGCAACGCCCGATCGCTTTCGCGAAACAATAGCGACTGACTCCGGCCGATCTTCACGCGGCCGAACTCGCCCCGGGCATCCGACTCGACGGCGGTCGGCGCGCCGAAGACTGTTTGATAGAAACGTAAGATCCCCGCCAGGGCGCCGCGCGCTACGGCGAACTCGACGTAAGGCATCCCAGCAGCCATGTCGCCGAATTCCGTTTGGCTGGGGTGGCAGCGGAAACGATTGCCCCAGGGACAGGTCACGACGATGAGCTCGCCTTCTTGTTGAAACGAAAATTGGGTTCCCTTGAGCCCCTCAGCGATGGATTCCAAGCGCTTGACCAAGCCTTCGAAGTGGGGCACCACCAGACCGATGTAGCCGTCGATCACCTGCGGGCTGCGCGTCGGCAAGTGGAACTGCTGCTCACCGATATTAGCCCACATGTTGTTGAGACCGACGTTGAGATAGGGATCGCGCGTGCAACCCAATCCCATCACGTAGAATAACGTCGCCAATGCTTGGTCGGGGATTTGCACATTAACATGTTCGAGGGAAATGATGTTACCGATATCCTCATCGCTATAGTCGCTCATGGCTTACCTCCCAAGGGAACGAATCCATTCCCATTGTTGTTTGAGTCCGTCTGCCAAATCGACCTGTGGCCGATAGTTCAATTTTTCCCGCGCCAAATCCAAGCGCGCGCGGGTATGGCGCACATCGCCGCGCTGGCGGTCGAAACGTTGGAGCTTGGCCTTGATTCCGGCGAGCTTTTCCGCCAGGTCGATGGCGCTGAGCAAACTCACTTGGCAACCGCCGCCGAGATTGAACACTTCGCCCTGACCGGAATACTGTGCCGCATTGAGGAGGCCATCGACGATATCCCCGCAGTAAGTGAAATCGCGCGTCTGCTCACCATCGTCGTAGAGCGGCACGTCGTCACCGGTCAACAGCGCGCGCATGAATATGTGGAAAAACATATCCGGCCGCTGGCGCGGTCCGTAGACGGTAAAGAAACGTAGCGCCACTGTGGGAACAGCGTAGGCTTTGCTATAGAGATGACAAAGATGCTCCGCGGCTAATTTGGTGGCGCCATAGGGCGACACCGGCCGGGTTAGACCGTCCTCGCGCATCGGTAAATCGGTAGTATCGCCATACACCGACGAGGTCGAGGCGTAAACGAATTTGCCAAGTTTTAGATCTTTGGCCGCTTCCAAGAGAAGCTGGGTAGCGCTGATGTTATTTTCGGTATAACGCGAGAACTCGCTGCCCCAGCTCGACCGCACGCCCGGCTGACCGGCGAGATGAAAAACATAGTCAACGTCTTGCAGCAACTTCTTCAGATCGATCCTGGTGAGATCCCCGCTAAAAAAGGTAAACTTCGGGTGCTCGATGAAGCTCGCCAGATTGTTTTCTTTAAAATGGCGCGGATAGTTATCGAGGAAACTATCGACACCGACGACGTCGTGGCCGGCTCCCAGAAGCTTCTCAACCAAGTGCGAACCGATAAATCCAGCAGCGCCGGTAACCAGAGACTTCATGGGCTAGTCTCCTCGGTCCGCACCGGACCACGCGCCAGAATCCAGGCCGCGGCGGATCTTAGGTTGTCAAAAACTTGTACATGAGAAACCAGAGCCTGCTCACCGTTACTTCGCACCAGGACAGGCGTAGCCCCCACCCGCAGGGCGAGTTCAAGATCGACATTCTGATCGCCGACCACATAGGATCGCTTGGGCGCCAAAGCCAGATCTTTGACGGCACGTTGGATCATGCCTGAGTTGGGTTTGCGGCAATCGCACGCCACGCGATAAGTCTCGATGCCCTCGCTCGGGTGGTGCGGACAATAATAGATTGCATCCAACATCGCACCTTGATCGGCCAGCCGCTCTCGAATGAGTAGGTGAATCTGCTTCAACTTTGCTTCTGTAAGCCAGCCGCGCGCCACCGCCGACTGATTGGTCACTACCACAGTTCTAAAACCGCCATCGCGCAAGGCCCGGATTGCCGCCGGCACACCATCCAGTATTTCAATCTGCTCGAGTCGCGTAAGATAGCCGACGTCGCGAATCAATGTGCCATCGCGATCGAAGAATACTGCGGGGCGGAGATTCGCTGCGGTCATGAATCACGACTACACGCTTCACGAATCCGGCCCACGACAGCCGCCACCAGTTGTTCGCCGCCGGCGACATGCATACCGACCCTGAGCGCCATGAGCTTATCACGCGCGAACGGATAGCGAATCAATTTAAGAATATCTTTCTCGGTTGTAATGATCAAATCGATCAACCGCGCCATCCTGCTGATTTCTTGCCAATCTTTGGTACTGTAAGCGTGATGATCGGGGAATTCCAAAGTATGAACGATCTGACCTTCCCACTCGTGAATCGTTTGGTAGAGTTTTTGCGGATTGGCGATGCCCGTGACCGTCAGGATCTTGCTGTGATGCAAAATAGTCAGCGGATAGCGCTTCCAGCGGTGCGCGTCGAAGGTGATCATATCCACGGGTTGCAAGGAGCCAGTGAAAGCCGCTTTTGACCGGTCCGGTGGCAAATGTCGGCGCCACTCGGCTTCCGCTCCGGTGAGAAGCCAGTAATCGCCGCGCTTCAAGTTGCCTCGCGGTTCACGAAATGGACCGGCCGGTAACACCCTGCCGGAATAGTCGCTGCCGAGCAGCACTAAATCGACATCGCGTTGGATTTGCCGGTGTTGAAATCCGTCGTCGAGGACAAAAACGTCGACATCTTCCCGGCGCAACAATTCCTGGGCCGATTGCATGCGATCGGCTCCCACCCCCACGGTCTGCTCGTAAAAGCGTGCCATCATCAGCGGTTCATCCCCCGCCTGAGCCAACTCGTCTTCGTTTTGAGCGATATCGCTACTCATCTTGCTCGGTTGCAAAATGACCGGCTGAGTTTCCTTGCGCCGGTAACCCCGGCTCAAGATTCCAACTTTAAACCCTTGACGGCGCAACTCACCGGCGAGCCAAACACAGGTTGGCGTCTTACCGGTACCGCCGACCGTCAAGTTACCGATACTGATGACCGGCCTGGGCAGGCGAACCGACTGAATCCAACCCCGAGTGAAAAATAAATTGCGTAACTGCACGATGACTGCATATCCCAACGACGCCGGCCATAACAATGTTCCAAGCAGCTTGCCACGGAATCCGCTCCGCTGCCACACCCGCCGCACCACCGTACTAGACATAAAACGTTAAACCGATCACCGATCTCCTCATCCGCACTATGAAACCTGCACTGTCGCACCCCGCGAGTCTGATAAGTAGCGTGCCGCCAGGGCGTAGTTATTCTCGACTGCCACATCTCCGTTTACCGACACAGTGAGAGCCTGCTCTCCCATGGCGATCCGCTTGTCTTCGTCCGCTAACAATTTAGCCAGTGTAGTGCACAAGGCGTGGCCGTCAGCAACCTCGATGGCGGCCCCCTTGGCTTTGAATTCCTCGGCGACCGCTTTCACATTGGACATGTAGGGGCCGAAGAGAATCACTTTGCCCGCCCGCGCTGGTTCGAGAATATTGTGACCGCCGACATCGACTAGACTGCCGCCGACAAACGCGATATCGCCGCAAGCAAAAAACTCTCCGAGTTCGCCCAGCGTATCCAGGAGCAAGATATCTTGAGCAAATAGCCGATCATCCGCGGTCCGGCTCCTCCGGCAATAACCGAAGCCACTGCGCCGCAGGAGATCCTCCACCTCATCAAAACGTTGGGGATGGCGCGGCGCGAGAACCATCGTTAGCTCGGGAAATTTCGGCCGGAGCGCGGCGAAAGTCGATAACAGCGTTTGCTCTTCGCCCGCATGCGTGCTGCCGGCGACTAGCAACATTTTCCCGTAACGGGGCAATTGCGTGAAGCGAGGCGATTGCGGCTTTGCCTCGGACGATTTAAGGCTGCCGACCACCGACACCCTGCTTTCGTCCGCGCCGAGCTTGATGATCCGTTCGGCATCTTCGCCGGTCTGCATCCCGATGGCGGCAAAACGGAGCAGCACTTGGCGGAAAAAGCTGCGGAATTTTTCATAGTGTGGATAGGAACGTGCCGACAAGCGACCGCTGAGCATTACCGTCGGAATGCCGCGGCGAAAGCATTCGCCCAACAGATTCGGCCATATCTCGGTTTCGACAAAAACCATTAAAGACGGGTTCCACTGGGTCAAGGCGCGCCGAACGGTCCACAATAAATCGAGGGGCAAGAAAATTACCCCATCGACCCCGGAAATTTTCTTGGCAATCTCATTGCCGGTGAACGTAAATGTCGACAACAAAATTCGCCGGCGCGGATGGTGCGCTTTCAACTCCCGTATCAGCGTGGAAACCGAACGCACTTCGCCGACCGATGATGCGTGGATCCAAACCGGCCTGGCGCCCGCCATGGAGCGCACTTGTGCTTGTGGGAAAAAACCATAGCGCTGCCACAGCCCAGCGCTAAATCGTTTGCCTAACAGCGGCACAATTAGCGTAATCGGGAAGGTCAGCAAGAACAGGAACGTGAGCAGGCAGTTATAGCCAATGAACCACATCGCTCGTGAGACGCGTCCTAGTGAACCAATTCGGCTTCGTTCGTTTGGCGGTTATCCAGCAATTGAAGCGAGTAGAGCCGGCTATATTCGCGATCGCGGGCAAGCAATTCGTCATGGGTGCCTTCTTCGGCGATCGCACCATCGACCATCACGACAATCCGATCAGCCTTGCGTATAGTCGACAGCCGATGGGCGATAACGATCGTCGTCCGGGTGCGCATCAGAGTTTCCAGCGCGTCTTGAACCGAACGTTCGGAGTCGGCATCCAACGAGGAGGTCGCTTCGTCGAGGATCAGAATCGGCGCGTTTTTCAGCAGCGCCCGTGCGATCGCCAACCGTTGGCGCTGGCCACCAGATAGTTGCAGCCCCAATTCGCCGATCTCCGAGTCATAACCGTTGGGCATCGCATCGATGAACTCATCGGCATGGGCCGCCTTGGCCGCGGCGATGATCGCATCCATATCCCGCTCGGGATCGCCGTAGGCGATATTGTTGCGTATGGTATCGTTGAACAGGAACGTGTGCTGCGTAACAATGCCGATTTGGGCGCGCAGTGACTGCACCGTGAGATCGCGAACATCGACACCGTCAACAAGGATTCGACCTGATTTGACATCGTAAAAACGCGGGATCAAATCGACCAGCGTGCTTTTACCGACGCCGCTCATCCCAACCAACGCAACCATTTGGCCCGCTTCGACGGTGAGAGTGATGTTTTTCAGTACCGGAGTTTCCGCGTAGGCAAAGTTGACATTCTGGAATTCGATCTTGCGCGTGAACGGCTTAGCCGGTTGGGCGTCCGGTTTGTCGCTAACCTCAGGCTTTTCGTCGAGCGTCTCGAAGACTCTTTCGGCGCCAGCCAGACCTTGATGGACCGCCGCATAGGTACGACTAAGGCCTTTGAATGGCGCGTACATGAGAAACATCGCCGCCATGAACGCAAAGAACTCGCCTTGGGTGCGGCCGCCCCGGATCACGCTCCAGCCGCCGTACCAAACGACGCCGGCAATACCGAATGAAGCCAGCAGTTCCATCGAAGGCGCAACAATTGACTTGATCCTACTGGCGCGCAGCGATTGTTTAAACAGACGGCCATTCTCGGCCATGAAGCGCCGGTCTTCGTAGTTTTCCATGCCGAAAGCCTTAACGATTCGGTTGCCTTGAATGCTCTCTTGCAGCAGCACGGTGAGCCTGCCGGTGCTCACTTGCCCGCGCTTGGTAAATTTCTTCATGTTTCCGCTGAGTCGCATGATCGGCAGCACGGAGGCGGGAAAAACGAAAAAGGCGATCGACGCCAGTACCCAATCCTTCAGGAACGCGACCGTGACCAAAGCGATCAGGGAAGTGGTGTCTTTTAGAAACGACGCCAGCGCATCGGTGATCGAGAAGCGGAGTAACAGGACGTCGCTGTTGACCCGAGAAATCAAGGTCCCCGTAGGATGGCGGTAAAAAAATGACAAGGAAAGCGACTGGAAGTGGCGATTGAGCGCATTACGCACATCGTTGATGATGCGCAAGCCAACATAATCGGTAAGATAGCTTTGGCCAAATTGCATCACACCGCGGAACACAAAGAGTCCAATCACTAAAAACGGGATCATGTTGAGCGTCGCTTGATCCTTTCGACCGAACACTCCGTCCATGATCGGCTGCACCAGGAACGGAATCGAACCGTCGGTCACGCCGTACAGCACCATACAAATCATCCCCAAAACAAAATACGGCCAGATATAAGGCTTTAGAAACTGCAACAAGCGGCGGTAGGTTTTTAACGCATTGGTCTGCTCTGGGTTTTTCATATAATCATACCAAGTGCTATTTGCGCCACACGTTCGGCCGCGCCGGGGGATCCCAAACGCTCGCGCAGCCGAGTAAGTTCTTCAACAATATCCGAGCGCGCTTTGTCGTCGCTTAACATCCGGCGGCTTTCGGCGATCAGGCGCGGCGGATTAAACTCGCCCTGGACCAACTCCGGCACCAGGCGCTTGCCGGCGATCAGATTGACCATACCGATATGCTCAACCCGGACGAGAAGCCGCGCTATGAAATAAGTCAGCCAAGACACGCGGTAAACGACAACCATGGGGCGCGTCAGCAGCGCGGTTTCGAGAGTCGCCGTACCAGACGCGGTCCAAACCAGATCCGCCGCCCGCAAAGCGTCATAGCGATCCTGCTCGATGATGGGAATCGTCGCATTGGCAATCATCTTCCGCAAATCGCCGGTCTCGATCGTGCTCGCGCGCAGACAATAGAACTGCACGTTGTCCGCCGCCTGCATCTCTGTGGCGGCCGCGAGCATCGTTGGTAGATGACGGCTCACCTCACCGTGGCGGCTACCGGGCAAAAGCGCAATAGACTTTTTCCCAGGATTGAGGCCGTAACGCGCCAACACCGATTCACGGCTTTGTTCCGCCGAAACAGTCTCTAATAATGGATGGCCGACAAACGCCACATTGACACCGTGGCGCTGATAAAAATCGACTTCAAAGGGAAACACCACGGCCATCCGATCGACCGACTCGGCGATCTGGCGAACCCGGCCGCGGCGCCAAGCCCAAATTTGCGGACTGATGTAATAGAGCACGGGTATTCGCAGCGATTTGGCAATGCGCGCCAGTCGCAGATTGAATTCGGGAAAATCAATGAGGATCAGTAAATCCGGCCTTCGCTGTCTGAGCGCGCCGCGCAAAAGCTGATACGCCTGGCAAATATTTTTCATGTTGCCGGCAAGCTCCACGAGTCCCATTCCGGTCAGCTGCGAGACGTTGAAGAGTTCCTCGAAATCGGTTTCCTGCAACTGCTCGCCGGCAACCCCGAATATTTTCAAATTGGCATCTTGGCGATGTAGAGCCTTGACCAAATTGGCGCCATGCACATCACCCGATGCTTCGCCAACCACCAACATCACTTGCTTCGCTCGACTTGCCACGCGCTCGTTAGGTCGCAAGGTCGGACAGCTGAGCGCTGATCATGGAGGCGATTTCCAAGGCCCGCAAACCTTCAGTACCGCCGACGAGTGGAGGAGTCCGGGTACGTACGCAATCGAGAAAGGAATCGATTTCGTCGGCCAGGGCGTCGCCATCTTTGATTTCAATATTCTCGGCGCGGATATCAAGCCAACCGGCCCCCGGTTTCGGCTTATGAAAAATCTGCGCGCGCCGTTGATCGTAGTCGATGGAGATATACGCGTCCGGTTGAAAGAAACGCACCTTACGTTCGCGCTTGATCGACACACGGCTGGCGGTGACATTGGCAATGCAGCCGTTCTCGAAGGTGATACGTGCATTGGCGATGTCAGGCATTTCGGTCAACACAGGTACACCCACCGCCTCGACCCGCCGAATCGGTGAGCGCACCAAGCTGGTGATGACGTCGATATCGTGGATCATCAGATCCAACACGACATCGACATCCGTGCCGCGCTCGATAAAAGGCGCCAGGCGGTGGCATTCGACGAATTTAGGATCCTTAATAATGCCCTCGAGACGGCGAATCGCCGGATTGAACCGTTCAAGATGACCGACTTGGAGCAACGCACCCTTGGCCGCCGCTAACGCGACCAGCTCGTTGGCCTCCGCCAAGTCCGCAGTCAACGGTTTTTCGACCAAGACATCGATACCGGCGGCAAGAAACTCCCGTGCGACTCGGTAATGATAACGAGTCGGCACAGCAATGCTGGCGCAGCGAATTTTGCCGAAAAGCTCGCGATAGTCGGTAAACGCCTGCGCTCCCACCAAATGGCCGATCGCGCGGGCGCGCTCGCCGTCGACATCGACCACACCGACGAGGTGTGCCATTTCCGACGACGCATACTTCTCCGCGTGAAACTTGCCGAGATATCCGACACCGACGACCGCGACGGGTAATGCTTGGAGGGCCATGTTCCTTGCCGGCTAAGCGGCTATCGCGACGACGGCGATGCCGCAATCATCAGCTGTACGCAACAATTCTTCTTTTTCGATCAATATCGCTTTGCCTGCCTCAATGGCGAGCACCGCGCCGCCAACCTCGCGCAGAGAATTGATCGTCTCGACACCGACGGCCGGCACATCGAAGCGCAAATCCTGTTGCGGCTTACTGACCTTGACGACCACACAGCCCGATTTGGCCAACTGGCCGCCGCGTTGAACCGCCGCGTCGGTGCCTTCTACCGCTTCGACAGCGAGAATCACCTGATTCTTTAAAACTACCGTCTGCCCAATACCTAATCGACCGATTTCCTTCGCCAAGCGAATCCCCAACCTAATATCGTCCCACTGCGCCGCGCTGGGCGTTTTGCGCGTCAGAACCCCTTCTCGCGCGATGAGACTGGTCAAGCAGAAAGTCGAGTCGACAATCCGAATACCGTCGCTAGCCAGCTCATCTGCGATGCCGCGCAAAAGCGCGTCGTCTTCGCGGCTTTTGATCCTAGCAAGAAAACGCGCGCCACGGAGATCCGGTCGGAAATTACCGAGTAGTCGGACCTTGCGAATACCGCCAGCCATCACCGCCTCGGCCACGCCGGCTTTTTGAAAAGTTCGAATAATTTTTCCCAATTGACCGACGTAAATCCAAGTAAACTCGTCGACGCGATCTTCCAGGGACGCATCGGTTTCCTCGCGATGCGCCACCGCGACAACCGAGTAGCCCTGACGCTTCGCTTCCTCGGCAAAAATCAGCGGAAACTTGCCGTTCCCGGCAATCAATCCGATTCGATTCATCGTGGTGACCTCGAAAGGCTCCGCGCTACGGTAGATAAACACAAGGATCTAGCGGCAAATCCCGCGCTCAGAAGCAGCGATGAAAGATACAAACTGTTCGATCTCCTGCAGCGCCGGCAACTCCTTGCGGATCTTCTCCAAGGCCTCGTTGGTTTTGAGCTTGGAGCGAAACACGACGCGATAGGCTTTATGGATCGCGTCGATTTTGGCTTTGTCGAAACCGCGCCGTTTCATCCCCTCGACGTTGAGACCATGCAATTTGGCGCGGTCGCCGGTAGCATTGCAAAACGGCGGCACATCCTTGGAAACCATCGCGCCGGCGCCGAGAATCGCCCCCGAACCGATCCGCACGAACTGATGAATCCCGACCAAACCGCCGACAATGACGTTATCCTCGATCACGACATGGCCGCCGAGGGTGGCGCCGTTGGCGATGACGTTGCGATTCCCGACGATGCAGTCATGGGCAATATGACAATACATCATGAGCAGGTTTTGACTGCCCACCCGAGTGATCATACCGCCACCGACAGTCCCCGGATTGAGCGACGCGAACTCCCGGATGGTGTTATTGTCACCGATGATGAGCTCGCTGGGTTCGCCTCGATATTTTAGATCCTGAGGAATCGTCCCCACGGTCGCGAACGGAAAAACCACATTGCCGCGCCCCATCGTGGTCAACCCATCGACAACTGCATGGGACTGAATCTTAGTTCCCGCGGCAATTTTGACATTGGCGCCGATAACAACATAGGGACCAATCACAACATCGTTCGCCAGATCTGCGTGCGGATCGACTATCGCGGTGGGGTGAATTTTTGCCAACTGCGCCGACCGTCCTACTCCATCCCAACTTCCATGGCCGAGATCAGCGCTTGCGCCGCGACTTTACCGTCAACCGTAGCCACGCCTTGCATCCTCCAGTAGGCGCCCCGGCGCTTTTGACAGGTCAATTCCATGCGCAATTGATCGCCGGGTACGACCGGGCGCTTGAACTTCACCTGATCGAGGCCGGTTAGCATGAATATTCGCTTATCGTTCATACCACCGCGGGTGGTATGGGCAAAGATCGCTCCCACTTGCGCCATCGCTTCGCAAATCAAAACACCGGGCATGACGGGATGATCCGGAAAATGGCCCTGAAAAAACGGCTCATTGAAAGATACATTCTTGACGCCGACGATCTTTTCGTCACCTTGGATCTCGACGATCCGGTCGACCAAAAGGAACGGATAACGGTGCGGCAAATAGTTGAGGATTTCCTTGGCGTCCAACATCGGCAATCTTTTTATTATTTTTTTACTAAGTCGGCAATTTGTCGTTCCATGGCACGAACCGAAGCCCACAGCTTCGGCAGTTGCGGCAACAGTGTCATCA
Organism: uncultured delta proteobacterium; assembly: GCA_963816145.1. Taxonomy (GTDB): domain Bacteria; phylum Desulfobacterota; class Binatia; order UBA9968; family UBA9968; genus DP-20. The sequence goes on from CAWFJP010000018.1 coordinate 40,054, forward strand.
CTTTGAGCCACTCATGATGCGGTGCCGCAGCGATGCCTCCGGACAAAACCACACCGGCAGGCACCGACTTGGGGATCCCTGATTGTGGGCCGATGATAGCTCCATCGCCGATCTCAATATGATTGACGATGCCCGCCTGCCCAGCGATGGTCACATGTTTGCCAACCTTGGTACTTCCGGCGATACCCGCCTGGGCTGCGACTACCGAATGCTCCCCGATATTCACATTGTGGGCGATCTGCACGAGATTGTCGATCTTGGCGCCGCGGCGTATCACCGTTCGGCCCAGAGTCGCACGATCGATGGTTGTATTTGCACCAATCTCAACGTCATCTTCGACCACGACAACACCGATTTGTGGAATCTTGACACGACTCTCGCCGCGGCCGGCATAGCCGAAACCGTCGCTGCCGATGACCACACCCGCGTGAAGTATCACCCGATCACCGATGCGGCATCCATGTCTAACCACGACGTTGGGATGAAGTACGCAATCGGAACCGATCTCGACATCGTCGCCGACAAAGACACCCGGGTAAAGCGCTGAATTGCGGCCAACTTTGACACGCGCGCCGACATAGGCAAGCGGGAAAACCGTAACTCCCTCGTCAATGACCGCCGATGCATCGATGCTGGCTTGAGCACTGCGAGTTTGGGCTAGCGGAGCGGCTGGCGAAAACAGCTGGAGAATCTTCGCGAACGCGACATAGGGGTCCGCAGCTTCAAGAAACGCAACCGGCGACCGCCCGAAATATTCCGCTGCAGCGCCGATACCGACAATGACCGCGCTGGCCCGGCAACGTTCCAAGTATTTGGCGTAGCGGGTATTGGTAAGAAAGGTAATCTCACCGCTAGCCGCTTCGTCTATGGGCGCCACCCGTTGAATGATGACCGCGCCATCGCCAACAACCTTTCCGCCGACAAAGGACGCCAGTTCAGCTAAAGTTCTCGCCGCGATGGACACTTACTTTTTGGCCCGATTGAAGGTCTCAATCACCTTGTTGGTGAGATCGATGGCCTGATCGCCGAAAAGAATCTGCGAACGATCGAGGATTAGGGTAAACTTATCGGCTTTGCCGATTTCGCTAACGACCCCTTCGAGATCCTTGAGAATATCTTGCATCATCTCGCGCTCTCTTAATTGTATTTCCTGTTGCAGGTCGCCCATGGTTCGCTGAAGAGTAACCGAACGCTTCTGAAAATCCAATTCGAGATTTCGTCTCTCTTCCTCTTTTAGCAACGGGCCTTTCTTTTCGAGATCGGCGCGCAGCCGTTCAAGGTCTTGGCGCTCTTTGAGCGTGTCCGCCTCGGCTTTTTTCAGCTGGGCCTGCAAGCGTTCGCCGGCTCGTTTTCCTGGGGCGGACTCGGTGACCACCCGTCGTACATCGATATAACCGATTTTCATCCGATCCTGCGCCATACCAGGCGTCCAGGATAGCCCCAACAGTAACAGCACGAACCAATATTTCACTCATAACCTCCAGTTACGTTTGTGGTAGTAAAAATGAAGCAATCCGTTAAGGCTGAGCGCCGACGGAGAATCCGAGCACAGAAGTTTCGTCACCGGATTTCTTGGTAATGGGAAATCCGAGGTCGACACGCAATGGGCCAAAGGGAGACATCCAACGGCCGCCGAAACCGACCGATCGACGCATGTCGCTGAAGTTGAACGAGTCGAAGGAATTGCCGACATCAAAAAACACTACACCCCGTAAACCGTATTGCTCCATAACGGGGAATGCGACCTCGGCATTGAGCACCACTGCTCTATCACCGCCGGTAACCTCAGTACCAGTACAGTTCTGGCCGTTACTATCGCAACCCGATGGCGAGCGGGGCCCGATACTTCGCTCGGCGAACCCCCGTATTGAATTAATACCACCGAGAAAATAGCGCTCAAACAACGGCAAATCGTTTCCTCCATCCTTGTTACCGGCAAAGCCGAGACCATAACCGAGCTGGCCGCCAAGTCCTAAGACATAGGCACCACCCCAACTGGGGTCCTTTAACAAGGTGTAATACCAACGGGCGGTCAAATCGGTTTTCAGAAAGCGAGTGTCTCCACCCAAGCCTGCCATCTTCGTCGATATGCCAAGTTTAGACCCCTCTGTCGGTGTAAAGAAGTGATCCCGGCTATCATAGGTAAGGCTTGGGGTTACGCTACTTGTGAGACTCTTGCCCTCCTCGTCCTTAATGCTTTGAGAGGCGCCAGCCGAAACCCCCGTAATATCGTCATGGGTAAATTCATAAGCCAAACCAGCGCGCATGAAGTCCCAATAAGTAATTTGCTGGCTTGCGTTAGCGTCAGAACCCGGCGCCGCGGCACTAACCGGGCTATTGAAAAATGGCAAGGTAAAGCCCTTTAATGGGTAGCTGCTATTGACCGCGAAGCCCATCTTCTTTTCGTTGAAGTCCGTATAATCACGAGTCGTGTTAAATGCGTCCATCCCCAGTGATACTTTAGAATCTAGGAAATAGGGATCGGTTAGGTTGAAGATATAATCTTGCCGGCTGGAGCCAATGCTAAAATTGCCGCTCATGCTCTGTCCCCGGCCCATCAAATTCTTTTCCGAGACGTTGGCATTGAATAAGAAACCATCGCCACTACTGTAACCGGCGCCGACCTGAAATGTCCCGGTCGGTCCTTCCTTCACATCAACGTTGAGATCGAGTGCGTCCGGCTGATCGGTCTTTTTGGTGTTTAGCTGTACGTCCTCAAAATAACCGGTGCGCTGAAGCGCGTTGCGGCTCTGAGTTACTTTGACGCCGGAGTAGAGTTCCTGTTCATTGACAACTAACTCGCGGCGCACCACCTTGTCGCGAGTCTTGGTGTTTCCCGCTATCAATACCCGGTTGAAATAGACCGGCGGCCCTTTGTTGATCACCAGTGCGACATCGACTAATTTTTTCGCTTGATCGATCTGCGTCATCGGATCAACCTGCACGAAAGCGAACCCTTTGTTCGCATACATCTCGTTTAGGGTGGTAACATCGTCGCGCAACCTGTTGCCGCGAAAAATCTGTCCGGTCGTAAGCTTTACTGATTTGAGCATCTTCTGACCGTCTTCGATCAATTCTCCACCGATCTCGACTCGACCGACACGATACTGGGGCCCTTCACTTACCCGGAAAATCACTTCGAGACCGTCCTTTGCCCTGACAATCAACGGCTCATCGACCTTATTCTCGACGTAACCGTTGTCGTTGTAATGGTTCGAGAGTATCGCCACATCATTGGTCAAGATATCGCGATCAAGAACACCGCGATTGGTGAAGTATGAAAAAATCCACTCCTCTTTGGTGGTCAGTAAATCCTTGAGTTCACTTTCGGAGAAAGCTTTATTGCCTTCAAACGATATACGTTTGATCAGTAACCGGTTCCCTTCAACGATGTCGAGCACCACCGCTACTTGGTTGTTCGCTTCAGGAGAGATAGCGAAGTCCACCGCAGCGTTGACATAGCCCTGTTCGGTGAAAAGCTTGCGCACCTTGTCGACACCCTCCGAAACTTTGCTCCGGTCTAAAATAGTCCGCGGAGACACCCCGAGAGCGGTCTCAACCTTGTCCTTCGACACCTGCGACAAACCCTGGATGCGCACTTCCCGGATATAGGGCTTCTCCTTGACCGCGTAGGTCAAGACATTGTCCGGCGACAACTCGGCTTGCACATCGTCGAAGAACCCCATACGGTAAATTGCTCTAACGTCTTGTTCGACAAGCGTGGGATTGAAAGGATCTCCCGGTCGACTTTTAACATGCAAACGAATGCCGTCCTCTTCGACCCTAACGTTACCGCCGATACGCACGTCTTTGAGGCGAGCCGCCTCTTGAGCCGACGCAGAACTATCGCCAAAACAGACCGCACCAAGTAATTTTAATATAAAAGCGATTGTGAGTAGTTTGGAAGGCTTCATGGATGGCTTCAAAAATCCGCTCTCCAAAGTTGCCAAGGTTTCCATTCTATTAGCAAAATGAGCCGTTGTTGTAAAGGTTTCTGAACTGGCGACTAGCCAGCGTACAACTGGCCATCGCGCAGCTCGACCCGGCGGCCGATCTTGTCGGCAAACTCATGATTATGGGTGGCGACGATCAAAGCAATATTATATTCCAAATTGAGCTGGAATAGCAGCTCCTGCACCTCTGCGCCAATCCGCAAATCCAATGAGCCGGTGGGTTCGTCGGCCAGCACCAGACTGGGCTGGAGAATCACTGCCCGGGCAACCGCCACCCGCTGTTGCTCGCCGCCGGAAAGCTTTCCCGGGCGGTGGTTCATGCGGTCTTTCAGTCCGACACGTTCCAGCAATCGTTCGCCTTCACTGCGCGCCTGCTGCGCATTCATCCCCCGGATCAACGCTGGAAACATGACATTTTCGATTGCCGAAAAATCCGGCAACAAATAGTGAAACTGAAAGACGAAGCCAATCTGCCGATTGCGGAACTCACACAGTGAGGTCTCGTCGTCCAACGGCAGCTCTTTGCCGCGAAAAAGAATCTGCCCGGAAGTGGGCCGGTCGAGAGTGCCGAGAATATGCAGAAGCGTGCTCTTGCCAACCCCCGACTGCCCGACAACAGCGACCCGCTCCCCTTCGGCCAAATCGAAGTTCGCGCCGCGCAGAACATGAATCTCGCTGGCACCTTCAATAAAAGACTTGCGCAGGTCGCGCACGGCGAGCAGCTCACTCATAACGAATGATTTCGACGGGGTCCAATTTGGCCGCCTGGCGGGCCGGATAAAGACTCGCCAACAAACAGACGACAAAGGATGCCAATGCCACCATAATGAAGTTGCTCCAATAGATCCGCACGGGAACCGTTTGAATCAGAAAAACCCCATCCGGCAACTGAAACTCATACTTGGAGATCAGGATACAGACCAAAAAACCCAAGATCACACCCAAGATCGTTCCCACCACGCCGATCAAACAGCCCTTCAACAAAAAAATCCGCCGGATGCTTTTTTGGGTCGCACCCATGGAACGCAGGATCGCAATGTCTTTACGCTTCTCCATTACGACCATGACAAGAGTCGAGACGATATTGAAGGCGCCGATCAACACCATCAAGAGCAAGACAAGAAAGTAAACGGTTTTTTCCAATTTCAGAGCGGAAAACAGATTGGGCCATAAGCGCGTCCAATCTTCGGCGAAATAGGGGAATCCCAATTGCCGCTGAATCCGGTCGGCAATTTCGCGCGAGCGGCTGACGTCCTGCACCCGCATCTCGATATTGGTCACGCCATCGCCCAGTTCAAAAAACTTTTGGGCATCGGTGAGACTCATGAAAACCAGGGTCGAATCGATCTCGCTCATGCCGCTCTTGAGAATCCCGCTGACGACGAAGCGGCGCACTTTAGGGATAACCCCGATCGCTGTGGGGCTGCCCAACGGCGACACCACCTGCACCGGACTGCCGCGAAAAACTCCCAGCTGATTGGCTAATCGCTCGCCGAGAATGATCCCCGGCAGGTTTACGGTCCGTTCATCGACTTGGATCGGGTGCTGAATTTTTAGTCCGTCGAGGCTGCCCTCGCGCATGAAACTCTGGATATTCACCACGCCATTGACACGGTCCGGATCGACGCCGCGAACCACCACGCCGGTCACGCGCGGACCGGCAGTCAGCATCACCTGGCCGTAAATCGTCGGCGACGCCGCGACCACGCCCGGCTCCTTGCTCATTCGCTCCACGAGCTTGTCGTAATCCCGCATCGGCTCGCCGGATTTGACCAGAGCAATATGAGCATTGATGCCGAGCAACCGGTCGCGCAAGGTTTCTTCGAAACCGGTCATGACCGACATCACGACGTTTAAAGTCATCACGCCGATCATGACGCCGCAGATGGAAATCAGGGTGATGAGCGAGATGAACGTCTCGCGCCGGCGCGCCTGCAAGTAACGCAGGCCGATGAAAAGTTCGTAGCGCATCGGTTGGATCGACGTGGAAGCTAACGGTGCGGGCGCAACAGGGGAAAAAGAATGACATCCCGGATGGAGGGCGAATCAGTGAAAAACATCACTAAGCGGTCAATGCCGATGCCCTCGCCGGCGGCGGGCGGCATGCCGTACTCGAGGGCGCGAACATAATCGTCATCGATGGGATTGGCTTCCTCATCGCCGGCGGCTCGGGCTTGCATCTGTTCGAGAAAACGTTGCCGCTGGTCGGCCGGATCGTTGAGTTCGGAGAAAGCATTGGCAAGCTCCCGGCCGCCGATATAGAGCTCGAAGCGGTCGACCAGCGCCGGGCTTCGATCGTTCTTGCGTGCCAGTGGCGAAACTTCGATCGGATACCCGGTCATGAACGTCGGCTGAATCAACTTCGCTTCGGCAACCTCCTCGAAAACCGCCACCAGAAGTTTACCGTAGGGAACATCGAGATCGATTTTCAGTCCGCGCTGTTGGGCGAAGGTTTGCAGCCTCTCAAGGCTCGCCACGTCTTTATCATCGGCGCCGCCATGAACCATGACCGCGTCGCGAATCGTCATGCGCTGCCAGGGCCGGGTCAAGTCAATGGTTGCGCCGTTGTAAGGCAGCTGCAACCCGCCGGCGACATCTTGGGCGATGGCGACAAACAACTCTTCGGTGAGCTGGATCAAATCCTCGAACGTCGCGTATGCCTGATAAAACTCAACCATGGTGAATTCTGGATTATGCCGCACCGAGATTCCCTCGTTACGAAAACTCCGGTTGAGCTCGAAGACCCGCTCAAAACCGCCGACTAACAGACGCTTGAGAAAAAGCTCAGGGGCGACTCGGAGATACAACTCCAAATCGAGGGCGTTGTGATGGGTGATGAACGGTTTAGCCGCCGCTCCGCCTGGGATCGACTGCATCATCGGTGTCTCGACTTCGAGAAAATCGCGGTCTTCAAAAAATCTCCGGACCAACCGCACGATGCGCGAGCGCTTTTCGAACAAGTCGCGCACGTCGAGGTTGACCATCAGATCGACATAGCGCTGGCGGTAACGCGCTTCGACATCGGCCAAACCATGCCACTTTTCCGGCAGCGGTCGCAGACACTTGGTGAGCAAGCGCAGGCTCGCGGCTTCGACGGTCAGTTCCTTGGTTTTGGTGCGAAATAGATGGCCGGAGACACCGACCAGATCGCCGACATCGAAGGTTTGAAACAACTCATAGGCATCATCGCCGAGCTTGTCTTTGCGCGCATAAATCTGCAGCCGGCCGCGCCGGTCTTGGATATGAAAAAAAGACGCTTTGCCCATGCGCCGGATCGCCATAATCCGCCCGGCCACGGCAACGTTAAGTGACTTGGCGTGCAGCGCCTCGTCGCTCAAACTCGCCGCTTGGGCAAAAACATCCGCCACGGAATGAGACGGCTTGAAATCGTTGGGATAAACTATCTGCCCGTCATCGCGGAGCTTGGCGAGCTTCTGCTTGCGGACTTCGACCTGCTGGTTATCTTCTTCGACGCTAACCGTTTCGTTATCAGCCATATTGCTTTCGTTACCTAGCGAAAACTGCCGGGAAGGAAACTAAAAACTTCTGGAATTCGGAAAAATTACAAACCCAGATTTTTGTGAATTGCCAAGATTGAATAGGATTTGTTGAGTGTGTAGAAATGCAGCCCCGGTACGCCGAATTTGATCAACTCGTCGCACTGCCGGGTTGCATACTCGATGCCCAGCTCAACCGCGGCATCCTCATCGCTCTCGACTTTGACCAACTCTCTCTCCAGTTTAGCCGGAATCTTCGAACAACAGAGCGAGGTGAAACGGCGCACCTGTGGCGCCGACTGAAGCGGTAAGACTCCAGGAATAATCGGCACGGTCACGCCGAGCTTGCGCAGATCGTCGCTGAAACGGTAAAAATCTTGGTTGTCGTAAAACAGTTGTGTGATGATGGCATCGGCCCCGGCATCGACTTTTTCTTTGAGAAATCGCAGATCGGCTTGTCGGCTGACCGCCCGCGGATGGACTTCCGGAAAGCCCGCCACAGCAACCGAAAAACACCCCATCGCCACCGCTTCGCGAACTAACTCGATGGCATGCTGAAAACCTTCCGGGTGCGGTTGCCAGTCCGCCATTCCCTGGGGTGGGTCACCGCCGAGAGCGAGAATATTTTCAATACCGAATTCTTCGAGTTTTCTTAGTATATTCCGGGCATCGTCCTTCGATTGACCAACCACGGTAAGATGGCACATCACTTCGAGACCACAACCGGAATGAATCGTATCCACCAAATCGACGGTTTTTTCGCGCGTGCTTCCGCCCGCCCCGTACGTAACAGAACAGAAGCCGGGGTTTATCCTCTTGATCAGCTCGATCTCGCTGAAGAGGTTTTCCTCGCCTTTTTCTGTCTTTGGAGGAAAGAACTCAACCGATAGGGTCAACCTAGGTTGGCTGTAAAGCTCGGCTAATCTCACACAATTCCTAGATGACTACCTGACGCCCACTACTATTAGTAGCACAACGTTTTGGCATCGACAAATGTTCATCGACGAAAAATGCAAAAAGTTTCCAGGGTTAGACAGTTTTGGCGCGTTCGCGCGCGGCCATCGGATCGCATCCCGAATCGCTTTCGGGCGTGATTAGCCCCCGGAGCGCGTCGGTATGATCGAGCCAGAGTTTTTTGATCTCGTCGGATATGCCGTGGGCCTCGATGCACTCCTTCAGAATTTGCCGCCTTCTCGCGAAATGGCCGCCCATAATCGGGAACTTACGGTGCACCTGATCTAACGGTCGACCGCCATATTCGACATTGGCGCCGAGAAAACTTGCGGCCAACTGATATTCCATCTCTTTAATGCGCGCCTTATCGGCGCCACGAAAGAAAAATCCGATCATTCGGTCAGCGAAAACCCGCTCGATGAAGATATCGACCACCGCGCGCAGTTTCGCTTCACCGCCCAACTGTTCAAACGGCGTCAAGGGCATAGGAATCTCAATTGGAATCGTTGGTCCTAGCTAAAACCCGGGACAGTTCAACGCGATCACATCATCCCCAACTGGAGCCGCGCCGCTTCCGACATTTTAGCTTGATCCCAAGGCGGGTCCCACACGAGATCGATGGACACATCGGTGACACCTGAAATCGTCCGGACCTTACCTTCGATTTCCGCCGGCATCGACTGCACCGCCGGGCAATGCGGCGAGGTCAGCGTCATGCGAATCATCACCGCTCCTTCGGCGCTCACCTCGACCAAATAGATCAAGCCCAGCTCGTAAACATTCACCGGGATCTCCGGGTCGAAAACAGTGCGCAAAGCCTCGATGACTTCAGCTTCGATAATGGTCTGATTGATGCTTTCCATATGCTCTCGCGGCTATTCAATACCGAGTTGATGTTTGGCTTCGACCGACATGCGGCCCTGGCTCCACGGCGGATCCCAAACCAAATCAACGGTCGCCTCGCGCACATCGCTCACTTCGAGCAACTTGCGCTGGATATCCGCCTTGAAAACCTCACCCATGCCGCAACCCTGCGCCGTCAAGGTAAATTGCACCAAGGCTTTGTAGCCACCGCCTGGCAACGCTTCGACCCGGCAGTCATAGATCAGACCTAAGTCAACAATATTGACTGGGATTTCCGGATCGAAACAGGAGCGCAGTTGTTGCCAGACCCGCTCTTGCACCGAACCCGCATCTCCCGTCGTTGGCGCAACCGGCGATGCCGCATCCACCAAACCAAGCGCGTCGCCATCGCGACCATCAATGCGCACCGTATAGCCGTGATCGGTCATCACCGTGTAACCGCCGCCCAACGCCTGGGTAAGCCACACCTGACTGCCGGAGTGAAGCGACAGCGGTTCGCCGCTCGGCACCATCACTGCCGGACAATCCCGTTTCAGAATAATCGGTTTGTCAGTTGTCATTGTCGTCGCCGCCTATTCGGTTTCGCGTCGCCGAATTCATTCGGTTTTAGCCGGTTGATTTTCGCCTTTTAGTGCCGATTCCATGGTGTGCCAGGCAAGGCTGGCGCACTTCACCCGGGCGGGAAACTTGCATACGCCCGAGAGTATCGCCAATTTGCCGACCCGCTCGCTGCCGCCGTCACTACCCGCTTCGCCGGTGAGCATGTGATGAACGTTTTCAAACAGTTCGTGTGCCGCACTCTCGGGCTTTCCCTTGAGCTCGGTCGTCATCATCGAGGCCGAAGCCTTGGAAATCGCGCAGCCGGAACCCTGAAAGCTGATGTCCTTGATCACACCGTCTTCGACCTGCAGATACACCGTAACCTGATCCCCGCACAGCGGATTGTACCCTTCGGCGCGGCGATTGGCGCCGTCGATGGCGCGAAAATTCCGCGGGCTCTTGTTATGGTCGAGGATAACCTCTTGGTAGAGATCGTCGAGTTCCGACATCAGCCAAACACCTTCAAGACGCGCTCAATGGCGTGCACCAACACGTCAATTTCTTCGATGGTATTGTAGAACGCAAAAGACGCCCGCGCCGTCGCCGGCACGCCGAAGCGCTGCATCACCGGCATGGCACAATGGTGACCGGCGCGCACCGCAACGCCCTCCTGATCGAGGATCGTGCCGACATCGTGAGCATGCACATGATCAAAAACAAACGATAACACCCCGGCCTTTTCCTTTGCTGTGCCAATAATGCGCAGCGCCGGAATTTGCTCGAGCGCCGCGGTGGCGTAGCGCAGCAATCGATTTTCATGGGCCGCCACCGCCGGCCAATCGAGGGAGCGCAAATAGTCCACCGCGGTGCCCAAAGCGATACCGTCGGCGATGTTCGGTGTGCCGGCCTCGAATTTGTACGGCAGCACATTGTAGTGAGTCTTCTCGAAGGTCACCAGACTGATCATGTCGCCGCCGCCCTGGTACGGCGGCATTTTTTCCAAGAGTTCGGCACGACCGTACAAGACCCCGACTCCGGTCGGCCCAAACATCTTGTGACCGGAAAAGGCGTAAAAATCGCAATCGAGATCCTGCACGTCGATTTGCAAATGCGGCACCGCCTGGGCGCCGTCGAGCAGCACCGGCACACCGCGGCCGTGGGCCAGGTCGACGATCTGTTTCACCGGCACCACGGTGCCGAGGGCATTGGAAACATGGGTGACGGAAACGAATTTAGTTCTGTCGTTAAGCAAGCGGTCATATTCTTCCATGACAATCTCGCCGGCATGGTTGATCGGAATCACCCGCAGCTTGGCGCCGGCCTGCTCGCAGAGCATCTGCCATGGCACGATGTTGGAGTGATGCTCCATCGCCGAGACGATAATCTCGTCACCGGCCTGCAAAAACGCCCGGCCGTAACTCTGCGCCACTAGGTTGATCGCCTCGGTGGTGCCGCGCACGAAGATAATCTCTTGTTCCGAACGAGCATTGATAAAGCCGCGCAGTTTACCGCGCGCCGCCTCGTAGGCCGCCGTGGCCTGCTCGCTCAAATGGTGCACGCCGCGGTGGATGTTGGAATTTTCTGCCCGGTAGTAATGATCAATAGCTTCAATGACGCAGAGCGGCTTTTGGCTGGTGGCACCGTTGTCGAAATAGACCAGCGGCTTGCCGTGGACCTTCTGACTGAGGATCGGAAAGTCTTGGCGCACCCGGGCGACATCGAACTTGGCTGGCGCGCCGATCTCAGCGCTCTGCTGCGACACCCCTTTCATAGGCTTATAACCAAGCTCCGAAACGACCGACCAGGTACTCATCCAATCGCTGGCGTAAGTTTTCGATGCCCAGCCGCCGTACCACATCGCTGGCAAAGGCAAAGCTCAACAAACTGCGCGCCGCCGCTACATTCAAACCGCGCGAACGGAGATAAAAGATCGCGTCGGCGTCGAGCTGGCCGATGGTCGAGCCATGGCTGCACTTGACGTCGTCGGCATAAATTTCCAACTGCGGTTTGGTGTCGATCACCGCGCTATCGGACAGCAATAAGTTCTTGTTGGTCTGGCGCGCATCCGACTTCTGGGCGTCCTTGTGAACGACGATCTTGCCGTTAAAGACGCCATGGGCCGAGCCGCCGAGCAAACCTTTGTACAATTCCAAACTCGTTGCCTTCGGGCTGACATGCTCGATCAACGTGTAATTGTCGACATGCTGCTTGCCATCGGCGAGGTAGAGCCCGTTGAGGACGCACTCGGCGCCCTCGCCGTTCAGCAGCACCCGCACATTATTGCGCACCAGCGCGCCGCTCAAGGTCACCGCATGCGCCGACAAATGACAACCGCGCGCCAGATTCGCTTCTAAAGCGCCGACATGAAAGCCGTTGTCGCTCTCTTGTTGCAAGCGGAAGTGCTCGACCACCGAGTCCGCGCCGCCGACCAGTTCAGTTACGGCATTGCAGAAATAAGCCTTGCCGCCCACGCCCAAATAGTTCTCGACGATCTTCGCCTCGCTGCCGGCGCCAAGCAAAAGCAAGATGCGCGGGTGCGAAATCACCGGCTCGATTGTCGAAGTAGAAACGAACAGCAGATAGATCGGCCTTTCAAGCCGGCAGTCCTGCGCCAGCGCAACCACCGCGCCATCGCCAAGAAACGCGGTATTGAGTGCAACGAAATGCTGCCGCTCGGCGCTGGCGTGCCGGCCCAGCTCATGAGCGACGAGCCCGTCGTCCTGCTTGATGAAATCCGCCAATGACCCCAAGCGCAGCCCCGGCGGCAGATCGGTCGTGCTTGAAAGCGCCGGTACATAAACGCCGTTTACGAACACCAACCGAGGCGCATCAGTTTCGATCAGCGCTCGAGACAGAAGCCCAGCGCTGCTCACCGATTGAACTTCGCCGTTGGGCTGGACGTACGACTGCGCCGCAATCGGCTCGATGTTGGTATATTTCCAGTCTTCGTTTTTCAGTGTCGGAAAGCCGAGCCCATCGAAACTGGCGATTCCCGCCTGGCGTAATTGCTCAAGCCACGCTGGACCGGAGAATGCGCCGGCAGCGCGCATTTGTTTGAACGCGGCCAGGTACGGTTCTTTGCTTACGCTAGTGAGCATGAGTCTGTGAAAAGTCCTTGTGAATTATTGCGCCGCGGCGACTTCGCTCTTGATCCAGTCGTAACCTTTGCGCTCGAGTTCCAGCGCTAGCTCTTTGGCGCCCGACTTGACGATCCGGCCGTTGTAGAGGACATGAATGAAGTCCGGCACGATGTAATCGAGCAGCCGCTGGTAGTGCGTGATCACGATCATCGCCCGGCTCGGGCTGCGCAGCGCGTTGACGCCGCCGGCGATGACCCGCAGCGCGTCGATATCGAGTCCCGAATCGGTTTCGTCGAGTATCGCTAGCGTCGGTTCGAGCACCGCCATCTGGAGGATTTCATTGCGCTTCTTCTCACCGCCGGAAAAACCTTCGTTAAGCGGCCGATTGAGCAGCGTTTGGCTCATCTGCACCAAACTCAGCTTATCTTTAATTAGGGCGAGAAATTCCATGGCGTCGAGCTCGTCGAGGCCGCGGTGCTTACGCACGGCATTGAGCGCCGCCTTGAGAAAGTAAGTCGTGCTGACGCCGGGGATTTCGATGGGATATTGAAACGCCAAAAAGATCCCTTCACGCGCCCGGATCTCCGGCGCCATGGCCAACAGATCTTTACCCTGATAGGTGACCGAGCCGCCGGTAACTTGGTAGTTTTCCCGTCCCGATAAAACATGGGCCAACGTACTCTTGCCCGAAGCGTTGGGCCCCATAATCGCGTGCACCTCGCCGGCGCCGACATGCAGGTCAATGCCGCGAAGGATTTCCTTGTCACCGACTTTGGCCCGGAGATTTTTGATATCTAACATCCGCTATCCTTCCAATTCACCCAACTAACCGGCTCGTTGCACCGGCGTTTTGATCATCCGCCCCTTCATGCCCTGGCGGTCGGCGATATCCGCGATGCTGACGCCAGCGAGAAAGTTGGCAAGCACCGACTGCGCCTCTTCCCAGACCGATTTCTGGGTGCAGACCGCGCAGAACGAACAGTAACTCGCGCCCTGTTCGAGACATTCCATCAAAACCAACGGTCGCTCGACCGTTTCGTAAATATCTTTTATGGTAATCGCCCCAGCCTTTTTCGCCAGAGTGAATCCACCCTTTGACCCAATATGCGACTGCACCAAGCCGCCGGCGACCAAATCCTTCATGATTTTGGAAAGATAAAAGGATGGAATGTCTTGGCTCTTTTCGATATCTGCCCGGCTGACTATCACCCCTATTGGCTGCCCCGCCAGATAAGACAACGCCCGCACCGCGTAATCGACCCGCCGTCCGACGTTCATCAACGAACTGCGTTCGCTTTTCGTCTTGCCGCGTTTCACGTTTTTAAATATAGACTCGTTAGGTCTACTATGTCAAGGTTGGTCGCCCGGCGTTGCTCGCAATGATGATTGCATGTCAATGCCGGACCGTGACAGCAACACCCGCAGAGCAGCAATCGCTTGGCGCGACTGTGAAAAAGCCACTAAATTCAAACCTCCACCCGGCTTGAAAACTTGACGCTATCGGACCGCTTGGAGTAATGTCAGCAAGTTTGTCGAGTTATAGCCTCAAAACTCAGAGGACTTTGGAATGGCACGCTGGATTCGCACATCAGCTCAGGTCCTATTTTTAGCGCTGTCGACCATTGCCGACCTGCATGCCGGTTTGATCGTAGGTGAGGTCAAGTTTACGGAAGCGCCGCCGAGACTCCCAGTTATCAAAGTCACCAAGGACCAAGATTACTGCGGTGAGACGTTGCCTAACGAGACGTATTTGATCGATTCAAACGGCGGGCTCAAGAATGTCGTAGTTTTCGTCGAGTCTGCGCCGATGGGAAAAGCGGCCAATCTGCAAAAAGAAAACTTTCTCTACAACGACGGTTGCCGTTACGCCCCGCGCATTTCAGCGATCCAGCGGGGCGAGAAGTTAAAACTCAAGAGTCATGACCCCAAGCTTCACATCCCCCATGGCTATCGCGGCGACAGAACGGTCTTTAATTTGTCCTTGCCGTTCAAGAACACAACTATCGAAGCGACCTCGCGGATCAGAGAACCGGGTATGCTGAAAGTCGTCTGCGATACACATGCCTGGATGCTCGGGTTCATCCATGTTTTCGATCACCCATATTTTGCGGTGACCAATGAGCAGGGGGCGTTTTCGATTCCAGATCTGCCGGCCGGGAATTATGTCCTAAAAGCTTGGCATGAAGACGGCGGGACAAAGAGCCAGGAGATTACCGTCCCCGAGAGTGGAGAGACACGTATAGTGTTCGAGTTTAACTAGATGCCACCAAGCGAAACCGGGCGGTTTGCAACTCTCAGCGTCCCCACCCAACATTGTCCGTCAAAAGGGGGCAGCTCATTGAGAACGGAACTTCTCAAACCGGGGGGCGATATGTTTCCTCACTTACAATCCTTCAATCTACAAAAATGGATCGACGACAACCGCGGCGATTGGGGGCAGCGGCGGGTGATTTGGCAGGACTCCGATTTCATCGCCTTCGTCACACGCGGCCCGAACCGGCGCAAGGATTATCACATCAATCCCGGGGACGAGATATTTTACCAGCTTGAAGGCGATCTCAACCTGCACTACTTGAAGGATGACAAGCATGAGCTGGCGGTGCTCAAGTCGGGGGATGTTTTTCTCATGCCGAAAAACACGCCGCACTCGCCGCGCCGTGCCGATGGTTCGTGGACCTATGTGGTGGAGAAAACCCGTTCGAAAGACGAAACCGACCGCTTCATTTGGCCCTGTGAAAAGTGCGGCACCAACCTTTACGCCACCGACGTGCGCTTCGATGATCCCGGCGATGCGGTCAACAAAGCCACCGCGGCGCTCAAAGCCGATCCAAAACTGGCGACCTGCAAAAAATGCGGCGCGGTGCTGGATGTTTGAAATAGCGAAGATAACCGTGAGGAGTTTTCTGATTCCGTCATTGCGGTGAAAACCGGAATCCATCCAGTTCGACGGACTAAGCAGCCTGGATTGGCGCTAAAAACATGCGGGAATGACGAGCGAATTGAAATGCAGGTGATTCTTTAGATTAGCTAACATTTTACTTGAGTTAACCTTTTTCTTTCAACGCCCGCCAAATCTTGGGCGGCGTGAGCGGCAGGTCCTGAATGCGCACGCCGACGGCGCGGGAAACCGCGTTGGCGATCGCCGACGCCACCGGCAACAAGCCGCCCTCACCTATTCCTTTAGATCCGAATGGTCCTGGTCCGTTGCCGTTTTCGATCAGAATCGTGTGCAGACGATCCGGCAGGTCCTCGAACGTCGGCACACGGTAGTCGACCATGTTGCCGTTGAGCAACTGTCCCTCTTCATAGATCATCTCTTCCATCAATGTATGACCGATGCCGAACATCACCGCGCCCTCGTCTTGACCGACGCACTGCTCGGGGTTGATCGCCTTGCCGGCGTCGCAGGCAGAGACGTAATTGAGTAGATGAACGTTGCCGGTATCGGGATCGACTTCGACCTCGACGCCGCCCCAACCGACTTCCCAAAAGTCGTGGTCGAGCCCAGCACCGCCTTGGCGCTGCGCTTGTCTTTGTAGAGTCCCTTGCCAAGGTTCGAGCGTTCAACGACAGATTCGGGCCGGATAAAGACAGAGGATTCTGAAAAGGATAACGGCGCGATATCGTGATCGTGCGGGGAGTGCGCCGTATTCGTGCTCGTGGAGCGGACTAGATGGTTTCCGATGGAGGGTTCTCGGCCTTACTTTTGCCAATGTATCCGGCTTAAGGCCGACTGTTCCAACGACTCGCCAGGCCGTGCATTCGTAGATGTGACGATATTTTTTGCGGCTCATATAACCGACCCTGGAGCTGATAATTTTCCGCTCGATCTGGCCTTTGCCGTCCCGCTGCAGGCGTCCGGCCTGACGCGATGCATACGCGCACTCGTTCTGGGATACGCTCCGTGATGAGGTCTCGAACAAAGCGATCGATATGGTTCGCCAAGGTTTCTTTGGCGCCGCCACGCTAACGATAGCCGGGCTGAAATCCCCGGGATCATCGACAAACTCGAGGTTTCCGACTAACGTTTCATCTTGCGAGGGTCAAAATGAACTCGATCCGCGGTTATCTATGGCTGGTGCTGGCTGGCGTTAATTTGGCCTGTGCCAGTTTCCAAGTGGGCGGCGAGGTTAACGCCGGGAGACAAGCGTTTCTCGTCGGCAACTACGACACGGCCCTGGTCTACTTTCAAAGCGCCGCGGCGAAAGATCCAAACTACATTTACGGCACGGCGCTCAGAGAAGGTATCTGGAGTTACGTCGGCAGAGCCGAGTACGCGAACTCCCGCCTTCCCCAAGCCAAGCAAGCCTTGGAACGAGCGCTCGCCGCGAACCCAGACGAACCTATCGCCAGACTTTACCTGGGCTTGACAATCGCGCGCAGCGGCGATCGGCAACTGAGTCTCAAAGAAATCGAGGCTGGTCTGCAAGGGATTTTCACTTGGCTTGAATACGTCACACAAACTTTCCGATTCTCCTTCGGACAGTATTGGGATCCGACCGGCGCGATTCGCGCGGCAATCCGACGCGAACTGGAGACCCTTGCAAGTCGTGAGTTTGATTGGCCAACGCTGATCGCTGACTGTGAATGGATCGGCAAACAGATCGAAGCGGAAGGCGATCGAGCGCGCAGTGATGAATCGCGGCAATGGAATCGAGAAGGCGGCGACGGACGCGGAGGTCGGCGATAACCCAGCCTAGTCAATTGATTCCTGCAACGTCAATGTCAGCAGACATGCGGCGGGTTTTCGTCTGGGGTTAAGCACCGGTCGGACCCTGCGATGTCTCCAATCCCTGCAAGTCGATCACCGCATGCCGCTTGGGCGGTTGATCAATCTCACGGTAACCGCTGGCGCCCACTTATCCGGTTAGTTGACCGCACCAGCGCGAACCCCATTTAAGTCAGTGTACACCAGATAGCGGTGCGCGATATGCCAGACTTGACCGGGCATAAAATGGCAATTGGCGCGCGGCATTACTTCACTTCACCTTCGAGCAGCCGTTTCACGGCGAAAACTATCGCTAAGCCTGTCAGCCACGCTATTTAGGCAATCTTCCATCTCTGACTCAATAGATTTTCCCGGTCCGACCCGGGGGAACTTGACCAAAAGCACCAAGAGTGCACGCACCGACCGGCAACCCATGTGATATGATGTTTGCGAACGACTAGAGCGGCCGCGGTCTACAGAGAAAGGTATAATCCTTATGAGCAACGAATCCTTTCGTATAGAGCAGGACAGCCTCGGCGAAGTCCGTGTGCCAACGAATGCGCTGTACATGGCGCAGACACAGAGGGCCGTCGAAAATTTTCCGATTAGCGGGCTGCGCTTCAGCCGCACATTTATTCGCGCACTCGGGGTCATTAAATCGGCTGCGGCGGCAGTGAACCGAGAGTTGGGATTGCTCGACGCGGCGATGGCATCAGCGATTGAAACGGCAGCGGCAGAAGTTGCCGAAGGGCAGCATGACGCGCAATTCCCCGTCGACATTTTTCAAACCGGCTCGGGCACTTCGACAAACATGAACGCCAATGAAGTCATCGCCAGTCGTGCTCGACAGATCGCTGACGGTCGAATTGTTCATGCCAATGACCATGTAAACATGTGCCAGTCGTCGAACGATGTGTTTCCTTCGGCGATCCACATCGCGGCCGTGATGGAATTGCAGGAGCGGTTGCTGCCGGCACTCCGGGAGTTACACGGCGAGCTATTGCGCAAAGCACGGGATCATGACGACGTCATCAAGACTGGCCGGACCCACTTGATGGACGCGATGCCGGTTCGATTGAGCCAACAAATCGGCGGTTGGGCGACACAGATCCGCCAGGCCACGGATCGCCTGGCCGCTACGCTGCCACGTCTAAGCGAACTTGCGCTCGGCGGCACAGCGGTCGGCACCGGCATCAACGCCCACCCTGAGTTTGGCGAGCGAGTGGCCGGTCGAATCTCGCTCATAACGGGATTTGCGTTCGTTGAAAGCGCAAATCACTTCGCAGCGCAATCCACGCAAGACAGCGTCGTCGAGCTGAGCGGTCAGTTGAAAACCTTGGCGGTCGCGTTAATGAAAATTGCCAATGATCTGCGTTGGATGAACTCCGGACCGCAGGCAGGGCTCGGGGAAATTGTTCTGCCAGCGTTGCAGCCGGGTAGCTCAATCATGCCGGGCAAGATCAACCCGGTAATCCCTGAGTCGGTCATGATGGTTGCGGCTCAGGTCATCGGCAACGACGCGACCATCGCCGTGGCGGCGAGCCACGGCAATTTTGAACTGCTAACGATGTTGCCTGTGATAGCGCATAACCTGCTGCAAAGCCTCCAAATCCTGGCCAACGCCAGCCGCCTATTGGCCGATAAAGCAGTAGCTGGGTTGACTGTGAATCGATCCGCAATCGCCGCACGGCTCGAAATGAATCCGATCCTGGTGACTGCGCTGAACCCCATCATCGGCTATGATCGAGCCGCACTCATCGCCAAACAAGCCTACGCCCAAGGACGACGGATAAGAGATGTAGCGGCGGAGACTACAACGCTCTCAGGGCAAGAACTCGACCGGTTACTGGACCCGGGCGAGCTGACGCGGGGTGGCATCAAAGGTGGGTTAACTAGCGGGTGACGTAAGTTCGCTGCTTGTAGCGCATATGTCCTGCGAAGCGCTGCGAAGCACGGGTCGGACCATGCATGTCTCGGGAATCTCGTTCAATTCCCCCCACGCAATGGTGTTTCCCGAGCTTAGAGCTGCTTATTCGAGCGCGTTTTCTGCCCCGTAATCGTTGCTCCGTTCCCGCAGTACCTGTCTGGCACATCACGCACCGTTGCGATCAGAAAGGACAGATTCGGGGGAAGACGTGGCGCAGCATGCTTACGATGCGCCTTCCTAGATGAGCGAAGCCACCGGCTGATTTATTGCTCCGAAATTTTGGCCAGTTTGGTGAGATCGGTTTGAGATCGAGCCGCATTTTCGCGCAGCGCGCGTTTTCTAGGCCCATGTCCCAGGCTTGGCCGGTGATTTTGTAACCCGCAGCAAAGGCAGCTCCCTTTAACTGTTGATCGAGGTAACAGTCGAAATTGGATTTTGTCATGGTTCAGCTCATTTGCGCCAGTGATCCAGTTCCGGACTTGCCTGGATACCCTCTGGAACGACGGACTCGAGAATGGAAATTAGGAGGACGGTGCCGGGCTCAGACATGAAGACCTTACGCAGTTGTTGATTTTGATGACCGCCAAAATGGTCGTCGAATTATTTGAGAATATCTTTCAGCTTCGCCACCAAGCTGGGCTCCAGCTGCAAGACGCCCTGCACGCTTTTGGCCAGCTCTTCGCCGTTGACCGGGTTGATCTCGATGTTGCCCTTTTTCGCTTCGGCGACGAAATCGGCATCGCTGAGAGTGTCCATGAAAGCTTTACGGAGAATCTGCACGCGCTCTTGCGGCGTGTTCGGTGGCAAGACAAACGGCCGCACCGAGGCGCCGTGGACTTGGGCGACGGCTTGGAAGATCTTCCGCCCCTCGTCGGTTTTGATCAGGTCGCCGGGGAGCGGATATTTGGTCAGCTCCGGATGGGACTTGGTTGCCAACTGGACGAGGATGTTGAGCATGCCGCTATCGAGTTCGTTGCGCCAAGTGGACCGGGTCGACTGCCAGGAGTTGGTGATGCCGAGGATCTCGCCGTTGTTGAAGGCCAAGCGGATGTCGGCGGTGCCTTTGTAGCCGGCGACGAGTTGGATCGGCAGACCCATGACGTCGCGCGCTACCGCGGTCAGATCGTCGGTGCCGGCGCCGAAACCCGCGCCGCCGAACTTCACCATCGTCTTCGCTGCAATCCACTGCTGCAAGCTGGTGAAGCCGGTGTTCTTATGCAAGCCCATGATAAAGTTGTCCTGCGCCGGCGCGCCGATATATTCGAACTTGCGGGCGTCGAATTCGATGCCCGGCTTGCCGAGGATCTGCTGCAAGAACAAGCCGCCGATAAAATGACCGATGGTCAGACCGTCAGGCTTGGCGACGCGAAAAATATGATTCGCCGAGATCATGCTTCCGGCGCCGCTCATATTGTCGACAACCACGGTCGGATTACCGGCGACATACTTGCCCATATGGCGGGCGATCAATCGGGCATAGGTATCGTAGCCGCCGCCCGGCGGGAAGCCGACGATGACACGGACAATCTTGCCGCGATAAAACTGATCCTGCGCCGACGCCGGCGCGCCCTTAATCAATAATCCGGCAAATACCAAACCGATGACAAATAGTTTCCTGATCACCGCTTCGCTCTCCTGCTCCGTTCCGACCCGTGAACTTTTGAACCTTGAACGGTCGTGCCGTTTCTACGGCACGAGTATCTGCTTCATCCGCGCCGCGAACGCCGGCTCGATCTTATAGAGCCCCTGAACAATGTCCGTCAGCTCCTCGCCGGATACATACTCGATGACGAAGTTGGCCTTCTTCGCTTCGGCCAATAGCTCGCCGTCCTTGAGCACTTCGGCAAACGCCCTGCGCAAGAGATCCACGCGTCCCTTCGGAGTTCCGGGCGCGAGAAAATAGGGCCGCGCCGAGTAGGCCAGATCATAGGCGCCATGCTTGATCAGATTCTTCGCTTCATCGGTCTTGGCGTAATCCATCGCTGAGGCCACGTTGGCCAGCTCGGGATGCTTTTTCGGCATGACTTGAATGATCGGATTGACCTCGCCCGACTCGATCGCCTTGCGCCAGGTGGTCTTATAGGAGTCCCACGAAAGACAACTGCCGGCCAGCTCGCCGCTCTCGGTCGCCAGTCGAATATCCGAAGTGCCTTTGTATCCGTCGATGACGCGGATCGGCAATCCCAACGCCGCCTGCAACACCCGCGGCAAGTCCGACGCGAAACCGCCGGGGCCGACGCCGCCGAAGCGCACCGGCTCCTTGGCGCCGAACCAGCGATCCATCGAGGTCACGCCGCTGGCTTTGGCAATGGCACAAACTAAATGATCTACCGCCGGCGCGCCGAGATACTCGAACTTGCGGCCGTCGAATTCGATGCCCTTGGCGCCCATCACCTGCTGCAGGAACAAACCGCCGGAGTTGTTGCCGATGGTCAGCCCGTCGGGTTTGGCCTGCTTGAACATGTAGTTGGCGTGAATGATTCCCCCGGCGCCGGTCATATTGTCGACAACCACGCTGGGGTTGCCGGGAATATACTTGCCGAGATGGCGCGCGATCGTTCGGGAATAAGTGTCGTAACCGCCGCCGGCAGAGAAAGCGACGATCAGCCGAATCGTCTTGCCCTGGTAAAAACCATCGTCACTGGTCGCGGCCTCGACCGAATCGAAAAACACTCGCGAGAAAACCAGCAGCACAAACGCCAATCGTACGATTAACATGGGCTCCCCCTGACTCCCTCAGTCCACTACGCCAACCGATTTCATGCGAATTTACGATAAATCGCATCCGTTTTTGCCGCCATGATGAAATCGTTCTTGTGTAGATTCTTGATCTTGTGCGTCCACCACGTGACGGCGACTCTGCCCCACTCGGTGGTGAGACGCGGGTGATGCCCTTCCTCTTCGGCGGCGGCGCCGACGGCATCGGTAAAGGCGATGGCGTCTTTGAAGTTCTTGAATTTGTAGACGCGATCGAGCTTGGGAATATGGTCTTCGTTGATGATCTGCCAGTCGGGCACCTGGGGATGCAGCTCTCTGACTTCAACCTCGGTCACCGACGGCGCACCGACCCGGCAAGCGACGCATTTTTGTTCAGTCAGCTCTTCCATGTTAAACTCCTTTTAAATTATCCAAATTTATCCCGCCAAGCCGTAAAGGTGACGGGCGATGCCTGTCATCCCGAGCGCTCGCGAGGGATCTAAGAAAGATTTCTCCCTGTGGTCGAAATGACAACGATTTCGAACTTGGCGTCTTGGCGCCTTTGCGGGAGATATTCCGAGATTCCCCTGCGGGTTAAGTCCTCCGTCCTTTATAACCCAATCACAGCTTCGGCATCACATCCGGCGGCGAAGCGCTGCATCGAGTCTTTGACGTCGGCGTGGGGCATGGTGCCGATGTTGAACCAACAAAGCAGCTGCGTCGCGCCGGTGCGGGCGCACAGCGCTTTAAGTTTATTCACGGCAAACGGTGCATCGCCGATCACCGCGTGCTTTTCGCAGACGGTTTCGTAGCCGACCATCGCGCCCGCCGCGGTGCGCAGGCGCGCCGGCAGTTCGACGCCGCGGCGATTGAGCCAACCGGTGTAGTCGAGGCGCAAGTCAAGAATAGTCTTGAAATAACTCATCACGCCGGCTTCAGCGCGTGCCTTGGCCGCTGCGCTGGTCGCGGCGATATGCATCGGCACCAGCAGTCCTAACGCCGGGCTCTGCCTGTCATGGCCATGCTTTTTCAATCCCGCCCAGTAGGCATCGGCGAATTCGTAGACCTGATCGGGCATGCGCGTGTGGATCGGCAAGAAAATATTCACGCCCAAACGCGCGCCGACTTCGACGCCGTCGAGCGAGCTCGTAGCCATCCAGAACGGCGGCAGCGGCTTTTGCACCGGTTTGGGATTGACGATCACCTCGGGGATTTGGAAGAACTTGCCGTTGTGTACCAACTTCTCATCGGTCCAACCCTTGCGGATGACCTCCATCGCCTCGGCCATCACTTCGTGGGTCGCCTTGTGATCGACGCCAAAGCATTCGTAGGCCCGGCTATGTGGATGGCCGCCGCCGCAGGCAAACTCCATGCGCCCGCCGCTGACCAGGTCCAACATCGCCGCCTGCTCGGCCAGCTGCACCGGATGATGCACCGGCAAGGTGTTAACGGCGACCCCCAGACGTAATTTTTTTGTCCGTTGCGCCGCCGCGCCGAGGACGACATAGGGCGCCGACAGCAAGGAAAACTTGGGCTGGCAATGGATTTCGGCGACCCAATAGGTGTCGTAGCCCAAACGGTCCGCCAGCTCGGCCTGATCCATGAACTCCGCTAAGCGCTCCACCGGCGACGACCCTTCGGGACACTGGATTTCGGTGAATAGACTGCATTTCACGATAAAATTATTCCTCTCTCGATGACGATAGCCGGCAGTGGTCGCGGATTCGGATACTTCTCCCGCAAAGGCGCAAAGACGCCAAGTTCGGAATTGTTGTCATTTCGACCGTACGGAGAAATCCTCCTTACGCCTCTGGCATTCCCTGATCATGACGGCCATCGGCCGTTACCTTTGCGCCTTAGCGCCTTTGCCGGACATATTCCGGGAGTCGCTTGCAGCATGTTTCACCGCTTGCTTCTTTTCTCGTTGGCGCGGACCACTCGGTCGGCGGCGGCGGCGAGCTGTTGGGTGATCGGCGTGTCGGTGTTGAGAAACCGCGCCAGCTCGGCCACCAGCGGAATATCTTTGTTTAGCACGTTGCGGCCGGAGCGTGGCAAGGGATCACTGCCGCTCGGATCGAAAGTGTTCTGCCAACGATTTAAGACGCTGTCATGGCCGATACGACGCATCATTTCCAACGCTTTAGGATAGGGAATGCCGCCGGCGATGCCGATCTGAATCGCTTCATAAACGATCAAGGTCTCGGCACCGCCGAGCATGTTCTTGATCAATTTGCCCACCGCTCCGGTGCCGGTCGGACCCATGTGAAAAACTTCCTGGCTCATCTTGAGCAGATGCGGCCGGGCGCGCTCGACCAATTGATCGGCGCCGCCGACAACGAAGCTCAGCTTGCCGGCGCGCACCGTGTTCGGCACGCCAGTCATACAGGCATCGATGGCGTGCACGCCCTTGGCCCGCGCCGCAGCTTCGACGGTCTTGACCGTGTGCGGCAGAATCGAACTATGGAGCAGCACGAGCGTGCCCGGCGCCGCCGCTTCGATCACGCCGTTCGCACCGAGCATGCAATCGAGCATATCTTGATCCGTGCGCACCACCACGTCGATGAGTGTGGCGCGCTTGGCGACCTCGACCACGTTGGCGACCGCGCTAAATCCCAGCTTGCGAGCATCCGCCAACGCCGGCGCGCAGGCGTCATAGCAGACGACATCGGCGACACCAGCGAGCTTGAGCCGCTCTAGGAGCGCCAAACCCATGGCGCCGGTGCCGATCATGCCGATGGTTTCCATGTCCGCTCCCTATTACCGTCGCGCTTCAAGGTTGTTGTTCTTTGCGCCGCAGATAGGTGCGCAGAAAATAATGTTCGAAAGATCCCATGGCATGTTCTTCGACGCGCGTGTTGCCGCTCCGCTCTTGGAGCTCCAAATACAGCGTGCCGCCGCTGCGGCGCAGGGACAAGATCGGCATGGCCCGCTTGTCGATGTAGCTCCCCACCGTGCGCAGAGTCTGCGACAGGCGAAAATAATCGGGAATCTGATTGGCGTCTTTGCGCATCGACTCGCCGCGGATCTGCAGCCAGACCACACTCTTTACGGGATAATGAATCTCGAAGGTCCGTTCGGTTTGGACAGCCTTCTGGCCGAGAACTTTGTCGACCCAACGGCGCTCCAAGGGTAAACCCCGTTTACCGCGGACAACGAACTCGCCGTCCTGCCATGCCAAGGTAAATTCTTGCACGCCCCGTTCTTCCAACGATTGGCCGATGGCACGCAAAACTTGGGAGTAAGACCAACCCTCAAACATACCTACCTCGACTCCAACACGGCACTAAATCTCATCGAATTGAGAACCTGCCCCCCCTCTTTCAACGACCGTCCTATGCACGACCCCACCCCGGCACTCCGACTAGGCCGCGCCACGGGGCGGCTTCCCTTCGGTAAAACCCAATAGCAGCTATTGTTTGTAGAGTCGAACAATAAAACCGGGCGTTTCTAGCCCGGCGGCCACCCAATTATCGACCAACTGCTCGGCCTGGGCGCTCTTCCCCACCGGAGGATTGGCGCGGTTGAACAGGGTCTGTACCCCGGCACCGACATGGGAAATGAGTCTTGGACAAAAAGCGTCAATCTGAGGAGTTGTGAATTCGTCGACTCGAACTCCTTTTCCGCCATTTCCGCGCACCCGGGAATTTAAGTTCTGGTGTTTTCACCGCAAGGCAACGGGGATGCCAGCCGGAGTTTACATGACCGAACTTCGGTTCGCCTGAAGCATGCCCTGAGCAGCAGCGTCGAAGGGGCGAGGTCTTTCCTTCGTTTGCGCGAGGAAATTACCTATGCGCTCACCAGCCCAGGGCGTAACCGACCCGGCGCGGATCGGCGGCGCCAAGCCAGGAGCCGTTCTCATGATCGTGCAAGATCACCTTGGCGCTGCCGAACGACCAGCGATCGACGATGGTGATTTTATGCCCCTTGGCACGGAGCGCATCGAGCGTTGTGCTTGGATACCCGGCTTCCATGCGCAGCGCCTCGGGCAGCTGGTCGCGCGGCGGCGTACCCGGCATATGGCTCCAGCGCGGCGCTTCGACGGCTGACTGCGGGTCCATGTCGAGGTCGACCAAGTCGTGAATGATTTGAAAATTGGTCTGCGGTTGCTCGTCGGCGCCCGGGCTGCCGCCGACGACAAAGACTTCGCCGCCGCGAAAGATCATATAGGTGTTGAGCGTATGCGCCGGCCGCTTGCCGGGCTTGAGCGCATTGGCCTTGCGCGCATCGAGCCCAAAGCTGCACAGCCGATTATTCATGATCACGCCGGTATCGCCGGCGATCACCCGCGAGCCGAAGGGCGCGAAGATGCTCTGAATAAACGAGATCGCATTGCCATCGCGGTCGGTGGCGCAGAGATAGGTCGTGTCGCTGCTTTGAATGCCCGCCGAGACCGACGGCCGGCGCAAGATCTCGTCGGCGAGTTGGCGCCGTTTGGCGGCATGTTCTTTGGAAATTAATTGGGGAATGATCTTCGGATCGCCGAACGCGGGATCTTCGAGATACTGGATGCGATCCTCGAAGGCTAATTTTTTGGCGGCGGTCTGATAATGCAGCATCTCGGCCTGGCTCATGCTGCCGTTATTAAACGGCCAGGCCTCGGCGATGTTGAGCATCTCCAGAACCATGAAGCCTTGGGACACCGGCGGCTGCTCATAGACCATAGTATCGCGATAGCTCGACGCCAGCGGCTCGAGCCACTGGCAAACGATCGGCTGTAAATCTTCCGGCGCGAGCAAGCCGCCCTCGGCTTTGATCGTCGCGCAGATTTTGTCGGCGACTTCGCCGGTGTAAAAACCGTCGCGACCGTGAATGGCGATCTTTTCGAGAACCCCGGCCAAGCCCGGTTGCACGAGAATCTTGCCTGGCTTCGCCATTCCCAAGGGCTGGCGATAACACTTGTCGACCCAGGGATATTCGCGGCGCGAACTCATGCACCGCTTCGGAAAATTCTTGAGATATGGGAAAGCCCTCGCGGCCCAATCGTACCGCGTCGGCGGTCAAGCGGGCTAAATCGACGGTGCCGTATTTTTTGTGCAACTCCAGCCAGCCGTCGACCGCGCCGGGCACAGCGATGGCAAGCGGTCCATACTGCGGAATGCCTTTCAAGCCGCGCCTGTGAAATTCTTCGATGCTCGCCTTGGCCGGCGCTGGACCGCTGGCGTTAAGCGCTTCGACCTTGCCGGTCTTTTTCATATACACCAGAGCGAACAGATCGCCGCCGGGCCCGCTGGTCTCGGGTTTCACCACCGCGGACACGAAAGCCGCGGCGAGCGCCGCATCCACCGCGTTGCCGCCTGCCTTGAGAATCTCGACGCCGGCAAGCGATGCCAAATAATGGCCGGACGAAACCATGCCGTTCCGGCCCATGATGACGGGACGCGCTGCTTTTGAGAACTTCATGCCACTCCTGATTAAAGTGCTGCGGTTATTGTCCAATGCCGAGAATCTTGGCAGCGTTGCCGCCGAGAATTTTTTCCTTATCGGCCGGGGCGAGATCGAGACCGTCGATGGCTTTAAGACTGTTGCGCAGCAGAATGCAGCCCTCTTCCGGCCCATAGGGATAATTCGTACCAAGCACCATTCGCTCCGGGGTGAAGAAATCCTTTACGCAGCGCAGCGTCGACGCCGGATGGTCCGCCGTGTCGACATAAAAGCGCCGGAACGAATCGAGGGGATTTTCTTTGAGGCCGTACTTATGGCGAATCTCCTCGGTGCGGCCGGTATAGATGTTGATCGCCCGCTGGGCGAAGAACGCCAAGACGCCGCCGACGTCGGCAACCACCCAGTTGATTTCCGGAAAGCGCTCCAACACCCGGCCGTAAACCAGCCGGGTCATCGCCACCGTGCTATCGTAGGCCCAGCCGAAGATCAGCGTCGGCATGATATCGATACCGCTCGACGCCGTCGCCAGCGGCGCGGTGGGATGGATGTAAACCGGCAATTTGTAGCGGGCCAGCCGCTCATAGATCGGAAACAAGTCTTCGCGGTCCAATCCTTGGCTGTTCAAATTGGCAAAGCCGCCGAAGCCGCGCAGACCGAGCTCATGGACCGAACGTTCCAACTCGTCGAGGGAGGCTTTGATGTCGCAAGTCGGCAAGGTAAAAAAACCGATGAACCGTTTGGGGTGCTGCCGGGCGATGGCGGCGATGGCATCATTGGCGATCCGGGCAAGTTGAATCGCCCCCTCGCCCTCGAAGCGATCGGCACCCGGCGCCGGAATCGTCAACACATGGATATCGATGCCATGCTGGTCCATATGCTGTAAGCGCCGCTCGATGTTCTGCCCCTGCAGGGTGCAGGTGTTGATACGGCAGCCGAGTTTTTTATCGTAAAAATAGCTCATGCCGCTATGCGCATCGGGCGCTTCGAGAATCACCACGCCGTCGAGCCGCTGCATCGCGGCCAGATAGCTTTCAGGAAAAACATGAGCTTGAAAATCGATGATCATATTCAGTTGCCGCTCTAGAAAACTCGCGTCTATAATCCGTACAGCGCGCGCGCGTTGTCGTCGAGAATCCGGTTCACCACCGGCGTCGGAATCGCACCGTCTTCTCTGAGCTTGCGCAGAGCCAGGATTTCCGAGGAGGTGTCGTTATGGCCGTAGTCGGTGCCGATCACCAGCATATCGTCGCCGGAGAACTTAAGCACATAAGCAAGATCATCGTCGGTCTGGCAGGCCACCCACATGCGGTTTTTGCGCAGCACCTCGGACTTGTCGATCTTGATGCCGTTGCGCTCGTAGCGCCGGGCGTAATCGTGAATCGCATAGGGTACCCATTGGGAGCTGACTTCGATAAATGCCCACTTGGTCTTGGGGAACTTCTCGGGGATCTTGTAGAAGATCAGCGAGTGAAACGAGCCGACCACCGCCAACTTGAAGCGGTTGAAACCGCATTCATCGCCAAAATAATCATGCACGGCAAAGCTGCCAGTGGCCGAATGGACGCAAATCGGCAGGTCAAGCTTGCCGGCTTCTTCATAGAGCGGATAAAAATACGAATCGTGCAGCCGCTTCTCGCCTTCCAGACCGCGAATAAAAATGCCGCAGGCGCCATGTTCCTTGGCGTAACGCGCCTCTTCGAGGGCTTTGTCCATCGACAGTAGCGGCAGCAGCGCCACCCAGCGCAAACGCGCGGGCGACACTTTCCAGATATCGATCAGCCAGCGATTGTACGAGCGCGCCAACGCCAACTCGACATCGGGCCGCCGGGTAAACGGACGCAAACAAAATGTCGGATAGAGCACTTGAATATCGACGTCGAGCTCGTCCATATGCTTGAGCCGGGCGTTGATATTTTCCATCTCGCGCGCTTCACGGGAAGTATCGGCGCCGACGTTGCGCGCCTTGCCGAGATAGAGGCCGTCGATCAACCAGGATTCGCCGCCGGAGGTTGGATCGTTGGGCGTCGGCACGATGCGCGGCCTGAGCGCCCGCTCGGACTCCAACATATAATCCCAGGTATGTTCGGTCTCCAGCACATGGGCATCTGAATCGATCACGGCCATCCCTAAAATCCTCCTGAGCGCAATTTTGTAGCGCCGCTGCTTTGATTGATACCGGCTTTTTCGGTTTTCGAGCCGACAGAATTATTACACTTCTGACAAGTGTAGTCGTACATTTCACCGTCGGGCAATACAAGCAGTAAACGCTGGCGCACCGGCATCGCTTGGCCGCACTTATTGCAGTAGAGCAGGCTGGCATTGAATTGGCCGTAGGATTCTGCCATTGGGACTCCCTAACCGTGCGCCTAATGCTCGCCCTCGTGCTCGGCCATCTTGCGCGCCTTGGTTTCTTTGATGACTTTTTCGGCCAAGTGCGCCGGCAGCTCTTCATAGTGCGCGAACTCTAGTTGAAACTCACCACGCCCGCTGGTGATGGCGCGCAGATCGGCGGCATACTTGAGCACCTCCGCCATCGGCACTTTGCTTTTAATTACTTGAATACGGCCCTTGGTTTCCATGCCCACCACTTTACCACGCCGGCTGTTCAAATCGCCGATGATGTCGCCCATGCACTCGTCCGGCACTGAAACCTCCAGGTTCATGATCGGTTCGAGCAGCACCGGTTTGGCCTTTTCCACCGCGTTGCGAAAGCCCATGGACGCGGCGATCTTGAACGCCATATCGGAAGAATCGACATCATGATAGGAGCCATCGTAAAGCGTCGCTTTGACATCAACCATTGGAAAACCGGCGAGGTAGCCGCCCGCCATAGCTTCTCTAATCCCCTTCTCCACCGCCGGGATATAATTCCGCGGGATCGCGCCGCCAACAATCTTGTCGACGAATTCAAACCCGCCACCATGGGGCAGAGGTTCGACTTTGATCCAAGTATCGCCAAATTGGCCATGTCCGCCGGTCTGTTTTTTTTGCCGTCCTTGGGCGCTGGCGCTGGCGCGGATGGTTTCTTTATAGGGCACCTTGGGCGCTTTGAGCACCACCTCGGCGCCATATTTGCGCTTCAATTTCTCGACGGCGATTTCAATATGCTGCTGGCCCATGCCCGACAAAATGAAATCGCGGGTTTCTTCGTCGCGGTGCAAGTCGATGGTCTGATCCTCCTCCTTCATGCGATGCAATCCCTGCGGCAGCTTGTCCTCGTCCGCTTTGCTTTTGGGTTCCAAGGCGAAGGAAATATTGGGCGTAAAATGGACCGGCCCGTCGTATTGGATCGGCGCCTTTTCATCGCATAGGGTGTCGCCGGTGGCGATGTCTCTAAACTTAGCGACCGCGATGATTTCACCCGCTAGAGCTTCTTTCACCGCCTCTTGCTTCTTCCCTTCAAGGCGAAATAAGTGGCCGACCTTCTCGCGAACTT
This sequence comes from uncultured delta proteobacterium, assembly GCA_963816145.1. Lineage (GTDB taxonomy): Bacteria > Desulfobacterota > Binatia > UBA9968 > UBA9968 > DP-20. The sequence continues at coordinate 71,092 of CAWFJP010000018.1, forward strand.
GCCGGGTTGGCACGTAGATCGTCATGTCGGAATTAAGCTTGCCGGAGATCACGCGCAGGATCGACAGCTTACCGGCGAAGGGATCGATGACAGTTTTAAACACATAAGCTGAGAATGGCGCGTCAGGATCATGTTTGCGCTTGAGGGCTTCGCCCTTCACGGGATTCTTGCCGGTGAATTCCGCCTCCTCCAGCGGCGCCGGCAGATAGTCGGCCACGGCATCGAGCAACTGCACGACGCCGATCTGGCGCAGCGGCGAACCGAACAGAATCGGAAATATCCGCCGTTCCAGGGTGGCGTCACGGACGGCCTTTTTTAATTCCTCCACCGCCAACTCCTTGCCGTCGAGAAACTTCTCGAGTAACGCGTCATCGAGTTCGGAGACATCTTCGAGCATTTTTTCGCGCCACTCCAGCGCGTCCGCGTTGAGCTCTGCGGGAATGTCAACTTCATTGCATTTGCCCGAGTCACCGTCAAAGACGAAAGCCTTCATCGACAAGAGATCGACGACTCCCTTAAAGTCGAACTCGGTGCCGATGGGCATTTGTAAATAAACTCCCTTGGCATCCAAAGTTTCCAGCATCGGTGCGATGCGCTCACGGAGGTTAGCTGGCTCGTGATCCATCTTGGAGATGAACAGTAGCCGGCTCACGCCATCTTCGTTGGCACGTGCCCATAGCCGTTCCGATTCGACGCGGACACCAACGGTGGGATTGAGCACAAACACAGCGCCGCCCATGGCGCGGATGCTGTTGATCGAGTCGGCGAGAAACGCCGCGTAGCCCGGCGTGTCGATCAAGGTAATCCCGTATTTCTTCCATGATAAAGAATGAAACGCGGTCGAGATCGTCACCCGATGTTTGATCTCTTCCGGTTCGAAATCGAGCACCGAAGTGCCGTCTAGGACTTTGCCGAACCGCTGAGTCGCCCCCGCCGCAAACAATATCGCCTCGCCTAAAGAGGTCTTCCCCGAACCGCCCTGACCCAAAATGCCGACGTTACGCAGTTTATCGAACTCCGCTGCAGCCATACAAAGGATTCCTCCTTCCAATTTCTGCTACGTTGCTGTTTGGCTAATTATCTCAGTGCATTCCGTTCATGAATGATCCGTAGGCCTTCGAGGGTAAGAAACTCGTCGACCTCATCAATCGTCGCGCACTCCGACGCCACCAGGGGCGCAAGCCCGCCTGTGGCAATGACCTTGACCTGAATGTTCTGTTCTTTTTGGATTCGCTTGACCAGGCCGTCAACCAAGCCGACGTAACCGTAAAAAATTCCCGCTTGAATCGAATTGACCGTGTTGCGCCCGACCACCTCCTTGGGCTTGATGATTTCGATGCGCGGCAGCTTCGACGCTCTTTGCACCAACGCTTCGAGTGAAATCGACAACCCCGGGGCGATGGCGCCGCCGACGTATTCGCCTTTTTTGGAAATCAGATCGATGGTCGTTGCGGTGCCGAAATCGACGACGATGCAAGCGTCGCGATATTTGTCGTAGGCGGCAATGCCGTTGACGATGCGGTCGGCGCCGACATCCTTGGGGTTCTCGTAAAGAATCGGCATGCCGGTTTTGATGCCGGGACCGACGATCAGCGGGTCGCGATCGAAAAATCGCGCCGCCAGCTCCTGTGTCGTCGTCAGCATCGGCGGCACCACGCAAGAAACTGCGATGGCCGAGATCTGCTCGCAGCGATAACCGCCATGCTCGACCAGCTGAGTGAGGATGACGCCGTATTCATCGGCGGTTCGCTCCGCTTGGGTCGCCAGGCGCCAATGGGTGATTAGCTTCTTGGCTTGGTACAGTCCAAGGACGATGTTGGTGTTACCGATATCGATGGCGAGCAGCATGGCGCGCGTTTCAATTCTCCAGTGGAATCACATCACCGGCGAGGATCCTCTGTTCGTTGCCGCTTTCGTCAACCAGCACCAGGGCGCCATCGCGATCGATGCCTTGGGCGGTGCCGAGAGTGACTTGATCGAGCAACTCAATCCGCAGGCGCCGGCCGCGCCATGCGAAATAACTCTGCCAACGCCGCGCCAAAGCATCGAAACCGGCTTGTTCAAGCTCTCCATAACACCGCTCGATACCTTGAAGCAATCGTTGCAGAAAGCTTTCGCGGTGAACCGTCTTGCCGGTAACTTCGAGCAACGAGGTAGCACGCCGCCGGAGCTCTTCCGGCATGGCGTCGCTGGCATAATTGAGGTTGACGCCGACGCCCAAAATTACATAGTGGACCCGTTCAGTGTCGCAGGAGGCTTCGGTAAGAATCCCGGCGAGCTTTTTATTGCCGATCAGAATGTCGTTGGGCCACTTGATCGCGGTCTGCCCCGGCACATAAGCGTCGACCACATCGGCCAGAGCGACCGCCGCCATCAACGTGATTTGCGCCGCGTGAGCTGGCGAAAGTTTGGGGCGAAGCAAAATCGACAGATAGAGATTTGTGAATGGCGGCGATTCCCAGCGCCGCCCCAAGCGGCCGCGCCCCTGGCTCTGCGACTCCGCAACCACCACAGTCCCCTCCGCTGCGCCAGCCTCGGCGAGCTCCCGGGCATGACTGTTGGTAGAGCCGATTTCGTCAAAGTAATGAAACGACTTGCCGAAACGGCCGCCAGCAAGACCTTGCTGAAGGAGCGTAACGTCGAGCGCCGCCGGCTGTGCAACTGTGACGTCTTGGACCGATGAAACCGCCTTGAAGTCAAACATTCATCGTGATCTTCATATTGAAGTCGACCACCGGCGCCGAATGAGTAAGCGCGCCGGAAGAAATAAAATCGACGCCGGTTTCGGCGACCTGGCGGATCGAATCCAACGTAATGCCGCCGGAGGCTTCCACCCCCGCGCGTTTGTTGATCAACTTCACCGCTTCGCTCATCTGCGCCAAGTTCATGTTGTCGAGCATAATGACATCGGCGCCGGCATCGATCGCCTCTTGCACCTGTTTCATGTTGCTGGCCTCGACTTCGACCTTGGCCATGAACGGCGCATGGCGGCGCACCGCCGTGACCGCGCCGGCGATCGATCCGGTGGCTTCGATATGATTGTCCTTGACCAGCGCTGCGTCGTAGAGACCGATGCGATGGTTGGTGCCACCACCCATGCGCACGGCGTACTTCTGCAGCGTGCGCAGCCCAGGTGTGGTTTTGCGGGTATCGAGAACTTTGCAGGAGAAGTCTTTGACGGCGTCGACTAGTTTGCGCGTTAAGGTTGCCGTGCCGGAGAGCTGCTGCAAAAAATTGAGCGCTGTCCGCTCGCCCAATAATAACGCCCGCACCGGCCCAACCGCTTCAGCGACTACCATACCGGACTTTACCGCCGCGCCATCTTTGACCAACAATCGAACCTCTACTCTATGATCGATGAAATAAAAAATTCTGTCGAGCAGAACCAAGCCGGCAACCACGCCGTCCTTCTTGGCGCGGAACAGCCCCTTGCCCCGGGCGTCCGCCGAAATCGTCGCCATGGTCGCCAGATCACCGGCACCGATATCTTCATCGAGCGCATCGCGAATCAACCTTTCAATTTGTGGGCTGACATGGATATCCATAAAATCAATTCCTTCCCGCTTGGAGCTCGTCAATCTTTGCCAAGCTCGACTGCAACGTGCGAAGTTTTTCGTCGAACTGGGCCGCCTTTTCCCGTTCCTTTTGAATCACTTCTTGCTTGGCCTTGGCGACGAAGTCGCCGTTGCCAAGCTTCTTTTGAACCCGCGCCAATTCATCTGCCATTTTGTCGACTTCCTTGGCCAAGCGCGCCCGTTCTTCATCGAGATTGATCAGATCATCGAGGGGCAGATATATCTCCATAGCGCCGACGACTGCGGTGGCGGCGCCTTTGGGAGCATCTCCGGCGCCACGAGATTCAGCTGTGCCGACGCGCGCCAGCGAGCGCAAGTAAGGCTCTTGGCCGCGGAGGAAATCCAGATCGGCCGGCTGGCCGCAGAAGATCGCTTTGACTTCCCTTCCTGGAGGGCAATTGAGTTCGGTGCGCAGATTGCGGATGGCCCGCACCACGCCCATCAGGAACTCCATCTGTTTTTCCGCCTCGCCATCGATCCATTGCGGATGCGTTATCGGGTAATGTTGCACCATGATGGTCGGCCGGCCGTTTCCCATGACCTGCCAGATCTCTTCGGTAACAAACGGCATGACCGGATGCAGCAACAACAGAATTTGATCCAACAGTTCAGACAGCCGTTTGCGCGCGCCATCAGAGTCATTGCCGATGCCGCCGTGGAGCGCCAGCTTGCTCATCTCGATATACCAGTCACAGAATTCATGCCAGATGAACTGATAAAGCACATTGGCATAATCATTAAAGCGGTAGCTATCGACGGCATCTCGGGCGGCTGCAATCGTCACTGCCAAGCGCGAGCGAATCCACCGATCCGCTAACGCGAGGTCGTCCCGGTCCAATGGCGAAGCCACGGGTCTGTCGGCGGGTGCCGCTTCCGGCACGTTCATCTGCACGAAGCGCGCCGCGTTCCATAACTTATTGACGAAACTCTGATAGCCGCCGATGCGCTCCTCGGCGAGCTTGATGTCCCGGCCCATGGCGGCCATCGCCGCTAACGTGAAACGGAAAGCATCGGTGCCGTACTTGTTCATGATGTCGAGAGGGTCGATGACGTTGCCCTTGGACTTCGACATTTTCCGCCCCTGCTCGTCGCGCACCAGAGCGTGAATATAGACGTCGCGAAACGGCACATCGCCCATGAACTTGAGCCCCATCATGATCATGCGCGCGACCCAGAAAAACAAAATATCGAAGCCGGTGACGAGCGCCGAAGTCGGATAGAAAGTTTTCAAATCTGCCGTGCGTTCGGGCCAACCGAGCGTCGAGAACGGCCATAAGCCGGAGGAAAACCAGGTGTCCAGGACATCCGGGTCTTGGATCAATTGCTTGCCGCCGCAACTCGGGCAGGCGCTCGGCTGCGTGCGGGCAACGATCGGCTTGGCGTCTTTGGAAAATAGATAATCGCCGTCGGCGTTGCGCATCCAGTTGGTCGACTCGCATTCCTTGCAGTACCAGGCGGGAATCTGATGGCCCCACCAGATTTGCCGGGAGATGCACCAGTCTTTGATGTTTTCCATCCAGGCATAGTAGGAATTGCACCAGCCCTCGGGAACGATCTTGATGCGGCCGTCGCGCACCACTTGCAGCGCCGGTTCGGCGAGCGGCTTGATGTCGACAAACCACTGAGGGGTGAGATACGGCTCGATCACCGTCTGGCAGCGATAACAACGGCCTACCGAGAGTTTGTGCGGTTCGGTTTTGGCCAGAAAGCCGTTATCCGCCAACTCCGCGACCACGAGCTTGCGCACTGCGAAACGATCTTTGCCATGGTACCGCTCGATCCAACCGCCCTGCTCGCCGCGGGCCGAGAATGCCGCTCCGTCAACGCAGGCGTCGGCGTCGAAAATGCTGATGCGATCTAGATTGAAGCGCTCGCCGATCTCGAAATCGTTGAAGTCATGGCCCGGCGTGATCTTGAGCGCGCCGGTGCCGAACTCCCGGTCGACATAACTGTCGGCAATCAACGGCACGATCCTGCCGGTGATCGGCAAACGAATCTTTTTGCCGAGCAAGTGCTGGTAGCGCCGGTCATCGGGATGAACCGCCACCGCCGTGTCGCCCAGCATGGTCTCCGGACGGGTGGTCGCGACGATCAAGGCCTCGCCCGAGTCGTCCGCCAACGGATAACGAATATGCCAGAGATGGCCGTCGGCCTCTTCGTGAATCACCTCGATATCCGCCAAAGCGGTCTTACAGCGCGGACACCAATTGATCAGCCGCTGCGCCCGATAAAGTAGGCCGTCTTCCCAAAGCTTGACGAACGCCTCACGCACCGCCTGGGACAAACCCTCGTCCATAGTAAACCGTTCATGGCTCCAGTCGCAGGACACGCCGAGGGCGCGCAATTGGTGCAAGATGGCGTTGCCCGCTTCCTGCTTCCACTCCCAGACTCGTTCGATAAACTTTGCCCGGCCCAACTGCGCCCGGCTGGTACCGCGCTGGGCCAATTGACGCTCGACGACGTTTTGCGTCGCGATCCCCGCATGATCGGTGCCGGGCACCCATAGGACGCGATAGCCATCCATGCGTTTGTAGCGGCACAGGATATCTTGCAGGGTGTTATTGAGCGCATGGCCCATGTGCAACGATCCGGTGACATTGGGCGGCGGAATGACCATCGAATAGGACTGGCCGGCACCGGCAGCGGGAGCGAATAACTTCTGCTCCACCCAAAGGCGATACCATTTCGATTCGATCTCGATATGTGAATAGCTTTTAGCGAGTTGCATTCTTGTATTAACCCTGGAGTTCAGCCGTTTTCAGGCTCATCGTCGACCACTTCGACTAATTCAATCACCTCGGCGCCACCCGCCGCCGGGCTAACGGCTGCCTTGGTTTTCTTGGCGCGGGTTTTTGCCGGCAAAGCGGTGCGAGATTCCACCCGCTTTGCGGCTGCTGTCGATGGGCTCGCCGGATTGACACAATCGAACACCGCTTTGAGCAGCCGTTCGCGCTGCACAGGCATTTTTAATGTTACCCAATTGACGCGCTCCGGAGTTGAAACTGGCTCCAGGTCATCGATCCACACCGTCGGGACTTTCCAACTATCGACGGCTTGAAGATCAACTTCGGTTAGCCTTGCTCCCTGGCGTAACATCGCCGCATCGACGATCACCCCGTCGACATTCTCAAGCGCCGGCGCTTGCCGGCAACGCATCGACAAATCGAGCGAGATGATCAGGTATCAGCGCCACAGCCAGTCCATAGCGCATCATAAGATTCGGTTCTATGACTAATAATCGACTCATCAATGGACTCATTTGGCCAATTACGCTCGGCAAACTTGACAAGCCCACCACCCCAAGTTAGAAACATAGGGTCTCGTCAATATTCGAGCAATTGCGCGAAAGTGGCGGAATTGGCAGACGCGCAGGACTCAGGATCCTGTGGGGTAACACCCGTAGGGGTTCAACTCCCCTCTTTCGCACCAACAATTAATTAACATACAAACCAGCGATTCTCTAACGTTCGCCGCTATTCTCCCTGCCAAACATGCAGCGTTAGTTCGGCCGAATTTTGTCCCCGGTGAAATCGCCTCAACCGGGACGGCTGCAAGAGCGCGTTCATCGCGCGGCGAATCATCGCGGTTAGTTTAAGTGGGAGTGCGTATGCCCAGGATTGGCCAGCTAATCGTCATGGCCCTGTTAGTGACAGCCGTTGCCGGCTGCTCGAAAGAAAGCGATCAAAGTTCAGGGAAAAGTCCAGATTGGCAGCGCGGCAGAGCCGTGTTTCTGGCAAATTGTATCGCCTGCCATAACAACGACCCATCAAAGGATGGTTCGATTGGTCCAGCAATCGCCGGCTCATCGAAAGAGTTGATCGAATCCCGCGTTCTCTCCACCAGCTATCCGCCCAACTATAAACCAAAACGGCCAACTAAGGTCATGCCCCAATTTCCATTTTTGAAAGAGGAGGTCCCTTACTTGGCCGCTTATCTGGCTCAATAGCGCGGGCTTTTAGGTCAGCGCCATCGTCAACAAGAACAAGATACCGGTCAACAGGAAGCCAAACCAAAGCGCTCCCTTGACCGAATCCAACGGTTTCTTGGTTGGACCTTGTGTCCCGACCAAGGCGTTAACTTCGACAGCCGCTACAATGATGATCACGAGAATCCAGTAAAAGGCCCGGGATTCGGATTGATGCACCATCGCGCCATAGTGACTCGCCGCGCCCATGAAGAAGAGCATTGGAATTGAAAAGACCGTATTGGTCCTGGAGGCTAGGCCAGCGCGGCGGCCGGCTCCCGCTGCCGCCGGCAACGCTTGTCCGCCGGAAGCGACCTGACTGGTCGAGGCCATGACAATTTGCTGATTGGGCCAAATCACCAGCCAGACATTCAGAAACATCAGGATACCCATCAAGCCGCCGACTGTGATCGTCACGCCGTAGGGCGATGAATAGAACAAGCTGCCGCCCATCTCACCGAGCCGCATGATATAGATCAAGATGCCCGCCAGAAACGTAAACATCGCGCCCCAACGAAACCACCATAACGCGCGCGGCAAAAGCTTTTGAATCGCGCCGGTGCGCACCGCCGGTTCGGTCTCGGCGAAAAACGGTGTCTGGACAAAGTTAAAATAGTAAAGAATCCCGATCCAAGTTACGCCCGCCAAAAAATGCACCCACCGCAAGAAAAATAGCGTGAACTCATGCATTGTAGTATCTCCTTTTCTCGTCTGGTTTGGTCTATATGAATTGCACAAACCGAGTTGTTATGCTCGGTGTATATATTAGGGGACGGTCGTTTTTGTCAAGGAATATTCACGGGTTTTGCCTGGGCGCGAGAATTTTCACTGCGCCGCGCAACGCCATCGTTGGGCAAGCCTGCAGCGCCGCAACCGTCACTGCAATCAGCTTGACGTGACAGGGGATCTATGACATTTTGCCTGCATCTTTTCTATCCGACCCGTGGAGACTATCTGATCCAAGAGAGCAAATCAGGGACGTTGGCGGCGGAATCGCCCAGCGCGCTCAATGGTGAACGGAAAATCCCGCTATTGAAGGGAATCAACGATCCATTCAGCTATGTGAGCGACGAACTCAATCTCGTCGAAGAGAATCTCGCTCGAGCGATTCGTTCCCGCGAACAACAACTCACCGACATCGCCGGCCATCTGATCGTCGGCGGCGGCAAACGAGTGCGCCCGATGGTGACGCTGCTGGCTTACGCCGCTTTCGGCGGCAAGCGTGTGCGGGATATCGTCGACATCGCTACAGCTATCGAATTGATTCACACGGCAACGCTGCTCCATGACGACATCATCGACGGCGCCGATACTCGCCGCGGCAAAGTTTCGGCATTCAAAAAATACGGTTTGAAATCGACGCTGGTTGCCGGTGATTTTTTGTTCATCAAGGCTTTCGAATTCGCCGGCAAATTCGATGAGACCGTGGTGCAGTGGACGGCCGATGCCTGCACCCTGTTGACCGAAGGTGAAATCCTGCAAAGTCATTTCAACCGCAATCACGCCGTCACGCTTGACGACTATGTCGAAATCGTTAAGCGCAAGACCGCCTCGTTGTTTCACACCGGCACCAAAGTCGGCGCCTACCTTGCGGGCGCCAGCCAAGCAATGATCGACGAAACCGAACGTTACGGTTTGAACATGGGCGTCGCCTTTCAGATGGTCGACGACATCCTCGATATCGTGGGGCATCCCGATCTGCTCGGCAAACCAACCGGCATGGACCTGCGCGATGGCAATCCCGCATTGCCGATTATTTTGGCGCTCAAACAGGGCGATCCGGCGGTGTGCGCGGTGTTCGATTGCGAAAATCCGTCGGAACCGCAGATCGCTCGAGCCATCGAGGCGATTAAAAACGGCCCCTCCATCGGCGAGGCCAAAGCTCTGGCCAAGCAGGCGGCCGAAGTCGCATTGAAGTCAATTCGGAAACTCCCTCCTTCGCAATACCGAAATGGTTTGAAGACCCTGGTTCAGCTCATCATCGATCGAGACTTTTAGAGAGCCTGATGCCGCGCGCCGGTGCTCGGAATGCCGGCCCATGGGTACACGTGTTTCAATTCATGTCCGTTCAAAGCCATCCGCGCGACCAGGCGGTGCAGGGAATGTTCGACCGGATCGCCGGCCGGTACGATCTCCTCAACCGCGTCATCAGCTTCAAGCTTGATAACTGGTGGCGTAAGCAGGCCATCGAAATCCTCATCCACGGCGAGGCACCGCGCGTCGTCGATCTCGGCACCGGCACCGGCGACATGATCTTCAGCGCCATGAAAAGTGCGCACGGCAATGCGCGCGTGGTTGGCCTCGACTTCTCACTGAATATGCTGCAATTAGCGCAGTCCAAGCGAGCGACGCAGCCCGAGAGTGCGACGGCGACCTTCGTCCAGGGCAGCGCCTTGGCGTCGCCCTTCAAGAACGCCAGCTTCGATGGTGCGATGAGCGCTTTTGTACTGCGCAATGTGTCAGATCTTAGTGTTTTTTTTAGCGAGGCTTGCCGGATTCTCAAGCCCGGCGGAAAATTAGTCACCCTCGACATGTTTCCGCCCCAACAGAATTGGTTCGCGCCGTTGTACTGCCTCTATTTTTACCGCCTGGTGCCGTGGATCGGCGGATTGCTCGCCCGCGACCGCAGTGCTTACCGCTATCTATCCGACTCGGTGCGCCGGTTTCATCCCCCAGAAGTCATTAGCGATCGGATTCGCCAAGCCGGCTTTGCCCGGGTGACGCTGCGCAAATTTCTCAACGGCGCGGTGTGCATGCATATCGCTGAAAAAGCCGGCGCTAACCAAGCCCGATAGGACGATGCAAGGATTTTCCAGCAGCTTCCTGATATTCTTCTACCAAATCGCTTTGGGTGGAATGTTCGCCCTGGCCGGCACCCCGTTTCACGAAATCGAGCGCGGCTTTTACAAGTCCACCGCCGGAGTTCTCTACTTCATCGCGGTGGTCGGCTTTTTCGGCAAAAGCGGTTTTTATCTGCACGCTTTCAGCCAGTCCGTCAGCCTCGGACTCGGATTGGAAATCTTCTTCCACAGCGCGTTTATTCTAGCATTCACCGCCTACATGATTTCGCTCTGGGGTGAACGGCAAGTTTTTCGCGCGCGCAGCTTCTCCGCCACCCTTCTGACCGGCTTGGCCGGCTTGCTGATTAGCACCCATAGCTTTTCCAGCGCGCCGTTGTTGGCGGTCGAGAGCGTAATTTATCCTGCGGCGTTTTTCCTGTCGTCGCTTTTACTGGGCAGTGTCACGGTCGGCATGTTGATCGGCCACTGGTATCTGATCGACACCGGTCAAAGTCTCGACCCGTTCATTCGCATCTATAAGTTCTTTGTCTACGCGTTGGCGGCGCAGTGCTTATTTTATCTTATCGCCCCACTGGGGTTGCATCTCGCGGGCAGCGCAGCAAGCCTGAATGGGCTTCAACGTCTGTGGCAGAACCATTCGACCCTGCTGGTCAGCCGGCTCATCGCCGGGCAAATCGCGCCGCTAATTTTGTCATGGATGATTTGGCGCACGCTGCTGATTCCCCACACCATGGCAGCGACCGGCCTTTTTTATATCGCGCTGCTCGGAGTGTTTGTCGGGGAAATTTTGGGACGGCAAATCCTGGCGCTCACTTCGCTGCCCTTTTGAAATCCATCCATCGAGATCACAGGACTATTTAGGATAGGTCTTAATCTTGGTAACCCGCAGGCCGGCCGAAGTCCAACCGAGGTCATAGCCAACCTGCTCGCCGACTCGTAGATCAAGCGCCGACTTGATCGCGCCGATCAGAATGACCAGGTCATAGGAAAACGTCAGTTCACGGCCGCTCTCAGTGCGCACGACACCGGTGTTATTTGACGGGAATAGCTTGGTGATCACGCCTTGATGATACCAATCACCACGGCTTGAGGCTAACGGGTCATTTTCTGGTTCAGCCATTTCTTGTTGTGTCGAAACCGGACAGGGGCTGCTGCCAACCATGCTGGGCGACTCCAGCGACGGTCGCCGCGGCGGGACAATCCCGAAATTTACGTGATCGGATGTTTTTGCTGGGCAATGCGACCTTGCAGCTCCATCAGACCATCCAAAACCGCCTCTGGACGCGGCGGACAGCCGGGCACGTAGACGTCGACCGGAATGATGCGATCGATGCCTTGCACCGTCGCGTAGTTGTCGTAAAAGCCGCCGCTGGCCGCGCAGGCACCGAAGGCCATCACCCACTTGGGCTCGGACATTTGCTCGTACACTCTTTTGAGCACCGGCGAAAGTTTGTGGTTGACGGTGCCGATCACCATCAATAGATCGGCCTGTCGCGGACTAAAGCGCGGCAACAGGGCGCCGAAACGATCGATGTCATAGGGCGACATGGAGAGTGACATATACTCCATGGCGCAGCAGGCCGTCGCAAACGGATAGGGAAATAACGAATATTTGCGCGCCCAACCCAACGCCTTATCCAAGCGCGTCAGGACAACCGAATCGGCCAGCAGCCGATCTTGTCCAAACGCTGGATTCGCCGTCGCCGCTACTTGGTTTGTCGGATTCAATGAGCCACCTTCGATCGATTGCAATGAGCTTACGAGAAGAAAGGTACTCTGTTTCTTCGGAATTAACAAATCTTTGCCGCCGTGAGGGAACGGTAGGTTACCGCGCCCGTCTATCGGACGATCACCGGTGCGAGCAAGGCCAAAGGATCGAACGGCCAACCTATCTAAAAAAATTACTTAATCATTTAATCATGACATTGGCCGCTTGGAGTCCCTTGCTACCTTGGGTTATCTCAAACTCGACATCTTGACCCTCGTTGAGAGACCGGTAGCCATCGCCTTGGATCGCACTATAGTGAACGAAGACATCGGCGCCACCCTTTTGCTCAATGAAACCATATCCTTTTGAATTATTAAACCACTTCACCTTTCCAGTAGCCATCAGCACATCCTCCATTTCTTCGCTAATCGAAAGAACCGTGCTTTCACCGTGAACAAGACACCGCCAAATTTCCGGCGCTGACATTAGTTAAACCCTGCCACCTTTGTCAAGAATATTTGCCGAGCGACACTTGCGACAATATTTCTTGACATTATGGCCAAATAAGTTTTCAATAAAAGTAGACAGACATCCGGCGTATTGAAGATCAAGTCCTTTGTGATCGTCTAACGAGCAAGGAATCGGCAAGCCGACTAACGCAACAGGAGGTCGCATGCGAGCCCAAGTTTACTCCCGGAGTTCCCACCCTGCCCCTATCGGCCGCTGCGCCCTAGCGCGGCCATTTTTCTGCTCAAGGTGATGCACGAACCGGTCATAGCTCATGCACAGGCCTCGTTTTGTCGAGGCAACCGCCCTGTTTTTTTCTTCGCGCCCGCACATCCAGAGTTCAGCTCCATCGGTAAATTCAAAGGTTTTAGTAATAACCAAAGCAATTCCAAAAAGGGAGGCTGCTGGAATGGACCATAACACGGAGTTCGAAGCGCTCATCAAGCGAGACCGAGACTTGCACCATTCGCGCGCCTGGCGCGGCAACTTGTTGGGATATCTCGACAAAGTCAAAGAAGATCCGGCCATCGCCAAACTCGCCCACGCGCGCATGTACGACATTCTTATGAACGCGGGGGTTCGCGATATTCATGAGAAGCACGACCCGCACACCAAGCGCCTTTACAAAGACGAAAACATTAAACTCTACGACTTCTTCGCCGATGAGTTCTTCGGCATCGAAAAGACCATTTCACAGATCGTCCGCTACTTTCATGCCGCCTCGCTCAAGGGCGAGGAAAGCCGCCAAGTGCTCTACCTGATGGGACCGGTGGGCTCGGGCAAAAGTTCTCTGGTCGAAAAGCTTCATCGCGGTCTCGAAAGCAGCGAGCCGATTTACGCCATCGACGGCTGCCCGATGTTCGAGGAGCCGCTCCATCTGATTCCGCGTCATCTGCGCAAAGAGTTCGAAAAGATGTTGGGGTTGCATATCGAAGGCGATCTCTGCCCGGTCTGCCGTTACAAGCTGCAAAATGAATACAACGGCAAGTACGAGGAATTTCCCGTCCACACCCTCGAGTTTTCCAAACGCGCCCGTGTCGGGCTCGGCGTCGTGCCGCCAGTGGATCCCAACAATCAGGACACCTCGGTGCTCATCGGCAGCGAGGATATCTCAAAGCTGGATCTCTACTCCGAGGGCGATCCGCGAGTCCTTGAGTTGAACGGCGCGCTCAACGTCGGCAACCGCGGCTTGGTGGAATTTATCGAGGTGTTCAAAAACGAGATCGAGTACCTGCACTGCATGATCACCGCAACCCAAGAAAAAGTCGTGCCGGCCCCGGGCCGGCATGGCCTGGTCTACGTCGACACCGTCATCGTCGCCCACTCCAACGAAGCGGAATGGCAAAAGTTCAAGGCGGACCACACCAATGAAGCGATCCTCGACCGCATCGTCGTGGTGCGCGTGCCGTATAATCTGCGGCTCTCCGAAGAGGTGAAAATCTATCAAAAGATCATCCGTCATTCCGATTTCCGCGCCCATGTCGCGCCCCACACCCTGGAATTCGCATCCATGTTTGCGATTCTCTCGCGCCTGGAGCCCACCGCCAAGTGCGATCTGATGACCAAGCTCAAACTCTATAACGGCGAAGAAGTCGTCGAAAAGGGCCGGACCAAAAAGGTCGACGTCCAGGAACTCCGAGAGGCAACCAAGCGTGAAGGCATGTCCGGGATCTCGACGCGATTCATCATGAAGGCTCTCGATAACGCGCTGTCGGACAACACGGCGGGCAATTGCATAAACCCGATCAACGTCCGCGAAGCTCTGATCAACATGTCCAAGGAAGCGGACATGCCCGATGACACCAGGAAACAGTATCTGGAGTTTCTCCAGGACACCCTGCACAAGGAATATTTGGAACTGCTCGAAAAGGAAATTACCCGGGCATTCGTTTACTCCTACCAGGAACAGGCCGAGGGTTTGTTCCAAAACTATCTCGACCACGCCGAAGCCTATATCAACAAGAGCAAGGTCAAAGACCGCAATACCAAGGAAGAGCTGACGCCGGATGAAGGCTTCATGAAGTCCATCGAAGAGCAGATCGCGATCATCGGTTCCGCCGCCGATGGCTTCCGCCAGGAAGTGATCGCCTACCTGTGGGCCGCCAACCGGCGCGGCGAAAAAATCGATTATCGCAGCTACGAACCGCTCAAAGAAGCGATCGAGAAAAAGCTCATCACTTCGGTGCGCGACTTGAGCCGTGTGATCACCAAGTCGCGCATGCGCGATGAAGAGCAATCCGAGAAATATAACGCCATGGTCAAGAACCTTTTAGAGAATGGCTACTGCGAGAGCTGCGTCGACGTCGTTCTCAAATATGCGGCCAACAATCTTTGGAAGGACTGAGGCCGCGGCCGTCGGTTCGTTCAAATGTCAACCATCTTTCGCCCGTACAATTCATCCTCGGGTCAACGTAGCGACCGCAGTGCCGGCGACCGCCTGCGCCACCGGCAAAAAGTGCGCGAAGCGATTCGCAACAATATCGCCGATATCATCGCCGAAGAATCAATCATCGGCAAAGACCACAACCGGATCATTAAAGTGCCGATTCGCGGCGTCAAAGAGTATCGCTTTATCTACGGCGACAACGCTCCCGGCGTCGGGGAAGGCGGCGATGGCGATCCCAAACCCGGAGATGTCGTCGGCCAAGGCGAGGAGGGCAAGGCCGGGCAACAGGCCGGCAACCGGCCCGGCGTCGACTACTACGAGACCGATGTCAGCCTGGACGAACTGATCGATCTGATGTTCGAAGATCTCGAACTGCCCGATCTCGAGCGCAAGCGGTTGCGCAAGATCGAGTTTGAGCGGCTGATCCGGCAAAAGGGCTATCGCCGCAAAGGCATCCGGGTTCGGCTTGACAAGAAGCGCACCGCGCTTTCGCGGGTCAAGCGCAAAAAGGCGATGCAGCGCCGTCAGTCGGCGCGACCGCAGGCAAATCCGGAGTTGGTTCAATTGGAGCGTTTCCCTTTTCACAGAGATGATCTGCGCTATCACCATACGGTGACCGACACCCGCGAGGAGTCCAACGCCGTGGTGCTGTGCATCATGGACACCTCGGGCTCCATGGACACCATGAAAAAATATTTGTCGCGCAGTTTTTTTTTCCTGCTCTATCAATTTATTTCGACTCGCTATCAGAACGTCGAGATCGTCTTCATCGCCCATCACACCGAGGCCAAAGAGGTCACCGAAGACGAGTTCTTTCACAAAGGCGAGTCCGGCGGCACCATGATCTCGTCGGGCTACATCAAAGCGCTGGAGATCATCGAGCAACGTTACCACCCGGCGCTGTGGAACGTTTACGTGTTTCACTGCTCCGACGGTGACAACTTCGAGTCCGACAACCCGGCGACACTCAAAGCCGCCCAAGAACTTGCCAAGGCCGCCAATCTGTTCGGCTATGGCGAGATCAAACCACTCGGCTCGGGTTACTATGGCAGCAGCTTGATCAGTTTTTTCTCACAGATTCAGGAGCCCAACTTTCTCGCTGTGCAAATTCAGAAGAAGGAAGATGTCTGGAGTTCCTTCAAAACCTTTCTGACCAAGGACCGCGCCAAAGAAGACGCGGCCTGAGAACACGCCATGGCTACCGACTATAGCCTCGACGATCTGGAAAATTGGAACGAACGAATCATCCAGTTGGTCCAACGTTTCGGCCTCGATCCATACGATCAAGAGTTCGAGATATGCGACCACGAGGACATGCTCTCCTACATGGTCTACTCGGGCATGCCGTCCCATTATCCACACTGGTCCTACGGTAAAAGCTTCGAAAAGCTCAAGACGCTTTATGACTATGGCATCAGCGGCTTACCCTACGAAATGGTCATCAACTCCAATCCGTCGATCGCCTACCTCATGCGCGACAACAGCCTAGCCTTGCAGGTGCTCACCATCGCCCATGTTTACGGCCACAACGATTTTTTCAAGAACAATTTCACCTTTCGCTCGACCCGCGCCGAGTTTACGATCGCAAATTTCAAAAGCCACGCCAACCGGGTGCGCCACTATGTCGAAGATCCGAGCATCGGCCTGGAACGCGTCGAGTCGGTTGTCGACGCCGCCCATGCGCTGTCGCTGCAATGCCGGCGCAACCTCGCCGTGCGCAAACCCACTGCCGCCGAAGAAAGGCAACGCAAGATCGAAGAAGCCAAACTGCCGGACGATCCGTTTCACGCGGTTCACCGCCGGCGCCAAGTCGCCGAACCGGATTTGCAGAAAGTGCCACTCTACCCCGATCAAGATTTGCTGCTATTCATCCGCGATCATAATCCGCTGCTCGCCGAATGGGAAAAAGATCTGCTGACGATCGTACACGAAGAAGCCCAGTACTTCATTCCGCAGATCGAAACCAAAATCATGAACGAAGGTTGGGCAAGTTTCTGGCACAAACGCATCCTTGAAAACCTCGATTTACCTCAAGGGTTGCACCTGGAGTTTCTCGTGCGCCACACCCAGGTGCTGCGGCCCGCACCAGGGAGTATCAACCCCTATCATGTCGGCATGAAGATTTGGGAGGACATCGAGAAGCGCTGGCAGAATCCCAGCGCCGCCGAAGAAAAAGAATTCGGCCCGCGCAAGAAAAGCGCCAACGAAAAACTCTTCGAAGTGCGCGAGGTCGAGCGCGACAGCTCGTTCCTGCGCCGATATCTGACCGAAGATTTGCTACGCGAACTCAACCTGTTCGAATATAAAAACCAGGGGAACCAACAGGTGGTCAGCCATGTCGCCGACGACGACAACTGGCAACACATCAAAGACACCCTGATCCGTAACGTCGGCACCGGGACCATCCCGGTCATCAAGGTCGTCGACGCGGATTACCGCAACAACCGCACGCTCTTGTTGCAACATGACCACGACGGTCGCGACTTGCAGTTGGAATACGCCGAGAAGACTCTGCAATACGTCCAGCAACTATGGGGGCACGACGTCGCGATGGAAACCGTGAACGATAATCAGCGGGCGATCCTGGAACTATCCGACCGCAAACTAGCCGTCAAAAAATCGGCATAGGCGTTAGTGTCATGTCCGAGAAATTGGTTGAACAAAAGGCCTATCGGTTCGGACGATTCCCCCTTGGAAAAGGATGGCAAGGGTTTTTTTTGCAAACCCACAGTTCAAATCCCGCCTCGATCCCGCTTTTTCAAAGGGGAGGCTCTGAAATTGTTTTTTAAACATATTTCTCGGCCGGGATGCTAGGATACTGTTGCCGGTTGCCAAAACCTTGGCTGCATGCGACTACTTGAAAACAGCGCAGACCGGCCATGGCAGCGATACTGAGCATCAAGCAAATTCACGCGCATATATCCAACCGTTTGGCTGAAAAAGCCATCGCCGGTAAGACCGTGGCCGGCATCATCGGCGACAGTCCATCGCGCTATTCGAAGAGCCCCGGCCTGTGGAACGCGGCGTTTCGCCATTTAGGGATGAATGCGACTTACCTGCCCTTCGATGTCGACGCTGCCCATGTCGACGACCTACTGCGCCTCCTGCGGGCTTCGGAACAGTTCATCGGTCTCAACGTCACTGTGCCACACAAAGTGCGGGTGATGGATTTTCTCGACGAGCTCGACCCCGGCGCCGCGCGCATCCAGGCGGTCAACACCGTGGTTCGCTCGGCGGATGGCAAGCTGACCGGATACAACACCGACGGCGAGGGATTTCTCGATAGCCTATTCCTGCCGACGCCGGAGCATCCACAAGGTTTCATGCCATCACTTGCCGGCATCGATGTCTTGCTCTTGGGCGCTGGCGGCTCGGCCCGCGCCGTGGCTTTTCACGTCAGCGATCGGATCGGCCATGGAAAACTGATCATCGCCAATCGGACCCTTGCTCAAGCGCAATCTCTCGCCGGCGAAATTACCATTCTCGGCCGCCAAGCGATCGCCATCGGCGAAGAGGATGTTTCAATCTGGGCGCCAAAAGTCGGATTGATTGTCAACAGCACGACCAAAGGCCAAGGCGGTGTGCGTAAGCTTAACAATGGCATGGCAACCATGCTGGCACCCTATTCCGCCCTGGCGCCGGCGCAACCGCCGCTGCTTGCCGAGAGTCTAGGCGATGGTTTTGAAAGGCAATGGCACGCGGCGGCAGGCAACGACATCGAAGCCAACAACCGTAGCTCCGAGTCCCTAACCGCGACGATCCCCGTCGCGACGCGCTTTTACGATCTGATTTATCATCCCGAAGAAACCGTCTTCCTGCGTCATGGCCGGGAGACCGGGCATCGAACCATGAACGGCAAAACCATGATCGTCTGCCAGGCGGTCATCGCCTTCTGCCGCAGAATCTGCCAACGGCAATTGCAGGCCTTGGGCAAAAACACGCCAGCCACCCAGCGCCAAGTCGCCGAGATCATGTTCGCGAATTGGTGACAGCGCGGCGATTCCGCGGCTCAAACGGATCTCTGCATCGCGCCTGTTTCGAGCTGCCGGCTTCGGCGAAGCTCTGGTTATTCGGAACCGCCGAAAAAATATTGGCCGCCGGCCGGCCAGACATGCCTAGATCGACGCGTTGTTTTAGGATTCCGAGAGTTCATAATGCCGGCTCAAGCAAGGAGAATCGCGGTATGAAAGACGTCGAACAGGATCTCATAGCGACTGCGCTGCCCTATTGGGAAACCGAGGCGACGATCGTTCGGCGATTTTTCAAGAGCAAGCCGACGCGGGAGGATCATATTTTTTGGCTCAAGGCGCAGCTGTGGAAGGAGCTCCATCCGGTGGACGGTTATTTCACCGGGCTGCAGAAGGAACTGAACAATCTGGTGGCGAGTTTTCCCGAGATCGACAAAACCATCGGCCGCCATCAATATCACTCGCTCCTGGAACAACTCACTCAAGAGTTCAATCACTACGTGCTCATGGCCGACGTTCTCGAATATCTTCTGCGTCATGCGGTTTCCGCCGAGGATACGTTTCAACTACCGCAGGAGAAAATACTCGGAGATATGCGCCGAGCTTACGCAAACTCGGGATCGGCCGTCGATAGGGCCGCCGTCCTCGTCACCGAAGGCGGCGGCGCGCGGATGTTCCGCGAAGGAAGAAAGCTAAAAGGCGGCCAGCTCGAAAGAATGATCGCCAGCGCGATGGAGGTCGTCTATCGCGACGAAAAGAACCACTATAAGGACGCCGCCAGAGAAGCGGCCCGCGCCGTCCGGACCAAGCCAGACCTGGCGCGAATGAAAAAGGCGGTCAAGGAAGTAAGCCTGCAACGAGTCCATATGCGCAATGAGATGTTCAAGGCAGCGCTGACGAGCGACGAAATCAAAAGGTGTCTGGCATCTCACGCGCATTGAATCTGATATGCCCCGCGGCTTGCTGCGGGGACAAACTTGTTGGGGTTGCCAAAATGGGGTTGAACATCTTCTTTGGTCGCGCGCGGGATCCAGACCCCGATGGCGAAATGCCAAGTTGAGTAATCGCCTGACCGGCACTGCCGCGCTAGGAAGTATGCCCCTGCCCCTGATTTCCTGATCCTGTCACGTTCCCAAGTTGTCTTCACCGATCGCGCGTTGACAATCAAACCGTACATCAAATACTTTGCACCGAGGGTTGATGCAGCTGAGATGAATTGCCGGCAGTGTCGGCACGAAGATCCGCTCTTGTAGCAGTCCGCTGATCGGCAGGACGGAGGACAAGCAAATATGGCAGAGCAAGTACTCGTGGTGCAGGGTGGAAAACTGATTGACGGCACCGGCCGGCCGCCGATCGAGAATTCCGTAATTGTCATCCATGCAGGCAAATTCCAGGCGATCGGCAGGAGCGGCGAACTCCCTATTCCCGCCGGCGCTGAGGTCGTTGACGCCAAGGGCAAGACCGTTCTGCCGGGGTTCATCGATGGACATGGCCACCTGGAGGATTTTCATGGCGAGCTTTATCTTCATCTGGGAATTACCACCTGCGCCAATATCGAGCTCTACCAGGACGGCCCGTGGACTCTGGCGCAAAAACAGGGCACCGCTCTGGGGAAAATCCGCGGGCCGCGGATTTGGATGTCGGGCCGGGCGATCGGCGGCGTCAGCACCGGGCACGATGCCTTTGGCTCGCGAACCGCCCGCGACAACATCATCGTCACAACGCCGGAGGCAGTGCGCCGAGCGGTGCAGCGGAAAAAGGAGCTTGGCTGCGACATTCTCAAGGTCAATGAGTTTCTTTCCTTGGACCTGGTGCAGGTCGCAGCCGACGAAGCGCACCGGCTCGGCATGCCGGTGGCCGCCCATAGTTGGGATGTCGTCGGTCATGCGAACGCGGGCGTCGATGCCATCGAGCATATCTGGTCGGTCGGTTACAGCTCGATTCCTTACGCACCCGCCAGACGCAAGCTCGCCGAGGATCGGCTCGGCGGCGTGATCGATCAGGAGCTCGCCGGCGCTTATTACCAGACAGAAAATTTCGCCGCGGTGATCGGCGCCATGGTCGAGCACCAGGTGGCGTGGACCCCGACCATCGCCAAGTGGCTGCGGCCGCTTTCGCCGAGCGCGGAGCGCTTTAGAAAAAGAGAACAGGAGATCTTGAACGACCCTGATGCCGATCTGCCCGCGGCGGTCCGCGCGGTGACCGACAACTCCTACGACAAGTTACTCAAGCGCTATACGCCGGCGCAGCTCGAGCAAGCCAAAGTCGGCTATGAAAAAGCCAAAGAATTCATCCGCCGTTTTGTCCAAGCCGGCGGCATTCTCAAGGAAGGCTCGGACCCGCCGCGCGGCATGGCCGCGTTGCTGATGCATCAGGCGCTGGCGATGGACGTGGAGGCGGGCGTGCCGCCGATGAAGGCGATCCAAGCCGCCACGCTCAACGTCGCCAGGACGTTCAAGAAAGACCAAGACTATGGCAGCGTCGAGCCCGGCAAGGTCGCGGATCTTTCCATCGTCGAGGGCGATCCGCTGGAAGACATCTGGATGACGCAGAACGTCAAGCTGGTCGTCATGGACGGCAAGGTCATCGAAAGCGGGTTTAAAAAATATAAGAATCCGATCGCGTCATTCTATTCCTACCAGAGCCTGCCACTGGACCTGGAAATCTCCCCGCTGTTTCTCATCGAGGGCTCCGGCCCGACGACGTTGAGGGTGCGCGGCGCAGGGCGGCATGTGGCCGTTCCATCGCGTCATGTTGAACGGTCAGCCGCTGCCGACCAGTTTTGTCTCGAAGGACGAGCTCAAGGCGATCATTGCCCCCGAGGCGATACCGACCGCCGGCACTTACATCGTCACGCTCAAGTGCGAAGGCGAAGCGTTCCCCGAGTCCCATCGTGCCCATCTGGTGGTGGGCTTCAAGCCCTAGTCATAGCGCGATTAGAGTAACTGTCACAGATCTCAGTAGGACTGATAGGGTTGTTACACGTCACCCTGGGACTTTAACTTGGGGGCTTCAGCCAACAGATCCAACTGACATAATCTCGTTGCTGTTATCATGACATATTGACGTTGCTACGACACCGTTCATCAGAAAAGTAGCCTGCCCCCCCTTTCTTACCGACTCAGAGAGTTTAGAAATTTGACCGAGGACCAGCGGCGAGATGCCGCTGCCACTTTCTTGACACTTCACCTGCGAACGGAGGTCTTTGGAAAAACGATTCTCCCGCGCCGTCAAAAAATAACCGAGTCGCGCCGGAAATGCTCCGGCGGCACCAGGAAGACTTCGCTGTCGTTTTCGAGCCGAAATTTTCGCCCGCTTCTGGGGCAAAAAGTACTATGGCCGCGAATTGCCTCAACCTGCGCCGGTATCGATCGGCCGTGAAACAATTCGGCAATGCTTTGTTTGCGCTGGAGAACTTCTTCGATGTGCAGCCTCAAGAGCACCGGATGATCGCGGCCACAATCCTGGCAGTGCACTGAAATATCGTAGGCAGGCATGGTACTGTCTCTCTTCCACCGGACTCCTATTGCCGACTTCGTGGACCGTGCGAAAATAAGTTGAGTTCCCCGATGGCGCTAGAAGCGACAAAGTTATTTTTCTGCAACCGTTTATGAATAAACCTTCGAACGCCGGTGCATTTCTGTAGGAAGGACACTGCACCGCTGGTGCCGACATTTTTTCTGGAACCAAGCATGAATTTTCCCTCCCGGCGTTTATCCCCTGTGAATTCAACCAGTCACGGACCGGGTACAAGTGAAACAGAAGTGTGCAGGTCGTCGCGTTATTGCTGCCGCTAAAACCTACGCAGCATACGTGCCAAAACAATATCTCGAACAGGAATAAAGTCAGCGACTGCCATCACATCCCCGTCGCGGCGCGTTTCTACGATCTGATATATCACCCGGAAGAAACCGTTTTCCTGCGTTATGGCCGGAAGACCGGGCATCGCACCATGAACGGCAAAAACATGATCGACCGCCAGGCGGTCATCGCCTTCTGCCGCAGATTCTGCCGTCGGCAATTGCAGTCATTAGGCAAAGACACAGCCGCCACCCAGCGCGAAGTCGCCGAGGTCATGTTGGCGAATTGGTAACAGCGAGGAGATTCCGGGGGCTCACACGGCGCTCAACATCGCGTCTATCCCGGTCGTCAGCGGTGATTTTCGGCTTTCGACCCCGCGGATCATCACGCGGTGCGGCGATCTGGGTCTATCCCACCCTGACTCCGCTAGCGCCGGCGCTTCCTTAATTCAATTTTATCCAGCTATTCAACGATGTCCGTTTCGCTCTCCGGTCCGTTTTCTGACTTGGAAGCTTCAGCTAACAGACCGATCTGACGTAGTCACGTTGCTGTTAATGTTACATATTCACGGTGCTATGACCCGGATAAGTAGCCTGTCCCCTCTACTCAGTTGAACGAAGCGCAGCGGTTGAACGGCTGGAACGATTGGAACAGCCTTCCAACAACAGGCGCAACCGCTCGGCGCGTTCTATCCCGGCCGCTTCCAGGCTGGCAGCGAACGCCGAGCGCGCGCCGACCAGCGGCGCGACGTCGCATTCGAGAAAGCGCAGCCGGCCGCTGTCCTTCTCATGAATCAGATCGATGCGCGCGGCCCAATTGACGCCGAATACTTCGGCGATCCTTTGCGCGGCGTCTCTCACCCGCGCCGCGACACCGATGTCGGCGAGCGGCGCGCGCGGCGGGCGAAGCAAATATTTGCGCCAGAAGGAATACGGTGTGCCTTCGGGCAAATGAATCTGCAGCGGCACGCCGACGCGCCCGTGCAACACGGCAACGGTCAACTCTGTCCCGTGAATGTACTCCTGCGCTATGTAAGCCTCGGTTCGAAACCGCGCGGGAATCGGACCGCCGCGCAAGAGTCGTACGCCGAGCGAGTCGGAGCCGCGGCGCGGCTTCAGAATCAACGGAAACGCCATGCTGCCGGCAGCGTCGGCGAGCGATGTCGGGGGAGAGTCCACGCTATTCGCCGCGGCGAGGCGATGGGCTTGGTATTTGTCGTAGCAGCGCGCCATGACTTCAGCGCTGGGACCGATAAAAGAGCGCCTGGCGCTCGTGAGCGCCTGTGCGGCGGCAAGCATCACGGGATCCGAAAGCCGCAACAAAAGCATCTCGGCAGTCAAATACTGTATCGAATCGGCGCGGTACCGCAGGACGTTGACTTGATGTCCGGCGCGCCGCAGTTCTCCGGCGATGGCGCGCGCTTCACCGCGGTGTATCCAGGCGAGCGGATGAGGACGCCAAGGTTCACGAAGAAGGGTGATCTTCAAAGCCCGCGATCAGAAAATCGCTATACGGATCGACCAGCAGCAGCCCGGTCCGGTCCGGAAAATAGTTGATTTTGCTCATCAGATATCTTTCGGATTGTCGCCGAGCTCCACGACCGAACAGCGTTCACCTGATCCATTCCTTGCCATGAGTCGAACGCATGGGGCACCAAACGGAGTTGAAAGTGGCGCAGGCGTCCCGCCTCCGATCTGGTTGGGAAAATCACCGGCGGGACACCGCTGCCACTTTATTAAGCCGCACAGTCATTAAGCGAAACCACTTCGCGGGCGGGGATTTAACCCCGCCGCCAATTTCAATATTGCAAAGGGGGATGCTCGCCCCCTTGGAAACCCCATTTAGTTGTGCCCGCCTCAAGAGGCGGGGTTAATGATAAATCAACCGTTCTCGCTGCGCCGACCTAGCGCGGCGCGCGGATCTCCATCTCCAAACCGTTGGGGTCTTTGACGAAGATGGTCGTCAGCTTGCCGGCGGCGTCGCGATTTTCGCGCAGGATCGTTGCGCCCTTTTCTTTGAAATCCTGGCGCACCTGGTCGATATCGTCGGTGACGAAGCCGTAGTGATGGACGCCGACGGCGGTCGCCGACTCCATCAGTTGGATCGCCGGCGCGCCGGCGATGCGCATGAAGCAAAACGCATAACCGGCATCGCCTTTGCGGATCGCCGTCGGTTGGGCGCCGAAAAACTTCTGATAGAACTCGATCGCTGCGTTCAAGTCTTTGCAGTAAATCGCCACATGTTCCAATTGGTAGTTCATCTTTCCTCCTGCCGGCACACTATCATACATCCGATCCGGCGTCGCCCCGTCGCGCCGGCCGGCGCAAGCACGCGCCTCCAATGAATGTTTGAATGTTGTAGAGGTTTGCGCTTCGCGAACCGCCTGCTAGTTTGTAATTCCCAGGGTGTGGCGGCACAGGCAGGTTGCGGCGCTAAAGCAAACGGAGCAGCCACGGCCGATGTGATTTTCGGTGTGTGTAGAGATGAATTCCGACCGCGTCACTTCGCAGCGCAAAGCCTTATCCGGATCGGCAGATGTCCGCGATGCGCTCCATGCGGCTGTCCAAGATGCCGATCCGAGCAGCTTGGAACGCGCCCGGTCGCTGATCGCCGGCAGGGTTGCCGCGGATGAACCCGCCCGCGAGTCGGTGGAGCGCGGCGCGGAAAGCGCCGAGCTTCTCGGCAAACTCGGCATGGATGCCGAGACTCTTGCCGTCGCCCTGCTGTTTCCCCTCGTCGACGACGGGGCACTCGATGTGGCGGCGATCGAGAAATCGGTCGGCATCGAGGTTGCCCGCCTGACCCAAGGGGCCCTTCGTATCGCCAGCCTTAAGGCTCTGCGCAAAACCGCAAGCGAGATTTTACAAGCCAATCGCCTGCGCCAGCTGCTATTGACCATCGCCGAGGACCCGCGGGTCGTGCTGGTGAGCCTGGCGCACCACCTCTGCGCTCTGCGCCGAGCCGGCAACGCCTCCGAACAGACACGCCACACCCTCGCTCAGGAAACCGTCGAAGTTTTCGCGCCGCTGGCGAACCGCCTGGGCGTTTGGGAGCTCAAACAGGAGCTCGAAGATCTCGCTTTTCGCTACCTGGAGCCGGACGCTTATCAGCGCATCTCGGACGGGCTCGATCAGCGGCACTCGGACCGTCAGCGTTACATCGCGCAGGTGGTTGCGCAACTGCGCGAAGAATTGCAGCGCGCCGGCATCAGCGCTGAGATTGGCGGCCGCCCCAAGCATGTTTACAGCGTCTGGAACAAGATGCACCAAAAGGGGCTCGATATCAGTGGCGTCTTCGATGTCCTCGGTTTTCGCATCTTAGTGAATGACGTGAGCGACTGTTACGCGGCGCTCGGCGTGGTGCACGGGCTGTGGGAGCCGATCCTGGATGAGTTCGACGACTACATTGCCAAACCCAAAGCCAATGGGTATCAGTCGCTGCACTCGGCGGTGATCGGTCCCGAGGGAGTGACGATCGAGGTGCAAATCCGCAGCTTCGCCATGCATCGCCACGCCGATCTGGGCGTGGCGGCGCACTGGCAGTACAAGGAAGGTCTGCCAAACCGCATCGCGTGGTCGCGCGGCTTCCTGGAAACCGACGACAGCATGTCCCCCGGCACAGACCTGATCGAGCGCTTCAAGCAAGCGGCTTTCGTCGATCGCATCTACCTGCTCACACCGCAGGGTCATATCGTAGATCTCCCGCCCGGCGCCACGCCGCTCGACTTCGCCTATGCGATTCACACCGCGATCGGTCATCGCTGCCGCGGCGCCAAGGTCGATGGCGTGATCGTCTCGCTTACGGCGCCCCTCGCAAGCGGCCAACAGGTCGAGATCCTGACGGCGCGGCAAGGCCGGCCCAGCCGCGACTGGCTCAATCCCAATCTCGGATATCTGAAAACGGCGTCTGCGCGCGCCAAGGTGCGTCGCTGGCTCAAAGAGCAGGATCATGAAGCCCATGTAGCCCAGGGCCGGGCCTTACTCGAGCGCGAGCACCGGCGCTTGGGCCTGAGCGAGATCAATATCGGCGAACTCGCCAAACGCTTCAATATGCGACCCGAAGAGCTGCTCGCGGCGCTGGGCCGCGGCGCTATCGCCACCGCGCGGCTCAGCCAAGTGCTTGGCAGCGAGCTGCCGCCGCCGGCGCCGAGCCCCGCGGCATCATCGCCGCCAACGCTTGCGCGGGCCGACCTGCTGGTGCAAGGCAAGAGCAACGTTTTGACCAAGATCGCAGGTTGTTGCAGCCCCGCGCCGGGCGAACCCATTGGCGGCTACGTCACCGCGCAGGGAGGCGGTATTTCGATTCACCGGCGCGATTGTGCGAATCTGCAGCGGCTTGCGGCGCTACGGCCTCAGCGGTTGGTGGAAGTTGCCTGGGGGGAAACGAGCGCGCAGCGCCGTCCCGCGGGAAAAACGGACGCCGCTCGAAAGCAAAGCGAGCATTAAAAATACCCGCCACTTGTCATTAACCCTTTCCGTTTCGAGTCGGAACACGCGCAAGCCAAAAATGGTCCTGTGCCTTGTGCAACATGGTGGCCCGGCCGTTGCCACAGTTGATGATACGGTAAACGCCCCCGCCCCACTGTTCTCGTGGTATCCGCGGCACGAATCGCTTCTAGCCGCTCGATCCGGATCGGACCAAGCTATATTGCGGGATCTTCAACGGTTTCGTCCCAAACAAGAGCGTTTTCCGAGCTTAGAGCCGCCTTTTCACCTACGGACTTGCCCGCGTAAGCTGCCGCCGGTTCCCGCAGAACGTAACTTCCTTGCACTTCGATCAACTCGCGATGTCCGGCCTTGAAGCCACGCTGATTCTGGACGTTCTCGACAAACGATAGACTGCCCACCGCGATCGATTCCGACCACCGTTCATGACAAGCCGCCAAGCCGTTCTCGATCCCTCGCTCGATCCACTCACGGTGTGCTCTTTGAAAGTCCTGCAGATCCGAGAATCCACTCAGTTCGCTCAGGCTTCGCAAGTCGATGATTGCGTAACGCTTCGGCGGCTTTTGGATCTCAGCAAAACCGCTCTCCTTCCACTTCTCAGGGTGACTCACTACCCCGGCACGAACCATGTTCAAGTCAATGTAAACTAAGCAACGATTGAGATGTTGGTCGGCTTCGACAGCGGTAGCATGGTAGCGGTCCTGCCAAAATGCCCCGTGGCGTTCTTTGCGCTCATTGTACTCTCGTGCCGTGCGACCGGCGATGAGCTGCATGCTCT
This sequence comes from uncultured delta proteobacterium, assembly GCA_963816145.1. GTDB lineage: Bacteria > Desulfobacterota > Binatia > UBA9968 > UBA9968 > DP-20. The sequence goes on from CAWFJP010000018.1 coordinate 99,025, forward strand.
CTGCGATGACGTTTTTGCCGGTATCTTTCACCAGTAAATGAATGTGATTCGATGTCACCATGTAGTCGAGCACGCACAAACCAAAACGCTTCTTGGCTTCAAAAAGCCAGTGCAGGTAGCGGCGCCGATCACGCTCAAACTTGAGTAGAAATTCTCTTTGATGGGAGCGGTGTGTGATATGCCAGATGTAACCTGGCAGAAAATAAAAGCCACCGACAATTCGCTTGCGGCGCAGGATTGTCGTGAAGTAAAAGTCAGACCCCGTGCTTTCCCCGCCGTGCTTTCCCCGCCGCGCTTTCCCCTGGTCGGTGTGTGACGCCTGTGCAGCTAGCTGGCGGGCCGCGCTGTTCAGTCGACCACCGATCGATCGGCAACCAGCGAGCGCTGGAGCCACTGGAACATCCGCCATCCGACGGGGTCAAGCGCAAGTGTCGATGCCGCAGCCGCAGAGGCTTCGTCGGAGATCGGCCGCCCGTTCGGCGCTTTCACGTGGACCTCGGCCACCCGTTCGGCCATCACGAACCATCCAACCGATTCCTCCACCGACCGGCCGACCGTGAGCAGGCCGTGGTTGCGCAGGATGCAGAACTTCTTGTGGCCGAGCGCTGCGGCGATGCGCCTGCCGCCATCGATCGAAAGCACTTCAACTTCCTCATCGTCGAAGAGCGCCTGGTCGAACACGAAGGCACAGGCCTCCTGACTGAGCGCGCGGAACGGCTCGACGTTGGCCGACCATGGCGTACCGAAGGCGGTGTGGGTGTGAGCTGCGCTGACGACGTCGGGACGGGCAGCGAGCAGCGGATGGTGGATGTTGTAGCCGGCCGTGTTGACGGCACCGGTGGCGTTGCCGTCGGCATCCTTCACCTCGCCACCGGGACCGACCAGCACCAACTGGTGGACCGTCGCCTGGCTGAAAGGGACACCCCAGTCGAGCAGCCAAAAGTGATCGGTCAACTCAGGGTCACGGGCCGATATGTGGCCGTCGCCGAGCATCCCCCAGCGCATCGCGCCAAAGATGCGGTATCCAAGCGCACACATCCGCTTGCGGTGCGCCCGTTCGCCGGCAACCGAACGGACCGTGCCGTAGGGCTCGACCCCGTCAAACGGTGGATAGGGACTCGTTGTCACGTCGCTCATGCTACGTCGCGCGATTTAATCGGGTGCAGTCTCGGCTTACACTGAGTGAAACGGTTGAACATGTTTTTCTTAATATCGCCTCATGCCTGTGTGGTGCGCGCGGCATCGTTTTTCTTAGAGGTCGCTTTTTCGCTTCGAAACGCTATCTCTAAGCTCTTAAACAACGCCTTTTAAGCCATCTTATATTGGCAAATCAAGAACTTGCTTGGTCCGACCCGGCGTCGGTCGCCTTTTGTCACCCTTTTGGCTAGCGATAACTCTGGCCGGTCGGCTAAGCCGATTCTTACTGTGGCGAAAGCTCAGCGTCAAACTGAAGTCGATGATCGAAACGTCGCATTCAGAATGATCAAGATTAAAAGGCCTGGCCTCGGATCTTTCCAGATCTTTACCGGTCCGACGCGGAAGTTCAGCTTGAATCGTCTTGACCACAAGCTGTCTTGTATATACGATTTGCCAATGTTGTATCGGTGCGACGAACGCAAGCGGAGAGCCAATCTCAAGGCTCACAAGCTCGACTTTCGCGATGCACCCGAGGTGTTTGACGGCCTCACAGTTACTTACGAGGACGATCGATTCGACTATGGCGAGCAGCGCTACGTGACGTTAGGGTTTCTCAAAGGGATTGTCGTTTCCATCGTCCATACCGAAACCGAAAAACAAATTCGTATTATCTCTTTTAGAAAGGCGACACGAAATGAAGAAGCGTACCTCTTCAAAAGTCTCCAAAACTGATTGGCAAGGACTACGGGCAATGAAGACATCTCAAATCAAGCTATCGAAAGAGCATCCGGAACTTGATCTCAAGCATGTCGCGCGGGCGATTGTTCGCAAGGGCCTGCAACCTATCCCGCCAAAGACGTCGATCGCGCTGCGGGTCGACGCCGACGTTGTCGAGTGGTTCAAATCCCAGGGACCCGGCTATCAAACGCGCATGAATGCTGTACTGCGAGCTTTTAAAGAAGCCTCAATTTAGCAGAATCGCTCGCCCGCCTGGTTGCCGCCTTCGGCGAATCGACCCGAGTCGATACGAGTCGCCAACCGCCGACGGATTATACGATATCGCGTGAATTTTGTTCGCGCCGCGGGCAATGCGTGCCGCCGCTAAAGTTTTGAGCGAGCTGTCCTCGCTGACAAGGACCTGACAGCCGCTCGCTTTTTCAACCAGGCTAAGGACCGTGCGGGTTACTTCTCGAAGTGTCATGGAGTGATACCATAGCATAAACGGATCAAGCACAAACCGCCCGCCGTCGGTATGAGACCACGTCATAAGATCGGGTACTGGCGCGAGCAGGCTCAGTGGAAATCGAATCGGCGAGGCAGGTTCATCGGTCGACTGATACTTGAGGAGGGATAGTCAATAAAGCAAGGCCAGGCCCAATCACGTAGCCTCCGTAGCCTGGCCCCCGAGCCTTAATCTGACAAGAGCGTTGCAATAAATCATTGGGGTAGAATTTCGCCATGCCTATTGGCTATAATCAACCGCTATGGAGGCTTCGATGGAAGTTTACCCGGGGATAACGATGAACTCGGAAGTGCGCTTTGGCAAGCCTTGTATCAAAGGCACAAGAATCGATGTTGCAACGGTACTCGGTAGATTTGCCGCAGGCGACAAGATCGAAGACATCCAAGAAGATTATCGGCTCACGCGAGACCAAGTCATGTCTGCGCTCGCTTATGCTACGCACGTTGCCGAGCATCTACCTCCCGCCGTCAAATCCGCATGATCATCTTGCTGGATGAAAACTTCCCACTGCGATTCTATACCAGGCTGCAAAAAGAAGGTCTCGCGGTACAGCACATCCTGCTAACCGATCGCGGCATCGATGACAAGCAGATCACCGCTCGGCTGATGCAGGAAGAGATGCTTTTCCTGACACAAGACGAAGACTTTGTCGAAGCTGCGCCCGACTGTAAGGCCAGCATCATCTGGTCTCGTGTGTCGCAATCGATGGCGATAGACCAACGGGTTGAAATCTGGCTTAACGCCGTGAGGCAGTTCTTTGCCAAACCGTGGAATGAAAACTTCTTTGAGTTATACGACGACGGACAACTTCATCCCGTTGAGGTTGTAAAGAGATAGCGGTCTTCGCCGGGTCGGACCAACGACAAAAACCAAACCCACCAGGGATCGCGCCACCAGCTCGTCAGTGTTGGATTCAAAAGGTCTTGAACGGACCCCGGATTAGATTTGCGGGATTGCACGGCTAGAACGGAGTGAAACGGTTGAACTTGTTTTATCTCACTGTTGCCTCATGCCTCACGCCTAATTGGTGCACGTGGCAGCGGTTTTCTTAGAGATCGCTTTTTCGCTTCGAAAAGCTGTCTCTAAGCTCTTAAACAAAGCCTTTTAAGCCAGCTTATATTGGCAAATCAAGAACTTGCCTCGGTCCGACCCGGCATCGTCTACTCCGGCATCGTCTACTGCGATGGGCGTTCAGATTTTGTAAAACCTCTTGGCATTTTCTCCCAGGATCAGCTTCTTGTGTTCATCGCTGATATCATGTCGGTGCTCGATTTCATCGATCTCGTGGCGAGCATCCTCCATCGGAATTTCATGAGGGAAATCGGACGCGAACATACACGGTTGTGGACCGATAAGATTCACGACACTGGACAGAGCCCTCTCATTTCCCTCACAGCCGACATAAAAATTACCACTGGTAAAGTAGTCAAGAACTGGCCTTTGGCAGTGAAGCTCGCCGTACTCGTGTTCCCTTTCGAGCCTGTCAACGATCATGGGAATCCAGCCGGTTCCTCCCTCCATAAACCCCACCCTCAAATTAGGAAACGCATCCCATACCCCATCCTGAATCATCCCTGTCATGGCAATCGCCAGAGGCATAGGCATCCCTAACGCTCGGGTTCCCGGAAATTTGGTGAAGGTGTTAAATCCGAGATCGCTGTAACTGCCGCCGTGGATGCCAACGGCGCAGTCCAATTTTTGCGCTTCCTCGTAAATTGGCCAGAACTCCTTTGCGCTAAGGTGTCTCTTTAGGCCGTTGGAAGGAATGTAAGCGCCAACAAATCCAAGGTCATTTACCGCCCGCCGAAGCTCTGCAACGGCACTGGGCGGGTCCTGCATTGGAATCAGAGCCATCGCCTTCAATCGTGGACTTTTTCTCAGATACGTTTCATGAACGTAGTCGTTCCACGCTCTGGCGTATGCAACCGCCCATTCCGGAATTACCACGTGACCGTAAGCGAGCGCTGTGGTCGTGTAAAGAACAGTAGACTCTAATCCGGTCTTGTCCAAATACTCCAGCCATTGCTCGGGACCGACGTTGAAATCAAATGTGCCTTTTTTTCGCAGCTGCGGAGTATGAAACTCATCTAGGGAAGGTAGTAATCTTCGCTCTGCGACGGTATCGGCGCTCCTCCAAGGTTCTTCCAGATACCCGATTAAGTCCGCTGCTCTCTCCATAATATGACCGTCAGCATCAACATAGTGTGGCATGGTTCTCTCCTTTTACGACCGATCACTTAAAATTCCCCGCTCCGCTTATTCTTGGGTATTGTCGCGAGACTTTTTTCGCGGGCGACCCATTCGCCGGACGTTACTTCATCGCTTCGTCAACATAACGATTAGTAAATGTCTGTTTGGGGTCCAACTCCTTGGCCTTCGGGCTATCGAGAAATTTTATCCCGTTGGCCATCGCCTTCTCGATCGTCAGTAAAGACTCTGGGAAATAGGGTTGAATATATTCCAAGGTAGCCTGAAGGGTCGTCTCGTCTTGAACGCGGAGGTAGCGGCGCAGAGCTTTTTTACTGACTTGGGCGTCTGTCTTGGCCAAGCGCAACCCCTCGCCCATCGCCCGCAGAAAATTCACCGCCACGTTATGGTTGCGCGGAATTTTGAGCCAGGATTCCCGCGCCGCCACCGTGGCGTTAGGGTAAAGCCCATACTCGCTGTCGGCTGGTCGAAATAAGGCTTGAAATCCGGCTTGTTTGGTTTTTAGGCTAAATGGATATCCGAGCATTGCGGCATCGACTGCGCCGTTCGTGAGCGCCGCGAACGATTCAGCGTTACCGCCCGCCTGGATGAACAAGACATCGGCTGGTTTCATGCCGCGAGAATCGAGCATCGCAACTGCGGCGAAATAAGTCGATGCGCCAATGCGGCTAACGGCGACCTTTTTCCCCTTCAAATCGTTGATCGACTTGATCTCGGGCTTGGCCATGCCGTTGATGGTGAGCACTTGCAAGTAACTACCGATGACGGTGAGATCGCTGCCGGCTAGCCGGCTGGAGACAATTCCCCCGCCGCCGGTCAGACCGATGGAAAATTCTCCAGCCATCATCGCCGAAACGATCAACGGCGTGCCGCCAAAAAACACCGGCACGACATCTAAGCCTTGCTTCTGAAAAAGCTTTTCGTCGATCGCAATAAAGAACGGTAGGGTCGCCGCCGTGATCGGTGTGTAGCCGACGGTGAGCTTGATGAGATCCGGTTGAGCCGCGTGCGCACGAGCACTGAACACGCAAAGCGTCACTAGGGCGGCGAATTTTAAGACTCGTTTCATCATTCTCTCCCCAGCTACACTCAATAGGTGTTGAACCACGTTGGGTCAATTTTTCTATTGCCGCGCACGCCCCCGCGACTCCACGCCAGCGTTACTTCAGCGGTTCGTCAACAAACCGTTTTTACCTTTATTATAGAGTCTGACTTGGATGCAACTGTTTTGCGCGCACAGAGAGAGGACGGAAGGATCAAGGAACAGAGAAAATCAAATCCACCCGACACGAGGATTGGAGATCCCCAGCACCGGTAACCGACGCCCCATCGATTCGGGTCGGACCAAGCTATGTCGCGGCATCTTCAACGGTTTCGTCCCAAGCAAGAGCGTTTTCCGAGCTTAGAGCCGCCTTTTCACCTACGAACTTGCCCGCGTAAGCTGCCGCCGGTTCGCACAGAACGTAACTTCCTTGCACTTGGGTCACATCGCGATGTGCCGTTTTGAAACCAAGCTGATTCCGGACGTTCTCGACAAACGATAGACTGCCCACCGCGATCGATTCCGACCACCGCCGTTGACGAGCCGCCAAGCCGTTCTCGATCCCTCGCTCGACCCACTCACGGTGTGCTCTTTGAAAGTCCTGCAGATCCGAGAATCCACTCAGTTCGCTCAAGCTTCGCAAGTCGATGATTGCGTAACGCTTCGGCGGCTTTTGGATCTCAGCAAAACCGCTCTCCTTCCACTTCTCAGGGTGACTCACTACCCCGGCACGAACCATGTTCAAGTCGATGTAAACTAAGCAACGATTGAGATGTTGGTCGGCTTCGACAGCGGTAGCATGGTAGCGGTCCTCCCAGAATGGCCCATGGCGTTTTTTGCGCTCATTGTACTCTTGTGCCGTGCGGCCGGTGATTGCACACCAATGTGCAGTAATGTACAATCCGGCTGATGGAGGGCGAACGTTTATGATAAGTCTATCGTTTACTGAGTTTCGAAGGAGAGCGTCAGAAATTTTGACTCTCGTCGAAAAGGGTGAAACGATTCGTGTCGTTCGCCACGGCAAGACAGTGGCGAAAATCATTCCGGCTGACACCGAAGAGAAAATTCCGGCATGGAAGCGACCCGGTTTGAGACTAACCCGTCCGGGCGCATCGCTCAGCAAGGCGATTTTGCAGGAAAGGCGAAAGTCACGTTGAACGTTTTCTTCGATTCATCGGCCCTGGCTAAACGATACATTGAAGAGAAAGGAAGCGATCAAATTCAAGCGATCCTCTCTTCTGCTTCAACTTTAGCCGTCTCGGTGATCTGCGTTCCAGAAATCGTCTCGGCTTTATGCCGCCGTCGGCGCGAACGCAAACTGTCAATTGAAGAGTACCGAAATGCCAGGGCATCGGTACTTTCGGACATCGACGACGCTACGGTCATCGGCCTTACTGAGGAAGTGATCGCTCAGGCGGTGGCGCTGCTTGAGCAGTTCTCCCTCGGTAGTGCGGATGCCTTACATGTCGCCTGCGCCTCGGCGTGGTCGACAGACCTGTTCGTTTCTGCCGACGACCGTCAGTGTACAGCCGCTAGAGCGCACGGTCTCCGAGTCGAAGCCATAAGGGTATAGCAAATTTATACCGGCGACGAGGTCGCTAACTGGCGGAAGCAGGCTCAGCGGAAAACGAACCGGCCAAGCAGATTCATAGGTCGACTAATACTTGAGGATGGATAGTCAATAAAGCAAGGCCAGGCCACAATCATTTCCGAAGCCCTCTTGGTTTGAGCGCTTACGAGCCTTCCCGGCCCGGAACCTTTGTCCCAGTCGATCCCCTGCCCCGGATTGTAAATGCACGCCATTTCTTCGTATACTTCGAATTATGAAAAATGAATTGGACGCCCAAATAGTCAGTCTTAAAGCACAACTTGCCGTCCTGGAGGCACAAATCCGGCGGCACGAGAGCAAAGCCGATTTTGCTGACCTCTACGGCCTGTTGCGTGGTGAAGCCGAAAGCAGCGAGAAGGAGATTGATTCGGTCCGATATTGTTTGCCCAAGGATGGCGCCGATTGATACTCGTCCTCGACACTCACCCCGTCGTCTGGTTTCTCGAGGCGTCATCGCGCCTTAGTTCTAAAGCACAGCAAGTTATTTCCGATCCATCGTCACAACTTATCATTCCGTCCATCGTTCTGGCGGAAATCACCTACCTGTATGAAAGGAAACGCATCGCTACCCCCGCCTCTGAAATTCGCACACGATTGATCGCCGCGAATAATGTCGTCGTCTATCCCCTGGACGAGCAGGTCGTGGATAAACTGCCGACCGCGCTCGACATCCACGACGGCATCATTGTCGCCACCGCACTATTGTACCGCGATGTGCTGCGCCAAGAGGTGGCGGTAGTTACGAAGGATGAGATGATTGCCGGATCTGGATTGATCAACGTAATCTGGTAAGCAGATTTACAACTCTCCACGTCGTCGTCGATGGTGCAAGGACATCGTAGTAGACTTGCCCCGCATCTCCACATTTATTTCCAGCAGGCCGGAGAAAAACCGCGAAAAACGCACAACTCATGCCTGACCCCGTAGCTGCTTCCAGCGGTATTTTGCCATCACCGACTCGTACGAGACCGTCGGCACTTTGCCGGCTTTGTAAGCCGACCACCGTTTGCGCGCCTCCTCCGCCCACACCCGGTCGATCTCAGGATCCGGTTTATCGTGGTCAGAAACGATCGTCTCCAGCAAGCGCAGCTTTTCAACGTCCGACAGCTTACGAATCTCTTCGGTTATGTCATCAACATTTTTCGCCATTACTATTCCCCCCTCGGATCACCTCATGACAATAACTATCACATGGCAACGTTTCGCTCATGAGGCGCCAAATATTTTTCCCCGGCGTCGACATACTCGAATCATAACCCAGTTAGTTAGCCTTGGAAACCGCCTTCGACCTTCTCGAATTGGCATGGAGTGATACCATACCACAAACCGATCGAGCGCAAACCGCCCGACATCGGTACGAGACTACGTGAAAAGATCGGGTACTGGAGGAAGCAGGCTCAGCGGAAATCGAATCGGCCAAGCAGTTTCATCGGTCGACTAATACTTGAGGATGGATAGTCAATAAAACATGGCCAGGCCCCAATCATGAATCCTGTTCTCCCCGCGCGCAATCCGCGACGCCGGGACTGTTTCGTTACTTAAACTAGCCTGCCCTCGCTTTTGTTCGATTTAACAGAAATGAGCGCGCAGAACTTTGAGAACGAGGATGAAACGCTCGACCACTCATGCTTCGACGCCGCAGGCATAAGACTGTCAGTCCAGGGCACGGATCGAAGATAGTCGAGATGTAAAAGTCAGACCCTGAAAACAGGATCTAGTTATTGTCGCCATTGAGATATTCATTCCAGTTGATCTTGGTTCGTTCACGCTCGCTTTTCTGCCACTCCGCCTTCGCTTCCGGAGTCATCGCCGCGACCCGGGCCGTCTCTTGGGTCATCGCTTCGTCGTATTCGGCGTTGAGCCGGCTCACGGTGGCGCAACTCGACCCAAATAGGCCGCCGAGGAGAACGATCGCCAAAGCTCCGCTGTTCTTCATAAAGATTCACCGCCCTTCCAACTGAATTATGAATCCCCGTCGTATCAGGGTTCCCGACACGCACTTTCGCCTAATTGGCAGCCGGGTGTGGCTGGAGAACCAGACGAGATTTTGATCCAAGCCACAGAGACTGCTCGACTAACTCGAGATACCAGCGAATGCGCGATTCATGGCCAGGTTTGGCAATCACACAATCTCGTAGTGCAAGACGCGACCCCGATTCCGATTCTTTCAAATCGCCGCATCGGCAACTTGAAAACCGTTTGCACGGAGTGAACCCAGGTTTATTTTAGACGGGCCGAGTAGGAGTGGATTAAGCCGCCCTATCCTTCGCAGCAGCCGCCACATTGAGAGCTTCCTTCTTGGTCTTGAAATACTCCCGTTTAGAAAGCCGATTCGCTTGCCGCTTGCGGCGCTGTGAATTGCGTTTAGCGTTCTGATTCATTCGAGTGCCTCCATGCGCTGAGTTTCCGAACTGTCTGTACACGTCTATCAATACCACCATGGAACAACAATCTCCCGCTGTCTAGACGAGGGCGGCTGTCCCGCACTCTCATCGAGCGTTGCGATATTTCGAGAAGAAGTTGCCTTGGTCCGACCCGGCGTTACTCTGGCCTGCCGCTATGGAGTCTTTCGAGCTGTTAGTTGAGCACTTTCCGGTCGAAGGCAAAGCCACCGGAATTCGCATGAGGCGCAAGATTGTCGTGAAGTTAAAGTCAGACCCCGTGCTTTCCCCGAGTAGGTCGCAAAGACCGTATCGAAGGGCTTGAACGATTGGAACAGCCTTCGGTACTTTTTTGGCTTTGCTCGCCCCATCGGCTGTCTGATACCCTCGCCGAGCTTGCCCAGCAACTGAAACTTCATTACTCGATGCTCAGCCGAATTCTTAAAAAAGGATAAGACAAGCAAGAGTAAAGATCTGACCCTCGTCGTTTGCTCACCTCTCCGACCCTCATCTCTCATCTCAAAAAGGAATCTCTAAGCCCTTAAACGATGCTTTTTATGCTATGTTCCGTCGTTAAATCAATCAGTTGTTTTGGTCCGACCCGGTAGTTGACTTATACGCCGTACTTTTTCTGACGAGCAATAAGCGCAGCTTCGCCGCCATCCAGCACACTCAAAACGGCATCCTTAATCGCGCTCTTCGTCCATGCCAAGAAGCCTGCGGCGGATGTTGGAACTGGTACCATCCGAATCGATATGAAAAATCAAATCCGCGTCCGTAAGCACCACCAAGTTCGCGTTGTGGGAAGTCAATAAAAACTGCTGACCTTGCTTTTTATTGAGAAGGTCTGGCGCTATCGTGTCCGCGATGTAGCGGTTATCCAGATTGTCCTCGGGTTGGTCGATGACTAATGGTCCGCGGCTATTGCGCAGCAGCAAGGGAAAGACTGCTACGCACCGCTGCCCCGCCGAGAGGTTTTGTATAGGAACAAAGCCACGGTTACCTACCTCTAGCGAAATTTCGACATCATCATCATCAATGACTTCAAGTAAATCTACAAACTTGCAGCGGTCCAATAATTGACTTTCAATTGTCCACTTGTCCTGGTCGATATCCAAGGATTGAAGCTTGAGAACAGGTCACAAAACTTCTCGTAACTTCATTACCCCATAGCGATCCACAAATCCATGATCAAGGTTGGACCATCTGCGCGATAACTCCCCTGAACCGATTCCGGGCTTCTTTGTCAGCCGAACTCGATCGAATAAAATCGTGATCCCGTGGTAACTCTCCATTTAACGTATTCGACGAGAGCTGAGCGCGAACTCGGCAATCTCATCACGAAGTCTACGCACCTCCATGCAAGACGAATAAAGCTGTGCCGGCCTAACGAACGCAGTTCGTGAAGCTGTTCGGCGCAACTACTTTCGACAGAGGGAAGTTCTTCGTTTCCTCGAGCACTTGAATGTTGTTTCGTCAAGATCTCGCGGTCATCTGACGAAGGCACGCCACGGCTGGCGCGTACGTTTCCTCGCGGAAAGAGGCGAATGTTGTATTGAGGATACTCGCGCTTTCCTTAGCTTGCTATCGCCAGCGCTTGAAGCAGCAGTCTCGTTCAGCGGAGAGCTCGTCGATGCTGATTCCGCCGGCGAGACTCCAGCGCCCGTTTTTCCCACTTCCACAAGGGCATCTTTAAGCGCACCCAACGAAGCGCCATCAGCAGACCGCAGCAATCAGAGTATCAATTCGGCTAGGTAGTACTTCTGGCAGCTCGCTCGCCGAGATGTAGCTGCCGCCGCAATTGTCTGGATCGTTGCTTCGCTTTCAAGTACCAATCATACTGATATTGAAGCTGAGAAAGAGCTCTCTCCCGTTAAGCCGCGTAAGTGTAGATCGCTTGCGACTAAGTTCCCAAAGTGTCGAAAGACTTTATCAAGTCACCGCAGCCGTCGCTCATAGCGGTAGAGCATTCGGGATTGGGCGATATGATACCGCGATTGACTGTAAGCTCGTCCTACGCTTTCGGGTTGACCGGCTCATCAAGTATTCCAGTCCGGCGATGCGGCTGCGCCAATCTGCGACCGATGATCGAATCTCTGCGCCATCGAGGATAGAGATCCGGAAAGACTTGTCCTGCTGACGCCATTACCGTGGTGCTTTCTTCTCTTCAGAGGTTACCGTGATGCGGTCGCTGGAATCCGCCTTGCCAGAACCAGAACTTGCTTTCCTTCCGGTCTTGAATGAGACATTCAACATATCCACTACTGCCTAGTCTATGTTGTCGGTGTTTGTTAACCTCGTCGCGTCGTTCCTTCGGTACGGCCGTATTCAATACAAAACGCAGGCACTCAGCACCGCCGTTTTACCAGCCCCCTTACTGCCTATTAACGGGTTGAGGCCCTCATCAAGGTTGAATCCAAGTATCTCGATGAAAGCACCCATAATGTGAAGGCCAATAACCGAAGCATGAAACGTGGCCTCAGGGCGAATCAGAGTAACGCGGTGCGCTAGTGCCAAAGCGGCTTTCAGTTCGCGAAGGTGTTCTTTCATTCGGATCAGGTTCGACCGTCCCCGCACCAATATCGTCATGGTGATGTGCATCGCTGGAGCTGACAACAGCCAATTCCGGCGGAATCGAAATGTCCGGTTGCGTTTTGTTTCGCCATCAAGAAAATGGCAGTCTTCGTATCTTGCACCTCAACGGCGTCAAAAGCTCCATCTCTGATGAACCCAGAAGTGCATCTCATCGAAGAGGTCATCCACGCTTCGAGATGTCTGGGGGCTTTACCCGCAGGAGGAGGTGAGAAGGAGAGAGCACAGCGCACCAGCCTTTGGCAGACGGAATTCGGTTGCGACATCAACGATACTAGAACGGAAACCAGTCGGGTATGCGCCGGGACGATACTGGAGGCTGTCACGCGCCGTGCACAGTATATAGTCCGTACCCATCGCTGAATTTCGTCAACAGGGTCAGCGCAACAATGCAGTGAGAAATAGTAGTCTCGTCCAATTTTTTTGAACAACGCATCTACCAGGTGTACATTTATCTCTGCTCCAGGAATAAGGGTTCAGAGGGGCAATACTGGTTGAAGTCTTGCGAGTTCCAGATTTCGTTGCAAACGATTCAGTGATTTAGAGCTGCGGCCAACTGTATCTCGCGGATTCGATGAACACCAAGGTGGTGCATAAGCGTCGATCTGCTTTCTCCCCAGCTGTAGTCGTTGAGGAAGGTAGATGCACGTGGAAGTCGCCTTGAGCCAACGGGCAACTGCCGTCATAGCCCTAGCAGGACGTCCTTTTGAGGAATTGCGAGAATTCTACGACATCGTCATTCGCCACTCGAACTGGAACCAGCGGCCGAAACAGGCATAAGTATCTGACAATAATGCAGCCCTGCAACGAATTGAAAGTAATTTCCCTCGAAGTTTACGTCCAGTTGAACAGGGCCGCGCCAAAGTTTGAATTAATTTTTCAAAAAGCTCGTTATTTATCTACGTTGCTCTTTTGTTGGAATAGACCGCACGAAACTTCGTCGAAAAGGTTTCCCATTTTCGTAGTGGACACCCTCTCCTCTAAAATTCTAAGCCGGCACAACAATAACTTCCTCTTCAGGATTCGCCGTAACTTGCGTACTGTTCGGCAGGGAACTTTTTGGCGTAGGAGACGCGCATAGGGAGAGAACAGCGTCAACGAAATCGATAATTTGCGTGAGCGTGCTGCATCAGGCCCCTTACGTTTTAAAACACAGCGAAGGGTTTAGCCTTGCCTCCAGCTTTTATCGATAGCAGGTGCCTTGTCAAGCGAGCACATATAATCGCGTGCGGAAAGGTCTCAAAGCAGATCTGTCATGACCCGCCGGTACCGTCGACAGGTGGTACACCGACGTGCCAAAGCTGGTGAAGCCTTTGCCATTAGACACCCGTCATAGAAATTCCGGCCTTGCGCCCTTTCACGAGTCGGTGTAGCAAAGCAATGAATTCTCTTTGCGGCTAAATGACGTTCGGCTAACCGGGATCCTCCCTTTCGACTCCACTGGCACGGGGCGTCCACCGCCACGACGCCGGCTTCGTTACGAAGACACCACTCGACGATCTTTTCGGGATCGCAAGCAGTTTTTTGGCCTATAAACTGGCCATCCCTTAGCGCCACAGCATGAAAACCTTTGCGGTCATCACCGACATCGATGCCCGCCACGGCCTGCTTAGAGCTTGATTGTTTAAACGCGCTGATCGTTAAGCCTTATCGGTATACTTCGCTTCAAGAGCGCTGTGGAGAGCTTCGATACCAGAAAAGTTGGGATGCTCTTCCAGACCTTTCAGGTTATAGCCAAGACAGATTTCGATGTCCTTTTGCGAGATGTAGTTGTCGTGGATGAGCACTTCGCGGATTTGGTCGGCGGCATCGGGATATTCGCGCTCGTCGGGGTCGTGGTTCTGGAGCAGGAACTCTCGGTAACAGTGCTCAATGACGCGGCTTGGAATGGGTTTGGATTTCGTCCACGACCCGGAGGATCTCGGTGATCTTAGTGTCGAGCGCGGCCTGCGTGCTGAAGAAGATGTTGCCGTTGGGGTGGGCGGTGTCGTTGCGGTCGTCCACCAGCTTGGCGTAGGTGCCGATCTTGCCGTTGTCGCAGTCGATGAGCTTGAGGAAGCGCAGGATGCTGCGCTCGTTCACGGTGCTGAAGACGAAGGGCGAAGTGGCGTCCAGGAGGCTTTTCTCAATGTCCTTGCCGAAACCGATGAGGCCCATCGCGAAATCCTTCGGCTCCGTCTGCTTGATCTGCCAGATGTTGAAATAGACGAAGCTCATCGTGAGCATGTGGTAGGCGAGGAAGGCGAACTGGTATTTGCCGTGCGTGTAGTTCGTCTCGAAGGCGTCCCACAGGAACTCGATGTATTCCTGCTCCTTCGGGGTCTTGAAGGAGAGCGGCAGGTAGTTGGCGAGTTCGGCGGCTTCTTCCATGGCTCAAGCCTCCGTACGCGGCGGGCGTCTTCGCCCCAGACGCGGGCGAGGGTCGCTTGAATTTTTTTCTCGAAGCGGGTGATCAGTTCGCGGTTGGCGGCGACCAGTGCTTGCTCGGCTTCGATCTCGGCGACGATGGCTTGCTGCGTAGCGAGTGGTGGGAGTGGAATTTTAGCCTCGTTCAGACTCCTAATCGGAAGCTGAGGCTGTGCGGCACCGGAAACGATTGCATCCCTTTGCGCCCGGAAGTTTTCTGATTGGAAGAAATGAAATAGATAGCTGCTCAATAACCTGGTCGTATCAGGTCGGAAAATGAGCATGCCGGAGTTAATGCGTATGTGCTCAAACTCGACCGTCGCGTCATAGAGTGCAGTATTCCCCACGGTCCCTCGTGTTGTCAGCAATACGTCGCCGCGTTCGAGCTTCCTTTTCGCAGTGTGTTATCTTTCTGCTCACTGATGAACTCCAAATCGTCGAACTTAAATCCGTCCGATCGAACGTTCTTCGTATTCAGGAAAAGGCAAAAGCCCGAATGGAAAAATCTTCCTTGCTCGGGTAGTTCGTTCCCCGGTCGCCGTCGATAATCTGCAAAGGTGCCTCTTCGATGTGGGACTCGGCCAGTCAGGGTGGATGGGGATGTGGGGGCGGTAGTGGTCGAGGACGGCGCGGGCGCCGTTGATGACTTTCTGGTAGCCCTCGATCTCCGCCACGATCTCCTTCTGCACCTCCAGCGGCGGCAGGGGGATTTGGAGTTTCTCGATGTCCGCCCGATTGATCGACGCGAAAACTGCGCCTGCATCTCCTTTGATGTCACGGTAAACTTGTTCTCCGTTAAGCAGGAGCCGGGCGAGTCGTGAAGGAGTTTTTCGCCAGGCGCAAATAGTCGAAGACGGCGCGGATGTTTCTGTTGAGGCGGCGCATTTTCTGGGTGACGTTTTTGACGCCTTTGGATTGGAGGAGACCGATGGCAAAGCGGCGTAGGCGTGAAATATTCTCAGGGCCGTAGCCGGTGCGAATGCGACAGCGGTCCTCATCGAAGGCCCAATCGAGAACGTAGTGGCAGCAGTTTTCGATGGTCCAATGGCCCCGGTTGATTTCGAGCAAGCGCTGGGGCGAGGCCTGCCCAGGAGAACGGCTGGTAATACCGTAGGCGATTTCACGGGAAGTCTTGCCGGTTTTTTTGTTGAGGGTAATCCGTTCGATGGCAAAGGCTTGGCCGAGGTGAGGGAAGTTGAGATAAGCGTTGAGTTCAGTGGTGGTCCAGATTTGCCGAGTTTCAATGCGGCCATGATCGGGCGGGTCGTGCATGACAAACTGGGGTTGATGGCGATCGTTGAAGAACAGCACGAGATCGTCAAGGAGCGAGGGCTGATTGGCTTTAACCGTGAAGTGGTAGTGGGCTTTGCGGGTGCGGACCAAGTAGTCGGCGAGTTTACGTTG
This sequence comes from uncultured delta proteobacterium, assembly GCA_963816145.1. Classification (GTDB taxonomy): domain Bacteria; phylum Desulfobacterota; class Binatia; order UBA9968; family UBA9968; genus DP-20. The sequence continues at coordinate 115,047 of CAWFJP010000018.1, forward strand.
GGTGAGAAGGGCATCGGCGGTTAAGTCTTTGCCACACAGATCGAGGTCATCGAGGAGTGGAATGGCCATGCCGATCTCGTTGGTTTGTTTTAGCTCAGAGGTGTCGCCATGGGCGGGCAGCGAGCCGACTTTTTTTGGGTGTAGCAGATCTTGGAGTGGTGGCCGACCACGCTCATGAGGTGAGTTTGATGGTCGTTGTGATCAAGGGCGTTGCGCATGGTTTTGCCGTCGATAGCGAGGGTAGAGTCCTGTTGAGCAAAGGCTTGATTGTAACGGTTTAGAGCTTTTTCGAGATCGCTGGGAGCCACCCGGATCATGACATCGCGGATGATCGACTCGCTGGGGACGAGGTATAGTCCGTTCACGTAACGGCAGCGAAATCTCTGGCGGGCCCGAGGCGAGAGGCTGTGGGCCCAGTCGGCGATGGCCTTATAGCCGCGCATGCCACACAGAGTAGCGGCACAAACAATGGCCAGGACGCAAGCGAGCGAATGGCGTCGTCCTTGGGCGCGGCGCGGATCGGGGATATCGGCAAAGAAGTCCCAAAGCGAGAGCATCTGTTGCGCGGTGAGTTTCATTTTCACAACTCCTTGGCGATACGGAACTGGCAAGACGCAGGCAGCGAGCAGGGAGCGGGCCTGTTGGTGTAAGGACTTAACGAAGACTTTTTTCGGTGCGATAGCGGTGTTGCTGTAGCCCTGAGGGGTGCGCCGATAACCACGGGTCAGCCCGAGATAGCTCCAGTTGGCGGATTGATAGACCGTGCCGACAAAACGTTGGGGGTCGACGAAGGTCTCCAGCAGCAGTAAGGAATGGCCAAAGCGCTCTTGCCAGTCGGCGCACAGCCGCTTGTGACACAATGATAGAATCTTGGAGCCGAGATTACGGTGGTGCCAATCGGGGAGGATTAAAAACCGGCTGTTGTTGGCGATCAGTTTTAAACGGTCGTAGTCGTACTGATGGTGCAAGTCCCAGCCGATCCACTGATCGCGCACGGCACATTTCCAGGCGGCGGCTGAAAACGTCAACAGTGCAATCCACTGATCGTGATAGGTGGCCACGTACCACAGGGTCTGACCGATCTTGGGTAGATAGCCCAAGTAGTGATGTTCGGTCATCAGGCGACGGTGCAGCGACTCTTCGCTGCGCTCTGCCACACGGACTTGAACTTGGTCGAGCTTCAACGCTTGCGGCTTCTGCCTTTTCTCGCAAAGTCAGAACCGTTATACAGGATTGTGCAGGGGATGTCCAGTTGTATCGAGAATCTTCTTACTCACCGCGAGGTTTATTGCCAGGACAAATTCACCCTGCCTTTGATGTGCTCTTCTTGGCTTCTGAGGAAGTAGAAGGCGTATGATGACATGAGTCTACCCTCAGCGGGCTTGATCGCGGCTAGACCGCGACCTATGCACATTCGCTGAGTTGCGAGATTCACTGGTCCTACAGGAGCGCGAACCGAAATCAGAATGTTGCCAGCTTCCGCGAAGCGTTGAGGGTCCGTTGTCCAAGTCGTCGGAGCACCAATGAACATTTCGCCGAACTCAGTCTTGCCCTGATAAAAAGGAATTCCGATTCCGGTATCATTGTAGGACTCGCCGGGTGGTGACTGACCTGCTATCGACTTCAGCGACTTCGCCTAATTGAACGATTGGATAAGCGTGTTGCTCTGGCCGCTCCCTCCCGATACCGCTCCCGCTGAGGTTGTAGTCGCCATTCGCGGCGATCTTTTCTTTCGGCACGATCAGGCCGCAAGTGCGGCTGGAGGTCGATCGGTGGACTTGGCGGCTGCGGAGGGCTGGAGGTAGGCGGCGAGTTCGGCTTGGACCTGCGGCAGGTCGTTCTTGTCGATGGCGCGGCGCTGGGCACCGAGGCCGAAGCCGTCGTTCTCGACCTTGAAGAAGGCGATGGTGTCGCGTCTGCTTGGCCAGCGACTTGTCGAGGATCAGGATGGAGGTCTTCACGCCGGAGTAGGGATTGAACACGCCCGCCGGGCAGCGAGACGACGGCGACGAGGTACTTCTCGACGAGCATCTTGCGCAGTTGCTTTGTAGGCGGTCTGGCTCTGGAAGATGATGCCCTCGGGCACGATGATGCCGGCGCGGCCGCTGGGCGTGAGGTGCTCGGCCATGTAGTCCACGAAGAGCACTTCGCTGCGCTTGGACTGGACCGAGAAGCGGTTGTGCGGCTTGATGCCGCCCTTCGGCGACATGAACGGCGGATTGGCGAGGATGACGTCGGCGTATTCGTTCCAGCGGTCCTGGCTGGTGAGCGTGTCGTACTCGTAGATGTGCGGATCGGTGAAGCCGTGCAGGTACAGGTTCACCAGCGACAGGCGCACCATGTCGGGCGAGATGTCGTAGCCCTTGAAGTTCTGCGCGCAGCCGGCCCTTGCTCGTCGGGCGTCAGCGTGCTGTGGCCCTTGGCGTCGGTGTTGGCCTTGAGGATGTGCTTGTAGGACGAGATCAGGAACCCGGCGGTGCCGCAGGCGGGGTCGAGCACGGTCTCGTTCTTCTTCGGGTCGACGACCGCGACGATGAAGTCGATGATGTGGCGCGGGGTGCGGAACTGCCCGGCGTCGCCCTGCGAGCCGAGCACGGAGAGCAGATACTCGAAGGCGTCGCCGAGGCGCTCGCGAGTGGTCGTAGCTGAACTCGTCGATGATCTTGAGGAAGGCCTTGAGCGTTTCGGGGTCGCGGTAGGGCAGATAGGCGTTCTTGAAGATGTCGCGGAAGAGCGGCGGGATGCCGGGGTTCTCCGGCATCTTGGCGATGCCTTCGGCGTAGAGGTCGAGCGTCTCGTGGCCGCCGAGCCCGGAGCGCATGAGCTTGGCCCAGCCGTAGCGGGCGAACTCGCCGGCGAAGAACTTGCGCTTGCCGCCGAGTTCCTCGGCCTCGGCGTCCATGTCGTCCATGAACTTGTAGATCAGCGCGATGGTGATCTGCTCGACCTGGCTCTTGGGGTCGGGCACCTTGCCGACGAGGATGTCGCGGGCGGTGTCGATGCGGCGTTTGGTGTCGGTGTCGAGCATGGGGTCTCCTTTAGGCGGCGAACTGGTTCAAGGAGACGTAGTCCTTGACGTATTCGGGGATGAGCGCGCGGTACTTCTCCGGCACGGCCCTGAAGTCGCGGGTGGAGAAGACCGGGTTGGTCGCCAGGTCGGTGAACTGCCTGCTCTCGATGATGTCGCGGACCCGGTCGCTGGTGACGTAGGCCTTGAAGTAGTTCTTGATGGCCGGGATGGCCGTCGGCCTCTTCGGGCTTGTAGTCGGCGACGAACTTGGCGAACTCCTCTTCCAGCAGTTCGTCCTTGGACTTGAAGCGCGGGATGAGGCCGAAGACCTTCTCCAGGATCTCGCGCAGCGTCAGGCGGCGGTCCACGGCGGCGGCCTTGCGCAGCTTGTCGAGGGTGTAGTACTCCTCGGGCTTGTCGAAGACTTCGCGGTTGACGTAGTCGATGACGCGGTCCCACTGCCCGGCCTCGACGGCTGCGGCGATGGTCTCGTTCTCGCGCACGGTGTCCTCGAACTTCTCGAAGAACATGCGGTCGATCTTCATGCCCTCGTAGCCGATCGTCTCTTCCTTGATCGAGGCGAGGATGTCGGCGCCGAGGTGCTCGTAGGTGCCGCCGACGACCACCGGGCCCGTCGCCGCCGCCGTCATCGCGGCCCTTGCCCTGGGGCCGGGGGAGCTTCAGCACTTCGTCGTAGTTGAACTCCTCCTCGAAGTATTCGCAGTTGGCGAAGAAGTCGAAGAGCTTGAAGGCGGTCTTCTGCGGCTGCTGCGACGCCGTCCTTGAGGCTGTCGTCGAAGAGCTGCTCGAGGAAGTTGTGCTTGCGGGTGCCGCGCCCCTTGATCTGGATGAAGTCGGTCGGCGAGAAGATCGGGCGGAAGAGACCGAGGTTGAGGATGTCCGTGCAGTCGTAGCCGGTGGTCATCATGCCGACGGTGACGCAGACGCGGGCCTTGCTGGTCTTGTAGGCGGGCGAGGAAGTTGGCCGAGCCGAGCAGGTTGTTGTTGGTGAAGTTGATGGTGAACTGCTGGGCGTCGGGAATCTGCGAGGTGACCTGCACGGCGAAGTCGGACTGGTACTTGCCGGGGAACATGCGGTCGGCCATCTGGTTGAGGATCTGCGCCAGCTTGGCGGCGTGGTTCTGGCTGACGGCGAAGATGATCGACTTGCCGATCTCGCCGCTGACCGGATCGCGCAGGGCGTTTTCGAGGAAGGTCTTGCAGAAGAGCTGGTTGGTGGCGTCGGCGAAGAAGCGCTTCTCGAACTCGCGCTGCTTGAAGGTCTCCTCGCTGGTCCTCGCCGGCGTCGTCCGTGAACGAGACGACGAAGCCCTCGTCGGAGAGCAGCTGCGGTGGTGATCTCGGTGCGGGCATCCACCACCGTCGGATTGATCAGGAAGCCGTCCTTCACGCCGTCGAGCAGCGAGTAGCGGAAGGTGGGCTGGCTGTTCTCGCAGCCGAAGGTGCGGTAGGTGTCCAGCAGCAGGCGGCGCTCGGCCTCGCGCGGGTCGCGGGTGGTCGGCTTCGGCTTTGTCGAAGCTGCTTGAGGTAGTCGCGCGGCGTGGCGGTGAGGCCGAGCTTGTAGCCGATGAAGTAGTCGAAGACGGCGCGGGCGTTGCCGCCGATGGAGCGGTGCGCTTCGTCGGAGATGACGAGATCGAAGTCGGTCGGCGAGAAGAGCTGCTGGTACTTGTTGTTGAAGAGCAGCGACTGCACGGTGGTGACGACGATCTCCGCGCGTCGCCAGTCGTCGCGGTTCTCCTTGTAGATGACCGTCTTGAAAGTCGTTCGTGAGAGCAGCGCGGCGAAGGCCTTCTTGGCCTGGTCTTCCAGTTCGAGGCGATCCACCAGGAAGAGGACGCGCCGGGCGTTGCCGGTGCGGAGGAAGAGCTTGATGACGGCGGCGGCGGTGAGCGTCTTGCCGGTGCCGGTGGCCATCTCGAACAGGAAGCGGTCCTTGCCGTCCTTGACCGCGCGCTGGAAGGCGTGGATCGGCCTTGAGCTGATAGGGCCGCAGAAAGCGCAGCTTGTTGGCCTCGATGTAGCCGGGGCGCTCGGCTTCGTTCCGCCACGCCGGCTTCGGATTGGTAGTTCGGGCGCTGGGTGAGGACGATGTAGTCGTCGCCGACCTGCTCCTCGATCAGGCGCTTCGGGTTGGGCGTGACCTTCTGGTAGCCGATGACCGAGTCGGGCGTCGGAAACGACGTGATGACGTAGGGGTTGCCGCGCTCGAGATCCCAGAAGTAGTGCAGGTTGCCGTTGGAGAGGATGACGAAGCGGCAGTTCTGGGAGCGGGCGTATTTGCGGGCCTGCTCCTTGCCGACGAGCGGGTTCTTGTCCTCGGCCTTGGCCTCAAGGACGATGAACGGGAAGCCCTTCGCGTCGAGAAGCAGAAAGTCGATGAAGCCCTTGCTCGTCTTCTCGAAGTTGTCGCCGAGCGCGTCGAGGTCGGTTGACTTGATCGTGACGCTGGGTTCAAGGCGGATGTTGGCGGGCGCGTCGCCTTCCGCGAAGAAACGCCAGCCAGCGGCTTCGAGCAGCTTGTTGATCTTGATGCGGGCGGTGGCTTCTTTTGCTGCCATGGGAAATTCAATCGCTGCGCTATTCTTAAAAGCGTCCAGGACACGCGTGGTCCTACAGGATCAGCGGCAAGGTTCTGTTCCGTCAAGCCACTCAAGCCCGGTCGTTCGACTTGGTTTAACTACGACCCGGACAGGCGCTCCGCTCAAGACGTACAATTGCGCGGGAATGACTCGGACCAAATTTTCGTCACTCTACTGGAATCAGCGGGGAGGTGGCAAGGGGTACTATAACTTGGGGACGTTCCAATAGTTCCAATGGTTCCATAGGTTCCAACCGGTGACGTCAGGATCGTTCAAAGGTTCAACGACGATTCGCGAGGCTACCGTTCCAATAGTTCCAGCCCTTCGATACGGTCTTTGCGACCACTCAGGACGGACGAAATGTTTTAATTGGGGGCCGTTCAAGTCGTTACTCGATCAAGGTCGTCTGAGCCGTTCCAATGGTTCCAATGGTTCCATAGGTTCCAGCGGTTATCGATCAAGGCGTTCGACCTCGGTTCAATCGTTCCATAAGGTTCAACGACGATTCCGCGAGGCTACCGTTCCAATAGTTCCAGCCGTTCCAAAGGTTCCAGAGGTTATCGTTCAAGCCCTTCGATACGGTCTTTGCGACCTACTCAGGACGAACGGAATTTCTTAATTGCAGTCCGTTCAAGGCGTTACTCGAGCAAAGAACGCAGGTTCCAAGTGTTCCCATCGTTCCAAAGGTTCCAGCGGTTGGCCTTCATAAGGTCGTTCAAGAGTTCCGTTCGGCGGGCTCAGGGCCTGAGTTTATCAAAGGCAAAAGTTCAAGCGTTCAATCCTTCATCAGGGCGCCTCACATCCGAGGTCATTCTGTCGTTGACTGGTTTCGCCTCCCCTTGTACACTTCCCCCCATGAAATTGTCTATCAGTGAAACTCGCAGGCGCTTGCCGGAGCTGGTGCGGCGGGTGCAAAAAAACGCCGAGACGAAGGTCGAGATTACCGTGCGCGACGAGGTCGTTGCCGAGCTGCGGCCAGCGCAGGCGCGGCCTGAGCCCGGTGCGGCAGCAAAGAAGCTGCTGGGTCTTATGCACAAGCTGCCAAAAGGCCGCGGCGCAAAGACCAACGTCTCCGGCCGTGTCAAAGACTACCTCTACGGCTCCGCCGGCACGAATCGCTGATGGCGCTCCCGTCCCGCTTATTCTGCGATACGTCATTTTTCTACGCCTGTCTCGATCCCAACGACAGCAATCATAACCGAGCCGAAGAGCTTACAGCCGACGCCGCAGCGTCATCTGTTACGTTCGTCACTACTTGGGACATCATCAGCGAGACGGTTACCCTTCTGCGATATCGACTAGGCTATCAACCCGCGCTGCGTTTTCTCGAAGAGATCAAGCCGCATCTGACCGTCGTAGACTACGGCCCCCATGTGCGACATGAAGCCGAGCGAATATTTCGCCAGCGTGGCCGTAGGCGTCGCCTCTCGTTCTGTGACGCGATTTCATTTACTACCGTCACCACGCTTTTGGACCATATACCCTGCCTAGCTTTCGATCGAGATTTTCGCGCCCTTGGACTGACGGTGATCGTCTAGATTTCCCCGTTTGCAGAGTCTGTTTCGGTCAGCTTGGAGTCTCCAGCGGCTGGCTTGGATCGTTCAAAGGTTCAACGGTTCAAAAGTTCAAGGTCAGATTCGGAAGAATACCGTTCCAATAATTCCGGTCGTTTCACCGGTTCCAGCGACTGCTTCGGATCGTTCAAGTGTTGAAGGACGGCTTCGGGCGGACTGGGGAGCAAAGAAGAAGGCGGAAGGACGGCGGTGATTCCGTTAAGGGTTCCCGTCGGCGGGCTCAGGGCCTGAGTTTATCGAAGGCAAGCGTTCAAGGATTTCCATCTCTCAGGCGGCGCCGTACTGACGGACTTCGACCTCGATCCCTGACCGGGCGGCCTCGGCTGCAGATTCTAGCAAGCTCGCGGTGATATCTCCGTCTACGTACTCTTCACCGCAATTCGAGCAGATACTCGCGGGGACGCCTCTGAAAACTAGAGTGGCCCCCTCTTTATCCAAGGTGACTGTGACTTTGCCAGGCCGGGTCTCACCCTTTTTACAAATGACGCATTTCATGAGGTCTTTCTCCTTTTGAAATCAGCTTCCCAAACATCGGAATCGGGTACATAGGCCGTGATGATGACATGTTCCTTTTCGTCGAAGTTATCTGCCACGACGATGTGAAGGGGTCGATTGTTATGCCACCCAAGCAAGAGACGGCTTGGATAAGGGGTGTCATCGGGATAATCTTCAATGATTTCTCCGGTGGCAATCACATACCGGACTTCCAGTTCGCTGATACTTCGTTGGTACATGCGCTGAATCGCGTGAACTCGAAATACCAACCGTTCAAAAACCACAACGACACCCATTAAATCAAATGACCGTTGCCTTGTAGCGACGCAAAATCTTTTTTCTTGAACTCCACTGACAAAGCTTATCTTACGCGAATCGAGATGGTGATGCCAAGCCTCAGCTCTCCGGATCGGACCCGCCTAACTCTAATCAAGAAACTGGCTCCGTTCCAATAGTTCCTGCCCTTCGATACGGTCTTTGCGACCTACTCAGGACGAACGGAATTTTTTAATTGGGGGCCGTTCAAGGCGTTATTCGATCAAGGTCGTCCGAGCCGTTCCAGTGGTTCCAGTCGTTCCAGGGGTTCCAACGGTTTAACCTCGCGGGATCGTTCAAACGTTCAAGGTTCAAAAGTTCAACGACCGATTCGGAGCGCCGGATTAACGACTTACTTATGGGGCTGCTCTTGCAGCAGATGGAGATGGTGCACTATCGCTCGGTTTAATTCCGGCGTTGCGATGGGCCGGGAACTCGTCGCCCTGTAGTGGCTGATAAATGCGACTAATTCCGCAGAGCGGAGCACCGGAATCGTCGGACTTTTGAGGTTAAGCCGCCCGTTGGGATTTGTGAAAGCCAGTATCGGGTTCACCCAGGGAATCCTCGCGTGATACTCCCTGAACACGCCGTCGAGGCTGTTCTTGATTGCCATCGCGTTGCGCTTGGCTTGCTTGCTCAGGCTGTCAATCTCCCGCCGGTTGACATACCAACGATCGCCCCAGCAGCTCACGTAGCCCGAGTAATTCTTGGTTTCGATGACGAAAATGCCGTTGGGACCGATCACCAGATGGTCGACGTTGCCGCACCCGTCGGGAAGCATGAGATCGTTGAGCAGGACATATTCGTTGGGCAGCGCCTTGAGCACCTCGGTAGCGGCCAACTCCCCTGCTTTGCCGGCCTGCCAATTACCCCAGCGCTTTAAGTCGGCTTTGGCGCCGGCGACGACAATGGCGCCGCCAATCAATCCGAGAAGCGGCGAGATCGTCAGAGCCAAACCGCCGAAGACAGCGGTACCGAGCGCGACATGGCGCAGAACCAACCAGCCATGCTGTTCGATCCGCCGCTCGGTGAAATCCCCGCCATGGCGCAACAAAAGCATACCCCGGACACAGGCAAGGCCGATGCCAGGGACTCGGGGATGCAAAGTTGGCGCGATTGGCGAATTAAAGAAAAACTCGCAGTACGAAAAAGTTAAGGTGTAACTCTAACAGACATCCAAGTTTGCCACGACGGGTTACCGTTTGCGACTGGCGCTCCAAGTGAAGCTGTCTTCAAGGCGAAGCCGTTAGCTTGCGCAAAAGGCCGTCGACCTTCGATTTTAGATTCGGAAGATCTCGCTCAATCGCATCCCACACGATGTTCGTATCGATCACAAAGTAGTCGTGGAAAAGGATATGCCGCATACCAATAATCTCTGTCCATGGAATATCCGGCTCGTGATCTCGCACCTCGCGCGGCAAGGCGTATGCCGCCTCGCCAATAATTTGGCGATGGCGCCCGAACCAACTCTGGATTAGCTCGTCCTTTTCAAAAGCCTGCCGCCCGCGTGCGGCGTAGCGTGTTCGATGTTGGCGATCGCATCGAGGATGTCACGGAGGCGCTCCTTCGGGTCCCTCACAAGGACTCCGCTTCTTTCAAGACCCGTTCGCGGATGCGCGGTTTAAGACCATGCTCGGTGACAACGTCGACATTTACTCCGAGCAAATCTCGTAGCTCCATCAGTAGCCCGCCCAGATCGAGAAGCGTGCGGCCAGGCGCCATATCCAGCAAAAAGTCCACATCGCTATCGGGCCTCGCGTCGCCGCGCGCCACCGAACCAAAAACCCGAATATTGCGGGCGCCATGCTTGGCAGCTATCGCGCAAATCTCGATCTTGTTCTTTCCTATAAGCGCGGCGATATCCATCGATTCACCTTTCACAAGTCACGAGGCGATATTATCTTCTTTCAGCCCTGGTTTGCCAGCCCAACCGAGGGCCACGTTTTCGTATCAACGTCATTCGGGTCGGACCCGCCTAACTCTAAGAAATCGTACCGTTTTCATCCCATACAACTGTGTTTTCGAGCCTTAGAGCGTCATTTTCACCGGCAAAATTGCCCTCGTAAGCAGCACTCGGTTCGCGTAGCAACACCGTTGGCTCGCCGCGTTCGATTGAGCGGTGCCTCGCTTTGAATCCCAGTTCGTTTTGCACTTGCTCGACAAAAGATCCATCCCCAACTGCAATGGCTTCGCTCCAGTGAGCCGCGCGCGTGAGCTCACCCGCGAGCGCTTCTTCGATCCATCGCTGATGGACTCGTTGAAACTCTTTTACGTCGGTGAATCCGCAACATTGAACGTGTCAGGCTTTGCTACTTTGATTATGCGGCGTTTTCGTTCCACCGCGAGGAAACGTTCGGAAACAAGCAAATAAACAAAAGCCGACACGTTTCCCGTTTCCGCTTCTTTAATTTCGGTAGCTTGGAGCGTGGCTGAAACTGCAGAATCACCGATGCGGTAGGATCTGCGTGCGGTTTTGGGCTCAAGCCTAAGTATGACTTATTTACATTGGCATCGTTGGACAAGTGTTCGCCACCTCACCACCTATCATCCAACTCAGGATAATGGCGAAAGATCCCTTGCTGATTGAAGGGCAAGCGCCGTTCGGACGCGAGATGCACACTTGCAAACGTCTGGATTACCGCCAGTTAGTGTTCCTAACTAACGGTCCACCGACTTTTTACCTGAGCGCTTTCCTCAAGATGCCGACCGCGTTGTCCGCGTCCATCGCGCTGTCGAAAGCCACGTAACTTACGGAGCGTCGCCCAAGCGCCGCCGCCGAAAGACCACGCAAATTGATCCCGGCGTCGGCGATGGCTTTGGTCATTTTCGCGCCAAGTCCCGCTTTGTCGGGGCCTTCAACCCGCACCGAATGGAGGCTATCGGTCGTGGCGAAGCCTGTCCCTTGGGCCGCGCTTTTCTGTTTTGCGCCTTTGATTGGGGTGACGAAAACGACCCCTGTGCCGGGTTTATCGGCGGCGCGGCGCGCGATTAGAAACTCAAGATTTGCGCCGGCATCACTCAAGGATTGTAACTTCTCGGCCAACCCTCCCGGACGATCGGCGATTTCGCCTGCCCAAACGTCGACTTTCTTTACCGTATACGCCATGGTCATTCCTCCTTACTGTTTGGAACTTAAGACGTAAATGGGGTGGTAATACATTCGCGCGCCGGTCGTCAAGCGCAATGCTATCGCATTCGGGTCGGACCCGCCTAAGTTTCGCAAGGCTAGCGTTCCAATGGTTCCAGTCGTTCCACAGGTTCCAGCGGTTGGGGTTCCTAGGATCGGTTCGAAGGCTCAACGACGATTCCGCAAGGCCACCGTTCCAAGTGTTCGAGACCTTCGATACGGTCTTTGCGACCTACTCAGGGCGAACGGAATTTTTTAATTGGGGTCCGTTCAAGTCCTTACTCGATCAAGGTCGTCGGGGCCGTTCCAATGGTTCCAGCCGTTTCAATAGTTCCAATCCTTCCAGGGGTTCCAGCGGTTAGAACTCATGGGACATTGACAGCGTTCAAGCCAATGTCTTCACTTCGATCATGCGCGGCGATGTTTAGTCCTGTCCCGCCGCTTGTCGTGCCTTTACCTGTGGTCCCCACTTTCGCACGGCGCCCTTCGAAAGCAGCGCCTCAAGCTCTCGACCGGCAGTGGCCCTCGACGCTCCAGTTGCCCGTCGATACTCGCTGTTATTGATTCGCGCATGACTCTTCAAGTATTGAACGGCCTGCTTCTGTCGGTCGTTAAGCTCAAAACGACCTAACAGATCCGCCGTCAACCAATCGCGCCACAACGTCGTCACGAAGAATCCCTGTCGCGACTCAAAATCGGGTTCGGGTAATCCGCCTTCGCGGCAAAGCTCGATCATGGTCTGGGTGCCCGATCCCACTCGCTCGATGTAGCGCGTTAAGTATAACGATTCGGCAACCAAAGGGTTGTAAGGAATTGAGGCGTGATCGTGCGCAGCGCCTCCAAGGTGAGCGAGCCGGGAAGCCTGCCGGGATTCCAGACCTCTAAGCGATCAGCGAACAGGCGCACCTCGACAGAACCATTGCTGTAAAAGTCACGATGGGCAATCGCGTTGAGGATCGCCTCACTGACGGCGTCGGGCGTAAGCTCGTAGCTGGCCGGCGCGATATTGCTTTGGCCGAGCGCCGATGGAGCGGTTGATCTTCGCGAGCACGAAATCGCGATCTTGATCCGCCGTTCGAAGAGATCGCCGCCGTAAACTTGCAGGGAGGCATGGGACGGCGGAACTCGGTGCCATGGCAGTGAATGCATTTGACTTCGGCGGTGCGCTGGAAGCGCTGCGGATGGGTACCGATCAACAGCATCGCCGCATTGGTCGGCTTGGCGCGATCAAGCGAATTGCGATGCTGAGTAAAGCCTTGGTTTCCGTGTTGGGTTTCAGCGGAAAGCCGCGCTCGCGGCGGGCGGTTTGCAAAAACCAGTCGACGTCGCTTCCGAGAAAGATTGCGCCAGAGTCGCGCAGTCGCACGTCGAGATGTCGAACGGCGGCACGCGCAGCGCGCCCATATCATCGAGCTTGATCCACCAGACTGGCATAGACTTCGGCGGTCAGAGCGATGGCATCTTCGACGCGGCGGCGAACCTGTTGACCTCTGGCTTTGCTCACCGTGGCGCATATTCGCGGCGCGGTTCGGGGTGTCCTCGCTGCACAGACATAGATCAGTCGATCTTGATGTAACGAATCGCGTGATCGTAATCAGGTTCGGTGGACGACATCCCGTTGGTCTCGACGGATTCATTCCAAGCAGTCCGAGATAGACATCGCGCGCTCGACCTCTTTCAAATACACTTCGTAAGCGCGCCGGTCTTTGGCGAGCAGGTCCCGAACAGAAACCCTCGGTGATGAATCGCTGCAACACTGCGTGGACAACTCAACGAGGATATCGATATCCTGGCGCATCAGGCGAACTCTGTCTGAACTGCTGTAAAAGTTCTTAGGCGGGATCGATCCATGTGAGTCAATCTAGCGGATGGCGGCAGCATCTTGTCGAACCGACGGCGACTTCGCTAAAGCAGCCTCGTTCTGGAAAACCTCTAATTCTTCGCTCATGCGATGATTGCCACCACTTTCGAATGCTCTCCGCGGTGACCATTCCCGAAAAAGCCGCACTGTTCAAGAGCGCGAAGTTCCCGGTCCAGGACACCACTCCGGTTCCCATCGTTCCATGGGTTCCATCAAGCTAGTCAGTTAAGATCTTTGCCGTAGCGCGCGGCGCGTTCTTCGACCAAAAAGCCGATCTTGCGCTTCTTGGGCTCCGGCGGGGTCATCAACTGGCGGATGGCTTCGAACAGCGATCGAATGTGGACGTCATGGCTCTCCAATTTGCGCTCCAACGCGTCGAGCTTGCGGGCCAAATCCATATTGGACGCGATCGTTCCAATGGTTCCAGTCGTTCCAAAGGCTCCAGCAGTTCGGTTTCCTAGGATCGTTCAAGTGTTCAACTAGCGTTAAGCATGGCTTCGGGCGACTCGGGAGCAAAGATAAAGGCGGAAGCATGGGGCGATTCGGCTCAACGGTTCCCTTCGGCGGGCGCAGGGCCTGAGTTTATCGAGGCAACAGTTCAGACGTTTAACGATGGACTCGGAGGGGTGTCGCTCATTTACCGGCGGTTAACTCGGCTTCAAGGGCCGCTCCTTGCGAAACCGGCTAACGCCGAGAATGCGGAATCCAACCAACTGTCCATGCTCGTCGACTCGCTCCATGAGCGCGTCGTGGGCGGTTTCGCGCATGAACCCGGCGGCATCGCTGAACCGTACTTCTAAAAAGTCACCTCGGGATCGCACCAGACTTTTACTTATCGGCCATACGATTTCTCCTGCTATTCACAGTGTCCGTCAAATACGCGGTAATGACAAAAGGATCACTCGGCAAATACTTTACCACCACGCACCGAATTAAAGATATCGAGCGCGCTATTTGAAAGTTATCGGGCCGGTATGATCGCAAAGCGACCGAGCCTGGCTGGCCGATAAACCTGAAAATCACGACGGTCGAGGGTGAAGATTCGCCGCAACCGTTCGCGCTCGGCAACGCGAACCAAGGCGCCGTCCGCCAGATCCATCGGCAAATCGCGGTACTTGCGCATCAATTCTCTAATGCGCGGGACGTCCTCAATGCCTAACGGCAGGATCTCTATCGCGCCGGTCGCGATCATTTCCCAAAGCGCATCCTGGGCGCGCCAAGAAAAATTCAAAAGGTGCAGGGCTTCGGTGACTACGGGCCACACCGTGCCAAGCGGTTCGTCGAGCGCGGCAAAGGCGTCTCGACAACGCTCATGTTGATTGTCGTCTTGGTGGATGAGGGCGATCAACGGCCCGGCGTCGACAAGGATCATCGACGCTTGCGGGCGCGCTCGACAAGCATTTCGCGGACCTTCTTGCCCGTATCTATGGAAAGATCCCGGGGTCCGCCTTTGACACAGCCAATCAGATGAGCCACCAGATCATACGGGCGCGTTTTCACCGCGCCCGTCCCTTCCTGTTTGGCAAGCACACCGATCGCGTCCCGGATGACTTCCGATTTGGTTTGTCGTCTTCTGCGAGCCAACCGCCCGATCAACGACTCCGTCTTTTGATCTAACCGAACGCTTAAAGGCATAAACGCGGCGCCCCCATGTGATACAGCAGTGTACTACAAACCAGCTCAAGACCTCAATACAGCATTCTATGAATAGAAGCCGTTCCAAGTGTTCGAGACCTTCGATACGGTCTTTGCGACCTACTCAGGGCGAACGGAATTTTTTAATTGGGGTCCGTTCAAGTCCTTACTCGATCAAGGTCGTCGGGGCCGTTCCAATGGTTCCAGCCGTTTCAATAGTTCCAATCGTTTCAGAGGTTCCAGCGGTTATCGATCAAGAAGCGCTCAAGAACAGATTCGGGAGGGTTTACCGATCGGGGTCTGTTCAAGGGTTCAAAACGGTAGAAACTACGGCCTGACAATACGGCAATCGGTCATGACGTGAAGCCGATCAGTCGAGCGACTGGTCGATTCCCTGCTTTTCGTAATGCAATTCGTGCATCAGTCTGCTGACGTTACCTAATTCACTACCCAATGAACTAGGTACTACCTATTTCCATTTAGCGGTTCGCTGCCACTCCGCGCTTTGACCGCGGCGTAGGAATCTAACGCCTAGACGCAGGTCCGGAACCAGCACCGCTCTATGGTTTTTCCGTTAAAGTCTTGACGAGCGATCGAATCTCGCGAAGAAACTCCTCGCAATCTTCAAGTTGCTGGCGCACGTATGGCTCATCGAATTTTACGAATTCGATGTAGTCGCCTTCTTGCCGGTCCCGAAACAGACGGTTGTACAGATCGCCATGTTTTCGAGCGAGTCTGCCGGTTTTGATGAGGTGTTGGTTAAAACTGGCACGCACACCGCTGTGCTTCCGGAATCGACGCCCGTCCTCCAAAAGCAAAGCGCTCACCGCGTAGAAAGCAGCATAATATGCGCGGTTGATCGCGAAAGAGAAAGATTTCGCGGCAAGGTCTCTATGGGCGGCTTCCAAGCTTTCAACGGCTTTGTCCCACCAGTAGCGAATCGCTTCTGCTTTGGCGTCATTTTTCAGAGCGAAACGCCCTCTTCTTCGATGATCTTGTGAATCGGCAGGGCGGAGGGAATGCCGTGATCCCATGTGTCGCGGTCAACGATCAACTCGCTGAGGTTCGTTCCATGGGCAAGATTCAGATCAAGGATCATGCTCGAAATCCGATCGCGATTCCGATGACTGGCCGGCTCAGCCAGGACGATTAACAGATCCTCGTCCGATCCCTCGCTCGCCGCTCCTCGAACGATCGAACCGAAGAGCAAGATACGATCGATATTGAATTCTTTGGTGAGCCGCTCTTGGGCTGCACGAAGTGCGTCACTGACATTCTGCGGAAGCTTAAGATCGTCGAGCCTTTTCACAGATCACCCCCGGTAGAAGGCCATCATACGCTTATTTCTACCCTCAATTAACGGTACTACGCTTTCTCCCCTTATATTGCCAGGCGGAGGGATGGGCTTTTCTTCGTCGACGGCCCGCGCATCTTCTTCAATTCCTGAATCGGGTCGCCATCTCGCTTCTTCCACCGGCCGCGCGCCCTCGCCCAGATCGTCAACCGCTCTTTGCCTTTGATGATTGGCGAGATGCACGAATGTGACAGAGGTTGAGCGCGTTTTGCCATGCTGAAATAATATATCAGGCGCATTGGGGTGAAAAGAGCCGACGCCGCCCGGCAAGCTCGAGAGTGGGGACTGTTCCGTCATGCCTTATACTTCCAATCGTTCCACTGCTTGCAGCGGTTAGATGTTGCTGAATCGTCCAAAGGTTCAAGGTCAAATCCGGACGGTTAGCGTTCCAACGGTTCCAGTCGTTCCATGGGTTCCAGCGGTTAGCCTTCATAAGGTCGTTCAAGGGTTCAAAAAATCTAAAGATCGGCCCGTTCAAATCGTTATCGGATCAGGTCGTCGGGGCCGTTCCAATCGTTCCAGCCGTTTCAAAAGTTCCAATCGTTTCGATTAGGAGGGATACCGTTCCAATAGTTCCAATGGTTCCATCGGTTCCAGTAGCTGGTTCGGATCGTTCAAAGGTTCAAAGTTCAAGAGTTCACGGACGGATTCGGACGGAAACTGCCACGTTGGCGCAATTTCGAATACGCGGAGACGAACGCCGGCTAGCGATTGCCGTAGCGCGCGGCGCGCTCTTCGACCAAAAAGCCGATCTTGCGCTTCTTGGGCTCCGGCGGGGTCATCAATTGGCGGATGGCATCGAAGACTACCTTGAATTGCGCGTCGTATTTCTTCTCCAATGCTTCCAACTTGCGGGCAAGTCGATCGTTGGAAGTTCAAAAGTTCAACGACAGATTCGGAAGGATACCGTTCCAATAGTTCCAGTCGTTCCACAGGTTCCAGCGGTTGGGCTTCCTAGGATGGTTCGAAGGCTCAACGACGATTCCGCAAGGCCACCGTTCCGATGGTTGCTGTCGTTCCAGTGGTTCCAATCATTCCAGCAGCTGCTGCACAAGGGTTTATTGACTCAATCGCCTGTGTTGTCGAGGAGATTTGAGAATCGCCGGTTAGTTTTTCGCAGCGGGCGTCGCGCGCGTGGTTGTAGCGTTGACCTGCTCCGCAAACAACGGGCAATCGCGCGCGAGTTTGGTCAACTGACGCGATGCCACCACCCGATGTTCCCTGACGTAGGACTCGTGGTTGGCGTCGACATCACCGAGCCGATAGAGGTAATTGACCATGATTCCGGCACAGCGCTTCAAGCCCTGCTGTGAAATATCCGCGAGCCAATTGATCCGTTCGAGCTGCGCGCCGTTGCCAAGGTGGAATCGTGCCACAGAGTCAGCCGGCTCCGCTTCTTGTTTTACGAAAAGTAGGTAATAGGCGCACAACGACATCAGATCGGGCTCAAGGCGAGCGCTATACTTGCGTTTGAACCATTCGTCGTCCTCCAGCCACTTGAGCGCTTCGCTCACGGCCCTTCCGGCGGCAGTCGATGCGAGCAAGTCTTTGACGGAGGCGAGCCAGGCGCCGAAGCCGGGAACCGGCGACAAGGTGGCAAACTGCCTGATGCGCGGAAACTCCTGGCCGAGCTCTCGGGCCACCTGTTTGATCAGCAAATTGCCGAACGGTATGCCGCGCAGGCCTTCTTGACAGCTGGTGATTGAATAAAACATCGCCGTGTCCGCGGCTTCCGGATCCGCTACCGGGGAATCCAGATCGAGCAGTGGTTGCACTGCCGTGCTGATACCCTTGGTGAGCGCCACCTCGATGAAAATGATCGGCTGTCCCGGCAGCGCGGGATGAAAGAAAGCGAAACAACGGCGATCGGCTTCAAGGCGCCGGCGCAAATCCGTCCAGCTGGCGATTTCATGGACGGCTTCGTAGTGAATAAGCTGTTCAAGGATGATAGCCGGTGTATGCCAGTCGATCCGCTCAAGCTTGAGAAAGCCAGGATTGAACCAGGAGCGGAATAATTGGACAAGGTCGGCGTCGATAACCCGCCACTCTGGATGCGATTTGAGCCCTCTAAGCACGCCGCGCCGGATCGCCACCAAGGTGGTTGTGCCGCCGGGCGCGATGTTGAGGCGATGAAAAAGCTCCTGTCGCGGCGGCGCGACGACGCGCTGCAATTCAAGCAGGTTTTCTCGCGTCGGCTGATCGCGGTAACAATCCGCAACGCGCAAGACCTGCTGTGGATCGGGGGAGAATTCCGCTACCAGCAAGTCGAAGAAAAGCGCCATCCCCGCTTCGGAAAGATCGTCACATGCGGCGAGCGCCGCGCGCGCGTGCACGGCGCCGGAAACCTCGCCGCGGTCCGACATGAGGGCTTGGCAGAGTACAATAGCTTTCCTTGCCTGGCGACTCAGACGCGCCCGTCCACTCGGATTGGCGGATACGATCAAACGTTTTAGAAATGAAGTGGCGTCCATGCGGTGTCTCCTGGTCCAAGCTCTGTCTGGGATGGCGATTGGAATCGACCGGCTGTCGGGTTCATCGCGCCTGTCGCAAAAACGTCGGTCAAATTGCCGTCAAATGTGAGCCCCTGCGTCACCTTTATCGGCGGCCTCTGGCCGCTAGCGCCTTTCGGACAGGGTCGTCGCTCACCCAATGAAAGCAAAAGTCGACGATCGACCCGCCATCAGGGAGTGTTCCAGCCGCCAACTAAAGTTTGCAAAAAAGCGCGCTCTCATTCAAACACCTGCGTAAAATATTTACCGCGGTGGGTTGATTGCTCAGCGCGACCGCCCGCGCGACAATCACGTTCAAACAGCTCGACTTTCTTCAGCCAGGTTTCGCCTTCATCCGGGTCGGACCCGGCTTACTGCGAGGAATCGCAGCCTTGTCGTCTTATAAGACTGTGTTATCGGATCTTATAGCGTCATTCTCACCGGCAAAATAGCCATCAACTATCGAGATCGGAACCGATTCAGAAGAAGACCGTTCCAATAGTTCCAGGGGTTCCATCGGTTCCAGTAGTTTGATAGTCGACGGCAGCACTGAGTCGCGGCGCGAGCTCTAACGAGACTCTAGGACCCAAAAGAAACGCGCCGAACAGATTTGGGCAGTGTATTTTCGCTGAATCGCCATGCTGCGGCGCCGCGGCACCACGCATGGTGATGCCCACCGCTGTTATCGCCGTGCTCATGCCCCGCTGCGGCCGCGATGAGATTCTCGCAGCCGGCAAACGCCCAGGCAGCTCCAGCGTAGAGAATCGAAAAGCAAATAGCGATGACAAGTGCGCGTTTCATGTATAACCGAAATCGAAGCTAGCGCGCAGCGCCGCCCGTTTCAAGCCGCCGGCCGCGCCGGGCGCAGGCACAACATCAAAACCCCAAACCCAACCAGCAACATGCTGAACCACTGCGCCTCGGAAAAGCCGAAACCAAGCGATGGATTGATGCGCCAGAACTCGACGATGAAACGCATCAGCCCGGCGAGAATCAAATAGAGCCATGTGATAGTGCCCACCGCCAAGCCCTTCTTGCGCAGTGACCAGAGAATCGCAAAGACGAACAGACCCTGGAGAAACTCATAGATCGGCGTCGGATGGACGACTACACCCGAAGCGTAGGGAATTCCGGTGGTCGGATCGGCCCAGCCGACAATCGCCTTGGTGTAAGCCACGCCCCAGGGAACCGTCGTCACCGCGCCCCAGTCGCCGTCGCCGGCGAAGTGACAACCGAGGCGACCGATGCCGTAAGCCAAAGCCAGCGCCGGAAAAGTCATGTCGGCGCCGACCAGCCAGGGAATTTTGTTTTTCCGCAGGACCCAACTCACCGCCGCAACGCCGCCAAAAAGACCGCCATACCAGGTAAACCCAGCGCCGGTAAAAATGTAGTGCATCGGCGCGGCGAGAAAACCCTGCCACTCCTCGACGATGAACAGCAAACGCGCCCCGACGAGGCCACCGAAAGCAGCGGCGAAAACCAGGGTCGAGGCTAACTCAGAATCGTAGCGGTAACGCTTTAGCTCGCACTTGACCACCCAAGCCGCGGCCAACGCCGCCACTGCCATGAAGGCGCCAAAGCTGTAAAGGGTCAGCGGTCCTAGCTGGAAGAGAATCGGGTACATGGATATGGCTGACTCAGAAACTAACAGATCGACGGAGCAAAAACAGCACTAGCGGGTTTTTTCCAAGGCAAAAACGACATCGACATCGGTCGTGCCATGGTCGCGGACAGCGATCCGATGCGATTGCCGGCCGAGCCGCTCGTGCCAGATCTCGATTTCATAAACACCGGCCGGTACGCGGTCAAAAAAGAACTCGCCCCGATCATTGCTAACAAAATAATACGGACTGTCAGTAACGATAATCGCCGCGCTCATCCAGGTATGCAGCACGTCGCAATCGATCCTGATGACACCGCCGCGGTCGAGCCGTTTGGTCACCTGACGCCAGTTCGGCAGTCCGATATTGAACAGCGTCTCCTGGCCCAAGCGCGCGTGCACCGTGTGCAGGATCGGATCGCTATTCTTGAGCAGCAGCTCGCTGCCCAACGGCGCGACCTGAACATGGGGTGTAAAGGCGCAGCGTTGGTTGTCGAGGACGATTTTGATCGGTTGCGCCGGAACTACGGTAACGTTCAGCGGCCGCAGGATCACCGCCGCGTTGCGCAATCGCCTGTCGGCGCTGACCAACAGGGTCTCATTGGGCACATTGGCGCCGCAGAAAGAGCGGCTCTTAAATACTGGCAAGGGCTTGGGCTTTTCCAGCGCACCTACCACACTGACAACGCCGACGACTTTGCCCCCGGCGAGCGGCAGGACCGATACGAAATCCGCTGCCTGAGCGAGTGCCGCGCCTGCCCACAGCAAGCAAACCAATAGATAAGGCGTGCAAAATCGAGTGGCGATCATTGCCCATCGTTGAGACCGACAAACTTCTCTGGTAACAATTTACAGTCTACGTTAATACTCGATCCAAATCACCAGTGCGCCTAGTCATTCAAAGAGTCAGCGAGGCCAGTGTCACGGTGGACGGCCAAATCATCGGCCGCATCGGTCCAGGCCTATGTATACTTGTCGGCGTCGGCAACGACGATAATCCAACCAAGGTCGCCGCTCTCGCCGACAAGGTGAAGAAGCTGCGCATTTTCCAAGATGAGTTGGGCAAAATGAATCTCTCGGTGGCGGATATCGGCGGTGCGATCCTGTTGGTCTCGCAGTTTACGTTGTATGCCGACTGTCGCAAGGGCAATCGGCCCTCGTTCACCGATGCCGCGCCGCCCGCTATGGCCGAGGATCTCTACGAGGTATTCGCCCAACAATTACGCACCGCTGGTTTAAGCATCGCCACCGGCCAGTTTCAAGCCCATATGCAAGTGGCGCTGGTCAACGATGGACCGGTGACCGTGGTTCTCGAAAACTAACCATGCATGTCGTCCTCTACGAACCGGAGATTCCGCCCAACACCGGCAGTGTCGCGCGATTATGTGCCGCGACGTTGACGCCACTGCATTTGATCGAACCGCTGGGTTTTAAGATCGACGATAAACATCTCAAGCGCGCCGGTCTCGACTATTGGCCGTTCGTCGATCTCCACCTGCATAAGAACTGGCAACGGTTTCTTGCCGAAGTCAAACCGTCAAGACTGCTTTATTTCACCAAGAAAGCCGAACAATCGTACACATCTGTACGCTATACGGACGGCGACTTTCTCGTCTTCGGCCCGGAGACCCGAGGCTTGCCAGAGGAAATGTGGCAGGAGCTGGCGGCGTGCGCGTTGCGTATCCCCATGAGCGGCACAGGCGTGCGCAGTTTGAACTTATCCAACGCGGTTTCGATCGTCCTTTATGAAGGGTTGCGACAGCTGGGAAAGGTGTAATTATCATAAGGCCCTTGACCATATACAACTTTGTGTTAATTATCGGCAGCAAATCTTTCGAAATTAGGATGGGGGGTTGCATATATGAGGATCGGGGCCGCACGTATCCGCCCGCGCATGCTTGGTTACACTCTCGCGTTTATTTTCATCGCCTCGGCAAGTTTGATCACCCAGGGCCTGGCGGCTGACTCAACCAGCACGCCATCCAAGGAATCATTCAATTTGATTCTCCCGTTCAAGGATCTCACCGTCGGCCAGGGCCAAGAGGCGACGATGGACGCCGAAGTGGTGAACCGAACCAAAGATCCAGTGGAAATCAGTTTGCAAATCGAAGGCGTTCCCGCCGGCTGGGATGTCAACTTCAATTCCCGCTATCCGAGCTTCCCGATCCGTTCCGTGATGGTTCAAGGCGGCGATCAAACCACCAACAAGTCGACCACTCTAGAATTTAAAGCCAAAGTTCCCGAGAACACCCGGCCGGGAAACTATCCTGTGAAGGTCACCGCCAAGGATCTCAAAGGAACGACCCAGTACGTCGAAACCATTACTTATCGCGTGACCTCGAAGAAAGTCGAGACCGGCGGCCTCAAGCTCACCAGCCAGTATCCGGTCTTGAGCACCGGCTCGGGTCAAACGTTAAAATTCACGGTCGATCTCAAAAACGAAACCAACAAACCGTTGACCACTTCGCTGGCCGCAAAAGCCCCGCCAGGTTGGAACCTGCGTTTCAAACCGCAGTTCGGCGATCAACAGATCTCGTCGATCCAGCTAAAAGAAAACGGCTCGGAGACTCTCAGTGTCGAGATCGACACGCCGGCGAAGGAGGATGCCAAAGAGCAGCCGATTACGGTGACCGCCCGTTCCGGCGCCTATGAAGCTTCGGCAACGATTAAAGTCAGCCTCAAGGGCACCCAAGATCTCAAGATGGGCTCACTCGGTGGCACCCTCAATACTTCGGTTACTGCCGGTAAGAAATCGCCGGTGGATTTTGTCGTCGGTAATGCCGGCACGGCACCGATCCGCAACTTAAGCTTCGTCACCAAGAAGCCCAGCGACAAGTGGACCGTCGAGTTCAAGCCCGATAAGATCGCCGCCATCGAGCCCGGCCAAGTTCAAGAAATAAAAATGGAAGTGCTCGCGCCGGACCGGACCATCGCCGGCGACTATCTGCTGACACTCACCGCCAATTCGCCGGAGGTCACCAAATCAGTTGAATTCCGCGTTACCGTTTCGACGCCGACCATCTGGGGCTGGGTTGGCTTTGGTATCGTCGGCTTAGTCGTGCTAGGCCTAGCCATCGTATTCTTCCGTCTAGGTCGTAGATGAGCACAGTTATCGACACCAAGAATCTGACCAAGCGCTACCGTGAAAAGCTCGCGGTCAACGCGCTGAATCTGACGATTGAAGAAGGAGAAGTTTTCGGCTTTCTCGGCCCCAACGGCGCCGGCAAGACGACAACCATCCTGATGCTCCTGGGATTGACTGAACCGACGTCCGGAGAAGTCTCGGTGTGCGGTTTCAATCCGAGCAGCCAATCCCTCGAAGTCAAAAAGCGTGTCGGCTACCTGCCGGAAAGTCCTGGTTTCTACGACGACATCAGCGCGCGGGAAAACCTCCTGTACATGGCGCGCTTAAACCGGATTCCAGAGGATGAAGCACGCCAACGCACCGCGCAGGTTTTGGACCAGGTCGGGTTGCCGGATGATGGCCGCCGCCTGGTTCGAGAGTTCTCACGCGGCATGAAACAGCGCTTGGGCATCGCCGAGGTCTTGGTAAAAAAACCGACGGCGATTATTCTCGATGAACCGACCCTGGGGATCGACCCCGACGGCGCTATCCGAATCCTCGAATTAATCAGAGATCTGAATCGTGATCACGGCTTGACCGTCATGCTCTCGTCGCACCACCTCCAGCAAGTCCAGCAAATCTGTAGTCGCGTCGGCATCATCGTCAAAGGCAAGCTGATCGTCCAAGGCGCGATGGACGCGCTCGGCCGAGCAGTTTTGAAAGGCCGGGAATGGAACTTCCTGCTCGAAGCAACCGGCAACACCGACGGCCTGGAACGTGATCTGCAGAGCATCAAGGGCGTCAATGAAACTGAAAAACGCACCCATGGATGGTTTCTTCGCTGCACCGAAGACGTTCGGCCCGAAGTGCTATCCGTGGTTTCACGCCGGGGACTGAACTTGTTGCAGCTTCGCTCCGAAGACCCGACCCTGGAAGAGATCTACCTGAAATATTTTCGCGAGGCGTAAAAAATGAGCGTGGTGTTTTGGAAAGAGCTTGCCGACCACTTCAGCAGCCGGCGTTTCATGATCCTGCTGATCCTCATCGTCTTTTCCGGGCTTTGGGCAGCGTACGCCACCGGACAAGCGATCCGCGCCAATACCGACACCGTGCCGACTCAGTATGTGTTTTTGCTCTTGCTCACCTCCAGTGGCGACACGCTTTTTTCTTTGGCGACCTTTTTAGGCTTCTTCGGCCCGCTGGTCGGCATCACCCTCGGCTTCGATTCGATCAGCGGCGAGTACGCCCGCGGCACTCTTAGCCGGGTCCTTTCGCAACCGATTTACCGTGACAGTCTGATCAACGGTAAGTTCTTTGCAGGCCTCGCCACGGTTGGCGTATTGTGGGGATCGATCTTGCTCTTAGTCATCGGCTTGGGCATTACGCTGCTCGGCTTCCCACCCAACGCGGAAGAACTCTGGCGCATGATTATTTTCACCGCGGTCGGGGTTTTTTACGTCGGCTTTTGGCTGGCTCTGGCCATGCTCTTTTCACTGCTGTTTCAAAAAACCGTCACCGCCGCTCTCGCCTCGATAGCGGTCTGGCTATTTCTCTCGCTCTTCGTCGCGGTCATCAGCGGGGCCATCGCCAACATGGTCGTCCCCGACGCCACCACTCCAGAAGCGGTGGCGCGAAAATCGGATGTGGAAAATATCGTTGGCCGGATTTCACCCAGCACTTTGTTTAACGAAAGCGTCGGTATCCTGCTTAATCCAGCCGCGCGAGTCTTCGGCATGGCGCTGCAAAGCCAAGCCGAAGGCATCCTGCCGACTCCGCTAGCCCTGGATCAAAGCTTAACCTTGATCTGGCCGCATATCACCACGTTGTTCGCCTTGGTGGCGGTTTGCTTCGGCATTTCGTACATCATCTTCATGCGCGCCGAGATCCGCGCCTAGCAAGGCGTCACTATCCATCGCACGGGGTTTCTCTTCGGACACATCCAGATAGCGTTTTTCGCGATTGCCATAAATCATTTCACATCGAGATCGTTGATACTTTAACGATTTCTGTCTAGTATACGAAAAATTTCATTTTCGTGTTCTTCGCACAGGAGGAATCATGGCATATAAAGATCTGCGCGAGTATGTCTCGACGCTTGAGAAGCATGGCAAATTGAAACGAATCAGCAAAGAAGTCGACAAGGATTGGGAGATCGCCGCCGTCTGCCGCCAGCTGTTCAAAAAAATTCCGCCGAACAAACGCCCCGCGCTGGTCTTTGAAAACGTCAAGGGCTTCGATATGCCGGTGGTCGCCGGCGTGCTTGGCGCGTCGCGCGAAATTTATGCTTTGGGTCTGCAGACCGAAACCGTCGAGGGTATCAACCGCAAGTGGGACCACGCCCTTGAACACCCCATCGCGCCGCGTATGGTCAAGACCGCGCCCTGCAAGGAAAACATTCTGCACGACAAAGATGTCGACATTACCAAATTACCCGTGCCGACCTGGACGGTGGGTGAAGATCCGGCGCCCTTTTTCACATCCCCCTACTTGATCACCAAAGACCCCGAAACCGGCGTGCGCAACATCGGTACCTATCGCATGCAGGTCAAAGGCCCCAACAAAACCGGACTATTGATCGGCGTGCGCCAAGATGCGGCGCTGCATATCCGCAAAAACAACGCCCAGAACAAACCGACTCCGATGGCCGTGGTAATCGGCGCTGACCCATCGATCGGTTACGTGTCGGTTTCGAAGATGTCCGAGGTGCTCGATGAGTTCGCGGTTGCCGGCGCCCTGCGCGGCGAGCCGGTCGATCTGGTGCCCTGTGAAACCGTGCCTTTGGAGGTTCCCGCGAGCGCAGAGATCGTCCTAGAAGGCGAAATTCCAGCCAATGCGGTGGAACCCGAAGGCCCGTTCGGCGAATACACCGGCTACATGGGCCCGGCAGGCAACGAGCCGTTCTTCAACATCAAGTGCATGACATTTCGCAACAAGCCGCTTTATCAAGCGTTCATCAGTCAGATGCCGCCGTCGGAGTCGAGCTGCATCCGCGGCATCGGCCGCGAGTGGCCGCTGTTCAAGCACTTGCGGGACACACTGCATATTCCGATCAAAGACTTGCGCTTGAAGGAAGCCGGCGGCAGTGGCGCCTATCTGGTCATCTCCCTCAAGAAACAGTTCATTGGTCAGGTTCGCCAGCTCATGTATGGCGCCTGGTCGCTGCGCACGGGTTTTGGCAAAATCACCGTTGTCGTCGACGACGATATCGATGTCTGGGACGACTTCGCGGTTGATTGGGCAATGAGCTGGCGGGTTAGGCCCGACAAGGACATTTACATCGAACGCGATGTCCAGGCGGTCGGCCTCGATCCGTCACAAGCCCCAGCCGGGGTAATACAGCATGATCCAAGCCGCAACATCGGCACCCGCGTCGGCATCGACGCGACGCGCAAACACGCCTACCCTGCGGTATCGCTACCGCCGAAGGAGCACCTGGATTTGGTTGCGAGCCGGTGGAAGGACTACGGGATCGAAGACTAAAAGGTGCCAACTGTTCAAGGCGTTCAAAAAGTTCAAACCGTGGGTGTGAGTTGACTCTGGACTGACATCCGGAAAAACGGCTTGAACGATTTGAACGTTTGGAACAGCTTGAACGTTTAAGCGCGGCTTCCGCGCATCTTCTTGGCCGCGGCCATAATCGATTCGATGATCTTCTTATAGCCGGTGCAGCGGCAGAGATTGCCGTGCATGAAGTGTTTCAGCTCGGCTTCGGTCGGGTTGGGGTTTTCATCCAGTAGCGCCTTTGAGGCCAACAGCATACCCGGCGTGCAAAAGCCGCACTGAAAACCGCCATGCTCGATGAAGGCTTCTTGGAGCGGATGAAGCTTACCATCGTCTGCCATTCCTTCGATCGTCATCACTGAACGGCCGCGCACTTCGAAAGCGAGCGTCGTGCAAGCGCTCACCGGCCGGCCGTCGACCAATAAGGTACAGGCGCCGCACACCTGCACGTCGCAGGAACGTTTGGCGCCGGTCAGTCCCAAACGATCGCGCACGACATCGAGCAGTAACTCGTTGGGTTCGACATCGATTTCCTGCAATCTGCCATTGAGGGTGAAGGACACTGGAATGGTTTGCACATCGGCATGCCGGGTCATGGGCTTGGACATGAATAGTTCTCCTCGATGGTCGACTACCTGGCGCTAATCAGCTGACGATGCTGTTAAATGCGCGCTTCAATAACACGCCGACGATATGTTCTTTATAATCTTGCGCACCGTGCAAATCACTGATCGCCTCAGATGCACGGCCGGCTATGGCTCCCGCCTGTGGCAATAAACGCACCGCCTCATCCTTGCTCTTGCCGTTCAGTAAAGCTTCAGCTTCGGCAACGCGCCTGGGTGCCGGACCGGCGCAGCCGACAGCGATCTTGACGTTGTTCACGGTTTCGCCGTCAAGCGTTAAGGCGACAGCGACACCGACACTCGGCCGTTCCAAATAGCCGAATTTGAGATACGCGCTGCGACTATTGGCGCCGGGTGTCGGCACGCGGATTCCGGTGAGAAGCTCATCTGCTGCCAGCGACGTCTCATAGGCATCGACGAAAAAATCCTCGGCGGCGATCTCACGCTTGCCGGAGATCTTCTCAGCAACCAATTTCGCGCCGAGCGCCATCAACAAGGTTCCCGGATCGGCGTGGGGTTCGGCGAAGCAAAGATTGCCGCCGATGGATCCGGCTTGCCGAACCCGCACATTGGCGACGTTTTGCTCCAGCTTGACCAGGGACGGCAGCTTCTGTTGCAACAGCGACGAGTTTTCCAATTGGTGATGGGTGCATAAAGCGCCGATCTTGATCGTGCCATTCTCGCCGGAAACTTCGCTGAGACCCTTGAGTTTCTTGACGTTGATCAGACGCTCGTATTGAACTAGCCCTTCCTTCATCGCCAACAAGAGCTCGGTCCCGCCGGCGTAGATCTTCGCGCTATCGCCGAAGCGGCCAAGCAGTTCGGAGACTTCGGCGGCACTTTCGGGTTCTTCCAATCGAAACCTCTTGAGCATGTCACTGGTCTCCCTCTAAGGTCGTTTTCACCGCCTGGGCGAACTCATCGAGCACTTGATCGGCCTTGCGTTTGATAATCCCATGGCCGAGCGCGGCGAGCTTGCCCAAGATATCGACACCGGCGACGAAACTCACCACGGTCTTGTTATCCTGCTCGCGCAAATTGACATCGAGAGCGATTTTCATGCGGCTACCGATCTTGTTGTCGGCGCCGGAGGCTTGGGCTTTGATATGGCTGAGTTCTTCGCGCTCCAAGACGTCGATCGTCGTCGGAAACTCGACTTTGAAAGGACCGACCTTCTCCACCATGGTCGCCGTGTACCGTTTGCCGTCTTCGACGGTTTTCGCGTCTTTGCACCCCGGCACGCAGGCGATAAAGCGGTCGATATCCCAGATAAACTTCCAAACTTTTTCGCGCGGCGCGAGAATTTCTACTTGTTTTTCAAATTGCAAATACGTTCCTCCGAGATTCGATCTATTTTTGCTATCAAATGGCGCCGATTCGCGCAAGCGAACAGAGTTAATATTGCTCCTGGAAATGATTGAGGCGGCGTTCGGCGCAAGCGGCGATCAACCGGCGCCGGTGATATCGGTGGCGTCTTTGAATTCCTTGCTGAGATAGGTCTTCAATTTTTTCTTGACGCGCTCTTCGATCTGGCGCACACGTTCGCGGCTGATGCCGTATTTATCACCGATTTCACGCAGTGTCAGCGGGTCTTCGTTGAGCAAGCGTTCGCGGTAAATCACCAACTCCTTGTCCTTCAAGCCATTGGCGAACTGCTCCATCTTTTCCCGCAGCATCTGCTGGTACTGAGTCTCGGCGTATTCTTCTTCCGGATTCTGCTTATGATCGGGCAAGAAATGCAGCAGCGTCGCCTCGTCATCGTCGCCAATGGGCACGTCCACCGAGAGATCTCGGCTGGATAAACGCTGCTCCATCTCGATGACTTCGTCTTCCTTGACGTTCAAGCGCTGAGCCAGGAGTTTCGGCCCCACCGTGAGCCCCTCGGCCTCGATACGCTCTTTTTCTTTTTGCAGATTGAAAAACAGTTTGCGCTGGGCTTGCGTGGTGCCGATCTTGACCATACGCCAATCGTTCATGATATAGCGAATCATGTAGGCGCGAATCCACCAAACCGCATAGGATGGGAAGCGTACGCCGCGATAGGGATCGAAATTCTTCACCGCTTCCATGAGCCCCATGTTTCCTTCCTGTACCAGGTCGAGCAAAGTTTTGAAGGACTTTTGGTACTCACGGGCGATCATCACCACCAAGCGCAGATTGGCAGTGACGAGCTTGTAGGCCGCTTCGAGATTGCCAAACTCTTTGTATTCAACCGCAAGCTTATGCTCTTCCTCGCGACTGAGAACGGCAAAGCGGCGAATCTCGCCGAGATACCGTTGCAGAGGATCGTACGGCACCAGCGCCTTCTGGCTGCTGTGCGGCTCCTCCTCATCGACGATTTTGGGCAGATCGAATTCGGCGAAGGAACTATCGTTTTGCGGCGTTTTATCTTCTTCGGCCATGAGCGGCGTCAAACCCTCACCGCCAAAGACCTCGGTCAAATGGCCTGCGCGAGGGTGTCAATTTGATCTATGCAGCTGGATCTTAAGGCTAGAATCTGGGCGGCGATGGGTTTCAAGACTAGGAATCTGTCCGTATCTTACGGACTTTGCCGGCGGCGATCTCACGCAGCGCAACTACCACTTCGCGATTATCGGAATCGATCAGCGGCTTGGCGCCTTTGAACAGATGACGCGCCCGCTTCGACGCCAACACCACCAACTCAAAGCGATTCGTCACCTTCTCCAAACAGTCTTCGACGGTAATGCGTGACATGTCAGTCTCCTAATCAAAAGTGAGGAGATTGAACCAGATTTTCTCGCGAATATCAATGAAGTGGCGCGGTTATGCGCCTTCAGCGGTACACGGTGACAAAGCTTCGGGGTCCGCACAACGGCCGGTATGCCGTTGAATCGACCGGGACGGGAAGTGTCAATCCTGAATGGCTATTTTAGTGTTCGGTCTGCGCGTAGCACTTGCTCTTGGCGAAGGCCATGTCGAGTGCCATGCCGGTCACCACGGCCTGCCAGGCTTCATCCTCGGAAAGACCGCGTCCTTTGATCGAGCGCCAAAGAAAGATGATTTCTTCCTCGGTAACCGTTTCAAAAAGATCCGGATCGCGCTCGTGGTTCAGTAAGGATATCTCGTTGGTACGCAACATGTGAATCTTGGAGCCACCTTTGGAAAAGAATGGCTGGTAATTCAGCAATTCGCGGGCCAATCAACTAACTAGCTGAAACTGCGATAATTCGCATCGCATCAGCGATTGGAGACCCGGGAGTAATGAGCGAATTTTGTCTAACCTCGGGCAAAATATGCAAAACCGCGCAGGGGAAACCCTTCGGCTGGTACGCTTCAATCGATCACGGCAACCGCGGAAATCTCCAGCATACAATCGGGGTTGTACAAGCGCTTGACCTCCACCAGGGTGATGGCCGGAAAATGTTTACCGAACACCGCGCGATAGGCGTTGCCGAGGGGCTTTTTATTGTTCCAGTAGGCTTCCAGCTCGGTCACGTAAATGGTCAGCACGGCATACTGATTGGGTTTGCCGCCGACAGCTTCGATCGCCGTCTTGAGATTGCTCATCACTTGGGTGAACTGAGCAACGAAATCACCCGTGCCGACGACCTGACCATTGACATCGAAGGGTGCCTGTCCGGCGATATGGACCACCGTGCCGCCGCTAATCTTGGCGACATGGGCGTATCCGACTGGGGGTTCCAATCCGGCGGGGTTAAAAAGCTCGAACGGCATGAGTCACTCCTAGCTAGTCAAGAGAATTTGTCACGGCGGGGCTCCAGTAGTCGATAAAATTTTCCATCTCACCGACCACGTCGTCTGAGGCCGCGACGTAGGGTAAGATCACTCGGGTAGCGCCGGCTTCAACATACGGCTTGATCTGCTCGACAACCTGCGGCGCCGAGGTCGCCGCGACCAGCGGCAAGCTGGCGAACATTCGATCGGAAACCAGCTTGCGCGCCGCATGAAATCCGCCGGACTTCCAAGCCGCACGCATCGCCTCAACCTCGCCGGCAAATCCCATCCTGCCGAGCAGATCGCGATAATAATCGGCGAGCGCGTAGTAAGTCAGCGCATGGCTCAGCGCTTCGCGGGCGGTGTCATACTTGGGCGCAATCGAGCAGCGAATCTTGCAGATGATTTCCATCTTCGCCGGATCCTTGCCGGCTTCGATGGCACCGGCCCTCACCTCATCGGCGATGCGGCGAATCTCAGTGGGATTAGCCATGTTGATCAGCACTCCGTCGGTGAGGCGCCCGGCAAGCCGGGTCATCTGCGAACCGAACGCCGCCAGGTAGATCGGAATATTTCGGCCCGAGGGCTTGAACGCCATCTTGAAATTCTGCGCTGTGAAATACTTGCCTTCGAAGCTCAGTTTGTCGCCGCGCATCGCCGCCCGTACAATGTCGATATATTCGCGCACCCGCCCGAGCGGATGATCGAAGGTCTGGCCATGCCACCTAGCAATGGTCGGATTGGACGAGCCGATCCCCAAAAGAAAACGGCCGCCGGTCAATTCGTCGAGTCCCATCGCCTGCAACGCCAAGGTCGCCGGCGTGCGGCCGAGAATATGATAGATCGCCGAGCCGACTTTCAATTGGCGGGTCACCGCGGCGATCGCCGATAGCATCACCGTAGGATCCTTGTTGTTCGCCTCGCCGCCCCAGGCACAGTCGAAGCCATGGGCTTCGGCTTGGCGCGCCAGCTCAGGAATCGCATCCATCGGCAGCTGGGCGCCGGAGTTGAATTCGATATCGATTTTCATGGTCAGAAATAAGCCTGCAGGTTAAACGTAACTCGCCGGCAGATTGGTCTTGAAGATCTCGATCTTTTCCGATTTTTCAATATAACGGATGAAGCGATACTTATTCTCCACTTCATCGATGGGGAAAGGCGGCACCGCGGTTCTTTCGGTGCTGACTTTAGCGCCGATGAAACAGAGTTCGTTGCCGCGGAGCGCGGCCGCCGCACTCATGGCGAACTCGTCAACCGTTCTTGCCCATTGCGCATTCTTGATCCCCGCAGCGCGGGCGATGCCGACGAGATCCGTGCCCGCGCCGGTGGCGGTCTGCTTACTGCCAGAGGCTTCGTACACCTCATTGTCGAAAACCATGTGAACGAGATTTCCCGGTCGCATCCGCGCGATTGTCGGCAGCGAGCAAAGATTCATCAACAGCGAGCCGTCGCCGTCGAGCGCGACCACCTTGCGGTGCGGCAGTCCCAGCGCCATGCCGAGGGCGATCGACGAGCACAACCCCAACGTACGGACACGAAAATTACCGTCGCTTGGATGGAGCGAGTTCCACTCCAACGTCATGGCTCCGGCGGAACTGACCACCAGGGCGTCTTTCACCTCCGCCGCCAGCGCCCGTAAACAGTCGTATCGTTTCATGGCAGTGCCAAAATCTTTACAGCGATTGCAGCGCCGGGCGCCGTCCCAGCAGCTCCTTGGTCAATAAAAGCGCGATCGGCTTTTTGGAATCTTCGGCGAGCACCTGCGCGCGCTTGATCAACTCCGGCGCATCGCCGATGTCGCGCATGATGTAGTAGCGGATTCCGAGTGCTTGCAGCACCGGCTCGGTCATGCTCCCGGTAGTAGCAAACGTCCGGTCGCCGATATCGCCGGCGTAATAAATAAGCAGCAGCACGGGGATCTGATACTGCAACAACGTGCTGATAATGGCGTTGTTGCTGTTGAAGAATCCGCCGTTCTGCATGATCGCGGCGCACTTCTTGCCGACCAAGTAGCCGCCGGCGCAGATGCCCATGCCCTCTTCCTCGCGGCACAGCGGCACATGGATCATGTCATTGGCTTCTTCCACCTCGCGCAGCAAGTCGGACAAATTGACGTCCGGCAAGGTCGCGATCAAGTCGATGCCCGCGTCCTTTAAGCCATTGACGAGTATCTTCGCCGATTCCACTGCAGTCATTTAAAAATGCTCCTATTTTCGCCGAGCCGTTCTCCGCTTAACATCAATGCTAGAGCACTGCAAGCAATGGCGAGCCTTAGTCAGCACTTTTTCTTTGGTTGGTTTCTTAGTATAAATGCAGCGTGTCGAACCTAATTCTCTAACGCGAAAGGACCAATTCCATGATCAAGCTTTACGACTTCAAATCGTCACCCAACTGTCAACGGGTCAAAGTTGTTTTGGCCGAAAAGAAACTGCCCTACGAAATTGTCCCGGTAGATTTGACTAAAAAAGAACAGAAGAGCCCGGAGTATTTGAAAATGAACCCCTACGGCAAGGTCCCCGTACTGACCGACGATAGCGCCGTGCTTTACGAATCGTTGATTATCAACGAGTACTTGGAGGAAAAATATCCGACGCCGGCGCTGTTGCCCAAGGACCCGGCAAAGAAAGCCAAAGCGCGCATCCTTACCGATTACGGCATGGCGCACTTCGACAGCCCCTATCAAAAGCTGCGCATGGAGCTGATGAAAGAAGCCAAGGAGCAAAGCCAGCCGGTCATCGACGGCGCCAAGGCCGACTTGAAAAAGCTTTTGCAGCGTTTTGAAGAGGAACTTGGCGATCAGCAATACTTGCTCGGCGACTTCTCTCTGGTCGACGCCAATTTGATCCCGCGCTTCACCCGCTTGGAAGGTTTCGGCATCCTGCCCGATCCGTCGCTGCCGCGCCTCGGGAAATACCTGGAACGCATGAAGGCGCGTCCTTCGGTCAAAGCTTTGTAGTAGGGCTAAGACTTTCTCCAGTTGTCGATTTAGTTATGCAGGCGCCGAAAAGCGGTTTGTTCGCGACCGTCTTTTCGGCGCTGCTTTCTCCGGTCATCGGTTTTCTCGACAAGCCATCCCAGCCGCGCTATCGCGGCGAAATCAGTCTCAAGGGATTGCAGCAAGCGGTCGATGTCTCATTCGATCGCTATGCGGTGCCTCATGTGCGCGCCGCCGGCGAGGCAGATCTGTTTTTCGCTCAAGGTTATCTGCACGCCCAAGAGCGGCTCTGGCAGATGGAGCTGAGCCGGCGTTTTCTCAGCGGCCGCATGGCCGAGCTATTCGGTGACTTCACGTTGCCGTGGCGCGAGCTCTCCAGCCAATTCCGCGGCCACAAGACCAGCGATCTCGATTTTTTCATCCGTCTATTGGGAATTCGCCAGTCGGCGATTGAATCGTCGAGCCTGCTGACCGACGACGATAGCCGCCGTCTCAGTGCTTACAGCCAGGGCATCAATCGCTACATCGAGCAATGCGGCAAAAAGCTCCCATGGGAATTTCGCTTGCTGCGATTTGCCCCCGAACCCTGGACGCCGAGGGACAGCCTGACCGTCGGCAAGGGGTTGGCGTTTTTACTCTCCACCGCGCTTTACACGAGACTCGGTTTAATTCCGCTCGCGGCAAAGCTACAGCATGATCCAGAAAAGCTGCGCTCGCTGTTACCCGCCTACCCAGCCGCCGCGCCGACCATCAGCCGCGCCATCAGTCGACCAGGCTACCTCGCTCTGCTGCTTCACAAACGGGGTACTCGGCGCCACCGATTGGCATGGCGCGGGACATGGCAGCAACAACTGGGTGGTCGGTCCGGGTAAGTCGAAGTCCGGTAGCGCGATTCTGTGCAACGATCCGCACCTGCGCATGACGCTGCCGTCGATGTTTTACTTAATGCATCTGGCATCCGGCGCAAACAGCGAATCTGACCGCTACGAGACCTGGGGCGCATCGATGCCGGGGTTGCCGTGCATACAACTGGGACAAAACCGTTGGCTCGCCTGGGGCATCACCGCGGCGTTGTGCGACGACGTCGAACTGTATCGTGAACGGATTCACCGCATCGAATCAGATCGTTACCTGGCCGGGGAAGAGTGGCGCAAGTTTGCCGAACGGCGCGAGCTGATTGGTATTCGCGGCGGTAAAAACCTCGAACGCATCGTCCGATCAAGCCGCCACGGAGCGATCATCAGCGATTTTTCCGGCATCGACAAGTCCGGAGAAGTTTTAGCGCTGCGCTGGTGTGCCACCGAAGCAAGCCAGGAAAGCGATTCGGTCTATCGCCTCAACCAAGCGCGCGACTGGCAAGAGTTCTTGACTGCACTGCGCTACTACAGCGCGCCCAGTTTGAATTTCGTCTATGCCGACCGCGGCGGCAATATCGGTTACGCTCTGGCTGGAAAAATCCCCCGGCGTGACCGAGAACCGTCTTTCCTACCGCTCGCGGGTTGGGATGAAGCCAACGACTGGCGTGGCTACATACCATTCGACGAACTGCCGCGGCTGTACAATCCGCCCGCCGGTTATCTCGCCACGGCCAACAACAAGATTGTCGACGCCGCCTATCCCTATTATCTCTCTAATTTTTTCGAACCGCCGCAGCGGATTCGCCGGATCAACCAGCTATTGCAGGCGCAAGACAAATTTACCGCTGAAGATATGGCAAACATCCAACTCGACCTAGTGTCACTCCATGCCGTCGAACTCATCCAAGCGCTCAGCGCCGACCTACGGGGAATCTCAACCGACAACAGTTTGGCACACGACGCTGCGGCGAAGTTGCTGGCGTGGGATGGCAACTGTTGCGCGTCGAGCGTGCCGGCGGCGATCTTTCATGTTTTCCATCAGCGGCTGCTGGCGAACTTGTTGTGCGACGAACTCGGCGACGATTTGTTCGGCGCCTACACCGAGATTCTCAATCAGTGCATCGTGCCCACCGATAAAATCTTACACGACGAAAGCTCCTGTTGGTTTGCCAGGCGGCCAAGGAAAGCCTTGGTTGTCCAATCGTTAAATGAAGCTTGCACCGAGCTAAGCCACGTCTTCGGTACCGACTGCGAGCGATGGCAGTGGGGTAAAATTCATCGCTTGTCCCTTAATCATGCGTTGGGCCGCCTCGCCGTTCTGCGTCAGGCCATTTCGCTCGGTCCCATGCCCGTCGGCGGCGACGGTATGACCGTCAACCTGGGCTTTTACCGCCACTCCAGCCCATATGGGCAAACCGTCGGCGCCGCGCTGCGCTATGTCATCGATTTTAGTGATGCGGAACATTCCGGCTACGTTTTAGCCTCTGGTCAATCGGGCCATCCTGGATCGCCCCATTACCGCGATCAAACCAAGCCGTGGCACAAGGGCGAAAGAATCAGGTTAGATTCAGACAGCACCGATTCACCTCATCCCAGGCAATTGCTATTAAAACCGGACTAATCAGGCAAGACAGCGTCCGCCGCAGTCACGCCAATGACGACTCGATCGTTTCTGCAACTGAATGACCGTCAGCTTTAAGCCGAGGGGTTCTGAATTCGTCGACTAGGAGTCGACTCCTCTTTTCGTCATTCCGGCGTAAGACGGAATCCAGGTTTTCTTTGGCCTGCCAACGAAACCGAAGATGGATGCGGCCCTACGCCGGCATGACAAACCTTCGCTCCGCCTGAAGGCGAGGGATTCAACCATCCCCGAAAGAGACATTACTCAAGCACCGGCCGCCAAGCTCATTAGCACTTGTCCGACGAGGCTTGGCGGCGCGAGGCTCCGCCTACTTCACCGGCGCCGTTGGGTTAGTGCTAACAATAATCCCTTGAGCTAAAATGGCCCCGTCTTCGCCTTGGCTCCCTTGGACTCTCAATTCCGCGCCTGGTTTGAGCATGTCGCGGCTTCCGCTCACGCGCTTCATGATCGGCGTGGTGGGGGGCACGAACACCTTCACTTCCCCGTCTTTGAATTTGAGAGTCAACATCCGTCCGTTGACGTCTTGTACCGTAAGATTTTCTATCGTTTCGACCGTCGCGTTGGTCATCGTGTGACTGGGGAGTGAAGTCTGAGGCCTATGCCCTTCTGACAACCCCCGCTCTTCCTCGCGAAAAATATTGATCTGCGCGGCGCGAAACGTACCGTCTGCCTGTTTCTGTGCTGAGGCGCCAACGAACACGCCTTGGGTAATGTCGGTAAGCCTGGCTGGCGCCTCGCCGACGATGCTAGTCCCCGAAGTCAACTTGACGGAAACTTGCCCGGCATTAGTCGCGACCGACAGCGCCGGTTCTGTGTATGCAACAATTTTTCCTCTGATGGCGACCGCCGGTCCGGGCGAACTCACTTGAGCATCCAGAATGGCGTCCCCCGGACGAAGCGCCGCAACAATCAACATTGAAAGAAAAACATATCGTAAAATCTGCATCATGCACTCCTCGAGATTTGCCATAAGCGGGGCGCTGGCTTGGCCCGCATCACGAATCCATTGGCAACTCTAGCAGGATTTCAGCATTGCGGAAGTAGGCGGATTGGTTTTTGCGCCGAGGTATGCGAGAAAGTTTTGCAGAAACTACATTCTTGGTTAAAAAAGTGATTCGCCGGGGACAAGGGCATCCCCAACCCCCATTGTCAGGGTAAATCACCAGATTCCGTGACATTTGATAGATGATAAGGCGCCGGCAAATTCAAGAAAGATCGCTAAAAAATTATCCCTTGGGAATAAACCACGCACGCCAGCTGTTTACAGGGGTAGGGTTAGGTTGCGGCCTCGAGCGGTTAGGCCGGGCATAAGTCTCGTTTCCCCGGGCGGAGCAAAAATAAATTGTGAACGATGCCGCGGACATAACCAGCCATATCCCGCGCTTGCGCCGTTATGCGCGGGCGCTTACCGGCGACAGTTCCGCAGCCGACGACCTCGTCCAAGACACCCTTGAGCGGGCATGGCGGCGTCTGGCCTTATGGCGAACCGGCAGCGACTTGCGGGCATGGCTCTTCACGATTATGCACAACATCTTTGTCAACCAATCGAGAGCCGATCCGCGCAAGCTGGCTCAGGCGACGGCGCTTGCAGGCACCGATTTATCCGTCACTACGCCCCAGGAAGACCGGCTGATCTTACAGGACCTCAACAAAGCCTTGAGAAATCTGCCCCATGATCAAAGAGAAGTATTATTGCTGATCGGCCTTGAGCAGATGACATACGAAGAGGCAGCTAAAGTTATCGGTATACCGGTTGGAACGGTAATGTCGCGCCTGTCGCGCGGGCGCGAACAGCTGCGCGCCATGATGAGCGGGATCGGCGCCGTGGTTCAACTTAAGGTCGTCAAATGACATTGCCGGACTCCACCCTTTCAGAATCTGATTTGCACGCTTATGTCGATGGCAGGTTGCCGGTGGAGCGCCGTCGCGAAGTGGAGCAATTTCTCGCAACCCATCCCGAGGACATGGAACGGGCGCGCGTCTACCAAGAACAAAACAAAGCATTGCACGCATTATTC
Organism: uncultured delta proteobacterium; assembly: GCA_963816145.1. GTDB lineage: Bacteria > Desulfobacterota > Binatia > UBA9968 > UBA9968 > DP-20. Next base: position 153,446 of record CAWFJP010000018.1, read on the forward strand.
GATGGGGCGTTATCCGAGCCGCTGCCGCCGCAATGGCAAAGTCCAAGACGCAGATGGAATTCACTGCTTAAGCCTGCAGCGGCGGCGGCGCTCTGGATTCTCATCGGCGGATGGTTGGGCTGGTCGCTGCGCGGTACTTACAACGGCAGACCTGCCGCGACTATTAACTTTGCCAAACAGGCCGCAATCGCCCATGCCGTGTATACTCCTGAGGTGCGCCACCCTGTGGAGGTAACTGCGGGCGAGGAAGAACATTTGGTGAATTGGCTCTCGAAGCGTCTCGGCAATCGGCTGAAAGTCCCCCATCTATCGACGCTTGGCTTCGAACTGGTCGGCGGACGCCTGCTGCCTGGGGACCAAGGCCCCGTGGCGCAGTTCATGTATCAAGATAAAAACGGCCAACGTCTAACCCTATACGTAAGAACCGATACCAAGACGGAACGGGAAACCGCTTTCCGCTTCGCGCAGGAAGGAAACGTGAATGTATTTTATTGGATCGATCACCGATTGAGCTATGCGCTCTCCGGCGAGCTTCGCAAAGACGAGTTACTGCGAATCGCCAACGTCGTCTACGAGAAACTCAATCCGTAACTGAGAAGAGCGCTGGGCAAAACCAGGCTCTCAAAAATAGTGGCGTGTAGGTAAAACTAAAGAAAGAAGGTGGCAGATGGCTCTAACAAGAAAAATGTTACCATGTGCGATAGTAGCGATACTATTCCTGTTCGCGTCGGCGCACCCTACTACGGCCCTCGAAGTGGGACAGAAAGCGCCGGACTTTGAACTGGACAGCAGCAAGGGGGGCAAGCTGAAGCTGAGCAGCTTAAAGGGCAAGAACGTCCTTATCAATTTTTATATACTGGATTTTAACCCAACGTGAATCGCCGATCTTCAAGCGTCCGGTTCGGACAATTACTCGCAGTTCCAAGCCGAAAACACCGAAGTCTTAGGCATGAGCGTCAACACAGCCTTCTCACAGAAAGCTTTCGCCGAAGTCGCCAAAATCAACTACCCGCTACTCAGCGACCCAACCGGTAAAATTATGACCGCCTTCGGTGTGTTCGAACAAGAAAGACGGCAAGCCAAGCGCTCGTATATCATTATCGACAAAGAAGGCGTGGTGCGTTATATAAACATCCGTCCCACCAACGGCCCGGCAGATCTGCTCTCCACGGAAACTTTATTGAACGAGGTCAAAAAGGTGAACGGGCGGAGTTAACCCGGTACGTCAAACCCATAACATCTCATGATGGAAAATTAATCTGCCCAGGGAATTTATGAAAAAATCTACTTTAACGCGTGCATTAGTGGTGGCATTGGGGCTTGGAGCAGGATACGCCTTTCCCGCCAATGCCCAACCCGCCCCCGCCGGCAATCCGACGAATGTTTCCGGCAAAGTCGTATCTATGAAAGGCCCGGAACTGGTCGTTGCGAGCCCTAGCGGCGACGCGAAAGTCACTGTTGGCGAAAAGACCATCATCCGCGCCGAAGTGCCGATCAAATTTTCCGAGATCACTTCAGGCATGTATGTCGGAGCCACGGCAACCAAGCAGCCGGACGGAACCTTTTTGGCTTCCCAAATCAACATTTTTTCCGAAGACCAGCGCGGTACCGGAGAAGGTCACCGACCGCTGGGTTCTGCTACAATGACCAACGCCAATGTCGAGCGCATCGAAGAGGTCACCGTGCGGGACGTCAAAGGCCGGATGATGAATCTCAAATATAAAGGCGGCGAGGTAAGCGTGCTCGTGCCGCCGGACATCCCGATAAACAAACGAGTGGTGGGTGATCGCACCCTCATCAAAACTGGTTCAGTTGTGTCGATAACCGCGACTCAAGAAGCCGATGGTTCGCTGACGGCACGACAGATCACCGTGCGTGCGCCCAAGTTCTAACCAGCCGGATGCAAAGGAGGAGAATGGCTGTTCCGGTAGAGCGAGACGGATCTTCTCGCCACGGACACACTAGTGGATGACTAAACAAGATGATAAAAGGCAATGAATATAGAAGCGTCAAGAACAATGGAGGTGCAAAATGAATAAACTACTTCAGAAATTTGGACCAGTTTCGATAGTTCTTCCTCTGGCGCTGCTGATCATGGTTGGCTGTGCGGCGACTAATGGTTCGAGCCAAGAGGGTATAAAAGTATCATTGACCGGCAACCAGGAGGTTCCGCCGGTGAAGACATCGGCAACTGGAAGCGCCACTGTTACGATTAAATCGGATAAGTCCGTCAGCGGCACTATTACAACCACTGGCATCGATGCGATCGCGGCGCACATCCACGACGGCCCAGCAGGTAAAAACGGACCGGTGATTGTACCGTTTACCAAAGCCTCCGATGGTACCTGGTCCATCGCGCCGGGAGCGAAACTCAGTGACGCTCAATACGCGAGCTACCTGGCCGGGAACCTCTACGTCAATGTGCATAGCGCCGCGAACAAAGCCGGAGAAATACGCGCGCAGTTAACGCCGAGTAAATAACTGCAGACTCAGCTCAAACATAAATTTAATTAGAGAAAGGAAAGTAACCATGTCTTTAGGTCAATTTTTGACGATCGCCACAGTTCTGTTGTTAACCGGAGTAGTCATGACAGCGCAAGCTTTTGCACAACAGGATATCGTCGACAAACGAAAAGAGGTCATGCAGTCTAATAATGCGGATGTAAAGGCCATCGGCAAAGCTGCAGAGGCAAAAGATTTCGCGACAATAGAGTTAAAGGCAAAAGAGATCGTGGAAAACATCGATAAATATCCATCGGTTTTTCCGAAGGGAAGCCTAACCGAGAAATCGCGAGCTCACCCGGATATTTGGGTCAAGAACGATGAGTTCAAGAGTCTAACCGCGAACGCGCGGAAGGCAGCCGAAGCGCTGGTGAAGGCCGCCGCAGACAAAAATGAAGCCGAGGTAAACGTTAAAGTTAAAGATCTGGGCAACAATAGGGATGGTGCCTGCGGCGCGTGTCATAAGGTTTTCCGAACGGATTTTCGTAAAGACAGTTAGTACCACGGCCGCTGCGCGCATGCGCTATTGGCAGCACGCGGCCGCCTTCGGATCGCAGACGGCGGCTGTTATGCAGACATATAGGTAATTTTGAATATGAAAGCCCCTGCCCATGGCCGGGGCTTTCTTGTTTCTACGTCTTTGGTCCGGTAGTATTCGAGAAATTTTGTGTCGAGGTCTTATGCTCATGACTATTGGAAAGAATCTTTGTGTTACCCTTACTTCGATGGTGTTGACGTTGTCTCTAGGCTCGCTTTCACAGGCGCAAATGACCCGGCTCAATGTCGGTTACAGCGCCACCAGCGGCGATCAGTTACCGGCTTGGGTGGCTAAAGACAGCGGCATCTTCGCCAAGAATGGCTTGGACGTGCAGGTAATCTTTTTCACCGGTGGCACGACGGCGGTGCTGGCGCTCGTATCCGGCGATGTGCCGATCGCGCAGATCTCCGGCCCCGGCGTGGTCAATAGCGTACTCGCCGGTTCGGACGCCGTTTTTATCGCCGCCGGCATGACATCATTGAATTATGTCCTTATGGGCAAACCGGGCGTAAAAACCGCCGAGCAGATGAGAGGCGGTACGCTGGCAATCAGTCGCTTCGGTTCCGCCACCGATTCGATCGCGCGCTTTGCCCTTCGTAAAGTTGGTTTAACTCCAGGCAAAGATATCACAATCGTGCAAGTGGGCAGCGGTCCTGAGCGTCTAAGCGCTATTACTCACCGGCAGAGTTACAGCAGCAGTGATCAATCCGCCGTCGAGCTTTCAAGCCGAAAAGCGCGGCTTGGCCATTTTAGCCGACGTGGCAAAAATGGGCTTGGTGTTTCAGCATACCGGCGTGGTAACCACCAAGAAATTCATTCGTGAACACAATGATACGGTGCGGCGCTACATGCGCGCTCACGTCGAAGCGGTGCACAGAATGTGGACCGACAAAGAGTCGTCGATCAAAGCCTTGGCGCGATTCATGGGTGGCGGTATCGACCGCGAGACTCTCGAACGGACGCGCGAAGATGTGATGACCGAAGCGCTCTATCCGAAAAAACAATATCCCAGCGTCGAAGGTCTAAAGACCGTCATTGACGACATCGCCGAACGGGATCCGCGGGCGAAAAGCGTCAAACCGGAACAGTTCATCGACGCCTCGTTTATCCGCGAGCTCGACCAAAGCGGCTTTATCGACGGACTTTACAAGAAATAAGATTAGCCTCCACGCGGCAATAAATGTTAAGCACCCAGCGCGGTAACGCCGCGACAGCGGACCTCCAAGCCTGGGCCCAAGAGGTTAGTAAGCGCGCCGATCCCGCCGTCCAAACCGAAGTCCTATTCGAGGAAGATTCCAACACCTTCATCCTGCGCCTAGCCAAGGACGCCCGCGTGCTGGTCTTCCGCCTTTCCGCCTCCCAGGTCTACACCGACGGCCGCGAGTCCGAATGCGAGCGGACTCTCAATCGTAAAATCAAAGATCTCTGGAATTTGATTTAGCCGTAATATGAGAAACATCGATTGCACCACGAAGTGTTTATGAGCATACGCTCGTCTACAGAATATGAAATTGCAACCATCCCACCACCCCATGGTTTTTCCTTGATTCGTCATGCCGGCGAAGGCCGGCATCCAGGGGTGGGAGGGGATGGATACCGGCTTTCGCCGGTATGACGGAAACCTCGTGCCAATTCGTTGCCCAGATCGTACCTGTACGTGTATTTTCGAAGGACACGAAGGTTTCGGAAGTTTATAATTCCGAACTTCGTGCTCTTCGTGCCTTCGTGGTGAGATATTTCCCTATCCCCTGGCGAGGAAGCGCGCTGCGTCTTTAGCAAAATAGGTCAAGATCATATCGGCGCCGGCGCGGCGGATCGCGTAGAGTACCTCCATCATGATTCTTTCCTCGTCGATCCAGCCGTTCTGGCCTGCCGCTTTGATCATTGAGTATTCGCCGCTGACATTGTAAGCCGCCACCGGGTAACCGAACTTCTGTTTCACCCGGTAGACCACGTCCAAGTAGGCCATCGCCGGTTTGACCATGACGATGTCGGCGCCTTCCCTAATATCCATCTCGACTTCGCGCAAAGCCTCGTCGGAATTGGCCGGGTCCATCTGATAAGAGCGGCGGTCGCCGAACTGCGGCGTCGACTCCGCCGCCTCGCGGAACGGCCCGTAGAAACCGGACGCGTACTTGGCCGCGTAGGCCATAATTGCCGTCTGCGCAAAGCCGTTTTCATCCAATGCTTTGCGGATCGCGCCGACCCGGCCGTCCATCATATCCGAGGGGGCAACGATGTCGGCGCCGGCGCGGGCGTGGGACATGGATTCTTTGACCAAGAGTTCCAATGTGCTGTCGTTGTCGACGTCGCCGTTTTTGATCACGCCGCAATGGCCGTGATCGGTGTATTCACATAAACAAACATCGGTGATGACAAGCAACTCGGGCAGTTTGGACTTGATCTCGCGAATCGCCTGCTGAACGATGCCTTCTTCGGCGTACGCTTCACTGCCGACCGGATCTTTGTGCTCCGGCAGACCGAATAAGATCACCGCGGGAATGCCAAGAGCCTGGGCTTCCTCGCATTCGCCGACCGCGCGATCCACCGACAACTGGGCCACACCCGGCATCGACGATACTGGCAGCGATTTGTCCTTGCCAGGGCCGACGAACAACGGATAAATCAAATTGGCCGGCGCCAGCGCGGTTTCCCGCATCATTGCCCGAAGTTTATCGTTGCGCCGCATGCGCCGCGGCCGATATTGTGGGAAGTCCATGTCGTGCTCCCGGGTTAGTTCTTGCTGCCGCTAAAGTAAGCGATCATCGCTGCGAGCAAGCCGTCGATGGTGAACTCGCGCGCCATGACTGCGACGCGGCCGCCCAACTCTTCGATGGTCTTTGCCGTGATCGGCCCGATGCTGGCGATCGCGGCGGCACCAACCAGCGCCGCGAGCGAATCGCCGCCGCAGAGCTGGACGAAGTTACTCACCGTGCTCGAACTGGTGAAGGTGATCATATCGATGCTGCCCTGTTGTAAGCGCTGGCGAATCGCCGCCGCATCGAACCCCGGTGCGACGGTTCGATAGGTCTCGACGACATCGACGGTCGCGCCCCATTCGCGCAGCGTCTGCGGCAGCACATCGCGAGCCTTGGCGGCCCGTGGGATCAAAACTCGCTTACCGGCCAGTAGCGATGGATTCAAGGATTCAAGGATGCCTTCGGCCTGGTATCGACGCGGGATTACCGCCACGGCAACGCCCGCAGCGAAAAGCCGCTTGGCGGTCTCGGCACCGATGGCAGCCACTTGCGCGTGGCCCAGGTCGGCTGACCGCTTTCCCTGCCATTTTCAAGCGTTCAATGAACGGCTCGACACTGTTAACACTGGTAAAAATAATCCAGTGGTAAGCGTCGATTTGTTGCACCGCTCGATCCAATTCAGCAAAACTCAAGGGCGGCTCGATTTCGATGGTCGGAAATTCGATCACTTCGCCGCCCATAGCTTCGATGCGCTGCGCCAATCCACCGGCTTGTTTACGCGCCCGGGTCACGACAATGCGCCGCCCGCCTAACGGTTTTTCGCTCGATATAGCGCCAGCTGAAATTGTCATGGCATCAACTTGCCGCCAAGATCTTGCCCGCGCCCTGATGCCTAAGCTCCTCGGCCAACCGTTCGCCGAGATTCTCGGCTTCGTTGGTACGGCCCGCGAGCTTGGCTTTGCAGAACATCGCGCCATCCGGGCTGGCAACGATGGCGACCATAGCCAAGACGCTTCCCGCCGCGCGGGCGCGGGCACCGATCGGCACGTGGCATCCGCCGCTCAAGCTGCGCAACAGCGCGCGCTCTGCCGAGGTCTCTGCTTCGCTCATCGAATCATGCAGAAAACCCAACATCTGCTGCAGCACGCCGTCGTCGCGCGCTTCGACCGCCAGCGCGCCCTGCGCCACCGCGCTGACGCAAACTTCATCCGGCAGAAATTCACTGATGCGTTCGGCGCGGCCGATCCGTTTCAAGCCCGCAGCCGCCATGATCAAACCGTCGGCCGCGCCGTCATCAAGTTTGCGCAGGCGGGTATCGACGTTGCCGCGGATCGGCGTCACGACCAAATCGCCGCGATGGTGCAGCAGTTGCGCTTGACGCCGCAGACTGCCGGTCGCCACGCGTGCGCCGGGCGCGAGAGCCGCGAGCTTTATACCGTTCTTAGTGACCAGGACATCCCGCGCATCTTCCCGCGCCGGGATCGCGGCGATGGTCAACCCGTCGGGGAGTTCCGTCGGCAAGTCCTTCATCGAGTGCACCGCCAGGTCGATGGTTTGGTTCAGCAGCGCGTCCTCGATCTCCTTGGTGAACACGCCCTTGCCGCCCACCGCCGCGATCGGCCGGTCAACGAAGCGGTCGCCACTGGTCTTGATGATCGACAATTCGACCTGAAGATCCGGATAGTGCGCCTCGATCTGCTGCTTGACCCAAGTGGATTGGGCGAGCGCCAACGCGCTGCCCCGGCTGCCAATGCGCACCCGGTTCATTTTCCCTCCAGCTCGAAGAGCTTCTTGAGGGCGGCGATGTAGAGAGCGGTCTCATCGTCGTCATCGTCGCTGCGGCGCTTCAGTTGGGCAATCGGCACATGAAGAAATTTGTTGATCATTGCCGTGGTCATATCTTCCAACGCCACGCGTTGTTCCGGCGAAAGAGTTTTTAGGCTGCTGCCGAGAGACTTTTCGATTTCACCGCGGCGGATATCGTCGAACCGTTGGCGCAGCGCCGTAATCGTCGGCACCTGCTCCAAGGAACCGATCCAGCGCACGAAGCTCTGCACTTCCTCACCGACAATGCTTTCCGCCTTGGCTGCTTCGTTGGAGCGCCCTTGAAGATTTTCCTCGGCGACATTTCTGAGATCGTCGATATTGTAAAGATAGACGTTATCGAGATCGTTGATCTTGCCGTCGAAGTTGCGCCGGTCGCCGATATCGATGAAGAACATCGCCTTGTGTTTGCGCTCACGCAAAACCTTTTCGACCTGCGCGGCGTCGACCAGCACCTCCGGCGCGCCGGTACAGCCGATCACCAAGTCGGCCATTTTCAAATACTGGGGAAAATCTTCGAAACGAATCGGGCTGCCATGAATCCGCTCGGCTAATTCCACCGCCCGCTCGAAGGTTCGGTTGGTGACCATAAGACTGCGCACCCCATGCCGTTGCAGATGCCGCGCCATCAAATCGCCCATCTTGCCGGCACCGATCAACATCACGGTCTTGTCGTCGAAGCGGTCGAAAATCCGTTTCGCCAAATCCACCGCCACCGAACTCACCGACACCGCGCCGCTGCCGATGCCGGTCTCGCTGCGCACCCGCTTGGCCACCGAAAACGAGCGATGAAACAAGCGGTGCAAGATCGTTCCCACCGAGCCGGCCTGCTGCGCGGCGTCGTAGTGCTGTTTCAATTGTCCCAAGATCTGCGGCTCGCCCACCACCATGGAGTCGAGACTGGCGGCGACGCGAAACAGATGGCGTACCGCTTCGGCGCCGCGGTATTGGTAAGTATGCTCCTCTAAAGTAATGCCATGGCGCGCCTTTTGTTCGCCGAGAAATCGACTGATCTCATTGTACGCTGTGACGCAATCCGACGCCGCGGCGACCACTTCAACACGGTTGCAAGTGGACAGGATCACGCCTTCGTCAATGGACGGATAATTGTGCAGACGGCTTAAGGCATCGCGCAGGTAGTTGCTCTCGAACGCCACGCTTTCACGCACCTCGATGGGCGCGCTGCGATGGTTCAAACCGACGATGACGATTTCCTTTTGCACGGCTTATTCGAAACCGGCCTCCATGCCGGCTGGGGAAAACCGTATCGCCCCAGAGGAAATAACCAAGCACGACGCAGAAACCGACCATGGTCAAGAGCGCCGCCTTCTTGCCGCGCAGCCCGGCGGTGATCCGGCCATGCAGAATCGCGCCGTAAAAGAGCCAGGCAATACCCGAAGAAATCTCGCGCGGTTCCCATGACCAATAATCACCCCAATGGATTCCCGCCCACAGGCTGCCGGTGAGAATGCCCAGAGTCATGAGCGGAAAGCCCCAGACCAAAAGCATCAGGTTGAGACGGTCGAGGGATTCCAACGGTGGCAAGCGCTTCAATAGCGCGGTCATTTTCTTATGCTTGAGATGTCGCTCTTGCAGCAGATAGATCAAACTGACGCCGAAGGCGAGAGCGAATACGGCGTTGCCGAGAAACGCCAAGGTGACATGCAGCGGCAACCAGAACGACTCCAGACCGGGAGGAATTTCCGCGCCCGATTTTCCGAAGGCCAACGCCGCCACGCACATGAGAAACGCTAACGGCGCGACAATGCCGCCCAACACCGTGAGCCGGTATTTGAGCTGGATCAACAGATAAACCCCAACCATCAGCCAACTCTTGAATAACAGCGCTTCGCCCATCAGCGCCACCGCGGCAAAACCTTCGTTGGCATAGCGCACCAACAACGCCGCGGTATGAAAGACCAAACCGCTCGCCAGCGCCAGCGCCGGCAACTTGGACGCCGTGTCCTTGCGAAAGACGAAATAGAAATAGCTCACCGCGGTGAGCAGATAAATCACCGCGGTAATCTTAACGAAAGTGGCTTCCATAGGCAGGGGTCATTATAAGCTAACCCGGCGTGCCTTCAAGACAACTGATGACAGAGGAAAGCACCACCAGAGAACTGATCGATTGAGAACTTGAACGGGAAACCCGGCCTCAGCGGGCCGCAACTTTCAACGACTGGCGCGCCATCAAATCGTTGACCACTTCCAACTTCGTCCTTCGTGATATACCGTCCGGAGATTCTCAGCCCCTCGCTAAATTGCTCCTTGGCGCCCCGTTGGCTTCGGATTCGTGTCTCTTCCTCGGCCAGATCGTAGGACACGGCGATGCGCGCGCGCTCCTTACTGACCAAGGCGCGGCCCTGCTCGGAATCCGGCACACGCAATACGCTGTACGTCGTCCCCAGGTCCGCGGGATCGAACAGGATCACTTCGCCGAAACTACGGCGCGTGAACACTTGCTTCCAGAAGTCCACTGCGCCCTGCAACCCGGCGGGCACTGGGAACAGAGTTTCTCGGGCGCAAACCGCCACAGGCAAGCGACCGAGAGCCAGCAAAATGAAAAATAAAGAGAATAAGTATCGAGACATCGGCAGCGGTTGAAAATTGACCGATATTCGTAAACAGGCTAGAGTCAGTCAAAATTGTCTCGCCGAGAAATTACTTGCCGCCTTACTTTTATCGATTCGCCATCGTTTTCGTTGGTCTACTCATCACCACCGGCTGCCGTTCATCTCACCGCGACCTCCCGCCCAACTTTCTGGTCGTCGGCATCGAAGCCAATCCAGCGCAGCTCGACCCGCGCTACGCCACCGACGCCAACGCCGTGCGCATCGGCAATCTAATTTACAACTCGCTGCTACGCACCGATGAAAAGCTGCGCTTGCAACCCGAACTCGCCGAGCGCTGGCAGATAATCGACCGGCAGACGTTTCAATTCGATCTGCGAACAAACGTCAAATTCCACGACGGCCGGCCGCTGACGGCCGCGGACGTGAAATACACTTTCGAGTCGATTCTCGATCCGGTCAATCGCTCGCCCAAGCGTGCCCTGCTCAAGCAGTTGCAAACCGTCGAGATAACCGGCACCCATCGGTTGCGCTTTCACTTGAATGCGCCCCACGCCCCCTTCGTCGAGCATTTCACGCTCGGCATTGTCCCCCAGGGCTCGCCGCCGGACACTCGCCCACCGCCCGGCTCCGGGCCGTTTGTGTTAGACAGATTCGAGTCCGGCGAAAAGGTTTTGCTCAGGGCCAACTCCGACTACTGGGAGCGCAAACCGGACCTCGCCGGCGTGATGTTTAAAATTGTCCCCGACGCCATGGTGCGGGCCCTAGAATTCAAGCAAGGCGCCATCGATTTCATGCAAAACGATCTCGAACCCGACATGTTGCCGTGGTTGAAAAGCCTCGCCAATGCCGAGGTCAGCGCAAATCAAGGCACGACGTTTCAATACCTCGGTATCAATCTCACCCACCCGATCTTAAAGCAGCTCAAAGTGCGCCAAGCGCTGGCCCATGCCATCGACCGCGAGCGCATCATTCATCATTTGCTCAAAGACGGGGCGATCGCCGCCAACGGCTTGATTTCGCCGCTTAATGAAACCTACGACGAAAACCTGCCGGCATGGCCCTACGATCCGGCGCGGGCCAAACAGTTGCTCGACGAAGCCGGCTTTCGCGATCCCGATGGTGACGGGCCAATGACGCGATTCCGGCTTTCTTACAAAACGACCAATATCGACCTGCGCCGGCGCATCGCCGAGGCGTTGAAGGAACAACTGCTGCAAGTCGGCATCGAGCTGGATATTCGCAGCTACGAATTTGGAACTTTTTTCAGCGATGTGAAAAAGGGCAACTTTCATCTCTACTCGCTTGCCTGGGTCGGCATCCGCGACCCGGATATTCAGCATCAAATATTTCATTCGTCCAGCGTGCCGCCCAACGGCGACAACCGCGGCCGCTACGCCAACTCACAAGTGGATCGCTTGCTCGATCAAGCCCGCGTTACCATGGAGCCAAGCCAACGCAAACAGCTCTACGGGGCGGCGCAGCGATTGATCGCCGAGGATCTCCCCTACGTGCCGCTGTGGTGGCAAAAAAATGTCGTCGCCAAGAAAACTAACATCCAAGGCTTTGTCCCCTATCCCGACGGCGATTTGATCTCTCTAAAGAAAGTGACCTTGCACTAATTCGACATTCAAACTTGTAGGGGCGACCGGCGGTCGCCCGTTTGCCTCGGTGCATTCAAATCGATGAAACGCTACCTCATTCAGCGCCTGCTGCTGCTGCTCCCGACCCTCTTCGGCGCGCTGTCTTTGGTATTCCTACTGGTTCATTTGATTCCCGGCGATCCCGTCGAAGTGATGCTCGGCGAGACCGCCAGCGGCGCCGATAAACAGGAACTGCGCCGGGCTCTAGGTTTGGATCAACCGTTGGCGCTGCAATACCGATCCTTTCTCACCAAACTCGCCGTCGGCGACCTGGGCGATTCGCTCTTCGAACAATCGAGCGTCAGTTCAATCATCGGCCAGCGGCTGCCGGCCACGCTCCAATTAGCAATGTGCGCGATGGTCGCGGCGCTGGTTATTTCATTCCCACTGGCGTTTCTGGCCGCACGCCGGCCAGGGAGCTTATCGGATCGTTTCGCGTTGCTGTTTTCACTGTTAGGTCTATCGTTGCCAAATTTTTGGCTTGGACCGCTCCTAATGATTCTATTTTCCATCCAGCTCGGTTGGATGCCGGTTTCCGGGCGCGGCGGCTTACTTCACGTCATCTTGCCGGCGCTCACTTTGGGCTTGGGCATGGCGGCGATCCTGACGCGCATCTTGCGCGCCAGTCTAATCCAGGTCGCTCGCGCTGAGTTTGTCCAAACTGCTCGCGCCAAAGGGCTGAGCGAAAAGCAGGTGTGGCTCAAGCATATGCTGCGCAACGCGCTGTTATCGGTGGTGACGATCATGAGCTTGCAATTCGGCGCCCTGCTCGCCGGCTCGTTGATAACTGAAACCGTTTTCAGCTGGCCCGGCATCGGCAGATTGACCGTCCAGGCGATCCAAACCCGCGACTATCCGTTGGTGCAAGGCTGCGTATTGGTCATCGCGGTCGCTTATGTGCTGGTAAATTTTTTCACCGACATCGCCTACAAACTAATCGACCCGCGGGTGAGCTATGGCGAGTAAGGCATGGCTCTGCGCCGGCGCGTCAATTTTGCTTTTGCTGCTGGCCGCAGCGGTGGGCGCGCCGATCATCGCGCCGCACAATCCCTCACGGCAAGATTTGGCCAACGATCTGATCGCCTATAGCGCCGATCATCTGCTCGGCACCGATAAACTCGGCCGCGACATCTTGAGCCGGACGCTTTATGGCGCGCGCATCTCACTTTCGGTCGGCTTTGCCACCGTCGCATTGTCACTCGCCATCGGCCTGATCGCCGGATCACTGGCCGGCTACTTCGGCGGCTGGATCGATCTCCTGCTGATGCGCCTGGTCGACATCCTATTGGCGTTTCCTGGCATTCTCTTGGCCATCGCCTTCACCGCCGTGCTCGGCCCAGGTCTCGATCATGTCATTCTTGCGCTTTGTCTGATCGGCTGGACCGGCTACGCCCGTCTGGTGCGCGGTGAAATCATCGCGTTGCGCGAACGAGAATTTATCCACGCCGCCCGCGCTCTCGGCGGCGCGCCAAGCCGCGTGATCCTGCGCCACCTCTTGCCGAATCTTTTGGCGCCGCTCTTGATCCAAGCGACCTTCGGCCTCGCCGCTGCGATCATCGCCGAAGGCAGCTTGAGTTTCCTCGGCCTGGGCGTCGAACCGCCAACGCCGTCCTGGGGATCGATGTTAAACGACGGCCGTCAGTTCCTGCTTGTCGCGCCGCATCTCACCACCTATCCAGGGCTGGCGATCATGGTCACAGTTTTTGCCCTCAATCTGGTGGGCGACGGGCTGCAGGAACGCCTCGGAAGGCAATAGCTCAAACCGTTCAAATCGCTCAATCGCTGCGCTCCGTTCAAACCGTTTTCGGACCGGAAGTTTTTTTCAATTTCTGACAATTTGAACGGCTTGAACGTTTTGAACGAATTGAACGAGCTCAACTAGATTGCCTAACCCGGCTCACGATGGTAATTAGCAAGGAATCAGGAGGTCACGTCCATGAAACTTTACACCAGCTACACTTGACCCTACGCCCACAGGACAAGGATTGTCCTGTCCGAAAAGAAAATCCCCTATGAAACGATCGAAGTCGATCTCAAGCATAAGCCCGAGGATCTCGTCAAGCAGAACCCCTACGGTAAAGTGCCGGTTTTGGTCGACGGCGACGGCGTCATCTACGAGTCGGCCGTGATCAACGAGTATCTCGACGAAAAGTTCACCAATGTGCCGCTCATGCCGCGCAGTCAACTCGACCGCGCCAAGGTGCGAATCTGGGTCGACTTCTTCAACACCCGAGTCCATCCGACCGGCAGCGATCTGCAGAAAGATCGCGATCCGGAAAAAGCCCGCGCGCGCATGGCCCAGCACCTGCGCACGATTGACGACGCCTTGGCCGGCAGAGACTATTTAGTCGGGGATCAAATTTCGCTAGCGGATGTAACGTTCATCCCCTTTTACACTAGGCGAGAACGCTACAAAGTAACGTTTGACGACTATCCCAACATCGAGCGTTGGGCGGAGAATCTCATCGCGCGCCCGCAGGTCGCGCCGACTCTATAACAGAAGCGAGATAGAGATATGAGATAGAGACCGCCCAAGGCCTCCCCCTCTGTCTCTGTCACAACTCTCTATCTCTACTCTCAGGAGTTCCCATGCACCCCATCCTCGTCAGTCCCCAAGAGATTCGCGGCATCGTCACCATGAACGAAGCGGTCGAAGCGGTCCGCCTCGGCTTTCGCGAGTGGGGCGAAAATCCACAGTTAAACGCGCCGCGCCGGCGCATTCACATCCCCACCGGTGTGCGCGTAAGCGTGCACCAGGGCGGCGTGCCGGCAGCCAAAGCCACCGGGCTCATGACCCACTGCGAATGGGTCAAACCGATGGCCAACGAGCAAGTCTATCCGCGCCTCAATCATCCGGTGATCGTTCTGTATGACTCTGCCGAGGGCGAGCTCAAAGGCATCATCGTCGGCGAGATCACCTGCTCGGAGTTGCCGGATAACATCGCCGTCACCGGCCTGCGCACCGCCGCCACCAGCGCCGTCGGCACCGACGTGCTGGCGCGCCCGGATGCGTCGAGTCTGGGCATCTTCGGCGCCGCCGGCCAGGCAAAAAATCATCTGCTCGCGCTCATGCAGGTGCGCAAACTGAAAACCGTCAAGGTCTACAGCCGCAATCCCGAAAACCGCAAACAGTTCTGCGACGAAATGGGACCAATCACCAATTTGAATATCATGCCTGTCGCGACTCCGGCCGAGGCGGTCCGCGGTGTCGATATCGTATTGACAGCCACCAACTCCAGCGTGCCGGTGTTCGACGGCAATCTGTTGGAACCGGGGCAGCATGTCACCACCATCGTCGGCAGCAACGTCGGCCTGGTCAAAGGCGGCTTCACCGCCGCCAAACGGCGCGAGATCGACGACGCAACACTATCGCGCAGTAACGTCCACGGCATCGTCTCGATCCAGCAAGCGGTACAGGACGAGCAAGCGGATATCTACGATCCGGTCAACCGCGGCGTGATCAAATGGGAGCAGCTAATTGAAATCGGTTCCATCCTCGCCGGCAACAGCGAAGGCCGCACCCGCATCGACCAGATCACCTTCTACAAAAACAACGCCGGCCAAGGCGTCGCCGATGTCGCGCTGGGAGCGAAGGTGCTGGAGAATATTAAAGCCAACCAAGCAGGACTGACGCTGAACTATTGAGTTAAGTGCTTCTTTTATCCACGCCGCGCAGCGCTGAGGTGACGATGGCGATCGCTGCCAAGCAGGCGATGATCGTCCACGAGCCCTGAAACGCTTTGATGTAGATCTCGGCATTAGCACCCCACTGCGTGTAAGGCGGCACGCTGCCGCTCGCGAGGCCGTAATAGTTCAGCCAGCGCATGAACAGCACGCTGCCGACCGCCACGCCCATGGCGTTGGCGATGTTCGCGGAGGTCAGCGATAGACCGCTCACCGCGCCGACGTAGCGCGGTTCGACGGCGTTGAACATGCCGCTCAAGTTGGGCGACTGGAACAGCGACCAGCCCAAGCCCAACAGCATCAGCGGGATCACCACACCTATCTGGCCAGCGGGCCCATCCAGCCGCGAGAAGCCCAACATGCTCAACATGGTGAGCGCCGACCCGACGGTGCAAAGCATGCGTGAGCCGAGGCGGTCGGCGAGCCAGCCACCGATCGGCGCGAGGACCACAATCACCAGAGAAAAACAGATCACCGTAAAACCGACCTGCGTCGGTGTATAGCCGGCAATCCCTTGGAGATAAAACGGCAATAAGAAAAACGTCGAGGTGTGCGACAGCGACACGAAGAAATGGCTCAGCAGCCCGGCCGTGAGCAAGCGGACTTTGAAGAGCGACAGATCGAGCAGCGGCGACTGGTCGCGCCGTTCAAAATATAGCAGCAACAACAGCGACGTCACCGCCACCGCGCCGGCCAGCAAAGCCGGCCAGCCGAAGCCGCCCTTGGCCACCTGCTGCAGGCCGACGACCAACGCCACTACGGTCGTGAGCAACGTCACCATGCCGACGGGATCGATGGAGTAATCGCGCTTCTCGGTAACAGTCTCGGGGAGAATCTTCCAAGCCATGGTCGCCGCCGCCAGCGCCACCGGCAAGGTTCATGAAGAAGATCCAGCGCCAACCGATGGTATCGACCAAGAATCCGCCCACCGACGGGCCGGTGATATAGCCAAGATGAAACGACATCGACATCATGCCCAGGGCGCGGCCACGCCCTTCTTTGGCGTAGAGCCCCGAGGCGATGGCCCGGCCGTTGGCCAACACCAGCGCACCGCCGATGCCTTCGATGGCGCGAAAGCAAACGATCAACCATAGATACGGACTCAGACCGCAGGCCGCCGAGCCGATGCCGAGCATGATGAAGCCGAGGGTATAAAGCCCCTTGCGGCCGAGCTTGTCGCCCAATCGCGCCATGCTCAAGACCAGACCGACGATGGTCAATTGATAAGCCAGCGGAATCCACTGCACCGCCGCCATCGTAGTATCGAAATGCAAAGAAATGGTCGGCAGAGCGACGTTCACCGAGCGCGAATCGAGCGCGCTCAAGAACTGCCCGAGGCAAACATTGGCGAGGGCGAGCCTCTGGAGATTGGGAGTTATGGGTGCTTGAGCCATCGCGGATTGATTATCTGCTAAAGTACTGTCTTACCTGCTAGTCGTTACCGGAATTACTCACCGCGAAGGCACGAAGAGCACGAAGCTCGGAATATCACATTTTCGAACGCTTCGTGTCCTTTGCGCCACCTTAGAAAATACCTGTGTCGGTACGATCTGGGCGAAGAATTGGCACGAGGCTTCCGTCATACCGGCGAAAGCCGGTATCCATCCCCTGCCGCCCCTGGATGCCGGCCTCCGCCGGCATGACGAATCAAGGAAAAAACCATGGGTTGGTGGGGGGCGGCAATTTCATACTCTGTAGACGAGCGTCAGTTCATGGACACTTCGTGGTAAGAAACACTTTCCCATCTCGTCTACCGATTGACGCAGCTAATCTACTTGGATAGCTTGACTCGCAAAGATAATCCAGGCTGAAAGATAACTCATGAGCAAGATCGCCATCGCCCAAGTGCAGTCCAGCACGGATAAGGCCAACAATCTCAAGAAAGCATTGCGGCTGGTCGACCAAGCCAAAAGCCAAGGCGCTGAACTGGTCGCTTTTCCGGAGTTCCTCATGGCGTTTTCGCCGGCAAGCCAGAGCGCCGCAGAGTTGACCGCGGTGGCCGAGCCCGTCGACGGGCCGTTTATCGCCGCACTTCGTGAATCTGCCAGAGTAGCCAACCTTGGCGTCTTGGCGGCGATTTATGAAACCAGTCCGATAACCCATCGCGTCTACGACACTGCCGTATGGCTCGACGCGGCGGGAAACATTGCGTCGGTCTATCGCAAGCTCCACCTCTATGACGCCTTCGGCTTCAAAGAATCTGACAAATTTCATCCCGGCGCCGACATCGCGCCATTGGTCAACATCGGCGCCGCGCACTGCGGCATGATGATCTGTTACGACCTGCGCTTTCCCGAGCTGGCGCGGCTGCTCGCGCTTGAAGGCGCCAATATCTTATTTGCGCCGTCAGGCTGGGTCCAAGGCGATCTCAAGGTCGACCACTGGCAAACCATGATCAAGGCCCGCGCCCTGGAAAACGGCTGCTTCGTCGTCGCGCCCAATCAAGTCGGTAATATCTACACCGGTCATAGCATGGCAGTGGACCCGCTCGGGCGCACGCTGGTCGATCTGCAAGAGAAAGAAGGTCTGGCGGTAGTCGATATCGATTTAAGCATAGTCAAAGAAGTGCGCGAGAAACTGCCGTTGCTGCAAAATCGCCGCACCGATGTCTACGCTAAGCATCTCCGATAGTGATTCTCCTTGGTAAGGTTGAAATCTCTCGGCTCTCCGTTATGACTATTACAACACGGAAGAAACTCGTCATGCCGGCGAAAGCCGGCATCCATCATCATTCGTTTCAAGTCGCAAACTCGAAGATGGATTCCGGCATGCGCCGGAATGACGGATCAGAATAGGAGAATCAAGGAATCAGCTTCACCGATTATGAGCGACAACCCAATTGAACGATTTCAAGAACTGTTAAACCAGGCTGATAAACTTGGTATCGAGCTGCACAACGCCTTCGCTTTGGCCACCGCCGGCAAAGAACTCGATCCCACCGTGCGCATGGTGTTGTTGAAGGATGTCGATGAGCGCGGCTTGGTCTTCTACACCAATCTGCGAAGCCATAAAGCTAGTCAATTGATCGATAACCCGTGCGCCTCGGCCTGTTTCTGGTGGCCGCAGCTAAAGCGCCAAGTGCGCATCGAAGGCCGGGTGGAACTCGTCAGCGACCAGGAAGCCGACGAGTACTTCGCCAGCCGACCGCGCGGCAGCCAAATCGGCGCTTGGGCCTCGCCACAGAGCAGCGAGCTGGCGTCGCGCCAACAACTTCTTGACGCTGTAGCGGCAATGACGAAGAGGTTTAAAGACCAACCAGTACCACGGCCGCCGTCTTGGTCCGGCTACCGGCTCGTGCCCGAGCGCATCGAGTTCTGGAAAGAACAGCCGGATCGTCTACACGAGCGCGAAGTCTACACGCGCCAAACCGACGGTTGGAATTTTAGTCTACTGGCACCCTAGCCCGCGGATTTGGCTGAAGCTCGATAGCCAATTCTCGTCGTTGAGTTTCCCCAAGTGAAAGGCTAAAGTCGCGCCATGAATTTGCCGCACCTTGAATCGTCTCTCAATCGGCTGCTGACGACAACGTCGCGAACGACCGCGGCGATTCTCGACCGCGCGCTTTCCGGGCAGGATCTAAGCGTCGACGAAGCGACCACGCTCTTCGAGGCCGAGGGCGCCGATCTGTTGGCGATGCTCGCCGCCGCCGACCAACTGCGCGCCCAAACCGTCGGCGATGTGGTCAGCTACGTAATCAATCGCAATATTAACTTTACCAACGTTTGCGTTAAGCAATGCGGCTTTTGCGCCTTCAGCCGCGGCCATCTCGCCGAAGAAGGTTACTTTCTACCCATCGAAGAGATCATCCGGCGCGCTACCGAAGCGCGCGATCTCGGCGCCAGCGAAGTATGCATCCAAGCGGGACTCGCTCCCGGCATGGATGGCTGGCATTACGTCAAACTTTGCCGCGCCGTCAAAGAAGCGCTGCCGGAACTGCATATTCATGGATTTTCTCCCGAGGAAGTGCTTTACGGTTCAACACTCACCGGCGTCAGCATTCGCGACTATCTTTTGGCGCTGAAAGATGCCGGCGTCGGCAGCTTGCCGGGGACTTCGGCGGAAATTTTCGTCGACGAAGTGCGCCAGCGCATCTCGCCGGGGCGGATCAGCATTGACAACTGGATCGACGTGATTCAAACCGCCCACGAAGTCGGCATCCCGACCACCTCGACGATCATGTACGGCCATATCGAAAGCGCGCGCCATCGCGCCATCCATCTGAGGGTCCTGCGCGACGTCCAGAAGCGCACCGGCGGCATCACCGAGTTCGTGCCGTTGAGCTTCGTCTTCGAAGAAGCGCCGATGTCGCACCGCAAGGCTCTGCCCGAACTGCGCCACGGCGCCAGCGGCGCGGAAGTCATGAAGATGTACGCGGTGTCACGGTTGATGCTCAACAACTGGATCCCCAACTTGCAGGTCTCCTGGGTCAAGGAAGGACCGAAGCTATCGCAGATCGCTCTATTGGCCGGCGCCAACGATTTCGGCGGCACGCTGATCAATGAAAGCATATCCACCGCGGCCGGCGCCGGCTACGGCCAGCTGATGAAGCCGTCGGAGTTCCGCAGCTTGATCCGGCAAATGAGCCGCATCCCGGCGGAGCGTTCGACCACCTATAAAAAGGTCCGCGTGTTCGAGTCCGAGGACAACCACCGCGACCTGCTCGACGAGATTAACGACCCTTCACAACGCTTCGGCTCCTATCAAAATCTAATTCACCTCAAAGATTATCGCTTCCGTGACTTTTACAAGGAACAGCGCGATCTAAAGCAGTAGGTTCGCGGCTCTCCGGCCAGTCGACGACGACTCCTAAGAAATGATCGGCGAACCAAGTCAGTTCGAAGCCATCGGCAATCGCCTTGGCTTCAGCATTGTCGAAGACTCCCCGGAGCGGCTGCGTTTGGGCTGGCAAGGAGCGCGCTTCCCGGCCTTTCTCTGTGTCGGCATCGCTGTCTTGCTGCTATTCGTCAGCGTGCCGATCCTGCAAGCGCTTTCGTTGCGCGGTTTTACCGGCCCCGCCGGTTCCCTGTGGTACTTCCCGGTGATGAATCTCGTGCTCTTTGGGATTGCTATTTTTTTGGTCACCCAGCGGCGCACCATTGAATTCGACAGCAAGACAAAATCTTTCGAGCTCTGCCGCCGCAGTCTCTACCGCAAGACCACACTGACGGCGTCTTTTAGCGAGATTGAAAAAATCACCCTGGGCATCGACCAAGTCTTCAGCGGCTTTGCCATTGGCGGCTCCACTGCCGCGCAAAGCTTTCCGGTGCCGGCGTTAAGAGTACATTTCAGCGACGACCAAGCCGCGCTCCTCGATCGCGGCAGTTTGCGCAGACTGGAGGACGCGGGCAAAAAGATCGCCGCAAGAATCGGCAAGACGCTAGAGATCGCGACCGAACTGGCGGACGGCGATCCAAATTTGAAACCGAAGGTAAGGCAGCAAAACTGACGAGACCTTTAGGTCAGAGCTGATTTCGGAAAGAGCCATCGTAGGATCTGGATGGCGGCTTTTCTAGGTTTGTCATTTCGAGCGGAGCGAGAAATCTCTTCGCTGCACTGCCGCGGGATTGGCATGAATCTCAACCGCGGCCGAATGATTCACCCTAACCCAGCAATTAAAACGACTCCCAAGGATCAGGAGGCCGGTCGCCGCGCCAGAACGTCGTGCAACTGGCCGATGGCTTTTTTGACCCCTTCCTGGGCCAATTGATCTGCGCTCAGCCAGCGCACGCCGCGCGCGCCGATATCGCCGAGCGAGAAGATGCTTTCACTGAGCGATTTCTGGGTTTCGTCGAAGCGCGCCGTCCAAACGATATCGCCGCGCCGGACATCGACCAGGTCGAGGATAAACGCCACCGACGCCGGACTCTTGGCGCCCCACTCGTCGCCAACCCGTTCGCGAAAGCGTTGCAGCCGGCTCATCATCACCGCATCGGCGTAGACCATCTCACCGACACGCTTGAGCCTAACTTCTTCGCTGCCCGGCGGCACGTTCAGGAGGGCCTCGCGCACTTCGCTCTCGGAAACCACTTGCCAATCGGGCAGCGCGACCATCGAGGCGTGGACAAAATGCGCCAGCGACTCGGCCGCTTCCTTTTCCGAAGTCCGCGGCGTCGGCACCGTGCTGAACGGCACACTCGGCACCGGAGCGGCCACGGACACCGGCGGCGGCAATACGGCGATTCGGCGAATCCGCCGACCCTCCAAATCGGTCGACTGTTTACTCTGCAAAGTTGCCGGCGCAAAACCGCACGCGGAAAATATCGACAACAAAAGAAATGCTATCCCAATCGGCTTTAACATAATTGGCATTGAAACTATCAGAAGCACCGCGCCGGCTCAAGAAAAACTTGTGCCGCCGCAGCTGACTGCCGGGGACGGCACAAGTAAATTACTTCTCGGCGCCGATTACCCGTATGCCCAACTCGCGCAGCTGGCGCGGCGAGACCTCAGCGGGCGCTTCGGTCAGCATGCAAACCGCCCGCTGGCTTTTGGGGAATGCTATGACATCGCGCAGCGACTTGGCGCCACTCAAAAGCATCGCCAAGCGATCGATACCGAAGGCGATGCCGCCATGGGGCGGCGCGCCGAAACTCAACGCTTCGAGAAAAAAGCCGAACTTGGCCTGCGCTTCCTCCGCGTCGATGCCCATGAGGCCGAGAATTTTCTTTTGCAGATCGACCTGATGGATACGGATGCTGCCGCCGCCGACCTCCATGCCGTTCATGGCCAAATCGTAGGCCTTGGAGCGCGATTTGGCCGGCTCACTGTCGAGCAGGTGCAGGTCTTCGTCGAGCGGCGCGGTGAATGGATGATGCAAGGCAACGTAGCGTTTTTCTTCCGGATCGAAGTCCATCAAGGGAAAGTCGACGACCCACACCAGAGCGTAGTCTTTTTCCGGGATCAGACCGAGTTTTTCGCCCAAGTGAAGTCGCAGATTGCCCAGCGAGTCGTGGACGATCTTGGCGCTGTCGGCGGAAAACAGCACGACATCGCCGACCTGTGCTTGTGAAATCCGCTCGACTTCCTTTTGCTCCGCTTCGGACAAGAATTTGGCGATCGGTGACTGCCAACCCTCGGCGGTAATTTTCGTCCAGGCAACTCCCCTGGCACCGAAGGTCGCGACGAACGGCGTCATGTCGTCCAAATCCTTGCGCGACAGGGCGCCGCCGTTGGGAATGCGAATGCCTTTGACCACACCGCCCTTTTGAATCGCCGCGGTGAAGACCTTGGCCTGGCAGTTCCGCAGTATGTCGGTAAAATCGCACAACTCCAAACCAAAGCGCATATCCGGTTTGTCCGAGCCGAAGCGATTCATCGCCTGTTCGTAGGTCAATTTAGCGAACGGCCGCTTGAGCTCGATGCCCTTCAGTTCCTTAAATAATAACGCGATCATGCCCTCGACCAACGCCATGACATCTTCGGGCTGCACGAAGGAAAGCTCCATATCGAGCTGGGTGAACTCGGGCTGGCGATCGGCGCGCAGATCTTCGTCGCGAAAACATTTGACGATCTGAAAATAACGGTCGAGGCCGCCGACCATCAAAATTTGCTTGAACAGCTGCGGCGACTGCGGC
Organism: uncultured delta proteobacterium; assembly: GCA_963816145.1. Classification (GTDB taxonomy): domain Bacteria; phylum Desulfobacterota; class Binatia; order UBA9968; family UBA9968; genus DP-20. The sequence continues at coordinate 176,480 of CAWFJP010000018.1, forward strand.
AGAGCGTAGAATTTGCCGTGGTAGATCCGGCTCGGCACCAGATAGTCTCGCGCCCCCTCGGGCGTGCTCTTGGTCAGCACCGGCGTCTCGACGTCGATGAAGCCCAAGCCGTCGAGATAGTCGCGGATCAACTTGGTCATGCGGTAGCGCAATAGCAGCGGCTTCAGACTCTGCGGGCGGCGCAGATCCAGGTAGCGATATTTGAGCCGGGTGTTCTCGTTGGCGTCGGTCTCGTCGTCGATAACAAACGGCGGCACCTGCGAGGCGTTGAGCAAACGCAAGCCGCGGCTCTTTAATTCCACTTCGCCAGTGGGCAAATCTGGATTGATGGTTTCCGGCGAGCGCTTGGCGAGTATGCCGCGCACGGCGATGACATCTTCGGAGCGAATCTGTTTCGCCTTCTCATGGGAAGCCGCGTCCCCTTCGGGGTTGAAAACGATCTGACAAAGGCCGCTACGGTCGCGCAGATCGACGAAGATCACCCCGCCGTGATCGCGCCGGCTGTGCACCCAACCGACCAAGGTCAATTCCTGCTCCACCGATGCCGCGCGCGGCTCACCGCAATAACAACTGCGCTTCCAATCGCCCAACTGATCGTTAAAGACTCGCTCCGCCATTAATTTGCCTTCCTCGCCATCAATGCCGCTTCCAGATTGTCTAACGGAATTTCCTGTTGCTCTTTGCTGCTCATATCACGCAGCACCGCGCGCCCCTTGCCGAGCTCGTCGTCGCCCAGGATCACCACCGAATGGGCCTTGAGCTTGTCGGCCCGGCGCATTTGGCTTTTGAGACTGCGTGACTCGGCATCGATTTCGACGCCGATACCCTGCCGTCGCAATCGATGCACCACGGGAAAAGCCCAATCGCGCGATTTGGCACCGATCCAAGCAAAATAGACAGCGGGACCGCCGGTGTCGCCCCGCTTTTGCAAGCGCAGCAACATGGTCAACCGCTCGACGCCTATGGCGAAGCCGACACCAGGAATCGGCGGCCCGCCGAGCTGCTGCACCAGGCCGTCGTAACGCCCTCCCGCCGCCACTGCGCTCTGGGAGCCGAGCATCTTAGTGGTCCACTCGAAGGTGGTGCGGCAGTAGTAATCCAGACCGCGCACCATGCGCGGGTTGATGGTGTAATTCACATGGGTCTCAACCAGCAACCGTTGCACCGTATCGAAGTGCTCGCGGCAGGCTGCGCACAGGCTATCCACGATGGATGGCGCATCTTTGGTTGCGTCTATGCAGCCCGGCTCTTTGCAGTCCAAGGCACGCAGCGGATTGCGATCGATGCGCCGTTGGCAGTTGCCGCAGAGCGCCGCCTCCCGCTCCTTCAAGAACGCCAGCAAGCGAGCGCGGTACTGCGGCCGGCAGTCAGCGCAACCGAGCGAATTAATCTGCAAGGCCGGCTCGGTCAAGCCCAGCGCCTGGAAAAAATCATGCAGCAGCAAAAGAATCTCGGCGTCGATGTAGGGGTCGCCCCGGCCTAGTGCCTCGGCGCCGATCTGATGGAACTGGCGCATGCGCCCCTTTTGCGGCCGCTCGCGGCGAAACATCGGTCCCAGGTAATAGAGCTTGCGCACCGGCTCGACCTTGTACATTTCGGCTTCGACATAGGCGCGCACCACGCCGGCGGTGCCTTCCGGGCGTAAAGTCAGCTTGGTGCCCTCCGCGTTCTCTCCAGCGCGCGCGTCGCGATCTTCAAAGGTATACATCTCCTTCTCGACAATATCCGTCGTCTCGCCGATCGAACGGCTGAACAATTCGGTCTTCTCGACGATCGGAATGCGAATCTCGGCGAAGTTATAGGCGCTAAACACCTGGCGCGCCTGGGCTTCGACCCACTGCCAGGTTTCCACCTCGCCGGGGAGAACATCGGCAAAGCCTTTTATGCTGGTGATTTTCATAAGCGAATTTTCGGCGTCCCCACAAGACACCATAAGAGCTGGGCGAGTTCAAGTTAGCGCGCCCCGCACCGTCGCACGGCAGCCTAGCTACGGGCATCGTAACGGTAAATCCGCGTGCGCCGGGTGGTGCCGTGCAACTGGCTGAAAAGAAATCCGCGAAAGGTCATGAAATAAGCGAGCAATAGGCCAATCATGAAAGCGGACGCGAATAGCCGGACAAACGTCGGCAGACCGAACAGCAACGAATCAAAGAAATCCAAAAACAAATAACCGGCGGCGAAAAGGATCAGGTTGGGCACCAGCCACTCGATCCAGTTCTCGACGATAAAATTGTAGCTCGCGCCGATCAGCTCCAATCCCGAAACGCGCCCTTGATAAATCATTTCGGGGACAGCATTGAGCAGCAGGAACAAGCCCAAGCGCAGCAAGAGGTAAATAAGCGCGCCGTTGGGCACGCCGGCCAGGCCATTGGCCGCCGCCCACATGGGCAGCCAGAGAATAAAGAAAAACGTCAGCAGTTCACCCAGATAGGCCGTGAAGCCATTGAGAAAATCGTTGCTATCGGTCTTGCCGCTCTCGACCAAGTTCTTTACCAGATAAAGCCCCGAGCTGGCGCAAGCCGAGCTGACCAACGAATAGACCAGGCCGCCGATCATGCCGAGCGGACCAACGACGATGCCAGTCACGGTTAGGATGATTCCATAAATGACCGGTGCGAAGCTGACGACCCAGTTCTTGCGCAGGCAGTCCCAGGACTTGCTGAGCGACGTGGCATACAACCAAAGGGTTACTTGGAGAATTTTCATGGCGTCCAGTTATAGCAGAAAAAGTTTGCCGATTCAGAGCCCGCGGCGATAAGGTTTCTTCGCTCGCGAGGGGATCGACCTGGAAATGATTCCCATCGACGGCGGCACGGCAAACATGGTCGTGGCGCTCACCAAGGGCGTGGTCGCTATCTCCCGTAGCACCACACCTTACCTGATCCAGGACATGCTCAGAGGCTCCGACAACCTGGCGATCCTTGGCAAATCCGCGACGCCGATCTGCAGCTTGATCGCCAAACCGGAAATCAAAAGCTTTGGCGATCTCAAGGGCAAGACCATCGGATTAGACCTCGCTGTCGACACAATTGCGATTTCGACGCGCAAGCTCATGCCGCTCAACGGCATCAAGGAAGCTTATTTCAAGGTCAAATAGTTGGTCGGCATGGCGGCCCGGGCCGACTGCTTGAGAAAAGGCGAATGCGATGCCGTGCCGCTCGGTCAGCCCGAAGATTTTCTCCTAATGAAACAAGGCTACCATCGCCTCGGCGTTTCCACTGATGCGATGAAAGATTTTCAGTTTATCGTCAGCGCGGTACGCCGCTCCTGGGTCGAGAAGAATAAAGACGCGCTCATCCGCTACGTCCGCGCGCTGGCCTCAGTCTTTCGCTTCATGCGCGATCCCGCCGGCCGTGACGAAGTCGTCCGCATGGTCGTCGACACTACCGGCTCGTCGGAGGAGATCGCGCGCCAGACCTTGGCGCTTTACTTCGATCCGGACCGCGGGGTAACAGCCAAACAAGGCGAGATCGATGTCAAAGGCTTCGCCCCGGTCATTCAGGTGACGGCGGAAGCCGGCGAACTGGCGCCGCTCCTGCCTCAAGAGCGGAGCGTTTTATCGACTTGCAGTACTTAAAGGCGGCAAGATCGCAGTGAGCGATTGGCAGGTCAGCAGGAATAGATCTGGACATCGTTTTCCTCGATGCGCTTGCCGCGGGTAATCAGCTTGACGATGCTGCAAACGTTGCGGCTGACATCGGCAAGATTGGCGACCGGGAAGCCGTCGTTCAAGTAGCGGCCGATAAACTTTTCCGCACCGAGGTCGACGATTTGCAAATAATCGTTGCTAGCGTCGATATACTGCTTCATCCCCGGCGCCGGGCTATCCAAGTCTTCCTGCAGCGCCCTGGTGATCTTGATCCCGACAAACAGGCGCTTGGCTGCTTCATCCATCCGAAAATTCTCCTTACTACCGGGTTTTAACTTCCTAATGATAAATTAACTTCACACTGAGTAAAAGCCAAAATAGTCCTCGAACCGTACCTCTAGATAGCGTGTTACGACGCCCAGCGGCATGGCAATTTTGACATTGCCAGCTAGGCAAACACGAGTTTGCCGTCCTTATCACGGATCAATCCAGCGCCGTTGCGCGATGACGGCATATTGTCTGCGCCTATCTTGAGATCGTTAACATGGACATGGCCATGAAACGTATCGACTTCAAGCATTGGTTTCACTTCGCGCCAGACCGCCTTGGGATCGCGGCCCTCGGCAACGTCGGCCATCGCCTTATGCCAGATGCGCCGGAGCATGATCACGCCGCGGTCCGAGGTCGCCAGATGCTCCCGGCGGCGATCGGGGATCTCTCCTTGCGATTCCTGCAACACCAAGTCTTCGAGCGCGGGAATGCCCTCCCAACCTTTATAGCGCCGCTTGTCGTAGGGCCTCTCTTCGGCCGTGCCCTTGAGATCCTTGGGCAAACCGAACAGCCAGCCGCCGGTAAAATTGCCCTTGCGCGTCAGACTGTAGCGAATCAGCTCGAAGTGGGTATCGTCGATGATCCGAATCATGCCGCCGCCCTCTTGGCGCTCGTCGGTGAAGTCGGGCGGAAAACCCGAACGGATGCCGGAAAAGCGCCAGTGCACCGGCACCACCAGGCTCCAGGTATTGACGAACTTGACCTGCGGCTCGCCGGTGTCGAGCACCGCGACGGTCTTCATGCCGAATTCGGTTTCGATATGCTCCAGCGGCAGCGGCGACCAATTTTTAATGCTGTAGTCGTTATAAGGCTTCAGCTCATCCGGAATGTCGCGAACGACTAAACCATGGAGGACGGTCGCATGGCCCATGTCGGCGAAATTTTCCATCCAGTTGAGATAGTTATAATTCCGGATATCGCCATCGGCGAGCTTGACGACCCCGTCGTCGCGCGCCAGCACGTCGATCTTCGGCAGCGGCGGCGGATTTTCTTTTTCCGGTCCCATGTAGGTCCAAATCACGCCGCCCCACTCTTCGACCGGATACCAGAGGTGGCGGATATTATCTTTGACTTTGCTATCGCAAGGCTCGAGCGGGGTATCGATGCAGCGTCCCTGGGTGTCATATTTCCAGCCGTGGTAAGAACACATCAGGCCGTCGTCGCACACTTGGCCATATTCCAGCGAAGCCAAACGATGGGGACACCGGATGCCCAAAAGGCCAGGTCTGCCTTTACCATCGCGAAACACCACGAGTTCCTCGCTCAGCATGCGCACCGCTATGGGAATGTCTTTCAGGTTGGTCGACAAACAGACCGGGTGCCAATAACGCCGCAACATCTCACCGCCTCGGGTGCCCGGCCCAGTGCGCGGCAATTCGTCGAGCAATTGCTGGTAGGAACTCGGCGCCGTGGTACCGCGATCATTCCTGCTATCCGCCATTTTCGCCCCCTTCGCCGTGCCTAAATCTTGCGTTTGGTTCGAAAGAAAATCTATAAACACAGATCATTTGCTGTCAACAATTACCTGAGTGTATTAAGTTCACCGAATAGACTCAATCCGATCGTAAGGAAAGACCCGGATGATCCAAGCGACCAAATCATCGATCAATACGCTGCTGCTCATCTTGCTGTTAACCACCCAGGCCAATGCCGGCCCCACCGCGGATAGCGCGCTCAAGAAGGGCTTCATTCAGTGCGGCGTGAACACTGGTCTGGCCGGTTTCGCCCAACCCGATAGCGCCGGCCAGTGGCGCGGCATCGACGTCGACTTCTGTCGAGCCGTCGCCGCAGCTCTCTTCGGCGAGACCAAGAAAAATCGCTACACCCCGCTTACGGCCCAGCAGCGCTTCACCGCCTTACAATCCGGCGAAGTCGACATCCTGTCGCGCAACACCACCTGGACCTTCGCCCGCGACGCCGGCCTCGGTCTTAATTTCGTCGGGGTGAACTTTTACGACGGCCAGGGCTTCATGGTGACGAAAAAACGCCACGTGAAGAGCGCCAAGCAACTGGACGGCGCCGCCATTTGTGTCCAGCCAGGGACCACGACCGAGCTCAACCTAGCTGATTACTTTCGCGCCAACAACATGAAGTTCAAACCGGTGGTCATCGAAAAACTAGAAGAAGTATTAAATGCCTACTTCGCCGGCCGCTGCGATGTCTACACCACCGATGTTTCAGGGTTGATCGCCGCGCGCGCCTCCCGGGCAGCGAACTCGGGAGATCATATTATCTTACCCGAAGTTATCTCCAAAGAACCCTTTGGCCCGGTGGTGCGCCATGGCGACGACCATTGGTTCGACATCGTCCGGTGGACCCTGTTCGCCATGATCGAAGCCGAAGAGCTGGGAATCACCTCGAAGAATATCGACCAGCAAGCGCAAAGCAGCAACCCGGTAATCCAACGCTTTCTTGGGACTAAAGGCGACTTCGGCAAGATGCTCAAACTGGACAACCGCTGGGCTTTCAATATTATCAAACAGGTCGGCAACTACGGCGAAAGTTTCGACCGCAATCTAACCCCGTTGGGTCTCGACCGCGGCATGAACCGGCTATGGAACAAAGGCGGCCTCATGTACGCGCCGCCGCTGCGTTAGACTCAGTGAGCGCCACTGAGAAATCCGCAATTCCCGATGGTCCGGCAACTCGACATCCGCCAGCGCGCTGCGCTTTATCAAATTTTCCTGTTGGCCGGCGTCTGCCTTGCCGGCTGGTATTTCATCGCCAATGCGGTGGACAACTTGCTGGCGCGCCGCATCGCCAGCGGCTTTGGCTTTCTCTGGCGCGAGGCCGGCTTCGAAATCGGCGAGAGCACGCTACTCTCCTTCAGCGCCGCCGATAGTTATTTTAAAGCGCTCACCGTCGGACTGCTCAACACGTTCCGAGTCGCGCTATTGGCCGTAGTGTTCTCGACCGTCATCGGTGTCGCCGTCGGGCTAGCCCGCTTGTCGCCCAACTGGTTGTTGACCAAACTCGCCTCAACGTATGTCGAACTGCTGCGCAATATTCCGTTGGTCGTGCAGCTGTTCTTTTGGTACGCCGTGATCACCGAAAGCTTTCCCGCGCCGGCCCAGGCCTTGAATCCGCTGCCGGGATTTTATTTGAGTAACCGCGGCCTCGCCGTGCCGACGATCTCCACGTTGCTGCCGCTCGCGATCGACTATCCTGCGTTTAGCGGCTTTAATTTTTCCGGCGGTGTAGCGCTGTCGCCGGAATTTACCGCGCTCTTTCTCGGCCTTGCCCTTTACACCGCAGCATTCATCGGCGAAATCGTCCGCGCCGGCATCCTCGCCGTCGACCGCGGCCAATACGAAGCGGCACAGTCGCAAGGATTGAGCCCAGCTCAGCTCATGCGCTTGATCATTTTGCCGCAAGCTTTGCGCCTGGTCGTGCCGCCGGTAACCAGCCAATACTTGAACTGCATCAAGAATAGCTCCCTGGCTGTCGCCATCGGCTATCCCGACCTGGTGTCCATTGCCAACACCACCATCAACCAGACCGGCCAAGCCATCGAAGGTATCGCGGTGATCATGCTGGTCTATCTGACCATCAGCCTGGCGATATCCGCGTTGATGAATCGCTACAACCGGCGTTTCGCCTGGCGCGGAGGCAAAACGTGAACTTGACCAACGGGCGCGGTGCTTCGGGTTGCCAGTGGGCGCGCAGCCGACTGTTTGGCAGTTGGCCGAGCTCGCTGGCAACCTTGGCGATCGTCTATTTAGCGGCAAGATGGTTGCCGCCGTTGCTTAACTGGGCATTGCTCCGCGCCGTGTGGTCGCCGGACCGCGCCGCTGCCTGTCGCGATAGTCAGGGTGCTTGCTGGGCCTTTGTCGCCGACAAATTTCGCTTTATTCTGTTTGCCACCTTCCCTGCCGACCAGCACTGGCGGCCGGCTTTAGTGATCGCCATCCTGCTCGCGCTCTACGGTGTGAGTGGCTTTCAGCTGGTGCGCCGGCTAAGACTGCTCTGCCTCTGGCTCGGCGGGCTTGCTTTAATTGGCCTGCTCATGTGGGGCGGGATTTTTGGTTTGACCTACGTCGAGAACGAACGCTGGGGCGGACTGACGCTGACGCTTCTGCTCAGCACCTTTGGCATAGCTCTGGCGTTCCCCCTATCGATCCTATTGGCCCTCGGGCGGCGCTCCGAGATGCCGCTCCTACGTTGGTTCTCGATTGGTTATATCGAATTGATTCGCGGTGTGCCGCTGATCTCGGTGCTGTTCATGGCCTCGGTGATGCTGCCCTTATTTCTGCCGCAGGGAGTTTCTATCGACAAGCTGCTGCGCGCGCAATTGGCAATGATTCTGTTCGCCGCAGCCTATCTGGCGGAAGTCATCCGCGGCGGCCTGCAAGCGATCCCGCCGCAGCAAGAAGAGGCCGCCCTCGCCACTGGCCTGAGCTACTGGCAACGCGTCTGTTACGTCACCCTGCCGCAAGCCTTGCGCGTCGCCATTCCGCCCTTGGTCAATACCTTTATCGGCTTTTTCAAGGACACTTCATTGGTCGTCATCATCGGCCTGTTCGATTTTTTCACCACCATCAAGGTCTCTCTCAATGAGCCGGCCTGGAGCGGCTTCGGCATCGAGGCCTACCTGTTCGCCGCCCTTGGTTATTTTGCCTTCTGTTATCCCATGTCGCGCTATAGCCAGGCGCTTGAGCGCCAAACCGCCCATGGCACCGGCTTGAGCGCGCTACGAGAAAATTAGCCGCGCCGGTTTGGGCTGGGCAAGCGGCATGTGCTAAAATTCACTTCATCCACTCGACAGCGAAGATGAGGAAACTGTTAGTCTGCCAGCATGTGCCGCACGAAATCCTCGGCACCCTCAACCCGATGCTCAAGCGCGCCGGCTTTCGTATCCGCTACGTTAATTTTGGCCGCCATCCCGACGCCGAACCAACCCTGGACGGCTACGATGGCCTGGTCGTACTGGGCGGACCCATGTCGGCCTACGACGACCATCGGCTGCCCCACTTGGCGGTTGAGATGAGACTGATCGAAAGCGCCATGCAACGGAATTTGCCGGTCCTGGGCATCTGCCTCGGCGCCCAGTTGGTGGCCCGCACCCTCGGTGCGCGGGTCTATGCCAACCACATCAAAGAGATCGGCTGGTACCATGTCGCGCCGTCGGACCATGCCGCACAAGACCCGCTGTTCGATGAGTTCGGCGAATCCGAAACGCTCTTTCAATGGCATGGCGACACCTTCGAGATTCCCAATGGAGCGATCCATCTGGCCTGGTCGCGCCACTGTGTGAATCAAGCGTTTCGTTACGGCAACAACGTTTACGCCTTTCAATTCCATCTCGAAGTCGACGAAGCGATGATCCTGCGTTGGCTCAAGGTGCCGGAGAACCGCCGCGAAATCGCCAGCCTGCATGGCGACATCGACCCGGACCAGATTCACCTCCAGAGCGGCCACCACATCGGCCGGCTCCATGAGCTGAGCGACCGCGTATTCGGCGAGTTCATCGAGCTGTTCGGTCTGGACAAAAGCCGTCGCCGTTTGGTTTCGAGGTAGTCGGCGATTCAACCGACGGTTGAACCGCAAGTGAACCATGGGATCAGAGTTTATGACAGATTTGAACGAATTGGCGTGAATTTGACTTGAATGGATGGAAGACGTGAGAAGAAAAATTTTACCGTGAAAGTCAGCTCACGAACCTCCACGTCACGGCTCCGGCCGGTGCCTTCTAACTGCCACAAGGGATTTTCTTTGCTTTCGTAACGCCACCGTTGCGAAATAGGAACCGAGCGAGAGCACCGCAGCGAGCACCGACCGTTCAAACATGTGATAGAGCATGGCAGTTTTACTCCTGATGCGATACACAGCAACACTGATGCCATGTGTCGAGGCGAGAAATAACGGCGGCTTAGTTGATCGCGGCGCTGGACTGAGTTGTGACAGATGCGGCAAGACTGTCAGGAATGACTGCACCCATGGCAATTGTGATTGATCAAGCTGAAACGAAACGCTAACCGAAATAGACCCAGGAAATTCTTACAATGACTCGAACATGGCCGAACCTATTCCTCGTACTGCTATTGAAGCTGACGCTGGTCGCGACCGGCTCAGCCGCCGAACCCAAGCCGGCGACCGGCCAAGAATGGGAAATTTTCGTTAAGAAAGCCGAGGAGGAGGGCGAGGTCGCCATTTATGCCACCGACTCCATCGGCCATGCTCAGACAATCTGGGCGGCATTCCAAAAACGCTACCCGAAAATCAAGCTGCTTGGCACCTCGGTCGGCCGGGGTAGCGACCTATTCCCCAAGCTTTTCAGCGAACGGCGCGCCGGCAAATATCTCGCCGATGTCTTTCTCGCCGGTCCGACCGCAGTCCATCTCAACCTCTATCCGGCCAAGGTCCTCGATCCCGTGCCGCCGGCACTGATCCATCCGAATGTCACCGATCTATCTAAATGGTGGCAGGGCAAACACCACTACGTCGACCCCGAAGGCCAATACAACTTCATGTACGAAAGCGCACTCTACGGTCCGCCGCTTTCGTTCAATACCGGCATCGTCAATGAAAAGGAAATCAAATCAGCCTGGGATCTGGTTCAGCCGCAATGGAAGGGCAAGTACGCGGTGCTGCAGTTAAACGCGACGCAGGGTTCCACCGCTTTGTCGTATGTCTATCACCATCCTCAACTGGGTGCGAAATTCATCGAGCGCATCTATCGCGATATGGAGCCAACCTTCTTCCGCGATTTGCGCCAGGGAACCGACTGGCTGTCGCAGGGGAAGTTCCCAATCTGCTTTCTCTGCCGGCGTATCGACCGCGCCCAGATGCAAGGACTGCCGGTCGCTGAGCTTGATCCTTACGCCATCAGCGAGCGGCCCGGCATCGGCTCTGGCTCAGGATCTATCGTCTTGATGAATCGCCACCCGCATGCCAACGCTGCCAAGGTTTTTATCAATTGGTTTTTGTCGCAGGAAGGCCAGACCGCCTTTCTGCAAGCCAACAAGGAGGAGCTACGCGTCGGCTCCATGCGCGAAGATTTGCCGCAAGAGATTTTGCCGCCCCTGGCGCGCCGGAGAAAAGATAAAGATTATCTTTTCATCAACAGACCGGAGTGGATGGATTTCAAACCGATCCAAGCCCTGCTCGATCAGTTGAAAAAGGGCAAATAGACAATCGCTTGCTTACCGACGGCGGTGAACAAGCCAAAGTCGATCGGTGTGCTAGCGAGTTAAAAAATCCGGGATGGAAATCGGCCGGCTACTTTGTCCCGACACGAAAGCTATGCACGGCTCTCCTGGTTCTCTTGGTTTTGCCCAGCATGCGCAGAATTACGATTGCTGCCAGCGGCACCAGCACCACCACTAACGCTAGTAAGATCATGTCGTTTAACATGTCGCGCTTCTCCTCTAGGGCTGCCTATCAGCAACCCGGAGGCCAGGCAGCAATGTAAACTTTTCAAACACTTAGCTTCAGTAAGAGTGTCGTTGACACTGTCAACGGTGGACAGAAATGACAAGAATGACAATCCAAGCGCGATCGTTTACCCGACGTGAGCGCTGACCACGGCAAAATATTTTAGCCACAGCGCAAAACGCCGGATATGAATTCTGAAGCAATGGAAACCGCCCATCTGGTGAAATTCTATTCGTCGCGCCCCGGCCGCACTGTCGACCTGCGGCCCTTCTTCTCCGACTGATGGCGCTTGTCGTCGAGCATGCGCATTTTGGCGCGGTGCGACCGCTTGCGTTTCTGCCGGCGGATCTTGTCGATGCGTTGCGCCTCGGCGCTGGCGGCACCGCGCTGCTCGGTGTCGATCTTATCGAGCAACAGTCGGCGCGCCAACAAGCGATTGAGCGCCTGGGAGCGCTCCCGTTGGCATTTGACGCGGATTCCCGTGGGCCGGTGGTGCAGCACGACGCAAGACGACACTTTATTGACGTTCTGGCCGCCGGCTCCCGAGGATCGCACAAACTGCTCATCGATATCGGCCTCGCGCACGCCGAGAGCGAGCATGCGCGCGGCAAGCTGCTTCGCTTTGTCGGCAGAAATAAGCGTCGCCATGGCTACTCAGAATTGACGATCCTATAGACCGTAAAGCGCCTTGGGATTGTCGAATAGAATTTTTCGCTTTACCTCTGGGCTTAATTCCGCCATCGCCTTGAAGCGCGCGATGGCATTAAGCTCGCTTGAGGTATCTCCATGGCCGTAGTCGGTGCCAATGACCAGATTCCCCTCGCCGGCGTAGGACAGGATGTATGGAAAATCGTCATCGGTCTGGGTCGACACATAAATATTATACTCGGCGAGACAATCGCGCGAGATCGGCCGGGCGCTGCCAAGCGAGCGGCGTATCGCCTCGTGAATCACCCAGGGCACCCATTGGCTCGACACCTCGATGAAACCCCAGCGGAGCCTGGGAAAGACTTGGGGAATCTCGCTCATGATCAACGCATAGCAAGAGGTTACCGTCGGCACGCGAAAGGTCGAGAAACCGCCGCCGGCTTCGTTGGTCATGAGTTTGAAAAGTTCCGGGCTGCCGTTGCCCAGATGCACGGTGACCGGTATGTCGAGTCGCTGGGCCTCTTCGTAGATCGGATAGTAAAACGGATCGGTCATCATCCGGTCGCGTTCGAAAGGCCGCATGCACACGCCGACCGCGCCGTGTTCTTTGGCGAAGCGGATCTGTGGCACGGCTTCTTCGGGTGACAATGCCGGGACGACGCAGGTCCAGCGCAAGCGGTCTTCGCCCAGCTTCCAAACATCCGCCAACCAGCGGTTCCACGCCCAGCTGAGCGCGATCTCGGCATCAGGCCGGCTGGTGAGCGGGGTGATCCACAGCGAGTTGAACAGCACCTGAACGTCGATGCCAAGCTCGTCCATATGCTGGAGCCGCTGGGTGACATTGGACAGCTCGCGCGCCGCTACCGGCGTGCCTACCTCCCGGCCAAACCGTTTGAGATGCGCTGCCGACTCTTGGTCATCGGGCGAGGGAAACTTACTGCCGAGATTTTCGCCATCAAGAACCCAAATTTGCCGTCTGGGATTTTCCGGCGACGGCATCAAGGTCGGACGAAATTTTTTCTCGCTGCCCTCAAGGTAATCCCACACCCGGTCGGTCTCCACCACATGGGCGTCAGCATCGATTACCGCAGTTTTGTAGTTCATCTGCACAACTCCCTTGATTAGCAATAATTACCCGACGGGAACTCGACTGTCCACTACGTACCGACAGCACAATTTAGTTGGTGGTTCCGTTTGGCAAATTCATTCTTTTCTTTGCCGACGCCCCTACTCACATCTGTCATTTCGAGCGCAGCGAGAAATCCACTCGACGCACGCCGGCAGGACTACCCTGAAACGGAACCATGACGAAAATTCCCCTAAGCTTGTCGTAATCCGCGCGCACACCGGCTATAACCATCCCTAACTCATCCCGCGGCGCTCAGTGCGAATCCTCGGCAGCGCGGATCGATGCGACACAACCATGAACGAGTTCACCAACCTTCGTCAACAAATGCGCGGAATTCTCACCGCTCTGGTCATCGGCGTCCCGGCCGGCTTTCTCTTCTCCTGGCTGCACACACCGATACCATGGATGCTCGGTCCGATGATCGCCGTGGCGAGCCTGAATCTCATGGGCGTGACCATGCATTCGCCGCCCTATGCACGCCAAGCAGGCCAAGTCATTTTGGGCTCGGCGGTGTCGCTTTACTTCACTCCCCCGGTGGTGGCAGCCCTCGCCGGCAATTTGCCGGCGGTGTTGGCGGCCACGGTCGCGGTATTTATTGTCGGCATCTTCGGCGCGCTGACTTTGAGCAAAGCGTCCGGTGTCGATTGGAAGTCAACCTTCTTTGCGTCGATCCCGGGTGGCGCTATGGCGATGGCCGTGCTCGCCGATCGCTACGGCGCGCAGATGTCGCCGGTGGCGGTGGCGCACAGCCTGCGGGTTTCGCTAGTCGTTATCATCGTTCCGTTGGTCCTGACCTACAGCGGTATTCCGTTGGAAGCGGCGGCCTACAAACCCAATCTACCGCTGGTTCCCGCGATCTTAGTGATCTGGCTGGTCGTCAGCGGTCTTCTGGGCGAACTCTCAGAACGGTGGCATTTTCACAATGGCTGCCTGCTCGTGCCGATATTTTTCGGCGCCGCGCTGACCATGGGCGGAGTCGAGTTGTCCGCCGTGCCGCACGTGCTCACCGACTTCGCCCAGCTCATGTTCGGTCTGGTTCTCGGCGCGCGTTACGAACGGGCCTTCTTCGTACGCCACAAGTTGTTCATTCCCTTCGCGCTGCTCAACTCTTTCTTCATCTTGGTCGCCTCGGCGATCGCCGGCGCCGCCCTCGCCTGGGCTTTTGACCTACCAGTCGGAACCATGATACTTGCAACCTCCCCCGGCGGCTTGGCGGAGATGACAATTACCGCCCAGGCGCTCCATATCAGCGTACCGTTGGTCGTGGCGTTTCATTTATTTCGCGTGGTCGTCGTCAACATGGGCACGCAGCATATCTTCGTTGGGGTTTCGCGCTTGCTGGCACGCGCGCCGACGCCGGAAACATCGGCACCAGCGCCCGAACTCTAAGCGAATTAATCATTGCGCCATGGTTGGAAGAGTTCGCCGCCGAGGTTTCTCCTTGCCGAAAACCCTGCGAGCGATGTATGATCGAGCTATCGTGTTTCCCGGGATAACTGCATTCAATGATGACTGACCAACAATTGATATCTCGGGTGCGAGTCGATCCCGAGATCTGCTCGGGCCGCCCTTACATTCGCGGTACGAGAATTCAGATCGCAGTCATTCTTGACGCCCTCAGCGGGGGCTTGTCGCCGCGAGAAGTCCTCGATCACTACCCCGATCTGGATGCCGACGACCTTCGCGCCGCGGTCGCCTACGCCTGCAAGCTCGCTCGAGAGAATGGCGGTTTGGCGGTGCTTGACCCGCGACGCGGTATCAAAGAGAGTTTTCAGCTAAGATGACATGAATCGCGGTGGGCTCTAGCGAAGCCGTCACCGCGCATCCCTCGCTCAAGGCCGCAGACTGACAGCGCGCCGATTCTGCCGAGCCGACTAGCGAGAAGCCGGTGCAATCGACGACAATCTGGCTGTCTGCTTGGGCGCAAAACACTTCCCGGATTTTTCCCTCGAATCGAATCGGCCTCTCCTGGCTTGGCACGCCAGCCGCGACCTGCACGTTATTGGCGCGGAAACAAAGAATCACCTTCGCACCCACCGCGTAGCTTCCCGATATCACAATGCTTTGGCCGCCGACCGCAACTCTCGATATCGCACCGTTCGAGGCTTCAACAACGCCGGCGAGACGATTTTCAATGCCGATAATGGCGGCGACTAGATCGTTTAGGGGACGATGGAAAATTTCCTCGCGGCTACCGAATTGCACGATGCGGCCGCGATCCAACACCGCGACGCGCTTGGCGAGCGCGAAAGCTTCGTGGCGATCATGGGTAACCAAAATTACCGTCACGCCCAGACCCTTCACGGTGCGATAAAAATCCCGTAGCAAGGCCTCCCGGCTGGTGGGGTCCAATGCAGCGAACGGTTCATCGAGGAGCAGCAAGTCGGGCTCTAGTACCAACGCGCGGGCTAGGCTAGCGCGTTGCGCTTCGCCGCCGGATAAAGTTCGCGCCGGACGCTCGGCTAGATGGCTAATCCCCAAACGCTTTAACCACGGCCGTACCCGACTTTCGATCTCCGCCTTGGCGGCGCCACGCAACCGCAGACCCAGCGCAACGTTGCCGTAAACACAGTCATCGACAAGCAACGGTTGCTGGAACACCGTGGCGATGCGCCGCCGCAACGCCAACGGATTGCGCTGTATCGCCGTGAGACGGGGGAACTCGACGGTTCCCCGGTCGATGGGCTGCAACAAGCCCATGACCCGCAGCAGCGTCGACTTGCCGGCGCCGTTGGCACCGATGATCGCCAGCACCTCACTGCTTGTGACTTCAAGTAAAGGAATATCGAGAGCCGTGGTCGCGCCATAGCGCACCAGGACGTCGCGCAGTCTTAAGAGAGTCTCGGCCACCGCAGCGGCTCCCGCTGTTGAATGCGTGTCAGAAAGAAATTTATCGCAAAGGTGAGCAGCAGCAGGATCACGCTGAGGGCGATGGCGACGTCAAAGTTGCCTTTGCCGGTTTCAAGCACCGTCGCGGTGGTGAGTACGCGGGTCTGGCCGCGAATATTGCCGCCGACCATCATGGACGCGCCGACTTCGGAGATCACGCCGCCGAAACCGGCCATGACCGCAGCCAATAGCGGCAAGCGTGCTTCCTTGCACAATAACCATAATAGTTGCGGCTTGGACGCGCCGATGCCGAGCATTTGCAGACTTAGGCGCGGATCAAGGCTCTGAAAACTCGCCAAGGTTAATCCGGCAACGATGGGCAGCGCGATCACCACCTGGGCCAACACCATCGCCGTTGGCGTGTAAATCCATTCGAGAAATCCCAACGGTCCGCTGCGCCAGAGTATCAATGAAACGAAGAGCCCGACCACCACCGGCGGCAGTCCCATGCCGGTATTGATCAGCGCTACGACCGCGGATCGGCCGGAGAACCGCGTCAGGGCCAGTAGCACACCCAAGGGCATGCCCAAGACTAACGCGACTAAAGTCGCTGTCATGGAAATTTTTAGTGACAGCCAAGTGATCGCCAGAATCTCGCGATCGAAACCGGCGACGAGGTCGATTGCCTTGAGCAGCCCTTGGCCAATCATTTCCAAGTCAGACTCCGAGTTCGTCTTCTTTCTTGCCGGCAACGGGAACGAATAGCGATTCGCCGAACTTGTCGACACCGAACCCTTGAATGATTTTTTGCGTGGTTGGCGAAACCATGAAATCGGCAAAGGCCTTGCCGCCGGCAACATTGATGCGCGGACCGTTGGCGGGATTCACTTCGAGAACCGAATAGATATTCAATAGCGCACGATCGCCTTGGACGAGAATCGGCAAACCGAGGTTCTTGCTCAGCGCCAGGTAAGTGGCCCGGTCGGTGAGCACATACCCATTGCGTTCCCTGGCGATGCCCAGCGTCGCGCCCATGCCCTGTCCCGATTCGATGTACCAAGGAGCTATTGGCGTTACTTTGGCAAGCTTCCACAAACCAAGTTCCATGTTATGCGTTCCGGATTTGTCGCCCCGTGAGACAAAAGTCGTTTTCGCCTGCGCGATCGCCTGCAATGCGGTGGCTGCCGATTTCATGGCGCGAACTTTCGCCGGGTCTTCCTTGGGCCCGACAATGATGAAGTCGTTATACATCACCAGGCGCCGGTTGAGCAGTTTGCCCTTGGCGACAGATGCTTGCTCCAAACTCGGCGCATGGGCCAAAACGACATCGGCATCGCCGCGCTCGGCCAAGGCCAACGCCTGCCCGGTGCCCACAGCGATCGTCTTGACTGAATAGCTGCTCTGCTGCTCAAAAAGCGGAATCAGGACATCGAGCAACCCTGAGTCTTGGGTGCTGGTGGTGGTCGAAAGAATAATACTGCGGGACTGCGCCCAACCCGCGCCAGAGCACCATAGAAGCGCGAGGAAAACCATCGCAAAGAATGGTAATTTCAGTTTCGTTCGATTCATCATTCCTCCCTAGACCAACTTGCGTTCGCCAAAGATCCAGCGTCGTCTCATGCGAGAACCGTAAGTCATTCCAAAGCGCCGTTTGGCCACGTCGGTGATTACCTGAACCGCTTCGTCGGCGGAGTCGGTGATGGTGATCCGTTCGAGGTCGACGGCATCGATGGTCCGCGCTTTAACCAGTCTTTCGGACATAAACTCCATCAGCGGCGCCCAAAACTCCCTGCCCATGAGGACCAAGGGAAACTCGCGAATCTTCGCGGTTTGAATTAAGGTCGCGGTTTCAAAAATCTCGTCCATGGTGCCGAAACCGCCGGGCAAGGCGATGAACGCATAAGAATACTTCACTAACATCACTTTGCGCACGAAGAAATAGCGAAATGTCACCCATTGGTCCAGGTAGGGGTTATGCTTTTGTTCTTGGGGCAGGACGATGTTGCAGCCGATGGAACGGCCGCCGACATCTTTGGCGCCGCGATTGGCCGCTTCCATGATGCCCGGGCCGCCGCCGGTCATCACGGTGAAACCCGCGCTCGCCAGACCCGCGCCCGCCTGGCGCGCCATACGGTAGTACGGATTGACTTCGGTAAAGCGCGCCGAGCCAAACACGGTCACGCAGGGCCCGGCAAAATGCAGCGCGCGAAAACCCCGGACAAATTCGCAAAAGATTCGCGCCGCCCGCGCCAGTTCAGTAAAGCGCCGCTGCGGTCCCTCGAGAAAGCGCACCACCTCGGGCGCGCCCGGATCGATTCCCCAACCATCGATCGAGACGATCTCGTTGTTCTCGTGCGGCATCGGATGACGACTCCTAGAGCGAAATGAATTGAGCTAACTGAAGGATTACCGCCAGGAGAGTCATTCCCACTCGATGGTAGCCGGCGGTTTGGAAGAAATATCGTAGACCACGCGGTTGACGCCGCGCACTTCGTTGAGAATGCGGTTGGAGATTCGCCCGAGCAGGTCGAATGGCAGCGCCACCCAGTTGGCGGTCATGCCGTCTTGGCTATCGACCACCCGCAGCGCCACGACATTTTCGTAGCTGCGCTCATCGCCGACCACACCGACGGTCTTCACCGGCAACAGCACCGCGAAGGATTGCCAAACTTTTTCGTAGAGCCCGGCAGCCTTGATCTCGTCGAGAACGATGACATCGGCGTCGCGCAGGACTTTCAAGCGCGCCTCGGTTACTTCGCCGAGCACACGGATCGCCAATCCTGGCCCAGGGAAGGGCTGGCGCTGGATCATCTCAGTGGGCAGCCCAAGTTCCTTGCCGAGCACGCGCACTTCATCTTTGAATAGTTCGCGCAAAGGCTCGATCAGCTTGAACTTCATATTCGTCGGCAGGCCGCCGA
The DNA here is from genome assembly GCA_963816145.1 of uncultured delta proteobacterium. GTDB lineage: Bacteria > Desulfobacterota > Binatia > UBA9968 > UBA9968 > DP-20. The sequence continues at coordinate 195,297 of CAWFJP010000018.1, forward strand.
CGTTATGATGCGACTTGATCGTCGCCGACGGCCCGAGAACCGAAACGGATTCAATGACGTCGGGATAGAGCGTGCCCTGGGCCAGAAACTCCAATCGCGCCGAGCTTGCGCGCTTGCTCTTCGAAAACTTCGATGAATTTGTATCCGATGCGCTTGCGCTTGACTTCGGGGTCTTCGACGTTTTTGAGCTCCGAAAGAAACGACTCGGTGGCATCGACATAACGAAAACTCGCGCCGAAACGCTCCACGAACAAACTGCACACATGCTCGGCTTCGTTCTTGCGCAGCAGGCCATTGTTGACGAACACGCAAATCAGACGCTCGCCGATGGCGCGATGCACCAAGGTCGCCGCCACCGAAGAATCGACGCCGCCGCTGAGCGCGCACAGCACCCGCCCGGCGCCGACTTGAGCGCGGATTTTCTTGACCGAGGTTTCGATGAAATGCTCCATGGTCCAGTCGGGCGTATCGCCGCAGATGCGCAAGACGAAATTGTCGAGCACCTCGCGGCCGCGCGCCGTATGGGCCACTTCGGGATGAAACTGCAAGCCGAAAAAACGCCGCGTCGGATCGGCGAAAGAAGCTATCGGCGAGTTGGCGCTGTGGGCCAAAACATCCCAGCCTTTGGGGAAGCTGGTCATCTTGTCGCCGTGACTCATCCACACTCGGGTGGTTTCGCTCTTGGAGAAACCGTGGAACAGGTCGCTGTCATTGTCGATCACCAGCTCCGCTGGCCCGTACTCGCGATGGTCGGCGCGCGCCGCCGCGCCGCCGAACTGCAGGTTGACCAGCCCCATGCCGTAGCAGATGCCGAGAAACGGCACCGGCATGGCGAACAGCTCGGCGCTCACGCGCGGCGCGTCGTCTTGATACACGCTCGCCGGCCCGCCGGAAAGGATGATTCCTTTGGGGTTGAGCGCTTTAATCTTTTCCGGCGCAACGTTGAATGGATGGATCTCGCAGTAAACCTTTGACTCGCGAATGCGGCGGGCGATGAGCTGGGTGTACTGGGAACCGAAATCGAGGACGACAATCATTCTATTCTGTAGTTGGGCGCTTCTTTGGTGATAAACACATCATGCACATGGCCTTCGCGCAGCGCCGCCGAAGTGATCTGCATGAATTTCGCTTTGTTATGGAGCGCGCTGACATCTTTGCAGCCGAGATAGCCCATGCCCGCGCGCAAACCGCCGACCAATTGCAAAATATTCGACGACAACGAACCCTTGTAGGGCACCCGGCCTTCGATACCTTCGGGAACCAATTTATTGGAATCCATCACATCCGCCTGACCGTAACGGTCGCGGCTGCCCTGCCCCATGGCGCCGATCGAACCCATGCCACGGTACGCCTTATAGGTTCGTCCCTGATAGAGAATGGTTTCCCCAGGGCTTTCTTCCGTGCCGGCGAACAGGCTGCCGATCATGACCGAGTGCGCGCCTGCGGCCAGTGCTTTGGTAATGTCGCCGGAAAACTTGATGCCGCCGTCGGCGATGATGGCGACGTTATGCTTCGCCGCCGCCTTAGCGCAGCTGCCAATGGCGGTGATCTGCGGCACGCCGACGCCGGAAACGATCCGGGTCGTGCAGATCGATCCGGGTCCGACACCGACTTTGACCACGTTCACGCCGGCTTCGATCAATGCAGCGGTGCCTTCGCCGGTGGCGACGTTGCCGGCGGCGATATCCAGTTCGGGATAGCGCCGGCGGATCTGCCCGACGACATCAAGGACATTTTTCGAATGGCCATGGGCCGTGTCCACGGCGATCAAATCGACTCCTGCGCGCACCAGTCCTTCGACACGCGGCTCCCAATCGCTGACGCCCACCGCCGCCCCGACACGTAGCCGGCCGCGCTCGTCTTTACAGGCGCCAGGATATTGAATGGTTTTCTGAATGTCTTTGACGGTGATCAACCCCTTGAGCTCGAAATTATCGTCGACCACCAGCAGTTTTTCGATGCGGTGGCGGTGCAGCAACTCTTTCGCGGTATCGAGATCGACACCCGGCCGGACCGTCACCAGATGATCCTTGGTCATCACCTCGGAGACCTTGCGGTCGAGGCGACGTTCGAAGCGTAAATCGCGATTGGTGAGAATGCCAACGAGCTTGCCATTCTTGGTCACCGGCAGCCCCGAGATGCCATACTGATTCATGATCTCCTGGGCATCGGAAATCTTTTGATCAGGCGCGATGGTGATCGGGTCACTGATCATGCCGCTTTCGTATTTTTTGACTTTCTCGACTTCCGCGGCTTGGGCCCAGACCGAAAGGTTGCGGTGAATGATGCCGAGACCGCCCTCCTGCGCCATGCCGATGGCGGTTTTGGATTCTGTGACCGTGTCCATCGCCGCGCTGACCAGCGGAATACTGAGACGGATGCGATCCGTCAGGCGGGTCGACACGTCAATGTCTTTCGGCAGCACCGACGACTCGGCGGGGATCAGTAGAACATCGTCAAAAGTTAAACCGACGGGCAGGACTTCCTGTTCTAACATGGCTCACCTCCGCGCCGGAGTAAAAAAAAACCCAGACCTGGGCCTGGGTTGTGGGCGCGTACCGATTGTTTCAAAGCAAACATGAAATCTTATACCAAGAAATATTTTTCACGGCAAGAACACGCAAGATTGAGACAGGGCCCTCCATATGCTAGCTAATGACAACTATCATGCCGCTTTACGAATATGAATGCACTAATGGCCATCGCTTCGAAGTGATTCAAAAGGTCTCCGCCAAACCGCTCAAAAAGTGCGACAGTTGCCGCGCCGGCGCCAAACGGACGGTGTCCCAAACCACCTTGCTGCACAATCATGGCGTGCATGTGTTCGATCGCGTCACCGGTGACGATGTCCTGCGCGGCCGCCCGTCGTCCTTGAAATCCTTCAAAAAAGACAAGTTCTAAAGCTTCATCCGGCGCTGGTACTCGTGACTCGTGTTCGTGCCGGAAGAGCACGACGCCGGCGTTGTCCAGCCTCGACCGGTTTCCCCGTTATCCATTATCAATTCTCAATTATCCATTCGGAAAAAATCCGTTTGTGCTTTCGGGGCGACCTCTGTTAGTTTTCCAGCGGCTATGCTCGCCAAGGTCAACAGCGCCGCACTCTACGGGATCGATGCTTTGCGCGTCGAAGTCGAGATCGATCTCGCTTCGGGCTTGCCGCAACTGGCAACCGTCGGCTTACCAGAAGGTGCGGTTAAGGAGAGCAAAGACCGGATTCGCGCCGCGGTAAAAAACTGCGGCTACACCTTTCCGGCCAAGCGCATCACCATCAACCTCGCTCCAGCCGACATCAAAAAAGAAGGCTCGGCCTACGACCTGCCGATGGCCATCGGAATACTTGCGGCCGAGGGAACCTTGGAGAAAAATCTCCTCGATGACTATTTTCTCATCGGCGAGCTTTCCCTCGACGGCTCGGTCAAACCGGTGCGCGGCGCGCTGTCGATCGCCATGGCTGCCAAAAAAGAAAACATTCGCGGCGTGATCTTACCCGAACAAAATGCTCCGGAGGCCGCGGTTGTCAGCGAAGTCGAAGTGTTGGGCGTGCGCGATCTGCCCCAGGTGGTGGAATTTTTGAACGGTACACGCGCCATCTCAGCCACCAGCGCGAATCTTGACGATCTGTTCAGCCAGCACTCGCAGTACACCGCCGACTTCAACGACGTCAAAGGCCAGCAGCATGTCAAACGCGCCCTCGAAGTTGCCGCCGCTGGCGGCCATAACGTCGTCCTCGTCGGCCCGCCTGGTTCGGGCAAAACCATGCTGGCCAAGCGACTGCCAACGATTCTCCCCGACCTGACCCTGGCCGAAGCCCTGGAGACCACCAAAATCCACAGCGTCATGGGCACGCTCGGCGGCCAAGCGATCATTGCTACCCGGCCTTTTCGCTCGCCCCATCACACCATCTCCGACGCCGGCCTCGTCGGTGGCGGCACCGTGCCCAAGCCGGGCGAAGTTTCGCTCGCCCACAACGGCGTATTGTTCCTCGACGAGCTGCCGGAATTCCGGCGCAATGTTCTAGAAGTCATGCGCCAGCCTTTGGAGGACGGCAACATCACGGTCTCCCGCGCCATGGGCTCGATCAACTACCCGGCAAGCTTCATGCTCGTCGCGGCGATGAACCCCTGCGTCTGCGGCTTTTTTACCGATCCGCAGAAAGAATGCACCTGCACGCCGCTGCAGATTCAACGCTACCGTTCGAAAGTTTCCGGGCCGCTGCTCGACCGTATCGACATCCAGGTTGAAGTGCCCGGCTTGCGCTACCAGGAGCTCGCCAGCAAAGATGCCGGCGAGTCGTCGAATATCATACGCCAGCGCGTCAACGACGCGCGCAAGATCCAACTGCAGCGTTTCGAGAAGACCAAGCTTCACGCCAACGCCCAGATGGGCGCCAAAGAAATTAAACGGTATTGTGCCGTGAAAGAAGACGCCGAGAAGTTGCTCGAGACGGCGATCAACAAGCTCGGCTTGAGCGCGCGTGCCTATAGCCGTGTCCTAAAAGTGGGAAGGACAATCGCGGACTTAGCCGGCGCGGATCATATCGAATCGTCGCATATCGCTGAAGCGATCCAATACCGCAGTTTGGATCGAAGCATGTAGGTTTACTTCGCGGTCGTTGCCGTTGTGGCGAGACTAGTTCGTGATCTGCGGTTTGCCGTTTCACTCCGCCGGTCCCGGATATTGCCGGGACCAAGCCCTCATTACTTCGGGATTGCGATACCGGTCGCTTTCTAAGAACGACCGGCGTTGGCATACCGGTTTGTTAGGGAAACCAGCCGTTGATGATGACTTGGCCGTTGGTCAAGTATTTCAATCCTGAGGCCCATCCACCAAGCCTCGGAAGCACAGGCCGCGCATACCCGCAGATCGATGACATCGCTATAAGCGCGATAAACGGCCTTTACGGCTCTCAAACATCGTTGGCAGTTCATTGATTCATCCCAATTCCCTGCGCTGAGACCGATACCCGTGCCCCGGGCATCGTCGCTAGCTAATTCACGCTCGCCGATCACTCCCCACTGAAGTCCTTCGACATCCCTCAGACCAGAATGACGGGTCATTCATGTCCGTTCATGCCGACCGGCGCGACAGCAGCAATGGAAAACTCAATGCCGCGTTTCGCCGGCCAATGCCTTGGTGTATTTGCCGTGTCCTTTGCGGAGATACCGTAGCCGCCGCTGAAACCAGGTACCTTGGGGCCACTCCCAATTCTGAACCGGCAATCGATTCTCATCATAGCCGGCGCCGGCCACTTTGCTAACCCGAAAGATCAATTCCCATGAATTCATTCCCGTGTCTCCTCTTCTTCGTTCCCATCGTAACTTGCCCATTCGCGTGAGTTTTTGCCCTAAATCTACCAGCCAACTTTTTGCCCTTCCAAGCAACACTCGAAGAATCTACGCGCGTTTGTTGATCCTTCCATTTCAGCAAACCGCAGCGCACATATTCAGGGTCGAAGCCGAGCGTTTCGCAGACGTTATTAAAACAAAACACCCCATCGCCGACCGGTTTAACGATCCACTCTTCGGCTTCGTCGCATAGCCGGCGATTTTTCTTGCGCCGAGAAAGCAAATTTTCTTGGTAGCAAGCGATCGCGTCGTTCAAAACCGCGAACATCAGTCGCCTCTCCGCTTCGAGCAGAGTCTTTCTGCGCAAAGTGTCGAAATACTGGGCCGACAGTAGCGTGTCAGGTTGGAAATGCGCGCTGACTCGATCGTCGCGTCCGACAGCAGTGCGATTTCCCGTGCCTGCTGAATAGGCGACCGTTCTTTCCATGGCTGCTTCCTTCTAATGGTTCTCAACAACCTGAGCATCTATGGCCCGTGCTATGACCTCTTTGGACGCCGCTCCGATCAGCCGTTGTTTTTCCGCACCATCGCGAAACAAGATCAGCGTCGGTATCGCCTTGACGCCATAGCGCTCGACGACCCCCGGATTGTCATCGACGTTGAGTTTCTTGATCCGCGCGGTGCCGGCGTACTGTTCAGCAAGCGCATCGACAATCGGCGCCAGCGAGCGGCAAGGTCCGCACCATTGCGCCCAAAAATCCACTAGAACCGGCTGAGTTTTATCCAGCACCGCATCGACAAAATTTATATCGTTCACGTTTTCGATCAATTCACTCATGGTTTTCCCCTCCGCTGATCGCTTCGACAATTGCTTTTGTCATACACCCTTCTGCCGTGAGCACCGCTCCGCCTCGATGCATTTCTTTCAAAAGTTGCTTCCCGCCACCATCAATGAACGTCACCTGCTTCAATATCACCTTGATCCGGCGACCGGCGCCGGTTGTGCTTTGCCAACACAGGCGCAGTTCCTGAACCCAGGGACCAGTAAGCCGCCCCTCGAGCTCAAGGATGATCTGGTTATCGTCATGGTTGGTGGTGATCTTGAGCATGGCTGGAACGGCAACCTTTATATCACCGCTCCGTTCACGACTGCGACGAACACCCCCTCGATCTCCTGTCCGCCATCGAGCAGCGCACGGTCAACCAGCAACCTTTCGATTCCAAATGAATCGAACCACGACACCATGACAACCACACCTTCGCGGTTTAACACCTCGAGATAATCCGCCGGCCGCTCCGTGCTTGGATCGTCGTAAATCGCGATTGCACCAGCCGTCTGTCCATTCGCAATCACCGGCGACAACGATACCAAAGTCAACGGCGTTTGGAGCAATCCGACCGATAAACTTGCGAATTTCGCTTGTGACCCAATCTCAGCGCCTTGCACGCTGCCTACGGCGATGGCAACGAGCAATATCGCGACACCGGCAAGCCGTGAGACATTCGGTGCTTTGAAATAATCGATATCGGGGAATGACATTGTCGCTCCTTTCACCCTAACCATGCATCAGTTCCAGATGACCTGCCGATGCAGCACAACCCGCTGACCCGCCTCGTCGATCTCAATGTCGGGCTCGCACCAACAAGCGCGGGAATCGATATGAATGAGGCCAACGGGCATGGGCGCGGTCGATGTTGGTCGAGCGATCCATTTTCTATCGAGCTGAATCATATTGGACTCCTCTAATCCCTGGGCGTCACCATCTATCGATCCGAACGAAGGAACCTGACCGCCGACTTGATTCGACGGATCGACCACTCGATCGCGGTCGCCGCGAGCGCTGGTTCGAATCCTTGGGTAAGTACGCGAACAAATAAATTCGTCCCACCCAGGATTAGCAATGCCATCAACAGACTTTCGATCTTCATAAACTCAACCGCCTTTCGCTGCTCTGCTGTCGCTAACATCGGCAAGTCCCGTGCCACCAGGAAAAAGTTGGCGACGGATGGGTAAGAGATCGGAACTACGAGAGTTACTTGCGGCGCGCGTTTTCGATTGGCTACTGGTGCCGAGACATAGGTGACGAACTGTCGGCACGCGCCGAAATGGTGGCTTAATCGGTGCAGGCAATCGGCGACCTGTGGCTCAAGCCGCGCCGATCACAGAAGAGTCGCAACGGTTTTAAGCCAGGCAATTCAGATCGACTTGGAGACGCTTTTCCTTAGGGGTCACCAACCCTAGTCCGCATCAGATTCACTGAACTAGAGACAGATACGAAATGAGACGTATCCGGCCGGGCATTATCAATCTGCAATTCTCTGAGGCGATTTTTACGGACAAGATCGTTGACGCCGGGGAGTTCGGCCCAGGTTTCCAGGTGGAAAGTTTCGACATCGCGCCTCCGGCCAGCGAGATCAGAATAACGCCCGCGCTCTCGCAAACGCCGGCGCTTCGCCTGCGTCGCGAAGTTGACGGATGCCAGGAGCGTTATCCAGTCAGCGCCGCCGGCAAGCGAAACGACAGCCAACTTCGGACAATGGTCGAGAGTTTCAACGGATCCCTCGGCAGATAGTCGATTAGGGTCAAGATCTGTTAGCCTAGGGCGCACCCGGCGAATTGCAATTTGCCGGGTGGCAATGATTGACCAGCTGTAATAGGCGGTCGGCATCATGAGTGACTGCCGTCACGATCTTCCAGTCACCGTCGACTTTGCGGAATGTGTAGGTTTCGCCCATCCGTTCAAGCTCGTGCCCATTTTGTCGATAGCGAATCCTTCGCGCGCTCACCACAGCGATGTTATCGCTCATCTGATTTACATGAACGTCCGTTAGCTCGCTCCGAAGAAAACCACGGGACTTCAGGCTTTCCATCAGCCGGCCGATGACTACCGCTAGGGCTTTTGCATCCCCCATCGAATAAACGCCTTGCGCGGAAATAAATAAACACGGCACGTCGCAATAAGGAATGACGTTTAACGGACGCAGCGTCTGAAACGAATCGACGTAGTTTTGAAATATTTGGGCAACTGTCTTTTCGTCTTGCGTCATAGCACCCCTCCTGCCCGCTGCGCGATCGTCAAAGCTACCTGGGCGATGCCGGTTGATAAGTGCCAGGCTCCTGGCGAAAACTAATGGTGATGCGATTCCAGGCATTGATCGTTACCACCGCGATGGTGAGATCCACCACTTCTTGCTCGCTGAACTGCCGGCGTGTCCGCTCGTAAAACTCGTCGGAAACGCGATTGTCGGCGATCAAGGTCAGCTCTTCCGTCCAAGCAAGCGCTGCGCGCTCGCGATCAGAATAATACGGAGCTTCGCGCCAGGCCGACAGACCGTAGAGACGTTGCTCGCTCTCACCCTTCGCGCGCGCGTCTTTCCAATGCATATCGATGCAATAGGCGCAGCCGTTGATCTGCGAGGCCCGCACCTTGATCAAATTCCGCAGCGACTGTTCGATCGCGCATTCGGCAAGATACTTTTCCAACCCAAACATCGCCTGGAGCGCACCCGGCGCAACTTTTGTGTGATCGATTCGGGATGACATACCGTTTCTCCTTTCAGTGCACGTCAAATCACCTTTCGCATGGTCAGGAAAAATTACGCGGTTTCGAATCAGACACTCGGCCGGATCGCCTATTTTAAATTCGCTCAAACTGGGCAGATGCATAAACTCCGCCCACGCTGTCAATCCGACCGGCGGCCAATAATCATTGAGCGCGTTTATTCGCAAGTCGTTACGTTGAGCAGATCTTTCGCTTCCGTGCAGCTAAGCCCATACTCCTGTCTCAGTATGACTGCCGCGTCTTGGAGGCGATTCTCACGCAGAGCTTGTCGCGCCTTGGCGGAAATACTTTCTCCGGCAAGCAGCATCGGCACCAACGAAAATTCCATATGGATGCTCCTTTCGACCTATCCGATTGTTTTTCAAGTCTGCGGCGCCCTTACACAATGCCACCGCCGGCCTGTAAATTTTGCCCGGTTACCCAACGCGAAGCGTCACTGGCGAGAAAGGCGGAGACATCCGCGACGTCTTGCGGCGTGCCGACGCGATTGAAAGGCGACAGGCTCGCGCCGTAAGCGCGGTATTCGTGAGGCAGCATGTCGGTGTCGGTAAATCCCGGCGAGAGGATGTTTACCGTCACGTTGCGCGGACCGAGCTCGAGCGACAAGGATCGGGCGAATTGCTCGATCGCTCCTTTACTGCCGAGATAGAGTGCCATGTTGGCAAAATGCATTTTTGTGCCGCCGCTTGAAACGACGACAATCCGCCCGCCCTCGCGCACCCGGCGAGCGGCTTCCTGCAATGTGAAGAACACCCCTTTTGTATTAATGTCGAAAATATAGTCGTAATCGGTCTCGGTGTTTTCGACCAGCGGTTTCGAGATATGGACACCGGCGTTGGCGACAACGATATCGAAACCTCCCAGCGCTTGTTCGGACTCGCTGAACAAGCGCCGTATCTCGGCGGGCTTTGAAACGTCGGCCTGAATCGCAATGGCCCCCCTTTGCTATGATAGCGTTCACCACTTCCTCGGCGTGCCGTTTATCGCGCGCGTAATTGATCGCGACAGCGGCACCGTCGGCAGCAAGCCGCTGGACGATGGCTCGGCCGATCCCACGCGAGCCGCCGGTGACCAGTGCAGTTCTTCCTTCAAGTGTAGACGCCATAAACCCTCCTGGTTAAAGATCTCTGGCTAACCGCTATAAACAGATCAGCGCAAAGTCAGCCATGGTTAACTTAAAGTACAAACCATATGCCAAAAAATTGCGCTTACGCTCATAAAGAAAAAACCTTGCCGGATCAACAGGCTAGCCGGCGATCGTTGGCCGGAGTGGCGATAAGATGACGAGATCTATGCGCCGACTTTCCGGCGCGCGCCGAAATAGCGGCGTTAATTGGGGCGGGTAATACCGAGCTTTCTCATGCGTGATTGAAGCGTGGTTCGCTTCATGCCCAATCGAGACGCGGCCCCGGTCGGTCCGCCAATCACCCATTTGGTCTCGCCGAGGGCGCGAACAATATGCTCGCGCTCCGCGTTCTCGAGGGTCGCGAAACCATTCGAAGGAGCCATGAATGGGCTGTTTGACCGCGATTTCAACTCGGACACGGCAATTTGCAAGTCTGAACCACGCGACAGAATCACCGCGCGTTCGATATAATTCTCCAGTTCTCGGACGTTGCCGGGCCAATGATAATCCGAGAGCGCTGTCATAGATTTCAGCGGTATCGTATCGATCGGCTTTTTCATACGCCGGGCGTATTTTTGCGCGAAGTAACGCACAAGGAGGGGAATATCGTCGCGCCGCTCGCGCAACGGTGGGATCGTCACTGGAAAAACATTAAGACGATAGTACAGGTCTCTACGAAACTGACCTTCCGCTACCTTCTGCATGAGGTCCACATTCGTCGCCGCCACAAGGCGAACATCGACGTGGAGGGTGCGGCCACTGCCCAAGCGCTCGAATTCCTGCTCCTGCAGAACCCGCAAAAGCTTGGGTTGCAACTCGAGAGGGATATCGCCGACCTCGTCAAGAAAGAGCGTGCCTCGATGGGCCAGTTCAAATCGGCCGACTCGCTGTGCAATGGCACCGGTGAAAGCGCCCTTTTCATGGCCGAACAGCTCGCTTTCCAGAAGCCCGGTCGGAATAGCAGCGCAATTCACCTTAACCAACGTACGATCGCGGCGGCTGCTCAAATGATGAACCGCGCGAGCGATCAACTCTTTCCCTGTACCGGTTTCTCCTTGAATCAGTATTGTCGAATCGGTCGGCGCGACCGTTTGGAGCTGATCCAGTATCGTTCTCAACGCCGGGCTGTCGCCAATAATTTCTTCGAAATTGTATTCGGTACGAATCTCATCTTGCAAATATAGCTTCTCTTCGCTCAGCTTATTAGCCCGATCGACGACCTGGCGAAACGCCAGTGAGTTTTCCACGGCAATCGCGATCTGATTGGCGACATGCTGCAGTAGGCGCGCATCTTTCTCCGGAAGCGACTCGTCGGTCAGGCTCGCCACCACCAGTGTACCCAACGGCCGGTCATGGGAAATCAAGGGTAGGCAGTAGGCTGACTTGAGGCCCTCGGCGAGTATGCGCTGCGCAATGTCGGAACCGAAGCGCTCGATGTCGCTGCGATTGATCAGAACCGGCTGGCGGGTTTGTATCGCGCGTCCCGTGGGGGAGCCTTCGACGGGTATGGTCAGTCCCTCCTGGAGCATCCCCTTGCTCACCGGAAAATCCAGCGCATGAATTTGCAACGTTTGTGATTCCGCATCGTAGAGCGACAAGCTGGCATACTCGTGCGGCACCAGGCGTCGTAACGAATCGGAAACGGCCTTGAGCAACTCATGTAAATCGAGCACCGACACAACGGTATTATTGACTTCGAGTAAAAGACTTAAGCGATCCCGTTCCTCTTCGAGTTGCCGCTGTACCGACTGGGCTTCGGCAAAATTATGCGCGTTATCCACCGCCACGGCGACTTGCCGAGACACCTGCTGCAAAAAGATCACGTCAGCCTCGGCGTAGGCGGCTTCAACTCTGCTACCAAAAGCGAGCGCCCCCAATCTTCTTAACGCTGTCGTCACTGGCACGACGCAAAGCGACTGCACGCCGCGATCGCTCAGCCAGCTCGACAGTTCCGGAAACTTGCTATCCTGAGCCAAACGGGAAACCACCCAGGGTTGCTGCGTCTGCCAAACCCAGCCGCCAGGAGTCTCCATCGGACATTCGCCGGGAAGACAGGTGTAAGCCGGATCCGGTGTCTCGAGAACATGAGATTTCAAAACCTTACGCTCGGTGTCGTAGAGAATCAGACTGGCAAAATCGAATTGGACGACGCGATGCAAACGTGGCGCGAGTTCGGTATAAAGCCGGCCTAGGTCGCGGTGCGAAGCGATCGCTTCGGATATCTCAAGAAGCGCTTGGTATTGGCTGTGTAATAGATCCATCTCTTGTCGCTCGAAATCGGCGTCCTTCACGGTAGAAAGACTATACATCGATGGCTATCCAATCAAGACGGGAGCAGACCCCGCGAATCGAGCAAACCGGCAGCCGCCCCGATGTTGAGTGAAGCATTAAATTCAGCAATCAAAAACCCATTCCCGCTGCTATTTTCACCCCTCACCCGAGCACGCCCTGGGCCTCGTGAACATAGCACCAGGTCCATGCGGCCGGCAGCACCGCGCGTATGACCGGATGTTGGGTTTGCTGACAGTGCTTGGTCGCGTGCTTGCCGGTCGACGAATCGCAACAGCCGACGTGACCGCAGCTTTGGCATTCGCGCAGCGCCACCCAAAACATGCCCTCAGCCAGACACTCTTCGCCAGCGTTTACGGTTTTTTGCGGCGGAAAATCTTCACTCGTGAGTCTGCTAAATGTTCACATAGGTCGGTCATCTGTCCTCCGTTTAAACGAGTATCGTTTCGATTTCTCGGTTGCACGCTTGATGCTAAGCCGATCTATTCCAGCGGTTTCATCTCCCCCAGCATGGTCGGAATCAGCTCGGACACGGTCGGGTGGATATGCATGGCGCGCTGGATCGTCGTATAAGGCGCTTTGGCGTACATCACATCCAGAATCGAATGAATCACCTCATCGCACTCGATTCCCAAGAGCGATGCGCCAAGAATTTCTTTAGTCTCCGCGTCGACCAGGACTTTCATGAATCCCTGTGTTTCCCCCTTCTCCACCGCGCGGCCCACCCGCGTCATAGGACGTTTCCCGAGCAAAGCCTTTCGGCCGGATTTTCTCACTTCCGCCTCGGTCATGCCGGCGCGCCCCAAAGGCGGATCGATGTAGAGCGCGTATGCGGAGAATCGATCGCTCAGCCGGCGCGGGTCGCTGTCGAGGATATTGGCAGCGACGATTTCGTAATCGTTATACGCGGTATGAGTAAAAGCGCCGCGGCCATTGCAATCGCCCAGGGCATAGACGCCGGGCACATTCGTTCGCAGTTGGTCATCTACTTGGATGTAGCCGCGCTGATCTACGGTGACGCCGGTATTCTCCAAGCCGAGGTCGTCGGTATTGGGCACGCGGCCGACAGCTAGCAGCACATGAGTGCCACTGACTGCCTTATCGCCGGCGCTGCAATCGACATTGACAGCGACCTTGGCGTCACGTTTTTCCAAAGCGATGCATTCAGCGCCGGTTCGAATATTGACACCTTCGGCTTCAAGAATTGAACTGATGGCTTGGGAAACATCGGTATCTTCGCGTTGAATAAGGCGCGGCGCCATTTCGACGACGGTTACCGCACTGCCAAAACGGCGGTACATCTGGGCAAACTCCAAACCGATGTAGCTGCCGCCAATAACGATCAAATGCTCCGGCACGAAATCAACATCCATCATGGTCGAGTTGTTGAAGTATCTCACCTGGTCGAGGCCGGGCAGCTTGGGAGTAGAGGCGCGGCCGCCGACGTTTATAAAAACTCTTTCTGCTTCGAGAAGGTCATTGCCGACACGGACTCGATGGGCATCGACAAAACGCCCGTGGCCTTCATAGACCGTCACAGTCTTAGTATTCTTCAGCCACTTCTCGATGCCCTCGTTGGAGCTTCGTACCACCGCATCCTTGCGCGCTTTGACTTTCTTCATGTCAACCGTGATTGGCTGATCGATCATCACTCCATATTCACCGGCGCGGCGCGCGATCTGTGCCGCCCTCGCGCTGGCGATTAGCGTCTTGGTGGGAATACAACCAGTGTTGACGCAAGTACCGCCAAACCGTTTGCGTTCAATGATCGCCACTTTCATGCCCGCGCCGGCCAGCCGAACGGCAAGCGACGGCCCGGCCTGTCCGGTGCCAATGATGATTGCGTCATAATGAGTTGCCATAAGATTGCCCCCCTCAAATGGTCAAACAGAAGCAATTTCTATAGGATACACCAAACCCTTCAGTCATCATCGACGGCCAACACTCCCTCATCTCCGGGACTGACAATCGTTGGAGAAATCTCGGCCGTAGCTTGCTCGCTCAGCCAATGACCCGAGCCCTCCGCTACGGAATCTGTCACCTTGTTGACAACTTCCGACTGGAACGACGGGGATGAACATTCTGTTCAACGCTACAACCGCGAAACCACCCATAGGCTACCAGCGATCGTCACGACATCTTCCGCCAATGCGACGTAGAGGTCTCGAATGCCCAACGCTTGCACAAGTCCGGTGCGCACTCTGTAACCCAGGAAGCAGCCGGCCACACCGCCGACGGCGCCAAGGAGTACGCCGAGAAATATTTCTTGCGCTGCACCGGCGGCAACACAGGCGCCGGTCAACCCGCCCATCACGATGCGCGCGATCAGGCCGGGTGGCGCCGTGCGGCTCGGTGTCTGCGGCAGCTTGTCGGCCACCAGCTCGACGACGGCGAGCACAGTAAAAATCCCAACGGCGGGAAGCGAGCCGATGAGCGAGAGCGGGCGCTCTAGTTTCAGCCAACCCAAGTACACGGCCCACGCCGTCGCGGCCGGAGCCGTCAACGCGCGCAATCCGCCAAAGAATCCGATGAAAAAGGCCAGCAGTAGTGTCATCGTGTTTTCCTGATCTTTAGATAGTGCGATTGGTTAGGCATCACGTCTTTATCCAGCCGCCGCCCAATCCGGCAAGCAGTTCGTCGGTTGTTACGATCGCATGCGCGAAATTCGGCCCGTTTAGTTGCGGGGCGAAATCAGGATGCCACTCACCACCCCAGGAGCCTTTTGCGAAGGTCTGCCTTACTGTAGGTCTCAATTGACAGGGGCTCGGATGATCCCAGTCCTCGAAGTCGCCGGGCTCCCACCGATGATGTGGGACGATGAAGATCTGAATCTTTGCCGCCCGTGCCGCCGCAACGACGCTGCTCAAATGCTTGAGCAGATTTTCTTCCACGGCGATGGCTTTGACCATGGACCAAAGCTTGCCGCCTTCGCTCAGGAAGCCATTGTAAGAATCGACAAGCAGCAGACCAGTTCGGTCGGCGGTATAGCCGGTCGTGGAAATTATGTTGTTTGCCCCCCGTCGACTCTGCACCGAAGCTTAGCGAACATGCCGAGCCGCCGGATCGCTTGGATTCCATACTACAATTCCTCATACAGCCATCGTTTCACCAGCCGTGTATAGTGCGGCATGATTACAAAGGTGAGCAATGCCGTGAGCGATGCCGCGATCGTAAATCCCTTGACGAGTTGATCATTCAGAGGCGGCGGCAACCGGCTAAACAGCGGACCGAGTACTAGGGGCAGAATCAAAGTCAACGGATAAACTGCGCTAAGGGTGAGGAGGAATTGTTTCCAACGCTTTGGTGGTTTTACGCCTTCGGGCGTGAACCAGAAGTCTATTCCGGTCCTGATCTCATGCTGATCGCCTTCTTCCAGCAGGTCGCGCACACTATTGATAAAAGTTCGGCGCACGCTCGATTCAGCCCATGCATTGAGATGTCCGTGGGAGTCAAAACGCACGATGGTCGTGTATTTATTGCCGCCATGGGCCGGACGAAAAATCTCCCTGCCAAGATAACCGGGGGAACTGCTAACCGCGCGTAGAATATCTCCAAGCCAAACTTCGTAGCGCTGCGCCTCTCCAGCCTTGATGACATGGGTAATAATGAATGCGACCGTTGCATTTTCGCCAACCGTGTTGCGGTCGGGCCCGTTCAGCGCGATAGCGTCGTTAGTTAGAGGATCCATATTCGTGACCATTCAAAATGCAAAACAATCACAGCCCGGACTCCAGAGTCCAGATTCACCGATCAGCCATCGGTGCGCTTTAGCCCCGACAGGATCACGTGGCAACTCTCCTATCGAGTGAGAAGCATCCGCAGTCTCCCGAGGCGCTTGTTTTTCCGGCGATCGGTGATAGCCGCCAAATTGCTTTGCCGGCGACCATCCGGGACTAACCGGAAGCGGCGGCGGCGCTAGTTGGGAGAACTCCTTCGCCCCGTATACGATGTTACCGCCAACAATCGTCAGCATCGATTCAAGCTGTTTGATTTCTACTTCAGGAATGGAAAAATAATCCCCGGACAGCACGGCTAAATCGGCCCATTGGCCGGGCGCAATCGAGCCTTTCTTGCCTTCGTCGCTAGAGAACCAACTGCTGCCCACCGTATATAGCCGGAGCGCTTCCATGCGTTCGAGACGGTTGTTTTCCGGATAAAGCGCGGTCCCTCCGACGGTCTTGCCCGTGACGAGCCAATACAGTGCGACGAAAGGATTGTAACTCGCGACACGGGTTGCGTCGGTGCCGGCACCGACAGGAACGCCCAGATCCAACATCCGCCGAATCGGTGGCGTCCGCTCAGCTTGCTTGGCGCCGTAGCGGTCAACGAAATATTCGCCTTGATACGCCATCCGGTGCTGCACGGCGATGCCGCCGCCTAGCGCTTTGATTCTCTCGATGTTGCGGTCGGAAATTGTCTCGCAATGATCGAAAAACCAGTGCAAGCCCGCGAATGGAATATCTCGATTGACGTCTTCATAGACGTTGAGCGCGCGTGCGATGGTTTCGTCGTAGGTCGCGTGCAGACGGAACGGCCAACGGTTTTCGACGAGGTGGTGGATCACCGCTTTGAGCTCGGATTCCATCACGGGCGACATGTCTGGGCGGGGTTCGAGGAAGTCTTCGAAATCCGCCGCCGAATAGACCAGCATCTCGCCGGCGCCGTTCACCCGGTAAAAATCGTCGCCAACGCCCGGCTTCGTCAACTGCGTCCATTGGCGAAAGTCCGCCAACTCCTCCTTCGGCTTCTGGGTGAAGAGATTGTAAGCCAACCGCAAGGTCATCTCGCCGCGTTTGTGCAGTTCATCGATGACCGCGTAGTCATCGGGATAATTCTGAAAGCCGCCACCGGCGTCGATGGCGCTGGTGACACCGAAGCGATTGAGCTCGCGCATGAAGTGGCGCGTCGAATTGATCTGATCTTCGCGCGCTAACTTTGGCCCCTTAGCGAGCGTAGAATACAAAATGCTCGCGTTCGGCCTGGCGATCAGCAACCCCGTCGGATTGCCTTGCTTGTCTCGCTGGATTTCACCGCCCACTGGCGCCGGCGTGTCTTTGGTATAGCCGACCGCGCGCAACGCCGCGCTGTTCAACAAGGCGCGGTCATACAAATGCAGAACGAAAACCGGTGTGTCGGGCGCAGCTCGATTGATCTCGTCCAAGGTCGGCATGCGCCGCTCGGCAAATTGAAACTCGGTCCAGCCGCCGACCACGCGCACCCACTGCGGCGGCGGCGTGCGCGCCGCTTGCTCCTTCAGCAAGCGCAGCGCATCCGCCAGGGACGGCACGCCGTCCCAGCGCAATTCCATGTTGTAGTTCAGCCCGCCGCGGATCGGATGCATGTGGGAATCGTTAAGGCCTGGAATCACGGTCCGGCGGCCGAGATCGACCACCTCGGTCTTCGAGCCTCGTAGACCCATGATTTCCTGATCCGAGCCGGCAGCGAGAAATCGACCCCCGCCGATGGCAACGGCCTGTGCGAAAGCGCAAGCGGCGTCTACGGTGGCGATGCGACCGTTGGTCAATATCAAATCCGCCTCGACATGCTTTTCAGCCATAGTGGATCCTCCGCATCGAAACAGCGGATGCTTACGGAATTACTTATGCGCGGGCGCCGGCACGACGTATTCGGGAAATTTCGTCGGCGCTGCACCGTGCACCATTGTATAGGCATACTCCACGCCGACTCCGTAGGCGCCGCAATGATTTTTCACGATGTCCATGATCGCATCGTAGGTATCTTTCAAAGCCCAGTCGCGCTGCCACTCGAGCATCACCGAGAGCGCAGTCACGGGTTTGGCGCCGGCTTGAATCACGCGTTTCATCGCGTTGTCGTGCGAAAGCTGACTTACGTCGCCGCAGCAATCTTCGACGACATAAATTTCATAACCGTCGTGGATTGCCTGGATCGTCGGCAACGCCACGCAGGTCTCGGTCCACAGGCCGGACAGAACAATCTTCTTCTTGCCGCTCCTTTCTATTGCCGCGACGAAGTTCGCGTCGTCCCAAGAATTCATCGAGGAACGCTCGATGGGCGATTGATTCGGAAATATAGCCTGGATCTGCGGCCACATATTGCCGCTGAAGCTCTTGGTCTCGACCGTGCTGAGGACGACCGGAACGTCGAACACCTTTGCGGCTTTCAACAGCGCGACGTTATTGTTGATGATCGCCTGGCGATCGAAGTTGGCGACGCCAAACAACATCTGCGGTTGCAGATCGATAATCGCGACGACACAGTTGTCCGGCGTCAGCAGACCTTTCTCGCTGCGCTTCGCACGATCATTATTTTGAGCCATGATTTTCTCCTCCGTCAAATTAGATAACGCTATTAAAATCGCAGATTTTGAATCATCTTTGCTGCTGGTACATTCTTCGAAAATGCTCCATCTTCGAAGCTTGGCCTGAGCAATCGTTCAGCCTTTCGATAACGCGTGCGCCAGCAGCGCGGTGTCGGTGAAAGCACGCATTCGTTGGAGATAGCCCTCGCGAACTGTCCAGACATGGGCAAAAGGCACATCGACGGGCACACCGCCTTTTCGTGTCTTTCCCTGGATGCGACCGAGCGCGACGACCTCGTCGTCCTGGGCGATGAATTCTTCGGCGACGAAATGAACGTCGAGAGCTTTATAGAAGCTGCTGAGAAAGCGCTCGAGCACGTCTTGAAGACCGACGAAATGGCCGCAGCCAACGGGCATGCCTTCCGGCATGTCGTAGACGACGTGCGGTGCCTGGAGCCCGCGCAGCGACTCCCGGTGGCCGGGGACTGTAGCTTCGTAGAAGGCGCGAACGCGCTTGGTGTTTTCTTCTTCAATCATGTTTTCTTGCTCCGTTCCGATAGGTGTCGTCTCTTGCTCACGTCGAATTTCGCCGCCGTCGCCGGCAAACGTTTCTTGATTCAATATTCCGCAACGGCATCGTCGGGATAACAGTACAACCAACGTTCCCCTGGCTCCGCCGATGCGATCACCGGGTGTTTGCTGGCACGCGCGTGCTTGGTCGCGTGGCGATTGGGAGAATCGTCGCAACAATGGGTGGCGCCGCATTCTTGACAGATGCGCAGATGAACCCAATCCGCGCCGATTTTCACACATTCATCGCACTGACGATGTTTGGCGTGTTTGACGGTCGCGACAGCCTCGATATGCGCGCAGGTTGCCTCAGCCATCATCAATTTCCTCCTATCGGGCAGCGCCTGATGGACGAAGGAGATCGCGATCGACCCCTCGCCCACTGCCGACGCCACGCGCTTGATATTGCCGCCCCGGACATCGCCGACCGCGAACACTCCAGGCAGACTCGTTTCGAGAAGATGTGGAACCCTGGCGAGCGGCCAATGCGCGGCAGCCAAATCCTCTGGCGATAGATCCGGGCCCGTCTTGATAAATCCTTTCGCATCGAGCGCGACGCAGCCTCGAAAGCCACTGGTGCCGGGAACTGCACCGGTCATGACGAAAACATGCCTTATGTCGTGGGTCTCGATGTTACCGGTCTCGATGATCGCGCCAGCGCACGCGTTCGAGATGATTATTCCCTTCGAGGGCGACGATTTCGGTGTTGGTTCTGAGGACAATGGCCGGATTCTGTTCGATCCGACGAATCAGATAGCGCGACATGCTCTCGCGCCAGCCCGTTCGCCCGCACGAGCATATGCACACGCTTCGCGGTCTGAGCCAGAAACACCGCGGCCTGGCCGGCCGAGTTCCCGCCGCCGACGACAACGACTTCTTCGTTTCGGCACAACTGCGCTTCCATGAACGTCGCGCCGTAGTATACGCCCGCGTTCTCGAACTGCGGCAAATTCTCGATGGACGGTTTCCGATACGCGGCACCGGTGGCGATGATAACGGTGCGCGCTGAATACGCGTACATCGTCGTCGATCTCAATGGCGTAGGGCTTGCGGTCGCACACGAGGCGTTTGGCGTCCTTCGCGATCATCACCTGGGCGCCGAACTTCTGCGCCTGGGTGTACGCCCGTCCGGCGAGCGCTTGACCCGAGATCCCGGTCGGAAAGCCCAGATAGTTCTCGATCTTCGAGCTGGAACCGGCCTGCCCGCCTGGCGAGTTGGTCTCCAGCACCAAGACATCGAGTCCCTCCGATGCGGCGTACACGGCCGCGGCCAGTCCCGCAGGTCCCGCGCCGACGACGATCACATCCCGTATCTGGGTCTGGTCGATGGCCTCATTGAAGCCGAGGCATGCCGCGATCTGCTGGTTGGATGGATTGCGCAGCACCATCTCGCCACGGCAGATCAGCACGGGAACATCTGCGGCAGTGACCTGAAACCGATCGAGTAATTCCTGGACCTCGGCGTCGCGGTCGAGATCGATGTACGAGTATGGATGGGCGTTGCGCGTCAGGAACTCTTTGACGCGCAGCGTTCCGGAGCAATGGTTAGAGCCAAGGAGCACCACGTCGCCAAGCCCGTGGGCGATCAGCTCCACCCGGCGCAGGATGAAAGCGCGCATGATCAGCTCGCTGAGCTCGCTATCGGTCTGCACCAGCGCCAGCAATTGTTCGCGATCGAGCTCGATCACTTCAGACGGCTCGCTGGCGCGGGATCGTACAAGCGCTGGGCGGCCCGAAAGCATGTTGACCTCGCCGGTAAAGTGGCCCGCTTCATGGACCACGACGAGAGTCTCGCTGTTGCCGGACGGCCGAACAACTTCGATCCGACCCGCGGTGACGACGAAGAACGGTACGATGCGCGCTCCGGCCTCGACCAGCAACTCGCCGGCTCGGATCGAACGTACATGCCCATGAGCGGCGATCCGTTTTATCTGCGCCGGCGTCAAGGTCGGAAACGTGCGCTCGGCACCCGAGGCAAGCATCGATGCCAGAGGAAGAACTGCATTCAGTCATTGGAGATGCACCGTTATCGATTGCATTGGCATTCCGACTATCCCATCGTCAGCACCGCGCGAAACCGCGCCTTGCCGCTCATCATGTGCTCGTATCCTTCGGCCGCTCGCTCCAGCGGAAATACTTCATTCATGGGCCGCACGCCGGTGAGCAGGCTGAAAGAAAGCGTATCCTGCGAGTCAATCGAGCAGCCGGAAGGCCAACCCAAGATCGAACGTCTACCCAGGAGCAGCGGAATCCCAGACACTTGGAGCGGCTCAGCCGCGGCACCCAGGATGACTAATTTTCCGTTGACGCCGAGACCGCCCAATGTCGCGCTCATCGCGTCGCCATTCGTCACCGTCGCGAGGACGACCTTGGCGCCGCCCAACTTCAGCAGTTCCGCGGCGGGGTCTTGCGCTTTACTATCGATGTAAGACCAAGCCCCGAGCTTTCGTGCCAGCGGCTCCTTGTCCATGCCGCGTGCGATGGCAACGGTCCGAAAACCCATTTTCGCGGCGAACTGCACGCCCAGGTGGCCGAGACCGCCGATGCCGAGTATGGCGACCAGATCGCCGGGCCGCGCGCCGCTGTTGCGCAGAGGATTAAAAGTGGTGACTCCCGCACACATCAGCGGTCCTGCTTCGACCGCTGAAAGTCCTTCCGGAATTGATGCCAGTGCACCCGCGGGAGCGATCATGTATTCGGCGTAGCCGCCGTCATAGGCGATGCCGGGAACTTTGGGCGCGACCTGGCAGGTGACAAAGTCGCCACGGCGGCAAGAGTCGCAATAGCCGCAATGTCCGCCATGCCAACCGACACCGACGCGTTGACCCACCGTCCAGCCCACGACACCGGCACCGAGCGCGTCGATGACGCCGGCGACTTCATGACCGGGAACGCGCGGATACTCGATGCCCGGCCACAAGCCTTCCTTGGTCATGGCGTCGCTGTGGCAGATGCCGCAGGCCTCAACCTTTATCCGTGCCGAACCGGTGCCGGGTTGCGGAATATCGCGTTCGACAATTTCAAAGGGTCCCTTGGGGCGAGTAATTTGAGCGACGCGCATCTTTGACATAGTTCCTCCGATCGTAAATCTTTCTGCGACTCGGATATGTGGATGCTCACTCCTTGATGAACGCGAGCAGATCTGCGTTGATTTGATCCTTGTGCGTCGAGCACATTCCATGCGGTAATCCGGGATAGACTTTCAACATGGAACCCTTCACGAGCTTGGAAGACAACATGGCCGAAGCGCCGATCGGTACGATCTGGTCGTCGTCACCGTGCATGATCAAGGTCGGCACGTCGAACTTCTTGAGATCCTCGGTGAGATCGGTCTCGGAAAACGCCTTGATGCAAAAGTAGGAGGCCGGAAAACCGGCCATCATCCCCTGGAGCCAAAACGATTCGCGCACGCCCTCCGAGATTTTTGCTCCCGGCCGGTTGTAACCATAGAAGGGCAGAGTCAAATCCTTCCAAAACTGCGAGCGATCGGCAAGCACACCAGCACGAATTTGGTCGAATGCAGCCATCGGGAGGCCGCCGGGATTGGCCGCCGTCTTCAGCATCAGCGGCGGCACCGCGCCGATCAGCACCGTCTTGGCCACACGCTTGGTGCCGTGCCGGCCGATATAGCGCGCGACCTCGCCGCCGCCGGTGGAGTGGCCGACGTGGATAGCGTCCTTCAAATCGAGGGCTTCGGTTAACTTGGCGAGATCGTCGGCGTAGGTGTCCATGTCGTTGCCGCTCCACGGCTGACTCGAGCGGCCGTGGCCGCGCCGGTCATGGGCGATGCAGCGGTAGCCGCGCGACGCCAGATAGAACATCTGGTCCTCCCAAGCGTCGGCGCTTAACGGCCAACCGTGGCTAAAAACCACCGGCTGCCCGCTGCCCCAATCCTTGTAGTAAATTTGTATGTCGTTGGAATTGTCCTTGCCTACCGTGACGTAACCCATGGCAAATCTCCTTCAATTAGAATTTCATATCTGGTCGGTTATTGACGGCGGAATTATGTTGGTTCGATGGATATCACTACTTTTCCGCGGCCGTGCCTCGCATTTACATTTCCCCTGTAGGCTTCCGCTGCCCGGGCGAAAGGCAACACGGCATCGACGAACGTGCGGAGCTCGCCCGCATCCAACATCGCGCCGATCCGGACCAGCTGGGATTGATTCGCTTCGACGATAAAAAAGCCCTGCTTCACATGCTCGTCGATCGTAGCTTCGCTGTCCGCGGCGATGGTGATCAGCCTCCCGCCGGGCTTGAGCACGCTCCAGGATCGAGCCAATGTTTCGCCCCCGACCGTGTCGAATATCACGTCCATTTCCCGCGCCTGTTCTTCGAAACGCACCGACTGATAATCGATGATCAGTTGAGCGCCCAACTCGGAAACGAACGAACGATTGCGCGCCGACACAGTTGTCGTTACATGAGCGCCGTGCCTGCGAGCGAGTTGTATCGCGAAGACACCCACCGCACCGGCGCCGCCATGCACCAGCAGACGCTCGCCGGCTTGAAGCCGCGCGCGATCGAACAACCCCTGCCATGCCGTCAACGCGCCGATCGGAACCGAAGCCGCCTCGGCATGGGTCAGAGTAACCGGCTTGGGAGCGACACTGGTCGGCTGGGTGAGGCAAAATTCTGCGGTCGCGCCGTCGGCAAACCAATCGTTCATGCCGTACACTTCCTGGCCGACGGCGAAGCCGGCCGCGCCCTCGCCGATAGCCGCAACAACGCCGGAGAATTCATGCCCGGGGACCGTGCGGCTGCGCGTTTCGCCGCTTTTGTTATGGGTTGTCGGGTACCAAATCAGCTCCTTCGAGGTGACGCCCGCCGCGTGCACCCGAACCAGCAACTCTCCCTTGCCGGGTTGCGGTCGCGGCACATCTTCTTCGACCAACACCGGTCCCTCCGCAGCATCTGACAAGCGCATCGTTCGCATAGTTTAGCTCCGTAAATCGGCCTAGGAAGCGCTCGCGTTGCGCTCGACCCAGCCGGCGTATGCGGTTATGAACTTCTGCAAGAATTCCCGCGTGCTGTTATCCGAGAGCGCGCCCTTCTCGTCGAATTTGGCGGAAACGCCGCCGATATACGCCTCCGGCATTTGCAGGCACGGCATATTGAGAAAGACCAGCGATTGGCGCAGATGATGGTTGGCGCCGAATCCGCCGATCGCCCCCGGCGAAACGCTGACGATTGCGCCCGGCTTGCCGTCCCAAACGCTTTTTCCATGGGGACGCGAGCCGACGTCGATGGCGTTCTTGAGCGGCGCGGGAACCGAGCGGTTGTATTCGGGCGTCACGAACAGCACCGCGTCGTATGCTTTCATTTGCTGGCGAAACTCCGTCCACGCCCGCGGCGGCTGGCCGTTGTCGTCAAAGTCCTGATTGTAGAGCGGCAATTGGCCGATCTCGACGATCTCCGGCTGCAGCGAGGCGGGTGCCACGGCGATCAATTCCCGAGCGACTTTCCGGTTCCACGATGCCGCGCGCAGACTGCCGACAATAACTGCAACTTGTTTTGCCATGTGATTGATTCCTCATTTCCTTTCCAACAGCGGCAGCAAAATATAAATCACGATTGAACGACCCTCGGCTTTAAGCTGAGGGTCGTAAATTTGTCGACTGGAAGTCGACTTTTCTTTCCGTCATTCCGGCGTAGGCCGGAATCCAGATTTTTTTGGCCTTGCAGCGCTGCCGAAGATGGATGCCGGCCTGCGCCGGCATGACAAATCTTCACTCCGCGTGAAGGCACGGTTTTCGTTTATCAGCGAAACGAACATTGCACCGTCAACTCCAACGCTCACGCGTTGAAGCCGCCGTCGATAGTCAAACTCGCGCCGGTGACAAAGCCGGCTTCGGGGCCGGCCAGATACGCGACCATTGCCGCGATGTCGTCGGTGGAGCCGTAGTGCGGCACCGCCATGAACTTAAGCAACATCTCGGCGAAATCGCCCTTTGCCGGATTCATATCCGTGTCGATCGGACCGGGTTGCACGTTGTTGATGGTGATGCCGCGCGGACCGAGGTCGCGCGCCAGCCCTTTGACCAGTCCGACGAGACCGGCCTTGCTCATGGCGTAGACCGCGCCGCCGGCGAACGGCATGCGTTCGGCATTGCAGCTGCCGATGTTGATGATGCGCCCGCCCGACTTCATGTGTTTCACTGCGGCCTGGGTGGCGACGAACACGGCGCGCAGGTTTACTGCCACGGTGCGGTCAAAGTCCTCTAACCGGTAGTCCTCGATCGGCGCCATCGCCGCGACGCCGGCGCTATTGACCAGGATGTCGATACCGCCGAATTCCGCAACCGTCCGCTCCACGGCAGCAGACACCGCGTTGGCATCGCTGCTGTCGGCATGAATCGCCAGCGCGTTCACGCCAAGCCCTTGGGCGGCTTTGACCGTTTCGTGCGCTTGCTCCGGTCTGCTCACATAAGTCAGCGCGACGTCGGCGCCTTCGCGGGCCAGACGTTTGGCGATGCCGGCGCCGATGCCGCGGCTGCCGCCCGTCACCAAGGCGCGCTTATTTTGCAGTGATTGGCTCATTGAAGTTCTCTCCTTGCGGAATTGGATATTCCTCTCGCCAAGGCGCCAAGAACGCCAAGTTCGGATCGACATTTTTCTTTGCGGGCCTTGCGTCTTTGCGAAAGATATTCCGAAATTCGCATATAACTTATTTGTCGAAAGTCGTGAGTTGCGCGCCGTCGTCGGCGGCGAAGATCGCGAGCAGGCTCGCCGACTCTTTATTGCTGGCGTTTTCGCTGACCAGATGGCGGCTCCCAGGCGGCTCGAAAAAGCTCTCGCCAGCCTTGTAGACTTTGGCCGGCCCGGTTGCGGAGTTTTCCGAGCGGATCGCCCCCGAAAGTACGTAAGCGAAGACGCTGCCGGCATGGCGATGCGCGCCCGACTTGCCTCCGGGAGCATAGTTCACCAGGATCGCGGTAAGGTTCTTACCGGGCACGTTGCCGAGCTTCTCGGCAGATACCTGCTTGGTCTGGACGCCCACTTCTTCGCCATCGGCACTCGACAAGGTTCCGATCCAGACAGCACTGCAAAACACCAGTACGCCACTGGCCATGATCCAGCCGGAGTTTGTAAATGATCGGTTCATGGTTTTCTCTCCTGCTCCCGGACCATCCATTCTCGTATGTAGGGCGAGCAGTGGAGCAGTTCGATGTTGTCCTCTTCGCAGGTATTGAGAAACCGCACGACCTCAACGTCCACGAGCATTACGCCATCTAGGTCCAGCGCGATGGGCGGATGATCACATTTTATTTCGGTTTTGAATTCATCGAGATGCTCCGATCTCAGCCGACCGCTCAGACAAATGATCGTTTTTCCCTCGTCGTAAACTTTTTCAATTTTTACTGTCATCTGCGATTTCGTTGCCTTGGATGGTTACACACCTGTGCAACGACGAGACCATCTGTAAGTATTTGAAACTTTTGCAATCAACGTGGATGCACGTGCCGAAATTTCAGCATTTGCTGAATTGTCGGCAAACATTTGAAAAATCAACTGGGCTATTGATGAGCGCCGAGCCGTAGCAGAATGCGGCGATTCGAGGTTATGCAGGAAGTAAAGTTTGTAGCGGCGAAAGAAGCGACCGTGCTCCTTTTCGTGACCCGTAAATCGATTTGACCAAACCCCGGACTCGATCCAGGGCCTGAATCCAATTTTTCATTGCCCTTGCAGCGCTACCGAGGATAGATGCCGGCCTTCGCCGGCATGTGGGAAGAATGAAAGTGAAATTCGCCGAGGAAAGCCGATTTGGAGTTTTAGATCACGAAGTAACTCTGCCATCCGGGGTCAAGGTCTATAACCCCATGCGAGTCTTCCCAAACAACGACGGCAGTGAATTGGTTTTTTCTCTGTATCGCCGACCGGACGTGTCGGATCAAGAGTTTGCGGATGATGCCGAGTCGGTGGAGAAGGACTTAGCGAAGTTGAAGACCTTACTTGAAAAATAAATGTCCGAGCAACGACGCCAGGGCAGAAGATTTTCAAAATCATACCTAGCGCTGCAACCGGTTGACCGGTATGCAAGAATTCAAGACCAGCTGCTTCATTCAAAGGTAGTCAAGTTGCAATTGCCTGACCCCGCATCCCTACTCGTATCGATCCGGTCCTTTGTCCCGCTTCGCAAACGATGCGTGAATTTCATCGACGCTGCGCGAATGAAAGATCGTGCAGTTGATGATTGATTGGTTGACGATCCGTGCCAAATCGGCAATCCTCAACGACTGACGAACTAACCGACGTTACAGCTTGGCTCAGCGTGGGGAGATCGAGTCGGATTTGTATCGTTGTCGGCGGTTCGGTAATTCAACGCGGTCCGATGCGCAAAGTCATCGCTTCCAAATAGATCTCGCGGCGGAGTCGGGAGTTTCTGCGGATGGAGGAGAAAGGGCAAGTGAGAAAACCGCAACTCTAAACTTCTGGTGCGACGCTCAGCGCATCTTCGATGAAAGGCGCCGCCTCTGGATAGACCCGTTTCGCAGTTTCAAGGAGCAGCTTCGCCTCAACCAAGTCACACAAGATATCGACGGTTGGCGGCTCCTCGCTGTTTTGGGACGTGGCGACGATATTATTTTTGAGGACCGTATATTCGGGAGAGGTAATATCGCACGCCGCTACGAACAGGTCGTAGTGCTCAGGCGGCAGTTGGATCATCAGGCTCGTCACTCGTTGAAGCTAGAAACTTTTCAGTGAAACTACAAGTGCCGGTCGCGATCGAGTCGGCTCTGGACAGTTGCCGGCGGTACGAAGAGTCAACGGGGGCCGATGCGCAGGCTCTTCGTGGCCAGATAGATCTCGCGCCGGAACCACAGCAAGCCAAGAAAGAAACTCAACATCGCCGCAATGAACAGTAAAGCCAGCGGCGGTTGGTTGATTGACAGTTCTTACCGTCCGGCCGACTTAAGAAGTCTGCCGGGCTTTGAAGCGGTGCTTTTCGATTCCCAGGCTCTTGATCTTCGACTCAAGCGTCTGCCGCGGAATTCCGAGCTTGGCGGCGGCGCCCGAGCGGCCGGCAATCCGGCCCTGGCATGCGGCCAAGGCGTTTTCGATCAATTCTTTTTCGTTCTCGACGAGAGTAGCGACTAAAGACACGACTGGCCCGGATCGTTGCCCGTCGCGTTTCAACCAGGTCTCGTCGACGGAAAAGGTTTCGCCATCGCACAGCACCACGGCCCGCTCGATGACATTCTGCAGCTCGCGAATGTTGCCGGGCCAATCGTAGGCTTGGAACAGCTCCATGGTTCGTTTGTTGAGGTTTTTGAACTTCTTGCCGGCCGCTTTGCCGTACCGTTCGATGAAGTACTCGACGAGCAATGAAATGTCGTCCGTCCGTTCGCGCAACGACGGTATCCGAATTGGAAAAACATTCAACCGGTAATAGAGATCCTGGCGGAACGTCCCCGCCGCCACGGCGGCCTTTAAGTCCCGGTTGGTCGCGGCGAGCACGCGCACGTCCACGGCTATCGGCTGGCTGCTGCCGACCCGTTCAAATTCCCGCTCCTGAAGCACTCGCAAGAGCGCGATCTGGGTTTCAGCCGGCAGCTCGCCAATCTCGTCCAGAAAGATCGTCCCGCCGTCGGCCAATTCAAAGCGACCCAGACGCCGTTGCATCGCGCCGGTGAAAGCGCCTTTCTCGTGTCCGAACAATTCCGAGGCGATCAGCGATTGCGGAATCGCCGCGCAATTCACCCGGATAAAAGCCCGCGACGCGCGCTTCGACCGTTTGTGAATGGCGCGAGCAATGAGTTCCTTGCCCGTGCCGGTTTCACCGAGAATGAGCACCGTCGAATCCACCGCCGCCACCTTGGCGACTTGACCGAGCACTTTGCGCAGCGCTGCGGACGAACCGACGATCTCCTCGAACATCGAAGCGGTGTCGATTTCTTCGCGCAACGCCAAGTTTTCTTTTTGCACGCGCTCTTCGACCTGCTTGCGGTCGTCGATATCGATTCCCGTCGCGTACCAACGGATGACCCGTCCGTCATCGTCCCGCAGCGGATGGTAGCGAACCAAAAACCAGCGATACTGCCCGTCTTTGCGGCGCGCCCGGAGCTCGGCTTCGAAGGCTTCGCCGCGCTCCAGCGCCTGCTGGCGTTGGTCGCCGAACTGCTCGAGATCGTGCGGGTGGAAAAGCCGAGCGCGAAAATCATCGCGCTTGACGTCTTCCAAACTCAGGCCGGTGTAATCGAGCACAACTTCATTGGCGTAGAGCAGTGACCCGTCCGGCGCCAGGACGCTGATCGCTTGCGGTATCGCATCGACGATCCGTCGCAGCTCTCTTTCGTCTTTACGCAATTTCTCTTCGGCGCGTTTGCGATCTTCAATATCGGTTCTCGTGCCGTACCAGCGGATGATCGTTCCCTGTTGATCCCTAAGCGGGTTGGCGCGGATAAGAAACCAGCGATACTGCCCATTCTTATCGCGTAGTCTAGCTTCCAACTCGTAGGGCACGCCGTGGGAGATTGACCGCTGGCGCTCAGCCAGCACTCTTTTCCGATCTTCCGGATGAACGAAAATCGCCGGACGGTCTTCCTGAGGATCAGCCGGGGTAAGACCGTGGTACTCCCGCGCGACTTGATTGGCGTAGAGTCGGCGGCCGTCCGGCGCCAGGACAAATATATGTTGAGGCACTACATCGACGATCTGGCGCAGCTCGGTTTCGCTTTGCCTGAGCTTTTCCGCCGCGTGTTCTTGCTCGATGGCGACGGCGGCCAGATGGGTTACCTGGTCCATGAGTTTTTGATGCTGCGCAGTGGGATATCCCGGGGTGCGCCGGTAGATCGCAAAGGTGCCCAATACTTTTTTATCGCAGGACAGTATCGGCGTGGACCAACAAGCTCTAAGCCCATGCCCCAAGGCGAATTCCCGATAGTCCGCCCATAACTCATCCGTCGCGATATCACCGACGACCACGGGCTCGCCGCGAAATGCCGCTGTGCCGCAGGAACCCGCAGCCGGACCGATCCGGCTGCCGTCGATCGCCTTGGTGTAATTTGCCGGCAGACTGGGCGCCGCGCCATGCCAGAGACATTGGCTGGCCGGTTCCAACAGCAGAATCGAAGCCAGGGAGTCGCTGGAAATTTCCTCAACTAGGAGACACAGTTCTCTCAGGATTGACGCGAATGAATCGCCCTTTGCAATCAACTCGAGGAGGCGATTCTCGCCGGCCAGCAAGGTCTCCGCCTGCTTGCGGTCGTGAATGTCCGTGGACGACCCATACCACTTGGTCAGATTGCCGTGCTCATCGCGCACCGCCGTCGCGCGAACCAGGAACCACCGATATTCGCCGCCGGCGCTGCGCAAGCGAACTTCGACCTCCAGCGGCTCGGTCAGCCGAACCGCCTCGCGCCACTGACTGTCGAACCTTACGAGGTCCTCCGGATGAAATACGCGTCGCCATCCCCAGCCCAAGCCGTCGTCGAACGATAAACCGGTGTATTCCAACCAGCGCCGATTGTGAAAATCGCGCGAACCGTCTGGCAACCCCGTCCACATCAAACCGGGACTGGTATCGAGCGCGAGGCGAAACTGGTCTTTAAAGGTTTGCGCTTCGTGAAGCGCCTTTTCGAGCGCTTGCTGCGCGCCGATCTGAGCGCTCACATCCATCACCGCGCCGACAAATTCAACCAGTTGTCCGGATTGGTTCCTCACTGCGCGCGCGGCGACTTTCAAATGTTTGACGGCGCCATCGGGCATCGACAAGCGGTGAACGAAAGCAAAATCTTTGCCTTCTAACGGTGCAGAATTTAGATAGCGCTCGAACTCGGGAAGGTCGCCGGGATGAATTCGCCGGCGCACCATCTCAATGGTCGGCTTGTCGACTGGATCGTAGCCAAAAATGCGAAACGTTTCTTTGGACCAGTCGATCTCACCGGTTGCCACCTGCCAGGAGAAACTACCGGTAAGACTCAACTGCTGGGTCTCGGCGAGAACTCTTTCGCTTCGGCACACTCGTTCTATTAGCGGCGCTTGTTGGCTGACATCGCGACAGGAAACGAGTAGCAGATCCTGGTCGGCTTGATTGAAGTCCGCGATCTGAAATTCAACCGTTAGTTCATGCCCGTCTTTACGCCGGCAAACAGCTTGCAGCGCGGATTGCTTATCTAAACCTCGATTTCGAATACATTGGAAAAGCGCTTCGCGGCCTTGACTCGTCACCAACTCATAGATCGCCATGTCGAGCAGCTCTTCCTTGGCGTAAGCGAAAAGCGCGCTAAGGGTCGGATTGGCATCGACGATTTGTCCTTCGGCATCGGTGATCAGAAAAGCCTGCGGCAGATTCGCCAGGACATTTTCGGCTTGCGATAAGCGGCGCCGGTAATCGTCGGGCTCGCGTTCGATCAGCGCCGGGTCGATTCGATCAGACTCGCGGAGCTGCGCATCCTCTTCAAGTTCCGTTAAGTCGGCTTTCATAGGAAATCCCCAAACAGTCATCGTCAAGTAAACTGAGTCGGTCTCCTGCCATCAAACCTAACATCACGATAACGCCGTTCAATTAGCGGCTTCGAACAGCGAAATCAAAACTCCGCGAGAGACCCAACCTCCGCTCCGACACGGATGAATCTCGATAGTCGCTTGGCTTAAATTACCGATGCCCGCGTTGGAGAACGATTGTCTAGTCAAATTTCCGCGGGTGTGTCATATTGCCAGTATGGCAAAGACAAAGGCAAAGAAAAGATCGGGCAAAAATAAAATTGTCGCGGTTCGAGAATGGGCTCCCGGCCAGCCCTTCGACTCAATAGAAAAGCGTCCCGTCACCAGCGCCAAAAAAGTTAAAATCTACCCGGCGCGACAGACCTAAAAGTCACCCAGGATGAATAATTAAAGCCTCTCGTCCCTTCGACGTTGCGCAGGGCAGGCGTCGGCAAGATTTGTCATGCCGGCGCAGGCCGGCATCCATCTTCAGCGGCGCGGCAAGGCCAAAGAAAACCTGGATTCCGGCCCCGGATCGAGTCCGGGGCAGGCTCTGCGCCGGAATGACGGAAAGAAAAGTCGACCGGCAGTAGACTCGTCCTTTGGTGAACCCAGCGCAGAGCCTTTCCCTAGACCCGATCCGGGGCTGGACCCCAGTGTTTTGTCGGTGAAGCGAATTCGAAACGAAAGGCCGGCCTGCGCCGGCATGACAACTCTTCACGCAGCCTAACGGCAAGAGAATTCAACCATTCCCTAGTTGGACATTGACCACGCGAGGCGTCGTCGCCTTGCCTTTCAACTCGCAACCTTGGTCCGCATGGTGACGAACTCCTCCGCTGCCGTTGGATGGATGCCGATAGTCATATCGAACTGCGCTTTGGTGGCGCCGCAGTTGAGCGCGATCGCGAGACCTTGGGTGATTTCGCCGGCGTCAGGACCGACCATATGGCAGCCGAGAACTTTATCGCTGACTTGATCGACTACCAGCTTCATCATGGTGCGCTCGTCGCGGCCGGTGAGCGTGTGGCGTAGCGGTTTGAAGGAAGTTCGATAGATGTCGATGTTCCGGCCGCGTAAGCGCGCCTCCGCTTCGGTCAAACCGACCGTGCCGCAGTTGGGCGTGCTAAATACAGCCGTCGGGACATTCAAATAGCTCGGCTTGGTCGGCTTGTTGTTAAAGAGCGTATTCGCCAGTGCCATCCCTTCGGCGATCGCAACCGGCGTCAACATCATCCGGTCGGTGCAGTCGCCGATGGCGTAGATGCTATCGACCGTCGACTTTGAATATTCATCGACTACGACCGCGCCATTGTCCTTAAGCGTTACCCCGGCTTTTTCCAAACCGAGATCGGGCGTCTTGGAGCCGCGACCAGTGGCGTAAAGAATCTGCTCGGCCGCCAGGACACTGCCATCGGTCAGCGTCGCTTTGAGCTGACCGCCGATCTTTTCAATCTTGCTGATTTCGGTCTTGAAGCGCAGATCGACGCCGCGCTTGCGCATTTCGTCGGCGAGGGTCTTGCGAATATCGTCGTCGAAACCGCGCAGAAATATCTCGCCCCGATAGAGTTGCGTGGTATGGGCGCCGAGACCGTGAAAGATGCCGGCGAACTCGACGCCGATATAGCCGCCGCCAACCACGATGACCCGCTCGGGCAACGACCGCAGATAGAAAGCTTCGTTGGAGGTGATCGCAAACTCGGCGCCCGGAAACTTGGCCACCGACGGCCAACTGCCGACCGCGACCAAGATATATTTAGCGGTGATATGCTTACCATCGATGACGACCGTATGCGGGTCGACGACCTCGGCATGCCCCTCGATGAGCGCCACCCCAGCGTCGGCGAGAATTTTTCGGTAAATGCCGTTGAGCCGATGGATTTCCCTATTCTTGTTCTCGATCAGTTTGGCCCAATCGAAACGGCGCTCCCCGACCGTCCAGCCGTAGCCCGCGAGATCGTCGAAGTCCTCGCCGTAATGAGATGCGTAGACTAAGAGTTTTTTCGGAATACACCCCACATTGACGCAGGTGCCGCCAAGATAGCGTTCCTCAGCGACTGCGACTTTCGCGCCGAAGGTTGCCGAGAGTCTGCTGGCGCGGACGCCGCCCGAACCCGCGCCGATGGTAAAAAGATCGTAATCGTATTGAGCCATTGGGAATTTGCCTTTTCCTTTAGATGTCGCGTCATGATAAAAGGTAGCAGCGTCATCCTCAACCGAGCGACGTTTATTTTGTGAAAGCGAACCCGCCGTTGGAGCGCAGCAGTTAAATCCACCGGGAACCGAATCATCAAGTATGGCCTCATCCACGATGCAATACGTCTCCGCCCGCCGGCGCCTTAGTCTGGCGGTGAGCGCGCTGCGCCATAGAAACTATCGGTTGTACTGGTTCGGCCAGCTCGCGTCGGTGTTGGCGCAAAACATGGAGTACGTGGCGCAAAGCTGGCTCGTGCTTGAGCTGACCAATTCACCGCTGCTGCTCGGGCTGACGGGACTAAGTCAGGCGATTCCTACGATAACTTTAACCCTGGTCGGCGGCGTGATCGCCGACCGCGCCGATCGCCGCCGCATCATGATTGTCGCCCAATCCGGCGTCGCCCTGCTTTATTTCATCTTAGCGACCTTGATCGTCACCGGGCAGGTCGCCCTTTGGCATGTCATGACGATCGCGTTTATCTCCGGCGCCGTGCGTGCCTTCGACCGTCCGAGCCGCATGGCGCTATTACCTCATATGGTGCCCAAAGTAGATATTCCCAACGCGGTGGCCATCGGCGGCACCATTTGGCAACTGTGCAAGCTTGCCGGACCAGCGCTCGCCGGCATGCTGATCTATCTGTTCGGCGTCGCCGTCACCTATGCCTTTTGTTTTGCCGCCTCGCTTAGCGCGGTCGTCCTCTGGCTGTTCATCCACTTGCAACATGAGCCCACCGCGGCGAGCTCCGGGGGCATGTTGCAGCAGATGAAGGACGGTGTGAATTTCATTCGCCACAACGAGCTGTACCTGACCTTCATCGGTCTGACGTTTTTCAACAGCGTCTTCGGCATGTCGTACGTCACGCTCATGCCGGTCTTTGCCCGCGACATCCTGCAGGTCGGATCCCGGGGTTTTGGATTTTTGCAGAGCGCTGCCGGCGGCGGCGCTTTGGTAGGTACGCTGCTGGCAGCGGTTTTGTCGCATAGCGGCCACCAAGTGCGGCAAACCACGGTCGGCGCGATGCTCTTTGGCATTATTCTAATGCTCTTCGCGTTGTCGCCGGTTTACACCCTCTCCCTAGGCTTGGTCTTCGCCCTGGGGCTGACCAGTCAATTTTATATGACGAGCGTCAATCAAACCTTGCAGCTCCATCTGCCCGAGCAGCTACGCGGACGGGTCATGGGGATCTCCGGGCTGGCTTGGGAAGTCACGCCGATCGGCGGCACCTTCGCAGGAACCATCGCAGAATTCGCCGGCGCGCCGGTGGCCGTGTTGATCGGCGGCGCCCTGGTTGCCGGCAGCGCACTGCGTATTGTATTGTCCAAAGCCAAGTTGACCCGCTTGGAGCCGCAGTGCAGTATGAGCAGCGCAGAAGTCCGGGCTCGGATATAAGAAATGGCTGAGAAAAAAGCTAAAAAGAAAAGTGGCGGCCTGCGCAAGCGGCGCAAGCTCGCCGGCAAGTCGACGGGCATCGGCGCGAAAGAAATAGTTTCAGCCGCGCCACCTGCCAGCATCACCCAACTGCAGGACACCATCGACCGGGACGGCGGCAAAGTGCTGACGACTTACCGCGAGCCGTTCGGCGAACATTGGCTAATCCTCGCCGCCCTGCCCATCGACCAAGTCGAGCCGACGCCCTTCCAGCGCAATCTTTCCGACACCCACGCGCGCAAACTCGAAGGCGTCATCGCCAAGCTCGGCCGTTTTCTCGATCCCATCATCACCGTGCACCAAGAAGTCAAAGACAGTCCGACGCGTTACTGGACGCCCAACGGCAATCATCGCTTGCAGGCGATGAAGACCCTCGGTGCCAAAACCATCATTGCCATTGTCGTGCCAGAAGCGGCCGCCGCCTACCAGATTCTCGCGTTGAATACCGAGAAGGCGCACAATTTGCGCGAGCGCGCGTTGGAAGTCATCCGCATGTATCAGGAGTTGGCGACGCTGGACGATGCTACCGAAGAAAACTACGCGCTGGAGTTCGAAGAGGCCGCGCTCATCACGCTCGGCCTCTGCTACCTCGAAAACGGCCGCTTCAGCGGTGGCGCCTATCACCCGATCCTGCGGCGCTCGGACCAGTTTTTAAAAAAGTCCCTTGGCTCGGCCATCGAAGTCCGCCGCGAGCGCGCCAAGGCTTTGATGGACCTCGACAAAACCGTCGTCGAAAAAGTCGAAGCATTAAAAGCCAAAGGACTCACCAGCCCCTATCTCAAGAGCTTCGTCGTCGCGCGCATCAATCCGATCCGCTTCCGCCCCAAGGACGCAGCGCCGCTGGGCTTCGATGAAGTACTGGACCGCATGACCAAGGCCGCCGAGAAACTCAACGTCGAGAAAATAAAGGTCGAGGATCTAGCGAAGTCCGGTGGCGCGCCGGCGGAAGAATAACCATCCAGACGGAGCCCACATCTATGTTTGTTTACCTTGACCATTATATTGAAAAAGTATGAATCGAAAGCAAACGGGTTCCACAAAGTAACTCAAACCGTCACAAATAGGGAGAACATATATGGCTGACAGCGAAAAAGAATATCTCGTCGGTACGGTCCGTCCGACCAATCGTCCGGAAGCGGGACAAGAGCTCGATCTCGACACCTTGATTCCGGCAAAGATCAAATTCCTCTACTCGACCATGAATTTCACCCAAGGCACCGCGGAGGAGTTCAGCACGTCGATGCCGGGTTATGAAGCGAAGTCAGCGGAGTTCGCCAAGATGGGCGCCAATCTGGTCCGCCCCAGCGGTGCGCCGCCGTTCATGCTGTTGGGCTACAAAAAGGAACAGGAGCTCATCGCCAGCTGGGAAAAGAAATACAACGTGCCGATGTGGACCTCGGGGCAAAATCACGTCAAGGCGTTTCACACCCTGGGCATGAAGAAGTTCGTTGGCGCGAGTTATTTCCCGGAAAAGATGAACAACATCTTCGCCCGCTACTTCACCGACGCGGGCTTCGAAGTGCTGGCCATGGAAGGAATCGGCGGGGCCTTCTTGGACGTGCCGCAGATACCGCCGGAAACAATTTTGGAATTCATGCTGAGCGTCGCCAGCAAGCATAAAAACGCCGATGGCATCTACATGCTCGGCTCGGCGTGGAAGTCGGTCGAGATCATTGAGCGCTTGGAAAACCAATCCGGCAAGACCGTGGTCCACGCCGGCCCGGCGCGCGCCTGGGGCACACAACTGAGCCTCGGCTTGCGCCATAAGATCAAAGGCTACGGCAGATTGTTGGCGGAGATGCCAGGATAGTTAATTTTTGGAATTTTATCCTGGGAGGAAGCATGATCATCAAACTTTTCGGCGTGCTTCTCTTTGTCATCTGTCAGAACGCGACGCTGTTTGCCCAAGAACGCATCCGCATCGCCTGGGCCGGCGCCAGTCCTGCCAACGCCGGCATCTGGGTATTGCAAGAAAAGAGGCTGATGCAAAAGTATGGCGTCGAGCCGGAGATCATCAGCATCAGCGCCAGCCCCATCGTCCTGCAAACCTTGCTCGCCGGCGAGATCGATGTTTCAGCGATCTCCGTGACGACGCTGGTCAGTTCCCGCCTCGCCGGCGCCGACACGGTGATGATCCTCGGCATGGTGCGCACCTTCGTCGATCATATTCTATCGCAACAAAGCATCACCAGCATTGAACAACTCAAAGGCAAGATCGGCGGCGTCAATCGTATTGGCAGCACGTCGGATATGGGCTTGCGCTTCGCCCTGCGCCGCTTGAATATCGACCCTGAGAAAGACACCCGTATCATCACCGCCGGCGGCAATCCGGAACGGTTTGCCGCCCTGACCAAAGGCGTGATCAATTTCACCATTATGCCGGAGCCGTTCGTCCGCCAGGCATTGCAGATGGGCTTTCGCCACTTGTTCGATATCGGCTCGCTGAAGATACCGTTCTGGTGGAATGCCGTGCTGACGCGGGAGGCCATCGTCAAAGCCAAACGGCCGCTGCTGCTGAAATTCACCCGCGCCATGATCGAAGCGACCCATTTCAACAAAACCAACAAAGAAGAAGCCAAAGCGATCTGGGGCAAGTACCTGCGCATCACCGACCAAGAAGCTTTGGAGCGCGCCTGGCAAACTTACACCGCCGCTTACCCCGACAACTTGCTGCCGACTCCAGACGGCGTAAAAACCTTGCTCGACGACATCGCGCCGCGCGAACCGAAAGCCGCCAGCGCCGATCCGCGACAATTTGTCGACCCAAGCTTGGTGCGAGAAGTCGAAGCCACGGGCTTCGTCAAGCAGCTCTACAAAAGATAGGAGCTCAATTAACCGCTCCTTCTCCCTATCCTCCCCGCATACCAGACTGTGTCGCAACTGTCATTTCGAGGTGAAGCCGAGAAATCTCTTCTTCGTATGTGGCTGAAAACACGAGATCCCTCGCTGCGCTCGGGATGACAGATGTGGGGCATTTGCTCATTACGACACAGTCTCTACGCGGGGGAGGATATAGGTGGGGGTGGAACGTTTTGAACAGCTGGAACGATTGGAACCTGTGTCTTAATCGTTTACGCATACCGCGACATCGTCTGCGGCTTATATTCATCAGGCGCTTGGGTAACGAATAGCTCCGGTTCGATGCCGTACAGCCGGCGGGCGTTGCCGCCGAGCATTTTCTCGCGCGCGCTCTGCGGCACTTGGTACTTGTCCATGTGATCGATGGCTTCCCAGACATCGGAGGCATCGAGATGCGGCATGTCGGACGACCATAGAGCGACGTTCTCGAACAGATCCCATAACCGGAGTGTAATCATCTCGTCGCTTTCGAAGGCGATGAAACACTGCTTGTAAAATACCTCGTGGGGGTCGCCGATTTTTTCACCGATATGCTTGTAAAGGTCAAGGTAGGTCTCGGCCTTTTCCAGCACCAGCGGCAGCCAGCTGGAGTTGGATTCCAAGATCGCCACTTTCAAACGCGGAAATTTTTCCAACCAGCCGGTCATTAGCACGACCCCGGTCCAGGTCATCGCCTCGGCCATGAAGCCGTAGGCCGCATCGCCAGCCTGCTTGGAGCCCATGATCTGCATGATGTTGGCGACGAACTGCCCCGGCGAGTAAACCATGATGTCTTCGTCCGAGAACAGCCGCTTGCGGTTGGCGCCCATGCGCTTGTCGAGTTCCGGTGACATCGCCTCACCGCGCGACGGGAAGGTATGCATGCCCAGCACCATGCCGAGTTCCTCAAACTCGCGCCACAACGGATCGTATTCAGGAAAGGTCGGATACTTACCCTGGGCGATGATCGGCCGAACCAAAGCGGATTTGAAGCCGCGCTTGGCGACCCGGCGCAGTTCTTCGATGGCGAAATCGACATTCTGCGTTGGCAACACGGCGGCGGGAAACAGCCGCTTCTTATCGGCGCTGCAATAATCGTAAGCCCAATCGTTGTAGGCGCGAGCGCAGATGTAAGCCGCGTCGGCGTTTTCCACCAGCGGTAGGTAAACGAAGGTCGACGGGAAAATCATCACCTGGTCGATTCCGGAAGCATCCATGTCTTTAAGCCGCGCATTGGGATCGCGCGCGCTTTTGTTGCGGCCGATGGTCTCGTCCCAGTCTTTGGTGCCGGGTTGAGTCTGGCCGATGATCTTCTTGGTCAATCCCGGATGCCAAGTTTCTCCGGGATATTTCCACTTGTCGGGATCGCGAAAACTGATGCGCGAGTTGCGCACTAGAAACAACCGGTCCGAATCCCGATAGAAGTGCGTCTTCGCGAAATCGCGGTTGTTCTGCGGAATGTACTTGTCCCAAATCTCCGGCGGTTCGTAAATATGACTATCGCAGTCGAACACCGGAAAGTTTTTGCTTCTACCCTTTGCACTGTAAGCCATGTTGCCCCTCCGTCATTTCTTGTTCTTTCCTTCGTGAACTTCGTGTCCTTCGTGGTGATCAGTGTCTTTCAGCGGTTCAAAAACTCCCGCATCATGCCATGAACCTTTTCCGGCTCGGTATAGAAGTAACTATGCCGCGCTCCCGGCAGGACGATCAGCTTCGAGTTAAGGATGCCCTTGGCCAAGATATCCGCGCCGCTGCGGTGCGACATGTCACTGACGACGAAGTGATCATCGTCGCCGACAAAGATCAGCGTCGGCACTTTGATATCTTTCAATCGTCCGCTGGTGTCATGCTCCTGGCGCGCCAGCACATGGCGGAAGTAGAACTCCACCGGGCATAGATTCGCCATGCGCACCTGCAGATACTTCTCAATCTCGTTCATGTGGTTGCGTGCGTACTCCTCGGTCCAGCCGACCACGATGGTGTGATCCCGGACATATTTCACATAGCCCCACTCGACCATCTCCTTGGCGATGCGTAGCGGAATGCCGCGATCGCCCGGATGGGCGGCGCCGCTGGAGGCGAGAATCAACTTATTGACTTTGCCCGGATGGTCGAGGGCGAGCAGCTGCGCCACCCGCCCGCCCATGGAGTGACCGCAAACGATGGCGCCGTCGAGGCCAAGGTGATCGAGCACCGCGACGGCATCCTCGGCGAACATCGCCGTGCTGTATTTCGCCGACGGCTTTCCCGACAGCCCCGTGCCACGGTAATCGAGCGTCACGACGCAGTAATCGCGAGCGAACTCCGGTGTCTGATAAAGATTCCACACCGCGCCGTCGCAAGCGGTCTCGCTCAAAAACAAAAACGGCGCTCCCTTGCCAGTGGCCTCGTAGTAAATCTCAACTCCGTCTTTAGCTTTAGCATAAGGCATGGATCGGTCTCCTTGCTTGCAGCAATAAACCAAGAGTGGCGTTCATGACAAGTCTAGAGTCCGGGGGTCTTGCCTTAAAGAGTGCGCCTATTAGAGACGGTCCAAGTCTGAAAACCTAGACGCTAAACACCTAACTGAAAATACCTGTTGACAGCCTGCCATCGCCCCCACTATTCAAGGCAATACAACGATCGGAGGACAGACGATGGCGAACCGATTTGTCGACTGCGACGGTCATGTCATGGAAAACACCGATGAGATCATCCGGCTCGTCGGCGAACCGTTCAAAACCACCGGCCACATGAATCCGCGGCGGGTGTTGCCAAGCCTCGACCGCTTCCACACGCCGCGCTTGGAAGAGCGCAAGCCCGGCACCTTCGATCCCACCGTCGGCCCGGAAAAATGGGTGCAGTTTCTCGACAAGATGGGTCTCGAATTCAGCGCGCTGTTCCCCACCGAAGGACTCGCCTACGGCCAGGTCGCCTTCGCGCCCTGGGCGATCGCCTACGCCAAAGCCTACAACGACTGGCTCGTCGCGAAGTATTTAAAGTACAACTCGCGCCTCAAAGGCGTCGCCTTGATTCCGCTGCAAGATGTCCCCGCTGCCGTAACCGAGTTGCGGCGGGCAATAAAAGACCTGGGTATGGTTGGCGCCATGCTGCCATCCAATGGTTTGAATCCGCATCTGAGCGCCAAACATTTCTGGCCGGTGTATGAAGAAGCGGCCAAGCTTGACTGTGCGCTGGCCGTGCATGGCGGTTGCTATGGCGACTTGGGATTCAACACTTACACGGTCTTCCCGGCCACCCGCGCCCTCGGCATGCCGGTTCCCCTCGCGATCGCCGCCACCGGTATGATCGTCGACGGCGTGTTCGATGAGTTTCCAACCTTGCGCGTCGGGTTCTTGGAAGGCGGCACCTGCTGGATACCCATGGTCCTCGACCGGTTGGCGAGAGAGCAAGAATATGGCGGCTTGCGGATCAATCGAAAGCCGGTGGACTACTTCACCTGCGGTAAAATATTCTGCAGTTGCGAAGGCAACGAGAAAGCGCTCGCCTACGCCATCGAACGGGTCGGCCCGGCGCCATTCATGTTCGCCTCGGACTTCCCCCATGAAATTTCGTTGGATAATTGCTTGGAAGAGATCGACGAAATCCAAGTGCGCAAAGATCTCAAGGACGAACACAAAGCCGCGATCTTGGGCGAGAACGCGCGGCGCTATTACAAAATCTAGGCTGTCGGCAAAAGCGCGGGGTTCAATTATGAAAATGACCATCCGAAACCTTCGTGTCCTTCGTGCCTTCGTGGTGAGTAGCCTACTGGCAGTTTCGTTCACTGCCCAAGCGCAGACCCTGACGCCGATCCTGGTCGCCTACGCCGGCCAAAACGAAACCGCCGGTCCCATGTGGGTCGGTGTCGAGCGCGGTACTTTCAGAAAATACGGCCTCGATGTCCGCATGGTACAGCTGCGCAACGGCTCCCTCAGCATGGCGACTCTCGCCAACGGCCAGGTACAATACAACTACGGCTCGCCGGCCAACGCTCTGAGCGCCGCGGCCGGCGGCATGCGCCTCCAATGCGTCGCCTCTGCCGTGGCCAAGATTCCCCGCGAGCTGGTCGCGCGCAAAGAAATCCGCACGCTCGAAGAGCTGCGCGGCAAGTCGTTCGGCGTGCAAAGCATCGGCGGCGGTTTCTGGCTGCAAACCATGATCGCGTTAGATTTTCTCGGCATCGATCCGGACAAGTACGATCTCAAGATGCGCATCTTGGGCGACACTGCCACGGTCACCCAGGCGCTCGGTACCGGCGGCGTCGACGCCACGGTAATTCCTTACAGCTTCAGCGAAGCCGCCAAACGCGCCGGCGCCAACGTTCTGGCCGACATCGGCAAATTGCCGATCCCCTACCAAGGCACGACGATCTGCTTTTTGCGTGACTCACCGTCGCACAACCCGGATATCATTTCCCGCTTACTCAAAGGCCTGGTCGATTCCGTAGTTATGATTCACGATCCCAGCGCCAGACTCGATGTCACCGAGATCCTGCGCAAGAGTTTTCGTTTTCCCCGGCTCGAAGACGCCGAGGCGTCGTAC
Organism: uncultured delta proteobacterium; assembly: GCA_963816145.1. GTDB lineage: Bacteria > Desulfobacterota > Binatia > UBA9968 > UBA9968 > DP-20. The sequence continues at coordinate 237,820 of CAWFJP010000018.1, forward strand.
AAAGTGCTGGGACAAATGGCAACCATCGACCTACTGCCGGATGTCGCGGCTTGGAAAATCGTCCAGCGCATCGTCGCCCGCATCAACCCCAAAGTCGCCCAGGTCGATATCACCCAACTGAACAACCCGGCCTATGTCCGCGCTCTCGAAGACAGCGGCTTTTTGCCTGACGCCCGGCGCAGGTTGCGATGACTGCGACGGACCATTCACCACGAAGGGCACGAAGAGCACGAACTTCGGAAGAATATTCATCCGAAATCTTCGTGTCCTTCGTGCCTTCGTGGTGAAGTAATAAACCGCACATGGCGCATCATCCGCACCACCATTAGAAAAGGAACATACCATCATGCTGCAAGGTTACCGCATCTTTGACGCCGACGCTCACGGCTCGATCAATCCCAGCATGTGGGGAGACTTGCCGGAAAAGTTTCGCGCGCGACGGCCGCGGCCGGTGACGATTCATGACGATGCGGGATTAGGCAATTTCAACGCCGGATGGTTGATCGAGGGTTCGCTCGAACCGCACGCTCTCGGTCCCGGCGCTCAACAAGCGAATACACCACGCAATGTGTTAGTAGAGTTTGGCGCCAACCTGAGTCGCGAGCATTGTTCCATCGGCAGCATGACGCTCAACGATCCGCGGGCGCGGCTGGCAGACATGAATCGCATGGGTTTCGATGTCCAAATGATTTTCCCAAGCACGCTTTACGCTCATATGACCAACGACCCGGAATTCGAAGCGGCGCTGTGCCGCGCTTACAACCGTTTTGTCGCCAAGCAGTGCGCGGCCAACTCCCAACGTCTCAAATGGTCGGGCTTATTGCCGCTGCGCGAGCCGCGCCAGGCGCTGGCGGCCATCGAAGAGATGCAGCGCTTGGGCGCGCGCGCCGCCGTGGTGTTCGGCACCGCCGGTGAACGGCTGCTTTCCGATCCGAGCTTTCTGCCGATTTGGGATGAGTTCGCCAAAACCAAGCTGCCGCTCTGCGTCCACATGGGCATGAGCTATCCGCCGCTGGCCCAGCTAGGCCGGAGCATTTACGACGGTCATATCATCGGCATGTCTTTGCCGGCGCAGTTGGCGTTCATGGCTATCGTCGGCCACCGCATGCTCGATCGTTATCAAGAGTTGAAAGTGGCGTTTTTGGAATTTGGCGCCGAGTGGATTTTCTACATGGTGTCGCGCATGGACCATTATCTGCCGCTCGACCGCGGCGCCCACCCGTTCGGCTTGAGCATGCCCAACGCCGCCGACCTGCCGCGCGCCAGTATCCGCGACTACGTCAAATCCGGCCGTATCTTTATGGCCGCCGAAGCCGACGATCGCATGTTACAGCAACTATTTGACTTGATCGGCGAAGACCAGGTGCTGTTCTCTTCGGACTTTCCCCATGGCGAAGGCCGCGACAACGCCGCCCTGGAAATTCTCGAACGGCCGGACCTTTCTGCTTTACAGAAGCGCAAACTGCTTTATGACAACACCGTGCGCTTTTTCGGCGAGCCGTGATAGTTCTCAGCTACCAGTGCTATTTTCTGATCTCTGGTTTTATTCCCGGCTTAGCGGCTTGCCAGATACTGTGGCCACAGCTTCCCCAAACGGGCGGCGACGTTGTTATAATCCCCAACTGAAGGCGGCAAGATTGCACTCAACTGGGATGACTAACGCCTAACGCGGTGATAAGGATTCGGCGAATTTAAGAATCAACGCATTGAAGCGTTTCGGTTCGTCGACAAACAAGGTATGTCCGGCATCTTTGAAGACTTGCACCTCGGTGCCGGGCCGGTTTTTTTGCAGATTGGCCGCCTGCTCCTCGAATTGCGGCGTGACGACATAAAGCAGCGGCTTCGTGAATGCATGCACGATCTCTTTCCAGTGGTTACGGGGGAACGGATAGGACAACAGCGCTATACTTTGATCCAGCGACATGCGTTTGGCACCGTCGACCATGGCGTGAATTTCGGCGTCGCTGCGAGGTGACTTGAAGATCGCCCGAACGAAGCCATCCAAAGCCTTGTCACGATCGTTGCGCAGCGCTTGCAGAAAAGTGTCGCCCGGCGGCGGCGCCGGCTCCTCGCCGACAGAACTGTCGACTAGCACCATGCCCGCCAACCGGCTGGAGCCGAACATATGTACGTACTGCAATGATTCAATGGCGCCGAGGGACCAACCGATCAGCAGGACATTATTTAACGGATCGAGAAATTCTTTGAGATCCTTGGCTCGCCGTTCTGCGGTGAAGCCATCCGCCGGCACCTGCGAGGCGCCCTGGCCGCGCGGATCGATGGCGAGTGAGTAATAGCTCCGGCCGAATTCGTCAAGTTGATTCTGCCAGATACTCGCAGGCATCGACCAGCCGGTGACCATGGCGATCTTGAGATTGCCGCTGGCGGCGTATTCTCGTCCCGACTCGAGGACCGAAAGAACCACGCCGTCGCTGGTTTGAAACGAACGGCGAGTGATCTGGGTGGCACAGCCTTGTGCCATGAGGACGAGGCAGCTCACGAGGAGCAACTGTCGTAGACTAATTTGAATTGCGTTCCTTGGTGGCGAGTATTAGAGCGCCCTGACCGCCGCGCCAATGATAACCGAAAGCAAACGGCAACTCATTGGTCTGCACCTTGGCCTTAAAGGCCGCGTCGAGATCTTTTTGATATCCATATCCCATCGGCTTGATCGGCTTATTATACTTGCCGTAGAGCTTCGCCTGCCAAGGAGTCTGATTGATGAAGCGATAGGGAATACCGGTGTCGTCTTGCACCAAAAGATCCGCGGAGTCCAAAACCATCGCCCGAGTCTTGGAAAACTGGGCATCGTGCAAGAGGTATGACGCCGACTTGATAAGCGCGCTGGCGGGCCGGTTCTGACCAACCCAATTGAGAAAGTCCGGATAGTATTCCAGAGCCTTATCGGTCGCATCTAAGGAAAAGTAATAGAGCTGCTGCACACCCGGTGCGCCCGGGTTGGAAAATTCGATACGCACCCCACGCAGGAGCAGACGTGGCCGTTTGCCTTCCGGTGAATCATAAACCTTAGTCAACTCTGGGAACAAATCGATGGGTTCGATACGCACGATCCGGCGATTCATCAGTGCCATCATGGTCGCCATTACCGGCACGGTGCCGCGGATCCATGGGGTCGTGAGCTGTTTGTTCATGTACGAAGTTATAAAATAATTGCGTTCGAAAATATCGCGAAATGCCCCACGCACGTCGGTGAGCAGCTTGGCAAACTGTTGCATGGTCACCGATTCTAGATCAGGTAACGTACCAGGACGCTCTAGGCTAAAGAAAACGTAGCGGGAATGTTCCGGAAAAAAAGCATAGGCGTTGAAAAAGTCCGGCCCGCTAAAAGGATAAAGCAGGGTTTTTTTCTGGGGATTGGCGATTTTAAGCTCATGATCGCGCCACCCTTCAACCGTCTTGATTCGTCCGCGCACCTCGGCCCACTGGGAAGTCATCCACTTCTGATGCTCTTTCCACGCATCGAGTTCGAGCAAGTGGTTGAATGCCGGCTCGGCTGGATTCGGCGTGATACCCGCCAGCAGCTGTGCGGTGGCGGTCGCCCGACGATTAAACTCCGGAGTCGGCGTTTCAACAGCGGCGGTTGGACTGTTGCTAGCCAATAAAGCACCGATGACGATCCACCCAAAGATTTTATTGTAGGTTAAAGCCCTTTTAAAATTCATAACTTATTTTACCAAAATACCAGTGAACCTTTTCATTAACGAAGAACCATTTGCAAGTACGCGAGACAACCTCTGTAGCTTAGACGCTAAGAATAGCATTATCACCCCGCTATCTGTCAAATATTATATATTAGAGTGGTAGTGATTTGCCCGATCGCCCAGTGCCCAATCGCCGTAAGCCACAGCGCCGGCGCCGCTTCCCATCCGCGGATAGTTACGATAAGTAGGGATTCACATTCTTGCCGGTCGCAATCTCTCAGGAGGAATCCAAAGTGTCAGGCTGGAAAGCACGCATCGGCTACCTATCACCATCGGTATTTGAAACGCCATCGGATTGGGATCGGATCCTACCGGAAGGCTTTACCATTGTCTCCTCTGGTCTGAACGTCCAATCTCACACTGAAACTGAGTTTAACAAGGCGATTGATGCTCTCGGCGCCGGCCTCGGCATCTTCAAAGCAGAGGAGTGCGACGCGATCTTGCTGGGCGGCATCACTCTCGGCACCCAACGCGGCTACGCCGTCGAGCAGGAAGTCGTCGCCAGACTATCGCAACAAGTTGGCCTGCCGGTGAGCACCGCCATGAGCGCGACGGTGCAGGCCCTCAAGCACCTAAAGGTCAATTCCACGGTGATCGCGACGGCTTATAAAGAATCGATCAATCAAGCCGTGCAGAGATACTACGAAGACGGCGGCATCAAGGTGCTGGCGATCAAAGGCTTGGAGGTTTCCAAACCGGTCGACCAGGTGAAGCTGCCGGACTATTCATCCTACAAAGTCGCCCGCGAGCTCTGGCGGCAAAATCCCGGCGTCGAAAGCCTGCTCTTGCAAGGCCGCTGGCGCACGGTCGCTTACATTCAAGAGTTGGAAAACGACACACAACTGCCGGTGGTGGCCTCCACGGCCGCGTCGCTCTGGTGGGTGATGCAAACGCTGGGGATCAAAGCGCCTGTCCCAGGCTTCGGTCGTCTGCTAGCCTAAACAGCGTCGATCGAAGTAGCCTCGGTCAAGCCCAGCGGGACGTCAGTCGCCCAACCAAACGATGCGCGGCGCTCTGCTTTCGGGGATGCGCTTTTCCGAACCCATCGTCGCCGCGCTCAAATCCTCCCCAGTCAGCAGTTCGTAAAGTTTGCCCATGGCCGCCGGGCTATTCAAGCGCTTGAACCCGGCGGCACGGCCCATTTCCTGAATTTGATTGGCCATCGACGCCAAGGGCATCGGAATCTCCAACTTGGCAGCGATGTTCAAGGCTTGGCGAAAATCTTTGTAACTGTTGCTGAGCGCGCCGCCATTATTGTTGTTGCGCTTCATGAACTCTTCCATTCGCGCTGCTGACGCCGGCGAGCCGGTGCTCTGCATAAGTTGGAGAAAAAGTTTGGGATCGGCGCCCTGGGCGGTGAGCCAAGAACAGATTTCCGCCGTGATGATGTTATTGGTGGTCGAATACAAAATGATCGCGATCTTGAATGCCTTGGGCATCCAAGGCTCCGGCAGGCAAACGATCGTCTGCGCCACAGCGTTTAAAAATTTGGCGCTGGATTCGATCTGGCTCTTGGCGCCGCCGATGACGATGGCAAACTGCCCTTTGGGGATGACCACCGCCGGCGCTCCGCTGGCATGAATCGTCCCGCCAATGAAGGTCGCTTCTTTTTCCTGCAAACGTTCTTGCAGTTCTCGGGCGCAGTCCGGGTCGGTGCCGCTCAAATCGACCAGCGCCATTCCCGGTCTCAGCGCTTCGAAGGCACCGCCGGCGCCAAACACCGCGCTGCGAACTTCAACCGACGACGGCACCAAGGTGATCGTGATATCGCCCACCGCCGCCGCCGCAGTTTTGGCTGCGTGCGCGCCAAGCTGCACCACCCTCGCCACCGCGGCCGCATCGATGTCGAATACGGTCAGCGCGTAACCCGCCGCCAAAATCCGCTCCGCCATCGGCCGCCCGGCATTTCCAAGTCCGATCAAACCAATTTTTTGCATCTGCTCCTCTTATTTCGTCGCAGTCATCTTGCGGTGAATTAATGATTTAGTTGCCACGAGATAATTCAAGTTCACCACGAAGGACGCGAAGAGCATGAAGTTCGGAGTTTTGCTCATCCGAAACCTTCGTGTCCTTCGTGATCTTCGTGGTGATGTTCTAATTCCACTATTTCGCCTTGCCTGCCTTCTTCAGCGCGTCCTCGACGATCTGATGCAGCGCTTTGCGCCCTTCCATGCCGTTGTACTTGGCCGAATTGAGCATGAAATAATTGACGCCTTTCTGCGGCACATCGTCCGGCGGCAAGTCGGTCTTGGGGACGTCCACCCGCAGCGAATTGACTTCGGTGTATTTTTGCCAGGCGATCTGACCCTCGCGGGACAATACCCAATTGACGAACAACTTGGCGGCGTTGGGATGCGGCGCCTTGCTCATCACCGCCAGACAGCAGGAGCCGCCGCCCATGATATCGCCTTCTTTCAAAGCGTGCGGCATCAAGTCCACGGGCAAACCCTGCTTTTTCGCCTTCATCACCGGCTGGCCGCTGCCGATCTGAAATACCACCTTGCCTTGGCCCAACCAGTCAGTTCCCTGCTGCAGATCCCGGGTGATGAGAATGTCGGTCTCGGTCAAAATCCGCGTAATGAACTCCTGCCCAAGCGAGGGCGTGTAGTAGAAAAACGCAAAAGTCTCGCCACCGCCGCCCGCCACGCGCGGATCGAAGGTCACCAACTTGCCTTTGAACCTGGGCTTGAGCAGGTCCCACCAAGATTGAATCTCGTTAGGATCGAGCAACTTGGTGTTGTACGAACCGCGGCGCGTGCCGATCTCACCGGAGATAATCAGCCCGGCATTGTTCTGCGCATCGGCGAAGTGCAGCCTGCCATCGAACCAGTTGTTGGCGTCGTTCACATCCGGCAGAATCAGCAGCGGCTTGAGCGGCTCCAGTGTTCCTGGCGCGAATGCGGCATAAGTCGACGATCCGCCCATGATCAAATCCGCCAGATATTTGCCGGCGCGCCGCTCGGCGACGATGCGCTGCGCGTGATCCGACCCCTTGCCCGGCACGAAGCTAAACTTCACCTCCGGATAGGTTTTCTGAAATATCGCCCAGATCTGCTGGTACGCCGGATTATGCGGCCCATAGATGACGACCTCGCCCTCTTTCCTTCCCGCTTCAACCGTCGCGTCCCACCGCTTCTTCCAGTCGGTCTGCGCCGACGACGCCCACGGAAGTACCAGCAACGCCAAGTTCAATAAAACCAGTCTGCAAATTTGCCGCACAGCATTCTTACTCAATCCTCGCGCCGCATGCGTCATTGCCTTTTCTCCTACTGCTGCCTATTGCCTGCATTCATCCTTCAGCCCTCATCCTTCAACCTCATGGTCACTTATGCCCCAGCCCCGCCGCGGTAAAATTCCCCGCGCCCATAATCTGATGCACTTCCCATTCGAGTAGTTCGAAAGAGCAGAAGCCTGCCGCCGTGTAGGGATCGCTGGCCGCGATCCGCGCCGCCTCATCCTTCGAATCCGCCCGGATCACATAGATTCCATACTTTCGGTCTGTGGTCGGCCCGGAAAAAAGAATCTTGCCGGTATCATGCTGCCGCTTCATCCAGACGAGATGCTGATCCAAGGTCACCGTCCACTCCGCGCGCGGCTTGGTCGCCTGGCGCAAAACTAGATACCACATAAAAGCCTCCTGAGAATTTTCAGACTAGAACACGCTGACGTTCCAATCGTTATGCCCGGGAACTTGGCCTGTCAAGAATATTTATCGTCCCAGCGCGATTGCGATTGTACCGACAACGACCGCCATCGTGCCGAGCACGGTGACCGTTGTGATCCTCTCTTTGCCGCGGAGGAAGATCAGCGAAATCATCAGACTGAAAAGCGGCGTGGTCGCGACTATGGGTGAGACAATGACGACGCGGCCGGTGGTGAGCGCGATTAGGGTCAGCAAAGCGCCCAAGGCTTCAAAGAACCCAGACAGAAAAAAGTCGATCACGGCGCGCCGATGCCAGATCAACTTTCGTTCGCCGCCGGTCCACAAGGTGTACGGTACGGCGCCTAGCAAAGAGACAATCGCGACCACGAAACTGAAAAACACCGGCTCGTTGGTAATCGTCAAACCGTAGCGGCGCAGCGGGAACGCCACACCGGCGAGAAGCCCGGCGATCATCGAATAGACCACATGCCACCAGCGGTAACTCGGCGGCGCCACTTCCGGTTTCCAGGAGATCATGACAACGCCGGCGACCACCAATAGAGTTCCGAGCAACACCGCGGCGCTGGCGCGCTCGCCCATGAGCGCGATGGCGATCACCGTGCTCCATAATGGATAGCTGTTGCGCAGCGGCTGGCTGCGCGAGGTGCCGATCTTTTGCAGCCCCATGAATGTGAGCAAGCTGATCACGGTCTGCATCAACCCCAGGATGATGAACACGACCAGCGCCCTCTTGGCGAAATCGGGCACGCCGCCGAACAGGACCACCGCGATGCCGAGAGTGATCGTCCGCGCAGCCAAGGAAACTACGGTGGCGGTCAGCGGCGTCGAATGGCGCAGACCAAGCCAGCCGTAGACAGCAAAAAGCGCGAAGGATATCGACGCCAGCAGTGCGGTAACTTCGGAGCTCATAAGCGAGTAGCCCTTTGGCTGTACTAGAGCGTTGCCAACCAGTCAAAAAAATCGCCAAAAAATGAAGTGTCTTACCTAAGGGCGGCATTTTCGTATATAATTCCCACCAAGCCAATTGAACCCCAGGACGCACCTAAGGAGAAACCATGCGCCGAATCGTTAGCGGATTGTTCATCGTCGTGCTTTTTAGCCTGGCGGCGCGCCAGGCATCGGCACAGGATCAGATACGCGATCTGGTCGTCAAGATTCATGCAGTCCAACAGGCTCCCGACCTGCTCAGGCCCTGGACCCGGAGCAGTCCGCAGCAGGTCAAAGGCTCGGGGGTTGTCATCGATGGGCGCCGCATCCTCACCAATGCCCACGTGGTCAAGTACGCCAGCCAAATCTATGTGCAACCCAATCAATCGGCGAGCCATATCCCGGCGCGGGTCGAAGCGATGACGCCGGGGATGGATCTGGCGATTCTGAAACTTGACGATGAGACGTTTTTCGACAAGCGCGGCGCGCTGCCGTTCGCCCAGGAGTTGCCGCGTGTCAAAGACAGCATCAACGTCTATGGCTACCCCACGGGAGGCACCGAACTGTCGGTGACCCAAGGCATCGTCTCGCGCATCGAGTATACCGATTACTACTACCAGGCTACGGGTTTGCGCATACAGGTAGACGCCGCACTCAATTTCGGTAATAGCGGCGGGCCGGCGGTTTCCGACGGTAAACTGGTTGGATTGGTATTTAGCCTGATTCAAAACGCACAGAACATCGGTTATTTGATTCCCGTCGAAGAGATTCAGCATTTTCTTGCCGATATCAAAGACGGCGTTTACGACGGCAAACCGCAAACTTATGATTTAATTCAGACCATCGAGAACGACGCGCTGCGCCAGCGCCTCGGCCTGCCCAAAGGCATCAACGGCGTCATGGTTGCACAGCCCTATCGCGACGACCCGGACTATCCGTTGAAGGAATGGGATGTGATCACTAAGATCGGCGACACGCCCATCGACGCTGACGGAAAGGTCGCCATCCGTTATGATCTCCGCTTATCGGCGTCCTACTTGGTGCAAAAATACGCCAAAAACGGTTTGCTGCCGCTCACGGTGTTTCGCAATGGCAACCTGGTGACGATTAATTTACCGGTGGGCACCCAGCGGGAATTGGTGATTCCATACCTCCTGGACGCCACCCCGCGCTATTTCATATTTGGGCCGTTCGTCTTTTCACAAACCACCCAAGATTACCTCGAACGGCTCGGCAACCAACGGCCTGGCACGTTCGGCCGCAAGCCCAGTCCGTTGATTACCCGGCGCCAAGATCGGCCGGCGTTCGATAACGAGGAGCTTGTCGTCGTCGCCTCGCCGCTCTTCCCTCATCGGATTACCAAAGGCTATGACGATCCCAACCGCTCGGTCATCAGCGAGGTCAACGGCGTGCCCGTGCGCAATTTGCGCCATCTGGTCGAACTGCTGCGCGATAATCGCGACGAGCAAATCAGCTTCAAGTTTGCCTCCTCCGGGGTTCTGACCCACGAGACGATGGTGTTCAATCGCAAAGATCTCTTGGACGCCACCGGCAAGATCCTCGAAGAAAACGGCATCCGCTACCCCTACTCGCAGGATCTGCGCGCAGTTTGGGAAGCTGCACCAACCGCTAACAAGTCTGCCCAAGTCAATTGCTGCGGGCTGACCCCGTAAAGTTGTGCGCGAAAACTTACCGGCAAATAGCGACAAATATGCGCGTCCTGCGACTCAGGCGCAAAGCTCTGCAAGTGAGTTTGATCGTTGCCCTTCTCGGCGGCGTCGCGAGCCAAGCTCTACTCGCGGCATCGCCCACCATTGAGACCGTGGCCCGAGGTCTCGAAACTCCTTGGGCCATCGACATTACCCCCGATGGGCACGCCTTTGTCACTGAACGCGCGGGAAGCGTTCGAGTCATCGACAATGGCAAACTTCTCGCCGACCCCTGGATCACTATCGACGTCGCCGCAGTCAGCGAAGCCGGCTGCGCGACATTGTTGAAGGTCCGGGCAAAGCGTTCTATTTATTAACCAGCAATCGCGATATCCGGGGCAGCCCCGGACCGGAGGATGACCTGGTCTTGCGGCTGACTTTCAATTAACCGAGTCTCTAAGGCGCGGCTGACGCGGCACCGCACGCGATTCATTGTGGTGCGAAAAAGCGAGGAAACCATCATGTCAAAGAAATTTGGCGCATTATTCTTCTTCTTCATCATGTTCATTGCCACCATCGGCATTGCTAATTTCTTGTCGATCACGTTTTATGAAAAGTCGCTGCTCACAGCGATCAAAGACTTTCTGTTTATCCTTACGAAAAAATGACCGCCCGCCTTGGGCTCCGCGCTAACCCAATCCGGGATTGGCGTTGATCCGAACTCCGCCGTGTAATAGGATCGCGCCGTTCATTGCGAAGGAGTCAGCATGCGCAAGAAAATCTTCACTTGGCTGGGCCACGAGTTCATCGAGTTGTCTGGAGAAGCTACCGCCGGCGTCGATGCCGCAGGCGAAGCGCGTGAGCTTTTTCAGCGCGTCGACCATGAGCTCCGCGCCCACGGCATGTCCCTCGACAACACCGTGCGCAGCCGCCTCTGGGGACGGGACCGCGCCAGCCGCGATGGCGGTAGCAATGAACGCGTTAAAGCGCTTTCCGGCAAGGCGCGCTCGGCAAGCTCCAGTTACATCGCGCCGGGCCGTTTCGATTCTCCAGCCAAGGTCGCGGTCGACTTGCTCGCCATGCGCCCGTCCAGCGCGGACCAAACCAAACAAATCGTCGAGTATAATCCACCGATCGTGCCGATCCGCTTTCTGGTTTACGACTCGGTGGTGGTGCTATCCGGTGTGACCACCGTACTGCCGACGTTGGCCGACCAGTTCGACAACATTTTGCCGCGCATCAGCGGCTCCCTTGCCGACGCGGGCAGTTCCTGGGACAAGGTCGCGCAAGTTTCATTCTACCTGCACCGCAGCCAGGATTTAGCGAATCTGAAAAAGCTCTTTTCCGCCCGAGTTTCAGCGCAAATCCCGAGGATGGAGTATGTCATCGTCGACGGCTACTCCTCCGAGGGAAAATTCTGCGAAGTGGAAGTAACCGCGCTACGGTAAGCGCAGGACGGTAACTAAATGCGAAAACTTTTATTACCACGAAGGCACGCAGAGCACGAGGGTCTCGGAAAAATGATTTTACCTTCGCGTCCTTCGCGCCTTCGAGACTGTGTCGCAACTGTCATTTCGAGGTGAAGCCGAGAAATCTCTTCTTCGTATGTGGCTGAAAACACGAGATCCCTCGCTGCGCTCGGGATGACAAATGTGGGGCATTTGCGCATTACGACACAGCCTCATCGTGGTGAAATCAGAGTCTTCAGTCACGATTAAATCGACACCAACAACACCTTAGGAATCGAGACGCAATCCATGACAACACTCCCTTTCAAAATCGCCATTCTCGATGACTTCGAGAAGGTCGCCGACACCGTGCCGGCCTACGCCAAGCTCAAGGCCCGCGCCGATATCACGCTCTTACGCGAACGGCTCGATTCCAGCGAGAAGATCGTCCAGCGTTTACGCGAGTTTGATGCGCTGCTGCTCATGCGCGAAAGGACGTTTTTTAGCGACAAGGAGTACAGCGAGCTGCCGAAGTTGAAGTTTATTTCGCAAACCGGCCGCACCAGCGTGCATCTTGACCTCGCCAACGCTACCAAGCGCGGCATCGTGATTTCCAGCACGCCCAGCGACAGCGGCGCTGCGACCAAGGAACTCACCATCGGTTTAATCTTGTCCTTGGTGCGAAAAATACCGCAAATCAACTTGCGCATGCGCGAGGAACTCTGGCCGGCGGTAACCGGCACCTTGCTCGAAGGCAAAACCGTCGGCGTGTTGGGACTCGGCCGCATCGGCAGAGAAGTCGCGCGCGTCATGAAAGCTCTCAATACCCGTGTGCTGGGCTATTCACGCAAGTTGACCGCCGAAAAAGCCGCCGAGGTCGGCGCCGAGTCGGTCCCCATGGAAACCCTGCTGCGCGAATCGGACATCGTCACGCTGCATGTCCACTTCGGCGAACAGACCCGTGGCCTGATCGGCGAAAAAGAGTTGGCCCTGATGAAGCGAGGTGCGTTTCTCGTCAACACCGGGCGCGGCCCGCTGGTGGTAGAACAAGCGATGCTGAAGGCGCTCGAGAGCGGTCAATTAGGCGGCGTTGGACTCGACGTCTACGACGTCGAACCGCTGCCGATGGATCACCCGCTGCGCCGCTTCGATAATGCGATTCTGATGTCCCACCGCGGCTACACCACCATGGAAATCTTGAGCGAGCGCTACGAGCAAGCGATTACCAATATCCTGGATTATCTCGACGGCAAAGAGATCAAGCTAATCAACCCTGATGTGGTCCCGCGCCGGCCGTGATTCCACTGATCGGGTTAAGTCATCGAACCGCTTGAGGTTCCACAATTGTGGCTGTTAAACTCTCCAAGCAAGAAATCGCCAAAACATCCGCCATCACCATCAGTCATTACGACCAACGCGCCGCGATCTTCTGGTGTGACACCCGAGATCATGACGTCAGCCAGAATATTGCGGCTTTATTGCAGGCCATCATTGGCGCGCCACCCTTTCGCATCCTCGATTTTGGCTGCGGTCCCGGCCGCGACTTGAAAGCGTTTAAAGACCTGGGGCACGAGCCTATCGGTCTCGATGGCTCGGCACGCTTTGCCGAAATGGCCCGGGAATTCAGCGGCTGCGCTGTGTGGCATCAGGATTTTTTGACGCTTGATTTACCCGCCGACTATTTCGACGGTATATTCGCCAACGCCTCGCTTTTCCATGTGCCAAGCCAAGAATTACCGCGCGTGTTGAAAGAACTTTACGCGACAACGAAACCCAACGGCGTGCTGTTCAGCTCCAATCCGCGCGGCGATAATCAGGAGGGATGGAACGGCGAGCGCTATGGCGCATATTACGATTGGCAAACCTGGCGCGAGCGGGTGACCGCTGCCGGCTTTAATGAAATCGGTCACTACTACCGTCCAACGGGATTGCCGCGCGAACAACAACCGTGGCTGGCATCGCTCTGGCGCAAACCCGCATAACCCATTCTCTTGGACTATCGCCTCGTGCCTGTTGCCTATTGCCTTTTATCAACAATTGACAGCCGCACTGTCTATCTATTAAGGTGCGGTTATATCTCAGAGCTAGTCCGATAAGGAGGATCGACCAATGGCCTTTGTAAGTGATCTCATCATTTCATCCGACTCTCACGTCATGGAACCGGTAGACTTGTGGAAAAAGGGCGTCTCGGAAAAATACCGCGACACGGCGCCGCTTTTTCCGCCGCATCAAGTCGGCGAAGGTTTCCAGCAACACGCCGGCGGTTGGGACGCCAAAGCGCGCATGCGCGAAATGGAAGCCGATGGCTTGAGTGCCGAGGTGCTTTACCCTACCTTGGGTCTTGATCTCTTCGGTCTCGACGATGCCGGTTTGCAGGAAGAATGTTTTCGCGTTTACAACGATTGGCTGATCGACTATTGCAGCACCGACACAACCCGCCTGATCGGCATTCCCGCCATTGCGGTTTACAACGTCGACAACGGCATCAAGGAACTCGAGCGCTGCCGCAAGGCCGGGTTGAAAGGGGCGATCATCTGGCAGGCGCCGCACAAAGATCTACCCTTCACCTCCGACCATTATGAAAAGTTCTGGTCGGCTTGCGAAGAGTTGGACGCGCCGGTGAGCCTGCATATCTTGACCGGCCACAGCTACAACAAGGACAAGAATCGCAAGGGCGTCGAGCGCTATCGTGGCAGCGTCAACTTAAAACTCATGGACATCGCCAATGCGCTCTTCGAGCTGGTATTCTGCGGTGTGCTTGAGCGACATCCCAAGCTCAAAATCGTCTCGGTGGAAAACGAGTCCGGCTGGATGCCCTGGATCTTCCAGCAGTGGGACTACTACTACAACCGCTTCAAGAAGGAGAACCCGCCGGCCTTCTCTCGCAACCCGAGCAGCTACGTCAAGGATCAGATCTACGCCTGCTTCTTCAACGACCATGTGTGCGGCGAGAATCTCGCCTTCTGGGGCCAGGACAACATCATGTGGTCCAATGACTTCCCCCATCCCAATTCGACCTGGCCGAACTCGATCAAGATCATCCAACGCGATCTCGGCCATCTGCCGGAAGAAACCCAGCGTAAAGTCGTGTGCGACAACGTCTGCCGGCTCTACGACATCGACGCGTCGAAACTACCGCGGGTGCAAAAACAAGCGGCGTAACACGCCATAAGTTAGAGATGGGAAATGTGGGGGCGGGTTTGAAACCCGCCCCTACGCATTTGGAGCGCAAAGACCGATGACCTACTCACTGCAACAATTCATCAAAGACCTCACCAGCATCACCGACCGCTACCAAGAGCAAGAGAAAATCGTCGCCGTGGCGAAACCGCTGCTTGCTGAACTGGTCAAAAATCCTGACTGCATCGAAGCGCGGTTCAAACACCATGGCGGCAAAGCCTATGGCCGCTACATGCTGCACCGCGCGCCGCGTTTCAACGTCACCTCGGTGGTCTGGGGCCCCGGCGACGGCGCTAAAGCGCATAACCATGACACCTGGGGCTTGGTCGGCGTCGTCGAAAACGAACTGCAAGAAACTCGCTTCAAGCGCCGCGACGACGGCAGCAAGGAAGGTTACGCCGAATTAGCAGCATCCGGGGTGAATCAGAACCAAGCGGGCATGGTCTCGACGCTGATAGCCCCGGAAGACGACATCCACGAGATGCTCAACATAACGCAAAAAAATACCGTCGAAGTTCATGTCTACGGCATAGACTTAGCCAATTATCAGCGGCTGCAATTCGACGTCGCCAATAAATCAGTGAAGTTTTTTGCCAGCGCCAAGTATGATAACTGCTAAGGTATAGGATGAACTGACTCACGGTAGGATGGGTCGAGCGTAGCGATACCCATTGTTCCGACGCTTAGTGTTTCAGCTTCAGTTCCCAATTCAAATAATTCAGCATGTCTTGTTTGCTGCCGCGGATCGACGGCGACAAAACGACGTCGTTGGGTTTGACTAGACAGTCATCGAGTCCGGCGGCGGTTTGAAGTCCCGCAGCCAACCAGCGCCGAGCGCCGCCGTCGAGAACCAGGACATCGCTGTAACCGACTTGGCCGAGCTGGCGCGCCGCCAAAATCGATTGCCGTCCATCGGCACAGGTCAACACAATCCGCTGTGCGCGATCTGAAAATAGCTCCGGCACTTTGACGTCGATCCAGCCGCGGGAAATCCACTTGGCTCCGGGAATGTGAGCGTTTTCGAAATCCAAACTGGAACCGACATCGAGAATCAACGCCGCTTCCGCGTTTAGTTTTCGTAGCTCCGCCGCGGCGATAATCCGCGCGCTGCGCTGGGCTGATTCGAACCCTAACGGCGCCGCTATATCTGCACCGGAAACTAATGGCCTCGCACCCGCCCGCCACGCTTCCAAGCCGCCTTGCAGCACGCTGACGTTCTTGAATCCCATCTGCCGGTACCAATACGCCGCCATCACCGCACGCGCCGATTGGTTGCTGACGAAAACGATGCAACCATTGCGCACTGGCACGAAATCATCGGCACGCTGCACCGCCTGGCCGCCCGGCACGTTGATAGACCCCTCAATATGAGCGGAAGCAAACTCCGGCTCGGATCGCACATCGATCAGATAAATGACCGCGTCAACGGGATCCTCGACCAATCGCGCAAGATCTTCTGCCGTGATCCACGCAAGCTTTTCATCCGCTGCGATCTGCATTGCCGCCGCGATCGCTTTGTTGCTGCTTTGCGGCGCAGCGGCGTGCCGTGACGGCTTCGATTCCAAATCATAACCGGCCAACACCCAGCCCATCGTGCCGTTTCGCAGCGCCCACACATTGGTCAGGCCAAGCCGGCGCAGCGCCGCCGTGCCAATGATGCTCCGTGTCCGGCCGGCACAGTTGACGACTACGGCCGGCTTATTGCGCAAGGCTTCAGCCCAGAGTATCAATTCACCGCCCGGCACATTGATGCCGCCGGGAATACAAAATCTGCCGTACTCCTCGGGCGTGCGCACGTCGACGATCGTCAGATCGCGGTTACTATCGAGCAACGCTTTCAACTCCTCAGGTGACAGGTCGGGAACATCACGGTCGTGGTGCACGCGCTCGCCAAACGCCTTACTCGGCACGTTGACGCCGCTGGCGGTCTCGCGCCCATCGGATTGCCAGGCGCTTAACCCACCCTGTAGAATCGAAACATCCAGATAATCCAGGTCAGTCAAAGTGCCGGCCGCCAATTCCGCGCGGTTCCCGCCCTCGTCATAAACAACAATCGGCACCTTGCGATTGGGCACCAATGCGCCGATACGAAACTCGATCTGACTGCGCGGTAAAGAAGTGGTATTGGCAATCTGCCCTTGGTTGTATTCGCCGCGCTCGCGTACGTCGAAGACTGCGAACAAGCGATCGGATGTCATCAATGCCGCGGTATCAGCCGGCGATATGGTTTTGATCATAACTTGAATTTATCCCAACCCGAATGAAACTTGAACCCACTGGCGGTTTCTGTTCTACTTGGGTCTGCGGCAAATTTAAGCGCACTTCTGGAGGATCCCATGGCAGCGATTCATGAAAAGTTCAGCGGTCTATTTATCCCGTATGTCACCCCGTTTAACCAAGATGGTTCCCTGGATGGCGAAAGTCTCTCGCGCCTGACGAAACACTTCGCCGCTCTGCCCGGCGTCGCCGGTCTAGTGTCCTGCGCGCGCATTGGCGAAAGCCCGGTCTTAAGCATTCAGGAAAAGCGCCAGGTGTACGAAGTCTGCGGCAAGATCGCCCGCGACGCCGGCAAAGTCCATATCGCCGCCATCGCGCCCCAATCCACCGACGAAGCGGTCGCGCTCATGCGCGATCTGGAGAATCTCGCCGTCGACGGCGTGATGATTTTTCCACCGCTGCTGTTTTCCTGGGGCAAGGTCGATAACAACTTAAAAGTCCGCTTCTTTGAAGACTTGGCGCGCGAGACCAAGCTCCCGGTCGTGCTATTTCAGATCCCGGTGAAAAGCTACTACTACGATCCCGACACTATCTGCCGCATCGCCAGGCTGGACAACGTCGTCGCCTTTAAAGAAGCATCCTTCGACATCGAGCTGTTTACCAACACCGCAAAGCAGTTGCAGCGTGACAAATCCCCCATGCGCATTCTAACCGGCAACGATCGTTTCGTCGCCGAGAGTTATCAGTTGGGCGCCCACGGCGCGCTCATCGGCGTCGCCAACGTCGCCACCGAGAAATGGGGCGCCATGGACTTCGCCGGCCGCGCCGGCAAGTTCGACGAGGCGTTTCGAATTCAGAAAGAACTAGAGTCGGTGAAAGAACTGGTCTTCAGCGAACCGATCGTCGAAGCGGTGGCGCGCATCAAAGCGGTCCTGCACTACGAAGGCTTAATCAAGACCGCCACCGTGCGCCGGCCGCAATTAGGCATCTCCGAAGCGGAAAAGAAACAACTACTGGAAAGCTACCGCGCCCTCAAGAACAACGAGTTCCGCCCCCAAAGCGCCCATCAAGCGGCGTAGAAGAAAAAATTACCAGACATTTCACCACGAAGAGTACGAAGGTTGCGGAAATTTCATTTCCGGACTTCGTGCTCTTCGTGACCTTCGTGGTGAATATGTATTTGCCTTATTCGCGGCTGTCACTCAGCCCCTCGGCTGGGAATCACCAAGGCGAAAAGCGCAGTCGTCACCGCCAATAACACCATGGCACTGATCGCCAGCGACCAGTGAATGCCGATCAACCCGCCGACGACGCCCACCGTGACGCCGCTGAAGGCGCGCAGGCCGTTGTTCGAGGTATTGAACAGGCCGATCAATCTACCGCGCAACTGCGGCGGCGCTTGCAACTGCACCAACGTCTGCGCCATCGAGAGAAACGCCAAGTTGAGTACCCCGGAGCCGAATAGCAGCGCCAATGCGAGCATGTAGTTGGTCGCGGCGGCGAAGCCGACAATCGTAAGGCACCAGAGGATCGAACAAATCGCCGCGTTGCGCGCATTAGCCTTGAGCCAACCGGTACCTTCCAGGAGCAGGCCTCCGGCCGCCGCGCCGGCGGCATTGGCGCCGAGTAACATGCTGTACGCCCAGTCTTGCTTATCGTGGCCGAAGTCATGGGCAAACTCCGGCATCTGCGCTTGAAATGCGTTACCCACGAGCAAGGACGTGGCGCCGCCCAACAGGATCATCGAAAGGATCGTCGGATTGGACGCAGTTTCGCGTAAGAGTTGCAAAGCCCCCGCGAGGCTCACCCTGCCTGCCTTTGGCGCATTCGGTTCATCCCGGCCATGGCCGGTGTAGGGCAGGATGAACAAGTAGAGAACTGCCGGCAGGTACATCAGTACATTGAGGAACAGTCCGGTCGGCCCGCCGAACAAGAGCATCGTCGCACCGCCTACGGCGGGACCGAATAGGATCGCAATGTTGCGCCCCGTGGAGTTCAAACGCACCGCGCTTTGTAAGTATTCGCGGCCGACGATGTCGTGAATAATCAGTTGGCTGGCGGGTTGACCCAAAACGCCCGACAGACCGTGGAGCACCAGCAGCGCGCATGCACTCCACACTTCAATCGTGTCGGTAAGAAACAAGATACCCCAAGTGAGCGAAACCAAGCCATACATGGCTTGGGCAATTTGTATCAACCGGCGACAATCATAGCGATCGGCCAGGGCACCGAAGTAGACGGCAAAAAACAGAAACGGCGTCCAATGGCTGATGACGGCGAAGCCGGCGAGCACCGGCGAATGAAATTTTTGATAGAGCAGCCAATAGCTGATCACATGCTCGATGTTGTCGCCCATCTGCGCCAACATGAGGACGACAAAATATCGCCGGTAGTCGGCATGATGCAGCGCCGCGAAGGCAACCCGCCCTGCCGATCGCTGGTTGGAAGATCGAGATTGATTAGCCATGGTCAGGAAATAAGCCAAGGATGGCGGCGGAAGTATGAATGACGAAATTCAGCTTCGGAGGCTTTCGCCTTCAACTTCAACCCTCCGCTCTCATCCTTCACCCTTGAACGACCTTCTCCTTCCGCGGTCCCGGTACTGCAAACGCGAACAACGCCAGCGTGATCGCCATCAGCACCATCGCGCTCAACGCTAGCGACCAGTGCACACCGATCAAGCCGCCGGCGACGCCGACCGTGACGCCGCTGAAGGCCTTGAATCCCATGCTGGTCATGGAAAAAAGACCGATCACGCGGCCGCGCAGTTGCGCCGGCGAGCCCAGCTGCACAATCGTCTGGGCCATCGACGAGAAGGTCAGATTCAACACACCGGCGACAAACAGCAGCGCCAACGATAAATAGTAATTGGACGACAGCGCGAACGCCGCGATGGCGGCGCACCAGAGGATCGCGCTCGAGATCGCCGTCTTGACATTGGGCGGCAACCAGGATCGCCCTTCGAGTAAGAAGCCGCCGACCACAGCACCTGCGGCGTTGGCGCCAAGCAACGCGCTGTAAGCAAAGTTGGCTTTATCGGTGCCGAGGTCATGGGCAAATTCGGGCATGGTCGCTTGAAACGCCGAGCCGACGAAGAACGACACGCAGCCGCCCAAAACCACCATGGTCGTGACCGGCCGGTTGCTCGACACCTTGCGGATCACCTCGAAGGCGTCGCCCCAGCTGATCGCCCGCCGCGCCGGCGCGGCGCCTTCCCGGCTATGGCCGGTGTAAGGCACCGAAAGAAGCCATAAGGTTAGCGGCAGATAGATCAGCGTGTTGACCACCAACCCTACCGGCGGACTGAACATCAACATCAAACCGCCACCCACTGCCGGTCCGAATAGAATTCCCAGCTGCCGGCTCGTCGAGTTGAGCCGGATCGCACTCTGCAACTGCTCGCGGCCGACGATATCGTGAATCAGCAGCTGGCTGCCCGGCCCCCAAAGCACGCCCGCCATGCCATGAATCACCAGCAACACACAGGCTTGCCAGACTTGAATGGTATCGGTCCAAAAAAGAATAGCCCACGCCGCCGACACACCCATGTACATGATCTGCGCTACCTGAATCACTTTGCGGCAATCGTAGCGGTCCGCCATGGCGCCAAAATAGACGGCGAAAAGCAAAAACGGCGTCCAGTGACTGAGCACGGCGAAACCGGCCAACACCGGCGATTTGAATTTCTCGTAGAGCAGCCAGTAACTGATCACATGCTCTATGTTATCGGCCATCATGGCCAACGCCGTGGTCCAAAAATAGCTTCGAAAATCCCTGTGATGTAGTGCGGCGAAAGGAAACTTCTTGTCGGATTCAGCAGATGCCAATACGGTGCTCCAAATTGCTCAGACTAAATCCGGACAGTAACCAATATCGAATAACGACGCAAACCACCGGACGGCAATCTTAAATTCGTCATTCCGGCGCACGCCGGAATCCAGGCCTTTTGTTGTTAGCGCTGAAATTCGCCGGCGAAGATGTCTGCCGGTCTTCACCGTCATGGCGGAGCTTCACTCAGGGGACGATGAAAAGTTTACTACGAATGCGCACGATCACTCATCCCGGCTCGACAACCGTTTGCCGTTGCTGGGCGAAGCCGAACAACGCAAGGGTCACCGCCAGCAACACCAAAGAGCTCAAGGCCAACGACCAATGAATGCCGATCAAACCGCCGATCACGCCGACGGTGAGCCCACTAAAGGCGCGCAGACCGAAGGCCGACATCGAG
Source organism: uncultured delta proteobacterium (assembly GCA_963816145.1). Lineage (GTDB taxonomy): Bacteria > Desulfobacterota > Binatia > UBA9968 > UBA9968 > DP-20. The sequence goes on from CAWFJP010000018.1 coordinate 258,855, forward strand.
AATAGGCCAATCAACCGGCCGCGCAGATGGGTCGGCGCTTCCAGCTGCACGATGGTCTGGGCGATCGAGTAGAACGCGAGATTCAGGGCGCCGGCGATAAATAACAACGTCAAGGACAAGGGATAGCTCTTGGAAAAAGCGAACGCCGTCATCGCCAGGCACCAGAGAATCGCACAGCTGATCGCAGCTTTCACCGTCGGCGGCACCCATTGTTTGCCGTCGAGGACAAAACCGCCGAATACCGAACCAGCGGCATTGGCGGCGAGCAGCGCACTGTAGGCAAAATCGGCCTTGTCGGTGCCAAGATCATGGGCAAACTCCGGCATGCTCGCTTGGAATGCGTTACCGACAAAGAGTGATGCCGCACCGCCGAGAACGATCATCGTCACGATGGAACGGTGCTGCGCCACTTCGCGCAACACGTTCGCCGCGTCGCGCCAACGCAACCCGCGCCGCGCCGGCGCCCCTTCGCGCAAGTGGCCGGTGTAGGGCACCAGCATGAGCCAAATCGTCAGCGGCAAATAAATCGCCGCGTTGATCAATAACCCCGCCGGCGCGCCCAACCAGAGCATCATGGCGCCGCCTACCGCCGGACCGAACAGAATGCCCAATTGGCGCGCCGTGGCGTTCAAGCGCACCGCACTGGGCAAATCGTCGCCGCCGACGATGTCGTGAATCATCAAGATCTCCGCCGGCGTCCAGAACACCCCGGCGATGCCGTGGATCACCAAGAGAACGCAGGCATGCCAGATTTGAATCGTATCGGTCAAAAACAGGACTGCCCAAAGCGCCGTCACGCCCATGTACATGACTTGGGCGATCTGGATCAGTTTGCGGCAGTCATACCGGTCGGCCAAACCGCCGAAATAAACTGACAATAAAAGAAACGGCGTCCAGTGACTGATGACGGCGAAACCGGCAAGCACCGGCGATTGAAACTTTTGGAACAACACCCAATAGCTGATCACATGCTCGATATTGTCGGCCATCATGGCGAGCATGGTGGCGATGAGAAACCAGCGGTAATCCCTATGCTTCAGCGCCGCGAAGGCAACTTTCGGCGGCGCAACATTTGCATTTGTCGAGGTGCTTGGGGTGCGTGAATCCAATGAGGTATCCGATCAGCCAACCGTAGAATTTCAAACTAACGGATATTGACGGTCGGTGCAAATCTGGGGTTAGCGAAACTCTTTTAAGAAATAATTTCCTTGCCATCTTCGGCTGCTTCTGGGAAAAACGAAGCAGCACCGAAACAACCTCGAGGCGCCGCACTGAAACCCCTCCGGCAAATATTTTCGCAAACCTTCATCGGCTGGCGCATGGTCGGTCTAGTCTCGGCGCTGCGCGTGCTCGGCGGCGGCCTGCACAACTACGGCTTCACGGTGTTTTTTTTGCCGATCAGCACCGACCTGGGTTTGAACCGCGCCGAGACCTCCCTAGCCTTCTCCTTGGCGCGCGCCCAGGGCGCGATCGAGGGCCCCTTTGTCGGCTATCTCATCGATCGTTTCGGTCCCAAGCCGATGATCCTGACCGCGGTGCTCCTAACCGGCTTGGGTTACGTATGCCTCGGCTGGGTGCATAGCTACACGACTTTTCTAATCGTCTATCTCGGCATCATCTCGCTGTCATTCACGCCCGGCTTTGTCCATGCGCCCATGGCGGTGGGCAACACTTGGTTCATTCGCTATCGCGCCCGTGCCATGACCGTGATCAGCTCGGCTGTGCCTATCGGCGGCACGCTCCTGACGCCGTTGCTCGCCATCGCCGTGCAACAATGGGGTTGGCGCTGGGGCGCCATCCTCGGCGGCTTGTCCTTTCTAATTATCGGCATTCCGCTCGGCCTCGGTGTGCGCTCATCGCCCGAGAGCCTGGGCCTACTTCCCGACGGCGCCGCGCCTGAAACGAACACCAGTGCAACCGCCGCCGATCGTTCCATCGCGCCAGCCATAAAAGAAGATCCGACACTGCGCGAGGCGATGACGACTTGGATATTTTGGCTGTTCGTCGTCGGCATGACGGTGCGCGTCGGCGCCTACAGCACGATCAGCGTCCACTTCGTGCCGATCATGGTTTGGAAAGGCATGTCGCAGGAAGGCGCGGCGTTGTTACTGGCGAGCTTCGCCTTTTTGAATTGGGCGGCGCACTATGTCATCGGTTGGTTCGCTGACACCACCAACCGGCCGAAACTTTTGACCTTGTGCATGCTCGCCGCCGCAGCTTCGATGTTATTGTTGGTCTTGGGCGACGGCGCGTGGCCGTTATGGGCCTTTACCATCGGATTTACCGCAATCGATGCTTCGTTTCCGATCGTATGGGCCACCATCGGCGACTTCTTTGGCCGCAAATATTTCGCCACCATCCGCGGCACGATGTCTTTCTTCTACACCTGGGGCAGTGTGCTCGGGCCGGTCATCGCCGGCGCCGCCTACGACCGCAGCCAAAGCTATGTCGCGACCTTGTACGGCTTAGTGGCGATACTCCTACTCGGCGCCATTCTCACGGCGATGACGATCAAACCGTGGAGAGAAATAATGGATAATGGATAATTGAGAATGGAAAATGATAATCCGGATCCGGATTATCATTTTCCATTCTCAATTATCCATTATCCATTTGTTATCCCCTCGTCTTCGACATTTTTGGATCGAGGGCATCGCGCAGGGCATCACCGAGCAGATTGAAACTCATTAACGCGAAGAAGATAAAGAGTCCGGGCAAAAATACTTGCAACGGTGCAATGAAGATATTGGTCGCGGCATTGGTGAGTAGATTTCCCCAACTCGGCGTCGGCGGCTGAATGCCCAGACCGAGAAAACTCAAGGTCGTCTCGGCGCGGATCGCCGCGCCGGCATCAAGCGTCGCCGAAACGATCAACGGCCCCAAAGCATTCGGCAGCAAATGACGCAACATCACGCGCCAGCGCGAAGCCCCGAGACATTGCGCCGCCAAGACAAACTCTTGCTCGCGAAACGACAAGACCGCGCTGCGCGCCAAGCGCGCCGCGTTGGTCCATTCCAGAGCGACGAGAATGACGATGATATTGAGCAGGCCCGGCCCGGCCAGCTTGGACAGGACCAACAGCAGGACGATGCGCGGTATGGTGTAAATGGTGTCCACCAGGCGCATGAGAGCATTATCCAGCGCGCCGCCGACATAGCCGGCCAGAATGCCGATTAGCCCGCCGATCAGAACAGTGCTCAACGCCACCGCCAATCCCACGGTCAAGGAGACGCGCCCGCCATGCATGATGCGCACCCAAGTATCCCGCCCGAGCTCATCGGTGCCGAGCCAATGGCGCGCCGACGGCATCTGCATGCGCTCCGACAGCGAAACTTGGTCGAGTTCATAAGAAACCAGAGAGGGACCGACTATCACCGCAAGCAGCAACGTCACAAAGAAAAAGAAGCCGACGTAAGCGACCCTGTGCTGTTTGAAGCGGCGCCAGACGACCCTCCAGTAGCCGGCCGGCTCGGTGCTCTGCACAGGGTTCAAATGAACTATCGCTGGATTATCGACTGCCATTCTTCACCTCCCCGTCCTCTTTCCTCCCCCGCATCGAGACTGTGTCGCAACTGTCATTTCGAGGTGAAGCCGAGAAATCTCTTCTTCGTATGTGGCTGAAAACACGAGATCCCTCGCTGCGCTCGGGATGACAAATGTGGGGGCATTTGCGCATTACGACACAGCCTCATCGCGGGGGAGGATGAAGGTGGGGGTGCTTTTTGTGAAGCTGTATTTCATTAATCAGCTCTGATACCGAATGCGCGGGTCGAGCCAGCCATAAATCACATCGGCCAGTAGATTGAAGAATACGACGGTCACGGCGATGATCATCACCACGGTCATCGCGACAATGTAGTCGTTGCCCATGATCGACGTGTAGAGGAGCCGGCCCATGCCCGGATAGGCGAAAACCGTTTCGATCACAGTCGAGCCGCCGACCACTCGCGGCATGGTAACGGCAATAATCGTCACTACCGGAATCAATGCGTTTTTGAGCGCATGGCGGCCGATGACGACAGTTTCGCTCAAACCCTTGGCCCGTGCCGTGGTGAGATAATCCTGGCGCAGCACTTCGAGCAAACTCGACCGCATGAAGCGCTGAACCTGAATAATCTCGGAGATCGCCAAAACCGCCACCGGCAAGATCAGATGCTTGAGCCAATCCACCGTCGCTGCCCAACTGCCGGGTTCAAGCTCGCTATTGACGATGCCCGAGGTCGGCAGCCAGCCGAGCTTGACGGAGAACAGGATGATCAACATCAGCCCGAGCCAAAACGCCGGCACTGAATAGGCAACAAACGTCGTCGCGGTGAGCACATAGTCAGCGATGGAATACTGCCGCACCGCGGAAAAAATTCCCAGAGCGATCGCGATCAACTTGCCCAACACCACGGCGGCGATGGTCAGCACCAGGGTGTTTTTCAGCGCCGGGAGAATGATATTGAACACCGGCTGGCCATATTCACGCGAGTAGCCGGGGTTTAACTGGAGCAACTGCCAGAGCCATTTGCCGTACTGGACATAGATCGGATCATCAAAGCCGTAGAGCTTGCGCAACCGGTCATAATCCTCCGGCCGCAGGTTAGGAATCCCTTCAAGCATCCGGTACAGCGGATCCCCCGGCATCAAGTAGAGCAACGTGAAGATCAACGCCGATATCACCAACAGAAGCGGCACGGTCTGGCAAAGACGGCGGAGAACGTAGAGCAGCATCGATCAATCACTGACATCGTGACGGCAACATGTTCGTGATCGTGCTCGTGTCGAACTTCAATATCCATCACGAACGCGAAGCACGATCACGAACACGGCACTTAGACTTTATCCCACATATGCGTATTCCACGAACTGGAATTCTGTCCGCCGCTCTCCTGGCGCGGCGTGATGCCGGTCAGGCCCTTTTTAACAACGAGAACTTCGGGCGTGAAAAAGAGCGGCAGATGGGGCAGCGCCGCGCTAAACATTTTACAGAACTCGATCTGCAGCTTTTCCGACTGTTCGGGCGTAATGATCGAATTGATATCGTCAAGAATCGCGTCCTTTTTGGGATCGTTCCAACCCGAAACGTTTTCCGGCGCGTACTTATTTTCCGCCGTCGGAATGTTTTTCGAATGAAACCGTTCGGGCCACTCCTCGATGGTGACGTTGTGCGAACCGATATACGCGCCCGGCCAGCGGTTGCGATTGTCGGCCGAGTTGAGCAGCCGGTTGGGCATATTTTTGATGTTGGTGCGCACACCAAGCTTTTTCCAATAGTCGGCGATGATCGCCTGCGCCTGTTCATGATCGCGCCTCTCGGCGGTGACCCGGAACTCGAACTCCATTTTCTCGCCCTTGCCGTTTACGAGCACGCCGTCGGCGCCGGGCTTCCAACCGGCTTCGGCCAGGAGTTTCTTGGCGCGCTCCACATCGAACTTGTAAATCGTCGAAGCTGCCAGCGCTTTGCTGTTGACCTTGCGCGCGCGCGACAACGGCAGATGCGAAACCACCTTCTCGCCTTTGAAAAGATTTTGCACCATGGCGTCGCGGTCGATGGCATGAAGCAAGGCACGCCGCACTCTGACGTCGCTGAACCATAGATTGTCGCGGCTCAGGTTGAGCCAGGTCCACGACGCCGGGCTAATCAACACCTTCCCCTTGCCCTGCTTTTCCCATTGGTCGCGCAAGATCATCGCGCCGTCGAAAGAGATCGTGCTGCGCATGCATATATCGACCTCGCCGGCCATCACCGCCGCTAGATTGGTGTTGGTGTCTTCAACCGTCTTGTAGGTGATGCGCTCGATCTTCGGCCGCCCCAGCGCGAAATCATTGAATGCCTCCAACTCCACACGACTTCCCTGGTCCCACTCGACGACCTTGTAGGCGCCGGCGCCGACAAAGTTTTTGTTCCAATACGGCAAATTGGCGAAGGATTTCATATCGCCGGCTTGGAAAGCGTCGAGCAATAAATGACGCGGGAAAGCGCGCACATGGGTATATTGGATTGCGTAGGCTTCGTTGTAGAGATCGTTCCAGTGAATCACCAGGGTCCGATCGTCGGGGGTTTCGATCTTCGAAATCATTTCCGGCACCAGGCGATCGGGCATGGGAAATTCCGGATGCTTGGCGATCTGCCAGCCGAATTCGAAGTCTTTGGAGGTATAAGGCTTGCCGTCGTGCCATTTAAGATTGGGCCGCAGTTTGTAAACCGTGATCATGGTCTTCTTTTGCACATCGATCTTCCATGTGCCTTTCTTGACCGACGGCAACTCCTCGGCAAGCACCGGCACGCGTTCGAACGTCGTCGGGTTCTGGCCGACGAGCCCGGCGTCGACCATCGAAACATGCTCGGTCTCACGCCGGTTATGATAGCCGAGACTGGTCACCTGCCGTTCGCCGTGCATGACGATGCGCTTACGAGCCGGCTGAGCGGCAAATAGCGGCTGCAGCCACAGCGCACTCGCTGCAGTCGCCCCGCTCAGTTTGACGAATTGTCTCCGGGTCAACAATGATTTTTTAGCCTGTTTCATGAACCGACCTCCATAGCTACCAATGCAAATTACGCAACCGGTATAACCAAAGGGCCGAGCCGGGTCAATTCAAATCCATCAAGCCATTCCTTGACAACCCACCGATGCTCCAGTTACATGAAAAGCGATCACTCTTTAGGAGGCTCCCCATGGCTGCCGATTTTGAAGATCACTGTTGGAAAGATATCGTTTCACCGGAAATTTTAAAAACCTACACGCCGTATCATCGCGAAACCTTCATCGGTCAAAGGCCGGCGCTGCTAGCCATCGACCTTTATAACCTTGCTTACGAAGGCGGCGCAAAATATCCGCACGAGCTGGTCGACACGCACAAGAGTTCTTGCGGTATCTACGCCCACGAGGCGATCAAGCCAACCCAAGAATTATTCGCCTTGGCCCGCAGCTTGAAGGTCCCGGTTTTCTATACAACCACAGAGACCCGCAAGGAAGCTAAACCGGATTACATCTACGCGACCAATCGCCAGCGGGTGAAAATCGATCCTGAGGCGTTCGAGATCAAAGAAGAGTTCAAACCGCAGCCCGGCGATGTGGTGATCTTTAAAGAACGCGCCAGCGGCTTCTTCGGCACGCCGTTGGTAGCCCATCTCACTCAATTGGGTTGCGACAGCTTGATCGTTTGCGGCGAAAGCACCAGCGGCTGTGTGCGCGCCAGCTGCGTCGACGGCTATTCTCTTGGCTATCACGTGTCAATCGTTGAAGAATGCGTCTTCGACCGCAGCCCGCTCTCCCACAAGGTCAACCTGTTCGACATGCACCACAAGTACACCGACGTGATGAAGCTCGAAGAAGTCAAAGAAAAGATCAAACAAGAACGGCCGAGGAAACCGAACTAAATATCCGTTCCAGAAGTTCCAACCGTTCCAATGGTTCCATTCGGGAATCGCACTTCTGTTTTTTCGCACCGTTGGAACGACTGGAACAATTGGAACCATTGGAACGGGAATAGTTGAAATCATGTACAGCACCGCCAACGGCATAAAAATCTATTACGAAGTCTCCGGCGAAGGCCTGCCCTTCGTCATGGTGCATGCCAATCCGTTCGACCATAACTTGTGGATGTACCAGATCGCCCACTTCTCGACGTACTTCAAAGTGGTCGGCATCGACATCCGCGGTTATGGCCGATCCGACAAACCGGAGACCCCGTTTAGCCTCAAAGACATGGCCGACGACGTACTCGGCGTTTGCCGCGATCTCGACATCAAAGAAGCGATCTTGGGCGGCGTCAGCGTCGGCTCGGGGATGGCGATTTTGCTCGGCCTCGATCATCCGGAGATTTTTAAAGCAATCATTCTGGTTGGCGGCAGCAGCGGTCCCGGCGGCTCCATCGACGAACGCATCCGCGGCTATACCAAGGTCGGCATTGACAAGTATCATATCCAGCATTTGCGCGAACTGGTCGCGCCGGATTTCCCACAAACCAAGTTGGGCAAGTATCTGCTCAGCACTTTCGTCGAGCGCGATCCCTGGCTGTCGGGCGAGTCGATCGGCCAGATCTTTCGCGCCCGCGGCGGGCTCGACATGACGCCGCGTCTGCCGACCATGAAAGTGCCGACTTTGGTGATCAACGGCGAGTACGACAACTCGCTGGCCGGCGGCAAGAAAACCGCGTCGTTGATCCCCGGCGCCGTGCATAGAATCCTGCCCAAGACCGGTCACGCCTGCAACATCGAAGATCCCGCCGGCTTCGACGAGTTCGTGATTGAGTTCCTGCGCGCCAATAAGTTGATGCCCTCTGCTCCAAGTCGCTGACATTACTCACCACGAAGAGCACGAAGTCCGGAGCCTTAATTGTCCGAAAACTTCGTGTACTTCGTGTCTTCGTGGTGACGCGGATTTGTCACTTTCCTCGATGTGCAGAATCCGCCTGGACATGCTATAGGATTGGCGATTCACAAGGACGACGAGGAAATCCCTATGGCTGTCAATTTAGCAAAGCTGAAGAACATGTCGCCGCCCAAAGGCATGGAATTTCACATCGCCAAGGTCGGTCATGTGGTCTTGCAGGTCGCCGACCTCGAACAGGCGACGGAATTCTACACCCAAGTTCTCGGCTTCAAAGTGTCCGACGTTTATCCCGAAGAGATGATGCCGGGCGGCATGGTATTTCTGCGTTGTAATACCGATCATCACTGCCTTGCCTTAGTTGGCCAGGGTGACGGCAAGAACGCTCATCGCGAGCTGCACCATCTCGCCTTTGAAGTGCCGACCCTCGCCGAAGTGCTGCGCGCGCGCGATCGCCTGAAGCAGTTTGGCGCCAAGATCGACTTCGAGGGACGGCGCCGCGCCGGCTGTCAGATCGCCGTCGAGTTCCGCGACCCGGACAACAACTCACTGGAAATTTACTGGGGTGTCGATCAAGTCGGCAGCGATGGCCGCGTCCGGCCGGCGAACGAATGGCATGGGATGAATTCACTTGATGGCGCCATCGCCAACCCGGTGCCGGGCCAGGACACGCATATCCCTAAATGATTGCTCCGGTTCCATCTCTCGAAGATCTAATTCGCGACTCAAATCATGCTTTGGTCATCGGTGTCGGTGGCGGCGGTGATGTTGCGGGCGCGCTGGCTACAGCGCGTTTTTTTGAATTCTGCGGCTTGCGCTTTACCCTCGGCGGTTTGTCTTGGGAAAGAAACGTTTACGATCCGATACCCGGCCCGCGCAAACTGAGCGAAACCAACAACGTCAACCCTCTCCACGAGTTTGCTTGGCTGGCCAATCCGCTGAGTCAGACCAGCACCGGCGTGCCATTCGCCGAAGCGAAGATGGCAGAAGTTATCGGCCTGGAAGTCTTGCTCGTCGATATCAACGGCGGCGTGACCGGGGTGGTTGCCGCACTGGAAACCGCCATGAAAGCCCTCGGCGCCGACCTGCTCGTCGGCCTCGACGTTGGCGGCGATTCCTTGGCCCAAGGGTCGGAGCCTGGCTTGCGCAGTCCGCTCGCCGATTCGATCATGCTTGCCGCCATGGCGGAATTGACAAGCCGCGGTCATCGAACGATTTGGGGCGTCTTCGGTTTCGGCAGCGACGGAGAACTGACAGTAGATGAAATCGAGCTGGCGCTAAGCAAACTCGGCGCCGCCGGCGGCCTGCTCGGCGCCTGTTCATTGACGCCGAAGATCGCCGCCGAGCTGGAAACCGTCATCAAGACCGTACCGACCGAAGCCAGCGCGATCCCCGTGCAATGCTTTCGCGGCGCCTGGGGTGACCATGCCATCCGCCGCGGCCAACGGCAGGTAAAGTTGACGCCGCTCACCGCCCTGACTTTTTTCATGTCGACGGCGAAACTTTATGGGACCCTCGCCCGACCCGCTCAAGCCGTGCGCCAAAGTGCATCTCTCGACGAAGCCAACGACGCCCTTCACGCCATCGGCATCCGCACCGAACTCGATTACGAACGGGATTATTATCGCGCTATGATGCAACGAGGCATGCAGCAGTGATCGAAAAACTCTTCGGCGATCTGCAGCGCGACGCGATCATACTTATGACCTCGCGCGGCGTGCGCGCCTTCGCCTTCTCCTATTTGAGCGTCGTCTTCACGATCTATTTAAGCCAGTTGGGCTACTCGACCATGACGGTGGGCTTGGTCGTCACCATCGCCTACGCCAGCGGCGCAGTATTGACCGCGCTCTGGGGTTTCATGTCGGACCGCTACGGCCGTAAAAATATCCTCATGCTCTTGGCTTTGTTGACCATCATCTCCAACTGCATCTATATCTTCTTCGACCATCTTGTTTTCATCGTCCTCGCCGTCGTCATCGCCAATGTCGGCGCCGGCGGCTCCGGCGCCGGTGGCCAAGGCGGCGGTCCCATGAGCCCGGTCGAACAAGCCCTGCTCGCCGAGAAATGCACGCCGGCCAATCGTAACAAAGTTTTTGCCACCAACTCCTTCGTCGGATCGATGATGGGCTCGCTGGGCGCGCTCGTCAGCGGCGTGCCGCAATATCTCCAAGAGAGCAGGCACTGGCAACCGATCGCATCCTACAAGCCGCTGTTTGTCCTGACGATACTCTTCAGCTGCGTGCTGATCTTCGCCTACTCGCGCATCGAAGAGCATCATGTCTATCAAAAACGCGAGAAGAAGCACTACGCCACGAAGGCCAACAAGTTCGTCTTGAAAATGTCGCTGCTCGGCATGGTCGATAACTTGGGCGGCGGCTTGATCAGTCCGCTGATCTCCTATTGGTTCTTCCTGCGCTACGGCGTCGAGCTGAAATCCTTGGGTTTCATGTTCTTTCTGTCCTACTTTCTCGCCGCCATGTCGTTTCTGACCGCACCGATTATCGCCCGCCAGATCGGCGTCGTGCGCACCATGGCGTTTTCCCATGGTCTCGCCTCGCTCACCTGGCTCTGCTTGCCGTTTGCACCCACCTTCACCATCGCCGCCACGCTGACCATCATCCGTTCTTATTTGGCCTACATGGACAATCCGCTGCGCAGCTCGTTCATCATGGGCGTGGTCCGACCCGAGGACCGCGGCTCTGCCGCCGGCTTTACGACCCTATCGCGTCAAGTGCCGGTAGCGATCAGCCCGAGCATCTCTGCTTACATGATGCAGGCGTTTGCTCTCAACCTGCCGATTTGGATCGGCGGTGGACTGCAACTGTTTCACGACTGCGTTTTTTACTACATGTTCCGCGACGTCAAACCGCCGGAAGAACATGGAGCCAGGCCCCAGACGGTCAAAGTCTAAATCATGGGAATCGTCAGCAGCCTGCACCGCGACGCCAAACTCCTGATGGCCTCGCGCGGTATCCGCGCCTTCGCGTTCTCTTATCTAAACGTCATCTTCGCAATCTATCTTGACCGCCTCGGCTACACGCCGGTCACCATCGGCATTGTTTACTCCGTCGCTTATTTGAGCGGCGCGGTGCTCACCGCCCTGTGGGGTTATCTGTCGGATCGCTACGGACGGCGCAAGATCCTGATGCTGCTGGCGCTATTAACGATTGTCTCCAACGCCATCTTCGTTTTTTTTAGCAGCCTGTTTTTCATTCTGCTCGCGGTGATTATCGCCAATGTCGGCGCCGGCGGCTCCGGCGGCGGCGGATCGGGCGGTGGACCGTTCAATCCGGTCGAAGAAGCTTTGCTCGCGGAAAAATGCACGCCGGACAACCGCACGCAGATTTTCGGTCTCAATTCTTTCGTCGGCTCGGTGATGGGCTCCATCGGCGCCCTGGCCGCCGGCGTGCCGCAATTCCTCCAAGAGCGCTGGGGCTGGGAATCGGTGGCGTCGTACAAACCGCTTTTCTTGCTGACGATAGTTTTCAGCGTCGGCCTGCTGTTGGTGTACAACCTGATCAGCGAGCAACACCAACCGCGCCGGGTCGAAAAGAAAGTCTCGAAAGCGACCGGCGTGTTCGTCACCAAGATGTCGATCTTGGCTTTCGTCGACAACTTTGGTGCGGGCATGGCCGGCGGGCTCGTCTCCTATTGGTTCTTTCTGCGCTTCGGCGTCGAGCTCAAGTCTTTGGGCCTGCTGTTTTTCATCTCCAACTTTCTCGCCGCCCTGTCGTTCCTTAGCGCGCCGATCATCGCCCGCTGGATCGGCTTGGTAAAAACCATGGCGTTCTCCCATGGGCTGGCGTCGCTGATTTACATCGCCATCCCGTTCGCGCCGACGTTTTTCATTGCTGCCACGCTGCTGGCGATCCGCTCCTTCTTCGCCTACATGGACAACCCCTTGCGGGCGTCCTTCACCATGGCCATGGTCCAGTCCAGCGAGCGTGGTTCCGCCGCTGGCGTCACCAGCCTGGCGCGCACCGTTCCCTTCGGTATTAGCCCAACCATCTCGACCTATCTCATGCAAAACGTTTCGTTGACTCTTCCATTATTTATCGGCGGCGGATTACAATTGGTCAACGACGTGGTTTTCTACACCATGTTTCGCCACATAAGGCCGCCGGAGGAAATGAATCGGAAATGGTAATGTTGAACTCGGTTCGAGCAGCTCAGACCCTATCGACCCCCTCCTTCATCCTCCCCCGCGACGCGGGGGAGGAAAGAGGTGGGGGATTGAACGGCTTGAACCGATCGAGCGTAGCGAGATGAGACGCCCATCCCAACCCACCGGTGCTGTCAGCTTCATCGAACGGCTGGCCGAGCAGCGCATCCTTGAAGCCCAGCGCAAGGGCGAGTTCAATGACCTTGCCGGCAAGGGCAAGCCGCTGGAACTGGAAGACTATAGCGCCCTGCCGGAGGATCTACGCATGGCTTATCATGTCCTGAAGAATGCTCATGTCCTGCCGCCGGAAGCCGAGCTCATGAAAGACATTAGGATACTTGAAGACTTACTTAAGCATATCGAAGACGAAGGAGAACGGAAATCTTTGGCCAAAAGCCTTCAGTGGAAAATGATCCGCTTGGACATCCTCAAGCGGCGCTCGATGAATCTCACCAGCGCGCGCGATTATAGCCGTAAATTGATCGCCAGGTTGTCGCGCCGTTAACGCTACTCGCAGTGGCTTCAGCGCCCGAATTAGCTTTGCCTTGACGGGTGTTCCATGTTAGAAATCCCCTACTCTAAATAACCGGCGTTAAAACGTCACCAAGCAAGCGAAAGGAGCACCGTTATGTCAGAGAAGTCTCCCATCAATATCAAAAAGATCGGCCATATCGTCTATACGTGCAGCGACCTCGAGCGCACCTCGAAGTTCTGGACCGAGATCATGGGTTTCAAGTTTTCCGATAAGAACGAGATGGGCATGGTATTTTTCCGCAATGCCACGGATCATCACACCATCGCCTTGATGCAAGCGACGGAAAAGAATCCGCTGCCCAAGCGCGGTGAAGTAGGCTTCGATCATATGGCGCTCGAAGTTGCCAGCGTTTCGGAGCTGTTCAAGATCCGCGATTTCTTGAAATCCAAAGGCGTGACGATTTTCTACGAGGGGCGGCGCGGTCCCGGCGGCAATCCCGGCGTCGAGTTCTACGACCCCGATGGCTATAAGATCGAAATCTACGCCGCCATGGATCAGATCGGCACCGACGGCAAGAGCCGCCCGGCCAACGAGTGGAGCCGCGCGACGACCCTGGAAGAAGCGGTCAACAATCCGCTGCCCGGCGCCGAAT
>CAWFJP010000019.1:0-27276 GCA_963816145.1 uncultured delta proteobacterium
CGTGGCATCGATGGCCGTCATGTGGCGTAAGCGCAAAATCACGACGGGGGCGAAGCTTTTCAAATCCGGCGCCTCCTCAGCCAGCTTATCCGTGGTGCCGAATAGAAAGGGGCCGCGGATACGCAGGATCGTCACATAATCCGGCATGGATTTGTCCTGCAAGATGTGCGGCCGGCCATTTTCAATCAATTCGTCGGTGATGGTCGCCACCGTTGTTGTCTGTGAAACTCGATAGATATAGAGCAACGCCGCGAGTACCATACCGACTTCGACCGCAACCGTGAGATCGGCGAGCACCGTGAGCGCGAAGGTCGTTAACCACACCGCCCGGTCCGCGTTGGAAAGCTTCAAGATGGCGCCGATCTCTCGCCATTCGCCCATGTTATAGGCGACGACAAACAGGACCGCAGCGAGCGTCGCCAAAGGGATAAACCGCGCCAGCGGTGCAGCCACTAACAAGATCAATAACAAAGTGAGCGCATGCACCAATCCCGCCACCGGCGACTTGGCGCCCGAACGGATGTTGGTTGCCGTGCGCGCGATCGCCCCCGTGGCTGGGATGCCGCCCACCAAAGGACTTGCCAGATTAGCCACCCCTTGGGCGATCAATTCAACATTGGAATTGTGCTTGTCGCCGCTCATGCCGTCGGCCACCACCGCCGACAGCAAGCTTTCAACAGCGGCGAGCAGCGCCACCGTCAGGGCCGAAGGCAACAGCGGGATGATCAGATCGGCGCGAAATGCCGGCATGGCAAAAGTCGGCAAGCCGGTGGGGATCCCGCCGAATTGGCTGCCGATCGTAGCAATTGGCAAATCAAACAGCGCGGTGGCTGCGGTGCCCAAGAAGAGCGCCATGATCGATCCTGGAATCTTATTTGTCAGGCGCGGCGCAATAAGAATAAGGCCTAGAGAGGCAGTAGCGACCGTCGCCGTAAGCCAGTCAAGGGTCGGCAGATGATGAGCCAGTACTTCCATCCGTTCGAAAAACTCGCTTGGCGAGGTAGGAATGGTCAGGCCGAGAAAATCCTTGATTTGGGTCGACGCGATCAGCAACGCGATGCCGTTAGTAAATCCGATGGTAACCGGGCGGGGAATGAATTTGACCGCTGCGCCTAAGCCGGTGATACCCATCGCAATCAGCAAAACGCCGGCCATCAGGGTCACCATGAACAAACCCGAAAGGCCGAATTTGACGATGATGCCGGCGACGATGACGACAAATGCTCCCGTTGGCCCGCCGATTTGGACCCGCGATCCGCCCAGCGCTGAAATCAAAAAACCGGCGACGACCGCCGTGTAAAGACCGGCCTGAGGAGTCACCCCAGACGCGATGCCAAAAGCCATCGCCAGCGGTAAAGCCACCAGCCCGACCGTGACCCCGGCGACGCCGTCAGCGATCAGATCCTGTCGAGTATACTGCTGAAAACACAGAAACAATTTGGGCAGCCATTTTTTATTCGCGACCGATGATGCGAGTTGACTCACTTTAGCAAGTTCTCCTTTTCGGCTTGACCGATCTCCTTGAGCATAGATACCGCCTCCTCCACATGACTTTGGAAATAGCGCCGCATAATGTCCATGAGCTCGTTCAGCAGCGGATCGCGCAAAGAATAAAACACTTGGTTGCCTTCCTTGCGGCTGCTGACGATCTGTCGACCTCGGAGTATCGCTAGATGTTGCGACGCGTTGGCTTGCTCGATCGCCAAACGCTCGATGATGGTTCCCGCGGACAATTCTCCGTCTCGCAACACTTCAAGGATGGCGATTCGGGTCGGATGGGCAAGGGCCTGAAAGATACTCGCTTTAAACTGTCTTAATGTTTCGGGCATGACGAAATCTCCGATAACTGCGATATCGGTCATTGTAACGGCCAATTAGTATATTCGCAATATCGAATATACTAATATGATGGTTAAATACTCCTACCCTCTGGCACAATTAAATAACTCACGTATTTTCAATACCTTATGGATAAGGCTGTTAGACAGCGAGGGGTCGACGCTAAGCAATTTCATTAGTTCGAAAAGCAAAAGCCGAGAGAAGTCTCCCGGCTTTTGCTTTGCCGCTGGCTTGAACTATTTGAACGTTTTGAATGGCTTGAACGCGTGTAAATCTAAACCCGAAAAAACCGCTTGGCATTGAGTCCCAGCACCTTGGCCTTCTCATCGTGGGTCAAATCCGGCCGCTCGATGGTTTCGTGAATCATCTGCCTGGCGGCGATCAAGTCGACCTCATGGGGATAGTCCGAGGCGTAAGCAAATCCATCGGCGCCGCACTGTTTGATGACGAAGGGCAATATCCATTCATTGCCCTCGACCCCGACCAGCACTTGGCCGCTTGAAAGATAGTCGTTGAGACTGCGCGCGTGACCGGTGCTAGTCGTGTAGACATTGTCGTCGCGGTCCATGCGGTCTTTCAACAACAGCACCCAAGCACAGCCGCCCTCGAAGAAACCGATATGCAGATCTTTGAAGCGGTCGAGCACGCCATGATAAACTAGCGAGACGAATTCCAGCGCCAACGGCACCGGATGGCGCAGCACGCGTGAAGCCCAAGGGTCGGTAAAGGTATCCTGCCCAAGACCCACACCCGAACCGCCGTGGACACCGAGCACGCAGCCGAGACTAGCCGCCTCCTCGTAGATCGGCCAGTAGTAGTCGTGACCCAGATGCAGGGGCAGGCCGCGCGATGGCAACATGGCACCGGGCAGTTTTAGCTCCACCACCAAACGGCGCAGCTCATTTCTCGCCGCATTGACATCTTGCATGGCAAGCAGTCCCATGGGGAACAGCCGCTTGTCGACTTTGCGGTAGCGCTCGGCGACATAGTCATTGAAAGCGCGGCAGATCCGCGTCGCATAATCGGCCTGCTGGAAAAATCCCACCGACAAACCTTCCGAAGGAAACAACACGGCTTCGCTGACGCCGGCTTTTTCCAAGAATGCGACCCAGTCCTCGCCGGAGCCCTTGCGCTCGCTGCTGGCATCGACGCGGGGCCGGCGCGGCGGCTCAACCTCGCCGGATTTGCGCACGTTGCGCGGGTAGTGAATATTGTCCAAGCTCGCGAACACACCCTGCCGATTGCGCACGGGTGTTAACGCAACCTCACGATCCACCGGATCGAGAAACTGCACCATCTCAGGAATCGATTCGATGATATGACCGTCGCAATCGAAGACCACAATGCTTTCCGCCATTTGAATCCTCCGAAGAATTGATGATCTGGAATCAATCTGTCTCTATCACAAAGTCGAATCAGCATGAAAGGCGTTGCCGATGACCATTGATAGCGACATCGGTACGCCGAGCCATCCGCTCATGCGCGACGTTTCGCATAGCCGAATAATTCTTGGTGGGAGGATTCGTCGTAAATCCTAGCTAAAACATGACAACGCGGGAACCCCAGGCAGTCACAGCGCGCCACAATCGAGTACCACAGCGATGATTACGTCAATCTCGCGCGGCTTTCTTGACATTCGCTGCCGATATGAATAAGTAACGTCGCCAAAAGCAACATGTACATGTCCAAATATCGCGCCCGATCTTGTCCCAAGTGCGGTTACTATCTTGGCTTCTCGATATCACAGCGGCTGCCTAAACCAGCCCAGGTCGCCGTGACTAATTTTTGCCTCAATTGCAACTACAAATTGCCTGTGGTTAGTATTGTCAGAGGGGTTCGGCGGACGCCGCGTCCGCCTAAGCGTGGGCTCTTGCGCTTGATTTCAGAGAGGGGTCGCGGTGCGGCGATGTCGTTCAACACCTTCAAGCAGAGCAAATCCATGGGCAATGCTATCGGCAATACCGACTACGGCCGCCATCTGCGCGTCATCGGTCAGGACCTGGAGAACCTCCACTTCAGCAGATTTAATTTAGAATTTACCGGTGACGCCTACCTAGTCTGGGTAAGGTCAGAGTCGGCAACCGGAAACCAGAATCCCCTGTTGCGAATCAGCCGTAGCCGGCTACAAAAGCTGTGGAAAAATCGCACTGAGCTGCGCACTGTCGGTCACGAGGAAACCTATACGGACACCACCGCGCAACCGGCCAGGCGCTTACGGTACTCACTCCAAGATCTCGACCGGATCGAGCGCGACCGGCGCCAGCTGCGACGCCGCCATAGCGGCAACGCCGATGGTCATGGACTTTCGCAACTGCTGCGGACGATCGGTGAGTTGATCGAACAGCGCAACGAACGCCTGCTCGGCATTTCGTGGCAGGAACTTTCGATCAGTATGATTGTCGAAAATTCCCAGGGCCGCAAAGGAATCGATGTTTTCAGGCCCGACAATCTTTACGACCTTTGGGTGAAGATGTATCTGAAGCGGGACAACCGGGCGATCTCCGACACGCCGCGCTAAATTCCCCGCGCGGCCGCACGGCACCGCCAACTATGCTATTTTTGCGCTAAACTAACGCTCGATGTTTCGATTCCGGTCGGCAGTAAAAGCTGCTCGTGCAATGCCACGCGTTTGTAGAGCGTTACCGGGATGCGCATGGTAAAAGTTGAGCCCTTTCCCGGTTCGCTGTCGACGCAAATCTCGCCGCCAAGAATGTCCATGTATTTTTTGACGATGTAGAGCCCCAGCCCCACGCCGCCATGTTGCAGTACCAGATGAGCCTCGTGCAATTGGCGAAATTTCTCGAAAATCACCCCGCGCCGATCGCTCGCCATGCCGATGCCTGTATCAGCGACCGTGAGTTCAAGAACCTTGGCCGGCGCTAAGTAATTCAGCGAGATCACCACGGACCCATGATCGGTGAACTTGACGGCATTGTTGATCAAGTTTTCGGCGATGCGCTTGAGCTTGGGCCGATCGCTTTGCACCGTCGGCAAGTCCGCCGGGTAGTCCCAGATGATTTTGACGTTCTTGGCCAGCGGGGAGTCGTACTCCGCGCGCAGCTCGGACATAAATTCCCAAAGATTGATCTCGTTCTTGGCGGCCCGCAGAGTTTCGGACTCGATGTCGCTCACTTGCAAAACTTTACTGATGAGACCGCCAAGCTCTGTCGACTGCCGCTCGATCGTCTCGATCGCCTTCTCCTGAATTGGCGTCAGTTGTCCCAACATGCCTTGGTTGAACATGTCAGTGTAGCCCGAGATGACGTTCAACGGCGTCTTCAACTCGTTGGAAACCACCTTGAGAAACTCGTCTTTGATCTTGTGCGCATGACGCAGCTCTTCGGTCTGCTGCTGGCTTTGGCGGTACAACTGCGAGTGGTGAATCGCGATGGCGGCCTGCCCGGCCAGCGTCTTTAAAAACTCGATTTCTTCGGCACCGAAACTATGCTCTTCGCGGGCAGCATAAACGAGGCAACCGAGGTTCTGGCCGTTGGCCACTAAGGGCATTCCAAAAATCGACACCAACCCCTCTTTCTTAAAAAACTCCAGATTCTCGACACGCTCGTCGGTAAATACGTTGCGGACGATTACGGGCTCAACGGCTTTCATGATCCCGTCTATAAAGCTGAGCGAATCCGCGTCCAACCGTTCCTTGGCATCGAAGCCCTTTGCGGCAACCATGTCGATCAACTGGGATTGCGGGTCGCGGAGCCGAACTAACGCAGCGGCGTAGGGCAGATGGGTTAAGGTTTTCTCCAACAATGCATTCAGAATGCTTCTGGTTTCATTGGTCGAGGTCACAGCGGCGTTGACATCATGCATCGCCTCCAAGCGCTCGCGCTGGCGGCGCAGTTCTTCTGCGGCCCGCTGCTCGCGCCGCACCTCCTCCTCTTTCTCACGGGCCGCCCGGCGCATTCGGCCGACTTGCGCGAAGTAACCGTAAAATAGCGAGATGACGAATGGAAAGGGCAACTGGACGAAAAGCTCCGGCTCCAATACGGTCGACGAACTGAACAACGCGTAGGCGTAGAGCAGCGGCGCTAGAATCGTCACGACTAGGAGCCCTCGTGAGTCGTTGCAGATCAGACTCAAGACGACAGTGACGACACAGGCGATGTAAAAGTCCGGACTAGTCGCGCCGGTGGCGCTCAACATTACAATCAGCACCAAGGTGTCGAAGACCAGCAATGGCCCATAGAAATATGGCGAATCGAAAAAATCATCCGCCAAAAAATACAGCGTAGCGTGGCTCAACAAATAGAGACTCAGAATCACTTGGACCTGGGTCGCGGAAAGCCAGGCAACCTGCGCGTAGTAAAGTAGATAGGAGGACAGAATCACCAGCGGCCAGCGCAAACGGATAACCGTTTCTTTTCGCGCGACCCCGAAAATGAAGTCGACATTCCACGGCCGTTGCTTGTTAGCGATTTCACCGCTGCGCATGGTCTGCATGATCACTGTCGATGCTCTTTAAGATGAACTTGAACCCTCGGTAAGAATTGACAGCACATCACGTGCCATTGGCTCGAGTGGTCATTAAACGACCGGCAGCGGTGAAATTTGTCTCGAATTGTCAATGACTTGACCATCGGCTGATTCAGCCGTGGGCTATACGCGCCAGCGACGCCGGACAATTTATACTGCGACGGCACAAAAATGTCGTAAGTTGCCTTCAGACCCCCGCAAGGACAGAAATGTTCAAAGTATGCAGGATCCTTCAGCCAGCAGGGTGTTTTGACTAACTGGCAGCAGCGGCCAGCTTGATCTTTTCTTGGGCGGCGCGCACCGCGCGGAGGATTTCGGCATAGCCGGCACAGCGGCACAGATTACCCGCAAGATATTCTCGAATCTGATCATCGCTCGGATCGGCGTTTTCGGCGAGCAGGGCTTTGACCGAGAGCACAAAGCCTGGCGTGCAGTAGGCGCACTGCAAGGCGCGCTCTTCCACCCACGCTTGCTGGATCGGATGAAGCGAATCGCCGTCACTCAGACCTTCGAGCGTAAGGACCTCATGCCCCGCGGCGCGCGCTGCCAAGTGTAAACAGGCACTCACCGGCTTGCCATCGAGCAGTACCGTGCAGCTGCCGCAGGCGCTGACACCGCAAGCTTCGCGCACGCTCCAAAGCTGGAAACGGTCGCGCAAGACTTCCAACAGAGTATCGGCGTCATCAATGACAAGCGAAACGTCCCGCTGGTTAAGCCGTAAGTGAATCTCGCGTTTCATGAAATTAACCTCTGGATACTGTGACGCCGTTTTTCTCGGCTAAAGCGCGCAACACTCGCTCTGGCGTAATCGGCAGATCGCGTATGCGCACGCCGACGGCGTCTTCGATCGCATTGGCGATCGCCGGTGCCACGGTTAAGGCACCGGTCTCTCCAGCCCCCTTGGCGCCGAAGGGCCCGTCCTCATGCGGCACCTGAACGATGATCGGGCGAACCAATTGCGGCATGTCTTTGATCGAGGCCACCTGATAGTCGAGCAACGAACCGTTGATCAGCTGGCCTTCGTCAAAGATCATTTCTTCAAACATCGTCAAGCCTAGATGCATCAGCGCGGCGCCCTGGAGTTGCTGCTCGCAATGGCGCGGGTTGATCGCCGTCCCGGTATCACCGACGCTGAACAATTGCAGCACCTTCACTTGCCCGGTTTCAGTGTCGACTTCAACTTCGGCTGCCGTCGCCGATGGAAACCAATACTCCGTACACTTTTCCGACTGGCCGGTTTCCGGATCCATATGCGCCGCCGTCGGCTGGCACACCGCCTCGGCGGCCAGCGTCGTGCCGAGGCTGCCGAACTTGGCCAAGAATATCTCCCCGACAGTCATGCCGCGCTCTTCTAAACCGCGCACATAGATGCGGCCTTTCCCCGCGGTGAGATCATCCGGATCCACTTCCAGTTTTGCTGCGACAACCTCACATAACTGCGCTTTGACCTTGGCCGCGGCCAGGCGCACGGCATTGCCCATGTGATAGGTCGAACGGCTGCCGGCGGTGATGGTATCGTAGGGTGTAACGTCGGTGTCGGGTTGCACGATATGCACGCGATCGGCGGTGATACCAAGTTCCTCGGCGACGATCTGACTCATGGTCGTCTCAGATCCCTGCCCCATCTCCACCGTGCTGCTCAAGACATTGGCCGTGCCGTCGGCATTGAGAATGACGATGGCACCCGAAATCGACGGCGTCAGCACCGCTTTGACTCCGGCGGCGATGCCTCGGCCGCGTCGCTTTGTGCCGCTTTGGCTTGGTTGGGGTTTCGACCATTCGATGGCTTGCGCAGCTTGACGGATCGCTTCTTTGATCCCGAACGAGCGCACCACAGTGCCGGTGGTGAACTTTTCACCTTCATCCAGAGCCGGTTTCAAGCGAAACTCTACCGGGTCGATGCCGAGTGCGCGCGCGATCATGTCAGTCTGCGAATCATAGGCCCAGATGACTTGCGGCACGCCGAAGCCGCGAAACGCGCCGGCCGGCACCTTGTTGGTGTAGACGCAATAAGAATCGATCCACACGTTGGGTATCTTGTAGGGCCCCGCCGAGGTGTAACCAGACTTGTGACCGATGCGCGGGCCGATTTCAGCATAGGCCCCGGTATCCCAATACACTTCGCATTTGCGCGCGGTGATTGTCCCGTTCTTGATCGCAGTTTTTATTTTGGTCACCACCTTGTGCTTGGTGATCGTCAGGAACTCTTCTTCCCGGGTCAGCGCGTAGCGCACCGGCTTCTTGGTGAGCAAAGCCAGCGCCGTTACCAGCGGTTCCAATTTGGCGTATAACTTCGCGCCATAGCCACCGCCCAAATACGGCACCCGCACGCGAATCCGGTGCATCGGAATTCCGAAGGTGGCGGCAAGTTCGGTGCGCACGTAGGACGGGGATTGGCTCGCAGTCCAAACATTGAGCCGATTATGTTCATCCAAATAAACCAGCGTCACATGCGGCTCCATCGGCACATGCTGGGCCGGCGGTGAGCTAAACGTATCGTCAAAAACTCGATCCGCTTCGGCAAACGCCTTGTCGACATCGCCGACGCGGAGTTTGAACTGATAACAAATATTGGACTGTTGTCCGGCTTTGACATGGGCCAAATCCGCGAAAGCCTTAGCCGGTCGATGCTGTTCATGAACCAGGGGCGCGTCCTTCTTGACTGCATCCAACACGTCAAAGATCGCCGGCAGCGGCTGGTAATCGATCTCGACCAGCTGCAGCGCATCCTCGGCGGTCCGATGATCCGCGGCCGCCACCGCGACGACGGGATCGCCAACGTGGCAAACTCTGTCCACCGCGAGGATCGGCTGATCGCGAAACGCCGGACCGAAGTGCGGATCGACCCCCGGCATCTTCGCAATATCGGCACCGGTGAGCACCGCGGCGACACCGGCCAACGCCGCGGCCTTGGATTTGTCGATGCGCAAAATCCGCGCGTGCGGGTAAGGACTTCGCAGCACAGCAACATGGAGCATTCCCGGCATCTCGATGTTGCCGACATGCAGCGCCCGCCCGGTGACTTTGGGGTTGGCGTCCTTGCGATAAACCGATTGCCCGACGACTGAAAAATTTGTCATGAGTTTATCCGTTGACCTGCTCGAGCGCCTTTTGCGTAAACAGCCGCGCCATCTTGCGCTTGTACCAATCCGAGCCGCGCAAATCGGACGACGGCGAGATCTGTGCGTCGACCGCGGCGAGTATTTTGTCGATCACTGCGGCATCGACGACCTGGTCATGAGCGAACTCCAACCCGGAGATCAGCAGCGGCGTCGCCGCCACGCCGCCGAGCGCCAGACGCAATTGCTGACAGCGGCCGCCCTGCTTTTGCATGAACGCCGATACGCCGACACAGGGCCAGTCGTTGGCAGATAGGGTGCTGTAGCGCAGATAAACTGCGCGACTGTTAGCCGGCATTGGCGGAATTTTTACCTCGGTGAGAATCTCGCCCGGCTCCAGCGCCGTCTCGTACATGCCGCGAAAGAAATCTTTGAGCTCGATCGTGCGCGCGCCTTTCGGACCGATGGCTGAAACCGCGGCGCCGAGAACCAACAACGGCGGCGGCGGGTCCAAACGATAATCGGCGTGGGCGAGATTGCCGCCCACCGACGCCGTCTGGCGCACCCGCACATTGCCGATATGGCTAAACGCCTCGGCGACGACCGGAAAAGCTTGACGGATCAGCGGCGACAGCTCGATCATTCGATGCGTCGCCAGAGCGCCGAGTCGAACACCGTCGCGATCCTGCGTGATATGACTCAGTCCCGGAATCGTCTGCAGATCGACCAAATACGGATAGTGCAGCGCCCGCTGCTTCATCAAGATGACCAGCGTCGTGCCGCCGCCGATGGCGCGGGCGTCTTCGCCATGCATTTGTAGGAACTCCACGGCTTCGGGCAAGGATCGCGGCTGGAGTAGATCGAACGAGCGGATAGTCATTGGTATTCCTGAGTCGGTTTCGTTTCTATCCTTACGCTATTTCAGAATCAAGTTGACGGAGCACCAAAACGCATTTGACAGAACCACCCAACTCTGAGATGAATCGATTTTAATAGGAGGGCAAAGACGATGTTTACGAGCATTAGACATATCGCGGTGATGACCGAGAACTGGAACCGCGAAGCAAGGTTTTATCAGACGATCTTCGGCATGAAAAAGATCACCAATGGCATGACCGACGAAAAAGGCGATTACAATCCCGAACGCGGCCATCTGAGCGACGGCGTCATCGGCCTGGCGCTACTGCAACGCCAGCCGGGCTTCAGGTCGGGCATGGACCATTTCGGCTTCGCGGTCGAAAGCGTCGACCTAGTGCGCGAGCGGCTCAAACAGTCTTATCCCGACGTCAATATTCACCAAAGCCAAAGCCATGTGCCGTTTGCCGGCCTGCGCGGCCACGATCCGGACGGCAACCAATACGACCTCTCGCAGATGGGTATGGCCAACGTGCGTGAAGGTTACGTCGAGTTTGGCTGGGAGCAGCCGCGCTGGATCAATCACATCTGCATCCGCAGCGGCAGAACGGCACATATCGCCGAGTTTTATCAAAAAGTTTTCGACCTGAAACCGGTGGAAGGCCTCTCCGGCGACAACAGTTATTACTTGACCGACGGCAAGGTCAGTCTCGCGATCCGGCCGTGGAGCATGGTTACGCATCGCGGTTTTTACTCGGGCCTCGACCACTTCGGCTTTAAAGTCGACAACCTCGAACAAACCAAGAAAGATCTCGATGCCCTCGGCGCCGCCCATCCCGAATCGGCGGCGCGCCGCGTCGACATTGGCCGCGACGGCCCCAACCACATGAAAAACCTCGAGGCCTGCAAGCTATGCAAGCACGCCCTGTCCGATCCGGACGGCGTGCTGCTAGATTTGACGGACTGAGGGATCGAGGGGTCGCCAACCGTAGTGGAAGCTCTCGACTGGGGCTGAAGACAGATCGTTTGGGAGGAGCTATGGAGTTTGCCAACATCAACGACACCATGCGGACGGCCAAGGATCAGGACAAACGCTTCATGCCGCTCTTCGGCTCGGAAACTTTTCGCTCGTGGATCCTATATTTCCGCCCCGGCGAACACACCGACATGCATTTCCATATGTCACCGGAAACTTTTCTCGTGCTGCAAGGCAAAGCGTCGGTCAAAGGCCTTAAGGGCGATGAGCGCGTGATCGGGCAGAACGAGATCGTTTTTTTCGGCGCCAAAGATTATTATCAAATCACCAACGTCGGCGATGAACCGCTGGTGCTGGTCGGCAACCGTTCCGAAGCGTTCGGCGGCGCCCATGTGACCGCGAAAGAATAGACTCGGATTATCTCCCGCAAAGACGCGAAGGCGCAAAGGTGACGGGATAAAATGCAGCTGTCATCGCGTGTCTGCCTGCTGCTATGTATTCTTTCCGTCACGGCGCGGCATTCCCTCGCCGCAGAGGAAATCAAAATCGCCTCCACCGGTGCCGGACTTAGCACATTGCCGCTGGAGGTCGCCGCGCGCAAAGGCTTTTTTCGCGACGAAGGCTTTGACGTATTGACGATAACGATGCGCACTAACATCGCGGTCAATGCGCTCCTCACTCGAAGTGTCGAATTTGCCACTCCCAGCACGTCCGCGATAAAAGCCGCCAGCGCCGGCTTACCGGTGAAACTGGTTGCCGTCTTGCTTGGCCGTCCCGACTACTTTCTCACCGTCAAGAAAGATGTAAAAACCGTACGCGATCTCAAGGGCAAACGCATCGCCATCGGCAGCTACGGCGCCGCCGCCGACTTGGCCCTGCGCGCAGTCGCCAAGCAAGACGGCTTGGACCCCGACCGCGAGCTCATTCGATTGCAAATGGGCGGCGCCGCAGCGCGCTACGCTGCGCTCGTTTCCGGCAGCGTCGACGCAACTATCTTGACTCTGCCTTACAACCTGCAAGCGGAAAAAGCCGGCTACAAAGACCTCCTCTGGTTCGGCGAACGCTTAGAGCTCCCGCTCTCTGGCCTCGCCGTCCGGGACGAGACAATTCAGAAAAATCCCAAACAAGTCTACGGCATGATTAGAGCCGTCTTCCGCGCCATGGCGTTCGCCGGCGCCAACCGCGAGGAAACCATCCAGATACTAATCAACTGGTTGAAGCTCGATCGTGAGGTTGCTGCAAGGAGCTATGAATTAGGGAAGCGAAGTTGGTCCGACGGTGGTATCGTCTCCGACGCCGCGGTCCAGACGCTGATCGATCAGTCGATGCTCGAACTAAAAAGCAAAGATCCCGTCACCCTGGACAACGTGCGCAACTGGAGCTTTGCCGAGCGGGCGCGGCGGGAGTTGGGAAACACTGTGGGAGGAAAATAGCCGCATTGTATTGCAGTAAAGAAATCGTCTGCGGCGAAAGTTTTATCCGTTGTTTTTTACTTCGTTCCTAACCGTCCAGCCTGCACTGTTGCCTGACTCCGAGGAATAGTCATGGAAAACCGACCCATCGAGCGCCGGCTCGCGGCGATCATGGCGGCTGACGTCGTCAGCTATAGCCGTCTCATGGGCGCAGACGAGGTCGGCACCTTACGGTCGCTGAAAGCTCATCGTCGCGATCTGATCGATCCGGCCATCGCCGGCTATCGCGGCCGCATTGTCAAAACCACCGGCGACGGCATGCTCGTCGAGTTCGCCAGCGTGGTTGACGCGGTCGCCTGCGCGGTCGCCGTCCAGCGCGGCATGTTGAGCCGCAATGCGGAAGAACCCGAAGACAAGCGCGTCATCTTTCGCATCGGCATCAACGTCGGCGACATCATCATCGACGGCGACGACATCTTCGGCGACGGCGTGAACATCGCGGCGCGGCTTGAGAGTTTGTGCGAGCCGGGCGGGCTATGCATTTCGCGTATGGCGAACGACCAAATTCGCGACAAGTTCGCGATATCCTTCGCCGATCTGGGCGAGCAGACGGTGAAGAACATCGCCCGCCCAGTCGGCATGTTTGGGCTGGCGGCAAAAGACATCGCCGCACTGCCGGAAGAAGAGTTGCCAAACGCGCCTGCGATCGCCAAGCCGGCTGTGGATATCGCGCTACGTCTGCGACGCCGCGCGCTCTGGTTCGCCGCTGCCGCTATTGTGGTTATTTTTGTGGCTGCCGGCGCATGGTATGTGCGCCAACATGGATGGATGCCAGGCGGGAACGTCGCCTCTACCGGGCGCCATTCGATCGTCGTGCTGCCGTTCGCCAATCTAAGCGGCAATCCGGAGCAAGCTTACGTGGCCGATGGCCTGACCACCAAGATCACCACCGACCTCTCACGCGCGGCAGGGCTCTTTGTGATTGCCGCGACGACTGCGAATACGTTTCGGGACAAACAAATCCACGTTCACCAGGTGGGCAAGGACCTGGGCGTGCGTTACGTTCTACAGGGCAATGTGCAGCGCGGCGGTGAAAAAATCCGCATCAATGCCCAACTGGCCGACACCTCCTCCGGCGGGCAGCTCTGGGCCGAGACCTTCGATGGCGACAGCTCCGACCTGTTTGCGTTGCAAGACCGGATCACCTCGCGCATTGCCAATTCCATCGGGCGGGAAATCGTCGTCGCGGCCGCTCGCGAGAGCGAAGCGCGCAAAACCGACCCGCAGGCGGGCGATCTGCTGCTCCGCGCTGTGGCCCTGACTATCAAAACCCGGGGTCTGGAAACCCTGCAACAACAGGAAAAGCTCTTTCGCGAGATTTTGGTGCTGGACCCCAACAACGTCGATGTCATGGCGCGCCTGGCAACCTGCCTGATGAACCAAAGACGAGTATATATCAACGTGCTGGGGCCTCAAGTCGCCGAGGAAAAACTCAAAGAGGGTTACAGCCTTGCCCTCAAAGCCAAAGAACTCGACCCGGCCAACCCTCTGACGTATGAGGCGCTGGGTGTGTACTTCACTTTCCGGCGCGACCTTGCACAGGCGATTGCCGCGTTCCAGAAAGGCATTGCGCTCAACCGCAATCATATGCCTTTCTACGATGGCCTAGCCCGGGCGAGTCTCATCAGTGGAGAACCGAAGAAAGCGATTGAGTATGCGGAGCAAGCCCTGTCCCTCGATCCGCGCGGGCCACAAATTACGACTTCGATGATTTTCCTAGGCGTGGGGCACTTTTTTCGGGGCCACGACGACCTAGCGATCGAGTGGCTAGAAAAGGCGCGCGCGGAAGCTCCTAAGAACCCGAACGTGCTTCAACACCTCGCGATCGCCTACGCCAAGAAAGGCGACCTGGTGAAAGCAAAGGCGACTGCGGCGGAACTGCTTCGCATCGCGCCCAACTTCAGGCTATCGAATGGCGGCAATTACCCATTTCCATCGTCGCCAGAGGCCTACAAAAAACTGTGGCGAGAGGTCTACATGCCAGCGGCTAATAAGGCGGGTCTGCCGGAGTAAGCTTGGGACCTGAGCGGTGATGTTCGGAGGACAAAACTCCAAGCCAACCAGCCCGTCCATCTCGACAGTTCGCTTTTTGCGGAACAAGCAAAGCGTGATATGGGCAACTTCGTGGAAGGAAGATAGAGTGTACTGAAATAAGAAGAGTTTTTGGTTCCGCCATATTTTGATAATTTTCTTTGATCTTTCCACGCTGTCGAACCTGACAATTACCAGAACACGGGAAGTACTCTTGGATAAACAAACAGTCGAGCGCCGTCTCGCCGCGATCTTGGCGGCTGATGTCGTCAGCTATAGCCGTCTGATGGGTGTAGATGAGGTCGGCACCGTAAGGACACTCAAAGCCCATCGTCGCGATCTGCTCGATCCGGCCATCGCCGGCCATCGTGGGCGCATCGTCAAGACCACCGGCGACGGCCTGCTCGTCGAGTTCGCCAGCGTGGTTGACGCTGTTGCCTGCGCTGTCGCCATCCAGCGTGGCATGTTGAGCCGCAATGCCGGGGAGGCCGAGGACAAACGCATAGTGCTTCGCATCGGCATCAATCTCGGCGATATCATAATCGAGGGGAACGACATCTTCGGCGACGGCGTAAACGTTGCGGCGCGGCTTGAAACCTTGTGCGAGCCGGGCGGATTGTGCGTTTCGCGCACGGTGAACGAACAAATCCGCGACAAACTCTCATTAACTTTTACCGATCTTGGCGAGCAGATGGTGAAGAACATCGCCCGCCCAGTGGGCGTGTTTGGGCTGGCGGCGAAAGACATCGCAGCGTTACCCGAGCAAGAGCTGCCCCGCGCGCTGGCGAGCGCCAGGCTAACGGCTAAGATAGCGCCACTTCTGCGCCGCCGGGCGGTTTTGTTTTCCGCCGCTGCTCTTCTGGTTATTTTCATCGCTGCCAGCGTTTGGTTTTCGCGGCAACACGGATCGAATTCGACCAGCGACCTTGCTTTGCCCGACCGCCCCTCGGTTGCCGTGCTGCCGTTCGAGAACATGGGCGGCGATCCCGAACAGGCCTATTTTGCCGACGGCATGACCGAAGACCTGATCACTGATCTATCCAAGGTGGCCGGACTGCTCGTCATCGCGCGTAATTCGACGTTTGCGTACAAGGGTAAGCCAAAGGACATTCGCGAGATCGCCAAGGCGCTGGGCGTGCGCTATGTGCTGGAAGGGAGCGTGCGCCGGAGCGGCCGCGAAATACGGGTCAACGCGCAGCTCATCGACGCGACAACCGGCGGCCACCTGTGGGCGGATCGCTACGACGGCGAGATGAAAAATGTCTTCGGCTTGCAGGACCAAGTCACGCGCAACGTCGTCAGCGCACTCGCCGTAAAATTGACCAAGGAAGATCGGGAGCGTACGGCGCGCCGGAGCACGGAGAACGCCCAAGCTTATGACGTTTTTCTGAAAGGTTGGCAGCTTTACCTTCGCCAGACACCGGAAGATTTCCGCACAGCCATCGACTATTTCAAAAAAGCCATTGAACTCGATCCGACTTACGGTCGAGCGTACGCAGCTCTCGCGGCGACCTACTGGGAAGCCTCGACGCGGTATTGGGATATCGCGTTGGGATTCTCGCGCCACCAGGAAGCTCGCTTCCAAGCGGAACAGTTCCTGGCGAAGGCCATGCGCACCCCCACTCCGCTTGCCCACCAGGTGGCCAGCGCCATGTTGCTCCAGGGACAGCAGCACAGCGAAGCGATCGCGGAAGCGAAACTTGCGATAGCAGCCGATCCGAACGATGCCGATGCCTACGTTGCTTTGGCCAATGCGCTGAGCTTCGCGGGCAAAGCCAATGAAGCGCTCGATCAAGTCGAAAAGGCCATCCGTCTCAATCCCCACTACCCACCGCAATACTTGTATCAGCGTGGACTGGCGCAGTTCAGCATGAAGCAACTCGATAACGCAGCCGCGGATCTCGAACGGGCTATCACCCTCAATCGCGACGATTACTGGTCGCAGCGCTTACTGCTTGCAACCTACGGGTTGCTCGGCCGTCGTGCGGATGCCGCCAAGCTTTTCGAGTCGATCAGGCCCGGTGAAAGACAAGATAGACTCGCCGTCTACGATCCGCTGACGGTTCGGGCAACCACCTACTGGTACCCCTTTGCCGACAGTTCGGATGCGGAACGTTTCGCTGAAGGATTGCGTAAAGCGGGCGTGCCGCAATAACGGCCCAAGCGATCTAAAATTTTAGCGCATCTCCAGGTTTAATATTGAGAAGCTTGATCGGCGCATTGCCAAGCGCCGCTTTGAACTCAGCAGCCGTCCGGTTCAAGATCGGCGTCGTCCCATAGTGCGTCGGAATCACCTGTTTGGGCTGGATTAACTCGCGCACCGCGTAGGCAGCGCGCTCCGGGTCCATGGTGAAGTGGCCGCCAATGCAGACCAGTGCCAGATCCGGTTTGAAGAATTTGTTGATTAGCGTCATGTCACCGAACACGTCTGTGTCGCCGCTGTGATAGATTTTGAATCCGCTTTCAAACTCAATGACATAGCCCACTGCGGGGCCCCCTTCGAGATAGCGCATTCCCTTCGTTTCGGGTTTCACGGCTTGCAAATCCACGCCCCCACTGTGCTCCGCCGGTACCATGTGAACCCTGATGCCGGGACCGAGCGGCGCTATGCTGCCGCCCTTGTTCATGGCGAGGGTCTTCGAACCATCGAGAACACCGAGCGCGATCAGGTTGTTCACCACCTCAGAGATTGAAACCACGGTAGCGCCGGTGATTTTCGCCAGCTCGACCATGTCGCCGACATGATCCTGGTGACCGTGAGTAACTAGAATCAGATCGACCTTACCGAGATTTTTCAGATCCTTGTATTTTGCCGGGGTCTTGGGATTTTTCGTGAGGAACGGATCGATAACGATTACCTTGCCTTTGGTGCTGGTGAAGCGAAAGGCGGAGTGACCGAGCCACAACACCTCTACCTGCTGGGCAGAGGCAACTCCGCTAGCGAGTAAAAAGATGGCAATTAGCACCGGTAAGAAACCGCTTTTGACGTACAAACGCTGAAAGCCAATGAGAGGTATTTGCCTGTGTGTTTTCACCGCTAACATCTCCAAATCGTCCACATCGAGCACACCAAACTCGTTCCGAGAACCCAAAGTATTCAACAGTTACACCCTGGCCAATCCTGGTTGCGAATTGGATTGCAGGTTATTCAAGAAAATAGTTTTATGTCAACTTGAACCGCATGCCAGTGGCGGGTGACGTAATTATCTTATATCCAGGGCAAGAGTATGAAAAAAAATCTTAAAGAGTTGATTGGGAGCTACGAGCCCAATCACCCGCTCGCGGCCGCCTCAACACCACCCTCGTCATGGTACACGGATCTGAGCACTTTTGAATTGGAACTGCGCAGAATCTTGCCGCGAGCTTGGCAATTCGCCGGCCGCGCCGATCAAGTCCGCGAGCCTGGACAATACCTCACTTGCGATATTGCCGGCGAACCGATGGTCGTCATCCGAGGCAGCGACAGCGTCCTACGTGGCTTCTTCAACGTCTGCCGCCACCACGCTGCTACCGTAATCACGCAATGCGCCGGCCGCGCGGAAAATCTTCGCTGCCCCTATCACGGCTGGACTTACGATCTGGAAGGGAAACTCATTTTCACACCGGACTTTGCCGGCGTCAAAGATTTTAATCGCAGCGCCAACGGTCTCATCCCCGTTCAGACTGCCGAATGGCAAAACTGGGTGTTTATTAAACTAGAAAGCGGCGAGCCGAACCTGACGGACTACGTCGGCGCCGATCTGATTGAACGCCTTGAACCCTTGAATCTTGAACGGTACTCGTGGTTCGAGCGACGTTCTTATTTTTTGAACTGCAACTGGAAAGTCTTCGTCGATAATTATCTCGACGGCGGCTACCACGTGCCGCATATCCACGGCGGCTTGAGCAGCATTTTAGACAACAGCAAATACCGGATCGAAACCGGCGAACGCTTTTGCCTGCAATCGAGTCCCATCGCGTCGGAAAAGGGCGATGCGGGAACCGCCGCCGTCCGCAAAGGCGAGCGCACCAACTATCTCTGGATCTATCCCAATTTCATGATCAATATTTACGACGAAGTGATGGACACCAATCTGGTCATCCCGCACGGCGTCGACAAAACTGAAGTGATCTTCGACTACTATTTCGCTGATGTCTCCGTATCGGCACGAGAACAAAATCTCGCCAGCATCGCCGTCAGCGAGCAGATTCAGACCGAAGATGTCGCGATCTGTGAATCGGTGCAGCGAGGTTTGAATTCCCGCGCCTACGACACCGGGCGGCTGTCGGTTCGGCGCGAAGCCGGCGAGTATTTGTTCCATCGTCTGCTGCATGCCGATTTGAAGTCCGGGATCTCCAAGCAGCCGTGAGTTTTGCTAAGCCGCAAATTTCGTCGTAATATTCCGATCAAATCCAATGCCACCGAAAATTTATATCGACGGCCAGGCCGGCACCACCGCGCT
Organism: uncultured delta proteobacterium; assembly: GCA_963816145.1. Lineage (GTDB taxonomy): Bacteria > Desulfobacterota > Binatia > UBA9968 > UBA9968 > DP-20. Next base: position 19,160 of record CAWFJP010000019.1, read on the forward strand.
GCGCATTCGCGAGTGGCTCGCGGGGCGAAATGACCTCGAAGTCGTGACGCTTCCGGAAGAGCTGCGCAAAGAGCCGGCGGCACGGAAAAAGGCGCTGCAAGATGCCAGCATCGTGCTGCTCTGCCTTCCCGACGACGCGGCCAAGGAAGCGGCAGCGTGGCTTGCCGACTCGCCGGTGCGGATTCTCGACGCCAGCACGGCGCATCGGGTGGCCGATGACTGGGTTTACGGCTTGCCCGAACTCGTCGCTGGCCAGCGCGAGCTGATCACCAAAGCGAAGCGGGTGGCCAATCCCGGCTGCTACTCATCCGCGGTCATCCTACTGACCCGGCCGCTCGTCAACGCCGGTTTGATTGCACCCGACATGCCGCTGGCGATTCACGCGCTGTCGGGCTATTCCGGCGGCGGCCGGGCATTGATCGAACGCTGGGAAGATCCAAAAAAAAAGTTAATCCATTTGCCTCATGAAGCGCCCTACAGCATCGGCAAGCTGCACAAGCATATCCCGGAGATTATGCGCCACGGTGCCATCAGCGCCGAGCCGCAGTTTCTCCCCAACGTCGGCCCATTTCGCTGCGGCATGCGGGTCGAGATCATGATTCCTGCAAAGGCTCTGCCGAAAGCCGGCGTCGGCAAGGCGATGTGGGAAGCGTTATCAGCACGTTACGACAAGGAACTCTTTGTCGATGTCGAACCGCTCACCGATGCCAGCGAGGCAGACGAGATGAGCTTCGATCCGCAGGAGTTCAACTATACCAATCGAATTTCCTTGCGCGTCCTGCCGCACCAGTCGGGCCATGTCATTTTAATGGCGCGCCTCGACAATCTCGGCAAAGGCGCCGCCGGCGTGGCGATTCAGAATTTGAATCTCATGCTCGGCGTCAACGAAGAGACCTGCTTGCCGTCCTAAGTCAGCGTCTCGCTAGCAAGCGCGACTTCCGTCGGCGCTTCGCGCCGACGTTCGACGAACGGCAACATCCAGTGGCTCAACACTCCTAACGTCAGCGAACCGATGCCGCACAGTAGATAGAGCATGTCGGTGCCGCTGCGATCGACCAGCCAGCCGGCGGTTAAGTTGGACAAGATGCCGGCCAGGCCGCTGCCGACCATCGACAGAATGCCCTGCGCCGTCGAGCGCAACTTCTCCGGCGCGACGACGTCGAGATAAAGCGGGCTGCCCAAATTCAAACCGACCACCATCACTCCATGCAACGCCTGCACGGCAAATAGTATCGATTCGGTCGGTAATCAGCGCCGATAGGATCCAACGCAAACCGCCGACGGTGACCCCGACGGTGAGCATGCCGCGCGCACCCAGCCGCTTCAAACCACTCCCGGTCGACAAAACCAACGGGATCTCGACGATCAACATGAGAATCCACATGTTGCGAATCATGCCCAAGTCGCCGCCGCGCGCGCGAACAAAAATCGGAAATAACCACATCGGCCCGTGCATGAGAAAGTGGGCAAGCAGCGAGAAACAGAGAAACCGCACAAACGCGCGATTATGCAGCAGCTCGCGCCAATCGCCGCGCGCCGCGCGCAGACCGACGGCGCCTTTCTGGGGCAACGAAAAGGCGATCAATGCCGCGAGAAAAACCAAAGACGCCGTCAGCGGAAACATCAAGCCCAACGCCGGTTGAGAAACATTGGTCGCCGACGGAAGCTCCCGTCTGCGTGCGGCAGCGAAGCCAGCGCCCAGGGCAACACAAGCACAAGGATAAAATAACCGCCCGAGCCCCAAGCTCGCACCCGGCCGAACGCGTGGCGCCCGGCGTCGCGCAAAATCGCCAGACTCACCGACATCATCAATGGAAACACCGCCGTGCCGACGACGGCGAGCGCGGATGTCGCGATCACGATCGACCAGAAACCGTGCGCGTAACCAAGCCCGAGGTAGCCCAGCGCCGTGCCCAGAGGTGAGAAACGCCAGCACGCGCGTGCGCGCGCCGGTGCGGTCCGCGACTTGCCCCCAGAACGGTTGAGAGATCATGCCGATCAAAGGCGAGATCGCCAAGACAAATCCGACTTGGGTCCCCGTCAACCCGGCGTTCTCACGCAGATAGAGTGTAAAGTAGGGATAAAAGATCCCGAGCGAGCCAAAATAGGTGAACCAAAACAGCGTCAACGGGATCGAATGCCACATCGGCCGATGATAGCATTCATCGTCGCCGTCTACGACGGCGGTTCCAAGTGTTCCAGATGTTCCAATCGTCGGATTCCGAATTACACTTGGAACCTTTGGAACCCATGGAACTATTGGAACGAGAGGAAAGTTAGCCCACATGACGGGCACCGCTGGCCAATCGCGAGCCGCCCTCCTCATCTCAACCGCAAGCTTTTTTCTTTGGAAACATTCAATAACTTGCAACGGAAACTAAGGGATAGCATAGTGCCTCGAATAGGCATCAACATGGGCTCGACGATCTCAACCACCGACGTAAAAATGCGCGTGCTCGTCATCGATGACGAGAAGAACATTCGCACCACTCTTGCCTTTTGCCTCGAACAAGCTGGCTGTCTGGTAACTGCGGTAGCCTCTCCCGAGGGCGCCTGGGACGCGCTTAGCCAACATGCTTACGAATTGGCGTTCCTCGATGTCCGGCTCGGTCAATCGAGCGGCCTTGATCTCATTCCGAAACTCATCGCTGACTGTCCCAACCTGATGGTGGTCATGGTGACCGCCTACGCAACCATCGACAGCGCGGTGGAAGCCATCAAGCGCGGCGCCGCCGATTATCTCGCCAAGCCATTTACCCCGGCGCAGATTCGCCTCATCGTCGATCAGTGCGTCAAACAACGGGATTTTAAAAGGCAACTGACCGACCTGGAGGGCCGCCTGCGCGAGGCCGCGCCGGAGACCGATCTGGAATCCGACTCGCCCAAAGTCCGCGCGGTTTATGAAATCGCCGCGAAAGTAGCCGCTTCCGATGCGCCGGTTTTGCTTCGCGGTGAAAGCGGCACAGGCAAAAGCGTGCTCGCCCGCTGGATTCACTCGCTGAGCCACCGCAGTCGCCAACCCTTCGTCGTTGTCAATTGCCCGACGCTCTCCGAAGAGTTGCTAACCAGCGAACTGTTTGGCCACACCAAAGGAGCCTTCACCGGCGCCGTGCGTGATCAGCCGGGTCGCGTCGAGGCCGCCGAGGGTGGCACTCTGTTTCTCGATGAGATTGGCGATATCTCGCCGGCCCTGCAAGCAAAACTATTGCGTTTCATCGAGGAAAAGGAATTCGAACGGCTCGGCGAAAACAAAACCAGGCACGCCGACGTTCGAACAGTTGCCGCCACCAACCGTGATCTTGAAGAGCAGATGCGCAAGGGATTGTTTCGCGAGGACCTGCTTTACCGTCTAAACGTTATCGAATTGGAGTTGCCGCCGCTCCGGCAACGGCCCGAGGATATCCTGCGCCTGGCGCGGCGCTTTCTCGTGTTCTTCGCAAGATCGGCCCGGCGACAGACGCCGGAGCTATCGAAAGCCGCGGAAGCGTGCGCTGACGGCTTATGACTGGCCCGGCAATATCCGCGAGCTCAGAAACACCGTCGAACGAGCAGTGATTCTTTGGCCCGCCCAGGTGATCGAACCGGAAGCCTTTCCCGCGCATATTTCGGCGCGGGTTAAGCCCGCCGATGCGCCGCAAGTAGGTGGAAACTTCTCCTTGGAGGATATCGAGCGGGAACATATCACTCGCGTAATCGCCCGTTCGCCGACCTTGGAGGACGCCGCGGCCATCCTCGGCATCGATGGTTCGACGCTTTGGCGCAAACGCAAGAAATACGAGAGTTGAAACCGAATCAATGCAGCTTGCCGAGCCGCTTCAAGGCGGCGGTCGCAGCTTCATAAGAATGATCTGCGGTGACCGCCATATAATAGTACTGAACGGCGCGCCGTTCGTCCCCTTCACTCTCGCACAGAAAGCCCAACCAGTAGTAAGGCTCCGGCCGATCCAGTGCCCGTGACATCGCCGCCTTGAGATAAGCACGCGCTTCGATGTTGGCCTTGCGCTCGCGCGCGAGCTCCGCCAAGTGCATCAGATCGTCGAATGAACCCCCCGATCCCAGCCGCTGGCGAAAAAGAATTTCCTCCGCTAACAGCACAATCACCTTGGGATCGAAGGGCTTTTCCAAAAATTCCACCGCGCCGAGCTTCATGGCTTGCACGGCGTTGGCTGCCGAACCATAAGCGGTAACAATAACGACCGCCGTCTTGGGACTGAGAGCGCGGATATTTGCAAGCACGTCAAGCCCGGCCATTTTCGGCATATGGAGATCGACGAATGCGATGTCCGGGTGTTTATTTTTGCAAATATCCAAAGCTTCGTCGCCGTCCTTGGCCACATCGACCAGATAACCTGCCGCCTCCAGGACCATCGCTAAGTTTTTGCGGATATTCCGCTCGTCGTCGGCCACCAGAATTCGCGATTTCGATTCCATCATGGCAGGACTCCCTCCGAGGCGGTTTTAACTACTGCGGGCAAGGTAAACCAAAACCGGCTCCCCTTGCCGGGCACGCTTTCCACGCCTATTTCACCGCCGTGGGCACGGACAATTTCCTTGGCGATATACAGCCCAAGTCCAGTGCCCTTGTCTCCCGATTGGGGGACTCGGTAAAATTTTTCAAAGATTCTTTCTTGATATTCTTTTGGCACTCCCGTACCGGTATCAGCCACAGTGAAACGCACGGAACCGTCGATGGCTTCCGCGCCTAGCGTGATACTCCCGCCCTTCGGCGTATGCCGCATCGCATTGCCGATCAGATTGGAAAATACATGGCCGATACGATCGTGATCGGCTAGTACGCTCAACTCATGTAGCGAAACTTCGGCGGTCAGAATCACGCCTTTGGCGTCGGCATCGGCTTTGAACTCATCGACGGCACTCATCATGAGATCGGATACGTTGGTCGGCAACGGATACAGTTCGACGCGCCCAGATTCGATCCGAGAGAGATCCAAAAAATCGTCAACCATGCCTTGCAATCGATCACAATCCTCGCGTGCGGCGTGAAGCAGCTCGGCCTGCTTATCGGTGAGCGGCCCGGCGACCTGCTCGGTGCAAAGATGAACCGCCATGCGCAGCGACGTCAGCGGTGTGCGAAATTCGTGGGCTACGGTGGCGACTAGATCATTTTTGAGCTCCTCGAAGCGGCGCAAGCGCGTAACGTCCTGTAGGATCACCGTGGCGCCGACAACCACCCCTCGGGTCTCGTACACGGGCGCCCCTCGCGGTAGGAAATAACGGTCGCCCAAAAGTGTGGAAAGTTGCACCGCATCCTCAAAACCCCTGGGGGAATAAGCTCCTTTGCCGCTGAGCACATGGCTGCGAATCCGTTCGATCACCGCGACCGTCGACGCATGGACGCTCTTGAGCGGGTCTTTTGACGAAGAATCGGGTCTAAGTCCGAGCAACGTTTCCGCCGCTTGGTTAACATTCTGCAAGCTGCCTTCCACACTGAAAATCGCCACCGGGTCCGGAATGCTATCGATGGCCGCCTGCATGCTCAAGTGGGCTTGGAGCAAATCTCCCAGCGAGCTTTTGCGATAGTCGGCCAAGCGCCCCGCCATGGCGTTGAAGTCCTGCGCCAGGCGCGCCAGCTCGTCGTGCCCGTGCACGCGGGCGCGCGCGTCGAAATTGCCTTCGCCGAGTTTGCGCGTTGCTTCGCTTAGGGCCGAGAGCGGCTGCAGCAAGCGCCGAGTCAAGAACGTCGAGACGAGGAGTCCCAGTGCCAATGCCGCCAGCGCCACAGTAACGGTAATCTCATTCATGCGCTCGCCAGTGCGCCGCACGTCGTCGCTCTTGCGCACCATGGTGTCTTGATTGATCGCCAAAATCTCGTCGGCGGAGGCTTTGACCTTATAAAATGCCGCTTCGAGCTCAGAGAAGTAGAGCTTGCGCAGTTCGTCGGCGCCTGTCGTTGCCTGAAGATGATCGAACTTCGCTAGATAATCGGTCCACGCCGCGCGTAGCCCCGCGGTAAACTCCTTTTCCCCAGCTTCGGTGATATTGCCTTCTTGTACCTTGAGCTCGGCTTCGAAGATGGGTCGGAATTTCGCAGCCTGCTGGACACCTTTTTCGTGCTGCCCTGCAACCAAGAACAGCGCCGCGCTGTCCATCCGCTCAATGGATTCCTTCATGCGTTGCGCCGCAAGCACGCTGCGGTAATTGTCCTTCAAGATCGTCTGCGAGTGCGATCCTAGATACGAGATTGCCACCACCGAGAAAATTCCCAGGCTGACCAGCGCCAGCGCGATCGGACTTTGCGCAAGCAAGAGTTTTCTGTAGAGGTTCATTCCTTACCCTCCTGATCTTCCAAGGACACGATGTGGAGATCGAAGCCGACAGCTGCGGTGACCAGCTTAAACACCGGCGACTGGCCTAACAGACGACGCCACCATGATTTATGCGAACGCCCGACGACGATATGGCGAACACCATGATCGCGGGCAAATTCGAGCAGGGCTTCGACCGGCGTTTCCGACCTCAGCCGCACGACTTCTGCGCCCAGGTCTCTGGCTCGTTGTTCGTCTTCCAACAGATAGCGCTGCAACGTCGCATCGATGCGGTGGCCCGATTCGCCTTTAGATTCCACGTGGACAACGAACCAATCCGTATTTAGACGCCCCGCCAAACGCGATCCTTGACGGAGCAACAGGACACCATGAGGCGGTGGGCGGGTCGGCAAGCAAACCATCACGCGCTCGCTGGCTGCCGCTCTGCGCCCGGCATCATCGTCGTCGGCTTTTGCCGAGACCGCGCGGTCGACGCTTTCCGCCACCTCGCGCAGTGCAATTTCCCGCAACACCGTGAGTTTCTCGGGCTGAAAAAAGTTTTCCAGCGCCCAGCCAACCTTATCCGGCGCATAAATTTTGCCCGCTTTAAGGCGGTCGATGAGATCTTCGACCGCTAGATCGATATCGACCACTTGGTCGGCCCGCTTCAGGATTGAGTCCGGAACTGTCTCGCGAACGATCACGCCCGTCGCTTGCTTAACCATGTCGTTGAGACTTTCGAGATGCTGCACGTTGAAAGCGCAGATCACGTTGATGCCGGCGTCGAGCAGTTCCAACACATCCTGATAGCGCTTTTTGTTGCGGCAAAAGGGTGCGTTGGTGTGGGCTAGCTCATCGACGATCGCCAGCTGTGGGCGGCGCTTGAGAATGGCGTCCAAGTCCATCTCTTCGACAATCACGCCGCGATACTCGACATGCTGGCGCGGCACCACTTCGAGTCCCTCGATCAGCGCCGCGGTGTCGAGCCGGTCATGGGGTTCGATAAAACCCAACACCACATCCACCCCGCGCTTCTGTAAGGCGTGAGCCTCTTCAAGCATCTGGTAGGTCTTGCCGACGCCGGCGGCCGAGCCGATATAGACTTTCAGTCGGCCGCGCTTGGCACGCTCGACCAACTCTAAAAAATCTTCCGGTCTTTTACGCTCGGTCTGCATCGACGATTTTTTCCCGCGATGAACAAGGCTGAAAATGGCTCGAGCCGACAAGCCCGATCAACCGTATGGCCCGACCGAGCGCTTACCGGCAGCATAAGGATATACCGATCATACATCTAAACAGTTAAATGTCTCCCGGTAATCCCACCTTCTCAATATCATTGCCTGACCTGGTCGAACAACGAACGGGACAGCAAACCTTCATCGATTATAATCTTTTGGCTTCACTTTATGCGTCTTACCTTCAGCGCCCGTCAAATTGCGTCCGCGCCTTTTTCACCGGTGCGAATGCGAATAATTTCTTCGACCGCCGTGACGAAAATCTTTCCGTCGCCGATTTTTCCTGTGCGCGCGCCCTGCACGATGCCGTCGACCACCTGAGCCGCCTTGGCATCGGTGACCAGGACTTGAACTTTGACTTTAGGTAGGAAGTCGACGGTATATTCCGCCCCACGATAGAGTTCGGAATGACCCTTTTGCCGGCCGAACCCTTTGACTTCCATGACCGTCATGCCTTCGACCCCCATCTTGATGAGCGCCTCCTGCACATCGCCCAATTGCGATGGTTTGATAATCGCGGCGACCTGTTTCATAAATGTTCTCCTTTTTACTTCGACCATCGCTACGGGTGTCCGTTTCCTGAGGCGCAGCAGCCTCTTTGGGCGCATCCTTGGCT
>CAWFJP010000020.1:0-32348 GCA_963816145.1 uncultured delta proteobacterium
GTGCCATATTGGGCCGCGCCAGCCTTCAACCAAGCCGAAGTTACTGCCGCCTACGGGCAACGTCCCGATCGGTTCCATAGTTTCTCCCTCAGGCAATGCGTCCAGTGCGCGGGTTATCAAGTCGAACGCTGAATGCGTCTCCTCAACCCGCACCATCATGCGCGCCCACACATCCCCAGTGAACACCGGTACGTGGTAATTGCCCGTACGCAGCGAACGGATGGTCTCGTCTCGCGTCCGCGTCAATCCCGCTTGCGCGCGCAGGAAGACCGGCGACCTGCATGTCGCGAGCGGTTTGCTCCGTCAGGCGCCCCGTGCCGTGAAGGCGGTCGAGAACACTCGAGTTGTTGATCGCAATGTCGACAATCTCGTCGAAGTCGGCGATGATCCGCGCGAGAGTCACGCGTACATCGGAATCTGACTGAGCGTCGAGATATCGCATCGCTCCCGCCCGGCGCCAGAGCGTCTCGCAGCAGCCGATGCCCAACCAGCCGCTCGTTCAGGCGCAAGAGCTCCTCCGCAACCGCATCGCGTGCGCGTTGGCGAACGCAAAACCCGTATCAGTGCAGATCGCGCCGACATCGGCAATGTGGTTGTAGAGGCGTTCGAGTTCGAGCAGGACGACGCGCAGATACGCTGCACGCGGCGGAATGGTCACGCCGGCAAGCGATTCGACGGCCTGACAGAACGCCATTGCGTGCGCCACGCTGGAATCGCCGGAGATGCGCTCGGCAAGCTTGACCCCTCGCGCCGGCGTCATAGTCTCGAACAGCTTCTCAATCCCCTTGTGAACAAAGTAGAGGCGCGATTCGAGATTAATGATGGTTTCGCCTTCGACGCTGAAGCGAAAATGGCCGGGCTCGATGATGCCCGCATGCACGGGACCCACGGTGATTTCGTGAATGCCTTCGCCTTCGACACGACGAAAAGGATAGGCTTCCCTTCGTCGCACAAACTTGGCGAGCGGTCGCGTCTTTCAACAGAGGATGATAATCGACCGGCCAAAATTGGTGTAACGGCAGCCGGCGCATATCGGGATGTCGATCGGCACCAGTCCAAACAGGTCGTGAATCTCGCGCTCGAAACGGCTGGCCAGATACCAGCGCGTCGCGAGCGACGGGAATGTCGGATCCTCGGCGGGGACGCTGATTGAGGCGACGACGAACCCAGCGGCGCCGTCAACCTCAAAAACATAGCGCAAGGTGAAGGCTTTGGCTTCTAACCGGGTATCTTCGGCGACAATAAGTTCCGGACGAGCATGGACTTCCGCCCGCAGGTAGTCGGCGAACCCGATCAGTGTCTCTCGCGGGAGGCTGACACGCAGCTCACGCGGACTGCGCAGTTGGATATCGCTCGGATTCAGATTGGCGGCGACCAGCCGCTGCTTTAGCTCCTTCAAATCCGCCATCTATACTCCCAAAACTTTCAGCACTTGCTGGAGCGCGGTTACAAACGGGGAGGGTAGGGTGAGTCCCAGCACAAGCAAGACTATGAAATTCGCGGCGAGGGGCGCGAGCCACAGCCGCAGCGCATCGCCGCGCGGGAGATCAGTCGGAGGCTCGCCGTATAACATTCCATTCACGCTCGCCAACATTCCCCCGAAAACGATGACGAGAAGAATCACGCCTGTTCCCGCCGCCCACGGTTGGCTCGCAAAGCCGGCGCGAAAAATCATGAACTCACTGATGAACGGCGCAAACGGCGGCAAGCCGATCAGCGCAAGTGTGCCGGCGAGAAAAAGCGCGCCGGTCCACGGCGCCGCCTGCAACAGTCCACGCACCTCGCGAATTTCCGCACTGTGATATTTGAGTAGAATATTGCCCGAAAGAATGAAGAGCAGCGATTTCGACAGCGCATGATTGACCACATGGAAAAGCGCGCCGAAGATCCCCCAATACCCGCCGAAGCCCAAACCGAGGCAAATGATACCGATGTGTTCGACGCTCGAATAGGCCAGCATTCGTTTATAGTTGCGCTGGCTGACCAAGAAAAACGCCGCAACCAGAAGTGAGAACAACCCTACGCCGATCAACAAACGCGCGGCAAATTCCGGCCCGACCGCCACATCGACGACCGCCTTGAATCGTATCATTGCATACAAGCCGACGTTGAGCAGTACTCCCGACATCAGCGCGCTGATCGGTGCAGGCGCTTCGCTATGCGCGTCCGGTAGCCACGTATGCATCGGCGCGAGCCCCGCCTTCGTTCCATAGCCGATGACGATGAACACGAACGCCAGCCGTACCACCTCAGGATTGAGTGACCCCGCGGCGGCGCGCAGCGCGCTCCAATTGACGGCGATTTCACCGGCCTTTGCGGCCCCGGCGTAGTACACCAGCGCGGTGCCGATAAACGCGAGCGCGATGCCCACGGACGACAAAATCAAATACTTGTAAGCGGCTTCGAGTGAGGTACGAGTCTGGTGCAAATTGACCAGAAACACCGTCGCCAGGGTCGTTCCTTCAATGGCGACCCACATCACGCCGAGATTATCCGTCGTCACCGCCAAGAGCATGGTGAAAATAAACAGCTGGAAGAGCGCGAAGAACAACCGCGCGCGCGACAAATGCTCGCTGTCGAATTCGGCGCGGATGTAGCCGACCGCGTAAAGCGAAGCGATCGCGCTGAGAAAAGTAATGATGGCGATCATGAAAGCGGACAACGCGTCAACGCGAAATAGATCACGGACTGCGCTGAGGACTGCACCGTTCCACACCTGGGCGACGATGACCGCTCCCGTGGCCAACGTTGCCAGTCCCGCCAGGGTGTGCAACAGTTCGATCAGCGCACGCCGGCGGGCGACAGCGATCAGCCCCGCCGCCGCGAGCGGTATTAGCAGCAAACTAACCAGTATCATTCTTTCAATTTTTCCAATTCGCCGACGTCGATCGAGTCGAAATTATCCTTGATGCGATAGACAAATACTTCCATTATCAGCACGGCGACCAGCACGTCGAGAAAGACGCCCATTTCGACGATGAAGGGCACGCCGTAAGTCGCCAAGAGGGCGAGCAAGAAGATGCCGTTTTCCAACATGAGGAATCCAAGAATCTGCGTCACCGCCCGGCGGCGATTGACCATGATAAAGAAACCAATCAGGACGCCGGCGAACGCGAGCGGGATGGCATCTGCCGTGGGCAAAGAATTCGAAGCGGCGATAGGGGTCATCACGTAAAACGATAGGATCGTGAGTATGCCGCAGATAATGAGCGCCGGCGCGGTCCCCAGATACGGCGCCGCAACTCGCGCCAGGCCGATCTTTGCCACGGCGCGATTGAGTACGCGAGGAATCATGATGGCTTTGACGACCACAAGCGCAACGCCGACGCCGAACAATTCGAGACTACCGCTGTAGAGCGCGATCAGCATGGAGAGCATGGCGAGCACGAACGATTGCAATCCGAACACGCGCACCTGTCCCTCCAGACTGCTTCGGACAATCAGCAAGATAGTCAATCCGAGGGCGACAAACGCCAGCAGATTGACCGCCTTGGACAGCACTTCAGCAGACATAGCCATTCCCATCATTTGATAAAAAACGCGGTCACTACGGCCAACAACGCGATCGTAAACGACCCGGCTAAAAGTGCCGGCACACGGAAAAGACGGAGCTTGGCGACCGCTGTTTCCATTAACGCAATGGCCAACGCGAAAAGCACAAGTTTAACGGCAAGCGCGAGAAAAGCCCCAAAGAGGGCGACCGGCGTGTTCGCCAGCGCGACGCCCCAGGGAAAAAACAAGTTCGACAACAACGTCAAGAACAAAAACAATTTCATCGCAGCCGCCCATTCCACCAGCGCGAGTAGATGGCCGGAATATTCCAAGATCATCGCTTCGTGAATCATCGTCAGTTCGAGATGAGTGGCGGGATTGTCCACCGGCAATCGCCCGTTTTCCGCCAGCGCAACAATGAAGAACGCAAAGAACGCGAGCAAATGCCCTGCGTTTAACATCAAGAGCGGCTCGGCGGCAAAACGCGTGATGATACCATCGAGACTGGTCGTGCCGGCACGCAGAGCGATACCGAAAATCGCGATCAACACGGTGGGCTCGGCCAGCGCGGCAAGGGCAACCTCGCGGCTCGATCCCATGCCTCCAAAAGCGCTCCCCGCGTCCAACCCCGCCAGCGCAAGAAAGAAGGTGCCGAGCAATAATAGATACATCAGAGCGATGATGTTGCCCATGAAGCCGAGCGGAGCGCGGGTCGTCAGCACCGGGACGATGAGCGCCGACAAGAGCATCGTCGTGGCCAGCAGGTAGGGCGTGAAGCGAAAGATCCAAGAGGTATTTTCGGAAACCACCACCTCTTTCAAAAGCAATTTCCGAATGTCGGCGTAAGGCTGCAAAATACCCGCGCCGCGACGCCCCTGCAGGCGCGCCTTCGCCTTGCGGACCACGCCGACAAGCAAGGGCGATCCGAACATGACGATAAGCAGCTGCAACAGCTGGATTACTATTTCTGTAAGCATAGGCCGTTCTCGTAAGTATTACGCATTTCTCGGGCGGTGGGACTACACCGTCAGGATTAATAACGCGACGAGCGCCACTAAAATATAAACCAGATAACTGTGTACGTTGCCCGATTGTAAGGCGCGCGCCGCGCGCGCCAATGCCTGAATCAGGCGTAGAAGCGGCCTATACAGTGTGTCTTCAAAGACCGAGCGTCCTTCGTTGTAATACGCGATGGTGCGCACGAAATAACGCGACTCGGGGTGAAACTCGATGTCGAGCTGCTTGACCGGGCGATACAACAAAGCGAAAACGCGCTTGAAGGGATTAGCGAAGGCGGTTGCGGTGTATTCAAAACGCGCCGTCTGTAGCGCGCGCCCGCAGCCCCAGGTCTCGTAGTAGCGGCGCCACTTGTTGACACCCATCAGGCGCAGCGCAAGCGGAATCGCTACCAGAAAAACGACAAGTCCGAGTGCGATCCACAACGGCGCGACCCAGCCGAACCCGTCGTTGGCCACAACCGCGTTCCAATCGAAGTGCATGTCGGCGTGCCCGCCCATGAGATCGAAGACCGTCGCTTCGAGTGGCGCCAGTATCAGCGATGGCGCAACGCCGAGGACGACACACACGAGCGCCAGCAGCGCCATGGCCGCGCGCATCGTCCATGCGACTTCGCGCGCAAGCGCGGCGGGATCGCTCCGCGGCAGGGCCAGGAAGGTGATGCCGAAAGCCCTGACAAAACACGCCGCGGCGAGGCCGCTCGTCAGTGCGAGCGCGGCGACGCCGAGCGCGAAAATCAAATTGACCGTGTGCGCGGAGATCTGAAAACTCAACAGCAGCGACTGAAACGTCAGCCATTCACTGATAAAACCGTTGAACGGGGGGAGCGCGGCAATCGCCAATGAACCGATCAGGAAGAAGACCGCTGTTTGCGGCATGCACTTAATGAGTCCGCCCAGTTCTTCCATATTTCGCGTATGAGTCGCGTGCAGAACCGCACCGGCGCCCATGAACAGCAGGCTCTTGAACGCGGCGTGATTGAGCGTGTGATAAAGGGCTGCCACGAGCGCCAGCGCTGCCAGGCCCGGCAAACTAAACGCCTGGAACAACATTGCAGCACCCAGACCGAGCATAATAATGCCGATGTTTTCGACACTGGAGTACGCCAGCAAGCGTTTCAAATCGGCGTCGACCAGCGCATACAGGACGCCAAGCACCCCTGAGACCGCCCCGACGATGAGCAACGTCGCGCCCCACCACAGCGGCCCGGTTCCCAGCCAGTCAAAAGCGACTCGCACCAGGCCGTACACACCGAGCTTAATCATCACTCCGGACATCAGCGCGGAAACGTGACTGGGCGCGGCAGGATGGGCCCGCGGCAGCCAGACATGCAACGGAATGATGCCCGCTTTCGACCCGAAGCCCAGCGCGAACATACTAAAAATCAAGTTGCGTGAGGTTGTGTCGAGTTTGCCCGCCGCCGCGCCCCATTGGGCGAAAGACATTGTCCCGGTGGCCTGCGCTAACAACAGGAACCCCACCAACAACGCAGCAAATCCCGCGTGGGTCATGACAAAGTAAACCCAGCCTGCACGCAGCGTCTCCTCGCGCTCGCGTTCCGTAATCACCAAAAAATATGATGCCAGCGACATCAGTTCCCAAAGCACAAGAAACGTCAGCACGTTGCGCGCCAGCGCGACGAGAATCATCGCTGCGACAAAAACGTTGAATGCGAATGCCATTCCCGCGAGCGAATGTTTACCGGCGTACTCTCGCGTATAGCCGATCGCGTACAACCCGGCCGGGATTGCGCCGACGGCAATGACCACGACGAAAAACGCGCTCAGGCGGTCTACGCCGAAAGCGGCGCCGCCGATCGGCAGTAGATCTGGAATGTTAAGTTCCATACTCCCGCCAGCGAGCCCGGCCACACCGAACGCAATTGCCGCGATGGCACCGGCCAACGCACTTGTGTGTCCCACGACGCGAGAGAGAGTTGGCGAGCGCGCTGTGACCAACGCGCCGACTGTGCCCGCGCTGAAACAAGCGAAGGTGACAAGGAACAAATCGACCATCAAGGTTGAATCAATGATCATTGCGTTAGATGCGAAAGCTGGATTGGAACTGAGGCCTCAAGGCTGTTTTTCCAAGGCAGCGAGGATGCCCAGCAAGATTGACCGGGGCTCCGGCGGACAGCCGTGCACGACGGCGTCCACAGGCAAAATCGCGGACACCGGGCCGACGACACCGTAGCCGCCCGCGAATACGCCGCAATCATGCGCACAGTCGCCGATCGCCACAACGATTTTCGGCGCGGGAGTCGCGTCGTAGGTTCGCTTGAGCGGGTCCGCCATGTTGCGCGTGACCGGGCCAGTCACAAGCAAACAATCGGCATGACGGGGTGAGGCAACGAAATGCATGCCAAATCGTTCGAGATCGTAGTACGGGTTGTTCAACGCACCGATCTCCAACTCGCAACCGTTGCAAGACCCCGCGTCCACCTCTCGAATATGCAAGGAACGGCCAAAGCGTTTGCGAGCGCGCTCGTCAATTTGACTGGCTATAACTTCAATTTGCGTGTCATCCGCCGAATTTAGCGCTTCGGTGACGACAGGTGTTTTCAATAGATACTCAAACAGTGACGTCATCGGATTGCGATCTTGGTTGTAGCAATATGGTCGAGGTAGATGTTTTCCATTTAGAGCCCCTTGGCTCCCTTACCTTTCAGGTATGTGATGATCTCGGTATTCAGGCCCTTAGCCTCAGAAAAATCGGCGCCGGTGACAATTGCGCCGGTAAAGACGGTGCCGTTTAAATTTGCTTTTTTAAAACTTACGTTGATAAGCATTGAGTTGGATAAATCGGCGTTGGTTAAATCACTTCCGGCAAGATTGCCGTAATTTAATCGGCAACCCTTAAGATTGGCTCGGTTAAGATCTAGGGTAGAGAGATCCATACCCGAGAGATAAAGATTCCTGAGGTCGACTCCGGCCAGGCTTTCGTGTTTTTCAATTTTTTGCAAAATACGTTTCATATCTTTATCTCCCCGCCAGAGGTTATATTCGTATGTGCCACGCTCCTCACACCGTCCTTCAATCTGGACCGTGGCAAGAGATTTCGCCTTAAGCCATGCGCCGTAACCTTTCAGAATCTCCCTGGTTCCTGTGCTGAGATCATAACGATCGAAATCAAAATTAATGTCAGCAAGAGGCCCTTGCTCCCCGCTATTGCCCAGAGTTTCCTTCTAGCCGGTTCAAGGTAATTTGATATCAGGAGTTGCCAGATACTTTTCCCCAGCCGAATGAACTTACTCTTTATTTGCAGATAGCTCCACGTTCCGTAGGGTGTCTCTAATGGTTTGTGGTTTGACAGGAAAAACAAGGAAAGCCGCGGCCTTTTCCTTCACGGCTTTAACCAGAGTCTGCTTCGCGATGAGGGAAATAACCGCAACTACAGGCACTCGCCCGGCGAATGCCAAACACTCGTCCAATATGTCCACATCTTTGGGATAGCGCAGTTGAACGATGATGAAATGCGGCTTATATAAAGGGCACACGCCCCGGGCGCGGTGAGGGGTTTCAAGAGCAGCAACTTCGTAACCTTGTTCACCCAGTAAGGCGAAAAGCTCATTGTCCGCCTTCTCACCAATCAACAAAACTTTTTTCTTCATTTCCGCCATTGTCATCTTATCTGTCTCCCCTCTGGCTTATGCGATCCACCGCAATTTTCTCGTTACTCACGTGCGCAGGCCAACACCGAGGTTCATAGGGCCTCCCTATATTCGCGCGAGCACCAGGAGCGTCGCGTTGATAACTGGTTGCCCGCGTTGCATATCAGCTGGTATGAACTCATCAATTTTACTGCACCATCGTTTAAAGCTAATATTCTGATTGAAGCGGTGGCATTGGCATTCACTTCGCGGCGGCATCCCTATCAAGTAGGTCAATTTGCTTGAGCATAGACATGGCTTCCTCGACGTGCGCTTGAAAATATCGCCGCATTACGTCAAGCACCTCGATCAGCAGTGGGTCGCGAACGGTATAAAAAACCTGATTACCTTCTTTTCGGCTGGTGACGATTTGCCGAGCGCGCAAGATTGATAGATGTTGCGACGCGTTGGCTTGTTCAATCGCCAACCGTTCGATGATACTTCCCGCTGACAGTTCGCCGTCTCGCAGAATTTCAATGATGGCGATCCGCGTGGGATGTGCGAGGGCTTGAAATATACTCGCCTTAAATTGCCTTAAGGTGTCGGGCATGACGAAATCTTCGATGACTGCAATATGTGGGTAATGTAAAGGTTTAGTAATATATTCGCAATATCGAATATACTAATATAATAGCTAAATAGTCTTACCCTCTGGCGAAATTAAATAACCATCGTGTTTTCAGTACCTTATGGATAAGCCTGTTGGACAGCGAGGGTCGGCGCTAAGCACTTTCATTAGTTCGAAAAGCAAAAGCCGGGAGCAGTTTCCCGGCTTTTGCTTTGCCGCTGGCTTGAACTATTTGAACGTTTTGAATGGCTTGAACGCGTGTAAATCTAAACCCGAAAAAACCGCTTGGCATTGAGTCCCAGCACCTTGGCCTTCTCATCGTGGGTCAAATCCGGCCGCTCGATGGTTTCGTGAATCATCTGCCTGGCGGCGATCAAGTCGACCTCATGGGGATAGTCCGAGGCGTAAGCAAATCCATCGGCGCCGCACTGTTTGATGACGAAGGGCAATATCCATTCATTGCCCTCGACCCCGACCAGCACTTGGCCGCTTGAAAGATAGTCGTTGAGACTGCGCGCGTGACCGGTGCTAGTCGTGTAGACATTGTCGTCGCGGTCCATGCGGTCTTTCAACAACAGCACCCAAGCACAGCCGCCCTCGAAAAAACCGATATGCAGATCTTTGAAGCGGTCGAGCACGCCATGATAAACTAGCGAGACGAATTCCAGCGCCAACGGCACCGGATGGCGCAGCACGCGTGAAGCCCAAGGGTCGGTAAAGGTATCCTGCCCAAGACCCACACCCGAACCGCCGTGGATACCGAGCACGCAGCCGAGACTAGCCGCCTCCTCGTAGATCGGCCAGTAGTAGTCGTGACCCAGATGCAGCGGCAGGCCGCGCGATGGCAACATGGCACCGGGCAGTTTTAGCTCCACCACCAAACGACGCAGCTCATTTCTCGCCGCTTTGACATCTTGCATGGCAAGCAGTCCCATGGGGAACAGCCGCTTGTCGACTTTGCGGTAGCGCTCGGCGACATAGTCATTGAAAGCGCGGCAGATCCGCGTCGCATAATCGGCCTGCTGGAAAAATCCCACCGACAAACCTTCCGAAGGAAACAACACGGCTTCGCTGACGCCGGCTTTTTCCAAGAATGCGACCCAGTCCTCGCCGGAGCCTTTGCGCTCGCTGCTGGCATCGACGCGGGGCCGGCGCGGCGGCTCAACCTCGCCGGATTTGCGCACGTTGCGCGGGTAGTGAATATTGTCCAAACTCGCGAACACACCCTGCCGATTGCGCACGGGTGTTAACGCAACCTCACGATCCACCGGATCGAGAAACTGCACCATCTCAGGAATCGATTCGATGATATGACCGTCGCAATCGAAGACCACAATGCTTTCCGCCATTTGAATCCTCCGAAGAATTGATGATCTGGAATCAATCTGTCTCTATCACAAAGTCGAATCAGCATGAAAGGCGTTGCCGATGACCATTGATAGCGACATCGGTACGCCGAGCCATCCGCTCATGCGCGACGTTTCGCGTAGCCGAATAATTCTTGCTGGGAGGATTCGTCGTAAATCCTAGCTAAAACATGACAACGCGGGAACCCCAGGCAGTCACAGCGCGCCACAATCGAGTACCACAGCGATGATTACGTCAATCTCGCGCGCCTTTCTTGACATTCGCTGTCGATATGAATAAGTAACGTCGCCAAAAGCAACATGTACATGTCCAAATATCGCGCCCGATCTTGTCCCAAGTGCGGTTACTATCTTGGCTTCTCGATA
Organism: uncultured delta proteobacterium; assembly: GCA_963816145.1. GTDB lineage: Bacteria > Desulfobacterota > Binatia > UBA9968 > UBA9968 > DP-20. The sequence goes on from CAWFJP010000020.1 coordinate 10,460, forward strand.
TCACAGCGGCTGCCTAAACCAGCCCAGGTCGCTGTGACTAATTTTTGCCTCAATTGCAACTACAAATTGCCTGTGGTTAGTATTGTCAGAGGGGTTCGGCGGACGCCGCGTCCGCCTAAGCGTGGGCTCTTGCGCTTGATTTCAGAGAGGGGTCGCGGTGCGGCGATGTCGTTCAACACCCACAAGCAGAGCAAATCCATGGGCAATGCTATCGGCAATACCGACTACGGCCGCCATCTGCGCGTCATCGGTCAGGACCTGGAGAACCTCCACTTCAGCAGATTTAATTTAGAATTTACCGGTGACGCCTACCTAGTCTGGGTAAGGTCAGAGTCGGCAACCGGAAACCAGAACCCCCTGTTGCGAATCAGCCGTAGCCGGCTACAAAAGCTGTGGAAAAATCGCACTGAGCTGCGCACTGTCGGTCACGAGGAAACCTATACGGACACCACCGCGCAACCGGCCAGGCGCTTACGGTACTCACTCCAAGATCTCGACCGGATCGAGCGCGACCGGCGCCAGCTGCGACGCCGCCATAGCGGCAACGCCGATGGTCATGGACTTTCGCAACTGCTGCGGACGATCGGTGAGTTGATCGAACAGCGCAACGAACGCCTGCTCGGCATTTCGTGGCAGGAACTTTCGATCAGTATGATTGTCGAAAATTCCCAGGGCCGCAAAGGAATCGATGTTTTCAGGCCCGACAATCTTTACGACCTTTGGGTGAAGATGTATCTGAAGCGGGACAACCGGGCGATCTCCGACACGCCGCGGTAAATTCCCCGCGCGGCCGCACGGCACCGCCAACTCTGCTATTTTTGCGCTAAACTAACGCTCGATGTTTCGATTCCGGTCGGCAGTAAAAGCTGCTCGTGCAATGCCACGCGTTTGTAGAGCGTTACCGGGATGCGCATGGTAAAAGTTGAGCCCTTTCCCGGTTCGCTGTCGACGCAAATCTCGCCGCCAAGAATGTCCATGTATTTTTTGACGATGTAGAGCCCCAGCCCCACGCCGCCATGTTGCAGTACCAGATGAGCCTCGTGCAATTGGCGAAATTTCTCGAAAATCACCCCGCGCCGTTCGCTCGCCATGCCGATGCCTGTATCAGCGACCGTGAGTTCAAGAACCTTGGCCGGCGCTAAGTAATTCAGCGAGATCACCACGGACCCATGATCGGTGAACTTGACGGCATTGTTGATCAAGTTTTCGGCGATGCGCTTGAGCTTGGGCCGATCGCTTTGCACCATCGGCAAGTCCGCCGGGTAGTCCCAGATGATTTTGACGTTCTTGGCCAGCGGGGAGTCGTACTCCGCGCGCAGCTCGGACATAAATTCCCAAAGATTGATCTCGTTCTTGGCGGCCCGCAGAGTTTCGGACTCGATGTCGCTCACTTGCAAAACTTTACTGATGAGACCGCCAAGCTCTGTCGACTGCCGCTCGATCGTCTCGATCGCCTTCTCCTGAATTGGCGTCAGTTGTCCCAACATGCCTTGGTTGAACATGTCAGTGTAGCCCGAGATGACGTTCAACGGCGTCTTCAACTCGTTGGAAACCACCTTGAGAAACTCGTCTTTGATCTTGTGCGCATGACGCAGCTCTGCGGTCTGCTGCTGGCTTTGGCGGTACAACTGCGAGTGGTGAATCGCGATGGCGGCCTGCCCGGCCAAGGTCTTTAAAAACTCGATTTCTTCGGCGCCGAAAACATGCTCTTCGCGGGCGGCATAGACAAGGCACCCAATGGTGTCGCCGTTGGCCACTAAGGGCATTCCAATAATCGACACCAGCCCCTCTTTCTTGAAAAACTCCAGGTTCTCGACACGCTCGTCGGCAAAGACATTGCGCTGGATCAAGGGCTCAATGGCTTTCATGATCGCGTCAATAAAGCTGGAGCGAATCCGAGTCCAACCGCTCCTTGGCATCGAAGCCTTTTGCGGCAACCATGTCGATCAACTGGGATTGCGGGTCGCGGAGCCGAACTAACGCAGCGGCGTAGGGCAGATGGCTTAAGGTTTTCTCCAACAATTCATTCAGAATGCTTCTGGTTTCGTTGGTCGAGGTAACCGCAAGCGTTGACCTCGTGCATCGCCTCCAAGCGCTCGCGCTGGCGGCGCAGTTCTTCTGCGGCCCGCTGCTCGCGCCGCACCTCCTCCTCTTTCTCACGGGCCGCCCGGCGCATTCGGCCGACTTGCGCGAAGTAACCGTAAAATAGCGAGATGACGAATGGAAAGGGCAACTGGACGAAAAGCTCCGGCTCCAATACGGTCGACGAACTGAACAACGCGTAGGCGTAGAGCAGCGGCGCTAGAATCGTCACGACTAGGAGCCCTCGTGAGTCGTTGCAGATCAGACTCAAGACGACAGTGACGACACAGGCGATGTAAAAGTCCGGACTAGTCGCGCCGGTGGCGCTCAACATTACAATCAGCACCAAGGTGTCGAAGACCAGCAATGGCCCATAGAAATATGGCGAATCGAAAAAATCATCCGCCAAAAAATACAGCGTAGCGTGGCTCAACAAATAGAGACTCAGAATCACTTGGACCTGGGTCGCGGAAAGCCAGGCAACCTGCGCGTAGTAAAGTAGATAGGAGGACAGAATCACCAGCGGCCAGCGCAAACGGATAACCGTTTCTTTTCGCGCGACCCCGAAAATGAAGTCGACATTCCACGGCCGTTGCTTGTTAGCGATTTCACCGCTGCGCATGGTCTGCATGATCACTGTCGATGCTCTTTAAGATGAACTTGAACCCTCGGTAAGAATTGACAGCACATCACGTGCCATTGGCTCGAGTGGTCATTAAACGACCGGCAGCGGTGAAATTTGTCTCGAATTGTCAATGACTTGACCATCGGCTGATTCAGCCGTGGGCTATACGCGCCAGCGACGCCGGACAATTTATACTGCGACGGCACAAAAATGTCGTAAGTTGCCTTCAGACCCCCGCAAGGACAGAAATGTTCAAAGTGTGCAGGATCCTTCAGCCAGCAGGGTGTTTTGACTAACTGGCAGCAGCGGCCAGCTTGATCTTTTCTTGGGCGGCGCGCACCGCGCGGAGGATTTCGGCATAGCCGGCACAGCGGCACAGATTACCCGCAAGATATTCTCGAATCTGATCATCGCTCGGATCGGCGTTTTCGTCGAGCAGGGCTTTGACCGAGAGCACGAAGCCTGGCGTGCAGTAGGCGCACTGCAAGGCGCGCTCTTCCACCCACGCTTGCTGAATCGGATGAAGCGAATCGCCGTCACTCAGACCTTCGAGCGTAAGGATCTCATGCCCCGTGGCGCGCGCTGCCAAGTGTAAACAGGCACTCACCGGCTTGCCATCGAGCAGTACCGTGCAGCTGCCGCAGGCGCTGACACCGCAAGCTTCGCGCACGCTCCAAAGCTGGAGACGGTCGCGCAAGACTTCCAACAGAGTATCGGCGTCATCGATGACAAGCGAAACGTCCCGCTGGTTAAGCCGTAAGTGAATCTCGCGTTTCATGAAATTAACCTCTGGATACTGTGACGCCGTTTTTCTCGGCTAAAGCGCGCAACACTCGCTCTGGCGTAATCGGCAGATCGCGAATGCGCACGCCGACGGCGTCTTCGATCGCGTTGGCGATCGCCGGCGCCACGGTTAAGGCACCGGTCTCTCCAGCCCCCTTGGCGCCGAAGGGCCCGTCCTCGTGCGGCACTTGAACGACGATCGGGCGAACCAATTGCGGCATGTCTTTGATCGAGGCGACCTGATAGTCGAGCAACGAACCGTTGATGAGCTGGCCTTCGTCAAAGATCATTTCTTCGAACATCGTCAAGCCGAGATGCATCAGCGCGGCGCCCTGGAGCTGCTGCTCGCAGTGGCGCGGATTGATCGCCGTGCCGGTGTCGCCGACGCTGAAGAGTTGCAGCACCTTCACGTGCCCGGTTTCGGTGTCGACTTCGACTTCGGCGGCGGTCGCCGATGGAAACCAATACTCCGTGCACTTTTCCGACTGGCCGGTTTCCGGATCCATGTGCGCCGCCGTCGGCTGGCACACCGCCTCGGCGGCCAGCGTCGTGCCGAGACTGCCGAACTTGGCCAAGAAGATCTCACCGACCGTCATGCCGCGCTCTTCTAAACCGCGCACATAGATCCGTCCTTTCCGCGCGGTGAGATCATCCGGATCCACTTCCAGTTTCGCGGCGACGACCTCGCACAACTGCGCTTTGACCTTGGCCGCGGCCATGCGCACGGCGTTGCCCATGTGATAGGTCGAACGGCTGCCGGCGGTGATCGTATCGTACGGCGTAACGTCGGTGTCGGGTTGAACGATATGCACGCGATCGGCGGTGATACCAAGTTCCTCGGCGACGATCTGACTCATGGTCGTCTCCGATCCCTGCCCCATCTCCACCGTGCTGCTCAAGACATTGGCCGTGCCGTCGGCATTGAGAATGACGATGGCACCGGAAATCGACGGCGTCAGCACCGCTTTGACTCCGGCGGCGATGCCTCTGCCGCGTCGCTTCGTGCCGCTTTGGCTTGGTTGGGGTTTCGACCATTCGATGGCTTGCGCAGCTTGACGGATCGCTTCTTTGATGCCGAACGAGCGCACCACAGTGCCGGTGGCGAACTTTTCACCCTCGTCCAGAGCCGGCTTCAAACGAAACTCCACCGGGTCCACGCCGAGCGCGCGCGCGATCATGTCGGTCTGCGAATCATAGGCCCAGATGACTTGCGGCACGCCGAAGCCGCGAAACGCGCCGGCCGGCACCTTGTTGGTGTAGACGCAATAGGAATCGATCCACACGTTGGGAATCTTATAGGGCCCCGCCGAGGTGTAACCGGACTTGTGACCGATGCGCGGGCCGATTTCAGCATAGGCCCCGGTATCCCAATACACTTCGCATTTGCGCGCGGTGATTGTCCCGTTTTTGATCGCGGTTTTTATTTTGGTCACCACCTTGTGCTTGGTGATCGTCAGGAACTCTTCTTCGCGGGTCAGCGCGTAGCGCACCGGCTTTTTGGTGATCAACGCCAGAGCCGTCACCAGCGGTTCCAGTTTGGCGTAGAGCTTCGCGCCATAGCCGCCGCCCAGATACGGCACGCGCACGCGAATCCGGTGCATCGGAATTCCGAAGGTGGCGGCAAGCTCGGTGCGCACGTAGGACGGCGATTGACTCGCAGTCCAGACGTTGAGCCGATTATGCTCGTCCAAATAAACCAGCGTCACGTGCGGCTCCATCGGCACATGCTGGGCCGGCGGTGAGCTAAACGTATCGTCAAAAACTCGATCCGCTTCGGCAAACGCCTTGTCGACATCGCCGATGCGGAGTTTGAAGTGATAACAGATATTGGACTGTTGTCCGGCTTTGACATGGGCAAGATCGGCGAAAGCCTTAGCCGGTCGATGCTGTTCATGAACCAGCGGCGCGTCCTTCTTGACCGCATCGAACACGTCAAAGATCGCCGGCAGCGGCTGGTAATCGATCTCGACAAGCTGCAGCGCATCCTCGGCGGTGCGATGATCCACCGCCGCCACCGCGACGACGGGATCGCCGACGTAGCAAACTCTGTCCACGGCGAGGATCGGCTGATCGCGAAACGCCGGACCGAAGTGCGGATCGACCCCCGGCATCTTCGCGATCTCGGCACCGGTGAGCACCACGGCGACACCGGCCAACGCCGCGGCCTTGGATTTGTCGATGCGCAAAATCCGCGCGTGCGGATAAGGACTTCGCAGCACGGCGACATGGAGCATTCCCGGCATCTCGATGTTGCCGACGTGCAGCGCCCGCCCGGTTACTTTGGGGTTGGCGTCCTTGCGATAAACCGATTGCCCGACGACTGAAAAATTTGTCATGAGTTTATCCGTTGACCTGCTCGAGCGCCTTTTGCGTAAACAGCCGCGCCATCTTGCGCTTGTACCAATCCGAGCCGCGCAAATCGGACGACGGCGAGATCTGTGCGTCGACCGCGGCGAGTATTTTGTCGATCACTGCGGCATCGACGACCTGGTCATGAGCGAACTCCAACCCGGAGATCAGCAGCGGCGTCGCCGCCACGCCGCCGAGCGCCAGACGCAATTGCTGACAGCGGCCGCCCTGCTTTTGCATGAACGCCGATACGCCGACACAGGGCCAGTCGTTGGCAGATAGGGTGCTGTAGCGCAGATAAACTGCGCGACTGTTAGCCGGCATTTGCGGGATTCTTACCTCGGTGAGAATCTCGCCCGGCTCCAGCGCCGTCTCGTACATGCCGCGAAAGAAATCTTTGAGCTCGATCGTGCGCGCGCCTTTCGGACCGATGGCTGAAACCGCGGCGCCGAGAACCAACAACGGCGGCGGCGGGTCCAAACGATAATCGGCGTGGGCGAGATTGCCGCCCACCGACGCCGTCTGGCGCACCCGCACATTGCCGATATGGCTAAACGCCTCGGCGACGACCGGAAAAGCTTGACGGATCAGCGGCGACAGCTCGATCATTCGATGCGTCGCCAGAGCGCCGAGTCGAACACCGTCGCGATCCTGCGTGATATGACTCAGTCCCGGAATCGTCTGCAGATCGACCAGATACGGATAGTGCAGCGCCCGCTGCTTCATCAAGATGACCAGCGTCGTGCCGCCGCCGATGGCGCGGGCGTCTTCGCCATGCATTTGTAGGAACTCCACGGCTTCGGGCAAGGATCGCGGCTGGAGTAGATCGAACGAGCGGATAGTCATTGGTATTCCTGAGTCGGTTTCGTTTCTATCCTTACGCTATTTCAGAATCAAGTTGACGGAGCACCAAAACGCATTTGACAGAACCACCCAACTCTGAGATGAATCGATTTTAATAGGAGGGCAAAGACGATGTTTACGAGCATTAGACATATCGCGGTGATGACCGAGAACTGGAACCGCGAAGCAAGATTTTATCAGACGATCTTCGGCATGAAAAAGATCACCAATGGCATGACCGACGAAAAAGGCGATTACAATCCCGAACGCGGCCATCTGAGCGACGGCGTCATCGGCCTGGCGCTACTGCAACGCCAGCCGGGCTTCAGGTCGGGCATGGACCATTTCGGCTTCGCGGTCGAAAGCGTCGACCTAGTGCGCGAGCGGCTCAAACAGTCTTATCCCGACGTCAATATTCACCAAAGCCAAAGCCATGTGCCGTTTGCCGGCCTGCGCGGCCACGATCCGGACGGCAACCAATACGATCTCTCGCAGATGGGTATGGCCAACGTGCGTGAAGGTTACGTCGAGTTTGGCTGGGAGCAGCCGCGCTGGATCAATCATATCTGCATCCGCAGCGGCAGAACGGCGCATATCGCGGAGTTTTATCAAAAAGTTTTCGACCTGAAACCGGTGGAAGGCCTCTCCGGCGACAACAGTTATTACTTGACCGACGGCAAGGTCAGTCTCGCGATCCGGCCGTGGAGCATGGTTACGCATCGCGGTTTTTACTCGGGCCTCGACCACTTCGGCTTTAAAGTCGACAACCTCGAACAAACCAAGAAAGATCTCGATGCCCTCGGCGCCGCCCATCCCGAATCGGCGGCGCGCCGCGTCGACATCGGCCGCGACGGCCCCAACCACATGAAAAACCTCGAGGCCTGCAAGCTATGCAAGCACGCCCTGTCCGATCCGGACGGCGTGCTGCTAGATTTGACGGACTGAGGGATCGAGGGGTCGCCAACCGTAGTGAAAGCTCTCGACTGGGGCTGAAGACAGATCGTTTGGGAGGAGCTATGGAGTTTGCCAACATCAACGACACCATGCGGACCGCCAAGGACCAGGACAAACGCTTCATGCCGCTCTTCGGCTCGGAGACTTTTCGCTCGTGGATTCTTTATTTTCGCCCCGGTGAACACACCGACATGCATTTCCATATGTCGCCGGAAACTTTTCTCGTGCTGCAAGGCAAAGCTTCGGTCAAAGGGCTTAAGGGCGAAGAGCGCGTGATCGGGCAGAACGAGATCGTTTTTTTCGGCGCCAAAGATTATTATCAAATCACCAACGTCGGCGATGAACCGCTGGTGCTGGTGGGCAACCGTTCCGAAGCGTTCGGCGGCGCCCATGTGACCGCGAAAGAATAGACTCGGATTATCTCCCGCAAAGACGCGAAGGCGCAAAGGTGACGGGATAAAATGCAGCTGTCATCGCGTGTCTGCCTGCTGCTATGTATTCTTTCCGTCACGGCGCGGCATTCCCTCGCCGCAGAGGAAATCAAAATCGCCTCCACCGGTGCCGGACTTAGCACATTGCCGCTGGAGGTCGCCGCGCGCAAAGGCTTTTTTCGCGACGAAGGCTTTGACGTATTGACGATAACGATGCGCACTAACATCGCGGTCAATGCGCTCCTCACTCGAAGTGTCGAATTTGCCACTCCCAGCACGTCCGCGATAAAAGCCGCCAGCGCCGGCTTACCGGTGAAACTGGTTGCCGTCTTGCTTGGCCGTCCCGACTACTTTCTCACCGTCAAGAAAGATGTAAAAACCGTACGCGATCTCAAGGGCAAACGCATCGCCATCGGCAGCTACGGCGCCGCCGCCGACTTGGCCCTGCGCGCAGTCGCCAAGCAAGACGGCTTGGACCCCGACCGCGAGCTCATTCGATTGCAAATGGGCGGCGCCGCAGCGCGCTACGCTGCGCTCGTTTCCGGCAGCGTCGACGCAACTATCTTGACTCTGCCTTACAACCTGCAAGCGGAAAAAGCCGGATACAAAGACCTCCTCTGGTTCGGCGAACGCCTGGAGCTCCCGCTCTCCGGCCTCGCCGTCCGGGACGAGACAATTCAGAAAACTCCCAAACAAGTCTACGGCATAATCAGAGCAGTCTTCCGCGCCATGGCGTTCGCCGGCGCCAACCGCGAGGAAACCATCCAGATACTAATCAACTGGCTGAAGCTCGATCGTGAGGTTGCCGCAAGAAGCTATGAATTGGGTAAACGAAGCTGGTCCGACGGCGGCGTCGTGTCCGACGCCGCCGTGCAAACCCTGGTGGATCAGTCGATACTCGAACTAAAGAGCAAAGACCTCGTCCCCCTCGACAACGTGCGCAACTGGAGCTTCGCCGAACGGGCACGGCGGGATATGGATAAAGCCATCCCCGCACGATAGTTTAATGGCCCAAGCTCATCTTGGGAATTACCAATGGCCGCTCTCAGCAAAACCAAAATCGACCGTCTCGGGGATCGCCTGAAACGGGGGTCCCCGAGCGATGATGACCTCAGGTTACTCGATGAGCACCGAAGGTCGTTTAGCCCCGCCTATGACTCTGTCATTGGAACAATCCGAGAAAAATTGCATTTAGATCCCACCGGTAGACCAGCTAAATCGACCAGCTCAATTGCCGAGAAGCTTCGCCGCGAAAGCATACGGCTAAGCCAAGTCCAAGATATCGCAGGTTGTCGTGTTATAGTCACGGACATAATTGCTCAGGACAATACAATCGCCACGCTGCGTGAAACATTCTCTGACATCAGAGTGATGGATCGCCGATTGAACCCCAGCCACGGCTACAGGGCCGTGCATGTAATTGTGACGACCGAAGGTGGAAGCGTAGAGATCCAAATCAGAACATCCTTACAGCATTCCTGGGCAGAGCTTTCAGAGCGCCTTGCCGACGTGGTAGACTCAAGCATCAAGTACGGTGGTGGCGACACGGATATTCGAGAACCTTTGTCAGCAGCGTCTGAATCAATTGTCATACTAGAAGACTTGGAAAGGAAGTATGGTGTGGGCTCTGCAAGGTCTGGTGCACAAAGCGCTACGTGGCTAGCGCTTCACCAGCTTGTAATGAGCTTGAAAAATCTGCTGACCGCAAACTTTCGTGATGTGCTTTCCAAATTCGAAAAATCTCAAGGGTAGTCGAAATGCTATTCCTAATCGAGTATAAACGCTCCGAAGGTCGAATCGTAACTTTCAAGACATTTGACGATTCCGAGCGATCCAAAGCGGAACGATCGCGTCTGCAAATCGAATTAGAGTTAAACCAACGGCAAATCGATCATGAAGTTGTTTTGTTAGACGCGGCGGACGAACAGGCCCTACGTCGCACTCATCGTCGTTACTTTGAAGACGCTGCACAAATCGCGAACTCCCTGAACGGTGGCAGCTAACTATTGGCCGATACTTTTTCGACGTTCAGACCTAAGATGTCGGTTTAAATGAATACCGCGATTCGAAAGCTCGTTAACACTTACAATCCACAAACCGTCCTATGGAAAGCCTCCACACCTCCCTCATCTTGGTATACCGACCCAAGATTTTTTGAGGTAGAACACCGAACGATTTTTCACCGCTCGTGGCAGCTCGCCGGCCGCTCCGAACAAGTGCGCGATCCTGGACAATACATCACTTGGGAAATCGCCGGCGAGCCGATCCTGGTCGTCCGAGGAAGCGACCGCGTTCTACGAGGCTTCTTCAACGTTTGCCGCCACCATGCAGCTGCTGTCATGACAAAACGCGATGGCAAAGCCGAAAATCTTCGCTGCCCCTATCACGGTTGGACATACGATCTCGAAGGCAAACTCATCCTAAGTCCGGACTTTGCCGGCGTCCAAGAATTCGACCGGAGCACCAACGGCCTCGTGCCAATTCAGGTTACTGAATTTCAGGGCTGGGTATTCGTTAAACTCGACAGCGACGGCACGGCACTAGATGAATATGTCGGCGCCGATCTCATCGAACGTTTAGAACCCTTAAACCTTGAACGATTGAACTGGTTCGAGCGCCGATCCTATTGCCTGAACTGCAACTGGAAAGTCTTCGTCGATAATTATCTCGACGGCGGCTACCACGTGCCGCATATACACAGCGACCTAAGTAGTGTTCTGGATAACAGTAAATACCGGATCGAAATCGGCGAACGTTATTGCCTACAATCGAGTCCCATCGCGTCCGAAAAAGGCGAAGCGCAGACAGCCGCCGTGCGCAAAGGTGAGCGCGCTCACTATTTTTGGATCTATCCCAATTTCATGATCAATATTTACGACGAAGTGATGGACACCAATCTGGTCATCCCGCACGGCGTCGACAAAACTGAAGTGATCTTCGACTACTATTTCGCTGATGTCTCCGCATCGGCACGAGAACAAAATCTTGCCAGCATCGCTGTCAGCGAACAGATTCAGTCCGAAGACGTCGCGACCTGTGAATCGGTGCAGCGAGGTTTGAATTCCCGCGCGTACGACACCGGGCGGCTATCGGTTCGGCGCGAAGCCGGCGAGTATTTGTTCCATCGTCTGCTGCATGCCGATTTGAAGTCCGGGATCTCCAAGCAGCCGTGAGTTTTGCTAAGCCGCAAATTTCGTCGTAATATTCCGATCAAATCCAATGCCACCGAAAATTTATATCGACGGCCAGGCCGGCACCACCGCGCTGCGCATTCGCGAGTGGCTCGCGGGGCGAAATGACCTCGAAGTCGTGACGCTTCCGGAAGAGCTGCGCAAAGAGCCGGCGGCACGGAAAAAGGCGCTGCAAGATGCCAGCATCGTGCTGCTCTGCCTTCCCGACGACGCGGCCAAGGAAGCGGCAGCGTGGCTTGCCGACTCGCCGGTGCGGATTCTCGACGCCAGCACGGCGCATCGGGTGGCCGATGACTGGGTTTACGGCTTGCCCGAACTCGTCGCTGGCCAGCGCGAGCTGATCACCAAAGCGAAGCGGGTGGCCAATCCCGGCTGCTACTCATCCGCGGTCATCCTACTGACCCGGCCGCTCGTCAACGCCGGTTTGATTGCACCCGACATGCCGCTGGCGATTCACGCGCTGTCGGGCTATTCCGGCGGCGGCCGGGCATTGATCGAACGCTGGGAAGATCCAAAAAAGAAGTTAATCCATTTGCCTCATGAAGCGCCCTACAGCATCGGCAAGCTGCACAAGCATATCCCGGAGATTATGCGCCACGGTGCCATCAGCGCCGAGCCGCAGTTTCTCCCCAACGTCGGCCCATTTCGCTGCGGCATGCGGGTCGAGATCATGATTCCTGCAAAGGCTCTGCCGAAAGCCGGCGTCGGCAAGGCGATGTGGGAAGCGTTATCGGCACGTTACGACAAGGAACTCTTTGTCGATGTCGAACCGCTCACCGATGCCAGCGAGGCAGACGAGATGAGCTTCGATCCGCAGGAGTTCAACGATACCAATCGAATTTCCTTGCGCGTCCTGCCGCACCAGTCGGGCCATGTCATTTTAATGGCGCGCCTCGACAATCTCGGCAAAGGCGCCGCCGGAGTGGCGATTCAGAATTTGAATCTCATGCTCGGCGTCAACGAAGAGACCTGCTTGCCGTCCTAGGTCAGCGTCTCACTTGCCAGCGCGACTTCCGTCGGCGCTTCGCGCCGACGTTCGACGAACGGCAACATCCAGTGGCTCAACACTCCTAACGTCAGCGAACCGATGCCGCACAGTAGATAGAGCATGTCGGTGCCGCTGCGATCGACCAGCCAGCCGGCGGTTAAGTTGGACAAGATGCCGGCAAGGCCGCTGCCGACCATCGACAGAATGCCCTGCGCCGTCGAGCGCAACTTCTCCGGCGCGACGACGTCGAGATAAAGCGGGCTGCCCAAATTCAAACCGACCACCATCACTCCATGCAACGCCTGAACGGCAAAGAGTATCGATGGGTCGGTAATCAGCGCCGATAGGATCCAACGCAAACCGCCGACGGTGACCCCGACGGTGAGCATGCCGCGGGCGCCCAGCCGCTTCAAACCACTCCCTGTCGACAGCACCAGCGGGATCTCGACGATCAACATGAGAATCCACATATTGCGAATCATGCCCAAATCACCGCCGCGGGCGCGAATAAAAATCGGAAACAGCCACATCGGCCCATGCATGAGAAAGTGAGCAAGCAGCGAAAAACAGAGAAACCGCACAAACGCGCGATTATGCAGCAGCTCGCGCCAATCGCCGCGCGCCGCGCGCAAACCGACGGCGCCTTTCTGGGGCAACGAGGAGTGCGATCACTGCAGCGAGCAAAACCAAAGACGCCGTCAGCGGAAACATCAAGCCCAACGCCGGTTGGGAAACATTAGTCCCGACCGAAGCTCCAGTCTGCGTGCGGCAGCGAAGCCAGCGCCCAGGGCAAGACAAGCACAAGGATAAAATAACCGCCCGAGCCCCAAGCTCGCACCCGGCCGAAGGCGTGGCGCCCGGCGTCGCGCAAAATCGCCAGACTCACCGACATCATCAATGGAAACACCGCCGTGCCGACGACGGCGAGCGCGGATGTCGCGATCACGATCGACCAGAAACCGTGCGCGTAACCAAGCCCGAGGTAGCCCAGCGCCGTGCCCAAGGTGAGAAACGCCAGCACGCGCGTGCGCGCGCCGGTGCGGTCCGCGACTTGCCCCCAGAACGGTTGAGAGATCATGCCGATCAAAGGCGAGATCGCCAAGACAAATCCGACTTGGGTCCCCGTCAACCCGGCGTTCTCACGCAGATAGAGTGTAAAGTAGGGATAAAAGATCCCGAGCGAGCCAAAATAGGTGAACCAAAACAGCGTCAACGGGATCGAATGCCACATCGACCGATGATAGCATTCATCGTCGCCGTCTACGACGGCGGTTCCAAGTGTTCCAGATGTTCCAATCGTCGGATTCCGAATTACACTTGGAACCTTTGGAACCCATGGAACTATTGGAACGAGAGGAAAGTTAGCCCACATGACGGGCACCGCTGGCCAATCGCGAGCCGCCCTCCTCATCTCAACCGCAAGCTTTTTTCTTTGGAAACATTCAATAACTTGCAACGGAAACTAAGGGATAGCATAGTGCCTCGAATAGGCATCAACATGGGCTCGACGATCTCAACCACCGACGTAAAAATGCGCGTGCTCGTCATCGATGACGAGAAGAACATTCGCACCACTCTTGCCTTTTGCCTCGAACAAGCTGGCTGTCTGGTAACTGCGGTAGCCTCTCCCGAGGGCGCCTGGGACGCGCTTAGCCAACATGCTTACGAATTGGCGTTCCTCGATGTCCGGCTCGGTCAATCGAGCGGCCTTGATCTCATTCCGAAACTCATCGCTGACTGTCCCAACCTGATGGTGGTCATGGTGACCGCCTACGCAACCATCGACAGCGCGGTGGAAGCCATCAAGCGCGGCGCCGCCGATTATCTCGCCAAGCCATTTACCCCGGCGCAGATTCGCCTCATCGTCGATCAGTGCGTCAAACAACGGGATTTTAAAAGGCAACTGACCGACCTGGAGGGCCGCCTGCGCGAGGCCGCGCCGGAGACCGATCTGGAATCCGACTCGCCCAAAGTCCGCGCGGTTTATGAAATTGCCGCGAAAGTAGGTGCTTCAGATGCGCCGGTTTTGCTTCGCGGTGAAAGCGGCACAGGCAAAAGCGTGCTCGCCCGCTGGATTCACTCGCTGAGCCACCGCAGTCGCCAACCCTTCGTCGTTGTCAATTGCCCGACGCTCTCCGAAGAGTTGCTAACCAGCGAACTGTTTGGCCACACCAAAGGAGCCTTCACCGGCGCCGTGCGTGATCAGCCGGGTCGCGTCGAGGCCGCCGAGGGTGGCACACTGTTTCTCGATGAGATTGGCGATATCTCGCCAGCCCTGCAAGCAAAACTATTGCGTTTCATCGAGGAAAAGGAATTCGAACGGCTCGGCGAAAACAAAACCAGGCACGCCGACGTTCGAACAGTTGCCGCCACCAACCGTGATCTTGAAGAGCAGATGCGCAAGGGATTGTTTCGCGAGGACCTGCTTTACCGTCTAAACGTTATCGAATTGGAGTTGCCGCCGCTCCGGCAACGGCCCGAGGATATCCTGCGCCTGGCGCGGCGCTTTCTCGTGTTCTTTGCAAGATCGGCCCGGCGACAAACGCCGGAGCTATCGAAAGCCGCGGAAGGTGCGCTGACGGCTTATGACTGGCCCGGCAATATCCGCGAGCTCAGAAACACCGTCGAACGAGCAGTGATTCTTTGGCCCGCCCAGGTGATCGAACCGGAAGCCTTTCCCGCGCATATTTCGGCGCGGGTTAAGCCCGCCGATGCGCCGCAAGTAGGTGGAAACTTCTCCTTGGAGGATATCGAGCGGGAACATATCACTCGCGTAATCGCCCGCTCGCCGACCTTGGAGGACGCCGCGGCCATCCTCGGCATCGATGGTTCGACGCTTTGGCGCAAACGCAAGAAATACGAGAGTTGAAACCGAATCAATGCAGCTTGCCGAGCCGCTTCAAGGCGGCGGTCGCAGCTTCATAAGAATGATCTGCGGTGACCGCCATATAATAGTACTGAACGGCGCGCCGTTCGTCCCCTTCACTCTCGCACAGAAAGCCCAACCAGTAGTAAGGCTCCGGCCGATCCAGTGCCCGTGACATCGCCGCCTTGAGATAAGCACGCGCTTCGATGTTGGCCTTGCGCTCGCGCGCGAGCTCCGCCAAGTGCATCAGATCGTCGAATGAACCCCCCGATCCCAGCCGCTGGCGAAAAAGAATTTCCTCCGCTAACAGCACAATCACCTTGGGATCGAAGGGCTTTTCCAAAAATTCCACCGCGCCGAGCTTCATGGCTTGCACGGCGTTGGCTGCCGAACCATAAGCGGTAACAATAACGACCGCCGTCTTGGGACTGAGAGCGCGGATATTTGCAAGCACGTCAAGCCCGGCCATTTTCGGCATATGGAGATCGACGAATGCGATGTCCGGGTGTTTATTTTTGCAAATATCCAAAGCTTCGTCGCCGTCCTTGGCCACATC
Source organism: uncultured delta proteobacterium (assembly GCA_963816145.1). Taxonomy (GTDB): domain Bacteria; phylum Desulfobacterota; class Binatia; order UBA9968; family UBA9968; genus DP-20. The sequence goes on from CAWFJP010000020.1 coordinate 26,128, forward strand.
GACCAGATAACCTGCCGCCTCCAGGACCATCGCTAAGTTTTTGCGGATATTCCGCTCGTCGTCGGCCACCAGAATTCGCGATTTCGATTCCATCATGGCAGGACTCCCTCCGAGGCGGTTTTAACTACTGCGGGCAAGGTAAACCAAAACCGGCTCCCCTTGCCGGGCACGCTTTCCACGCCTATTTCACCGCCGTGGGCACGGACAATTTCCTTGGCGATATACAGCCCAAGTCCAGTGCCCTTGTCTCCCGATTGGGGGACTCGGTAAAATTTTTCAAAGATTCTTTCTTGATATTCTTTTGGCACTCCCGTACCGGTATCAGCCACAGTGAAACGCACGGAACCGTCGATGGCTTCCGCGCCTAGCGTGATACTCCCGCCCTTCGGCGTATGCCGCACCGCATTGCCGATCAGATTGGAAAATACATGGCCGATACGATCGTGATCCGCTAACACGCTCAACTCCTGTAGCGAAACTTCCGCGCTTAGGATCACGCCTTTGGCGTCTGCATCGGCTTTGAACTCATCGACGGCGTCGATCATCAGGCCGGATACGCTGGTCGGCAACGGATACAGCTCGACGCGTCCAGACTCGATGCGAGAGAGATCCAGGAAATCGTCGACCATCCCCTGCAGCCGGTCACAATCCTCACGCGCGGCGTAAAGCAGCTCGGCCTGCTTGTCTGTAAGCGGTCCTGCCACCTGCTCGGTGCAAAGATGAACCGCCATGCGCAGCGACGTCAGCGGTGTGCGAAATTCGTGCGCGACGGTGGCGACTAGATCATTTTTAAGCTCCTCGAAGCGGCGCAAGCGCGTGACGTCCTGCAGGATCACCGTGGCGCCGACAACCACACCCCGGGTCTCGTACACGGGCGCCCCTCGCGGCAAGAAATAACGATCGCCTAAAAGCGTGGTGAGCTGGACCGCATCCTCAAACCCCCTGGGAGAATAAGCGCCCTTGCCGCTTAGGACATGGCTGCGAACCCGTTCGATCACCGCGCTCGTCGACGCATGGACGCTCTTGAGCGGGTCTTTTGACGAAGAATCGGTTCTGAGTCCGAGCAACGTTTCCGCCGCATGGTTGACGTTTTGCAGACTGCCTTCGACGCTGAAAATCGCCACCGGGTCCGGAATACTATCGATGGCCGCCTGCATGCTCAAGTGGGCTTGCAGCAAATCTCCCAGCGAGCTTTTACGATACTCTGCCAAACGCGCCGCCATGGCGTTGAAGTCGTGCGCCAAGTGCGCCAGTTCATCGTGTCCGTGCACGCGGGCGCGAGCGTCGAAGTTACCTTCGCCGATCTTGCGCGTCGCTTCACTCAAGGCCGAGAGCGGTTGCAACATGCGACGAGTCAACAATGTTGAGACCAGGAGCCCCAGCGCCAACGCCGCCAACGCCACCGTAATGCTGATCGCATTCATGCGCTCGCCTGTGCGCCGGACATTGTCGCTCTTGCGCACCATGGTGTCTTGATTGATCGCCAGGATCTCGTCGGCGGAAGCTTTGACCTTATAGAATGCCGCCTCGAGTTCGGAGAAATAAAGTTTGCGTATCTCATCAGCGCTTGTAGTTGCCTGAAAGCGATCGAACTTCGCTTGATAATCCTGCCACGCGGCGCGCAAGCCGTCGGTGAACTCCTTTTCCCCGGCCTCGGTAATATTACCTTCTTGTACTTTGAGCTCGGCTTCGAAGATGGGCCGGTATTTTGCCGCCTGTTGGACGCCTTTTTCAATCTGCCCTGCAACCAAGAAAAGCGCTGCGCTGTCCATCCGCTCGATGGATTCTTTCATGCGTTGCGCCGCCAGCACACTGCGATAATTGTCCTTCAAGATCGTCTGGGAGTGCGAGCCCATGTACGAGATCGCCACCACTGAAAATATACCAAGGGCGACCAGCGCCAGCGCGATCGGGCTTTGCGCCAGCAACAGCTTCTTGTAGAGGTTCATTCCTTGTTCTCCTGATCTTCCAAGGACACGATGTGAAGATCGAAGCCGACCGCCTTGGTGACAAGCTTAAACACCGGCGATTGTCCCAACAAACGGCGCCACCATGATTTATGCGAACGCCCGACGACAATGTGGCGAACTCCATGATCGCGGGCAAATTCGAGCAGGGCTTCGACCGGCTTTTCCGACCTCAGCCGGACGACCTCGGCGCCCAAGTCTCGGGCTCTTTGTTCGTCTTCCAAAAGGTAGCGCTGCAGCGTCGCGTCGATGCGATGGCCCGATTCGCCCTTCGTTTCCACGTGGACAACAAACCAATCCGTGTTTAATCGCCCCGCCAAACGCGATCCTTGCCGGAGCAGTAAAACGCCATGAGGCGGCGGACGAGTCGGCAAGCACACCATCACCCGTTCGCTGGCGGCGGCTCTGCGCCCGGCGTCATCGTCGTCGGCTTTCGCTGAGACAGCGCGGTCGACGCTTTCCGCCACTTCGCGCAGTGCGATTTCCCGCAATACCGTAAGTTTTTCCGGCTGAAAGAAGTTTTCCAGCGCCCAGCCAACCTTATCCGGCGCATAGATTTTGCCCGCCTTAAGGCGATCGATGAGATCTTCGACAGCTAGGTCGATATCGACCACCTGGTCGGCTCGCTTCAGCATCGAGTCCGGAACCGTCTCGCGAACGATCACGCCCGTTGCCTGCTTGACCATTTCGTTGAGGCTCTCAAGGTGCTGCACGTTAAAAGCGCAGATCACATTGATCCCGGCATCGAGCAGTTCCAACACGTCTTGATAGCGCTTCTTGTTGCGGCAGAAGGGCGCGTTGGTATGAGCTAGCTCATCGACGATCGCCAGCTGTGGATGGCGTTTGAGAATGGCGTCCAAGTCCATCTCTTCGACAGTCACGCCGCGATACTCGACACGCTGGCGCGGCACCACTTCGAGTCCCTCGATCAGCGCCGCGGTGTCGAGCCGGTCATGCGGCTCGATAAAGCCCAAGACGACGTCGACCCCGCGCTTTTGCAGGGCATGCGCTTCCTCAAGCATCTGGTAGGTCTTGCCAACGCCGGCGGCGGAGCCGATATAAACTTTGAGCCGGCCGCGCTTGGCGCGCTCGACCAGTTCGAGAAAATCTTCCGGTTTCTTACGCTCGGTCTGAATCAACGATTTTCCCCGCGATGAACAAGGCTAAAAATGGCTCAAGCCAGCAAGCCCACTCGACCGCATAACCCGACCGAGCGCTTACCGGCAGCATAAAGATATACCGATTCTATTTGCAAACAGTTAAAAGTACCCCGGTAATCTCACCTCCTCGATATCGTTGCCCGACCTGATCGAAAGTCGAACGGGACGGCTATCCTTTAACGAAAGTAATCGACGTTTAACCTCACGCGTCGTTTCTAAGTGCCCGTCAAATTGCGTCCGCGCCTTTTTCGCCGGTGCGAATGCGGATAATTTCTTCGACCATTGTTATGAAAATCTTTCCATCACCGATTTGTCCCGTGCGCGCTCCCTGCACGATGGCGTCGACCACTCGTTCCGCCTTGGCATCAGTGACCAGGACTTGAACTTTCACTTTGGGCAGAAAATCGACGGTATATTCCGCGCCACGATAGAGTGTGGAATGACCCTTTTGCCGACCGAAGCCTTTGACTTCCATGACCGTCATGCCTTCGACCCCCATCTTGGTGAGTGCCTCCTGCACGTCGCCCAATCGGGATGGTTTGATAATCGCGGCGACCTGTTTCATACAATTCCCCCCTTTTAGAACTTTTGATTCCTTTCGGACGGACACGACGATCGGATGTTTTTCCGCCAGCGGGCCAAGGCAACGAGACACCAGATCGCCTCTACCACCCCAAAAGGCCAGGCGCCCTGGAGAAATCCATAGACCGAACCCAGTGCACAAGCCAAGGCAAAGCCGAGAACAAACCAGTGGCTGTGATTTTCGAGCGCATAGCAGACCAGCATCGCTGTAACCGCGAACAAACCAAAAAGCGTAAGCCTGTTCATGATCGAGCAGATAATGTTGAGGTAGCTGGCCGCCGTCCGTCGCCGCCTCAATGATCGACTTCCCACGGAGAGCTTCGCCAGTCAAACACGTCCTTCAGATGGAGTGTCTAGTTTCCTGCGACGATACTCCTCCTTTCCGCGTCGAATGACCTGAAGAACTGGCGCCACAAAATGTACTCCTCAATCGCTACCCAGATGGTCACAAAAAGGAAACTGCCCCAAAGAATAAAAGTGAAAAGACGCATCTCTCTCGGGAGCAAGTCTGGCTCGATCGCTTCTATCCAGATGACCACGCCGACGAAGGCCAATAGATGCACCAGCATGAACCGAGCGGCGTGCATGCGTTCGTAAGCCAACTGGATCTCCAAAACGCGGCGCGATTGTGATTCACCGGAATCCAATCCCTCGTTGATCTTGACTCCTATGGTTTCCTTTGGCGACTTCATCTAGTGCTCAACCCAAGAACGGCCGGCTCAGAACGCGTAAATCAGCTGCATGCCAAGCGTCGTCTGCTGACTATCGGCGCGGGATTGGCCTTTTTGATAAACTGGGTGGTTGGCCCAGTCCTGACGCAGTTCGACGCGGCCGATCAGCATCTTGGTGAACTTATAGCTGCCGGTCAGAGTCATTTCGCCGAGTGTGGCATTATTTTGCGGGGTGGTCGCCGCAAGACCAAAGGTCCGCGCTGCTTGATTATCGAAGAAAACCTCGCCGCGCAGCGCCGTGGTGAAACGATCGGTCCAGCCCCAGGATGCGATGGCCGATAGCGCGTGCCAGTAAGCATTCTGGTTACCAGTGGGAGTCGAGGCATTCCCTTCGCCACCGAAGGTATACTCGAGCAAGATCGTCAATGGATCCATCGGTTTGATCGTCGCAACGCTGCTCCAGGTCACTCTTTGGCTTCCGGTGTTATGGAATTGCTCTGGCCCAAATATGATATTGCTCGCCAAGGCGAAGGCGTCGCTGGGCGTATAGTTCACACCGACGAGACCGGACGGTGCGCTGTTATTGTCGTGCGGATCATCCCAACCGGTCACCACGCCGACACTTGCGGTAAACGTTTTGGCGAATGGATAGCTAAACAACGTGCCGAGATGACGCAGCGGCACGCCATAATTAAAAGCGAAGGAACGAGAAATATTGTCGTTATATGCGCCCGGGGAGTTTAGAATCTCCGTGCCCAATGGCGTAACGAACAAACCACCTTTGAAAGAGATCCCCTCACCCACGGGTATCGTGGTTGAAAGATAGGCCTCACGGAGCTCCGCCGAAGGTCCGCAGCAGAACCTTGGACCGGTCGGGTTCCACTGGGTCGCCTCGTGCAGCAACTCGCCATATCGACCAAAATCACCGGAAACCCTGAAACCAACGCCCCAATCCTTTTCCGGCTTTTCTATCGCGACATGAAAATTATTAACGTAAAACTGATTATTGTCTTTATAAAAGTAGCGGCCGGAGATATTCGATCCAAAACCCGGATGATTGGAGCTCCAAATATAAGTCGATTCAACAAATCCGCTAATGCCGATGCCTAGCGTCTTTTCCAACGATCCCTTGCCGTCGGCGATCGCCTGTCGAGCATACCGACACTGCTGTCCAAACTCATCCAGCCCGGACCGAGCGGTTTTTCTTCATCAGCGCTAGAAATCCCCAGTGCCAAAAGTAACAAACTTAGTAACGTCCCCGCTAACATAAATAATAGTCTTTTCATCTCCCAAGCCTCCGCGTATCTATGACAAACTTTTGTTTATTGAACTGCACCCTAGGTGAGATGCGTATATTCCTAAGCTCCATGAGCTGGAATCGGCTAGCCACGAAAATTGCAATCAGGTGCCGGCGCGCGTTCCCTACGCGCAATTGCCGACACGGACGCGGATCAGGTTTTCGAGCGGCATAATAGCCACTTCACCGTCCGACATTTTGCCGGAGCGAAGCGTCATGACAAGCATCTGCGCGACTCGAACCGCCTCATCGTCGTCAACAATCACGCCAATGCTGACTTCACTGGAATCGTCGCTATACGTGACGCCGCGGTATTGTTTTAAGCTTAGCTGATCGCAACCGTCCCCCTCAGTCTCGGAAACCGAGAAGCGTCGGATTCTTTCGTGTCGCAGCGCTTCTTTGATTTCGTCCAGTTTGAATCGTTGGAAGCTCGCTTCAATCTTCTTCATAAACGGCTCCCAAGGGGCCTTTACTTCGCCTGAGGCGGAACGGTTTGAACTGACGGTTGAGCGGGCGCAGCGTCTCCTTGGGCGCATCCTTGGTC
>CAWFJP010000021.1:0-4830 GCA_963816145.1 uncultured delta proteobacterium
GAAGGCCGGGGCTGAAAATAGGCTGGGTTGACAAACCCTTGGGCAATCAACTCCGAGCCGACGACTTGCCCTTTTTCGTCAGTCACCAAGCTGCCGTTGGCCCGCCATGGAAAGAGGACCTGAGAAAGTCCCGTCATGACAAAGGGATAGATGAGGCCCGTTAGAACAAGCGTGACGATCGTAGCACGCAACGCGATATTGAAGGTTTTCATAGATTTCTCCTAGACAAGGCCGACGGAAACTAAGACCAAATCGATCAACTTGATACCAATGAACGGTGCGACGACTCCGCCGACGCCGTAAATCAACAACGACCGTGCCAGCAAGGGTCCGGCGCCGATGGGGCGATACTGGACGCCGCGTAGCGCTAGCGGGATGAGTAATATGATGATAAGAGCGTTGAAGATTACCGCGGCAAGAATCGCGCTCTGGGGCGACGCCAGGTGCATGATGTTTAATGGCGCGATCTCCGGATACACGCCCATAAACATGGCGGGGATAATCGCGAAATACTTCGCCACGTCGTTGGCGATGGAAAAAGTCGTCAGCACGCCGCGGGTCATCAGCATCTGTTTGCCGATCTCGACCACTTCGAGCAATTTGGTCGGATTGGAGTCCAAATCGACCATGTTACCGGCTTCTTTCGCCGCTTGCGTGCCCGTGTTCATCGCCACGCCGACATCGGCCTGCGCCAGCGCGGGCGCATCGTTGGTGCCGTCGCCGGTCATGGCAACCAGTTTTCCCTTGGCTTGTTCTTCTTTGATAAGCCGCATTTTTGCTTCCGGCGTCGCTTCGGCAAGAAAATCGTCGACGCCGGCTTCGCGGGCGATGGCCGCCGCGGTGCGCGGATTGTCACCGGTGATCATCACGGTGCGAATGCCCATGGCGCGAAAGCGCTCAAAGCGTTCCTTGATGCCGCCTTTCACCACATCCTTCAAATGAATCACGCCAAGAATTTTGTTTCCCTCAGCGACCACCAGCGGCGTGCCGCCGGTGTCCGAAATTCCATGGGTGATGCCTTCGACCTGAGATCCGACAGTGCCGCCCAACTCTTGAACGTAGGCGGCGATCGCATCGACCGCGCCCTTGCGAATCTTGCGGCCGTCGAGATCGCAGCCACTCATTCGGGTTTCGGCGCTAAACGGAATAAAATGCGCGCCGATCTCGGTCACGTCGCGACCGCGCAGCCCGTATTTCTCCTTGGCGAGCACGACGATCGATCTGCCTTCCGGGGTTTCGTCGGCCAGGCTCGAAAGCTGCGCCGCGTCGGCCAAGGTCTCCGCGCGGGCGCCGTCGACTGGGATGAACTCGGTGGCCATGCGATTACCCAGGGTGATCGTCCCGGTTTTATCCAAGAGTAACGTATCGACATCGCCGGCGGCCTCGACGGCGCGTCCGCTCATCGCCAAAACGTTCTTGCGCAGCAACCGATCGATTCCGGCAATCCCGATGGCGGACAGCAACCCGCCGATGGTCGTCGGAATCAGGCAAACAAGCAATGCCACGATTACCGTCAGGGAGACTACGGTTACGCCTGAATAGAGCGCCATCGGCACCAGCGTCACGCAAGCGAACAAAAACACCAGGGTTAATCCAGCGAGCAGAATATTCAGCGCGATCTCGTTGGGCGTCTTCTGTCGCTCCGCGCCTTCGACCAAAGAAATCATCCGGTCCAGAAAGGACTCTCCTGGACTCGCCGTGATGCGCACGACGATACGGTCGGATAAAACTTTGGTGCCGCCGGTCACCGCCGAGCGATCGCCGCCGCTCTCGCGAATGACCGGCGCCGATTCGCCGGTGATCGCCGATTCATCGACAGAAGCGATGCCTTGGATCACGTCACCGTCACCGGGGATAATTTCGCCGGCTTCTACGACAACGGTGTCACCCTTCCGCAACGCCGATGCCGGCACCTTTTCTTCACGGTTGCCGTTGACCAAGCGCCGCGCGCTGGTTTCCTGGCGCATCTTGCGCAGAGTCGCCGCCTGAGCCTTGCCTCGGCCTTCAGCGACCGCTTCGGCAAAGTTGGCGAAAATCACCGTAAACCAGAGCCAGAAGCTAACATTGAAGGTGAACCAAAGCGGCGCGGATCCAGCCGTCGGCGCGATTAAGTCACGAACTAAAATCATTGTCGTCAGCACGCTGCCGATCTCGACCACGAACATGACCGGGTTTTTGATCACGTGCTGCGGCGTGAGCTTGCGAAAGCTCTCCCAGATTGCCGGTCGGACAATTTCCGGATCGAATAGTGAACGATCTTTCAAGCGAGTATCTGCCATGTTAGTAAACCTTTCCTGCATTGGCTAAGAAATGTTCGACGATGGGACCAAGTGCGAGCGCCGGGAAAAACGTTAGGGCGCCAACGATCAGAACCACGCCAACCAATAACACGATGAAAAGAGTCCCGTTTGTCGGGAATGTGCCGAGGCTTTCAGCAACAGCTTTTTTTCCTACCAAGGAACCTGCAATCGCCAGTGCCGGCACAATCATCAAAAACCGCCCCATCAACATGGCCAAGCCAAGCGTGACGTTGTACCACGGCGTGTTCGCGTTCAGTCCGGCAAACGCCGAACCATTGTTGCCCGTGGCACTCGTATAGGCGTAGAGTATTTCGCTGAGACCGTGAGGGCCGGCGTTATTCAACGACGACACGCCGTATGGCGCAGCCGCGGACCATCCCGAGAAAACCAGGATCACGAGTGGAAAGATCAGCACGTAGAGCATCGCAAGCTTTACCTCGCGCGCTTCGATCTTCTTGCCCAAGTACTCAGGGGTTCGACCGACCATCAAGCCGGCGATGAAAACCGACAGCAGAACCATGACCAACATACCGTACAGTCCGGCACCGACGCCGCCGAAGATGACCTCGCCGAGTTGAATGTTAACCAACGGAACGAGACCGCCGATCGACGTAAAGCTGTCGTGCATGGAATTCACGGCGCCGCAGGAGGCATCCGTGGTAACCGTGGCGAAGAGCGCCGAGTTAGCGACGCCGAAACGGACTTCCTTGCCTTCCATGTTTCCTAGCGGCTGAGCTACCGCAAGGCCGCTCATGGTCGGGTTGCCTGCCGATTCAAAACGATATGCCGTTCCTACGCCCAGAAAGAACAGAATCGCCATGGCGGCGAAGATCGCCCAGCCTTGCTTCTGGTCGCGCGCCATCCGGCCAAAGGTATAGGTCAACCCGGCAGGGATGGCGAAGATCAATACCATCTCGACAAAATTCGTTAATGGATTGGCGCTCTCAAAAGGATGGGCGCTGTTGGCATTGAAGAATCCGCCGCCATTGGTGCCGAACTCTTTGATGACTTCTTGAGAGGCTACAGGCCCCATCGCAAGCGTCTGCTTGATGCCTTCCAAAGTCGTTACTTCCACATAGGAGGCAAAATTTTGGATCACTCCCTGAGAAACGAGCAGCAGGCTCACCGGAATGCAGATCGGCAGCAAAACGTACAACGTGCAGCGGATAAGATCGACCCAGAAGTTGCCGATGGTTTTTGCCGCATTCGCCTGCAGACGGTATGTAATACCCCGCGCCAAGGCGATGGCGATCGCAATTCCGACGGCTGCTGAGATAAAATTGTGCCAGGCCAATCCCGCCATCTGGGTTAGATAGCTCATCGTAGCTTCGCCGGTATACGCCTGCCAGTTCGTGTTCGTGGTAAAACTCGCTGCGGTGTTGAAAGCGAGGTCTGCCGGCACTGGCCCGAAGTTCTGCGGGTTTAGCGGCAAGACATGCTGCAGCCGTTCGATGCCGTAGGTCACCACCAGGGTAATCGCGCTAAAGAGCAGCATGCCGACCGTATATTCTTTCCAGGTATGCTGTTCGCGCGGATCGACACCGCACAGGCGATAGAGAAACCTTTCGATGGGGCCGAAGAATCTCGGCAGAGGTTGCCGGTCACCCTCGAAGACGCGGAACATATAGCTGCCCATCGGCTTGGCTATAGCGAATATAACCAGCGCAAAAATTAAGATCTGAATCCATCCATTTGCTGTCATGACTTCTCCTGATTTCGCACAGCCGCCAAAACCTTGAGTTCGTTTAGCACCGCTGCGAATGCGTTATTTTGACTGTATCTCTAGAATTTCTCTGGCCAGAGGAGGGCGTAAACCAAATATACCAAGATGACTAACGACACAGCTAAGCCAATTATGTATTCCAGTCCCATAGTTCCCTCTCACAGACGATCGCATCCGCGAACATAGAGCACCGAGATTATAAAAAACGCCACAGTAATGAGGATAAATATAACGTCAATCATTTAATTGCTCCTGAAAATAGACTCGTGTGCCAAAACCTCAACGCAAGCGCAATGCCAGCTAGTCGAATGCGAAATTATTGGTTTTTGAAACCAGAGCGCTAACCGGCGGGTTGCAACTTGCAAGAACCAAAAGCCGCGTCTTTGCAGTTTGCAAAGGCATGGTCCCTTTAACTGCCGATAAGGCGCTGCCGGAAACGCGTCTCGCTCGCCTCTAGCCTGGCCCTAACTGCCCGCCAGCAGTAATCAATTGGTCCTCAAGGGCGGCCAAAATTTTTTGGCGTTTCGAACCTGGCATGTGTCCTGCTCTAGTAAAGTGTCAAATGCAGTGGCGTGAGGTCGCTATGAAAAGAATCGAAAAAATCCTAGTTCCCACAGATCTTTCAGAATCCTCGATGGCGGGTGTCGGATACGCCCTCAACCTCGCCAAGACGCTCGGCGCGGAAGTAACCGTTCTCAACGTTGTCGGCTATGAGGACTTCTTACGATACGGGGAGAAACTCGCCGAACAAATGGCCAAAGACCCTACGTTCCACGCGCCCGATCCATATTGCAAGGAATTCGACTT
>CAWFJP010000022.1:0-10562 GCA_963816145.1 uncultured delta proteobacterium
CGCTCTGGTTGCTATTTCAACCCCAACGCGCGGTCCGATGTCGAAGTTCCGGCAAATCTGCTGGACATCCACCCGCGACATAGAGTAAAGCAACCTTCTAGTCAATATGATGATCGTGTTGCTCATCATCCACGGGTTGCTCGCGGTTGGCCTACTCGGTGCGATCACGCACCAAGCCATTGGCGCGTGGCTGCCGGCGCGCCCAGGCGCGGATTCTTTCATCGGCCGCATGCGCTCGGTGTCGGCCCCCGCTTACGTCACCGCGGTCGTCGTTCTCTTTATCGCCACCGCGCTTCTCGGTGGCATCATCTACCCCACCTATCGATTGAATGTGAGAATCGTCCTGGAACAATATGAACTGCACAAAGCCAACGGAGTTTTCGAATTGAAGGAGCATCTAGTCGCCGTCGGCATGGGCATGCTACCGGCCTACTGGTATCTGTGGCGCCAACCGCTCTCGGAGCAACTTGCCCAGAGCCGCAAGGTCGTCACGGCGATCCTGGCGTTTATCGTCTGGTGGGGCTTCCTCGTTGGCCATATCCTCAACAACATCCGAGGCTTCGAAGTATGATATTGGTTCGATCCACCCCGACTTTTGTCATTGTCTTCGCCGTTGCTTTCGCCTCGCTTTACCTGCTTGCGGTTCAAAACAATTGGGCGCTGTTCACCTACCACCCGGCGCTTGAAAGTTTCGGGCTGTACGTCGAAAAAACTAAAGACGGCCCGGCCATGTATTGGTACGGTTGGATCGCCACTGCCGCGATCGGCGCATTCGCCATTGCGACCCTTGCCTCCTACCTGCCCAACGCGGTCACCGGTCGTATCAGGCCCATGTGGTCGTGGTTGATCCCGTTCCTCGTCATGGTAAATTTCGCGTACCTATTGAGGACTTTCTTCTTGCGATAAAACGCTTGGACCTTGCCGGTTGAAAATGAGGACGTTTATGAAATTTTGCGGCGATCGCGCCGGCATTGCAGCGAGGCTGTTGGTCTATTCGCTGTTAGCGCTCTGCACCGCGGTCTGGGCGGGCGGCGAAAACGGTCCGGATGATCACGATCACGATGACGGACCCAATTATTTCGGCTTCGTTAAGGATACCGCGGGCAAAACGATCCGCGACGCCAAAGTCACCGCCGACATTAAAGGCCGGCCGTCGGTGGTCGCGCGCACGAACGCCGCCGGCGCCTACCGCATACCCGGCTTCGGCAAAAATATCTCGCCCACCAATGTGACGATTTCCTGCGCCAAAGAAGGTTATAAACAAACCAAAACCTTGCTCAAAACCCGGCCGAGCAAGACCCCGCCCATCGCCATCGAAATCGAATGCACCATGAAGCAGGTCGGAGCGAAGTAGTTTTACTTCCGCTAAAATAAAACCCGAACTGCTCCATGTCCCCGTCCCCAACCGTAATTCCCGCGCAGCAGGAAATTCAGGCCGTCTGTTTTTTTAAGAGTTGGCTCACCTTGCCGCTCGTCCTCGCATTCTGCACGATCACTGGATTTGAAACCGCCGCGCAATCCATCGCGCTGCGCTACGGCCAAGCGATTTCCGCGGCCAAGAGCATCTTCTCGCTGCCGATTTTCGTTGGCGAGCGCGAAGGCTTTTTTCGCCGAGCCGGTTTGAATTTCAAAATCATCATCCCAATACCCGGCGGGTCGGACAAGATGATCGACGCGCTCCATGACGACACCGTCGACATAACCCATGTCGCCGTGCCCTTTTTGATTCGCGCCGCGCTCAACGGTTCCGACGCGGTCGCCATCGCCGCTGAGTTCACCAACCCGATCTACAGCCTGGTGGTCAAACCGGAAATCAAAACCTTCGCCGATCTCAAAGGCAAACTGATCGGCTTGGCTGATGAGGCTGGAACCATTTCGATTTCGACACGCAGACTACTCGCGATGCATGGTGTCAATAGCGGCGACTTTCGCGTCAAAACCATTGAAGGCACGCCGACGCGCTGGAATTGCCTTAAGCGGGGTGAGTGCGACGCAGTCCCACTTGGCCAGCCTCAGGACTTGATCGCGCAAAAAGAAGGATTCCGCGTCCTCGGCATTTCCAACGACGCGGTTCCGGACTTTCTCTATACAGTGACGGCAGCGCGCCGCTCCTGGGCCGAGAAAAATCGTGAAACTAGCGTGCGTTACCTGCGCGGCCTGAGCGCGACCTTCAAATTCATCCGCAATCCGGCAAACCGCAAGGCGGTCATCAAAACCATCCTCGAAACCACCGATACCCCCGCCGACATTGCCGAGAAAACCCTCGCGCTGTTTTTCGAACCGGAGAAAAATGTCCTACCGATCCAAGGCGAGGTCAATGTCAAAGGGCTGTCTCAAGTCATCGCGTTCATGAATGAAGCCGGATTGCTGAAGCAGCCCCTGCCCGCAGCCGAGCGCTTCGTCGAACTCAAGTACCTTCAGGCCGCCGGCGTAAAGTAGAAACTGATATCCGGTTTTTGCCTGCTTTGAATCTTGGCGCGAGCCGAATCATCTGTGTGAGCGAATTGGAGCCGCACGAGAACTTAGCTGTTGCACGACACAAAGCAGCTGTAGTAGACCTACCGCCAATCAGGAATGCCGTGATCACGCGGGAAGTCTTTCGCGAAGCCATCGTCCTCTCGATGCGGAGCGCCGCGCATGAACGATAAGACATTTTTCACAGCTCTCTGTTCGTTGCGCGATAATCGCCGCGCCGGCTTTCGCCGTGAGCTGACGATCTCCGAGCCCGGCGTCCAGGGCATGCTCGACTTTTTGTCCGAGACCATTCCCGAAGCCAAAAAGCCACACCAGCGCAGTTTTTTAACGACCGCTTGGTCAAACTGTTGGATGCAGTTAAATGACGAAGATTATTTTTCACCACGAAGGACACGAAGACCACGAAGTTCGGAATTTTGATTTTCCGAAACCTTCGTGTCCTTCGTGATCTTCGTGGTGAGATCGCATTCTCATCAACCACGACAATCTAGTTATGGAGGAGTAAACCATGAGCAAAATAACCGCCATCGATGCCGACGGCCATGTCATCGAGAAGGAAAGTGAAATCCGCAAACACTTGAAGGCGCCGTGGAATCTACGCACGACGCCCCTGCGGCCGGGCGACCAGCCTTGGGATAACTACATGTTCGGCCGCTTTGTCACCGAGATGACTTGGAGCAAGCTGTCGGCGCGCGAACAGGTCGGTAAATGGCACGACATTCTCGACGAGCATGGGATCGAGACCGCGGTCTGTTTTCCCACCGGCTCGGGAAGCGTAGTCCGCCTTCAAGAGCTCCATTTTCAAATCGCCGTGGCGCGCGCCTGCAACGATCATTTCGCCGCCGACTACAATGCCCACTCCAAGCGGATCAAATGCGTCGGCGTGCTGCCGCTGCGCTCGCCGCAGGCGGCGGCGGAGGAGTTGGAGCGCGCGGTGAAGGAATTGGGCATTACCGCCTTCGAAATTCTGCCGGTCGGTTTGCCCTTGGCGCTCGGCGATCCATTCTATGATCCCGTCTATGCGGCCGCCGAACGATGCGGCGCGGTGCTCGGCATCCACGGCACACGCAGCTGGTCGCGCGAGCTTGGCGCCGAGGGACTCAACACGTTTGCCGAAGTGCACGCCTACGCGTTTACCGCGGGCATCTTGCTCCAGTTCACCAGCATGATCTGCCAAGGCGTACCGGTGCGTTTTCCCAAACTGCGCTTCGCTTTCCTGGAAATCGGCGCCACTTGGTTGCCCTATTACTTAGACCGGCTCGACGAGCACTGGGAGAAACGCGCCGAGGTCGAAATGCCGCTGCTCAAAGAAAAGCCCAGCGCATTAGTGCGCAAGTCGGAGGTATATTTCAGCATCGAGCCTGGCGAGTCGCAATTGCCCGCGACTATCGACTATGTCGGCGCCGACCATTTTGTCTGGGCGTCGGACATTCCACACTGGGACAGCGAGTTTCCCGGCAACTTGGAACATCTGCGCAACCATGCGGTGCTGTCCGAAGCCGTGAAAGAGAAAATCCTTTACAAAAACGCCAAGCGGCTGTTTAGTTTGTAGATTCTTCCGGGTTTCTTGCAAAGAGATGTTTACCACAGAGTGTTCATGAGCTTACGCTCGTCTACAGAGTATGAAATTGCACGGCACCCCCCCCACAGGTTGTTTCATCGAACCGTCATGCCGGCGGAGGCCGGCATCCAAGGAAGGGAGGGGATGGATACCGGCTTTCGCCGGTATGACGAAACCTTCGTGCCAAATCGTCGCCTGGATCCTACCTGCAGATTTATTTTCGAAGGAGGCACAGAGTTCGCAGAGTTTGGAGTAATTCCTTATCAAGTATATTTTACTCCGCGTCCTCAGCGGTCATGAGAAAAAATTGATTTATCGTAATCTGGATTGATCCTACGCCTCGGCGTTTTTTCTTTTTTGGAAAAAACTCATCTTTGCCGTAATTATTCGGATGCGAAACTTTGAACCGCTGTTGAGCGGCTCAAAACTGGCCGATTTTCTCTTCTACACGACGTGTTTCTCCCTTTTCTCTACGCAGGCTGCACCACCACTGCTTTTCTCCAGCATAGCCGCATCCACACTCGGATGTTGTAGGTGAGACACGCCCAGAGCGCTTCCATCCCCACCTTGGCTAACCCGCGCACGCTGAACTGGCGTAGCCCAAACTTCGCCTTGATCCACAGATTGGGCGTCTCGGCCACCTGGGCTCTGGTTTTGTAGATCTCGCGCGCTCGTTGTGTCTCCATCTTCTGACGAAACTCGGCCACTTCGGCCAACTCTTCGCTGCGATGCACCGACCGCCCCGTCACTCGATTCCCAGGACAACACTGGCTCTTCATCGGACATCCCTGGCAGTCCGATCTCTGCGCTCGATACCGGTAGCTCAGCTGCAGGTGGCGCTCTTCTTTGCCTTCATACTTCAGGATCTTTCCCTGCGGACAACGATAACTATTGCTCTGAGCATCGTAGATAAACTGGGAGCTTTGATACTCGGCGCTCACGCCGCGGTTGTCATAGGAACTCTGTCCCTTGCCCACCTCATCGACACACGGCGCGATGTACTCGATTTCGCGCTCCTTCATCGCCACGATCGTCTCTTTACTGACATAGCCGCCGTCGGTGACCACTTCTTTGGGAGTCTCGCCTTGGTTCTGTAGCACTCGGTCAATCCCAGGCGCCAATTGCTCGAAGTCATTGCCCGCTTGCACCACTCCCACCGCCACCACCACACCGTTCTTTGCATCGGTGTCAATCTGCACATTGTAGCTCGGCGCATACCCACTCCCAGGCTGTTTCATCACTCGCGCTTGGGGATCGCTCGTGCTCACTCGTCTTTGCTCTTTGTCCTTGTCTTGTTTTTCCTGTTGCTCAAATTCCTTGAGCGCTTGCTCTAGCCGCTCCTGGCGCTCGCGGGCCGCTCGCTGGCGTGCCTTGGCCATGCGCCGGCTGGTTTCCTCTTCGCTCTGCGCTTGGAGCGCGGCCACTTGCTCCTTGGCTTCGTTGAGCGCTTTTTCGACTCGCTCTTGGCGACGAAAACTATCCGCTGCTGCCTTGGCTCTGATCTTGGTCCCGTCCTGCATCACTCGTTCCAGCGTGATCAATCCATCGGTACTCAGTAGCCCCAAGGCCTGCACAAACAGCCCATTGAGCGCCTTGTCGTGCTTGACCCGAAAGTCCGATAGCGTATGGGCATTGACCACTCTTGATCCCGTCAGCCACTGGTAGGCTGGCTCCCATTCACATAACTCTTCGATCGCTCGCGCTGATCCGACTCCTTTACTGTACCCATACACCCACAGGCTGATCAGTAACCGCGGCTCCCATCCCGGCCGTCCCGCTTGGCCTTCTACCGCTCGTGCCTCTTGCTGGTATGCGCTTAAATCAAGACGCCCGATAAACTCCCACACCGCCCGGGCTGGATGGTCGGCCCCGATCAGCCGCTCGATATCGATCTGCCGCCAACACAGCTGCTCGCGGTCGATCACTTCGTAACGCGGCTTGCCCATCCTGGCCGCCGACCTCTGCTTGGCTTGCGCTTCACTTCCAACCGCCGATTCACATCCGGGTAACCTTTCCTGTTCTATCCCCACTCTTCCCTCTCCTCCTCCGCTTCGGTTCCTGTGCGACTTTGATTATAAAACCTCGGCTCTTGCTCTGAACTTCACTATGCTCCTATATATACTACGAACATGAGCCGCTGGAGATTTTTTCTCACGTCCAGCGCCTCTGCGGTGCAATTTCCGAGCTCTGATTCAAGAAACGCCTGAAGACCCCAAATTACTGTGCCAGCATTTTCTTGGCGCGCTCGACGACGTCCGGCGGAGAATCGAAGATTTCTTTGACCAGCGATTCAAGCTCTTCTCCGGAAGTCACCTCGACATCCATTCGGCCTTTTTTCGCTTCCGCCAACGCTTCGGGATCGCTCATGGTCTTGAGAAATGCCTCTCGCAAAATTTTCACTCGTTCCGCTGGAGTCCCCGGCGTCACCATAATCGGACGGCCAAAATCTCCCGAGGCCAGTAGAATTTGCGACACACGGCGGCTGTTCGCCGGGACTTTATACTGCTCGAAAATCTCGTTAAGCGTCGGCGCATCCGCTGCGTTTGAATCCCGCTTGCGCGCGGTCTGGACGAGGTGGCGGTCAAAATTCTTTTTGTGCCACGAGTCGAAGGGCTCGCGGCCAAAATGCGCGGAGAGACTATGGGCGCGGCAAACCACTTCGCCCTTCTCCACCGCGATATCGATCTCACTGCCGCCGGCGTATCCCAACACGCTGTTGAACTTCGCGCCAACGGTGTCTTCGAGAATCTTCGAAAGAATATAATCGGTGCTGGCTGTCCCCGTGCTGCCGCACTTGGGCGGCTCCTTAGCCTTGATTACATCCGCGATGGATTTGTACGGCGCATCGGCACGCATGTAAAAGATGTTCGATTCGACCGCCGGAGAACCGATGAAATGGAATTTGCGCAAATCATATTGCGCTTCGGCGCGACCGACGAACTGGTCGACATAGATACCGTTGAGAGGCATACCAAGGGTGAGACCGTCGGGCTTGGCCACTTTGTACACGTGGTTGGCGGCGATCACCGAGCCGGCACCCGCCATGATCTGAACGACCATTTCCGGCTGTCCCGGAATATGCTTGACCATATGTCTGGAAAGAAGGCGAGCCCATCGGTCATAAAACCCACCAGCCGTCGAGCCGACCACGATGCGGATCGTTTTACCCTTGTAGAACGGTTCGGATTGCGCCCGGAGATCCGGCGCAAAGGCGAGAAATAAACTTACCAAACCGAGAATTGATGGTAACCCAAGAATACGCTGATTCATGACCGACTCCTTTCCCTGGCCCGATCGTCTAGAGTAGTTAACGTCAGTCGACTCGGAGTGGCATCGTCATTCGAATTGGCCCCTTGCTATCGCAGCCTCTTGGTTTTGTCCAGGGTCGAGACTTGCGCCAGCTATGTGCCGCCGTCGAACTCGAGCGTCGTCGCTCCGGTAGGATCGGAAAGGCTGGCGATGATTTCCGCCGGCACGGCTTGAGCTTTGATGTCTCCGGCGCGCTCGGGATGGGGCGCGACCCAGACGCGCTTCTCAAAACCGTCTACGGCGAGCTCACCTGCCTTGAGAATCCGGTGGCGCACCGTGAAGCTCGAGCGCCCCCACTCGCTCACCTCGCTTTCGACGACGATGTCGTCGTCGAAGCGGCAGCGCATGACAAAGCGCGCGCCAACCTCGACCACCGGCATGCCGACGATGCGGTATTTCTTGCGCAACGCTAGAGGCGTCAAGCCGGTGCGCTCGAAGAGCCAGGCCGTGCTCGTGTCGAAGATAATCAGATACTGGGGATAAAAAACTATGCCGGCGGGATCGCACTGTCCCCACTCGATGCGCAAGTTGCGGCGGTTCACTAGCATTGTCCAACCGAAATCTTATCTGTGAATCGAAAGTTTTTTCTCGCGCCAAGTCCGGTCCAATTGGATTCGGATATGCCTCCCGCAAAGGCGCAAAGACGCCAAGTCCGGAATTTTTGTCATTTCGACCGCAGGGAGAAATCTAGTTAGATCCCTCGCATTCACTCGGGATGACGGGCATTGATCCGTCACCTTTGCGCCTTAGCGCCTTTGCGGGAAATCTTCCGGCTTTTTTTGCGCTCTTTGCGCTCTTTGCGGCCATTCTTCTTTTCAGCGCTTACGCCGAACAAATGATATTGATCACAGCCTGGCGTTTTTCGACGTTGACCGCTTTGAGGCCGCGCTCGAGCGCCGGTATCACGTCGCTCGCCTCGGTGACTTTTTCGCCGTAACCGTCGGCGACTTCCACCGCTTTTTGGTAATTCGAAATGCTGTCCAAGAAGGTAATCGGCTGCTTTTGACTCTTTGCAGCGTAGCCGTCCTTGGTCATGTCGACGGTGGCGCGACGCACCGCCTGCCAGCGCTGGTTGTTGAACAGCACGGTCAATACCGGTAAATCCTGCTCGGCACCGACATAGTGCGCCGAAATCGGATTGCCGAACATATACGAACCGTCGCCATGGGTGCCAATCACCAATCGGTCGCGGGCGGCGAGCTTGGCGCCGAGCGCGCAGCCCAAGCCATGGCCGAGCCCGGAAGCGGCGCCGGCGTTAAACATGGTCGCCGGCTGAGAGAAGTCGATATACTCCGGCGATAGCGGCGACTCTTTGATGACGATGGTGTCTTTGGATTTGATTTGATCGATACAGTGGGTGATCCAGGCGGGATGGATCGGCGACTGACCTTTGACTTCGGCAAGCTTCTTACTCCAGCCGTCGCGCAGCGCGCGCCAGCTCACCGCCAACTCCGCCCGGCGTTTATCGATGCGCAGTTTCGCCCGCGCTTCATGCTCGGCCATGGATTCGTTCAATACCTGCAATCCCTCGGCGGTGCCGCAGGCAAGCGCGATGTCGCAGGGGTGGCCGCGCACCGGCACGTAACCGTGCAGCGGATCGGGAGCCATGTGAATGACTTTCGCGTCATCGCGCACTTTGTCGGTCGCCGGCAACCAAGGCACGGCGATATCGATGGCCAGGATAACATCCGCCCTCTGGAGCAACGGCTTTAACTCATAACCCAAATTCATCGGATGACTGCTCGCAATCGACATGTAGCGGTTGCGGTACTGGACCACCGGAATCGCGTAACGCTCGGCGAACTCGCTGAGCGCCGACCACGACAGGGTCCCGCCCGGCGCAGTTGGTGATGATCAACGGATGTTCGGCCGCGGCCAACCGCGCCGCGACTTCTTCGACTGCAGCGCCATTGGGAGAGGTCGGCGCAGCGGCATGTTGGCGCGACGGCGTCGTGTAGGTGAACTCGCCCATCTTATGCGCCAGCACCTCGCGCGGCAGCGACAGATAGACCGGCCCCATCGGCTCGCTCTTGGCGATGCTCAGCGCCCGGTCGACCACGGTTTCCAGTTGCTCGCCATTGCGCAGTTCGTAATCCCATTTCACCGATTCGCGCAACATGCCGGCCTGGTCGAACATCTCCTGGGTCCAGTGAATATCAAGACTACGATGGCCGTCCAAGCCATCTTCGTTGGTCGGCGTGCGCCCGGCGGTAAACAGCATCGGCACATGGCCGCGGGCGGCGTTGAGCAAGCCATTCATGCCGTTGGCGGTGCCGACATTGACATGCACCATCACCGCCTGCGGCTTTCCGGTGACCAGAAAATAGCCGATCGCCATGTGCATGGCGGTATTCTCATGGGGACAGGTGATCGCCGTCGGCACTCGGGTTTCCAACACCTGCGCCTTGGCCAGCGATTCGACCACCGGCGCGAAGTCAGTGCCGGCGTTGGCGAACCAGTAGTCGACGCCGCGGTCGGCGAGCAACGCCAGGTAAGCGTCGGAAACGGTAACGTTATTGAGTGTAATCTTAGCCATGAGCCAAGCCCCTTTCTGGGAATCCTGCCAATTCTTACGGCAGGTGGTGGTCGATTTGCAAAAGCTTTTCGCTGCTCACAAAAAGCATCGGGAAAAACGTAGCGATGGAAAACGTCCCCAAAAATGCGACGGAGCCTTCACAGTGTAAAGACTCCGCCGCTCAACTGACCGCGCTCTAATTCGCGGCGATGGAATGCCGAATGGTTACTTCGCCAGCGGATCGGGCCGCAATTGGAAATGCACGGCCATCGGCTTGGCGCCTCTGCCGGTCTCTTTGAACCACGGCACACGGTCGCCAGTTGCGCTCCACAGTCCGCGTCCCTTCCAACCGGCTTTGGGATCATCGATACGGCCATCGAATCCTTTGGCGTAAAAACCTATCGGATAGGGCACGCGCAAGTTAATCATCTTGCCGTCTTTGTAGGCGATCAACCCGTCGTTCAAATTACCTGTGGACATCGGCACATCATCGCCGAGGCCGAAAGTATTGTGCTGGTCGACCCAGGTGTAATAGCTCGACTCAGCGCTATTCTCGCCCAGACCTTTGAAGCCGGGGCCGGGATATTGATAGAACGACCAGCCCTCGGGACAGTGATCGCCGGTGGCCTTCGGGCCGTTAAGCGGACCTTTGCATTTGCGCCGGTCGAAGCTGCCTAAGTGGCCGCTCGCTAGCGAGACCCA
>CAWFJP010000023.1:0-84155 GCA_963816145.1 uncultured delta proteobacterium
CAATCGCCCTGGGTAAAATACCCATCTTCGTTGGGCAGGGCGGGCGCTCCGTAGGATGCACCCTGGACCGCCTTGAAGGCATCGACCAGGAACAGAGACTTGGCGCTTTCCCTGGCCAATTCTTCGATCCGCTTCTGCAACTCGGCAACTTTTTGCGGGTTCTTGTCGGCAAGGTTGGTTTTCTCGGACGGGTCTTCCGCGATGTTGTAAAGCTCGATAGCGCGACGGCAGCGGCGTCCGCCAGACCAGCTTCCAGTCGCCTCTGACGCAGCCCGCCGCGGAACGGCTCGATGTTGTAAACCACCTCTTGGCGCGGCGACGGCTTGCCTTCGCTGATGGTGGACCAGACGTTGAGACCGTCGAGCGGTTTTTCCTTCTTGGCGTTGGCGCCGGCTAGCCCAGCCAGCGTCGGGAACATGTCTACCACATGGATCAGTTCTTTCACCTCGCCGGCTTTGATATGGCCCGGCCAGTTGGCGAGCGCCGCCACTCGCGTGCCGCCTTCGTAAAGCATGCCCTTGCCGCCGCGATAGGGGCCGTTCTCGGCTGGCAGCTTGAGCTTGGACACGTCGACATCGCCGGAGAACATGGCGGAGACGTTGCCGCCGTTGTCGCTCATAAAAACGATCAGCGTATTTTCGCGCATTTTCTTTTTGTCGAGCGCCGCCACCACCTTGCCGATCTCATCGTCCATAGAGGTGATCATCGCCGCGTAGGCGCGGCGGGTGGGATCGGCGATATTTTTATATTGGTCGAGGTACTGCTTCGGCGCCTGATACGGCGCGTGCGGCGCGGTGAAAGCGAGGTAGAGAAACAACGGCGTCTTCGGATCGTTTTCGTTAATGCGCGCGACCGCATCTTTGCCGAGCAACTGCGTCACATATCCTTCTTCTTTAACCGGCTGGTTGTTGCGATACCAATCTCTCACCTTCATCGACGAATGCGTGAAGTAATCGATCTCGCCGAGCACGGCGCCGTAGTGGTAATCGAAGCCGCGCTGGCGTGGCCAGTACTTGCGGTCAGCGTGGCCGAGGTGCCACTTGCCCACCATAACCGTTCTGTAGCCCGCCTCCTTCAGAGCTTGCGGCAGCAGCCATTCGTCGGTCGGCAGGCCATACTTGCCAGGCGTCGGGATGACCAGGGTCTGCAGGCCATAGCGGAACGGGTAGCGCCCGGTCATCAGCGCCGCCCGCGTCGGCGTGCACATCGGCTGAACGTAGAACTGTTCAAGCCGCGCGCCTTCCTGGGCGAGCCTATCGATGTGCGGCGTCTTGATATCGGAGCCGTGAAAGCCGACGTCCTTCCATCCCAAGTCGTCGGCAACGATGTAAACAATATTAGGGCGCGCCGCGGCGCCCCGTTCCGCCGCTTCAACTATTCCCGCTTGAGAGTTTGTTAAAACCGCCACAGCAAACAAAAATGACCATAGAAGTGAAGTCACGCCGCGGATTCCTTCCTTGAAGACCGTCCTGTATATTGCTAGCCGTCGCCGGATTCGAACTATTTCCCGCCCGGCTGAAATCGCCGACTGCCGCTTTCATCCATTGTCACCGCTAGTCGTCGGTGCCGCCGATTACCGTCGTCGCTCATTCTTGCGCGGCAAGCGACGCTTCCTCGGCCTTATGCCAGTGCGGATCCTCGTGACCGAGCAACTCGTCCTTTAAGGAAGCGAAGATCGCCGATGAGATCACCACCAAGGCGACCGCCATAGCGGCGACGAATGCCGCCTCCTCAGCGATTTGTGGATCCTTCGACAGCGCGTGCCGTGATATAGCCGGCAGGACGAAACCGATGACAATCGCGCCGATCGCGGCGCCGACATGGTTGCTGAAGGTCCGAGTGCCGAAGAGCGTCGATGCCCAGCGTTTGCCGGTCTGCTTGATGACTCCCATATGGCCGAACAGTCGGATCATGCCGAATCCGCTGCCCATTAGGACGAGCGATGGAAAGACCGTGGCATAGCTCGGCTTCTCAGATGCCGCAATAAACCACCAAGCCATACTCAAGACGATCAGGGTGCAGCCGATCAAAGTCTCGATCGGGCGGGTGAGTCCGTACTGCTCGCGGAATCGATGGGCGAGCAGATGCAGAGTGATCAAGGGGATCGTAAGCGCTAGCATGCCGATGCCTATTTCGGCCGATGAAAGATCAGTGTCCGCCTCGAGAATCACCGGGAAGGCCGCCACGATAACGTAGAGCCCGCCGACATGGATCGCGCCGAAGAGGTCGGTGATCCATAGGCGCCGGTTGTGCTGGAAGATGTTGGTGTCAAAAAGCGGCTGCGAGGAGTTGCGATTGAGCAGGAAGAAGCCCCACAGGCAGGCGACCCCAGCAATCACGATGGCCGCGCTGAGCGGTCCGGAGGCTACATGCTCCTTCCCTGTCAACAACGCCAGGTAAGGGCTCAGTAGGCCGAGGCCGAGCAGCATCGCGGGCAGAAGCAGGGCGAAGCTGAATACGCTGTCCTTATCGCGACGCTCCTTCATCGAGTACGAACCGATTCCGACCGCGACTAGCATAAGAACTGCATCGGCGACGAACAGCGACCTCCAGGTCGACCCGGAAGCTATCATCGGTCCGATGACCGGGCCGAGCACCATACCGGCCATGCCCGCGCCGCGCCACAGCAGCCAGGCATCATGGCGTGTCGAACCGTGCATGGTCGACACCAGGACACCGCCAGTGGACGTGAGGACTAATCCGGCACTAAAACCCATCAACGCGCGCACCGCAACCAGCGACCACAAGTTGGTCACCGTCAAGCCGAACAGTGCAGCAACTGAAAACGCCACACCGCCGATCATAAACATGCGCTTGCGGCCGACAATGTCGGCGATTCGTCCGCCGGCGACAGCGATCATGATGAGCGCCACCGAGTAACTCGCCAACGCGAGTTTGACCCGTGAGTGCGTCGCCCCGAGATCATCGGCAAGGACCACGTGGAACATCACGAACACTGTGCTGCCCAACCACGCGAGAAAGACCGACAGCGTGATCGCGAACAGACTCAGACGACGCTTCTGACGCTTGGCTTTTTTCTTCTCCGCCTTGTCCTCTTTCTTCTGCGCCTTCTTCAGCAGGTGCGCGGCCTCCTCTTCGGGAGTTCTCGGAACCTTGGGCGGAACAGCTTCGGAAGTCTCCTGAGTCTTGCGCGGCTCGACCGGGGTTGCTTCAGACATCGCGCATCCTCCTCAGACGCTTTCTACATCGTCGGCCAGCAGCATCTGCGGCACGACCACGAAACGGTACTTCGGTTCGGCGCCAGGCTGACGCACCAGCACCCAGATCAGATCGAATCGCTCATCCGGCCAATGCTTGGGAACGTCGTCGATGTTAACGATCGGAAAGTGGCCCACGAGTTTCGCCATGGTGCCATGATGCCAGACGATCAACGCTGGTTCCGGCCGGGCTGAGCACTTCCTTGACCAGGTCTTCTTCATTGCCGTGGGTGTGCGAGTCGACGATGTCAAGCTTCAGGCGCTTGGCGGTCGCCTCCGCGGTGTGCATCTCCCGCTTGCT
Organism: uncultured delta proteobacterium; assembly: GCA_963816145.1. Classification (GTDB taxonomy): domain Bacteria; phylum Desulfobacterota; class Binatia; order UBA9968; family UBA9968; genus DP-20. Next base: position 3,520 of record CAWFJP010000023.1, read on the forward strand.
CTTCGCTTCGTGGGTCGGCCGGGTGGCGAATATGCGACCCGGGGGCACGATATGGGGATGCGACTTGGAGGGAGCATGGGCGAACAGACCGGCGAGGGCGCCGGCGCGGGTCCAGCCCTTCACTGAAAGCGAGTGCTCATCGATCTCGCCGTGATGATTGACGCCGTGTGGTTTCGTGCCTTCCCCAGGCTTCTCGCCATGGCGCACGAACATGATAACTTCAGGAGCTGCGTTATGATTTGCCACGTCACACCTCAATCTTTCATCGCCGGCCGGACGTTGCCGCCGCCGAATTCATGTCGGTAGGAATGATTAGCACGCTTGGTACTCTTGTTGGGCGAATTACTCCCAACCTCGGGCACGGATCGCGCTGCCGGACCAACGACCTCGACGGGCCACTTCGACAAATCGCCATCTGTTGCGCCGGGGCGGCGCTCACCCTGGCAATGGCCTTGAGTGGCTGAGACTTCCGATTCATCTCCGACTCATCGCTTTCGCTCTTCATTGAGTACGCCGTCTTGCCGCGGCAATCAACTGATCGCTGATTACCGCTCACTTTCTCCTCAAGACTGATCACTAACGACTGATGACTGATCACTTTTTACTGGCCCTTTTCGGGAGCGCAACAAGTACAGCACCAGGGCAATCAATACGAATAGGCCAAGCACATAGAGCCACTGGGCGTGCCGATGAAAGAAGGCCGCGATGAAATGGATATCACGACCGAGAAAATAAGTTCCGAGCCCCCAGGCGCAAGTCCAGAGCATGGCGCCGGCGACATTGTACGCCGTGAACGTCCACCAGGGCATTTGCAAAACACCAGCGACGATCCCATTCAACTGTCTCAGTCCGTCAAGAAATCGCGCTAACAAAACCACCAGGCCGCCGCGCTGTTGGAAAATATCATCGAGGTGCTGCTGGCGCTGCGGGTTGACCTTGAGCTTGTTCAGCGCCGCCCGACCGCCCCACCGGCCAAGCGCGTAACCGGCGCTGTTGCCGAGAGTGGCCGCCGCAGTGACTATAAAAAGCAGCAAGGTGATGTTCATCCGTCCTTCAGCCGCCTCCAGCGCTCCCGCCATGAGCAACGTCTGCCCCGGCGTCGGGACGCCCATGCCTTCCACCATCACAGCCGCAAATGCTGCGCCGTAACCGTAGCGTTGCAACAGCGGCTGTACTTTTGCCAGTGAGTTTTCGAACCGCCGTGTCATCGCGCTTGGCTGGGGCTCCGCCCCTGCCGCAAAAGATTCCACAGGAGCTAACAAAGTAATCAGAGCAATTCTCGAAACCGCGCCGGCTGACAGCGTCAAGAAGCATAGCAGGACAGCCATGCGTCCGACGAGAAGGGATTTGAACAGGAGGTAACGGAGATAACAGAGAATATTTGGGGAGGGAACTTTGTTTCCTCTGTTTACTCCTGTGAGAAAATGCCGAGGAAATTTCCCCTCGACACCCGACACCCGACCCTCGCTCATTTCGGACTTTCTTTCGCTGGCGGCGAATCGGCCGAGGTTACTTCGGCGCCAACACCTTGGGAAGAAGAAAAGATACCTGCTTATACACAGATTCGTCGATGACGTTGAGACGCGATTCGGACTCGTCGATCGTACTCACGCCCAGCGTCTGGTCGGACATAGTAAACAACGCCGCCATCTTAAGATCACGACGATTTTGGGCAAACTTTGCCAAATACCACCCTTCCACATCCAATGCCGCGATGGATTTTAACTTCCAGTCCTCCAACAAGGCGAGCGTTTCATGATAGATCGTCGGCACCCGGCCGTGCTTGGTCTGGGCGTGGACAGTAACCACACTTGACAGTTCTTTGTGATAGGCGTGAGCCAGATTTTGTTGAAACGGCACCGCGACACCGAGGTTATCGATAAATTCATTGGGTATCACCACGGCGCCGACTTTATAACTCGCTATGGCCCCTGCGGTGCCCAAATAAACCACCTGACGCGCGCCCTTGTTATAGAAAGTATCCATAATGATATTGGCATCGTCGCCATAGACATTGCGCGCAATCACCAGCCGTTGCTTAAATGTCGGGTGGGTAAAGAGATCAATATCCAATCCGGTTTTGACCAGCGGCTGGCGCCGCCAATTTTGCTCCAGCAAGATTTTTTCCCATTTTCCTTTAAAACCGAACAGCAGCCAATCCTGATCGCTGAGTTTCAAAGAGTTCCCGGCTGGATTGAAGACAAACAAAGGCAGCTCGGCCTTAGCATGCACCGAATGCATACTTGTAAAGGTATCCGACCGGGAAATTTGACAATAAACATCGGCTTCCTGGTCAAGCCCTCGAAGATTGGTGAAAACTATCCGATAGGCGTGCGGTTTTGCTTTTACCGCAATATAAATGTTGCGATGAAGTTGGCCGCGCCGGGTCTGGAGGAAATAAAAAGTGTCAAATCCGTCGCGCCGATGAAACGCATAGGCGTCTTCAACCGTCTGGTTGTGGGTATAAAGGTCGGTGGACGAGATCGAGCGGGTCGGAAACTGGTCTCGCAAAAAGCCGGCAAAAGCCTTGGGAAAGCGATCGGAGGTATAGTCCGCGATGTTCATATTATATTTGCCGGTAGGCGCCGAACAGGCCACGGGCTTTACGCTGACTTTTAGGGATTCCTTCGCTACGCCTTGCTTCTGAACGAAAACCTTTCTCATATTAAAAAGCTTCGCATCAGGGTAACCTTCGTAGATACTGGAGATCATATCTTCCGCAACCGGTTTGAATTTGGCGTAGCCCGCGGATCCTTGCAAAGGTTTTAGCGCGGCGTTGGTAAATTTCTCCGCCCAACGGTCCGCCGATTGACCTCGCTTATAAACCAGAACATTGGCTGAAGAATCCTTGCGATCGCTGCTGCTTGGTCCGCCGTCGGTCACGAGAGATACAGCATTCCAACGCGATGTCAGTGCCGCGCACTCCTTGTCCTGCAAAAGATTGGGACAGACTAACTTGAGATCCTGCAAAAACCCTTTCCAACTTTCATCGAACAAGGCCCCTTGCAACTTTGCCAGGTCCTCGCTGACATCCTGGTACAGGCCAAGTCTCTCAATCACTATTTTCACGGCAGGATCGATGAGACCCGCCGTTGCCCCGCCGGATTGAATAACCTTTCGCACCGCGCTCGCCGAGCTGCCCGGTGGTTCTTCGATCTCGACCAACAGTTTCGCATTCGCAGGCAACGTCTTAGGGTCAAGCGCCGGAGTTGGGGTGTCCGCTTGCTTCAGAGAAAATATCATCCATTGCAGCTTTTGATCGTGCGCCCCTGGCGAAGATTTCACCGCCTTATAAGCAGCGCTGTCGATGAACTGGATCAGCCGTTCAATGTTTTTATTCTCAAGAAGGGCACGGACTTTATCCTCCCTACTTCCTGGCGCGGTTACCACCTCAACCCGATCACCGTATTTGCGCAGCGCCTGCCGGACCATCAGTCCACGTTCCGTTGCGGAAGCCAGCGTATCCCCATCGCTGCTTTGGTCTACCGAGACCACTAGACGCTCGATAGTTTTGCCGATCCCCGCGCATTCTTTCCGAACGCTGGCGTCTCCCAGCGCGCAGCGCATCATGGCGATCTCTGCCTGAGTCGGCGGATCAAAGGTGCCGGCATACAAACCCACGCTGGCGGCCCTGGCCCCGGGTGCAAACAAAAGCACCAGACTCGCAATAGCAAAGATTAAAATCGTAAAACGGCCGAAACCCTGTGAACGCGTCATCGCTTCGCCCTCACTTCGCCGCAGTTCCCGAGGCCCATTTAGTATCATTACAGCGCTCCGTCACAGGCGAAATCGCATGCAAATTCCCAAAGACAAATTACCCAACCAATGGTTTTGAATAGGCAACCGCGCTATCTGTAGCCGCCGTGCGGGATTTCAATTCACCCATTTCGCCGCGCTGCTGATCGATCATTCTAGCGTCTCACCCTGTTTGATTCTTAACATCAAAATGTTGAACAGGACAACGGCAAGAAAATCCATCGTGCCAGCACCTCTGCGAGTCAAATCCGAAAGCCGAATTTCTCAAGAGATCCCGCGGACCGAAATAAACGCTGAAACAATCGATGCAGGCGTATAAATGACCACGCGCCGATTCGACAATATCGCTCCGGTCAGGTAAAAGCTTGGACAAGCATTCTATTCGGTCTTTTATCATGAAACATTTCCGCTCCCCGCTGCTTTGGCTGCTGCTCCTCCTCGGTACGACCGCAGCGATGATCGTAGCTCAGGCGCCGGCCGCGTTGGCAGCGTCGACGAGCGCCGCGCCGGCGAATAAGCTCAAGTGGGACGAAAAATTCGCTGGTGTCGTCCACGACGCCAAGAACATTCGTGGCTTCGTCGACGAGTATCGCTGGCTGAGTAATTTCTTCCTCAACCGCGTCGAGTGGGAGGGCCGCGTTTACAGCTCGGCGGAGGCGGCCTACCAATCGGGCAAATATCCTCCGGCGGAGCGCGATGTGTTCACGACGCTCGACCCCGGCCCGTCGAAAAAACTTGCAGACATCAACCCCTATGACAAGGCCGTTTGGGCGGCGCGCAAGGAGCGGACCATGCGCGAGGTCGTATGGGCGAAATTTTCGCAGAACCCCGAGCTTGGCAAAAAACTCCTGGCAACGGGCGACCGCTACCTCGAAGAGACCAATTGGTGGGGCGATAGACTTTGGGGCGTTTACCAAGGCGAGGGAGAGAATCTCCTCGGCAAAATCTTGATGGAAACCCGTGCGCGGCTGGCAAAAGAGAGCGCCACGGCATCAGGCAAAACAAAATGATCCGCCAATTCAGTCGGAGTTTATGACAAGGGATAGCAAATTGCTCCAGGACGATGCCGGGTTGTGATTGACTACGCGCCGGTTCGATCATATAGCTCCCGTCAAGTCGAAAGGACGGGCAAACTTTTTCGCCCCTTTACCATGAAACACTTCATCTCGCCGCTGGTACGGCTGTTGTTCTTACTCGGTGCGACCGCGGCGATCTTGGCGCCGACGCCGCCTTCACTGGCGGCGGCCAAGAAGCTCAACTGGTACGACAGTTTCGACGGCGTCGTCCACGACGCCAAGAACATTAAGGGTTTCGTCGGCGAGGATCGCTGGCTGAGTAATTTCTTCCCCTGTCGCGTCGAGTGGGATGGCCGCGTTTACGGCTCGGCGGAGGTGGCCTTCCACTCGGCCAAGTATCCTGCAGCGGAGCGCGACGCGTTCACCAAGCTCGACGCCGAACAGGCGCGGAAGCTTTCGCGCACCAAGCCCTACGACAAGGCCGCTTGGGAGACGCGCAAGCTGCGAGTGATGCACGAGATTGTTTGGGCAAAATTTTCGCAGAACCCCGAGCTTGGGAAAAAGCTCCTGGCGACCGGAGACCGTTACCTCGAGGAGACCAACTGGTGGGGCGATAAAGTTTGGGGCGTTTACAAAGGCGAGGGGGAGAATCTGACGGGAAAAGTTTTAATGGATACCCGCGCACGTCTCGCCAAAGAGCGCGCCGCTGAATCGGCGAAAGCGAAATAATCCGCCACGTCGGTGGGCTTTTGTGACCAGCGGTAAAGTGGGCCTTTCCCCGCCGCTCAATTCTACTTTGCAACTGAACGTTGAACACCATAACGAAAAAATCCATCAGGCCAATAGGCGAGCTCGATAAAGCGGGTTCATAAAGGGGCAAGAAAAACCCGCTCCGCTAGTTCGGAAATTTTCCGCCGCATCGCGGTTAGCAAGGAGGCCGTCGACGCAAGATCGATCACAAATCCCGCCACTCGACCCTCGACACTTTTTTCTCCACCCTCGACCCTCGACACCCTTCCCTCGGCTCTCGACACTCGCCCCTTCCTCACCCCGTCTGCGGCGCAGCCGACCAACTCAATGCCATTTTTCCGGCCCCATCGGGTTTGAGTTCCATCATTTTATTGTGGAAGTCGGCGAGCGCGGCATGGTGCGCGATGCTGATGATCGTCGCGCCCGGCAACCGTTCGGTCAGCAACTGGTAAACGCGCGCCTGGCTCGGTTCGTCCAGCGCCGAAGTTGCCTCGTCGAGAAACAGCCACGCGGGTTTTTGCAGCAGCGCCCGGGCGATGGCGATCCGTTGCTGCTCGCCACCGGAAAGCTGCTGCGCCCAATTCTGTTGCTCATCAAGCCGATCGGCTAGGTGAGCGAGCCCGGTCAACGCAAGCACATCGCGCACCTCTGAGTCGGCAAAGGCTTCAACGGGCGCCGGATAGCTCACCACCTGTCGGAGCGTGCCGAGAGGGAAGTAGGGACGCTGGGGCAAAAAGAGCGCGCGAAACTCGCGCGGTATTCCGACTATTCCCTTGCCGAACGGCCAGATGCCTGCGATGGCGCGAAATAAAGTGCTCTTGCCCGAACCGGATGGACCCTTGATCAGCAAGCGCTCGCCGCGCTCGATGCGGGCGTCGATCCCGGACAACAACACGCGACCGGTTGGCAGGCCAAGCTCGAGGTCACGTAGCTGCACGTCGTCAGTCGTCGCGTCTGCAACCACCGCTGGGCCGAGGCCGGCGCGGCCCTCCTGCTGGGTTTCCAATATGGCGTTGCGGAATCCGCTTAAACGATCGACCGTAGCCTTCCAAGAAGCGAAAGTCGTGTAGGCTTCGATGAACCATGAAAGCGCTCCCTGCACTTGACCGAAGGCATTGGAGATCTGGACCAAACCGCCAAGTTGAATCGCGCCGGAGAAATAGCGCGGCGCGCCAACTACGAATGGAAATACCACAGCCGCCTGGCTGTAGCCGACCGTGAAAAAGCTCAAGAGCTTTTGCCGTTTCATGATCGCCCACCAATTCTCCATTACCGCAGCGAAGCGGGAACGAAAACCGCGCAGCTCGTCCGCTTCGCCGCGATAGAGCGCGACGCCTTCGCTGTTTTCGCGAAAGCGTACCAGATTGAAACGAAAGTCCGCCTCGTATTTCTGCTGGTTGAAGTTGAGCGCTACCAGCGGCTTGCCAATCTTGTGCGTTAGCCAGGTGCCGACGATGGCGTAAACCACGGCGACCCAAACCATGTAACCGTAGACGACGTAGGTCGTACCTGCGAACGAGAAATCGAGGGGACCGGACAGCGCCCAGAGAATCCCGACAAATGAGCCCAGGGTGACAGCAGCGTTGAGAAAACCCAGTCCAAGGGAGAGACTCTCGTCGACGAACAAACGAAAATCCTCGGCGATGCGTTGATCGGGGTTGTCAGTGCCGTCGCCCTTGAGCTGCATACGGTAGTAATTGCGCTCGGCAAGCCAGTCGTTGAGATAATTGTCCGTCAGCCACCGCCGCCAGCGAATCTGCAGCATCTGGTTCAAATAAATCCGATACACCGCGATCACGATGTAGATGGTCGCGAGCACGCAAAAGCGGCCAATCTGATGGAAGAACTCAGCCTTAGCCTTGTCCTGGAGCGTATTGTAAAAAAGGTTGTACCACTGGTTGAACAGGACGGTCATATAGACCAAGGCAAGCGTGAGCGCGATGTTGGCGATCAGCAGCAGCCATGCGCTACGCCGTTCCTCAGACACCCAGAATGGACGAAGCAGCGACCACAAATCGCGGCTAAAGTTTTTTAACTTGAACATGCGGTTACTCCGAAATGAAAATGGGGCGAGCTAAGGTTGTTTACTGCGTGGCGTCCTCCGAGAGGTAACTAACAATGCGCCGGGGTCGAGGGTCGGGTGCCGCGGGGAATATCACTCGTCACTTTATCACAGGAGCTAACGGAGGAAACGGAGTTTTTCCATAAAACTCCTCTCCGTTATCTCCGTTACCTCCTGTTAGTTTTCCCGCCCTTCGTCACTCGACCCTCGACACTTCCCGCTTACTAGCTGTTGCCGCGAAATTTGAAAATGCACGAGGAAACTCGATTTCGATTACTCTGACTGTCCTCACTTGCCGAGATGGGCGAGCGCATTGCGCATTGGCGCACTGGGAATCTGGATCACCCCTTCGAACGGCTGGTCGAGTTCGAGAATCACGAAGATCGCGCCGGACACTGATATCGCGGCTAGCAAGAGCGCGGTAATCGCAATGGAGTTGGCCGGCGCGAACAGGCCCCAGCTAAGGAAGATAATCGCCAGCCATGAGATCACCACGATCAGCAAAGGCATGGAAACCGACCTGCCCGACTGCTCAAACAATAACCAGCGCAATTGACCGAGGTCGCTGTCCATGCCGACGGCCTGGGCCCTGAGCGAGGCCTGCGCATCGTTCTTCGGTGACAACTTCTGGATGGCTTTGTGCAGTTCCTCAATACCGGATCCGGCCGGGTCCAGTTGCACTTGCTGGGACCTTTCCTCCGGCCACATGCGATTGAGCGCACCTTCGACCATGCGGCGGAGCAGGACCCGGCTATCCGCCGACTCAGGCCCGTAGTTAGCCAACAAGCGATCGAGGAACACGATCTTGGCCGCCATTTGGGTCACCTCATTCTTTTCGGTGTCGTAGGAGCCTTTAGCGGCCGCCACCAGCAGTCCGAGAATCAGCGCCGCCATCGTACCGACCAAGCCCATGCCAAGTTTCACCGAGTCCTTGGTATCCGAGCTCAGGTGATGATCTGCAAGCACGCCGCGCAGCGCCATTCCCAACAATGATGCGCTAAAAATGCACACTAACACCGTTACTCCGATGGCGTTGTCACTCATCTTTTACACCTCCCAACGCAACCAACGTCTTGATTGGCAAACTAGATGAAATCTTTCCTGCGAATTTTGCATAACCAGCCAGCGGACATCGCCTACCTAACTCCAACACTCGAATAGTCCGTTCTTAAACTCACTTAACCCAATGCAGCACATTGCGTATTACCGACCACTGCGGTTGCTTGGGCCGCGCGTCCCGTCCGAGTATCCAGTGATCGTAAAGCGCCTGGATCGTGCCGTTCTTGCGTTGCAGATCGATCCAGGTCCCAAGAAAGCGCGCGAACTCCTGGTCGTGGCGCGCCACCGGGTAGGCAAGCGGAAAGCGAATCGTCAGCGGCTGCGGTACCGCAACCGCAAAGGCCGGGTAGAGTAGTGAAAAGTACGAGCCCCGTTCCGCGCTGAAGGCAAGCGCATCAGCCTGTGGACCGCGCCCGGCAAAAAAGTCGCCGACGCGATCTACCGAGATTGGTACGAGTTCCGCCCGCGGGAATTCCCGCTGGATGATCTCCTCGACATACGGCAAATCGGGAACCGCCACCTTTAGCCCTGGCTCAGCGCGAACCCATTCGGCGCTGGAGAAATCGGCCCGGCGATGGTCTGGCACGACAAAGCCCAGCGTCTCGTCAAGATAAGGCGGCGAGAAAACCATCTCGTCGGCGCGCCTGGTGGTGACGGTCATACCGGACATGACCAGGTCGCAAAAACCGCCATTGACCGCCTCCGCCAGCCGAGCGCGCGATACCGGCACAAACTCGATTTCCAATCCCAGTTCCGCCGCCAATGTGTACGCCATTTCAATATCCAACCCGACCAACTCGCCCTGGGAGTTGAAATAACTGTACGGCATCGCACTTTCCACATAGCCGACGCGAATCCGCCCGCTTTTACGGATCGCGTCGAGCAAGGATGCGCCGTCGCGCGGTTGTGGCCGCGGCTCGGACGGCAGTTCGTGCAGCACGGTCGCGCGCACTGCGGTCGGCCTCAGGAGTTTCATTTGCGTCACCAGACGGTCCTTGTCGTAGACGCCGGCGCCAAGCACGCGCAACAGCCCGCCGGTCGCCGTCAAAGTCACTGCGACTAGGCCCGCAGTCACGAGCAGATAGCGCAAAATCCGCGCCGGCGAGAGGCGGATGCTGCCCGCCAAAGCGTAACTGCCGGCGAGCGCCAGGGTGACCATGTACATCGCCGATGCCAGCGTGCCAAAACGCGAGTTGATCACTCCTGTAGCGAGAAAGAGTTGAAAGGTGTCAGCGGGAACCTTCACCAGGTCGAGCAAAAACGGCACGGCGACGTTGATACTGCCCATCAGGCTGACGATCCCCGCGAACACCAGCTTCAGGTAATCAGCGGCAAAAAGATCGGTATCCGAGTACCACGCGGCAAACAGCATAAAACTCAGCGAGAGCAGCTTGGCGGCATGGGGGAAATTGTAAAACGCCGGAACGATGACATCGGGCGGCGAACCCTCCTCGGACTCGGCGAACCCTTGTTCACGCAGCAGCTCTTTCGCGCGGTCGATGAGAATCGGCAGTACGATGAAGAGTTGGGCGGTCGTGAAGGCGGTCAACAGAGCATCCCGGGTCTTGTTCAGGATTTGGCGCACTGAGATCGGCGTCACGCAGGCCACGAACCCGGGCAGAATCCAAAACGAAAGCAGCAGCGTCATCGCGCCATAGCTGATCAAGTAAACCCGCAGTTTATCGAACTGCGCCGCGTCTTCGGTACCGATGGTTTGTGCCGCGATGGCGAAAAGACCGATCGGGGTTAAATCAACCGCAAACTGATTGGCCCGTTTGAGAGCCCGTTCGGTGAGACCAAGAACTTCAATAAGCGGCCCTTTGCGCTCGATGCCGATGAGCGCGACGCCGAAAAATACGCTGAACAGGACCACCGCCGGGACGATATTATTCGCCAGCGAGTGAAATGGATTGGCGGGTATATAAAGCGCGATGAAGTCCAGCGGTTCTTTGGCTTGGACCAATGAAGTGCTAAAGAACGAAGCGCTTTTTACTGGCGGAAACGCCAGCGGCATCAGCAAAACCGCGCCGATCACCAGCAACCAGAGCGCGCCGGTCAGGGCGCCGACGCGGAGAAACAGGCGACGCGCCTGGGGACCGTTCAGGCTGCCGATGCCAGCGATCAGTGAAACCATGACGTAGGGCAACACCGTCATCTGGAGCAGCCGGACATAGCCCTCGGCCGCGAAGTCCAGCATTGCGGCTTTCTCACCAAGGAACAAACCCGTGGCAACCCCGAGCGCGAGCCCAATAAGAATATTGCGGGTGGTCGAGGTCATCGCTCCAGCGCCCGCACGGCGTCAGCGATGTCCCGGCTCAAGCGCGCGAGCGCGCGGCTGTGAGCGGCGGCGAGCGCATCATAGCCTTTCTCTTGCACCGCTTCGCGCGCGGTGGTGCGGCCGGTTTCGGCCTTGCCATCCTTGGTTCGGCGCACGGTCCAGACCGCGTCCAGGATCGCTGCCTCGCCTGGCGCCGATTGGAAACTTTGCACGTCGACGCCGGCGCGGTAATCGGCATCCGCGCTCAGCGTCTGCGCAAACAAGGTCACACGCGGCGTGCCCAGCATCTGCACGAGATTATCGGCGACCGCGCGCGCGATACTGTGCTGCAGCGGCGCCGCCCAGCGGTCGAATTCTTCCAGCCGTACTTGATTGGGGCCGATGTCGACGACGATCTGCGGGCGATCGACAACCGCAGGCACCGCCACCGGCCCGACGATTACAGAGATGTTAGATGACGCCGCGGCGGCTCCGCGCGCGGCGCTGAGGGTGTAAAAGCGCGACGGCGGCGTGGAACCGCACCCGGTCAAGACAGCAGCAAGGATACAGACAGGAGCGAGAGCGGTGAGCTGGCGCATTGGATTTTTACCTTTCAAATGTTCAACAGAACGACTTCAACGAGACAAGAATCAAGGGTCGGAGTGTCGAGGGGAAGATCACTCGTCCCTTTTTCACAGGAGTTAACGGAGACAACGAGAGTTTCTGATGAAATTTTCTCTGTTACCTCCGTTGCCTCCTGTTAGTTTCCCCGCTCTTCATCCCTCGACCCTCGACCCTCGACACTCGTCACTCTTACCTTTTTAGCTCACTCCTCAGTCTTGCCCCTTATCAGCGCTTCGGGATGACGCTCCAAAAAGTCGGTCAATACGCGCAATGACCTGGCGGCGCGGGTGATCTCCTGCAGTGCTTCGCGCAGTTCCTGTTGCGCGGGAGCGTCCTTGCCGACGAGAGTCGCATCGGCATTCTTGAGCACCCCGTCGGCCGAGGTAATCGCGCGGCGGATTTCTTCGACCGTGGTTTTCAAGCCGGGCGTGACTTCCGCGTCGATGCGGTTCACCGCCTTGTCTGCGCTCTTCAGTGTTTGGTCGAGCGAGACGAGCACCTTCGTGACATCGGCGCCGATCGCTTCGAGCGGCAGCTTGTCGAGCTTGGCGACGATGCCGGTGATTTTCGCTTCGAGGTCACTAACGGTACTCGGCACCACCGGCAACTCCGGCGCTTCCTGGCGCCAGTCGATCTTCACTTTGGGAGCGTCGGGGAAGAAGTCAAAGGCGACAAAGAGCTGACCGGTAAGCAGATTGCCGCTGCGGAGCTGCGCGCGCAACCCACGTTGCTCGACCAGGCGCTGCATCAGCGCGTGGCGTTGCTGCGAGCTCCCCTCAAGCATTTTGCCGACCGCCGCTTGGTTCGAGCCCAAGTGGGCTAACAGACGCTCGGGGTAGGAAACGACCTCGACCCGCCCTCGAATTCTCATCGTCGCCGGGTCGATCGCGAGACCGACGTCGGTGACCTCACCTGCCGGCAGCCCGAGCAGCGTGACCGGCGCGCCCACGGACAATCCGCGCAGCGTTTCGTTGAAATACAGCACATAGTGCACTGCGATCGATTCGGGTTGCTTCATCGCCGTGGTCTTGTCAGCGTAGAGGGTGAAGACCACGTCTGCCGCCGCGGGCTCGGCCGTAGCCGCGAAGGGAGGCGTGTCAAATGCGAGGCCGCCCGCGAGCAGCGCGATTAGCGATTGCGTGCGCACTTCCACGCCGCCCGCGCCGATGGATGCATCGATTCCGCTCGCGTTCCAGAAGCGTGTGCCGGGTTTGACGTACTTGTCGTAGGGCGCGTTGATGAAGACCTTCATTTGGACTGACTTGCCGTCGGCGGCAAGTTCATAAGCGATCACCTGCCCGGCCTGCAACTGGCGGTAGTAGATCGGCGAACCGATACCCAGCGAGCCGAGGTTCTCCGCCTTGAGGACAAACTGCCGGCCCGGCTGACCGCCGGTGATGATCGGTGCCACCTCGAGTCCGGTGAACTGGCGCTGCTGCTTTTCGGACTTGCCGACTTCAAAACCGATGTAGTTGCCCGACAGCAGAGTGCCGAGGCCGGATACCCCGCTCAGCGTAACCCGCGGCTCAACGACCCAGAACTTGGCATCCTCGACCATTAAGCCAGCTTCGGCCTTGTCTATCTTCGCTGTCACCTCTACCTTCGAATGGTCGGCGGAAAGCTTCACCGCCGTCACCTGGCCGATGTTCACATCCTTGTACTTGACGAAAGTCTTGCCGGCCTCGAGGCCCTCCGCAACCTTGAAGACGATGGTGATGGTCGGCCCTTCGCTCATGATGCGCTGGATGGCAATGCCAATGGCCACCACCGCTGCAAGAATCGGGATGATCCAGACGACCGAGATCCGTGTCCCCTTCTTCCGCACCACCGTAGCCTGCGGCAGTTCGTCACGATTGATATTCTCAGCCATGCGCACCCTCCGAGTTTGCCAGCGAATCCCAAATCAGCCGGGGGTCAAAGGACTCCGCCGCGATCATCGTCAACACCACCACCGCCGCGAAAAAAACTACCCCCGCACCGGGCTCGACAAACATCAACGGCTGGAGCTGTACCAGGGCAACGGTGAATGTGTCGACGAAAACATCCAACATCGACCAGCGCCCGATGAACTCGACCATTCGATACAGCCGGGTGCGCTCACCGCTGCTGCCGCGCGAGCCGCGCTGCACCGTGATCAAGAGATAGGCCAGCGCCACTAGTTTGCCGAGCGGGATTATCACGCTGGCGATCAACACGATGATCGCCAGCGGCCAAGATCCCGAGGTATAGAGAAATACCACCCCGCCCATGATGGTGTCGGAGTCGGTGGAACCGAGCGTGGTGGTGCTCAGCACCGGCAGCACGTTGGCGGGGATGAAACAGATTGCCGCGGCGATGACCAGCGCCCAGGTGTACTGGATGGAATGGTGGTGCCGCCACTCGAGCTTTCCGCCGCAGCGCGGGCAGTAGCCCGGCTCGGCCAAATCGGCCGGCCGCGACAGCAAAGCGCAGGTTTCGCAGGAAACCAGTCCCGCCTGGGCGGCAGTGAGTGGAGTGGTGCTCATTGTATTACGTTGCTTAATCGTTTGCGCAGCTTTCGCAAAGTTTCCGCGGCTGGAGGGCGCGATGAATCGCGCCCCGACAAATCAATGTCCTTTCCGCCTTTTGCGTTTTGTTGTAAAACCTCGCGTTCCGAATCTCCTCAGGACAACGGCTTGAACGATTTAAACGACTGGAACGTGCTTTCTATTGGAAATTGCGATCCAAAAACATTAACACCAACATGTTTGGCATAACGTGCAGCCTAAATATTCCGCAAGTCGAAAGTTCTCGGATTCGGATATGCCTCCCGCAAAGGCGCAAAGAAGCCGAGTTCGGAATCGTTGTCATTTCGACCAGAGGGAGAAATCTCTCTTAGATCCCTCGCATTCGCTCGGGATGACGGGCACCGCCCCGTCACCTTTGCGCCTTGGCGTCTTTGCGGGAGATCATCCGAGTTTCGGTTGCGGCCTTGCGGCGCTATGCTCCCTCTGCTCCGGTCGCGTCGTTACGCGGCAGCGCTTCCCCTTCGGCCCACTCAACCCGCTGCCAGACCTCGCGTGGATGGAAGGTGACCATGATCGCGGCAAACAGGACGATTAGGCCGCCCACCGCATACAACCCGATGCCGGGTTCCACCGTTGCCAACTCGGCGATCTTGATCAGTGCGACCAGGATGCCTAGCATCATCACCTCACTCATCGACCAGGGCTGCATGGAGTGCGCCCAACGCAACATTTCACCGACCCAATGCGGCGCGGGTGGCCGCCTGGCAGCGATTAGAACCGTTAGCATGAATATTACGTAGCTTGCCGGCGCGATCACCGCGCAGAATCCAACGATCATAGCCGTCACATCCTGCCCTTGCAGCCACATCTCGTAGGCGCCGCCGATGATGGTCGTGCTCGCTTGGCGCCCCACGGCCGAAAGCCCCATGAGCGGTGACGTATTAGCGACAATCAATACGATGGCGGCCGTGAGCGTGAGCGCCAGCGTGCGGTCGATCGAATCGGTTGGCGCCGAGGCGAGAATGTGGCCACAGCGCAGGCATCGAGCCTTACCGCCGGGCGGGAGTTCCGGCAAGCGCTGGAGCAAATCGCAATCGGGGCAAGCAATGGTTTCCATCGGCGGGTCGAATCATCAGTAACGAGCGTCAAGTGACGCGGGACATCTCCCCTCGACACCCGACATGCGCTCCCTCAACTCAAGGGGTGGACACGATATAGACGACTTGGTTTCCCTGAAAACCGGCCTTATAGAAAACGCCGCCGCAGTTAAAATAATTGATGCCGTTGATCAATGTTGAATTGCAATTGGGCGGCAGGTACGGCACCGTCGAGCCGATCGGCAGGGCAGCGGCAGCTCTCTGGGCATTCGCAGCGGCAGCGGCAGCGTTTGCCGCAGCTGCCTGAGCGGCGGCGGCATTGGCGGCAGCAGCCTGCGCCGCGGCGGCGTTCGCGGCCGCCATATTCGCGGCCGCCGCGTTGGCCGCGGCAGCGTTGGTGGCGGCAGCATTCCATGCCGCTTCTCGATACATCGACCGGCGCGCCACTCCGGCGAAAGACAACGGCGTCCAGGGCATGCCGATGATCGCCTGTGCATCACCGACGAAGCTCAGCGTCAATGATGCATCAGGTTGGAAACTGGCTATGGGCAGATAGAATAGTGACGCAGTCATTACTACAGCTAGTAAAGTCCTTTTCATGGTTTGACTCCTTTAAATATATTATCTCAGCTTCTAACCAATTGAATCTTCCGGCTTTCTACCTTCGTGATCTTCGTGGCCTTCTTAGAAAATACACGCGCAACTTTGATGCGGGCGACGAATTCCCATAAGGCTTCCGTCATACCGGCGAAAGCCGGTATCCATCCCCCCGCCGTCGCCTGGATGCCGGCCTTCGCCGGCATGACGAATCGGGTGGGCGTGCAGGGGGCGGCAATTTCATACTCTGTAGACGAGCGTAAGCTCATGGTCACTTCGTGGTGAACACGCTTTAACGATCATGCCGCAAGAACCGACTATTTCGACTTCGCGGTGTCGGCGGTCAATTTGAGAAACTCGATCTTCTTGGCCCCTTTGGGCGGCGTGAATGTGAATTCCTGATTGCTCAACTTCGCCGCGACATCCCAGCTCCTAATCAACACCGTGAACTGCGGCGCGCCGCTAACCTGTTTGGTGGTAATCATGAATTTACGTGGCAACGGCTTGTCGCCATCCTCGATCCAGATCTGCCAGTCCACTTCCGCGCCGCGAAACGCCAGATGGCTGCACTTCACCCCGGCAACAATGCTCTGGCCGACCACGAATCCGGCCGAGGCCTCCTTGAGCATCTTCTCGGCGGCGTTCTTGTACAGCAGCTCGGCCGCCGGCGCAAGAATGTCGAGCTTCTCTCGGGCGAAATCCAGCGTCTCATCGAGTGTCGCCGGCGCGGCCGTGGTCGCGTACAAGTTCTCGCGCGGGTTGTAGAGCGTCAGAGTCTTGCCGTCGTAGAAAAATTCCTGGTTGGCGAGGTCGCCCTTGCGATGGGCACGCAGCTTGTTGGGCCGCGACACCATCAGTGTCGCCGGGCTGTCATACTGCAGCTTCTGCCCGGAGGTCAGCACCGCTTCAAGGGTGCTCTCCGCCTTAAGACTAAACTGCTGGCGGCCAGCCAGATAGTCACTCATGCGCCGCAACAGCTTTTCCGCCTGCGGCTCGACCCCCGTAGGTTGCGCATGGCCAATCTCGGGCAAGCCGGTCAAAACCAGCAGCGCCAAAGCAACTACTGGGAAAATTCGTCGGGCAAAACTAAAGAAACCGTTCATAACATTATCTCCTCCATTTGATCTGCCGCTCCGCTCGTTGACCGCTTGAGACACGCTGGCCTCAAGGCTTCATGGCGTTAACCTAACCTAAGAGGGTCGCCCTTGGATATTGGCCTTTAGTCCAATAAGGGCCGAGAAGCAAACAAGCGTGCCGCCTCACCATGCTAAGATCGTCAAGAAAACGCTTCTCACAGGAGTCAACCGACGTGAGCACAATGATGGCTACGGCCAGGAGTTCGATTCCGAGTGCCGAGAACTCGATGAGAGTACGGATAGATTCCATGACATCATTTCTCTAGAGGTGAGTGACGGGTTTAGCTAGCAATGGAATCTTGGAAAAAAGGCATGATGATTCGCGAATATTTTAGTATTCCATTATTCCAGGACTGCGTCGCTGAAACCTCGATGGTTGCTCTGCCCTGCTGCTGGCGCAACCAACCCTCCGTCCGGATCACAATAACAGAGCAACGATCCGATCAACCATTTCTTCCAAAGGGATTACGAAGAGGAGGAGCGGCAGCAGCGGAGCAGCCAATATAATCGTCAATGAAAAGACCTGCTCCTTGCCGAAAGGCGTCAGGCGCGTCTCCTTCGCGACGGTGAAGCTGTTTGCCAGATCCGCCAATGACTGGATATCACCGGTGCCCAGCAACCGGTCGCCATCGGGGTTTCGGCCCTCGATCCATTTAGCGCGAAAGTCGCGAGTATAAACGCCGGCCACATCACCGTACTCCCGCAGCCCTCTTCGCTTCGCGTACGTCAGTTGAACACTAAAGTGAGCGGAACCAACACGAGGAGCAAAAGAAAAATTAGAATACCCGCAATCTCCAGTTTGAATTCCGGCAGGTGCGCCCCGGCGTGCCAGATGCGATTGGCAATTGCCCCCGAGAAAAAAACCGTGTGGGCCAGCAGCACAGGGGAAAAAGCAAACATGCTTCGGGCTAAAAAACCAAGCCCGCCGGCATGATCCGGATGAAGCGTATTCAACCGCAGCGGCAGTCGCGCCACCTGCCACAAAAATCGGTACCAGATGAAAAGACGAAAGTACCGGCGCAAAACAATGAAGCGAAAGAGAGGCAGGCTGATGCAAGCGAACCAGTATCCGGCCGGCGTGAGATGCAGAGCGCCGTCGACCTCGGCGCCGTACCGCGTTGGCGCGTTGAGCGTCTGCGCTAGAGCCACCCAATGCCCCGCAAAAGCCAGGACGATCAGCAGGAGTTCCATGACAACCAAATTACGCAAGTTCAGCGCGGAGGTGACAATTCTATTGAACCGGGGGCGGTCCTCGGCGGCGATGATCTCACGTTCGATGAACTGTCGGACGATGCCACGGCTCCATTCGTGAACGAACAGCTCCGCTGCGATCAGAAGCGGCAATACCACCAGTAAGCGAACCTGAGCGTCGAGGGCGAAAAAAACGGCACTTGAACACGCTGACAAGATGTCCTTGCAAAGCCGTGAGCAACGTGAGCGGCAGCCAGGCGATGGCCGTAATGACGATGATCCGGCGATTCAAAAGTTCGAGTGCGGGCCCCGACAGCCGGGTGCGTAGACAAAATTGAAACAGCGGCCCACCCAGCGCCAGGGAAAAATTCTCCGGCTCAGCGAAAATGTCGTTCTTGTTGGTCATAAAATTTTTGCTTGCTTATTCACGAGCCGCAACAGAGCCGGGCGCGGATATCGGAGCCCCGGTGTCAGCTTGTTCGACGATGTTTACACGACGTCTCTAGACCTTAATTGAAGTCGGTCTCTATTTCGCAACCGGCCGGGCTACGTCCGCCGGATCGCGCAGCATTTTGCCCGTGACCAGCGCGAAAACCATATTCATTGGAATCGAGATACCGCTAAACGCCATGATCGGCGCGATTACTTCGGTGCCGGGAAAATAATAAAGCGCCACCGGAACACAAATTCCGAAATTGCGCATGGCCGTACTGATGGCGAGGACTTTTCGGTATCTGATCTCCGGGCCTCCCAGTATCCAGCCGACGACCCAACAAAGAACGGTCAAGAGCACGATCGCAGCGATACCGTGGGCATCCAGGGCCTTGATCGCGGGCGTCTTGAACCTGCCGCTCAGCAGCGCCGCGGCGATGAAAATCACGATCGACAACAGGCCCAACCAGCGGCCCAGTTTCGGCGCGACTTCCGGAAATCGCTTTTGCAGAGCCCGCCCCACCAAGAGCGGCGCCACCACCAACAGCAAAAATAGCAGGACGATCCGGATAAACGGCCGGCCTTCTCCATCCGTCCTGGGAAAAAGCCAATCGGCCAATAGCGGCGTGATCAAGATCGCCAGGATCGTGAGAACGATCACCAGCGCAACCGCAAAAACGCGATCGCCTTTGGAGACGCGGGCAAATTGCAAAGCGAACAGGCCGCCTGGCGAGATTGCCAGCATCATGATGCCGATTCTGATGTCGGGCGACAGGTTCAGCAGTCGGACGAGAATAAAGCCCAGGATGGGAACGATGATCAGGTTTGCCAACAGTCCTCGACCCATCTTGCGCCGATCCTGGAGCATCGTCACGAGCTCGCCCCGCGTGGTCTCCAGCATGACCGAAACCATAAAGACCACGACAAAAATGAACATGACAACTTTGACGTAAAGAGGTGCATCTCCCATAGGGATTCCTAAAGCCTACCAATCTCACTCGAACTGCTGGCCGCAGTCGATCGGCGACCCGCGTCAGCCGTTCGCCGTCACCTGCAATCGGGCTCAGCATACTAACCTAAAGGCGAAGCGGAGCCGTCTGTCGCAATTCTTTTATGATCCGATCGTTCACGCTTCGCTCGACGCCGCTAGTCCTCACGTAATTTCAACGGCGATCAGTTGCTCGGCAACGCGATCGTTTCCAGTTGTTCCAGCCGCTTGAGCGCTTCGGCCATTTTTATCGTTTGATAGCCGATGCCCGCGGCGTGACTCACTTATGATCCGTCTAGCCGCCGCTCGACGCCGCCGTCATCTTCTCGATCACCTGGTCGAGGCTGAAGCTCGCCGACTTCTGCCGGGGCGGGAACTCCTTGAAGGTGCTCAGGAACTCGCCGACGAAGGCCTGCGCGGGCACGAGCAGGTAGACGCGCCGAAACATCCAGTCGTAATAGGTATTCGACGTGATCTGCGCTTTCTCGTACGGGTCCGTCCGCAGGTTGAAGATAAACGGCACGCGCAGAGTCACGAACGGTTCCTGCCAGATTTGGAACGTACCCGGAACGCGCTGCTCCATGAACATCATCTTCCAGTTGTCGTAACGCAGCGCCGCAACGTCGCCATCGTCGGTGAAGTAGAGGAAGGCTTGGCGTGGGCTCTTGGCTTCCTTGCCCGTGAGGTGTGGCAGCAGGTTGTAGCCATCGAGGTGGACCTTGTAGGTCTTCTTGCCAATCTTGTGGCCCTTCTTCAGCTTCGCCGCGATGTCAGGCTCGCCGGCCACCGCCAGGATGGTCGGGAACCAGTCCTGGTGGCTGATGATCTCGTTCGATACCGACCCGGCGGCAATCCTGCCGGGAAAGCGCACCATGCAGGGCACGCGATACGCGCCCTCCCAGCTCGAGTTCTTCTCGTTCCGGAAGGGCGTCGTGCCTGCATCCGGCCAGGTGTTCATATGCGGCCCATTGTCGGTGCTGTACTGCACGAACGTGTTGTCTGCGATGCCAAGCTCGTCCAGGAAGTCGAGCATCTCGCCGATGTGCTTGTCGTGGTCGATCATTACGTCGTGGTACTCAGATTGCCAGCGGCCGGATTGGCCACGGCTCTCCGGCTTCACATGCGTCCACGCGTGCATGTGCGAGGTGTTGAACCAGACGAAGAACGGCTCGCCGGCGTCGTGGGCGGCCTGAATGAACTTCTTGGCGGCTGCGAGAAACTCCTCGTCGCACGTCTCCATGCGCTTCTTGGTCAGGGGGCCGGTGTGAGAGGTCTGACGGTAGTCGAGGTAGACGAACACGGAGGCACGGCGCAGCGGCGACACCGTGTTGTTGGTCACACGCGACGTGAATACTTCGCCGTTCGGCACGAGCACCAGCCGGCCGTCGTAGGTCCGGATGTGCGTGACGCGAACCTCAATCTGCTCGACCGTCCCCTCAGTCTCGCCAACGACGATCTGATCGCCGATCTCGAAGGTGTGCGTTAGGAGTATCAGCAATCCGCTGACGAAGTTCGAGATGATGTCCTTTAGCGCAAAGCCCAGGGCGACGCCGCCGAGGCCCAGACCCGTGACAACGGCCTGCGCGTTGACACCCAGCACATCAAGAGCGACGAAGACACCGACCGCCCACACCGTGTAGTACGACACCTGCAGGAGCAGGTTGCGCTGCGTCCGATTCTCGACGCATCCGGCACCGAACAGCGCGACTCGCCGCGCGAGCCTTGCCAACCCCAGAAAATCAGGAGCACGGTGATTGCTGCGGCGAACGCACGGCCGTGCGCGTGAAAATTCTCCATATGCTCCTTGGTGATATTATTAAATTGATCGTACATTTTCTTTTTGAAGGCTTCGTTTAAATGCTGTCAAAGTACTTGATGATTACGCCGGCTACTTGTTCCCCAGTCGCAGTTCCATTCAATTGTTGGCCTGCTTTAATCGCCTGCACCAACTTTTCGTTTACCCGAATGCCAAAACTGGCCAAGATAATTTTGTCACTAAGTGAGGAAACCGCGAGGCAAAAGCAGCAACCACGACTCCCCCCAAGAGGCCCCGGCAACGGTCGATTTTTCACGGGCATTTTGTGCTAATAGAACTTGGTGTAAGACTTCGACCTGCTCATCTAACCAACAACGGCAGAGCCGGAGATGATTTGAGCTCGCCCTGACCGGGAAAATCGAAGAGCAACAACCTGTAATCCTCGAAAATAGCTTACCACGGGTCTCCATGCGGCATGGTTTGCTGAGCACGTTCCAAATCAGGCTCGATCCGGCCTGATAGGGATACTTCTCGAAATCGACGAAAAATTCCTTAGCTTACCGATCACTGATCACTCGCCAACGACAAGATCACCGATTACTATAATTTCCCCCTCGTCCCCCGCTACTTGTCTGTCAGCTTGCGCAGCCGGTCGGCATACTTCTTCGCCGCCGCGCTGTCACCGCGCGCTTGGTGGAAGCTAGCCAACGCCTGGACAATGTCGCGGTCGTTGGGATGGGCGAAATACGCCTTCTCCAGGCGCGCGATCGCCGCTTCGACCTTGCCCAATGAGTGCAGCGCCACAGCGTAGACATAAGCAAAGCGCGCGTTCGCCGGTTCAAGTATCGTGGCGCGCTCGAACTCACCGAGCGCTGTGTCGGTGCGTTTCATCCGCACCAGTGCCAGGCCGAGGCTATGGTGCAGCATGGCGCTGTTGGGCGCGCTCTTGAGTCCATCGCGCAGCACCCGCTCGCCTTCCGCATCGCGGCCTTGGGCACGGTAGAGGTCGGCAAGATTCGCGTATGCCGGAACAAAGCCGGGATCGTGAACGATCGCTGCTTTAATTTCTTGTTCGGCCTTGGCCGCCTCACCGCGATTCGCATAGAAGGTTCCGAGATTGACCCGCGCTTCGCTCCGATCAGCATTATATCGTTGGCTGGCGACATACTCGGCGCTGGCGCGCTCGAAAGCCGCGCGCTGCTCCGGGCTTAGTCGGTCGGCAGGGACAGACGCCAGCAAGCTCACCGCCTCGATGCGTAGCGCTTTCAATGGATCGGCGAGCAGCGGCGCCGCCAGCGATACGCGCGTGGCGAGCGGAACGTTGGCGAGCGACTGAAGCGCCGCGAGCCGGAGCAGCGGACTGCGATCGCGCGCGCCCGCGGCCACGGTTTCGAGCGCGCGTTGACTGTCTGCCGCATTCAATTGCGCCAACGCTGTGGCGCGGACGATGGCGGGATGGCTGGCATCGGCGGCGATCGCGAGCAGTTGCGCCGGAGCATCGAGCGCGCCCGCAGTCGCGGCCGAGAACGCCTCGCTGAAGCGTTGGAATCCTTGGGGCTCGCGGCCGTACCACGTCGTCACTTGCGCCGCCGCCCAGCGCGCATCGCGGTGAGTGTGACAGCCGTTGCACGGGTTGGGCGTGCCGAGCTTTACCGACAAATCAGGCCTTGGCACGCGCAAACTGTGATCGCGGCGCGGATCGACGACCATATAGGTGGCGCTCGGCATGTGGCACGCCACGCACGCTGCGCCGGCACTGGCTGGCTTGTGGTGGTGGTGCGCCGCCGTATCATACTTACTTGGCAAGTGGCAGGTGGCGCAAAGCGTATTGCCCTCCGTCCTCAATTTGCCGCTGTGCGGGTTATGGCAGTCGCTGCAAGTGACGCCGTTGGCGTACATCTTACTCTGCAGAAATGAGCCCCAGTTATAAACCTCGCCGCGTTGCTGGCCGTCGGAATAGTAAAGCGGCGCGGTCAAGAACGCCGGGCGATAATAGTCGAGAAACGGCTTGCCCGCTGCGTAACCCTCTGCGATCTGGCCGCGCCGCGCGTGACATTGGGCGCAGACCTCGATTTCCTGGTCGGCTACGCGCGGCTTCGAACGCGCGGAATTGCCGGTTGTAGGATTGGGGGTCCAGACGATGCCGCGCCGTTCATCAAGGCTCGCGCTCAGACCCTTGGACAATTCCTCCCCCTTTGAAAAAGGGGGATTGAGGGGGATTTTAGCCCTGGATTCAAATTCCCCCTCGCCCCCCTTTTTCAAAGGGGGGATTTGCAATCGAGCCCATTCAAGATGGCGCGAGCCTGGTCCGTGGCAGGCCTCGCAACCGATGCTGATCTCGCTCCATTCAGTCTTGAATCGGTTGGCAACCGGATCGTAATTTTTTCGCAAGCCGGTTGAGTGGCAGTCGGCGCACATGAAGTTCCAGTTTTGCGCCGGACCGGTCCAGTGCAGTTCGTCGTCGTGAGTGATCCGCTCGTTGGGATACAGATGAAACCAGCGCTGGCCGCCGTCCTTTTTGGGACGTGCATCCCAAGCGCTTAACAGCGCCTGGATTCGCCCATCGGGAAACTCGACCAAGTATTGTTGCAGCGGCGCGACGCCGAACGTGTACTTGATCTCATAATCGGTCAGCTTGCCGTCGCGGCCTTCGGTGTTGGCAAAAAACTTTCCATCGCGCTTGAAAAAAGTGGACGTGAGTCCGGCGTAGGTGAACTTGGCACTATTGAAATTACCCAGCACGCTTTGTTCGCTCGCCGGCGCCATGGCGTCGTGGTGTTGAGATTTTTGCCACTCACCGGCCTCCTTCTCGTGGCAGGAGACGCAAGCTTTACTGCCGACGTATTGCCCAGCGAGCGCCACAGTTCTTATCCTCGCCCTTTGGGAGAAGGTTCGGGTGACGGCTCTTGTCCGCGAAAAAGAAGTAGAGCAAAGCAGACGCGCCAAGTATGACGATCGCCAAGCCGCCCAAAAGCCAGTTGCGGCGGTTCCCTTTCTCCGGCTTAACCGGTTTGGCTTTTCGATCACGAGATTTTTTTTGCGCCACTTCGCTGCTCTTCGGTCGAGGAGTTTATCGAGCTAGACATTCCCTGATCAAAATTCTAAATGCATGCTCCATAAGGGACTTTGTTCGTTAGCTTGTACTATTTTTTTTCTTTTAATTAGAGTCTGAATAAGAATCGGCCAAGAGGAGTGAAAATGCGCTATTTCTCCGGCGCCGCGATCGCTCGCTTGCGACCGCTCAACTGTGCGGTTCGCGGTCTCGCTCCGGCGCTTGTGAAAGCCGCGCGCCCACCAACTGCGCCACGACGACGGCGATGTAGAATTGGCCGAACACCGCTTCGATGTTAGTCAATACGGTTGCCGGTGGCACGATCGGCACAACCGTGCCCGAACCAAGACTCGTCAACGAGCCCATGCTGACGTAATTCATGACCGCGATGCGCCCATGCCAGCTGTCGAGATTCAGGCCAAACCCCTGGCCCAGGCTGAAGGAGCCAGGAACAAAAACTTCGACCAACATGTAGAGATTGGACCACGCGCCGGCCGCCAGCAGATAGCCGCACACCGCGCCCAGCACATCGTCGGAGCGGACCACGCGCTGCCGGAAAATATTTCGCAGCATAAAGATCGTCGCAAAGCCCAGCAGCAGAAGCAACGCAGTGTGATAGACCAACCGGAGCGGCGCTTCAGGATACGTCGGCGGCAAGACGTAGTGAGCTAAGGCGCTCGCAACCGCCACGGCGAAAGCAATGAATGCGACCACGCGGTGCCCCTTACGTTCGAAGACGATCAGCAGCATCAGCATCTCTATCGCGGCAATGGCAAGATCCGAAGCCAAAGGCCCGAGCAGCCGCCGATGACTAAAAGACTCGATAAGAGCGACAACGATTATCCCAACGAGCAGAATCGCGTGCTTATGGCTCTGAAGTTTCACCTGCTGTCCTCGATCGAGAAGATAAAATCCGCAAACTGTCTTCCCCTCGTGTAGCCTCTCTTTGCTATCTCACCCGCTCCAGTCGGACTACACCGAACCACGCACGGGCGAGGAGGAACGTCATCCCCGCGTGGAGCGCCACCGCCGGCCACAATAGGCGCCCGACCGGTTGGCCGGCAAGCCCCAGGAAAGCGAGGTAGAGTGTCGTTAGCAAGTTGTACGCAAGCAGCGCGCGCAGAGCAGAATTGCGAACGCCGGCCGAATCGATACCCGGCCAGCAGGCCAACCCCAATGAGAGGAGAGCAAAACCAGCGACGCGGCCCACTACGATCCCCGCGCCGGAAACGACTTCGCCGAGCAGCAGCCAGGAGACGAGAGAAGGATGAACGATCAAAACAAGGCCCGTCGCCGCTTCAAGCACAGCGGCGACGCGAGCAATTTATTCAACG
This sequence comes from uncultured delta proteobacterium, assembly GCA_963816145.1. Taxonomy (GTDB): domain Bacteria; phylum Desulfobacterota; class Binatia; order UBA9968; family UBA9968; genus DP-20. The sequence goes on from CAWFJP010000023.1 coordinate 29,113, forward strand.
CCATTTCTCTTCGCTTTAGATTCGCATTTTTCGTATCTTGAACACAACGAATTCAGTTTGCAATCCGCGACCTGAAGCGGATACGTGATGTGAGTCACGGGATGCGAGTCGTATAAGCGACCTCAAGTCAAAGGTTGTAATTACCCGAAACCGTTGTCGGAAGCGAGTCGCGCGCGACGCGATACGACATCCGAGATTGGAGAACGCGTGTCCCGAACTACGCGATCCGAATAGCCCCCGTCACTCGTGCCACGCCGCGGGCCATTCGTCAAACGCGATGATGTGCTTTCGGCCGATTTTTTGCTGATGACTGAGAAGCACAGCACGCCGAAGTCAGAGCATTTTTTCATCAATAACTCTCAACTCCTGATGCGGCGCCTATCCTGACCACAGCGAAGGTTGCCTGCACAGAGCAATTTCGGAACTTCGAAACATGGGAAATTTTGAATCCCCTTTTCGTATTCGGGTTGAATTTAGAAACTGCCCGCTCACAAATTTGAGGGGGGCTTGACGCATCCGCCGCTTCCGCGTTACGTTTGGCCATGAGTTCATTGCTATCACGCATCACTATCGACCCCGAGATTTGCCACGGCAAGCCGTGCATTCGCGGCCTGCGGTATCCGGTCGAGTCCGTCCTCGAATATCTGGCCGCAGGCGATTCATTTGAGGATGTGCTTGCGGAGTTTCCCGACTTGGAACGCGAGGACTTGCTTGCCTGCCTTGAATTCGCCAAACGCTCGCTGCAGTTGAAGAGCCAACATCTCGTCCTGGCATGAAGTTCCTGGTGGACGCGCACCTGCCGCCCGGCCTCTGCGCTCTCCTTCAGGCAGCCGGACACGACGCTATCCACACCCTCCATCTCCCGGCGCAGAACAAGACCTCCGACCAGGTCATCAACGAATTTTCCGTGACGGAAACGCGCGTCGTCATCTCCAAGGACACGGACTTCTACTACTCGCATGTACTGCACGATCGTCCCTGGAAGCTCCTGCTCGTACGGACAGGCAACATCCGCACGCGCGACTTGAAGGAACTTTTTAAGCGCCAATTGCCGGCCATCTTGTACGCTCTGGAGAATAACTCACTGGTCGAGTTGGACAGAGCCTCGGTTCAAATCGTGTCGTAAGAACTGATTCACACGAGTTAAACATGAAAAACTGCGGTTATTTGAAATCAATCTCTGTTCTCTCCGTTGCCTCCTGTTGAGTTTTCTTCTCCCTCGACACTCGACCCTTTCTCACAGGAGATAACGGAGGAAACAGAGGTTAATTTAAATCATCTCCGTTCTCTCCGTTGCCTCCTGTGTAAAATCAAATCTGAAACCTGACATCCGAATCCCAACCTCCTCGATCACTGTTCACCGATCATTCATCTTCTCCCTCGACACTCGACTCTCATCACTCCGCACCAGACACGGTGCACTCGACGGCGGCAATTCGCACAGCCGTAGCGCGGTCGTCGAAAGCGCGCTGATCAAGCTCGGCGCCTTGCGCCAAGATCGCCTCTTCGGTCGATTACGACTTGGGCGGTGCTTCCTGCTCGTTGAACGAGTTCACCGTCCAGCGTCCGTCTTCGTTAGAGAGGCCCAGGGTAGCGACCACGCTGCCAACATCCGATGTGCGGGCGGTGACCCGGTAAGTAAACGTCGCCGAGTTCGCAGTCGGGTTAGTGTTCCCGGTGAGATCATAGTTGACCCGGGGCTCGGCCGCGCTTGAGTCCGGCGCCACGCCTTTGATCGCCTGCAACTGACTCTCCAGTTTCGTCTTCGCCGCGCCACTGCATAGTTTCACCGCCTCGGCCATATTGGGGCGCGAGTAGTACAGCTCCATGAAGCGGTCGGCGACCTCCTGCGGTTTGGATTCCTTGGTACAACTGGTCGCCGCCAGCATGACTACGGCAAAAATCAACAAAGACCCGCGGAAGAGACGCGTGCCGCGACCATTTATGCGTGCGCTCAACGGTTGTTGGTGAGTTGTGGTTTTCTCGTCGTTCATATCCTTTCCTGTCCTTTCCTCTCTGTTGCTGTGGGGGTTAGAGTCGAGCGGGCGCGACCTGGCACTGCACAAGCACAAGCCCGCATACAAAATTCGAAAAGAGACGAGGGTCGAGGGTCGGGTGTCGAGGGGGTACCTCACTCGACACTGCCTTTCCCTCGTCACTCATCACTCGACACTCGTGCACCCCTCGTCCCCTTCTCACAGGAGATAACCGAGGAAACAGAGGCTAATTTAAAAATCATCTCCGTTCTCTCCGTTGCCTCCTGTGCGAATTCAAATCTGAAACCTGACACCCGAATTCCAACCTTCTCGATCAATGCTTACCGATCACCCATCTTCTACCCTCGACACTCGACGTTCGCCCGGCGCAGTTCGCGGGGCGGCAACGCGAATTGGTTCAGGATTTTTGCCGATCGTTGGCCGGCGCCTGATACCATTGGTCCTTGGGTACCACCTTGGGCACTTCCGGGTCGCCCTCGTAGGCCGGCGTCATGATCTGCACGCCGTGCTCGTTGAAGACATCGAGGATATTTTGGTGCATCGCGGTATAGAGCCGCGCCATGGCGTGAGGATCATCGCAGTAGGCATTCAGTTCGTAGGTCACGGCGAAGTCGCCGAGCGACTTCTGCAGCACGAATGGCGCGGGCTCCTTGAGCAGCCCCGGAGTGCGTTGCGCGGCGAGCAACAGCATGGCCTCGACCTGCCGCCAGGGGGTTTCGTAACCGATCCCGACGGTGGTGTGCAGGATCAAGCCGCGGCTGCGGGCGAGCGTGCTGTAGTTCATGATGTTGCTGTTGATGATTGTCGAATTTGGCACGACGACCTCTTCGTTTTTGACCGTGCGCAGGTGCGTCACCATGAGCCGCCTTTCCGTCACATCGCCGATGACATTGTCGACACTGATACGGTCGCCGACCTTGAAGGCGCGCCGGTAGATCATGGTATAGCCGGCCATCATGTTGCCGATGACCGACGAGGAGCCCAGCGAAACCATCAAGCCAAGAAAGATCGACACCCCCTTGAACGCTTCCGAACTCGATCCGGGAATATAGGGATACGCGATCACCGCCGCGAAGGCGATGATGACCAGCCGCGCGATCCGATATGTCGGCAGCGCCCACTCACGGTCGAAGCGCGCAAGCGTGACGGTGCCGCGATCGACGCTGTCGAAATACAGCCGCGTCAGGCGTAGGACATAGCGCGTCACGATTACAACCACGGCGACAAACGCGATTCCGGGTAGACTGTCGATCAATCCCAGGCCCATGGTCTGTAAAGGGCTCGAGCAGGATCGCCAGCAGTCGCAGCGCCAGCGGCCGCGTCCACGGATACAGGAAAAGCACAAAGTGGAGGTAGAGATAGCCGAGCGCCAACAGGGACGACAGATAAAGCCCTCTGAGAATGGCGAACAGCGCGCTACTCAATTGCCGCGCCTGCACCAGTTGGTGCGACTGCGCTTCGAAAGCATGGATGCGGTCTTTGAAGCGCCGCTCGGCGATGGCGTCGAGCTTGCGGAATATGCGGCGAACAGCCAGCAGCGCAATCGCCAGCAGCACCGTCGCGCCGAGCGCGTACGCCGTATTGATCAGCAGCACCCGCGGGCTGCGGTCATTGCGGTAAGATGCGATCGCCGCCGTGATTTTCATCAGCGCCCCTTCGGCCAATAACTGTCGGGAGATACCTTCCGCCGCGGCATCGGCATCGAAAAAGGCCAACACCAGACCGTCGCCGGCCATAATTCTGGTCCTGTCTTCTATCTCGGACACGCGCAGCGACCCGGCGGTCACAGACTCATCGGCCGCGATCGTTTGAATGCGCTTGCTAATCGCCTTGGCGCGATCTCCGGCCGGGTACGCCAGGATGCCGCGCACCTGAAATAGCACCTCCCCATCGAGCGTGACGGGCGCGCGCTCATACTCCGCTGCATCGGTCCCGGAGGGTTCCGTCGCCGAGCCATTGCTCCGTGTTGTAGCGGTTGCCGCCCGCGCATCTTGGGCGACCGGCATCGCGAGCGTTGCCAGAATCGCGCCTATGATCAGAACCATCATCGAAATAGATCTGTGCATGAAAAACTCTCCTGCCAAGTAATTAAGCGGGCGGGTGAGCAGCGGCAACGCGCTCACTTGCCGCATCCATCTCCGGTAAGTATCTGACGCCTGGCGATTTGTCGAACGGAGATATCCGCTGCCAATGTTTTTTCATCTTTATATTCTCTCTTGCCCCTCGCTACCCGACCGAGTTTATTACGTTCAGTGCGCATGTGGTGTGACTAGACGAATTCCCCTACTTGTCGAAGGAAGAGCACACTTCGGCACCCGTTCGCGCCTTGCTAGCAAACTTTGCTCCGGTTAGGCTTCGACCATGCTTGAAGATCCAATGGTACTATCTCCCGAAGATCTGCGCGCGCGGCTGCGTCCGTTCTGTGAGAAGCACCACATCCAGCGGTTGGAGGTTTTTGGGTCTGGCGCACGCGGGGCAATAACGCCGAGCAGTGATATAGATTTGCTGGTGACGCTCGATCAGTCCGCGCCGGTCTCGACTGCTGAGCTGCTGGAAATCGCCGGCGAGGCGGAAGAAGTGGTGGGTCGCCCAGTTGATTTTGTCTTGCGTACGTCCCTGGAAAAATCGCCAAACCGCTATGCTCGCGAGCACATCCTGGCCACCGCCTTGTGCTTGTATGGAAACTGACCAACTCGGCCGCCTTCGTGACATTCTGGAGGCGCCTCGGCTCATTGCCCTGTACGTCAACGACACAACGGAATCCGCTTTCCGTTCGGATTTACAAAAACAAGACGCCGTGATTCGGCGCATCGAAATCATCGGCGAGGCCGCAGCGCATTTGACTGAGGCTACGCGATAGCTCATCCCTCAACTCCCTTTGCGAAAAATGCGCGGCATGCGCAACCTCGTGGCGCATGATTACGCAAACGTGAATCTGCAGATTGTCTGGGAGGTCACTACGATGCACGTCCCGGAAATTTATGCCATCCTAGAAAGGTTCCTCGCCCAGCAAGAATAATCGGGCAAGCGACCGCAGGCCAACCGGCAGGCGGCGCAAGACCTTCAAGATAAAGTTAACAACGCGTCACTTCCTCCCAAGAGTAAACAGAGCAAAGCGAGAGGCGCCGGACGAGTATCGAGAAAAAGATCAGTCGTGTTTTTCGCACAGTAGCTGACCGAGAAAACCGAGTTTAATGCAAAATTCATCTTCGTTCTCTCCGTTGCCTCCTGTTGGTTTTCCTACCTCTCGTCACTCGTCCCGCGACACTCTCATTCTCTCGTCACTTGTCGAATGCGAAGATGCGCTTCCAGTCGTCCTTCATGCTGATCATATTCCAGCCGTTCTTCTTCGCCTGCGCCATCAGCGCATCGGTGAACGTGCCAACTTTGGACTTCGGCCCGTACGCGTACTCGCGCTTGTCGTCGTCGTGGTGCACCAGCATCATCAGCCGCGCCCCGTCGCCCGCCTGGGTGTATTCGAGCATTTGCTTGTCGCCGACGGAGTTGCCGAAGGCCGCGACAGGTCGCCGGCCGATCATCAGATGTATCCCCTCCGGCTTGCCGGCGCTGTCGTCGTTCAATAGCAGCTTGGGCACTTTGACGAGGTTCGGCTTGCCGCTCTTGTCGTAAACAAAATTGGTTGCGCCGGCGCTGCCGACCACCTGCTCGGGCGGGATTCCGTAGACTTGTTCTGAATACACGCGCACGAAATCCTGGCCGCCGCCGGTGACGAAATAGGTTTTGTAACCATTGGCGCGAAACAGCTTCAGCACTTCCTGCATCGGCTGATAGGTAAGGTCGGTAAACAGCCGGTCGAAACGCGGATGCTTGGCGCTGGCAAGCCACTTTTTCGCCTCGGCGTTGAACTCATCCACCGTCATGCCGGTAAGGGTAGCGGCGAGAATCATTTCTAACTGCGGCATCGTGAACTTGGCCATCGCCTCACGATTGCCCGACAGCACTGTCTTGAACGGCTCGACGATTTTCAAATCCGGCTTCGCCTTGACCACCGCCGGAACGCGATCCAAACAGTAGATCAATTGCGTGTACATCGGCTGCTCGACCCAGGTCGTGCCGTCCTGATCGAAGGTCGCGATGCGCGCCTCCGGCGCGACGAACTTCGCGACTGCTCTTTTCCGTGGTCGCCTTGACGAACTCGACGATCGCCTTTTTCGCCGCGCCGTCGTTCCACGACGGCAGCGGGTCGCTCTGAGCGAAAGCTTGCGCGGCCGCCAGCAAAAAGATGAATGCTGCGAGCGGAGTTCTGTTTGGCATCATAGGTCTCACGGGAAGTCTCCTTCTTATCATTTGTTGTACCCGATGTAACCGCGGACAGCGGAGGTCGAGGCCACGATCACTCGTGCCATCCGCACAGGAGCTAATAGAGAGAACAGAGAAAACAGAGGTTAAGCTGACTTTAGTCTTCGTCTCTGTTCTCTCCATTGTCTCCGGTAAAAACTCAACGCAAGATAAGATGCAACGGCGCAGAGGGTTTACAATCAACGGGCGGCCCATTTGGGCCGCCCGCTCAGGCGCAATTCACAATCTGCAATCCGCTTCCGGCCTATGAACTCGGGTGGCCGGCCGCCTGCATTTGCTTAAGAATCCCGTCCAGGTTGTAGGTTTCCGGCGCCTGCATCGGCGGGAAATCCTTGTACGAAAAAAGCTCCTTCTCCCAGAGCAACTGCCCGAGCGGCAGCATGTTCCAGTTGTAAATATAAGCGTTGCCGGCGGAACCAATTGATCCGCCGTAGCCAATGATTGACTTCGCATCGGCACCGACCGTCTGCTCGAAGGGATCACGCTTGATGTTGGTGAGCTGGGTCCAGTGGTAGGTAACCGCGCCAAACAGCCCGCCGACCGCGGTGTCGGGCACCATCGTGTAGTACATTTTCCAGTTCTTGTAGCGCACCGCCGACGGTTGCGATCCCGTATAGTAGAAGAAAACTTCACGCGCCGACTTCTCGGACTTGCCTTCGAGGTAGTCAGTCTGGTCGACGCCGTCGAGCTTGGTCTTGCGGATCCCAGGATACTTGCCGGCCATGATCTGCTCGTTAAGCGCAGTGCCTTTCGGTCCGCCGGCGATGTTGACCAGCGTCGGCAACCAGTCCAATGCGGCGAACAATCCGTTCTTGACCGTGCCCGGCTTGATGTGGCCGGGCCAGCGGACCACCAGCGGAGCCTTCATGCCGCCTTCCCACGTGGTCAGCTTGCCGCCCTTGAAGGGGGTGGTGCCGCCGTCCGGGAAAGTTATATTCTCGGCGCCATTGTCAGTCGTGAAGACAAGAATGGTGTTGTCGAGTTCACCCATATCCTCGAGCTTTTTGATCACATAGCCGATGTTGTCATCCAACTGCTTCATGCCGGCTTCGTTAAGGCCCCAGTCCTTGCCGCCTGGTTCGCCGACCATGGCCTCGTATTTCGGCGGGAGTACAGTTGTGATATGCATGCGCGCCGGGTTGTACCAGACGAAGAAAGGCTTGTTGGTCTTCTTCGGGTCGTTGCGGTCGAGATAATCGATGACCTTGGACGAGATTTCTTCGTCCACTGTCTTCGACCGCTCCAGCGTTAACGGACCCTGGTCTTGGCATGTCTGATTCGCCTGGGTGCCATCACTGGACCTGCACCAAATGACCGGGCGCGGCGGGGTCAGGCAGGTCGAGGTCCGCGGATCCAAGCCACCGGGGACCTCCGGCAAGCCAGGGACCGGTGAGTTCCGGCACGGCGGCGCGATCCCTTGGACAAGTGGGGTTTTGTTTAAGTCGACGAAGCTCACGCCTTGCATGGCGTCGAGGTGGTACAGGTAACCCCAGTATTCCTGGAAGCCGTGCGCGGTCGGCAGGGACTCGGCGTGATCGCCCAAGTGATTCTTGCCGAACTCGCCGGTGTTGTAACCAAGGTCGAGCAGGAACTTGGCCACCGCCGGCGTGCCGGCGCGCAGCCACGACGGGCTGCCGGGCAGCTGCGGCGGAATCATGCCGGTGCGCAGCGGCGTCATGCCGGTAAAGAAGGCATTGCGCCCTGCCGTGCAGCTCTGCTCTGTCAGATAGTCCATGAAGATCGCGCCCTCTTGACCGATGCGGTCGATGTTGGGCGTTTCGCCGACCATTAAACCACGGTGATAGATGCTCGGCTGCATCCAGCCGATGTCATCGCCCATGATGAACATGATATTCGGTTTCTTCTGCTGCGCCGCCGCTGGTCCTGCTATTAGGCCCAGCAATGCCAGCAATATGAATGTTGTCATTGAAAACTTTTTCCCGTATCTCATAAAATCTCTCCTCTTCTCCATATTTATACGTCAGTGATTGCCGTTCTTGAGCCGTCTACACGCCGCAGGCGAACTTGATCTCGGCGATTCGTTCGTCGATCCGTTTGTTATATTCACCGGTCGCAACCCTAAGCTTTGTCCCTGTAGTCCCGGTAACCAGGCCAAGGACGATCCCAGCTGGAACAAGCGATGTAACCCCGGCGACAACTTGCCTTGCCACATGGGCTTTTTCCGATTCCAGGACACGTATATCTCCTTCGGCGACGTCACAGTTGATTGGCTGCTTGAGCGACTTTTCAACGCTCCTTTCCTGGAACGCGCACCCCGTCAGCGTCATCGCGGCAAAAATAATTACGACTTGCTTCTTCATGGTCACATCCCCCTTTTAGGCTTCTCCTTTTACCTGCGTAATACCTATAAACTTCATTTGATTTCAGAATTGTTACAGGTTCGAGCAAATGCGTTTATAGCGATAATTCATTCGCGAATTTCTCCAGGCTGTAGATGCGATGTCGGGGGAGCTGGCAGGCGGCAGAAAACCCGATGGCCGACTTACCGATTCCACTGTTCCAATTTTATTGTGGAATCGCCTGACTCGACGACCTTCGCTTCGCAAATTCGGATATCGTCCAACTTCCCAAGCACCTTGACGGCGCCAATCAACGCGCGAAATCCTTCCGATGATAAATAAGCGTGCATCGCTGTCGCTTCGGACCATTGCTCCAGGAGCAATAAATGGGTTGGCGCCATGGCGTCTTCATATGCCCGCCTTTCCAAACAACCCGCCGGCAAATTATCGGACAACCACATTTTGCACGTCTGCATCAACTCCCGTCGTAGCTCGGGTTCAACTTCCGCTCTGATCGATATGCCAATCACAGGTTAGGCTTCCGCTGGAAAAGCATCTCTGGTCGCTTCCAGCGAGAACTGCTGTGAGCAGTTATCAGGCCAAATCTCCAACGAGTGGATCACAGCAGTCAGAAGGTTAGTATTATCAATGAGCTACGAAACTTCGTTACGACTATGTTAAGCGCACAAAGCTTTAGCGGCTCGCCACTGAGATCTCAGGATATGGCGAAGTCTCAAAATGTTGAGACCGGCGGCAGGCAGTTCAAGTCGTCAAAAACAATTGATCTAACAAGGCAATGGATGACAGAGGCATTCAGGAATGATCGATCCGAGGAGGAACTGACTCTTAAGGTAGGAGAGTTCTGGAAGCGGGAGTTTGAAGTAGAGTATCAGTGTTTTTCGTTAGGGCAAATTTATTTCTGGGTTTGCCCTGGTGTATAGCCCGAGATTTTGGTCAATCCCAGTTTTTTCATGCGGAACCTGAGCGTCGATGGATGAAGTTTTAGCATCGCCGCCGAACCGTTAGGCCCATTGATACGCCACCCGGTCGCCTCAAGCGCCCGCAGAATGTGGTCCCGCTCTGCTTCGTTCAACGACGATACGCTGGTCGATTCGTAGGAATGCTTAACCTCGCTGAGAGCTGTATTCGTTGCTTGAAGTAGCGGTTCAGGCAAGCGCAAAACGCCATCCGATGAGACGATCACCGCCCGCTCGATCACGTTTTGCAGTTCGCGGATGTTACCCGGCCAGTTATACTCCGTGAATGCGCGCATCACTTGCGCCGGCACTTCGCTGATAGTCTTGCCCAAACGTTCCCCGAGCTGTCGCGCATAATGGCTTACCAGCAATGGAATGTCTTCCCGTCGTTGCGACAGCGGGGGAATGGTAATCGGATAGACATTGAGCCGATAATAAAGATCCTGGCGGAACCGGCCCGCCGAGACCTCGTCATGCAATTTGCGGTTGGTTGCCGCAATGACTCGGACCTTGACCTTGATCGTGCTCGAACCACCGACCCGCTCAAACTCGCCTTCCTGCAGCACGCGCAAAAGTTTCGCTTGCGTCCCGGCGGGCAGCTCCCCGACTTCATCGAGCAGGATCGTGCCACCGTCGGCGAGCTCGAATCGGCCTTTGCGTTGGCGCTCCGCGCCTGTAAAGGCGCCTTTTTCATGGCCAAACAGTTCGCTCTCGACGAGAGCCTCAGGCAGCGTTGCGCAGTTCACCTTTATGTATGGCCGGTCGAATCGGGAACTTCTGTCGTGGATCGCGCGCGCAATGAGTTCCTTGCCCACGCCAGTCTCGCCCTGCAACAGCACGGTGGCGTCGGTCTTAGCCACTTGCTCCACCCGCGTGAGCACATATTTCAAGGCGTCGCTCTTGCCGACGATTTCTTCGAAGCCCTTTACCTCGGAAATCTCCTCCTTTAGATAGAGGTTTTCCTCCTCGAGACGCTCTTTAAGGCCGCGGATCTCGTCGAAAGCCGCGTTGAGATCATGCTCCGCCTGCTTGCGCGCGGTGACATCGCTGATCGAAGCCAAAACGAACAGTCCTCGCGGCGTGCGCAGCGGACTAAGGCCGATTTCGAGCGGGACTTCACTGCCGTCTTTGCGGCGGCCGAAAATTTCACCATTGGCGCCCATCGGGCGCAATTGTGGATCGGCAACGTAATTTTGCCGATCTCGCAAATGATTGACGCGGAACCGCTCGGGAATCAGCATTTCGATGGGTTGGCCGATCAGCTGGCCGCGCGAGTAACCGAAAAGCGCCTCCGCGGCCGCGTTGACCGAACTGATAATGCCCGCGCGATCCACCAGGATCATGCCATTGGGCGCCGCCTCGAGAATTTGCCGCGAGCGCTCTTCGGCCTGCTTGCGCTCGGTAATGTCCAATACCACGCCCATCCGGCGCCCTGCAGCGCCGCTGGATTCATTACTGGCGCGACCGCGCGTCAGCACCCATCGCTCGCTGCCGTCGGGACCGACCACGCGAAATTCCCCTTCATAGGAGCTGCCGGCCTGTTGCATGCGTGCAACCTCGGCGGCGACACGGGCTCGATCATCAGGATGAACCGCGCCGAGCAGATCTTCGAATCGGAGCGCATCGTTCGCTGCTAAGCCGAACCATGTCCGCAAGCGCGGATTGGCCCACACTTCACCGCGTGCTAAATCGCGCACCCACAGGCCGAGCTCGCCGGCTTCGGTGGAGAGTTCCAAGAATTCCTGGCTCTCCCGAAGTTGAGTCTCCGCGCGACGGCGCCGCCTGCGTTGCAAAAGCAAACCAGAGATCATTGCCGCTTGAACCAGAATGGTGGCGAGTACGGCGATGATGTACCAATGGTATTGCTCCCAGATTGAAGGCGAACGAAATCGAATAACTCTGCCTTGGGGTAATCGTGATTCGTCGATGCCCCAGCGCTTCAACTCGCGCCAGTCGTACTCTGGTGCCGCTGGTTTCAAGAATACGGGCTTGATACTACTTGCGGATGTCCCGTTAAGAATCCGGAGCGCTATTTGGGCCGACTGCCGGCTCACTTCCTGGTACGGAGACAACGGGCCGCCAACGATGCCCCCGCCGAGTTGATGATCAAAGATTCCGAAGATCGGGGCGTTACTATGTTGTCGAAGCACATCGAGAGCTCTTTCCTGTTCGTAGGGCACACCGGCCGCGTCAACAACCAGTAGAAAATACACGATTGCTGAGTCAGGCGGGAGCCTGGACAAGCGCCGGTCTAGCTCCTCGAATGAGAGCTCATTGAGCCAATTGAATTGGACGCGTTTGGTTAAGTGCTGCGTATCCCGGCGGAATTCCGCCTGCCAGTATTTTTCGAAGGGCGAGTTGCCGGTTACGACTTCAATGTTCCTGGTTTTAGGCAAAATCCGCAAAATGTGTTCGACGATCCCCGCCAGATCCAGACTGATCCCGAACGCCGTAGCATTGCTGCGGTTTAGCTCGCCTACACGCCGATTGTCGGCGGCCACCACTAGCATGGGAACCTTCGGCAACAGAATGTCGCCGTGTCGCTGCAAGAAAAACATCGCCGGAGCGCCGATCGGCACAATCAGGTCCGGGGGTCGTTTAGTGAACAGGGCGCGCAAGTAGTTGACCAAGGGAGTTTCCGAACCGGCTTCGGCAAACATCGTGGATTCCAAGGAAGCCTCGAGAAAATCGATAGGGGCCGCCGATTGCCGGGCCAGTTCCGCGCGAAACGTCGTCGATACAGCTGTGAACGGCGCAAAATTCCGACCAAACGAATGTAAGATTAATACCCGTCTGACTTGCGGCTTGTCGGTAGCTTTGCCCTCTTTGACCGCAGGAATGTTCTTCGCATCCTGCGCCCTCGCAGGCAAACCTAGAATTAGTAAACACACCGCGACTAGCAGCAACCGATGCGAAAAATGAAATAGGGGTGAGATTCTAGTTTTTTGCGGACGTGCCCGCCGCGCAGGCAGTCCCAAACTTGAGGTAGGGGCAAATTCCATTGCGAAACTCTTAGCCGGGTCGACGCCCGGCAATATACCGAGTGGTGCGCGCAACAATAACCGTTACCACGGCCGCGCTTCCCGATCGCCAGCTAGACTTGGCTGGCAGCACGATCGCGTTAGGGAACTAACCGTATCGAGTGCGATCAGGCTCACTAAATCTATCGAAGAGTTAGAAAAGGATATATTGGACCTTAGTCCAATAGGCGGACGTGCCGCGATTATCTCTGTTACCTCCTGTTAAGAACCATCCCGTTGAGGATAGTGGGCCACCGTGCCGGCCCGAACCACAGTTGTTTGGTATGACGGATCAATTATGTTTTGGATCTCGGGGTCAAGACTCCATTATCTGTCCTTCGAAACGAGAACCCACAAGATATTGGACCTTGATCCAATGGTTATCGCTTCGAATCGCCGGCGGTATGATTCACGATCGCCTGATGCACGTTTTCGAACATCAGCGGCTTTCTTAAGCACTGATAAATTCCACGATGCTCCAGCTCTGCCGGCTCAGGCACCGACCGAAACCCCACCATTCCCAGGATCAAGGCTTTCGGCACAAAAGTTCTCGCGTGGCGCAGAAGCGATTTCCAGTGCGGCATATCGAGATCAGATAGAACCACCGCGAGATCCAAATTTTTGTCTATACAGGAAATCGCCGCCTCACGGTCAGCAGCCTGAAACACCCGATAGCCATCATGTTGTAGCAACTCCGCGAGACTGATACGCGCAAGCGGATACGATTCCACGACGAGAACTGCGGGCGGTAGAACTAGGGACGGATTCGCTGAGTACTCAATCATGTCAATAGTGCCAAAGTAATCGCCGCTTATTCCCATGAAGGAGAAAAACGGGGAGAGTTTGACGTTGTTCTATGAGCACCGCAAATGCCAGACCAGGTCGCGAGCGTGCTGATTTTCGTTCTGGCACGCGATTGCGCTCCGAACCACCAGTCCGCAATATCTGCCAACCCCTTATATTCAACGGCGCTTATGCCAAGTACCGACAGCTGATTAAAGCGTGGCAAGCGCAACTGTTGGATTCTCGCCCAACCCGGAGAGACCGCAGGTATTTTGGCGGGCACACAGCGAGACGGATCGCGGATCGTCAAACTTTGCGAGAGGACACGTGGAGAGTGGCCGCCTAATGAGTCTCAAGTCTTGGCTCGAACTCTTAGCTAAAACGGACACGTGACGAATCTCGACCGCCAGAATTGTCAGTGCGGCGATGACTCAGGCGAAGACACGAAATCCTTGCCGAGACTGACGCTGCTCGCGCAAAGCCGCCAAGTTTCACCGGATGAACTGCCAGACGAGAAAGCGCGCAAAGCCGGACTCTCGCCGAAGTGCATACTGAAAGCCGATAAAGACAGCGGTCGGATTGTCATCGATAGCGAAACGACGCTAACCGGCATCCCACCCGAAGCTTGGGATTACCGACTCGGCAACCGCTCAGCGCTCGAATGGATTCTCGACCAGTACAAAGAAAAGAAACCGAAGGACCCGACGATCCGCGAAAAGTTCAACACCTACCGATTCGCCGACTACAAAGAAAAAGTAATCGATTTGTTAATGCGCGTAACCACCGTGAGCGTCAAGACCGTTTCCGTGATCGACGCGATGAAACGCGCTTCTCGCTGATTAGCAACTATACGTTCAAAGCATCTGGGATGTTCACTGCCTGACCTCTGTTTAGAGATAGAGCGGCGGACGGCCCTTGCCGGTGATCACGTCAGTCTGGCGGATGGCTATCATTTACGCCGAGGCCGCAACGAGAAATGGATTGGCGGAAGTGCTTGAATGGAATTGGCTAACGATAACGAGGATCGAGTAATAAGAGTCGAGGGGGAATCGATCTCCCCCTCGACTCTCCACCCTCGTCACTTCTCCCGGTCAGACCAATAAACGTTTTTGCCGAAGACGTCCGCGATAGTGCCTGCCACTTCGCCTGCGCCATCGGCTTCCCAGAGCGGCGGCTCCTGTGCCCGCCGCGCCAACAGTGGCGATCATCAGGAAGAAGGGAACCACGAAGCACAACGTTACGGCTAACAAAACTATAACGAACAAATTATGAACCGTGGGGCCCATCAACGCAGTGATGGGGTGGAATATTGCAGTCATGGCATCACTATCTTAGCGTGATCTTCATGCCGGCAGGTCCGACGCTCAATTGCGTGCCGGACTCCTGGCCTTCGTTTTTCAGGATCACGATGGTCACGCCCCGTTCATTTTTCATCGACATGGCGCTGGCTCCTCCGGCGATGGCAAAGGTCGCCTGGCTTGCCGCGTAGCTGCCGGTCAAATCCCCCGGGCTCCTCAGATCGTAAACTTTCCCAGCGCCGGTATAAGTCGAGACACCGATGTCCGCCAGGCTCATGCCCGAAATCGAGAACGGATAGCTCCTTCCCTGAAAGTTAAGCGTGCCCTCGCCCGAACTCCCGCCTACTCCCAAGGCCACGGTTCTCAGAGTCAGTGTGACCAGCCCCGACGGCAGTCTTTCGTCGGGCTTCTTGTAATCCGGATAGGTCTCCACCCAACTGAACAACTGTGCTTCGGCGCGATCATGAATCTGCCAGCCCCGGCTCTGGATTTCTTTTCGCGCCCGCGGGCTCAGCGTGCCGGTGAGCCAGATTTGTTTTTCCTTGACCCCCGGCAATGCGTTCACCAACTTATTCCCCGCCGTTATCATCTGCGCCATCGGTTCGGTCCAGGCCACATAGTCCGCCGGGAAATTGACCACCAACGCACCATTGGTGGCGCGGCTCACGGCGAATTGTCCGAGGGGGATGAAATTTGCCAAGGGCGCCACCGACTTGTTGTAACCGGCATACATTTGCGCTTGGCGCTGGCGGAAGAATGCGATCATCGGGTTCTGGGTCGCCAGCGACAACCGAATCAATGCGCCACGGTCCGCCACGCCGTTCATCTCGCCCAATGCATGAACCATAAGGGTCTGCTCGCGCGGCGAAAAAACCGTGTTGTTTATATACGTGTCAGCGATCTCGGGATGGACTCCCATGGCAAGGAGTTTTTCGGTATTCATCTTGCGCAGCGCCACCGGCGGGGTGGTTTGGAAGATCTGGTTCAACAGTTTGTTGGTGCCGATGACGGTCATGGCGACACCGGCGCCGCCCGGCACCGCCGCCATCGCTGCCGACCAGGTTAGTGATCCCGCATAGCCGGCCCATGAGATCTTGTTCAACATGTCCTGCAGCTTCTGGTTGTCCGAATAAACATCGACGTCGAACTGATAAGCGTACTCCCGTTTGGTCGTCGAGAATCCAATGGCGTCTTTGATGCGCGCATCCTCGGACGCGCTGCGGTCGGCGCCAAACAGGCTTTCGCCGACCCTGGAAAAGGCCGCGCCCAAACCCTGCACCGCGCCGCTCACGGTCTTCACTGGGCTGGTGATCAGACTGAGAGCGCTGGTCATGGCGTCGAGCCCGCCCTCTTTAATGGAATCGACGTATTCCTTGCTGCCCTGGACCTTCTCCATCACGACCATGGCGTTAATCTCGCCGATGCGCTTCCTCAACATGGCGGTGGAAATGGCCGTGAAGGTGCCGAACTTGGAATCGATCTGGTAGGTGTTTAAAAAGCCGTCGTTGGTAACTCGCTCCTGGACCCGATGATTCGGTCCGGACAAAAGCTCGGGTGGCAAAATCTTTGACGCGCTGAGCACCGGCGCGGTCTCATAGGGCTGCTGGGCAAAAGCCGGTGTGACGGCTGCCAAAAGTAATCCCATCGCTACGGCGCTAATTAATCTCCATAACGGCTTGCGCAAGTTAAATCTCGGGTCGGTATTTTTGCTATTCATTCGTCTATCCCCCGTTTCATTTTACATTGAGTAATAGGTTTCAACCTGAATCCAATATGGCAACTTTTCAGCGTTACTATTTGTTCCTTTGACACTCGACCGGCACCACTTAGCCGCGGTGTTTGCAACACGACGCGTCCCGACCCGCAAATCTCCCTACAAGCAAGTTAGAATTGGCGGCAGCAGACGCGCGACAGAGCTAACGGATCTTCAACCCGATTGGTCAGACGATTTCATCGAAGAGAATTAGGGATGCGTTGTATTAGACCTTAGAGTGACCTCGGTCCATTACTTGTCGGCGCTTAAATCATTTTTTTGAAACTTAACGAGAGTCGAGAAAAAGAATGTCGAGTGATCTTCCCCCTCGACACCCGACTCTCTTCCCTCGACACTGAACACTGATTGCGCTCTTCCACCAACACGTCCCTCAACACTCGACACTTTTCCACAGGAGCAAACAGAGGCAACGAAGTTCGTCCCAAAAAATCCATCTCTGTTATCTCCGTTACCTCCTGTTAGTTTTTCCATCCCGTCGACACTCGACCCTCGACACTTTTTATTTCATCCTCACGAAGTACACATCATAACGCTGCTGCTCGACCGCCTGAAAATAGATTCCCCGGAGTTGGTCGGGCTCCCAATCGTAGGTCAGCGTGTAAGTGCTGCCGGGGTAATTCGGCGCGCGCAGCTCGACGAAGACCTTCACTGTCGAGCCATCGCGTGACGCATCAGCTTTGGCGATGTTGATCGGCTTGGGGTTGAGATAGACCGCGTCGATTTTGCCGTTGGCATCGACAGCCTTGATCTCCAAAATGTAACCGCCGTCGGGCCGGACCCAGCGGCCGTTCAGCGCGTCGAAATCATTGCCGCCTCCGCGCAAAAACGCAGCGGCGGCAGCGATCCCAACCAGCAGCACGAGCGTGATAGCGATAAAAAGTTTGCCTCGCCCGCCCGACTTGGCGCGAGGGTCGGGAATTCGCAATGTCTTGTGCTTAGTCTTGCTCATCGGTCGTCATGCCCACAGTGAAGGCTTGAGTGAAAAAATCATAAACCCTTTCTCACCACAGAGTGTTCATGAGCTTATGCTCGTCTACAGAGTATGAAATTGCCCGGTACCCCGCCACAGGTTCTTTCATTGATCCGTCATGCCGGCACAGGCCGGCATCCAGGGGCGGGAAGGGATGGATACCGGCTTTCGCCGGTATGACGAAACCTTCGTGCCAAGTCGTGGCCCGGAGCCTACCTGCACATGTATTTTCGAAGGAGGCACAGAGCTCACAGAGTTCAGAATAATTTCCAATCGAAACCGCTTCACGCCGCACCCCCGCGGTGATTCGTCGGGAAACCTGATAGCCGGCGATCCTATAGAGGCGGGCGACTCATCCTGGATCGCCCGCCTTACAGGTCAGCAAAACGCCATCGGCTGCTTACTTGGCCGATTGATACTTGTGATTACCTTAATTTGAGATTGATCCCTCATGGGCTCGCCGTGAGCTGCGTCCGTGACTCTTGCGATACCAGCGAGATGACCACGCCTTTGGCGTTGGTCATGGTTAAATCTCCGTTAACTCCGTTCCCTCTTGTAAAAACATTCGTTCCGTTAAACTCTTTTCATTGAACAGGAGGAAACAGAGAAACCGGAGTTTTTTAAATCCGTCTCTGTAATCTCCCTTCGCTCCTGTTCAAGTCTCTTCTCTGCGCGTTATCTGACGCTCGTCACTTCTTTACACGAGACAACAGAGGAAACCGAGGTTTGTGAAAAAATTCTCCGTTCACTCTGTTTGCTCCTGTTAAAGTCCCCATCCTTTGTCACTCGACACTCGACACTCGTCCCTCGACCCTTCTTAGAACACCATCTGCATGCGCAGACCGAGGATCGTTGCCGTGCCGATGCTTTTCCGGCTCGATATAAAGGGGATTCCGATGGGGCCGGGAGCGGTGCCGATGGTGATTTTCTCTTTCTGTGCCCCTCGGACAACTTGGATGTCCGGTGTCAATTGTAGCCACGGCGTTATTGCGAAATTGTAAAATGCCTCAAATCCGTACTCATCACGCAACAATTTAGTGTTCTGAAACGGACGGCGGAGGTCAGGATTGTTGACATCCATGTAATAGAAACCGAAGCCGTAGCGATCGTCTGCGCGAGTAGGAATAACACCTTTACCACCGATCCCCAGGCTGTAGAAAAAGTGCATGAAGTTAGGATTGCCATCCGACGCGCCGAAGCGACCGAAGACACCGATTCCTTCACCGGAGCCTTTTTTCGGCTCATAAAAATACTGGTCGAAGTTGTAATGGATGTTCCAAGAACCTTTCTTCCCCTCGAAGGCTCCGTTCTCGAACATGAAGCGCGCGTTCTGATCGATCGAAGTGAATGTCCGGTTGGAAAAAAGCGCCCCGAAAAGCTGGTGCCCGGTAAGCCCAAAAAAATCGGTCCTCAAACGCCCCTCGCCGATAAACGTCAAGTTGTTGCCGTCAAGATCTTCGAAGCCGCTGGTGCTGGCTTTTCCGGTGGCTGAAAGAACCATAAAACTCACGATCGCTTGAGTTGGATCTTTCGTTGGCAACGCGATGAATCCGGTGCCCAACGTCGAATAGGGCACCGTCGTCAGCAACACCGGATTGATATTAAACGCGAGGTTCATGAATTGGGTATCGCCCTTGCCGTGGGCAAACTCATTCATGTCGCCGCTATTGCTCGTGATCGTAGCGTACTTGCCGATCGTCAAGCCGAAATAAGGGGAAAGAAATTGGCTGAAGTTTAACGCCGGCAGGTTAAAGTTGTCACCGGCGGGGGTGGGATAAAACTGGCTGCTGTTGACCGGCATGAGCGCGCCGGACCTGCCGTTGATCGATTTGAGCAAACTATCGGCCGGTATGAAATTGCCCTCGGCTTCGACGGTGAGAAATCCGCCGGGCCACAAGCCAAGTTTTCCGGTGTCGAGCAGGAGATTGATGTCACCGCGCCCGCCGCCGTACTGCCAGCCGGTGTCCTTGCCGCCATGGACGATGCCTTGGGCGGCCTGGGTCAGGCTCATATCGAGGGTCACGCCCTTGGCGGCCAACTCGTTGCGCAGGCCGAACCAGTCGCCGCTGAGCGTCGAGCGCGACCAGATATCCCCTGAGTACGGGGTTGGTTCCGGCGCCTCGCCAGCGTGAAGTTGCGCGCCCAGCACAAAACTTAGCGCCAAGGCAAAGGCTACGACTATTCTCGCTAAAATCATCTCGTTTTCTCCAAACCTATTTTCATCTTTCAGTTCCGCCGCAGCGATTTTGTCTCCATGGCCATCGGTTTTTCGCCTTTGCCGTCAACCCGATTGCCGCCTTGCTCGCGAACGATGGCATCGCGACTTATCCGTGAATCTGATTTCACGGCCGATTCATCTCCTGGAACTGGCGCTGGTTTTGCGTCGCGATATCCTCAAGTTGTTCATAATTGAGCGCCAGCGTTTCGCAGTTCGAGATCAGCGTCGGCCAATCAACGTTGGCGCTCGCAACCAGCGCCAGATTAGTCGCCAGCGACTTTCGCACACTGCCGTCCTGATCCCAAAACGAGCCGAACGAGTTCGAGAAAGTATTGATGATATAATTGACGAATGACTGCATGCCTTTGAGCCCGCTTTCGATATTTACCTGGCCCGCTTTCCGGTCGCCTTGCTTTGCCTGGGTAAGTCCGAGGTATAAGCGCGCGAGATTATCCCCTTTATGCTGCGCCAGGGCTTGCTGCAGCGTCGCCTGGGCTGCGGGAAGCTGGCCGGTAAGGTATTGAGCTCTGCCGAGATAACTCAAAACCCCTTCGCGGAGCTCAGTGCCATAGATATAGTTCGGGCTGATTTGCGCAGCGCTCTCAAAGTCGCCCAACGCGGCTTGAGTATTACCCATAAACAGCGCTTGCCTGCCGCGGGTGATATCGCTGCCACCTTGAAAACTCGCACCGCAACCCGACAGTAGGGCAACCAATAAGACTATCGACAGATGACCCAGAACACTCATTGTTCGCTTCATGACTTCACCTCTTCTCCAGGTTTTGTTTCCAGGTATCGGTTGTCCGAGGCCAAAGCGCCCGCACCGGGCGCATTCTGCCTCCGGCTACTGAAGCCTGGAAACCGTCAATATTTGTTATCCCTCACCTCGCCGTCATTTCGGACACAGGAACTGTATCTGAAAGCGCAAAAATCGTCAGCCGGCTCATGCTCAACTGCCTTGCCGAAACCTCGACCTTGTTTCGACTCAATTCCATATACCGAAAAATCGATTATTCCCCTATTGGACTTTAGTCCAATACCCAGCGGCGCGGCAAAATGTCGTATCCGCATGCCGCCGTCGGTCGGGTGAATACTCTGCTCCGTAAGAAGTTTGACGGACTTGGCAATGGGTATGGGTGCTACGCAGAAAGCTTCGGGGAATCGACCCGCAGGGATTGAACAACTCTCGGCTACCAGCCGATGGAGTTTGAAAGTATCGGCTTTAAGTCGAATTTCGCTTGATCGTCATGCCCGCGAAAGCCTTCATCCAGGTTCTCGCCTGACCATTCCGAAAGAGACCTCGACGCTCGGACGAGGTCGAGCACCGGGATCGCATTCTCAAACGAACCTTCTGGCCGTGTCACTTTTCTGCTGGAGGCAACCATGGAAACAGCGATTTTAAGAAAACTCTTCGTTATATCCCACTACACCTGTGTGGCACCAAATGTCGAGGGGCTAGTGACAAATGGAAAACCAGAGACACGAAAAACGGCGAACAAAATCTGGCATTTCCCCTCGACACACCAATCCCGACACCTTTTCCACTCCTCCCTCGACACTCTCTCGCGCACCGATCAGTAAACCATTCGCGCTTTGCGCACCTGATCGGCGCGAATCCATCCCTGCTTGGCGAAAAACTCCGAGAGATAGCGCGCGACCTGATCGCCGCTCGTTGCGGCCATTCGAGCGACATCCGATTTGTAGGTCTTCACGCCTGAGACCGCGGCGTTGGCGACCACCATGCCTGCGGTTACGCCGCCGCTAACGATCGCTCCGGCGCCGAGCATGGGCGCCGCGCCGGGCATCTTGCCACTGTCGGATTGAGTGGTGAAAGCGAGCAGCTTGCGACCGTCTGGCCCCTGATAAACTTGAACCTGACTCTCCACCGTGGAGGCTCCGTTGCCGAAGCCAACCGCCAAACGACGCAGCGGATTGCCTTCGTCGACGGTCATAAACTGACCGTCGATCAGCAGATCGGTCCCCCCGGCCTTGGTGTCGCGGCCGACCCGCTCGACGACGAATCCGAGCGGCTTCAAGGCGTCGACAATTTCCTCGGCCAAAGCATCTTTCACTTCCCGCGCCAGAACACGCTCCCGCTCGGAAGCGTCTTTGATGGTCGGCTG
Organism: uncultured delta proteobacterium; assembly: GCA_963816145.1. Classification (GTDB taxonomy): domain Bacteria; phylum Desulfobacterota; class Binatia; order UBA9968; family UBA9968; genus DP-20. The sequence goes on from CAWFJP010000023.1 coordinate 50,893, forward strand.
TTGGCGCATGATGCCCTGGTACTCCTTAACTTCGCCCTCGCTCACGGCGAAGTCGAGAACAAGTATACGGCTAGGCCGCGGCAGATTGGTATCAGCAACGCGCGCGGCACGGCGAATACCCGTCTGAGCGCAGGCCGCGGTTAAACACAATAGGAGTACGCCGAAATAACCACCCGTTCGGTTCGCTAACATACAACACCTCCTCCTCTTGTTTAACGGGTCATCGCGTAATCGAGTGGGCGCTGACTTAATGGCAAATTACTCTCCCATGGCCGGTTCCTCCCTTTCGCAAAGGGAGGTTAGGAGGGATTTTTCATGGCTTGAAAGATCGTCTTCTGCACAAAATCCCCCCAACCCCCCTTTTCTAAAGGGGGGTGAAACCTACAAGAACAGCATTTCTCAACAAATTTCACCCACTCGATTACGTGAAGAGCCTGTTTAACTTCCTCAGAGCGACGAACCTACGGCATCAAAATGCCACAAAATGGTTAGCTGAAGAAACAAACTCTGCTTGAGCGACGTCAGCGCTAACGCGCTTTGGCGGCCGGGCTCGGCGTCCCGGCTGTTCCGCCGACACCGATCGCGTCTCGGTAGACCATTATTTCGACCCGGCGGTTTTTCGCCCGCCCGGCCTCGGTCTTGTTATCAGCCACCGGGACGCGCTCGCCGTAGCCCACCGCCATCACCCGGCTCGGGTCGACATCTCTTTCCGCGATCAGAAACGCGGCGATGCTTTCGGCGCGCCGCTTTGACAGCTCATAATTGTAGGTTGGCGCGCCGGAGGCATCGGTGTGGCCGGCTATTAGATAGACCAAATTGCCGCCGTCATCGGCCTGCCCCTTAACGTCGCTCAGGAAGCTGTCGATGTCTTTCTTCGCCTGGTCACTGAACTGAGCTGAGTTGGACGCGAACTGCGGCCCAGCGGTGAAATTCAACACCATTTTTCGTTCGGGCTTGAGCCGCTGCAAGCTCTCTAACGCAAGATTCGCCTTGGCGTCGGTTTGGCCGACGCGGGCTTCGAGATCGGCGATCTGTTTGGCCATGGTGTTCACCCGGGCGTCGACTTGGGTGACCCTGCCGTCCGTCTTAGTCACATTCGCCTCTGTGTCCGAAAGTCGCTTATTGATCGGGAACAGTTGCTCGTTGGTCCAGCTTTGCACCCAGTCTTGGGTCGCTAGACAGCCCGAGGCGCCCAACATTGCGAAAACACTAAACAGCGGCAGTCCTCGCCGCAAGAAATTGGAATTATGCACAAAGAATCTCCTCTTCAATTAAATTTTTTCGATCCACTCTTGAAATTGTCGTTATATCTTTCCACAAGCGCCGCGCCGTAACCGATTGCACCAGCGGCACTACAGCACTCTTCCCTCGCCACTTCCATCTTTACAGGAGGCAACAGAGAAAGCAGAGAGAGTCTTAAAAATTTCTCCGTGATCTCCGTTTGCTCCTGTTAAATCCCTCGACAACCGACACTCGACCCTCTTCACTCGTCACTTCACCAGCGGCACACCCTGGGCGATGTCGTACCGGATGACGGCGCGAATCTTGTTCTCGATCTGCAGGTAACGCGCGACTTTGACCATCGGCAGCGCTTTAGCGAGCTTGGGCGCGAAGGTGCTCTTGAGATTGACCTCCGCCTGTTCGATGGCGTTGGCCTCCTCGATCAGCTTCTTTGCCTTGTCGTCGGTCAGCGACTTACTACGGAAGTCAGCGGCGTAGATCTCTAGCACATTAACGATGCGCTGATTGATCTTGCGCAATTCCTTTTGATATTCGTCATAGATCGGCCAGAAGTTCTTCGCCTCCGACTCGGTCAATTCCATGTTGCTCGCCACCAGCAGCTTTTTGTCCGCTTTGATCTTGTCACGCAGGATCTGCATGTTGTCCGCTGGCTTGTCCTGCGCCGCCAAATTCATCGATGGGAGCCCCAACAGCACGATCGCCACTGCAACGCGGATTGTTTTTTTCAATAAATCGATTCTCATTGCTTCTCTCCTTCAGGTTTCATTTGTCAGCAACCGAGGGGCGAGTGTCGGGTGTCGAGGCGAATCCCACTCGACCCTCGTCACTCGTCACCCTCTTTTTTCTCACTCGACCCTCGACACTTGTGTCGGCCGCCTACGGATTTGGATTGATCTTGGTAATCTTGGTTCCCTGGATGCCCATGCCGCCCATCAGTCCCTTTTGGTCAAAGATGAATGCATACACACCTTTTTGCAGGGTCGTGGTCGATAAGTTCTTGCCGAATCCTTCGTCCAACACCACCAGGCTAGGCCCGACCCCCAATTCGAAGCCGGCAGTGTTGTCGAGATACTGCAACGACGCATTATCCATAAAAAACAGCACGTAGCCGTAGGCTTGAATGCCGGCTTGAAATCCATACGACACCGCGAGCGAACGGTAATAGGCAACGGTCTTGCCGCGTTTGCGTAAAGCGCCGTCGCCGAATTGGCCGGCGAAGATGAATCCGCCTTTGACGATGCTCGGGAAGACCAACACTCCGACCGCCTTGTCCGCCAATGCCTTGGCGGCCGGATAGTTTTTAGTGAGTTTCGCCACCGTCGCCCTCACGTCACGGTCGATCTCGCTCGCACTCGCCGCCTGCGCCGCAGCCGGACTCAAGACATGGAAGGTCAACAGCATCAATGCCAGCCCGACGATTAAGTTGGGCATCTTGGTATTTCGGTTATTTGCTCTCATTCTGTGCTCCTGTCATCAAATTAGAAGGTAATCCCGCTCGCCATTTTTTACTGGAGGAAACCGAGGTTTTCGAAAATGCTCCGTTAACTCCGTTTGCTTCCGATTAGACTCCCTCGACCCTCGACCCTGATCCCTACTTCGCCAACGGCACCGTGGTCGCGAGATCATATTTCAGCAGCACGCGGTACTCGTTTTCGATCTGCAGATAACGCGCGGCCTTCTTGGCCGGCAGCGCTTTCATCACCTTGGGGATGAAGGCGGTGCGTTGCTTGACGTCGTCCTGTTCAAGGGCGATCCACTCGTCGAGCAGCTTCTTGGCTTTGTCGTCGGTGAGCGACTTGCTGCGGTAGTCCGCGGCGTAGCTCTTCAACAGCGCGCCGAGACGCTCATTGATTTTCTGCAAATCGTTTTGGTAGTCCTCGTACACCGGCCAGAAGTTTTTGGCTTCCGATTCGGTCAACTCCATATATTTGGAGACAATCAATTTTTTGTCCGCCTTGAGTTTCTCGTGGACGATTTCCAGATTGTTGGCAGGCTTATCCTGCGACCGCGCAGCTATCGGCGCACTTCCGAGCGCAGCCACGAATAAAACCGCCAAAAACTTTGTCCCTGTCTTGTTCTTCATCTCGACCCTCCCTTTTTCGATGTTTATATCACGAATCAATATTTCCCTTGACAGCTTGGCGTCCCGGCGCCGAGATCAAGTAGCCGAGCATCACCGCCGGGACGATCGCCCAAAGCAGTGCCCGCACCGGGGTGTCGCCTTGAATTATGACACTCAGCACCAGCAAAAAATTGACGATCGCCAAGCAGATTCCCAACCACCGCGCCCAATGCCGCTGCAGCAATACGCCGCATGCAAAAGCGACAAATAAGAGCGCTAGAACCGCCACCAGCATGCCCCTGCCGATGGCGATCAGTCCAAGCAACGGCAGTAACAGCAGGCCCTGCCCCATCATATCACTGCCGACGTCGAACCACTGTAGCGCACGCAGAACAGCAGCGATGCTTTGAAGCACCGCCAGCACGGCAACGACCTTCAAGCCCAATGGATTATTTGGCAGTACCGATACCATGGTGTCCCTAAAGAAGTGTCGGGTGTCGAGTGAAAAAAGCGCCCGACCCCACGTCTCTCGCCGACCCCTCGACACTCGACACTCGTCCCTCTTATCTCCCCCGACCCCCGTGCCTCGTTGCCGCTACGGCTTCACTTCCGTCCAGCTTTTATCAGGGTCGAACTCTTTCATCGCCTGGGCGGCTGAGCGGGTATTAGCACCCAAATCCTTTTGAAAAACTTTGCCTTCGTGGTTGACCGTGAACGTCATCACGCCGGAATTGCCGTACTCGGCGGGAAAGGCGACGAGCGCAAAGCCGCCCATCATGTTGCCATTAACGACGTAGCTGTAAGCCCCGCCAGTAGCGTTCTTTCCCTGACCCTCGAGGATCTTGTAATAGTAGCCGTAATAAGGCGCCGCGGTTTGCCCGGCGCCCGGACCTTGAGCGGAATAGCCGGCGCCTTGAGCCTGCGCCCAGAGCGGCCCCAGCGGACTCTGCTCTTCGCCGCTCTTTGCTTCCCAGTACAGCCCATTTTTCTTACCGGCCTCGCTGCGGATGCGGCGCGCGTATTCGAGAATCTTGTCGTCGTCGCGATCCTTCATCGCATACTCGCGCTGGGCATCGACGAACGTCAATGCCACTTGAATCGCGTTCAATTCGTTGGTGCCGATACGGCGGTTGAGAATTTCCTCGCGGCCCTTGTCGGTGTCGAATACCCAACTATCCGCTTTCTTGACGAGCGGAATCGGGAATGGCCAGGCATTGTTGCCGATCGTGATGATCCGGCTATCGCCTTCGCTAACGATAGTGTTCTTCTCGTTATAGGCCGCCAAGAACCGCTCACGCCAATGCTTGTCCGCAACCGGATCGCCGGAAAACATCAGATCTTTGGCTTGCGCGCCGAAGATCGCCAAGAGCTCTTTGTCATCATTACTTTTGGCGGCGGCCACCGCGGCCTTGACTGCCTCTTCGGGGCTAGCGAATGTCTTTTGTTTTGCCGGCGTAGCGGCCACGGCAAACTGGCCTATCGTGAGCGTCAAAATGATCACCGCCGCGAACCCGGCCCAATACCAATTCGTCGGTTCTTTTGGATCTGCGCTTAGATTGTGCAGCATCGCTTCTTTCTCCCTAACCTACGGCTCACCGTGAAGTTCTGAGCAAAGCCAAACCATCAGCGGCGTCCGCCACCGCCACCGCCGCCTCTGGCACCACCGCCACTCCGTGCAGCGCCACCACTGCTCGTGCGGCTCGCGCTGCCGCGTTGGCTGGAGCTTTTGGCGGAACTGCCACCGCGGTCGATGCCTTCAAACGCGCCGCCGCGGCTGCTCGAAGCACCAAGGTTGGCGTTCGACTGGCTCGCGCCGCCGCGGCTGCCGGCAGTCGCCGAAGTTCTAGCCTGTTCGCCGCCACGCGCCTGCTGGGTTCTGGTTGCGGCGCTCGTTGCTGCCGGCTGGTCGATTGTTGCTGCGGCTTGCTGCGCTTGCTGTCCGGTGTTTTGTTGCTGGGCCTGCTGACCGGCTGATTGCTGACGAGCTTGTTGAGCTTGCTGTCCGGTTTGTTGTTGCTGCGCTTGCTGCGCTCGTTGTTGCGCCTTTGCTGTTCCGCTGGGGTCAAAGCACTGCCGGTGTAACCGCGATACGCCTGGCGCGCCTGAACCTGTTGGCTCGGCGACGCCTGGTTATATTTCTGCGCCACCGCTTGATTGCCGTAGGGAACTCCCTTGCGATTGGCCGCATTGTGCTGCCAATTACCCTGCGCGTTTGCCGGTAGCTGATTTGCGTATACGTTGCGGTTGATGTTGGTGTTGATATTGACGTTCTGGTTGTAATTGTAGTGAACGTGTCCGTTGTTCCAGTTAGGGCTGCCCCATGCGTAGCCCCAGGCCGCGCCTAGCGCGACCGCGCTGCCAAACCAAAATGCCGACCTTGCCGCGACATATCCTGGCGGATAGTAGTAATACGGTGGATAGGCCGGATAGGGCCAGGTGCCATAGACTACGGTTGGATTGTAGGCGGGAACATAGACGACCTGCGGACTGGCAGGCTCGATGACAATGATCTTATCCTGAACGATCACCTTTTGCTCTTGCGTCGTTTTAAGATTACCCGCCGCTTGCGCCTTGGCACGCAGACTCTGGATGGTATCCATGACGGGCTTTTCCCCTGCAAGAAACGCGTCGCCCAGTTTTTGCGTCCAATCGAGCTTCTCGTTCATCATGGTCAACACCTGGGGGAAATTGACCAGCGACTTCACGCTCGGGTCCCAGCTCTGCGCTTCCAGCGCTTTGGTCAAGGCGTCGCCTTTGAGATTTGCGTTCTGTTTGGCGAATCGGGCGGCGTTAACCACATCGAGCGGATACGTCGACGCCATCAGGATCTGCGCGATCAATGAATCAGGATAGAGCGCGATCGGCGCGAGCAACTGATCGAGCTCTTCCTGCTTAACCACCGGGGCATTAGCCGCATCCTGCGCCCATGTCCCCGGAGGTACAGCCAACAGCGTAACCAAATAACATGAAAGCGCAATTTTTATGACTTGCCTCATTATGCTCTCTTCGCTTTTACTCGTTCACTTAGTGAATATGACGCCGCTATACCAGTTTTCTGGTGACTCCCCAGGCGCACGACACTCAATTTCGCGCCAGACACTTTGCCTTGGGCCTATGGTTTATCGCCACCCGCCACTTCGCTCGCCAGCGCCGCGCGCAATGTTTTAATCAATAACTCATCGTCGAAGGGCTTGCGCAAAAAGGCCATCGCTCCGGATGCCAACGCCCGCTCGCGCACGCCGACTTCGTCATGCGCCGTGATAAAGATAACCGGAATGGGGTTGCCGCCGCGCGCGAGCCGTTCCTGGGTTTCCAGACCGTTCATGCCCGGCATTTGCACATCCAAAATGGCGCAGTCAGCTTGAAACGACGGCATCGCGTCGATACAGTCCAAAAACTCTTGCCCCGACGCGAAGGTCTCAGCGTTCATGCCGAGGGAGCGAACGAGTCTTTTCAAAGCTCGACGGACCGAAACGTCATCATCGACGATCGCGATCAATGGCAGGCCTTTGGTCATTAAATTTTGTTGCGCAAGACATTCGAGGACAAACCAGATCCCGAACAGCTTTCGCTAACGATCATCTATATAGGAGAGCAGAAGGGCTGTATATTGGACCTTGGTCCAACACAGAAAAGGCGGCCAAAACTCATCGCAAGTGAACGTTGGTCAAAATTAGGCGACAACGGAGAGGCCGACGATCATGCGCACCGGCACCCGTTCACCTACGAGCGCTTGCGGCTGTCGGCTGTTTCTGCGCTGGGATACCGACTTTTTCTGCCAGCCGTACCAGCTCCGCAATCGAATCCACTGCCATCTTTTCCATCACCCGGGAGCGATGAACTTTGATGGTTTTCTCGACTGTGCCGAGCTCCCATGCGATTTGCTTGTTTAACATTCCGGTGACCACCAGGGCCATGACTTCGCGCTCGCGCGGCGTGAGCGACTCCAGACGCCGGCGGATGTCGACCAGTTGGGCGGCCTCGGCACGCTGCCCGGCCGCCCGTGCCAGCGCCTGCTCGATGGCGGGCAAGAGAGTTTCTTGGCAAACCGGCTTGGGCAGGAAATCCACCGCCCCGGCTTTCATCGCCTGCACGCCCATCGGGATATCGCCGTACCCGGTGATGAAGATAATCGGAATGGCTATTTTCGCCGCTTGCAACGCCTCCTGAAGCTCCAAGCCGTTGACACCGGGCATACGCACATCGAGGACAAGACAGGCGACCCCCGCGGTTTCAGGCTTGGACTCGAGAAACTGCCGGGCCGATGCGAACGGCGCGACCTCATAGCCCGCCGCGCGAATCAGCCGCGCCAGCGCTTTGCGCACCGAGCTATCGTCGTCGACCAAAAACACCGTCGTCATAAAGGATGCTCAAGCCGCCGCTCGGCCGCGGCCATTTCCGGCAACAATAAATGGAACGTTGCGCCGCGATCCCGGTTATTCTCCGCCCACAAGCGCCCGCCGTGCCGTTCAACGATCGCCCGGCTGATCGACAATCCCATTCCCAGCCCCTCTCTTTTGGTCGTGAAGAACGGCTGAAAGATCGTGTCCAGCATATCGCTCGTCAAGCCTGAGCCGCGATCGCCGACCGATACCTCGACCATGCCGGCGCTGCCGGAGTCGACCCGCACCGTCACCTGGCGCTCGTCGGTTGGGCATTCTTTCATCGCATCGAACGCATTGAGAAATAGATTGAGCATGACCTGTTGCAACTGAACCCGATCACCACGGACCGGTGCGACGCTCTCACCGGCTCGGCAATCCACCTTCACGTTGCGCAAAATCGCATCGCTATGCACCAACGACACGACATCACCGACAACCGCCGTTAGATCCAAGCGCGCCAACGTGAGCTCTTCCTTGCGCACAAGCGACCGGATTCTGCGAAGGATCTCGCTGGCCCGATTGTCATCCTCGACGATATCATTGAGAATTTCCCGCACCTCGTCAAGGTTGAAGGCTTTGTTCGTGAGAAATCGTTGCGCCGCCTGGGCGTTACTCAAAATCGCCGTGAGCGGCTGATTCAACTCGTGCGCTAAGGAAGCTGCCAATTCACCCATCAAAGAGACACGCGAGACATGCGCCAACTCATCGCGTTGTTGCCGCAGTTCGGTTTCCGCCTGCTTGCGGCTGGTGATGTCGGTCGACGCGCCCAAGATCTGATTCGCAACGCCATCTTTGCCAACGATGGGCCGTTTAACGGTCTGCAACCAACGAATTCTCCCCTGCGCGTCGGTTAAATGCTCCTCCGCGATGAAGAGCTCTTGGAGTTTGTCGATCACCTCCAGGTCCATGCGGTGGAAGTACTCGACTTCATCGCGGTTCGGATTGAAATCCGCATCGGTCTTGCCGATCAGCCCATCCACCGTCGTACCGTAAGCGTCGGCGACAGCCTGATTCACCAGCGTGAACCGTCCATCGCGATCCTTGGCAAAAATAAAATTCGGGTCGATGTCGATGACTTGACGCAAAAACGCACGCTCCTTTTCCAACGCCTCCTCGGCTTGCTTGCGCGCGCTGATGTCGACGATCGACGTTAGTACAAGAAGGCCTTCCTGGCTGTGGATCGGCGTCAGTCCGATTTCAACCAAAACCTCGCTACCGTCTCTGCGCCGCGCGCGCAGATCCCGTCCCGGACCAAGCATCCGCGCCTGCGGCGCCGCGGCGAAGCGCGCGCGATGAGCCAGGTGGTTGTCGCGAAAACGTTCCGGTATGAGAATCTCCACCGACTGCCCGATCATCTCCTCGCGCGAGTAGCCGAACAGGATCTCGCTCTGCTGGTTCACAAGCACGATCTGTCCCTGAGCATTTACCATGACGGTCGCATTGGATGAAGCCTCGACAGCCAGCCGAAACCTTTCATCGCCTCGCTTGATCTCACTGAGATCGGTGGCCGTACCGATGTAGCCGAGAAAGGTTCCGTCGGCTTCGAAGCGCGGCACGCCGTGGCCAAGCACCCAGCAATACTCTCCATCGCTTCTCCTCAGGCGGTATTCCATAGAATATTCGTGCCGAGCGTCGAAGGACGTCCTGTAGAGGGTGAGACTGTGATCTAGGTCGTCCGGATTAACGCCTTCGGTCCAACCATTGCCGAGTTCCTGCTCTAGTGTCCGGCCGGTGAAGTCGAGCCAGCCTTTGTTGAAAAAGGTGCAAAGCTTGTCCGTGCCCGACATCCAAATCATGACCGGCGCTGCGTTGGCCACGGTGCGGAACCGTTCCTCGCTCTCGCGTATCGCCTGCTCGCTCCGTTTGCGCTCGGTAACGTCAAGCATCAGGCCGCGAAGCTGGAGCGGCTCGCCGGCCAAATGGTTACAATTGACGATGTCGTGCACCCAGACGACCTCCCCCGACGATCTGATCATGCGATACTCGAATTCGAAATCGTCAGCCCTCTGGCTCATGGTCAAACAGGTGTCGATCGCCCGTTGCCGATCATCCGGGTGAATATGAGAAGTCCAAAAATCTTTCTCGTACCATTGCTCGAGCGGATAACCGAGCAGCTTGACCGCCTGTGGAGTGACATAGGTAAACCTCCAACTCTCAACATCGGCCTGCCATAGAACCGCCGCCGTGTTTTCCACCAACCGTCGAAAATTCTCCTCGCTCTCGCGCAGCACCGCTTCCATCTTTTTGCGTTCGGTGATGTCTAACAAGACACCCACCCTGTGCACGCCACGGCCGCCCACTACGTTGACGGTCGATCCTTTCGCTAACACCCAGCGCTCCCTGCCGTCGGCCAGTCGGGTGCGAAACTCGCCTTCAAACGGCGCGTTGGCTTGCTGGGCGCGCTCGACTTCGGCTACGATTCGCTCTTTGTCATCAGGATGAATGCGGCTAAGTATGTCGCCCACCCGGACAGCTTCATTCGGGCCGATACCAAGCTCGGCGCGTAGCACCGGGTTAACCCAGACATCGTTTCCGTTGAGACCGCGCGCCCATAAGCCCAACCTGCCGGCGCGGGTCGCCATCTCCAGTAATTCCTGGTTATCCCGAAGCTCTTTTTCAGCCCGGCGCCGATTCAATCGATTGAAAACCAAGCCGGAAATCAAAGCGGCTTGCAGCAAGAAAACCCCCAGCGCAATAACGATATACCCGCGATATTGATCCCAAATTGAAGTCGGCCTGAAGTGAACCCTACTGTTTTGCGGCAGGCGACTTTCGCCGATACGCCAGCGCTGCAACGCGCGCCAGTCGAAGATCGGCACTCCCGTGCTCCGGACTTCCAACCGCAAAGACTTGGGCTCGGCACCCCGCAGAATCAGTTCGCCCAGTTCACCGGCGCGCTTTCCCAGCGCCAGGGTATCTGCAACCGAACCGCCGACTGCGCCCGTGCCGAGCATGGGGTCTGACATGACATAAACGGGAGCATTGGACACCTTGGCGATCGCCTGGGCCGCCTGCGACGAAATGACTGCCCGGCCAGCGCCATCGCGAAACATCCGGGTAAAAAGAATTGCGGTTCTGGGCGGCAAAGCACTTACGCCCTGTAGAATGGCGTCCATCGAGCGATCGGCCCAGACCTCGACCTCGACTCTTCCGCCAAACGAGCGCGCAACCTTCGTCGCTCGGGCCATGACTTGACGATCCACCTCGGCGACTCCGCCGATGAGCAAGATGCGCTCAATTTCCGGCTGCAACCGGAGAATCAATTCGATGGTTCCGCCGGGGTCGGAGCGTTGAACGGTGCCGGCTAAGTACTGGCTAACTTTCGACCCGGACAGTTCCTCCTCGCTCAATCCGACGGCGACCACAGGAGTGCCTGGGAAGATATCGTCAAGCAGTTGCTGGGCGACGACCAAGTTGCCGACAAAAATCAGCACGATCACATCGGGAACATCGTCAACGTATTTATTGCGCAAGTAATCGCGGAAAAGCGAATGAAAGGTTTTGCTCGGAAAGCGAACGATATCGAGATACTCGGAATAAAGCTCAAGCTCGCCGGCGTGCAGCTTGCGCAATTCGTCAATCGCGCTTTGCTCAACAAGCGGAAAGCCCGGCGAGAACCGGCTGCCGGTCGACAGCACCAACACTCGTTTGGCACGCGAGGAATCTGCGCCGAGGAGGCGCCCGGCCGCGGCAACGCCGGCAAGCACACACAGGAGACAAATAAACCAGCGCCTTAGGAATGGGCCTGGGGGGTGCTTGGTAAGGATAGTGTCGGAAGGTGCCACGGCACCGTGACTTTACGAACACAGGCCACGGGAATCAAGCGCGGCGCGCCTCGCGCAACGTTATCTTAATGTTAGAAGACGCGATCGTTGGTTTCTTCCACCAACCAATCGTTGGCCCTCTTTTCCTCGTAGAAAACCCCAACGTCAACCCCCAGCGCCGAATTGGGCAACCTTAACAGCCGCAATAGACCGAATTGCTCTTGATGCCGGGGTGTCACCAGCGCAAGTTTTAAGTTGCTACCGTCGGTCCACGGAAAGCTGGCTAGCGCACACTTCAAATCGACAAGTTCGTCGAGACCTAAATCGCACGTAGTATCCTGGACATCGATCAAGATTTTACAAGCGTTGAGCGGCCTAGTGAGGTCGACAACTTCCTCCATCAGCCGCAGAAAGGAATCTCTATTAATAAGTCCGCGGGCGACGATAACTAGACAATGTCCATTATTTTGCCAGTAAAACAATTTGAGCTGATGATTCATGCGTACTCGTTTAATGTCTAGCCGCCTGGTTGTCTTGACTTTCCGTGACACTCGATTGACAGTTGGCGCCCGATTCGGCAAAGCAATAGATCTATGGGCATTCGACCGCTAATCTCCAGCAGCGTGACCACAGGTCTGATCGATGCCATCGCCGCCACCAATGCCGATGTGGATCAGGTCAGAAAATCGTTGACGCACGACTTCACTACTTTGGCCAACGCACAGGGTTTTATCGCCTGCGCTGATTTCGCTCGTTTGCTGGAGGAGATCGCGCAAGCGACCGGCGACGGGTGCTTTGGCCTCCACTATGGCGAGCGCAGCAACCCAAAAAATCTCGGCCCGCTGATTTATGCGGTCCTCAACTCGCCGACGATTGCAATAGCGTGCGCGACCGCAGCGCGTTATCTTCATGTTCATAATCAGGCTTTGCAGCCGACTTTAGACGTCGATTCCAAGCTCGCGCATTTCGCCTACTCTTACGCCAATGTTGGACTGGAGAACTCAAGACAGTTCAGTGAATTTACCATGGCGGGCGTGCTGAACACTTTTCGAATCATGGTGGGCAGCCAATGGACGCCAAGGGAAATTCAATTTACCCACGACGCCCCGAAATCGATAACCGAACACCAGCGAATTTTCAGCGCGCCGGTTATTTTTCGCTGCGCCAGCAATGCGCTGGTAATGGAACGCGAGTTCCTTGACCGCACGATTCCGGCCGCGGATCATCGCTTATATGGGATTTTGAGCCGGTATCTCGACGATGTGATCAATAAAATACCCCAGGAAGACCGCCTGGTTGCCACGATCCGAAAAGCGATCGGCGAATCACTCAAGGATGGCACGCCGCAGCTCGCCGGCGTGGCGAAATCGTTTGCGGTCAGCCCGCGCACGTTGCAGCGACGACTGGATAAACAGGGCCTCGAATTCAAAAAGTTAGTGCATGACACCCGCCGTCAGTTCGCGCTGGAATATTTACGGGACCAGGAAAACACACTGACGCAGATTGCTTTTTTGTTGGGCTATTCGGAAGTGAGCGCGTTTAACCGGGCGTTCAAGCGCTGGACGGGCTCGACGCCATTGGACTACCGCCGCAACCAAGTCACCTGAACCAAACGATCCTCGATTCCGGGCCGAGGAATATTTGACTTGTCGACGGCAACCGGTCGGGTGATAAAATGTCACCCTACCCACCCCGCTTTCAGCCGATATTAGGTTCGCAACCTAACCCACTTACTCTATAGCCGCTGCTGATCAGTAATTTGAGCCTGCTTCGAATCGACTTCTTGGGCCAACTGCCGTATCACCGGGGAGATTCGTACCGGATATTCCGCCGCGCGTTCCAATCCTCTCAGCGCATCGGGCAAGCGATCTAGTTCGCGCAAAGCGCGGGCGCGAGCATCATTGAGCGGCACGGGTGGGCCGATTCTTCGTCCCCTGCTCATCACTGGTTGGAGCAAGGCTTCGCCGTCGACCCGATCGCCATCCAACGTCAGAATATCGCCGGCCATTCGCCCATCGCGCTCGTAGCTGCGAATGATTTGCTTCCGACCGGGCCAAAGCACTTTTCCTTCTGACCGTTTGCGCCGTGCACGTCCGGCGTATTCCACGAGTTTGTACGCGCAGTCCAAATAAGGCGCGTCGGCCGAGGTATCCATATGCGTGCCGATGCCGTAGCCGTCAATGGGAGCGTTCTGCTTTACGAGCCGGGCAAGGACATACTCATCCACGCTGCCGCTGGCGAAGATCGTCGCGTCTCTGAGACCGCCGTCATCGAGAATGCGCCGCACCTTGAAGGCGTGGTCGGCCAGGTCGCCGCTGTCCAAACGAACGCCTTTGATCTTGATGCCATCGCGCGCCAGCTTGGGCGCCAGCGCGACGACCTTTTCTGCGGCGGCTTCGGTGTCATAGGTATCGATCAAGAGAATCACATTTCCCGGCAGAGAGCGCGCGAAATGTTCGAAGGCGGTAGTCTCATCGTCGTGCGCCTGAACGAAGGAATGCGCCATGGTGCCGAAAACCGGCACGCCGTACAGCGGCGCGGCTAGAACCGTAGCGCTGCCCGCAAACCCAGCGAGATAGCTCGCGCGGGCAGCGAGCAAACCCGCCTCGGCACCATGAGCGCGGCGCAGACCAAAATCGACGAGTAATTTACCGGGAGCCATCAACACCGAGCGCGCAGCTTTTGACGCGATAAGAGTTTGGAAGTGGAGCAAGTTAATCAACCGGCTTTCCACCAGCTGAGCTTCGGCGATCGGCGCAGTCACGCGCAGGATCGGTTCGTTGGTGAAAAACACGGTCCCTTCAGGCATAGCGTGGACGGCGCCAGTGAAGCGAACTTGTTCCAAGTAGTTGACGAAGCCGGGGCGAAAAGCGCCGTGATTTGAAATCCAATCAAGCTCTTGCGCTGTAAATCGCACGTTCTCAAGAAATTCGAGCCCCTGTTCCAGTCCGGCGGCGATCAGAAAGTTTCGCTGGCCCGGCAACTTGCGCACGAAAAATTCAAACACTGCGGTCTCCTCCATGCCCTGATCGAAGTAACCCTGCAGCATGGTGAGCTGGTAAAGATCGGTTAACAGCGCGCTTGACGACGCGTTTGACTCAAATATCATTTCACCTCATCGTGGCTTGCCGCCGCCCCATCGTCCATTTAACTCTGAAAATCGCATATGGCGTGCCAGCGCATATCGACTCTTAGCGCCACTGCAAGACCAGGATCACAGGAATACTCCGCGCGTCATTCGCGATTTCAAGAAGTTTAACCGGCCAGCTATATCAAAATTGCAAAAACCGAAGAACGTGATCACTGAGAAACATCCCGATCCTCCAGATCGTCAGACTTGGTTTAATGAGTTCAGGTGCGGGCGGCTGTTTGAAGCGAGCTGACCACGATTCGGCTGTCGCTTTACGGGCTTTGTCCGACGAGACTGGCTGATTGCTAGGATTGCCGCGAACGGATTTGGCATGGCCTAAAATTTGGATGATTGTTAGAAGCAAAATACAATCCTGAAGCCCGGCAAAATCGCTACGCGACGCGCTGTGGTTGGCTGGGAATGCTTACCGAACCGCACCGCCCCCCGGAGCGGCAGTGAGTTATGGGCTAAGGGCACTAAATGCGCCGAGGCGAAATATGAGGCGCTACTAAGCGGTTCTTTAACGCCCATTGGGAGGACACGCACATGAGCAGCCCAGCGGCCAAAGGAAATCAAGCCAGAACAGAGGTCAATATCCCCGTCAATGGCGTTTTTCTCGAGGGGATTCTTACCGTCCCAATGCATGCCAGAGGGTAACGTGTTATTCGTTCACGGCAGCGGCAGCAGCCGGCTCAGTCCGCGCAATAATTTTGTTGCCGCGGCGCTTAACCAGGCGAGATTCGCCACCCTGCTCATGGACTTACTGACTAGTCAGGAAGACGCCACCTACGACAACCGCTTCGACATTGAGCTGCTCACCCGGCGGCTCGAACGGGCGTCTCAGTGGCTCATGGAGCAACCCGGATGTGCGTCGCTGCCGATCGGCTTCTTCGGCGCCAGCACGGGTGCGGCGGCGGCGCTGAATGCCGCAGCGATACTGGGTCCGCTCGTCGGCGCCGTGGTATCACGCGGCGGCCGGCCGGATCTGGCCATGGACTCTTTGCCTCGAGTGCAAGCGCCGACGTTATTGATTGTCGGCAGCCTGGACGATGTCGTCATAGAACTGAATCAACAGGCGTATAGGATACTCAAGAGCGAAAAGCATCTGGCGATCGTTAAGGGAGCGACCCATTTGTTCGAGGAGCCGGGAACCCTGCAAGAAGTAACCCGGTTAGCCACGGTTTGGTTCAGCAAACACCTCGGACGCTAACCTAGGAATGTTATGCTGGCACAATCGACCTACGGTTAAGCTTCAAAAGGGACGCGCCTTAGAATGGCACCAAGGATGTCCAATTCTTCGTTAACCGATACCGCGCCTTCAAGCCGCACTCGATCCGAAACTGCGCGGGTCATTCTCGCTGAACGTTATTTGCGGCGTGACGATCACGGGAAAATCATCGAGACTGTTGACGAAATGTTCGTACGGGTCGGACGCGCCGTCGCCCAGCCCGCCCGTCGCTATGGCGAAGATGTGGAATTTTGGCAGGAACGTTTTGTCGAACGGATGCGTCGATGCGAATTTTTGCCCAACTCGCCAACTCTGATGAACGCAGGTTTACCCAACGGCCAACTGGCCGCCTGCTTCGTCCTGCCGGTCGAGGACGACCTCGATTCCATATTCACCGCGCTTGGTCAGATGGCACGCATTCATCAGACCGGCGGCGGCACGGGCTTTTCTTTCAGTCGCTTGCGCCCGCGCGACGACCGCGTGCGCTCCACGGGCGGGACCACTTCGGGGCCGTTGTCCTTCATGGAACTTTTCGATCAAACCACGGAAGTTATTCGCCGGGGCGGCAGACGGCGCGGCGCCAACATGGCGGTGCTGCGGGTCGATCACCCAGACATTGAAGCCTTCATCGACGCCAAGAAGGATGCGCGGCGGCTGCAGAACTTTAACCTCTCGGTGGGCATCACTGATGAATTTTGGTCAGCGTTGACGCAAGACAAAGCATTTGCTTTACGCAACCCTCGTAGCGGCGCGATCATCGGCCGCGTCAAAGCCCGCCAACTTTTCAACAAGATTACCGAAGCAGCCTGGATCTGCGGCGATCCTGGTCTGCTTTTTCTCGACGAGATCAATCGCGCCAATCCAACACCCGCGCTCGGTGCCATCGAGGCGACCAATCCATGCGGTGAGCAGCCGCTGCTCCCTTACGAATCTTGCACGCTCGGATCGCTCAACCTGGCGGCCTTTGCTGCGGACAATGATCTAGACTGGCAAAAATTCGCCGCCGCGATTTACGACGCGGTCGTCTTTCTTGATAACGTGATCGACGCGAATCATTACTCATTTCCGGCAATCCAATCGGCAACGCGCCAAACTCGAAAGATTGGCCTTGGGGTCATGGGCCTGGCGGATCTCTTCGCGCAATTGGGTATGGCCTACGATTCGGAGGCTGCGGTGGCACTTGCAGACAAAATTGCCAGATTTCTTAGCAGTGAAGCTAGAGCCGCCTCCGTTGAGCTCGGGGAAAGGCGTGATTCTTTTCCGGCGTTCTCACAAAGTGTGTGGCGGCGGCGTGGGGTTTCGTCGCTGCGCAACGCTACCGCGACCTGCATCGCCCCGACCGGCACCATCAGCTTGATCGCCGGAGTGTCCCCATCCATCGAGCCATTTTTCGCTCTGGCGCTGTCCCGCCTGGTAATCGATCACCCAGCGCGAACAGAAATGAATCCGCTGCTAAAAAGCGAGTTGGCAAAGCTAGGAACTTCAGACGTGAGCGATCTCGATATCATCAAACATCACGGTTCGATTCGCGGCTTGAGCCTATTACCCGAGGCGCTTCGCCGCCGTTTTCCAATCGCTCTGGAAATTTCGCCGCAGTATCACCTGCGGATGCAAGCAGCTTTCCAAACCCATGTCGACGCGGCGGTATCCAAAACCGTAAACTTGCCGAACCAGGCGCCGCAATCGACGGTCGAAGAGATTTTTACCCTCGCGCGGGAGTTGCGGCTCAAGGGTGTGACGGTTTACCGTTACGGTAGCCGCGCGGGCCAGACATTGTCGCTCGTCGAAGACCAATTGCAGCCCGACTGCCGGGAATGCGCGGTGTAATCTCGACCGTCACGGTACCCGGCAACCAATCAAGACACCCGGCGTTCAAACACGAATCTTCTTGATCGGGCTGCGCTTAGGCCAAGGATTCTGCTTTCGAGATTAACCCGATCATTCGGTGAAGTCAGAAAATACCGCATCATGAATTGGCCATTCGTGCAGCGCGTCATCATCATGAGTTTGCTGCTGTGCGGCCTGCTGCACCGGCAGACCTTCGCAGCCAGTGAGAGACCGATGACAGCAGCCAAGCAACCGGATACTGAAGCGACCGTTTGCGGCACTTTTCGTGAGCCTTTCATGTTTTGGCTGTGGCACAGAATGGCCGGCGCAGCTGATCCGCAAGCTCTCGTCAATATTCCCGGCTTGGAGCGGCTCACATTTAACACTCGAGACGGGATTACACTGGCCGGCTACAAGCTCGCCGCCGTCAATCCGACCGCTTATCTCTTGGTCGCGCAAGGCAATGCCATGCTCGCCGATCAACTCATCGCCGACCTGCAGACGTTTCGCGACCACGGCTGGGACGTCTATATTTATGACTACCGTGGTTATGGCAATTCACAAGGAAAGAGCCGCCTGGCGGCGATCGTTGATGATTATGGCGAAATCGTGGCTCATCTAAACACACAGGGCTATAAGCAGCGCTTGCTATACGGCATCTCCATGGGCGGAGTGATTCTGCTCAACGCGGTGGGAAAGACCGATCTGTACACGCGCTTGGTGGTCGATTCTTCCCCAGCGCGCATCTCGCACCTCGGCTGCCCGGAACAATATGACCCGGTCGCCCATTTGCCGAACGATGGAGCGCGGGTGATGATAATTTCCGGCGCACGGGATCGCGTTGTCTCACCTGACCAAATGGACGAACTGCTACGTAGCGCCAGGTCACGTGGCGCTCGGATTCTCCAGGACAGAGAATTCGCTCACCCCTATCAGGATTCCTCGATGGCGATCCACCGCCGCCGGCAACGTGAAGTAGCGACTTTTCTCGATCACGAGTGAGAGATTGCGCGGTCCGATACAACTTCGGAAAGCGGCGATATTCACAATCAGCAAATCGAATACTTGCCGCTCGCCAACTCTTGGCAGAACTGTGGCATGCGCTCCAGCTCGCGTTTGACGATTTTGCCGATGGGCTCTTCGACGTTGACAAGTTGAGTTGCGGCATCCAGCGCGACCTGCACCGCGACCACTTGCGGGCGCTCGACCGGGTCGCCGATACGGCTACACAGCCAGACAATCGCTTGTTCGATGCCGGGAACTTCAACGTGAATCTGTTCGGCCAAGCGATGGGTTAAGACGCTATAAATTTTGCCGACATGGCTCACCGGATTCTTTCCCGCGGCAGCTTCGGATCCGCGCGGACGATTGAGCGCGATAATGCCGTTGACCTGATTGCCTCGCCCCACTTCGCCGGAATCGGCATCTTCAGCGGAAGTGCCGAGCACGGAGAGATACATTCCCGTTAGTCCGGCGCCGCGACGGTCCAAGGTGTTGAGCTCGACAGTGACCTGATTAAACTTGGCCGCCTGGGAGCGCAGATACGCGATCAGCGCGTGACATATTTCGTCTTTCTTCTGGAAATAAGCCGCTTCGTCGGCGATATACTTGTCCAACAACGGCATCGCCGCGGTGATGCCGATTTGCTTTCCGCGGCGAATTCCCATGATCTTCACGTCTGTGCCGCTTTGCGGGAATTTCATTTTGAACTCGCGGCCGTTCAAACATCTTTCGGCGTCCAAAACCAACCGCTCGGCCTCGCTCAACGGCGCGTACCCCACCGCCGCCGATGTGTCATTGGCCGGAATAATTTCGGAGCCGGGCCGAAAAATTCCGGTCAACTCGTCGGAGCCGCCTTTGAGCTCGACCTGATACCGAAGATGTCGTTCGGCATCGACTTCGGGAATATTCTCGCGAAACCAAGTCTTTGCAGTTTCTATAGCCAGTTCGGCAACATTGAAATCTTGCACCATCGTCGCCCGATCGCCGATGACCAGGCGCATCGGTTCGACCACTTTGCCGCCGCCGTAGCGCCGCTCCACCTGTCCCGCGACCAGCAAACCTTTGTCGCAATTGTGGTGGAGAATTCTGCCGTAATGCTTGAGATACGCTTGCGACAGGGCTTGAGAAATCCGCTCCATGACCAGATCGCACATCGTGTCGGGATGGCCCAGTCCTTTGCGTTCGACGATCTCCACATCGGCACCTGCCGCTGGCGGCTCGTGAATTTGTTGAATATGAATTGGCTCCATGGTCATTCGCGGTCCCGCACCCACGGTACCGGTTTAATCGTAAACCAGCAAAAGACACGCCACCCAGGGAGAGGCTTACATTGCTGCACATCCCTCACTATCGCCAATCGCTAGCGCCCCCTCATCCATGCAACAACAGCCAAGACTTTTTGCCATAACAAATCGGTGGTCTCAAAATAGCGAATAATGGAAATGGATGGCAGCACCGCATCATGACGAAAATACCCCTAGCAAAGTGAAGGCGTCATTTTGCTTTTCGAGTATGAGAAGGAATTCTTGTATGGTTCGCGACAATGAGAAGCGCTTGCGCGCGCGCCGGTTACGAACTGACTTTTTTGACGGCATCGTGATGCTGCGCGCTTGGCATCTCGTTTGCGCTGCTAAAAATCGTTGCAAACGGAGGTGACACCCGCATGGAGCTGTTACGGCTGAGACTGATCTCCCCAGGGTCGCGCGTCAGCTCTGCCGGTGCGCCAGCCTAATCGGTCAAACCGATCGTCCGGAGAAGGGACGCCAAAGGGGATCAGCCAAATTCTATGATTCGTGAAAATCTTGTCAGGCGCTGCGAACCTCAAGCTTGCAACCGCCATTGCCGCCGCTCGCGGGACCCAGACCGTTCAACGGCGCTTAGAGCGTTTTCCGGACGGTGAACTGCACATCGAGCTACAGGAAACCGTGCGCGGCCAGGATGTTTATTTGATTCAGCCGACAAGTCCGCCGGTGGACGAGCATTTGTTCGAACTGCTCCTTCTGGCCGACGCCTGCCGCCGGGCCGGAGCGGCGCGGCTCACCGCGGTGATCCCCTATTTTGGCTATGCTCGGCAAGACCGCCGTGCTCACGGCCGGGAGCCATTGAGCGCGCGGCTAGTTGCCGAGTTGATTCAAGTCAGCGGCATTGAGCGGATCGTCACAGTGGATCTCCACAGCCGCGCTGTCGAAAGCGCTTTTGCCATTCCGTTAGAGCACCTAAGCGCGGTTCCCATGCTGGCCAAAGCGGTTCGCCCGGCGCTTAATCGAAACGCCGTGGTGGTCGCCCCGGATCTGGGCGCCGCGAAAATGGCCGAACAGTACGCCGACCTGCTCGACTTGCCGGTGGCGATCGTTCACAAGACCCGTATCAGCGGCGAACAGGTAAAGGTTCAGCGAATCATTGGCGATGTGCGCGGCAAAGAACTGCTGGTTGTCGACGACATGATCAGCACCGGGGGCACCATCGAGAAAGCGATCCAGGCGCTGCTGGGAGCCGGTTGCTCATCGTCCGGCATCAAAGTTTTGGCAAGTCACGGGCTATTTGTTGGGGCGGCAGCGGAACGGCTCAGCGCCTTGGCGATAGACGAGTTGTACGTTTCCGATAGTGTGCCGGCCCCGGAGCAGTTTCCCTTGCCGCTCCAAGTCGTGTCGCTGGCACCACTCCTTGCAGACGCGATTCATTGTCTTAACGAAGATGAATCGCTTGCCCGTATCATCGCCGCTAAATAAGCAGCAAAACAATGGAGGCGAACAGATCAGCTTGACAACGGCGGATCGTCTACGACTATTTCTCTGCGGCGACGTCATGACGGGGCGAGGCATCGACCAAATCCTCCCCCATCCCGGCGATCCAACGTTATACGAGCCACACACGAAAAGCTCGCTTGACTATGTAAAGCTCGCCGAGCGAGCCAGCGGCCCGATCGATTGGCCGGTCGACTTCAGCTACATCTGGGGCGACGCGTTGGAAATTTTCCAGCGTGAAAAACCCCAAGCGAAGATAATCAATTTAGAAACTGCCATAACCCGCAACGACGTGTATTGGCGCGGTAAGGATATTCACTACAAAATGAGTCCGGAGAATGTCGGCTGTCTTACCGCCGCAGGGATCGATTGCTGTATTCTGGCGAACAATCACATGCTTGATTGGGGAATTTCAGGATTGATCGACAGCTTGAAAACTCTCGACCAAGCGGGAATCAAGCACGCCGGGGCCGGGCGAAATCTGCGCGAAGCGCAACAACCAGCGATTCTGCCGGTTGGAGAGGCCTCAAGGGTCCTTGTGTTCAGTCTGGGTTCAACAACCAGTGGCATACCAATCACTTGGTCCGCTGAAGAGGATCACCCCGGCCTCCATCTAATCGAAACCCAACGTCATGATCCGATTCAGGCCCTGGCGCAGCAAATTGACAAGATGAAACGGCCGAGCGACATCGTCATCGTTTCGATCCACTGGGGCGGAAACTGGGGATATACAATTTCGCACGACTCAGAAAGAACTGGCTCATCGACTGATTGATGAAATCGGCGTCGACGTCGTCCATGGCCATTCGTCGCATCATGTAAAAGCGATCGAGGTCTATAAGGAGCGGATAATTCTTTACGGCTGCGGCGATTTTCTCAATGACTACGAGGGCATCCGCGGCTATGAAGACTTTCGCGGCGATCTCGCGCTCATGTACTTTGCCGATCTCAATCCCGCCACCGGCAAGTTAATTGGTTTGCGGATGATACCCACCCAAGTGCGCCGTTTTCGCGTCAAGCTTGCCTCCCAAGCCGACACTCTCTGGCTCGAAGCCCTGCTCAATCGCGAAGGGAAACGATTTCACACCGGGGTAAGTAAAAGTGTCGACGACAGGCTTTCCCTCCACTGGACCTAGCACAATTATATTATCGCGCTGCTAGGCCGACGCCGTCTTCGCAGCGCTTTGCGCCGCGGCCCCCGCTTGCGCCTCGTCATGGGCTTGAACGCTGAATTTCAGACCGGCAGCTTTGGCCTCGGCGTCGACGGTCACGGTTTCGCCGTCTTTGACTTCCCCTTTGAGAATGAGCCGACCCAAAACGGTCTCGATTTCTTTTTGGATCAACCGTTTGAGCGGACGGGCGCCGTAATTGGGGTCGTAACCCGTGGTCGCGAGATGTTCGCGTGCAGCCTCGGTCAGCCGCAAAGTGATATGCCGGTCATCGAGCCGCTGTTGCAGCCGCCGCAATTGAATATCGGTGATCGCTTTGAGGTGTTCACGCGACAGATTGTGGAACACGACAATCTCGTCGACACGGTTTAAAAACTCCGGACGAAACTCGCGCCTGAGCGCATCGAGCACCTGCGCGCGCATGGGCGCGAACGCCGCGGCATCGTCGCGCCCGCGGTAGTTGGCGATCAAATGGCTGCCGACGTTAGAGGTCATGATCACCACCGTGTTCTTGAAATCGATGGTGCGTCCATGGCCGTCGGTGAGCCGTCCGTCATCGAGGATCTGCAACAAGACGTTGAACACATCCTGGTGCGCCTTCTCGATTTCATCGAATAACACGACGGCAAAGGGCCGCCGCCGCACCGCTTCAGTGAGTTGGCCGCCCTCTTCGTAACCGACATAACCCGGCGGCGCGCCGATCAGCCGCGCCACGGTATGTTTCTCCTGATATTCCGACATATCGAGGCGGACCATATTGTTTTCATCATCGAAGAGAAATTCCGCGAGGGCGCGGCCGAGCTCGGTCTTGCCGACGCCGGTGGGACCCAAAAAGATAAACGAGCCGATCGGTCGGTTGGGATCTTTGAGCCCGGAGCGGGCGCGCACCACCGCGTCGGCCACGGCCTCGACAGCTTCCTCCTGGCCGACGACGCGCTTGTGCAGGTGCTCGGGCAGACGAAGCAGTTTTTCCTTTTCGCCTTCGAGCAATCTTGACACCGGGATGCCGGTCCAGCGCGAGACTACAGATGCGATATCGTCTTCATCGACCTCCTGTTTGAGCAATTGCATACCGCCGCTCTGGCGCAAGCGCTCTTCCTCGGCCGCCAGTTCCCGTTCGAGTTGGACCAGCTTGCCATACTTGAGTTCGGCCATGCGGTTCAGATCGTAATCCCGCTCGGCCTGTTCCATGGCGAGTTTATTTTTTTCGATCTCCTGCTTGAGACTGTTGAGCCGGCCGATGCCCTGCTTTTCCACTTCCCAACGAGCGCGCAATTGACTCTGTTCGGCTTTTAATCCCGCCACCTCGCTTTCCAACTTAGCCAAGCGCTCGCGCGAAGGCTTATCCGTCTCCTTGCGCAGCGCTTCCCGTTCGATCTCCAGTTGCATGACCCGGCGCGAGACCTCGTCCAGCTCGGTGGGCATGGAGTCGATCTCGGTGCGCAACTTGGCCGCCGATTCGTCCACCAGATCGATCGCCTTATCGGGCAAGAAGCGATCGCTGATGTAACGATGGGACAACACCGCGGCGGTCACCAGGGCCGCATCTTTGATGCGCACGCCATGGTGCACTTCATAGCGTTCTTTGAGGCCGCGCAAAATCGAAATGGTATCCTCGACATTGGGCTGATCGACCAACACGGGCTGGAAGCGCCGCTCTAGGGCGCGGTCCTTCTCGACATATTTGCGGTACTCATCCAACGTGGTTGCGCCGATGCAATGAAGCTCGCCGCGCGCCAACATCGGCTTGAGCAGATTGGACGCATCCATGGCGCCTTCCGCCGCGCCGGCACCGACCACCGTATGCAGCTCGTCGATGAACAGAATCACATCGCCTGCGGAATCCTGCACCTCTTTGAGAACCGCCTTCAGTCGCTCTTCAAACTCGCCGCGGAACTTGGCGCCGGCGATGAGCGCACCCATGTCGAGAACGATCAAGCGGCGATTTTTAAGACTCTCAGGCACGTCGCCGCGGATAATGCGCTGCGCCAGGCCTTCGACAATCGCCGTCTTGCCGACACCGGGATCGCCGATCAGCACCGGGTTATTCTTGGTCCGGCGCGAGAGCACTTGGATAATCCGCCGGATCTCATCGTCGCGACCGATCACAGGATCGAGTTTGCCTTGACCGGCCAACTTGGTGAGATCGCGGCCGTAGCGCTCGAGCGCTTGATAGGTCGTTTCAGGATTGGGCGAGGTAACCCGCTGGCTACCGCGAATTTTTTTAATCGCCGCCAGCAGCCGCTCGCGGGTTAAACCCAGAGGCCGCAGTAGCCGCGCCACCGCACTACGCTCATCGGCGATCATGGCAAGAAGCAAATGCTCGACGCTGACATACTCGTCCTTGAGAGCCTTGGCTTCGTCTTCGGCCAGGGCCAGGAGTCGCGCCAACCCCTGAGTAAAATACACTTGCTGGGCTTCCATGCCCGGCCCCGATACCTGCGGCATCGCATTGAGCTCCTGCTCAACTCGTTCGCGCACCGCGCTCGGGGCAATGCCCGCTGCGGCGAGACAACCGGCAGCCAAGCCTTCCTTTTCTTCCAGTAGCGCCGCCAAAAGATGTAGTGAATCAATGCCCTGGTGATTACGGCGAACAGCCAACTCCTGCGCGCTGCGCAACGCTTCCTGGGATTGCTCCGTCAAACGATTGAGATCCATGATGATTCTAAACCTCGATGGATGATCCGATTTCGCTGCTTCTCATGAATGCACATCACTGCAGCCAGCTTTCCTACACCTGCGAAAAACGCAGCCGACCCGGATGCATCTATTGGGTGGTAACGCACAAAGCATACCAGGCAAAGACGATGCTTTTGGCAACAGGTCAACATTTTCAGCGATGGCATACGCTTTGCCATTGAATCTTGGCAATAGGTGATTTTATGAACAAAGAACAATTGGCAGCGGTAGGCCAGCTCCTGCGCCACCAACGCAATCACTTTCTTCAGGAATTCCGTAGAGCGGAACAAGGTTTGGACGCGATTGCCGAGGAGCGCGAAAGTGAGCTCGAAGAGCATGCCCAGGAAGAACAGACTGCGCGACTTTTGACCCGTCTCGACGACCAGACGCTATGCGCAATAAAGGAAATCGACGCTGCGCTGCAAAAAATTCTCGACGGTACCTACGGCAAGTGCGAGGCTTGTCACAAGCCGATAGCGATCGCCCGTCTCCGCAGTTTACCGGCAGCCCGTTGCTGCAGGCGCTGCGCCGCCAAGAACGAGTCGCGGCCGATCAGCCCCGGTGGCGCCGCCGAGACGCCGGCCGTAGGGCCTATTCCAGCCGACCTGAACTTGCTGAGTGACCAGGAGTTGACCGAAGCGATTAACGAGCACCTGAAGGAAGACGGCCGGATCGACGTGGAAGAATTGCATGTCGCTTGCCGTAAAGGCGTCGTCTACCTGTCCGGCGTGTTGCCCAGCGAAGCGGAGCATCAGATCCTGCTGAGCACCCTTACCGATGTCATGGGTTTGCAAGCGCTTGTCGATCATTTGGCGATCGAAGAGCTGCTTTGGCAAACCGAAAAGCGCACGAAAGAGGTTGGTCCGGAGACGATCACCCGCTGGCAAGAGCCGCCTGGGTCCGAAGATATCGTCGAGAGCATGGATGAGGACAAGGAATTTGTCGCACCGGCGAAGCCCACGCCCAACGAAGAATGAAAAGACACTGACCAACCGGCGCACACAGATGAATAACCAATTGGTGGGAAACACTGTGAATTTCCGCGTTGCGCGACGCCTTGAAGAAGTCGCGCAAATACTAGAGTCGCAGGGCGCCAACCCGTTTCGGGTGCAAGCCTATCGACATGCGGCGGAGACCCTCAGGCACCTTACCCGCCCGGCCGATGAAATCCTTCGCCTAGAGGGTGAACCGGGGTTGCGCAAGCTGCCCGGCATCGGTGAGCGGCTCGCGCGCTCGATTGCAACGTTATTGATTACTGGAAGACTGCCCATGCTCGATCGGCTCCGCGGCAAGGGTGAGTCGGGGGCATTACTCGCTTCTGTCCCAGGGATTGGCAAAAGTCTGGCCGCGCGACTGCACCGGGAACTTGGCATCGATACTTTGGAACAGCTTGAGTCCGCCACACATGACGGAAGGTTAAGAGCGATCACCGGAATCGGCGACAAACGAGTCGCCGGGATTATCGACTCCCTTTCGGCACGGCTCGGCCGAGTGCGCCCGATCCGTACCGCGCACAAGGCCACCGATGCAGCCATCGCTGAAATCCTTGATGTCGACCGGGAGTACCGCCACAAGGCGGCAGCCGGCGCCTTGCCGACCATCGCGCCGCGACGCTTCAATCCGAACCGTGAAGCGTGGCTGCCGATCCAGCATTCAAACCGAGGCGAGCGGCACTACACGGCGTTGTTTTCCAATACGGCGCGCGCCCACGAAATGGGTAAAACCAGGGACTGGGTGATACTTTACTACGATGGCCCGGACGGAGAACGACAGTGTACTGTGATCACCAGCCAGCGCGGTCCGCTCATCGGCGAGAGAATTGTGCGCGGACGGGAAAGCGAATGTCTTGAGTACTATCGGCAAGCGCACGTTCACGGCGTGCCGACCGATGACACAAAACAAGACATTGACAATCCGCAACCGGCTCCGCACCGCGCCGCTGGATAGCACCACTGTGTTGAGGATTCGACGCCATCGCAAAGGCGATCTTCTCCCTGAGCTTGATCCGGGTCAAAAATCATATCCTTAAGTGGTGCAGGGATTGCTTTATAGAAATTGCGCTGGTCCAATTTACCATTCGGAGAGTCATGTACCTCCGGCAAAGCCGGAGGCTTGGCGTTTGCTGGCCCCTCAAAGAGGCCATTTCGCAAACGGGAAAGATAAGATTTTGCGAACATCGATTCTGTAATGTCATTTCCTCTGGCTATTGCCGATGACTTCAAAGCGCCTTCGTTGCAAAATAGCTAGTTACTGCTATTCGCTGTCTTACCACCTACGCAAAAATCAAACTTAGGGAGTCCCCTGGCAAGGCCGGGGGTGTAACAACGATCAATTGATTTCACGCTGCCGTAACATGCCGGCGAGGTGGCATATGTTAAACAATTAGCGCAGAGACGGGAGCAGAAATCATGACGCGAACTTCTGAAAACCTCACCCACGACGCTCAGGGGAGCGCACTGGACCCTCCCCTGCACGCGCTAATCGAGGCCACGCAAGACGCGGTGATCTTCATCGATCGGCAAGCCCGCATCGTTATTTTCAATCCCGCCGCTGAAAACATTTTCGGCTACTCGCGAGCCGAAGCCCTGGGGCAGAAGATCAATAAACTCATGGCCGAGCCCTATGCCAGTGAACATGATCGGTATCTCGACCATTACGAAAAGACCGGCGAGCAGCGCGCGATTGGCCGCATCCGCACCGTCGCGGGAAAGCGCAAAAATGGCGAAACCTTTCCAATCGAGTTATCGGTAACGCAAGTGGCTTCTGGCGCCGAGGTCAATTATGCAGCGTTCATTCGAGACATTTCGGACAAGGTCAAACACCAGCGCGAACTCACTGAAAATGCCCGGCTGGCATCCATTGGCGCGACCGTCGGCAAGCTGACCCATGAGATTGGCAGTCCCTTGAACGGCATGTATATCACGGCTCAACTCCTGGAGCGTATAGTCAAGAAGCCGATAAGCCTGCCGGACGAAAAGATCTCGTCAACGGTCAATTCACTCCTGCGTGAGATCCAACGTCTCAATTCACTGTTGAGCGAGTTTCGCGCCGTTTCCCGCGCCGAACATTATGATTTCAAACCCGTGTCACTCCCTGCCGTGATCGGCGACGTGCTTTCCTTGGAACGGCCGCACTACTTCAACCGCGGCGTCCGCGTTAATCAGCTCGTTCCCGCCGACCTGCCGATCGTCATGGGAGATGCCGACA
This sequence comes from uncultured delta proteobacterium, assembly GCA_963816145.1. GTDB lineage: Bacteria > Desulfobacterota > Binatia > UBA9968 > UBA9968 > DP-20. Next base: position 79,332 of record CAWFJP010000023.1, read on the forward strand.
AACTCAAACAAGTGATCCTCAATCTTTGCAATAATGCGGTCGACGCGATGGCCAACGGCGGCGAGCTGATTCTGCGTGCCTCCACTGACGATCGACACGCGGTTGTCGAGGTCGCCGATACCGGCGAAGGCATTCCGCCTGAACTTAATATCTGGGCGCCGTTCATGACCACCAAGCGCTCGGGCACCGGGCTTGGATTGACCATCGTGCGAAATATCGTCACCGCTCACCATGGAACCATCGACTACACCAGTGAAGTGGGCAGAGGGACAGCTTTTCGGTTGGCGCTGCCGCTAAGCACGAACTGACCCGCTTACGTCTTCTTTTCTAGAGTGCGCTCAAGCCGCGCACGACGCCCTCGCACACTTTTGCCATGAAGTCGATGTCCAGAGTTTCGATTGAATCTGTGGCGCCGTGGTAGTGGGGATTGCGATAAAAAGAGGTGTCGGTAATCATCAAAGCCTCATACCCCAAATCCCAAAACGGCGCGTGATCGCTCAAACGGACGGCCGGGATCAGCGCCCCTTTGCCGGGAACCGACAGAGTCTCCACCTGAAGCTTTGACACCTGGCGCATGCCGGCAGCAAACTGATGCAGCAGCGCATTCGATTGCCAATTGCCGACGACACCAATGAAATCGCCTCGATCGGGGTAGAAGCGGTCGAGGCCGACGGGTAGTTTCTGACTGCCGGGCCGAGGGTCCGTATAACCAACCATTTCCAGGGAGATCATCGCCTGGATTTTCATCCCGGCGGCCTTGAGTTTTCGGGCGAACGCGGTGCTGCCAATCATGTTGAGCTCTTCGAGATTGAAGGCACAGAAAAGCACTTGCGTTGCCAAAGCAACCTGAGCGAGCAACCGCGCAGTTTCTAGGAGAACCGCTACACCGCTGGCATTGTCGTCGGCGCCTGGCGTACCGACCACCGAATCGAAGTGCGCTCCAAGAATTACCAGCGGTTCTTCGTCTCGCGGGCGCCGTCGCGCAACGATATTGTGAAAGGTTTCACCGGCGTAAGAAAAGGAATCACTTTCGGTGTCGAGACCGTAGCTTGCGAATTCCGCCTTTATGAACTTTGCGACTGCGGCCAAGTGCCGCGCGCCACTAAAAGGACTCCTCTCGCCGACAATGATTTGCAGATGGCGGTTGAGCCGCTCGCGATCAACGTCGATCTTCACGGAGAGCTTCGCTATCGTTACACCGGACTCTCAACGTAACCCGCTCAGCAGTCAGCGACATCAACGGGAGCATCACTGCCGGAAAAATCGCCCAGCAACAGCGAAAGCTCCGGGTAGTGAACGGGTTTCAGCAAATGGGCGTTGAAGCCAGCATTGTGTAGCATTTGACTCGTTCTAGGATTCGAAAAGGCTATTTTACGAGGTTATCTTTGTCAACTTCTGAATCAGTTTACCTTTTGATGACAGGATCCTTGTTTAGCATTTTCAAAAACCAAGGTGAGGCTTCTGGCTCGCCCACCGACAATCGGCAATGCGTTGCTCAGCCGGGAAAAATCGGCCATAGTCCGTCCGTGGCGTCGTGAACGTATGAAGACAGGCGAGTTTTTCAATCTCTACAATCACGGGTTCATCCGTGCCGCAGTCGGCGTTCCAGAAGTCCGGGTGGCTGATCCTGCGTTTAACGCGGAACGGACTATCGAGCTTATGGAAAAGGCCGTGCTGGAAAAGGCCATCCTCGTGCTATTTCCGGAGTTGGGGTTATCGGCTTATTCCTGCGAGGACCTCTTTCACCAACAGGCATTACTCGACGGCGCGCTTGACGCGCTGCGACGCGTTCTTCAGTCCTCTGCGGCGTTAAATTTGGTTACTATAGTAGGAGTCCCACTGCAGGTTGATGACCTCCTGTTTAACTGCGCGGTCATAATTCAGCGCGGTAAAATTCTTGGAATCGTGCCCAAGACATTTTTGCCCAACTATCGAGAGTTTTACGAATATCGACAGTTCGCCCCGGCGAGCGCGGCCCATAGCAACGTTGTCGAAGTTCTTGACCAGCGAGAAATTCCTTTTGGGGAGCACCTACTTTTCCGCTGTGAAGAAGTGCCACGGCTGACGTTTTTCGTCGAGATTTGCGAAGACCTCTGGGTGCCCATCCCGCCTTCGTGCACCGCCGCCCTGGCCGGAGCCACGGTTCTCCTCAATCTCTCCGCTTCAAATGTCACGATTGCCAAGGATGAGTACCGCCACAGCCTGGTCGCCAACCAATCGGCGCGCTGCTTGGCCGCCTATCTTTACGCTGCGGCCGGAACCGGCGAATCGACCACCGACCTTGCTTGGGACGGGCACGCCATGGTTTACGAGAATGGATCTCTGGTCGCCGAGTCGGAACGATTCAGCTATGAATCCCAGCTCGTTGTCGCAGAGCTAGATTTGGAACGGCTCACCCAAGAACGAATGCGCCAAAACAGCTTTGGCCAGAGCATGCAACAGCACCGCGACGAAGTGCGGCAGTTCCGCAAAGTGAGCTTCAGTCTTGAAGTTCCGAGAGCGCAGCCATTGCTTTGTCGGCGCCAGTTTGAGCGGTTTCCCTACGTACCGTCAGACCCGGAATTGCGCAATCGGCGCTCCTACGAGGCCTACAACATCCAGGTACAAGGGCTGGTGAAACGCCTTCAGAGTGCTCGCCTATCGAAAGTGGTTATCGGTATCTCCGGCGGTCTGGATTCAACCCATGCTCTCATCGTAGCCGCCCGAGCCATGGACCTCCTGGGGCTGCCTCGGCCGAATATTCTCGCCTACACCATGCCTGGTTTCGCCACCAGTCAGCGCACTTTGGCAAATGCCAAGGCGCTCATGGAAGCGGTGGGCTGTACCGCCGAAGAGATCGACATTCGTCCAAGTTGTGAACAGATGCTGCGCAACATCGGGCACCCATACGCGGGCGGTGAACCTGTCTACGACGTAACGTTTGAAAATGTTCAGGCCGGAGAACGAACCAGCCACTTGTTTCGGTTGGCCAATCTTCATCAGGCTCTTGTCGTCGGAACCGGTGATCTCAGTGAACTCGCTCTGGGCTGGTGCACCTACGGTGTGGGCGACCACATGTCGCATTACAACGTCAATGCTAGCGTGCCAAAGACGCTGATCCAGTTTCTGATCCGCTGGCTCGCTGACACAAACCAATTAGGCGAAAAGACTAGCCTGGTCCTGCGTTCCATACTCGACACCGACTTTAGCCCGGAACTCGTTCCCGGCGATCCGAACGGCGAGCAACCGACGCAGAAAACCGAGGATGTCATTGGCCCTTATGAGCTTCAGGACTTTACTCTCTATTATACCGTGCGCTTTGGTTATCCACCCTCTAAGATAGCGTTTCTCTCGTACTGTTGTTGGCACGACCGTACGTTGGGACATTGGCCCGACATCTCCGAGACCAGGCGAAATCAGTACACGATCGCCGATATTAAACACTGGTTAGCAGTTTTTGCCTGGCGGTTTTTCCAGATAAGCCAGTTCAAGCGAAGCTGCATACCGAACGCTCCCAAGGTTGGCTCGGGCGGTTCCCTCTCGCCCCGCGGCGATTATCGCGCGCCCAGCGATAGCGAAGCCACAGTTTGGCTCGAAGAGATCAAACAGATCCCCGATCACGAGTCCACGCGCTAACCGTCGGTCAAAACAACCTTCGCATCAGAAACCGCGTCCTTGCCTTGAAGAAAATAGCCGCGGCCTCGATCGCTCTCATTCGGCGATGAAATGGCTGGCATGATTGCCGATGCGAGAATCGTCCCGCACGCCGCGACTATCAAGCGTCTCTTCATTCGGCTCTCCTGCTTTTTATTTTATCGGTTGATGTTCATCGCACGACCCTTTTAAATCGGGTAACTTTCTACATAATTCACAACGAATTGACGATTTCTGGGGGTGATACACTTCATCCCTTGGCGGGAAGATCTGGGCGCACAACCAGCACTGGATTAGCCGCGTGCCGCACCACCGTCTCGGTCACGCTACCCAACACCCAACGTTTCACACCCGACCGGCCGTGCGAGCACATGACGATCAAACTCTTCGGTGTCTGCTCTGCGATGGACACAATCTCATCAGCCGCAATCCCCTCCTGGAGCAGATAGGAAACCTGCTCGACGCCGCGCTTTCTCAGCTCAGCCATTTTGGCTTCGAGATAGTTGCGCGCCTGGTCGCGGATGTCTTTCATCAGCTCATCGACATTCACGGCATAGTGTCCGCCACCGCTGATGAATCCGCTATAGGGGTTGCTGTAAACTCGGATCAAGAACACTTCGAGACGAAGTTTCCTGGAGATCCGGATAACGGTCGGTAGCACGGTTTCCGCCAATTCGGACCCATCCAACGGGACAATGATCGATGATAAACTTGCTACCTGATTGGCTTCACCCTCATGGTCAGCTCTGACGACCAACACGGGATTCGTCGTCGCGCGCAAGACTTTCTCGGCCACGCTCCCTAACAACCACCGGTTCAAGCCGGAACGGCCATGCGTGGTCATCGCGATAAGAGTGGCTTTACCCGCTTCGGCTTTTTTGACAATCAGTTCTGCCGCCCCACCTTGCTCGATGCTCCGCCTCACTCTGCCACCGACAAAGCGACCGGAGATGCGCTCGAGGTAGGTCTTGCTATCGCGCGATCATTGTTCGACCAGTTTGTCAAAGTGGCGTGCCAAATCGGCGGACGTAAGTAACGTCTCGACATCGACCACCGCCAGCAGGATCCACCGGCAGTTTAAAGCTCTCGGCAAAAGCACGCGCCCATGGCAGCACTTGCTCTGCGGTTTTCGAGCCGTCAAGCGGTATCAGTAAGTCTCGTGAACAAGCTCTGCCCCCCGCAAACTAGTCC
>CAWFJP010000024.1:0-112928 GCA_963816145.1 uncultured delta proteobacterium
GCGGGGTGGCGAGGCTTCGGTCTGCCGAAGCCTCGCCACCCGTTTCCATGGGACGGCTATGTCCGCTGGCGGTGTTCACACCCCGCTCAGTCGTATCCCCAAACTTTGACGGTGGCCGTCGGTTTATTATTGAGGATCTTGTACTGGACCGCCACCGACGTGAGGGTCGCCTCGCGTCCCGGAGCGTCCTTCGGAGCCGTTTCTCCTCCCGACTTCACGACTCCGACCTTCGTGATGGTGTCGTCCTTACGACCCTTCCAGCGGAGCACGACTTTCGTGATCTCCACGTCAGCGCCCTCGACCGAGATCTTCGTCCTCTTGATGTCCTCCTTCCACATCTTCCCCTCTTCGGCCTTGATCTCCGCGTTGGGATCCATGGACTTGACCACCTTCTCGCCGAGCACGAACCACTGGTCAGCGCTGGCGCTGCCAAGGGCGGCCAGCAGGACTACGGCCGCGAAGCCAATGCCCCCTCCTAGGAATCTTGCTTTCATTCGTTCTCCTGTTCTTTCTGATCCCCGTTAGCCGGAGATCGGTTGCGCCCACCGCTTCATCCGAGTTGCACAGCGGTGGGACTGTATGTATGCGGAATTTAAACCACCTCCTTTTTTTTCACCCCCCTTCCTTATCAGATACGAAGCGTAGCTACTCCATCGGTAATCTTGTCGGCGCTCGGCTAATTTCGCCTCGACGGGGTTGATGCGAATATAGCGGCGCCTTTGACCTGCCACGCGCGTCTACAACAGGTGGTCAATCGGCAGAATGCCGATGAAGTCGAAAAGTAACCTCTCCCATACGTTGGTTCCCGGGTCTTTGTCGTACTGCACCTTTTCGCCGTTATTCTCAGCGGTCCACACTAGCCGATCATCATTGTCGAGCGTTACGTGATAGGCACTGCCCGGTGAGACCCCTGCATCCATAATCTTTGCCACTTGACCGGCGATCTCCGGACTGTCGATCATCACACCGACCTCGGTGTTGAGGGTCGACGATCTTGGGTCGAGGTTGAAACTGCCGATGAACACGGACTTGCGGTCGAACACCAGGGACTTGGCGTGCAAGGCCGCTCGCGATTTAACCGCCAGAAGCGACCAATGCCTTTCCATGTCGGTATCCGGACGAAGCTCGTAAAGCTCGGCACCAGCCTTGAGCAACTCCTCGCGGGTATTTTCATAGCCGGCAAACGCCGCTATGACGTCAGTAGAGCCAGCCGAATTGGTCAGCACTCGCACCTTGACGCCTCGCGCGGTCAGTTTCCGCACCCCCTCGATATTCGCTTCGGGCAGCACAAAATACGGCGACTCGACCAACACTTCGCGCTCCACCTCGCTCAGCCGTTGGCTCAGCGCCTTGTGGATGACACCGATCTCAGCGGCGGTCTCGACCCTGTCGGGAAGCTCAACCAAAACGTGTCCCGGTGCCCAGGTGAAATTGTTCCGAATCTGGACCAGCCGCGCGCGTAGTTCATCGACATTTTGGTAGATGGGATACGGGTAGCCGCTGGCACTGACGCTTTCCTCAAACTGTTTCAGCTTGGCCTTCCAGTCTTGTTCGGTCGCAGTTTCTTTCACCATCGCACCGACAGGGATCGCCCAATCGCTGTTCCAGAACATGTCGAAGCTCGCCGATATCTCCCGGACGATGGGACCCGTCGTCAGAACATCGAGGTCGCGAAAGTTATGGTCTTCCCGAACGCCGAAGTAAACATCCGCAATGTTGCGTCCCCCGACGATCCCCACAGCGTTGTCCACGACAAGCAGCTTGTTGTGCATCCGGCGGTTAACGCGGGTAAAATCGACCAAAAAACTCATCGTGCGCCAAAACCGGTTGGTTACCGGGTTGAAGAAACGTATTTCGATGTTGGGGTGGCCATCCAGCGCCGCAACCGCAGAGTCTCTCGCCTCCGTTTGATAATGGTCGTCGATCAATATGCGCACGCGTACGCCGCGGTTGGCGGCGCGCATCAGCCGGCTGGCTAAGATCCGGCCGGTGGTGTCCGAGTCCCAGATGTAATACTGCGCGTCCAGCGTCTTTTCTGCCAAGTCGGCCATAGCAAGCCGGGCAAGGAAAGCGTTCTCCCCATGTTCAACAACGGAGAAACCGGATAAGCCCGGATGTTTGTCGGCGGCTTCCCCAAAAAGCGCGCCCACTGCGGTGGTCTCAGGATGTGCAAATGCATTTGACGGCATGCGCGGGTAATCCCAATTGACCGCGGCACACGCGTTCAGAACGAAGGCCATTGCGAGAGCCGGGAATATGCTCTTGAATATGTGAGACATGCGATTCATCTCTTTGTCCCTCCCTCTCGGGATCTCTTCAACGGACCGCTTTCATCTAATGGCCGGGTACCTTAGCGCGCAGGTTTTGAATCAGTTCCTCCAACGAGGCCGTCCGAAGAAATCGCGCGAACTGAGAGCGATAATTTTCAACCACGCTGACGTCATCGATAACCGCATCGTAAACCATCCACTGTCCACTTGTGAGATGGAGCTTGTAGCCGATTTTGATCGGATCTCCCTGGCCGCCAACAACCCGCGTGTCGACCTCCGCAGATTCTCCATCTGAGCGGTCGCGGTCGTAAACCATTTTTTCGCCTCGATAAGAGCCGAGTGTGCTCATATATGAGTGTTCGACAAAGTCAGTGAACGTCGATACATACACTTTCTCCATGCCGTACAGATCTTTCCAGCGATTCCCCAGCGACTTCTCCGCCATTGCGGCAAAATCAATGCGGGTCAGAAGAATCTGCCGAAGAGAGCTCCTGTTTTTCTCAATGTCCTCCGGGCTCCGGATGGTCCGGAGAACTTCGACGACGCGATCCATGGTACCTTGAAGTTGCTCCTTCGCGCTCTCGGCCGCAGCGTTTGGGGCAAAGGTCAGAAAAAGCACCGATAAAAGCAATCCGAAATTTAAGTATCTGTACTTGGCCAACATCATAAATTTTCCTTATGCGTCATGGAATCAAAGTTCGTTGAAAAAGTAATTGGCTTTATATCAAAGAGCCGATGAGCCTTTATATTGGACTTTGGTCCAATAGCCTTTCCGCCCATGCGCCACATGCTCATTGCCGCAATTACCCACGAAAACAGCACAACTCATGCCACAAATTCCGGAGCTGCCTACGTCAGATAATTGTTGTTTCGAAAATAGCGATGCAGCGCATTTCCGATAATAGAGAAATATAAGGCGGCCTAATTGCCACTTCCGCGAAAAGTTGTCTGCACGCCGATTCTTGTGTCTTTTATTCATCGACCGACACAACGACTCACTGCGGAGAGCCGATCTGTCGCGTCCCACCAGATTCGGAACACGGATAAGAACGGCCATCAGCTCTGACTTATCCGGCCGGAATCTGTGTTCCGAATTCGCGGGACAGGACACATCCTCATCCCGATTTTTTCCGTCGACACTCGACACTCTTCCCTCGAGTGTCACGGTGACTTTTTCACAGGAAGCAACAGAGGAAACAGAGATAAAAAAATCTCTCTCTGCTCTCTCCATTTGCTCCTGTATAAAAGATCCGAAAGGGTCGAGGGTCGGGTGTCGAGGCGAGGATCACTCGACACTCCTCCCTCGTCCCTCGTACTTCACCCCTTGTCAGTGCGAAAACCCGCGCGCTCCTTGGACGGCGCCGAGAGCCGGCCCGAGCTACCGTTGAAGATTCGCACCTTCTCGAAGATAACGGCCGCGGGTGGATTACCCTGGGCAAGAGCTGGCTAAGCGGCAATCCAGGCAGAGAAGAGCAGAGCGCTGAGTAGAAATTTGAAATGAAGCTGCATTGCTTGTGCGATTGTTACACGTCCGGTCACGGCACCCCCTGCAATAGTTGAAAGTCGTGCGCGCTGTCGGCGGCACGACCTCATGAATCACTTCGTGGTGAACCATGACCCAGCCAGCTGGAGTTGGGTTACTACTTTATCGGCTCCCAAGTCTTGTCCGTTTGCGCGAGCTAATCTGCGAATTTTTTCTGCCGCCGAGAACGTAGGTCGCTTGATCGAGAGTGACTCCCACCCACCGGGCGAACACCCTTTACAGGAGGCTCGACATGCGCCAGCTGAATCAGTTGCGCGAGATCCGTCGATCTGTCGCTCCCGTCGATAGACCGCCGGCAACTTCATCGACCCTCAGGGCATCGGTCCCGAGGCTTGCATCAGACTCTCTCGATGACTACTGCTCATCGTCCGAGTCAAACACCAAGCGAGAGAACCAGCCGGCAATCACGGCGCCGACGATCGGCGCAACCCAGAACAACCACAGTTGCTCGATCGCCCAGCCGCCGACAAACAGCGCCGGCCCGGTGCTGCGCGCCGGGTTCACCGAGGTGTTGGTCACCGGTATGCTGATGAGATGGATCAACGTCAAACACAGGCCAATGGCGATGCCGGCAAAACCGGCAGACGCGCGCTTGTGAGTCGCGCCGAGGATCACCACCAGGAACATGAAGGTCATTACGATTTCGCTGACCAATGCGGCGCCGAAGCTGTACTTCCCAGGCGAGTGCTCGCCGAAACCGTTGGAGGCAAAGCCCCCCGCCAGCTCGAAGCCGGCTTTGCCGCTCGCAATCAGGTACAGCACGCCGGCTGCGACGATCGCGCCGCCCACCTGGGCAATCACGTATGGCAGCAGTCTCGACGACGGAAAGCGGCCTCCGGCCCACAGTCCGAAGGAGACCGCGGGATTGAAGTGCCCACCGGAGATCGGGCCGAGCGCATAGGCGCCGGTCAACACGGTCAGACCGAACGCGAACGACACGCCGGTCAGGCCAATGCCTACTTCGGGAAACGCCGCAGCCAGCACCGCGCTGCCGCAGCCTCCGAGAACCAACCAAAACGTTCCGACAAATTCTGCAGCTAAACTTCGCGACATGACGTCACCTTCCTTTCTCTTTCACTGTTAAGCTTCTTCACTTATTTCACCTTCTTCATTTATGCAACTTCGCCGAGCGCCCAACGCTTGGTGGGTGTGTCTTAGACAATTTACTACCACCGGATCCCCGTCTATTTCATGCCGAAGAGCATAACATCGGCCTTGCCCTTCAGGACACCCTGGGTGTCGTACCAGAACTCTATCTTCCTCAGGCTCCGCGTGCCAACGCCGCGCAGATCGATGGCCCGGCTTTCGCCTCCCTGCGGGATGTTCTGGCGCACGTTAATCCGGTCCGTCCCACGTTGTCGTAGGTGACAACCATTCGTTCCATGTCCAAAGGCGCATTGATCACCTTGAACTTGATGCTCCGGAAGTTGTCGAAGGGCCGCTGCACGATGATCGTGTCGTGGTCAGCGGTATGCGAAGCCTCCGTCCTCCCTAGCAGCCGCCAGGACCCCTTCGGGCCGGCTTTGGGCTGGACAACTTTTTGCGCCTCTGAGGAAACCGCCCAGAAAACGGCGAGCGCCACTAGGGGGGAGGAAGATTAGCTTAACTCGCTTACTCATAAAACTCCTTTCTTCTCATACCTGTTAATTTTGCGAACCCTGTTTTCTTACCATCGAATCCGAAATCCGAATATCGAAATCCGAAGCTCGAAGCTCGAAACAAATTCAAAATGATGAAAACAAAACAACTACAATGCTCCAAACGGGACGGATCGAATTCACCGTTTTGGATTTTCTGATTTTGACTTTATTTTGGCCGCGGTTTGTTTCGGATTTCGTGCTTCGGATTTCGGATTAATCCTTGTAGAGTTTTTTGGTCCGCGGCGCCGCTTTCGTGCTTTCTATTGCTTCGCTAGGGCGATGCGCATCTGGGCCTGGTAATCCTCGACATGCTCGCCGCTGACGTCGACAATGACCCGCTTGATCGCGCCGGTGAAATGAAACGGCGGTTGGTACTCCGGCGTCACCGGCGCGCCCACGTCGGCGCCGACCAGCATGGCGCCGCCCTGCGCTAGTCGATTCGGCGTCGTTACAGGCAGTTCGCCGCGACCGACCTCCTTGCCATCAATCAGCAGCTTGACCACGCCCGGCGCGCCCTTGCCCTTGTCGAAGTCGGGCTTTCCAGTGGGTTCGAACTCCATGCTCAGAAAGTGCCGGCCGGCGCTTACGGCGGTCTTCGACTTCACATGGTAGAGTTCGACGGCGACGTAGTTGTGCACGAAGCACAGCTTGCCGCCCTGCACGTAGAATGAGATGCCGCCGTCGTTGCCACCCATGCTGAGTAAGACTCCTTCCGCCCCCTCCTTGGAAATGTCCACCTCCGCCGTGATGGAATAGGGCCGGTTGAGGATTTTCGGCGCGGCGCCCGCTGGTATCGACTGGGTGCCCGGATAGAGCACGTAGCGGTTACGGCTGACCGCAATTTGCGGGCGCTCCTCGCGGACACGCTGCAGGCCCCGGCTGTCGATCGGCAGGACGTTGTACTTGCCGGCCTCGTTGTACCACATGCCGATCATCGCGATCAGGCGGGCCTTCTCCTTCTCAGCAAGATTGTTGGTCTCGGCGAAGTCCTCGTTCAGGTTGTAGAGTTCCCAGCCTTTGGCATCGAGCTCAGTGAGCATGTCATAGGTGATCGGAGTCCCGAAGGTTCTGCCGGATTCAGTAAATGAAGTTCCCGGCCAGGGGCAGACCGCGCGCCAGCCATCGTGGTAGAGCGATCGGTGCCCCATCATTTCGAAGTACTGGGTGGTGTGTTTGTCGGGCGCCTTGGCGTTGTCGAACGTGGAGACCAGGCTGATGCCTTCGATGGGAGATTGGGTCACGCCCCGAATGGATGCAGGCGGCTCGAGCCCGAGGGCATCGAGGATCGTCGGTACCATGTCGATGATGTGGGTGTACTGCGTGCGGATCTCGCCGCGCGCCTTGATACCCTTGGGCCAACTGACGATGAACGGGTCGCTGACACCGCCGCGGTAGGTTTCCCGCTTCCAGCGCCGGAAAGGTGTGTTGCCGGCATACGTCCAACCCCAAGGAAAGTGATTGAAAGTTTTCGGCCCGCCGATCTCGTCGATGGCCGCCAGGTTCTGTTCGACCGTGTCCGGGACGTTGTTGAAAAACTTGCACTCGTTAATCGATCCGTGCGGGCCGCCCTCGGCGCTCGAACCGTTGTCCGAGATCAACATGATCAGCGTGTTCTCATACTCGCCCAAGTCCTTGAGGAACTGAATGAGATCGCCCAAGTAGTGGTCGGTGTGGGTCAGGAAACCGGCGAAGACCTCCATCATCCGCGCGTAGACCCGGCGTTCATCCGCCGTGAGCTTCTCCCAATCCTGCACATCCGGATCGTGGCGTGAGAGCGTAGCATTCGTGGGGATAATCCCCAGCTCCTTCTGCTTGTCGAAGACCTGCTTGCGGTAGGCGTCCCAACCGGCGTCGAATTTGCCCTTGTACTTGTCCGCCCATTCCTTGGGCACATGGTGCGGCGAATGCATGGCGCCAGGGGCAAAATACATGAAGAACGGCTTGTTTGGCGCCACCTGCTTGGCGTCGGCAATCATCGCCTTGGCCTTTTCGACCAGGTCCACCGTGAAGTGGTAGCCGTCCTCCGGAGTCTTCTCCGGTTCGGTCTGCGAGTTATCCCGAACCAGCTCGGGATAATATTGATGGGAGTCGCCGCCCAGGAAACCGTAGTAACGCTCAAAGCCGCGACCGAGAGGCCACCGGTCATACGGGCCGGCTGCCGTCATCGTCTCCTCCGGAGCCAGATGCCACTTGCCGAGGCAGTAGGTGTTGTAGCCCCTCTGCTGCAGGATCTCCGAGATGAAGCCGTTCTCGAAGGGGATGTAGCCGTCCGATCCCGGATACCCTGTCGAACCATTGGTGAGACAAGCCAAATGGTTGGAATGGTGGTTGCGGCCGGTGAGGATGCATGAGCGCGACGGCGAGCACAGGGCGGTCGTGTGCATGTTGCTGTAGCGCAGGCCATCGGCGGCCAGCGCGTCGATGTTGGGGGTTGCGATGGGGCTGCCGTAGCATCCCAGATGCCCGAAGCCGGTGTCGTCGAGAACGATGAAGAGGACGTTGGGCGCCGCCTCCTTCGCCCGGTTGGGTTCGGGCCACGCAGGTTTCGAGACTTCGGCCGTGCGCCCGATCACGCCGGGGAATGTGGTTCCTGGTTTGTATTCCGTGAGTGCCATAAAAATCCTCCGAAGGTTTGATGCCAGTTCAAGAAGGTAAAGGGTCGAGGGTCGGGTGTCGAAGGGAAGAAAACTACAGCTTTGCTTCGCCTTTTTCTGCTCCGTGTCCGTTGTTTTTCATTCGTCACTCGACCTCCAACTCGCAACACTTCCTCGTCACTCGGGTTTTCCCCTCGACACCCGACAGTCGACCCTCAGTTTCCTAGGACGCCGACACCGACGACTGCATTTTTTCCAGCGCCTGATCGATGGTGAAGGAGCCCGGCTTTTGCCGCGGCGGGAAGTCTTTGAAGGACATCAAGGTCCGGCCGACGATATTCTGCACCGGCACGGCGATGAAGGCGCGGCGATACCACCACTCGTTGTAACCCATGCCTTCCTGGCCGCGCTCGAAGGGATCGATCTCGAGATCGAAAAAGATCGGTCCGCGCAAAGTTGTGAAGGGGTGGCGCCAGACGTCAATGCCGGTGGATTCCTGGATCATGAAGTGGATCTTTAGGCGCTCGTAGCGCAGGGCAAGCAGGTCGCCATCGTCGCTGAAGTAGAAGAACTCCTTGCGGGCGCCTTTCTCACTCTTGCCAGCGAGGTAGTCCAGTTGGTTGTAGCCATCGAGATGGACCTTGAAGCTCTTGTCGCCAGCGCTGTGGCCTTGGAGCAGCTTCTCCTTGATGTCGGGCACACCGGCGGCGGCGAGGAAGGTGGGCAGCCAGTCTTCTCCGGCGAAGATGTCGGTGAACTTGGTGCCGGGCTTGACCACGCCGGGCCAGCGGATCAGGGCGGGCACGCGCCAGCCACCTTCCCAATTGGTGTTCTTCTCGCCGCGGAAGGGCGTCGTGCCGGCGTCCGGGAAAAGACAGACCATAGGGCCGTTGTCGGTGGTGTAGACGACGAGGGTGTCCTCGGTGAGCCCGAGATCATCAACGGTCTTGAGCAGTTTGCCGACGTTGGCATCGTGCTCGACCATGCCATCGGCGTAAAAACCGAGGCCGGTCTTGCCCAGGTTGGCATCCTTCACATGGGTGAAGTTGTGCATGCGCGTGGTGTTGAACCAGCAGAAGAACGGCTTGCCGGCCTTCTTGGCGCGGCCGAGGAAATCCTCGGTAGCGGCGAGCACCTCTTCGTCAATGGTCTCCATGCGCTTCTTGGTGAGCGGACCGGTGTCCTCGATGATCTGTCCGCCCTTGCCGTCGGCGCTGGACTTGATCACGCCGCGCGGCCCAAACTTCTTCTTGAACTCGGGGCTCTTGGGATAGTCCGGGTTCTCTGGTTCTTCCTCGGCGTTGAGATGGTAGAGGTTGCCGAGGAACTCGTCGAAGCCGTGATTGGTGGGGAGGAACTCATCCTTGTCGCCAAGGTGATTTTTGCCGAACTGGCCGGTCATATAGCCGAGCGGCTTGAGCAGTTCGGCGATGGTCGGATCCTCCTTGCGCAGGCCGAGATCGGCGCCGGGCAAGCCGACCTTGCTGAGACCGGTGCGAAACGGCAGCTGACCGGTGACAAACGCCGAGCGGCCGGCGGTGCAGCTTTGCTGGGCGTAGTAAGTCATGAACTGGCCGCCTTCTTTGGCCAGGCGATCGATGTTGGGCGTGTTATAGCCCATCATGCCCTGGTGGTAGGCGCTGATGTTAAAGATGCCGATGTCATCCCCCATGATAACCAGGATGTTGGGTTTTTTCTGCGGTGGTTGTGCCATTTTTAAATTCCTCTCGTTTGAATCTTTTAATGCTCAGGAAAACCAAGTCATGAATTCTTTTCGGGCCAAGACACTCTCAAAATGCGAAATCCGAATATCGAATTTCGAAACAAACCAGCGCCAAAATGAATTCAAAATCAGAAAATTCAAAATGCGGGATCCGATCCCTCCTGTTTGGAACAGTGAATTTGTTTTGGATTTCCTGCTTTGAATTTGTTTCGAATTTCGCTTCGCGGGGCCGCTTTCGAGTTTCGAATTTGTATTTCTGCTTTTCGGCGCCCGCCGATCACGTGAGTTCCACCTCCACGCTGGCGATCTTGCCGTCAAACCGGAACGGCCTGCGGTCGAAATAGTCGAGCGACACCGGCGAACCGAGATCGACCCCCACGCCAAAGGTTTCGCTCGCGCTGAACGCGGCGGGAACGGTGCGCTTGACCGTGGTGCGGGCGACTTCTTTGCCGTCCAGGTTGATGACGACTTCGGCGGGTGAGAGCGGGCGCCGCTCCGTGAGCGTCGTCACGACTTCGATGCGGTGGTTGCCCGGGGCCAGTTTCCCTTTGCTGCGCGCTTGGTAGCGCTCGATGACCATCATATTGTACTCGTACACGAGCTGCCCCTTATCCATGAACAGCGTCAAACCGCCGGACGCGCCGCCCAGCGCGTACAGGACTCCTGAAGCGTCCGCCCCGACTTCGGCATCGATCGCAACCCGGTTGCTCTCTCGGCCCAGGCCGGGTGCGGTGAACTCCGGCATGCGGGTCGTCGTCGCGTCGAACTTCCACCTCGTGTAGGGCGTCTTGATGCGGTCTTCCGGATGAATCCGCAGCCAGATGCCCGCGCCGATGGGAAACACCTTGTTCTCCTTGGCTTCCTTCAAGAACAGCGCTTTCATCTTCTCCAGCCGCTTCGGCTCCTTTGTGGCCAGATCGTGGGCCTGGGAAAAGTCCTTCGTCAGGTCGTAGAGTTCCCAGACGTCTTGGTTCGAGTCCCAGGTCGCCAGTCCCGGGCTGACCGTGAGCCACGGCGTAAGCGGGCCGAAGGTGCATGCATACCAGCCGTCGTGGTAGATGCCGCGGCTGCCGTTGTTGTCGAAGTACTGAGTGCTCTTGCGTCCCGGCGCCTTGGCGCGTGCGAAGGTGTAGGCCATGCTGGTGCCGTCGATGGCGTCCTGCTTGAAACCGTCCACTACCTTGGGCGCTTTGATGTCCAGGATGTCGTAAATCGTCGGCACGATGTCGTTGACATGGTGGAACTGCGCGCGCGGCGTCTTGTCGGGCTTGATGCGCGCCGGCCACGAGACGGCCATCGGGTTGCGCGTGCCGCCGAAGTGCGACGCGATCAGCTTGGTGTGATGGAACGGCGTGTCGCCGGCCCAGGCCCAACCGGCGTGGTACATGTTGTCGACCTTGGGTCCGCCGAGCGCGTCGAGGCCGCCGATCTGGTTCCAACGCTTCGATCTGCTGCTGCACCGTGTTGGGGATCTGGTTCTGCGCCAGCAACTCGCTGATGGTGCCGTTCTGGCCTTCGGCGCTCGAGCCGTTGTCGCCCCAGATGTAGAAGATGATGGTGTTGTCGCCGATGCCGAGATCATCGAGCCCGTCGACGACCTTGCCCACCTGGTCATCGACATGCTCGACGAAGCCGGCAAAGACTTCCATCAAGCGCCGCTGGAAAGGGCGTTCCGATTCCGGGATCGTGTCCCACGCCGGCATCGTGTCGGCGCGCGGCGTGAGCTGAGCGTCCGGCGGAATCCAACCAAGCTCTTTCTGGCGCTTGAAGATGCGCTCGCGCATGGCGTCCCAGCCGTCGTCAAACTGGCCTTTGTACTTGTCGGCCCACTCCTTGAAGATGTGGTGCGGCCCATGCGCCGCGCCGGGCGCCCAGTACATGAGAAACGGCTTGTCCGGAGCATAGGCGCGGTGGTGCTTCATCCAGGTCACGGCACGCTCGGCCAGGTCTTCGCTCAAGTGATACTTCTCGCTGTTCTCACCGGCGGGCGGCTCGATCGGATTGACGTTCTCGTAAAGCCGTGGCTCCCATTGCGAAGTCTCGCCGGCCATGAAGCCGTAGAAGTAGTCAAAGCCGTGGCCGGTGGGCCAGCGGTCGAACGGGCCCATCGCGGTGGTCTGATCGGCAGGCGTGTTGTGCCATTTGCCGAAGGCGGCGGTCTTATAGCCATAGTGGCGCAAGGTTTCCGCGAGGGTGGCGGCGGTTTTAGGGATCACGCCCAGATAGCCGTCCCAGTCCACGGCGCGCTCGGCAATGGTGCCGTTACCGACGCGCTGATGATTGCGCCCGGTCAAAAGCGCAGCACGAGTGGGCGAGCAGATCGCCGTGGTATGAAACCGGTTGTAGCTGATGCCGGCGTTCGCCACACGCGTAAGCGTGGGCGTGCGGATCACGCCGCCGTAGGTGTCGGGCAGGCCGAATCCCACATCGTCGAGCAGCACGATGAGGATATTGGGCGCATCCTTGGGCAAGCGGCGCTTGTCGACGCGCCGCTTATGCTTCGATTGCTGCAGGGTGACGCCGGCAATGCTGGCCGACGGCGTCGGTGCAAACGGCAGCACCGAGCCGTCCGGCGTTTTCTGCGGTGATCGCTTATTTCTTTTTGCATTCATATCGTCTCGTTCCTTGTGGATGCACGACTCTCTTGCCCATCACAGACGAATACGGCAACACCGGTGCTGCGGGCCGGTTGACCAACTTGTTGGTCACCGGAAAGCCAGCCCGATGGCGATCCATTGATTCCAGTTGTTATCGATCGCTCCCGTCCCATAGTTGCCGCATTACAACACGACCCCCAGGGCCAGTTGGACCCGGGGGTCGTTCATCTATCCACTTCTGTCGCTTCACGACCTGCTCTTTCGGTGTGATCGGTCTTGCCCGTTATCGAATAAGCGCTGCTTCGGTTCCAGTAAACTCAGTCACGTAACCATACTGATCGACGCGAAGGTTGCGGGTTTCACCCGCTGAATTTATCGCATCGATGAGATATTCGACCGAATAGAAGGATTGAACCTTTCCGGTGGCCGGGTCTTTCCTAACGCAGACGGTGTTATACCCTCCGCCGTAGCCGCTGGGCCGCACTACTCTATAGCCGGCGAGGTTTTTGTCGGCATAGAGTTGAGCCAAGTCCCGCGCTTGGTCCTCGGTTATTTTCTCTTTCGTCGCCTTGACCTGGGGACAATTTGCGCTGCTTACTACGACCATTTGCGCCACGGACACACCGGACAGCGCCAAGATCCCCGCTGCGGCGACGATCGGCGATAATGCTAAGCGTAATTTCTTCATGACTGCTTTCCTCCACTGAATTTTATTTGCTGAGTTGCTGATACCTGAACTCCTGTGCCCCCCATCGACGTGATGAGAGCTGCCTTTACCAACATTTTATTTGACCCTTTAACTTGGGCGGGCTGGTTATTCGTGTTTCTTGATACATGCGCCGTCTCCTCTCGCAAGTCTCACTGCGGCGGATTTACCACGATGTAAGTCACCGACGATCCCTGGTACTGCGGTTGATAATAAGCGCCGCCGCACTGCTGGTACGTGACGCCATTGACGACGACAACCGAGCAGGCCGGCGGCAGCGTGCGGACCATCGAGCCGACAACGGCACTGGTAACCATGACTCCTGCCGTGACGGCCGCCGCGGTTCCCACCGCCCTGCCGACGGAGTTGTGGTGGCGGTCCACATCGACATCGATGTCGACATTGCGGTTGACATTGCGATTGACGTTGCGGTCAACGTTGACGTTGGTGTTCCGGTTTACGTTGGTGTTGCGATTAACGTTAGTGTTGCGGTTGTTGTTGGTGTTTTTGTTGACGCTTGTGCGCGTGTTGTTCTTGATTTCCCGCGCCGCGGCGACTACCGGCATGGTTAGATCCACGCTGGTTGCAACCAGGACCAGGGCCACAAGCCCGGTTAGCTTTCCGCCAGTGAATTTGTTCATGAAATATCTCCTGTTTATTTCTTGACTGCGGCCGGCGCGTCGGTGGTGGCAATATCTATCTTCAACGCGCCCTTCGGCGGCACGAAGGTAAAGATCTTGTCGTCTAGCTTCGGCGCCAGATCCCACTTCAGCACGGCGATGAATTGCGGTTGCGCCGGCTCATCGGTGGTGGTGATCACGAGCTTTCGCGGCAGCGGCGTTTTGCCGCTTTCGATCCAGATCTGCCAATCGACGTCCTGCTGGCGAAAGGCGTAGTGGTTGCAATCGACGCCGCCGATGCGGCTCGTGCCGAGTAAGATAGCCGACTTGATGTCGTTCAGGCCGTCTTTGTCTGTGCCCCAAAAAAACAGGTCGGCGAGCGGCCACTCCAGGCCGTACTTCTCGTCTAGAACCTGGAGCAGCTCAGGAATCGTCGGCGGTGCGGCAACTGTGGCATAGTAGCCGTTGATTGGCCCGTATTGCGTCACCGTCTTGCCGTTATAAAAGTACTGGCGCTTTTTGCGGTCCGAGTTGATCTCAGCTCGCAGGCCGTTGGGCATGCGCACACGGTATTCCACCGTCCCGCCGAACTGAACCTTCTGGCCGTTGTCGAGCACTTCATCTTTGCTGGTCTCTGACCGAAGCGCGAAGGTTTTAAGTTTACGCAGCTCGGCGCCCATCGCCTTGAGCGCGTCGATCGCCTTGGGCTCGATCGCGGGAGTCTGTTGCGCGTGACAGACGCCGGTAAGCGCTGCCAGCGCAAGTGCCAGCGCGGCCATTCGGACTCGTCGAGTGGACATCATTATGTTTGCCTCCTTATTCTGCTGTTGTTGTTTCATCTATTTCCTATCTATTTGCCGTTGCCATCAAAGGTCTCTGAATCTGAAGTGGATGTCATTTGTTCAATTAGGGCCATGGGGGTCGCTTTCTTGCCGGACATGAAGGTTTTCCGTCGAGTGAACCTCGATCACCTTCGTGCTGCGGCAACCTTTGATGGCCCGAGGTTTTGTGCTTTGAATTGAGCTTTGCGCCAGCGCATATACGGCATCGCCGCTAGGGCAGCCATTAATAAGTAGGCAACCACGATCGGCAGCGGCTTCGCGTTGGGAAAGTTCAACGATGCAATGAGCAAGCCCAGGGCGGGAAAACGAGTCGCACAGGCGAGCGCCAGAGTGGTGCGATCGTTTGGATCCGGTCCACCCAGGACATGGCCGACCGCCAATGAGGCAAGCGTCATCACAACGATGAGCAAAAACGCCGGCATGCCTATTCCAACAATAACGGAGAAATTGGTCGCCACAATCAGGAGAATCAGGACTAACAGGACGATACCTGCATAAGTGATGAGCGGCTCGCCGATGCGCTCGGCCAGCGTCGGCCAGAAGTAGCGCACGGCCATGCCGGCGAGGAGCGGCGCAAGAAACCCCGTCGCGATAACGGAAGCAACCTGGCCCGGAGGGACACTGGCGTCCCTGTGAAAGAACGCGCTTAGTGCGGCGAGCGAGAGCGGCACGGTGACGATCGCCAGCAGCGCCATAATAACGGCCAAACTGTAGACGTAGGGTGGGTTGGCGCCGAGCTTGAACAACTTCTTTGGCAGGGCTGGAGCGCCGGCCGAGATGGCCATCAGCAACACCGCAATTTTGACTGGCAAGGGCGCAGTGAAAACGAGCACCAGCAGCACGGCGATCAGCGGCGTCAGCACGTACATCGCCAGCAGCGAGCGCGCGAGCAGTTGCGGCCTGTGCAGCAAGTAGGCGACGTCTTCCCAGGTCGCTTTGAGACCAAGGGCAAACACGGTGGAGAGTATGCATAGGCGCAGCACTAAGCCGATAAATTCGGCGACAGACAGGTCCATGACAGCTCCTCTTCCTGAGGAATTCTTCTCAGTGCAGTTGGGGTTCGGGCGAGAAAGGCTCGATAAATCCCGAGAACGTCGTCGCTTTCGTTGTGTAAAAAATGTCCCACGCCAGGGACAATGTTGACCTCGCAATTAGGTATCTGGGCGGCGGCCAGGGTGATATCTTCTAAATCCATGACGGTATCCAGGGCGCCATTGATGATGAGGGTTTGGGCTCTGATGCTATGAAGATCGACGACTTCATCAATATGCTTGGTAGATTGGAGCAACTCGCCGTGGGCATGAAAATTCTCCAGATGTTCCTTTGTGATGTTCTTAAATTGATCGTACATTTTCCGTTTGAAGGATTCGTTTAGGTGCTGGCCGAAGTACTTGATGATGACGCCGGCCACCTGTTCGCCGGTGGCGGTGCCATTTAGTCGTTGGCCTTCTTTGATCGCCTGCACCAACTTTTCGTTTACCCGGATGCCAAAACTGGCCAAGATGATTTTGTCGACCCAGTGAGGAAAGCGCGCGGCAAACGCGGCAACCACGACGCCGCCCCAAGAGGCGCCGGCAAGGATCGATCGATCCGGGCGATTTTGCGCGGCGAGAACTTGCTGTAAGACTTCGATCTGCTCATCTAAGCCAACCACAGACGAACCGGAGATGATTCGCGCGCGCCCCTGGCCGGGAAAATCGAAGAGCAGCAAGCGGTAGTCCTTGCAAAAATAGTTTACCACCGGTCTCCAGGCTGCCATGGTTTGCTGCGCGCCATTGACACAGACCAGCAATTGGCTGCCTTTACCGAAGAGCCGGTACGGGATCACAAATCTGCCGGCAGTGAGTTCGCCTCTAGTGATGTTCATATTCAGTCAGCGAGCAACACCGCGATAGCAGCAACGCCGACAGCGTTTCGGAATAGTAATTTCATTTGGCATCCCTACTAACAGGAATGAACCTAGCGAATGTGACAAAGTCCGTCTATTGTACTTTGGTACATGTCCTTTGGTACAAGTACCGCCGCCGGCATGGGTCGAACATCGATGGTTCTCATGCGCACAAACATCCCAGGTGTCGTCCTGGCGGCGTTGTCCGGAAATTGCGTCGGCTGGCGCTACCGCCCGCCGGACGGCCTGCAGTAGCGAGCTGCCAGGAAACGGTTTGCGTAAATAGGCAACACATCCCGTGCGGCGCGCTCGCTCACGAGTCTCAGGCTCGTCAAGAGCTGTGATGAAAATGATCGGCGGAACCGCACCTGTAGCGGCGAGACGTGTCTGCAAATCGAAGCCGGACTCCCGGCCGAGATGAATATCGAGCACCAGGCAATCCACCCGCGCGCGGCTTGCATCTTGCCAGAACGCTTCGGACGTCAAGTAACTGAGCGAATGAAAACCAGCGGCGCGCAGCAAGCGCTCGAGCGCGCGGCAGACGCTGGCATCGTCATCGACAATCACGACGTTTATTTTGTTTGGGGTCATTTGCAGTCGCGCGCTTTGGAAGAGATGCACCGGCAGGATAGCCGCATGCTGGAAAGCTTTCTATTGTACTTCAGTACAATAGAGGAAGGGTCGAGGGACGAGTGGCGACAATGGCAAGATGTTTTTCAGCCCCGTCGAAACCCGAGGCTCGACACCTATCCGTTATTCGCCTGTGAGGAGTGGTGAGTGACGGCGCTTATGGCGCTGGCTCGATGCCCAGTTCTTGAGCGAAGCGGACAAGTTCAGCGACAGATTGCACGTTAAGCTTGTCCATGATGCTGGCCCGGTGCGCCTTGATGGTGCGTTCCGTGATGCCCACGTCGAAGGCGATTTGCTTGTTCAGTTTGCCACTAATAATGTGAACCAGCACCTCGCGCTCCCGGGCGCTGAGCGTATCGAAGCGCGCGTGTAAGGCGCGCGCGTGCGTGCGTCGACGGCGCTGCTCGGCCTCCAGGGAAAACGCCCGTTCTATGGCCTCAAACAAGATCTGTTTCTTAACCGGTTTGCTGAGAAAATCCACTGCCCCGTGACGCATGGCGCGAACGCTAGTGGGAATGTCGCCGTGTCCGGAAAGGAAAATAAGCGGCAAGGGACTGTTCTGTGCAACCAGCAAGGCCTGCAAATTGAGGCCGCTCTGCCCAGGCATGCGCAGATCCGTCACCACGCAGCCGGCGGTGTCGGGTGTGAGGCGTTTAAGCAAATCGGCCACGGTGGTGAAGGTTTGCACAGTGTAGCCACCAGCACGAAGCAGGCGGGAGACAGCGGTGAGGAATGACGAGTCGTCATCGACGACATAAACAGTGGCAATTGGCGAGGGCATGGGTGATCGGTGATCAGTTATCGGTTAACAGTAAACGGTTATCAGTCTCGTAGTTACTGACCCCTGTTCACCGATCTCTGTCCCCCCCACTGGAAGCGTGAACCTGAACGTCGCGCCGCCGTCAGGATTGTTCTCCGCCCAGATGCGTCCGCCATGGGCTTCGAGAATAGTCTGCGAGATGGCCAATCCCATGCCCATGCCTTCAGGCTTGGTCGTATAAAACGGCTCAAACAACTGCGCCATGGCGTCCGGCGCAATGCCGCGACCGTAGTCGGCAACCGCCACTTCGACGACGCTGTCTGCGCTAAGACGAGCGGTTACCCGTATGCGGCGGCGCGCCTTCGGGCAATCATTTGAACTGTCCATGGCGTTGAACAGGAGGTTGAGCAGCACCTGCTGCAAATGCACGCGGTCACCGCGTACCAAGGGCAGATCGGGCTCAAGTCTAGCTTCGATCGCGATGTCGCGCGCGAGGGCCGCGTTCTGCACCAAGATGACAACTTCATCGATCAGCTCGCCGATGGCTAGGTTGCTCAATTTCAGCTCTCGCCGCTCGAGCAGTGCCCGCATGCGCTGAATGATATCGCTGGCACGCTCGTCGTCCCTGCGGATGTCGGCGAGAATCGCGCGCAACTCCTCCCAGGCAGGTGGTTGGGTCTGGAGGATAAGCTCCGCTGCCTCAGCGTTGCTGAGAATCGCTCCGAGCGGCTGATTCAGTTCGTGCGCCAGTGTGGTGGTGAGCTGACCCATGGTTGAAATCCGGCTTGCGTGTGAAAGTTCGTGCTGTAATCGCTGTACTTTTACCTCCGCCCGCCGGCGGCGCACGCGCTGTCCCACGAGGCCCGCGATCAACAGCGTCTGCACCGCACCGATGGCAACCGCTGCGATAACATACCAACGGTACTGCTCCCACATCGACGGCGTGCGGAACTGAACCACGCTGCCGGGCGGCAGCCGGCGCTCGCTGATGCCCCAGCGCCGAAGCGCGCGCCAGTCGAACATCGGCACGCCTTGGGTGCGGATTTCAAATGGCAATGAAGCCGGCGCGGCGCCATTAAGAATGCTGTGGGCGAGCTCACCGGCTCTTTTCCCCAAGGCTTCGAGACTAACCACAGACCCGCCGACATGCCCTCTGCCGATGCCGATGTCAAACAAGTTATAAACCGGAACGTTGGCTGATTTCGCAATCATCTCGGCGACCTGTCCACGAACAAACGCCTCGCCGGCCGAGTCCCGCAACATGCTAGCAAACAGAATCGCCGTGCGCGCCGGCATGGACCCTACCGCCCGTGGCACCTCGGCAAAAGTTAGGTTGGTTAAGAACTCAAACTCGACTTTTCCGGCCAACGGCCGGGCAGCTGTTTTAGCGCGGTCAACGTAGGTACGGTCCAACGCCGAGGTGCCGGCAACCATCACGATGCGGCGCGTTTCGGGTTGAGCCTTCATGATCAACTCCATTGTCCCGCGCAGATCAGCGCGGGCAAACACCCCGGTGACGTTGGCGCCCAGGCGCTCGCGCGGAACCTCTTCTTCGCCAATGACGCCGAAGGTGACGAGCGGCAAATCAGGGAAAAGGCTTCTCGACAATGTTTCGACCAGCTCAAAGTTTCGCGAATAATTTACGATGAGCAGATCGGGGGGACGCTGGGCATATTTCTCGCGCAGGTAAAGGTCGAACCGGCGGCGATCGCTTTCGCCGGGGAAACGGCTGGTGTCGAGATATTCGGAGTAGAACTCAAACCGGCCCGAGAGGAGTTTTTGTAGCGTATCCTGCACGGAACGCTCGACCAGCATAGTGGCCGGGAGAAAGCGGTTTTCCGGTGAAATTATAAGAATGCGCCGCGTACGCTCGGCCCCTTCGACGCTGCTTGCAACAATCAGAAAAAGCACCACGCAGAGTGGGTTTAGCCAGTCCCACGGGCGCGATCGGGGCTCTAAAATGGCATTTTTTTGCGCTTCGTCCATGCATCTCCTAAACCGCAAAAGCTAACCCTGGTACCGCGCAAATACAACCCGATTGCCTGCCGCTGAGAGGCTTTTACTGAGCAGCGCGTCGTACTGCCAATCACCGTACTTCCAAGCCAACATGCCGGGAACGAGGGCCAAGTCGCCGAGGCCAGACAGACTGTTCGTGCGCTTGACGAAGCCGAGCGGTGTCGCGACTTTCGCATTGACGACCACCCAGAGGTACGGTAGGAAGGCGGCGACGCTGTAGTGCGCGCCGAGGATCGTCGGCGCGAACGTGTAGAGACCGCCGAGGGTCAGGGCGCTGGTCTCGGCATGCAAGCCGGCGGTGACCCCGGCGGCGGTCGGGATCAGTTGGGAGACTGACGCATTACCCCCGTAGTGCAGGTACATCGGTTAAATACTTTGCGTCTTTCATTGGTATTACACTTATCCGCGTGCTCTTGCGCAAGCCGATTATCGCAAAGAGTCCGTTTTCATCGCTGCGACAAGTTCTTTTGAGCCTGCCCCCCACCGGGAGATAGATTTGAGCGCTTGCGTGAAGGGGACATCCAGGGGATGCACCCGTTCCGGAGCGAGAATGTAGACGGCTCCGGCAAAAGGCGTGGGCACCGACGGCACGAAAACCGTGAAGCGCCCGTCGTCCAACTCTTCGATAATGAACGCAGGGACAAGCGCCTCCTCAATCTCCACCAAGGCCGGCTTCCATGCGCTCTCCTCGTCTTTGCCGGCTAACCGTTGCGTCAGGCTGCGAATGAGTGCGTAGCCTGGGATTCTTTCGAAAAGAGATTTCTCGATACGCTCTCGGACGGCTCGCCCTGCCGGCGTGCGAATGGCAACACCGATAAGAAAGCAGACGATCAACACGAGGAGAAGAGAGAGGGCGTGTTCAGCCGGCAACCATGCCGGGAGCAGCATAGCAAAGGGCCGCACAAAACCGACAACGGATTGCATCGCCTTGAACAGCAACAAAACGGAGAGATAAACCGGCACGACGACGAACAAGCCGCCAAGGAACGAGCTGACAATGAATCCACAACATTTTTTCATAGCTCAACGCCTTTGGTTTCGATTTCCATCCATTCTCTATGCGCCCAGTCGCGGGCATAAACTATTTTTTCGCCGCGATTGGAGCTCGCGGGAGGCATAAGATTTTTCGAGTTACACCCGGCCGCCGGTCAACTCGGCAAACTGCAGTCGCGCATGACACAGGCTCGGGTTCGGCGCGCAAATCACTTACCGGTAGCCGGTCGTAAAACTGTTGCGGCCGGTGCGAAATCGGTCCCTGTAGCTCATTCCCCCTCCTCGTACCGGGCTTCGACGTTGTCTGCCCCCTATGCTTTCGTCAGCGCAAAAACCCGCGCGCTCCAGGGACGCTCATCGAGATATAATCCGCGCCCTTGCAGATCGTTGCCGTTCCAATCGTAGGTGGCGTCACCGAGCAAGTCCTTGAGCCGCCACTTACTGTCGCCGAGATCGGCAAACGGCAGTCGCACCTGGCACTGGCTCTGGTTCGGCGCATAGTTCACCGCCACAATCAGCCGCTCGTCACCAGCGCCTTGCCAGGCAAAAACCAGGAAACAATCCCAGGTCCAGTTGCCGTCCCAGGCGGGAACGCATTCGAGCAGCTGCCAGTCGCCGTTGCGCACGACGTCGTGGCGCAGCACGGCAAGCAGCCGATCGTAGAATTTCTTCACCCGCTCATCCACCGGCTCTTCCGGCCCGCGCACCAGATGCGGTGAGATCCGCTTCTTGCGCGCCTCGAATTGTCCCTGGTGAAAGAATCGCAACCCGGGCGATAGAAAAGTAATCACCGCCGCAGCTTCATGAACTTCCGGCGTAAACGTTGCGGCCGCCCGCGGCTCGTCGTGATTTTCGAGAAAGCGCGCCAGCTTGTTTTGATAATCAAGCCCGCGTGAAAATGTTCGCGAACCGGCCGCGCATGTCCCTCACGCAGGCGATCGTAGAGCCGTTTGTCGTAGGCGTAATCGAAACCTTGCTGCTGCATCGTCCATTCCATGTCCCAGTAAACCTCGGCCATGAAAAGAAATGTCGGATACTTGCGCCGCACCGCCTCGGTCGCCTTGGGCCAGAAGAGCTCGGTGCGGATGCCCCAGGTGCGTTCGAACACCTCGGGCAGAACCAGCATGGCCATGTCGCAGCGCACGCCGTCGCATTGCCCGGCGATTCTCTCCAGCTCGCCGATCATCGCTTGCTGCAATTCCGGATTGCCGTAGTTGAGCTGCAGTGTGTCGGGCCAGCCGTCGAAGTACGGGTCGCGGCCGTAGGCGAGCACCACGGGTCCACGTGAGGTTTCGTAGCGGCGATAAT
Organism: uncultured delta proteobacterium; assembly: GCA_963816145.1. Taxonomy (GTDB): domain Bacteria; phylum Desulfobacterota; class Binatia; order UBA9968; family UBA9968; genus DP-20. The sequence goes on from CAWFJP010000024.1 coordinate 22,131, forward strand.
TCTGCGGCGCCCTTGCCAGATCATCCTCGCTGCCGTGGACGAAGTAGTCCGGATGCTCGTCGAGCCACGGGTGATCCGGCGCCATGTGATTGGGCACAAAGTCGAGCATCAATTTCAGTCCGCGTTGTTGCAGCCGCTGGCGCAAGCGTGCCAGCGCGGCGTCGCCGCCGAGATCGCGATGCACGGTGTAATTTTGAATGGCGAAGCCGGAGCCGCCGATGTCTTCTTCTTTGAGATCCGGCAGCGTTTCGTGAAACTCCTTGCGCCATCCGGCATTGCTGCGTGACACCTGCTGCGCCGCCGGGCCGGTCTGCCACACGCTCAGGAACCAGATCCAGTCAAAACCCATTTCCGCCAAGCGATCGCAGCTCCGCGTCGGGAATGTCATCCAGCGTCGCGCGCCGCCCGAGCTTCGTGACAACTCGGTTAGCCAGACACGGGTGTTGATTTGGTACAGCGAAGGATAGCGCGGATCGGACATCTTCTTCCTTTTTTCCTTTCGTCAATTCTTTACAGGAGGAAACAGAGGCTTCTTCGAAATCAATCTTGTTATCTCCGTTTGCTCGGTGAGAGAGGGTCGGGTGTCGAGGGGGGGGAGCGAAACGCGAGGTCGAGGGAACGAGAACCGCAACATCAGCTCTCTTAGTTCCTTGCTCCCTCCGAGTTCCATTTTCACTCGACACTCGACCCCCTCGTTCTCGTCCCTCAACCCTTCCCTCGACCCTCGTCACCCGTCACTCTTTCCCTTCTCCGCCCACTTGCTCCCTTACAACCCGGGCCAAGCACGCGCCCGCGCTCGGATTCCAACGCGGCTTTAGCATCGACACGCCCGAAGATGTCCAGGAGAGGAGCGACCAGAGCCGTCCAGCCTGTCTGGTGGCTGGCCCCAAGCCCCGCACCGTTGTCACCGTGAAAATATTCGTAAAACAAAATCAGATCGCGCCAATGCGGATCGTCCTGGAACTTGGTCAGCATCAGCAGCAGCTGCTCCTTGGCGAAATCGAAATCCACCAGCGAAAGCGCAATGGTATGAAACGCCAGATCCCAGGCCGCATACCAGGGGTGTTCCCACCTGTCCGGCATCGAGATCACGTCGGCATTGAGCATGTGGAACCACTCGGTATTACGCATGTCGTGGCGGGCCGATTCGAGCTTCGCCTCAGCGGCCCACGGAGTTGCCAAGAACGCAGCTCGGCCGCGTCGTCTTGATCAGCTCGCCGCTCACCGGCTGGTCGCGCCGTGGAGAGTACCGGTGAACTTGAAGGAAGGCTATTGGACCTTAGTCCAATAGGCCCGGCCCGGCCAGCTCTGCCTCGCCGAATATTCGACGATACCGTCTGGGAAAGCTATTGGACTAAAGGGCAAGACGGGAATGATAGGGCCATGATACTTTGATGGACCCGGAGCGTACCAACTTGCAACGCAACGTCAGCGCCCCACGTCTGAGCTCAATGCGGGTCTTTGCCCGAGTGGCTATTCTGAGGCCTCGCTTCAAATTGCACCTTGATCAACTGCTGCAGGATCGCCATCAGGGACGCGCTCGTCATGCCAAACATCAGGACTCCATTCGCAGCCTCGAGGGGACCCATCAGCTTCCATCGCGCGCCCATTACCACGTCACCGTAACCCAACGAGGTGAAGTTCACCGCTGAATGGTAGACCGCCTCGTACAGCTGGCTGAATTCGCCCAGGCAGATGAACAAAACTCCCCAGATCACGATCTGGATAAAGTTGCCCAGCATCATGGCGATCATCACGATCAGCAGCGGGCGGATTTGCGCGATCGGTCCGTTACCGGGTGGCATCCGGCCTGATTGCCGCATGTAGAACTGGACGCTCCAGAAAGTAAAGGCTGCCTGCAACGCCAGGCATACCAGCATGATCGGCAGCCCTATCATCAGGTTCATCAGCATTGTGCTCTCCCTTGATCAGGCGCGCTTGAATACGATCTAGACGCACGCCAGCGTTCAAGCGCCCACACCGTTGCCCATGCGTAGAGCGCCACCCCGACAAACAGGGTGACGCGGACGACGGAAGCGGCGTAGACGTCCTTTCCGTTCGCGGAATCCTCGATGGCGGGCCCCAGCAGGATCAGCATCGTCACCAGAGCGTTGGCCCAGAACGAGGGTGCAAAAGAAGTCGGCCTGACTCCAAATAGTTTTGCGCCAGCCCATAGCGCTGCAGCCACCATCCATAATATCAGCATCCATAGGTTCGGCCGCAGGGTAAGGCCGAACCAGACCAGTGCCGCCATCCATGCTCCCATCAGGGTGGAGCCCACCAACTCGCGTCCCGCCGACTGCGCGTTGGTGGCTCCGGCCTGCTGGCCCAGCGTCACCGTTTTCATGATGGCCGCCAGATAGAAGGCCGGGTTGGTCAGCGCCAACACGAATACGGGCATGACGACCAGGGTAGCCTGCAGGGCGCTCCAGCTTGCCGCTTCCGGACTGACGGCAGCGGGTGACGCTGCGATTTTCGCTGAACGCCGGAGCATCCGGGAAAAAAGCGTGTGAGAGCGCCACTGACCAGAACCCCGGTGCCGAGCCCCACTCCCACAGCTACGCTGAGCACGGTGGTCAGGGCCTGATCGGCGACACCGGCCACAGGAATAAAAGTGAGGGCGATCACCAGGAAGATCGTCAGCGGATTTGCACTGCGCGCGCCAGCGAAGAACACTGCGTAGAGCAATGCGCCGGTCAGCAGGACGCCGGTCACAGGGTAGTTTTCCAGGAGCGGGACCATCAGCACGCCCACCACCAACAGTGCGGCGATGACAAAGCCCATCACCGCGCCCTTCAGGAACGGGATCGGCGGCCCTGGCTTGCACAGCAACAACACAGTCAACACGCAGACCACGAATGGCGCCGGTAGCGCCAGTCCGTAGGCGATCAGCACGGACAGGCCCAGGCCTACGCCCAACCGCAGTACCGCTTTGTCAGCGCGGTCCATCTGCCGCAATCAATAGAGATACGAAAAGTAGCTCATCAAACTGATGAAGACCCCGGCAAGCCAGTTCATCACGGGGTGGTCTCCTGTGTAGATCAGCACGTCGGCCTGGCCCCCTATTCGCACCCCACGCAGCCGCTCGCGTTCGGACGGGTCGAACTCGACGGCTACCGGGAAGCGCTGTGACTGCCGCAGCCAGTCGCGGCTGTTCTCGACCGCAGGCAGGGTGCCGGGTTGAGGTTGCTTTTCGGGACCGACGCCGGTGCCTACGCTGCGTACGCGCCCCTTCAACACTTCGCCCGGCATCACGTCGAGCACGATCGCCACCTTGTCGCCGGGTTTGACGTTGCCGAGGTTGTTCTCGGTCATGTCGGCGCTGATCCAGAGATCGTGCATGGCGATCAGAGTCATCGCCGGCGCGCCGGCCTGCGCAAATTGCCCGACGTCGGTGCGCAGGTCGGTGACCGAACCTCGGGCGGGAGCGACCACTTGAGTACGTTTGAGATCCAGCTCGGCCTTCTCGATCGCCGCGCGTGCACTCAACAGTTGCGCGTTCTTTTCACCGCTTTCGCCCGCTGTTTCCTGTGCCTGGCGCAGATCCGCCTCGGCTTTCTTCTCCTGACTTTGGGCCGCGATCCGGCTGGCCTGTGCACTCTGGACGCGGCGGACAGAGAGCGCGCCTGGATCTTCGGCATGGATCTGTTCCAGTCGCGTCGCATCCTGCTCTGCGTAGACATGATTTGCCACAGCCGCCTGCAGTGACGCCCTGGCCGCTTCCACCGCCGCCGTCGAGGCATTGACCGAAAGACGCACCGACTCGTAGTCTGAACGGCTGCGTTCAAGCGCGATCCGGTACTGGGTCGGATCGATATCGAACAGGCGCTGCCCGGGCTGCACCTCATCGTTGTTCTTGACGTGCACCTTCAGCACGGTGCCCGATACCTCGGCTGCCACCGGCACGACGAAGGCCTGAACCCTGGCCTGCGAGGTATACGGGGTCAGGCGATCCGAAACGAAATACCAGACCAGGCTCGCGACGATCAGTATCAGCACGATGATCGCGCCCAGCCGGCTTCCCTTGCCAGGCGCGGACGGCGGTGATTTCTCGGTCGCGTCTATCGGGGCCGGGGTCTCGTCCGGCTTCGCGGATTCTTGACTCATGGTCTTGCCGTTCCGGGACGGCTTTGTGGAGCATCAGCGCCGGGCGCCGGTAGCGGGGCGTCCAGTAGGCCTTTCCAGTCACTGCGTTGGCCCATGGTTTCGCGCGTCGCATCGTCCAGCACGGGCCGGGTTCGCCCCTGCTCCCAGCCGCCACCCATGGCCTTGTAAAGGGCAATCAGGTTCTGTGTCAGGTTGCCACGGTTGGTGACCAGAAGCTCCTGTTGGCTGAACAGCGTTCGCTGAGAGTCGAGCACGCGCTCGAAGTCGGTCAGCCCTTCCCGGTACTGGATGGTGGCAATGTCCAGCGAGCGCTGCGCGGCCTTCACGGCGTCTGCGAGCAGCGCGATCTGCTCTCCGGTCTTGGCGAAGCCAACCGCGGCGTCGTCGACCTCGCGGGCCGCCCGCAACACCGCGTCCTGATACTGTTCATACAGCTGCTGGAATCGGGCGTCCTGGACCAGTACGGAGTTGGTGAGTCGGCCATGGTCGAACACGTTCCAGACCAGGCTCGGGCCGAAGCCCCAACTCAGCACCCGCGGCGCCCCACTCAAAGACGTGGCTGACAGTCCAACAGATCCCAACAGCGATATCGACGGATAGAGGTCCGCCACGCTCACGCCGATCAGGGCGGACTGAGCGGCCAACTGCATTTCTGCCGCCCTGATGTCCGGGCGGCGGCGCAGCAAATCGGCCGGCATGTCGACGATGACGTCCAGTTCAGCCTGCGGGATCACGTCCTTGCCTGCGGCCATTTCAGGCAATGGGCCCGGAGCTCTGGCGAGCAATGTGCTCAGTGCATTCTCTGTCTGGCGTTGCACGCCCTCCAGCTGAGGTATGGTGGACAGCGTGCCAAGATACAAGGCCTTCGCCTGTTGCACATCCAGTTCGGAGTCGGTGCCACCCTTGAATAGCCGCTCGGTAATCTCCAGGCTGCGCTTTTGTAGGGCTGCATTTTCGCGAGCGATCACCAGCCTCGCTTCCACGGTACGGATCGAACAGTAGAAGCTGGCCACCTGGGCGGCCATCAGCACTTGCAGGTCATCGTACTGGGCGATGCTGGCGAAATAGCCGGCATCCGCGGCCTCGATGCTGCGCCTGAACTTGCCCCAGAAATCGATTTCCCAGCCGATGCCCAGCCCGGCGCTGAAAGACAGCGCGCTGATGTCCTTTCCGTTTCGACCTTTCCTCTCCCGCCCAGAGCGCATCGCCAGTGGCCTGCTGGACCTGCGGGTAGAGCGTGCTGCCGGCAATCCCGAGTTGGGCGCGCGCTTCCATGATGCGAAGACCGGCGGTCCGCACGTTGGGATTCACGCGCTGCGCCTCGGCGACGAGGTGGTCGAGCACGGGATCGTTGAAGCTGCGCCACCACTCCTGAACTAGCCCGCTGCGCAGACCTCGCGTCGCCGCGTCCAGCGACTCGAGTGAACCGCCGGTCCAATCGGCCAGCCAGGAGGGCACTTGGGGTCGCTTGAAGTCAGGTCCAACCATAGTGCAGCCGCTGAGAAGTGCAGCCGCTGCCAGCCCCACCGCCCGCGTTCGCAATCTATTTGCAGACATGCCCCGCACGCCACTCAGCTCGCAGCCTGCGATTTGCGCTCCGTCGGTACCTTGTCAGGATTGGTAGCGACCCACCGCATGAAGATCTGATAACCCAGGGCCAGCAGGGTTGCGCCGACGAACATCCCCAGGACGCCCTGGGTTGCCAAGCCGCCCAATGCGCCCAGCAGAATGACGACCATCGGCGCATCGACACCTCGACCGAGCAGCAGCGGTTTCAGCACGTTGTCGAGCATGCCGGCAACTACCAGCAGCACGGTGTAAATAACGGCCGCCACCGTACCGTAGTCCCCACTAGCCCAGATGTAGACGATGACCGGTAAAGTGACCAGCAGCGCCGGCACCTGCGCGATTCCCAGTATCAGCACTATCAATGCGAGTACGCCTGCAAATGGAACGCCGGCGATCATCACTACCAAGCCCACGACGATCGCCTGGATGAACGCCACGCCGAGGACACCTAACGCCACCGCACGGATGGTCGCCGTGGACAGCTTTGCAAATTCTTCGCCCTGCCCTGTGCCGACGATGCGATCGAAAATGGACACGGTGCTTCTGGCGCCCGACTGGCCGAAGGCCATGATGATTCCGGCAATGATGAAGGAGACCAGAAACAGCAACAGCGCGCCGCCGATGCTGGCAACAATCCCCAACACGTTTTTCGCTAGGTCGCCGAGCTTCGGCTGCAGGCTCTGAACGACTGCCGGCAAATCCGAGTGAGCCTGCGACCAAAGCCCATGGATCCTCTTGCCGACGATCGGCCACTCGGCAACCCCCGGCGAGGGTGCGGGAATCTGCAGGGTGTTGTCGCGCACACGGCCGATAAAGTCCTGAACTGAATCGCCTAGCTCGAACATCAGCACGGCAGTAGGAATTCCGATCAGCACGATCCCGCCCAGCACCAACGTTGTGGCCGCAAGCCCCTGTTTCTCTCCCATTCTGTGCGCCAGCTTTTGATGCGCCGGATAAAGCGTCACTGCCAGGATCAGCGCCCACACCATCAGCGCGAGAAACGGCGAAAAGATCTGGTAGCATAACACCGCCATAGCGAAGACCAACCCGGCCCGGATGAGGACATCTAGCAGTCGTCCGGACAGACGCTTCTCGAGATCCAGATCAGGCGTGGAGGGTTCATTCATGGGATCAGCTCCTTCTTCTGCGTTAGTCGTTACCCAACTAATGCGGGTGCAGGACCCGCTATTTCATTTCAGCCACGAAAAATATTTCACCGCCTGCGCTTCGGGAACTTCCACGTCCGTTCGAGCTTAGCTTGGGGCCGCTGACGTATCGCGGACGATCGACCTTTGCGCGATGCTGAAACAATGCGCGCATCTTGTCCCAGAAGTCGCCGCGAGGACGAAGGCGCCCCCGATCAGCACCGAGTCGCCGCGCTCGAATACAGTCTGCCGTTCCCGGTACCTAGCCATTTTCAGCCCATGCGACGGTACAACTTCACGTGGGCCGCTTCAATCGCGAGCATCGCTACAACGACCACGATCAGGGCCACGACCCCATGGAACGGCCCGCCGAAACTCAAGCGGTCGCCGAACGCGAGAGCGAGCGCTTCGAGAATCGCTAACTTGGAGCCGAACAATATCAGCAAGGCAGTGAACAAGAAGCGCATGAATCTGTTAAAACCTCCCGGTCTCGCGTTGAAGAAGTTGGCAACGCGATGCTCCAGGACGTCTGTAGGCGGCAAAACTTTTGCCGGGCGCGCTCCAGGTCACTCTCACTGCCATGGACAAAGTAGTCCGGGTGCTCATCGCTCCACGGGTGATCCGGGGCCATGTGATTGGGGACAAAGTCGAGCATCAATTTCAGTCCGCGTTGTTGCAGCCGCTGGCGCAAACGTGCGAGCGCGGCGGCGCCGCCGAGATCGCGATGCACGGTGTAATTTTGAATGGCGAAGCCGGAGCCGCCGATGTCTTCTTCTTTGAGATCCGGCAGCGTTTCGTGCAAACTCCTTGCACCATCCGGCGATTGCTGCGTGACACCTGCTGCGCCGCCGGGCCGGTCTGCCAAACGCTCAGGAACCAGATCCAGTCAAAACCCAGCTCTGCCAGTCGATCCAGCTCGGCGTCGGTAATATCGTCCAGGGTCGCGTGCGTGCCGAGAGCGCGAGACAACTCGGTCAACCAGACGCGGGTATTGATTTGGTACAGCGAAGGATAGCGCGGATCGGACATCTTTTCCTTTTCCATCTCGTCAATTCTTACAGAGGAAACAGAGGCTTCTTCGAAATCAATCTTGTTACCGTTTGCTCCTGTGAGAAAGTGTCGAGTAACAAGTGTCGAGGGGGGCGAAACGCGAGGTCGAGGGAACGAGAACCGCAACATCAGCTCTCTTAGTTCCTTGCTCCCTCCGAGTTCCATTTTCACTCGACACTCGACCCCCTCGTTCTCGTCCCTCAACCCTTCCCTCGACCCTCGTCACCCGTCACTCTTTCCCTTCTCCGCCCACTTGCTCGGTTACAACCCGGGCAAGCACGCGCCCGCGTTCGGTCTCCAGAAGGGTTTTGGCGTCGACACGCCCGAAGATGTCCAGGAGGGGAGCGACCAGAGCGGTCCAGCCCGTCTGGTGGCTGGCCCCAAGGCCCGCACCGTTGTCGCCGTGGAAATACTCGTAAAACAGGATCAGGTCGCGCCAATGCGGATCGTCCTGGAACTTTGCCGTGCCGCCGTACACCGGCCGGTGCCCATTGGCATCGCGCAGAAAAGTACCCGCCAGCCGGCGCACCAGCTCCTGCGCCACTTCGAACAGCGTCATGTAGCGGCCGGAACCGGTTGGGCACTGTACCTTAAATTCATTGCCGTAGAAGCTGTATAGATTGATCAGCGCCCGAACGATCAGCCCATTGACCGGCATCCACACCGGCCCCCGCCAGTTGGAGTTGCCGCCGAACATGCCGGTATTCGATTCCGCCGGCAGGTACTGGACCTTGTACTCCTGCCCCCCGACATGAAATACGAACGGATGTTCCAGGTGATAGCGCGACAGCGAACGTATGCCATGCGGACCGAGAAACTCGTTCTCGTCGAGCATGTAGGCGAGCACGCGCTCGAGCTTGTTCTTGTTGAGGATCGATAACAGCCGCCGGTCTTTGTAGCCGATGAAACCCGCATCGGTCGGCGCGAGATGGGAAATCAACTCGGGGTGGCGTTTGCGAAACAGCGCGATCATCTCCATCAGTCTGGGATAGCGCGTGACAAAATCCGCCTCGATCACCGTCGAGGCGCACAGCGGCAGCAGCCCGACCAGCGACCTGACCTTCAGCCGCATCGCCTTGCCGTCCGGCAGCCGCAGCAGATCATAGAAAAAGCCGTCCTGCTCATCCCACATCTCGTCGTGATGCTCGCCGCGGCGGTCCATGGCATAGGCGATCCACATGAAATGCTGGACGAACTTGAAGGCGATCTCTTCGTACATCGGGTCGTATTCGCAGAGTATCAGGGCCATCTCCAACATGTTCTGGCAGTAAAACGCCATCCAGGCGGTGCCGTCCGCCTGCTCCAGCGTACCGCCGGTGGGCAGTTGCGCGCTGCGGTCGAAGACGCCGATGTTGTCGAGCCCAAGAAAGCCGCCGGCGAAGACGTTGCGCCCCGCGGGATCCTTGCGATTGACCCACCAGTTGAAGTTCAGCATCAAGCCCTGAAACGATCGTTCGAGGAAGCGCAGGTCGGCCCGGCCCAGCTGCTTCTCGTAGTTATACAGCCAGAGCGTGGCCCAGGCGTGCACCGGCGGATTGACATCGCTGAAGTTCCACTCGTAGGCCGGGATCTGCCCGCTCGGGTGAAAGTACAGGCTGCGCAGCATCAGCAGCAGCTGCTCCTTGGCGAAATCAAAATCCACCAGCGACAGCGAAATCGTATGGAAGGCCAGGTCCCAGGCGGCATACCAGGGATATTCCCACTTGTCCGGCATGGAGATTACGTCGGCATTGAGCATGTGGAACCACTCGGTGTTGCGCACGTCGTGGCGGGCGGACTCCATCAGCGGATGGCTCTTGTGCTCGCGCAGCCACTGCTCCAGGTCGAAGTAGTAGTACTGCTTCGACCACAGCATTCCCGCCAGCGCCTGGCGGTGCACCCGGCGCTGATCTTCATTCAGCGAATTGGGCGCGATCCGATCGTAGAATTCGTCGGCGTCGGCGATGCGGCTTTTGAATGTCTTTTCGAAGCCGGCAAAGGCATTTTTTATCTCGGCGGTCGCCAGGCGCAGCCGGACCGTCTGGCTACCGCCGGCGGGCACCTCGAGGACATAGTGAGCCGCCGCCTTGGTCCCGGTCTTGGCGGGATTCACCGCTTCGCCCTCTCCCGAAATAATATATCGATGGAACGAGTCTTTGACGTAGGGAGACGCATTGGGCTGGTTCCACAGACGCTGGGCATTGCTCTCGTTTTCGGTGAACAGCAGCTCCGAAGCGCCATCGCATTGCAGCCAATACTCGCCGAGCTCTGGGTGTGACGCTTGAATTACCCCAGGTCCGGCTTCGCGTAGCGACGGCTTGCCATCAGCCTCACCCCAGGACCAGGTGTTGCGAAACCACAGTGTCGGCAAGAGTCGCAGCCGGGCCGCCTCCGGCCCGCGATTGTGCACGGTGATGCGGATCAGCACATCTTCGGGGCCCTCTTTCGCGTACTCGACGAACACATCGAAATAACGGTCATCGTTGAATATGCCGGTGTCGAGCAGCTCGTATTCGAACTCTTCCCGCGAGCGACCCCGGTTAGTAACGATCAGATCCCGGTAGGGATACTCGCGCTGCGGGTACTTGTAGAGGTACTTCATGTAGGAGTGCGTCGGCGTGCTGTCGATGTAGAAGTAGTACTCCTTGACATCCTCGCCATGGTTCGCCTCGCTGTTGGTCAGTCCGAACAAGCGCTCCTTCAAAATCGCGTCGCGCTCGTTCCACAAAGCCAGGGCAAAGCACAGCCGTTGCTTGTCGTCGCAAATGCCGCCAAGCCCGTCCTCGCCCCATTTGTAGGCGCGCGAGCGCGATTGGTCATGAGTGAAATAATCCCAGGCGTCGCCGTTATCGCTGTAGTCCTCGCGCACCGTGCCCCACTGCCGCTCGCTCAGGTAGGGTCCCCATTTCTTCCACGGGATGCCCGCCTCGCGCGCCTCGTTCAGCCGTTTTTGCTCGGTAACATCGACAATCTGAGTTGCCATTTCTCGCTGTCTCCTTCGAGTTAATTTTCCGCGGTCTTGGTTTGCGCCGTTGATCCCGGCTTTTTAACTGGTTTGGCTTTTGCTTTTGCGGCGCTGGTGACCGGCGGCTTGCGAGTCACTTTAACCGCTGTGCGAGCGGCCGGCATGGTTCGCTCTTGCCCCAGCTCCGCTTCCGCCTGCAGCCAATCTTCTACCTCGTGGCCATGTTCGCGGCCGCGTCGCTCGTAAAGTTCATAGGCACGGCGGCTAATTTGCTCCTCAAGGTCGATGGCGACTTCTTCGCTCTTAACTTTTGCCGCTCTAGGTTTGGTTGTCTTCTGCGATATTTTCATATTTACTCCGCACGCCTGTTCTGTCGGTAATTGACGAATCACTGCGTCTGCGCGATGCCACAACTATCCTGAATAATCTGCACACGCCATGCCATGGTTTCACCACCGACGACGAGATCGTCGCCCGGCTAATTCCGACAAGAATCGTTAAACGGTCTGGTCAGAGATGACAAATCCATCGGGAAAATTCTTAGATCTGAAAATACGCCGCAGTCCTTACGCACTGCCAATAGCGCTCAATCCTGCTTTACGCTTATTTCTGCTGCTCGAGCCACGCCGCATGCTGCTCCCGGATGATGGCGATCGCAGCATCGGCGTCGGCCGCGCAGCGCGGGATCGCCATGTCCTCGGCGTTGGCCAAAGGTGGGTCGACGGATAGCATGGAGTTGCGCGCCCACTCGATCAGGCCCGGCCACATATTCCCCACCAGGATCAACGGCATGTCTTGAAGATGGCGAACCTGCAACAGCTGCCAGATCATCATCGTCTCCAGTACCGTACCGATGCCTCCTGGCGCGACGATGAAAGCGTCGGACGTGAGCACGAACTGGTGCAGGCGCGTGAAAAAGGTCCGGTGCTCGAACGCCTCGGTCACGAACGCGTTGACTTCCTGCTCGAAGGGCAAATCCACACGGATGCCAACGGATTGGGCGCGATCCGGCGCCGTGGCCGCGCCTTCGTTGGCCGCTTGCATTAACCCCGGGCCGCCGCCGGTGATGATGTCGCAGCCCATATCCGCCAACGCGGCCGCCAGCCGTTTGGTCTCTTCATAAGCGAAGGTTCCCGGCTTCACCCGCGCCGAACCGAAGATCGTCACCCGATAGCGGTCGTGCTTGGACGGCCTGAGCCGCGTCAGATTGCTTACGACGTCCCACAGCCCGAGTACCGAGTTGACAAGAACCTGCTTAACGCTTTCCTCGTCGGCCAGGCTGATCCTATCGTCTTTTGGCGCCTTCGAATCATTCGTACTCATCACTCTCGATCCTCGAGCAACAAAACGTCGAGACGGTGATTGTCCATTCTCATCCTTAACGTCTGGTTAAAGCCATATGATCCGCGCATTATTGCTCCAATTCCTCGACTAGACTCCGGTTCGCTGCAGACACAATCACCGTAATGAAGACGAAAAAAACTGTCTATTGGACCTTGGTCTAATATGTTTGAGCGGCGAATCGCGCCCCGTGCGAACTGTCGAATGCCGTCGAATGGGTCAGGGGTCGAGATCCGGATTCGCCTGTGGTGAGCACGATCGAAGCACCGCTAAAGACATGCGGGAATGACGGACTTGGCAATGGCAATTAGTGCAATGCAGCGAGCTGCGGGGAGTCGACCCGCAGAGTGTTCATGAGCTTACGCTCGTCTACAGAGTATGAAATTGCCCGGTACCCCGCCACAGGTTCTTTCATCGATCCGTCATGCCGGCGCAGGCCGGCATCCATCTTCGTGCGCGCTGCAACGCCAAAGAAAACCTGGATTCCGGCCGGATCGAGTCCGGGGCAGGCTCTGCGCCGGAATTACGACAAGAGGAAGAGTCGACTTCTAGGCGACGAGTTCAGAACCCCGCGCCTTTAAGCCGACGGTCGTCCAATATAAATACACCGGTGCATTTACAGTGTCGTAAATACGCACGGATCGAGGCGTCGGATCAACTTAATAAACCATGCGCGCCGTGAGCATTGTCCCTTACCGATTGACTATCCGATGCTGACGGGATCGTCGCGAGCGGCTTGCAAGCGCCGATGGGCTTACAATTTTAGCAATCCACGTTACAATGAAGCGCACATATGGCGAATGTTGGCGCACCTGAGGAGTTGCAGTTTGAGGTAATAACCCCGTTGGGCTTCCGAGTCCGCGTGACGCGTGCTTATTGGGAGATCATCGTCGGCTTTAAACACCCGGTTATGGCGGCACACGAGCAGGCGGTTAAGGAAACTCTGGTAAAGCCGAGTGAAATACGATTGAGTAAGAGTGATCCGTCAGTACACCTTTTCTATCGAACGGAACGGAGCGAGCGCTGGGTTTGTGCGGTTGCCAAGCGACTCGATAGCGAAGGCTTTCTAAGCACGCCTGTCCAACGGATGCCATCAAAGAAGGAGAACGGATATGGCCCAAGTAAAAGTATTTTACGATGAGACCGGCAATACACTCACAGTTTGGTTTGGCGATTCGCACGAAGAATATGTATGCGAAGAAACAGGCGAAGAAGTCATTCTCATGAAGGATAAAGCCGGTAAAGTGATCGGTTTTGAAAAACTCAATTTCACGCTGGCTAAACCAACGCGCCTACAGGTTGCCTTTGAAACAGTGACCGGATAAAAGGCACTCCGCTTCAATCCAACCCCGACAAGAGCTTGGGCCCTAAACAGATTTATCAGCAACTAGTCGACCCAGTGAAGCACGTTGCGGATCACCGACCAGCGGGGCTGGTTATCCGCGGCGAATTGTCCCAGGATCCAGTAGTCATAAAGTTTTTTAAAGGTGCCATCGCCCTTTTTAAGTTCCACCAGGGCGTTGACGTAATCGACCAGTTCCCGGTCACCGCGCGCCACCGCATAGCTCACCGGTAGCGCGATCGGCGGTGGCGGCACGACAACCGCGTATTCCGGATAGAGCAGGCTCCAAGCCGATCCCCCCTCGGCGCTATAAACAAAGCCATCGAAAGTTTTTCCCTTGGGTTGAAAAAACTCTTCGGCGGAATTCACGGTCACCAGCTCTGCTTTGGGCAAGCGTTCCCGGACGAAAGAGATAAAATAGGGCACATCTAAAACGGCTAGCTTCGGCGCTTTTAATTCTTTCAGGGCTTCGCGGCTACTGAATTCAGATCGTCGATAATCTTGGACCACAAAAGCCAAAGTCAGCTCCATGTATGGCGTCGAGAGACTCGCGGCTTCGGCGCGTTCCGGAGTGAGCACCATTCCCGACATCACGATATCACAGTAACCTTCACTGAGCTGTTGAAATATCTTGCTGCGATCGACGGCTACGAACTCGAGGCCGACGCCGAGAGAACGCGCAAGAATATGCGCCATTTCAACATCCAGGCCGACTAATTCTCCCCTTCCATTAAAGAAAGTAGCGGGACGATTATCCTCGAGATAGCCGACTCGGATTACACCCCGGGCACGGATTCTCTTCAGCCCCGATGGCGACGAATCCATCGGCAAAGGCGGCGGCGCCGATTTATAAACCTTGGCAGGGCCGGTGGCGAATAACGGCTGCATTTGGCCGATAATCTTATCCTTGTCGTAGGCGTTCTGAACCGCCAATGAAAAATAGGCGCGCGCCCCAATCACCGCGCCGGCGATCAAGCCCACCATAAGCGCTGTCACGGGAACCAAGCGCTTCCACTGAAAACGCAGCGCCCCTGACATGGCAAAGCCGCCGAGCACCGCGAGCGTAAATAGGTGCATCGCCGAGGCCAAAGTGCCAAATTGCGCAACGAAAATCCCCGAGGCGAGGTAAAGTTGCATCATGTCGGCGGGTAGGCGGAGCAGATCAAGCAAAAACGGCATGGCGGCAACCGGCTTGCCGAAAAAACTTAACAGTCCGGACACAGTTAAATTGACATAGGCCGCAAGGCTGATGGCCGTCTTGGTGAACCAAGCAGCAAACAGGATGAAAAGAAGCTGGAACAGCCTACCGACGTTAGGGAAATTGAAGGAAATCGGTATGATCACGTCAACGCTACGCTCCGCTTCCGCGCTCGCGCCCGCGCCCTTTCGCAGCATTTCCTTGCCATGTTCAGTCAGCATCGGTATGACGATCAGTAAATTATCCGTCGCGAATGCCATTAACAGCGCGTCTTTCGTGGTCCAGACGATCTCCCGGTAACCGAGCGGTGTCAGCAGCATGATGAACGCAGGGAGAACGCCAAACGTCATCAACAGGGTGGCCAAAATATCGGTGACGATATAGACCTGCAGGCGGCTCAATTCATCGATATTCATCGTGCCGGCTGTGCTCGCCGAAATCGCGAAAATACCGAGCGGGGTGAGCCTGGAGACAAATTTCGTGACCCGCTTGAGGGCGTCTTCCATGACATCAAAGGCGGCGATGAGTGGAGCCTTGCTCTCGATCCCCATCAGGGCCAGACCTACCGCAATGCTAAAAAGCACCACCGCCGGCACGATGTTGTTGGCCATCGAATAGAAAGGGTTGCTGGGGATGAACTCAAGGAAATTGAATCGCTGCGGCGACTCGAGCGACGTCGAGCTAAAGAACGACGCGGATTGCCAATTGGGAAAACTGAGCGGGAAGATATACAAGAGCGCGAAGGTCAAGGCCCAGATCAGCAGCAGCAAACTGCCCACGCGCAACGAAAGCTGGACAGCCTCGCCGTATTTCAACTTGCCGATCCCGGACATCAGAGTAATCATGATGTATGGCAGCACGGCCATCTGCAGCAACTGGACATAGGCTGTGCCGACAGCCTTGAGCGGAGCGGTGATTTCACCGAGGAAAATACCCGTCGCAATGCCCAGACCCAAGCCGAGAAATATTTTTGCCGATAAACTCATGAGCAGCCTTAATCAATTTTCAGTGCAGTTGACGTGAAGCAGCCGGCGATAGTGTTTAGACTGAAGGAGTGCCGTCGCGATGAAATACATGATGATTCAGCAGCGGATTTGCATTGACGTACATAGCACCCATTGAGGCGTCGGATCAACTTAAATAAAGCCTCGACAACTTCCTCGGCCAAGGCGTCTATCACTTCCGTGGCGAGCAAACGTTCGCGCTCCGCAGCGACTTTGAGGTTCGGCTGCTGACGCATGATGCCAGGCGAGTGCAATAAAGACGCAAAAAACCGGCTATTGGACTTTGGTATAGTATGTTCGTGCGGCAAATGGCTAGCCCTATGCGGGCTGTTGAATACCTGGGCCTCACCGAGCTGGCAGCGAGACCCAGTAAAACTTCGCCGTCCGCGCGCGTTCACATCGTTCCCTTCGCATGTTCAGGGTAGGCTCTATCCTCCCCCGCGACGCGGGGGAGGATAGAGGTGGGGGTTTGAACGATTGGCACGGTTTGAACGGCTGGAACGGCCTTTTCCAATTAATACGGCCAGATCCAGTGGGTAAGCTCGGGCCGGTCGGTGCCATGCTCGTGGGCGTAGTGCAGGTTGTCGATAATCGCGTTCTTCATCGCTTCCTTTAAATGCGCCGCCTTCGTGCGCAGCTTCGGCACTCGGTCGATGACGTCGATGACCAGATGGAAACGCGAGGTCTCGTTCAGCATCGCCAGCTCGAGGGGTGTGTTGATGTTGCCCTTTTCCTTGTAGCCGCGCACGTGCATGTTTTCGTGTCCCTTGAATCGGTACGCGAGCTTGTGGATGAGCCAGGGATAGCCGTGGAAGTTAAAGATGATCGGCTTGTCGGTGGTGAATAGGCTGTCGAACTCGCGCTCCGTCGAGCCATGCGGATGCTCCGATGCCGGCTGCAGCTTGAACAGATCGACCACGTTGACGAAGCGGAGTTTCAGATCCGGCGTGCGCTCGCGCAAGATCGCGGCTGCGGCCAACGCCTCCATGGTGGCCACGTCGCCGCAGGAAGCCAAAACCACATCCGGCTCCTCGCCCGCGTCGGTGCTCGCCCGCGCCCAAATGCCGATGCCCTTGGAGCAGTGAATGATCGCCTCGTCGATGGTGGTGAACTGCAGGTGCTTCTGCTTGTCGGCGACGATGACGTTGATGTAGTCGGTCGAACGCAAACAATGGTCCGCCACCGACAGCAAGGTGTTGGCGTCGGGCGGCAGATAAATACGTGTGACCGATGGGCCCTTGTTGGTGACTAAATCGATGAAACCGGGGTCCTGATGCGAAAATCCGTTGTGGTCCTGGCGCCAGACGGTGGACGACAACAGGATGTTCTCGGAAGCCACCGAGGCGCGCCAAGGCACATGGTTTTTACAGATATCCAACCACTTGGCGTGCTGGTTGAACATCGAATCGATGACATGGGCAAAGGCTTCATAGGTGTGGAAAAAACCATAACGGCCAGTGAGCAGATAACCCTCCAGCCAGCCGATCAAGGTGTGCTCGGAAAGCATCTCCATGACGCGCCCATCGGGCGAGAGTTCGCCGCCGTCGGCGTCCTCCGGCAGCATGTCGGCCATCCAGGTTTTCTTGCTCACTTCGTAAATCGCCTGGAGCCGGTTGGAGGCGGTCTCGTCGGGGCCGAAGACGCGGAAGCTGGACATGTTGTTCTTCATCACATCGCGCAAGAACTCGCCCAGGGGTTTGGTGTTCTCGAATTGCGCTGCTCCTCGAGCTGGAACTTCGACGGCGTATTTGCGAAAGTCGGGAAGCTTGAGTTCCTTGCGCAGCAACCCGCCGTTGGCGTGCGGGTTGGCGCTCATGCGCCGGCTGCCCTTGGGCGCCAGCGCCTTGAGCTCGGGCACGAGCTTGCCGCTGGCGTCGAACAACTCCTCGGGCTTGTAGCTGCGCATCCAATCTTCCAGAAGTTTTAAGTTCGTGGGGTTGTCGCGCACGTCGGCGAAGGGCACCTGATGCGAACGCCAGGAGCCTTCCACTTTATGGCCGCGGATTTCCTTTGGCCCGGTCCAACCTTTAGGGGAACGGAGCACGATCATCGGCCAGCGCGGTCGGAAAGCCTTATTCGACTCGCGCGCTGTGTTCTGTAGCGCGCGGATCTCGCCGATCGCTTCCTCCAAAGTAGCCGCCATCTTTTGATGCATCGCCGTCGGGTCGTCGCCTTCGACGAAGTAGGGCTTGTAACCGTAGCCGACAAACAACGCTGCCAACTCTTCGTGGCTGATACGCGCAAGGATCGTTGGATTGGCGATCTTGTAGCCATTCAAATTGAGGATCGGCAGCACCGCGCCGTCGCGCACCGGATTGATAAATTTATTAGAGTGCCACGCAGTCGCGAGCGGTCCGGTCTCCGCCTCGCCGTCGCCCACCACGCAGGCGACTATGAGATCCGGACTGTCGAGCGCCATGCCATAGGCGTGCGACAGACTGTAGCCGAGCTCGCCGCCTTCGTGGATGGAGCCGGGAGTTTCCGGCGTGACATGGCTGCCGATGTGGCCGGGAAAGGAGAACTGCTTGAAAAACTTCTGCATCCCTTCAGCGTCTTCGCTCTTGTCCGGATAGATCTCGGAGTAGGTGCCTTCGAGATACGCCGGACCCAGGACCCCCGGCGCGCCATGGCCCGGGCCGGCGACAAAAATCACGTCGAGGTCATGCTTGACGATCATTCTATTGAGATGCACCCAAGCGAACGAAAGCGCCGGGCTCGCGCCCCAATGGCCGAGCAGGCGGTGCTTCACATCTTCCGTCTTCAAAGGCTCCTTGAGCAGCGGGTTGTCTTTGAGATAGATCATCCCCACCGAAAGGTAGTTGCACGCCCGCCAGTAGGCGTTCATCAGTTCCAGCTCTTTATTGGTTAATTGATTTGCCATTGCTTCCTCCTATTTAATTCTTCCAGAGTTTCGCGGCGCGCCGCGAACTTATCCCCTGTCGATTGCTAACGATGCGCATACTCATCGCGCCGCAGTCGTGAAGTTTGCGGCTCTTAAGTTATTGTACTTGGATTTTTTCGCGCGATCCTCCGCTGCTTCTTAAGCGTTGTTTGCGCCATACCGTGGTCCCTCTCCCAATCACAGTTTCTAACAAACATCGTCGACCCAGCTCTATTGGATCTTGGTCCAATACCAACTCTGGGGTAACTTTCCGCTCCTGTGATGCCGAGACGATCGGCGATTTCGCAGCCGTGAAATTCATTCACCGCAAAACCCACGCCACCATTGCACGATGGTGGAATCACTTGGAACACGGAAATTTGAACTAAAGATCAGAAAACCACGTGGCAGAACTGAAACAACATTGTTGCAAATTTCACCCGGGCGATAACGGCCCGACTTTGAAGTTGGACCCGGTGCTGGCACAAAATTACATTGCCAGTCTACCTTGCTTGCCGCGACGTCACCAAAGCGAATCGGACTCTGCATTGAACTCTGGGTGTCGTCCCTCCTGCGGAACTTTAATTAGCTGCGCATCGATGACGTGAGATTGCGGCATACCGGTTCGTTCAGAATCACAGAACAGTCGCTCTCGACTTCACACCGTAAGCGAGCCCAGCTCCATCGATTGAACTAATGCCCTCCGATGAAGTTTCTCTGTCTTCTTTCAACCGCCGCAGGCGGGCTCGTCGGCCGATCTCGAGAAACAGCAGCATGCCGAGAAACAAACCAGCGGCAAGCAAAATCACAATGGTTGCGTGTGTCATGGTGAATTGCGAGAGGATTAGTTATCAGTGATCAGTAACCAGCAAAAAGAGATAAAATGTTGGAAGTTGGAACACTGGAATCCGGTTCCGATCTCCAGACGTAGCAGCCGTCCGAACTGCCACTACGCGGTACTCTAGTATTCCTTTCGTCCGATCACTTGCGTACCGTTCAGCGCCAGCGCAAGGTCTGGCGCGCCCGCCGCACGACCGCGAAACGCGCATAGATCCCTTCATGGCCATCGCTCGGGCTGATGCTCACCAGATCGTAGATCCCGCCGAAGCGGCTATCGCCGCCGGCAAGAGAGCGCAAGCGATTGCCGGCCATGACTTGGTAGCCGTCCAAATGGGTCCAATGCGGCCATTTGCCGAAACCCCGCTCGCGGCCGAAGCGCGCATAGAGATCGTAGGGAATGCACACCAGGCGAAACTCCACCGGGTCCAGACCGAGCAGTTTTTCGACGATCTCGGCCCCGGAGCGCATGAGCTTGGACTCGATCTCCGCATGGGCGCAGCCGTTGCGCTTGGCCAGGCCCAATGCAGCCAAAAGTTTCGATGGCTGGCCGGCGGTCGATTCGTTTTCGGCGAAGTCTTCCCACAGCACCGATTCGGCGGCTAGCGGCGGCAGATAGCGCGCTCCCCCTGAATTGACAAAGATCTGCTGAATGAACTGTCCGGCGAGCACCCGACTTTCTTCGTTGTCGAGCTCAGCCGGAATTCCCAGTTCGGCCAATGCGCGCGACCGCAGCACCCCTTCGCGTTCCATATCCGGGTTGGACGGGACCGGCTGGTCGACATGGGTGTAAATGGCTTCGCGGACCTTGGCCAGTTCGGCCAGCGGCGCTGTGCGCGCTTCAACCAGGCCTAGATCTCGAGCCCGCTCGATCACTTGGGGCGAAAACGGCGCGGCGAGATCGATGGGGCACTCGTAGCGGCTGAGCATCACCGGGGCGTTTCCCGAGGCTGCCGGGACGCCGCTTTCTTTCCAGTCCTGCAGCTCTTTCGCCAGCCGTTGCAGCGCGGCGGCATCGCCGCGTTCCGCGGCGTCCATGGCCGACTGCTCCACTTGTGACCGGTCGCGCTTCGCACCCTTTTGCGAAACGACTTCGCTTTTCAGTTCCAGCGCGGCAAAATAGCTGCGCCGTTTTTCATAGAATGCACTGGATGCGCTATCCAGTTTCGCCAGCGACGCCAAGGCGTTAGTCAACTGCGTGCGCAGGTCGGCTTGACCGGCCTGAGATCCCAAGTGTTTGCCGGGTGAGAACGGATCAAAAACAACCGCATCCGCCTCGTAAACATCCTTCCCCATGACGGCCAGGTTGCGCGTCGTTGCCAGCCGTTGGCGCAGGCTTTCGATCCGCGCCGACAGCTCGGCCGCTTGCGCCCACTCGCGGTGCAGCACCGCCGTGCGGCTGCGGCTCGTCAAATCGTCAATTTCCTTTTCGCTCGTGCCGATGGCCCGATAGTTAGCTTCATCGAAGGTCGAACTCAACAATTCGCGCGCCCGCCGCAGATGGATATCACGATAGACTGTGTCCCCGTTGGCGACCTCCACCAATAGTCCGACGATTTTGATTGTATTTGCATCCTTTGCCATTACCGTTTCCTCCTGTTCATTTATCTGCTAAAATAATAGATTAACCCCGGATGAGCACCCAAGGCACTGAAACCGCTGTGAAGACGACGAAGAAAATGATTCCGAAGATGGCGCCCAGACGCCAATAATCCGCCGAAGGCAGATAACCGCTGCCGTAATAGACAGGGCTCGGTCCGGTACCGTAGGGCGTAATGATACCCATAATCCCCAGCTGTAGACAGAGCAGCTGCGCCAGATGTCCCATGTTCATCTCCGGGATGGTGGAGCCGACGGCGAGCAACACCGGCAGCATTGCCGTCACATGCGCGGTAATGCTGGCAAACATGTAGTGAGAGAAAAAATTGATCACCATCAGCATCAATATGGCGCTCATGGGCGTAAAGCCGGTCATGTAATTGGCCACCGCCTCGGCAAACCATTTGATGAATCCTACTCTTGCCAGTCCGTCTGCAAGCGCGACCAGCGTCGCAAACCACGCGAGCGTGTTCCAAGCCGACGAGTTTTTGGTGATGTCATCCCAGGTCACCACCTTGGTCAGCAGCATCAATGAAATTACCAAAAGCGCGGCCGTCGTGGCGTTTTTGCGCCGCCCATGCTCGGTTAGCCAGCGGCATCTCCTCTATCGCCTGAAACTCTGAAGCGGTCGGAGTCCAGAGACGAGAGTCTACTGGCATAGAAATCGATTCCCGGCAATGCGCTCAGACCGTGCGCAAATATGCTCAGCAGCACGGTCGCCATGACTGCCAAGCGGATCGTCGACTCACCCGGCAGGTCTGATTGCTGCTCCAAGTAAACCAACCCGAGCACGATGGAAGCCAGCCCCCTAGGACCGAACCAACCCATAAACAGCACAGTCGGCCGGGTTAGACCGGTGCCAATGAGCGCCAGCGCCACCGGCACCATGCGCGCCACCGTCAAGCTGAGGACCGCGTACAGCACCAGGCTTGGCGTGAAATTGGCCCAGGCCCGCCCGACGAACAAGCCAAATAAAAAGAAAACAAAGAAATTCAGCAGCTGTCCCCAATCCTCGGCGAATTCAGTGGAACGCTTGCCCGCGGGTGCGAAGCCGACCTGGACGGCCAGCCCGGCAACATATGCGGTGATGAACATGCTTGCGCCGACCGCTTCGGACACCACCATGCAGAGCAACGGCAAACTAACCAGCCCGATGGTCTGCCGTTCTGCCGCCATCCAGTTTCTTTGCTGCGCCAGACCGAGCAGCCAGCCGCCACCCAGGCCGATGCCGAGGCCGGCCAATGAACCGTAGCCGAGTTGCTCTTTCAAGAATTTCGTCAACACCGTGCCGGCGCCTTCGGTGGTCCCGATGGACAAGGCGATAAAGAGCATTAGAAACGGCACCGAGAGCCCATCGTTGACGCCGGCTTCGAAATTGAGCGCCTGGCGAATCCGCAGCGGCACCCGCGAGCTCTTGACGATCACCTGGCCAAGGCCCGCGTCCGTCGGCGCCAGGATCGCCGCGAGGATTCCCGCCTCCCATACCGAGAGCCCCCCTATGATAACTAAGGCGAGAACCGCGCCGAGCAGGATGGTCAGCAACATGCCGGCACTCAGGAGGCGGATCGGCAGATTGCGGTTGCCCTTGAGCACCCGAAGGTTGATATGGGCGGCGTCGGTGAAGAGCAGCATTACCAAGCCAAGCTCGGCTATGTGGAGCATCTCGGTGCGCTCAAGCTCCAATGCGCTCAGTTGCGGCGGTAGCAGGCAGATCAAGAGCCCCGCCGCGGTGAAAAGGATCGGCGCCGTTATGACGGTTCGCTCCAACCGGCGCGAGACCAGACTGTACAAAAGGACGAGGACAATGAAAATGACGCTGATCATATTAGTTCGAATGTCTGAGCCGTCCGGCTAACGTGATGCGTCAACGCGCGGTTTCCATGGGGCCAATCCGCAGGCGGGAAATCGCGCCGTATTTCAACCCCAAAGCGACCATTTTCCGCCGAAGAATCGCAATCTGCGTCACCGAGAAAAAGCCCGCTCGCGCTCTGGACGAAATCCAGCCTGGCGGGCCAATGGCTTTTGCGCGTTTTCCGATCCAAGCCGGACCCGGCGATGACAGCCATTGATTTGCTCGTGCACGGCTCCGTGCTTGCCGACCCAAAGTCACTCGCGTTGTGGGAACGCATCTAATCAGGACGTGCCGCCCGCTTTCGCCTGCAGTGCCTGGTAGCGTTCGATCGCCGCGCGGGCGTTGAACAGCATGCGCTCGCGGCCGAGTCGCTCATACAGCCCGGCGTTGCGCACGACCTCGAGCGCGCCGGGATTGAGCCCCACCAGCCAGAAAACCGCGCCGTGTTCGGTCGCGCGTTTCTCGCCCTGCATCAGCGCCTGCAGTGCCGAGTATTCGATATCGGGGACCCGGCTCATGTCCAGCGCCAGCACGCGCGGCTTGTGCTGCCTGACCAGCGTGGCGATCTGCTCCACCACATACTGCGCGTTGACGAAGAACAGGCGTCCCTCGGGCCGCACGATCAGCAACCCCTCGAAGGTCTCGTCGTCCGGATGCTCGGGCGACAGCGGTCGCAGCACGTCGGCGCCGCGCTTGCGGCCGATGATGGATATCCGCGGGTTTGCCGTCTGGCTCCCCAGTCCGATCAGCGACACGATGATCGCCACCACGATGCCCTTGAGCGTGCCGAATATCAGCACGCCGAGGGCGGCGATGATCGCCCAGCGAAACTCCATCCTGCGCACATTGCGAATGGCCAGGAATTCCACCGGTTGGATCAGTCCGACGGAGTAGACGATGACGACCGCCGCCAGCGTGGCATTGGGCAGCAAGCCGAGCAACGGCGCGAGCAGCAGCATGGTCGCCGCCGCGGTGCCCGCCGTGACCAGCGACGCCTTCTGCGACCGACCACCGGCGGCGCGGACAACTGCGGTCTGTGAGGTGCCGCCGCCGGCCGGCATCGCGCCGAGCAACGCGCCGCCGAGATTGGCCGCCCCGGTTGCGACCAGCTCGCGATTCGCATCTATGGCTGGATCGCCGGCGCCGGCGAAGGCGCGACCCGCCGCAATCGTTTCGGTGAAGCTCATCAGCGCGATGCCGAGCGCGCCGGGCACCAACTGCTCGATCAGTTCAAGATCAGGCAGCGTCAGCGACGGGAAGCCCTGTGGGATCAGGCCGACCGTCGACACCCCCAGGGCCTGCAAACCGAAAAACCACGCCGCGGCGATGCCGCCGCCGACGGCGACCAGCGGGGCCGGGGAATGCGGCAAGAGTCGCTCCATGCCGATCAGCACGAGCAGCGTCGCGGTGGCGACCGCAAGCGTCAATAGCGAGGTCTCGGGGATGTGATGCGCGACGCTCAGGATATCGCGGAAGAAGCCTTGCTTGGCGATGTGGACTCCCAGGAGCTTCGGCACCTGGTCGAGCACGATCACCAGGCCGATCCCCGCTTTGAAGCCCGTCAGCACCGGCGCGGAAATGAAGTTGGCGACAAACCCCAGACGCATCAGCCGGGCCAAGAGCAGCATTGCACCGACCAGCACCGTCAGCGTGGCCGTCGCCGTGACCAGCTTCGCCGGGTCGCCGTCCGGCACGGCCAGTCCGAGCTGCGTGCCGGCGAGGATCGCCAGCGTGGTGGTGGAGCTGACGCTCAGCACCCGCGACGAGCCGAGCAGCGCGTAGATCACCATCGGGACAAACGCGGTATACAGGCCCACCGCAACCGGCAAGCCGGCAACCGTCGCGTAGGCCATCGCCTTCGGAAGAACAACCGCCGCTGCCGTCAGGCCGGCGATCACGTCGAAGCGCAGTGCGGTGGTGCCGGACTGGCTTGCCTTTGTCTCTGTCGGATGCTGATTCATGGTCCCTATATCTCAGTTGCCGCGCGAATTCATGAGGGGTCTGTTAAATTCCTACGAAAGATTCACGAAAACGACCTAAGCAACATTCCTCGCGCAAAAGAACTAACGAAATAAAATCCGAAATTCGAAGCACGAAATCCGAAACAAACCTAAATAAATGCCAAAGGTGGAAAATTCAAAACACCGACTCCGCTCCGTCCCGTTTGGAACATTCTTTTTATTTTGTCATGCATCGTTTTGATATTGTTTCGAATTTCGAGATTCGGATTTCGTGCTTTTGATTATTGAATTTGTTTCGGTTCATGCGAAATAACTCCCTGCGGCTGCCGCAACCAGCAAGACCAACGTGACCAGTACGATCGTGCGCCGCAACGCAGGCGCGCCCATAAACGCCGCCATTCCGGTCTTCACCAGGGTATTCGAAAGCACGGCAATGACGATTGTGTAAGCCGCGATCTTGACACTTTGCGGATTGCTGGTCGCGAGATTCGCCATCGAGAGGGAAATCGCATCGACGTCGGTGAGACCGGCGATGGCTCCCGCCAGGTAGAGTCCCTTTGCGCCGAGATAAGTCTCCGCGGCTTTGGCTATGACGGTCACAATGCCGAACAGCAAGCCAAACTTGATCGCTTCGCTGAGTTCGAACGGGTTCGCTCCCGCGGTCACCACTGCCGGTCACACGCCCTCTGCTGCGCCGCCACAGGACCAGCGAAACCAGCAGTCCAGCCGCCGCCATGCAGCCAAGCGCCAAAGCCAAATCCCTGGCAAGAAACCTGTTGACCAGGCCGACCACGACGACGACCCGAACGAACATGATCGTCCACGCGACGACGATCGCCAGCACGAACGCGCTGGCCATTTCCGGCTCGCGCCGGCTGCGCTGGGAGAAGCTCAGCGTCACGGCCGTGCTCGACACCAGACCGCCAAGGATACCGGTGACGACAAATCCATGTTCGCCGCCAAGCACCTTGACCAGCACATAGCCGAGGAAATTCAGCCCGGCGATGAGCACGACCATTAACCAAATTTTGTATGGATTAATAACGTCCAGCGGTGGCGGGCCGAAGGTCTCATTGGGCAGGAGCGGTAGAATGATCACGCTGATGACGGCAAACTGCAGGGTCGCCTCAACATCGGCGAGTTCGACGCGCCGGGCCAGACCGTGCAAAAAGTCCTTGAGCGTAAGCAACAGCAGGCTAACCACCGTTGCGACGCTGGCCACCGCAACTTTGTCCCAGCCACACAACGCGCCGACCATGAAGGCGAGCAGGGCGCTGATTTCAGAGGTGATTCCCAGCTCGCCGCGCGCCGCCGTCGTCGCGTAGGACATGATCACCAGCGCGCTTACGGCGATGAACGCGGCAACCAGAAGCCAGTTTTGGTCCAACTCGCGCTCCATGAAGGCACCGAGCGCGCCCAATAGAGCGATCAGGGCGAAGGTTCGCACGCCGCCGAACATAAGCTCGGCATCGCGTTTTCGCTCCCGCTCTAAACCCAGCAGCAGGCCGAGACCGAGCGCCGCGCCTAATCGAATCGCCAACTCCAGATCAAACATCTCGTTTGTCGCGCTTCAATGATTCTCTTTCGGCCGCGCAATCCATCATAGACAACATTTCTCCCGCCAAGCCTGTCCTGAGTTAAATCGAAGGGGCGCCAAGAGCGCAAAGTAATCCACGTTGTCATTTCGACTGAAGGGAGAAATCTTTCTCAGATCCCTCGCTTTCACTCGGGATGACGGGCCGAGACCCGTCACTTCGCGTCTTTGCGCCTTTGCGGGAGGTATTCTTTTGCCGATTCAGTAAAGTTCAGGGCAAACGCAAATTTCAAACATGCTGGATCACTTGCCGGCATTCAACGCCCGTTTCGCCGCCGCCAGTTCTTTCAACTTTGCCTCGCTGACTTTCGGATATTTCAGATCGAGCTCGGCCAGCGCATCGATGACGGCGGCCGCGACCACCACGCGGGTAAACCACTTGTTGTCGGCGGGCACGACGTACCACGGCGCGTCTTTCGTCGCGGTGTTACGAATCATATCTTCGTAGGCGTCCATATAATCGTCCCAGTATTGGCGCTCCTTGGCGTCGTTAGCCGAGAACTTCCAGTTCTTCTCGGGCTCTTCGATGCGCTCGAGAAAACGCTTCTTCTGCTCTTTGTTGGAGACATGCAGAAAGAACTTGAGGATGGCGACACCGTTGCGCGTCAGGTAGCGCTCGAAGCTGCGGATGTCCTGAAAGCGGTCTTTCCAGACATCCTTGGTGATCAGGTCGGGCGGGATTTTTTGATGTTCTAAAAACTCCCGGTGCACCCGCACCACCAGGGTTTCCTCGTAATAGCTGCGATTGAAAATGCCGATGCGGCCGCGCTCGGGCATACACTTGATACAGCGCCAGAGGTAATCATGGTCGAGGTCTTCGCTGGTCGGCGCCTTGAAAGAAAAAACCTGGCAGCCCTGCGGGTTGACCCCGGACATGACATGCTTGATCGCGCCGTCTTTGCCGGCGGCGTCCATCGCTTGGAAGATCAGCAGCACGGCCCAGTTGTCCTGGGCATAAAGCATGTCCTGAAGCTCGGCCAACACCTCGGTGCCCATGGCGAGCGCTTCCTTGGCGCGCGGCTTGTCCTCGGATGTCAAATCGAGGGTATCGCCGGGGTCGATGTCCTTCAGGCGGAATTTGCCATCGGTCACGCGGAAAGGCTTGGCGAGCTTGCGCGCGTTCTTGATTAATTTCTTCATATCTTTGTTGTTCACAGAGTTGCCTCCTGGTTAATCAGTCAGTCTTTTTCGTTTGCCGTTTCGGTGATGGTCGGCAGCCGCAGGGTCTCGTCGGATTCGCTGCCAATCTTAATCTGTTGATTCTCTGGCGACTCCATCGCCAGGCGAAATACGTTCTCGATCTCGTTGGCTTGGCGGCTGCGTTCCTTCTCCACTTCCGCCAAGAGTAACCGCACCGCTTGCATCTCGTTCAGTAAAACCTCCGGACGCGCCAGCGCTTCGGCAACCGCTCGGTGGAACACTTGGCGGTCGTGCCAGACGCCGAGAGCTTCTTGCAAAGCAGCCAACCATTTGAGCTGCGGCTTAAAGTGTTTGGCACCGACATCGTAAAGCAGCTCCGTCCGGTACCGTAAAACTTTGGTGGCGATGCGCAGCCGGTGCAGGTCGTCGGCCGCGCGAGTGCTCCGTGCCTGGGTCAAGCTCGACTGCCAGGCGATCTGCGCTTCTTGCACGCTAGCACCGAGCCGCTGCATCAGAATCTCCGGGCTTTCATCGCTGGCCTGTCGCACCACCCTTTGGGCTCGGGCCGCGTACTCTCCAAGGTCTTCGCGCACCACTCTCTTCGACGCGCGGGCAACCTCTTTCGTGCGTTTCTGTAATAAGTAGTCGCGGATACCGGTCCAGGCTTGCCGCTTGGCCACGCTGCGCGTGCGGCGCTGCTCCTGCGCGACGATCTCGAGCAGGACATCGAAATTGCGCCATTTACCGAGCGCGCGCCGAATCCGTCGAGGTGTTCGCCGCAAGCGCCGCACCTTGGCCGGACGTGGCTTGGCAAAGAAGGCATCGAGCGCCTGTTGGAAACGCCGGCTCCAAACGCGCGCGTCATGGATGGTTTTTGCTTCGGCGTTGGCGCGAATTTCCGGCGCCAGCGCGACGAACTTCTTCAGCCGGCTCCGCAGTAAGCGTGACAGCGCGCTTTGCATGGCCGCGGCCTCAGGTGGTTGGCGTCGCCGCCGCGCCGCCGCGGGTTGCGCCTCGCCAGACCGGGGCTTCAGGCGGTGGTTGATTATCTCCTTCCACGATCTTTTCTTTCACCCAGCGAGGCGTCCAATGGGCCAGGCTGTTCAACGCGCCAGCAACCGTAGATGCTTCGGCGCCAGCGCCCACTGCAGCACCGCGCTCTTGCGCGGCGCAACGGCGTCCACTTCGAGGCAGCAGAGCCCGCCCTTTTTCAGCTGAATTTGCGCCCCTGCCTTTTCTGACAATAAAAAAGAAACCGTGCTGCTGAGCAGCGGCTCATGACCCACCAATAGGATTTGTTCCTTGCCCGCGTATGCGGCCAAGCCGGACAAGAGGTCGCGGACCGATCGGTCGGGGCCGAGCTGCTCGAACTCCTCCAAGCGGTCCTCCAGCTGCAGCGCCTGGGCGACGATTTTTGCCGTCTGGCGCGCGCGCTCCAACGGACTGGTGAGAATTCGGTCAAAAGACAGTGAGAGGGTTATGAGCCCTCGCGCTTCTTTGTGAATTCTTTTGATCCCCTTTGGGGTCAGCGTTCGTTGCCAATCATCCGAGCTTTTGCCGGTGGCGCGGTCCGCCGCAATGCCGTGACGCATAAAGTACAGATTCATAAGCCGATCTCAGCTTATTTGCCACTCCATCGAATCATTTCCATTGTCGCTGCATCGGAGCCTAGCTCCGACCCCCGCGCCCGTATAAACTTACCAGACGGGCCACCATCACCGCTAGAAACAGTTGACCGCCGACCCCTTCGACGATGGCCAGGCCGCGCGCCACATCGGTGCGCGGCACGATATCGCCGTAACCGAGCGTCGCCAGCGTCACAAAGCTGAAATAGAAAGCGCTCATGCGCGAAAAGTCGCCGGGCGCGGCGAACGTTCCCGGCCTCGTTTGCTCAAGCACCCAGTAGAGTAAGCCGAAAAAAATTCCCGCGAGCAAGTAAGCGCTGAGCGCAGCGTAGAGGTGTTCGGCATCGACCCGGGTTGCCCGCATGGCAAATCGCAAAGCGAAGCCGGCAGCGAGCAGGCCGATCAATATCCACAGTCCGAGCGTGGCGGCAGAGAGCAGCGGATGATCGAACCAGACCGTCACCGGCCGCGCCAACCAAATCAAAGCAACGGCGAGCATAACGCCGGGTTTTCTCGCCTGGCCGATCGGGGTTACCGCGGCAAGCAGGCTCGCCGCCAGAAGGAAGTCGACCAGCGCGCCGGTAAAGCCCAAGGTGGTGATGAGCGGCAAGCCCCCCACGGTAAGCAAGAGCATATAAAACAGTATGGTGTATCGCCGGCGCAGATAACCTTGCGCGAAACCGTGCAAACCGCCGGCGCGCGTATCGATCGCTGCGGACATCACGCTTTACTCCCCGTCGCGCCCAGGACGACTGGATTGTTGGAGCACTGGAATGTTGGAAGGCTGGCGATTAAATGCATAACTCCCTTACTGCCGCACTCCATCGCTGCGTTTTGGCCGACCTCTCATTCCTTAACGGCTTGAACGTTTTGAACGTGTTTTTTTATTTTACGGTTGCCATCCGCCACCGAGGGCGCGGTACAGTTGGACCACACCGATGAGTTGCAAACCGCGCGCTCTTGCCAGTTCGAGCTCGGCATTGAAGAGATCCTGATCAGCGATCAAAACCTCGAGATAGTTCGAGAAACCGGCGTCGTAGCGCAGCCGCGAAAGACGGCTGGAATTTTGCAACGCGGCCACCTCCGATTCTTTCTCGGCCCGCAGGTCCTTAAGCTTGTCAAGGCTGACCAACGCATCGGCGACCTCGCGGAAGCCGTTTTGCGCGGCCTTCTCGTATTGCGCGAGCGCCTGGTCAAAGCGCGCCTTGGTTCCTTCATAGTTCCAGAATAGACGCCAGCCCTGGAAAATCGGTTGGAAAAAACCGCCGGCAACCGACCAAATCTGCGCCCGCTTGTCGAAGATGTTGGAGAAGTCGTGACTGTTGCCGCCAAGCGCGCCGCTCATGGAGAAATTGGGAAAGAACAGTGCCTTCGCCGCGCCGATATTGGCGTTGGCGGCCACCAGCAACTGCTCAGCGCTTTGCACGTCAGGCCGCCGTTCGAGCAACGCCGACGGCAAGCCGGCGGGAATGGCGGGCGGATAATATTCGTCGGTCAACACGGCGCCGCGCGGAATCGCGCCGGGATTGCGCGCGAGCAGAAAATTGATCAGGTTTTCCTGCTGGGCGATGCGCCGTTCGAGATCGGGAATCACCGCCGCGGTGCGGGCGCGATTGGCCACCGCCTGTTCCACTTCGAGCCGGTTGGAAACCCCGGTTTCATAGCGGCTGCGGTAAAACCGCACCGTGTCGTCATTGAGCTTGAGCGTGCGTCTGGTGATCTCAAGCTCGAGATCGAGCTCACGCAAAAGTAAATAAAACTGCGCCACATCGCCAACTAGCGCGATGTAGACGCCGCGCCGGTCCATTTCGCTGGCCTCGTAGACGGCTTTGGCAGCTTCCGCTTCGCGGCGGATCCGGCCGAAGACATCGACCTCCCACACCATGCCGAACCCGCCGAACCAGTTTTGCCATGAGCGGTTGGCGCCGTCGGATTGGGAAGGATCGGTGGCCCGGGAAACCTGCTGGGCGCTGCCGCCGCTGTTAAGGTTAAAGCTCGGGTAAAGAAACGAGCGCGAAACGCCAACCTGCGCCCTCGCCTCTTCCACCCGCGCGGCGGCGGTGCGCAGATCATAGTTGTTCTTCAACGCTTCGCGGATCAGCTCCTGCAGCACCGGATCCCTGAAGATTTCCCACCACGGCATATCGGCCAGCGAATCGGCCGCCGGCGTTCCTTGCAGGCCGCGGTAATTCTCCGGGGTCGATACTGACGGACGCTGGTAGTCCGGACCCAGCGTGCAACCGGTGAAATACAAGAAATAAGACCAGCGCAATCCGTAACGCCATGTTAGTGAGGTCCTCCTGACGGATTGTGAGCTTCGGAAGGAGCGGCGTGAATCTCGGCCGGTCCGGGCGCAGGGCTTTTCTTCTTCGCGAAGCGACGAATTACGTCGTAAAACACCGGTGTAAAGACCAGACCGAAGAAAGTTACACCGAGCATGCCGCTGAAGACCGCCACGCCCAAGGCAAAGCGCATCTCAGCGCCGGCTCCTTTGGCGACGACCAGCGGCACCACGCCGAGGATGAAAGCGAACGCAGTCATGAGAATCGGCCGCAGGCGCACGCGCGAGGCTTCGACCACGGCGTCGACGCGGCTCTTGCCCTCGTCTTCGAGCTGCTTGGAAAACTCGACGACGAGAATGGCGTTTTTAGCGGCCAGACCGATCAGTGTGATCAGACCGATTTGGGTAAAAATGCTGTTATCGAGTTTCATAAAGTTGACGCCGATTAATGCGGCCAACAGACACATCGGCACGATCAGCAGAATGGCAAAGGGCAACGACCAGCTTTCGTATTGCCCCGCCAGAACCATAAAGACGAACAGCACGGATAACGGGAATATGATCTTGGTCAGGAAATCCTTCTCGGCGAGGATCTGCTGCAGCGACAGCTCGGTCCACTCGAAGCCCAACCCGGACGAGAGCTGCTCGCCCACCAACTTCTCGCTGGTAGTGATCAGTTGGCCGGAGCTCACTCCAGGCGCTGGAATAATATTCACCTCGGCGGAAGGATAAATGTTGTAATGGTTGACGATCGCCGGGCCGCTGGTGGTTTTAACTTTGATAAACGTGTCCAGAGGCACGCGGTCACCGGCGCCATTGCGCACTTCCAACCGGCCTATGTCCGGTGTTTTATCGCGAAAGCTCGGATCGGCCTGCACGTTGACCTGCCAGTTGCGCCCTTGGAAGGAAAAATCGTTGACGTAAATCGAGCCGAGATAAGTCTGTAATGTCGTATTGATCTCGTCGAGAGAGACATTTTGCGCCTTGGCTTTTTCACGATCGATATCGACAAACAGTTGCGGCTGGGTGACGCCGAAGGAAGTGAACATACCGGCAAAGGTCGGATCGCGCTGGCCCGCTTCGACGATCGATTGGACACCACCCTCCAAGGTCCTCAGTCCGGCGGCGCGCCGGTCTTGAACGTGGAGTTTCGATCCACCCGTGGCGCCTAGCCCATCGATCGGCGGGGCGTTGAAGATGCCGATGCGAGCTTCCTGGAAGCCGGCAAGTTTCTTGCGCAACTCCACGGCAATCTCGTTGGCCCCCAGTCCCGGGATACCGGCGCGCTCTTCGAAGGGATCGAGGATCACGAACATGCCGCCGATGTTGCTGATGTTGGTGCCCAGCAAGATTGAATAACCCGGCACGTCGATTGAGTAAGCGACGCCCTTGGTTTTGCGCGCCACTTCGCTGATCTGCGCGATCATCTTATCGGTGCGCTCCAGGCTGGCGCCTTCCGGCAGCTGGGCGTTGAGAACCAAATAACCCTTGTCTTGTTCCGGGATAAAGCCCTTGGGCGTTACGTTGAAGCCCCAGACCGTCAGCGCCAACAGACCGCCGTAAATAACCAGCACGATAAAACCGACCCGCACGAGGCTGCGCACGATCTTACCGTAGCCGTTGGCGAGACGATCGAAAAAGCGGTTGAACACGCCGAGAAACAAACCGATGCCATGGTTGATCGGGCTCCTGAACATCCAGCCCACCCCGGTGCCCACTGCGAACACGCCGAGACGCACCGCCCAAAGACCCCATTGCGAAGTTTGGTGCACCGCTTCGGCTTCGGCGCCGTGAGCCGGCGCAGCCATGCCCAGGAGCGCCAGCACATGGGGCGTGACATAGTGATAGACGATAAAACCGACGAGGGCGGCAATCCCCTGCGGCGGCAGGGCATCGCGGTGATGTCCCGGGGTGTGCGGCTTGATCAATGTAACGGCGCGCGCCGGCGCCATGGTCATCGCGTTGATCGCCGAGATAATGACTGAAACCGCTATGGTCAAAGCGAATTGCCGGTAGAACTGTCCCGATATTCCCGCCAAAAACGCGGTCGGCACGAACACCGAGCTCAACACCAGCGTGATCGCGATGACCGGCCCGGTAATCTCGTCCATCGCCTTGATGGTCGCTTCGCGCGCCGGCATCCCCGTGGACATCCATCGTTCGATGTTTTCGACGACGACAATGGCATCGTCGACGACAATGCCGATCGCCAGAACCAGACCGAATAGCGTCAGGTTGTTGAGCGAAAATCCCATCACCGCCATTATCGCGAGCGTGCCGATCAGCGACACCGGCACGTCGATCATCGGCATCAGCGTCGCGCGCCAATCGCCCAAGAAAATCAGCACGACGATAAACACCAGCACAAAAGCTTCGAACAAAGTCTTGTAAACCTCGTGCACCGATTCGTTGACAAACACCGTCGTATCGTAAACGATCCGGTACTCGACTCCTTCAGGGAACCGGCTCTTCAGTTCCGCCATCTTGGCTTTAATCTGCTCGGCGGTCTCGAAGAGCGTTGGCGCCGGGCAATTGAAAAACCGCCAGGGTTGCGGCCGGCAACCTGTTCTCTTTGGAGCCGAGGTAGCTATTGACGTCGTAGTTCTTGGCGCCGAGCTCGATGCCGCGCAGAATCATCTTGCCGTCTTTGTCGTATTTGCTGTCGCTGACGACGTCGCGCAAATAGACGATCTGCCCCTGTTTGCCGGTCTTGATGATAATGTTGTCGAACTGCTCTTCAGCGGTGAACCGGCCTTGGGTATTGATCGGCAACTGGAACGGCACCGACGAGCCCTGGGGCACCGGCGGCTGGCCGATGCGGCCGGCGGCCACCTGCACGTTTTGCTCTTTGATCGCGCTAATGACATCGCTCGCGGTCATTTGACGGGAAGCGAGTTTGGTCGGGTCGAGCCAGACGCGCATGCTGTAGTCGCGCGCGCCGAGGAAAGTCACGTCGCCGACGCCTTTCACGCGCGCCAGATCGTCCTTGATATTCAAGGTGGCGAAGTTGCTCAGATAGAGTTGATCGTAGCGCCCGTTGGGAGAGACCAAATTAACCACGAGCAGGATGCTTGGCGATTTTTTCTTGGTCGAGATGCCGAGCCGTTTGACCTCTTCGGGCAGCTTCGCTTCGGCGATCGCGACGCGGTTTTGCACCAGCACTTGCGCGGCGTCGAGATCGGTCCCGAGCTCGAAGGTCACATCGAGCGTCAACTGGCCGTCGTTGGTGCTGCGCGAAAACATGTAGAGCATGCGCTCGACGCCGTTCACCTCTTGTTCGATCGGCTGGGCGACGGTCTCGGCGACCGTGACGGCGTTGGCGCCCGGGTACGTCGCTGTCACCTGAATTGTCGGCGGCACGACTTCGGGATACTGCGAAATCGGCAGCTGCGTCAGCGCCACCAATCCGATGAGAACGATCACCAAAGAAAGAACCGTTGCGAAAATCGGACGGTCAACAAAAAATTCGGCCATAGCTGGACTCTCTATTATTTACCGGCAAAGGGTCATTAATGGGCTTTGGCCGCCGGAGCCGGTTGAGGCTCAGTGGTTTTGGCCTGGGCGATCGGCTTGCCTGAATTGTCCATCGGTTCGACCGGGTTGTTGATGCGCGCGCGTTGCAGACCGTTAACGATTACCCAATCGTTCGGCTTGATTTCCTGGCCTTTATCCGCGGCGCTTGCGACCCGCATGCCGTCTTCGAGCAATCGTCCGGGTTTGATGTCGCGCCGGAAAACTACATTCTGATCATTGATCAGTAACAAATATTTTTTGTCCTGGTCGGTAAGAACGGCGGTATCCGGAACCAACACCGCCTGGTAAGCGTCGCCGAACGGGATGCGCACCCGCACGCGGGACCCGGGAACGAAACGGCCCTGCGGATTGGCCACCACCCCGCGCACCTGGATGGTTCCGGTCGCGTTATCGACGCGGTTATTGGCGAAATCCAGCACACCTTTGTTCGGGAAGCCGTCGTCGCTGTCGAGGCCGAAGTTGAAGGGAAACTTGGGCGGGGCGCCGGTCTTTTGCCGCGCCCTTTCCTGATTAGTTTTCATGTAGCGCTGCAGCGAGCGCTCATCGATATTGAAATAGAGAAAAATCGGGTCAATCGACACAATGGTCGTTAGAACCGGATCATTACCGCCGGCGCTTACCAGATTGCCGACCGTCAGCTGCGCTCGGCTGACCCTGCCGCCGATCGGCGCGGTAATCCGCGCGTATTCGACATCCAACTCTTTGCGCGTGATCTCCTGCCTCGCCGCTTCCACCTGGGCTGCCAGGGATAATGCGCGCGCTTCGGACTTATCGGCTTCGGTCTTGCTGACCGCGCCTTCGCCGACCAGTTGTTTCATGCGCTCGTAATCCCGGTCCGCGGCGACTTTCTGCGCTTCTACGACCCGGAGCTCGTCACGGGCGCGCCCGACCTCGGCTTCGAACGGCCGCGGGTCGAGCTGGAACAGCAAGTCGCCCTTCTTGACGATTTGACCGTCGGTAAAGCCGATCTTGGCGATATGGCCGCGCACCCGCGAACGCAGGTCGACATTCTCCGCGGCTTCGAGCCAGCCGTTGTAATTGTCCTCGTCGACCAGGGTGCGGGTTTCCGGATGGGCCACCGTAACCTTGGGCGGCGCCGGTGGCGGCGCCTCGGTTTTCTTCGAGCACGCAACCCCGGCCGCCAGAAAAAGACCGGCGATCAGCGCCGCCGGCTTGCCACGCCAGCGCTTGTCCCAGAAGTTAACATTTTTGGCATTCACAGTGATCCCCCAAATTTTGGCATAGTGCGGTTTCATATCTCAGACAGCTCTTTATCGATCGAAGCCGATCACGGCGCGTTAAGTCGCCGCGGCTTGCTGCCGGGTGGTTCACTCTTAGAGCTCCCCCGGCATAGGCAAAACCTCGACTTCTTGTAATTAACGATATTTATTATCGAATTTCTTCGACACTGTACATTGGACCTTAGTCCAATGCCACGGTGCCGGATACCACTCCAACAATGATTTTGCTCGAAGAACTCATCGAAGGGTTATTCGAAATAACTAGCGGCTATCCGCCTCGAGCCAGGCGCGGGCTTTGGCGAGATCCTCGGTAAGAAAATATTCCACCGCAGCTTGACGGAAACCTTTGGCGAGAAACGCCTCGGCAAAATCCCGCCATTTCTCGTCGCCGACAACTGCGATCTTGGAGATATCGCCATCGTGCTCGGTCAAAAAAGTGATATCGCCCCAATCCCCTGCCCGCGCCCATCCATTAAAATTTTCCAGAATGAAGAGCGCGCTGATCTTGCCGCAGCGCCCGATCGCCGCCAGGGCTGCGGCTTGCATCTGGCTCACCTCGCTCTTGGTCAGTTCGCCGTTAATCTTGGCGCTGATAATCGGCCCGGACGCGTCGATGATGGTAAATGCCATTGTGCTCTCCGTTTGAATTTTTACAGCGACGAAAAATCGTAGTTAAGAATAAATCGATAATTGTGTCTGGCTGTCTTTGGGGTTTTGATACTGATGCACCCTCGCATAACGGAAGCGCCACGAGAAGCCCTTGAGAAAACTCCACTTGGGACGCCATTGGAAATCGGCGTCAAATTCGTTTTCGTCAGGCACGCCGTTCTTCGTCGACGGATTGACTCTGCCCCAGCCATGGACAAAAAGCACGGAGGTCGACACGCCTTCGAGACCGAGGCGGGAGAAGTCGTAGGATAATTTGGTGATCAGGGCCTGTTCTTTAGCGCGATTGAAATCCTGCACCTGGACGGCGGTGTAGCCGGGATAACCGCTCCAGGGATTTTGCATATCCTGCCGGCGCATCGTATCCGAGTAACCGAGCGTGAACACCGCGCCGCCATAACTCACGTCGGCCTTCACGCCAATCTGATCGCCAAGGAACGATTGGCCATTCAAGAGATTTTCCCCGACGCTGCGCTGATCGGTAAATTGAAATGACAATAAGGCGCCGATATCCTTGGTGATGGGAAAACTGTACTTGGTCTCGGTGTAGAAAATATTGATGATGTCGTTGGAAAAATAGTTGACGGCGCCGAGGGAAAATTTACCGTAGGTGAACGTGCCGCCCGCCACTGCGACGCCGCGTTTGACGTCGGCGCCGGCGTCTTTCGACATCCAAATGAAGTCGTCAGCATTCTCGCTTTTTGATCTTGGTGATATAGCCGGTGCCGTAACGGAATCCCGGCGCGCCGTCTTTGCCGCCGAACGATCCGGTTCAGCGTGTAGCCTTCAAACGTGTTCGGCGTCATCCGGATGTCGTCTTTGCCGATGAACGGCGTGTTGTATTCATAGCGATACAGATTCACGACGTGATCTTCGAAAAGTTTTACCCGGCCGTAGGCCTGGCCCAACACGCTGTAACCATGCTGACCCGGCTTGAGCAGCAGCGTGCCATCCTTATCCTGCGGACCGTAGAGCCGGTTGGACCAATAGAAAGTCGTGCCGACCTGAATTCGATCGAGCAGCCAGCCGGACTTGTACGCGAGCGCGCCGCCAAACGCCCAGGCCGCGCTGACATCGTCGCCGTATTTGTCGCGCTGCAAGTAGAAACTGCGCAGATTGAGGTCGAGCTTGGTATCGCGAAAGAAAGCTGGGGTGTCTTCTAATTGATCCTTGAGCCAGGGGAAGAAACCCGGCGCGGCGAATTCCGTTCAAGAAAGGAGCGCTCGATGGGCGTAGTAATTTCATCGACTGCACGAGGGCGTCGGCTCTTCCTGTGAAATCACGTCTTGCGCGAAGCTCTCGGATCCGCACCGAACAGCAGCGAGACGAGAAAAGTTATTGTCTCGAGCCGGAACGAGGCGAACCAGACCCACTCCTCCCCACGGGACTGTATAGTGCTCCTTGATCTTCTTTCATACGCTCACCTCCGTCAAATGTGAGAACTTACCTTTGCTCCTCCCACACCAGCGGCGGGCTGCTGCCAATCGA
Organism: uncultured delta proteobacterium; assembly: GCA_963816145.1. GTDB lineage: Bacteria > Desulfobacterota > Binatia > UBA9968 > UBA9968 > DP-20. The sequence continues at coordinate 60,530 of CAWFJP010000024.1, forward strand.
ATCGAATCGGCAAGAACCCGCAACAAGAAATGTCGTCCCGATCGCAATCAGGGCGGCGCGTTGAACATCAAAATCGCGCCACCAGAATGAGAAAGACAAACACGATGGCGCCGACCACGGCCGTCAACGCGTAAAACTGACCAGGTTTAAACAGCAGCGGAACTTCCCTTGTCAGCACATCGCGGAGCAGACCGCCGCCGGAGGCGTTGACAGCGCCGACCAGAATGGCCGCACCGATCGGCAAGCCGTGATCGAGAGATTTCTGCGCGCCGACCACGGCGTAAATGCCCAGGCCGAGCGCGTCGACAAGCGATAAAACCATGATGTAGGTCTTGGCCAAGCGATCTTCAAGATTGAGGCGCTCGAAAACGCTCCGGGGGCCGCTTTCTCTTCCTTCCAAAGGAGTCGTATGTGGCGATTTGACCAAAGGCAGCACGAATCATCGTTACTGGGCGTCGGCACGACGCTAAGTATGCGCCGCACCGGCGGCACGATGCGGCCGATTACGATTGTTCCGATCACCGCCACCGTAACCACCTGGAGATAATAAACATTGGTGATCGCAACCGGTGGTCCGACGGAGATAAAAATTCCGTCGCGAATCAGTCCGCCGCCGAGTGCCGCGGCAAACGCCAAGACAAAAACCCCGATGATGTCGTAATGGCGCCGCATGCCGGCCAAAGTGCCGGTGATCGCGAACAAGAACGTCGCCGTCAAATCGAACGCCACCGGAAGGTGGAATTCGCCGCTTAAAGTGACAGCTCCCATGGGCTCAGTTTCCCGCCGACATCAAGGCGACGATGACGGGACCCCAGGCGGTGAGCACGATATTTCCGACGGCGTACGGCACCGTGTAACCCAACGCGGGGATCTTGCTTTGCGCCTCGTCCTGGATGGCGCGCAGCGCGGCGGTCATCGTGCCCGCCCCGGAGCAGGCGCCCAAGAGGATCACCGGATTCATCTTCAAGACGTATCGACCGAAGAGAATCGCCACCAAATGGGGCAACAGAGCCGCGATAAAACCGACGAAGACCAGGCTGATGCCCGACTTCTGCAGGCCGGAAATAAAGCTCGGCCCCGCAGTCAAGCCAACCACGCCGATGAAGACGCTCAAACCGACCATGTCAAAAACCCACATCGCGGCTTCGGGAATCCGGCCGAACGCGGGAAATACCGAGCGCAGCCAACCGAACACCAGCCCCATGATGAGAGCGCCGCCGCTGGCGGTGAGCGTGATCGGCAGCCCGGCGACAGTCACAGTAAGCAGGCCGACGAGCCCGCCAAGCACGATGCCGCTGCCGACGAAAACCATGTCGGTCGCAGTGGTCGGCCAGTCGGCGTAGCCCAGCGCGGCCACGGCGCGATCGACATCGCGTTTGGCGCCGGCAAGACTGAGCAGATCGCCGCGGTCCAGTTGGGTCGTCAGGGTAATCGGAATCTCCTGCCCGGCGCGCGTGAGCTTGCGCAAAAAGACGCCGCGGAATTGCGTCGGCCAGGGCTCCACCTTTACCAAATCCTCCATCGTTTTGCCGTAGAGAGCCTTGTTCGTCATCACCACATCCAAAACTTCGACGGGAAAATCGAGCAGCTCTTTGTCGTCGACTTCTGGGCCGACGACGCTGCTGCGCTCGACAAGGACTTCCGTCCGCCCCATCACTACGATCACATCTTCGCGTTGAATGACCGTGTTAGGCTCGGCCTCGATGATCGCACCGGCGCGGCGGATGCGCTGAATAAAGATCCGAACATCCTTGGGCATCGCTTCGATCTCTGCGATGCTTTTATTGACGAGCCGTTCGTTGCTCACACGGTAGGCGCGCACATCGAAGGAGCGCGAGGGAGAAATGATTCCAGGCTGCGCTTCTGTTCCGCCCGACGCCTGCGCCTGCATTTTTTTCGCCTCGTCCTTGAGATTGATCCCCATCAACTTCGGCCCAATGTTCGGCAGGAACCAAACCACCGCTGTGGTTCCGACCAGATAAGTTACGGCATAAGCGACCGGAATATTATTGAGCAGACGCGCCTTCTCTTCCGCCGAAATCGCCAGGCGATTGATGGCATCACCCGCCGTGCCGATCACCGTCGACTCGGTAAACGCTCCAGCCAGCAGGCCGGCTGCGGTGCCGATGTCGTAGCCAAGCAGCTTGGCGGCGACGAAAGCGGTCGCCAGACAAGTGGTGCAGAGCACTAATGTGAGCGCCATTTGCGACAGCGCATCTTTCTTGAGGCCGCGGAAGAATTGCGGCCCGACTTTGTACCCGGTGGTAAATAGGAAGAGATCGAAAAAAACCGTCTTGACGAGCGACGGGACCTTGATGTCGAGCTGGCCGATGATAACGCCGGCGAATAGTGTGCCTACCACCGTTCCAAGACTGAAACCGCCGATCTTCACGCGACCGATCGCGAAGCCGACGGCGAGCGCGAGGAAGATCGCTAGTTCCGGATTTTGCTGCAAGGCTTTGATGAAATAATCCATACTTGTTGTCTCCTGCTGGTCATGCTCACTTCATCTTCGCATGCAATATCCTCAACGGTTTTACGGCAAATTCCCGTTGATCTCCTTGGCGCCCTCGCGCGCTGGCCGGCGCTAGGCAAGCTAGCGTTTTGCACCGGGTGTCTTCTGACCCGCCGGCTGGACAGTCTTCCCTGTGGCTGCCTCATAGGCCAGTCTGTAGCCGCGCGCGATGGCGCGCACCGCCCGGCCGATGTCGTCGTAGACGTGATCGTCCAGGTTGGCGAACGATATGCGCACCGACCAGTCCGGAGCGGCAAAGCCGCTGCCGTTGAGCAGCACGATGCCGTGGTCCTCGGCCAGCCGGAACACGATGTCGAGCGGATGCACGTTCGCCTTCATCCACTTGACGACGTCCTCGCCCAGGTACTTGCGGGCAAAGAACTCGAAGTCGATCAGGCCGTAGTAGTAGTCGAAGAGCGGGTTCTCGCCGACTTCGATGCCCAGCCCCTCGATCGTCGCCTCGACGCGCTTCTTGACGATGCCGATGCAGGCTTTCTGGTAGTCCTTCTTTGTCGTCCATCAGCTCGCTCAGCGAGAACAGCGTCATCATGACCTGCTGCGGCAGCGACAGGCCCGCCGTGTGATTGAGCGCGACGTCGCGGCTGTCCGCCACGATGCGGTCGATGAATGCGAGCTTGCGCGGCTCGAGCGTGAGCCCGCCGTAGCGCTTGTCGAGCAGCTTCTTGATGGGCTCCGGATGCGCGGCGATCATTTCGTCGAAGATGTTGTCCTCGTGGACCGCGATCGTGCCCAGGCGCCAGCCGGTGCAGCCGAAGTACTTGCTGTAGGAGTAGACGCCGATGGTGTTCTTCGGGAACTCCCCCATCAGCGAGCGGAAGCCCGGCACGAAGGTGCCGTAGACGTCGTCGGTCAGCAGGATCAGATCCGGCCGCTTCTTGAGCACGGCGCCGATCTTCTTGATCGTCTCGGGCGAGAGCGCCACGGCGAACGGGTTGCCCGGGTTGACGATGAAGAACGCCTTGATCTTCGGGTCGAGGAGCTTCTTGAGCTCCTCATCGGGGTACTGGAACCGGTTCTCCTGCTTGGCGTGCACCTCGACGAACTTGAGGTCGTAGTCCTCCAGGTGCGCCATCTCGAGGTACGGGGTGAAGATCGGCACGCCGAGCGCGATCGTGTCGCCGGGGTTGAGGATCCGGTTGCTCTTCAGCGACTTGAAGATGTAGCACATGGCGGCGGTGCCGCCCTCGACCGCGTAGAGCTTGAACTTGCCCTTCGGCCGCGGGGTTCCGCACATCGCCCACTGCAGGTACTCGTGGACGATCTGCTCGTTGTGCACCAGCATGCGGTCCGGCACCGGGTAGTGGTCGCCGATGATGGAGTCCACCAGCTCGTGCACGAACTTGTCGGCGTCGAAGCCGAACTTCTTCACGGCCCACGGCACCATCGCCTTCAGGAAAGGCGCACCCGGCATGTCGTCGTGCTTCGTCAGCCAGGCTTCAAGCCGGCCGGCAATGCCCGCTGCCTTGGGCATGCCGCCCACGCCCGGCGGCAGGTCGAGCACGCGCTTGCTCTCGGTGACCGCGAACTGCCCGAGCAGGAAGAACGCCTCGCGCGGCTCGGTGGCGACCCAGTTCGGGTTGCCGCGACCGGCGTTCAGGTACGAGCTGGACGATTCCTGCGCGGACTTCGATGCCACCTTGGCGAGGAAGTCCTTGATCTCGAACGGGCCCAGCTTCTCGTACTGTTTAAAGTTTAAGTCGTTCATCGAATTCTCCTTTTTTATTCAATCATCGGAAGTAAATATGCTCCTCACGACAACAGCATGATGACGACCATGCCCCAGATCGTCAGCAGCGTGTTACCGACCGCGTAGGTAACGGTGTAGCCGAGCGCCGGCACCTGACTCTTGGCGAGATCGCAGACCATACCGAGCGACGCCGTCGTCGTGCGCGACCCTGAGATGATGCCGAGGGTGAGCGCGTCATGGAAGCGGAACACGTATTTGGCGACGAACATCCCGAGCACCAGCGGTATCGTGGTCGCGAGAGCGCCCCACAGGAACAGGCCGATGCCCTGCGTCTTCAGACCGTTGATGAAACCCGGGCCGGCGGAGATGCCGACAATGGCGATGAATATGTTGAGGCCCACCGAGTTCATGAACCAGACTGTCGGCGACGGGATGCGCCCGAAGGACGGGCGTACCGAGCGCAGCCAGCCGCCCACGATCCCAGCGACGAGCGCCCCGCCCGCGGTCGAGAGCGTCACGGGCGCTCCGCCGACTTTAAAGACCAGCGAGCCGATCAGCGCGCCAACCACGATCCAGGCGCCGATGAACGCGACGTCGGCAACGTCGGTCGGCCGGTCCGCGACACCCAGCAGCTTGGTCACCGCGTTCGTGTCCTGCGTGCGACCGACGACGGTGAGGAGGTCGCCGCGCTCGATTTTGGTGTTCGGCAAGATGGGGATCGTGGTTGCAGTCGCGCCCCGCGTAATCTTCCGCAAGAAGACCCCGCGCGCGGCCGGCATCTTGGCCAGTTCGATAAGAGTCTTGCCGTCGACCGCCTTGTTGCTCACTAAAACGTCCACGCCCTCCACCGGCACGGCCAACAGTTCAGCATCGTCGACCTCCTTCGCGCCTTCGCCGACCAACTTGACGAGTACGTCGCGGGCGCCGGCGAGCGCCACCACGTCCCCCTCGCGCAGCACCGTGTCCGCCGTTGCCTCCTCGATCGTCCCGTTGCGGCGGATGCGCTGGACGAAAACGCGCGCGTCGGGCACCAGCGCCTCGGCCTCGGCGGCCCGCAGGCCAACAGCCTTCCCGCCCGGCTGCACGCGGAAGGCGCGCAGCTCCCAGCGGTGCCAGGCGGAGCCGGCGCCGCCCAGTTCCTTGGTGCCGCCCTGCTTCTCCTCGTAATCTTTGCACGCCGCGACGAGATCGATGCGCAGCAGTGCGGGACCGAGGATGGCGATCACGATCGCCGAGCCGACGGTGCCGAACATGTAGCTCACGGCATAGGCGACTGGCATCCCGTCGAGCAAGGCCTTGGCCTGGTCGGCGGCGAGGCCTAGCCGGTTAATGGCGTCGGTCGAAAGGCCCATCGCGGCGGAAATCGTCTGCGACCCCGAGTACAACCCGGCGGAGTAGCCAAGATCGTAGCCGGCCATCTTCGCGATCACGACGCAGGCCAACAGACTGAACACACATTGGACTGCCGCAAATATCGCCTGCGGCAGGCCATCCTTGGCGACACCGCGGACAAACTGTGGCCCGACGGCGTAGCCGACGGCGAACAAGAACATGAGGAAGACCGTCGCCTTGAGAGGCGGCGAGATGGTGATGCCGATCTGGCCGACCAGGACTCCGGCCAGCAGGGTGGCGGTCACCGCCCCGAGGCCGATGCCCTTGAAGGTAAACTTGCCGAAGTAGTAGCCGAGGCCAAGCGTGAGAAATATCGCGATCTCCGGGTAGGTGCGCAGTGTTGCAGCAAACCAATCAAACATATTGTCCTCCGTTCAGCTTTTTGTGGCGTCCTGAACCGCCCGGTTCGCCATTTAGCCTATCGCCATTGCGGGTTGACCGTCGTCGCAGCTTACATGTCATTAAGTTTACCTTTCCGCTTGGCCAGCACCGCAGGTTTGAGCAGCTTCAAGCCATGGGCGGCGTGATAACCGTGGATCTCTTTCACGTCGAGCTTGCGCATGAACGTGATCGTGTCCGCGGTAATCACCTGGCCCGGCACCATGATCGGAAATCCCGGCGGGTAAGGAATCACGAAATTCGCCGACACCAGCTCGGGACCTTTCTTGACCCGCTCGTCGATCTCCTTGCTGGCGAGCTTGATGAATTCGCAATTGGCGTCGTCATAAGCCATGAAAAACGCCGGCCGCATGTTGCCCTCGTTGCTCACGCTTTTGGGCCTCTCGCGAAAAACGTCGTGGAAGCGGCTGAAGTTCGGCAGGTCCGGCACATCGGTCATCAGCGACTTGACCCGCGTGGCGAAACCCTCCTGCGCTTCCCGGCCGCCCTGGGCGAGCCGTTGTTCGATCTCGCGCGCCAGATCGGCCAGCACTTTGATCAGCAGCGCGCCGTCGCTGCGGGTATTATTGATGTTGGTCTGAATCAGGATGCTGTTGCGCGAAGTTTTATTGATCTGAATATCGAAGCGCTCCGCCAACAGGTTCTTGAATTCCGTGCCGTCGAAGCCGCCAGAGCCGCAAATCAGCGTGAGACGCGTCGGATCGAGGGCGAACTCGTCCTCGTTCCACGCTTCGATGGCCTCCTTCCAGTTGGATTGCGGCGGGCCGTAGTCTTTTATGCCGGAGGCGCGGAATTCGGCGGGAATCATCTCTTCCGGCGTTGCCACGCGGAAATACTTGGAGATCAGCGGATGATTGTTCACTTCGCGGCGAATCTTGAGCGCCAACTCGGTTGCCTTCATGGTCAACTCGTAGCCTTCAAGCTCCATTTGCCGGCGCGCCAGTTCGATGGACGCGATGATTTGCTGGTTCGGCGAAGTCGAGGTGTGCGTAAAGAAGGCTTCTTCGAAGGGGCCTTCGACTTGATGAAAGTCCTCGTCCCAAACCAGGATGATCGAGCCCTGGCGCAACGCCGACATCGACTTGTGGATCGAATTGGTTTGGTAGACGCGGATGCGCACCTTGTCGGGGTCCGGCAGCAGGTGCATATCGAGCAGCTTGGGACTTTTCGCGTCGAGCTTGCCGAGTTTCGCCGTGAAAGCCTTGTACTCGTCACGATAGGCGGGATCGCGGTAGCGCGCCGTCAACGCGGCGGCCGCGCCCATCGCCGTGCGCCGGCGGTGTAACGGGTTGAAACGCGCGAAGCCGAACCAAGCTTCGTCCCAGAGAAAGATCAGGTCCGGCTTGATGGCGAGACATTCCTCCATGACGCGCCGGGGATTGTACATATGGCCGTCGAAGGTGCAGTTGGTCATGTCGACCACTTTCACGCGATCGAGCTTGCCCTCGGCCTTGCAATCGAGCAGCGCCTTTTTGATCGTGCGCAGCGGCACGCCGCCGTACATGGAGTACTCGGTCAGCGGATAAGCCTCGACGTAATAGGGCTGCGCGCCGGTCAGGACAAATCCGTAGTGGTGCGACTTGTGGCAGTTGCGATCGACGATGACGATATCGCCGGGCTTGCAGACCGCCTGGACGACAATCTTGTTGGAGGTCGACGTGCCGTTGATGCCAAAGTAGGCCCGCTTGGCGCCGAACGCGCGGGCCGCTTGTTCATGGGCTTTCTTGATGTTGCCGGTGGGCTCGAGCAGGCTGTCGAGCCCGCCGGAGGTTGCCGAAGACTCGGCGAGAAACAGATTGGTGCCATAGAACTGACCCATGTCACGGATCCAGTTGGAGCGGAAGATCGACTTGCCGCGCGCCACCGGCAGCGCATGAAACGTGCCGATGGGACGCTGCGCGTAGCGCTTGAGGTTGGAGAAAAACGGCGTGTCGTAGCGCTCGTTGACGCCGTCGAGAACCGAGAGGTGGACCTCCATGATCTCTTCGATGTTGTAAAACACTCGCCGGATCGGCGCGACCTCATCGCTGCCGGCGAGCTTCTCGATGGCCCGGTCGGTGAGCAGATAGATATCCAGCTCGGGGCGGTAGTTCTTGACTAATCGAGCCAGCGTCGTGGCCAGCGCCCCAGGCGCAATGGCGGCCGGATCGACGTTTGAATTGCGCACTAAAAAGTCGCGCATCATCGGCAGCTCATGGTGCGAGCGGAACTGGAAACCGTCATAGATGACGACGGCTTGGACATTGTGATTGAAGATCGTGCCGATGACACCGTCTTCAAAGCTGCCGACCTGGACGATCTCGTAATGGAAAAGATCTTCCGGCCGGCGCAGGCGCTTCAATTCGTTGCGCGCGCGCTCCCAAGTGCTGGGATCGTTGGGCGTTACCACAAGCACTTCGAAGTACGGCTTGCGGCTCTCGCCTACCTGAGCGTCCGGCGGCAAGGCATCGAGCGGGCGCGCCTCGCTTTCTTGCAGCGGGTCCCAAGCAGCGCTGTCGTGGCGGTATCCGCCGGTCAGCAGCGAATTAGAAATCTTTTGCACGAGCCGCGCGAACACGCCCTGCATTGGCTTCATCGATGCGCTTCGCGTACGGTCGTCATCAGGCGCGGATCCGGGGTAGGCCCAATAGCTTTCCATCGGGCTGATTTCTCCCAGGAACTGCGCCGCCTGAGCCAGTAACTTGTCTCCAGGCAGCCCTTGGGCAATTGCCGCCTCCCAAGCTCTCCCCACCGTGTTCATCTCGCACCAGCGATCGATTCGCGCCTCCGCCGCTGAAAAGAAATCTTTGAGATCCATGACTTAATTCTCCTCTATTTGATTCACCACATAGGGCTTATTGCTATGCTTGCTTCTGTGCGACGCACCAATGCTGATTCTTCATCCGGCTCGGTCAAAGCTTAACGCACCATTCCTGAGCCTTCCGCTAGGAGAGATGGCTCGTCAATTCTTCACCGCCGTCCAAGTGGCATCGGGATTGTACTCTTTCATGCTTTTGGCAACGGTCGCGGTATTGGTACCGAGGTTTTTTTGGAACACTTTGCCGTCGTGGTTGACGATGAACGTCATCACACCGGAGTTGCCGTACTCCGCCGGATACGCCACCACCGCAAAGCCGCCGATCATCTTGCCCTTGACCAGGTAACTGTACGCCCCGCCGGCCGCGTTCTTTCCCTGCGCCGTGAGTATCCTGATAGTAGTAACCATGGTAGGGCACCGGCGTGCTGCTTGGTTTAAACTGATACCCTTGCCTTTGCGCTTGGCTCATGATCGGCCCGAGGGGGCTCTCCGGTTCGCCGGCCTTGGTCTCCCAATACAGCCCGTTCCTTTTCTTCGGATCGCTGACAAACTTCTGCGCGTATTCCAGCAGCCCGTTCTTGTCCCGATCCTTTAGCGCATACTCACGCTCGGCATCGACCACCGCGAGCAAGGCTTGAATCGTGAACAGCTCGTTGTTACCGACGCGCCGGTTTAGAACCTCCTCCTTGCCCTTCTCCGCATCGAAAATCCAGCCATCGCCTCTCTTCACGATTGGGATTGGATATGGCCAGTCTTGTTTGCCGATGACCAGAATCCTCTCGTCCCCTTTTGTCTCAATGTGGTTCTTTTCATCGTAGGCCGCAAGAACTTGCCCGCGCCGCTGTTTATCGGCAACCGGATCGCCGGAAAACAATAGATTCTTGGCTGACGCCCCGAAGATCGCCAGCATTTCTTTGTCGTTATTGCTGCGCGCCGCGGCCATGGCGGCCTTGACAGCCTCTTCGGGCGAAGCAAAGCTTTTTTGCTGGGACGCCGCTGAAAAAGCGCTTTCGGCAAGGCCTAACGTCATCAAGACCGCAAGGCCCATGACAAACCGAAAAGCATGACGGCGGAAACTTGTTCTGCTGAGTTGCAAAATTAAAAAGTTTCATTTTTTACTCCATCGCTCCATCGACAAACCGATCACCGATTACGGAACACCGTTCGCCGGATACCAATCCCTGATCGTTACTATCTGCGCCGTCCGCCGCCGCCACCGCCTCCGCCGCGTGACCCGCCGCCACCGCCGCCTCTCGAAGCTCCACCGCCGCTAAAACTGCTCCGGCTGGCGCTGCCGCGACTGCTGGCACTGCGCGCCGCGCTGCCGCCGCGATCGGCGCCTTCAAAGGCGCCGCCGCGACTGCTTGATCCGCCGCCCAGGTTGCTCGCACCGCCAGCCGCACGATCCGCGGTCCCGGCGCGATTACCGCCGCCCACTTGGCCTGCGCCGCCGCGATCACCCGCGCCACCGCCGCCCGGTCCACCGCGGTCACCAACGCCGCCTTGTCCGCCGATTCCGCCGCGATCACCCGCGCCGCCCCGGCCGCCCGGTCCCAGCCGCGCGATCACCACGACGCCGCCGCCGCCGCCGGTCCACCGCGGTCACCAACGCCGCCTTGTCCGCCGATTCCGCCACGGTCGCCTGCGCCGCCACTGCCGAGATCCTGCCTGCCCTGTTCGGCTCGTCCACGAAACTGCTCGCGTGACTTGATCGCGTCGTTGGTGCTGGCTTTGTTAAATTTTTGCGCCGTCCCTTGATCGCGATAGGACACTCCCTTGCGGTGCTCGGGATTATGCTGAAATTTGCCCTGACCGTTTTGGTTGATCTGTCCCCTCTGCTGTAAATTCTGCTTGGCTTGGTCTCGATTGATATTATTATTAATGTTGGTGTTCCGATTGACGTCGATGTCGACATCTCCTCCGTTCCAGTTGCAGTTGCCCCAGGCATAACCCCACGCCGCGCCCATGGCAACACCGGCGCCGAAGGCAAACATCGACGTGGCTACATAGCCAGGCGGATAATAGTAATACGGCGGATAAGCTGGGTACGGCCATGCGCCATAAACCACTGTCGGATTATAACTCGGCACGTAAACGACTTGCGGATTAGCGGGTTCGATCTTGATGATTTTTTCCTCGACGATGACGGTCTGCTCCTTGGTCGTCTTGAGATTTCCCGACGCCTGCGCTTTGGCGCGCAGGCTTTGGATCGTATCCAGAACCTTTTTTTGATCCGCTAGAAAGGCGTCGCCGAGCTTTTGCGTCCAATCGAGCTTCTCGCTCATCATGGTCAGCACCTGGGGAAAATTGACCAGCGATTTGATGCTTGGGTCCCAGTCTTGCGCTTCCAGCGCTTTGGTCAACGCATCGCCTTTTAGGCTGGCGTTTTGCTTGGCCCAGCGGTCGGCCTGCACGACCTCCAAAGGGTAGGTCGAAGCCATCAGGATTTGCGAAATCAATGAATCAGGGTGTAGCGCGATGGGCGCTAGGATTTGCTCCAATTCTTCCTGCTTTACGGCCGGCGCAGCTTCTGACTTCTGCTGCGCGATCAGCCCTGGCGGTAGCGCCAAGACTAGAATCATTGTCCACGCCAACCCGCGCGCTAATGGATGTATTGCTTTCATGCTCATTCCTCTTTCATTGAGCTGTCCGCCAAGTCGACCAAGTTTCTTGGCACCAGATTTTAATCACAGTGATCGTCAATTCGTGTTTGCATGCGAGAAGCGTAATTTGATGCTGCGCGTCATGCGGGATAAATCACTACGGCCAGATATTTACCAGCTATAGGCTTTATCGCATAACCCAGATTAGGTCCAGCGACGGCGGTTCTTTTTTAACGGGCAACGCCTCGCCCCTTGCAGTTGATCGCCAGGCACACTCGCGTCAGTAAGCTTTTTTTGGGGTCGCACGCGTGAATTGCATTCGCGTTAGCGACAACGCCTCTGTTGACGATTCGGAAACGCTTCCGCCGTCACAACATCGGCCTTGGCACATATCGTTGTGTCAGCTACGCGAACCTGCAGACACGCGCCTCAGAGCGATCACCCTGCTCCTTTCTTCAATGGCTATCACCTGTGGCAATTCTGCAGTCCTCTTGCGGTTCCCAGGAGCAAAAGCTGCAACGCGCCGTTGATCCAAGCTTTTCGCACGATCGATGCCACAAGATTACAACTGACCGAAGTGGAAAATCACCTGTCGTAACGAATTCCGTTCCGCCATATAAATTTCAAAAACGGAAAAAATGACTCGACAAATTCTCACTTCCGAGCAGTCCGCAATTCCTTACCGCCAAGCACCTTCAATTCTCACCCTCGAACGTTAAGCAACCATGGAGATACCGATTGATCGGTCCGGCGTCTCTGCAGATAACGGTTGTATTTGCCGACCTTGGTCCAATGGCGCACATAGCACCGCTTCGCAGACCATGAGTAACTTGTTTTCGCGTATGACGCATCGGATCGCGCTCATCATACTTGAAGCCGTCAACGGTTTAGTCGACTGTAACAGTTGGCCAGCGTGTAAAATCGTAGAGCCCTTCGACCCAGCTCAGGGCGAACGAAGTACGGGAAACCATTCGTAGCGAGGCTCTCGAACCATGAACGGTAATCGCCATCTGCCTATTCCAGCTTACTGGTTTGCTTAAACGGCAATTGTTCCGTAGGTCGCGCCTCCGGACTTGTCAGACGGTGGCGCCATCGCGTACACTCGGCGAAATTTGAACACCGCACACCGATCATCCTCTTACGCCGGAGAATAGGAATGGCGAAGCGACCGGGCCAGAAACAATGCTGGAGCTCGCACAAGGGCAAGCAGCGGCGAACAAGCTGGAGTCGGCTTAGCGCAGAAGCATAATTACGAAATTCAGAAGCTGATTGGCGGCCTAGCGATCGCGTTTGCAGTGCCCGATTCTGCGGCTAGTCGGTCAACCGATGACGAAATCGATTGGGAGATGGCCGGAACGAATCGTCGAGAAGAAAGATGGCCAAGGTTGTAAAGCTCACTACCACAAAAACCCGAGACGGCGTCTCGGATTTCCCTTGATACGCCAGTTCGGTAGGGCGTCGAAGGGTTTCCCGACAAAGCTCTCGCGCGGGAATACAGACTGGCACTGACTGACAAACAACTCCCCGCACGGGACATCGAAAAGACCCGCAAAATGCTGGAGGCTCGTCGCCGTGTCGTGTAGGATCGGTGAAATCCCTTAGACAAACAGCGAAACGCTTGACAGCGGGAGCGTGAATCGATGGCAAAAACGAAAGCGAGAAAGACCCCGGGCAACTCCAGGAAGAAACCCATCGAGCAGTACGCCCACAAGGGCAAGCAGCGGGCGAACAATCCGCCGGTAGGATTAGTGACGCCGGCGACGGATAAGGAAAGCGGAAAGAAGACTTACGCCTACGATCCGCATCTCGATCCGCAACTCGTTTGGGCTGGGAAAGCGGAGCGGACATCGTTCGAAGTGCCGACGGTGTCGCTGCACGTCCACGAGCGCATCGACCCGCGATTTCGTCTCCGGCAAGCTAACGAACGAGCATCCCTAGGATTCGAATAGCGCGGCTTAAATCCTGATCTTTAATTTCTGCTACCAGAGCCTGTAATTTTTTGCGAAGAGCCTGTGGTGATTGGTTTTCGTATTCGATGTCGAACATTTCATGTATATCTGACTTTAAGCTTTGAGACAGACGGATAAAAAGATCTAAAGTTGGGTTTTCCTCTCCCCTTTCAACGCTGCTCAAATATTTTGCGTTAATTCCTGCAAGTTCCGCCAGCTTTTCTTGGGAATAACCTTTCCCTGTTCGCAACCTCTTTATTCGCAGGCCAACCAGTTTCCGTGTCTCCATAATGCCTCGCTCACCGGATTATGGTCAGCGCGACTTATTTCGAGAACCTTGTATTGCATAGAAAAATATTGATTTATTCTGTGCATTGCCTATATAACTCTGTCCAATGCCATGAGGTGGTTTGAATTATCTAAAGCCAATGCATGAAGCCTCATTACTTCACAGAGGACAATAAGATCGATGCCGGTTTTACAGTTCAAAGGAAAGACCGCGATTGAGTGCTATCACCACACGGTTCAGCATCACACGTTGGAATTCGACGCCAAGTTGTCTGTATTAGAAAAGGGTGAGAAACCCGGACTCGACGGGAATCTGATTATAGAAGGCGACAATCTTATCGCCTTGAAGGCGCTCCTTCCCACCCACGCCGGCCGGATCAAGTGCATCTACATTGATCCTCCGTACAATACCGGCAACGAAGGGTGGGTCTATAACGACAACCTCACGCAACCGCAGTTCAAAGAATGGATCGGCCAGACGGTCGGCAAGGAAGGCGAGGACGCCACTCGCCACGACAAGTGGTGCTGCATGATGTATCCGCGCCTTCAGCTGTTGAAGGAACTGCTTCGCGACGACGGGGCGATCTTCATCAGTATCGACGACAACGAGATTGCCAGCCTGCGGATGCTCATGGATGAGGTGTTTGGGGCGGAGAATTTCATCGTGCAGCTTGTCTGGGAAAACGGGCGGAAGAACGACGCCAAACTTTTCTCAGCAGGACACGAATACATGGTTAGTTATACACGCTCGATGGAAACACTTCGAAAGCTCAAAACCGTCTGGCGGGAACCCAAGCCCGGTGGAAAAGAGATTTGGAAAGCCTATCGCGAGCTTCGCACGAAGCACGGAGATGACGACGCTAAAGTCCAGAGAGAAACTGAGAGAATGGTATCGTGCTCTCCCTGAAAAGCATCCATCGAAGGCGCTCGCTAGATACAAAAATGTCGACAAAAACGGGCCGTGGCGCGATCGCGACATCTCATGGCCCGGTGGTGGCGGACCGCGATATGACGTAATTCATCCCGTGACAAAGAAGCCATGCCGGGTCCCGGAGCGCGGGTGGGGATTTGCGACGAAGGAGAAAATGGACGAACAAATTCGGCTCGGACTTGTTGTTTTCCGAGACGACCACAGCGAGCCGCCTTTTCGGAAAGCACATCTTGTCCCAATTGCGGAGGAACTGGATGATGAGATTGAGCCGGACGAATCCGAGGCAGATGACGCGGATGAGGTGGACGTTGGGATGCAAGTAATGGGTTCCTGCCTTTACAAGCAGTCTCAGGTGGCAGTGAAGCATCTCAGGAATCTGATGGGAGCAAAGGTTTTCCGAACCCGAAAGATCACGAAGTCATTGCGCGCGTCGTTCGCAATTGCACCGGCCCCGACGACCTCATTCTCGACTCTTTCGCCGGCAGCGGCACGACGGGACACGCGGTGCTGGCGTTGAACCAGGAGGATGGCGGCGACCGCAAATTCATCCTCGTTCAACTTCCATACGACACCAAGGAGCACGAGAAGGACAATTTCAACATCTGCGAGAAGATCACGGCGGAACGGGTTCGTCGGGTCATTCAGGGCTACTACATACACCACACAGAAAGCGTAGGAAGGAAAAGGTTGAAGGGCTAGGCGGCTCGTTTACCTATGCCTGCGTCGGCAAACCGCTCTTCGGGGAATACCGCGATTGGGGTAAGCAGTTGCCCGGCTATGAGGATCTCGCCAAGTACATCTATTATACGGAGACCAGCGGAGACTTCGACCGGAAGGCGGTGAACGAGAAGAGCGGCAAGATCGGTGAACATCACGGAACCAGTTACTATCTGCTCTACACTCCCGACGGTCAGGAAGACAGGCGATTGGACATGGAATGGCTCAAGGGTCTCGACAAGATCGGAGAAGAACAAAAACCTGGTGGTCTATTGTGAGAAAATGTGGGTGCACCGTGATGACCTGGCGAAGTTTGAGCAAGAGACCAAGCGGACGGTGAGACCGATGATCGTGCCGTTTCAACTTGAAGTAGGAACCCTCGCAATGCAACTAAAGCCCTCCCAGGAACGCGTCATAAAGGAGGTTAAACTTTACCTAGATGCGCTGGCTACAGAGCAGGCGGCCGGGGGGCAATACGCATCCTTGGCAGCGTGGGACAAAGCAAAGAAACTGTTTCATCTGCCCGGTGACTACCGTCAACGCAAGAACAGCTTGGAGAAAGGATCTCCCCAATGTTTTGTATCAAGGTACCAACGGGTGGTGGAAAGACGCTGCTGGCAACTCAGATTCTTGGACTCATCTATCAATCGATTCTGAAGTATCGTAATGGATGTGGGCTCGTGCTGTGGGTAGTTCCCAGCGATCAGATTTATAAAGATACGCTCAAGGCGTTTCGTGACCGCAGGCATTTCTACCGTGAATCATTGGAGTTCGCATTGTCACGCCGCATCGAGGTGTGGGAAAAACACGAGATTTTCCGCCTAACGCCAGGCCAATTGCGTAGTAATTTAAACATCCTGATCCTGAAACTCGCCAGCACAAATCGTGAGACTCGGGAGCAACTCAAATTCTTTCGCGATAGCGGCGGCAACATCGTCCAGCATTTCCCGCCCGGAGAATGAACCGGAAAACCACAAGGCGCTGAAGGCGCAGATCCCGAATCTGGACATGCTGGGGGACGATGAAAAACAAGAGGATCACTTGGGTGAAGACTTCCTCGGCAATTTGGTTCGTCTCTGCGAGCCGGCAGTCATCTTGGACGAAGGACACAAGGCCACAAGCGAGCTCGCGCGGAAGACCATCGAAGGATTCAACGCCTCGATCGTTGTCGAGCTATCGGCCACGCCGCATAAGGAAGCCAACGTTCTTGTTCGGGTAAGCTGGCAAGGAACTTCTTGACGAACAGATGATCAAGTTGCCGATCAACATCGCCAACTCCAACCAGCCGTCTTGGAGAAATTGCTTGACGCAGGCGCGGGAGAAGCGGGAGCACTTGGCAAAACTGGCGGAACGGCATTACAGCGCAACC
Organism: uncultured delta proteobacterium; assembly: GCA_963816145.1. Classification (GTDB taxonomy): domain Bacteria; phylum Desulfobacterota; class Binatia; order UBA9968; family UBA9968; genus DP-20. The sequence goes on from CAWFJP010000024.1 coordinate 77,198, forward strand.
GAAAAGCTCATTCGCCCGATCGTGTTAGTTCAGGTCGAACGGACCGGGAAGGACCAACGCGACGCCGGATTCGTTCACAGCGAACAAGTGAAGGAATATCTAATGCAAAGGGAGGGTGTCGCTGAATCGGCTATCGCCATCAAGACCTCGGAAAAGGACGACATAGAAGGTATCGACCTCCTTGCCGAAGGTTGCCCGGTGGAATGGATCATTACCAAGGCGGCGTTGCAGGAAGGATGGGATTGTCCATTCGCATACATCCTTGTATCGCTCAACAATACCGGCAGCCAGCAAAGCATGACCCAACTCGTAGGGCGGGTCCTTCGGCAACCCTATGTTGAACGAACGCCGTTTGATGAGCTCAACGAGAGCTACGTGTTCTGTTTACGACGAAAGGCCGCCGATATTTCTCGTGAGGTGAAGAAGGCGCTGGAGCAAGAAGGGTATGAAGGCGACGCAGCAAGTGTTGTAGACAGGAGCACCGATGATGGAAAGTCTCTGCCAAAGCGCCAGGCTACTATTCGGGAAGAATTTCGTCGTTACTATCGGGATTTTGAGGGCAAAATTTATCTGCCTCGTTTTTGTGTCAAGCACGGAAACAACTATGAAGTGATGGACTACTTCCGACACTTGCTTAGTCAGGTAGATGTAAAGCGGTTCGATTACGCCGGAATCGACTGGAATATGGCGACCGCGCTCGAAGCAGCCAAGGACTCTGTCTATCGTCTGACGCTCGAACAAGACGACCTTGAGCGTGTAGCGGAACGTGAATCGGTTACTTTGGAAACGGATGAGCAGGTAAAGGGCTGGTTGGTCGCCAGCTTGCCGTTTGATTACTTCAGTCAGAAACAGTTGCGGGTAGTAGTCAGCCGGGCAGCGGAGCGTTTGTATCAGCGCACGCCGGAGCTTGCCGGCCGGTTGGGATTGGTCAAGTTCGAAGTGCGTGAAAGGATTGTAGGACTGATCGAGCGCGGAACGGACCGCCAAACCCAAGAAGCTTTCGAGGCCCTGTTCAACAACAAACGACTACGATTTTACCTTGAATGCGTGGAGGGGCGCTTTGAGATTCCACCCAAGATTGATATTCGGGGACCGAAGAGACTGATACACGATGATAACGAGCCTATTCAGCGGTCGCTCTTTGATTATGTGGCCGACGACCTCAACGAGTATGAAAAGTCGGTTGCTCTGTATCTCGACAAACATCCTGAAGTTCTTTGGTGGTATCGGAATCTCATCGGTCCGCAGTATTTCTCAATCCAAGGGTACAGGCGCAATAAGATATATCCTGATTTTCTCGTTCAACAGGGGCATAACAAAAAGCCGGTGGCCTCTGTGGTCGTGGTCGAGAGCAAGGGCAAGCATCTTAAAGGGAACGAAGACACGAACTATAAACGCAAGATTGCCAATTACTTCCAAAAAGTTGGGTACAAAGTACCTTGGCAGAAACTCGCAGCAGACTTTGAGGATGAAACATTCCGTGTTCAAGTCCTGGACGAGGGAGAGTACACGGATCGTGATTGGCGCGATGATCTGAAAAAGCTCCTTGAGTCTGCGTCCTAAGAATTAGGCTCCTAACACTAGCCTAGCTAACTTGACTGTCTTGTTAGTGGCCGTGTTTAACGATCAGCGACAAACTGTACGAATACACAAAGCGGTCGCACATCAACTTCTGCGTCTTCGACAGTACGTGGGAGGCCTCCGACGAATTCCAAATCGATCGCAACAAAAACGTCGAGGCCTGGGTTAAAAACGACCATCTCGGTTTTGAAGTGCTCTATGTCTTCAAAGGCGAGGTGCACAAATACCGGCCGGATTTCATTATCCGCTTAAAGACCGGCAAGTTCTTGGTGCTCGAAACCAAGGGGCAGGATACCGATCAAGACAAAACCAAGCGCGCGTTTTTGGAGATTTGGGTCAAGGCCGTGAATGAACACGGCGGGTTCGAGCAATGGAGTTGCGCGGTAGCGCGAAAGCCTGGAGACGTGGTCGATATATTGGCCGGAACCGGTCACAAATTGTGACCAGTTAGATACCCCACCGATGCCTGGCCACGCGGGTTCGCGTTACGTTTTCAACAAATCGAAATTCGTCGATTAAATGGCGGCGCTTCCATGACGATCACCAGGCAGCCGGTGGAGACCGCGATCGCCGGGAAAACAACCAAGAGCGACGCTCTAGCGCGCCACCTGCGCCTTGAGTTGGTTGAGCTCTTGTTGCTGCTGTTGGATCTGCGCTTGCTGCGCCGCCATCTGCTGCTGCAGCGATTGTTCTTGCTGCTGCCGCTCCTGCACTTGATTGCCGATCAAGGCGCCGCCGATCAGGCCGATGGCGGCGCCGATGCCGGCGCCGGCGCCGGCATGACCCGTCGCCGAGCCGATGATCGCGCCCAAACCTGCGCCGGTAAATGTGCCGATCGCCGCCCCCTTCTCCGTCGTCGAAAGCGGTTGCGAACAGCCGGCGAACACCAGAGCCAATAGGATTGCTGAAATCGTCATGAAATTTTTACCCATACGTCGCTCCTTAAATTGTTTTAATCGCTGTGCCCCCGGCCGGTTGAACGACCCTCGGCTTAAAGTCGCGGGGTTCCGATGTCGTCGACTAGATGTCGACTCTTCCTTGTCGTCATTCCGGCGCAGGCCGGAATCCAGGTGACGGACAGCGTCCGTCATACCGTTGAAAAACGGTATCCAGATTCTGGGGGACAGGGGATGGACCCCGGTTTTCACCGGGGTGACGTTAGCCGCCGGCATGACCAACCTTCGCTTCGCCTGAAGGCGAGGGATTTCAACCACAACCGAAAGTAACATTCGCATCCATTCAATGAGCGAGTTCACTTTCCGCCGGCCGCTTTGGCGCGCTGCGGATGGAGTTCTTGAACCAGCGTGATCACGGCCTCGGCAAAATATTGCTTGCCGTTGGCCCGGCAGCCCTTTTCAAGCCGCGCCTTGATATCATCCATATTCAAGGTTCCCACCACATCATAAGTGTCTGACACGTATAGATTATGCGCCGTCACGAAAACCGGCGATCCAATGCTCGACGATTTTATCGACGATCTCGTAGAGTTCGTCTTTGGTATAACGCTCGTGGTTCTCGAGTGTCTCGAGCCGTTTCTCTCTAAACTTGATGTAATCATCACAGCTTCGCTGGCCAACGCCATAAGCAAAATATCGGCTGTTGCTATCGAGCGCGTAAAGCTCCGAACTCGCGACAACAACGAGCAGCAATATGCCGGTTAACATGCGCGTTGATTTCAAGATTGTTTTTGTCATGGTCAGCATCCCCCTAAAGCATGCAAATTTGTTTAGCAACGACTGTGTCGCAGTATCAAGGGACGAGTGTCGGGTGTCGAGGGAAAGAAATACAACTCGCCGGTCGACACTTCTTCACAGGAGGCAACGGAGGAAACAGAGATTTTAAGAAAACCCTCCGTTGACTCCGTTTGCTCCTCTGTCGTACCGAGGGTCGAGGGTCGGGTGTCGAGGGAATGAAATACAACCCGCCGGTCGTCACTTCTTAACAGGAGGCAACGGAGGAAACAGAGATATTTTTAAACTCTCCGTTAACTTCGTTTGCTCCTGTTAGATAGGATTTCTCTTCACTCGACCCTCGACACTCGACACTCGTCCCTCAATCTGCCCCTCGACACCCGACACTCTAACACTCTTTCACTCGTCTACTTTTCCCCCACCTCTTCCTGCGCCAACATTCCCATCACCTCGTCGGCGTAACGGTTGTGGCGTAACAGATTGGCCATCATTTTCATCGGCCGGTCGATATGTTTGAAAAATGCTTTGTACCCCGCGCACAGATAATTGAGCCCCGGCTCGCCCTCCGGCGTGGTGATGAAACGGTTCTTGGGGCACTCGCCGTGACAGGCGAAGCGCACTTCGCACTGCCGGCAGTATTTCGGCAATGTGTCGCGCTTGTCTTGGCCGAATTTGATCTGCGCCGGCGAGGTTAAGAGCTCGATCATGTGGCTCTGTTGAATGTTGCCGAGTTTGTACGCAGGTTCGACGTAGTGGTCGCAGCTATAGAGGTCGCCGTTGTGCTCCAGGGCCAGTGCACCGCCGCAGGTCTCGGCGAAGATGCACACCGCGCCGGGCACGCCGAGCCAGTTGGCCAAAGCCGAGTCGAAATGCTGGACATAAATTTTGCCGACGTCGCGGCGCACCCATTCATCGAAGATGGCCATGAGAAATTTCCCGAACGGCTCGGCCTGCACCGAACGGTCGGTGACCAGACTGCCTTCGATGGTGTAAAGCGGCCGGTCGCCGCCGGGACGCTCGCTCCAGCCTTGGTTGGCGATCGGCAGCATGGCGTCGCTGACGCGCTCGACGATCGGGATGAACTGGAGATACTGGGCGCCGAGTTCATCGCGGAAAAAATGGTAGAGTTCCAGCGGATGATTCTGATTGGCGGCGTGGACCGTGCACATAATGTTGAAATCGACGTTGTGCTTCTTGAGATTGTCCAAGCCGCGCATGACCTGGTCGAAGCTGCCTTCGCCGCCTTTGTTGACCCGGTAGGTGTCGTGGATTTCTCTCGGCCCGTCGACGCTCAAGCCGACGAGAAAGTTGTTTTTCTTGAAAAAAGCGCAAAGCTCGTCGTCGAGTTGGGTGCCGTTGGTCTGCACCGTATATTCGATCCGCTGGTGCGGCCGCTTGTACTTGTCGGCGTACTGCACCGACTTTTGAAAAAACTCCAAACCCATCAACGTCGGTTCACCGCCCTGCCAGGCGATAGTAACCTCCGGAGTCTGGTGACTTTCGAGCAACTGCTTGATGTAGGTCTCGAGCAGCTCATCCGCCATACGGAAGCGGCTGCCGGGATAAAGCATTTCTTTGGAAAGAAAAAAACAGTACTTGCAGTCGAGATTGCAGATCGCCCCGGTAGGCTTGGACAAAATGTGAAACGCCGGCGGCGCGTTCTTGGGCAGCGTCAGCCCGCTCGGGTCGCTTGCCGGCGAATTATTGGGATTGTTCATTGTGATGGCCTATGGTCTGTGACATCAGTTGCCGATCTTTCGATTTAACAGGAGCAAACCTGGAGGGATTTTACACAGGAGGTAACGAAGGTAACAGAGATTGATATTGCTAAGAATAACTCCTTTCCCTCTGTTTGCTCCTGTTCAAATCTCGATCTTCGTTATCTCCGTTGCCTCCTGTGATAAATTTCTTTTCCTCGTCTCCGGCTTGATTCCGTCATCACCGGTTCGCTCCCGGCAGAAACAGCCGCGGTCTTCCTATTTAACAGGAGCAAACCTAGAGGGATTTTACACAGGAGGCAACGGAGGTAACGGAGATTGATATTGCTAAGAATAACTCCGTTCCCTCTGTTTGCTCCTGTTCAAATCTCCGATCTTCGTTACTTCGTTTCCTCCTGTTAGAAATTTCTTCTTTCCCTCTTCTCCTGCTTGATTCGTCATCACCGGTTCGCTCCCGGCAAAAACAGCCGATGAACGCCGTTCGTCAATTTCATTTCGTGAAAGTTTATCAGCAATCCAACCGGCACATTGAGAAGCTTCATGTAACTCAATAATTGCGCTTTGTGGATCGGCAGAATCTTTTCGACAGCCTTTGCTTCGACCAAAACGCAGCCGTCCACGAGCAGATCAAAACGTAACAGATCCTCCCGCGTGAAACCCTTGTACTCGATCGACACACCCCGCTGACTCACAAAAGGCAGACCCCGCAATTCGAGCTCTTTCGTCAGGCACCACTCGTAGATAGACTCCATCAAACCCGGACCTTTGTCGCGATGCACTTCGATGGCCGCGCCAATGATAACCTCGGTCAGGCCGTATGCTTTTTCGTACAGGAAATGCATCACTGATCTAACAGGAGGTAACGGAGGAAACGGAGCTTCCCCAAAAAACCATCCCATCTCTGTTACCTCCGTTAACTCCGTTTGCTCCTGTTCAAATGAATTCCCTCTTCACTCCACACCCGACACTTTTCTACTTCTTCCGCACGATGCAGCGAATGCCGATATGACTCATGCCGGTGTCGATCATCTGCGGTTGGCGCGCCGCCGGGCGATAACGCAAGCAATAGTTGGGCGCGCATAAGTGCGAACCGCCTTTGACGACTTTGCGCGGAATACGAAATTGCGGTTGTGCCGGATCGTAGCTTTTATCCGGCGATTCGATGCGCGGATTGACCGCCGGGCCGCAGCAGGGTTTGACGACTTCGTCGGCGCGCCGCGGCACGAACCAGTCGCAGGTCCATTCCCACACGTTGCCGGCCATGTCATAAAGCCCATAACCGTTAGCCGGAAAGCTTCCGACCGGAGAAGTTCCCTCGTAGCCGTCGAGTAATTTGTTCTGCCAAGGAAATTCTCCCTGCCAACTATTGGCCATCGCCTTGCCGCCGGGAAAATCCTCATCGCCCCAGGTGAACTTCTTGCCGTCAAGGCCGCCGCGCGCGGCAAATTCCCACTCCGCTTCAGTCGGCAGGTTTTTGCCGGCCCAGCCGGCATAGGCCTCGGCGTCTTCGTAGGCGACGTGAACCACCGGGTGTTGCTCGATACCGTCAAGTGAAGAGCCTGGCCCGAACGGGTGGCGCCAGCTCGTGCCCGGCGCCCAGACCCACCAGTTGGCGTAGTTTTTTAAATCGACCGCGCCGGCGGTTTTGTGAAACAACATCGAGCCCGGCACCAAATTCTCCACCGGCGCGCCGGGAAAGTCCGCGGCATTGAGCGGGCGCTCGGCAAGCGTGACGTAACCGGTCGCGGCGACAAAGCGCGCAAACTGCTCGTTGGTCACCGTGTAGCGGTCGATCCAGAAACCGTCGACACTGACCTCGTGTACCGGACGTTCTTCCGGGTAGAAATCTTCCGACCCCATGCGAAAAGTCCCGCCCGGAATCCAGACCATGTTGGGATGCGGCGCAGCATCAGGTTGGCTGACTGACGTTATTGTGTTCATGGACCACCTCTTAAAATCAAATTGAACAGGAGTTCAGAGAGGCAAACAATACGGATTTTGCACAGGAGGTAACGGAGAGAACCGAGATATATTTCTTAAAGACAAACTCTGTTTGCTCCGTTTGCTCCTGTTTAAAATTCATTTCTGATATTTCAATTGCCTCCTGTTAAATTGAATCCCTCTTAACTCGACCCTCGACACTCGTCACTCGTCACTTCTTCACAGGAGCTAACAGAGCAAACAGAGTTTAGTTAGATTCGTCTCCGTTCTCTCCGTTGCCTCCTGTTCAATTGAATCTCTCTTCACTCGACCCTCGACACTCGTCCCTCGACACTCGCCTCTTCTTCACAGGAGCTAACAGAGGAAACAGAGTTTAACAAAATTCTTTTGGGTTCCCTCCGTTGTCTCTGTTTGCTCCGGTTCAAAATTTACTCTCTCGTGCCGCTGATGGCAGGTCCTTGCACCGCGAGGCATCGAACACCACCTGGTCATACCACCACAAGCGCTCGAAGAGGGCGCGCGCGGTGTCGCGCTGACCGCGCGCACCGGCGATCTCGCCGGCGGAACGCGTGCCGTCGATCGCATCGAAGATTTTTTTCTGCTGCGCGTCGATCGGCAAGTAAAGGTCGGTGTAGCTGTGGCTCCGATTGATCAGCACCGCGGCGGCACCGGGCGGCAGCCGCTCTTGAACGCAGATCGTCGCCGACATGCGAATCGGCACATAGCCAAGCCAGGCGTCACCGGTAAAACTGATCGGTTGCCGGTCGCCAGGAACATCATCACGGTAAACGACCGCGCTGTGGCGCACCATCGTGCCGCGAAACAGTTCCACCGCGGCATACTGCTCTGCCAACGGAAGCTCTGCCAGCCGGGCCGCCTGCGGGATATTAGCGATCACGCCGCAACCAGGGCTGTAGGGAGCTTGTCTGATCCAGCGACCGAAGCCCAGTGCTCCGCGATTGATGAAATCGAAAAATTGCGCCACCGAATACGCGCGGTCTTGCGGGTGCAATAGCGCGTCGGCGAGCGCCGCCTCGTGCCGAAACTCCGGTGCTTCGCGCAGCAGGTTTCCCAGCGGATGCCCGGGTGGCAGCGCCTTGAGCGCGGCGCTGAGATCGCGAATCCCGTCATCGGTGGCGGAGATGCCGAGCCGCCGGCAAAACTCCTGCAGCATATAGATACCGGTGCGTCCGTACGGCGCGTACACCATAAGATGCATCGCGCCCTCCGGTTTGAGTACATCGCGCAGAGCTCTGAGCCCTGCGTCAGGGTCGGCAAGATGATGCAGCACTCCGGTGCAGACGATCTGATCGAAATTCTTTGCCAGTTCTTGTACCCGCTCGACGGCAAGCTGATGGACCTGGAGATTTTCTAATTTGTATTTGCGTTTAAGTTCCTCGGTACAGCGCACACTGGTTGCGCTGAAGTCGACGCCGGTGACCTGAGCCTCGGGCCAGCGCATGGCATGCTTGGCCGCCTGCGAGGTGCCGCAGCCGGCAATCAAGATTGAGTAATCTTCCCGAAACGATCGAGCGGGCCAAAACAGATGGTAGTCCGCGCGGCGCTTTTGTCGGTCCTGCCAAAGCTGCCGATATTTTTCCAGACTGTCGATCGGCCGTGGATAAGGATAGCGCTCGTAGAAATCCCGGACTTCCTCGTCCACGGCAACTAAAGTCGAAGGATTTTTTTCTTGCCGGCTCATGGGGACTTTCCAAGCAATTTATAAGTATGACGCCAGTTCATGAGAAAATCCCTCCCAACCTCCCTTTGCCAAGAGGCTGTGTCGCAACTGTCATTCCGAGGTGAAGCCGAGGAATCTCTTCTTCGTATGTGGCTGAAAATACGAGATCCCTCGCTCCGCTCGGGATGACAGATGTGGGGCATTTGCGCATTGCGACACAGCCTCCAAAGGGAGGCGGAACTCCCCCTCTTTAGCAAAGAGGGGCCAGTGTGCCGACCCAAAAGTTCGCTACATAATTCATCCGTCATTCCGGGCAAGCTGGCGATCGCTAGCGCGACGCGGAATCCAGGACAATCGCGAACCTGGATGCCGGCCTTCTCCGGCATGACGATATCAGGCCGTCCGCCTTGTTTTGCGAACCTCTGGACCACGACACTAGGGGAGATTTTTGAATTTGGCATCCAACCAATGTTCCTATGTGTCACCAACAGGTTCAACGTCTGTGTTACGGCAGCGGTCGTCTGGTAATCGGCGCATTAGAGTTATTTCACAGCAGAACGATGTCCCCGATTATCGTGACCAAAAGTATCGCCCCAAGCAAGAAAATCACGCCGGCCATCTGAAAATTCGGGTTGCTAAAGACGCTCTCTTTCCGGCCCAATCTCTTCAAGGTCCGGTAATATTGAATCATCATGACAAACAAGGGGACGGTTCCCGCCACCAGCATGAAGAGCGCGACATTCCTTGGCGTCTCAGGCCGAATTAGTTTCGTGGAAGTATGCTCAAGCACGTAGCGGAGCACATTGAATATCGTGAAACCGAAGCCGATAAACGACAACGATGTGCGCACGCCGGCAAGCATGGTCCGGTCCGCCGCTAAAACCGTTCGTTCAACCGCAAGCTTGTCGCTCAGGTGAAGGTCTTCGGGCTTAATTCCGTTCTCTTCCATTGCCAATCCCGATGGTGGTGAGCGACTGACTGATTTGGTTTGTATCCATGTTTAATTTCAAATTGTTAAAAGTTTTACTGGCTTTCACTTGTTTACGTTCGAAAGATTACTCTCATTGAGCGCAGCCAATCCCTTTGCGTGCTCGCGCAAAATTCGTTTGACCTCGAGGATCGTTTCGGGATTCCCCTGGACCGAGTGTCCGGATCGAATAATCTTTTCCGACTCGACGCCGTCGATATGCGCGCTCATATATTTCACCACCCCGTCGCCCGCTTCATCGAGCGGCGCGTCGCTGTTCACGGCGATGATCGAGTTCGCTGTGACGCCATCGGCGATCGGGATGGCGATTAAATTTTTGATAAAGGTATTGTTCGGGTTCATGTTATCGATACTGGTCGGGATACCGGACACCGAGCCGAGAAATACTCCCTCTTTTTGAAGAGTCAGCAGGTCGACGCTCAGTTTGGTAAGCCGGCCCGGAAGATTTACCAGCCACGAACCTATAGCGCCGAGAATTCCCAGCGCCTGATAACTGCCTCGATGCGGCGTGGCGACAAAGACGACACGCTTGACGAACGGCAGCGGTTTGAGAATCAACCCGCGGGTCAACGTCTCCCGAGTTTCGGCTCTGACATCGAGTTCATCGGGAGAAACGCTGAAAGGCCAAAGACCCATGCCGCTGTCGATGGCGGTCATCTTGGTCAGCAACCCACCTTGGCTATGACCCATGACAATCATCTGTTTCAGGCCAGGATCTTTTCCCTCTGGATCAATATCCGCTATGGTTTGAATTAGGGCGTCGCGCAAAAGCATCGCCGAGTAGGCGATCGGGTTCCCCGTGTTGTAAACAAAAAACCAGAGATCGAATCTGTTGAAGAGCTGAGGATCATTGCCTACTTCGTTCACCAACTCCGCCCACCGCGCGGGGCTGGAGGCGGTTCCATGCACGAGCACCACCGGAATATGGCCGTAACGGTGGGGACCAAACATGAAAAGGCCGTCTCCCGATCGTGTTAAGCTAAAATCGCCGGAGCGAAATCCGGCGAATTCAAAATCCCAGACGGGCGAACCTTCCAGCGTATCGGCCAGGGCGGATGATATTTCGTATTCAATGGGCACGTCAACGTTGTTAACCTTTACCGTCCTTGCGGAGTCGGGATTGTAGAGCTCCAAGTGGCCGGTGAGTTTTCCCGATACGAGATCGCCGCGAGCATCGTCATAGCGGAGAAAAGCGGCAACCGGAATTTTCATTCTTACAGGGATGCGTTTGTATTGCGCGCTGGCCAACGATCCCACCGGTTCGAGTGCGGCCACCAGCGGCGCTCCGACGCCAGGCTCACGGTAACGATTACGCAGTCCGCGGACCTCCAGCTCTGCGGCGGAAACAAAGTCTTTAAGCCGGAATCCCGTCCACAGCAAATCTTGCTCGTCGAAGGTGACGGTCAATTCCCCGAACGGCAGAACAAACTGACCGCCTTTCAACACAACGTGCTCGCCGTCGTCTGCGGTCAACCCTCTGGCCAACCCCCGATTCAAAATGTCTACTGCCCAGCGGGTTCGCGGGTCAATGGCTCTGGGCGGCGTGCCATTCTTTCCCGGCAGGAGAAAGGCCGACGCATACGCCGTCGCGGCAAGGTAATAAGACCGGTCGCCGCTATTCTCCGCATAGAGAAATGAAAGCTCGGCAAGGGCGAAGACGCGCTCCTCATCGCCGGTGGGTGCCAAACCCTTATGCAACTTGGCGAGCGCTTCTTTGGGATCATTGTCGAACAGCTCGTAGAGGCCTAGATTGAGCAGTTGCCGGGAAGAAAAGGAACTGGGCTTGTCGGTGTTCAGCGCATTGGCGGTGAGATCATACTGGGCTGTGCGCGGATCCACTCGGGTTACGCCGATGGGCGTGACGCAACCGGAAGCGACGAGCGCAATGCAACTTGCCAGCAGCGCCCAGCATCTTAACCGCCGTAAAATTATCTTTGATCCTTCAGACATTCGTGATTCTCCTATGTCGCTTCTCCGTTCATCGCCTCGGGCAAGGGATACGGCTCTCGGTTTTGCCGAGCCGGCTTCGTCGCAAGTCGCACTGACTTGGCAGGGTCCGAAACACGGTCATCGGCAATTATTTTAGTTTGCCTGTGGCTTTCATGTTCTTGCAGGCGGTTTTGCTGGCTGCATCCGGTCGGTGTTCGATTGACCGCCGGGTTGCTTTTTATGGGTCATCGCGTAATCGAGTGGGCGCTGACTTAATGGCAAATTACTCTTCCATGGCCGGTTCCTCCCTTTCGCAAAGGGAGGTTAGGAGGGATTTTTCATGGCTTGAAAGATCGTCTTCTGGACAAAATCCCCCCAACCCCCCTTTTCTAAAGGGGGGTGAAACCTACAAGAACAGCATTTCTCAACAAATTTCACCCACTCGATTACGCGAAGAGCCCTTTTTATTTTGTCCGTACCCATCAGCCCGCTTGCGCGCTTCCCTTTCAGTGCGCGCGTAGGGATGCGACGAGACTCAGCAGATTTTCCGGCTGCACGTGAATAATGCCGCCGCGCGGGCTATCGATGTCCGCGATAGAGAAAGAACGAGATCGACACGAAAATCCGACGATGAGTGCGAGCAGCGTCAGCGTAGCGCCCAGGATGATGCCGAAGTCTTCACGCTTGTCTTCTTCCCACTTCAGCAGCCGCCGCAAAACGTTCGCCCCTATCGGCACCGAAAGCGATAAGACGACTAAAGAAATCACGAATACAAGCAGCGGATAGTCCGATACCTTGATCATTGGGTCCTCGCGAGTTGGTAATTCAGCGAATCCTATCAGCCCGCTTTGATCGCCCTAAGCTCCACGACGCGTTCATCGACCAGCCATGAACTCCCAGCGTGAGAGTGTCTGACGTTTCAAAAGGCAGCGCTATCACTTTTGGTTTTTACCGCGGATCCCCCCGGCGGACTCCTTGTCCGCCCGGGGGATTTTGCTCATTCTGCGAGCCTAAGCGAAGCAGCCATGAACGGATCGTGCAGTCAGTGCGCAGGACAGCTGACCGCGACTAAATCCCTCGCGCGCCCGCCGGGGTCAGGAATGACCATGACTCGTCACCTGCGCCAGCACCGCATCCAGGTTGAACGAAGCGGGTTTCTGCCGCGGCGGGAACTTGGCGAAGTCCGCGATCTGCCCCGCTATCAGCGCCTGCATCTGGTACATCTGGGGCACGTGATCGACCATCCAGTCCAGGTAGGTATTCGAATTGACCTCGGCCCGCTCGAACGGGTCGCGGCGGAGGTTCATTATATACGGCAGCCGAAGCTTCACGAACGGCTCGGCCCACTGTCTCATCGTATTGGCGCGTTGTTCCGCCAAATGAAACTTATAGTCGCCGATCCGCACCGCGATGACTTCTCCGTCGTCGCTGAAGTACACGATGGCGTTTCTCGGGCTCTCCTTCACCGCGCCGGTCAGGTAAGGGATCTGGTTGTAGCCGTCGAGATGGACCTTGTAGGTCATGTCACCGACCTTGTAGCCGTTGAGGAGCTTCTGCGTGACGTCCGGATCGCCGGCGGCAGCCAGCAGCGTCGGCATCATGTCGATGTGCGAGACGATCCCGTTCAGGACCGATCCGGCTGGGATCTTGCCCGGCCAGCGCATAAAGCACGGCACGCGCCAGCCGCCTTCCCAGTTGGAGTCCTTCTGGCCGCGGAACGGGGTGTTGGCGCCGTCCGGCCAGGTGTCGTTCTCCGGACCGTTGTCGGTGGAGTACATGACGATGGTGTTGTCGGCGATGCCCAGCTCGTCGAGCTTGTCGAGCATCTGGCCGATCTGTTCGTCGTGCACGACCATCCGATCGCTGTAGGGATCCTGCCCGCTCTTGCCGAGATTCTTCGCGGCGACGTGGGTGCGAAAGTGCATGGCCGTCGAGTTGTACCAGAGGAAGAACGGCTTGTCGGCTTTGGCTTGTTTCTCCATCCAAGCGATCGCGGCGTCAGTGATCTCTTCGTCGACGGTTTCCATGCGCTTCTTGGTCAGGGGACCGGTGTCCTGGACCTTCTGCTTGCCCACCCGGCCCCAGCGCGGTTCTTCAGTCGGGTCGTCTGTGTCCGTCGCCCACGAGTGGAGCACGCCGCGCGGCCCGAACTTCTTTTTGAATTCCGGATCCTTGGGATAGTCGGGCAATTCCGGTTCTTCCTCGGCGTTCAGGTGATAGAGATTGCCGAAGAACTCGTCGAAGCCATGCACGGTCGGCAGGAATTCGTTGCGGTCGCCCAGATGGTTCTTACCGAACTGGCCGGTGACGTAGCCGAGCGGCTTGAGCATTTCAGCGATGGTCGGGTCTTCCTTCTGCAGGCCGACGGTGGCACCGGGCATGCCGACCTTGGTCAGGCCCGTGCGGATCGGGTTTTGCCCGGTGATGAAGCACGCCCGGCCGGCGGTGCAACTCTGTTGGGCGTAGTAGTCGGTGAAGGTGACCCCTTCCTTCGCCACGCGGTCGATGTTAGGGGTCTGGTAACCCATCATGCCGCGGCTGAAGTGGCTGACGTTCCATATGCCGATGTCATCGCCCCAGAGGATAAGAATGTTGGGCTTTTTGTCAGCTTTTGCTTGTGCCATTTGTTAGCTCCTTTCTGTTTCCTAAACCGTTGGTATTTAAAGTCATCAAAACCGTCGCCACTTAACAGTAGACAACCGAGGCAACAATGGTTTTCATATGAATTCTCCGTTAACTCTGACCGCTCCTGCTAAATTGCCCGCTCTCCTCTCGACACTTGAAAATAAAAACTCGCTTCCAATCCTTTTTCATATCCACTACCGGACAGTTGCGCGTATCTCCGTTATCTCCGTTTCCTCCTGTAAAAAATCCGAAGCGAGACGAGGGACGTGGGGTCGGGTGTCTAGGGAGGGGAAATTCTCTCGCCACTCGACACTTCTCACCTCGACACTCGTGCGTCACTCGTCTCTTTCTAACAGAAGCTAACAGAGGAAACAGAGTTTTCTTCAAAACAGTGAATTCGATCCATCCCGTTTGGAGCATTGTATTTGTTTTTCATCATTTTGAATTTGTTTCGAGCTTCGTGCTTCGGATTTAGTGCTTTCAAAATTGCAAATTCTTTGGCTAGCTTTACACTCACGATCTTCGCGTTACTTCACCAATTCGAAATTGAACGGCCGTCGGGTCGTTTTCGAACCATGATATTTTTCAGGAGGCAACGGAGGGAACAGAGGTTTCCTGAAAAATACCTCCGTTAACTCTGTTTGCTCCTGTGAAGTACCGAGGGCCAAGTGTCGAGGGGAAGCTAACAGCAACATCAACTCACTTCATTCCTTGCTCTCTGTGCCCAGCATTTTCACTCGACACTCTTCCCTCGACACTTTTTTTCACTCGACATCCATCAATCCCGGTCATGCCAGATCTTCCACAAGTCGTGGAATTTCCTGCCAGGGGACAGCAGTAATCTTCGCGGTGATCTTGAACTGCCGCGGCGTTCGACAAACAACCACCGCCGTTTTCGCTTTGGAATACTCGGACAGGAAAGTTTGCAGATGCCGCGTGTCTCGTTCGGTCGGCGCATCGCTCCACTTTACTTCCACCGGTAACCAGTGGTCATCTGTCACCACCACCCAATCCACTTCGGGTCCATCCGGATCCCGCCAAAACCGGAGCCCCGAGTTGTCTTTGGCCTGCCGGGTCGCGCGCAGCAGTTCCAGCCCAACAAACTGCTCAAAGATTGCGCCAAGCACGCGCACCGGCAGCCGGGGGCCTTCATCCGCGGCGGCTCGGCGCACGCCTAGGTCGAAGAACAAGTAACGAGGTGACTTAGTAAGCTTTTTCCTGGTGCGACTCTCGGACAACGCCTCAATCCGCTCGGCAATCAGGCAATCCTCTAGGATTTCGTAATAGCCCGCTACCGTGGTGTGGGGCACGCCGAGTTCCTGCGCGATGCCGCGAAAATGGCTGATTCCGCCAGCCTCGAGCGCAGCCAGTTGTAGAAACCGCGCGAACATACCTAAATTGCGCACCAGCGCCTCGGCGCGTACTTCCTCCTCTAGGTACAGCGTCGTATAGGCGCGCAGATCCTCTTCCCGCGCCGCGGCGTCGCCGGCCAACGCGATACCCGGCAGGCTGCCATACAGCAACCCTTCTTCGAGCGTCGGCGGAACCCGCTCGGCGAGCGACAGGGGATCCAGCCGCAGTGGCACCAGGCGGCCCGGCAGCAAATTAACTCCGCCGCCGCGCCGCAGCTTGCGCGCCGACGAACCGGTCAGAATAAACCGCGCCACCTTCCTATCGATCAGATCTTGCACCACGTTCACCAGTTCGGGGACGCGCTGAACTTCGTCCAGCGCGACCAGCGCTCGGCCGCCGCGCCGGCGTTCGCCGAGCGCCTCCACTTCCGCGCCCAGCAGCTGCGGCGCGCGCTCGTAACGCTGGCGCACTTCCGGCCGAAGAAAGTTGAGTAGCAGATCCGGTTGGAGTGGCTGCAACAAGGTCGTCTTGCCGGTCTGGCGCGGGCCGAGCAGGAGCACGGACTTCTGCCGCTGCAACACTTGGCGAATGCGCGACTCGATGATTCGAGGGAGGATTTCCATGCCCACCATATTCGGCGAATTTGGAGCTTTGTCAATCCCGCCTGCAACCTGCCCGTTCAGAACGGAGGGTCGGGGATCGAGGGGAAAAGGACCGCAGTTTCCCTTCTCCGCTTTCCGCGCTGTGTCCCTTGCTTTTCACTCGACACTCTTCCTCGCCACTCGACACTTTCTGCCCCTCGCCACCCGACCCTCGTCCCTCATCCCACTTTGATCGCCCGCACCTCCGCGGCGCGCTCATCGACCGGGATCACCGGCAATTCGCCCTTGTTCTTGACCGGCAGCCTGCGCAGGTGATCCATGATCGCCTGCCACTCCTTGATTTCGCGGGTCGCGCCGTTGCCGCTCCCCGTGGCGATACTGTTTTTGTCCATCGTGCCGGGAGGTGCCAGCAAGTAACCCGAGTTGTCGTGCGGCGCATCGAGTGCCTCGACCCTCGATGTGAGGGTCTGACCCGTCTTGTTCTTGGCGACGAGAGTCAGCTTGCCTTTCGTGTACTTGGGAATGCCCACCAAGATCACGCCGAGCATCAACGGGCAGGTGAGGCTGTAGAGACGCGCGTCCTTCCCGGTGATGTCGATCGCGGCATAGCCGCGGTCGAGGTCACCGAGTTCGATGGCCGTCACGACGTCGAACATCGGGCGCGACTTGTCGTAGCGGAACCTCATGCCGGAGACGCGCGGGAAATACTCGCCGGGGTGGGCCGGGTTGTCGACGAGAAAAAACTCGAGCAGATTCTTTAGCTCCAGGCCCGTGAAGTAGCCGGTCACCAGAGCGCTGCCGGCCGTCGTATCGACCACACCTGCGCCCAGCGGCGCCACCGCGAACACATCGTAAACCGTCAGCACACCCATCTTGCCGCGCATGAGTGGGGCGCGCATCATGCCGTTGGCGGTAAACCCAATGTCCGCCTTCGTGGCCATTTTTAGGGCGTCGGTAACGAGATTGGCGAGGATCGTGCCGGCCGCGATGTCGGTAAACGTGTTGGGCAGATCCTGGGGCGCAATCGCCAGCGGCTGATCGATGCTGTAACCGCGCGACGCGAACACGGCTGTGGTGACCGACTTCTTGAGTTTGTCGATCTCCTCGGCAATGACGCGGTCGCCGGCAATGCTGTCGTCGATCGGATAAAGTCGATAGGAGTCGATTTTCAGCTTGTCGCCATCCACGCTGATCACCAGTTCGCCTAAATTCTTTCCTTCCAATCCGGTCTGGACCACCGGCGTACGGTCGTTGACCATGATTGGTTCTTTGAGCTCGGTGTGGCTGTGACCGCCGATCACCACGTCGATGCCTGGCACTGCCGTGGCAAGACGCACGTCGTCACCGTCGCTGTATCGTCCGTCTTTTCCTTTCTCGACGCCGCCGTGGCTGAGCGCAAATAACGACGTCGACCTTCTCCGTCTCGCGCAGAATCTTCACCATCTCCTTGGCGCTCTCGATGGCGTCGGAGAACGAATGCGCACCGCGACTGGTGTAGAAGATGGCCTCCTTGCCGATCACTCCGAAGACGCCGAAGCGAATGCCGCCGCGTTCGATCACGAGGTAGCGACGGATCACGCCGTCCTTGGACAAGCGCTGGAGATCCGCGAGCGTTGCGTCGTTCCCGCGACAGTTGGTATTCGCGACAAGCACCGCCGGAACCCGGCCCACTTTGGCGGCGACGGCGATTGCTTTGCCAAGACCGTCCGGCCCGAGGTCGAATTCATGGTTACCGAACGTGGTGGCGTCGTAACCCATCAGAGACATAATTCGCAGCTCGCCGCCGATCTCGCGGCTGGCGGCGGCGAACGCAGTCCCCATGCTGTAATCGCCCGCGTCGAGAATTAGGACGGGACCATCGCCGGCGCGCGCCTTCCTTCGCGTGGCGATCAGGCTCGCCAGTCGCGAGTACCCGCCCCGGGTCGCGTCGCTGTTGAGTGTGAACGGCGTGTAGTCCGAGGATGGACCCATGCCGATGAAGGCCGAATGCATGTCGTTGGTGTGCAAAATGGTAAAGGTCTTTTTCATCGTCTTCTCCTGTGCCGCTGCGGCCAGTGCTCTCGTGAGGATTGCCGCGCCGGTTGCCGCTGAGACGGCAATGAACTTGCGACGTGAGAACGTTTTGCGTTTCATGCGTACCTACGTCTTTTCTGTTCGCTGATGCCGGTTTTCGGGCGCAGTTTTTTGCACTCTTTGGCATTGTATAAAGCGGAAAGCCCGGCGGACCGATGGGTCCGCCGGGCAAGACGTTACGTTGAACTTGGCCGATCGCAATTCAATGCGATGCACGGTTTGGCACCGCCGAGTTTTTTCAACCCGGATGGGCGGCAGCTTTCAGTGCCTCCGCGTTCTTCTTGAGCTTCTCCATCATTGCTTCAGGAGTCCAGCTATCCGGACTCTGACGGGGCGGGAACTCCAACATGGTCTGCATGTACTGAGCGACAAGAGCGCCGGCCGGCAACAGCATGAAGACACGATCAGCACGCCACTTCCAGTAGTAAATGTCACCGGATACGTCGGCTTCCTCGAACGGGTCGGAGCGAAGATTGACGAGCAACGGAAACTTCAGCGTTGTCAGTTGTTCCTGCCAGGCATCGACGCCTTCATGCTTTTGCACGGCGAAATGAACCTTCCAGTTGCCGTAACGCAGCGCCATCAAGTCGCCCTCGTCGCCCCAGTATAGGAAGCCCGGACGCGGGCTCTTCGCCACCTCGCCTTTCAGATAGGGAATCAGGTTGAAACCGTCGAGATGGACCTTGTAGGTCTTGTCACCGGCTTGGTAGCCTTTCTTACATTTCTCGACGATATCCGGTTCCCCGGCCGCGGCCAGCAGCGTGGGCAGCATATCCTGGTGCGAGCAGATCTCGTTGCTGACGGTGCCCGGCTTGATCACGCCCGGCCAGCGGATCGCGCACGGCACACGCCAGCCGCCTTCCCAGTTGGTGGCCTTCTCGCCGCGGAAAGGCGTGCTGCCGCCATCGGGCCAGCTGCATTTCTCGGCGCCGTTGTCGGTCGAGTACATGACGATGGTGTTGTCGGCGATGCCCAGTTCGTCGAGTTTCGCGAGCAGCTCGCCCACGTGGCCGTCGTGCTCGACCATACCGTCGGGATAAACACCCAGCCCAGTCTTGCCCTTGGACTCCGCCTTTAGATGCGTCCAGACATGCATCCGGGTTGAGTTCCACCAGCAGAAGAAAGGCTTGTCGGCCTTGGTCTGGCGCTCGATGAAATCGAGCGCGCCATCGGTGATCTCCCGATCGATGGTCTCCATGCGCTTTCGGGTCAGCGGGCCGGTGTCCTCGATCGTCTGCCCGCCCTTGCCGTCCGCCTTGCTGTGCAGCACGCCGCGCGGCCCGAAGTTCTTCTTGAAGTCGGGGTGTTCGGACGCTTTCGGATAATCCTCGTTTTCCGGTTCTTCCTCGGCATTCAGGTGGTAGAGGTTGCCGAAAAACTCGTCGAAGCCGTGCACCGTCGGCAGAAACTCGTCGCGGTCGCCCAAGTGGTTCTTGCCGAACTGGCCGCAGACATAGCCCTGCGGCTTGAGCAGCTCGGCGATGGTCGGGTCTTCCGGCTGGAGGCCGAGTTTCGATCCGGGAAGTCCGACCTTGGTGAGCCCGGTGCGAATCGGCGACTGGCCGGTAATGAATGCCGCGCGGCCCGCGGTGCAGCTTTGCTGGCCGTACCAGTCGGTGAACATCGCGCCTTCTTTGGCGACGCGGTCGATGTTCGGCGTCTTGTAGCCCATGATGCCATGGTTGTAGGCGCTGATATTGAACCAGCCAATATCGTCACCCCAGATGATTAGAATGTTAGGTCTCTTGTCAGCTTTTGCTTGTGCCATTTATTTGCTCCTTATCTATGCCTTGTTAAATTGCCAATAAAATTTTCGTCAGTAAACCCGTTCAAGAGTCGAGGGGGAAAAATACCGCACCATCCGTTCGCTGCTTTCTGCTCCATGTCCCTTGCATTTCCCCCGACACCCGACACTCGTCACGCGACACTTTTTTTCACTTCGGAAACAAAAACTGGATCTGAAAACGCAATTGCCAAGCCGGACCAAACTCCGGCTTGGCCACGTTACCGTACGCCGCCAGTTGCATGTTGATCGGCAGCTTGGCGATCGGATGGCCTTCCAGTGGAAATACACTGCCGAGTCGAAACAGCTTACCCAAGCCGCCGCCCATCGGCACGGTCCAGACATCGCCGGCCTTGTCGGCCTTCCAGTTGGCCGTCGCGATCGGCGCGGAGGTCAAATACCAACCGTCGGGAAGATTGTAATTGACGAACGGCTGCATCAGGAACGCGTTCACCGGCTTGTCGCCCCACCCGGCAACCGACCACTGATTGTTTGCCAGCGCGCCGAACACCCAATGGCCTTGCATCGTCAGCAACACTCCGGCCGGCCCCATGCTCCATTTGCCGGCGCCGATATCTCTATCGGTTGCCGTCGGCAGAGTGAAAGTCGGGCCCAAGCCCCAAATGAGATCGCCGGGTTTACCCGGAGAAAGAAAGAAGGTCGGATTGATGTCGCCGAGGCCGGAGCCGGTGGTGCCAGGAACGGTTCCGCCGAAGCTTGGGAATAGCGAAGGTTGGTTGATAATCGGCATGATAGTCCGTGTGATCAGATTCCAATCGTCGTTAAGTTTGATCGGAATCACCGGCTGGACGTTGAGAATATAAATCATATTATTGTGATGGAAACCGGCGCCGAAGTTGAAATTGCTTTGCAGCGGCACGCTGATCAGATTGGCCACTGGATTCTGCGTCTGTTTCGCCAACTCTTCCGTGCTGGCTCCTTGTTCCGCGCCAGTTGCCGTCGACAGAGTTGCAAACACCAAGAGCACAGTCCAAAACCAGCGAAACTCTCGCGCACTTGTAACCATCATTTTGCTTCCGTTTGCGGAGCGAAATTTCATCGCTTTCGACTGGTCGTTAATCCGCATAGCGATTCGCCGGAACGGTGTTGGCCTCGACAGGTTCTCTCATAGCTTGAGCATCCTCGTCCCCAGCGCCAGCTCAGTTCCGGTTAGATTGATGGCGGCCCTTGGATTGAATCCGGGATAGAGAATTCTCTGACACCAGAAAATCCGTTACTCGAATTGTCATTCTAATGTATTTGCTGCGCCAGAAACCGGTCACTAACAAATGACCAACCGATCCGCACCGGCTGATCGTGAATCGATGCCCGGCAAGATCGAAGGACCAACTTGGTCACGCTTTTTGCTGTTCGCTATTAGCTCTATCGCGGCGTCAAAATCCGCGCTATTGGACTTTAGTCCAACAGGTAATGGCGCGCCGGACAAGCCAGCCGAGACTCGCTAACTTCGGCCACGCACCAAAAAGTCGGCGCAGCTGCACCGGCGCCATGGTCCAGCATCGCCATCGCTAGAAACTCGTAATCGTTATTCGATTCTAACGCCGGCCGCGGAATCCGCCGCCGCCGAAACCACCACCCCAACTCTTCGAACCCCAAGACGAGGCAGCGGAGCGCTGATCGGCGGAATTGCCAGAAGCGGCGTCGTTATCGAGCGGCTGCGTCTTGGCGCTATCCTGGACACTGTTCCAACTGCCATTGTCGTTTTTCTGCCAGCCGCTGCCGGTGTTGCGTTAAACGTTGCCGTCATGGTCGGCGTAAGTGTCATTGCCAACTTGGGCAACTCCGGCGGTATTTCCCCGCGGCCCGCTGACCTGCGCGCCCCGCGCTGTCTGTTGCTGGCCGGTGTAAGCGTTGCCGTAAGTCACAGAGCCGCCTCTCGCCGCCACGCCGGTTGACGGATTGTAGGTCGCGCCACACTGGCCGTTGGTAGAGAGTATACGCCGCGCCCGCCTGTTGAACGACTTTCGGCCATGGGTCCGGGGTCACCTGCGATCCATATAGAATTGGGATTAGGTCAAAAGCTTTATGTTTTTTCGAACTAGACTCGTTTCGGAATTCGGATTTAGGATTTCGAGCTTTCCGTCTCATGCGTAGTTGCGGCTGAAGTATGCTCGGTCTCCGACATCGCCGGCGAGCGTAATGTCGGCAACTGAACCAGGTCCTTCGAGAAAATCAGATCCAACGTCCAGTCGAGCGCAACTCGAACCTTTTTCTGCAGGCCGGGAAGCTTGCTCAAATAAATCGCGCGCCAGAGCGACCATGCGACGATCCCGGAGAATTGCCAGCCAAAAATCTCGGCCACGCCGTGGCGATGCCCGATGGTCGCGAGCAGTCCGATGGTTTTAAACTTGAACGACTGCGGAGTCCGGCCGCGCATCGCCGCGACAATGTTATCTGCCAGCACTGCAGCCTGGCGGATGGCATGCTGCGCGGTGGGCGGATAGAACTGGCCGGGCTTCAGCGCGTCGGGCACCAGCGCGCAGTCGCCCAATGCCCACACTCCCGGCCAATCCGCCACCTGCAAAAAGCCGTTCGCGACGATCCGCCCGCGCTGCAGAGCACAGGGCAGGCTCGCCAGCAACGGCGGCGGCGTGGTGCCGGCGGTCCAGATCAGCATGCGGGTGGCGATCTTCGTGCCGTCGTCAAGGGCCACCTCCTCACCGTCGTAGCTTGTGACTTTGGTTTTCAGGCGAAACTCGACGCCGCGCCGGCCGAGTTGCTGCTCGGCGTAGCGGCCGAGGCTCGCGCCCAACTCAGGCAAGATGACTTCGCCGGGATGCACCATCACGACGCGGGACATGCCCGGTTTCAAATTGGGATAAAACTTCATCGCTTCACGCAAGAGATCGTTGACCGCGCCGGCGGTTTCCACGCCGGCAAAGCCGCCGCCCGCCACCACTACCGTCAGCATCGCCCGGCGCTCGCTTTCGTCCGGCTGGTTGTCCGCCATTCCCATGGCGTCGATAAGAAGGTTGCGGGCCAATATGGCATCGCCCAAGGTCTTCATCGCAAGCGCATGTTCGGCGAGACCGGGCGTGCGATAGAAGTTGGTCACGGCGCCGAGGGCGATCACCAGTTGGTCATAGGTTATCTCGACGCCGTGCGGCATGCCGTTGTGGCGAATGCGCACCTGCTTCTTGGCAAGATCGATCGCTTCGACCTCGGCGATCGCCAAACGGGTATGACGGAGCATTTTGCGCAGCGGTTGGACGATATCCGCGACCGCCACGTCGCCGCCGGCAACCTCGTGGAGCATCGGCGTGAACAGAACAAAATTCTCCTTGGCGACCAAGGCGATCTCGACGTCCGGCGCATCGTGAAATTGCTTCTCGAGATGCAACGCGGTGTAGGCGCCGGCAAAGCCGCCGCCGAGAATTAAAATACGCTTCTTCGCCGCCGAACTGTCCATGTATTTCCTTCAACACCGCTAAATTCTGGCTAACTTAATTGCTCTCTCGCCGCTGCCGCACCTGACACCTAGAACCAATGACACCCTCGACTTCATCGTCTTTACAGCCCCGGGCTGCTGTGCATGATGCCGCCGTCGGCAAAGACGGTCGTCGCAGTCATGTAGCTGGCACCGTCTCCGGCCAGGAACCCAACCACGCTGGCGATCTCTTCGGGCTTGGACATGCGACCGAGCGGAATGGCGTCGTCGAGTTTTTTCATCAGCGCCGGATCCTTCATGGTCGACAGGTTGATCGGCGTCGCCACCGCGCCGGGGCCGACACCGACGACAAGTATGTTACGCGGCGCCAGCTCGACGCCGGCGGTCCGCGTCAGCATGCGCATGCCGCCCTTGGACAGGCAGTAGGCGGTGTTCCCCGGCATCGGCCAATCCTCGTGCACGGAAGTAATGTTGATGATGCGTCCGCCGCCGCCCTGCTTGATCATCTGCTGCGCCGCGAGTTGAATGCCGAAGAAAGCGCTCTTCAAATTGATGGCGAGAACTTTTTCATATTGTTCTTCCGTGGTATCGAGCACCGAAGTGCGGGTTTCGACGCCGGCGTTGTTGACCATGATATCGACGCGGCCGAAGTTCTTGACGGACGCGTCGACGAGCTTTCGCAGGTCGGCGACCTTGCTGACATCGGCCTGCACGCCGATGGCTTGGTCGCCCAACGCGACCACCTGTTTCTCCAGAGCCTCGGTGGCCTCGGGATGGCAGACATAATCGATGACAATGTTCGCGCCTTGTTTGGCCAGCTCCAACACGATCGCCATGCCGATGCCGCTGTTGCCGCCGGTAACGATGGCGACTTTACCTTTCAGACTCATAATGTTTTCTCCTTTGCATTTGCAGTTGACCGGGTTTCATGTGTGCATGAGTGTTCACCACGAAGGCACGAAGGGCACGAAGGTCGGAAATTGTTACTCCTACATTTCTTTTAACTTCGTGATCTTCGTGTCCTTCGTGGTAAGCCATTTCATTCCGAACTTTGCGCCCTTTGCGCCTTTGCGGGAGATATTCCGAGGTGAGACTTGTTTCATGTTGGTTCGTAGCGGCCGCTCAGCGCACGCGCGTTTTGACGTTTGACAACGACGAAGGACAACGCCGACATTACCAACGCCACCAACGCTGTCGCGCCATAGATGGCGTTCAAATCCAAACCAACCCAGCTCTGCAATGGGCCAACGCCGAAAGCTCCGATGCCGTATCCGATCTGGTAAAAGGCGATCATGCCGCCGGCCACCGAAGCGGCTATGCTGGTCAATTCTTTTTGACCGAAACTGATGGTCAACGGCAGCAGCGCTGAGCAGCCAAGTCCGGCCAATCCAAAAGTCAGAATCCCGAGGAACAGATCTCCCTTCGGGATGAATGCAACGATGACAAGTGCGGCTGCGACCACCAGCGGCAAAACCCGATAAGTGCGGTTCTCGGGAAACCATCGTTCGATGGCAGCGAAGAGAATGCGCCCGGCGGTTACGGCGGACCAAAACACCGTCAGGGCGAGGGACGCCACGGTTGTGCTCGCACCGAGGATTTGCGTCATATAAAGAGATGCCCAGTTGCCATTCATTGTTTCGCAAATGCCGTAGAGCAGCACGAACGTGGCAAAAACCCAGAAGCGCGCCGGCAGCGGCGCCGTGCCGATCGCCGCTTCGGCGGCGCGCTGTTGTGCGCCTTGGTTCAACGGCAGACGCAGGCTGAACAGCAGCAATCCGATCAGTAGTCCGCTAACCAACAACGGCAAGCCCCACCAGATGCCGAGTCCGACGAAGATGGCGATAAATACCGGCGCCAGCGCCGTTCCCAATCCCAGCAGTGCATTGAGCCCGAGCACAGCTTTGTCGACGCCGGTTGGGAAAAAACCTGCGGCAAAGGTATTGAGCGCCGGCACGGTGAAGCCGAAGCCGACGCCCATGCAAGCGGTGGCCGCCAACAAAATGCTGAAAGCCAGCATGTGCGCATGGATGACAAACTGACTGACGATCAGCAGAGTCATCGCCAGCAGATTACCCGCCAGGCCCAGCAGATAGACCCGCTTGGCGCCCAGAGAGCGGGTCAAGCCGGCGCCCAACAGCGCCGAACCGATGGCGGTGATCGCCTGGGGCACGAACATGGCGCCGTATTCCGTGCTCGATAGCCCGTATCCGCTGGCACTGGTGAATACCGCGCCGGCCGCCGGAAATGTCACCAGCGCCACGCCTTGAATGACACCGGCAACGTAGATCGCCGCGATTTCGTTTCGTTGCGCCAACGTTTAACTTTCTTACTTGAGCCGTTCGAGCAGATGATCGCCGACCCGCAGCGCGTTGGCCATCGCCGTCAAAGCTGGATTGACCGCGCCGATGCTCGGGAAGAAACTCGTGTCGACGACGTAAAGGTTGTCGAGTTCGTGCGCTTTGCAATTCACATCGAGCACCGAGATCTTGGGGTCCCCGCCGAAACGGCAGGTGCCGGCCTGATGCGCCACGCCGCCAATACCGATCTCGTTCTTCATGTAGAGATTGCGCGGGATTAAATGATTCGGATGCATGCCCAAGTGATTGAGCATGGATTTTAATTTGTCGTAGAGCTTCTGCTTGGCCACTTGATTGTTGGGCGTGTAGCTTAGCTTGATGTTGCCGTCGCGTTGCAAGGTCACGCGATTGTCCGGCATCGGCAGATCTTCCGTCGACAGCCAAAAGTCGACGGCGTGCTTGGCCACTTCATCGAGCACAAACATCGGCGCCAGCCCCGCCTCGATGGGTTTCTCGCCGCGATACATCGGTCCTTGCGACTTGCCGACCATCTGAATATTGCCCATCGGATACTCGAAGTCCTTCATGCCGAAATAGAAGTCGTTCAAGCCTAACGTTTTCTGGAAAACCGTTGGATTCGGTTCTTTGGAAACGGCCAGCACCGCGGCGCTGTTGTGGTACATGTAGTGGCGCCCGACTTGATCGGAGCCATTGGCAAGTCCGTTGGGATGCTTGTCGTTGGCCGACAGCAGCAGCAGCTTGGCCGAATTGGCGGCGCCCGCCGAAACCACGACGATGCCCCCCTCATAGGTTTCTTTATCGCCGCCGCGTTCGACCATCACCTCGGTGACCGCTTTGCCGGTGGCATTGGTGTTGAGCTTGACCACCTTGGCGTTGGTGCGCAGCGTGACATTGGAATACTTCAACGCCGGACGCACCGCCAGCACTTCGGCGTCCGATTTGGCGTGGACCAGGCACGGGAACCCATCGCAATCCTTGCAGCGAATGCAGGCGCTGAACGGCGGGTTGCGCTCATCGAGCATGACGCCGCAGGGGGCGTGGAACGGACGATAGCCGGCGCGCGCTAAATCGTCATGGAGCTGTTGAATGCGCGGCTCGTGCGACACCGCCGGGAACGCATACGGCGCGCTCGACGGCGGCTCGGTCGGATCTTCGCCGCGGGCGCCGCGCACTTGGTACATCCGCTCGGCCTGGGTGTAATAGGGTTCCATGTCCTCGTAGCTGATCGGCCACGCCGGCGAGATGCCGTCGTAGTGCTTCAGCTCGCCGAAGTCTTCTTTGCGTAGGCGGTAGAGCGCCGCGCCATACATTTTAGTGGCGCCGCCGACGAAATAATGGACGCCGGGTTGAAAAGGCTGTCCCATCTTGTCGTACCAGGTTTCCTGGGGAACATAGCGGTTCTTGATGAACACCTCTTCGACGTCCCAGTTCTGCTGTTCACGTTTCAGCCAGTCGCCGCGTTCGAGAATAAGAATGCTCTTGCCCGACGGCGCTAAATGACGCGCCAAAGTGCCGCCGCCGGCGCCGCTACCAATAATAATAACGTCATATTTCGTGCTCATAGGGTTCTCCGTGACATATTCCTAAATCAAAATCCAAAATCCGAATTTCGAAACAAATCCAAATGATCAAAAAGCAGAAAGAGTGATGTGTGGATGAAGGGGCAAAGGTTTTCCCCTCGACACCCGACCCTCGACCCTCTTTTACCCTTCTCCGCCCTCACGTCCGTTCCGTTTCCGTTTTACCGACGTCCATCAGCAGCGCGGCGACCAGCGCCGTCCAGCCAGTCTGGTGGCTGGCGCCCAGGCCCATGCCGGTGTCACCATTGAAATATTCATGGAACGGAATGTAGTCGCGCCAGTGCGGATCGGTCTGGAAATAATCATTATCGCCCCATACCGCCCGGCGCCCGCCGCGGGCCGGATCGCACAGGAAAATATTGATCAGGCGGCCGGCCAGAGTCTGTGCGGCTTCGCCCAAGGTGAGCATTTTCCCGGAGCCGCTCGGACATTCCACCTTGAATTTATCGCCGTAATAATCATCGAACTCCTGCAACGCGCGCACCAGCATGTAGTTCACCGGAAACCAGATCGGCCCGCGCCAGTTCGAGTTGCCGCCGAAGAGCCGGCTATCCGATTCCGCCGGCAAATACTTGACGGTAAACTGCCGCCCGCCGGCAGCAAAGACATACGGGTGATCGCGGTGATAGGCCGACACCGATCGGATACCGTAGTCCGAAAAAAACTCATTGGGATCGAACATGCGCCGGAGCACGGCCTTGAGTCTTTCGTCGTTCAGGATCGCAATCAAGCGCGAATCGTCCTTGCCGGGCAGCGTTACCGATGCAATCAGCTTGAAAAGGTCCGGACGCTTCGCCGCCAGCCAGTGCACTCGGCTGATCAGCATCGACTGGTGCGAAAATCGGCTCGGATGAAATGCCAGGACGGCAAAAAGCGGTGTTAGCCCGACCATCGTGTGGATTTTCAGCGGAATGTTTTTACCACTGGAGAGGTGCATGACATCGTAAAAAAACTGGTCCGCTTCATCCCACAGGTCGATACCCTCGCCGCTCAGGTTGGTCATGGCGTGCGCCATGTTGAGGAAGTGCTCGACGTATTTCACCGCCATTGGTTCGTAAATCGGATCGTGTTGGGCCAGTTCGGTGGCGATGGCGAACATGTTCAAACTCAGCTTCGCCATCCAGCTCGTGCCGTCGCTTTGTTCGAGCGTGCCGCCGTCGGGCAGCGGCTGGTCGCGATCGAACACGCCGATGTTATCCATGCCGAGAAATCCGCCGCCAAAAATATCGCGCCCGTCGGCGTCCTTGCGGTTGATCCACCAACTGTAATTGAGCATAAGGCTGTGGAACATCTCGGCGAGAAACTCATAATCCTCCTGGCCATTCTGCTCCCGGTCGTGTCGATAGACGACCAGCGCCGCCCAGGCGAGCACCGGCGGATTGACGTCGTCGAAATTCCATTCGTAAGCCGGATACTGGCCGTTGCCGTGTTGGTACCACTCGTAACCCATGCGCAAGAGTTGCCGCTTGGCGAAATCGGCATCGATGCGCGACAGAGTCACGCAATGAAAAGCCAGATCCCAACTGGCGTACCAGGGATATTCCCAGGTGTCGGGCATCAAGATCACGTCATCGTTGCTCAGATGCTTCCAGGTATGATTGCGTCCGCGCCAGCGTTCTTCGGGCGGCGGTACTTCGGTCGGATCTCCCGACAACCAGTCAAAGACGTCGTAATGATAGAACTGCTTGGACCACAACAAACCGGCAAAGGCCTGGCGCTGCACGAGACGCTGGTCCGTGCTGAGCCGGGCGGGATGCACGGCGTTATAGAACTCATTAGCTTCCGCGATGCGCGCGGCAAAAATGGCGTCGAAATCGGCAAACGGGTCGACTTGTGGTTCGGCGGTGAGGCGCACTTCCACTGTGAAACTAGCGCCGGGGGCAACCATCGTTTTCGCGTGCGCCGCAAGTTTGCTGCCTTGCTCGGAATTAACTCGATCCCGCGCACCATTGACGACGGCGTCATTGATACCGTCCTTTACATAGGGGGATGGATTGGGCGCGTGGTACAGCCGTTCGAGGTTCGTTTCGTTTTCGGTGAAAAGCAGATCCAGGGGTGCGGCGTCGCCCGCGCGCGCGTACCACCAACGTTCGCCCACCGCGTCGTGGTCTGTGTGTGCGACGCCGGGGCTGATCGCTTTGATCACCGCTCGCTGCATACCCGGCTCCCACGTCCAAGCGTTGCGGTACCAAAGATGCGGCAGAACATGAATCGGCGCCGCTTCGAGACCGCGATTGATCGCGCTAATGCGGCACAGGATGTTTTCGGAATTCGCCTTGGCATATTCGATGACGACATCGAAGTAGCGATTGACCAGGAAAGTTTCCCTTAGGGCATCGAACAGCTTGAATTCTCGTTCAGCCTGCGAGCGCTGGCCATTGACCTGCACGAGCATCTTGATACGGAAAAGCGACCTGCGGATACTTGTAGAGCATCTTCATGTAGGAATGCGTCGGCGTGCCGTCGAGATAAAAATAATACTCCTTCACATCCTCGCCATGATTCCCTTGTTGATTGGTCAAGCCGAACATCCGCTCTTTAAGGATCGGGTCCTTTTCATTCCATAATGCCACGGCCAAGCATAGGTACTGCTTTTCGTCGCAAAAGCCGCCCATGCCGTCCTCATTCCAGCGATAAGCGCGACTGCGCGCATGATCGTGGGGAAAATAATTCCACGCGTCACCGTTGGCGCTGTAGTCCTCACGCACGGTGCCCCACGCGCGCTCGCTGAGATAGGGACCCCAACGTTTCCAATTGGATTTGCCCGCTTGGTTTTCCAACAGGCGGCTTTGCTCAGGGTTGGGAGTCATCGGGTTAAATTGTTTATAAGACACTGGCCCACGAGAATATTACAAAAGTTTCGGCACCTTTTAGTCATAAACTTCATGCTTAAAATCATTTTTTTCTCGCGCCGAGCTGGTTCGCGGCGAGTCCAGCATTCGGATGGCAAGCACGGCAACGGGGGCGAGAAAAAGCACCGAGCCGGGCACCCACATGATCGCGCCCGCCGCGGCCTGATCATCAAGCACCGAGATGCCCGACAAGCGCGGCATCACCGCGTAGGTCGGATACAGAACCCGCTCGGAAAAAATCATAAATGCCGACAACGCGGTGTTCTGGATATCGGCGAGCAACAGATAAGGAATCATCGTCCACCGCGGCCAGCGCATGCGGCTCGGCCAGGGCTGCACCACCGGCCACCAAAACAGCAGCCCCGTGCCGAGAAAACAAATATGCTGCGCGTCGTGCCAGAAACGAGAACGCAGGGCCAGTTCATAGGCGCTCGGCAGATGCCAGACGACGTTGCTCACGGTAAATGCGAGCAAGCAAACTAGCGGCTGGGTCAGCCACCGTCCCAATCGTTGAAACGTCGATGACCCCATGACCCGGCTCAGTCCACTTCGCACCACCGGTCTCGGCAGTCCGCGCAACAGCGGTAAGATCGGCGCGCCGAGCAGGAGCAGCGGCGGCACCACCATCATGAGCAGGAGATGTTGGATCATGTGGAATTGCAGCAGCCGTTCGGCCAACGGATGCAGCGGCGATGCCAACGCGACAAACAATGTGAGCAGCGCGGTTTGGAACGCAGTCAGGCGCCACATCGTGAAGCGCCGCGGCAGGCGGCGATGAAGCTGCCGCCAACCTTGCAAGTACAGACCGCCGGCAAGCAGCGCGGGAATTATGATCCAGGGATCAAACGTCCACGATTGCCATAGGGCAGCGATCCCGGGATCGCGGAAGTGTGCTGCCGTTTCAACTTGTACGCCGTGGCTCATTTAGCTTTTTTTCCTTGCGCGGAAAGAATTTGCATTCGAGTTTTCAGCCGCCCGGTGCCGCCGGAACCGACGAGTCGCGTGCCGCCGGCACATGCGCTGGCCGTAACGTCTGCATGAAAGCGACCAGCGCGCTGACCTCCGCCGGCGCCAGATTCTTTCCATAGGCGGGCATGTTGCCGCCGCCTTGAATCACCTGCCGGGTCAATTGATCGCGGGTCAGACGCGTGGCCACGTCATCGAGAGCCGGGCCGCGCAACCCGCCTTCGCCCCCCAGGCTATGACAATTCCGGCACTGCTTTACCTGCAACACCAGCGCGCCCTGCAACTCCAACGGCGACGCGTCCTTGAGACGTACTGCACCGGAGTGGGATCGCCGCTCCACGCTTCCATGTGCGGCGACCACGGCGCATACGTCCCGAGATGACGTCAAGCTGCCGAGTGTCAGAAAAACAAAAATCACACCTAAAACAGCAATCGGCCGGCGCCGCGGACTTTTTTCTCCGGTGTTGGAAATGAACGGCAGGGCGAACAGAAGACCGATGCCGACCACCGGCGCGGTGAGCAAAAGAACCGTTCTCCATGTAGGGCGGCAATAAGGCCAACGCGGCGTAGATCCAGAGAAAGAAGAAATCCGGCGCCGGCACCGTGTCGATGTAAGTCGGGTTCGGTATCCCTCTGGTCCTTTGGGACCGAAATAGGCGGCGCAAACGAGAATACCCATCATCAGCAAGCCGCTGAACGAGATCCTTATCGATGACTTTGGATAAAACGGCACGCCCTCTTTTGAGCAGCGCGTCATATTCTGCCGCGTACGATTTCTTTTACTTCTTGGCCGGGCACGGGATCTTCATTGATCCCTTTGGCCAAAACTTAGCGCAAGTCCGGCTTCATCAGCGCGATAAGCAGTCCGGGAATGACAAACACATGCAGCGTGAAAAACCGCGACAGGTTTCACCGGCAATGATCGGGCCGCCCAAAAGTAAGTGCACGAGGTTCGGGACCGATCAGCGGGGTCCGGCCCATGATCGCCGCGCCGATACCCAGCCCCCAGTAGGCGTCCTGGTCGAAACACATGATCTGTCCGGTGAACGCCATGCCGAGTGTGAGAAGCGAGAGCACGCAGCCTGATATCCAGGTCAACTGGCGAGGATACTTGAACGCGCCGAACAAAATCCCCTGGGTGCATGAGGATGGCCATGATGCTGACCATGAAGTTGGAACCCCCAAATGCAGCGCAGAGATACCAGCCGATGGGCTGCTGATGATTCAGATACTCCAGACTGGTGAAGACCTCGTCGGCGAAGGCACGTCGACGAAGCCGACAATGCCGGTGACGATTTCCGGCACCGAAGCGCGCGATGTGCCGCTGCCGAATACATGAACCAACTGCCGGCGTTGGCGGGCACCATATGGCCCGCGGTCGAATCGAAGGGCTCAATGCAAACGCTCATCGATCCACATGGCGGCTTTTCTCGACGCGTGGATCTTCCTCCTGGGTATAAGAACGCGCTGCGACGATCAGAGCTGTCGAGGTGAGCAACAGTTTCCCTTTTGAAAGGGGAATTAAGGGGTATTTTTCGGCGCTGTGAAATCGTCGATTGCTACAAAAATCTGCCCTAGCCGCTCTTTTACAAAGAGGAAATCCTGCTCTGCACCTTTTCTCTCCTCACAGCGGTTCCGACAGCGTCGGCGGACTGCCCGCCGCGCACCCACAGTTGCCCTTGCTCGATCTTATATTGATATTCGTAAAGCCCTCGCGGCGGCAATTACCGAGGCCTGGGAGCCATCGTCATAATAGGCGCCGCCGTCGCACGGACACATGAACAGGTGAGACTGGAGCCATTCGCACCGGACGGCCGGATGCGTGATTGATCGCGAACCTGAAATTATCGCCGAGAAGACGCGCACCGACGGGGTCCTATCCACCATCTTGCCGTCCCAAGGTGGAGTATCAATTCGGATAACTGGCTGATGGGGTCTGATTTTGGGAAAATATGTGCGAGCACGCCGAGCATGATCCAAGACTCAGATCCGACGCTGCGAGCGGAAACTCGAGAAGACGTAGCGGTTCACGGGAGACGGCCAGCAACGTCGCCGCGACGACATTGAGAGCCGCGCCAACCCTGAATAGGAAACTGCGCCGGGTCATAGGCGCCGGCTTGCTGTGAGTAGATTCAGATTCATTCGCGGCCATGATAGTTACCTCTCCTGCTTACTCATGCGCCCAAGAGTGTTTCACCACGAAGGCACGAAGGACGCCGAAGGTTCGCAAATTAAAATCCCACCTTCGTGCTCTTCGTGTCCTTCCATGGTGGTCTCCTTTCCGACTTTTGCGCCCTTTGCGCGCTTTTTTGCGGTTAAATCTCCGATTCCGAATCCTTTCTTTGCGTCCTGCGTTCTCTCCGGTGAAATTTTTTCTTTCTTCACAACCAACTTATCTCTTGGTTCCACTTCAGCTTGCCTGTCGATGTGACACGAGCCATCCAGCCACATCGGAAATTTCTTCCGGACTCATAGCTCGCCCGGAAATATTCGCGCGCCAATCGGGCGTACCCAGATCCGACCGCCCAACGATAACCGCCGTGCGCAACGCTTGATCGCTAGTCAGCGTTCAGGTCAGGCCGCGTCAATCACCGATCGGCCTTTGGCACCACCGTTTGCCATCCGTACCGTGGCACTGCGCGCAGTAGATTGGAACGCTGCGGCACCGCGCTGGGTGCGCCGGGAGCCGAGCCCTTGGCGATGGCATCCTGGAGTTGCTGCGGGGCGGGCGACGTTATCGAAATTTTCCGCCTTGCCCATCGCGATTTCGTCCAGTCGACCAGGATATCGATCTGCTGTCGGTGAGATTGCCGCCGCCGGTTGCGCAAACGGCGGCGCGCTGGTGTCCCGGCACTCCACGCGCGATTACTGCACGATCACAGCGGGACTGGCGAGGGCCGGATGAAGGGGATCGTTCAACGGCCGCGCCGCTCCCAGTCGTCCATCGGCACCATGACAACCGGCACAATTCCCGGCGTAGAGTCGGGAGAAGTCCGTGACCTCCGTCGCCGGCTTCCCAGCGCTCTTCCGGGTTCGGCTTTCCTGGCAAACGGTGACAACCCCATGGCCAAGATCAGCATCAATAGAAATGGCGTGGCCGTTTCGGCGCATCGTTCTGTTCCAACAGTATGCTGCTCCACTCTCCAAAACTCCATTACCGTGGCTCTCCCTATCGTCCATCAACCCGGGAGCTTCCAGTCCGGCTCTCGCGGCCAGGGGCCAGGTCTGCATGGTTTCCACCATCTCTGCATGATGCACGACATAGCCGGTCGTCATTCCGAATGCGATTTGCGAAGCGACGGAACAATGCAATCGATCCGGGCATTGAGTGCCGGATCCCGATCAGCCGGAGTGTTGCCCAGATAGACCGACCACATCAGCGGCGACACCAGGCTTCCCCAAAAAGCGGCCCGGCGCGATGGCAGCATCGGCAGCAATACGGCGAAGAGTAAACCGACCAGCACCAGAGACACGCCATGGCTAATCAAGGCGACGATAGAATCCGCTGGCGTTGAATGCGGTCAACTGCGGCAGGAGATCGGCTTCTGCCAGGGATGGCACGCCTGCCGCAGCGAGCAGATTGATCGGATACCATAGAGCTGGATGAGCAATGACGCCGTAGACGCAGGCCACGATTGCCATTGCGAAGCCGCCGACGATGCCGCTTCTGATGCCCGACGATCAGGATGCCGATCTTCCGCCGGGACACGAACCCGGTGCCGCCAGGCCACGCCGGGCGTTAGCTGCGCGACGGCGCGCGGCGCCGGCGTGATCGCGCCGGCGCGTTGGCTGATTGGGCGCACGCGCAGCGATTCGTGCTTTGTCCACCGGCGACGCCTCGCGGAGACCGTCCCACTGCGCCGCGCACAGCCAGCGCCAGGCAGACCAAGCTGATGACCGCTTGAGTGACCAGCCCAGCGGCGAGCAATGCAAGGCCGAGGGCAGTGAGCGAAGGGCCAGACGGTGGGCACCAGCAACGGGATGCTGCCGGAACCGGTTCTTTCTTTTTGCTCGGATGCCATCTCTCTTTCTCCAACTTTCCCTCCTTCATCCTCCCCCGCGCGACGCGGGGGAGGAGGGGTGGGGTTGCGCTTAACGGCCGATGATGTACACCACGGTAAAAACAATCACCCATATGGCATCGACAAAGTGCCAGTTGCAGGAGAGCGTCGATGTGCTCGGCGTGCGCCTCTTTCACACCTACGCGCAGACTCAAAAGCAAGACCAACGTGAGCAGGATCATGCCCACGATCATGACTGGCATGCAAGAAGCCGATGAGCAAATGAAGAGTGGTGCCGAAGATTTGTCGCGATGGTGAGATGGTCTTCAAGATCGACCTGCGCCACTCCAGCGCGGTCGAGCTTGGGACTTTTCCACCGCGAGTAAATCGTTTGACCACCAGAGCCTGAAATTTTCCGGTGTCGCCGCGTCGAAATGCGCGTTTCGGCCGGCGCCGCATGGCTGCTGGACGACAGACGAGATGGTCGCGACGATCGGCGGGATCGTCGACACTGTTCAGGATAAAGGACCGGTCGAGCTCTTACCGATATAAAACAATACGCCGTGACAAAGATCGGTGAACAGCGGCTCTTCGGTCAAGATCGGACCCGATCAAACCCAATTTGCGGCGCGATGGCAGC
>CAWFJP010000025.1:0-25602 GCA_963816145.1 uncultured delta proteobacterium
ACGATAATCCCAAGTATAAAGACCGGAACGCTTTCAATCACAGATCAACTCCTCAACTGTTTATCACTGCTGTGAACAATCACAGCTCAAGAAGCCACCGAATTTGATCGGAAGTAATGGTTGGTTATACGACGCAGCCGAGCGACCAGGCCACGAATACGCAGAACCCGTCGTGCGATCGACAGCCCAACCAATGCGCCCGGAATTCGCGAAACTCGCATACAGCCCTCAAGCCAATAACTTTCTTTGAGCGCGTCATAGAACCGTCGCGGCGTAAACACGAGCAAGGGGCTGATCTGAGGCGATACCAAGGGCCGACATCGCGACGATCCCCAATCGAGAGAATGAGACAGATTTTTCAGAGCTTCGGCCTGCGCCGCCGTCGGTCGCAATAACAACGGCGCCAGCCCACGAAGTGCTTCGGAGCGCAGAGTCGCCAAGTCAAAACCATCAGTGCTGTGATGGCAGACAAAGCTAGCGGCATAATCCAATATTCCAGCCTGTAGAAGCCCCTGCTCCTGCGAAAGTTCTCCGCCTTCCTTACTCAACATCGGCGTAACTTGGCCATCGACCACGTCATACCCCAGCGTGGCCCCGTGTGGCGCCGCAGCCGCAAGTTCAAAGAGCTCCAAGCAATGGCCAATCGCTTGTTCGGCACGTACGAGCCGTTTTTCATCGAAAAGGCACCCGGGCATAAACAGACTGCGCGCCGAGAGCGAGTAGTCTTCATGGCGATACTTTCGACCGAAGTAGTGGCCAACAACCAAGGGAAACTCCGGATCATCGTCGAAAGCCTTCGTTAAATTAGCTTGAATCGTCGCGTTCCAGCCGATGTCGACAAGCAGTTTCACTTGCTCAGGGCGAAAGAATCCTTCCTGAGCCATATAACCACGCAGGAGCGTGCGCGCTTCCTGGGCACGGGCCTGCACCCGACTAGCGAATTCTCGATCCCTAAACAGATCAGCTTTTGCCGTTTCGTTGCGGTTTTCGAAATCGATTCCTAGATCGGCGAAATCCGCGGCATCAAGACCGAACGCCGCGATGCACTCAGCTAAAGTCGAATGGTGATTGCGATAAAACGCCAGATGCAACTCTCGCAGGCTCAACGTCCGAACCGCCGGCAGACTGGTAGCCAGCCGACTGACATATAGATAACGGTGCCGCGATTGGAATTGTTTTTTCAGAGCGGGAAACCTTGCAATCAACAATTCATGAAGCCGCCGAAACAAATGTCCTTCGCGGGCTAGATAATAAATATCGGCAGCGCCAATTCGAGCTGCTTCTTGGATGACCTGAAGGATAAATGCCGTGAACGCCGGGCCAAGAATATCATGGCCAATGCGGTAAAGTTCCGGTTGTTTAACCGTTGAAATTGGCGCTAATTGGTTCGGCGCCGTCATTGGCCCGGCTTTCTGTGGTGCCACACTTGCCGGCGCCGACCGTTGCGTAAACTTACGCGCGATCTCGCGCCGGCGGCGCAGCCGTTCGATGTCGAAGAGAAATACAGCCGACACTCCGGACTTTAACGCACCGCGAATATCGCTCTCGTAAGTATCGCCGACATGAATCAAGCACCTCGGTTGAATGGCTTCAGTCTTGAGAATCTCCTGAAACAACCTCCCCGAATATTTGCCGACACCATACTCTGACGAAGGGTAAACTACATCGATCCACCGATTAAGTTGCAATTGCGTGAAGAGTTGCTGCAGGTGAGCCCGTTCGAGATAGGTGTCGCTTGAAGCAATAATCCGCTTACCGCGAGCTTTTAACTGCTGCAGTAGCTGCGGGATTCCCTCGGCGACGCGCAAATGTTGCAATTCGAGATCAACCTCATACCGGACCAGTAGTTCGGTGTCTGAATCCGCTTGTTCGGTACTGAACAAACGGAAGAGCACCTCATGAATCACCTCGGAAAGTTTGCACTCCGCGTCCGCGCCGCCGCTTTGCGCCAGGCGGCGTTGCCGCATTTCGCTCACGTTCCTTAGGTAAAGAAACAGGTCAGGCGTCACCGGGTAGCCTTGAGTCGCATATCGATCTGCGGCGAAATTGGCCGCTAAGCGCTTCAAGTAATCCGGCGGTTCGACGGTCCGATAAAGCAACGTATCGAAGACATCAAAACTTACGATGTCAGCTTGGTCGCAGAGTTTTGCCATATCCGGCACACTGCCAAGGGTCCGAACTGAACCCACCGCCGCGTCCCTTGCCCAAGCAACGAAACGAAAAACTTGTCGTAGCCGATCTGGTAATTGGGTCAGAAATTGCCGACGCCAGCTCGCTGATGATTGGGCACTGTCGCTCTGTCGGCATTTTTCGGCATACTGACATCGCAATAGTGAAGTCTGATAGTTCTCGCCTCGCCGAGCAGCCGCAGCTTCAGTGTCGCCGTCGCGGCTTACCAGCCTATCATTGGGAGGCGAAACGAGCGGCGTCGGATCGTGAGCCGTGATTCGCCGCGCCAAACTACCGATGGTCGTGGTCATCAGGCTATTTCTGCGTGAGCGGTTTGAGCACACTTTTATACAGCCGATATGCGAACGTCTGCCGCACTGCATCGGAAAAGATTTGCAATCGATCCGCCCTTTGCTGGAGCTCACCGAACATTTGTTCAAGCTCGGCAAGTTGATGCCGAAGTCGGAATTCCACCTCGTTCATTTCAATCGTCTTGGCGTTCAAGGCGTTTTCAAGCTGCGTGACTCGCTCTTGTTTGCCCAAGTCCACGGTCAAATCGAGAAAATCTCGCACCGATTCGTGAATGTGACAATCGTCAGCGGAGCGATGCACATCACGCCGGCATTGTGACCGCAACATCAGGTATAACATTTTAATTTCGCCGCATATCCTGTCGTTATCCAGCAATTCCCGAACCGCGCTGGTATGATGGCGCAATTCACCGGTTATGATCGCGGGCATGCGCTCGATACCGTTCGGTTCTGGAAGCCGACAAAAACGTGCTAATCGCTGGATTTCCGCTTCAGCATCGACGAAGTAATCGTCATAAAAAGTAAACGCTACCGGATATCCGACGGTGTCGTTGAGCGCATCGCGCATGTAACGATGCCAGAGCTGAATACCGGCATCGACCGGCAAGCCGTTTCGATTAGCTAAAGACTTCGCGACATCCAACGGATTGCGAACGCAAATGACGAAGCGCAAGTTAGGCACCAACGATTTCCAAAATTCTAATAGAATCGTCGTGCGCGGTTCCTTCCAGCCCCATGGAGAATGGTTCGGGAAGGATGCAATCAAGGCCCTGGCCGTGGTGGTAATATTAATCAGAGCCGGATCGTTGGTCCAGCCGACGTCGAGTCGCGGCGGGCTCTCCCATGCACCGCCAAAGTGACCAAGCAGTTGTTCATCAATTTGTAAAAACCCGGAATGCTCAAAATGACCCTCGGGGTTACCCTCGTTAGGGCCAAACAGCTGTTCTTCAGGTCCCAAGTAGAGACCGCAGAGACTCAACAACCTGGCAACCATCGAGGTGCCGCTTCGATGCATGCCGATAATGCAGATAACACCCGAGGTGGATTTGCGGTCAGATCGATCTCCGTCGATTGCCGCGGTATCCATATCACAAACATGCTGCGACCAACCGCGGTCTGACTCGGGGTTACCGTTCATTGCCAACCGTTGGTCTGGTGTTAGAGTCCCCGCCGTCCAGCTCGTTGGCATGGCAAAGACCCCTCTCCCATCAGCTGGAGCGCTTTCAACTTGAATATTGAGTGGATAAGGCCATTGGTGCTCGGGCAACTCATCAACAGATTTCAAAAACACCGCCGCGTGAATCCCATAGTCGCCCTCGACCAGACCCAAGTTTGGATAATCAAGCGTGATCTCGCCCTCGCCGATCAGACTGCCCAAGTGGACGCCCTGCCGCTCTGTGTTGATACCGTGGCAAAATACGCCATCGCCACGGTAAATCTGAACGCGAAAAATCGGATTCAGTACGGCTTCTCGAGCAAAATAGTGAATCTGCACTTGCATTGCCGTGTGGGTACGAAACAGATGTCGCGGATTCCCTGCACCATCAGTGACCCGCACCTCCGTAATATAGATCGGCAAGCCGGCAGCCGCATTGAGTAAAGAGTTGTTTCCATGCTCGGATTGGGCGGCGACAGAGGTCGATGCCACGTTTGCGTACCTTCCGATGACCTGATCCGGCAAGCCGTCGGCAACAACTTGCCCCTGGTGTATTAGTACCAGACGCTGTGCCACGCGTTGCGCCTCTGCGAGGTTGTGAGTCACGATGACAATGGTTTTTTTGGCCTGAATAAACTCATCGATCTTCGCATAACAGCGCCGCCGAAACGATGCATCACCGACAGCTAACACCTCATCAACCACGAGAATATCTGGGTCGGCATGGACCGCTAATGAAAACCCGAGACGCACGGTCATGCCACTGGAATAGTGCTTTAGCGGCGTGTCGATAAAATTTCGCAGCTCGGCAAAATCTAAAATCTGATCGAAGTTTCTGTCGATTTGCTGTTTTGAAAGCCCCAAGATCGTGCCGTTTAGATAGATATTTTCCCGCCCGCTAAGCTCAGGATGAAAACCTGCGCCGAGTTCGATAAGTGCGGTCAGCCGGCCATCGATAAAAACATCGCCCTCAGTCGGCTCGGTGATTTCAGCAAGGATCTTAAGTAACGTGCTTTTGCCCGAACCATTGGGACCGATAATGCCAACCGTTTCGCCTTTTTTGATTTCAAGGGAGATATTTCTGAGTGCCCAAAGTTGGTTTGATGCGGGTTGGTCTTTGGAATGACGTGCTTTCCCCGCAGTCGGTTTAAGCAATTCGTCATTGCGTTGTGGCCCCGCAAATTTGGCAGCAATGGTCTCACGCAAACTTAACCCATGGCGACTCTTCCCGAGCTGGTAGAGCTTGCCGACGTTATGCACCCGCAGAGCGATATTATTCACAGGTCACTGGCCATAGTGGTGTTCAAAGAACATCGGCGATATGGCGCTCCGTACGCCGGAAATAAAAAACGCCGCTGATGAGAATCACGAGAGAAATGGCCGCGGAAAACAACAATTTCCCATCAAATGCGATGCCCTTGCCCAACAATGCCCAACGAAACCCCTCAAGAATGGCAACCATTGGATTGAGACCGTAGTAGAAACGCCATCTCTCGGGAATCAAACTTGTGCTATAGGCCACAGGACTGATGAAAAACCATAACTGACTAAGGAAGGGAGTGATAAGCCGGACATCGCGATATCTAACGTTGAGGGATGCTAGCCAAAGTCCAACGCCCAAGCCGAGAATCAGTGCGAGAAGTATGAAAACCGGCAATGCCCAGACGCGGGGTGACAAGGGGATTTGATAAAAAGCCCAAAGCCCACCAAGCACTATCAGACAAATCGCGAAGTCAACCAAGCGACCCATGACAGCGGCTAGCGGAATGATCAGTCTAGGAAAATGGACTTTGATGAGCAAATTTTGATTTGCGATCAGACTTACGCCCGCTTCGGCAAATGAACTGGACACTAGCTGCCACGGCACCAATGCACAAAAATAATAGACTGGATATGCGACACCATCGGACGGCATCTTGGCAAGAAAACCGAACACAATACTAAACACGGCCGTAAACAAGAGTGGCTGCAGAGCCACCCAGGCGCCACCGAGCAGGGTTTGTTTGTAACGGACTTTGAGATCCCGCAGCGCTAAGAAATAGAGCAAATTCCTGCGCCCCCAAACCGCGGCCATATCAACGGCAACCCAGCCTTGGGAGGGTCGAATAAATCGTGGGCCAACAGTTTGGCTACTATCTTGGAACATGGAAGTTGATCATCGCCCTTGACATCAATCCGTTAACGAACTCAATTGCTCGTGGTCCGGTCATCGAGTCACAGAACATTCAAGGGGAGCACAATGGCTCCCTGTATGGCAATTCTGGGCGTCGAGCGAACTCGTCTTAAATCGTTGCAAACGCAACGCCGGCCCAATAAATCTGCAAGAGAACGATCAAAATATGATTTTAAGGTGCTTCGAGACCACCATCAAGCTTTTTCTCATAATCGCCATGGATTCTTACGAATGGCTCCATTGCGGTTCAACCTGCTCGCAGAAGGCCTGTGTAGAGTCCTAAATGATCCGCCAAAAACCGCTGCCGCGAAAAATGACGCTCAACTCGCTGCCGTCCTGCCACAGCCCAAGCCGCAAGGTGTTTTTCCTTTAACGCGACTTCGAGGCCGGCAACCGCCGCTCGGACATCACCTTTAGGGACAAGGAAGCCGGTCTGTCCATGTTCGACAACTTCGGGAATGCCACCCGTAGCAAAACCGATCATCGGAGTTTCCGTGGCCATGGTCTCCAGTATCGTTAGCGGCATGTTATCATCCAAGGGACAAAACAAAAAAACATCGGCAGCAGCAAAGAAATCGGCCTTCTTCCGATCGTCGGTTAAATATCCGGTCTCGATCACCTCGATTGGGTCAAACGTTTGCCGAACTTCCGTTGCCATTTTCCCAACAACCAATACCAGTGGATCGATTCGCGGATAGCCATTTTTTAATACTTCAATCGCGTGAAGCGTCCCTTTGCGCTTGTCCGTGATGTCACCGGCAGACAGGAGCACAATCGGCTTTTTTGTTTGGATGCCCAATTGCCCGCGGATCGCCGCCTTATTTAAGGGATGATAATGAGTGATGTCGATGCCGTAAGGAATGACTGTCAAATCGTTGAAAGTCGTTCCCGAAGCGTGAGCGGTCCTAGCCATCCATTCACAGGGCGCAACCACATGAATCTTTTCGCGCTGGAAACCGTTCTGTTTCAGCCGCAGCATCAAGCGGGTGAAATCGATACCCTTGGATCGATCAAGCGGCCAAAGGTGCATCTGCGGACAAGAACCACAGCCGGTTTGATATCGGGCACAGTCCATCGGGAAAATGCATCCCCCGGTGAAGGCTGCATAGTCGTGGAACGTCCAGACCGTCGGTAGTCGTTGAGCCGCCAACCGCACGGTCAACGGTGAAATCGCCGAAGATAAATCATGAAAATGGACGAGATCGTAATTCATCCGACCATTCGCGATCCAAAGAACGATCGACTCCCATGGGATAATCTCCTGCAGCCCCAGACGTTGTGAGACATGATGGGCGAAACCTATCACTTTCCGTAACCGTCTGCCGCCATAGAGCGATTTCATGTCGGGCTGGAGCTCAATGGCACTGGAAACATAATGGTGGGCGGTATGTCCACTCTCTCGAAGCCAGACGCTGAGATCTTCCGCTACTCGACTGGCGCCGCCGCCAAACCTGTCAGCTTTGCTAATAATCGCTACTTTCATCAATCGAAACCATGCAAACGTTCTAACGTCACCAACCTATGACCCACCCACATACAAGCATTGCGCGATTCTTTGATCTTCGCGAGTTTCAAAACAAACCTAGATCAATGTATACCTTCGTTGAAACGATGTCTTGTAAGATCCGTGACAGGTTAATGTCATCGAGCATGT
Organism: uncultured delta proteobacterium; assembly: GCA_963816145.1. Lineage (GTDB taxonomy): Bacteria > Desulfobacterota > Binatia > UBA9968 > UBA9968 > DP-20. Next base: position 7,464 of record CAWFJP010000025.1, read on the forward strand.
TGGATTCATGGGGCAACAAATAAAAATTTGGTTTCCGGCGATCCGCGGCGGCAGTGGCGTTGATATTCATACCAGTCGGCTAGCGCAAGCGCTGCAACATCGTGGAGTTGAAGCCACCGTCACTTGGTATTCGACCTACTTTCAGTTTGCGCCATACCTGCTTTCGCAAATCGCCGCGCCATCCGGCGTAAATATCATCCATGCCCTCTCCTGGTTCGGGTTCGCATTCAAACGAAACAACTTACCGCTAGTGGTCAGCGAGCAGCTCGACGTTCTCAATCCGATCTACCGGCCCTACAAAAGTATCGCGCAGGCGATATTTCACCAATTATTAGTCCGCCGTTTCATGACTCGATCCTTCGCTGCGGCAGGAGCCATTACCGCGGTGAGTCGTGCAACGGCCGCTAGTCTCGCCGAGACGATCCGGGTTGACTCCGCGCAGGTAATCACCAATTTCGTCGACACCGAAATTTTCCGCCCGCTCGACGGTCGGGCCAAGCCGGGAAGTCCTTTTCGGTTGCTCTATGTCGGCAACCTGACCAAACGCAAGGGTGCCGACTTACTCACACCGATCATGCGGCGGCTTGGCGCCGGCTTCGAACTGCGCTTCACTTCCGGACTACGTGACGGTAGTGTCGACGCTATTTCGGCGAACATGGTTACCCTCGGCAAATTGACCGGTGACAAATCCTTATTAGAAGCCTACCAAGCTTGCGACGCTCTGCTGTTTCCTTCTCGGCTCGAAGGTTTGCCCATCACCCCCTTGGAGGCCATGGCTTGCGGCAAGCCGATCATAGCTGCCCGTGTCTCGTCGATGCCGGAGGTCGTCGAAGACGGTGTCACTGGAATACTTTGCGAGACCAATAACGTTGAGCAATTCGCCGCCGCCTGCGAGCGCCTCGCTAGCTCACCGGTAGTCTTGCGACAAATGGGTGCCGCTGCACGCGATCGCGTCGAAACCTATTTCTCAGTGGCAGCGGTGATACCGCAATACATTCAATTGTACGAAAACTTGCTCGACGCTAGCTAAATGATTGGACCGAAGTATCACAGTGAGAAGAGAGCTTGGCGGAGTCCTCAGAAATCAGCCGACATTTTCAGCTAGAACATTCTCATAGCGCGCCACGATTCTCGCCCACCCAAATTCGCTCAATACCCTTTTCCTGCCGGCTTCGCCCATGGCGCCGCATTCCGGAGTGTCATGAAGCAAACGTACCAAGGCGCAACTGAGGGCAGCATAATTCCCCGGCTCGACCAACAAACCTGTGACACCATCTTGAACCGCATCTGAAATACCGCCGCAGCGCGTCGCAACCACCGGCTTTCCCGCCGCCGCGGCCTCCAAAGCGACCATACCGAAGCCTTCGACATCCGAGGCTAAATCCAACACGGGTAACAGGACGACATCACACAGTGCATAGAGCTGAACCAACTCGTTATCGCTAACGGCTCCCAGGAGTTGCACAGGATCGGTAAGTTTCTGATTAGCGATCGCTTGGCGAATCTCGCTGGCCATATCGTCGTGATGCATCAACGATTCCGTTGGATTGTCGCCGGCGATGACAAAACAGACTTCCGGCACTTGCTTGACGATATCGATCAGCGAATGCTCGATGAATTCTCTGACGCCCTTGCGCGGTGCCAACCGGCCGACAAAAAGAATGACCTTGCGGTTCGCGAACCCGCGTGACTGCTTGAGTGCCTCGGCGCTCGCTGCCACTTGGAAGCGCTGGCAGTCAACGCCGGGAGGGATGACCTCGATCGCGCTATCGGCCACACTTTTCTGCTGCGCCAACTTTGCCGTGTGATGGCTGTTGGCGATAACTCGATCGACGTAGCGCAGGCAGCGAACGACGACGCATTGATAGACCGAGTTACGATAGATTAGATCTAACCCATGGGCTTGAACGATCGCTTCTCGGCGAAACAGCCGGGCGAGAAGCAAAACGATTGGCGTCACCAAGACACTTCCACCGAAGATAATACGAATGCCGGGGTTGGCATGCAGCAGTGCAATCCCCTTCGTAAAGGCAAACAGAAAATAGCGCATCATGCCGGGCGCGGCGGGGCGAAAAACCATCTCCCGACCGGTGGTGAAGTTATTATCCGCAAAGGCCGTGAGCACCGACACACTATGTTTTTGACTCAAACCGGCACAGACGCTCGCAAGTAACTGCTCCATGCCGCCGCGCCTCGGCGGATAGTTCCACGTGACAACCAGTATCTCCATCCTCGTGGTAGTCAACTCTTAATCGTACACAGATGATAGACTTGATACTGCCATTCAAGCGGCCAAAGAGGTAAGGCCAGCGCTTGGGCGGCGCGCATGGGCCAGGCGTGCCATGAGCCCAGAAAAATCCAAGACGGCGAGAGCACGTGCAGGTCCCGCCAGCGATAGCGCACTCGAAGACCGGCACTTTCAAAAAGCTTGCCCCACTCGGAAAGCGCCCGGTGTTCTTCTCGAACATCGGCTTGTTGTGTCCCGGAATAGAGGCCCAAACGCAGCGGCAAGAATCCAGAATTAGGCACAAGCAGGATAATTATTGCGCTCGGCTTGGCGACTCGCACCACCTCGCGCAACGCCGTGTCGGGGTCCAAAAAATGCTCCAACGCGCCCAAGCATGAAATCACATCGAAATATCCATCGGCAAACGGCAATTGCTCGGCCGAACCGCAATGAAGATCGGCACCGGGAAGAGACTTGCGGCAAACCTCCAACGCCTTTTGCGAGAGATCGATACCGGCGGGAATTGCTCCAAGTGCCGCGGCCGCGCCAAGCCACTGCCCCGTGCCGCAAGCGACGTCGAGCAAGCGCACGTCCTTCCAAGGTTGCAGCTTCCGAGCGAGCCGCCGATGGTGCGCCGGGATCATCACGCTCGCACTCACATCGGCGTAGTAAACCCGATCGTAAAACTCGCGAACTGCCTCCGTGTCCGGAATATTTTGCGTCTTCAGGTGTCGATCCACTAGATTAAGAGTCGGGCTGTCGGAAACGGTCCATCTGCGCGCCGTTGGCAACTAACCATCGTCATGCCTGCGGCCGGCCTCCTGGCGCTCCATGCGCAAAAGCGCAATCTGTTCGGAGATCAATCCCAACATGAAAATGATCACTGCCGTGGTCAAAGCGAACACCGACATATTGGTGAAACGGTTCTGGGTCAAGTAGGTGTAGATGTAATTGCCAATCCCGCCGAGAAAGAAGAATACACTCACCGGTAAAAATACCCGAAACGGCGCAAACAAAGTCGCGATCTTGGTGATGATCAGCAGGAACCGAATGCCGTCGGTAACCAAGCTGATCTTGCTCTGACCGGCGCGGTAGAGGGTCTGGATCGGCACATACTGGACGGTCAGCCCAGAGCGCAGACAGGCCAGCGTCAAAGTCGTCGGGTAGGAAAAGGTATTGGGCAGCAGATCGATGAAGCGCAGGGCGTCGCGCCGGCGAATCACCCGAAACCCCGAGGTCAGGTCTTGGACCTTGAAGCGCGTCACATAAGACGCCAGCAGATTGTAGACCATGTTGGCCAGGTTGCGATGCATGCGCAGCTTGGAACCTTTGGCGCGCGCGCCGACGACCATGTGATACCTGTCCGCGTCGGCCAAAAGTTTGGGAATGTCTTCGGGTTTGTGCTGGCCATCGCCGTCCATCATGACGATGAATCGGCCTTTGGCGGCGCGCATACCGCTCTTCACCGCCGCGCCATTGCCGATGTTGTAAGGATGGCGCACGACGTTGGCGCCGGCCGCCATGGCGATCGCCGCGCTGCCGTCGTTGGAACCATCGTCGACGACGATGATTTCACTGTCGGGCATCCTGAGCGAATGAATCTGGCCAATTAATTTTTTCAGATTCTCCGCTTCGTTGTAGACGGGAACGATGATTGAAGTTTCGACGGGGTTAGCCATTCAGTTGATAGACTGCGTGGCCCTGGTCACGAAAGTTGAGCCGAAGCCGGCTGGCAACGAATTCGTTCCACAGGTGCGCTTGCTCCGCCGTCAAGTTGTTGCTCAAAAATCCGGTCAGGAGATCCTCACGGATCAGCAGATGAGTGATCTGTTTTTGCCTGAGCGACTGTGCCAACTGTTCGATGCCTTTAGCGTTGCGAATGGCGCCAAGAAGAAATCCCGGCAGCTCGCCGCCGTCGTGAAAATAGTTTCTCTGACAATAATACGCTCTCCGCCCGACAAAGAGAAGATAAATTTTCGCATTCGTCGGTGTTTCCCGGTTAATGTAGCGAAACGCCGGATACTCCGGGAGCGTTCGCGTCAGATAGCCGTCGCGGCTTTCCGCGCCAACCAGATAAGGCCAGGGTGCCGCCGCCGCGACATATTTCCACAGAAATGCGCCATGCCACGCGGCGCAGAGCAACAACCCAGTAAACAAAATCGCCGGTCGCTTGATCCGGGTGTAAATGTTGAACACTCCGTAAACCATCAGAATGACCAACGGCGGGACGATCGGCAACACATAGCGCACCCGCAAATCGACCAAGAATATCCCGTACAAAAACGTTAGCAGGGAAAAGCCGGCGAGCAACTTCTTGTCGTCAGACCACTTTCCCCGAAACGCCCAGGGCAGCAACAAGATCAGAATCGGCGTCAGCACACCGTCGAAGAACTGCGGATTGTCGTCCCGGCCGGAGAAGAAAAGCCGCAGCGGCAGCGTGACAATCTGCCAGACGTCCTCGCCGTACAAGAGTTCGCGCTTGGCGAAAATGCCGATGCCTGCAAAGCTGGCCGCCTGCGCGCCCACGCCCGCCTGCGCGCTGAACCAACCGGGGAAGAACGGATAAAAAGGATTGCCGGTTTGCCACCAATTCTTGCCGAGCCAGGGGAAAAACGGCAGGAACGCGAGCACGCCAAATAGAGCGGTTTCGCCAATCGACGCAAAAAAACTTTTCCGCGGTGGTTTGGCCAAGACGAGGGCGAACAACATCGTGACTATAAGCGCTGCGACCAAACCATTGGGCTTGGTTGCTAAGGCGAACCCCAAAGACAAGCCGGCTAACGCGAGGGCGCCGAGGGCGTTGCGATCTTCCCGCCAGCGAAGGAGCAATAGTAGCGCCGCCGTGGTGTAAAACGTGATGCCGAGATCGATATAACCCCAATGACTGAGCCGCAAAATCACCGGCGTGGAGAGGAAGAAAAAGGCGCCGAGCAAGCCGTAAACCGGGTTCATCCGCCACGCTAAATACCCATAGAGAAGCAGTCCCGTGAGCGCGCCGTAAAGCGCGTGAATCCATTTGGGCACGAAGTCATAGCCCCAATAAATCCAAGGCGTATAGAGCATGTCGACCAGCATCGGATAGTAGGCGTAGGGCGCCACCGGCACTTCGACGATGCGCCCGGCATCGGCGTAGAGCTTGGGTATCGCCAGATGATGGGTCAGCTCATCACGGCTGGTCGGCGGCAAAACCCCGAGAAGAATTTCGGCGATCAGAATCACCAAGATGCCGAACCAGATGCTCCGGCCGACCCAACCGGTCTGGGTAAACAGCGCAAAGAAGTTAGCGAGAAAAAATAGCAACGCCGCCGCAAGAACCGCGGCGATACCAAGATTGAGCAGCGCACTGTGAACAAAACCCGCCAAGCCGGCGAGCAAGTACACCGTCCCCGCCACCCCGAGCAGACAACCGACCGCGCAAGTGCGCGTCAAGAGTTGTGAGAAGCGCTCGCCCATCAGACTCCGTTGCTGCTCCAGCGGCTGGCCGCCGCTGGCCCAAGGCGAGCCAACCCACCAGGCTTCGCGTCGAGAAGAATAACGGCAGTCACCAATAGGAGCGGGGCAAACAAAAGATTTACGATTTTCGCCGGAGCGGAAATGGATCAAGTTTGTCCGCGCGCGGCTGCCGTCAACCGCGCGCAGTTGAGTTATCGCGAACTACGGATCGATCACGGCAACCGCCGCGCCGAATTTGACGAAGTCCCCCTCTTTGGCACTCACCTCAGCGAGAGTGCCATCCGCCGGAGCTTCGATCTCGACGTTGACCTTATCGGTCTCGACTTCGAGCAGCGCTTCGCCCTTCTTGACGGCCGACCCGGAAGCTTTGATCCAGCGCAGGATTCTTACCTCGTCGCTCTCATCGCTCGATCCCAAGCGCGGCACGATGACTTCGGTCTTCACGGGCGATCCTAGAGCGACGGGGCATCGAAGCTATCGGCCAAGGACTTGAGCTTCAAGGTTTGACGCATGTTTTCAAGAAAGGCGTGAACGTTCTTGTACTGCGCCGGCACATCATACTTCACCGCAGTGTAGAGATAATGCAATTGCGAGAAGATCGAGATATCGGCGATGGTCATCTTGTTGTCGAAGATGAATTTCTTGCCGGCATACATCAGGTCGAGGGAATTGAAAAGGGTACCCCACTCCGCTTCGGCCTTTTGTTTCGCTTCCGGAGTGTCAGCCCGGCGCATCGCGTGGTTGGCATGGACCAACACTTCATCGGACCAGTCCTCGATCGCCAAGCATAGGCCCTTGTTATTGGCGCCTTCCGGATAAATGCTGTTCTGCGGATGATCCTTCTCCAACCGCGCCGAGATCACCGTCGAGTCGATGACGCATTCGCCGTTGTAATTGAGCGTCGGCACTTTGCGCTGATTGGTGTATTCGAGCAGCGACTTGCGCTCGTCGGCGCGCACATCGATGACTTCGTAGGGCACCTTCTTCAGCGCGAAGACCACCCGGACCTTTTCGCAAAACATCGAAGTTTGGGAATTAAACAATTTGATCGCCATGATTTCGAACCTCCCTGGGTATTTATTTTATATAAGAAACCGTTGAATTTGCCTATGCGGCAAGTGCCGAAGATATGCCGGCGCCGCCCGTGCATAGTAAGCCATGCATCAAATCGGCTTAATTCTCAACCCCGTGCCGGCCGCTGTTATTGACCTTAGCGGAGTTCGTGAGTATTCTTCTGCGAACCGCGAGGGCAAGGTTTCACGAGGAACAAGATGGCGAAGTACCTACAGTGCAGCGAATGCGGCAAGCTGGCCTTTTACTACGATGACTTTGTCGGCACCGAAAAGCCTTTCTACAAACGCTTCATGCGCTACCCCGAAGGCGAGACCAAGCATGAACCACCCCGCTGCTTCAACTGTGGCGGCGTGCCGCGGCTGATCCACGACAACATCAAGGAAGAAAAAGCCGCCGCGGCCAAGCACTAAGCGGTCCGCAACTTTATCGAGTCCGCGCAGCGATCGCCTTCAGGTGCTCTTGCACCACTTCACGAGGACACAGATTAAGAAATAGCTTTAAGCCGCCGAGGATCACCGCCAGGTCGTCCAGTTGTCCGAAACCGATAAGAAAGTCCGGCAAGAGGTCGCCGGGTAAGATCACATAGGCCAAGATCCCGGCCAACAGCAGCTTGGGGCTGACGGAGACTCGCGGATCTTTGATCAAACGGGAAAACAGCTTCACAAAGCTCGGCAGATGGGTGAGCAGCTGGAAAAAACTTCGCCACCCCATTTGCCGGATGATTCCTGTCGGTTTTATTGCCATGTCTTTAGCCCTCGGTCAGCTAACAGAAGCCCGCTAGTCGGTGCTTATTACATGGCAAAGCTGTCATGGCGAATGACGCAAATCTGGAGTCTCGCGTAGGCCTGCTTGAACATGGCGAGTAAGTGGGCGGCGAGCTTATCAACTCGAATAATCCGTGGTGCACCAAAGTTCTGGCGTGCATCACGTGGATCATAAGCGCGGCTTCGAAATTTGCACTGGCTTGGATCCGTCGAAACTAATGTACCGCGGTGCCAATTCGCTGGCTTTCGTGAGCGCCGCCTGCTCATCCATGAAAGACGATGAAAACTCGGTCAATAGAATTCCCGCACTGTCGGCCAAGGGTAGATCACCTTTCAGCCGCGGCTGCACTTCAATGCAAATTAATTTGTGTGCTGTAAACTTAGACTACCGTGACAAAGATTGCGCTATAACCAGTAGAAATATTGGTAGATAGTATTCGAAAAGTTGCCGCTAAGAGAATTATTTGGTGGAGCTGATGGGAGTCGAACCCACGGCCTCTAGAGTGCGATTCTAGCGCTCTCCCAACTGAGCTACAGCCCCACTAGTTTGGGATGGTTTTTAGGTACTCGAGCACTTTATCTCTAAGGTCTGGCCTTTTCAACGCATAGGCCACGGTCGCCCGGACAAAACCGAATTTATCGCCGATATCGTAACGGTCGCCGACAAACTCACAGCCAAATATTTTCCGTTCACGGACCAATTGCGCCAGGCCATCGGTAAGCTGTATCTCGCCGCCCCGCCCCGGCGGCAGATTTTGTAATATCTTGAAGATCTCCGGGCGCAGCACATAACGGCCGATGATTGCCATGCGCGACGGGGCATCCTTTGCCAGCGGTTTTTCCACTGTCCCTTCAACCTGGTAAAGCCGCTTTTTTATTTCCCGGCCCTTGATGACGCCGTATTGATGCACCTCGGCTTGCGGCACTTCCATCAGCGCAACCACGGATTCGTTAGTCTCTTCGAAGATCTGGAGCAGCTGGCGGATACCCGGCACCTCGGCGTCGATCAAGTCGTCGGCGAGCATCACCGCAAACGCCTCGTCGCCGACTAGATCGCGAGCGCAAAGCACCGCGTGACCAAGGCCCAGGGGCTTTTTCTGCCGCACCGAAACCACTTCGGTCATCTCGGCGATCTTGCGGAGAGTCTGGGCCATCTCAAGGTTGCCGCGCTCGGTGAGCACCTGCTCCAATTCCGGTGCTTCGTCGAAGTGATCTTCGATGCCGTCTTTACCGCGTCCGGTAACGAAAATAATTTCTTCGATGCCCGCTTCCATCGCCTCCTGGACGACATACTGGATCGACGGAATATCGACGATCGGCAGCAACTCTTTGGGCACAGTTTTGGTTGCCGGCAAGAAGCGCGTGCCGAGTCCAGCCACGGGAATAACCGCTTTGCGAAGTTTCATGGCGTTTGAAATGGCCGGTCAGACGACCCGCTTGGCCTTTCTCTCTTCGACTTCCTGGTCGGATTTACACTGAATGCACAGCGTCGTCACCGGGCGGGCTTTGAGCCGGGCGGTGCCGATCTCTTCGCCGCACTCTTCACAGATGCCATAGGCGCCGGCTTCGAGCCGCTCCAAGGCTTCCTGTATCTTGAATATGAGTTTGCGCTCGCGGTCGCGCATGCGCAGCATCGAATTGCGATTAGATTCCATCGACGCCCGGTCGGTGGGATCGGGGAAATTTTCTTCCTCGTCCATGGTACCGACGGTCTTGCCGGCTTCGGCGCGCAACTCATCGATGCGCTCACTCAACATTTTGCGAAAATATGCGGTGTCTCTAGTGTTCAAAAAATCACCTATCACGAATAGCCGGTATTATAAGGCACAATGCCCAAACATCAACCTGGATTCACCGAGTTTTTTTGATCCCGAAATCGGCAGTCGATACCTCACGCCGGGCGCCAAGTCCAACTGCGGCAGCAAAGTTGAAGAGAAGAAAATGGCTAAATCAGTCACCGAAACTATTGGAACGCGGATAGGCGAGCACGTAGACCTCGGTCGCTTTCGGGAGCATGGAGCGATTTAACGTAAGCTGAGACTCTGCTAAGCGCTTGACCGGGTAATGCTCTTTGGCGAAGGCGGCAAACAGCTCGGCTTGGCGCGCGATATCGTAATGCATCGGAATCACGATCGGCGGTTTCACCTGGTCGATCACCTTTATGACATCTTCAAAACCGAGATTGGTCATCGCATCGATCGGCACCATCATGACATCGATGTGCTGCAGCACCTTGACCTGCTCGTCGGTGAGCAAGTGGCCGATGTTGCCCAGATGGGCGAGACATAGGCTACCCATCTCATAGACGAAGATCGAGTTGGCAATCGCACCCCAATTGGCGCTACGCTGGCTGGGAATATTGACGATGGTGATATCTTTCACGCTGGTGCGAATCGGTTGCCAGGTCTGTTTGAAAGTAATGCCGCGCAGAATCAGCGGATTGCCGGTCACCGCGCCGGTATTGTTATGGGTGAAGTGATCGTTGCTGACAGTCACCGCGTCGGCTTGAATTCCGGGCGTCACATTGAAATTGGGATCGGCGACGACTTTGGTTTGGCTGCCGGAGTGAATCAAAAAACTCGAATGGCCATACCACTGGAGAAAATAAGAACCGAGCACCAGGCTTTTGCCGATATTGCCGCGAGTCTGAACCAGCTGGCGTCCGTGATGAAAGAAATGCACCACCGACGGATTGCACACCGCTTCGACAATTTCACGTAGAGGAAGGAGCAGAAAGCTCGTGAGGGCGCCAATAAAACTTCGTCGTTTCATTTCTCCTCCTCATGGACATCGCTACGACATCGCCGCTGACGTTCTTGCGCCAGACATTATGGGTGCGACGTGAGAACTCTATCGCCGCACCCGCCGGTTTACAACAAAGTCGAATCTTAGGAAGAGCAGCCCTTGCAGGTGCCGTAGAAGGCCAAGTGATGCGATGTCACGGTGAAGCCCTCCTCGGGAAGCTTTGCCGGCCGGATATCCCGATGGCTTTCGACGATCACATCGAAGACACGTTCGCAAACTTCGCAGATGAAATGCTGATGGCGCTGCACCAGCGGATCAAAATGTTGGGAGCGGCCGAGCATCAAGACTTGCAGTCTTTTTAAGGCAACCAGCTTTTGTAAGTTACGATATACCGTTCCGAGGCTGATGTTCGGCAACTTGCGCCGTACGCGATCATAGACTTGATCCGCGGTAGGATGAGACTTATCGTCTTTGATGGCCTGCCAAACCATCGCCAATTGCCTGGTATTCCGCGCCGGCTTTTGGGTTGACGCCATCACTAATCCGCCAAATCCTGCGCCAACGACTCCTGCACTGCGGCGCAAAGAACTTTGCTGGCACGGTAGTTCGTATGGTCGATAACAATCTCAGCCGGCACGCCCGCGATGAAGGCTTGTCGGGCTTCCGCGCTGAACACAAACCGCACATATTGGACCGCGCTGATCTTATCCTCTTTGCTTCGCCCCTCTTCGAACCGCCCAGGAATTCGCTGTTCGCCAACTTTAAACATCAAGGCTTCGTCAATGCCGAGGAATTTCAGCAGCTCGTCGCGCAGGTGGGTTTGATCCTCAATCTCGATGAAAAGCGTCGCGCTCAGTTCGCCGGGGTTGGGAATCAGCTCGTTGTAAACGGAAATTTCTTCGCGAATTTTATCGAGGTCGGTGATCCGTTCGGCGCGCAACATCTCTTGGATCTGAAAGATCACCGTGTCGCGGTTTTCGAATACCAGGGAAATATTCCGGCCCACCGCTACCCGGCGGAGCTTTTTCTTTTCGATGATCTCCCGGCGGAACTGCTCGCGCACATTTTCGTAGGCGGCAAATCCCAATATATCGTCAAGGGCAATTTTTTTCATGAGTGGCAAATGCAACAGCGGCGGGTAGTTGAATGGCTTCGCGCTACCCGCCGCCGTCATCATTGACTAAGCTAGGTACTAACTGCCGAGAGTATCGAGACCCTTGGCGAAGCGTCCGGCGTGAGACTTTTCCGCCTTGGCCAAAGTTTCAAACCATTCGGCCAATTCGGGCAACCCCTCGTCGCGCGCGGTCTTGGCAAAGCCCGGATACATTTCGGTGTATTCGTAGGTTTCGCCTTCCACCGCCGACTTCAGATTTTTCGCCGTGGTGCCGATTGCTACGCCGGTGCACGGATCGCCCACTTCTTTGAGAAAGTCGAGATGCCCAAAGGCGTGACCGGTCTCCGCCTCCGAGGTATCGCGGAACAAACCACCGACATCAGGGTACCCTTCGATATCCGCCACCCGTGCGAAATAAAGGTAACGCCGATTGGCCTGAGACTCACCCGCAAAGGCGCCCTTCAGGTTCTCGTGAGACTTGGTGCCAGCTAAACTTTTTGCCATAAAGCTTCCTCCTGTTAATTGATAATGATTACTATTATGAAGTGAATCATCGCAAGTCAAGAAAGCTCGTTACTTTTTTTAGCGATTCGACTCTGATATTTTCAGCTGATGGAAAATCCGGAACCGACCGCCACCATCGCCATCGACGATTTCAAAAAGATCGAGCTGAAAGTAGCGACAATTACCGCCGCCGAGCCTCATCCCAACGCCGATAAACTGCTGGTGCTGCAAATCGATCTCGGCACCGAACAGCGGCAAATCTGCGCCGGCATCAGAAGCCACTATACGCCGGAACAACTGGTCGGCAAACAGATTGTCGTCGTCGCCAACCTGGCCACCGCCAAACTGCGCGGCATGGAGAGCCAAGGCATGCTGCTCGCCGCCTCCAGCGGCGACCAGGTGATCGTCTTGACACCGGACAAACCGGCGCTTGCCGGTTCGAAAGTAAAATAAGCCCATCGAGAAAACCGCGTCCTCCATGACCATCACCCCGCCAGGGCGGCCCACCTTCTGCGTCATCGATCATCGCGCCTTGCGCTGGAACTTGAAACAAGTTCGCACGCTGGTCGGTGCGCGGGTGAAAATCCTGGCCATGGTGAAAGCCAACGGTTACGGCCATGGCGCCGTCGCCGTGGCAAAAACTCTTGCTGCGGCCGGCGCTGACGCTTTCGGCGTCGCCACGGTCGAAGAAGGGATCGAACTCAGGCGGGCGCGCATCAGGCAACCGATCCTGGTGCTCGCCGGTGTTTACCTCGAACAACTGCCGCAGTTTTTGCAATACCAGCTAACGCCGGTGGTCCATGAAGTCGCGACCTTAAAGGCTTTAGCCAGTCGACTACTAAAGCTAAAAACGACGCTGCCGATCGAAATCGAAGTCGATACCGGCATGGGGCGCATTGGTTTTCCGGCGGGGGGAATCGACGCTTGGTTGCCGGCGCTCGCCAAGCTCAAAGCGGTCAAGCTCCAAGGAGTGTTTTCCCATTTTGCCGACGCCGAGAGCCCAAACGAACGATATACCCAGAAACAGCTCACGCGTTTCCACCATGTCTTAGAGCGTTTCGCACAAGCCAGCGTCATGCATCGAACCAGCCACATGTCCAAAAGCGCGGCGCTCATCACCGAACCGAATGCGCATTTTGCCATGGTGCGGCCGGGGCTGATTCTTTACGGCATGTATCCGGCACCTGCGCTCAAGAAGCAGATCGATCTCAAACCGGTGCTGAGTTGGCAAACCCGCATCATCCAATTGAAGCGCGTTGCCGCGGGCACCAGCATCGGCTATGGCCGGACCTTCGTGGCGAAACGAAACAGCCTGATCGCTACTTTACCAGTGGGCTACGCCGACGGTTACCGCCGGCTTTTTTCCAACCGCGCGCAAGTCTTGGTGCGCGGTAAACGCGCGCCGGTAGCCGGTAGAGTGAGCATGGATTTGACTACCATCGATGTTACCGATATTAGAAATGTCCAGCAGGGAGACGAGGTTGTTCTCCTCGGCTATCATGGCAGCGCTGAAATTGGCGCAGACGAGATCGCCGGCTGGGCAAACACGATCTCTTACGAGATTTTCACTTCCATCAGCGCTCGAGTTCCCCGCATTCACAAAAATATCTAGGAGGACTACCGGCAGTGGGCAAGATTGAAAGAGCCCTTATCAGCGTTTCCGACAAACAAGGCATTGTCGAATTTTCCCGCGCCCTCGCGGCCATGGGGGTCGAATTGGTCTCTACTGGCGGCACCGCGACGCTGCTGCGCGATAACAAAATCCCCGTCAAGGATGTTGCCGATCTCACCGGCTTCCCGGAAATGATGGACGGCCGGGTCAAAACCCTGCATCCGAAAATTCATGGCGCCATCCTGGCGCTGCGCGACAATCCCGAACATGTCGCCAAGATAAAAGAGCATGGCATCCAGCCCATCGATTTGGTCGTGGTAAATCTCTATCCCTTCGAAGCCACCGTCGCTCGTGGCGCGGCCTTCGAAGAAGTCGTTGAAAACATCGACATAGGCGGCCCGAGCATGGTGCGCGCCGCAGCGAAAAACCATCAGCATGTCGGCGTCGTCGTCGATCCGGCGGATTACGATTCGATTCTTGCCGAATTAAAGGCCAATAACGGCGCGCTCCTGCCGGCAACTCACTTCCGGCTCTTCTGCAAGGCGTTCCAGCACACCGCCCACTACGACGGCGCCATCTCCAACTATTTTTCTTCGCTGGACCAAGACAAGAAACCGCAGCGCTGGGGCCAAACGGTCAACATCCAAGTGAGCAAGCTCCAGGACATGCGCTACGGTGAGAATCCCCATCAGAGCGCGGCCTTCTACGGCACCACGGGCGATGCTGGCCCATCGATCTCGCGGGCCAAACAGTTCCAAGGCAAGGAACTGTCGTTCAACAACATCCTTGATGCCGACGCGGCGTTGAGCACGGTGTTGGAATTCTCCGATATCGCCACCGTCGCCATCAAGCACAACAACCCTTGCGGCGTCGCCCTGTCGACAAAATCCCTCGCCGACTCGTTTCGCAAAGCCAAGGCCTGCGATCCGGTTTCGATCTTTGGCGGCGTTTTGGCCTTTAACCGGCCGGTGGACGAAGAGACCGCGCTGGAGCTCAAAGAGATTTTTCTCGAAATCGTCATCGCTCCGAGCTTTACCCCGCAAGCCAAGTCCGTGCTGTCGTCGCAGAAGCGCCTGCTGAACATCCGCTTGCTCGAATGTGACATGAGCCAGCCGCAGACTGGCGGTTACGACCTGCGGCGCGTGCGCGGCGGCATGCTGATCCAAGATTGGGACACCGGCAAGATCGATGTGCGCGCCTGCAAGGTCGTCACCGAACGAAAGCCCACCGACGACGAGTACCGCGCCCTCGACTTCGCCTGGCGCGTCTGCCGTCATGTAAAATCGAACACGATAGTTTTCGCGTCCCCCGACCAGGTGCTCGGCGTCGGCGCCGGCCAGATGAGCCGCATCGACTCGACCAAAATCGCCGTGCTGCGCGCCGCCACCCATGGACTCGATCTCAAAGGCTCGGCGGTGGCATCCGACGCATTTTATCCATTTCGCGACGGCCTCGACGAAGCCGCCAAAGGCGGCGCCAAATCGATCATCCAGCCCGGCGGCTCGATCAAAGATGAAGAAGTCATCGCCGCCGCCAACGAACATGGCATCGCCATGATCTTCACCGGCATGAGGCATTTTAGGCATTAGGCCGTTGATCAATGACGGAGAATGGATGATCGCTATCTTCTAGCGCCGGTCCTCCAACCTCGACTGCTTATGACTCAATCTCAGGCGCTGTCGATATTACAAACCGGCGCGAACGTCTTTTTGACCGGCGAGCCCGGTTCTGGCAAGACCTATACAATCAACGAGTATGTCGCATACTTGTATGCGCGGGGAATCGAACCGGCGATCACCGCCTCCACCGGCATCGCCGCCACGCACATTGGCGGGATGACCATTCATTCTTGGAGCGGCGTAGGGATAAAAACCAAACTAAACCAGAACGACCTTAATAAAATCGCGTCAAACGAACATATCGCAAAGCGCGTCCGGCGCACCAAAGTTCTTATCATCGACGAAGTCTCCATGCTTGCGCCGCAAACCCTCTCAATGATCGATGCTATTTGCCGCGAAATCAAACAGAGTTCAGACCCGTTCGGAGCTATTCAAATCGTCTTGGTCGGCGATTTTTTTCAACTGCCGCCGATTGTCAAGACCGAAGTAGAAACCGATTCGCAAATCATGTTTAGCGAGGAGCCGTCAGCCCGTTTCGCTTATGATTCTCCCGCGTGGGCACGGTCAAACCCCGTCGTCTGCTATCTCACCGAGCAACACCGCCAAGATGACAGTGACTTTCTTGCCGTACTCTCGGCCATTCGCCACAACGCTTTCACTAGCGATCACCTAGGTCGCATTGAAAGCAGAAAGATCGCGCCACATGCCGCGCCCACTGGCGCGCCGAAACTCTATTCACACAATATCGACGTGGATTGCGTCAATGACAAAATACTCGCCAAACTTTCCGGCCCTTCGCATGTCTTTGCCATGTCCTCAGAAGGTCCGGAGGCGCTCGTTGCGTCGCTCAAAAAAAGTTGTATTTCGCCCGAGACGCTTTGCCTTAAAGTCGGCGCAGCGGTAATGTTCACAAAGAATAATCCGCAGGAAGGATTCGTCAACGGTACGCTCGGCACGGTTGAAGGATTCGCGAAGCAAGATGGTAATCCGGTCATTAAAACTCGCAGCGGAAGAAACATTGCGGTTGAGCCGATGGATTGGGCGATGGAAGAGAACGGCGCGATTCGCGCGCGCATTTCCCAATTGCCGCTCCGGCTTGCTTGGGCCATAACGGTGCATAAGAGCCAAGGAATGAGCCTGGACGAGGCTGTAGTGGATTTAAGCGCGGTTTTTGAGTTCGGCCAAGGTTATGTCGCGCTCACACGCGTCAGGCGGCTATCCGGTCTGCATTTGCTCGGTTGGAACCAGCGCGCGTTTCAGGTGCATCCCGACGTAGCGGCAAAAGATGTGAAATTCCGCGCCGAGTCGGAAGAAGCGGCACGCAGGTTCGGCGCCATGGCGGGGGATGAGACCATGGTAATGCAGGAGCAGTTCGTTCATGACTGCGGCGGGAAGATCCTCTCCCGGCCCCGCCCTGGAGCGCCGCAAGTGTTGCACGGTCCGCGTCCGGCCAACAATCCTAGCAAAGCACGACGAGTGCGGCGTTGGCAGCACACGCTCACACTAATTCAGTCGGGCAAGTCGCTCGCCGCGGTTGCGGCAATATCCGGGCGGACGGAAGGGATCATTTTGCAGCATCTAGAATCCCTTCGCCGACTTGGCAAACTCCCGGCACAAGACGTCGCCCACCTGGCGCAAGGTTGCGAGCCGGCGATCGCCGAGATTCATGCCGCGTTTCGCGAACTTGGCACCCTCAAGCTCGCGCCGGTCTATGAAAAGTTTGGCGGTGCGCATTCATACGATCGCTTGAGGCTCGCCCGCATGATGCTCGATGATCCAGCCATAGCGAAAAATCCTCCACCGACTGGTTTTGATAAGGTCAGAGAAATTCATCCAAGTGCCTATATGCCCTGGGATCCGCTTCAAGACGAGAAATTGCGGCAACTCTTTGCTAAAGGTTTATCGGTCGATGACCTCGCAAAAATTTTCAGCAGAACCAAGGGCGTCATCCGAGCGCGCCTTGCCAAGTTGGAGCTTTCCGATCAATGATTGAAACCAATAATAAGGATACGGTGTAAGTTTAACCTTTCTCCGGAGTTTTTACTTTTTAAATTTGCCATTTTGATTTCTTATGAAACTCCTTGTCATCGGCAGCGGCGGCCGCGAACACGCGCTGGTCTGGAAGCTCAGCCAAAGCCCGCGCGTGACGAAAATATTCTGCGCACCGGGCAGTGCCGCCATCGGCGAGTTAGCCGAATGCGTAGCGATCAACCCAGAGCATCTGGATCGTCTCGCCGAGTTCGCAGAAAGAGAACGGATCGACCTCACCGTCGTTGGCCCGGAGTTGCCGCTGACACTCGGCATTGTCGATCTTTTTGAATCGCGCGGTCTGAGAATTTTCGGGCCAAACAAAGCCGCCGCCCAACTCGAAGGCAGCAAAGCCTTCACCAAGGAAATTCTTCACGCCAACGGAATTCCAACCGCCGCCTTCGCGACATTCACCGACGCGGCAGCCGCCAAGCAATATTTGGCGCGACAAAAATCGCCCTACGTCGTCAAAGCCGACGGCCTCGCCGCCGGCAAGGGCGTGTTGATCTGCGCCACTCTGACCGAAGCGGAAGCCGCCATCGATGAAATTCTCGTCCGCAAAAGTTTCGGCGCCGCCGGCAACAAAGTCGTCATCGAAGAATTTCTCGCCGGCGAAGAGGCCTCGTTCATGGCGCTGACCGACGGCGAACATTTGCTGCCGCTGGCTACGTCGCAGGATCACAAGCGGGTCTTCGACAACGATCAAGGGCCCAATACCGGCGGCATGGGCGCCTACTCGCCCGCCCCGGTCGTCACCGCGGAGGTCCATGCCCGGATTCTTCGCGAAATACTGCTGCCGCTCCTCAACGGTCTGAAGCGGCAAAACATCCGCTATCGCGGCCTGATTTATGCCGGCTTGATGATTACCAAGGGTGGGCCGAAGGTCATCGAATTCAACGCCCGCTTCGGCGATCCCGAATGCCAGCCGATCATGATGCGGCTCAAAAGCGATTTGTTGCCGCTGCTCGAAGCAACCATCGACGGCAAACTCGATCAGGT
>CAWFJP010000026.1:0-57554 GCA_963816145.1 uncultured delta proteobacterium
GCCGGATCGTCACCGAGTCGGGAGACAGGCCGAGCTTTTTCACGACCGCGCGCGACAGCCGGTCGCTCAAGTCGCCGGCGCGCGCGATCCCTAAAGCTTTGCCCTTGAGATCCTCGGGCCGTCGTACCTCTTTCCGGGTGATCAAAACATAGGGCAGCTTTACCAGCGGCGATGCGACGATTTTGACTTCGATCCCCGCCGCCATGCCGGGAATGATCGCGTCCGAAGCGCAGTAGGTGAACTGCACTTCGTCGGTAGCCAGCGCAGTTAAGTTTTGCGCGCTGCCGCGGATAAAGACATTCTCTAGTTTGATGCCATACTTATCGAATAGCCCGTTGTCCAGGGCTGTGTAGAGATGGATGAAGCCGCCCGACACGGCGCAGGTAGAGACGCGCATGGACATAGGCCGCTCACCGGGTTTGGGAAGGTAGGGGTTGGCGCCGGCCAGCGCCGAGGACAGCAACAGGATGACAACGGCTGCGAATAATCTAAACTTCATCGAAAATCGCTCCATTCCGGTGTGTGCGCGACGAATTTACTGCTACTTTATCGCCGATAGTTTTCGTTGCCCCACAGCTCTTTCAGAAATCCACTCTTCTCTAAATTGTTTACAAAACTATTGTCGTAGAGTTCTTCGGGTTTTCTTCTGACGGTGGTGCCGGTGTCGCGGGCGAGCTCCCAGGCTTCGGTGATCGATTTACCAGGCACGACCATGGTGCGGTCGACGATATCTCGGGCGTACACGTTGTAGGAAGTTTGCAGCGCTTCTTCGTCTTTTACCCGCATGGCTTTGGCGACGGCGGCTTTTGCCTTGTCGGGATTTTTCTCGACGAAATAGACCGCTTCGGCAAGCGCGGCGACCATGCGCTGCACGATCTCCGGGCGCTCGCGCAGCATTTTGTAATTAGTCATCAACGAGCTGTAGATGAACGGGATGTCCAAGTCGATGAGCCGGTAGATCACATTGAAGCCATCGAGTTTGGCGCGGATATCCAACGGCGGCGTGACCAGAATCGCTTGCACGACGTTGCCGACCATGGCTTGATAGCGCTCCTGCTGACTGCCCCCGATGGGATGGATGGTGACGTCGTCGGTGGTCAGCCCGAACTTGCGGATCACCTGGCGCGATAACCGCGCGCTCAGGTCGCCCGGCCGGGTGACACCGATGGATTTGCCTTTCAGGTCCTCGGGTCGGCGGATGTCTTTCCGCGCCACCATGACGTAGGGGAGTTTGACCAGCGGCGAGGCGATGAATTTGGCATCGACGCCGGCGGCGAGGCCGGGAAGGCTGCCATCGGCGGCGCCGTAATTGAATTGAGTTTGATCGGCGGCGAGAGCGGCGAGCGCCGGAGACTGGCCGCGGATGTAGATATGTTCCGGCTTGAAGCCATACTTTTCAAGAATGCCGTAATCCAGCGCCGAGTAGAGATGGATGAAACCACCGGTAACGGCTGAAGTGGCGACGCGCAACGGAATGGGTCGCTCGCCGGACTTGGGTAGATAAGGGTTGGCCAGCGCGTTGAGCGCTATCAGTGAGCTGAATAGGAGGATGGTGATTCCCAGTTTCAACTTCATAGTGCTGAATGTAAGCGGAACCGCCCAGGCTTGTAAAGAGCAAAATGGCACGCCTTGACCTGGTGGTTAGCTCTGGCTTATTTAAGCACCAGACGAATGGCGTTGCGTCGTGCGATTTTTCGTTCGGTTACAGCGAAGACCCGCCGAGGACCAAAATCGCTTTCTGGCAGATCGTTACGGGCTGCGGCAGGCTGTTATCGCCTAATCTGGTGCTCATGATGTAACGGATTTTGCTAGGGCGAGAGAAGTACGCGGCAATTGTATCTCTTTCGGGGATGTTTGAATTTCCGCGCAGCTTCGATCTTGCTCAGCGCAGGCTTAAAGCGAAGAGAAGATTTGTCATGCCGGCGAAGGCCGGCATCCATCTTCGCTTGTGTTGCAAGGCCAATAAAAACCTGGATTCCGGCCTGCGCCGGAATGACGAAAGGGAGAGTTGACTTACAGTCGATAGATTCGTAACCCGTTGGTTTGAAACCGAGGGTCATTCAGCTAAGGAGAAGCACATGATGGTACGACATGGGCAATTGCGGTTAGCGGTACTCGTCGGCACGCTTGCGCTCTGCGCGCTGCCGCCACCGGTTCAGGCGCAGACGCAGAAGATCCGCATTTCGCTGTCGAGCCGGAGCAACACCAATACGAGCTATTATGTGGCCCAGGCGCGGGGATTTTTCAAAGACGAAGGATTGGAAGTTGAGTTCATTCAAATCAACCCGCGTCTGGGAGCACTGGCGGTGCTTAACGGGGACGTGACGTACACGACTTCGTTCGTCAGCACCTTTCGCGGCGTCGTGCAGGGTTTGCCGATGAAGACGGTGTTTATTTTGCTCAAGAAGGGTACGTACTATTTGATGGTGCGGCCGGAGGTTATCAAGGATGTTCAAGAGCTGAAGGGCAAGAAGCTTGGCGTGACGGCGATCAACGGCGGCGATCACATCATTGGGCGTGAGCTCCTGCGCATGAAGGGGATCGATCCCAACACGGTGCAAGCGATCGCGGTGGGCGATCCATCGCTGCGCTTTCAGGCGGTGATGACCGGGATCGTTCAAGCCGTCTCCGTGCCGCCGCCTTACGATGTTCAGTTGCAAGATCATGGCTTGAAAGCGGTCTCGGGTCCGCCGGAGATCGGCGTGCCGTCCTCCGGGCTGTTTGTCGCTGACCGTCTGATCAAGGAGAATCCGCTGGTCTTGAGAAAGACCATCCGCGCCGCCTTGCGGGCGAATCGCTTCATCGAAGCCAATCGTGAGGAGACGATTCGGATCATGGCGCAATATGTGCCGCAAAAATTGGATCTGGCCGGGCGTTCCTACGATGTCGAACTCAAAGCCCTCGCCAAAGACGGCACCATGACCGACGCCGAAATCGACTTTCAAATGGACCGACTGGCGGAAAAGCGCCGACCCCTCGATGAAGTGCGCGATTTTTCGTTTGCTCGCCAAGCGTTGAAAGAGCTGGAGAGCGCGCGCTAGCACGCGATATGGATAATGGAGAATTGACAATGGAGAATGATCGGATCGGGGCTCGCAACCTTCTCTCGATATTGTTGATCGTGCTGTTCACGGTTGTCGGCCTCGACGGGAGCGCTTCGGCGCAGACGCAGAAGGTGCGCATCTCGATATCGAGTCGGAGCAATACCAGCGTGCCGTATTACGTGGCGATGAGCAAAGGATTTTTCCGCGAAGAAGGGATGGATGCGGAGATCATTCAGGCTAATCCTCGCCTGGGGGTGATGGCGCTGATGAACGGCGACGTGTCGTTCACCGGCACATTTGTCAGCACGGTGCGCGGGATTTTGTCCGGCTTTCCGTTGAAGATCGTGCTCGTCGCGTTCAAAAAAGGCGTTTATTACCTGATCGCTCATCCGAGCGTGAAAGATGTTCAGGATCTCAAGGGCAAGAAGCTCGGCGTGTCGAGTATCCGCGGTGCGGATCATCTGGTCGCCGAGGAACTGCTGCGATCCAAAGGACTCAATCCGGCGCTGATGCAACCGGTGGTGCTGGGTGATACAGCCGTGCGCTTACAATCCGTTATTACCGGTGCCGTCGAGGTGACGACGCTGTCGCCGCCCCATGATTTGATGGCTCAGAAGGCCGGTGTCAAAGTCCTCGCCGGGCCGCCGGAGATCGGCATGCCGGCCTCGGGCATGATTACCTCCGAGCGCTTGATCAAAGAGAATCCAGCATTCGTCCGGCGCGGCGTGCGGGCGATGCTGCGCGCCAACCGGTTTATAGACGAGAACCGTGCCGAGACGATCAAGGTGTTGCTCCAATGGGTCAAGCAGACCCCGGAGATCGCCGCGCGCTCCTACGACGTCGAGCTGAAATCTATTTTGCGCGACGGCACCATGACCGACGCCGAGATTGAAAGCTTCATCGACAGACTTGGCAATGAGAAAAAACGGTCCATTGACGACGTGCGCGATTTTTCATTCGTGCGCCAGGTATGGAAAGAGCTGGAAAGCGGGCGATAGCGCGCTTTCCAATTGATAATTGAGAATGGAGAATTGAAAATTATCGGACTGATTAGGACGGCCGCACCCTGCTGCTCTGGTCATCCGCGTCAATCTTACGCCGCTGCGACTTCCAGCCGTGCAGGCCCATAGCCAGAAACATCAGGCCGGTGAATAGCCAGCCGATGGCGACTTTCGATTCGGGATTGGTGAGGATGTCCGGACGGCCCAGAACATCGCAGGCAGTGAAAACCGCGCCGCCGAGAAACGGCAGTGATAAGATGAGTGCGGTAATCCAGACGAAGGCTTTCATCGGTAGGGTGGCAATTGCCGAAGTCCCGCCAAACTGAAAATCAAGATTGGCGGCCGCTGTCGAACTGATTGCCTATGATGTTGGCCGCTGTCTTCAGTTCCTCGCGCGATGGTCCGTCCTAGGCATCACGAGATGCCCCGATGATCAGATGCGGCAGCAGGACGAGCAGGCAAATTTCAATATCACTACCAGCCGGTTAGGTTTTTTTTCTCGATTGCGGCAAGGGCCGATCGTCAAGATTCGGACGGTCATGCATCGGTGCTCATAGCGTGGAAATTTATAATGGAATAGATCTTAGAATATCGAGAACGCTCATAGAGTCAAAATCGGGCTTGGTCTTTTTCTTAACGATAACCTGATAGTCCTGGTGGAGGACGTCAATGTAGTGTCGAAAGACATTCAAAAACGCATCGATCGCCGGCCTTGGTACGAGCGCAGGGGATTGATTTTCGGCCGGGCTTCTTCTGAGTCCGTAGTCGTCGAAAATAATGATACCGCCGGGTTTGAGGTTGTCCCATACCAGCACAGCGTCGACCAAAACGTCTTTAGCCACGTGAGAACCGTCGATATAGACAAAATCAAACTTGTCATTCAGCGTCCTTAGTACAAATTTTGAGTCCCCTTTGAGTTTTATCAGTTTATGGCCTTTCCCCGATGCTTTGACGTTGTGGTCGAAGGTCGAATCAAAGTCCTCCTCGAAAAGATCAAGACAAGTTATTGTCGAGGCATCGTCAGTGAGAACTTTCGCGAGAAACCAGAGGGCGGAGCGTCCTTCGTAACTGCCGATTTCTAGAGCGTGGATATTGGGTTTACCGACGAATTCTGCCAAATGCTTCGACCAAATTTGTGCATTCGCACTGACACCATCGGTACTAAATTTGTATCGAGATTCAACCGGGAGGGACTCGATGTGCAGTTTCGAGCGGATCTCAAGGGCCGAAGAAGCGACGAAAGCGACCGACATCGCAAGGATAACGTAGCTTGTCAGGCGCAGTATTAAACTCTGTCGGATTGAAATATGATGCGCGGTCCGCTTCAGCACGATTGCTAGCAACATCAATGCGCCGGACAAAAGCAGCCCCCGATGAGTTATGGTATGGAGCAACGCCCAATAGGATTCCATACCCCACTGAGTTTGCAGAAAATAGCCGGCCATCACCGAGGTGACGGCTAGTCCGCTACTTGACAGCGCTAAGGTGTTCGAAAGCACTTTCTTCTGTTGCTCGTTAACGGTCATTCGTTCTCTCCTACCGGTCACGCTGGATTATAGGTCACGTCACTGCGAAAGCTTCATCACCCGTTCGATCACCTCTTTCGGCTGGCCCATGACATCGCGCAACTGTGCTTCGACTTCGTCGCCGCTCAGGAGCTCGAGGTCCATCTTGGCTCGCTTCGCTTCTTCGACGACCATCGGATCTTTGAAGGTTTTTAGGTAAACTTCGCGCAAGAGCTTCACCCGATCGGCAGGCGTGCCGGGGGTCGTCATCATCGGCCGGCCGACGGTCGCCGACACCAGCAAAACCTTGGCGACGTTGCGCGGCAGCGACGGGGTTTTCTTTTTCTCCATGAGTTCCCCGAGGGTCGGCGCATCGGCGATGCGCATGTCTTTCTTCGTGCCGGTCTGGACGATATGGCGGTCGAAACCGCTCTTGTGCCAGGTGAAATAGGGCTCGCGCGCGAAGTGGGTCGTAATGCCGGTGCCGCGGCAATGAATTTCCCCTTTCTCCAGAGCCAGATCGATCTCCACGCCGCCGGGATAACCGCGCACTTCGTGAAACTTGGCGCCGAGGGTGTCGTCCAGAATATTCATCAGGATCGTGGTCAGGTCGGAACTCCCGGTGGCGCCGCACTTGGGCGCTTCCTTGGCGGCCAGAATATCTTCGACGGACTTCCACGGCGCGTCTGCCTTCATGTAGAGCACCAGATCGCGCTGGTCGACGCTGCCGAGCCAGGCGAATTTTGACACGTCGAACATGGCCTCCTTGCGGCCGAGCATCTGGTCGAGGTAGATGCCGCTGCCGGGCATGCCGAGCGTCAGGCCGTCCGGTTTGGCGACGCCGTAAATATAGTTGGTCGCGCTGAGCGAGCCCGCGCCGGGCATGTTTTGCACGATGACGGTGGGATTGCCGGGAATATATTTGCCCATATGGCGCGCCAGCAGCCGCGCGTACTGGTCGTACAGCCCGCCAGACGTGAAGCCGACGATGATGCGGATGGTTTTGTCTTTGTAAAAGGGGACGGGCTGCGCACTCGTTGTCTGCACGTGTGACAGCATTGGAATGAGCAACGCAACCGCCAATACCAATCGCCGCCACGAGCGGCTGAGAAGTGTTTTCAAACTTGTCATGATCTGCCTCCAGGATATGTTCGCCATTGCTTATACGGTAATTCCTGGATTTGGCGCAATCCCTTGACCCTATTTAACCTGCGAATTAACTTCGGCCAATGACTGTTGCTGATCGGCCAGATGTGGTGACGATTCCCGAGGGCGCGTTTCTGATGGGCTGCGAGGCAGGCCAGGAGAACGAGCGGCCGGTGCATCGCGTGTGGCTGGATCGCTTCGCGTTGGGCAAGTTTCCCGTGACCAATCGCCAGTACCGGGAATTCCTCGAATCGACCGGCACGGAGCCGCCCCGGTTCTGGTTGGAGCCGATGTTCGCCGATCCGCGCAAACCGGTGGTCGGCTTGACCTGGTTCGAGGCGGTCGCCTATTGCCGCTGGCTGGAATTGCAGACGGGCGAATCGTTCCGCTTGCCCACCGAAGCTGAATGGGAACGAGCCGCGCGCGGCGGGCGGGAAGGCACACTTTTCCCCTGGGGCGATGACCTGCCAACCGAAGGGAAAATGATCGGTTGCGATGCGGAAAATGGCGGCCCGGCTCCAGTTGGCGCTAACCCGCCCAACGGCTTCGGTCTTTACGACATGAGTGAAGGTGTGCATGAGTGGTGCAGCGATTATTATGAATACAATTACTATCGCGACTCTCCCGAGCGGAATCCCCAGGGTGCGGCGTCCGGTGAGCGGCGCGCTTCGCGCGGTGGCTCCTGGCGCCATCAGATCAAGTTCGCCCGCTGCGCGGCGCGCAGCTCGCTGCCACCGAGCTTCGAATATTCAGATTACGGCTTTCGCGTGGCGGTGACGGTCGGATAAGTTCGTTCCATAGGTTCCAGTTGTTCCAATCGTTCCAGGTGGCTATCGACTATTTCGCGGTTGCCGGGAGAAATCCGGCGTCGACGAAAGTCTCCCAGGATTTTTTTTCGGGGATCAAGTTATCCATGGCGAGCAGGCGGATCATTTCGGTCAAACCCACCGGGTCGACTAAGCTTTCGCCGCGATACGAGCGGTTTTCCGGAACCATGAATTTGAATGTCCGGGCGGCGACGGTCTCGTCGATCTTCAAGCGCTCCATCATGACGCGCACGGCTTCTTTTTCGTTGGCGGGATCGTTCAACCAGCGCATGGATTGGCCGATGGCGCGTATAAAGCGCACCAGCACCGGGCGCATTTGAGCCAGCGACTTGTTCGACGCGAAATAGGAACCGTATTGCAGGCTTTTTATTTCGTCGGAATAATTGAGCAGCACTTTTTTGCCAGCGTCGATGGAGCGAAAGTTGTAGGGCGGCGCTTCGGCGAGAGAGGCGGCGACTTGGCCGGACGCCACGGCTTGAAATCTTTCCGGACTGCCGCCGATGGATAGAATTGAATAAGCCGAGGGCGGAATGCCTTGGCGCTGCATGACGTCTTTGAAGATCGTCGTGGTGATACTGGCCACACCGGCGCCGGCGATTTTCTGGCCTTTTAGATCGGCAAGGGATTTGAACTGCGGCTGGCCGATCACTTGATAGGCGTAGCCGTAGGTCGAGGCGCCGATGATTTTCAACTCTCCGCCGCGCGACGCGGCGATCAGGCCGAAGTGGGTGCCGGATTTTGCTATGTCGACGGTGCCGGCGAGCAGCGCTTTGATCACCAGATCGGGCTGCATGTAGGTCGGTTCGAACTCGATGTTTTCCTTGGCGAAGAACCCTTTTGACAAGGCGACGATCTGATCGAGGTCGAAGGCGGTGATGTTGGTCGAGCTCATCGTCACCTTGTGGGCGGCGAAAGTCGTCGAGTGAAAAGCGATGGCAGAGGTAACGATAACGATTCGTGTTAAATGGCTCATTATGACTTCTTTAAATTGGGTTATTCACCACGAAGGACACGAAGAGCACGAAGTTAGGAATAATAATTATCCGAGCCCTTCGTGTCCTTCGTGCTTCCTTTGAAATAAGGCGCTGTGCGGATAGAGAGCCCTCACCCTTCCCTCTCCCGCACAGCGGGCGAGGGTAAGAAAGTAGACAAAGACGTTCAATGCTCTGCGGCCGAAAACCCCCTCGCCCATTCCGATGGGAGAGGGTCGGGGTGAGGGCAATTTCATTATCTGTAGACGAGCGTAAGCTCCTGAACACTTCGTGGTGATAAACTCTGCTCCGCCTATTTGCTCCCCGGCAAGAACGCCGGGTCGACGAAACTCTCCCAAGGCTTTTTCTCCGGGAATCATTTTGTCTTCGAAAAGCAGGCGCACCATTTCCGCCATGCCGGGGCCGTCGACGGCGCCTTCGAGGCGGAAGGATTTGTTGTCCGGGATCATGAATTTATAAGTTTGTGCCGCTAGCGCCTCGTCGATCTTGAGATTTTTTGTCATGAGCTCGACCATGGGCTTTTCATTGGCCGGATCGTTTATCCACCGCATCGCCTGGCCGATGGCGCGCATAAAGCGGGTGAGCACCGGGCGGTTTTGCGCCAACGATTTGGTCTGGGCGAAGAAAGACGTGTACTGCAAGTTCTTGATCTCATCGGAATACTTGAGCAGCACTTTGCGGCCGGCCTCCACCGAGCGGAAATTGAATGGCGGCGCTTCGGCCAGCGATGCTACCGCCGCGCCGGCCGCGACGGCCTGAAATCTTTCCGGGCTGCCGCCGACGAAAACCAAGGTGTAGGCGGAGGGCGCAATGCCCCGGCGCTGCATGACGTCTTTGAAGATCGTCGTGGTGATGCTGGCCAGCGAAGCGGCAGCGATGCGCTGTCCCTTCAAGTCCGCGAGTGTTTTGATTTGCGGCTGGCTGATGATTTCATAGGGATAACCGTAGTTCGAGCCGCCGATGATCTTCAGCTCGCCGCCGCGCGACACGGCGATGACGCCGAAGTGGGTGCCGGAGCGCGCCAGATCGACGCTGCCGGCGAGTAGCGCCTTGATGACCAGATCGGGCTGCATGAATTGCACATCGACATCGAGATTTTCCTTGGCGTAGAAACCTCTTTCCTTGGCGACCACATGGTCCATGTCCAATGCGGTCGGGTTGGTCGAGCTTAATGTCAACTTGTCGGCGGCGTATGTTTGGACCGCCAGACCGATTGAGCCTAACACAGCCAACATGATGAGATTGATCACGGATCGTTTCATTTTTCTGTCCTCCGCTACCAATTTTAGATTTTGGATTTTCGATTTTAGTTCGCGGGGCCGCTTGTCGGAACCAGAATCGGAAACTTGCTTCAAAGAAAATGCTCTCATGTCTCTTTCTCCCCAATCGAAAATCGGCAATCCAAAATCCAAAATTATTTAATCACCTTATCCGCCCGCGCTAGCACTTGCGGCGGAATCGTCAGACCGATCTGTTTCGCCGCTTTCAGATTGACGATGAACTCGAACTTCTTCGGCTGCTCGACAGGGAGATCGGCGGGCGTCCGGCCTTTCAGGATCTTGTCCACATACGTAGCAGCACGGCGAAACAAGTCGGTGAGGCTCACGGCATAGCTCATAAGGCCGCCTTCTTGGACAAATTCTGCATTGGAGTATGCCGCCGGGAGTCGGTGTTTTACCGCAAGTTCGACAACCTGGGCTCTGTGAGAGTTGAGGACTGCCGCCGTCAGTAGGAGGACGGCGTCAGCGCGTTCCTTGCGTGCGGCTTGATATGTGGTCTCAATATCGTTGCCGTCTCGAACATCTAGTAATTGCAGCTTCAGCTTCAACGCCCCTGCGGCGAGTTCCACTTCTTGTAACGTTTGTGCGTTGGCCGGTTCGGTCGAACTTCCCAGGACGGCCACCCGCGACAGCCTCGGAACGATCTCCTTCAGAAGCTCCAGTCGTTTTCCGCTTAGCTCCGGGGAAAGAGTTGACAATCCAGTGATGTTCCCGCCAGGTCGCGCAAGACTAGCGACAACCCCGCTCCCAACAGGATCGGAGTCCTGCGCCATGATAATGGGAATCGTAGTAGTGGCTGCCTTGGCTGCACGGGTCACTGACTGGCCAGCCGAGACAATGATGTCGATCTTGAGACGCACAAGCTCGGCGACAAGCGCGGGGAGGCGATTCTGCTCTCCCTCCGCAGATCGCAACTCAATGACAATGTTTTTCCCATCCACGTAGCCCAGCTCGCGTAGCCCCTGCCGGAACGCCTCGACGCGGGCCGCGTTAGCGGTAAGGGATGTGGCACCAAGGTATGCGATCCGGGGGATGTTCGTTGGCTGGGCCCCCACAGCCCCACACATTGCGAATGCGATAACGAGGGCGACAAACCCCACCAGCCATTTTGGATTTTCGATTTTAGATTTTGAATTGTCTGAGCAAGAATCCAGAAGTCGGATGGAAATTTTCTCAACCATGTGCGTTCTCCATAATCTAGCCCTATTTCGCGCGCGCTCGCGGTTTCCTCGTTACCTCGGCAATCAAATCCGCCAAACTTACGAACCGCACTGACAGGCCACTGTAAGATCGCGTGAACGAGCGCTCGACGTCATTGGCGACCACTAGGTTGTCGCCCTGTGGGTAAGGCTTTCGGAACGCTTGCAGGTTGCCAGCGTCGAAGTCCGACGCGGACCACTTGCATTCGATCGCCAACGAGAAGGTTTTGGTGCGAGCCAAGATGAAATCGATCTCGTGGCCGCGTTTGTCGCGCCAGTAGCGAATGGCCGCACTATACGCAATACTGCTTGCGTTTAGTACAGCCTCCGAATCATCACCTAATCACCCGATCCGCCCGCGCCAGCACATTGGGCGGAATCGTTAAACCGATCTGCTTCGCCGCTTTGAGATTGATGATGAACTCAAATTTCTTCGGTTGCTCGACAGGGAGATCGGCGGGCTTGGCGCCGCGCAAAATCTTGTCCACATACATCGCGGCGCGGCGGAACAAGTCGGCAAAGTTCACGCCGTAGGTCATCAGTCCGCCCGCTTCGACAAATTCTAGAAATGGATACGTCGCTGTCAGCCGGTTTTTTGCCGCAAGAGCGACAACCTCGGTCCGTTGAAGGTTTAATGGGTTGCTCACCAGCACGATGAGCGCCTCAGCACGGTCCTTGCTGGCGGCTCGAAAGGCAGGTTCAATATCCTTGCCATCCAGTATGTCTAGGTACTGAAGCTTCACTTTGAACTCGTTCGCCGCGAGTTTGGTCTCCTTTAACGATTGCTCGTTGCCCGGGTTGTTCGATGTTCCGAAGACGGCCACGCGGGCGAGCCTGGGAACGATCTCCTTCAGAAGCTCCAGCCGTTTGCCGCTGAGCTCCGGAGCGAGGGTGGCCAATCCAGTAATGTTCCCACCAGGCCGGGCCAGGCTATCGACAAAGCCGTTGCCAACAGGATCGTTGTCCTGGAGCATGACAATAGGAATCGTGGACGTTGCGTCCTTGGCGACACGAGTCGATGTTCCACCCGCCGTGACGATGACATCTACCTTGAGGCTCACCAGCTCCGCCGCGAGCGTGGGCAGACGATCGATTTTTCCCTCAGCCCACCGATACTCGATGACAACATGTTTCCCCTCTATGTATCCATACTCGCGCAGACCTTGCCTGAACGCTTCAATACGGGCCGGCAAATTCGCAGCAGATGCACCGCCCAGGAGTCCTACGCGAATGACTTTGTTTGGCTGCTGCGCCTGGGCGACGGAGACATTTGTGAGTAAGAAAGTTCCCAGTAAACAGACAAGATTTGTTTTGGTCACAGAGTCGCTTTCCTTCCTGTTGCCTCACGCCCGTCGCCTTCTTCACTTCTCCTCAAACTCGTCTAGCGCGTCGAAGCGCGGCTCGAGGCCCAGGCCCGGTGTCTCGGGTAGCGTCACCCAGCCGTTCGACCGGCGCGGGCGGTTCTTTGTAGACCTTGTCGCCGATGCCCCACATCTCGAAATGAAACTCGACGCGCCAGCCGTTGGCCATGGCGGCTTGGAGGTGCATGTTGTGATGCGGCCAGCCGCCGCCGTTGGCGATAGGTAGGTTAAACGCTTGCGCCAGCGCGGCGACTTTCACCGCTTCGGTGTAGCCGCCGACCGAGCAGACATTCGGTTGCGCGATGTCGACGGCGTGGTTGGCGATCAACTCTCGATGGCGAAAACGGTGGCCTTCGTTTTGGCCGGCGGCAATGGGAATGCTGGTGTGGCGGCGCAGGTCGGCGAGCAGCAGGGCGTCGTTTTGATAGACCGGTTCTTCGAACCAGGTGATGCCCAGCGGTTCGACCAGCTTGCAGAGTTCGACCGCGCGGTTGAACGAGAACAGATAATTCGCATCGATCATCAACTCGACATCGTCGCCGACGGCGTCGCGCACGGCTTCGACGCGCATGGCGTCGACTTTGGGATTCTCCGGGTCGACGGCGACGACCATCTTCAAACGCTTCTCGCCTTGGGCGACCAACTGCTTGGCGACTTCGACCAACTGCTCTTTCTTGTATTGTTTCAAGCCGAAGGTGATGTAGGCTTGCACCGGGTTCTGCGCCCCGCCGAGCAGGCGCCACACAGGTTCTTTGTAGTGTTTGCCTTTGATATCCCAGAGGGCGATGTCGATGGTGCTGACCGCCGAACTCCACATGCCGGTTTGCACCCGGGCATTGAACTGTTTCAACAGATCGTTCCAAACGCGCTCGGTTTCCAGCGGGTTCTTGCCTCTCAAGAATGGCGCGACTTCGCGGTTGATGAACTCTTTCATGCCGAACCGCTGTCCACCGCGAGTCAGGCCATGGCCGGTGACGCCTATGTCGGTCTCGACGGTGGTGAAGACGATCGGTGTAACGATCTTTTCTTCGAGCAGCGGCACCTCGACCGGGACGCGGTGGATGGATGCTTTTACATCGGTGATTTTCAAGAAATACCTCCTACAAGTTTCGGACTGACAGTTATCCTGGAACGACGTGGAACTGCAAGCCAAGAGGGAGGAGGAAGTCAGAAGGCAGAAGTCGGGAGTCAGTAGTCAGAAGTCCGGATCTGTCATTTCGAGCGTAGCGAGAAATCTGTGTTATTCCGAGCAGTGACCGAAAACGGGGTTGAACCCTTGGTAAATTGTCCTTGACGGCCGGTCGTAACGGCTTTATGAGATCAGAGCATTGCTGGAGGGCAATACTATGTGGCGAATCGGAGTGATTTCAGTTGTTGTTATTCTCGGCAGCTTAAATTTGGCCCAGGCTCAGCCGGTACGCGGCGCGTTTCCTTCGCCGAGCGTGCAGATACTGCCGATGATGGTGGCTCAGGAGCGCGGCTTCTATAAGCGCGAGGGGTTGGATCTGGAACTGATCTTTGTTCGGGGCGCGTCGACCGCGGTGCAAGCGCTGATCGCCAATCAGATCCATTTTATTTTTTCCATCGGACCGCAAATGCCGGCGGTGTGGGAAGGCAATGACATCATACTCCTCGCCCAGCAGGTCGGCCGGCCGACGTTCTCGATGGTGGTGACACCGGATATTCAGAAGATCGCCGATTTGAAAGGCAAGAAGATCGGCGTGACCTTCGGCGGCTCGACGGCGGCCGGCACAAAGGCGCTGCTCGAACTCAACAAGATCAACCCCGATAAGGATGTCGAGTACATCAGCTTGCCGGGCAACGAGCCGAAGATCGCGGCGATGAAGCAGGGAATCATCTCGGCGGCGCTGTTGGCGCCGCCGGCGGATTATTTGGCGATGAAAGCGGGTCTCAAGCGGCTAGTGAGTCTGGCCGACATTTTCAAAGACACGGCCTTTACCGGACTGGCTGCGAATAGAAAAACCATCATCGAAAATCCCCAGATGGTCAAACGCATGGTGCGCGCCATCGTGCGCTCGGTATTGCACACGCGCGACAATCCGGAAGACGCGATGCAAGTCCTGACCAGGCGGCTGGGCCTCGATCGCGACGCGGCGCAGGATGCCTACCAGATGATCAAAGACGCGCTGGTGCCGGTGCCGACGGAAAAAGGCGTGGAATTGATGGCCCAGTGGCAAGCGATCGCGCTCAACATCAAGCCCAAGCGCAAACCGGCGGAGTACATGGATCTGCGCTTCGTCAATGAAGTCATGGCGGAACTGGGACAGAAGTGATGCTTTCACCGGGCTAACGCCATGGCCCTATTGATCTTTTGACCTATTTGCTACCCATGGCGCTGTCGTGTTGTAGTTTTTTACTATCCCGCCGATTCGAATAGATTTCTCGCTCCGCTCGAAATGACAACTCTTGAATTGCTGTCATCCCGAACCAAGAGAGTGGTCGGTCCGAAGCGACCCCTGGGTAGTGGTTCAGTTTGAGTCGGGCGGACATTTTCAGCCTGAGAAAGATTTCTTGCTGCGTTCGAAATGACAGAAGAATAGTCGATTTGTCATCTCGAACGAAGTGAGAGATCTCGGTCTGACTGAACCACTACAGACGCCTGGCGCGAATTGACGCCGTTGACATCGGTTGTGCATAGACCTAGCCTCGGATCGTATGAAGATGGCAAGCAATCTCGCTTGGCTGTCCGTGATTCTGTTGCTCGCCAGTTGTGCGGCGTTTAGCACGGGGACCCAGGTGCAGTCGGGCCGGCGCGCACTCTTGGTAAACGATCCCGAACGGGCGCTGCCTTATTTCCTCGAAGCGGCCCAGAGCGATCCCAACTACGTCTATCGCTCGGTGTATTTTCACGAAGGCATCTGGACTTACGTCGGCCGTACACAATACGCCACCAAGCGTTATGCCGAGGCGCGCCAATCGCTCGAACGCGCACTCTCACTCGATACCACCGATCTCTTAGCTCGGCTTTATTTTGGCCTTACGTTGGCGCGCAGTGGCGATGGCGTAATGGGTACCAAGGAGATCCTTGAGGGCATGAAGGGTATTTACGATTGGCTTGAATATATGCAGCGCAGCCGGCCGTTCGAAGATTATTGGGATCCGCTGCGGGAAATCCGCAAGGCGATCGAGCCATATCTACCGCGCGCGCCGGGCGGTGATTTGGTTGTTCCCGAGGGATTGGTTGCCGATGCTGAGTGGCTTGGAAACAAAATGGAAGACGAAATTGAGCGCGTACGCCAGGACGAGCAGCGGCGGTATGATCGCGATTTCGATCGCAGGCAGGGCGGGTCGATCGGATTTGGCATCGGGTTCTAGGGATGCCGTTGAGATATGTCTCAACGGCCGTTCCAGTCGTTCCAAAGGTTGCAAACGTTCCAATCGATTCGTAGCTGACTTCCCGACTCAATTCGAACACGAATACGTTCCTATTTCTCTCCCGCCAGTAATTTTCCCCAGCCTTTGACCGGCGGAATAATGCCGGTGCGGACGAGGTCGTACCATACTTCGGCGCTCATGTTGGTGAAGGCAGGCTTGCCGAACTCCGCTTCGACTGCCGGAATCACGTGCAGCGCCATCGCCGCGCCGCCGGGGATCGAGATCCCTTCGGCTTGCGGCCACTTGTTCGCGGCTTCACGACCGACTTCAAGGGCCATTTCCAAGCCTTGCTCCAGGCTCATGGCGAATGAATCCGACGCCCACTGATTTCTTTTGGTGATGCCGACGACTTCGATGCCGCCCGAGGCGAGATAGGCGACGATGGCATTGTTGACCGGGTCGGCCCAGCGGCTGCCGACGGCAAGAGTTCGCAAGCCCAGATGTTTCATTGCAGCGATCAACGCTTCCAGTGGCGCGTCGACGATGATGCCATAGCGTTCTTTGGTTTGCGCAATGAG
Organism: uncultured delta proteobacterium; assembly: GCA_963816145.1. GTDB lineage: Bacteria > Desulfobacterota > Binatia > UBA9968 > UBA9968 > DP-20. The sequence continues at coordinate 16,270 of CAWFJP010000026.1, forward strand.
TTCTTGAACCCGCGGCCGGGTGAGCATCGCCGAGATTGGCGCGCCGCTGAAGATGATCAGATCGGCTTTCTCCTTGGCCAGGCGCTCGACGCAGGTCCAATAGTTACCGATGGCCTTTTCGACGCCGTCTTTGGTGTAGTTCGTCAATCCAAGGCCGGTGGAGATTTCCATGAAGTCATTGGGGACCAGGCGGTAGAGCTGGTAGCAAGGACCGCGCTGGACATCTTCATGGGCGCGCGGATGGATGACGCCGTAGCGAAAACGGGGCATGAGCAGTTTGGCGTAATCGGTCATGGTTCACCTCGGGATTTGGATTTGGATCAGTTAACCACAAAGAGTACAAAGGACACAAAAGGTTTCAATTGGGTGAGTCATGATTCGCCCTTCGTCATATGCTGAGTTTGAGCAACTGAATCACATTGTCACCCAGGATTTTATCTTTCTCGCGTTTCGGTATCGGCATCGCTTCGATGCTCGGAACGGCGGCGGGTAGATCACCGATGATGAGCGGGAAGTCGCTGCCGAGCACCATGCGGCCGGCGCCGTAGAATTCGTAGGCCATGGCCAACGCCGGTTGATAAAATGACACGGTGTCGCAGTAAAGGTCGCGCAGATATTCCGAGGTCGGCTTTTTAGTTTTGATGCCGCAAGTGGGATCGTTATAACCGCGGTCGATGCGGCCGGCCAAGAACGGGATGCCCGCGCCGAGATGGGAGATGACGAAATTCAATTCGGGAAACTTTTCGAGCACGCCGGCGTAGGCCAAGCGCGTCGCCGACAGGACGATATCGAACTCGAAGCCCAAGATGATCGCCAACCGCCACTCCTGCATGACCTGCGCGCCCAGCGGCGTCGTCGGATGAATGAAAATCGGCACGCCGAGTTCTTGGGCGCGGGCGTAGACCGGCAAGAGAAATTCCGAATCGACCATTTTGCCGGCGACGTTGGTGAGCATGCACATGCCCTTGAAACCGAGATCTTGGACGGCGCGGTCGAGTTCCTTCAAGGCGAGCTTGGTGTCGATCAGCGGCAACATGGCGAGGCCTTGGAACTGCTTGGGATATTTTCTGACGGCTTTGGCGATGCCGTCGTTGATGATCCGGCTCATCTCGGCGCTCTCGTCGGGCGAGAATCGGTCGACGCCGGGGTGCGGGGAAGATAGGATCTGCATGTCGACGCGGTGCTCTTTGATGCGGTCGACGCGCACGTCGGTGTCGAAAAAGTCGGGAATGATCGGCCCGGCTCTGGCGCCCATGCTCAAGATCCATTTCTGCCCTTTGGCGTCGGTCTCGATGCGCACATCGCCGCTGGAGGCTTCGAGCTTTTTCAAATAGTCTTCCGGATAGATATGGGCGTGAAAGTCAATGTTCATGTTTCGGACTCCTTAACTCGTTCCAATAGTTCCAATCGTTCCAGCGGTTCCAATCGTTTCAGAAATCCGAACCCTGGAACTTTTGAGCCTTGAATCGCAACGCAAGTCGCATCTTGAACCGACCGGAAACCTTGAACTTAGAACCTTGAACCTTTTCTAAAGTCCGAGAATCCGCTCGGCGTTGCCGTGAAAAATTTTCTCCATCAATTCGTCCGGGTAGCCGAGCTCGCGCCATTCCTTGAAAATTCGCTCGTACGGGATGCTGGGATAATCACTGCCGAACATGACTTTGTCTTTCAGGCGGCTTTTGATATCACGCTTGATCGCGTCGGGAAAATATTTCGGCGCCCAACCGGACATTTCCCACGACACGTTTCCCTTGTGCAGCGCCACGGCGATCATTTCGTCGGTCCACGGCCAGCCGGGGTGCGCCGCTACGATATTCAGATTTGGAAAATCGGCAGCGAGCTGATCGATGGCTGCCGGGTGGGCATGACGAATCACGGCTCCCAAGCCACCGGGCATGCCCGCGCCCATGCCGGTGGTGCCGACGTCGATCATCACGGGAACTTTCAGTTCGTTGATCGTCTCCCACAGTGGATAAAGCTTGCGGTCGTCGACGGAGAAATGGCCCATGATCGGATGAAAGTGAAAACCCAAAAGTTTTAAATCGTTGATCGCTGTTTTTGCCGCTTCGATGGCAACTTCGCCCTTGAGCGGGTCGACGGCGCCCCAAGCTTGGCGAATGACCCCAGAATGGCGATCGCGCATCTGGGCGACATATTCATTGGTGCAGGGCGGCGAGCCGGTGACCGATTCGATGTCGAATGCTACTAGCAGCGCCTCGACGCCGGCTTGTTTGAATTCTTCGATGACCTCGGATTCTTGCTTCCAGGTCCAGGCGCGATTCCAATATTTCGCCAGCGCTTCGACGTAGGGCCCTTGCGATTTGATCCAGGGTTCGGTGTTGGGATAACAGTGCAGGTCGATGATTCTCACGTTCAGCTCTCTTCCTTCAGCTTCAAGGTAATTTTCTCGGTCAAGTCTTTTTTCGACACCTTGCCGAAGGGGGATAGCGGAAACTCGTCGACTATTTCCAAGCGCTCCGGCAGTTTGTGCTTGGCGATCTCTTCGTTTATGAGGAAAATGACGAGTTCCGCCAAGGTTAAAGTGCTGCCGGAGCGCAGGATCGCATAAGCGCACATGCGCTCGCCCAAGACCGGGTCGGGCATCGGCACGCAGGCGACGTTTTGCACCGCCGGATGGGTCAGAATGAGATTTTCGATTTCCTCGGCGCTGATTTTTTCGCCGCCGCGGTTGATCAGATCTTTCTTGCGGCCTTCGACCATGTAATTCCCCGAAGGATGGCGCCGCATGAGATCGCCGGAGCGGTAAAAGCCGTCGGTCGTAAACGCTCTGGCGTTGTACTCAGGCGCGCCGAAGTAACCGCGCAATGTGTAGGGCCCGCGGGCGAGCAACTCGCCGACCTCGCCGGGCGCCACTTCGTTGTCGTCGTCGTCGACCAGCCGAACCTCATCGTCGGGACTCACCGGCCGGCCGACGGTTTCCATCCTAACCTCGTCGGGGTCGTCGAAGCGCACGAACATCAGCATGCCCTCGGCCATGCCGAAGTTTTCCTGGACGAAGACGCTGGGAATCAATTCTTTGGTCCGCCGGCGCACTTCCGGTTGCAGCCGCTGGCCGCCGCTCTGCATGACGCGCAGCGAAGAAAGGTCGTATTTCGCAATTGACGGATCATTGATCAAACGGATCAGCAGCGCCGGCACGACGGCCATGTGGCTAACCCGGTGGCGCTCGATCAGAGCAAAAATATCATCGCTGCGCGTGGAGTTTCCGAGCACGACCTTGGCGCCGTGCAAAAAATATCCTTGCAGCCCCGGACAGGCGAGAGGCAGATTGTGCGCCAGCGGCAACACGCTGAGCATGACACTCTCGCCTCCGACACCCGTCACAGCGGCGGCCATTTTGGAATTATAAACATAGTCGTTGTGCGAACGGGGAATGAGCTTGGGAATTCCGGTCGTGCCGCCGGAGAGCTGGAAGGTTGCGGGATCTTCGGGGTCGATCGTTAGGTTTCGCAGTTCATCTGGCGCACGCTTGGCGGGCCGCTCCAGCAGTTCGGTCAATGACAAGTAGCCCGGCGGCGCGTCGCCGAAAATAATTCCCAAACGCAAAGTTTTGCTCGCTGGGCGAATGCGCCGCACTAGTTCGCGGTAGTCAAAGTCTTTGGTCGTGTCCGGTGTTGCGCAGGCGACGGCGCCGGACAGTTCGATAAACTGGCTCATCTCGCGGAAACGGTGCGTCGGCAGCGCCATGATCGGGATGGCGCCGATTTTTTGCAGCGCGAAGTAGAGATAAACGAACTCGACGACATTGGGCAGCTGCACGACGACGCGGTCGAGCGGCTTCAGTCCTTCGTCGAGCAGATTGAGCGCTAAACGCGTCGAGCGTTGGTCAATTTGCCCGTAGGTTACGGCCTGATCCCGGTCGATTACCGCAACGCGATCGGCATGGCGGGCAAATAATTCGTCGAAAGTATCGCGCAAAGACCGATCTTCCCAATAACCCTTGGCACGGTACCGGGCGGCGAACTCGCGCGGGAAACGAACGACACCGTCAACAGGCTGCTGCTCCTCGCTGGCTCTGCGCTCAGCGTTCCACATCGTCTCCAGCCGGTCGCGAAGGTGAAAGAGGTCGGGGTGATATCTGAACAGCACGAACATTTTGACGCTAGAACCTCCGAAAACGATTGGAACTACTGGAACGACTGAAACATTTGGAACATATTCTTTGTTTAGGTGGTGCTCGCGAACCCACCGTCAACGATAATAATCTCGCCGGTGACAAAGCGGTTGTGCAGGATCAGGCTCAGCATGCTGTCGGCGACATCGTCTTCGGTGCAGCAGCGTTTGAGCGGCGTGTATTTGGCGCGGCGCGCCATCAATCCTTGGTAGTTTTCCGCCAGCGTCCGCTTCATCCACTCGCCTTCGATCCAGCCTGGCGCCACCGCGTTGACGCGGATCTGCGGCCCAAGGGCGTTGGCGAGAGTCTTGGTCAGATTGGCCACCGCCGCTTTGCTGGCAGCGTACGGCAGCGGTTGGGCGCTGGGCCTGAGACCGGCGATGCTGCAAGTGTTGACGATGCAGCCATTGGGCGATTGTTTCAGCAGCGGCGCGGCCGCCCGGGTAACCAAGAACAAGCCGAGCACGTTGACGTTGAACACGCGATTCCAGTCTTCTACTTTCATCGCGTCAAAATCCTTCGGATCGACGTCCACCGTCGTGCCGGCGTTATTGATCAGCACGTCGAGGCGGCCGAATTGTTTTTCCGTCGCCGCCAGCATGGCGCGCACGCCGTCGTCGTCGCTGACATCACAGCGCTGAAGCAGCGTGCGTGCGCCGGCAGATTCGCATTGCTGCGCGGTGAGCTTAGCGGCGTCTTCACTGCGGCTAAAATTGACGACAATGTCATAGCCGTTCTTGGCCAGTGTGACCGCCGCGCTGCGGCCAATGCCGGTGGCCGCGCCGGTTACTAGAGCAACAGGTTTTGGATCGGTCATAACGGCTTCTGCTTGTAGCAAAAAAGTTGACGCGTCGTCAACGCGATGGGAAAGATCGCCAAGGGGGCGACGGGGCAGTAAGCGGTAGTCACAAGTCATCTCCGCCAAGCTCTAGCCTTAGTGGATCACCCGCCCTAGACATTTCGATTGCCTTGAAGTATTCGGATCACCTTGGAGGTGGTCAGCCCATGTTTACACAAAAATGGTCTACGTCCGAACGGAAATACGATATTGTCATCGAACGCGACGTCAAAGTGCGAATGCCGGACGGGACAGTTCTCGATGGCAATATTTGGCGTCCAGACGCGGCCGAGAAGTTTCCCGTCATTTTGGGCGCCCATGCTTATAACAAGGACCTGCAGTCACCGCCGATGCGGCCAGTAGGCTTTACGCCGATGCGCGGCTATATGGAAAGCGGCGATTCGACTTTCTTCGCCCGCCGCGGCTACGTGCACGCGGTTTTTAACGTGCGTGGCAGCGGCAGCTCGGAAGGCTTTTATCAGCTGATGGGACCGCAAGAAGTGCGCGATGTTTGCGACCTGATCGACTGGCTGGCGAGGCAGGCGTGGAGCAACGGCGATATCGGCATGTTCGGCGTGTCCTACTACGCGCGGCTGGCAAAAGCTGTCGCGGCGGCCGGGCCCAAACCTCTGAAAGCGATTTTTGCTCCGTTTGCCGGCACCGACGACTATCGTCATCGCTGTTATCACGGCGGGATCTTGGCGCACGGCTTTATCAGCCACTGGCGCAACAGTTTGCACCGTCCCAACTACCGTAGCCTGTACAAAGAACAACACGGCGAAACGGCGTATAAAGAAGCCATCGCTCAAGCCATGCATGACCAGGAAATTATCGCGCTGCCGGGATTGCGCGAGGCGCTGCACAATCCGGACTCCGGCACCAACGCGTTGATTGTCGATTTTATTTTGCATCCATTCGACGGCCCGTTCTGGCGCGAACATAGCGCGCATGACGACCAGGCGACGATTCCCGCCTATCTAGGCGCGTGCTGGGGCAATTATGGACTGCATCTGCCCGGCGCGTTCTCAGCCTGGAAAAATTGGCGCGGGGCGAAAAAGATGGTGATCGGTCCGCCGATTTATCTCGACCGGCCGGTTTATCAATACCAAGACGAAGCGTTGCGCTGGTTCGATCACTGGTTGAAGGGCGTCGAGAACGGCGTCATGGACGAGCCGCCGATCCGCTGTTTCATTGCGCCGACGGGCGACTGGAAAAATCTCGATGATTGGCCGCCGCCGGAAGCGCGCTGGACGACCTTCTATTTGCACAAAGACGGCGTTCTCAGCGAGCACGAGCTCTGGCCCGCCGAAGGTTCGGACTCGTTCGATGAATCGAATTTCGAGCACGGTGCGCTGACCTACGCGACACCCTCGCTGGTGGAAAATACCGAAGTGCTCGGTCCGAGCGTGTTGACGCTCTATGTATCGGTGACTGACACCGATGCGCTCTTGTTCGTCACATTATTGCTGATCGACCGGGACGGGCATGAACATGAGCTGACGCGCGGCTGGTTGCGCGCCTCGCAGCGTCGATTGCGCGAGGATAGCACGCCTTGGGAGCCGGTTCAGGCGCATGAATCGAGGGAACTGCTGGAGCCGGGAGTAATTTACGAATTGAGAATCCCTGTCGTCGCCACCGCGCGCTTATTTCAAGCAGGTGAGCGCATCGCGCTCCGCATCAAAGGCGCCGATGACGAAGCGGCGGTGAATTCACTGCAAGCACTGGCGCGCAATCACGTGCGCCGACCGCGGCCGGCGCGGATCACGGTATATCACGACGAATCGCACCCGTCGCGCTTGGATCTGCCGATCACGCGCGGCAATATCATCGGGACGTTTTTTTCCGGCGGAGACATCAGCTCGTTCGGGCTGTCGCAGTGATAGATTGTTCAAGGTTCAACGTTCCGCTCGGTTTCTGGCGTTGAAACATTCGGCTAATCGATTCGCCTTCGCTCGATATCCACGCGCGCCATGAACTTGGGCGATAGCTCGCGCAGCCGCTCGTCGGTCATGCGGCCGCTGCGGGTCATGTAGTCGTAGGCGAGTTGCCATGGCTGTAATTTCATATTTTCCGCTAAGCGCTCATACCAATAGGAGCTGGCATTGGCGGCGGCGACGATTTTTTCGACAATCGGCCGGCGCTCGCGTTCGAAGACTTTCAGCGCGCGCGGCACGTCTTCGCGTGCTTCAGCGAAAGCGCGGTCGAGGGCGATGGCGTCTTCGAATGCCAGGCGGGTGCCCGAGCCGATGGAGAAATGCACGGTGCGCTGGGCGTCGCCCAAGAGCACGGCATTACCAACCGACCATCGGTTGGTGACCAGCAGCGGAAACTGGCGCCAGATGGATTTATTGGATACCAGCGAGTGGCCGTTTAAGTCCGCTGCGAAGACCCTCTCACAATAGGCGCGGCTGGCATCTTCGGACAGACGATCCAAGCTGGAGCGACGCCAGGTCGCTTCGTCGCATTCGACAACGAAGGTGCTCATCGTTGGACTATGGCGGTAATGGTGCGCGACAAAGTGGCCGTCCTGGTTGGCGCGGAAGGTTAGGCTAAGACACTCGAACAGCTGTGTCGTGCCGTACCAAGCGAATCGATTGGAGAGCCACTCGGTTTGCGGTTCGAATTCCGCTTCGAGGGCGCGGCGCACGAAAGAGTTCGCGCCATCGGCGCCGACGAGAAGGTCGCAGTTTTTAACTTCATCGATCGAGGCGATGGCGCGATAATATTCAATCTCCACTCCTTCGCCGGCGCAAAGTTCCTGGAGGAATTGATTCAGCTCCAGGCGCCCTATCGCCGAGAAGCCGTTGCCGTCGATATCAACTCGCTCATCGCGATGGACTATGCGCTGCATCGGCCAGGATTCCAGGCGCGGAACCAAGAGAGCGTGAAAATCGGCCACGTCGCGTTCGAGAAAGGCGAGGGCATTGCGTGAAAACACGACGCCAAAGCCGAAGGTGGCTTGCGGTGGATTCTGCTCAAAAACATTCACCCGCCAAGCGGGGAAGCGCCGCTTGCTCAGCAGCGCGAACAATAGGCCGGCTGGGCCGGCGCCGATGATATTTATCTGCACCGAAGCGTCGCTCCCATTCTGGCACGGGTTCTATTCACCACGAAGGCACGAAGGACACGAAGGGTTTGGATAATTGTTATTCCTAACTTCGTGCTCTTCGTGTCCTTCGTGGTGAAACATCCGTTTCAGCTTTGGCTGCAGCTTCGCAATATTAAGCGAAGCGCGGAAATAGGCGTAGCGCATTTTGCTCTTCGATGGCGCGGCGGGCGGCGGGGTCAAAGCCGTCGTAGTGTTCCCAGTGTTCGACTTCCCGTTGCAAGCGCGCGCCGTAGACAAACGGCAGGTCGGAGCCCCATAAAATATGCGCCGGATCGGCGAGCTCCTGGAGTGAACGCAGCGCGAACGCCGAAGTCGTACTGGCGGTTTCGTAGTAAAGCGCACGGATCGCCGGGATCACTCCGGTCAAATTTTTGGCGCCGCGGTGGCCCTCCATCATGGCGATGCGCTCGGCGAGATACGGCACCGCGCCGCCGCCATGGGCGACGATGAAGCGAATGTCCGGGCAGCGTTGCAGCGTGCCGGTGTAGATCAGATTGACGATGGCGCGGGTGGTGTCGAAGACATACTCGACGGCGAACGGCGGCGCATGCAGGCCGGTGTGCTCGGGCGCTTCGCAGTGGGTCGGATGGATAAAAACCACCGCCTTGCGTCGGTCGAGCTCGTCGAAGACCGGATCGAACAACGGGTCACCCAAATAGCGGTCCATGACGCTGGAAAAAAGGCCAACACCGTCGAGGTGCAAGATGTCGAGCGCATAGGTTAATTCTTCCAGCGCGCCGTCAACGTCTGGCAGGGGAAGAAGAGCGAAGGAACCGAATCGCGCCGGGTGCTCCAGCAAAATTCTGGCTTGGAACTCATTGCAGGTTCGCGCCACTTCACGCAGCCGATGGCTGTTTTTCAGAATCACCCGCGGCGTGAGTGAAGTGATGGCGGTGCGAATATGCCAACTATCCATGGAAAGAAGCTGCGCTTCGGTATCCGGCAGCTTGATCGGCATGGATTCGTCAGCGTACTGCGGCGGCACCACATGATGGTGCACGTCGATCCGCCAGGTTTGCTTTTCCTCGGTCATTGCCGCACTGATTCTTGAGCGCCGCGTTGTCGCGTGGGCTTGGATCCACCGCTTCAACCGTCGCCGCCAAACCTAATGGATAACCAAGCGCACTGTCAACATTTGCCCGTTGCGAATCCGTCCTGGAGCGAAAACAGCTGTGGACATTCCACCCGGCTTGGAGTATTCGGGTCCAGTCTGTCAGCGGTAAGACAGCGCCCGCCCGGTGGATTTGCTGTGGACGCGAAATAAGGAGGAGAGCCGTGACTACTTTCCATAAGATCGTTGTATCGGTTGGGATTGTTCTCGGCACTTGCCTGGGCATGGCGCGGCTGGGCAGCGCCCAGTCATCGACACTCACCGCATTCTACACCGCGCCGGTGGTTTCCATGGCGCCGATGTGGATAGCCAAAGAAGCGGGACTCTTCAAGAAACAAGGGCTCGACGTCAAGCTCGTGTTTATCGCGTCAGGCCCAATCGGCACCGCTGCGGTGCTCAGCGGCGAAGCCGACGTCGGCATTATCGGCGGTTTTGCGCCGCTGCGGGCGATGGTCGGCGGTGCTAAGGGCTTGGTGATCATTGGACAAAGCAAGAACCTGATCACGAGCAAGATCGTCGCCAAGAAAGAAATTGTCACATGTCCAAGATCTCCGCGGGAAGCGCCTCGGCATCGACCGCATCGGTTCCAATCCGGATATGTTCGCGCAAGCGGCGCTTTCCCGTTTTCAGATCGATACCTTCAAAGATCTGCAATATGTTCAGCTCGGCGATGTCGGCAAGGTCGTTGCCGGTCTCAAGGCCGGGGTAATCGACGCCGCCATCGCCGGCGCGCCGCACGATCTATTCGCGCAGAGGCTGGGCTTCAAAGTTATTCTCGACATCGCCGCGCTAAAGATTCCGTTTGCGGCAACGGTGCTCATGTCCGGCCGCGAAACCGTCGCGCGCAAACAGCCCGAGCTGACGAAATTCATGCGCGCCTACGCCGAGGCGGTGCATTATTTTTTGACCAATCCGGAAGGGACCGCCCAAGTCATTACGAAGTACACACAAGTTGCCGATCGGGAAGTGCTTGCTTATTCCATCGACCAAGAGGCGAAGGCCATGGAAAAAACCCTTGAGGTAAATCCGAAAGGGCTGGAACTCATCCTAGCTTTCATCGCTAAGAGCGTCCCCCAAGCGGCAGCTGCCAAGTCGGAGGACTTCTATGATCCGCGCTTTACCAATGAAATGAGAGACAGCGGTTTCTTGAAACGACTATGGGGCGAGAATTGAAAGCACGGCATAGTTCGACTAAGGAGTATGGGGGTATACGACCGCGCTTGTAGTGCGTGGTCTGGCGCGTGGTTATTATTTGTTCTTGTCGGTAGTTCCTAACCCGGCGGATCGCTTTCTAACTAGAGAGAGCAAGTATGACAATCTTCAGACCGATACGCGCGATTCTGATGCTCGCTTTGTTCCTGGGCTTAATCTCCCCGCGACAGAGTTACGCCCAGACGCAAAGTCTCACGGCATTTTACACTGCGCCGGTGGTTTCGATGGCGCCCATGTGGATCGCGAAGGAGGCCGGCCTTTTCAAGAAGCAAGGCTTGGACGTCAAATTGGTATTCATCGCCTCGGGTCCGCTCGGTACCACGGCGATCCTTTCCGGTGACGTCGATGTCGGAGTGATCGGCGGTTTCGCGCCGATACGGGCGATCGCCGGCGGAAATAAGAATTTAGTCATGATTGGCCAGACCAAAAACCGCATGACCGGCGCCATCGTCGGCAAGAAAGAAATCGCCAGCGTCCAGGATCTGAAAGGTAAGCGTCTTGGCATTGACCGCATCGGTTCCAACCCGGACATGTTCACTCAAGCATCGCTGGCGCGTTTCAACATAGATCCGCTCAAAGATCTGCAATACATCCAGCTCGGCAGCATCGGCCAAGGCATCCCGGCGCTCAAGGCGGGAACCATCGACGCCGTTAGCACAAGCACGCCGCACGATCTGTTTGCCCAGAGGCTGGGCTTCAAGGTGATCCTGGATATCACAGCCATGAAGATTCCCTTGGCATCGACGGTGCTCCTCTCCGCGCGCAACACCGTCGAGCGCAAGCAAGCGGATCTGGCAAAGTTCATGCGCGCTTACGCCGAAGCGATTCACTATTTTCTGACGAACAAAGAAGGGACCATCCAGATCGTCGCCAAATACACCAAAGTCGAAGACCGCGAAGTGAATGGCCACGCGATCGAGTCTGAGTGGGAGGCCGTGGAACGAACCCTCCAAGTCGATCCCAAAGGCATCGAACTGATTCTCGCGCTCATGAGTAAATCGATGCCCCAAGGTTCGGCGGTAAAGACCGACGAGTTTTACGATTCGCGTTTCACCAATGAGCTGAGAGACAGCGGCTTTCTGAAGAAATTGTGGGGCGATAAACTGTAAGATACTCAATCTATCAACCATGGGTGCTTGAACTTTAAACTGTTAATCCGACCCCCTCCTTCATCCTCCCCCGCAACGCGGGGGAGGAAAGAGGTGGGGGCTTGAACGTTTGAAACATTTTGAACAATTTGAACGAGAGGAGTTCGATATGATCGAGACCGAAGGATTGACCGGCGCCGATACTTTATTGCGCGTGTTATCACATATGGGCGTGGATCGAATTTTTTCTTCCCCCGGCTCGGAGTGGGCGCCGGTGTGGGAGGCATTCGCCAAAGCCAAGGCGCAAAGCGAGGGCGTGCCGCAGTATATCAGCTCGCGTCATGAAGAGGTCGCCGTCGGCATGGCCAGCGGCTACGCCAAGTCGACGGGAAAACTTGCCGCGGTCATGATCCACACGACCGTCGGCGCGCTGCACGCGACCATGGCGCTGCGCGGTGCGCTGCATGAACAGATTCCCATGGTCGTGTTTACCGGCGAGTCGTTGGGCTTCGGCGAAGAGGCGGGTCCGGACGTCGGCGCGCAATGGCTCGGCGCTTTGGCCGACATCGGCGGGCCGGCGCGTCTCGTCGATCGCTGCGTTAAATGGAGCTACGGCGTCAATGCGAAATCGCTATTGCCGTCGACGATTCAGCGCGCCTGCCAACTGGCGATGGGCACGCCGAAGGGACCGGTGTTCGTCTCGCTGCCGATGGAATATTTGTTCGACAAAATGACCAAGAACGCGGCGGCGGAAAATGTCCCGATTCCGGCGCCCATGGCCGATCCGGCCGCGCTCGACGAATTCGCCGCGTCCCTCGCCAGCGCGAAAAATCCGCTGATCATCACCGAGGAGGCAGGACGCGACCCTCAGGTGGTCGAACAACTCGTCGAGCTGGCCGAGCTGCTCGGCGCGGGCGTGGTCGAAAGCCGCGCGTCGAGCTACATCAACTTTCCGCGCACCCATCCGCTGCACGCTGGCTTCGAGCCGATTGAATTCTTGCCGGAATCGGACGTGATTTTTCTTTTGGGAGTGGTTGCGCCCTGGCATCCGGCTTCGCGAAAATTAAATCCAGGAACTAAACTCGCGGTCTTGTCAGATAATCCGCTGCGTTCGGAGATGCCTTATTGGGGCTATCCGGTCAATCAAATTCTTACCGGCGAGATCGCCAGCTCGATGAAGCATCTGCTCGAGGCCGTGAAGAAAAAAGTATCCAAGGGAAATGGCGAGGCCGCGCGCCGCGCCGAAACCTGGCGCGACCGTCACGCGGCGCGTCGGGCGAGCTGGCAGGAGGACGCGCTCAAGCGCAAAGAGCAAAAACCGATCGACACGCGCTGGGTTACCCACGAGTTGGCGCAAGTCATTCCAGCCGATGCCATCGTCGTCGAGGAAACCATCACGCACGACTATCGATTCACCGCTATCTCGACATGCTCAAGCCCGGCACCTTCTTCGCCGGCTGCATCGGCGGGCTCGGCACAGGGACGGGCACCGCTCTGGGCGTCAAGGCGGCGTTTCCCAAGCGGCCAGTTTTGTGTCTAATCGGCGACGGCGCGTTTAACTACGATCCCGGGCTGGCGGCGCTCGGGGTTTGTCAGGAACACAACTTGCCGATCATGATCGTGCTCTTCAATAATTACGGCTACCACTCGCAAAAATCCGGCGTGCCGCGTTTCTTCCCGGAGGGCTTCGCAGTGAAAAACCAGGACTTCATCGGTATCTCGATCAGTCCCAGTCCGGACTACGCGATGATCGCGCGCGCCTTCGACGGCTACGGCGAAAAAGTCGAAGAGCCCGGCGAAGTGCGCGCCGCGCTCCAACGCGGTCTCAAAGCGATTGCCAGCGGGCAGGTGGCGCTGATCGACGTTCGCTTGGCGAAAGCGGCGGAGAGTAATGAGCGGCCGGATCGGGCGAACTGAATGACCCTCTGCTTGAAGCGAGGGGGTTCTGAATTTGTCGACTGGAAGTCAACTCTTCCGTCCGTCATTCCGGCGCAGGCCGGAATCCAGGTTTTCTTTGGCTTTGCAGCGCGAGCGAAGATGGATGCCGGCCTGCGCCGGCATGACGAATCCTCTCTTCGCCTGAAGCATGTCCTGAGCGCTGACGAAGGGGCGAGGGATTTCAAATATCCCCGAAAGGGACATAAATCTCTCTCTCGATCAGCGTTGAAATGCCGCGCATTCCGACGGATCGAAAGTTTGTCATGCCGTTGGAAACCGGCAGGTGACGGGAAAACAGTCCAACGGCGAATCCCGTAAGGAGAAATATTTATGGCCGACGCGCATATTCTAAGAATCGATTCGTTGCCGGTGGTCGACCGCGGGAACGGCATCCAAACGACCCCTTTGGTCACGAAAGAACTCGGCTCGAAGCATATCACGACGGGAATTACACGATTTCCCGTCGGCGCTAAAGTTCCCATGCACTCGCATAACTGCGATGAGCAGGTGACGATCCTCGAAGGCGAGGCCGACGCGGAAATCGACGGCCAGAGCCATCGGCGGCTGCACGCATACGACACGACGCTGGTTCCGGCTAATCAGCCGCACCGTTTCGTCAACGTCGGCACGACGCCGCTGGCGATCCTATGGATCTATACTTCCACTGAAGTGACCCGCACCTTTGCAGAAACCGGCGAAACCGTCGCCCATCTTTCCGAGCGGGATCTGGTGAGTCCACTCGCTCCTAAAGCAAAGTAAAAATTTCCGCACGCCGTGAATCTGCCACAAGCCATGCGGACGGGCTCAGAGGTGTAGCAAATTTTGCGCATTGCCCTCTAGAATCATTTGCTTCTCGGTTGCCGCACAAGGCAAAGCTTCGACTTTGTCGACGCCCTGCCAGTCGCCGAGGATATAAGGAAAGTCGGTGCCGAGGATCAGATGGTCCGCTCCGACTTTGCGGCGGAGAAAATCGAGGGTCTCGACGTCGTAGACTAGCGTGTCGAAGTAGAGGTTCTTGATATACGCGCTTGGCACAGACGCGCATTTTGGCGCGTTGGGCCGGTCGGCACGCCGGGTGGCCTGTTTGCCGGTGGTAAATTCGCGGTCGAAGCGGCTCACATGATAAGGGAAGAAACCGCCGCCGTGGCAAGTGCATATCTTTAGCTTGGGAAATCGGTCGAAGACGCCGCTGAAGATCAGCATACCGAGTGACAGTGTGGTGTCAGCAGGGTTGCCGCAGACGAGCCTGAGACCGAAGGAACCCATAAGCTCGGTTCCCGCAGGATTGTCAGGGTGCATGAAGACGAGCACGTCCAACTCCTGCGCCATGGCCCAGAACACATCGAAGTCTTGGCTGTCGTAGTAGCGGTGATTGACGTTGGTGGCGATGTACGCGCCGCGAAAATCGAGTTCAGTGACCGCGTGCTCTAAGACTCGCGCCGCCCGGGCTGGCTCTTGAATCGGCACGGCCGCCATGGCGGTAAAACGATCGGGATGTTGTTTGAGAAATTCTTTGACGCATTCGTTATAGATGCGGCACCAGGTCTCGGCCTGGTCGCCTTTGAGATCATAGCCTAGAAGTTGCGTACTCGGATCGAGAGCGGCGAGGGCGATCTTACCCTTCTCCATCATTTCTAGCCGCGGTGTCTCATCGCACAAGCCCTGAAGCAGTGGATATCCGGGGCCGCTGTTGAAGGAAAAGTAACATAGACCGTCTTTGCCTTCCGTGACCGCGATGCCGAGGACGGAACCGTGACGTTTCGCCTCGCCAACGATTTCACTGGGGACGAAATGATGATGGATATCGATGGCGCCCATGGCTTTTCCGAATAATGGCCTTCGAATTAATAAAGCTCGGATTTTGCGAGCTTCGCGGAAATCTTAGTGTCTCCGACATGCGCTACTTCATGCGCACAAGACTGTTCACCACGAAGTGTTGATGATTTTAGGCTCGTCCACAGATAATGAAATTGCCCTCAGCCCCCTCCCTCTCCCATCGGAATGGGCGAGGGGGTTTTCGGCCGCAGAGCATTGAACGTCTTTGTCTGCTTTCAATTACCCTCGCCCGCTATGCGGGAGACGGGAAGCGGTCTGAGGGATCTCTATCCGCACAGCGCCAGATGTATTTTCAAAGGAGGCACTACGGACATGACGGTTCGGAAAATTAAGTTTCCGGACTTCGTGCTCTTCGTGCCTTCGTGGTGAAAGCATTTGCGATTCCAGCTCCGATGCAACACGCTTGCGTCGTGCACCTTCTCACGCGCCGAACGCCGACGTAACTTTCTGGTGGCCGCCATTTTCGCTGAATTCTTCTTCGTAGTAGAGACCGAGCGCTTGGAGCACGGGGGCGTCTTGGATCGAGAACAGCACCGCGTCGGCTTTGGCCGAGCTGTTGATATGTTCGTGCAGCGACCAGGGCGGCAGGGCGATGATGTCGCCCTTGCTCCAGCCGAAGCTCTTCCCATCGATGATCGTCCGGCCTTGGCCTTGGACGACATGGTAGACCGCGCTGCCGGTGTGGCGGTGCGCTTGGGTGTGTTCGTTGGGCCGCAGCAGCTGGATGCGGCAGCCCATGGTCGGCAGCACCGTGCCGCCGGTTTGCGGATGGCGATATTCCAGAGAGATGCCGTCGAACGCGCTGCCGGTCTGGCCGCGCAGGGCGTCCAACGCTTTCCAGGTTTGCTCCCATGAGTACAACAGCAGCGGCGATGCGTTGGTCTTTTCTTTTACCCATGTCGGATTCAATTGCCCGGTGCCGTACAGCGCCAGGGAAGTGTGCGCCGGGCGTGAAGCCGGCACTTGGGTCTGCGTGTAGAACTGAAAGAACATCGCTTCCAGCGATGCGATCAATGGAATGTCGAGGCCGTCCATCCAGACGATGCGGTCTTTGGTCTCGTTGCCGTGATCGTGCCAGGACCAACTGGGCGTCAGGATCAAATCCCCCGGCTCCATGTAGACGCGCTCGCCGTCGACGGCGGTGTAGGCGCCGCTGCCTTCGATGATGAAGCGGATCGCCGTCGGCGTGTGGCGGTGTGCGCGCGCCACTTCGCCGGGAAGTAACACTTGGACGGCAGCGATCAGATTATTCGTCGTCGCCCAGCGGCCGTCCAGCCCCGGATTAAATAACTGCAAAGCCCGCCGCTCGTCGCCCACCGGCACGGCTAGGGTCGATTCCGTGACGATCGGTTCCAATGTCGACCAGGGCCACATGTGGGCGATCATTTTGGGCTGCGGCTGAGAAGTCATTTGGCTGGCGAGTTCCCATAGGCCGTACATGTTGTTGGCGTGCATGCGCTGGTGAAACGCTTCGCGAGCGGCATCGAATGGCTGTTCGGCTTTCATATTCTGTCCTCTCGATTACGAAATTTCGGCCGGCCATCGCGCGACTCTAGATTCTGGGGCGCGCCGCCGAGACGTTCTCGCAGAAAACGCTAATACGGTTACCGATGGCGGTCAAGGGATGGCACGCAGGAGCGGCTTATCGTGCTGACCGCTAATCCCTGCGCTAGGGTGAAGCTCTTCACAGACAGTCATCGATAAATTCAGGTCGATTGACCTTCCATTCCGATTCTTTATTGTCGTTGCAGTTATGGTCAATTGACGACAACGATGTCAATTCAACGGACTCAAAGACGCAAACCAGCGCCGATAGACAGTTCCTTTGGTTTGGTTGAAGTTTCACGTACTGCTGGCACTTTGCTTGCTGATTGCTATTCCGTTTTTAACGAAGACTCATTCCTCTGTCCGAAAACTGGTTCTGTCAACAAGGAGGTTTCGATGGCCCTGTGGAATCAAGCGACCCCTGAAAGCAGTTCAGAAAAGCCGGTGGCGCCGGCTCCAACAGTTACTTCGACCGCTATTCCGGTCGCGACGGTTTCAGCGCCGAATCCGGCACCGGCGCCGAAGGAAAGCTCAACCGCCAATCGCCGCGAGTCGGTATTCGGTCCCGGCGTGACCATAGAAGGAAAGATCGAAGGCGACGCCGATATTCGCATCGGCGGCAAGTTCAAGGGCGATATTCATATCAAAGGCGATCTCAACCTCGACAAGGGCGCCAAGGTATCAGCGAAGGTCCATGCCGCCAATGTGACTATCGGCGGCGAGCTTGAAGGCAACGTGGTCGCCGCCGCTCAAGTGAAACTCCTCGAATCCGGTCAGCTGATTGGCGATCTGAAGGCGGCCACATTGACGGTGGCCGCCGGCTCGCGCATGCGCGGCAATGTCGAGTTTGGCTGGAGCGCCAGCGAGTCCGCCAAATTCGTCAATGGCCATGCCCACGAACCGGAAAAAGCCGGAGCCGCCGGATGAAAGCCGGGCAAGTCCTGGCCGGCGAATCGCGCAGCTGCCCTCACTGCAAAGCGACGATACTCAAGAGCGCGGCTAGCTGTCCGATATGCCGCCACAACTTGCGCTTTGTTGCGCTCGGCGCCGAGCCGCGAGCCAATCCGACGAGTTGCCCGCTCTGGGTCGAAGGCACGCTCAAAAACGCCGGCGACGACGGGGCGCTGGAATATTTTCTATTGATGGAAGTCCGCGACGAGGCCGGTAATGTAATCTCGCGGCAAAGTGTCGGCGTCGGCGCGATCCCGCAGGCGTCAAAGAGGATCTTTTCTCTGCGCATCGAAACGACTCCGGCTTGATTGCGCCGCTTACTTGAGGGGACATTTATCACCACGAAGGACACGAAGCGCACGAAGGTAAGAAAGTTTGAGATTCCGAACTTCGTGGCCTTCGTGCGCTCCTTTGAAAATAAGCCTGCGAAGATGATCTACCGAACGAAGAGACCGCCTCGCTCCGTCATACCCGCGAAAGCGGGTATCCAGGCTCATTCGGCTCTGAACAAACCTGGATTGCCGCCTGCGCGGGAATGACAATTCGAAGAGAGGATCATGTCAAGGGAGATCCTCCAATTTTATATTCTGTAGACGAGTGTCAGCTCATGGTTACTTCGTGGTGAAAAGCGAATTTGCTTCCGCCGCCAGCAGAATCAATTAGCACAGATTTGCCAGTATCGGTCTCAACGCTTCGGCGACGCCGTTGGCGATCTGATGCATCCCCGCGTCGTTGGGATGGACGCGGTCGGTGACGAGTAGGAATAGCGGATCGTTGACCATTGCCAGGCCGTCGGCCAGGTGCAGGTTTTGGTCGGAGTTCTGCCGCTGGCAGACGACGCGGCTGATGCCTTCGCGGTACAACTCCGGGCGCTCGCCGTTTTGATTGCCGCCGCGTTCTAGATCGGCGCGGTTCAAGATCGGCGTGACGCAGAGGATCGGTTTAGCCGGCGCCACGGCTCTGATCGTGGCGAGAAAGGCGTCGTACTTCGCCGCATATTGCGCCGCGGTTTCGGCCTTGCCGTAGGCGTCGGTTCCTGCGAAGGAGTTGGTTCCGAGCATGATCGACAGCACGTCCCAGTCGTTGCGGCCGGCGATGGTCTGAGCGACGATGTTGTCGGCCCAGGCGGTGCCGCCGAAGCCGAAGTTGATGCCGATGCAGTTCAACTGCTCGGCGGCCTGCCAGACATAGGTTTCCCGCGGGCTGGTGACGCCATGTCCCTGGGTGATCGAGTCGCCGTGAAAAAACACCCGCGGCCGGGCATCCGGCGCCGCTTGCTCTAGTGTCGCGCCGGCGTCGATGCCGATGGCGTGCAAAATAATTTCAGAATTACGGTAGTAGAAGGGCAGCAGCACTTGGAGTTCCGCCAGGCCGGCGATTGCGCGATCGTTGAAGATCGTGACTTCTTGCAGTTCGAAATGGGTCAGCGCCGCCATGCTGGCGGCATACTTACCGTCGCGGTAGAGAGAGAAGAAATTCGGCCGCGAGCGTTCCCAGCCCGATGCCGGTGTCGCCGGCGGCGTGTCCGGCGCGTCGAAAAACGTGACGCGAAAAACTAATTTCTTGGAATCCGTGCGAAAACGCACTGCCATGCCCGCCGAGGACATGGCGCGGCGCGCGGTCTTTTTCGGCCATTGGTTGCGCCAAGTTTTCCCGACGCGCACCGGCTGCATGCCATCGCCTATAGTTTCCCAATCGGCGACATTGAGCCAATCGAACCGTTGATCGCGCGGATCGAGCCATTGCATCCCGTCAGTCATTTTTTACTTTCTACTAATCTCCCAGCGCCGGCATCACCTTGGCGCCGAACAACTCCAGCGAGTGCATCACCTGCTCATGTTTCAAAGCGCCGAACTGGAACATGCCGACCAGGCTGTCGGGCTTGGCGGTTGTGATCATTTGGCGAGCTTTCTTGATCACCGTGTCGGGGCTGCCGATGAGCGAAGTGCCCCATTCGTCCAACCGCTTGATCGTCAAACCGCCGGGATAGTAGGCGTAGCGTTCGGTAAAGCGCGTCAGATCCGCTTCGGAGACCGTCTCGCCGCGCCAGTAGTTGTCGGTAGCGAGCTGCCAGAAGCGCATGATCTCGGGTACGGCTTCGCGCCATGCTTGTTCGTCGGTGTCGGCGACGTAGATGTCGCGCACCATGATGGCGTCGCCTTTGCCATTGGGATAGCCAAGGTTGGCAAGCTCGCCGCGGTACTTCTCGATGGCTTTGGCGCAGTTCGAGAGCGGCTGGCGTGACAGGGCGAGATTCCAACCGCGCCGCGCCACCATCGCCGGGCTGTCAGGCGAGGTCGCGCCGTAGTAGATCGGCGGATGCGGTTTCTGCAGCGGTTGCGGCCGGCAGGAGATTTCTTCGTAAGCCCAAGCTTTCCCCGAGTAGCTGAAGGTTTCGCCGGTCCAAGCGCGCATGAGAATCTCGATGCCCTCTTCGAAACGCGCCTGGGCGGTGTCGCGGTCGAGGCGATGCTTCATATCGTCCTTGGGCACGCCGCGGCCAAGGCCGATGTTCAGCCGGCCGCCGGTCATGATATCGAGCATGGCGCACTCTTCGGCCAGGCGCATGGGGTCGTACAGCGGCAATACGCTGACCAAGTTGCCGAAGCGCAGCCGGACGGTGCGCCGCGCCAATGCGGCGATCATCAAGTTGGGTGACGCCAACATGCCGTAGTCGGAGTGATGATGCTCGGCAAACCAGGCTTCGTTGAAATGGAGCTTCTCGGTCAGCTCGATTTGTTCGAGCAGTTCGTCAAAGGCCTGCTTCTCTGGCACCCAAGGGCGCCTTTGATTGTAGCTGAACGTGCCGAATCGCATATTTTGTCCTCAGTACCAACTAAGATTTGCTTGACGGAACCTAGCCGATGACTTGCTACGCTGTCAATGCATGAAGCAGAGACGCAGACTGAACGTTCTGGCCTGATCCATCATGTCACCTGGGTTGACAACCGCTGGACAATTGTCATTTCGAGCGCAGCGAGAAATCTCTTCGGTCCCAAGCAGCTACAGCCAAATTCATCTGAAAGACGACCAAAGGCGGCCAGCTTACCTCCCGCTGCCGAGTTCCTTCACCACCCGGTTGAGCGGGCCGAAGTCGGCGACTTGGCTGAGCGGGATTTCATTTTTTACTTTGAGCAGTTCGCGCTGCTCGTCAATGATGTCCTGGACCACAGCGTCGCTGACCCGGCCGTCTGGGCTCATCGCTCTCAGGTAAAAATCCAGCGTGCCGTCGAGCGTATTGCGATCGAGCCCGGGAAACTCTTTCATCAGGATCGGCAGCGACTCCTGCTTGTGTTCGCGGGTGTAGATCATGCTGCGCACGCTGGCGCGCAGAAAGCGCGCCACTTGATCGGGCCGCTCCGTCAGTTTCTTCGAGCTCGTGCTCAGGCCATTCGACGGCGTGTCGCCGAGGATGTCGCCCAACCAGACCAGATTGCGCATGCCTTTCTGCTCGGCCATCACCGTGTAGGGAGGCGTCAGGATCGCCGCCTCGATGGCGCCGGAGAGCAGCGACTGAAAGCGCACACTGGTGTCACCCATGGCGACCAGCGTCACATCGCGCAGGGCTTCGAGCCCCGCCGGCTTGATCGCTTCGCGCGCGGCCTTGTCGGTGGAGCTGGCGAAGCCGGAGATGGCGATACGCTTACCTTTCAAGTCTTGCACGCGTTTGATCTCCGGCTGCGCGTAGAGAAAAAAGCTTTGCTTTGTGATCAGCGTCGCGATGACCTTGAGCGGCAAGCCGGACACCGCGGAGCGAATCGTCGAACCGTAGATCGTCGTGTAGTCGAGCTCGCCGGAGAGCAGCGCCGGGATGATGATGCCGCTGCGCATGACGATGAACTGCGGCGCTAGTCCTTCGCTGCGATAGATGCCGGTCTTGATGCCGACGTAGAAAGGCGAGAAGTCGACCAGCTTGCCAGGGATGCCGATGCGCACGGTTTCGAGCGCCGGTTGTGCGGCTTTGCTCGCCAGGGGAGCTGCGATTATGGATAGAATGAGTAGAACGGCGCGTCCAAGCATCTCGGCGATACTATCAATTTTTGTCCGCCGAAGGGAAGGATTCCATTTGACGGCGCGGTTTTGTTTCGGCTAGGTTTCAGTTTCCATAATGAATGACCGGAGGAATTCCATATGACTGCTGTCAATAAAATCGACGTGCCGCCCGAGCATTGGGATAAGCTATTCGCGCCAAGCGCCTGTCTAGTCATGATCACGACGGCCGACAATGACGGTCGGGTCAACGCGGCGTCTTACGGCACCTGCGTCAGAGTGTGCCATGATCCGGTGTACATCTCGTTTACCACCGGCGAAGGAAAGGACACGTATAATAATATTCTCGCCAACGGCGAGTTTGTCGTCAACGTGCCGTCCCACGAGCGGGAGATTCTCGAAAAGGTACGGGTTTGCGGCCTCGAATTTCCGCCGGGAGTGAATGAGCTTGAGAAGGCCGGGCTGACGGCGCTGCCAGCCAAAGCGGTCAAGCCGCCGCGCATCGCCGACTGCCGTAGCCACTTCGAGTGCAAAGTCGAGTGGACCAAACAGTGGCTACACCGCTTGATGGTCTGCGGCAAAGTGGTTGCCGCCTCGGTCGACGAGGACTGCATCGAAGCCAGCGGCAAGATCGTCTGGGACAAGTTGAAACCGGCGCATTACTGCGGCAACGCCTACAAAAACGGCTTCGTCGCGTCGTACCAGCCGATGTGGATCGACATGATCTATAACCAACCGATCCCGCCGCGAACGTAGAAGAGAAAATCCGTTCCAATCGTTCCAAACGTTCAAGCCGTTCCAATCGTTGACGGACGAAGAATCGGATTCGGAAATTTAACCGCAAAGGGCGCAAAGAACGCAAAAAACTCCGTAGGCAATCCGCCGTTGGGCATATTCGTGGATTGGAAAAAATTCGAGAGGACCGACGATGAACCAACCTGCACGCAAAGACAGTGTCGAACAGCTCGATCAGGACATGGCGGGGAAAAATCTTTCCGGCTATTGGCGGCTCGGCATGGAGGGTCTGCCGAATCATCCCGTGACCGCCGTCCAGCCTTGTCTGTGGAAGTGGCAGGATGTTTACCACAGCTTGGTGCGCGCTGGTGAGGTCATCAGCTTGGAGAACAGCGAGCGGCGCGTCGTGCGGCTGGTCAATCCGGGTCTCGATCGGCAACACGCTTTTGCCACGCACACAATCCAAGTCTCGTTCCAGTACGTCAAGCCCGGCGAAAACGCGCGGGCGCACCGGCACACGCCGGCGGCGTTGCGATTCGTTATTCAGGGCAGGGACGCCTACACGACGGTCAACGGCCAGAAATGCGTTATGGAGCCGGGCGACCTGATTCTCACGCCCCAGCTCACCTGGCACGATCATTCCAACGACGGCGGAGCGCCGATCGTTTGGCTTGACGGTTTGGACTTTCCGCTGGTGACCGCTCTGCATCAGGTGATGCAGGAGCGCTTCACTGAACGACGCCAGCCGATCGAGAAGAGCAGTGAAGATGTGATGAGCAGCCTTGGCAGTTCGATCCGCCACGGTCTGCCGCTGGCGGATTTCTTCCACTACAAATGGCGCGATACCGAACCGGCATTGCGCGAGTTGGCGAAGACGCCAGCCGCGCGAAATCGTTATGACGGCTATCTGCTCGAATACCGCAATCCGGTGAACGGCGGGTCGACGATGACAACGATCCAGTGCGCCGTCCAACTGCTTCCAGCGAACGAAGAAACGCAATCGCACCGACACACGAGCACGGTGATGTATCATGTGTTTCGCGGCCAGGGGGCAACGCAAATCGGCGAACAGCGCTTTGAGTGGCAAAAAGGCGACACCTTTGTCGTGCCGCTCTGGTACGCGCACCGGCATATGAACTCATCGGCGGATGACGCGATTCTTTTCACCATGAGCGATGCGCCGGCGCTGAAGGCGTTGGATTTGTATCGCGAAGAGTCTTGAGCCGACTGGAGGTAAAGATGTTTGCTATGGCACGCACTTTTCGGCGCCGGGTCGGAATGCTGGTGAGTCTGCAAGTGATTTGCCTGGTCGCCGCGGCGCAGCCGGCGTTAGCGCTTGAAGAAGTTCTGATTTCTTACGCTGGCCCGAGCATAACGTTTCTACCGGCCGAGGTGGCGCGCCAACGGGGTTTCTTTCGCGAACAGAACCTTGAAGTCAAATTGCTGCTCACCCGCACCGAGGTCGACCGCGCGGCGCTCGCCAGCGGCAGCATTTCTTACTCTCTACGCGCTGGGTCGTCATTCGTCTCGGCGGCGCGCGGCTTGCCGGTGCGCATCGTTTATCTCGGCACCACGAAGCCGTTTTGGGGCTTGGTGGTGCGGCCGGAGATCAAGTCGGTGAGCGAACTCAAGGGCAAATCGATGGGCGTGCCGGGCTTGCTCGGTTCGCAGCAGATTTCCGCGAAATTCATTCTGCGCCAAAATGGCCTCGACCCCGACCGGGATGTGATTTATCGCATCGTCGACACCGGCACGCGCATCGGCGCGATGCTGTCCGGCGCCATCGACTGCTCGATGATGGACTATGGCGAGGCGTTCAGGGCGAAGAAGGTCGGACTGAAGTTCCTGATCAACGCCGCCGACTACCATGGCTTGATCGCCGGCGGGCTGGGCGTCAACACGGCCCATCTGCGCGACCATGGGGATCAGGTGCGCCGGGTGATTCGCGCGCTGCTGCAAGCGCACCGCTATCTGCGCGACAATCCGGAGGGCACGCAGCAGGCGATGATAAACTGGCTGAAGATCGACAAAGAGATGGCCGCCGACATCTACCAGATGTCGATCAATAACTACACGCGCAACGGCATGGTCGAGGAGGCGACGATGAATGCATTAGTGGGATCGATGCTCGCCGACGCCGGAATCAAAGGCGCGACTCCGAGCCAGTTGACCGATTTCACTTTACTGCATCAGGCGCTGAAGCAGCCCCAGTGATCTGTCTCCCGCGCGAAGATGCGCTATCTTTCGGCTAGCTTGCAAGCAAAGATGGCGGCGGCCCAGCAGGGCCATCACTGCACGTCGTCATCTTCGACGGGCAATGTCTTTTCGCGCTCGCCGTCGAGGGTGTAGAGGTCTTGGGGCTTGCTCACGCCGCGCAGGGCGTAGCGGCCGACGGAAACCAGGAGATTTCTTCGGCTCGCCGATGGCGGATGCAAAAGCGGACGAGACCAGCAACGGTTGATCGACGGAACGGCATAGGCCGGCGATGCGGCTCACTTCGTTGACCGCCGGCCCGACAACGGTGAAGTCGAGGCGTTCGCGGCTGCCGATGTTGCCGTAAAAGACCTCGCCGATATGAAGCCCCAAATACATATCGGTGGTCGGCAAATTCTCGCTGGCGCGCCGTCGATTGACCAGCGCCACCGCGTTCCTGGCGTTTTCGGCGGCCGCCAGTGCGGCGTGGCAGGCGCCGGCACGGTCGTCGGCGGTAAAAATTGCCAGCGTACCGTCGCCCATCAATTTAAGCACGTCGCCGCCGCAGTCGTGGATCGCCGATAAGATCGCGTCAGCGTATTCATTCAGTAGCGGAATAATCTGCTCCGGCTCGGCTGAGTCGCTGATTCTCGTGTAATTGCGCAGATCGCTGAACCACAGAACTGCTTCGATGCGGTCGGCGACCCCGCGCCTGATGCTCCCTGCCAGTACTTTCCGTCCCGCATCGCGGCCGAGGTAAGTTTCGACCAAGCGTCCCGGCGATACGCGATAGTGATGCCGATTTCATTGCCAATGCAAATGACGGCATCAACCTCTCCAGGTCGCCGACAGTTGGATCGTCGAAACCTCGCGGCGCGTCGGTCGCCCAGGAAGAGTACACGCAGTCCATCTCGCCGACGACACCCTCGGCGGCGAACCGGTTCGCCATTGCGATGTAGTCGGTAATCGCTTCCGTTTTGAGGTCAGCGAAGATCGGAAACTCGTGTTCGGTGGCGGCTGTCAAGCGACGCCTAAAAAGTTGTTCGCCCGAAATTTCCAAACGGTAAAATGGACTGCGTTCCCAACGATCCTCTCCCTCGTCGCTTCGACCGAACTCCGAAAGTTGTGTCTCCATCTTTTCGCGTTTCCATGTGAAAGCGCGGCCCTGGTAAACCGGATGCAGAGTGTCGATGACCACGTTGGCGCGGGCGAGCGGTACGCCGTAGGCCAAAAGGCGTTCGCAAGCGCCGGTCAATATCGCCGACTCCGCCAATCCCGACAGCCCGGCTTCGGTGATCCACGTCACTGTTTGGTCGACTTGAGTGTCTTTCATATGATGTTTCTATATCATAGGCGATGCCGACGTGCCGCATGTAGCGAATGCGATAAATTCGTTTCCCTTTGCCAGGCAAATTAGGTTAAAAACTAGGTCGAAATCAACCGAGGAGCAAAACCATGGAAAGCAACAAGACCGTAACCGTTCAAGTCGAAACCGTCGGCCAAGCCTATCTTGAAGTCCTGCGCGCGCGCGGGGTCAAATACTTTTTCGGCAACAGCGGCACCGACTTCGGGCCGATCATCGACGCGTTGGCACGGTTCGGCGCGGAGAAGAAAGCCCATCCGATGCCGATCACGGTGCCTCATGAATTTGTCGCGGTCAGCATGGCGCAGGGCTATGCGATGATTACCGGCGAGCCGCAGGTGGTGATGGTGCACGTCATCGTCGGCACCGGCAATGCCTCGGCGGCGGTGATGAATGCGTCACGGCTCAATGTGCCGATGTTGTTCTCCGCGGGCAGAACGCCGCTCACCGAAGAGGGGTTGCGCGGCAGCCGGAGCAACTTCATCCACTGGGGCCAGGAGTCGTTCGATCAGGGCAGCTTGCTGCGCGAGTTCACCCGGTGGGACTATGAGCTGCGCAACGGCGATCAGGTGGAGACCGTCGTCGATCGCGCATTGGAAATGGCGCTCGGCACGCCGCAGGGTCCGGTCTATTTGACGTTGCCGCGCGAGGTACTAGCACAAAAGATGGACTCGATCACGATTCATCCCAATCGCAAAGCCCAAGCCGAAGCGTTGCAGCCGAGCCCGGCGTCGATCAAACGCACGGCCGAACTGCTGCGCGGCGCGGTCAATCCCTTGATCATCACCGGTCGCTTGGGCTCCGATCCGACGGCAGTGAGCGCGATGGTTTCGTTCGCCGAAGCCTTAGTGGCGCCGGTGGTGACGCCGGCGAGCCCGTTCGTCAGCATGCCCAACACCCATGATTTTCACCTCGGCGTCAGCTCCTCGCCTTACGTCAAGGACGCCGATGTCATCGTCGTGGTCGAGTCGGACGTGCCGTGGTATCCGCAGCAGGCCAAGCCGTCGGAGAGCGCCAAGGTGATTCAGATCGCGCGCGATCCCAATTATCAAGATATTCCGATCCGAAGTTTCCCCAAGGATATTTCCATCGGCGGCGATCCGAAGCTGGCGCTGGAATTGCTGGCAGCGGAATTAAGGAATGGTTCTCGCGACGAGAAAGTCCTCGGCGAGCGCGCCGAAAAGATTCGCGCCAAGCGCAAGCAGTATCGCCAAGGCTTGCGGAAAAAAATCGACGGCGACGCGAGCCACCGGCCGATCAGCCACACCTGGCTGGCGCACTGCATCGATCAAGTGCGCGACCGCGATACCGTGGTGCTGAGCGATCATGGCGTTGGCAGCGAAGTGCTCGGTTTGAGCGAGCCAGCGACTTACTTCGGCGGCTCGCCGGCCGGCGGCCTGGGCTGGGGCATCGGTGGCGGGTTGGGCATGAAGCTGGCGCACCCGGAAAAAACTTTTATCGTCACCGCCGGTGACGGAACTTATATGTTCAACAACCCGACCGCCTGCCATTTTGTCTCCGAGGCCTATAATTTGCCGCTGCTGACGATCATCTGCAACAATGCGATCTGGCACGCCAGCAAGGCGGCGACCCAACAGGTGATGCCCGACGGCTGGGCGGCGAGCACGGGCAATTATCCGCTGACCGAGCTGGCGCCGTCGCCGCGCTACGAAAAAGTCGTCGAGGCGCACGGCGGCTACGGCGAAATGGTCGACGACCCGCAACAAGTGCTGCCGGCGCTCAAGCGCGCGCTCAAAGTTGTCAAGGAGGAGAAACGCCAGGCGGTGCTGAATGTGATTTGCGGCAGTCATTGAGAATGCTCACGGCGAGCAGTTATAAAGCCTATCGGCGACGGTTCGCATGACGACCCGGCTAATAATAAATGAACCGTAATATCCGCGAATGGTTGAATCGATTGTTTCCGGTCAAATGACAACAATGAGTTTTTCGCCAGGCTCACAGTTATAGGAGGCCCCATGGCAAAGTTGGTTATGGCGGCTGGCGTGCCGCATCCTCCCCGTCTGGTTTTTGAAATGCAGCAAGCGCCGGGAAAAACCAAAGGCGAAGCTTTGATGAAACAGGTGCGCGAGCAAGTCGAGAAGGCCGAACCTGACCTGATCATAGAGGTCGACAGCGATCATTTCGTAAATTTTTTCTATAACAATCTGCCGTCGTTCTGCGTCGGCATGGCCGAAGAAGCGCAAGGTCCCCAAGAGACTTGGTGTCCGATGCCGCGCTACACCGTGCGCGGCCATGTGCCGCTCGCCAAGGCGCTGTTCAAGTACGGCGTCCGTGAGAAGTTCGATCTTGCCGCGGCTCATGAGCTGCGCTTGGATCACTCATTGGTCGTGCCGCTGCACTTTCTCAATCCTGAAATGCGTCTTCCGGTCGTGCCGATCTATACCAACGGTTTCGCTTCACCGTTGCCCCTGGCGACTCGCTGTCTAGCTTTGGGGCGCATGGTGCGCCGCTTCATCGACGCTTGGGAAGGCAAAGAGCGCATCGCGCTCATCGCCAGCGGCTGCTTTGCCATGGACGTCGGTGGACCGCTGCGCGGTTGGATCGACAACGAATGGGCGGAGACGATCTCGCGGCTCATGGCGCGCGGTCAATATCCGACACTGGCACGGCGCGCCACCGAAGAACGCATCAACGCCGCCGGCAACAATAGCGGCGAGCTGCTGAATTGGATCACTGTCGCCGGAGCGGTCGGCAAAACCAAGCCGCTGTTCTTGGAACCGGATGAAGGCAACGGTTACGCCGTGTGGAAATTCGAATAAATTAGACGGCAGAGAACGATGATAAGCCGCAAAGAGCTTGGTTCGACGGGCGCGCCACAGGCGCCGTACGCGAATAGAAGATCGGATGCATGGGGGCCTATGATATGCTCCCGCGAAGAACGAGAATTTATTTTGCCATGAGGGACACCAAGCGCGCGGAGGTTGGACTGTCAATCATCCGACCGTTTCATGACCGATGTGATGCAAGGTGTCCTAATGAGCGTATAGCTATTTAGATTAAGATGAGGCTGCCATGAGCGTCTATCAGGTCAACAAACTGCTCTATCTCACCGACAACGATCCGGATTTTCGCCGGCGGCTTGTGGAAGATCCCGCGGCGGTGCTTGCCGAATTTCGTCTGACCGATGAAGAGCGCGCGGCATTAACCTCGGGCTCGGTGGGGAAGCTATTTCAGATGGGTGTGCACACTTTTCTGCTCAACCATCTCTATCGCTACGAGCTTTTCGGCGTGAACCGCGACAATTATCTGGCCCGGATTCGCGAAGGGATGCCCTATGACCCGCGATTTGAGCAGGGCAATCTGCCGGTGCAGCGGTTTCTCAAGTAAGGAATATTGGCGCGTTCGCTCATATTGTCCGTTTAGAGAGTTCAAAATACTCATGAGCTTTCTTTCGATTAGACTGCTGACAGCGATTTCATTCGCAGCTCACATTACGGTATTCGGTTTGCTGGCGGCATTGTTTGGCGAAATCGCTTCGGCCCAGACGCTTTGGCAGGCGGAGTGGGACAAGACTGTGCGCGCCGCCGAAGTCGAAGGGCAGTTGACGTTGTACGCTTGCTGTTATGACTACGAGCGGGTTCTCGAAGGCTTCAAAAAGAAATATCCCAAACTCAAAGTTTCGACGGTGCTTAGCGGCGGCCAGCTGGCGGCGAGGATTCTCGCCGAGCGGCGCGGCGACAAGTATCTGGTGGACGTTGTCAGCTCTGGCGCCAATACATTGCACGACGCGCTCCACAAGGCGCACGCGCTCGACCCGATCAAGCCTGCGCTTATCCTTCCGGAAGTTGTCGATCAATCGAAATGGTACGACGGCGAGCACCGTTACATCGACGCGGAAAGGCGTTACATTTTCGCCTTCAACGCCAACTCGCAGTCCGGTCAAATCACCTACAACCTCAAGCAGGTCAATCCCGGCGAATTTAAATCCCACTGGGACCTTTTGAATTCGAAGTGGAACGGCAAGCTGCTCTCCCTCGATCCGACGAGCTTCGGCATGGGGACCACGTTGCAATTTTATTACCATCATCCAGATCTTGGCCCGCCATTTCTCAAGAAACTCTATGGCGACATGCAAGTCACCATCGGACGCGACTCGCGTCAAATGACCGACTGGCTGTCAACGGGAAAGTTTCCATTGTGCCTTCGCTGCAACGCCGGCGCCGAAGTAGGGAAAGCGGTGCAACAGCAACTGCCGATCGGCTATTTCGATACCGATGAATGGAAAGAGGGCGGCAGTATCAGCGCAGCGGGCGGCACACTTGGCATTCCGACCCGCGCGCCCCATCCCAATGCGGCCAAGGTTTTTATTAACTGGCTGCTGTCGCGCGAGGGACAGATCGCGTTGCAGAAATTGGGGCGCCCCGACGCCCACAACTCACGGCGCATCGATATCCCCAAAGACGACGTCGATCCAACCAATCGCGTGGAGCCGGGAAAAAAGTATTTCGATCTCGCCAAGCCCGAGTACCAAGATCTGACTCCGATCTTCAAACTGGTCAAAGAAGTGCTGCCGCCAAAATAGCTTCTCTTCACTCAGGCCCATTTGGGAAAGATCATTCCCGGCAATCCTGACCGGCTTCGGGGTGCGCCGTGGAACGAAACCGGCTCTCCAGCGTCTAAGCAATATCGTAAGACTGTGCGAGCGACCGACTGGAGGTTTTGACTATGTCCTATTGCCGTAAGATCGGAACGCCTTGGTACGGGGTTGTGGTGGCGGTGAGCCTCGTCCTAGTCCTCGGTTCCTGCAGCTTGGATAAGGAAATGCAGACTGCGGCGAAGCAGGAGAATGCTTCGACAGGGCAAGTCCACGACTCCAAGGCGCCGCTGCCGCAGTCCGCGCCTGGCAGGTCAAGTGCGAGCACCGACTCGCTACGGCGTTTGCCTGAATCCGCCACGGCACGTGAAGCCGTAATGCCTCCTTATCCGTACCCCCGCCCTCCGTACTTCCCGCGTCCGCCCGTCATTCCTCCGAGTGCCGACCGTTTCCCTGACAAAGAACCGACGAGCGTGCTCAGCGCTGCTGAGCATCCGGTGTCGACCTTCAGCGTCGACGTCGACACGGCTTCGTACGCATTCATGCGGCGTAATTTGACCGGCGGCCGCATGCCGCCGCGGGAATCGGTGCGGGTCGAGGAACTGGTCAACTATTTCCCCTATGCGTACCCGGCTCCTGAGAATCGCGCGCAGCCTTTTCGCGTGACCACGACGGTGCTGCCGAGTCCGTGGGCCGTGGAGAATCAGCTCTTGCACATCGCCATCCGCGGCTACGACATCCCGCGCAACGAGCGGCCGCGCGCCAATGTGGTTTTGTTGCTCGACACCTCGGGCTCTATGGCGCCGAGCGATCGTTTGCCGTTGTTGCAACAGGGCTTTCGGCTGTTAGTCCAGCAATTGCGCGACGACGACCGGGTCGCCATCGTCACCTACGCGGGCCAAGCCCAGACCGCTCTCGATCCGACGCGAGGACGGGACAAGCAGAAAATTCTTGATGTGATCGACAATCTGCGGGCGTCCGGATCCACCGCCGGCGGCGAAGGCCTGCAGCGCGCCTACGCGCTCGCCGAACGCCACTTCGATAAAGAAGCGGTGAACCGGGTGATGCTTGCCACCGACGGGGACTTCAATGTCGGCATCACCGATCCTAAGGAGCTTGAGCGTTTCATCGCGGCCAAACGCAAGACCGGAATCTATTTGTCGATCCTCGGCGTCGGCGCGGGCAATCTCAATGACGCGCTTATGCAACGGCTAGCGCAGGCCGGCAATGGCAACGCCGCATACATCGACTCCGTGCTCGAAGCGCGCAAAGCGATGAGCGAGGAACTGTCATCGACGATGTTTCCGATCGCCGATGACGTGAAGATCCAAGTGGAGTTCAATCCGGCGCGGGTCGCCGAGTACCGGCTGATCGGCTACGAGACGCGCATGCTAAAGCGCGAGGATTTCAACGAAGACAAGGTCGATGCCGGAGATATCGGCGCCGGCCATACGGTGACGGCGATTTATGAGATCACTCCGGTCGGCGCGAAGCAGCGCCAGCTCGATCCGCTGCGCTATCAGCAGGAACGCGAGCGACCGGCGGTGCCAACCACCGCGCGTCCGGATGAGCTGGCCTTCGTCAAGCTGCGTTACAAACTTCCCGGCGAATCCAACAGTCATCTTATCGAGCGGCCGGTGCGCGCGACCGACGCGCTGGCGAAGATCGATGCCGCGCCGGCCGAGCAGCGCTTCGCCGTTGCTGTTGCCGCCTTCGGCCAGCGGCTGCGCGGCGAGAATGCAGTGGATGGATTCGAGCTACGGGAGAGATTGCCGAGTTGGCTAACGGCGCTCGCGGTCCCGACCTTGAAGGCTATCGCGCTGAGTTCGTTAGGCTTGTGCGCATGGCGGAAACCTTGGGCGCGGTTGCGCAGCGGTGAGGTAGCGAATTTAACAACCAGTGCGAGTTTGGTTGTCTTTCCCGCGCCGTGACTGCGGGCTGCAGAAATCCATCCATCGGTGGTTTAGATGGATTTGATATTGAATGACCTTCGGCTTCAAGTTGAGGTTATGAGTTGGCCGAGTAGAAGTAGACTCTTCCTTTCGTCATTCCGGCGTAGGCCGGAATCCAGGCTTTCTTTGCCCGTGCAGTACAAGTGAAGATGGATGCCGGCCTGCGCCGGCATGACAAATCTGCTCATTTGCTGAAGGCGACGGATTTCAGTCCACCCCCGAAAATTACATTAGAGACTGGTTCCACTCCGCTGTCTGAATACGTCGTATCAACGTGCGATGCCGACAAAATTCTTATCAATCACGTCGTCGACCGTTAGATCGGGTCTTTTAGCATTGACACCAAGAGCCCGCTTGGCCTCCGCCAGCGCGGTGTCGATGACATCGAGCTGGAGCGAGAGATCGCGACGCATGAACGGCCGTTCATATTCGTAGGCGCGCTCGAGCACGTTGGTGTCGGTGAGTTTGAGGCGTCTCATGATGACTTTAAATGCCGTCGCTCTATCTTCGCGAAATACTTGCACGGCTTCTTTCATGGCATCGATGTAGCGGCGCGCGGCCTCGGGCCGCTTGGTCAAGAATGCCGTTGTCGCGAAATAGGCGGTGGCCGGGAACGGTTGCGGGTTTTTCACGCCTTCGACCAAGAGACGAAAGCCATCGCGCTCCGCTTGGACGTCAAAGGGTGGACCGAACACGCCGGCATCGACGCGGCCGGATTTGAGCGCGAGAAAGTTCTCCGCCGACGAACTCGTGTGGACAAACTGGACTTGCTGCTCGGCGAGCTTTCTTTGCCGGGCATACCAGAGCCAGTAGTTATGCGTGCTGCTGCCGAGACTCTGAATGCCCAAGACTTTGATTTGCGATAAGTCTTGGATCGACGGTTTGCTGACGATGCTCAAGATGCGCGCGTGCTTTTGCAGGGCGAAGATTTTCATGTCGCCGCCCTGAAGCGCGACGCGGACCGGGGCATCGCCCGCGCCGATGCCGACATCGGCGGAGCCCGAGAGCAGCACCGATGCGACCAGCGGCCCGCCACCGAGCAACACCGCTTCGGCGTCGAGGCCATGTTTCTTGTAGATTCCCAAATCGTTGGCGATCCAGATCGGCGAAAACGATGTCGCCGTTGAAGCGTAAAGAATCCTCAGGCGCTGAGGAGCACTGCCGTCGGCGGCGTGCATCTTTTCGACCTGGCAAGCCATCCAAGCGGTGAGGAGACAGCAGACCACAGTGATTTTTCGGCTCATAGGGTGTTTTCTCCGATGCTGCGCAACCGCCACCGGCGACCGGGGCGCTTTTGGATCCCTGAAGGCGAAACGGATTATTCTCCGCGCACTCACTGCGACCATAGGACAAGGCTGCGTTAACTTACAAGCGCGCGGTAAATTTCCGGATTGTTTGATATATTCGAATCGCGGGGCAGATGAGGTAGATAAATCGAATCGAAACACTTTGATTAATGTCGCTCTCAGGCATCGTTGAAATCTTTCGCGTTCAGGTGAAGTGAAGGTTTGTCATGCCGGCGAAGGCCGGCATCCATCTTCGCTCATTCTGCAAGGCCGAATAAAGCCTGGATTCCGGCCTGCGCCGGAATGACGGAAAGAAAAATCGACTTCCAGTCGACAAATTTAGAACCCCTCGGCTCAAAGTAGAGGGCCGATCAGTTCGGGAGGAAGTTTATGGAAGCAGCAGGACTGGTGTTGGATGCGTTGGGCCGGGTGCGCGAAATGGTACGCGAGGCGCTTAAGGATTTGACGCCGGAAGAAATGTTGTCGCCGCCCGAGCCGCATATCGCGTGGCTGACCTGGCACATCGCCCGGGTACAGGACGCCAACTTTTCCGGCTTGCTCGATCGCCCGCAACTATGGATAACGGATGGCTGGCACCAGCGCTTCAACATGCCGCCCGAGCCGCGAGATTACGGCTCTGGCCACCGGCAAACCCGAGAACAAGTGGACGCCTTCACCTGCACCGACAAGCCGCTGCTGCTCGCGTACCATGACGTGGTGTTTGCACAGACGAAAGCTTATCTGTCGACGGTGACGAACGGCGACTTGAATCGCGTCCTCAACGAACCGCAATACTCGCCGCTGCCGACCCTCAGCATCCGGCTCGCCAGTGTCATCAACTGCAACACACGCCACGCCGGCCAAATCGAATATCTGCGCGGGCTGGTGAAATTCAAAGGCTGGTTTCCGGGGGCGGAGAAATAGGACTCGCCAGTAAGGTGGTGGCGTGGCGTTTAGCATCGAAATCAAAATCCCCGATTGTGAAATTGAGCGATCGAACCTTGTGCTCTACTGGCTCGTCGCCTGCGAGCCGCTGGCGGCAATTCGGCTCAACGCAGGCAGCAGCTCCCGTAAGAATATTTGAAATTGTTCATTCAGATCGTCGGCGATGGGACGGATGGCAACATGATCGACGCCGGCATCGATGAAGCCGCGCAGACAATCGACGCAGTGCTCCACCGGGCCGCACGCGGTCCAGATCTCCACGCCTTGGCGGGTGAAGTCCTTTTGATAGTAGGCATCGAGAAAGGTTTTTGCTTCGCGAAACGCTTGGTCGCGATCGCGGTTTACCGACGCGCCATAATACAGCACAGATTTGAACCCCTCGGGATTGCGACCTTCTTCGATGAGCATTTTTCGCAGTCGTCCCTGATAATCTTGAAACATCGAAAGCTCGATCTGATTGCACATCCAACCGTCGGCATAGTGGGCCATGCGCCGCAACGAGCGCTCTACGCCTTGCTCGCCGATTTGCGCGGCACGCGGTGTGGCCGCGATATAGATCGGACAGGGATTCTGCGCCGGTTTGGGCAGCAGGTTCACGTCTTTGAAAGAGTAGTATTTGCCGTGAAAGCTTGCATGTTCGTCGGACCACAGAAGCCGCAGGGCCTGGATCATCTCGACCAATCGCCCGGGCCGCTCCTTGCTCTGGATGCCCATGACTTCGAGCTCCTTGGCTGCCATCGGGTGCTGGCTCGCCGGATAACCCATGCAGGCGGCCAGCCATGTGCGTCCGCCTGACAAGACATCGAGACTTGCCCACTGCAGCGCGAGCAGCACGGGATTGCGCTGGGCGATGGTGGCCATACAGGCGACGCCCAGTTTCACCCGCGACGTATGCGCCGCGATGGCGCCCAATAGCGGAATGCATTCGAGCCGCGGCTTGCTCAAAATGCTATCGCCGACCCATATCGCGTCGATGGCGCCGCTGTTCTCGGCCTGGACGGCCATGTCGATCAACTCCCGCGCCGGCGTTCCCTTGGTGACCAGCGCCCGGTTGGACAAGGTGAGACCGAAAGTGGTTTGGTTGTTTTTCATGGCGGCGAGCATAGGACGGCGGCGCGAATGTTTTCAAGTGTGAAGTGAATGAGGCGATCAACGGCAATACGCGACACGTCTGCCATATCGAGTATCTGCGCGGGTTGGTGAGATACGGTGGCAGGTTTCCCGCAGCTCAGAAATAAATTGAGCTAGCGGCTAGGCCTGGCCCGGGATCGCCTTAGTGGGTGCGCCAATCGTGGTTTCGAGATGTCGCGCGATGAATTTGAAGACGTCTTCATTACGCCCGACGCGCATCTCGCCGATGATTCACTTCGGCTGTGAGTCCACCTTGCTCGCTCTCCAATCAATGTTGCTTACGCCGGCTTCGCTCTTTTTCAAAGACTCGGCCAACTCACGCAAGTATTCATCCTGTTCCTTGGGCGTGTAAACTGCCAAAGAACCGTCGGCGTTTTTCGGGATGCCGCCGATGAAGTGGAACGCGTGGCCGTCCCAGTCGTAGAATTCGTCGCCGCGCTGGTAGATCTCTTTCCACTTGTAGCCCACCGGACTGCGATGGAGGCCGGTGCGCGCCGGGAAGTTGTCTTCCTTTTCGCGCGAGTCGTTGAGATGCTCTTTGGCGCCGGCTTCTTCGGGCAGGCCGTCCCACATGCGCCGGTAGTTGGGGAAAAACTCTTCTTCGCGCACGGTGAAGGCGGTGTGCATATCCCACCACGGGCTGTGGCCGGCGATGCGCTCGTCGAGCTGATCGACCCGTTTGTAAACCAGTCGGGCGCCGGCGCGCATGCGCAGGACCAGCGTGCCTTCGGCGGTCTTGGCGCTGCGTTCGGATTCCATGCCGCAATATTTTTCGAAAAACGCCGCGGTGCGCGCCAAGTCGCGGGAGCCGTAGACGCAGTGACTGATGCGGCCGACGTTTTCTGAACTGTGCACTTCCATGGCGCCCTCGGGCATATTTACCGGCGCCCAGAATTCGTACTGGTTGCCGTCGGGATCGGCGAAACAGATCACTGTGCCTTCCTCGCCGTTGTCGGCGGTCTTGACCGGATCGGTGTGGGGAATCTTGTGCTGGTCGAGGCGGCGCAGGTGTTTGTCGATATCTTCGGGCCGGACGTAAAAGCCGCAGCGCGGCATGTCTTTGCCTAGCTCTTTGGCCTTGGGATAGTTCTCCGGCTGGAGGAAGGCGCCGATGCGGCAGGATTCGTCGTCCCACCACATGAAGCAAAAGATCGGCGTGTTTTTCTTGCGCATGTTGGTGGTCAGTCCATTGATCGGCCGAATCGGCAGGCCGGTGGCATGGAGCGCCCAGTAACTCCAGCCCGGCAAGTCGTTGGTGCCGACGACGTAGTGATCGATCCAGTGAACTGCCCCTTTGGGTTCGACGGTAGACATGGAAAGCCTCCAGTAGATAAAGTGATGATCGCTCAGTTGAGCTTGGGGTAACAGACCCACGGACTAGGGTCAAGGGGTTCCAGGCGCTGGGCGCCGTTCCAATCGTTCCAGGGTTCCAATTGTTCAAGACGTTTCGCTGTCGATTCGTTCAAAGTTCAATGTCGGAACACGTCTGTCCTCATCGACGCGTTTCTAGACGATCTTCATGTCCCGGCCCGTGACTTTTTCGTCCGAGCGCATTCTACACGGTAAATTCTTGAGAGTCTCGAATTTTTCCGCCTTCGAACTTCGTGATCTTCGTGTCCTTCGTGGTGAGTCCTTCATTCGGCAATCAAAGCCGGCTTGCGGTTGTGCCACTCGGTCGCGCTTTGGTACGCCGCGGCGGCGTTCAAGACCGTTTGATCGGCGAACCAGGCGCCGATGAGCTGCATGCCGATCGGTAGGTCTTCCGGATTCACGCCGCAGGGGAGCGAGCAGCCGGGTAGGCCAAGCATGCTCGGGAAGCGCAGCAGATTGGATTGGTTGTAGCTTACATGCCGGGAGTCGTCGCCGTTGCCCTGAACGCCTTGGGACAGCGGCGGCGCTACCCGCGCCGTGGTCGGGGTGGCGATGATGTCGACTTTCTCATAAGCCGCTCTGACCGCTTCACGAATGCGGTGGCGCGCGCGCTGGGCGGTCAAATATTCCGAAGCAGTGATCGCCATGCCGACGGCAATGCCGCGCGCGACATGGGGCACGTAATCCTGGGCGCGCTCGCGAAACCAGTGGCGATTAATGCCGGCGCTCTCCGCCGAACTTGTCAGCATTGAAGTCATCGCCGCGTAACTCAGTTCGGGAACATCGAGGTCGACGACCTGGCAGCCGGCAGCCGTAAAGTTTTTGAGCGCCGCGTGAAATGCTTCGCGCACCGGCGCGTCGACGCCGTCGAGAAACTTGCGCAGCACGCCGACCCGTATTCCTTTGACGTTCTCGTTCAAGCGCGCAGCGTAAGCTGGCGTATCTTGGCGCACGCTCGCCGGATCGCGAGGGTCGTAGCCGGCGACCGGGTCGAGCGCCAAGGCGATGTCTTTGACTGTGCGAGCGAACAAGCCGACATGATCTTGGCTCCAGGCGCCGCGGAACGAGCCTTGGCGGCTGATGATGCCGAAGGTCGGTTTAAAACCGACGATACCGCAATAGGATGCCGGCCGGCGCACGGATGAACCGGTCTCGGTGCCGAACGACAGCGGACCGATGCGCGCGGCGACCGCCGCAGCGGAACCGCCGCTGGAACCGCCGGCGATGCGGTCGAGGTTCCACGGATTATGCACTGGGCCGAAGTGCGACAATGTCGAAGTGCCGCCGTGGCCGAATTCGTCCAAATTGGTCTTGCCGAAGATCACCGCGGGCGCACTGGCCCGACGTGGAGCTGGTGTCGGAAGGACTTCGAGGAGCCGGTGGTGATCGGCACCGACCCGCAGTGGACCGTGATCGTCGACAGCATCGACGGCACTCGTGGCCTCATGTACGACAAGCGCCCGGCCTGGGTGCCTCGCCGCCGCCGCGCCGCGGTGGATCGTTGCGTGACGTGGTTGCCGCGGCCATGACCGGACTCCCGACCATGAAGCAGGGGCTCGCCGACCAACTGGCGCACCGCGGGACGGGCGTGTTCGCGGAACGCATCGACCTGCGTGACGGTCCGCGTGCCGTCCTCGCCGTGCAGCCGTCGACCGCGGTCGACCTGGAACACGGCTTCGCCGGGCTGGCGAAGTTCTTCGTCCCCGGGAAGATCACGCTGGCCGAACTCGAGACCACGCTGTTCACCCGGCTCGGCAGCAGCGACGTGTTCGACGACGAGTACATCTCTTCGGGTGGACAGCTGCACGAGCTCATCGCCGGACCGCGACCGCTTCGTCGCCGACCTGCGCGCCCGCTCGTCGACCCCGACGCCTTCGCGTGCCATCCCTACGACGTGTGCACCACGATGCTGCTCGAAGAAGCCGGCGGCGTGGTCACCGATCCACAGCGGTGCACCGCTCGACGTGCCCCTCGACGCGACGACCGCGGTCGCCTGGGTCGGTACGCGAACCCTGCGCTCGCCGCCCGCATCGGTCCGATCCTGGCCGAACTGGTCGATGCCCTCCCTCACCGGTCGCGCGCCGGGACGCCTCGACCTGCTCGGAGGTGTCGCCGACTACTCTGGGCAAGCACGTGTTGGAAGTCGCAACGCACCTCACGACCGAAGTCGTGGCCGAGGACGACGACGCACTCGTGGTGGGCCCGGGCCGGCATCTCCAGGCCGACGAGGTCTCGACCTCGCCGCGCTCCCCTATCCCGAGATCCGCGCCGTGCTCTCGACGTTCCACGCTGGACGCACTACGTGCTCGGCGTCACGCTGGTGCTCGTCCGGCACCGCGTGATCGACGCACCACGGGCAGGCTCACGATCACGTCCGACGTGCCCACGTCGGTCGGCGTGTCGTAGAGTGCGGCGCTGGAAGTGGCAACAGCCGCACGAGTTGGGTGCCGACGATCGAACCGCTCCGGCTCGCGGCACTGTGCAGGAGGCGGAGAACCAGGTGGTCGGCGCACCCTGCGGGATCATGGACCAGGTGGTCGTGACCATGGGTCGACCCGGAGGCGTCCTGCCGATCCTGTGCCGGCCCGCCTCGGTCGATCCCATCGTCGAGCTGCTCGACGACCTCGAGGTGGTCGGCGTTCCCCCCCACCGGCGCCCAGCATGATGTGAGCGGCGTGCCCTACCGGCGGGCGCGTGCGGCCGCCTTCATGGGGCAAGCGGATCGTCGAGGACACGACGTCACGGTCGTGGGGCCATGGGTGAGCGAGCTGCCCGTCGACGCGGTCGTCGACCTTCCGACGCACTCGACGGTGCGACGTTCCTCGATCGCTGGGGCACGACCGACAACCCACTGACGACGATCGATCCCGACGAGACCTACCCGGTCCGCACGCGGCGACCACGTTCGGCGTCGAGGAGCGCGCACGGCGCGGCGACCGCGCTGCTCGACGCCCTCAAGCCGCCGCGCCGTCGATGCGGTCGGCTCGATCATGGCTGCGAGTCACGAGCACCGGGCTACGACGCCATGGGGCTCGGCCACGAAGCCGCCACCGCTGCAGCCGACCGGGTGCTCGCCCGGCCCGGCGTCCACGGCGCCGCGGTCGAGGCGGAGCGTGCGGGTGGCACGGTCGTCGTGGTGTCCGAGCGGCACGCTGACGACATCGAGGCGCTCGTTCGCTAGCTCAGGACGAACGTGGCCAATCCGGGTGCGGCCTCGACGCGACCGTCGGGCAGCACGACCTCGGCCTCGGTGTTCGGCGGCACCTGCACCGTGAACGTCGTGCCGGTTAGCGCCGATCGACCATGACGACTCGATGCGTCCGTACGGCGACTCGAGCGGCGCTCGCCCACGTGAGGCCACCGCCGGGGCGGGGTCCGACGCGGAAGCGGCGGTACACGGGTCCATCGTCCAGGAGCTGGATGCCGGCGACGTAGCAATGGAGGAACGAGATCACCGCGCCCTTGCTGTAGTGGTTGAGCGACACGTGGCGACGCCGTCGGCGTCGATCCCCTCCGCCGTGCTCCCAGATCGTGGTCGCGCCCCCGTCGATGCATCGCCAGCCATGACGGCGGTGTGTTCCTGGAACAGCAACTCGTAGGCGAGGTCGAGGTGCCCGGTGTCGGCGAGTACGGGAGGAGGTAGGGCGTCGCCAGGAAGCCGGTGTTGAGATGCGTGTCGGCGGCGCGCACCATCGACACGAGCTGGCTCGCCACTGTGTCGCGGGCAGCATCGGGTACGAGTTCGAACAAGCCGCGCACGACGTCGGCCTGGCGGTCGGAGCGCACGGTGCCGTCGTCGGCGAGGAGGACTCGCACTCCACGCGTCGGCAGCACGTACGCGGAGAGCTCCTCGTAGCGAGCTGCGTCGTCGGCACGACGCGGAGAATTCGCGCGATGGCGAAACCAGGGTCCACGTGGTGTACGCGAAGAACACGGTGGCGACGATGGCGAAGTCGCGGTCCACGAAGTTGGCGAAGTGGTCGTCCTCGAGCAGGTCAGGC
>CAWFJP010000027.1:0-69522 GCA_963816145.1 uncultured delta proteobacterium
ACGAGTGCCAATTTCGCGCGCTGAATTTCATTGGTGAGATGCACGCCCTCGATTAGGTTAGTCGAGAAGCCGCACTGTGGACCGATCGCCAATTGCGCCAGTGGAATATAGCGGCTCGCCTCCTCGACGCGTCGTTTCAGGTCGTCAATATTTTCGATCTCGGGAACCCGCGTGGATATCAGGCCGAGTACGACGCGCTTGCCCGGGGGCACGAGGCGCAGGGGCTCGAAGGAGCCGGCGCTGGCGTTGTCGTACTCGAGAAAATAGACGTTGAACTTGAGCGCATTGAAAATCTTCTCCGCGATCGGCTCGTAGCTGGCGTTGGCCTGCCAGTTGGGATTCTGGCTGCGGCAGATGTGCACGGCGAGCTTCATGCCCGGCGGCGCCTGTGCGGCGATCGCGTTCATCGCCCCGATGTACCGGTCGAGAAGGTCGGACCAATCGTCGCCGCGATCGCGCAGGATGGCGCGGACCCGCTCGTCGCCTAATTTGACCAGGGACGTCTCGTCCATCTGCAGGTGCGTGCAGCCGACATCCGCGAGCGAGCGCAATTCCTTCACGTAGCAGTCGACAAGATCGGACCAGAAGCGGTCAAGATCGGGATAGACGCTGCGACTGATGTTGGCGCGACCGGCGCGGTAGTGGACGTAGCCAGGTCCAGGCAGGGTGATCTTGGGGATCTGGCTGGTGACGGACCGAAGAAAGGCGAAATCCCTGGCGTTGGCGCCGCCGGCCCATTGGAGACGATCGACGACGGCCGGAATGAGCCGAGCGGTCCGTGATCCGAACTTTGTCGATTTGGACCAGCCCTCGCGCTCGGTCTCCCGCAGTTCAACGCCGGTGATCCCGGAGGCCGTGAACGAATCGGAATAGCTCGCGCGGCGGTACTCGCCATCGGTCACGATCTCCAAGCCGACCGATTCCTGCATGCGAACGATTTCCCGAATGGCATCGTCCTCCATCGCGCGCAGCTCGACCGCGTCCATCTGGCCAGCGTTGGCCTTGTCGCGCGCTGCAATCAAGCGATCCGGCCGCAGCAAGCTACCGACCTGGTCCGCCCGCGCGCCCCAAACCTCATTTGTCGCCATGGATTGCCCCTCAATCACCGGTTGGCCTTATCGTTGGGGAAAAAGTATGTCAAGCGCTTTCCGGTCATGCCATTCGCTGAACCAGCGCATCGATGAACCCTTCATCGTCGAGTTCTTTGACCCAATGCATATCCCAGAGAGCCAACGGATTCAGGCCCTGGGCGCCATATTCGTCGCAAGCAACTTCGTAGGTGGCGGCCAGGGCCGGCAGCGTCGGATACGGTTTGATCTGCAGCTTGCCCACGATGGCGTCAAAATGTTTCTCCAACTCATGCTCATCGCTGATTTTCATCCGCCGCATCGGCTCTCCGGTGACAACTTTCATCGCTTCGTTTTTGCGATACTTCATCCAGCAAATGCCGTGAATGACCGCTTTCGCATAGTTTTTTAATACGGCGGATTTCTTGCGCGCGAACTCGGCGGTGCACGCCTGGGCGTAATGGCTGACCACCTCGAGTTCGGGAACCGGGAGGAATTTTAAACCGGCTTCCAAAGGCTCGGCTTGATACAGCGGATCCATAAAGCAAGCGATGCATTCTCCGCTGACAACTTTCTTCCACTGCCCCCATCTTCCCACGTCCGTGTCGTTGAAGATGGGAACCCCCACCTTGCCCTCCAATCCCATCATTCTCAGCCAGAGGGTAACCGTGTAAGGCCGGCCCGATTGCCTCACCGCCATGCTTTTGCCTGCGAATTCACTCACGTCCTTGACATGCTTGGGCACCATCAAGTCCAAACCGCGGACGATTCGCGGGGCGCAAAAGAAAGTAATTTTCTTCCCCTTTGTTGCTTCGGCGTAAAGAAATTCCACATGGTCGATCAACACATCGGCAGTGTCGTTGAAGAGCGAAGCTTCGAACTCGCCGTAATCTTTGATCTTCAAAACCTCAACGTTGATGCCGTAATGTTTCGCGGCGATTTCTTTGATGCAGTAGATGACCGGCGTTCGATCGTCGTCGCGATAGGCGACTCTCACAGTGTCCATAGAACATCAACCATTCCTGCTGACTTGCCCGACGACATGCTTACAGCGACCAATAACTGCTGGCGATCGGCTGCGGCTCGACAAAATTGTTTTCGCGCGATCGAGACGGGCTCGGCTGACCTTCAATTCTCCTCAAGCGCAGCTATTTCGTCTCACCAGTCTTGCCGATTCGCA
Organism: uncultured delta proteobacterium; assembly: GCA_963816145.1. GTDB lineage: Bacteria > Desulfobacterota > Binatia > UBA9968 > UBA9968 > DP-20. The sequence continues at coordinate 2,248 of CAWFJP010000027.1, forward strand.
CGCTATCATATTATTTATCCTCGATGCCACGAGGTTATTGGCGAACTTTAAACGGTCTGAAGGCCGAATCCCGTTGCCAATACAGGCCGACGATGCTGCTCGGTCTCGCGTTTGAGCGAGCGCGTCGACGGGGAACAAATCAAGTCCTTGTGAACGCTGCATCGTCTGAACCAATTGAAGCGGAACGGCAATTTTCACTATAGGCTCGTGCGCTTGACGACCAACCGATGCGGCGATATAGCTCGCGACAGAAAAGAGGGTTAGTTGAATTTCTAGTCGCGTTAGTTGCTCACCTATATTTGGACAAGCCGGAAAATGGGTGACGTGCGCGATCGCCCCGTAATTGTCACGGCATCAATCGAGGTTACTATCGAACTGCCGTAAATCCGGCTGCGAGTTAGTAGACAAACAGGGAGAAATACAATGACACGCATTGCCATTCTGACGCCCGACGACATGAGCCATGAACAGCGCGCCACGATCGCGGCGGCCAAGGCCAACGGCAAGCCGTACGGCGGTCCATTCTGGGCCTATATCCGCAATCCCAAACTGATGCAGAGCTTGCATAATATGACCGACGCCATCGCCGACAGCACGCTGTCCGGCCGCGAACAACAGATCGTCGCCTTGACCGTGGCGCGCTTCTGGAACGCCAATTATCCGTGGGCGGCGCAGAGCCGCAACGGTCTTAAAATCGGACTCAAGCAGGCAGAGATCGACGCCATCAACGACCGCGCCGCGCTGCCGACCGCTGACAAGCGCGAATTGCTAGCGCATCGGATCGCCAATGAACTGCTCGCCGACAAGGGACTGAGCGACGCCACCTATGCCGCCGCCGAAGCATCTTTCAGCACTGAAGAACTGGTAGCTCTGGTTGCCCGGGTTGGCTCGTTCTCGATGACCTGTTGCACCGCCAATGCGTTTGATATCACGCCCGCCGATGACGCACCTGACCGCCTGAAGCCGTAGAACAGTTGTTGGAGCATCATCGCTACTAGATCACTCGCTTGACGACCATTATTGAAGGGCTCCCGTGTGATCGCGCTGGCCAAGTGGTGTTGCAACTGAAGAGTGCTAGACGGCGCCGCTAAATTAATGTCCCGTTGGGGAATAATCGAGATCCCTTGGCGCTTCGGCTTCGCTCAGGACGGGATCTAGGCAAAGCGCAGATTTGTCATGCCGGCGCAGGCCGGCATCCATCTTCGTTATCGCTGCAAGGCCAAAGACAACCTGGATTCCGGCCTCCGCCGGAATGACGGACGGGGAAGTCGACTTCCAGTCGACAAACTTATAACCACTCGGCTTAAAGCCGAGGGTCGTTGTGTGGGTCCATCGGCGCGGTAATGATCGGGTGCTCGGCGCGCCAAGTTAAAACCAAATAGTCTAGAGAAAAAGAGGGGATACCAAGATGACGCTGCCGCTCGAACGTTTTCGCATGCTCGATCTGACCAGGCTGGTGCCGGGTCCCATGGCGACTTGGATGCTCGCCGATCTTGGCATGGATGTTCTGAAAATCGAGGATGTCGCCGACCGGAGTGCTTACCGCGATCAACAGGCGGCCCGGGCATCGAGGGACAACGTCTTCGTTAATCGAGAATCGCTAGAACGTGAGGCTCGGTCGAATGCCTGGAACCATACGCACCGAAATAAGCGCAGCATAGCGATCAACTTGCAGAAGCCGGAAGGTCAAAAGATCTTCCATCGGCTGGTGGCAGACGCAGACGTATTCTTCGGTTCGTTTCGTCTCGGCGTGTATAAGCGCTTGGGCGCCGACTACGACACGTTGAGCAAAATCAACCCTCAGTTGATCTACGCCACGCTTAGCGGTTACGGCTTCGGCAACAGCTTTACCGAATGGCCCGGCAACGAACGCAACGCGCAGGGGATGTCCGGAGTGAGCGCGTTGATGACTGGGCAGGACGGCGAGCCCGCGGACATGCTCTGCCAGCCGGTAGACAGCTATTCCGCCGCCTTGGCGGTGATATCGATCCAGGCCGCGCTGTTTGCGCGCGAGCAGACAGGACGCGGCCAGCAGGTCGACATCGCACTGGTGGAAGGCGGCACGGCATTCGTCAATGCCAACGCGCCCGACTACTTCCGCAACAAACAGGTCCGCAAACGCGGCTTCCCGAGCATCGGCAATCTGAAATGCAAGGACGATAAATACTTGAGCAACGCGGCCTTCGCGCAGGCGCACTTCTGGGCGCCGTTTTGCGACGCCGTCGGCCTGCCGGAAATGCGCGACAAGATCCCGGTCGGCGATGCGGATGCGATCCGCAAGGTCCGCGCGCACATGCTGACAAAGACGCGCGATGAATGGCTCGAGCGGATCCCCAAGGAAATTTCGGTGGTGCCGATGTTGGAGTTCGACGAAGTGCTGGAAGGAGATTACGCCAGGGAGCGCGCCATGGTGCTGGAACTGGAACATCCGCTGGAAGGAACGGTTCGGCAGCTCGCGTCGCCGTTCCGTTTGTCCGACACGCCGCCGACCTTTCGCCACTTTGCGCCGGTGTTAGGCGAGCATACCGTTGAAGTTCTCCATAGCATTGGCTGCGGCGACAGCGAGATTGGTGAATTGGAGAAGTCCGGCGTGGTTCGCGCGAGCCACTGGGACCTGGCAGCTTCGAATCCCTAGCGGTCTGTCGAGCTTCGCAAGCATCTACTTTTGAGCAACGTTCACGTAGTGGTTCAGTTAGACCGAGATCTCTCACTTCGTTCGAGATGACAGATGGACTATTCTGCTGTCATTTCGAGCGCAGCGAGAAATCTTTTTCCGGATGAAGGTGTGTGCCCAATTCAAACTGAACCACTACCAACGTTCAACTGTAGAGGTCGGCGGATTGGTATTGGATTTTTTCCAACTGCAATGCCAGCGCTTCTATTTGCTCCTGCCAATAGCGCTCGGTGCCGAAGGCAGGAAAGCCCATCTTGAAAGCGCTGTCTGCCCAGCGGCGGGCGATCCACGCGGAAAAGTGTATCATGCGCAGCGCCCGCAACGGCTCGATGAGCAGTAGCGTCGTCATGTCGAAAGTTCTGATCTGTTCGTAGGCTTCTAGTAATATCTCCCGCCGCTCTTTGTCGTATTCGTCGTCTCCGCCCGTGAGCATCCAGATGTCTTGAACCGGCGGCGCGTAGAGCATGTCGTCGAAGTCGATGAAGTAAGGCGCGTCGCGATCCCACAAAATATTTCCCGAGTGGCAGTCGCCGTGCAACAGAACGTAGTTGACGTCCGCGAAACGCGGAGTGATCGCGTCGCAAATTTGCGTGACGATGGTTTCGAAGCGACTTGCCAGCTGCAGCGGAATGAAGTTTCCGTCGATCAAAAACTTCAACGGGTCGCGCCCATAAGTTTGCGGATCGAGCCGTAAACGGGGGGCGCCTTTTACCGCGGCGCCGACGTTATGAAGACGAGCCATGAATCTTCCCAGGCGCGTGAGCTGTTCGGGATTCAGTTCCGGCTCGAGTCGGCCCGGACGCTTGGGGAAGATCGTGAACATCACTTGGTTGATTGCGAAAATGCTTTGTCCCTGGTCGTCCGTGAGCGGGCAGACGACGGGAATTTCGTTTTCTTCGAGGGCCTTCAGGAAATCGTGCTCGGCCTGAATCGTGGCGCGGCTCCAGCGGCCGGGGCGGTAAAATTTGATGACGACGTGCGGGCCTTCTTCCATCTCGATGTCGTAAACGCGGTTTTCCATGGCATTGAGGGCGTAGAAACGGCCCGTGCAACGCCCGCCTAATTTTTCGGCGGCGTCGAAAATGACCTCTGGAAGAATCTGCAGAAAGTTGTCTAGCATAGCCGGCATCCTAGACGAGCGTGCCCTCCTTGTACACTCCCGCGGGCGGTGCCTTAGAGTTTTTGTAAGTCTATCAAAGTCCGGAATTGGCCAAGCGGCGCAAGATTGACATTCTATCGCGGCGAAAGTTCAGCCTAATTGCCAGCGGCACGCAAACCCGGCCGCAGACTGTCTATTTATTAGATGCGGGCGGCCTGCATCCCCGTGGGGAAGATGCGCTTCGATTTTTGCGATCCCAAGGCTTGGACCACAGGCTCGCGCGCTGCGGGACAGTCTACACGGAGTCGACGAATAACTGGTACAGCGTAACCTGCACGGCGACCAAGCCCGTCATGCTGCTGCAATCGATTCGCATTGACGGCAAGCAAGTTCAGGACAGCTACGCGATCCGCCTCGATAACACTTTGCCGAAGCGCGATCCCCGCGACCGCGATCCCGGCGTGTCGGGATGTAAATGAACCGTCTGTTGCCGAAGGATTGGAAGTTAACAGGCTAGCTTTTTTACCGGTGAGGTTCGACTGGTTGCCGAGCAATTTCGGCCTGGCCTTAATAACTTGCCAGCGTTGGCAATGCGGCTCTGACGCGCGGAAAAAAGCAACGTCCGGCGATAATGACTTAACCAACAAAACCGTCGACCGGAATCAATCGCTTGCCGACTGGATCGACGGCGACGAAGAGGCTCTCTAACGCGACGGCGCCGAGCAGCGCAGGTCCGTTCGGGGCGATGAAGCAGGGTGTGGTGACTTCATCGCCGTTGAGTTTGAGACGCGCTTCAGCGATGGGCCAAGTCGCATTTTGCCCGCCAGCGATGACGACACGCTGAGAATGCGTCGGTTTCAGGTCGAGTTTTTGTGCCAGAACTTGTGGTACGACGCTTAGTGTGGCGCCGGTGTCCACCAGGAATTCAACCTCTTCGACATTTCCGGTCGGGCCGGTCAATTGACCTTTGACATGGAAAAGCCCCATCGTCAGTACCTCTCAAGCTTACGGGCACATTCTATCGCGGTCGCTGCATGGCGCAAGGGTGACTAAATGGTTGGGTCACTTCTTCTCCAAGTGCAGCATGCCCTTCTGCGTGTCGATATCCATCTTGAAGTTGCTCAAGAAATTTAGCCCGAGCAGGCCGGCGACCTGGGGGTCGGGGACGGCGTCGTGGATGGCGATGGCGATGTTGCGGATCTCCAAGCCGCCGATGGAGATCGACTCGATATTGGCGATCGGGGCGTTGATCAAGCCGTTGGCGGTTTGGAAGGGGAGGGTCTTGGGATTGGCGCCGAGATTGATGCCGAGGTCGCTGGCGACGGCGTTGGAGATCAGCGTGTAGCTGGCGCCGGTGTCGACGACGAATTTGGCCGAGCGTCGGTTGTTCAAAGTCGCTTGAACCATGGCGATCGCGCCATGTCTTTCCATCGGCACGGAGACTTTGTTGGTCGGCGCGGCCTTTCGCTCCGGCTCTGCCGGCCTGGGCGAGTCCGGCGCCACGACTCGTCCGGCGCGCGGCCGCTGGTTGGGTGGAACGTCATGCAGGTTGTCGGTGATATGAAGCACGCCGTTTTCGTCGACCCAGCGGTAGTATTCGGCGCTATAAGCTTGTCCGGTGAGCGCAAGTTGAAATAGTAGGCCGGCACAATATGCGGTGAGAAGCTTCACGAGAGTTGATGATAACATTAACATAAATGCAGCGGGGGATATACTCTAATACCCAGTAGTTAAGAGTTAACTGGTTCTTTTTGACATGGCACGGCGAATAGTTCCGGCGAAGCGGAGGTCGGTCATGCCGGCGCTTCGACCTTGCCGCAAAAATCTATCCTGCCGGCAATCAGCATTTTTGACCATCGAATATCCCTCTCAACCGCCGAATACGCCGAGAATCCGGCTTGCGCCGGAATGACCGAAGGGATTTCAATCTGCTTCAACAGATTTAGAGAATCCCAAGCCTGGCGCATCGTGGGGGGGCGTCGGGTAGTTCCAGCCCGACGGCTTTACAACGCGAAATTCGTATGGTAGAAACTTTACAACTAAAAAGGAAAGAAAGAGAGAAGCAGAGCGGAGCAAATGGGAATCACTGAACAACAGAAACAAAGTACAGTCGAACAGTTCAGGGTTCATCAGACGGACACCGGCTCTCCTGAAGTGCAAGTCGCGTTGTTAAGCCAGCGCATTGAATATCTCACCGAGCACTTCAAGGTTCATGTGAAGGATCACCATTCTCGTCGTGGCCTCCTTATGATGGTTGGGCAGCGGAGGCGGCTTTTGGACTATCTCAGAAAGAACAATCTTGAGAGATATCAAAGCTTGATCCAACGGCTTGGAATACGCAAGTAGCTTCCAGCCGGTCGCCCGCCGTTCCCACTCCTCCGTTACATTCATCTCCCTTCAGAGGATTTCTCTATGACTAAGAAAGTCGAATTGGATTTTCATGGGCGACCCTTGTCCATCGAAGTCGGCCGTTTGGCCAAACAGGCCGATGGCGCCGCGCTGGTTCAGTATGGCGAGACCGTCGTTCTGGTTACCGCGGTGGCGGCCAAAGAACTAAAGATGGAGGCGGACTTTTTTCCGCTGACCGTCGATTACCAGGAGAAAACCTTCGCCGCCGGCAAGATCCCTGGCGGTTTCTTCAAACGCGAAGGAAGACCGTCGGAAAAAGAAATTCTCACCTGCCGCATCATCGATCGCTCGATTCGCCCGCTGTTTGCCGATGGGCTGCGCTGCGAGACCCAGGTCATTGCAACGGTATTATCGGCCGACCGGGAAAACGATCCCGACGTGATCGCCATGTTGGGCACGTCGGTGGCGCTGCATGTTTCGGACATTCCTTTTAACGGCCCGCTCGCCGGCATACGCATCGGCCGCATTGATGGCCGCTTCGTGATGAATCCGACGCAATCGCAATTGGCCGATAGCGACATGGATATTTTTCTCTCCGGTAGTAAAGACGCCATCGTCATGGTCGAGGGCGGCGCCCAGATCGTGCCGGAAGAGGAGATTCTCGAAGCGCTGTTCGCCGGCCACGACGCGATCCAACCGTTGCTGCAAATCCAAGAAGAGATTCGCCAGGCGCTGGGCAAACCCAAGCGCCATGTGCCATTGGCCGAGCTGAACCACGCTGTGAGTAAGTGGGTCGAAGAGCTAGCCTTGGCCAAGCTGCAACAGGCGCTGGAAATTCCCGAAAAGCTCGAGCGCTACAAACGCCTCGCCGAAGTGAAGAGCGAAGTGGTGCCGGCGGCCTTGGCCGAATTTCCCGACAAACAAAAAGATATCAAGGCTGCTTTTGAAGAGCTCAAGAAAAATGTTTTCCGCGGTTTGGTGATTCACAAGGAGCGGCGCATCGACGGCCGCGGCTTGAGGGACATCCGGCCGATCACCTGCGAAGTCGAGGCGCTGCCGCGCACGCATGGATCGGCGATCTTTACCCGCGGGGAAACCCAGGCGCTGGTTGTCACCACGCTGGGCACCGCGTCCGATGAGCAGCGGGTCGATGCTCTGATCGGCGAGCACTTCAAGAAATTCATGCTGCATTACAACTTCCCGCCGTTTAGCGTCGGCGAAGTGAAATTTCTCCGCGGTCCCGGCCGGCGCGAGATCGGCCATGGCAATCTCGCCGAGCGAGCGCTGTTGCCCGTGCTGCCGGTCGATGAAAGCTTTCCCTATACCATTCGCATTGTTTCCGAAATTCTCGAATCCAATGGTTCAACTTCGATGGCGAGCGTGTGCGGCGGTTCGTTATCGATGATGGACGCCGGCGTGCCGTTGACCGCGCCGGTGGCAGGGATCGCCATGGGCTTGATCAAGGAAGGCGAGCATGTGCGCGTGCTTTCCGACATTCTTGGCGACGAAGATCACTTGGGTGATATGGATTTCAAGGTTGCCGGCACGGCCGAAGGCGTGACCTCGCTGCAGATGGACATCAAGATCAGCGGCGTCAATCGCGACATCATGGGCCAAGCGCTGCATCAGGCCAAAGAAGGCCGCATGCATATCCTCGGCATCATGAACCAGACTCTGTCGTCGGGGCGGACCAACGTGTCCGGCCATGCGCCGCGCATCATTACCATCCACGTCAAGCCGGACAAGATTCGTGAAATCATCGGCCCCGGCGGCAAAGTCATCCGCGGCATCATCGAGGCTACCGGAGTCAAGATGGATGTCGAAGACGACGGTTCGGTGACGATCGCCTCGTCGGATGAAGCCGCGGCGCGCAAAGCCATCGAAATGGTCCAGCGCATCGCCGCCGAAGCGGAGATCGGCAAGATCTACAAAGGCACCGTGCGCAAGATCGTCGAATTCGGCGCTTTCGTCGAGATTCTCCCCGGCACCGATGGCCTGGTGCATATATCCCAGCTCGCTCCCGAGCGCGTGCGCAAAGTCAGCGACGTGCTCAAAGAAGGCGACGAGGTGATGGTTAAAGTCCTGGAGATCGACCGGCAGGGTAAGATTCGCCTAAGCCGCAAGGAAGCCCTCGAAGAAATGGCCGGCGGCTCCGACGCGGCGCCGCAGTAGGGTTTATTACTGCCATGTTCGCCAAGACGGTTCTGGACAACGGCATCCGCGTGGTCTCGCACGAGATGCAGGATCATCGTTCGGTGAGTCTCGGCATTTGGGTCGAGAACGGCTCGCGCCATGAAAGCGACGCCGAGAACGGCATTTCCCACTTCATCGAGCATCTGCTCTTCAAGGGCACCGAGCGGCGCACCGCGGCGCAGATCGCCGAGGAGATGGACGCCGTCGGCGGCGTGATCAACGCCTTTACATCCAAAGAACATACCTGTTACTACGCCAAGGTTCTCGACGAGAATCTGCCGCTGGCGATCGATCTGCTCAGCGATATTTTCCTCCACTCGAGTTTCGATGCCGAGGAGATCGAGCGCGAGCGCTCGGTGATCCTGCAGGAGATTTCCCAGGCGGAAGATACCCCGGACGATTACGTCCACGATCTTTTCAGTATCGATTTTTTCAAGGATCATCCGATCGCCCGGCCGATTTGCGGCCGTGAAGCGACGGTCAATAGTTTCCAGCGCGAAGATTTTGTAAAATTTTTCAAAGCGCGTTACCAGCCGCGCCGGGTGACGGTGGCGGCGGCGGGCAAGATCTCCCACGCCGAGCTGGTCACGGAAATGGCCGCCAGGCTTGGCCAGGTGTGCGACCGCGGCACCGCGCAGGTCGGCATGCTCGAGGGCGAGCGCAAGCCCGAAATGGGCAGCGGCGTGTATCCCCATTCGAAAGAGTTGGAGCAGGTCCATCTGTGCTTGGGGATGGCCGGCATTGCCCAGGCCGACCCGCAACGCTATCCAGCCTACGTGCTCAACACGCTGCTCGGCGGCGGCATGAGTTCGCGCCTGTTCCAAGAGATTCGCGAGAAGCGCGGCAAAGCCTATTCGGTCTACTCGTTTTCCTCGGCCTACAACGATGTCGGCTATTTGGGTGTTTACGCTGGCACCAGCATCGATGCCACGGAAGAGGTCGTCGAGCTCATCCTCGCCGAGCTCAACAAGCTGGCCACGGTCGGCATCACCGACGACGAGCTACGCCGGACTCAAGGCCAGCTGGTGGGCAGCATGATGTTGGGACTGGAATCCACCGATTCGTGGATGAGCCATGTGGCGCGCAATGAAATTTATTTCGGCAAGATAGTGTCGACCGATGAGATTTGCCGGAGCATCCGCGCGGTGACGCGCGACGATGTGGTTGCCTTAGCGAACCGCCTGTTTCGTCCCGAAGCGATGACTCTGACCGCGCTCGGCGATTTCAAAGACGAGTTCAAAATTAAAAGCCTCGCGGCGAGCCATTAGCGCTCGACGCTTTCTTAAACAATAAATCGGTTGGTTCGTGGAACAGATTCGCATTCAAATCAAGCGGGTGCGGCCGGGTGATCGCGCTTCGGAGCTGCCCGGCTACATGACCGAGGGCGCCGCCGGCATGGATCTGTGCGCCGATATCGCGGCCAATATGATCCTGGCGCCGATGGCTCGGGCGCTGATCCCCACCGGTATCGCCATCGCCTTGCCGATGGGCTTCGAAGCGCAGATCCGGCCGCGCAGCGGATTGGCGTTGAAGCAAGGCTTCACCATGGTCAACAGTCCGGGCACCATCGACGCCGACTATCGCGGCGAGATTCAGGTGATTGCGATCAATCTGGGCGGCGAACCGATCGTCATCGAACCGGGCCAGCGAATCGCCCAGATGGTGGTGCAGCGCGTCGTCCGCGCCGAATGGCAGGAAGTCAGCGAGTTGCCGTCGTCACAACGGCAAGCGGGCGGCTTCGGACATACCGATAAAAAGTAGTTCAAAGGTTCAAGAGCCTGCCCTGAGTACGTCGAAGGGTTCAAAAATTCAAGGCCGGATTACCTTCGATCGGCAACTTTCCTGCTTCAATGCTTGGACTTTTATAAAATTGAAAGGCATTTTAGCAGTATGATTTCCCGTTACACGCGGCCGGAGATGGGGCGGATCTGGTCCGAAGAAAATGGTTTTCAAAAATGGCTCGAGGTGGAAATCCTCGCCGCTGAAGGCTTGGCGCGGTTAGGCAAGGTTCCCAAAGCGGCGATTACACGCATTCGCAGAAAGGCGCGCTTCAACGTCAAGCGCATTCGCGAGATCGAGGCTGAGGTCAAGCATGAGATCATCGCTTTCTTGAGCAGTGTCGCCGAGTCCATCGGCGACGACGCGCGCTATCTCCATGTCGGCATGACTTCGTCGGATGTCATGGACACGGCGTTGGCGCTGCAATTCAAAGACGCCTCGGCGATCCTCGAAGACGACATCAAAAACCTCATGAAGGCGCTGCGCCAGCAGGCGCGCAAGTATAAGTGGACGGTGCAGATCGGCCGCACCCATGGCGTCCATGCCGAACCGATCACCTTCGGACTTAAGCTGGCGCTCTGGTATCAAGAGATGGCGCGCCATCTGGTGCGCTTTCGCGCGGCGGTGGACGACATCTGCGTCGGCCAGATCTCCGGCGCGGTCGGCACCTTCGCGCAGATCTCGCCCAAGGTCGAAGCCTATGTCTGCCGCAAAGCCGGATTGAAGCCGGCGCTGGTGTCCAATCAGATCATCCAGCGCGACCGGCATGCGTATTATTTTGCGACGCTGGCGATCATCGCCTGTTCCCTGGAGAAATTCGCCGTTGAAATTCGTCACTTGCAGCGCACCGAAGTGCAAGAAGCGGAGGAGCCGTTTACCCAGGGCCAAAAGGGCTCCTCGGCGATGCCGCATAAGCGCAATCCGATTCTCTCCGAAAACGTTTCCGGCCTGGCGCGGCTCATGCGTTCCTATGCTCTGGCCGCCATGGAGAACGTGCCGCTCTGGCATGAGCGCGATATCAGCCATTCATCCGTCGAGCGGGTGATCGCGCCGGACGCGACCATCGCGCTCGACTTCATGCTCCGGCGCATGACCTACGTGCTCGGCAATTTGTGCGTCTATCCGGAAAACATGCGGCGCAATCTCGACAAGAGCGGCGGCACGGTGTTCTCGGAAAAAGTTCTGCTCGCTTTGGTCGGCAAAGGCATTGCACGCGATGCTGCTTATCGCATGGTGCAGCGACATGCGCTCAAGGTCGGCCGCGAAGGCGGCGACATGAAGCGCGAGCTGTTGGGTGACCCCGAGATTCGCCGCTCTCTATCGCCCAAGGAGATCGAAGCGATCTGGGGCGTGAAGCACCATTTAACCAATATCGATTTTATCTTCCGCCGGGCGTTGCAATGATTTTATTTCGCTGAAAGTTGACCATCATGCGCGTAAAAATTTTCGTTTCGCTAAAAAAGGGCGTCCTTGATCCCCAGGGCAAGGCCATCGAACGGTCGCTGCACACGCTGGGTTACAACGAGGTGCAGGACGTGCGCATGGGCAAGTATTTGGAGATCGAGATGGAGTCAGCGTCGCGCCAGAACGCGGAGCTGCGGGTGCGCGAGATGTGCGACAAGTTATTGACCAACACGGTGATCGAAGATTACCGCTTCGAGATTCAAGAGTAACTGCTACTGTGCAGAAATCGGGAGTCAGAATCCTGAATCCAGAAGTCAGAAGGATAGAATTATAACGAGGGTCGATGTGCTGGAGAAGCTCTGTCTCTGTCATTCTCCATTATCAATTTTCCATTATCCATTGAGTTATTCATGCGTTGGGGTGTGATTACTTTTCCCGGTTCCTGCGACGATCAAGATGTCGTCGACGCGCTAAAGTTCGACTTGAAGCAAAGCGTCGAGCAGCTCTGGCACAAGGACGAGCTCATCGGCGATTTCGATTGTCTGGTGTTGCCCGGCGGCTTTTCTTACGGCGACTACCTGCGCTGCGGCGCCATGGCGCGCTTTTCGCCGATCATGCGCGGCGTCGTCGATTTCGCCCGGCACGGCGGTTTGGTCTTGGGCATCTGCAATGGTTTTCAGATACTTTGCGAAGTGGGCTTGCTGCCCGGCGCGCTGGTGCGCAACGCCGGGCTTCAGTTTGTTTGCCAGCCGGTGCATCTGCGCGTCGAGGAAACCGACTCGCCGTTTACGGGTAATTTGAAAAAGGGCCAGCTTTTGAAAGTTCCCATCAAGCATGGCGAAGGGTGCTACTTCGCCGATGCCGCGACCCTGGAGCGCATGCACAAAAATCGCCAGATTCTTTTGCGCTATGTCGACGCCAAGGGCAAAGCCACGCCGGCGGCCAACCCCAACGGCTCGTTGGAAAATATCGCCGGGGTTTGCAACGAAGGGCGCAACGTCTTTGGCTTGATGCCTCATCCGGAAGATGCCTGTAATAAATTACTCGGCAGCGACGATGGCGCGAAGCTATTCTTATCGATCACCGCGGCCGTGGCCGAAGGGGTGAAGCGTGGTGGCTGAGGCGGGGCGCAAGAAATTTTTCCAGCCGGCGGTGACACCGGAGTTGGTGGCGAGCCATGGTCTCAATCCGGACGAGTATCGCAAGATCGTCGAATTCCTCGGCCGCGAGCCCAACTACACCGAGCTTGGCGTATTCTCGGTCATGTGGTCCGAGCACTGCAGTTACAAGAGCTCGCGCGTCTATCTGAAAAACCTGCCCACCGAAGGCCCCTATGTGCTGCAAGGGCCGGGTGAGAACGCCGGAGTCGTCGACATCGGTGACGGCTTGGCCGTGGCATTCAAGATGGAAAGCCACAACCATCCTTCGTTCATCGAGCCGTACCAGGGCGCGGCGACCGGCGTCGGCGGCATCCTGCGGGATATTTTTACCATGGGCGCACGGCCCATCGCTTCGCTCAATTCGTTGCGCTTCGGCGCCATCGATCATCCGCGCACGCGCTATCTGGTCGCCGGCGTGGTCGCCGGCATCGGCGGTTACGGCAATTGCATCGGTGTCCCTACCGTGGGCGGCGAGTGTTACTTCGACGCCTGCTATAACGCTAATATTCTCGTCAACGCTTTCACTCTCGGCCTGGTCGACGCGCAGCGCATCTTCACCGGTCTTGCCCAAGGAGTCGGCAACCCGGTGATGTATGTCGGCTCGAAGACCGGCCGGGACGGCATTCACGGCGCAACCATGGCGTCGGAGTCGTTTTCCGAGGAGAAAGAGCAGCGCCGGCCGACAGTTCAGGTGGGCGATCCGTTTACCGAGAAGCTGTTACTCGAAGCTTGTCTGGAACTGTTTCAACACGATTACATCATCGGCATCCAAGACATGGGCGCGGCGGGCTTGACGAGTTCTTCCACTGAAATGGCCGGGCGCGGCGGCTGCGGCATCGAGCTCGATTTATCGCGGGTGCCGATGCGCGAGACCGGCATGACGCCGTACGAGATTCTCTTGTCCGAATCTCAAGAGCGCATGCTCTTGGTCGCGAAACAGGGCTGCGAAGCAGCGATTAAAAAAATCTTCGACAAATGGGATCTCGATGCGGTGGTCGTGGGCCGGGTCACCGGCGACCAGCGGTTTCGCACGCTGTGGGAAGGCGAAGAGGTGGCGTGCCTGCCGATCCGGGCGCTGACCAAGGAGGCGCCGGCCTATCAGCGGCCGACCGCACGGCCAGCGTATCAAGATCAGGTGCAGCAACTGGATTTGGCGACGATCGCCGAGCCGAAGGATTTCGGCGCCGCGTTAAAGCAACTCTTGGCATCGCCCAATCTGGCATCCAAAGAGTGGATCTATCGGCAGTACGACCAATATGTGCGCAGCAACACGATCGTCGCCGCGGGCGCCGATGCTGCGGTGATCCGCGTCAAAGGCACGGAAAAAGGTTTGGCGCTGGTGACTGACGGCAATAGCCGTTACTGCTATCTAGATCCCTACGTCGGCGGCGTTCTCGCGGTCGCCGAAGCGGCGCGCAATCTCGCCTGCGTTGGCGCGCGCCCGGTAGGACTCACCGATTGCCTGAATTTTGGCAGCCCGGAGAATCCCGAGGTAATGTGGCAGTTCGCCGAGGTGATTCACGGCATGCGCGACGCTTGTTTGGCGCTGCACGTCCCGGTGGTCAGCGGCAATGTGAGTTTTTACAACGAAACGGACGGTGTGCCGATCCATCCGACGCCGACCATCGGCATGGTCGGGCTCTTGGAAAAAGTCGAACGCTTCGTCACGCCTTGGTTCAAGGCTGCAGGCGACGTCGTTGTCTTGCTTGGGCGCACCCGTGAAGAACTGGGCGGCAGCGAATATTTGAAGACGGTTCATGGTCTGACCCGCGGCACGCCGCCCTGGATCGACCTCAAATTGGAACTGGCGGTGCAGAACTGCTGCATCGACGCCATCGAGCAGCAACTTTTGCAATCGGCTCATGACGTTTCCGACGGCGGCTTGGCCGTCGCGCTCGCCGAGTGCTGCATCGGCGGTCCGGAAAAGCCTTTAGGCGTGCGCGTCGAGACCCATGAAATGATCCGCGCCGATGCGCTGATGTTCAGCGAATCGCAGTCGCGCATCGTGGTTTCGGTCAAAGAATCCAACCTGGAACCTTTGCAAGATCTCGCCGAGCAACATCATGTGCCGCTGCTGGTGATCGGCGCCGTCGGCGGCAGCCGGCTGGTGTTTCAACCGCTTTTGCAGTTGCCAGTGGAAGAGTTGCGCGCGATCTGGTTTAATGGACTTACAGCGCGGCTCAAATAACTTCGTACGAGAGTTCAATCGTTCAAGGTTCACTCGGATAGGGCGGATCGCTAGATTTAACGATGTCCGACAAATTCCATGAAGAGTGCGCGGTCATGGGCATCTATGGCCATCCCGAGGCGGCCAACATGGTTTACTTGGGACTTTACGCGCTGCAACATCGCGGCCAGGAATCTTGCGGCATCGTTACCTCCGACGGCAAGGGGCTGATCTCCCATCGCCAGATGGGTTTGGTCGCCGACGCCTTCAAAGAAGAAGTCATCAAGCGGCTCGAAGGGCAAAATGCCATCGGCCACAATCGCTACTCGACCCAAGGCCAGAGCCATCTCAAAAACGCCCAACCCTTCGTCGTCGAATATTCGCAGGGGCCGATCGCGATCTCGCACAACGGCAATCTGGTCAACGGCACGCTGCTGCGCAACGAGCTCGAGCAGGCCGGTTCGATCTTCCAATCGACATCGGACACCGAAGTCATCATTCATCTGATCGCGACTTCGAGGGAGCCGACGTTGATGGGAAGAATCGTCGAAGCCCTGAGCCGCTGCCGCGGCGCTTATTCGCTGCTCTTCTTGACCCTCGATAAATTGATCGCGGCGCGCGATCCCTTTGGCTTTCGGCCGTTGGTGTTGGGCCGCTTTCCTGAGGGCAAGAATCGCGGTGCCTATGTGTTCGCTTCCGAGACCTGCGCTTTGGATTTGATCGAAGCGGAGTATGTGCGCGATGTCGAGCCCGGCGAGATTGTGACGATCGGTCCCGATGGCGTCGAGTCCCTCAAACCGTTTCCGCCGGTGCCTCACGCCAAGTGCATTTTCGAATATATTTACTTCGCCCGACCGGACAGCAAACTGTTTGGCCACAATGTCTACCAAGTGCGCAAATCGCTGGGGCGCCAGTTGGCGCGGGAGAGCGGCGTTAAGGCGGATATGGTTACGCCGGTGCCCGACTCCGGCGTGCCGGCGGCGATGGGCTTCGCCGAAGAATCGAAAATTCCCCTCGAGTTCGGCCTGATCCGTAATCATTATGTCGGCCGCACTTTCATCGAACCGCAGCAGACCATCCGCAACTTCGGCGTCAAGATCAAACTCAACGCCCAGCGCGATGTCTTGCAGGGCAAGCGCGTCATCGTCGTCGACGATTCGATCGTGCGCGGCACCACCAGCCGCAAGATCATCCGCATGCTGCGCGACGCCGGCGCCCGCGAAGTGCATCTGCGCATCAGCTCGCCGGCGACTACCGGTCCCTGCTACTACGGCATCGACACACCGACCCGCGGCGAATTGATCGCGTCGGCCAATTCCGTCGAAGAGATCCGCCGCTTCGTCGAAGCCGATACCCTGGCCTATCTTTCCAACGACGGCATGTACACTTATTTCAACGGTGAGAAGAAAGGCTTTTGCGACGCCTGCTTTACCGGCAACTACCCTGTCCACTTCGAAGACGAAGGCCACATCAAACAGCTCCATCTATTCGACGCGCTGAACCGTTAGCGCGAAGATCTTGTTCACCACGAAGTGTCCATGAGGTGACACTCGTCTAAAGAATTTGAAATTGCAGCCCAACCAGCACCACAGGGTTGCTCTCTTGATTCGTCATGCCGGCGAAGGCCGGCATCCAGGCGACGGAGGGGGGATGGATACCGGCTTTCGCCGGTATGACGGAAGCCTCATGCCAATACGTCGCCCAGATCGTACCTGCACATGCATTTTCTAAGGAGACACGAAGCTCGGAGAAGTCATTATCGTAAATCTTCGTGTCCTTCGCGGTGAGAATTGAATTCTTCCCTGAAAATACCAAGGCCAAGAACGCCGCCTCTGCGGTGTTCTTGGCCTTGGTCACTCGCAGGCGAGTAAAAGTTATTTTACGTGTTTGCTGACCAACTTGGTCATCTCGAACATGGTGACGGTTTTTTTGCCGCCGAAGACATCCTTCAACGCATCGTCGGCGTTGATGTTGGTTCTCTTCTTTTTGTCTTGCAAGCCGTTCTTCTTGATATACGCCCACAGCTTCTTGGTCACCTCGGTGCGCGGGATCGGTTTGCTGCCAACCACCAGGGCGAGCTTGGCGTCCGGCTGGACCGGTTTCATGAACGCCGCGTTGGGCTTTCTTTTCTTCTTCGCTGCTTTCTTTTTTGCTGCTGCCATTTTGTTTTCCTCCTTCAGGAAAATAATTAATTTCGTAGAGGTATAGCAGAGGAGCCCCGTATTTGCCAACGAATTATTCAGTTTTTCCTCGTAAACGGGCGGTTTCTCCCTCGTGAAGGCAGGGCTCGCCGTCGAACATCTCGGCGGCGACGCCGTAGTCGGATTGGGCGCGGGCGACGGAAACATACCCCTGGCGCAAATCTTCGAGGACTTTTTCCACCGGCCGGTTTAAGGGATTGCCCAGGCCGCCGCCGCCGGGACGCTCGACGCGGATGGTATCGTTGTGTCCGAGCCGGTGATCGCCGAAACGAGATGGGAGACGCTGTGCTGTGTTTGACTCGGGATTGATCAAGCAGGCACCTTTGCCGCCGGGCAGGCCGGCGCTGCTGCCGAAGGGTTCGATGGCGTGTTTGTCGGTGCGCATCGAGAAGCGCACGTCGTCGGCGAGTATTCGATACTCACGGACAAAGCCCAAGCCGCCGCGCCACTCGCCGGCGCCGCCGGAGTCGGCGAGCATTTCGAAGCGCTCGACCCGGGTGGGAAACTCGGACTCGATGATCTCGATGGGGGCGGTTCTGCAGTTGCTCAGATGGAACGCGGTGGCCGACACGCCGTCCTTGCCGGCGCGGGCGCCGGTACCGCCACTGAAAATTTCGTAATGGACATAGGCGCGGTTGCTCTGCGCGTCGCGGCCGCCGAGGACCAAGGCGGCGCTGCCGGAACCGCCGGCGATGCGCCGTTCGGGAACGAAGTGCGCCAGGGCACGCAGGATCGCTTCGGCGGCGGCCAGCGCCGTCGGCATATAAGTATTGACCGCGGCGGGAAAGCGCGGATCGACGACGCTGCCTTCGCGAAAGGTCGCGTCGATGCAGCGGGCGAGGCCCTGGTTGATCGGCAGGAAACGATCGACCAAGGCGACCAGACAATAGGCGCAGGCGGCGCGCACTAGCGGCGGGCGGATGTTCGCCGGCCCCTGAGTCTGATCGCTCGATTCGCTGAAATCGAAGTGGAGCCGGTCGCCGGTCTTTTTCACTCTTACATGGATGCGAATCGGCTGGCTGAGATCGATGCCATCGTGGTCGACGAAGCTTTCGCCCTCGGACTCGCCGTCGGGCCAGGAGGCGATCGCCTGGCGCACACGGTTCTCGGTGTGGGCGGAGAGCAGCTCGGTGGACGCCAATATGACATCCTTGCCGTAGCGCTCCATCAGTTCGCTAATGCGCCGCTCGCCCAGCCGCGCCGCGCCGACCTGGCCGCGCAGGTCGCCGAGCACCAAGGCCGGGGTGCGGCTGTTGGCCGCGATCATGGCGTCGATCTCTTTGACCGGCTGGAGGCGCGCCATGAATTTTACCGGCGGCAGATGCAAGCCTTCCTGATAGATTTCCCGGGCGGTGCCGCTGCCGCTGCCGGGTACGGTGCCGCCGATGTCGCTCTTGTGCGCCATGTTGGCGGCGAAGCCGACCCAGTCACCGCGAAAAAAAATCGGCGTGAACACGCCCATGTCAGGCGCGTGCGGGCTGCCGCCGAGATAGGGATGGTTGGTGATGAAAGCGTCGCCGTCGTTGATTTCGTCATTGGAAAAAGTTTTCAAAATCGCCGCGGCGCAGGCCGGGAAGGCGCCCATGTGAAGCGGCAAGACGACATGCTGGGCGATCACTTCGCCGCGGGCATTCAACACCGCGCAGCTGGCGTCCTGGGATTCTCTGATGATCGTCGAGTAGCCGGTGCGAAAGAGCGAATTCTGCATCTCCTGGACGATGCCGGCCAGGCGCGCTTGGATGACTTGCAGGGTGATGGGATCGACCATGGGTTAGGCAATAGGCACTAGGCAACAGGCAATAGTAGGAAAAGGACAACGCATAGATCGGATCTTTCTGTTGCCTATTGCCTATTGCCTAGTGCCTGCGCGCGCAATTGCGCCGTCGCTGCTTGATTGACGAGGAAATCGTTACCCGCGCTGTCGATCGCCACGCGATAAACTTGTCGCGCGCGCTCCTGGGTTACATAGCCGTTACGCACGTCGTTGAGGACCCGTTCGGGGTCGCGTTCCAGGGGGTTGCCGAGACCGCCGCCGCCAGGGGTGTCGAGGCAAAAAACTTCGCCGGGGTGGAGGACATGGTCGGAGAAGCGCGATGGGATGGCCCGTTCGCTTGGCGTGCCTGGGTTCAAGACGCAGTGGCCGGTCTTGCCGTCCATGCCGCCGTCGATGCCCTTCGGCGCGACGGTGTGTTTGGTCGAGCGCAAGGAAAAGCGCGCGTCGTTATCGAGCACCTCGTACTCCCGGACAAAGCCTAAACCACCGCGGAACTTGCCGGGACCGCCGGAGTCGGCGATGAGCTCGAACCGTTTCAAACGGGTGGCGAATTCCGACTCGATGATTTCGATGGGAGCGATCCTGGCGTTCGATTGATTGACATTCGTTCCCGACACGCCGTCTTTGCCGCTGCGCCCGCCCGAGCCGCCGCCGAAGATTTCGTACTGCACGTAGCCTTTGCCGGTCTTGTTGCTGCGGCCGCCGATGATGATCGAGCGGCTGCTGCAGCCGTCGCCGACTTTTTTGTGCGGTGTGATCTGGCTCGACGCTTCGAGGAGAGATTCGACCAGCGCGTGGACGGTCGGATTGTAGGTGTTGACCGGCGCCGGGAAGATCGGGTTGACCACGCTGCCGTCGCGCACTTTGATTTCGATGCAGCGAGCCAATCCGTAGTTGATCGCCAGCGCTGGGTCGACCAGGCAGGTCATGAGATAGGCGCAGGCGGCGCGCACGATGGTCGGGCGAATATTCGCCGGTCCCTTGGTCTGGTCGGCGCTGCCGGTGAAATCGAAGAGCAGCCGGTCACCTTTTTTCTCCATGCGCACATGCAATCTGACGGGCTTGTCGAGCTCGATGCCATCGCTGTCGACGAAGCGCTCGCCTTCGCCGACGCCGTCGGGCCAAGAGGCGATCTCGGCGCGGACTTTGGCTTCGGTCAAGGCGAACAGCTCTTCGAACGATTGCAGGATCGTCTCCTTGCCGTAGCGCTCGATCAATTCTTGAAAGCGCCGCTCGCCCAAGCGTGCCGCGCCAACCTGGCCGCGCAGGTCGCCGACGACGAGCTCCGGGGTGCGGCTATTGGCGCCGAGCATGGCTTCGATATCTTTGCTGGTTTGAAACTTGTGAACGTATTTGATCGGCGGGACATGCAGTCCTTCTTGGTAAATTTCCCGCGCCTGGCTCCAACAGCTACCCGGCACCGGTCCGCCAATGTCGCTTTTGTGCGCCAAGTTGGCGGCGAAGCCGACCCACTCGCCGTGGAAAAAGATCGGCGACAGCACCGCCATGTCGGGAGCGTGGGGACTGCCGCCGAGATAGGGATGGTTGGTGATGAAGGCGTCGCCTTCGTGGACTTCGTCGGGCGTATAGTTTTTCAATATACCCGCAGCGCAAGCGGGAAAGGCGCCCATGTGCAGCGGCAGCACGACATGTTGCGCGACGACTTCACCTTGGCGATTGAGCAGCGCACAGCTGGCGTCCTGGGACTCGCGAATAATCGTCGAATAGCCGGTGCGGAAGAGCGAATTCTGCATCTCCTGGACGATGCCGGCCAGGCGCGCTTGGATGACTTGCAGGGTAACGGGATCGACAGTCATGAATTTTTAGGCAACAGGCAATAGGCAACAGGCAATAGTAAGAAATCCGGATGTTCTACTATTGCCTATTGCCTGTTGCCTCATGCCTTCTCCCTTATGATGATATTCCGATAGCCATCCACCGTCGCTTCTTGCTCGGGTTGGATGACCGTGGTGGTGTCCAGCTGTTCGACGATCGCCGGGCCGGAGATGTTGTGGCCGGGCTCGAACAGGTCGCGGTTATACACCTGGGTGGTGAGTACGCCGTGTTCCTTGCCGAAGTAGACTTTGCGGTCGCTGAGTTTAGCCTCCTCAACTTTGCGGCCGGTGACTTTGCCGGGCGATAGTTTAGCCTGCGGCACCAAGCCCAGTGAAATCAGCCGCAGGCTTACCAGCTCAACCGGCTCGCTCTCGGCTTTGTGGCCGGAGTTCTGCTCGTGCATGGTGTCGAAGCGCTGGCGCATCATCAGCAAGTCATGTTTGGTCAGCGGCGGCATCGAGCAAGGAACCGTCAGTTCGTAGCCCTGGCCGGCATAGCGCAGATCGAGATAGGGTTCGATCTTGATCTCTTCGTCGGCGAAATCCTTCGCTCCGGAGATCGGCATTGGCGCGCTCGATCAACTGGTGAAACATATGATTGATCTCGGTCAAATCGAGATCGTCGAGGCCGACCAGCTTCGAGCGCACATAGTCATGCTTCACATCCGACATCAGCAAGCCCAACGCCGAGTGCACACCGGGCGTGAGCGGCACGAGCACGGACGGAATCCCCAGATCCAACGCCATTCGGCCGGCATGCATCGGCCCGCCGCCGCCGAAGGCGACGAGGGTAAAATCGCGGATATCGTAGCCGCGCGCCGACGAAACGGCTTTGATCGCTTCTTCCATCTTGGCGTCGATGATTTTCAAAACCCCATCGGCGGCTTCGAGGAGATCGAGCTTTAACGGTTTGGCGAGCTTTTCCTCCAAGACGCGTTGCGCTTTCTCCTTGTCGAGCTTCATGCGGCCGCCAAGGAAATGGTTCGGATCGAGGACGCCGCACACCATGTTGGCATCGGTAACCGTGATGTTTTCACCGCCGCGGTTGTAACACACCGGGCCGGGATCGGCGCCGGCGCTGTCCGGGCCCACTTGCAGGCCGCCGACGGCGTCGATGCGCGCGATGGTGCCGCCGCCCGCACTGACAGTATGAATGTCGAGCATCGGCAAGGCGATGGGGCGCAGGTTGATCTTGCCTTGCGTGGTGATCACCGGATTGCCCTGATGAATCAGCGCGACATCGCAGCTGGTGCCGCCCATGTCGAAGGTGATGATGTTGTTGATGCCGACCCGCTCGCAGGTGCCCATGGACGCGATGACGCCGCCGGCGGGGCCGGAAAGCACGGTCGCCACCGGTTTTTCCGCCGAACCTTTGAAGGTCGATACGCCGCCGTTGGACTGCATGATGTAGAGCTTCGGCGTGGTTACGCCCATTTCGCGCATGCGGTTTTCCAGGCGGCCCAGGTAACTGGCCATGACCGGCTGAATATAGGCGTTGATCACCGTGGTGCTCAGACGGTAGAACTCGCGGATCTGCGGCAACACTTCATAGGACAGCGACAGCCGCGCCTCGGGAAATTCTTCGGCGAAGAGTTCTTTGATTTTAAGTTCGTGGTCGGGATTCAAAAACGAAAACAAACAGCACACCGCCACCGACTGCACGCCTTTATTCTTGAGCCGGCGGATCGCCTGGCGCGAAGCTTCGACGTCAATCGCTTTGAGCGCATTGCCCTTGAAATCGACGCGCTCGGGAATCTCTTCGGTCAAATAGGGCGGCGCGAGCAAGCGCGGCTTCTCGAAGAACAGATCGTAGGTCGCCGGGCCGTAGCCGCGGGTCTGCTCCATGACTTCGTAAATGCCGCGGAAACCCTGGGTCACCATCAAGCCGGTCTTGGCGCCCTTCTCCTCGAGCAGCGCATTGGTGCCGACGGTGGTGCCGTGGCAAAAAAACGAAATATCGCCGGCCGCGACGCCTTGATCGATTAGTTCTTTGACGCCGTTCAAGACCGCTTGAAACGGTTCCTTCGGTGTGGACGGAACTTTAGTGATGGTAATTTCGCCCGTGTCTTCGTTGAAGAAAACGAAATCGGAAAAAGTTCCCCCGGTGTCGACGGTAACTCGGTACTTGGACATAGTCCGTTCCGTCTACCATGTAATTTTCGCGCCTTCAATCGACGCTGTAATGTCGCAATTGCCGCCGCTTGAAACGTCGATGCCAACGGTGCGATGCAGGGCATTGGGAACTGATTGACAGGTCGAACGAACTGGCATTACAAGCGGTATGAGAAATCGATGCATCATAAATAGCTGGCGATGATGCCCCCACCTGTGTCCTCCGCCGACCCGGGGGAGGATGAAAGAGGGGGACACGCAGAGGAGAATTGAATGGAGATCATCGACGCTGACGGCCATGTGAATGATATCGCCGATCAAGAGGCGATCGCCAAGTATATGCCGGCGGGCAACCGCTCGTCGCAAATCTTTCCGGTGCTCGATCATCTGCATTTCAACTATCTGCGCCCGGAAGGGAATCGCGTCGCTTTGGAAAATCCCGGTCCAAGGGAATGGGTGCAATTCCTCGATCAAACCGGGATATCCTGCAGCGTGCTTTATCCCACCTTCGGCCTCGCCGTCGGCCGCTTTGTCGCCGAGCATTGGGCGATCGCCGCTTGCCGCGCTTACAACACTTGGCTCTACGAAAAATTCACCAGTAAGAGCCCGCGGCTCAAAGGCATGGCGTTGTTGCCAATCCAGGATGTCGAAGCGGCGGTAGCCGAGCTGCACCACGCTGTCAAGGAGTGCGGCATGTTGGGCGGCATGTTGCCGTCCAACGGGGAAGGAATCAAAGACCACCTTGGCGCCAAGGTGTACTGGCCGATCTATGAAGAAGCCGAGAAGCTCGGTTGTGCCCTGGCGGTGCATGTCGGTTCGCTGCACCATCTCGGCATGGATGGATTTAGCACCTACTACCCGGTGCATGCCCTCGGCCATCCGTTTGGCATTGCCATCCAAGCGGCGGGCTTGTTGGCCCATGGCATTTTTGAACGCTTCCCGAAGATCCGCGTGGCCTTTCTCGAAGGCGGCTCGACTTGGGTGCCGTTTTTTCTCGATCGCCTCGACCGGTCGTATCACCCAAGCCATCTTCAAGTGGACTTGGACAATCAGCTCGTTGGTGGCCCCAAGGCCGGTGAGAAGGCGAGCGACTATATGCGTCGGCAGATGCGCGACGGCAGGATGTACGTCGGCTTTGACGTCGATGACGAGGGTCTGGGGTTCGCCGTGGAGAAGGCTGGGAGGGAAGCGTTCGTTTTCGGCAGTGACTTTCCTCATGAGGTGTTCAACGCCGAGAAATGCCGCCATGAGATTGATCAGTTGCTCGCGCGCGGCGATTTGAACGACACCGACAAAGCGGCTGTGCTGGGTGGCAATGCGCGGCGATTCTATGGCTTGGACACGAATAGCAGGTAGATTGTTTGCGTTTTCAACGCGTCGTTGAGGATCTTTTTCCACCACGAAGTGATTCATGAGCTTACGCTCGTCCACAGAGTATGAAATTGCAGCCTCCCTGCACGCCGCCCGATTCGTCATGCCGGCGAAGGCCGGCATCCAGGGGCGGGAGGGGATGGATACCGGCTTTCGCCGGTATGACGGAACCTTCGTGCCAAGTCGTCGCCCGGATCATACCTGCACATGTATTTTCGATGGAGGACACGAAAATCACGAAGGTCGGAGAGTTCTTCGTCCGCGCCCTCCGACATCCTCTCCCTTGACGGGAGAGCATTGAGGTGAGGGTGCTGATAAAAATCGATAGCGCGCGAAGCACAACCAATCTCTGAGTGGAGCAAAATTACGATGAACAAAGAACAGCGCATGGAAGCAGCTTTCGATCTGCGGAAGTTCATTGACCAGGTCCGCTCCGACGGCGAACTCGAAGAAATTGCCGGTGCCCATTGGAATCTTGAGATCGGCGCGCTGACGGAATTGTTTGCCGAGCAGGTCTCGACGCCGGCGCTGCTCTTCGATGAGATCCCCGATTATCCCAAAGGTTTGCGTGTGTTGAGCAATGTGTTGTACTCGCCGCGGCGCCAGGCGCTGGCGCTGGGGGTGGCGCCGGAGCAGCGCGGCATTCCTCTTGTCCTGGAGATTAAACGGCGATTGGCGGAAATGAAGCCGCTGCCGCCGAGCGAAGTAAAAAGCGCGCCGGTGTTGCAGAACATGTTGGCGGGCAGCGCCGTTGACATCGGCAAATTTCCCGCGCCCCAGTGGCATGAAAAAGACGGCGGGCGATACATCGGCACATTCGACGCGGTGATCGCGCGCGATCCGGACAGCGGTTACGTCAATGTCGGCACCTATCGTGTCCAAATGCACGATCAAAATACCGTCGGACTGTGGATGATCCCCGGCAAGCACGGCAATTTGATCGCGCAAAAATATTGGAGCCAAGGGAAAGACTGCCCGTTTCTGATCGCCTGCGGCGTGCCGCCATCGATGTTGCTCGCCAGCTCTCTCGGCATCCCCTGGGGCGTCTGCGAGTACGATTTTCTCGGCGGTTTGCTCGGCGAACCGGTGCTGGTGGTGACGTCTGAACTGACCGGCCTGCCGATGCCGGCCAATGCTGAAATCGTATTAGAAGGGTTTGCGCCGCCGCCGGAAAAGGTTTCCCACCCCGAAGGGCCGTTCGGCGAATGGCCCGGGTATTACGCGTCTGGCACGATTGACCGGCCGGTGGTGAAAATTTCCGCGATCTATCATCGTGACGATCCGATCATCACCGGCGATCCGCCGCTGAAGACCTATCTCAACACAGATATGTACAAGTACGTCCGGGCGGCCAACATCTGGTCTTCCATGGAGCGTGCCGGGATTCCCGATGTTCGCGGCGTCTGGTTCCCGCGCCAGGGACGCTTCGTCGTTACCGTGGCGATACGCCAGCGCTATGCGGGCCACGCGCGCCAGGTTGGCCATGGCGTGCTGGCAACGCGGGACGGCGGACGCGACACGCGCTTAATCATCGTGGTCGACGAAGATATCGACATCACCAATTTCAACGAAGTGATGTGGGCGGTGGCGACGCGCTGGGACCCCAGGCGACAGTCGGAAATCGTCAGCGTGCCCGCTAGCGACCTGAATCCGACGCTGACGGCGGCGGAGCGCGCCGCTGGGGAGATGGTGAGCTCTTGCCAAATCATCGACGCCTGCCGGCCGTTTGCCAGCAAGGACCAATTCCCTGAAGTGAGCGGGGTGAGCCCGGAGTATAAGGCGAAGATCTTACAGCAGTGGGGCCATTTGTTTGGCAAAAAAGCGTGAGAGAGGAGATCTCTCACTTCGTTCGAGATGACAGAAACGCATTCTTCCGTTGTCATTTCGAGCGCGGCGAGAAATCTCTCCGGTGTTTAGGTTAGTGAGTTGCACTACAGATGAAAGGACTTGAACCATGCTTACCAAAGAAGATGTCTTACAGGCGGTTGCCGAGTCGTGGTGGGAAGCCAAGCCGAAGATCATCGAGTTCGTCAATCATCATCTCACCAAAGACGGGACGAGGATCTTTACGCCGGAGCATACCTACTTTGCGGCGCATTTCCCGCGCTGGTTCGGCAACGTCATCGCCAATTGCCCGGACCTCGGCCCGCGCTCCTACATGATCAGCAATATCTACGTTGAAGAAGTCGACGATCCGACGATTCACGACACCCATCATGGCAGCATGGTGACCTTCGGCGAGGGCTTGGGCATGACGCGCGAGGAAGTGCTCGGTCATGTGCCGAGCATACCGATGCGCATGGGCATCCACTACTGGGACAACATGAGCCGCACCCGGCCTTGGCTCGAAGGTTTCGCCGCGGTTGGCTCGTTGGAGCTGACCAATCACGGCGCGCTGGCGGCGCGCTACGGCGAGGTGGCGTTGAACGCGCGCAAGAAATGGGAACCGCTGGGACTCGATGGCAAATACTTGGTTCATTGGGAGGCGGCGGATGCCGCTGATCCAGGAGAGGGCGGTCATGCCGACCAGACTGTGCGCATACTCGCTCAGTACGCCAAGAGCGATGAAGAAGGCCGGCGCGTGCTCGAAGTTGTGCGCGAGAGCATCAGCGTGTTTCGCTTCATCTACGATCACATCGCCGAGCGGGCGATCGCCGCGGGAAAAACGCGGTGAGCGGCGCTTTTGCCAAAAATAGGTGGATTGACTGATGCCGGCTCACAGGGAGATGATTTCATTCACCACGAAGTGTTCATGAACTTACGCTCGCCTACAAAGTATGAAACTGCGGCCTCCCCTGCACCGCATGGCTCCTCCCTTGATTCGTCATGCCGACGCAGGCCGGCATCCAGGGGAGGTAGGGGATGGATACCGGCTTTCGCCGGTATGACGGAAACCCTATGTCAATTCGTCGCTGAGATCTTACTTGCACATCTGTTTTCTAAGGAGGCACGAAGATCACGAAGGAAAGAGAATCATTTTTTCCAAACTTCGTGTCCTTCGTGGTGCGCGTGAACCTAAAACGAAATGGTATCGTTGCAGCGCTACGCGGCCTGCACCAAAGCCCGGTAGTGGCCGGCCTTGGAAATCGGCGCTAATCCATTGACGATCACTTTCCAGCTGTCGCCCAAGTCTTCGCTGCAAAAAATTTCACCTGCGGTGGTTGCCGCGAAGATCGACGTTGCCGCGCCGGCTTCTTCAAGGCAGAACGCTTCGATGCTCGCTTGCAGGCGGTCGGGCAGGCCGTTCTTGAGAATCTCCCAGCTGCGTCCGCCGTCTTTGCTGCGCGAGATGCGCGCGCCGGCAAAGTGGGTGTTGCGCCAGGTGCCTGGCGCGTCGTGGGCAGCGGTCATGAAGATAAGCTTGGGATCGCTCGGGCGAAATACGAAACCATCCGGGTAGCCGCCGATGTCGTCTTCTCTACGGGTCCACTGTTCCCAGGCCGCGCCGCGTTGCGGGCCGGTGTAGAGACCGCGGCCGGTGACAGCAAACAAAAAATTTGCGTCGGTCGGGTGAATCATCAGCCGGTGGACGTCTTCGTAGAGGCCCGGGAACTCTTCCCAGTGCTCGCCACCATCCGCACTACGTAGTAAACCGCCGACCTCGATGGAGGCATAGATGGTGTTCGGATGCTCGGGATCGAAGTTGATATGTTTGACATGGCCGATATGGGGCGGCGCCGGAAAGCTCCACTTAGGCACGCTCGGCACCGCGCGCAGATTGGGCAGCTCGCGCCATTGCACAGCCAAGTCATCGCTGACGAAAAGATGCGCCGGCTCGGTGCCGGCGAACACGCGCGGGCGGCCGTTGAAGTTTTGCGCCGCCAACGAGTAGACGTTGTTTTGGCTCATGCCGCCGTTGCGCGCTTCCCAGCTTTTGCCTTCGTCGGCGCTGGCCATGACGCCGCCGTGAAAGGCTCCGGCAAAAAGCAAGCCGCTCACGGGCTCGCGGATAATGGCGCTGATATGTTTGTCGGCGAGGGCGCGCGGGCCGATGCGCCATTCTGCGCCGTCGCGTTCGATCGTGACGACACCTTCGCGGGTGCCGACGAGAATTTGTTTAGAGGGAGTCGTGTTCGAATAAATCGTAGTTCCGCCGTGGGATAAGCCGATGGCCATGGTTCTATCCTCCTGCTTGCTTCTCATCCGGGTAAGATGGCTTACCTTTCCACTTCGCTATTTTGCTGTCAAGTTCGATGAGTGGACGCGGTCCTGTCGATCAAGACGTTCGAATTATTCAAATCGCCGGAAACCGCCGCCGAAGTTTGACAGGGGCGATGGTTTAGGGGAATCTTCTTGCCAGAAGAGGTAAATGCCATGAAAGCCGAGAGCGCCTACGGAGCGGGGACAGAACAAATCCACAATTTTACCAAGGAAGAAAATGAAGCGCTGACGCGGGTTGGGCCCGGCTCGCTGATGGGCAATCTGTTCCGGCAATATTGGATTCCGGTGACGCCGGCGGCCGATATGCGCGAGCCCGGCGGACGACCGCTCCGGGTGAAGTTGCTCGGCGAAGATTTAGTATTGTTCCGGACGAGGAACGGCCGGTTGGGACTGATCCGTTCATTTTGTCCGCATCGCCTGGCGCCGCTATTTTACGGTCGCGTCGAAGCGGATGGGCTGCGCTGTCCTTATCATGGTTGGATGTTTGCTCCGGACGGCAAGTGCCTCGAGATGCCGAACATCCCCGCTGAGATCGCCTTCACCGAACAAATCCATCATTCCGGTTATCCTTGCGCCGAGCGCGGCGGCATCATCTGGACCTACATGGGTCGCAGCCCGGCGCTGCCGGAGATACCGGACCTGGAATTTCTCCGCGTCACCGACGACGACCGGCAGTATCGAATGTTTTTTCAAGAGTGCAATTATCTCCAAGTGCTCGAAGGCGGCATCGATCCGACTCATGTCATGTGGCTGCACTCGCCCTACGATCTCGGCGACGAGGAACTCACGGCGACGCAGCAGCCGGATCAGCACCGCGTGGCGCAGCGCTCGGGCGCGCGCACGCCGCTGGATGTCGTGATCGCCGACAGCGCCGGCGGTTTTACCTACGGTGCCCGAAGGCCCGCGGCAGCCGGCAAGAGCTTGTGGCGCATCAATCAATTCGTCCTGCCTTTTTACACGATGCCGCCGGGCGGCGATCAAAAACAGGCGAGGGCCTACGTTCCGGTAGACGATGAAAGCTGCGTCAAGTGGCAAATCAAATGGTTTCCGAGCAAGAGCATCAAAGAGGCGTCGAAGGAAACCCTGCGCGGCGCTTTTGCCGAGGAAGCCTATGATCCGCCGACCAATGCGCTGCCGTTCGGCCATGTGCGCATGAAGGCGAACAAAGCGAACGATTATCTGATGAATTGGGAACTGCACAAGAACCGCCGCTTCGGCATCGCCGGGGTGAACTTGCAGGATGTCTGCGTTACCGAGAACGAAGGCCCGCAAGCGATCCTGGACCGCACCCAAGAGAATCTCTGCGCCGGCGACATGACCATCATCAAAGCGCGCTTGCTGCTGATGGAGGCGGCGCGGGCGCTGCGCGACAAGGGGGCGCTGCCCGAAGGCGCCCGCGCGCCGGGGGTCTATCGCGTGCGCGGTTGCGCGGTCACGATTTCCGATGATGTCGATTGGCTTGAAGGGGCGCGGGAGTCGATGACGGTGGCGGCGCTCGACTAGGATCAGAGCAGACTCACCACAGAGGGCGCAGAGATCACAGAGAATAGGATTCGGATTGGGAATTCTAACCGCAGGGGTCGCCACGATCGCCCCCACCTTCATCCTCCCCCGCGCTGAGACTGTGTCGCAACTGTCATTTCGAGGTGAAGCCGAGAAATCTCTTCTTCGTATGTGGCTGAAAACACGAGATCCCTCGCTGCGCTCGGGATGACAAATGTGGGGCATTTGCGCATTACGACACAGCCGCGCTGCGGGGGAGGAAAGAGGAGGGGGATTAGCCGCAAAGCTTGTTTCGAGCCGAAGCGAATGAACTGAAGCCGCGCAAACTGCACAAATCGCTACCGGTGGGAGAGGCTTTAAAACCAGGCCTCCTGGTTAGCGGAACGGCCGGCCCGGTGGATCGAATTTCGGGTTGACTCCGGTTTCTTTTAGCACGTCGTCCAAGAAGCGGGTGTCGGTCCATTCGTTGACATCGATCTTGGGGACTTTTTCGAAGGCGGCAGTTTGGTAGTAGAAGTCGGCGGTTTTTTTGTAACTTTCGAGGTTCATCAGGCCGTTGACCGCCCATGAGGTTCTAAAGCCGTTCCATAAATTCACCGCATCGGCGCGCTCGAGTTTGGCGCGGCGCTTGGTGATCGCCGCGACCCAGGCTTCCTGGTTTTCGGCAAAGTGGCGCGCGGTCTTGACGATCGCCGCCGTGAAGCGGCGCAGCTGCTCGGGCTTTTCTTCGATGACTTTCGCCGTCGCGGCATTGACTTTTTCCACCACCGTGGCGTTTTCGAAAAACGTGTTGTGATCGACGAGAATCCTGACACCGGGCTCGCGCTGTATCGATGCCCAGGTTCCCACCGACATGGAAGTGGCGTCGACCCGGCCGGCGACCAGAGCTTGGGCGCGGGTGGTCGGCACGCCCATCGCCACCACCGTGAGGTTAGCTGGATTGACGCCGAGGGCTTTCAGCGTGAGCATCGACTGGGTGTGATCGACGCTGCCAAGCCGCGCCACGGCGAAGGTCTTTCCCTGAAGCCCTTGCAGCGATTTGATTTCGTCGCGCGCCGCAATGAGAAAATATAATCGCGCGTCGGGCGAATGGATGGCGCGCATGGGCGCGTTTTTCGATGCTGTTAGGCGGATCACTTCCGAGGTGGACACGTTGCCGACATCGATATCGCCGGAGATCATCGCGGCGATCGCCAGCGGCGTGCCCTGGAATTCGATCAATTCGATATCGAGACCTTCGCGTTGGTAAAATCCCAGGTCCTTGGCGAGCCAAAGCACCGAATTGGGCAGCGGCGGCACCGGCGAAGAGCCGAGGCCAACGCGCAGCCGTAAAACCTCTTTCGGTTTCGCTTCGGCGGCAATTGCAGGCGCCGCATGGAGCAGCAAACCGAGGACCAAAAGCGTGATGAGTCGTTTCATCGATTCTTTCCCTGTTTTTTCATATCGCGAACAGCAAGTTCGTAACACTCGGCCTATAACCAGTCAACGCCAGCGCTTGACGTTGTCTCCCCTGCGCTGTAAACGAAACAGAAGTGCTGCGCCCGCTTTTGTCGGTCGCGCGAAGGAGATAAGGCATGAGTTCCAACGAAAAAATTGTCGTGTTCGGGCCGGCGCTGCCGATGAATCTGGCGCCCATGTGGGTGGCCCACGACAAGGGCTTTTTCAAAGAAGAAGGACTGGATGTCGACCTGCGGCCGGTGCAAGGCATACCGGACAGCCAGCATCCGCGCCATCAGTGGCGCAAAGACGGCGCGATTATTTTCCAATCGCCCGGCGGCTCACCGCCGTTTCGCTCGGTGCTGGAAAAGCGCGATCATATCGACGGCGAAGTGAACGTCGTGTCGATCGCCAACCGCACCGCGCATGTCTTTGTCGCCAAGCCCTATGTCAAAGACGTTGCTGATTTGAAAGGTCGCAAGATCGCCGGCGATCTCAAGGGCGGGTCAAGCATGGACGCCAAAATGGTCATGCGCCACTTCGGCGTCGATCCGGAAAAGGATGTGACCTGGATCGATAGCCGGGGCAAGCCGCCCAACACCGAGCGTTTTCGACTGGGGCTGTTCGAAAGAGGCGAAGTCGATGCGGTTTGCTGCGATCCACCGCACTGGAACATCGCCGTGCAGATGGGCGGTCATGCGCTGCAGTCGTGCCGCGATCTTTTTTCGATTCCCGAGGCGGGCTTTTCCACTTCACCCGCGGTCATCGCCGAGAAGCCCTTCGTGGTGAAGGGGATGATTCGCGCTTTGTTGCGCGGCGTCATGGTGGCGCGCCACAGCAAACAAGAGGCTCTCGACTCGATCCTGCGCCATAACCATTTCATCAACCGCGAGCTGGCGACCATCGCTTACGACGAAGTGCACAAAGAGTGGGGGCCGGTGCTCGATTTGGATGCCTATCAGCGCAAGGTGGATTTCTACACCAGCGAGTGGAACCTGGCGAAAAAACCGGTGAGCGATTACTACAATTTTAAGTATTTGAAAGAAGCGCTCGACGAGTTGGGCTTGCTCCATACTTGGGATTCGCGGTTGGAATTTAAAGATAAGGCGTGAGGCTGCAGGCGCGAGGCGTGAGGCTCGAGGGAAGAAATAGGGAATAGACAGCAGGCTATAGGCAATAGTCGGAAAGAAAAATTGGAGAATTGATTGCGGCGGGCTCTACTCAATTTACTAATTCTGTTGGCCGTGGCTGCGCCGGCTTCGGCGCAATCGAATTTTTACGAAGATAAGACCATTCGGCTTGTAATTGGCTTTTCCGCGGGCGGAATCAGCGATCTGTGGGGGCGGGCGCTGTCGCGGGCGATGAGCCCACATATCCCCGGCAAGCCGCAGATCGTTCTGCACAATATGCCCGGCGCCGGTTCGCTCACCGCGGCGAATTATCTTTACAGCGTCGCCAAACCGGACGGCCTGACCATAGGGTTCTTCACGCCTGGGTTGTTTTTCAACCAGCTCATCGGTTCCAAAGAAGTTCAGTTCGACTGGGCCAAGTTCGTCTGGATCGGTTCTCCGGAACAAACTCAACGGATCATTTACATCCGCGGCGACTCGCCGTTCAAAACCATCGACGACATGCGCGGCGCCGCCGAGGGGCCGCGCTGCGGCGCCACGGCGCTGGGCACCGTGGGGCACTATTTCCCGCGCTTGGTCGAGGAAGCCTTGGGTGTGAAATTCAATCTGGTCATTGGCTACCCTGGGGCGGCAGAAATCGATCTGGCGATTCAGAAGAATGAAGTGCAGTGCCGCGCCGGCAGTTTGGAAGGCTATTTTGGCAGCGAGCCGAGCAAGAGCTGGGCGAAGAATGGCTTTGCCCGGGTGCTGATCACCGGCGGCGCGAAGCGCGATGGACGGATTCCGGACGTCGCGACGCTCCATGAGCTCATGGACAAACGCAAAGCGCCGGATGTCACGCGTCGCTTGGCGACGGTGCTGCTGTCTCCGGATTATATCGGCAGGCCGCTGGCGACGACGCCGGGCGTGCCGGCTGAGCGGGTGAAGCTATTGCGCGATGCCTTCAACAAGGCGCTGGCCTCGCCGGAGTTGGTCGCCGAAGCAAAGACCCGCGGCTGGGAACTCGAACCGGTGACCGGCGAGGAACTGGAAGCGATCGGCAAGCGCGTGATGACCCAGCCAGCCGACGTGATCGAGCGAATGAAAAAAATCCTCGGCCATTGATCTTGGGTGCCTAGATGCGAGAAATCGCAGCCGGAGAAGAATTAATATTTCTCACCACGAAGGCACGAAGGACACGAAGATTTCGGATATATAATTTCTTCCCTTCGTGCTCTTCGTGTCCTTCGTGGTGATATCGATTTGGAGTAACCGCATGTATAAAACCAGCAAAGAGGAAAACGAAATTCTCACGCGCACCGGCAAGGGGACGCCGATGGGGGAGTTTTTGCGGCGCTATTGGTGGCCCGTCGGGATTTCCGCGCATTTAAAAATCAAGCCGACGTTTATTCGCGTATTCGGCGAAGATTTAGTTCTGTTTCGCGACGGCAATGGCAAAGCCGGCGTCATCGGCGCTTACTGCGCGCACCGCCGGGCGAATTTATGCCTCGGCGATGTCGAGAAGGACGGCGTGCGCTGCCGCTATCATGGCTGGTTGTACGATCGCGATGGCCAGTGCCGGCAGATTCCCGGCGAGCCGCCCAACAGTGAATTGAAAAAGGAGTCGATCCGCTTGCCGGCTTATCCGGTGCAGGAGTTGGGCGGTTTGATCTTTGCCTATTTCGGACCGCAGCCTGTGCCTCTGGTGCCGCGCTATAATTTTCTGGTCGGCGAAGGCGAGGTTTACATCACGGTCCAAGGCATTCAGAACTGCAACTGGCTGCAATGCGTCGAGAACGGCATGGACCCGGTGCACCCGAGCTTCACCCATGGCGGCGCCTGGCCGGATATCATGAGTACGGAGCCGGAATTGGGCTTCCATGAAACCGAGTGGGGCATGGTTTACAAGGCGTATCGCAACACCAAAGAGCCGGGCCTGCTCAACTACCGCGAGCATCACTTACTCATGCCCGGGGTCAGTTGCGGCGGCAGCGGCGGACGTTATCTTTCCGGCGAGAAGGCCGGGACGCCGGTGTCGGCGGCGCGCTGGAGCGTGCCCATCGACGACACCCACACGTTGCTCATGCGCGTGCGCTTCAAGCCGTCGGACAATCCCGGCAAATATGAAGGCGATCCGTTCAGCCGCCGTTGGAAGCCGCCGCAGCAATTCATCGTGCCTTACAAAGAGTATCTGGACTCCGACAACCCCGAGTTGGGCTATCCGATCCCGCCGCTCCATTTCATCGAGGACGGCATGGTGGTCGACAGCATGCCGCCGATCGCCGACCGCGAGAACGAAAACCTCGGCCCGGCGATCGATGACGGCATTATCAAACTGCGCCAGATGTATTTGCGCGAGATCGACAAAGTGAAGCGCGGCGAAGATCCAAGATGCATTGTGCGCGATCCGGCGAAGAATCAGGTGATCGTCATTCCGGCTTATGAAAAATGGGTGCCGGAGAGCGAGCGTAATTTGGGAAAAAGCGCGGCGGTGGGATAATCCCCCACCTTCATCCTCCCCCGCGGCGCGGGGGAGGAAAGAGGAGGGGGTCGGCCGCAAAGTTCAGATAGGGATGATTCACCACGAAGGACACGAAGATCACGAAGTTCGGAATATCAATTGTCCGAAACCTTCGTGTCCTTCGTGCACTTCGTGGTGAAAAAATGAAGTGTTTCCAACAGGAGAACTTATGGCGATTCATGTCGTGAATGAAAATGATGTCGAGCAGGTCAAGAGCGGGCGCGGCTTTACCAAGTGGCTGCATGTTTCGCCCGGCGGCGCGGGGCCGGAGATGATGATTCGCCATTGGGGACCGGACACCGATATACCGGTTCATAGCCATCCCTATCACGAAATGTTCTATGTGCTTGAAGGCGAGATCGAGATCGATGGTAAGACATATTCCGCCGGCTCGTGCATCTATATCGAAAAGAACACGCCCTACGGGCCGACCCGGGCGCCCAAGGGCGGCAAGGTGTTGCGCTACGCCGAAGCAGGGGTCGGCAAGTAGCATGGATGCTTTTATCGACGCCGACGGGCTGAAGACTTTCTACGTCAAAGCCGGCAACGGTTTCCCGGTGGTGCTGTTTCATGGCGCCGCGCCGGGGGCCTCGGCTCAAGTCAACTGGCAGTTGAACATCGAACCGCTAGCGGCCGCCGGTTTTACCGTCTATGCCTACGACCAAGCGGGATACGGCCGCAGCGAGAACCCCGCAGATCTGTCCATAGAGTATCGCGTCAGTCACGCCAAGGCTTTCGTCAATGCGTTAAAACTTAATCGCTACCACGTCGTCGGCAACTCCGTCGGCGGTTATCTCGCCGCTCGGCTCGCTCTCGAAGATCCTCGGGTCGGCAAATTCGTCACCACCACCAGCGGCACCTTGGCGCCGAAAGGATCGGCGGAGTCCCAAGCGCTGGGTCAAAAACATTCCGAGGAACTGCGCGAGTATGTGCCGGGTCTGGAAAATATGCGCGCGCTCACGCTGGGCACCCTGCACCGCAAAGAGCTGGTCACCGAAGATCTCGTCCGGGCGCGCCACGAGATGAGCATCGGCAAGAATCAAGAAGCGGCGCAGTTGCGAAAAGGTGTGAAGCCGCCGCGGCCGCTGACCGATGAATTGCCCAAACTCAAGACCAAGACCTTGCTTCTCTGGGGCAACCAGGACCGAGGCGTTTCGGTGGAGCGAGGCCTATTGCTGTTTCAACTGATTCCCAACGCCGAGTTTCATCTGTTCGACCAGTGCGCCCACTGGGTGCAGTGGGACCAGGCCCAACGCTTCAACCGGGTGGTGAGCGATTTTCTTGGCGGCGATTAATGTCCCTTTCGGGGATGGTTGAAATCCCTCGCCTTCAGGCGAAGGGAAGATTTGTCATGCCAGTCGACGAATTAATTGGCGCCGGTCGCTGTCGCACCTTTGATGCTCGAACTGGTGAAACGGCCAAGATAATTTCCGGGAGATAACCCTGCTGACCAAGCGACAAGCCGAAGAATCGGTGATCACCCGTCTCAAATCGCGGTGCGCTGCCGGAGAGATTTCACTTGCCGAGTGGAGCGGTTCGGAACGCGCTTTCGGTTGGGTTTTTGAAGTGTCGGTGATTGGCGCCAACAATAGCGCATCGTCAGCATCCGCTATCCCGCGCTGGGTGATCGTCAACAAACATTCGCAGCAGGTGGTTGCCAGTTCCCTGGCTTCTGATGTAGAGCAGTTTGTCCGGCTCTATGAAAAGCTGTTGGCGCAAAACCAAACACGCAGTCAGGGTTGGTGCGGTACTCTGCCGTTGCCTTTTCCATGGTCGCTGTGGCGTAAACGGACGGTTGCGGAGCGGGCGAGAGAGGGTGGCTTCTACGAGATCGGCGGTAAGGAAGGTGAGCCATGATTAGAGCGTTGATCGCATGCGGTATTGTCGCGGCTGGGCTGTTTCTGGCGCCCAGTGCGCAAGCTCAAGATAAAAAACTCGAGCGGCTGCGCGTTGGCGGCGGCTCGGCGTCGACGACGCAGATGTCGCTGTGGTTCGCTAAGGAAGGAAACTTTTTCGATAAGCATGGCCTCAACGTCGAGGCGATCAGCATCCCGGGCAGCTCGCTGGCGCTTCAAGCGATGCTCTCCGGGGAATTGCCGATCATCCAGCTAGGCGGCGCCGCCTCGATCCAGGCGAACCTCGCCGGCGCCGATACCGTGATCATCGCGACCATCGTCAAGAAATTTCTCTTCTGGGTTTACGCCGTGCCGGGCATCAACCGGATGGAAGACCTCAAGGGCAAGGTTTTCGGCGTTACCCGCTTCGGCACGCTTTCGGATCTCGCCTCGCGCATCGCTCTACGCGCCCATGGCATCGAGCCGGACCGAGACGTGACCATGGTCCAAACCGGCGGCCCGGCGGAAGGTTTATCGGCAATGGCCGCGGGGAAGGTCACCGCTGCTTCCTTAGCGCCGCCTGGGACACTGCAGGCGCGCAAACTGAAATTCAAACTGCTCTTCGACATGAGCAAGCTCGATGCCGAGTACCATATCAACGGCGTGTTGACGACGCGAAGGTTCTTGCGCAGCAACGAGGATACGGTGCGGCGTTTTCTCAGAGCCTACATCGAAGGCGCGGCGCGCGCGCAGAAGGACAAGAGCTTCGCGTTTAAGGTCATGGGCAAGTATTTTCGCACTGACGACAAAGATATTTTGGAAGAAAGCTACGACACGACGATCCGGACCAATTTCGCGATACCGCCTCATCCTTCAATGCCCGGCGTGGCGAGCTTGATCCAAGAGCTGGAGAAACAGAATCCCAAGGCCAAGGGAGCCAAACCGGAGGAGTTCGCCGATGGCCGGCTGGTGCGCGAGATCGAGCAATCGGGATTTCTCAAAACTATCGGTCAATAAGATGTTCAAATCGTTCAAAACGTTCAAATCGCTCAAACCCCCACCTCTTTCCTCCCCCGCGACGCGGGGGAGGATGAAGGAGGGGGCTTGAGCGGAGCGCAGCGGTTGAACGGCTGGAACGTTTTGAACGGGCTTTAGATTTTATAAAACCGCTTGGCGTTGTCGTAGATGATTTTCTTTTTCGCCGCCGGGCTCAGATCCTTGCGCGCGAAGTGTTCTTTGACCAGCTTCTTCATATCGGTGCGCGTCGCTTCGTGGGGGAAGTCGGAGGCCCAGAGCAGGCAGTCGTCGCCGAGCAGTTCGACGTCGCGTTTGGTCGTCACTTCTTCACCGCATTGAAAATAAAGCTGCTTGCGCGCCAACAGTTCGCTCGGCAGCACCGGCCGCTCCGACGGCGGCACGCGCTGAAGGCGATCCTCGATCTTGTCGATCAAGTAGGGTGTCCAACCGCTGCCGGCTTCGAGAAAACCAAGGCGAAGCG
Organism: uncultured delta proteobacterium; assembly: GCA_963816145.1. Taxonomy (GTDB): domain Bacteria; phylum Desulfobacterota; class Binatia; order UBA9968; family UBA9968; genus DP-20. The sequence goes on from CAWFJP010000027.1 coordinate 40,430, forward strand.
TTTTCAGTTTATTCATCACACCGGAAAACATGATGTTGGTGAACTGGCGCATCTGCGGGATCACATGGGTCAGCGCCGCCGCTTCGTTGGGCACGAGATAGCGGTCGTTATCGCGCAACGAGTTGCACGAATGGATCGACAAAGTGCAGCCGAGCCGGTCGGCTTCCTGGTAGACCGGCCAGTATTGCTTGTGGCCGAGGGGCAATTGCAGCCCATCGGCGGGAAGAATGCCGCCGACTAGACCGTATCGTTTAACCACGCGACGCAGTTCCTTGACCGCGGCTTTCGGGTCCTGCAAGGGCAACAGGGCCATGCCGCGAAAGCGGCGGTCGTGGGTCAAGAAGCGATCGTGCAGGTAGTCGTTGTAGGCGCGGCAGAGTTCGGCGGCGTAAGTCGGATTGCCGATCTGGCCGACATGCATGAAGCGGGTCGGATACAGAACGGTCAGCTCGAAGCCTCCTTCATCGAGTTTATCGACCCACTCACGCCAATCCGGCACGCGAAAATCGGACGGGCGAAAGTCGTTGGCCGGTATCGAGCGATGCCAGCCATGATGCGGCGTCAGCGGGAAATAGAGCATGGCGTCGCGCCGGTTGCGGTAACCGGCGGACATATATTCGATGATTTCCGCGTCGGTCTCGCGCACATGGCCGTCGGCGTCGATGATCCGGCTGGCGTTTTGCTTCATACTGCCTCCACAATATCGTTGTGAGTTTTTGTCGCACGCGCCGCGCCGAGTTGTCAATTGAAAGTTGCCAATCGACTCGCGACGCTTTGATGTGAGAAGCGGATCTCACCACGAAGGGCACGAAGACCACGAAGTTCGGAAATATTGGATATCCGATCCCTTCGTGTCCTTCGTGCCTTCGTGGTGTAAGAGTCATTGTCATTTCGCGGTTGCTGCTCGTTATGCCAAATGTGCCGCCGGTCCTCGGATTTCGAACACTACTCATGGACTTCTCTCGATGCGTGCGTTAACCTTATGAGTTCGAAATGGGATATTTGACCGACGAGCTCAGCGCCGAGACCGCGCCGATTACCCAGAAGCGCGGGCGCACTTATTTTGCTCATGGCGCGGTGCGTTTGCTCGACACGGGCGATCGCGTGGTGTCCGCCAGAGTCCAAGGTTCGCAGGTTTACCGGGTAAAGTTGTCGGTCGCCAACGGCTTCATCGACTACTCTTGCACTTGCCCGTTTTTCACTAGCGATCTTAACGCCTGCAAACATATCTGGGCGACGGCGATTGCGGCCGAGGAGCGCGGTTGCCTCAAGAAAATTCTCGATTCCGACAATCATCTGAGCAGCCGCGGCGCAAACGATTTGCTGCCGGGCTCGGTGCAGGGCCGAACGCGTCCGGTAAAAGGCCAGCTGCCCGGTTGGAAACAGCAGCTGCAAACCATTCGTCACGCCCTGACGCCGCCGGTGTCGCCGTTCAACGACCGCCCGCCACCCGAACGCGAGCTATTTTATCTGATCGATGCCGATTACACGCTGAGCCGGCAAAAGTTGACCCTCGAAGTTGCCCGGCGCGAACGCAAGACCAACGGCGAGTGGGGCAAACTCAAAAGCCAGCGGCTCTACTCGCGCGAGGTCGATGCCCTGACCGATCCGGTGGACCGGCGCATCGCCGCCATGCTGTTCGGCGCGCGCCAGGACTTGGGTTATACCTATTCGTCCTACTACGATTCCGCGCCGTCATTGTTCGCCGTGCCGGACAATCTCTGGGAGCTGGCGCTGCCGCTGATGTGCCAGACCGGACGCTGTATTTTGCGCAGTCCAAGGTCGGACGGCGACCGACCGCTTGAGTGGGACGATGGCCCGGCTTGGGAGCTATGTCTCAAGGTCGAGCGCGAAACCGACAGCGAGCGTTATCGGCTTGCCGGTTCGCTGCGCCGCGGCGAGGCCGAGTTGAATCTGTCCCAGCCGGTTTTGCTGCTCGCCGGCGGTCTGGTTTTTTACGATGGGCGCATCGCGCGCTTGAACGATCACGGCGCATTCGCTTGGGTCTCGGTGCTAACCGGGCCGACTGCGGTGTCTTTCTCGGTCGAAGACAGCGAGGTGTTTCTCGACGAGCTGGTGTCGATCCCGAACCGGCCGCGCTTGGAGTTGCCGGCCGAATTGCAATTCGAAACCGTTGCCGGCGTGCCGCAGCCGCGGCTGTTTCTGAAAGCCGGCAAACGCAACAGTTGGAGCAGTGAACGGCTTACCGCGGAGTTGTCTTTCGATTATGACGGCGCGGTCGTGCCGCAGCGGGAACGAGGCGGCGGATTTTATCAGAAGGAGCGGCGCCGTTTGGTGACCCGCGACCTCGCCGCAGAAGACAAGGCGCTCACGCGGCTCAAGCAATTGGGTTTTCGCAAGGGCTGGGAAGACGAGCGCAGCGATTTGCAGTTGACGCCCGATCAGTTGGCCCGGGTGGTGCGTGTGTTGTCCGTCGAAGGTTGGCATATCGAGGCCCAGGGCAGTCTTTACCATACCGCCGGGGCGCTGACGATGCACGTGAAGTCGGGCGTCGATTGGTTCGGCATCGACGGCGCCGCCGAGTTCGGCGACAGCAAAGTCGGCATGCCGCGCTTGCTGCGCGCGATCAAGCACGGCGAGCAGACGGTGCGCTTGGACGACGGCTCCCTCGGCATCATTCCCGAAGAGTGGATGAAAAAATTCGGTATGCTCGCCGGCCTCGGCACTTTCGAAGGCGACGGCGTGCACTTCGCGCGCTCACAGGCGGGATTGCTCGACGCTTTGCTGGCGAGCGAGCCGGCGGTTTCCTTCGATGCCGTGTTCGAGCGGGTGCGCCGGGAGCTGCGCGATTTTTCCGGGGTGGCGGCCGCGGCGCCGGGCGGCGAGTTCCATGGCGAGCTGCGCCACTACCAGCTCGAAGGCTTGGGCTGGCTGCATTTTCTCCAGCGCTTCGGCTTCGGCGGCTGCCTGGCCGACGACATGGGGCTGGGCAAAACGATTCAAGTGCTCGCGCTCCTCGAAGCGAGACGCGAACTGCGCCGCAACGATGCCGAGAATTCGCCGCCGCCGGCGCTGGTGGTGGTGCCGCGCTCGCTGGTGTTTCACTGGAAAGAGGAAGCGGCGCGCTTCACGCCCAAGTTAAGCATTCTCGATCACACCGGCGTCGCGCGCTTAAAGCCCGGCGATCACTTCGATAACTACGATGTCGTGCTGACCACCTACGGCACGCTGCGCAGCGACGCCGCGCAGTTCAAAGATATTCGTTTCGACTATTGCATCCTCGACGAAGCCCAGGCGATCAAGAACTCGAGCACGCTGGCGGCCAAGGCGGTGCGTTTACTCAAGGCCGACCATCGTTTGGCGATGAGCGGCACGCCGGTGGAAAACCATTTGGGCGAGCTGTGGAGCCTGTTTGAATTCCTCAATCCCGGCATGCTCGGCACGGCGTCGGTATTCGCCCGCGCCGGCAAGAATCCCGATGAGAGCACGCGGCTAGTGCTCGGCAAAGCGCTGCGGCCGTTCATTCTGCGCCGCACCAAGGGGCAAGTCGCCCCGGAGCTGCCGGAGAAAACCGAGCAGACGATTTATTGCGACCTCGAAGGCAACGACAAGAAGCTCTATGACGAGCTGCGCGACTACTACCGGGAGCGGCTGCTAAAGAACGGCGCCGGTGAAAATTCCGGGCAGTATAAGATTCAAGTGCTCGAAGCGCTCTTGCGCCTGCGCCAAGCCGCCTGCCACCCGGGTTTGATCGACAAGAAAAAAATCGCCGAGCCGAGCGCCAAGGTCGATACGCTGTTGGACCAGCTCGACCAGGTGCTCGATGAGAATCACAAAGCGCTGGTGTTTTCCCAATTCACCAGCCTCTTGGCGATCGTGCGCAGCCGCTTGGACAAGCAGAAGATCCCCTACGTCTATCTCGACGGGCGCACGCGCGACCGTCAGGCCAAGGTCGAGCAGTTTCAGAACGACCCCAACGCCAAATTGTTTCTGATCAGTTTGAAAGCCGGCGGCCTGGGGTTGAATCTGCACGCCGCCGAGTACGTCTACCTGCTCGACCCCTGGTGGAATCCCGCCGTCGAAGCCCAAGCCATCGACCGCGCCCACCGCATCGGCCAGACGCGCCATGTGTTCGCCTACAGATTGATCGCCCGCGACACCGTGGAAGAAAAAGTCTTGGAGCTGCAGAAGTCGAAGCGCGACCTCGCCGAGGCGATCATCACCGCCGATAACAGCGTGATGCGCAATCTAACGCGGGACGATCTGGAACTCTTACTGTCGTAATCCGGAACGGATCGTTCAAATCGTTCAAGCGGTTCAAACCGTTCAAGCCGCCGGATACCGGAGTCCGGATGCCGTTCCCCGCTGCATCCGGGCGACGATCTGGCAAATTCTCCGGTGCCGAATTCCGGCGACGATTTGAACGGCTTGAGCGGTTTGAACGACTGGAACGCGCTTCATCACCCGCCCTTGCGGGTGATTTCCTTCATCAGCCTGTGCCAGCTGTCGAGCGATTCTTCGTATTGCGCGATGGTGCCGCCTTTTTCCGGGTACCAGCGTTTGAAGCCGTAATCTTTCTGGGCGACGCCGAAGAATAAATCTTCGTAGAGCTTTTGGCCGTCCGGGCTCATCAGGAAGTCGACGAACAGGAGCGCGGCGTGGGGGTGCGGCGTGTTGACGTAGACCGCCGCGCTGCCGGCGCTGGCAACGACCAAGTCCATGGGCACCCAGGCGACGGGCGCGCCACGTTTGGCGGCCACGTTGGTGGCGCTGAAAAACTGGCTCGGCGAACCGTAGATTTCTCCCGCGGCAACCAGTTGGGTGAGGGCGCTGCCGGCCATCATGTGCACGCGGATATTCTGTTCCTTCAGTCTCCTAACCCACGCTTCGCCTTTCGCTCTAACCATGGCGCCGATGATGCGCGCGCCGGTGTCTTCGCCGGCAATCCCTAAATTGTCGCGCAGCGCCGGATTCAACAGGCCATCGAAATTCTTGGGGACATCGGCGGCCTTAACGAGATTCTTGTTGTAGCCAAAGCCAACATAGGATTCACGCACAGTCGTCCATAGGACAGTATTCTTGGTCGCCCGTTCTTTTGCGTCTTCAGGAAACGCTGCGAGGTGCGGCGAGGTGTAAGGCAACAGTATCTGGCCCTCGCGAAATGTCATCATGCCGCCGGGCGTGGTTTCGATGGCATCGGCGATGTGGCGGCGCGCTTTGGCTTCGGTGAGCAGGCGCTGCGTCAGAGCGCTTGAGCCGGTGCGAAAGGTATCGACGCTGACGCCGGGATATTTTTTCTCGAAGGCGGCGGCGATCTGCTTGTTCTGATCGGTGGCCAGGGTGGTGTACCAGACAACTTTGCCTTCGCGCTTGGCGCCGTCGAACAAAATCTTTTCGCGGTCGGCTCCGGTGTAAGCGCCGAGCTCGGCCGGGGATTTGGCGGATTGGCTCCAGGCGCTGGTCGCGCAAAACGAGAGAATTACCAGAGCGGTGATGATGAGCTTCATGGTGCGCTAGATTAGTAAAAATAGTTTTGCGCTGCAACGCGCTGGAGTGCTTGATGCAAGCTGGCTCAGTTTGAAATGACCGATTCCCCCTTTGGCAAAGGGGGATCAAGGGGGATTTGCCGGCGATGCGGGGGTAATTTTTATCGCGGATCCTTATTGTTCTATGGGACGATGGCGCCGCTCGGGTGGGGAAAAATCTCCCCTACCCCTCTTTTCCAAAGAGGGGTAACGGATGGTAAGCGATAGCTTTAGCGGTTGATCAAAAATTTTATGTGTTCCGCAAGCGGCGCTCCGATCTTGGTGCTACAGGGGATTGCTGCGGCTTCTTGGTTGACAGCTACGCCCTAGTCTCGGTAAGCTCGAAAAAATACCCGGCAATTCTAAGGAGGCTCTTTCATGGCTTACGATATTTTGATCAAAGGTGGACGGATTTACGACGGCAGCGGTCTGCCGTCTTATTTAGGCGACGTGGCGGTGCAGGATGGCAAGATCGTCGAGACCGGGCGGATCAACGGCCGCGCCAAGCGCGTGGTGAACGCCGACGGTTTGGCGGTGTCGCCGGGCTTCATCGATTTCCACACCCATCTCGATGCGCAACTTTTGTGGGACCCGCTGGCGACCTCGTCCTGTTATCACGGTGTGACCACGGTCATTCCCGGTAACTGCGGCTTGTCGTTGGCGCCGTGCAAAGAGCCGGACCGCGACACGATCTTGCGTAGCTTCGAGCGCGTCGAGGCGATCACTTTTCCGGCGTTGAAGGCCGGCGTGCCTTGGGGCTTTACCACCTTCGGCCAATATCTCGACACGATGCGCGGCAACCTCGGCGTCAATGTTGCTTCGCTGGTCGGCCACTGCGCGCTGCGCCAGTATGTCATGGGCGCAGCTTCCCTCGAACGCGCCGCGACGCCGGCGGAAATCCATCAGATGAAAGAAGTGTTGAAGGCCAGCATCCGCGCCGGCGCGGCCGGCTTCTCGACCAATCAGAACCCGGTGCATATGTATGCCGACGGCACGCCGATCCAGAGCCGCTTCTCCACCGACGAAGAGATCATCGAGATGGCCTGCGCGCTCGGCGAGATCAATCAAGGCGCGGTGCAGATTTCCCGCGGTTCGCTAGGCGTATCGGTGTCCATGCCCGATAGCGTGAAACTGTTCGAGGAAATATCCAGCCGCTCCGGCCGGCCGGTGATTTGGCAGAGCATCACGCACCGTTGGGACAAACCCAACGAATGGCGCGAGCTATTGGACCTGGCCGGCGCGACCATTGCCCGCGGCGTGCAGTCCTATCCGCTATGCAACGCGCGCTTGTTCAATAACCGGTTGACGATGAAGACTGCGCAAGTCTTCGACGATCTGCCGACCTGGAAGGCGATTCTGTTCCTGCCGCTGGCAGCGCGCATTGAGGCGATCAAAGATCCCGAGACGCGCAAGAAGATGCGCTACGAAGCGGTGGAAGAAAAGAAATCGTCGCGTTTCTCGCGCCGCTGGGACCTGGTTTATTTAATCAACGCGGTCAAGCCCGAGAACAAGTGGCTCGAAAAGAAGAGCGTCGCCGAGATCGCCAAGATTCGCAATCAAGACGTCATCGACGCCTTCCTCGATCTGTCGTTGGAAGAAGGGTTGGACACCGAGTTCCAAACCTCGAGCACCAACGGCGACGAGAAGGCGGTGGCGGAGATCATCAAGAGCCCCTATGTGCTGGTCGGCCAGTCCGACGCCGGCGCGCATCTGATCTACGACGCTGGCTTCGGCTATGCGACGCGCTTGTTGGGCTACTGGGTGCGCGAGAAGCAGATCATGACGGTGGAAGAAGCCGTGCGCAAACTGACCTTCATGGTGGCGTCGATCTTCGGCCTGCCGGATCGCGGCCTGTTGCGCCGCGGCATGGCGGCGGATGTCTGTATCTTCGACCCGGCGACGGTGCGCGAGTGCGATGCCGAGATGGTGCAGGATCTGCCGGGCAACGAGAAGCGCTACATTCAGAAAGCCGTCGGCATCGAGATGACCATCGTCAATGGCCAGGTGCTGGTGGAAAAGGAAAATCACACCGGCGCGTTGCCCGGCACGGTGCTCGGCGGCGGCAACAACGCAGCGCTGCAGGCTGCCGCGTAAGAATTTCGGATTGTCTCCCGCAAAGGCGCCAAGGCGCAAAGTTCGGACCTACCATTCCTTCCTCCCCCGCGACGCGGGGGAGGACCGAGGAGGGGGCTTGAACGGAGCGTCAGCGGTTGAACGGCTGGAACGATTGGAACGGAAGTTAGGGGAGATCATGGGCGCTACTGAGAAAATTGCCAGGTTCATAGTCGATACTGACTACAAGAGTTTGCCGCGCGAGGTCGTGGCTAAGGCCAAGCGCTCGGCGCTGGATTGCGTGGGCGCGGCGCTTGCCGGCATTTCAGAGCCGGTCAGCCAGACCGTTACGGGTTACGTCACCAAACTCGGCGGGGCGCCCCAGGCGTCGGTGTTCGGCGCCGGCGTCAAACTTGCGGTTGCCGACGCGGCTCTCGCGAATGGCTCCATCGCCCATGCGTTGGACTACGACGATTGCGGTGTCAAGATCGGCCACCCCAGCGTCTTGGTTTTGCCCGCCGTGTTGAGCCTCGGCGAGCATCTCGGCGCCTCGGGCCAGGATCTCCTCGCTGCTTACGTCGTGGGACTTGGAAGTCGAGGGCAAGCTGGCATTGCATGCGGACTTCAAGCTCATGCAAGCTCGGTTGAACCATCAAACCTGGTACGGTTCCATCGGCGCGGCGGCGGCTTGCGCGAAGCTGCTCAAGTTAGATGTTGCGAAAACACGGATTGCTTTGGGCATCGCGGGAAACTCTGCCTGCGGTTTGTCGGCGAACCACGGCAGCATGGCCGGCGCGATGGCGGCGGGCAACGCCTGCCGCAACGGCGTGATCGCCGCGCTGATGGCGCAAGCGGGGATTACGGCCAACTCTAATATCATCGAAGGAAAGAACGGTTTCTACGACACACTGGTGGGCCCGGGCCACTACGACGCCGAGCGCATGGCGGACGGTTTGGGCAAGCCGTTTTACATCGAGTCGCCAGGCATCAGTCTAAAAATGTATCCGAGCTGCTACCACACGCACCGGGCGCTCGATGGTATGTTCCAATTACTCAATGAGCACCATCTCGACGACAAAGACATCGCCGCCGTTGATGTCGGCACCTCGGAGCGCGCCTTGCGCGTGCTCGCTTTCTCCGAGCCAGCAACGCCGTACCAAGCCAAGTTCAGCATGCCGCACTGCATCGCCGCCGCCGTGGTGGACCATGCGGTAACGCTCGAGACTTTCACCGATCACAAGCTAAACGATCGCAACATCGTCGAAGCCCGCAAGAAGGTTCGGCTTTCCTTCCCCAACGTGCCGATCTGGCCGGGCCTGGCGGACGTCGGCCCGGACACCGAGTTCGTCGGCAATCCGGTGACGATCCAGACGACCGATGGACGGAGCCTGAGTGCGAGAGTGGATATCCCGCGGGGCGACGCCTCGCTGCCGCTCACTGACGACGAACTGTTAGGGAAATACCGTGACTGTGCGCGCGCTCAGTTAAGCCAGGACAACATCGAGCGCAGTGCCGGCTTGGTTCGCGGGTTAGAGAAGGTGGGGGATGTCGGGACGCTGATGGCTATTCTCAGATCGCCGTTGCATAGGGCTTAAGATTTGAGACGCTACTTATAGCATGTTGCGGGTGAACTTTAATGAAGAAGGTTGTCTTGGCGAAAGCGAACGAGGATTTTTCTCTTGATTTAAAGTTTAACGACAATACGGTTCGGAGATTCGATGCGCGACCGTACCTCGACTTTGGGGTGTTCAACGAACTAAAAAATATCGCCTATTTTAAACAAGTGAGCATCGCATACGGAACCGTACAATGGCCGCACGAGGAAGATTTTAGCCCAGATACGTTATACCTCGAAAGCCGACCCATTGAGAACTTCAACGACTCTGCGGTGACGGAAGGAATGCCAAATTAGTTTAAGAGACGCATATCTCCCCGCTTTCCATTGCCCTGTATGACAGAAAACAAATCAAAACCGTTACCGCGATCGAAATCGGTCGATGAGCTTGTGGGATTCTTCGACAAACACGACATGGGCGAATATTGGGAACGATTGCCGAAAGCTGCATTTGAAGTAAACATCAAAACCCGAAAACACCTGGTCGCGATCGACGAAGCCGTTCCCTCCACTAGGGCGAGTGATTGGGAAGGATTGTTATGATATCAAAGTCTGACCCTGGCTCCCTGTGATTCACCTGTTCAGGCCTGAATGAGCGGGTCTTTGTGCCGGGGGAGATGTCAATATTGTATTGAAGTTCAAAAGGCTCCATTAGGATGCGCGAGCAATTTTACCAGAGCCACGGCCTGCCTCCAGAACAGGCGGCAATTCGAGACAAGTGCTTTCATCCGTCGGGCACCTTCGTCGAGTTTCCGATGGAGGACATCGAGACTTCGATTCCGGAGCGCTTTGACAAGATGGTGCGGTTCTACCCGAAACAGATCGCTGTCGCCACGCGGTCAGAATCGCTCACGTATGAAGCGTTGAATCACGCCGCGAACCGCGTCGCTAATGCACTCTTGGCGTTGAGCGACGCACAACTGGAGCCGGTGGGACTCCTCTTGCCTAAGAGCGTTGCGTTGGTCATCGCGATGCTCGGGACCTTGAAGGCCGGGAAGACCTGCGTACCGATGGACCCGACGTTTCCGGCGACCCGGCTTTCGCGAATGTGCGAAGACCTACAAGCCCGTTTACTCGTCGTTGATCAAAGCACCGTTGAAGTGGCGAAGGGGTGCGCCAATAAAGAACGGTTCTTGAATGTCGATGACCTGGACAACCGAGCTGACGCGAGTCCGAACGTCGCGTTTCGACCGGACGATTCAGCCTGCATATTTTACACTTCGGGGTCTACCGGTTTGCCCAAGGGTGTCATTGAGAACCATCGCAACCTGCTGTACCACACGATGCGAGATACCAACGACTACCATATCTGCGCCGAGGACAGATTGACGTTTGTTGCTTCGTCAGGGAGGGATATCTTCCGCGCCCTACTTAACGGCGCCGCGGTCTACCCCCTGGACATTCGTCAGGAAGAATTTACCGGATTGGCTCACTGGATGATGAAAGAAGAGATCACAGTTCTGAATTGCGTGACTTCGGTCTTCCGGAACTTCGCGAGCGCGGTGAACACCAGCGAACAATTCCCCCACCTGCGCCTGATCGGGTTGACTGGCGAGACTATCTACAAAAGCGATTTTGAGCTCTTTCGAAATCGGTTTTCCGACAAATGTGTTCTGGTTAATCGTTATGGCCCCAATGAAGCGGGCCGGATTGCCCAGTATCTGATGGACAAGAGTACCGTTTTCACGAGTAACGTTGTACCGGTTGGCTACCTGGCTTCAGGAAAAGAGATCCAGCTTGTCGATAACGACGGCAACCCGGTCGCGGTTGGGGCGATCGGCGAGATCGTGGTCAGAAGCCGTTATCTGTCCCCTGGGTATTGGCGGCAACCTGAGCTGACCCACGATACATTTCAGGCTGATCCTTTGAACCCGCAGAACCGGGTTTATCACACCGGAGACCTTGGCTTGATGGAGCCGGATGGCCGTCTCCTGCATCTCGGACGAAAAGACTTTCAAGTCAAGATCAGAGGAAATCGCGTCGACACAATGGCTGTAGAAACCGCGATCCTCGGTCTCGAATCAGTGCGCGAGGCCGCTGTGGTTGCGGTGGAAAGTGGTGCCGGCGATCCGCATCTCGTGGCCTATGTCGTCGTGAACGGGACGCCCGTGCCGACGTCGAGCTCTGTACGAGACGCGCTCAAGGACCAGTTCCCAGCGTTCATGATTCCGTCAACGTTCGTTTTTATGGACAAGCTGCCCGTTACCGGCATCGGTAAGGTTGACCGCAGAGCGCTCCCCGCGCCTGATTGGGGCCGGCCGGGCCTTGACGTGCCCTATGTTGCTCCGCGAAACGAAATTGAAGAAAAGCTGGCGGACATTTGGGCCGAAGTTTTGCATCTGGAAAGGGTCGGAGTTCTGGATAACTTTTTGCATCTGGGCGGTCATTCAATCACGGCGGTGCGCGTCGTCACTAAAATAATTCAATCCATGCAGATCGAACTGCCGATCAAAGCTCTGTTTGATTCACCCACGATCGCCGACATGGCCGCACTAATTGCTCGGAACGAGTTGAGCGTGGCCGACGCCCAAGCGCTGGAACACATGCTCAATGAAGTGGAAGCGATCACGGAGGGGGAAGCGAGTAAATCGCTTGCGCGAGGACAAAAGGGCGAGCGCCCGCGCTGATTAGAGAACTATCAGCGACCGGCAATCTGCCCTCATGTGCGAGATCTACAGGAGTTCTGCGCGGGTCGCGTCTTGCATTGCGAGTATGATCGATTACAAGACCTGGCACATAGGCTCGATATGGCACAAAAGCTCTTGGCCCCGAATCTCTCCTCGCGCCCGACCGCGCGGCGATCAAGTGTATCCTGGACGTCGAACGCAAAAGAAATCCCGCCGTTGCCAAGTTCAAAGCGGAGAGTTTTTATGATTCCACGTTCATCAACGAGTTGCGAGGCTGTGTCGTAATGCGCAAATGCCCCACATCTGTCATCCCGAGCGCAGCGAGGGATCTCGTGTTTTCAGCCGCATACGAAGAAGAGATTTCTCGGCTTCACCTCGAAATGACAGTTGCGACACAGTCTGTGCGCAAAGAAGGGTAGTGACCGGCCGCGTGCCGAATTGAACCGAGCCGCGCGCACGAACGTCGCGGGAATCCGAGTCGAGCCAGGAATTGAGAAGGATTGTCATGATGTCAAAGTCTGACCCCGAGTCCTAAGCTTCCAATGTGATTTTCAACCTGGCGATTTCGAGCAAGCGTATAACGTCTTGTGCGGCTTCAGAGGTCGATGCAATGTCGGCGACCGGCGTGACGTGAGGAGCAGTGGGCGTGGCGAGTATCGTGCTTTCTAGGCTGATGCAGGCGGTGCCCTCGTTACTGGGAGTGACGATCATCGCGTTCGTGCTGCTCCAGTTAAGCGGCGATCTCACTCAACTGCTGCTGCCAATGGAGGCTTCCGAGGAAGTGCGCGCGGATTTTCGCCGCGCGTATGGCCTCGATCAGTCGATCCCAGTCCAGTATGGCCACTACCTAACGCGCTTGCTGCATGGCGACTTCGGCCAATCCTTTGCCTATCGTCGGCCGGCGCTGGAGGTGGTGTTGGAGCGGCTGCCGGCGACGCTGGAGCTGTCGGCGGCGGCGTTGCTGATCGCCTTGACCGTCGCTATTCCCGCCGGCATTATTTCCGCGGTCAAGCGCAATTCAATCTTCGATCATATCTCCATGGGCCTGGTGTTGCTGGGGCAGTCGGTGCCGACGTTTTGGCTGGGCATGCTGATGATCCTGATATTCGCGGTGGGGTTGCACGCGCTGCCGGTCTCCGGCCGGGGCAGCTTTGCGCAACTAGTATTGCCGAGCGTGACGCTGGCGATGTGGCTGCTGGCGCTGGTTGCAAGGCTGACGCGCTCGGGGATGTTGGAGGTGCTGTCCCAGGACTACATCCGCACCGCGCGGGCCAAGGGTCTGGCCGAGATCGTGGTGACCACGCGGCACGCGGTGCGCAACGCGCTGGTGCCGATCGTCACGGTGGTGGGTTTGCAGGCTGGCGGATTGCTCGGCGGCGCGGTCATGACCGAAGCGGTGTTTGCATGGCCGGGCGTGGGCACACTGGTGCTGGAGTCGATCTTGAAGCGCGACTACCCGGTGGTGTTGGCGGCGTTAATCATAGTAGCCATGGCCTTCGTGCTGATCAATCTGCTGGTAGATTTACTCTATGGCTACCTGGACCCGCGGGTGAGGACGGCGCGTCGTGGCTAGTGAGATTGCATTGGCTGTGGCCGAGCCGGAACCGACGGTGCGCGACGGTTACCGTACGTTACGGCGACTCGCGCGGGGGCGCACCGGCTGGGTTGGAGCCGTCTTGCTAGTTCTGATCATGGGGGTCGCGCTAGCAGCGCCGCTGGTGGCGCCATACGGTTTCAACGAGATGTCGTTAGCAAATCGGCTGCAGCCACCGGTGTGGCTGGCTGGCGGAACTTCCGCGAACCTGCTGGGGACCGATCCGCTGGGGCGGGATATGCTGAGCCGGGTGATCTGGGCCGCGCGCACGTCGCTCAGCGTCGCCGGCATCAGTGTGCTGGTGGCGCTCTTTTTCGGCGTGACGATCGGACTCTTGTCCGGCTATTATGGCGGCTGGCTCGACATGTTGATCATGCGGCTAGCGGATATGCAGTTGTCGTTTCCGTACTTGTTACTGGCCATTGCCGTGATGGCGCTGCTCAAACCTACGCTGGCTAATCTGATCATTGTCCTGGCGCTGCGCAGCTGGGTGGTGTACGCGCGCACGGTGCGCAGCTCGGTGCTGGTGGTCAAGCGGAGCGAGTTCGTCGAGGCGACCGTCGCGCTCGGTGCATCGGACCGGCGAATCATCACGCGTCATCTCACCCCCAACGTGATCGCGCCGGTCATCGTGATCAGTAGTTTTCAACTGGCGGAGTTGATCATCGCCGAATCGTCGCTGAGCTTTTTAGGATTAGGTGTACAGCCGCCGACGCCAAGTTGGGGCGGCATGCTCAGTCAGGGTAGGGAGTACCTGACCAGCGCGTGGTGGCTGGGCTTGTTCCCGGGGCTGGCGATCATTCTGACCGTGCTGGGTATAAATTTGTTCGGCGATGCGCTACGGGACGCAATGGACCCGAGGCTGAGAATGTAAATTTTGGATTTTCGATTTTGGATTTTGGATTAAAAAGGCAGAATTGGCCGGAGTCAAATTGGGATGCGTAACTATGCGGCTTGAGCTTGGGTCGTTTAATATTGATTGCATTGAGTTCGGGGTGCGGACCGCGGTGGAGAACCGGACGCTGGTCGTCAATCGTGAAGAGGTGCGACGGCTGGTGCTTGTTGATTCGCACTTCGCGGACGTGCGGGTACATCTGGCTCGGCCAGGCGAGATGGTCAGAATCATCAACGCCAAAGACGCGGTGGAGCCGCGCTGGAAAGTGAAAGGGCCGGGCGGGGTATTCCCCGGATTTGTCTCTGCGCCGACCACGGTGGGCGAGGGGCGGACGCATCGGCTTGGCGGGGTGGCGGTGTTGGAAGTGGCGGAGCCTGTGCCGGGCGAGCAGACTCATTTCCGCGAACAGATCCTCGACATGTCCGGGCCGGGCGCGGAGTTCAGCCCGTTTGCCCAAACGCTCAACGTAGCGCTCGAGTTCACGCCGCACCCGAGCCTGTTTTCGTCGTCGGTGGACGCTAAGGACGTGCTGGGCGGGACCAGTGCAGCCGAGGACTACGGACGCGCGACCACATTGGCGTGTCTAAAGGTCGCCGCTTATCTGGCTAGGACCACGGCGGAGCAGCTGCCCGGACGAGTTGGAGACGTTTGAGCTGACGCCCTGCGCGCCGGAGTTGCCCCGTGTGGCCTGCCTGTACCATACCCAAGCGAACTACGTGTACGGCGCGAAAATCCCTCTGCCGCTGGGAACGCTTGTTCATCCGAATGAGTTGTTCGACGGTGCTCTTGTCGGCTGGCGTCAGGCCTATCGCTCGACCTACTGGGACCAGAACAACCAGGCCATGCGCGAGCTTTATCTGGCCCATGGCAACAGCGTAAATTTCGTCGGCTGTGTGCTGTTCTACGACCTCACGCCGGAACGGGAGCAGAAGGAGCGTGTGAGCAGCGCCGCGGCGAAGTTGGTGCGGCTGCTTGGCGCCCAGGGCGCGCTCGTGCTTGGCATCAACGGCAGCAACTACGCCATCGATACCATGCTCGCGATTCAAGAATGCGAGAAGCTGGGCATCAAAACCACTTTGATCTATCTTGACGTCGGCTACGGGCCGGACGATCCGGGCTTCGTGCACGCCGCGCCGGAGGCGGACGCGATTGTCTGTATCGGCAGCCGCGACCGAAAAATAACTCTGCCGCCGACAGCGAAAGTGATCGGCGGGCAACGGCTGGCGAGCAGCGATGCCGACCCGCGCGGCGAGGTGACCGTCAACCAGCGCGACATCCACACCGCGTGCAGCGCGCAGGGATTTACTCGGCAGACGACGAGGTTTTATTGAGATGTTAGAGTCTCGATTTTGACACGTAACCAGGGGAGGGACACATGAATACCATTCGCGTCGTACTTTACCTGAATCAGTTCTTCGCTGGGCTTGGGGCGGAGGAATACGCGGGAACCGGGCCCGGGAAGAAGTCAGGGGCGGTGGGGCCAGGTATCGCGCTGCAGCAAGCGCTGGGCGAGGGGGCGCAGATCGTCGCGACGGTGTACTGCGGCGACAATTACGCCAACGAGCATGCCAACGCCATCGATGCGATCTTGGCGCTAGTGTCCGAAGAGCGGCCGGATATTTTGATCGCAGGTCCGGCCTTCGCCTCTGGGCGGTACGGGCTGGCGTGCGGCGAGCTGTGCGTGCGGGCGCAAGATGAGCTGGGAGCGTTGGGCATCGTGGCGGTGACCGGCATGCACCCGGACAATCCGGGCGTTGACCTGTACCGAACCAAGGTCCACATCGCGCGCACGCGTGAGAGTGCCGCTGGCATGAGCGACGCGATGAAAGTCATGGCGCGGCTGGCGCTGAAACTTTACGCTCGCGTGCCGCTCGGGACGCCGCAAGAAGAAGGGTATATTTCCACTGGGCGGAGAGTCCATTTTGTCGCCGAGCAGACGGCGGCGCAGCGTGCCATCGAAATGCTGGTCAAGAAGATGAGCGGCCAGCCGTTCGCCACCGAGTGGCCCACGCCGAGCTACAGCCAGGTGGAGCCGGCGCCGCCGGTGCGGGATATCGCCCATGCCAAGATTGCATTGGTCACCACGGGAGGTGTGGTGCCGCGCGGCAACCCGGACCGGCTCGAGTCGGCCTACGCGAGCAAGTGGCTGAGGTATCCGATTGGCGAGCTGAACGATCTCAAGCCCAGCGATTGGCAGTCGATTCACGGCGGCTTCGACACGACCAACGTAAACGAAGACCCGAACCGGATGGCGCCGCTCGACGCGCTGCGTGAGTTAGAACGAGAAGGAGCGTTCCAGGATCTGGACGACGAGCTTTACACGACCACTGGCAACACCGCGGCCATCCCGACGGCGCGCCGCTTCGCGCAGGAAATGCTCAAGGTGTTACGCGCCAACGACGTGCAGGGGGTGATCCTCACTTCCGCCTGAGGGTCATGCTCTCGCGGCGGCGCCGTGATGGCTAAGGAATTCGAGTCGGCAGGCATGCCGGTGGCGTACGTAACCACGCTGGACGGGCTGGCCCGCTCAGTGGGCGCGCCGCGCATCGTGCGCGGCAAGGCGATTACCAACGTCGCGGGCGACCCCAACCTGCGGCCAAGCGACGAGAAGGCGTTGCGCAAGGAGATAGTTGCCAAGGCGCTAAAGGCGCTCACGACGCCAGTAAACGAACCGACGTCATTTGATTGAGATTAATTCCGGTACACGCTGCCTAGCGAGCGATCGCGGGTGTTCTCATGAGGCGGCCTAATAATGATGCGGGGATGTCGAGAAGCTAAGAAGGAGCGATGATGAAGGCTGATTTCCGAGTACGATCAAGTATGCTCGTTTGGGGAGCGTTGCTGGCGCTGCTCACCTCGTCGTCGGCGGCCCATGCGGCGCAATCGGCCGGACCAGCGCAGTGGACCTTGGCCGTGATCGAAGAGACCACCTCGGTGGATCCGGGCGCAGCCGCGGCAGCCAACGCCACGGTGCTG
This sequence comes from uncultured delta proteobacterium, assembly GCA_963816145.1. Classification (GTDB taxonomy): domain Bacteria; phylum Desulfobacterota; class Binatia; order UBA9968; family UBA9968; genus DP-20. The sequence goes on from CAWFJP010000027.1 coordinate 57,675, forward strand.
GTGCTGCGCCACCTGTTCGAGCCGCTGGTCGCGTACGAGGGCGCGCCGTTCAAGCTGACGCCGAGATTGGCCAGCTCGTGGACGGTGAAGGACAACCGCTGGGAGTTCAAGCTGCGTCAGGGTGTGAAGCACCATGACGGCACGCCGGTCACCGCCGAGGACGTGAAATATTCGCTCGACATCTACCGCCAGGACGGTTCGCCGCGCAAAGCCAACACCGCGGGCATCACCAACGTCGAGGCGGTGGACCCACAGACGGTGCGGATCACCACCGACGGCCCGCGCCCCGGCTTGATGGCCAACCTGAGTCTGCTGCTGATCCTCTCCAAGAAGGCCAGAGAGAAGATGGGCGTTGACGAGTTCGGCAAAAAGCCGGTGGGCAACGGCGCCTATAAGTTCGTCGAGTTCGTGCGCGGCCAGCGCTTGGTGCTGGAAGCCAATCCCGATTACTACCGCGGCCGCGTGCAGCCGAGCCGGCTGGTGCTGCGACCCATCAGCGACCCAGCCACACGCGTGGCGGAGCTCAAAACCGGCGGCGTGCAGATCATCCAAGATCCATCGCTGGCGCAGCTGCAAGAATTACAGACCGATCCGAACACGGAGCTGAAGCTGCTCAAGGGCGGACGGTTGATCATCCATCCGTTCAACACCACCGAGCCGCCGTTCGACGACGTGCGCGTGCGCCGCGCGGCGAACTACGCGGTGGATCGCGCATCAATTCTAAAGCGGGTGTTGGAGAACTATGGCGAGCTGTTGCGCGGCCCGTACTCATCGGCGTGGCCGGGCTACGATCCCAAACTCAATCCTTATCCGTACGATCCGTCCAGGGCCAAGAAACTGCTGGCTGAGGCGGGCTACGCGAACGGGATCGAGGCGAACTTCAGCATCACCAGCGGCGCTTTCCTAAAGGATCGCGACATCGCTGAGGTGATCGCCAGCCAACTGGCCGAGGTGGGTATCAAGGTGCGGCTAGTGCCGACCGAGCGCGCCACGCTCCAGACCACCTGGCTGGCCGGCGATTTCAAAGGCATCACCTCGGTGGCCTGGGGGACCGCCGCCGATCCCGACGCGATGCTCGGCTGGGCGCTATACCAGCGCAAGGGTCACAAGCCCGATGACAAGCTGAACGGGCTCATCGACAAGAGCCGCAAAACGGTCGACCCCGAGCAGCGCACCAAGGTGCTAATGGAGCTTGGCCACTACGTGCACGACCAGGCTTACTGGCTGTTCATGCACGCCCAGGACGAAATATACGCCAAGCGTAAGGAGGTGCGCTGGGAGCCTGTGCCTGAAGGCCAGAGCTTCGCGAACGTGAGGTACTACACCGTGACGCCGCGGTAAATGGGTAAGCGTCGCCTGGACTCTCAAGGCGGGTGAGTGTCGCGTGCATTGATTCCATGTTGGACTGACTGTGCACGCGCTCAACTAAGCCAGGACAACATAGAGCGCAGTCTTGGCGTGGTTCGCGAGTTAGAGAAGGTGGGGAATGTCGGGACGCTGATGGCTATTCTTAGTTCGCCGTTGCACAAGGCTTAGGGGTTCGGGTTTACGAGCATCGGTGAAATTAGCCAATGCCAAAGCACGGGCATGGGCGAGCAAGGCGCGCGCCGAGTGTCGCAAATCATCCTCACGATCCGCTCGCAGGCGATGATCCGTCTCGACACTGGATTTTTTGATTCGTACGCTGGTTCGCAATCACCTCAAGATATCAAGTTGAGTTCCGATCGAGAGCGGGCTTTGATGCAGAATTATCTTGCGGTTTGATTGCAATGAGCACCTTAGGTTAGACTTCCAAGAACAATACCGGTGGAGGTTCATCGATGATTCGGAATACAGCTAAAGTCATTACCCAGGCGTTGTCGTTACCGCCACGGTCTCGCGCACGGCTTGCCGATAGATTGCTCGAAAGCCTTGATGAACCGAGGCAAAGAGAAATGAGCAAACTATGGGCCGACGAGGTCGAAGATCGGATAGATGCTTACGAAAATGGCGAAATTAAAGTCATCCCAGGAGAACAAGTCTTTGGTAATTTGAGAACAAAGAGAAAACGATGAGGCTCTACGGCTTTCTTGAGCCGGCCCAGATCGAGTTTGAAGAGGCAGTAAAGTTTTATAACCAACAGAAAGAAGACCTGGGAGACGACTTTGCTGCGGAAGTTTTGAATGCGATAAACCGAATTCTGACTCATCCTGAAGCCTGGACCAAGCTTTCCAAAAGAACCAGACGGTGCCGAACAAAACGTTTCCCGTACAGCGTAATCTATCAAATTCGAGGTGATCGGATTTTAGTCGTGGCTGTCGCTCACTCAAAAAGAAAACCTAAGTACTGGCACGATAGGCTGAGAACGATTTGATTGTGCATAAGCCAGGATTTCGGGAGCGCGAAATGCGGTGACGGTGCAGACTCGTTGGGTAAAGAGAAATGCTTTCGACGTCGCAATGACCATTGTGAATGCCCAAAAGATTCCACTTGAAGAAGTTCGGGTTGGAGAAAAGCATCAGCCTGCCCCTCATAATCCCCCTTCGCCTCGCCCAAATAGATTTTCAACAGATGGATAACCGCTTCGCCAAACGGAAGAGGCGATCAGGTCGAACTCCTTGCCGTAACGGTAGGATAGCCCAGCGCGGACAAACCGGCGGTAATTTCATCGAGGATCAGCGGATCGTCGATGGTGGGCGGAACTTGATAATCGATCCCGTCGGCAATTTTTTTGATGGTGCCGCGGAGAATCTTGCCCGAGCGCGTCTTGGGGAGCCGCTTGACCACCGTCGCGACTCTGAAAGAAGCCACGGCGCCGATCCTTTCGCGCACCATCTGGACCACCTCGCTGACGATCTCGCCGTCTGAGCGTCGCACGCCTGCCTTGAGCACGACCAGGCCCAGCGGAATTTCCCCTTTGATCTCGTCGGCGACTCCCAGGACAGCGCACTCGGCGATGTCGGGATGAGACGCCAGCACCTCTTCCAGCGCGCCGGTGGAGAGCCGATGACCGGCGACGTTGATGATGTCGTCGGTGCGGGTCATCACCCAAAGATAGCCGTCCTCGTCTTTGTACCCCGCATCGGCGGTGAGGTAGTAGTTGGGAAACCTGGCGAGGTAAGCCTTGCGGTAGCCTTCATCGTTGTTCCAGAGTGTCGGTAAACAACCGGGCGGCAACGGCAGCTTGACGACAATACTGCCGATCTGAGCCGCTGGCATTTCCCTGCCGTCATCGTTCAACACCCGGACATCGTAACCGGGCACCGGTTTGGTGCACGATCCCGGTTTTACCGGAAGCATTCCCAATCCGATACAATTGGCGCCGATGGGCCAGCCCGTTTCGGTCTGCCACCAGTGATCGATCACCGGCACGCCAAGCTGCTTTTCCGCCCACAGGAGCGTGTCCGGATCGCAGCGCTCGCCGGCGAGAAAGAGTGTGCGCAAGCCGCTCAAGTCGTACTTGCGGATCAATTCGCCGTTGGGGTCTTCGCGTTTGATCGCGCGAAATGCCGTTGGCGCCGTGAACAAGACCTTCACGCCGTGCTGTGAAACGACCCGCCAGAACGCGCCAGCATCGGGAGTGCCGACCGGTTTGCCCTCGTAGAGCACCGTGGTGTTGCCGTTGAACAGCGGCGCGTAGACGATGTACGAGTGGCCGACGACCCAGCCCACGTCGGATGCCGCCCAATACACTTCACCCGGCTCCACGCCGTAGACGTGCTGCATGCTCCATTGGAGCGCGACCAGATGCCCGCCATTGTCGCGCACGATTCCTTTGGGCATGCCGGTAGTGCCCGAGGTGTAAAGGATGTAAAGCGGATCGGTGGCCTCGACGGGAACGCAGTCCGCCGGTTTTGCCCCCGCCATCTCTTCTGACCAGTCGAGGTCGCGCCCGCCGATCATCGACGCCGTTTCCTGCGGCCGTTGGACGATAATGCAGCGCTCCGGCTTGACCGCCGCAAGTTCGATCGCCTTGTCGAGCAGAGGTTTGTAAGGAATGATACGGCCGGTTTCGATGCCGCAGGTCGCCGAGATAATTACCTTCGGCCGCGCATCGGTGATGCGATTGGCGAGCTCATGGGCGGCGAAACCGCCGAAGACCACCGAATGAATCGCGCCGATGCGCGCGCATGCCAGCATCGCGACGATCGCCTCCGGCACCATGGGCATGTAAATGATGACCCGGTCGCCTTTCCGAACTCCTTGCCCGGCAAGCACGCCGGCAAAGCGCGCCACTTGATCGAGCAATTCTCTATAGGTGAACGTCCGGACGATTCCGGTCACCGGGCTATCGTAAATGAGCGCCGGCTGATTCGCCCGCCCACTTTCGACATGACGATCGAGCGCATTGTAGCAAGTGTTGAGCAATCCGCCGGCGAACCATCGATAGAACGGCGGCCGCGAGTCATCGAGCACCCTGTCCCACTTTTTATCCCAGTGAACCGCTTCGGCCGCCTCGGCCCAGAAATTCTCGGGATCGTTCAGCCAGCGGGTATAGACGGCGTCATAGGTATCTCTCATGGCGTTCCCTCCGACGTTACCGGATGCCGTTCCTTTCACTCAAAGATCGTGCTGTGATCGAGCCTATTCCGACGGCTAGGTCCGGCGCAAGCGCACACGAGGGAGGCAAATCGGAGGCAAATCTTCGTCAACAGCGTTACTCCCTTCACTCCCCTGCGCTCCGTTCAAGCTCTTCGGAATCAGACCTCTTGCGCCCGGCGGAAGCTCTGTGTTCGACGTGATGGATCAGAGGTCCGAGTGCCTTAATTTAGACGCGCATTGTCTCGACTCGCTGGTTAAAGCCTGCGCGGATTGACAGCTCCAGGATCGATCCACTAATGTCGGAATTATCGACGAAGGGGGGTACCATGAACAGTCAAAATAGGAATCCCGTCATCGACGCCGACGCTCATGTCGTGGAGTGCGCGCATACCTGGGACTTTATGGACAAGTCCGAAGAGAAGTATCGTCCGATACCCTTGGAAGCGCGCGAAGAAGCCGGTGTGCGCCAACAGTTTTGGCTGGTCGATGGTAAAGTCCGCGGTTTTCGCTTTGCGGTTCTCTCAGACGAGCTCATGGCCAAGCGCCAACAACAGGTCGGTAGGAAGTTCGCCGAGCAGGCGGAGTCTCGCGAGCTGGCCAATGTCGATCTGCGTCTCGAGCACATGGATCAAACGCAGGTCGATATTCAGGTGTTGCACAACACCATGTTCATCGAGTCGTGCACCGACCGTCCAGCGGTCGACGTGGCGCTCTGCAAGAGTTGGAATCGCTGGCTGGCCGACATCTGGAAGCAGAGCGAAGGGCGCCTGCGTTGGTCGTGCATGCCGCCGCTGCTCAGCATGCCGGACGCCCTCGATCAGATTCGCTGGTCGAAGGAAAACGGCGCCTGCGCTGTCTGCCTGCGCCCCGTCGAGGGCAATCGTCTGCTCGCCGACTCCTACTTTTACCCCATCTACGAAGAGGCCCAGAAGCTCGACATGGCGATCGCCATCCACATCGCCAACGGCAACGCCTGGCTCAACGATCTCTACGGCAACCATCCGGTGCGCATCGCCACGACCTTTCACCGCTTTAGAATACCGACGGTGGGGGCGTTTAACGACATCGTTATGAGCGAGATCCACGACGTCTTCCCCAAGCTCCGCTTCGGCTTTATCGAAGCGAGCGCCCAGTGGGTGCCCTGGATCATGCATGAAGCGAAGATCCGCTTTCGAACGCTCGGCCGGCCGTGGCCGGAGAATCTGCTCAAGGAGTTCGGCTTATTCGTCAGCTGTGAAAATTGTGATGATATCGCGTACATCGTGCGCGAGGCCGGTGAGGACAATCTGGTCATCGGCACCGATTACGGTCACACCGATTCTTCGAGCGACCTCGATGCCATCAACATTTTTCGCGGACGCGACGATCTATCGCCCGCCGTCAAAGAGAAAATTTTGAGCGATAATGCGCGCTCTCTCTACGCTTTGTAAAACTTGTCAGGAATGCCGGCGTGGAGAAACTGCGCGCTCTCTGGCTAATTACGACGTGGTTCACGCCTATGTACTGATGGCGAATCATTACGGTTAACACGCCGCCGCCGGCGCCAAGGCCATTGAACCTTTGAACTGTTGAACTTTTGAACGGCGCGCTTAGAAGGAAACTCATAGGGTCGGGCCTTTAGCTTACAGTAAAGGTTTCCGCATTTGGCTATTGGCTATAAAGTAAAAGCGTGACCCTATGTGCATTGGCAAAATATACGAAGATCAACGACGCCGCATTTCTGCGCGAGTACCATAGGAAAATTATCCTGCCGAGGCTGAGCCAATCCCTCGCGCCCGACCGCGCGGCGATCGAGTTTATCCTGGATGTCGAACGAAAAAGAAATCCCGCCGTCGCGAAGTTCAAAGCGGAGAGTTTTTATGATTCCACGTTCATCGACGAGCTGCGCAAGGAAGGGTACTGACGGCCCTTTACGGAATCAAATTGAGATGTCCGCGCTCCTAACGGCAGACGATTACGGCAAGAATCTCCTGCGCGAGCCGCATTTGGAGTGGCACGGCCGCTACCAGACGTTTAATTCGTTCAATGGGTTCGAGCGATTCGCTCCGTTCGTCAAATATAGCCGACACGTAAAGGCTTGAACCTTGGCAATCGGGCATCAGTTTTTTATAGTTCTGGACTCGTCCGGCCTTACGAAAATATTTCATTGCAAGACCTGACAAAGTCTCCTTTGCGGAAGGTGGGATCGCCATTGTATCTAATCTGTTCTCTTTTTGAGGGGAGGGACAAACAGATGTTGAAGCAGTTTTGGAAGTGGCTCAGGGGTAACCTAACGTACGACGCGATTAAATACGTGCTTGAATCCAAACTAGTTGTATCAATTGTCTCCGCGTCGGTTGCTGGATTTATTGGACTCTGGAACCAATATGGTCCTCTTGTAGTTTTCTTTTTTTCAGAGTTCTTCGCGATCGCCATCGAGGCGAAGTTTGCCAACGACATGAAGCGATAGCGATCGCCAAATTATAAATCCAAAGGTAAAGATTGACCGTAGCATGGTGCTACTGTTTATGGTTGGGCTACTAGCTCTATGGTACACATCCGGCTACGAAGTTACGCTTGACCAAGCATTGCCTAATCACTCCGCCCTTTTTCGACAATGGAACGCCATACCCCTCACAGATGCCGATGGGACGGTATTCCGTAATACAACTATTGTGCTTGATCGTAAAAAATTCGGGAAGAATTGTGTTTTCGATAACGTGACATTTGTTTTTAACGGGACAGCCCCGTACAAGATCGGAGGTTGTACGGTTATGGGTAAGAACTCAATTGCGACTGGAAATCCACCGCTGGAACAATTTGCTATCTTGTTTTCGCAATTGCGCTTCCACGATAAAGGGATTGCACGGGTTCTCATTAGATAAATCTTGCTTTTTCCTATATTTGGCGGGTGCGAGTTTTCTGGGACTTTTCATAAGGTAGGGGTTTTTACAGGACGTTGTTGACTCGCTGGACTAGCCACGCTCAAGCGTCTGAATTTTGCGCTCGAGTATTGTGCTGGTTGAGGATGGCCTATGTCACTTTTCGGAAAGCCACCGAACGAAATCGTGGAGAGTGATCTCGATAGCTTGGTGCAAGATCAAGTGCGAGAACGACAGACACTTGAGTTTAAGCGTGATTTCTACCTAAGAAATGATGAGGGTACGCGCGAGATGCTCCGCGACATCTCGGCAATGGCGAATTCCTATGGTGACGACATTATCGTGGGCGTGGATAAGATGGGAGATGGTATTGCGTCCAACATCGTTGGCGTGGCTGACGGCGAACTCGAAGCTCAACGCATCAGCTCGTCCTGCCTAAGCAACATCGAGGAACGGATCGGCGGACTTGTTGTCTGGCCGGTACCGATTGTGAAAGGAAATCACGTCATCTTGATTCGAATGGCGCAGAGTCTACGCGCTCCACACATGATTAACTTCAAGGGGTTGAACCAATTTTGGATTCGCCATGATCGGCAAAAGAGTCCCATGTCGGTTCACGAAATCAGAGAGGCATGTCTGAGGGTTGAAATGCTTTCGACAAGAGTTCGTGAGTTTCTGGAAAAACGGGTGGCCGACGTTTCTAATTTCTCAAACGGTCATCCAATAATGACGGTGTCACTTACGCCCCTACTCATAGCGAACGAGGTGATTGACACAAACAGCCGGCCACTTCGAGAAATGATCCGTGACTGCCCGTTAAATAACGGCTATCTCCCCCGACCATGCATCACGGGGCTTGAAGTGCGACGCGAAGCTGATTGGCTGCTTAGATTAGATCGAAACGGCCACTTAGACTTTTGGCTTGACCTTGCCGAGGGCAATTGATCATTCGCCTCCAGGGACAGGCCGTTCATTTACGATACTCAGTCCCTGGAGTGTGAAAGAAGCTGTGGATGGCCTCTGCAAACTTGCCAAACAAATTCACGATCTATGCGCGATCCGAGAACCATTGGTCGTTAAGCTCGATCTCTGGAACGTCAAGGATGTCCACGTTCGCGAAAGGAGGTCCGGATTTAGAGGTCTTGGGATCTGGCCAAGCGACAACTTAAATCTACCTCCATTGGAGATTGATTCACTGGACGATCCTACTCAAACGGCACAGGTCATCCTTAAACGGTTGGGTGAGGCATTGGGTTTTGACCATTCCCCTTTTTATTAGCTATGGGGACGTTGAGCTGTGTAGCAATGGGGTCAGTAGCAATGGGGTCATAGTGACCCCAAGTTCGCAGTGGCAACCAATACCTGTTCGCCCCTCACTATGGATGATCTCTCAAAAATTGCTGTCGGCGTTGGCGTTCAATCTCACCCTGTTGAATAATTTGCTGTTGGCGAAGTTGTTGAAGTTGGCTCTGTATCGCGCTGTCGTTATTACTTTGGGTTGCACCTTCCGCAAATACTCTCGCAGCACCGGGCATGAGATCCCCAAGGGATGGTGACCTATGATAGTCTTTTAGGATTGCCGCAAATTGTGCGACTCGTCTCACGTTCTCCATCGCGGAAATTCGTCCATTAGCGAAGTCTTCAAACGATTTTGATATCTGCGCACACGCAAGAGTTTCGACGCTATCCCCTTCGACCATACATTTGTTAACTTTACTCATCCAACGCGGGATGCCCGGATAAAGGTGGGCAATATTATCGAAAGTTTCATCGGAAAGTGGTGGGTCGTTAGCAGACCGCAACTTCGTCACAGTACATAAATTTCTCTGATATGCGTACCCCGTGTATCGAATACAATTATCTAGCACCGCGTTCCAAGATAGCTGAGGATTAGAGGACCAGTTTGCTAAGAGCGGTGCTATTTCCCTGTTCCCACCTCAATGATCACTTCAAAACCGGCCATTGATGATCACGCCAAAACCGGCCAACGGAGAGCGTCCGAGACAGGGTTGTTTTAGCCTTTTGTCTCCTGGTCAAGCAAGTCCATTTTGGTTCTCCAACTGCGTGGGCCGCATTTAAGGACATGGCCGTGATGGAGCAGGCGATCGAGCATAGCGGAGACCGCGGCACTGTCGCCGAGCAGCTTCCCCCAATCTTCGACCGGACGGTTCGATGTCATCAGAGTGCTGGCCCGTTCATAGCGGCGCATGACGATCTCCAGGATGTCCTCGGCCGCGGTGGACGGGAGCTTGCGCATGCCGAGGTCATCGATGATGAGTAGCGGCACGGTGGCCAACAGTTCCATGTGCTGTTTGCGCGAGCCGTCGATGGTCGCTTCAGCGATCTCGTCGAGCAGCGTGTGAGTCTCCCGGTAGAGCACGCGGTACCCCTGTTGGATGGCGGCCAGGCCGATGGCCTGGGCCAAGTGGCTCTTGCCGGTGCCGGGTGGACCTAAGAACAAAGCATCTTCATGCTTGGCGATGAAGCCCGCCGTAGCCAGATCGAAGACTAGAGTTCGATTGAGCTTTTTGTTGAAGGTGAAGTCGAAGTTGTCCAGGGTCTTCTGCGGGTCGCGGAACTGGGCTTGTTTTTGGCGCCGCTCCAGCAATCGGTTGGTTCTGCGGGAGAGTTCATCGGAGATCAGACAGGAGATCAGATCGATGGGCGCCATCGATTGGGCTTGGGCCTGGAGTAAGCGGGTCTCCAAGACGGCGGCCATGCCGCCCAGGCGCAGTTGTTTTAGGGCACGGTTAAGTTCAATCAGATTCATTTTCTTGCTCCTTGGTTTTGAGGTTGATCAGATCGCGGTATTCGGTCAGCTCACGGATCAGCGGATCGACGTGGCGTAGCGAGAGCTGGGGGTGGCGTTCCAGATAGCGGCGCACAAAGCGGTAGTTCTCCACCCCGAGGTCGAGAGCGGCCAGACAAGCATCGTCGGTGGCCGCCACGCCATATTTTTTGGCTAAAGAGAGAACACCGAGAATGCGGCGAATGCCTAGCTCGGCTTCGTTGCGAAAGATCGCCTCGCAGAGCTGACCGATGTGGGTGCCGGCCTTGGCGGCTCGGGCCAGCAGGTGCACGGTTGAGAGCGGAGTTTTGTTGGAGCGGTCTTCATCGTTGATCCGGTAGTTACCGGGGAACTGGCGCAGGTGTTCACGCAAGAGCTGATAATTACTCGGGTTGAGAATGCGGACGTGCAGAGCATCCCATTGGACTTTGACCTGCCGACCGATCCAGCCTGGGGTAAGCCCGTAGTAAGCCCGCTCCACTTCGACACAGCCGTCGAGATGGACCACCCGCTCGCCGTACTGGTAATAGCGAAACGGTTCGATCGGCAGTGGCTGCAAGAACGGCTTTTCCTCGGCGAACATGACTGCCACTTGGCGTTTGGTGGTGCCGTGGATGCGGGTATCGGCCCAGCGTTTCTCCCAGTGATCGAGATAGACTTGAGCCTCGTCTAAGGTCTCGAAGCGCTGACCCTTGAGCGGGGTTTTCTGCGCGTGTCCGACGCCGGATTCGACTTTACCTTTTCGATCAGGATCACGGACCCGGCACGGCATAGCCACCACGCCGTAGTGGGAAAGCACATCGCGGTAGAGCGGATTGAGCGTGGGTTCGTAGATGTCGGCCTTGAGCACGCCCTCGCGCAGATTGTCGAGCACCACCACGCGCGGGCTGCCGCCGAGCCGGCGAAAGGCTTTCTCGTGGAGCTCGGCCCAGACCTGGGAGCTGGAGCGAAAGACCAGCAGGCGGACCGACTTGCGGCTGTAGCCCAGGGTCATGACGAACAGCCGAGTGCGCCGGTACTTGCCGCTGTTCTCGTCGCGCACCATCGGACCAGTACCGTAGTCGACCTGAACTTCTTCGCCGGGTGCGGTCAGGATGATCCCGACGGCCTGGGGGGAGTGAGCGCCGCGCAGTTTACGCACGAAGCGGTTGACCGTTTGATAGCCGCCGCCATAGCCGTGCTGATCAACCAGATCCTGCCAAATCGCCGTGGCGTTACGCCCGCGACTCAGCCACAACTCGATGGTCTCTCGATACGGCTCGCAGGCGCTGGCGGTGACGGCCGGGTTGGAGGGTTGCGGTGGCGGATTCTCTGGAGTTTTCTCTCCAGAGTCGGTGATCACCTCATTGGCCGGTTTTGCCGCAGTCCAATCGGTCGGTGCAATATGGGTCGGGGTCGAGGTTGCTCGTCCCCAGCGACCGGGACCGCGCACGGCGATGCCGGCCGACTTGAGATAGGCGCTGGCGGTCTCACGGCGCACACCGGTCTGTTGCTCGATGCGCCGCAGCGACCAACCGAGCTGCCCAAGCACTATGACTTGTTGTTGTTTCTCTTCGTTCAAGACATTGCTCATGGCGCGCGAGCCTAAAAGGCTTCGCTGCGCTGTCAATGTCTCGAACGCTTCTACCGTTGGCCGGTTTTGAACTGATCACTAATGGCCGGTTTTGGGTGATCACCG
>CAWFJP010000028.1:0-12335 GCA_963816145.1 uncultured delta proteobacterium
TTCTCCAGCGGCAACAGCTTGCGAATATCGTCGAGGGTCGCGACGCCGCCCGAAGCGATGATGGGAATCTCTACGGCGCGGGCGATTTTCAAAGTCTCATCAAGATTGACGCCGTCTCGCGTTCCGTCGCGGCTGATGTCGGTGTAAATGATGCGCGCCGCGCCGTCCTGTTCGCACCGTTGAGCGAGCTCGACCGCCTCCATGGCGGTGGTTTCTTTCCAGCCTTTGACCGCGACTTTGCCTTGGCGGGCGTCGATGCCGACGACGATCTTGCCAGGAAATTTTTTACACAGAGTTTGCAGCAACGAGGCGTTGTCGTAGGCCGCGGTGCCGATGACCACCCGCGACACGCCTAAATCCAATGCGGCTTGGACCGCAGTCGACGGATCGCAGCCCGCCACCCAGTTCCACGGACAGACCGCCGACGCCGCAGATCGCGGCGACTTCCTCGGTATGCACCGGCCGGCCCTCCACGGCGCCGTTCAAGTCGACGATATGAAGAAAAGTCGCGCCCTCGCCGCCCCAATGTTTAGCCGCGGCCACCGGATCTTCGAAGTAGACCGTTTCCTGATCCATGTCGCCTTGGAACAAGCGCACGCAGCGGCCGTCCTTCAAATCGATGGCGGGAATGATCAACATAAGAATTAAACAATGGAAAATGGATAATTGAAAATGGATAATTTAGGAATTCGAGGTTTCAGACTTTGTCCGATAATTCTCAATTCTCCATTATCCATTATCAATTGTTTTCGACGAACCGCCCAAAGTTAGCAAGTATGCGCAGCCCAAGGTCTTGGCTCTTCTCGGGATGAAACTGGCAGGCGAACAGACTATCGGTGGCGACGCTCGAAACAAACGATTGGCCGTAATCCGTGGTCGTAGCGACGATCGATCGATCTTGCGGCGCGACGTAATATGAATGGACAAAATAAACATAGTCGCCGGTGGAGATACCGTCGAGAAACGGCGAGTCCTTCGCCTTGGCGATGCGGTTCCAGCCCATATGCGGCACCTTCAGATCGGCGCTGGGATGAAATCCCAATACTTTACCGGGGAATAGATCGAGCCCCTTCTGAGTGCCGAATTCTTCACTCTCCGAAAACAACAATTGAAATCCCAGACAAATCCCCAGAAACGGCTTTTTCTGCCGGACGATTTCTTGGATCGGTTCGATCAGGCCGAACTTGCCGAGGTTCTCCATGCAGGCGCTAAAAGCACCGACCCCCGGCAACACAACGCCGCGCGCCGACTGAATCTGGCCAACATCGCGCGTTACCACCGCGTCGAAACCAACACGCTCCAAACCTTTCTGCACGCTGCGCAGATTCCCCATCCCATAGTCGATGATCGCGATCATATTTTCTTAATTGAAACGATTGGAACCCCTGGAACATTTGGAACCAGTCCGTTTAGAGACTCCCCTTAGTCGACAACACGCCCTGCACTCGCGGATCGACCTGGGTCGCGCAATCCATCGCCCGGGCGAAGGCCTTGAAGCAAGCTTCGATGATATGGTGCGGATTCTCGCCGCGCGGCACATCGATATGCAGGTTCATGCCCAACTGATTGGCGAACGCGGCAAAAAACTCATGGGGCAAGTCGGTGTCGAAATCGCCGACACGCCCTGGGCGAATCTTGACGTTGTACGAGAGATAGGGCCGGCCGCTGAGATCGACCACCACCTTGGCGAGCGTCTCGTCGAGCGGACAGCTGGCTTCACCGAAGCGGCGAATACCCGCCTTGTCGCCGAGCGCATCTTTGAACGCCTGCCCCAAGGCAAGGCCGACATCTTCCACTGTGTGGTGATAGTCGACTGCCAAATCGCCCTTGGCCTGGATGTTAATGTTGAAAAAACCATGGCGGCTAAAGGCGTCGAGCATATGGTTGAAAAACGGCATGCCGGTTTCGATGGCCGCTTGGCCGCTGCCGTCGACGTCCAGATTGATCGTGATGTCGGTTTCTTTCGTTTTCCGCGCAACCTTCGCCGTCCGTCCCATAATTCACTCCCGTTTTGATTTCCAACTCGAAACTAGAAACTATTTCTTAAACCGCACTTCCACCGAGCGCGCATGATCGTCCAAGCCTTCCAACCGCGCCAGATGGGTGATTTTCGATGCCAACGCTTTAAGGCCGCGCCGCTCGGCGTGGATGATCGTCGTCCGCTTGAGAAAATCATAGGTGCCCAAGGGTGAAAAAAACCGCGCGCTGCCGCCGGTCGGCAGCACATGATTGGGCCCAGCGAGATAATCGCCCAAGGGCGGCGCCGAATAAGGGCCGAGAAACATCGCCCCGGCGTTGCGGATCTGCCGCGCCACCTTCTCAGGCTGCCGCACCAACAGTTCGATATGCTCGGGGGCGATGGTGTTAGCCAGCTCGATCATATCTTTTTGCCCGCGCGCGACGATGATCGCGCCGTACTTTTGCAGCGAGCGCAGGGAGATCGCCTGGCGCTTGGTGCTCAGCAGCTGCTGTTCCACGGCCTTTTGAATTTTCCGCGCCACGGCCATTGACGTCGTCACGCAGAGCGCCGCAGCCAACTCATCATGCTCGGCCTGCGACAGCATATCCGCTGCCACATGAGCCGGATCAGCGGAATCATCGGCCAAAAGTAAAATCTCGCTCGGCCCGGCGATGGAATCGATATTCACTTCGCCGAACACCATCCGTTTGGCCGTGGCGACGAAGATATTCCCCGGCCCGACGATCTTATCGACCTTGGGAATCGTCCGCGTGCCAAAAGCCAACGCGGCGATCGCCTGCGCGCCGCCGATGCGAAAGATTCGATCGACCCCAGCCACATGGGCAGCGGCAAGAATAATCGCGCCGTCGACGCCGATGGGCGAAGTCATGACGATCTCTTTGACGCCGGCGACTTTGGCCGGAATCGCATTCATCAACACCGTCGACGGATAGGAAGCCTTGCCGCCGGGGACATAGACACCGACCCGTTCGAGAGGCGTAATCCGCTGCCCGAGCACCATTCCCAGCGGATCGCGATACTGCCAGCTTTTGACCATCTGACGGCGATGAAAGGCCTCGATGCGTTTGGCGGCAAGTCGCAAGACGGATAAGTCTTTGCGCGAAACTTGCGCGACGGCAGCGGTGATCTCGGCGGCCGTCACTTCCAGCGTCGCCGCGCGCAAGCGCACATGATCGAACTGCGCCGTATAGCGCAGCACCGCGCGGTCGCCCTGGCGCTGCACCGCGGTAACGATTTCTTCGACGCGCTTTTCGACATCGCCGGCACGCGTGCCGCGGCGCCCGAGGATTTTCGCCAGTAAGGGCTTAAAGCCGGAATCGGAAGTTTTTACTAGTCGAATTTTCATACTACCTGTGAGAATTTCCGTCCTTGAACCGTTGAACCTTGAACCGTTCTTTATCCCGCGACGCGATCAATCTGCGCGCCCAGTTGGCAAAGCTTCTTTTCAATCTGTTCGTAACCGCGGTCGAGATGATAGACGCGGGCCACTTCGGTGCTGCCACTGGCGACCAGACCGGCGAGCACCAGCGCCACACTGGCGCGCAAGTCGCTCGCCATCACCGGAGCGCCGGACAGTTCTCTGACGCCGCGCACCACTGCGCGATTGCCTTCGAGCTTGATATCGGCGCCCATGCGGTCGAGCTCGGGCACATGCATGAAGCGATTCTCGAAAATCGTCTCGGTGATCACGCTCACACCATCGGATACCGCCATCAGCACCATCATCTGCGCCTGCAAGTCGGTGGGAAAACCGGGATAAGGCAAGGTCTTCACATCGACACTCTTGATCCTGCTGCCGCCGCGCACATGGATGCCGCCGTCGTCGCTCTTCCAGATGACGCCGGCTTCACGGAGCTTGATCAAGAAAGCTTCGAGATGATCGGCGCGCGCGCCCTTGACGTAGACATCGCCGCCACTGAGCGCCGCAGCGATAATGAAACTGCCGGCTTCGATGCGGTCGGGAATAATTCGGTGGTCTAAACCATGCAATGCGCTCACACCATCGATCCGAATCACATCGGTACCGGCACCGTGAACTTGCCCGCCCATGGCATTGAGCGCTTTTGCCAGGTCTTCGATTTCCGGCTCTTTGGCGGCGTTTTCAATCACCGTGGCGCCCTCGGCGAGGGCCGCCGCCATCATGAGATTTTCCGTGGCGCCGACCGACGGCAAGTCTAGATAAATTTTTGCGCCGCGCAGTTTGGTGGCCCGAGCTTCGACATAACCATGGGTCTGTTCGATGGTCGCGCCGAGCGCTTCCAAGCCCTTCAAATGCAAATCGATGGGGCGCGCGCCGATGGCGCAACCGCCCGGTGTCGACACCCGCGCCCGGCCGAAGCGCGCCACCAGCGGACCGATGACCAAGAACGACGCGCGCATGGTCTTGACCAATTCGTAGGGCGCTTCGAACTTGTCGATGCGGTCGGCTTGCAGGGTGAGATCGTCGGCGCCGCTGCGCCAGCGCTGGTGCTCGCCCTTCCCGCCGAGGCCGCCGAGCAATCTCAAAATTGTTCGAATATCGGCGAGATGGGGCACGCTCCGATAGCTGCAAGGCTCGGCGGTGAGCAGCGATGAAATCAATGTCGGCAGCGCCGCGTTCTTCGAACCGCTGACAGCGATCTCGCCGTTCAAGCGTTTGCCGCCTTGTATGACGATCTTATCCACTTGATCGCTTCCTTAGCTTTTGCCAGGTTCAGCCAAAATCACCCGATCGCGCCCGGCATAATCCTGAAATATTTCGATCGATCGATACCGCCCGGTTTCGCCGCAAAGCGCCGAAACCGCGCCGGCCATATCGGCGCCGATCTCCAGTGCCAGCCCCCCCTGCTCGGTTAAATAGTCGGGAGCGGCAGCGGCAATCCGCCGGTAAAAATCGAGGCCGTCGACGCCGCCGTTCAACGCCACGCGCGGCTCCCACCGGCTCACTTCCGGTGCCAGCGCACCGATTTCGCTACATCGCACATAGGGCGGATTGCTGACGATCAGATCGAATCGAACCGCCGCGCCCGGCGCCAGCGCTTCGAACAGATCGGCGGTGAAAAATTGCATCCGCGCCGCCACATGATGGGCCTCGGCGTTGCCTCGCGCGATGGCCAAAGCTGCGGGCGAAATATCCGTGGCGCAGACTTGCGCCGACGGCAACTCGCGCGCCAAAGCGATTGCCACCGCGCCGCTGCCGGTGCACAGGTCAGCGATCCGCAGCGTTTTGGAAGCCGGGAAGCGCGCTGCGCCTAAGAGCGCGACTTCAACCAAGCGCTCGGTATCCGGTCGCGGAATCAACACATCCGGCGTCACCGTAAAATCGAGCGACCAGAACTCCTGCGTGCCGGTGATGTAAGCGACCGGTTCCCGGCTTAAACGCCGTTGCAGCAAAGTTTCAAAGCGCTGCGCCGCTGCCGGAGCGCTCAGCCAAGCGCCGGCAACCAGTAACTGCTCGCGGCTCATGTTCAAACAATGCGCCAGCAACACTTCGGCATCGAGGCGAGGGTTATCAATCCCGCCGGCAGACAAACGCGCCGCCGCGAGCATCAGCTGGTCGCGCACGCGCCGCCCACCCGCTTCGTTGGCTATGTTGGCAAGCCCGTCCATTGCCGCATGCTGCCTACTTGAGCGCCTGAGCCTGGTAGTGAGTGATCAAAGCGTCGACCACTTCGTCGATCTGCCCCTCCATCACCCGCTCAAGCTGGTAAATCGTCAAATTGATCCGATGATCGGTCAACCGCCCCTGAGGGAAATTATAGGTCCGAATGCGCTCGCTGCGGTCGCCGCTGCCGACCATCGATTTTCTTGTCGCGGCGATTTCGGATGCCTGTTCGTCCTGTTTCTTTTCGAGCAAGCGCGCGCGCAAGATCTTCATGCCCTTGGCACGATTTTTGTGCTGAGACTTTTCGTCTTGGCAGGAAATCACGATACCCGTGGGGATGTGGGTAATACGCACCGCCGAATCGGTAGTGTTGACGCTCTGGCCGCCCGGACCTGATGAACGAAAGACATCGATGCGAAGCTCCTTCGGATCGATGGCGATTTCCACCTCATCGGCTTCCGGCAACACCGCGACGGTTACCGCCGAGGTGTGAATGCGTCCCGACCCCTCGGTCACCGGCACGCGCTGCACCCGATGCACGCCGCCTTCAAACTTGAGCCGGCTATACGCACCCTGGCCTTCGATGCTGAGGATGATTTCTTTATAGCCGCCCAAACCGGTGGGATTGGAACTCATCATCTCGACGCGCCAACCGCGCGACTCGGCGTAGCGCGAGTACATACGAAATAGTTCCGCCGCGAACAAAGCCGCCTCGTCGCCGCCGGTGCCGGCACGAATTTCGACGATGACGTTCTTCGCGTCGTTGGGATCTTTTGGCAGAATCAGATACTTGAGCTTGGTTTCGAGGGCCTCTTTGCGCTCGCGTAGATTCGTCAGCTCTTCCTTGACCAACTCGCGCATCGCTTCGTCGTTTTCATCCATGAGCTGGCGGTTGTCGGCGATCTCTTGCTCGACCTTGCGCCACTCGCGGTAGCAAACGACGATCTCTTCGAGATCGGAGCGCTCCTTGGCGACCTTGGCATACTCGCGTTGTTGTCCAACCATTTGCGGGTCGGACATCATGCCTTCGAGTTCGATATAGCGCTTTTCGACTTCGAGTAATTTATCAAGCATAACTGCGCGTCACTTCACGGCCGGACTATTCGTGCCGACTACGGTCAAACGAGTTTCCCGCTCCGCCAACCCCCCCTCAGACG
This sequence comes from uncultured delta proteobacterium, assembly GCA_963816145.1. GTDB lineage: Bacteria > Desulfobacterota > Binatia > UBA9968 > UBA9968 > DP-20. The sequence goes on from CAWFJP010000028.1 coordinate 6,722, forward strand.
AAATAAAAAAGGGCAAAGGGTTGCGAACATGCCCTTTGCCCTTTCTTGTCGCGTTAAAGCCTTCTAGGTCAAATTCAGCCTCAGCCCTCCGCCGGGTTTTGGTTCTGGATGCCGTATTTCTTGCGGAACTTTTCTACCCGGCCGGCGGTGTCGACCAATTTTTGTTTACCGGTAAAGAACGGATGGCAATTGGAGCAAATTTCCACGTGGATGTTGCCCACCGTCGAGCGCGTCTCGGTGACATTTCCGCATGCGCAAGTGACCTTAGCCGGCTTATATTCTGGATGAATTCCTGCCTTCATGATTACCTCTCAATGGTCGAGTTTTATAACATATCGTCTGGAGGGCTTCAATTGGCATAACCCGACAAGCCAAAGTCCGCGATTCAAGACAATTTCGACCTCGCCATGGAATCGATTGCCAAAAAAGGCGTAAGCTCATAAAATACCTCGCATAGCATGGATTAGAAAGACGTAACCCCAATCATCGGCCAGAGGAAATAGAAAAGGGCAGGAAATCTATGAGCAAGCCAGAACCGACTCAAACCGAAAAACCCGATATCGTTCCGTCCGTCGCACTAACGGTCGAGAACACCGGCCTCGACTTTGGTTTTCTCGCCGACCTGGCGCTGAAAACCGTCTACGCCGACGCCAATTGCACCACCGAGCGCGCCGCCGATAAGATGAAACTCACCATGCCGGTGGTCGAAGAGCTGCTCCAGCACTTATATCGCGAAAAGTTCGTCGAGGTTCGCGGTTTGATCAGCTACGGTAACAACCGCTACGGCATGCTCGACCGCGGCTGGCAGCGCGCCCAGCAGCTTCTCGGGTTAAACGGTTACATAGGCCCGGCGCCGGTATCGCTGTCCGACTATACCCACTCGGTATTGCGGCAAAGCGCCGCGCGCGAATCGATCCAACCCGGCGCCGTGCGCGATGCGATGTCCAACCTGGTATTACCGGAAGACAGCATTCAAACCCTTGGCTTGGTCGCCAGCTCCAGGCGCAGCCTATTCATGACCGGCCCCGCCGGCAATGGTAAGACCACCATCGCCCTGGCGCTGCATCAAGCCCAGCAGGGCGAGATCTGGATCCCTTATGCCATCGAGGTCGACGGCCAGATCATCAAAGTATTCGACCTGCACAATCATCAACCTGTCGCCGTCGCCGGCATCGGCCGCTACGATGAACGTTGGGTTCGGGTCAAGCGGCCGATCATCGTCGTCGGCGGCGAAATGACCATCGACACGATGGATCTGATTTACAGCCAGACTGCGCGCTTCTACGAAGCGCCATTTCAGATGAAATCCAACGGCGGCACGCTGGTCATCGACGATTTCGGCCGCCAACGGGTCGACCCGCATGATTTGCTCAACCGCTGGATTGTGCCCCTCGAAGGCAAGGTCGACTATCTGACTCTGCACACCGGCAAAAAGATCGAAGTGCCCTTCGAGCAGCTGCTGATCTTCGCCACCAACCTGGACCCCGACGACCTAGTCGATGACGCCTTCCTGCGCCGCATGGGCTATCGTCTCTACGTCAACCCGCCGGACAAGGAAATGTACGCCAGGATTTTCAAGCAATACGTCGAATCGAACGGCTTTGGATACGACCCTAAGTATCTCGATTTCGTGTACCGGCTCTATGACGCCGACAAACGACCGCTGCGTGCCTGCGAACCGCGCGACCTGATGCTGCGCTGCGCCGATCATTGCAAGTACGAGAATCTGCCCAAGGCCCTCTCCAACGATATCATTCTGCTGGCCTGGAGGAACTATTTTGGTGCCGCGCCAACTATTCAATAGAGGCGTCGAGAGAGCAAAAAACCATGCATGTCGCACTACCCATGTGCCGTTGGGTTTTTCTTAGCTTCGCCCTCTGGTCGCCAACCGGCTGTAACGCTACCGAGCTAGTCTCGGAACATGCCTTCAAAGAAAAAGTCGAACGGCTGCGGGTCGGCTAGACCAACCGCGCTGAGATCGAAGCACTGCTCGGCGCGGCTCAAGTGGTCGAGCGTAATCGCCTGACCTATTATTTTGCCGACACCGAATTTGGCGTCGGCATCCGCCGCTACACACCGCCCAGCGGCGCGCTGCCAATCAATGCCGGCGCTTTCCCCAGTATTACTCGGGGTGTCGTGTCATAACCGTCGGATTCAATGACGCGGGAAATCTTAAACGAGTTGCGGTCGAGCGCTACTTCGACCCGCCGATCCTCAACACCTATGCGTATTCGATCAAAAATGCCGCCAAGGAGCAACCTTCGACGCAGTCGAAAGGATCGACGCGGCCAACAGTTTCATAACCGTGGACCTGAGCAAAGAAACTGGCACGGTGACGCCGCAGGACAACGAAAGCAAAGATTGGCGTCAAACTTACCGGCGAAACCCTCGCCCAACTTCCAAGAACCCGCACAGCCGGCTCGCCCCGAATACCCCCTCTACATCAAGCGCGAAACCAATCTCACCACCGCTATCGCTAGCGTGGACTAGTTGCGTTGACTGAACGCACAGAGCTGCATTATCAAACTAAAAATTCAGATTTAGAAACTTGGTGGAGGCAGTGAGACAGCGTAAAGAACCGCTTCTACAAGTGTCCTTCACTCTGAGTTGAAAAGTCGGCACAGCTATCCGATCGTTCCGGGCGAGACCCCACCCTATCGAATCCCGCTGCACATAGCACCTAAAACTCATACAATTCAAATTGTTATATACATGCAACACCACCGTAAAAACAACACTTGAAGACAGCGATATCAATCAGTGCGCGAGCCCTGACACCGAAGTATAAGATGCAACGGTTAAATCTCGCGGATTTGTTAGATCGCTTGTAAATAAAGACTTTGAATCCTGGGCCAAAGAGAGTTCCGGCATGCTTGTTTTTTTATGTCGCCGAAGTCATATCGCTAACACCGACGGTAATGCAATTCCCAACATACCTCCTCTAATGTCGATGCGGCCGTACCGGTCAGTGCTCTCGTAGGTAGCCGTGACGATTTTTCCAACACAGAGATCGCAGAGCGCTTCTCTCGCTTAGATGCCGTAAGTCTGGCGCCGCTCGGGCGCGTCAATTTCAGCGAGACGGATGCGCACTTGTTTTTTCTCCTCGGTGAGTATGGGGAGCGTGTCGCCGTCGGCGATAGCGACGAAGCGGCCAGCGAGTTGGCGCACCTCAGCGTCGATTACTCGTAACGGGAGAAACGGCCAGCAGACAAAACAAACACAAGACCAGCTTTGGTCATCGCCTGGAAATAGCAGTCGCGTCGGTTTCTGAAAAGAGTTGAAGAGGGGGGGGTTTAGGCATTTTGACAACTGAAGCGATCGCAAGACAAACGTTTCGCGCACAATTGGCTTATAACGAACGCTAGCGAGTTGAGCCTTGATCGAATGACTAGGGACTCTGTCGGCGGGACAGTTCTCTTATTCCTTGTAGGTATTTCTCTTTGAGAAAATCGACGGCTAATTTTTCATCGATACTTTTTCGGTTTCGAGCGCCGTTGCTTTGGATTCTTCGAGTCGGTCAGAACCTGATTGGTGCTCGTCGGGTTTTCAGAGCCCGGCATGGTTCACCTTCCCATCGATCATGAGTCTGCCAAACATCAGAACATTCCGGGGACACTTTGACCCTATGGGCTGTTTGCGACATCTATCTAGACATAGGGGGCTTCCTGCTCCAAGACCAGAAGTCAGAGATTAGGTATCGGAAGTCTGCGTAACGCATGGAATTTCGGATTTCGAACGTCGGATTTCGGATTTTCAATTTCGGATTTATGGATCCAACCCGAAAAGACTTCACCGCAGAGAACGCTGAGGGCACTGACTAAACTGCTAAGGGCTAAGAGCGACACCGCCGGGTTTGAGTCTTCGAAATGAGATCTGCCAGTTTACGACTGAGATACCGGGACTGCTCTCTGGACCCAGATTGCAATGTTTCGGCAAATACGGCGTAACCTATCGGCATTGATCTCGCCAATTGCTCCCAATAAGACATCCGCTCCCACGACGGCTAATCGTCCGACGCGTATAACACTGGCAGATTTAAGCCCAGAAATTTGGAAGTCGCCTTCCGTCGGCTCCAAGATTTCGTCGAATCCTTCGACGGCGTGTTGAAGCTGAGTAGAAATCATCGCAATAAGCCAGTCTTCGTAAGGTCCCGGCACAGGAGCGAGAAGGAGAACTGGGCGGGGTTTACCCGGAGTTAAATCCGTGTGAGGGAATCGCAACAGAGCGATTTGTCCCGCTTGCCTCACCGCCACTTCTCCTTAAAATCTCCCTCGCTATATTCCGGGCCTAGTTCGTCTTCTAATCCCCGCAGCGCCGCGTGCAATGATAATTCTGACCAGTCGGAGTCTTCTTGGCGAAGCTTAAGCGCAAGACGTTCGACGAATTCTAGCACTTCGCGTTGCAACGGATCTGGCAGGGCCTTGACCTTTTGATAAATACGATCAACCGTTTCCATGTTCAGTTTTCCCGACGAGGACCTCTTGAACTTTCTTCTACAGTAACATGAGAGACTACCATACCGCCAACCGCTTGGATTCGGGGGTTGGGATTCAGGTTTTGGGTGTCGGGTAATCGGGTTCGGGTCTTGGGTATGAGCCATCGTACCCACCGAAGTGTTCAGCCTACCGGGCACTCTTCAATCTAAAACCGAACACCCATCACCCATTACCCACAACCCGACACCCAACACCTAAGACCCACACTCCCTGCCAGCACCACTGCACTCCACTTGCAGAGTATTCGCGCAGGCTTTCGCCGCGCCGCCCCATTGCCGTGCTTGGCTGACTATATAAATTGTTATATACTTTCTCATTGCCGAAAAACCGGTAATCTGGTTGGGTTAGGCGCTCGACGACGTTCGAGCCTTTCCCGATGAAGCCAGCGTAGCGCCGGGCATGAGATCCATCTCGTGCAAATCGGTTTGGAACCTAGCGATTGGAAGCCGATGTCGAGCGTGGGTCCTGGTGTTATGGAATTGCGCATTCATAGCCAACTTGAGCATCGAATTTTTACCTAGCCAAATTTGCCGAGGCGGTTTTCGTGATTCATGCGTTTCAGAAAAAAACGCGAAGCATGACATAAACTTAGCCAAGCATCGATTAGCTGAAATGCTCCGGCAACGGTAGGAGAAATTGTCATGAAGATTAAAATGACTCGGTCCAGCGGCAATGTGTTTAAGGATCTGGGCTTCTCCGCCGAGGAAGCGGAGCATCTTAAGATCCGCTCCACTATGATGGCGCATCTGCGCGAACTTATCGCTAGTCGCGGTCTCACCCAGGCCGATGCCGCGGCCCTTCTCGGTGTCAGCCAACCGCGCGTCAGCGATCTTGTCCGAGGAAAAATCGATTTGTTTAGTATCGATACGTTGGTAGACATGCTGAATCACGCCGGAGTCAAGATTAAATTTACCTTAAGCGATAAATCGCGAAGCAGAGCAGCCTAGCGGCGGGGTTCTAGGTTTTGGGTGGTAGACAAACCTTGAAAAAATCAGACGCACAACATCGGCCGGCCAGGATCTGAACAAGATAGTCGGGTTGTCGAAGGCTGCCCCTAGAGGCCGACCTTCTTTTGGAAGCGATTTGCTATGAATGTAGACCTGACCCTCTGGGCCATC
>CAWFJP010000029.1:0-494722 GCA_963816145.1 uncultured delta proteobacterium
AGATAAATTATTATTACCAATTGTTTTCAGCAAGTTCAGGATTCAATTTTTGTTTAACAACTTCACTGCATTCTCATACATTTTTGGGTCGAGTGTTTCCAGTTCACTTGTCTGTGTTCCTTTCACTGTACGATCTTCTGTCAGCATTGATTTCCCCATCAGGAAGGTTCAACCAGATGGCCATACCAGCTTGTCTGAACGCGCTTAACGCCGATGCAATTGCCTCTTTTCCTCCTCGGTCAGATAAGACGAAGCTATTACCATCGCCCGTAGATAGTTTTTGTTCCTTCGGACCAATCTTTTCCTTATATTCAACAAGTGTTCGCGGAGGAGTAAGCCCATAAATGTTCAGCGTGAAATGGCAATCAACAAGGCTAACATGTAAGTCGCGTAGGTCGGCTCTTAATTTGTCTTTTAAAAAGTGGTCGACAAACCATCTCTCGTGTTCAACGAGGCTTCACTTGTTCCCGTAGGAAAGTGTTACTGCGACTCCCAAAAGTGTGAAAGATCCATTCCCAGTGCCGGCCAAATAGCATCCATGAATTAATCTACATTTATAATTCAAGGGAGCAGACCTCAGATGAGGCATACAAGAAAGACGTGAGGTCTAGGATTTGCCATGCCCAAATCAGATGTTTTTAAAAATTCGCCATGGTCTAAAGTGAGGAATTTAAAAGCAGAACACAGAAACTGAGCACCGGAACGATTGTCCCGAAGAAATCGGAAATACGACTCAAGACTTCGAACAGTGCTGTCGGGTCAAACATCATGAATAATCTTGGTGGGACGAGCAAACACACGCTCTTGCGATAGGCACAATCTCCATCATTGGCTACTCGCCTCATTTAGATCTCTACACGATTTTCGCGTGGAAATCTCTCTCTCATTCCATATGCCTCAGGCAGGAGATGAAGAAGGAATGATCATTTCCAAGTACCGCCGTTTATGGCTTTTTTAATGTCATCCATTGTAGCCTTAACCGTCACTTCAGTGCCGCCTTTCAATTCTACAATCAAGTATCCGGGAGCGGCATCCCCCTTCACAAAGCCAAAATTGTCACGATTGATTTCTACCTCCTCATTGTTTTTGTTCTTAAATTGCATGGGTTTTCTCCATTATCGTTCGAATACAATCCACCATAGCCCGTCAATTACAACTACCAGAATTGCCGCAAACAGACTATAGAGAAAAATGAATTCGCCCCAATTCCCTCTGTTAACGCTTGCCAACAAGCCAAACGCTCCAACTAAGTGGGCATTGGGGCCTGCGTATTGATTTAATCTCAGGGCTCCTGCTAGCTTTCGCTCCATGGCACGCAAGCCCAGAGTCGAGTATGACGGAGCGTTCTACCATGTGATTGTCCGCGGCAATCAACAGCAGCGAACTTTTCATGATGACCAGGACCGCATCGCCTACCTGGAACGACTGGAACATTATCGCCAGCGTTATGGATTTCGGCTCTACGCCTACGTCTGGCAAAAGGCATGGGGTCAGGCCTGAGTATTGACTTAATGTCTTCTCTTCTGCTAGTTTTCGCTCCATGGCACGCAAGCCCAGAGTCGAGTATGACGGCGCGTTCTACCATGTGATTGTCCGCGGCAATCAACAGCAGCGAACTTTTCATGATGACCAGGACCGCATCGCCTACCTGGAACGCCTGGAGCATTATCGCCAGCGCTACGGATTTCGCCTGTACGCCTTCTGCTTGATGTCCAACCACGTCCATTTGCTGCTCGAAACCAAAAGCGTGCCGCTTTCCAAGATCATGCAAGGGATCCAGTTCAGCTACACCCAAAGATACAACCGGCGCCATCGCAAGGTCGGCCATCTGTTTCAAGGCCGTTACAAAGCGATACTGTGCGATCGAGATGCGTATTTGCTTGAACTGGTGCGCTATATTCATCTCAATCCCGAACGGTTGAAAGTGCCCGTCGATCCGTGGCGGTACCGATGGAGCAGTGTCGGCGCATACCTGGGTAGGATCGGTCCGGTCAAAGTCGATACGCAGGAGGTCCTCCGCCAATTCGGCAGCCAAGTTGGGACGGCCCGGCGGGCGTACCAGAGATTTATCGAAGAGGGGATGAAGCAGGGGCATGACGAGAAGTACTACCAGACCGTCGACCAACGCTTTCTCGGCGAGGATAGTTTTGTCCAAGAGGTAGCCCAGCGCACCGAAGCGAAGGAGATCGAGATAAAAGGGAAGAGGGCAAGTTTTGCCCGGCTGTTAGAAGCGGTCTGCGCGTTGCGTAAGGTGGACAGTAAAGCGTTGTTGCAGGCGGGACGACAGCGGCAGTGGGTGGCGGCCAGAGCGCAGCTGGTTTATCTGGCGCGGGAGTGGAGCGAGATAACGACCAAGGAGTTGGGGCGGCGGCTGCATCGGGACGCGTCGATGATTAGCCGGTTGTACGGTTGGTACCAGGGGCATCGCGATAAACAAACGGAAGAGAGGCTGGCCGGTGAACTGGCTAAATAGTCAATACTCAGGCTTGACCCTGTAGCTGCTTTAGCTGTGACGGGCGTTGGGTGAGGGGGGAAAGGCGTAAAGCTTCATGATTTCTTTCTCCTGTAAGAAGATAACTATCTGCCGGAAACTTATGCTGCGCGCCGAGGCTGGCGAGGTCCTTTGTCCTGAACCAGCACCGAGAGTTCATCCGTGTCGATATCGTAGACGCAGCCGTAGATGTCGAGGTGTTTGGGAGTGCCCCGCGATGCTCTCACCAGGCGGCTGTCGTGCTCGAGCGACGCTGCATAGTCGCTGATACAGATGCTCGCGCGCTCGTAGAGATCCGAGATATCGCTGTCATGCTCGTTCTTGTAAGCATCGACGATGCCGTCAGCCGTAAAACTTGTCGCACCGCAATTCGTGTGATGCACGATAACGATATTCTTGATGCCGAAAAGATGTTGCGCCACCGTGATTGAGCGGAGCGCATCGATGGCTCGGCCACCGGCGACGACGACCTCGAAAAGCGTTGTCGTCGATGCGATCTTTTTGCCCTGCGAATCCGTGATGATTTTCCCGGGATACACCTCGCCGAACTGCCGAGCGACGGCAGCCGGGATGCCAACGGCGCGCGGGTCATAGCAGTAAACGACGACCGTTCGCAAGGGAACCGCCTTGGCGAATTCCTTGCGCATCGTCGGTTCGTCGAAGCCCGGCTGTTGCGAAAACACGTAAGCGTCAAAATTTTTCATAGTCTCCTCCGTAAATAATGGCAGCGTCGTTTACAGTATCCATTCCATAAATCGCCGATCAGGATTCGTAACCGACGCACCGTGCACGGCTTGGTGTCACGCCGCGCGTCTCCCAGCCGGCTTATTCGTCAATTTCCATACCTGAAGAAACCTGCGGCAGATTCTCTTGCTCCGTTGCCCAACGGCTGAAATCGCGCCGACAAAGTTATCCAGGAGGAAAGATCGAGCCCAACTGGCTCGGAACTGAAATGAACCTGGTTAACTAAGCAACTCCTTCATCCCGCCGGCTTGATATTCTGGTTCATCCGGAAAAAATTCGTCGGGTCGTATTTCTTCTTGATCTCGAGCAGCCGGCTGTAAGTCGCGCCATAGGCGAAGGCGACGCGGTCGCTTTCATCCTCGGTCAAGAAATTGATATAGGCGCCGCCGCTGGCGAACGGCTGGGATGCCGCGAAGAATTCGCGCGCCCATGCGATACCGCGCTGGTCATCATCGGGCGACTCCCAGCGCCCGTGCACATTGATCACATAATTGACGTCACGGTTCGAGTAGGCCATCGCCTCGGGAGCCACGCGACTTGTCTGGCCGCCGAGCGTCGCGACAAAAATCTCGCACTGGGCCGACGGCAGCTTGCCGGCGTATCTAATGATCGCGTCGATGGCGCCGTCACTTAGCCGGGTCAAATTGTGCGACTTCCAGTAATTGCGCGCACCGCGCGCCAAGAGCGGATCGAAGGCCTGCTCCCAGGCCGTGTACGGCTGGACACCGATGTGTTCGCCATGCGCCGTGCCGAACCGGCGCAGCGGTGCGATCAGTTTCTCACCCTCGGCGGCGTCACCTGTGTAGCACAGGGCGAGCGCTATGATTTCTTTGCCGTGGACATTCTCGGGGAGAAAAGGCAGCGGCGGCGCTTTCCGCGCAACCATCCAGACGTTGAGTTCGTCCGGCATCGACTCGGTAAAACCGGCGAACTGCTGCAGCACCGATCTCGCCTGCTCGAACGGGAAAACCATGAGCCCGCTCAGCAAGTCCGGGCCGACGCGATGGAGCTGGAATTCAAAACGGCTGACGATACCGAAATTGCCGCCGCCGCCGCGCAGTCCCCAGAACAGGTCGGCGTTTTCGGTTTCGCTGGCGCGCACCGCAGTGCCATCGGCGAGGACTATATCCGCACCGAGCAGGTTATCGACTGTCATACCGTACTTCCGACTGAGCCAGCCAAAGCCGCCGCCAAGCGTCAGACCCGCGACGCCCGTGGTCGAATTTATGCCCAGCGGTGTGGCGAGACCGTGTTTCTGAGCAGCCGCGTCGAAGTCGGCGAGAGTGCAGCCGGGCTCGACGGTCGCGCGCCCGACGTTCGGTCGCACCTGCACGTTTTTCATTAAGGACAGGTCGATCATTAGACCATCGTTGCAGACGGCGTTGCCCGCGATGTTGTGGCCACCGCCGCGGATCGATACGAGCAGGTTGTTGATGCGCGCGAATTTAACCGCCTGGACGATATCTTCCGGCGAGACGCAGCGAGCGATCAGCGCGGGCCTGCGGTCGATCATCGCGTTCCAGATCTGGCGCACGTCGTCGTAGTTCACGTCGCCGGGGAGCAGCACTTCTCCGCTGAATCGCGACCTGAATTCACGGGTTTTTGATTTTTCTAAAGCCTTCATGGTCCTCTCCGTTCGAATTTTGTTTTTTTTCGCCTTGCGATGCAGCAGCATTTGGAAAGATCTCAATTGCGCGAACTATGCCAAATTCACAGCATGGCAGTTCACCTTAAAAAATCGCAACTTACTGAGATATGGCAGAACAAACAAACCACGGGATTTCGTGAATTACGAAAATCCGTGAGCAGAAACGATGAATTTTCGTGAGTCGCCCTAGCGTTGACGCTCGATACCGAGCGCTCTGATCGTGAACTGAGGGTCGTCGGTTTGATGCCAACAAAGAAGATGAGCAAAGAAGCCTCGCTATGGACAGAAGCGGGAGAAATAGACTACTGATAGGTCGGGGTAAGTTGGTCAAAAGGAGTGAATAGATGAGAATTGAATCCCGCCTGCGTGCTGCGATCTTGTTGTTACTTTTCGGGATCGGCCTCGACGTTCCGCCCTCGTCAGCGCAGGAAAAAAAGACCATCCGGTTCGTTACCGTCAGTCTCGGTTGGAATTCCGCCCTGCCGTTTCGCGTTACGATTGCGCGCGGTTTTTTCAAGCAGCAAGGACTGCAGGTCGAGCCGATTCTTATTCGCGGCGGGCCGGCAGCCATCGCGGCTCTCGCCTCGGGCGAAGTCGATTTTGCCGGCATCGGCGGCGCCCAAGCGGTATTCCGGAGCCGCGCGCGCGGCTTGGACCTGACGATCATCGGCTGCACATCGAACACGACGAACTATATTCTGCTCGGTCACAAGAAGATTCGCACCGTCGAAGACCTCAAAGGCAAAATTATCGGCACCACCGGCGCCGGGAGTTTTTCCGATTTTGCGGTGCGGGCGTTCCTGAAAAAACATAACATCAACCCGGACAAAGACGTTTTCCTGCGCAGCATCGGGGACACACCGCTGCGTGCGGCAGCCATCGAAAAGGGCATCATCGCTGCGGCTCCGTTCGGAAGCGAAGAAGCGGTGCGTCTGTTGAAGGCGGGCTATTCGCTGATCAGCAACTTCAGCGAATCGTTGGGAGTCCCGCAGAACGTTCTCGTCACGCGCAGCGAAGTGCTGGAAAAGTTTCCGGAGACCAGCAAGCGCACACTGAAGGCATATATCCAAGGCATGCAGATCGCGAAATTCAACAAGAAGGACGCAATTAAGGCGGGCTACGAATCCGGGCTGACAGGAGATCCGGAAGTGGTTAACGCCTCGTGGGATCTTTACTCACCCGGCCTGACCGGCGATCTCTCGATTGCGACCGCAGGCCTCCAGCAGATGCTCGACGAAGACGTCCGCACCGGCCTGATCGACAAGAGCTTCACACTCGATCGAGTGATCAACGACCGCATCCTGAAACTCGCTCAGCAGGAACTGAAAGCGGAGGGCAAACTCAGGTAGTGATGCATCCCCCACAGGCACTCTAGAATTCAACTCCACAACTTCTTGCTCGCGATCGCCGCGCCCTCAGCCGTCCAATAGCGATGATGTGAGCTGGCCCGGATTTGACGCGCACCGTCTGGGAACTATTTTTTATACAGGGCGCTGATAAATCCGCTCTGGTCGATCCGTCGGACGAACGATGGATCGACGATGAGATTCGGATCGGTTTGTTTTGCTTGCGGGTAGTGCACGGAAATCATATCCAGCGCATTGGCAATCACCTGCGGCGAAGGTGCCGGCACCGACTCAAGTCCCGCGACGGTGTGTTGATAGGTGTCTTCGAGGAGTTCCTCGCTCGCGCCGCGCATGTATTTCCGCCAAACGGCGAAACTCTTTTGTTTGTTGCTTTTGAAAATCGCCACCGACTCGATGAGAGCCTTCAAAACTCTCTCGATCATCTGTGGGTTCTTTGCAATCGTGGTTCTGAGAACGGTTACGGCGTGCTGCGGATAGGTCAATCCGAGGGCGTCATAGTTGACCAGCTCGAAAAATCCCTTGCTCTTAGCCAAGAAGCTCGCCGGAACCGATAACGAAGTTGCGTCGACGACGCCCCGCTCCAAAGCTTGCAGCATAAGCGGCGGTTCGCCGATCGGCATGAGCTTTACATCCCGATCGGGAGAGAGTCCCCATTTGCGTGTCATCACGTAACGAACCAAGATGTCGTTGAGCGCGCCTGGCCGTCCCGTGGCGACCAGCTTGCCTTTCAGGTCTTCGGGCTTTTTGATTTCGCTTTTGGAGAAAATGCCGCCGCCGAGTTTGTTGGAGAGCAGCGCCACGATCACCTGGTCCTTGACACCGAGAACATGCGAAGTCATGGCGCCGCTTCCCGAGGCAATCACGAGGGGAGTTTCGCCGCTGGCGAGCAGTTGCTGCGGACGGACTCTGCCGGCATAAACGGCTCTCAGGTCCACGCCGTACTTTTTACCCACGCCATCCTCGACGGCGAGCCATAATGGCCCGTAATATCCCGAGAAGGAAGAAAACCCGATAGTGACGCTGTCGAGCTGCGCGGCGGCGAATCCGGCCGACACGCAACCCATCCAGGCAAGAAGGAAGCTCACAGCGAGCATATTTTTCTTAAACGCCATAGTACCTCATCTGTGAAATTAACTCGGAGTTGCGACGGTGATCGAACAGTCGGTTCTGGGGTCACATCCTGCAAGCACATATTCCCGCTTCGCTCTCGGATCCGTCCGAGGTGTCGTTTCCGTCGAAAACACCGCGATGCCGTGTCCGATAGACGAGAGGAGAGCGACGCAAACTTCGCCGGACTAATTCCCCTTTACGCTTTTCAGAAAGCCGCTTTGCTCGAGCTCTCTGACAAACTGCAAATCCACCACAGATTTTGTGTCGAAGTCGCGCAGCTTCGGATTGCGCTGGGCAAGTTCCTTGGCGACGAGATCGAAACCTTCGGTCGGCGGCATAGGAACCTCGTTATACAGACGCCGGGCGGCATCGAAGGCGGCGCCCATTACCTCGCGATTCTGGAAACGCGCGTAGCGGGAGATAATCGCCAGCGAGCCTTCTCTGTTCGTCTTCAAATAGTGTAATGCCTGCGCCAGGGCTTTTACGTAGCGCAGCACGGTGTCACGCTTCTCCTTGACGTAGCGCTCGCTTGTCACGGCGCCGCCCATCGGGAAGGGGGTTTTGCTGGCGACGTAATCGACGAGAACCTTATAGCCGAGGCGCTTCGCCTGCTGAAGCTCGAGATCCTGAGCGACCATGAACTGAGCGACGCCCGCCGACATCGCCTGCAAACGCATCGGCGTGTTGCCGATGGCGCGGAGCGAAACGTCGCGATCCGGATCCAGCCCGAGCGCTTTCAGGCCGATGCGCATCACGGTGTCGGCCGCGGTTCCGGGCATATGATTGGCGCCCACTTTGCCCTTCAGGTCCGCCGGAGAATTGATCGAGCTGTCGGCGATCAGATAGTACGGCATTACGTTGATGTAACCCGCGACGATGACCACGGGCGATCCGGCCGCGCGGGCGTTGAGCGTTGCCGGACCGGTGGATTCGACGATCTGCGCCTCTCCCGCGATGAGCGTCTGCATGGTGCGCGGGCTGCCCTCGACAAACACGATCTTCACGTCGAGTCCTTGCCGCTCAAAGAAACCCGCGTCCTTGGCGATCCAAAGCGGGGTGGAGCTGCCGATGGTCACGGATTGATAGGTAGTCGTCACCTGATCGGCGGCACGCGCGGCCGCAGCGGTAGCGGCGAGAAAAATCAGCGCGACAACAATTCCATTGAAATGAGCGCTTGTCGCGCGCCAGTGCGTCGGCGCAAAGCAGAATCTTAATCTGATGCGGTCTTTTTCTATCGGCATAAGAGGCCAAATACTCCAGTACAAAAGGAAAGTCTACGCCTGCTCCCCGTTTGAATTGTTGGGCCGTTCTCCCGGCCACCGGCACCTCCCGGCTGCGCGACTAATTAGCTTTGCGATTGACTGCCGGCGTTATCGGTCGCCCAGGCAAGGCGATTTTTAGCGCTGAAAGGCAGCATTAGCGGCCATCGTTTCAATTCCGGCCTCGGCAATCCGCCGACGACTTGGGGATAATATTCGAATGTGACAACCACTGAATCGATTTTGGTTCTGGCGATCGTATCCAAGCGCTGCCCCAAGCTGCAAGCAGGCGATTATCGCGATGCGACGATGAACAAGCGCGGAAACCGAAGCAGGACTTTGCCATCGTAGCGGGCTGGATACGCCCTGGCGATCCGGGCGGTATATTCGGTCAGGAAAGCCGCTCGCGCCGTGTCATCGAGCGCGTCGAGGAATGGCCGCAACGCCGAGCCCTTGAACCACTCGACAATCGCCTCTGGCCCGGCCATGACGTGATTGTAGACGATGTGCCAGACGTCGAGATGGCGGGCGAGCGGCCGCAACAAATCGTAGTAGTCTCCTGGCCTCGGCAGGTCACCGCGCGTAGCATTCTCGAGTGCCGGGTGGCCCGCGTAGGGCCCGCGCTCCGTCACTTCCCGCATTAGCGCGAGTGCCGGCTCGTTGGTATTGTCCGGCATCTGTACGGCAAGCACGCCGGAGGACGGCAGCGCGTTGAGCAGTCGCGCTAGCACCGCCGGATGGTCAGGCACCCACTGAAACACCGCATTGGCGAACAAAAGATCGGTACGCTCCGGCGGATTCCAAGTCACAAGATCACCCTGCACGAAGCTGCGGCCGGGTAAGCGCTCGCGCGCCTGGCGCAGCATGTCGGACGAAGCATCGAGCCCGATCACCTCGGCTTCGGGAAATCGCTCGATCAGAAGCTCGGTGGAATTGCCCGGCCCGCAGCCGAGATCGAAGACGCGCGCGGCGTGATCCAGCGGCACCTGGGCGAGAAGATCGCGCGAGGGCCGAGTGCGATCGTCTTCAAACTTGAGATATTGCCGAGCGGACCAGTCGTTCATCATCGCGATGTCTAGAAATTAAAGAACCTTTTCCGACAATGATATACCCCCGCAGCGCCGAGCGCGTCAAATCGAACAGACTATAGAAGAGTGTCAGCGCCAAAAAGCAGCCAACGGAGTCAGACCCCAATCGGTTCCCGCTTCGCCTCACACCCTGAACGTGCGCTGCGTGCTGTCGGGGAACAGGGTTTCGAGCGCCATCGGCTGCGGGATCAGTCCTTGCTCGTGCATGTAGCGCACGAACGTCTCGAGCGTGTGGCGATTGCTCTCAAGTCCGTAGGGCCAGAAGTCCTCGCCCATCAGGTCCATGGTCTGGTAGGCGTGCTCGACCAGGAACGGTAGACTGAGCGGCAGCGCGCTGGTCTGGGTCAGGTCGGCCATCGCCAGATCTTTGGCTTCCGAGAACGCCTTGAACAGTGTGAACGCCACCCAGGGGTTGGCGTCGAGAATCTCTTTCTTGACCACCAGGGTGTGCATGATGGGAAAAATCCCGGTGCGGCGGAAATAGTCGCGCTCGACCTCGAACGGCTGCTCGAAGAGCCGCCGCACCGTTTTATTACCTCGGCGAAAGGTCGAGGGCGTCCTGGCGGTGACCAGCGCGTCGATCTCTCCACTCTCGAGCATTTGCGCCAGCGAGCGGTCGGCGGGCGCGAAGCCGACTCTGACTCCCGGCGGCTCGGCGGGCTCGAATGGCAGGCGACCGGGCTCCTCGAGCCCGCCTTGCACCCATTCAACGTCGGCCGCGCGCACGCCGTAGTCGTCTGCGAGGATGCCGCGCGCCCACACCGCGGCGGTCATCTGGTACTCGGGCACGCCGACGCGCTTGCCGCGAAGGTCCTGCGGTCTGTGGACGCCCGAGCCGTCATAGACGAAGATGCACGACTGGCGGAAAAAGCGCGACGGAAAAACCGGGATGGCGACGAGGTCGTCGGCGCCGCGACCGCGGCGCACAACATAGCCGCCGAGCGAGAACTCCGAGGCGTCGAACTCACGGTGCTGAGCCATGCGCCAGAAGATTTCCTCGACGCGCAGCATGATGTAGGTCAAGTCGATGCCCTCTGCCCGGACCCGACCGTCACGGAGCGCCTCCGTCCGATCATAGTGGCCCGCGGCCAGCGTCAAGCGCAGCATAGCTTCCTCCGGGTGCGGATGTTCTGTCAGCTGTCAGACTTGTCTAACTCTACTAACGTTGGATGTGGCAAAATGATGCCGTGCCATGCGCGGGTATATGCCGAAAGACTGCTCTAGACGTGATCGCCCGTAGCAATGACCGGGAGAAGTACGAGTCGGTCAAACTGTCGCGCAGCCCACTGTTCGTGAAACCGGGGCTCGCTCAATTCGACCCCGTTGTCCGCCCGAGCGAAAATTACGCGGCGACTGTTTCGCGCTGCGCGCCCTTGGCGAGCCGCGCCATCATCGCTGTGGCATTGCGGTGCATGATCTGCGCGCGGGCTTCCTCGCCGATCTGCGCGTCTGCGAGCGCTTTGCTGGTCCACTCGCAGCCGAATTCGGTTCCGTCGGTGCCGCAGACGATGCGCTCGGCGCCGTACAAGCTCACCGCCGCCTCGATGGCGCGCGCGCCGAACGAGTTGCAATCAACGAACACTTTGGCGCGGCGGAAGCGCGACGACGGCAGTTCTTCATTCGGCGTGTCCAGTAGTTGGCGGTGATCCATGCGCTCGATCTCGTACGGAATATTGCCGCCGAGATTGTGCACCAGGACCGTGGCATCGCTGTACGGCGCGAGGTAGTCGGTCATGCACAGCGTTACCATCACCGAGGACAGGCTCGCCTGCATGTCGAGCGTGCCGTTGCGGCGGCGCGCGTTGTCGGTGTCGCCGGCGACCTTGGGAAACGTGTCGCCGGGCCGCGGCCCGTGGTGGATGAAAACGATCGCTCGGTGCCGATTCGCCACCTCCAACAGCGGGCGCATGTTCTCGGCGTCCTTCTTGGTCAGAAAACCGTTTCCCGGCACTTGCGCGCCGACCACGCCCGGCAGCGCCAGCGCGCGCTCGAACTCGGCGGCGGCGGCAGACATATCCACCAGCGGCAGCGCGGCGAACGCGCTGAAGCGCCCCGGGTGTTTCTGGCAAATCCCCGACAGGGCGTCGTTGACCATCTGACACAGCGGCAGCGAAACCTCGACCGGTTGCGACTCAATCCAGCAGAAGGCGCCGAGCAGCGACAACACGCTGGTGCTCACGTCCTGGCGAGCCATCCTGGCGAGATGGAATTCGACGTCATCGAAGGCCTTGGACACCGGCTCCTCGCCGATCCGGCTCTTCACCACTTCTACGCCGTCCGGATTGCGCACGATGCGCGGTTCCTTGGTGCGGGCGCGCAGGGCGTCGATCAGTTCGGCCGGTCTCCAATGGGCATGCATGTCGATCATGGCTAGCTCCTTTGCTTATCGTTGAACGGATTGACCGCGAAAGTCCCAGCCTGTGCCAGGGCGTTTGCCATCTATGGTGCAATCTATTTCAACCGCTATAGTGAAGCAAGCGCTTGGTAGTGGTTCAGTTAGATAGAGATCTCTCACTTCGTTCGAGATGACAGGGCGACTATTCTGCTGTCATTTCGAGCGAAGCGAGAAATCTTTCTCAGATTGAAAACGTCCGCCCGACTCAAACTGAACCACTACCAAGCGCTTTCTCGCGCCCGGGATGCTGGGCCTGGGTTTAAATTGTGGCTTATCCGAACGGATTCCAGTTCCGGAATTTACATCCAAACTTTGTTTAGGAATCTTCATCGTGCGGCTAACCGGCTGATTGTTTCTCGCGAGGTAGTATGGACTCTAATTCCGTATTTGTCGGGCGGTTCGGAACTCGTGTCGTGCAGGCCGCGGGGTCTGCTAGTCTAGGAAAGTCAATTAATGTCGCTTTCGGGGACGGTTGAAATCCCTCGCCTTGAGGCGAAGAGAGGGTTTGTCATGCCGGCGCAGGCCGGCATCCATCTTCGCGCGCGCTGCAAGTCCCAAACGAAACCTGGATTCCGGCCCCGGATCAGGTCCGGGGCAGGCTCTACGCCGGAATGACGACCCCGAAGAGTCGACTTCCAGTCGACAAAATTACAACCCCTCGGTTTAAAGCCGATGGTTGTTCAGTAAGTTGCAAGGCGACTTGACCCTATTATGTTTTTTGCTATCGACATAGACGGGGAGGGCTGATCGATGCCGCTGAACATGCAAGCTTTGTCGGACAAGTTCGGTGTCGCCATCACGGGCGTAGACTTGTCAAAAGAGCTGGATGAAAAACTCTTCAATGAGATTGTCGATGTCTTCGTCAAGAAGCAGGTGGTGGTTTTCCGCGATCAACAGATCGAGCCGCAACATCAACTTGCTTTCAGCCGAAGGTTCGGGCCGCTCGAAATGTTGTTCGACGAGGACCAGCGGGTGCCGGGCTTTCCGGAAGTTGCCATCCTCTCCAATGAGAAGGTCGACGGTAAATTCATCGGCGTCGTCGCGGCCGGTGATTTCTGGCATTCGGACCAGTCCTACAGAAAACAGCCCTCGCTCGCGACCATGCTCTACGCCCATAAGCTACCCAGGCACGGCGGCGATACGGAATTCGCCGACATGCATGGCGCCTATGAAAGCCTGCCCGATGAGATCAAAAAGCGCATCGAGGGGCGCATGGGTATTCACCAGCGCAGCAAGCTGGGCAATCCCCGCGTCGCGGTGACCCGGGAAGGCGGCGAGGAATATTACAAAAGGCAGGCAACTAAGAATGTGCTCCATCCGATTGTCCGAACCCATCCGGTATCGGGTCGCAAGGGTCTTTATGTCTCGCCGCGTTTTACCGTCGGCATAGAGGGCATGGACGACACCGAGGCGCAGCCGCTGCTCGACACGCTATTTGCCTACCAGACGGCACCGGGAAACGTGTATCGTCATAAATGGACCCTGGGCGAATTTGTGATCTGGGATAATCGCAGCGTCAATCACCAGGCCTGCGGCGGATATGCGATGGACGATATTCGCTTGCTTCATCGCACATCGACGATCGGCGACCAGCCATTCGCGTAACTCAGTGACCGTCGGGAGAATGATCACCGGCGAATGCCAGCGACGCAGGAATGCCTTCAGCGCTGTGATCGGCAAATTCGGCCAGTAGCTCATTCCCACGTCATCTGCTTAAAGACTAACTTATCCAACTGTTGTGACGTAAACGTGTCACCCTTTGCGGTTCTCGCGCAGAGACGACGTTGACTATCGATATGCGTCGATCCAACTCAATTCGATCGCAGGCTGGCTCCCCTCGAAGATCTCCATCGGCAATTCGATGTCCATCGACTTCGGCGTTGGTTGGAATTTGTCATGCCGTACGGAAAGGTCTCGTTGCCCGTGACCGCGGACGATGAATTGCTCCAAGCTAACGAAGGCGCGGCCATCGGGATAACGAAAACTGACAATTGTTTTCGCCGGCCAATTGCCGTCGTTAACTCGGATGGTCGCCGCGCCGATTCCCGACAGGCTGATAACGATAAAGATTGTCGCGTCGCCCCGCGCCGATACTTGAATCGAGTCTTCGGACTTGCGGGTGATAATCTCGTAGCTGGCGGTCGTAGCCGAATAGCCAACGCAACCGCTGAATAGTATCGCCAGTTGGAAGATGCCCAGGATGCGCATGGAAGGTTTGCAGACTCCGACAAGCCGAAATATGACTCCACCGGTGATTGAATTAGGCCCAGGGATCCGGCAACGAACGGCCCAAGGGCTAATCAATTCGCTTAGGCACTTGCGGCCGGCGACGGCATCGTCAATCTCAACTCATCGGCCACTGTTTGCTCGACAACGGTGCCCTTGAAGAAGTTCGGGTTGTTACGCGTGTGCAGTTGCGCAGCATTGGCGAAGGTGAATTCGCGGAAATCCTGTTCGGTGACGAATTTCTTCTCGACCATCTCGAACGCTTCAGGAATGACATTTGTGAAATCAGGCACATCGAAATGAGTAAAGTCGGAGCTGAAGACCGGCCGCAGGCGATAGCCCATACGGGGATCGAAGGCCCACATCGTCGTTCTGTCGTCGGACTCGCAACCGAAGTAGAAATTGCCGGAGAAGAGCCGCCGAATATCGTCTTTCGATTCGATACCTGCCGCGGCAAAATCGTCGGCGATAAACTCCGGCCGCGCTAGTTCCTCGACGCTACATTCCGGCCGCAAGAAGTCCAGACTATTCATGATCGCGTCGGCATTGGCTTTCAGCCTGGCATCGCCATACTTGGCGATAAATTCATGCATCTCGGCGATGTTGGTGGCCTTGGGGTTTTGTAAGCCGGCGGGGCGGCGCTTTTCCCAGTGTTCGATCAGATCGGCGCATAGCTGACAGGCCCAGCTGACGCCGCCTTCCATGAAACCGAAATTGAGAGTCGGGTAACGTCGCACCAGCCCGCCGAGGAAAACGCCCCGGGCGAAAGCGTGGTTCGATGCGGCGAAGTGGCCGATATGGTTGTAGGTGAAGTTGCTGATGGAGCCACGATCCGGCCAGCGGCCGCTGCCCGAGTGTTGGGTTACGGCGACGCCGAGTTCGACGCAGCGCTGCCAAAATGGATCGTAATTAAACGGGCTGTCCAAGGCGATGTTATCGCAGTACCAGGGGGCTTTCTTGGCATCTATGCCTTCCGCCGCGCTGGGGATCGGCCGCTCCTGGTTTCCTTTGAGCATGATCGCTCGGTAGCCCAGCTTGTCGACCGCGTAGACGAGTTCGTCAACGGCTTCTTCCGGTGTGTGGCAGGGAATGATCGCGACCGGCGCAAACCTTGCGGAGTAGGGCGCGAACATGTCAGCCGTCATCCGGTTGTAGGCGCGGGCCGCGGCGCAGCGCAGGTCATTCTCGCCGATACCGTTGAGGGCGAGTCCAAGGCTCGGATAGATCAGCGCGAAGTCGATACCCAGCTCAGGCAGCCGCTCGTTCAGCAAGGCCGGCAGCAGCGCGGTGGCCTTGTCGAGGGTATTGCTCGTGACGCCCCACCAGTTGCTGCGCCGGGTGCGACTTTGCTGGCGCTGTTCCCACGTTGCGCGGTACCAGGCGTGATTGCGCTGCCAGAGCGCTCTGACCTGGTCGACAGATTTAGCGCCGCCCACTTCGCACAAGTACTCAAGGAAGACCGGCACCGGTTCCAACCAGTGGCCGTCACCATCGATCACTGGGTGTTTCAGGCTGTCGTGTATCTCTGCGGCGCGATTCTTCATAGTAACGGCTCCTTTCAAATGCACGGATGGGGGTGCAGAGGATCGACCCAGTAGACCTGCTCCGGCGGCTCGGCGGGCTCGATATCCAGGTTGATGACGATGGGGTCTTGACCGCTGCGCACGAGTACGCAACTGAGAACCTCGGTCTTGCTCGCGTTGATCTCTTGATGGGGCACGAACGGCGGGACGAATATGAAATCGCCGCGTCCTGCCTCCGCAACAAACTCCAGGTGTTCGCCCCAGCGCATACGCGCCCGGCCGTCGACAACATAGATAACACTTTCTAATTCTCCATGATGGTGCGCCGCCGTTTTGGCGTTGGCATCAATATTCACGGTGCCTGCCCAAATTTTGCCGGCCCCCGTCCGGGCATGGGTGATTGCCGCCGCTCTCGTCATACCGGGGGTTTGCGGTGTATTGAGATCGAGTTGCGAGCTCGGAACGATCTTGACTCCGTGCTCACGCCAATTGGGCGGTGACTCAGAATTCATTCCATCCTCCTGAAATATTCGGCTAACATCTGCCTAGGGTTCTGGCGCGTTCCTATCGCCCGCCAAAGATCTCGTGGAACAACTTGGCGTAGCGCTCGAAATTGTCCAGGACCTCGGCTGGAGCGAAGGCGGGCTTGATGTTCTCGATGAGCCGGGCTTGATCCGGCGGTGTGTCGATCCGGTCCGGAATGCGATTCATGCCGCGGATCACTTCCTGGCCGCGCTTGGAAAGCACGAAGTCGATGAACAAGCGCGCCGCGTTGGGATGCGGCGCCTTGGCGGCGATACCCGTGGGATGAATGTTGGCAAAGACTGGATTCAAATAGACCCAATCCACCGGCGCACCGGCGGGCTTCAAAACCTCGAAGGTTTGCGAGTAGCCGCTAAGCGCGCCTTTGAACTCTCCGGCGGCGACCAGCTGCGCGAGCAGATTACGGCCCGAGCGCAGTTCAGTCTGCTTGGCCAGCTCACGCATATATGCCATGCCTTTTTCCTCGCCCATCGCTTTGAGCGTCGTGCCAAACCACTCATAGGCGCGGGCTTCGATCGTGATCTGGCCCTTCCACTCGGGCTTGAGCAAATCAGCGAAAGACTTCGGCACGCTGGTCTTGGCCACCGCCCGATTGTTGTAGCCGAACGCGCCATAATTCGTATAAGTCGATGTCCAATTTGCCTGCGGGTCTTTATAACCGTCGCGGAAATATTTGCGCTCCGGCGAATCATAGGGTGAAAACAGTCCGCGTTTTTTGATCGCGTTGCCGTAGAAGCTGGTCGTGACGATCACGTCGCATAGATTTTGCCCGGCGCGATTTTCGCTGACGAAACGCTCCATCAGCGCCGCGTCGTTGCTGCGGTAGTAGGCGGCATCGATCTTCGGATAAGCCTGCTTGAACGCATCGAGCAAAGTTTTCGAGTCGGCGGCGGTGAAAGTCGCGTACATCATCAGCTTACCTTCGGTCTCGGCCTTCGCTTTCAGATCCTGTGCATTCGCCGGCAAGCTAGCAAGCCAGAATCCAGCGCCAATCGCGAAAAACAGCGTTGTGACAATACGAAATCTGTCCATGATTCCATTACTCCAAAGTTGGTGCTCGGGTCTTTACTTTTGTGGTTTATCCTTCGTTGCCAAGATTTGGCTTATGGCCGGATAGTGTACTCCAAAAATCTCGCCGGCAACACAAATTGCGAGTTGGCCAAATAGTCAGGTATCACGAATGGGGCGCTTGACGTTATCGCCCTATCGAGAAAAGGCGCTTTGTAGGAAATCGACAAAGAGGATACTCTGGCGAAGAATCTGTCTGGATTGAAAAAAGGTAAGGAACAGAAAACCAATCAATGTGCGGAATTTTCGGCGTTCTGCAGCATGAATCTGACCGCATACCAGATGAGCGCCGTGTCGAAGCATCGGCCGCTCTGATGCATCATCGCGGGCCCGATCACCAAGAGATATATCTGGGTGAGGGAATTGGTCTCGCTCACACCCGGCTTTCACTGCTCGACCTCCAACCGCGCAGCAATCAGCCCTTTTGGGATCGCCGGGGTCGATACTGTCTCGTCTACAACGGAGAAATCTACAATTATCGAGATCTGCGTAACGAGCTTGAAGAACGAGGGATCGAGTTCAGGACCACCAGCGACACCGAAGTTCTCCTTGAATCCTTGATCCAGCATGATGTTGAGGCCGTTCTTCCGAGACTGGAAGGGATGTTTGCGTTCGCTCTCTACGACAGTCACGAGCGCGTGCTGACAATCGCGCGGGATCGCTTTGGCATCAAGCCCCTTTTCGTCTACGATCAGCAGGATTCATTTATCTTTGCATCGGAGATTGCGGCCATTCGTCCATGGATCAGGCTCGAGGCGGATCTATTATCGATCTCGTCTTACCTGCAGGACCCTACTGGCCAACAAGGATCGGCAAACGGTTTTTCTTTTTTCAAACATATAAAGATTCTAGCGCCGGGTACCCTGGCTACCGTGCGGCGCGGCAGTCGGGCTCACTACAGCCGTTTCTTTTCTTTGGGCGACTTCTGGAATGCTGCAGAAGGCGAGCGCCTGGAGCGCCTAAAACCGACCCAAGTGGTAGATGAAGTCGAGGAAAAGCTGCTGAAAAGTGTCAAGATGCAGCTCGTGGCAGATGCGCCTGTAGGAGCGCTCTGCAGCGGGGGCGTGGATTCTTCGATCATCGTCGCCATGGCCTCGCGGTTTCACAGTGGTCTCGCGATTTTTCATGCTGATGTGATCGGGCCTGATAGCGAACAGAGTGCTGCCGCTGCCCTTGCGAAACATTTGAGACTTGAACTGAAAACAGTAAAGGTGGTTGACCGCGATGCCGTCGAGATGATGCCTGAAGTGATGGCGCATTACGGATATCCTTTTACACTCCACCCCCACGCGGTGCCATTCCTGATGGTGTCCCAATTGGCGCGAAGCAACGGTGTCAAGGCGGTCCTTACGGGAGAGGGATCGGATGAATGCTATATCGGCTATCCTTCGACCATCGTCGGCTTGCGAGATTTCATGGTCCGATTGCCCCTACGGACCTACCATTCATTTCCGCGATTGATCCGACTGCTGTTGCGAGGTCAGTATCGCGGTCTGATCAGCGAAATCAGGGCTCTTAGTCCGAAACCCGATGATGTTTATAAGCCCACGGCATACGTGTCCGTGCCCTCACTGCAAAATCGGTTTGATAGGGAACTGGAGTACGATGAAATCCGCAGTCATATCCAACGCATCACCGGCGAACCTGTGGATTACAAGGAAATGACCTCCATGGAGCGAATGAGCTATCTCCTTCGTACGCTACTGCACCGAAACGACTGTCTCGGGATGGCTGCGAGCATCGAGTCACGGTTCCCGTTTCTCGACAGCCGTCTCGTGAAATTGGCCATCAATCTGCCGTATCGTTACAAAGTACGATTCTCCCCGCGGGTACTAGAGCGGGAACATCCGTTTTTACGAGACAAATGGGTGCTCCGGAAAGTCGCGGACCGTTATCTACCGGCCTTGTTGTCGCAAAGAAAGAAGCGCGGATTTCCGACAAGCGCGCAAAGTCGCATGGATATACCGACTGAGTTTTTTGAAAAATCGTTTGTTGCCGATCTGTTTGACCTCGATCGGCGGGCGATCGAATATTTGATTGAGCATGCAGACAGGGGGCTGAAAAGGAGGCTTCTCCATCTCGAAGTTTGGGCACATGTGTGCCTGCATGACGCGCCGCGGACCGAGATTCTTGCAAAACTGAGGAATCACATTACGGTCCGGCCAGAACTTCGTTAGAGGGGTGGTATTGGCGGTGTCTTCGAGCCAACGACGATCGGCGAACGTGATCCGGAAATGATGCAAGACTTGCCCGGCAATGAGAAACGCTTCATCGAAAAAGCGATCGGTGTCGGTAGGACTCTGGTCAATGGCGAAGCGCTGATCAACAAAGGCGAGCATGCCGGGGCGTTGTCTGAAAGTGCCTTGGGCGGCGCCAAGAGGAAGCGAACAGGGAAGAGACCGGGGTCAGTCTGAGTTAGCCCGGGATTGACGGACATCGAAAAAGGAGACAGGAAAGTCCCATGATGTGTTCGATGATCAAGCGCAAGAAGTACACGTCGGAGTTAAGCCTTTTCCCGTAGCATCGCAAAAACCTCGGCGGTCTCGGCGTTAGGAAGTGGTTCATTGCTTGCGTGAATGGATTTTGCGTCCGCTAAAAAAATCTCACGTCTACGTTCATATTTTGAATTTCTTCAGCGAGATTCCCAAGAATATTCTTGCTTAGGCCAGCCAAATCGGCAGGTTTGCCCGCAGCAATGGATCCCTTTGTCATTTTCTTGAGGTGGGAAACTCGATCATGGTCGGAAAATTGGATCAGACTTTTCTTTCCCAACTTTCTTTTTAGATTGTTGTAGCGTAAAAGTCGGAATCGGCGCTCTGGCCCCCTGCGTCATCTTCACCGCACCGCGCCAGAGCTGAAACTCACCCCGGAAGAGGAAAACCATGACGCAAGCCAATCCATTACGAGTAGGTCTCATCGGAGCAGGCGGCAGATGGGGGCCGCGGGCGCATGTGCCGGCGCTACAGGGCGTGCCTGAGACCGAACTTTACGCCATGTGCACCGCGCATGCGGAGACCGCCCAGGCGGCGGCGGATAAGTTCGGCGTCGAATGCGCTTACGGCAGCGATGCAGCATTGAATGCCGATAAGCGAGTCGAAGCGGTGGCGGTCGCGGTGCGCGTACCGGCGCATTATCAGCTGACGAAAAACGCCCTCGAAGCGGGCAAGCATGTCTTTTGCGAATGGCCGCTGGGCGCGAATACCAAAGAAGCCGAAGAATTGGCCGCGCTGGCGCGTCAGAAGAATCTGCGCACCATGGTCGGCTTGCAGCGTCGCGCGTCGCCCGCGTATCTGTACATGCGTGAGCTGATCGAGCAAGGTTACGTCGGCCAGGTGCTGGCCGTGAACCTGACGCTGATGAACAGCGGCGTATTGACCCGCCCGTCGGATCGCACCTGGCAGCGCGATGTCACGCTGGGCGCGAACACGCTGACGATTACCTTTGCCCATGTGCTCGACGCCATGTGCATGGTGCTCGGCGAGCTCACCGAATTGTCCGCCATCGTCAGCACGCAGGTGCCGCAGTGGTTCGAGACCGACACAAAAAAATATGTCGATGTCACATCGCCCGACAACATTATCGTTCAGGGCCGGCTGGAAAGCGGTGCGGTAGTCAATGCCTGCTGCGGCGTCCAGCCGTACCACGGCAGCGGCCACCGTTTCGAAATCTACGGCAAGGAGGGCACACTGGCGATAATCGGCGGCGGCGAGGGTGGCGAGGAGCGCCGACGCAAGGTCATGGGCGGCCATAAAGACGACAAGGCGCTGCAGGAGTTGACTGTGCCGGAGCGCTTCACCTGGGTGCCCCAAGGCGTGCGCGACGGCGGCGCCGCGTACGACGTCGGCCAGATGTGGGTCAAATTTGCCGAAGCGATACGCGCCGGCACGAACGCTGATCCTAATTTGCCCGACTTCGATCACGCGGTGCGCCGCCACCGCATGTTGGATGCCATCGTGCGCGCGTCACAGACCGGGCAGCGGCAGAAAGTTGTGTAACTTTAGCGAAACATTTCCGTGGCCTGCGCCAATGATTCGGAATCTGAAGGCATTCGGAGTCGGAAATTTCTCCCGCCAAGGCGCAAAGTCGCCAAGGCCGGATTAAGTGTCATTTCGACCGGAGGGAGAAATCTTACTCAGATCCCTTGCGGTCGCTCGGGATGACACGCCTCCGCCCGGCACCTTTGCGGACTTGGCGGCTTTGCGGGAGATACTCCAAGATTTGCTTGCGATGCCGCCGCGCTTGGGCGTAGGTCGATCAGCGATGTCGATTTCTCGCCGCCTAACGGCTGGGTTCGGAGTGTGCGCTCGAAAGCACCCAGCGCAACTAATCCGCGCTTATGGAACTACTGCTCCATGGTGCTCGGCGCGAATACTTCATCGAGGTTAAGCAGCCGCGGCGTCAAGCCTTGCTCGACGGAATACTGCGCCGCGGTTTCCAACACCCGCCGATTGGCTTTGATGCCGTATTGGACCAACGGAGTCGCGAGAGCGGTTTTTGCCTGCGCCGGCAGCAGGCCGGTATCGAGGTAGTAACTGACATGCTCCATGCGTTGTTCGTCGGCAATGGCGTTGGCGCGCTCGAAGGCCTTGTAAAGATTCAGTATTGCCCAGGGATGTTTCTCGGCGATTTCCCTTTTGAGGGCGACGCAGTGATTGATCGGATAGAGTCCGGTCTTGGTGAAATACCTTACGCCTTCAGCTTTCGGATCCGGGAATAAATATTTGATCGCCGGGTGGTGCCACAGGTCGGCGCTGCTGCGGTCGACGAGATTCTGGTTGACCAGATAATGCAGCGCGGCGTGGAGTTCGCCTGAAAGCATCATCGAGCCGATGTCTTTGCCGTGCGGAATCTGATGGATCGTCACGCCCGGCGGCGCTGTGAATTCGGTGGCGCCGCCGTGGCTGCGTTCGGGAGTGCGCTCCATCCAGAATTCCATGTCTTTCGGCGCGACGCCGAACTCATGTTGCAGCGCGCCGCGAATCCATAACGCACCCGTCTGCTGGTATTCCGGCACGGCGACGCGTTTGCCTTTGAGATCGGCCGGAGTGTCGATCCCGGCATCGCGTCGGACCAGAATACCAGTGTGAAACAAACGACGGGTGGTGAAGATCGGCAAACCGACCCAGCGCTGATCGCCGTGGGCGATGGCTATCAGCAGCGACGAGAACGACATATCGGACAGGTCGAAGTCGGCAAAGCGGAGCTGGCGCCAAAACAACTCCGACGCGTGAACCGGCGACATGATCAGGTCGATGCCATCGGGTTTCACGCCGCCGTCAAATAGCGGCCAGGTGCGTGGATTGGGCGCCATGCCGACGCTTAACTGGATATTCATTGGTTGCCCTCTAAAGTCGCGGTTCGGATTACGGTTTGGTTAACCCCACTTCATGTTCCGGCAATTCTCCTAATAACAAGATAAGCGCTGCCGTGACAACCGCGGAATACACTTTATCCGGGGCAGGGCATGGGATATTTCTCGGCGAGAGTTAAAATGCGAGCTGGTTTGTTTGACGATATGGGCCAGTCGTTCGCCTGAATCAGGGATTCACCGGCTACTCATCAATGGATCATCGTTTGCCCCAATTCATTGCTCGGCGCGGAGTTTAGTCCGCAGTCGATCTTTCGTGCGATCGATTGCGATTGACGACTCGGCGGTTTAGCGATTATAGAGGAAAGTAAATTAGCGGGAGGAGCAGTGATCATGAAAAGTCGAGCCCAAGAGATTCATGACGGGCTGAAGCATCCGGTGATCGATGGCGACGGCCATTGGATGGAATCGATTCCGATCTTCCTCGAGTACCTGAGCGAAGTCGGCGGTGCTAAATCCGTCGACCAAATGCGAGCACTCTGGCGCGGCCGGGACGCCTGGTACCACTCCACGTCGCAGGAGCGCCAGCACAATCGTACGCGTCGCGCTATCTGGTGGGGTGCGACCAGCAATACCCTTGATAAGGCAACGGCCTTGCTGCCGGCATTGCTGGACGAGCGGCTGCCCGAATTGGGCATTGACTTCGCGTTGATCTATCCGACGTTCGGGCTCAGCATCAACGGCATGTCGCAAGGTGACCTGCACCTGGCCGCAGTCCGTGCTTACAACATGATGACGGCCGATATGTTCGCGCCGTTTGCCGCCAGGTTTGCACCGGTAGCCATCATTCCCTCCCATACACCGGAGGAGGCCCTTGATGAACTGGAATACGCGGTCAAACAGCGCGGTTTCAAAGCGATCATGCTGCGCGGCAACCAGGAGCGGCCGATCCCAAGCGCGGCGGAGGAAATCAAAGACCGCCAGAAAGCGGCGTGGTACTGCGATACCATCGCGCTCGACAGCCCCTATGACTACGAGCCGATTTGGCAGCGCTGCGTCGAGCTGGGCGTGGCCGTCACCCAACACTCGGGCAGCGGCCGCTGGCAAGATCGCGCGTCCATCAGCAACTTCACCTACAACCATGTCGGCCACTTCGCCGAATCGAACCACGCCTTCGCCCGTGGAGTATTCCTGGGCGGACTGGTGCGCCGCTACCCGACCCTCAATTTCGGCTTCATGGAAGGCGGCGTCAGCTGGGCCAGTCAGATGTGCCTCGATTTGATCGAGCACTGGGAGAAGCGGCGCCGCGCCGGATTGCAGTACCCGAGCGCAACCAATGTCGCCGAACTGCAGCAGCTGATCGGCCGCTATGGCGATCGGCGGCTGAAAGCTAGCGCCGAGGCGCTCATGAACAGCCTGGATCCATTTCGCCCGGAGTGCAGTCTCGAAGAGCTTGGCCGGCCCGAACATGTCACGGACGATTTTGCAGCGGCAGGCATTAACTCAAAAGACGATGTTCGGGCAGTCTTCTCCGGCAACTTCTATTTCGGCTGCGAGGCCGATGACCGGGGAACCATGTGGGCCTTCGATCCGCGCATGGGCGTCCGGCTGCGGCCGGTGTTCAGTTCCGATTTCACCCATTTCGACGTGCCCGATTTCAAGGAGGTGATTCCTGAAGCGTTCGAAATGGTCGAGAAGGGGTTCGTGACCGAGCAGGATTTCCGCGAGTTCACGTACACCAACGCCGCGCGCCTGCACACGCGCAACAACCCGGACTTTTTCAAAGGCACTGTCGTCGAGCAAGCGGTGGCCAATGAGCTGGGGCTGAAGACGGCATAGGCAGTAGCGCAAAAAGAACCGGCGGCATTCTAATTTACCGCTTCTCGAACGTCACCTGTGCAGCATTGACAGACCTGCAATCACGTTCGGGTCGCTACGCTCGCCTCGGCCTAGGCGTACATGAGCCGGCCTTTCGGTGCTGGCACGGGGCGCTTAAGTTCTTTGGCAGTTTCAATCCACTCACGGATGATCACTTCGACATTCGCCAGCGCTTGCTTGTAGGTCTTTCCATCGGCTGCGCAGCCTGGCAACTCCGGAACCTCGGCGATGTAGGACTGGTCTTCTTCGCTCCAATAAATGATAATCTCGTACTTCAAATTATTTGTCATGATCTATCTACTCCGGAAAGATGATACTTCAAGATCAACCCGCGTACTTGTTTTACCTGGTAAGGTTTTGCTTTGTTTCCTTGAGGCTGAAGATTGATAATCTCCTCAACGCCGTTCATTGTGAAGATGTGATGGTCGCCACGAATACGTTCTGAAAAACCTAAACGCCGTAGTAAGTTGCGCAGTTGATTGAAAGGGATATTCGCATCAGAGGCGCCACGAAGGATGCGAGAAAGCAATTCATCAAATTTGGCCACACCGCATTTTATATACCATTTGCGTGTCGACGCCTAGCACCTGTTACCAATACGGGTAGTTCTGTGACTTGCCGAAGCATGATCGCTGGGCTTACCGCTTGATAAGACTTTGCGACTAGGATATTCGAGCGGTTAATCGGAATAGAAAGTGAGTAGCGAAAATATGTACTACGGATCACGCGGGATTGTCGGACTAGTTAAGCCGACTTATCGACCAGGGTCGATGGAGAGTTTCATCAAGCTGATGCCCGAGGGGGTTGGTTTCATACCGGCACATGCCGGCGTGCGTGCGGGCAACGAGAAGGAGCTGCAAGAGGCTTTGACCGTCGCCGAGAAGAAAGTTGCGAGATTGGCCGAGCTCGGAGCGGATGTGGTGATGATCATGGGGGCGCCGCCGACCATGGTGCGCGGGCATGGCGCGGACCGGCAGATCGCCGACTCGTTGACGGCGAAGTACAAAATTCCCGTCACCGTCGCGACCATCGCTCAGGTGGATGCGTTTCGCGCCCTCGGCATGAAGAAGCTGGTGGGGGTGACTTATTTCCAAGATGATATGAACCAGCGCTTCGCCAAGTTTCTTGAGGACGACGGCTTCGAGGTGAAGGCGATGAAGGGCATCGAGGTGCCGTTCAAGGATGCCGGCAAACTCGCGCCGGAGGCGATCTACAACTTCGCCAAAAAAGTCTTTCTCGACAGCGGCAAGGCCGACGGCATCTACATGCTCGGCGCCGGCTGGCACAACTTACCCGTGATCGAGATGTTGGAGAAGGATTTGAGGACGACCGTGCTATCGAGCATTCCAGCGCAGGTGTGGGCGACCAAAAAGATTCTCAATCTCAACGAGCCGTTGCCGGGCTATGGGCGGCTGTTGGCGGAGATGCCGTAACTATGCGTTCAAAGTTCAAAGTTCAAGGTTCAAGGATTTTGCAATCCATGGCTGCCGCATGGGTGTGCCTTTGCGCCGGTGCAGTTTGGGCGCAGGATGTTAGAACTCTAGCCGAGGCCGAAGGCAAGGTGGTTTTTTACGCGGCCTTCAATGCCACCGACACCAAGACTTTGACCGACGGTTTTCAGAAGCTTTATCCGAAGATTGAAGCCAGCTTTTATCGTGCCACCGATGCGCAGTTGATGGAAAGGATCCTCACCGAATTCCGCGCCGGGAAACCGCTTGTCGATGTGGTGATGAGCACCAGCTTCTACGGCCACAATCTCAAGAAGCGCGGCCTGCTGGCGGCTTACGATTCGCCGGAACGCAAGTTTTATCGCGACGGCTACAAAGATCCGCAGGCGACTTGGACATCGATCTATACCAACTATTCGGCCTTCGGTTTCAACACGCGCAATGTGCCGCGGGCGAGCATCCCCAAGACGCATCAAGATCTTCTGAAAGCAGAATGGAAGGGCAACATCGGTATCGACAGCCGTGCCTATGAGTGGTTCGGCACGATGCTCAAAGCGATGGGTGAAGAGAAAGGCCTCGCCTTCATGCGCGAACTGGCCAAGCAGGTCGGCCTGCGCAATGGCCGGACAATCCTGGCGCAACTGGTTGCCGCCGGCGAATTCAAAGGCGCGCTCAGCGCGTACTCGCAGACCTTCGAGCAGATGAAGCCGGCGGGTGCGCCGGTGGATTGGGTTTATTTGAATCCCGTGTTCGCCAACATTCATCCTGTCGGTGTCGCGAGCAAAGCACCCCATCCCAACGCTGCCAAACTGTTTATCGACTTCGTGCTGTCGAAGCGCGGCCAGGAGCTGGTGCGCGGCATGAACCGGATTCCCGACCGCACCGACACACCGCCCGACCAAGCGCGCTTCATCGAAGGCATCAAGCCCGCCTTCGCGCCTGCAGAAGTGCTTGAGAACTTCGAAGGCTACGCCAAGCAATTTCACGAGGTCTTTGGCGGAAGATAGCGCGAGCGGAGGAATAGAGCGTTCCAATCGTTCCAGTCGTTCAAGCCCCCGGATCAAGTCCGGGGTCCGTTCAAGCCCCCACCTCTATCCTCCCCCCGAGGAGACTGTGTCGTAATGAGTAAATGCCCCACATCTGTCATCCCGAGCGCAGCGAGGGATCTCGTGTTTTCAGCCACATACGAAGAAGAGATTTCTCGGCTTCACCTCGAAATGACAGTTGCGACACAGTCTGGAGGCGGGGGAGGAGTCGGATTTCTTTCGATCTGTGAATCGACTGCGTAAGTTGCAATCACCTCGCGATCTGCCGTACAACATTCAAAGAACATTTCCGGAGGACGGTAATTCATGCCACAGGATTTGCGTAGCTATATCGATCTGATTCGCGACAAGAAGTTGCTGCTCGATATTAAGAAGGAAGTCGATCCATTGACCAACCTGGCCGGTCTCGCCTATCGCGGTGAGAACGAGCAAGGCAAAGCGACGATGTTTCATAATCTCAAGGGCTATCCAAACTGGACCGCGGTGAGCTACATGTGCGGCAGCCGGGAGAAGATGGCGCTGGGGCTGGGCACAACCAAAGACAAAGCCTTGACCGAGCTGGGCGGACGGATTGCCAAAGGGTTGATCAAACCGAAAATCGTCGAAGACGGACCAGTGAAGGAGATCATCTGGAAAGGCGACGACGCGGACCTGGGGCGGATTCCGATTCACGTGCATTCGGACAGCGACCGGGGCGTGCCGTTCATCGGCTCGGCGATGCAGTTCGTCAAAGATCCGGAGACCGGCACGCAGAACATCGCCTTGCAGCGTGATCACATCAAGGGGCCCAAGAAGATGGGCATCTTTGTTCACCCCAAGCGCCACACCGATATCTGCATGCAAAAATATTGGCGACAAGGCAAAGCGATGCCGGTGGCCACGGTGATCGGTCATCACCCGGCCTATTACATCGCGTCGACCTGGACGACCAGCTATGAAACCGACGAGATCGATATTACCGGCGCGCTCTTGCAAGAGCCGGTCAACATGGTGCGCTGTGAGACCATCGATGTGATGGTGCCGGCGGACGCCGAGATCGTCATCGAAGGCGAAATCCCGCCCAACTACATGGAAGACGAAGGGCCGTTCTGCGAGCATGCCGGCATGACCCACGGCACGCTGCAGCAGCCGATCATCAACGTCAAATGCATCACCATGCGCAAGAAGCCGATCTACTACGCGCTCCAGGGCGGCCGGCCGATCTCCGAGTCACAACCGTTGGATGGCTTCCCGATGGAGTTGGTTTTATACGCGCGCATCAAGGACGTCGGCGGCTTCATCGATGTGAAAGATGTCGTTGCACTGCCCTATGCCGGCGGCAGCCATATCATCGTCGTGCAGATGACGCCGCGTAAGATGGGCGAAGTGCGCAGCGCGCTGATGGCGCTGCTTTCGAGCCCCTATCTTCATCCGAAGATCGGCATCGCGGTCGACGAAGATATCGATCCGCACAACGCGCAATCGATCATGTACGCGATGTCGACTCGGGTAAATCCCAAATCCGACGTGCTCATTATTCCCGATACGTTGTGTCACACCGGCGATCTGACCGCCGAAATCGTCCCGGTCAGCGGCGCGCATATGGGCTTCCATCCGCGCATCGGCTCGAAGATGCTGATCGACGCCACCAAAGGCCCGGTGCTGAGCGACGAGCTCAGAAACTATTTCGAACCGGTGAAGCCGCAGGGGCTGGTGAATGTGAAGCTAGAGGACTTTCTCGGATAAGAGATCAACCACAAAGTTCACAAAGCAGGAGCGCGATGAATCGCACCCGGATACCTCACCACGAAGGCACGAAGGACACGAAGGTTTCAAAAAAGAATTTCCGAACTTCGTGCTCTTCGTGTCCTTCGTGGTGAATCCATCTGGTGGGAATTGAAATGAAAGTCGTCGTTAACGGGGTTACCAAAGAATTCGTTACCGCCCAGGGGACGACCCGGGCGATCGGCGGCGTCAACCTTGAGGTGCGCGACCGGGAGTTCTTCGGCATCATCGGCCCCACCGGCTGCGGCAAGACGACACTCCTCCACATCATTGCTGGCTTGGAAGCGCCAAGCACCGGTTCGGTCCAGTTTATCGGCACGCAAAAAGGCAAGTCGCCGGTGTCGATGGTGTTTCAAGAGTCGGCGTTGATGCCGTGGCGCAGTGTCGAAGAGAACGTGCCGCTGGGCGCCGAGTTTCGCCATGAGGAGCCATCGGTGCTGAAACGGGTCAGTCGGTTTTTTCTCGACGTGGTCAAGCTGTTGGATTTTGCCGGCGCCAGGCCCCATGAGTTGTCGGGTGGCATGAAACAAAAGGTCGCCATCGCCCGCGCGCTCGCCAACGATCCGGAAGTTATTCTGATGGACGAGCCCTTCGCGAGCTTGGACGCGCAGACCCGCCTGCTCATGCGCGAGGAACTTTTGCGCATCTGGGAGCGCGACAAGAAGACTGTCATTCTGGTGACCCACAACATCGACGAAGCGGTGATGCTATGCGATCGCATCGCGGTGATGAGCGCCCGGCCGGGATTGATCAAGAGCATCGTCACCGTCGACGTGCCGCGCCCGCGCACGATGAAAAGCATGCGTGATCCG
Organism: uncultured delta proteobacterium; assembly: GCA_963816145.1. GTDB lineage: Bacteria > Desulfobacterota > Binatia > UBA9968 > UBA9968 > DP-20. The sequence goes on from CAWFJP010000029.1 coordinate 29,719, forward strand.
GACTTCGCCGCTTGCATGGACAAAATTTGGAACCTGATGAAGTACGATGTCGAGTCTGCAATGGAACGCGGCCGGCCGTGACGACGTTTTGCTTACTAAGCCAAGGAGTCTAACCCAAAGAGCTTGGTGTAGCGCAGCCGCTACCGAAATTCGGAATATCTCGCGCAAAGCTCGCAAAGGAGGCAAAGGAAAAGAGATAAATTTCCGAACTTCGCGTCCTTGGCGCGCTTGGCGCGAGGAATATCCGAATCCGAGGGCGAGGCGGCTTCCGGGCAATTTGCGCTAGCCGCGCAAATTATCACGGATAAATGTCGTACAACGGCCACATAGAAAGAAGATTCGGATTCGGAGAATTGGCCGCAGAGAACGTAAAGAACTCAAAAAGAAATTCGGAGCTGTAGGGGCGGGTTTAAAACCCGCCCTTATCTGCTTGCATTTGTTTTTTCAGACACTAGAGTTGGTCGTAACTTTCACGTTCGGAAGGAATTTTGATGAAACTCTCCATGGCAAAATGTCTTCGATCGCCAGTCGTTTTTGTCGCGATGGCGCTGCTGGCCGCGTGTTCGGCATCGGCGCCGAATTACAGCGCGGTTTTGACCAATCCCGATCGTCCGGCCAATGAGCGCGAACTTGACGCGGCGCGCAAGCCGAATGAGGTACTGGCGTTTTACGGCGTGAAGAGTGGCGACAAGGTTGCCGATCTCTGGGCCGGGCGCGGCTACTACACGGCGATTCTCTCCGAGATCGTTGGCCCGACCGGTGTCGTCTATACGCAGAACCCGAGTGCTCGCGATGAAATCAATCAGCGCTGGAAGGGCGCGAAATTCGCCAACGTGCGCGTCACCGACGGCGCTTTCGATAAGCTCACGTTGCCTCAGGACGGTTCGTTGGACTTTGTGTTGATACACTTGAACTATCACGATGTCGCCATCGAGACGCGTCCGCTTATGAACAAGCGGGTTCTGGCGGCGCTCAAACGGGGCGGCATCTACGGTGTGGTCGATCATTCGGCGAAAGACGGTTCCGGCAATGAGGCGGTGAAGACGCTGCACCGTATCGACAAGCTGCAGGTCATCAAAGATGTGACCGCGGCGGGCTTCAAACTGGCTAAAGAAGGCACCATGCTGCGCAAGCCGGAAGATAGCCGCGATTTCAACGTCAACAAAGAACGCAATAAGGACGATCGCTTCGTGCTGGCGTTTGAACGCCCCTAAGGCGAGAAAGACTGGGAGTTAGTTATGATCAAGCGCCTTTTGGCAACGTTTGTTTTCGCGTTGGCCGGAATTTTTCTGGCGGGGTGCGCTGCGACTTCGACGCCCAATTATTCAGCAATTTTGACCAATACCAACCGTCCGCAAGCGGAACGAAACATCGATGCCGTGCGCAAGCCGAACGAGGTGATGGCGTTCTTTGGCGTGAAGGACGGACAAAAGGTCGCTGACATCTTCGCTAGCCGGGGTTACTACACGGCGATCTTGTCCCAGTTGGTCGGACCTCAAGGAATTGTCTATTCCGCCAATCCGGCGCCGCGTCAGGAATTGCACGACCGGCTGAAACAGCCGGGCATGGGTAATGTGCGCGTGATCGATGGACCGTTCGACAAGCTGGCGTTGCCCCAGGACGGTTCGCTCGATTTTGTTATACTCCATCTCGACTACCACGAGATCGCCGCCGAAATTCGGCGCCCGATGAACGCGCGCATCTTCGCCGCGTTAAAGCGCGGCGGCAGTTATGGCGTGGTCGATCATTCGGCAAAAGACGGCGTCGGCGACAGCGAAGCGAAAACCCTGCACCGCATGGACAAGCTGCTGGTGATCAAGGAAGCGACCAGCGTCGGCTTTCGCTTGGCCGAAGAAGGCAAAATGCTCAGCCGCCCGGAAGATACCCGTGACTTCAGCGTGGTCAAAATCCGCGATAAGAGCGATCGTTTCGTGTTGAAGTTTGTCAAGCCGTAGCTTGTGGCATGCCTGCAAATTTTTATTTGAGTTGGTCGAGCAGTTCGTTCGCGGCTTTCAAATCCGGCGTGTCGAAGCCTTCGGTGAACCAGCCGTAGATTTGTGCCAGCATTCGTTTCGCTTCTTTTCCCTTGCCGGTTTTCTGCCACAGCCGACACAGGCTCATGGTGGCACGGAGTTCCAGAGACTTGGCTTTTTGGCTGCGTGCTAACACGATGGCGTTATTAAAGCGTTCTTGCTTCGCGGTTGTCCCGCCGGCGGCCTCGCCTTGGAGACGCCACAGCTCGGCATCATAGTAGGAATCTTTTGTGATCTTACTCAGCGCCAAGCCTCGATCGATGGCGGCGCGGGCCGCAGTGCGATTTTTCGCCAGCAACCATGCCTCCGTTTCAAATGCGTAGAACACGGGCTTGGAATTGTCCGCACCGGTAGCTTTCCACCGACTGACGCCTTCTCGTATCAGTTGCATTCCTAAGTCGAGATCGCCAAGCTTGCACTTGGCTGAACCCTTCAGGATCGTGGCTAATGCAGTCCAATGGTCAAACCCGCTCTCACTGGCGACGTGCAGAGCCGAGTCACACCAATACAAGCTCGTTTGCGGATCGCCGCTGTAGGTGAAGTAGGTCGCGATCAAAGCATAAGTGAGCGCTTGATCGTAGGGCGTCGGATATTGACGAGCGAATTCACTCGCATTGTCGATTTCCACCAAGGCCCGGTCGGGAAAGCCCAAGAACCACAATGAATGGGCATTGTATGTACCGGCACCGAGCAATGGATTCCAACCGCAAATCGACGCGGCGGCTTCAGCGTGTTTGGCGTTACTCGAAGTTGCGACCTTCGCCAGATTGTGGTGCGCCTCATTAAAACGACCCAGATAAAAATCGGTGATGCCGACTGACATCGAGGCGATCATGTTAAATTCCAACGTCTTTGTTGCGTTTGGCAACAGTAACCATTTCGCTGCCCAAAGCGCGCGCCAGCGGCAGGTCGGCGTGAACCGTATGAAATAACCAAAGTCCAAAGAACGTTCGAAAAAGCAAGTGATCGTTGTCGTTTCGCGCGAAAGTTCACGAGCCTTCGAGAAGGCTGCTCTTGCCTCGGGTGCGGCGAACCCCTGTGAGTTTGCGTATGCGACACCGAGAAGGAGCTGAAAGCTAAGCTCGATATCGTTAACCGCCGCATCTTTCTTGAGGTGTCCGATCAGGGACAACCCCTTGGTGGCGTGAATGATGGCTTCGTCATAGCCGCATTTCCCGTGGGCGATTTGCGCCGATGCCAACAGATACTTCACTGCCCGTGCGTAATCGCCGCCGTGCTCGAAATGCAACGCCAGTTCGGCGGCGACCTGATCGGTCGCGCCAGCGTAGGCTGCTTCGGTTCGCGCCCCGATCGCTTGGTGCAGGCGTCTACGCCGCGCTTCATCGACCCGTTGGTAGACGACGTTTTGGTACAAAGCGTGGACGAAACTATAACGCGGTGTGCTCCGTGCCATTGGGCCTGGTGCGCAAACCCGAATATTGTAAAAACTGACCGCGCCTGGCCAAGTCGCGATATTGACACTCGGCATGCTCTCGCGCTGCGTTCCAACACCGGCGCGATCATCGCGACCGAAAACGTCGTGCCGGCGATGCTCGCCGTCTCTCAGAGTTCCTGGTCAGCCGGGGCAAGGGCATTGACCTGCCGGTCGATCAAATCCCTGATGGTTCCCGGCACTTTGTCCAATTCGCTGTTGTCGAGCAATTTCACCGCGCCGTTTTCCCGCACGATGGCGTCACGGTCGACCAGATAATCCGTCACATTGACCATGAACAGCGGATTGCCCTCCGAGCGGCGATACACCGCTGCGACAGAACCGGCTGCGCCACGGCAGTCAGTCTCAAAGCGCGCCGCGAGATATTCGCCGACGGCGGCTTGATTTAAAAGCTTGATCGGTAAATGGGCACAATAGTTGTGCAGTTGCAGTTCGGTTTTGAGGTCTTTAAGCGGGTGGTTGAATTGTTCGACTTCATCTTCACGGTAAGTGCCGATGATCATCAGCCGCGCCGCTTCGCGGCGGCGCGCCAGGTAAGCGATCAACGCCAGCGTCGAGGGGTCGAGCCAATGAAGATCTTCGACATACCAACAGGACCGTTCGGGTTTTGGCGATCTCTTCTAGAAACGCGGCGATCTCGCGCAACCGGCGTTCGGGTGTCACGCCCAAGTTTTGGCGCGCCAGCTCGGCGCTCTCGTCGGCGCTGACTAGCCCAGGTAGACTTAGCAACCAACTCGGCGCCAGGCGGCGCAGAGCCGCGATCGCCACCGCCCCGTCGGGCAGCTTGCACAGCCGGTCCAACATATCGAGGATCGGCAAGTAGGCCTCGCCGGCGCCGTACTGCTCGATACATTGGCCTTGGGCGACGACGACGCCTTCGGCAAGCGCAGCGCGGACAAACGTTTCCACCAGCGTCGTCTTGCCGATGCCGGCTTCGCCGGTGACGAAGACCATCTGCCGCCTGCCGCCGTGGGCTAGTTCCAAATGGCGCTGGAGCCCTGCCAGTTCGCTCTGCCGGCCGACGAAACGATTGAGCGACGATGACTCCGAGCCGTCGGAACCAATGATCCGAACCGGCGCGATGAAACGATAGCCGTCGCGTCCGACGGTGGCGATATATTGCGGTTTTACCGGACTGTCGCCCAGCGCCTTGCGCACCGTGCCGAGGGTTACCTTTAATGCCGCGTCATGGACGCTGGCGTTGTCCCATACATGGCGCAAAAGATCTCTTTTTGAAATGACCTGATTGGGATGTTGGGCGAGAAAGCAGAGCAGGCGAAAGGCCTTGCCGCGCAGCGCTATGCGCACGCCGTCGGCATAGAGTTCTGTCCCGACAAGATCGAGACTAAAAGGGCCGAAAATAAGTTGTTGATCGTTGGTCACCGGTGCCTAAGCCGTTGTTGTTATAACTAGCCTCACAGCGCCGCGATTCTCCTGCGGTATAACACCGACCTGTTTCAAATATCAACCGGCGAAATCCGGCGGTGGGTGGCGGACTTATGAGTTACTGGGTTCGACTCATGTCGAGTCGATCGGCGATGTTTGGTTGGCGGGAAGCGTTTCGCCGATAATAGTGCCTGCGCAGTCGAGTCGGTCTCTCAGACCGCTTGGAAGCAAAGAATATTCGAAGTCCGCGAAAAAATTTTACCGCTTAAGGATTGTTGCGGTCTCCCCGTCTTGTCATAAATCGCGGCGATTCATGTTCGTATGGCTTGAATAATTTTCTTCGACCGCAAGCGAAGTCACTTGCAGTTGAACTAATACCGACAGGAGATCGAAATAAATGCGATTAATCAAAATGGCTGGTACCGTTGGGCTAGCGTTGGCGCTGGCGGCTCATTTATGTGTGCCTGGTGCGTCCCATGCTACCGACGTCAAACTCACCAGTGATAGCCACACTTCATCCAGCAAGTCCTCATTCAATTTCTCTCTCAATAGCAGCCTGAGCATTTCCAGCACCGAAAAAGGCTTTTTACAGTTCGATCTGACCGATCTCCCCGCGGGGGTGGGTAGCTCAGATGTCGAGCGAGCCAACGTAAAAATTTATGTCGCTAACTTGACTACCCCCGGAAGTTTCCAAATCTGCCCGGTAACCAGCGCTTGGAGCGAAGGGACCATTACGCATAACAATGCACCGGGTTTTAACTGCGCGATTGCGTCGGCAAACGGCTCGGTTGGATCCGGAGACCGTCAACACTATATCACGGTCGACGTGACGAGCATCGTCAAGTACTGGTTGGATAACCCTGGATCGAATTATGGCGTTGCGCTGACATCAACGTCGTCTGCGAATTTTGCGATCGACAGCAAAGAAGGCCCCGACGGCCGGGATGCCAAACTTGACGTCTCGCTATTTGATACCGGCGCGCAAGGTCCAGCCGGACCCGCCGGGCCGCAAGGGCCGCAAGGTCCGCAAGGCCCGGCTGGCGCTGATGGAGCTACTGGAGCGCAAGGGCCGATCGGACCCACCGGACCGCAAGGACCACAAGGTCCGGCTGGCGCTGATGGCACTACTGGTCCCCAAGGGCCAACTGGAGCTACTGGTCCACAGGGGCCCAGCGGTTTCGGTAGGCTGGTGCTTAACCAGTCGTGGTCGCTTGGGACGGCTGTTTCTGCGGTTGGGACTGGCGAAGGCCGGTGGAAGAATGTTCTGTTGTCCGTATTGAATCCGGTTGAATATACCGTTAACGGCGGTCCTCTGCTTATAAATATGAATATTGTTCTGACTGGAGGAAGCACTGCGACCTGTCGTCCCATGATCGATGACCTATGGGCTGGCGACTATAGTGGACTCGTAAAATCCCCGAACGATCCTTTTTGGACCGAAGGAAATATAGCTGTCGGCGGGCTTGGCGGATCCCACAGCTGGAGCACAACACGGATCTATACTGGCATACCCGCGGGAAATCACACATTTGAGATACAGTGCGCAACGGACTCCGGTGTTTTGCAGGTCAATCAAACGAGTGGTAGCAGCGTTACGTATTCTTATTGGAGCGTGATTGAGTTGCAGTGAACGGGACAATATTCCTGTGCTTCCAAAAGTCACGTCGGGTTGAATCATTTCGCAGCCTCGTAGGCCCAGTTGGTATGCAATGGAATCCGGGATCGGATCGGGACTCGGATTTTCCTTGGATGCAGACGGTCTACGAGGCTTCGGTCCTTACGTGACGACACGCCCCATTTTAATCTCTATGCGGCAATTTCGCGCAACTTGCTGCTATTGTTTGAACGATTAAATTCCGATTCAGTCGCTGATTAATCGGTGTGCGCGATCGCGTCAATTGTTGTGACTTGACGCGATCGAACCCTCCTCACGCCTTCCGCAGCGCGGCGATCTTAAATATTCGTCGAAAGCCTCAGACAAGAAATTTTACCGATAATTTTACCGTTCGCGATTGAGCCCAGAGCGCCACTTATGCGAAGTGGGTGAAAATTTATCCGAATTTTTGTCTTGTTTTGTCGGAGAAGGGCTACATCAGGTGAGAATGCCGAGCTATCGGGTTTGGGTGACGAGCGCCAAGCAAGGTAATTCCACTTTCAATAGCGAGAAAATTACGGCGCTTCAGGCGAGATATGTGACGACCACGAATAGAACGCACGAGGACCACATGCATCGTGGCGATCGACAACGCATCTTGGGTGACGATTCTGAGTTGCGGCGAAGGGGAGCTATGAAGATGGCAATCTATCAGAGCGAGTTTTTTCTCGGTGCGTTATTACCCTCTGCCCTACGTCTAGCAACCTAAACTGAAGCTTATCGGAGAAAAATAATGACTAAACTCCGTCCGCTGGGATCAGCACACAAAGCCGTGTTTTTATTAGCTTTGGTTTTTGTGACCGGCTTGAGTACGCCCCAGGTGGCACGAGCCGATGGTTGGCTACTCGGGTCTGGTATGAGCACTGCTCGTTATTTACACACAGCGACGCTGCTGACGGATGGGCGAGTGCTGGTGACGGGTGGAACCACGGGCAATATCGCTATCGCTAGCGCGGAGATCTACGATCCAACGAGTAACAGTTGGACGCCAGGGAGTGGCGCCGGGTCAGTGCCGTCGATGAGTACGACCCGTTTTTTACACACAGCGACACTGCTGACGGACGGGCGAGTGCTAGTGACGGGCGGTTGCACATCGAGCTGCTCTACCGCCAGCGCGGAGATCTACGATCCGGCGAGTAACAGTTGGACGCCAGCGAGTGGCGCCGGGTCAGTGCCGTCGCTGAGTACGGCTCGTAATTCCCACACAGCGACACTGCTGACGGACGGGCGAGTGCTGGTGACGGGTGGACACACGGGTAGTGTCGTTACCGCCAGCGCGGAGATCTACGATCCAACGAGTAATAGTTGGACGCCAGGGAATGGCGCCGGGTTAGTGCCGTCGATGAGCACGGCTCGTTTACCACACAGCGACACTGCTGACGGACGGGCGAGTGCTGGTGACGGGCGGGTACACAGTTGAGCTGTGCTATACCGCCAGCGCGGAGATCTACGATCCGACGAGTAACAGCTGGACGCCAGGGAGTGGCGCCGGGTCAGTGCCGTCGATGAGCACGGGTCGTGTTTCCCACACAGCGACACTGCTGACGGACGGGCGAGTGCTGGTGACGGGTGGACACACGGGTAGTGTCGGTACCGCCAGCGCGGAGATCTACGATCCAACGAGTAACAGCTGGACGCCAGGGAGTGGCGCCGGGTCAGTGCCGTCGATGAGCACGGGTCGTGTTTCCCACACAGCGACACTGCTGACGGACGGGCGAGTGCTGGTGACGGGCGGACTCACGAGTAGTGGCGCTATCGCCGGTGCGGAGATGTATGAACCAGATAATATTCTCATCGACCAGACCATCCTCGTAACGCAAAGCGCACCGACCAGCGCGGTGTATGGAACAATATTTAACGTCGCCGCGACGGGTGGCGGCTCCGGCAATGCCGTGGTCATCGCAGCCTCAGGCCCCTGCTCGGGTGGCGGTAATAGCTCCGCCTTCATTACTATGACCAGCGGCACAGGTACTTGCACCGTAACCTTTAATCAAGCCGGTAACACCGCCTATCTGCCGGCGCCAACGGTGACACAGTCGGTAACAGCGCTCGCTGACGACACACCGCCCGATACGACCATCACGTCTGCAGCGGCCAATCCCACCAGTAGTACCTCTGCGACTTTTAGCTTCACATCGACGGAGCCGACCGGTGCGACTTTTCTTTGCAGTCTGGACAATGCGGATTACACAATTTGCACCAGCGGGATTTCCTACAGTGGATTGCTACCGGGAAGTCACATCTTTCGGGTGAGCGCCGTTGACGCTGCTGGCAACGTCGACCAGTCGCCCGCGAGTCACAATTGGACGATCAATGCACCGGACACCACACCGCCGGAAACAACGATCGCTTCCAAGCCATCTAGTGTGACTAACAAAACCAACGCAACTTTCACCTTCGCGTCCTCGGAGGCGGGTAGCACGTTCGTGTGTAGTCTCGACGGAGGTACGTTCACTGCTTGCATCAGCCCCCAGAACTACACAGGTCTGGCAAATGGCAACCACAGTTTTCAAGTGCAAGCGAGCGACTCGGCCGGTAATCCTGATCAGTCACCTGCTAGTTACAACTGGACGATTGATAACAGCTTAATAACCGTCTTACAGGGTACGATAACGGATCGGTCGACGGGTTTACCGATCGTTGGGGCGTCGGTGACAATATACGGTCAGGGTAATGCCACGGTTAACACCGATAGTAACGGGGCATACTCGTTTACTGGCCAGCAGTATCCATTCACAGGTTCGGTCACTCTTGGTGTTACGGCCCGAGGGTATTTTGCGAGTATGACCTCGGTCAACATTGTTGCGCCGTTCCCGGTAACGGTCGATAAATCTCTGTTGCCTGGTGGGATAATTCTCGGGGGTACAGTGACCGATGCCGGCACAAACCAGCCGATCGCGAGTGTAGGCGTCTGCTATTCGGGAGGCCTTAATTTTTATGATCTCGATGGGTTCTCCGGTGGCAGTATACGTAGATGTGCAACAACGGATCTTTCGGGAAATTACTCTTTAGACAGTTCGGTACTTGTCGAGGCCGCCGCCACGGCGGGAGCAACGGGTCAGTTTACGGCAAGTGCAGCGGGTTACCTTAACCTCACTCAGAATGGGCTTCACATCGCACCACCATACCCAGTCACACAAAATATTGCCCTGACATGGACAGGTTTAACAACTCAGACGACAGTCGCCACGGTTCCGGCGGGGCTCGTCATAACCGTCGACAATGTTAATTACATATCACCGCAAACATTCATATGGATTCCTGGTAGCGTTCATACAATTGCGACGACATCGCCTCAGGGAACATCTGGCACGCAAATCGTTTTCAATAACTGGAGTGACAACGGGGCAATTTCACATACTCTTGCGGCACCAAGCACTAACAGCACGCTGACTGCAAATTTCACAACGCAATATCAGCTCTCCACATCCGCGAGTCCATCGTCCGGTGGATCCGTGACTGCTGGAGGACTGTTCAATCCGGGTGCGTCTGTGGTCATCACTGCGACGCCAGCTGCTGGATTCCACTTTACCGGATTCACGGGCGATCTTTCGGGTACGACCAATCCTCAGACGGTTGTCATGAATGGGCCGCGAAACGTGACCGCGACCTTTGCGCTGATCGTATTCCCGGATACGACTATCACCTCTGCTCCGCCTTCACAGACAAACAGTAGCAACGCGAGCTTTAGTTTCTCATCGACCGAGGTGCCGAGCACATTCGAGTGCAGCCTTGATGGCAGCGCGTTTGCGTCCTGTCTGAGTCCGGCGAGTTACGGACCGCTAGCGGATGGAAATCATACGTTCCAAGTCCGCGCGACGAATCAATTCGGAGACACTGATCCAACACCGGCGAGTTACACTTGGACGATCACGACAGGGGATATCACTCCGCCTGAAACAACCATCAGCGGGAGTCCGGCGGCGGTGACGACCGCGACCAGCGCGAGCTTTACGTTCACGTCGAGCGAACCGGGGAGCACGTTCCAATGCCGTTTGGATACGGCGGCGTTTGCAACCTGCACGAGTCCGCGGAACTTTACGGGACTGGCGGTTGGATCGCATATCTTCGAAGTGCGGGCCACGGATGCTGCCAACAATACCGATCCGTCCCCCGCAAGCTTCACCTGGGTAATCGACCGGACGGCGCCGAATACGACGATCACGTCCGGCCCGTCGTCGCCGACCAATCAGACCAGTGCGACTTTCACCTTCGAGTCTAACGACGCGGGCAGCACCTTTCAGTGCCGCCTCGATACGCCGACCTGGACGCCGTGTACGAGTCCGATCAGCTACAGCGTATTGACGGCGGGCGGGCATACGTTCCGCGTGCGCGCCATCGACCCGGCGGGCAACACCGACGGTAGTCCAGCGGTGTTTAGCTGGACGATCGATCTGACCGCGCCAAACACGACGATCACGAACCCTCGTCCGACGGATCCAAGCAACAGCACAATCGCGACGTTTACCTTCACGGGGAGCGTGGCCAACAGCACGTTTGCATGCAGTCTGGATACTGCACCGTTTGCGCCGTGCTCATCGCCAGCGACATACAACGGCTTGGCGGACGGCAGCCACAGTTTCCAGGTGCAGGCGACGGACCCGGCGGGCAATCCCGATCCGACTCCGGCGGTGTTCAACTGGACTGTGGACACCGTCGCGCCGGATACGGCGATCACGAGCGCCCCGCCGTCGTTATCGAACAGCGGCGGCGCGAGCTTTACCTTCAGCGCGAATGACACCGGAGCGACTTTCCAGTGCAGCCTGGACGGTGCAGCATTTACCAACTGCAATAGTCCGCGCAATTACACGGCACTCGTCAGTGGAGTGCACACTTTCCAAGTGCGGGCACGAGACCTTGCGGGCAACGTCGATCCAAGTCCAGCGAGCTATGGCTGGACGGTGGACCGCACCGACCCGATCGCGACGATCACGTCGGGCCCGCCGACGCCGACTAACGTGACGACGGCGACCTTCACGTTTGCCGCAGACGATCCGGCGGCGACTTTCGAGTGCCGCTTGGACGGAGCTGCCTTCGCGGCCTGCACGAGCCCAGTCAATTTCTCCGGCTTGGCCAACGGCAATCGCAACTTCCGCGTGCGCGCTACTGATGTGGCAGGAAACATTGGACCCGTAGCCCTCTACACATGGACCGTGGATACCACGCCGCCCAATACCAACATCACGGGAAATCCGGGCACGATAACGACCAGCGCCACGGCGACGTTCACATTCACGGCGAACCAGGCGGACAGCACTTTTGAATGCAACGTCGATAATGCTGGGTTTACGAGCTGTTCGAGTCCGGCGACGTTCAATGGGTTCGCAGTCGGAACCCATAACTTCCAGGTGCGCGCCATCGACCCGGCGGGAAACACGGATGCTACGCCAGCGAACTTCAACTGGACGGTACAGTAAGGGACAAAGAGAAGTGGTTTCGGAAAAACGAGTGTTCAATATTCTGAATGGAATGAAACAAAGAAATAAGGATGGCCAGTAATGATTAAGCGATCTATTTTCGCCGTGTTGGTGATTAGCGGGTTTTGGAGTTCCACTTATACCGTGGCGCAAGATCAAGTTCCACCCCCTGTCTTTAAGGACGGCGATACCTGGCAAATCAACATTAGTAGAAAAGGTCAGATCGCAAGTTCGACCGATGTGAACGAAGGCCTTTATGAAATTGTCTTCGCGCAAGGTAAAGTTCAGGTGTTTAGTGTAAGCGGCACCGAGAAAACTGTGGTAGATACGTCGCCGGAGAGCACGGGCGAAGGCTTGTTGGGTGCTATTGGAAAAAACGAACGCCGCCCCGATCTCAAATTTCCGTTGTCGATCGGCCAAAAATGGGACTATCAACTTGTTGTTCGGCCCGCTGGCTCTCGTCAAGATCAGCGGAGGTCCGCGGAGGTTACTGTCGTAGGGCAGGACCAGGTAACCACGCCCGCCGGAACTTTTAAGGCGTACAAACTTGTGCGCAGCGAAAGCTGGACGGTAGGCAGAGGGGGCATGAACAGCAGCACCTCCACTTATTTCTACAGCCCTGAGACCCGAAGTATCGTAAAAAGGACGACCGAAAACACGAACAACCCAGGAACCACAACTAATGAGTTAGTTAAGTTCACACCTGGCAAATAAAGCGTACCCAACAGTGAGCCACTGAGGCTGAGGAGGATAAATGAAACTCGGCAATTCGCTCGTTGTGCACTCTGTCGCCGCAATCTTAATTGCACTGGCTATGTTGGTATCAGTACCTGCCAACGCCGCCCCCATCCAATTGGGCTCAAATTCCATCAACATGTTTCGGGATACGCGGGGAGCTAATGATCTTGGCTTCAATCAGGGAGATCGATTCAATTTCGGTGCAAACGTTCTCGGCGGATCGGCAGGTACGACATTAGGGGCCGTCTATCCCCCCACTGGCTTCACGGTTTCCCAGTTCGCATGTGATCCGTTGGCCGTGAATCCGAATTTTTGTTCTCGTTCAACAGTCTTTGATCCCAACCGACTAGCGCAACCATGGACACTGATTTTTCAGAACGGTCCCGACGAGCTGCGCGTTTCTGGACCCGCGTTACTAGGAGTAAATGGAAATAGCATCTTGCAGCCAGTTCCGTTTCCCGTAGATGTGACCATCTCAGGCGCTGGTATAACGCCAACGATATCATGGACTGTACCCAACACTTTCGTGCCCGACGGGTTTCGGGTAAATATTTATGACAAAAGGGACCATCTGGGGCCGGATGGAAATCCGGACCTTATCCACAGCAAAGAGCTACCGAACACCGCCACGTCGTACACACTTCCCGAAGTTTTTGAGGATAGTGGATTTTCACTCGTAGTAGGAGGACTCTACACCATCGGATTTCAGTTAGTCGAAACCCGCAACCATGTTCCGTTTGTCAGAAACGCCGATATACTCCGCCGATCAAATTCCTTTTTTGCGTTCAGTCCGCTTCCTGGTTCGGCGCCGCCGAATGTTGCCTTACCGACAGTCGTGAATGGCGTTTACAACTTCAGCGTCACCCAGGTTGGTCCGAATGCCACCACCTTTATCGATCCGCCGGTGGCGGTCGGTTACGATTACGCCATCGGCCCTGGCAATCCCAATTTTAAATCGGTGCTCTTGCCAGAAGCTGGCGACAACATTTTTGACATCCATCTCTGGAATGGCATTGCGTATGCGTACCATGCAACCGTTGGCTCTGGTTTTGAGTACGTATTTCCTCCGGGCGGGGTAGATCGCTTTCGTGTATTAGGAATAGAGGCCTCGGCCGGTCTGAGCCCAAGTAATGTGACCGCATTCATTACTGGTTTGAAGTTTGCATCAACAGGGCAGTTCACCGGCACGATGACGCCGATCGTAGCCGAGGCATTCTGCTCGAGCCTGGGTGACGATCCGAAACCATCTCTTCTGGACCAGGATATTTACACGGTACAGGCCATCCAAGGAGAAGATCTACGCGTACGCTTGGAAAATATAAAAAATGAGAACACCGATAAGCGCGCTTCGCTCATTCTCCTAGACAATATCAGCCGCGTTAACCTCCTCAAAGTAGATAACGGTAGCCTCCCAAATCAAGTGAACGCGGTTCTGCCGGCCACGGGCGAATACCTTATTGTCGTGGGTGAACAGCCCCTGATCGCGCGCGGAAATAGGTTTAGAGGCGACTACTGCCTGTCGGTTCAGTCATCCGCCGGAGCATCACAAACGCTTCAACCGACAGGATGGGTCGAACAATAGTGGACTGCGCCCCATTGACTGGAGAGAAAAGGTAAGAATTTGAGGGAAGGTGCGATCGGCTCAAGCGGCGGGTAGGATAACTCGCCACGAGGAGTCGATCGATGGGAAAGCAGAGACGGAAATTTGAAGCGGGGTTCAAACAGCTGATCATCAGCGAAATCGAATCGGGGTTGCTGTCGGTCACCGCGGCCAGCCGTAAGTACCAACTCTCCGGTAGCGTAATCGATCGTTGGCGACGACAGGCCCGGCAAAGTGCTCTTGAGGCAGCACCGTCGGTCGTGAAAAGGCTTTGGAACGTGAGAACCGCGAGCTCAAGGAGAAACTGGCTGAGCTGTATCTGGAAAACGCCCAGCTAAAAAAACCCGGGGACTGGCTACGCCAGCGCAGAAGCGTCATACCTCCGTGATCACCGCCGTGGGTTGTCCGAAGGTAACGTAAAGAATGTCACCATCGGGATCGTAGGTGATGCGGATTGCTTTCATCGATTTTCAAGAGAGAGAAATCATCGCCGCCAATGATTGAGAATGTGGACTTGGTATTCGATCGGTACGGCGGCGGCAACGAGGCTATCGATGGCGGAGACAATTTGCGCTCGGCTCATGTTCTTGCTCGCTTCTTTTTGCTCGTAAATGAGCAAGATACCCGAGTGCATGAGATGCGCGGCTTGCCAGTCCGAATGTAGTTCGAGGAAATCAGCGGGGTCTTTGGTCAGCAATGTTTGACGATTGCGCGCAGCAAATTCGAGATGTTGACGGTCTGAAGCGCCGACTGTTCCGGCCAGACGGGGAGTGGTTACGTCGTGGCCGGAGCGGCGCAGGAGAGCGATTAGCGTGTCATCGTCGGCACAATCGTCGAGGTAAAGCGACAGCGGCATGGGCTCTAGAGATGACCACTCGCATGCAGCCTCCGGCCCTCTTCGTCGGTTTCACTGTCCACCAGGGTTTTATTGCGCCGGTAATAATCAAGCGCCTCAAGCACGGCTTGCACCGGCAAAGCGAAATTCTTCGCTGTCTGCTCGGGCGTTTCCCCTTCGCGCAGCATGGTCGCGAGCAGATGCCAAACATGCATGTTGCGCCCGCGAATCCAGAGAATTTTCCGCCATGCATGGGGGCGCGCTTCGAGATGGCTATACACGGGCTCGGCTTGGGCTTTCATAGTGCGAAATTTACCATGCCCAGCTTGAGACAGACAAGGGGAGCGCATCGGGGCTCGGATGATCTCTCGTAGCGCCGCGTTCGAGCGCCGCGAACCGCTTGAACGAGTATGGGGTATGTGTTCAGCCCACTTTTGATCGTGATGATGGATCACTGAGATGGCGGAACCCGATCAAAGGACCCATCGCGTCATGAGCTTAAGTAACCGTAATCGTCGGTTTCTCTATTGCCACGATTGCAACGCCGTTCATCGCGTTACGCCGTTCGACTCGGCGCCGGTTTATGAGACAGACGGCGCGGAGCTTCGTGAAATTCCCCGGGACGACCGGCGCGATTTCTGCGACCGCCACGTCGGCCATGGGATGGGAGAACTTATCGCCATTGACGATCGGCGCCGTGAGCCTGACGGATTCGTTGAACCGATGACGGTCAACAAAATTTTATCCCGCGAAGTTTCAGGACCAGCATCGCTGAGCCGTTGACCTATGAGGTGCTTCCCCGCCAATTGACGCTGTGGGAATTTGGCGCAGAATTGATGACGAAAGGCGGAACGACGGCTAATCGAGGTTCACGGCCGCGGTATCACAGCCCAGTCGCAAGAAAAAAAGCCCAGTCCCGAAGCTTTGAAACAGTCGAAATGGCGTTGTGAACTGACTTCATCGGTAAATTGGCCCAACCCATCGCCTTGTCGGCTGGTTGAATCGCCCATGCTAGCGCCGCCCGCGACTCAGCATCGCGGTCGGTGTGATCCAGTCTTCGATCCTGAAGCCCGCGTTCACTCTAAAATCGATGTCGCCGATGCGCCGCAGGGAAAGTCGTTGCCTGTGATAATCTTTCTGCAGGTCGATAAAGTCCACAGGTGACAGGACTCCTCACTCGGGCCATTGGCCGTACCCTCTCGGAAATTCTCCGATGCTGTAATTTCGCTTAGTCATTGAGTTTCTTTAAAATCAGGCGGCGATCTAGGTATGTTCACCCGCTCGCCAGGGACGATTCGACCGGTCATGATTACGCGCCGAATTGACAGGTGTTACCGGCTGGGGTAACGTTATTTTGTAGATGGGCAAGGTGCGGCGAGGAGGTTTGGTTTTTGTTTGGTGGAAGGGAGATCACCCACCGAGGCATGTGCATGTCTACCGAGACGGCAAGCTGTTACTAAAGTGGGATCTCGACAACAGAAAGGCAATGAAAGGCAGCGCGACGAGACGTATAGTCAATTTGATTGACGGTCTCGAATCGGATGGAATCCTATGAAAATCTATTCGGTGAAATTCAATAATAAGCGGAAAATGTTCGAGGCCAAGACTTCGTCTGCGAATTTTGCATTTCCCTATGTTAAATCCGATCCGGCGCCGACATCGGATAATCCGGTCGCGCGAGTATCCGTCGATAAAGAGATCGGCGCCGAAGGATTTACCTACGAACTTGCGTCAGGTGACACTGGATCAATCCATATCGAACAGATTCTGGAATATAATAACGATCCGAATTATCTCAGGGACCAGCTACTGTACAAATTAACTCTGGAGGCGCAAAAGAGGGTTGCCGAAACGCGGCTGTCCAAACGCGAAATTATTCGCCGGCTCGGCACCTCGGCGACGCAGTTTTATCGCCTATTGGATCAAACTAATTACAGCAAGTCCGTCGATCAGCTTGTGTCCTTGCTCCAGGTTTTGGATTGCCAGGTCGATTTACTGGTAAGCGCCAAGAGCGCGTGATCGCGTCCCTGTCATAATCTAACGCCTCCCTCGACTTAACATCGCGGTCGGTGTGGTCCAGTCTTCGATCCTAAAGCCCGCGTTCACTCTAAAATCGATGTCGCCGATGCGCAGCTGAGGGAAATAGTTGCTGTGATAGTCTTTTTGCACGTCGATGAACATTACCCCTGAAAGTTCTCGGGCGGTCGAGCCCATGTTGTCTGGAATGCCGGTATCCGTGAGAATGAAGACCAAAAATTTATAAAGCCTGCCTGCTCTGTCCCAGATGTCGGCGGTTTGTGCGCGACGGTAGATCGCGTCGATGTACATTCGCTTTCGACTATACGGCGATTCGGCGGGCGGAATGCCATCGACGATGAGCATCTCCGGTCGGAGCTCCCAAGTCGAACGGGGGAATTTATCGTTCGACTCGACGAAACTAAACGGATCGCGGTTACCCGCTGGCGCGAAGTGACCCTTGTTGGACGGCGACGGCGCCAGCATGGGCTTGCGCCCGACCAGTGTCCACTTCCAGGTAAGCAGAGGGTCGTTGTGCAATCCCAAGTCGCTGACAAATAGTGCCGAGTAAGGGCTCGCCGGCTCGAATCTTTGGGTTGACGGCACTCGACGCGTGCGCCGCAGCGCAGGAATGTAAAGATCCGTATCTGGCAGCCTCGTGTTGTCGTAGTAAATCGTACTGAGCGAGGCGAGGCCATAAACATCGAACGGTTTCAGAAACGTCAAGACCGCGCGGTAATGTTCGTCTTTATAACCCTGGATGACCGGTTTCGGTTCCTTGGCGATCCGTCCCACGGTTTGCACGGCGACGACAAACGCAGTGCCCTCTCGCACCACTTCGCCGTGGCTGTCGATATTTTTTTCGCTGGCAATTTCTCGCACGTCGTCATAGCGCGTGAGATTGGATTTATGATTCCACATCGCCTCAAGGCCGCTCGTCGGCTCAGGAAACGGATCGCCGCCGATCCACGGCTGGCCGTCGTTGCTCCAGAGCTGACCCTTCTCATCCAATACCGCCTTGCCTTTGTTGCGCAGCGTCGCTTGTACCCAATAGGGAGCGATGATGGCGTCTGCGGCGGTTGCGGCTTCGGCAATTTTGATCTGGGCGCCGCGCGTGAGTTCGAGGAGAAGCCCTGCCGGGCTAAAGTCTTTGACTAAGTCGGCGTTGTCCTTGGAAATGATCATTCCCGGTTTGACTCGGCCGCTGGTAAATTTTTCAATTGACAAAACTTCGTCGGGATAAGCGGCGGCGATGCTTTTGCCGGTGCCAACTAAACTCAATGCCGGTTGCAATAATCCCGCGCCGGCCCAGGCGCCGGTTTTTTTGAGAAATTGTCGTCGCGACCATGACGGACCGTTCATAGGCGTGTTCTTCCTTCCCACTTAGAAGCCATAGGTAAAGCGGAAGAACGCGCCGTCGGCCCAATAGAAACTACCCAGGCGCCCGGCTCTTTTTTCGGCGCCGCCGAACTCGTTGTAAAAGAGATCCAAGCGGGTGTTGGTGCCGATCTCCCAATGGATGCCTGGCTGGAACCAGTGGCTGTCGTCGGTGTCGACTACGCCGAGAAGCTCCAACGTGACGCGTTTTTGAAAAAGCGGTTGCTGCAGAAAAAGCGAAAATTGATGCACGGCTTGGTCCACTTTTGCGCCATTGGCTCTAACCTTGTTTAAGCCGTTACCGCCGGTGAAAGTTTCGAAGAACTGAAAACCGATACTCATCGAATCCAAATCGGGAAACACGTTTGTCGGTCGGTCCACAGCGAGGACAGTTTTCCATACAGGCCTTTCCACTATCTTGAGCGCCGCCGCTCCGTTCTGAAAAGGCGCATTGGGCGTGACCGTGGTCTCGGCACGTAAAACAGCACCGGCGCTTTGCCAGACGTAATTGGTCGAGCCGCCGACGATGTAGATCCGTGGATGTTTGCCATCCAAGCTGATTTGCGCGAACGGCGGCGCCGGCAGCGGCGAAAAACTTTTAAAGATGCCAGTCGCATCATCATTGGGCTTGGTGATGAAATTAAGCGAGAATTGCACGCCAGCCGCTGTGCCGGTCAAGCGGCCGCCGACCGTCGGTTCGCCTTGATGAACCTGATCGTTAAGCTTTGCGACGCTCGGCACGACGTTGTAGGGCGATCCTTGAGCGGGCAGGATCGTCGGCACCACGGCGCCAGGATTGAGCAGGAATTCCGCCGTCAGGTCGGGAATCGTTGTGTTGGGAATGGTGTAGTCGGCGCGCAAGAACCATTGGGGTATGCGGATCGCGTCAAATTCTTCAGCGGCGCGATCAAATTGAAGTGATTGGCTTAGATCGAGTGGATTGACCGTATCTAAAACTCTCAGAGCCACCGCCTCGCCCCAGGCGATCGATTGTTTCCCCATACGAAGCCATAGGTTGCCTGATCGGTAGTCGACATAGGCTTGCCAGAGCTCGGCTCTGAAATCCTTCCCGCCAGATCGAAGCATCACCCCTTCGCCGCCGCTAAATTTTGCCGGCAACGATTGGTATTAAGGCAAGCGGGAATCGGCTGATTTAGTGATGTCGTGAAACAAGCGGGGCTGGAAAAAGGCGGTCCAGTTATCGTTGAATTTGCCGAAGACTCTCAGGTCGAGCAGTTGGCGCAATAACAAAAAATTCGGCACGCCGGGCGGATCCAACAAACCGTAGTTATTAGGGTTGGTATGTCCAGTCGCCGGATTTGCTGTGAATTGATAGTAGCCGGTAATTTCGAACGGTCCAATCTGAGTTTGGGCTGCTGCACCACTGTGTAACCCCAGGGTGACAAATAGCGTTGCCAAATAGAGATAAAAACCGTGCCCACTTTGAACTTTTCGATGATGTCGTCTCCAGGTGACCATAGCTTGTTAAGTTAGAGGTAGTTTGGCGCCTCGCGTGATGAATTTGGGTTTGATCGCAGAAACCAGCAGGGGAATCAAGATCAGAGCAGAGATCATGTTGATGACCATTAAGGCAGCGATCACCAGGCCCATATTTGCCTGAAAGCGCACACTGGATAGGACATACCAGGGCAACATCCCGACGACGAGTGTGCTCCCCGTGAAAAAAACGGCTCGCCCGGTTGTCGAGATGGCGCGGCATACCGATTCATCGTAGTTATTGTGCAGCGGGTACTCTTCACAGATTCGACTCATGAGGTAAATCGCATAGTCAATCCCTACACCAGTGCCGATGGCAAGTACCGGCAACGTGTTCACGTCCAGGCCGATGTCCATGTAGGCCATCACGCTTGTTGCAGCGAGGTTGGAGAAATTGACCGGAACCAGCAGAATCAATGCGGCAAGAACTGACTTGTAGGCGAGACTGCACATTACGAAGATCACCGTCATCACGAGGAGAAGAATCTCAAGTTGCGACCGCACGACGGTTTCATTGATGGCACCAATCAGTCCGATGGTTCCAGACGCCAGGCGAAGTTCGCCAGCGCTCGAGTCTTGGATGTGATCCACAGTTTCAAATGCTTTGGCCCGCTGCAAAGCGCGCTCGACAGTTTCGCTTCGATGATTCTTATACCACACGTTTATACTTGCTGCTGTTAAATTTCGCGTAAACCAGCGGTCGGAATCGCCGGGTCCGGTCCCGCTCAATGCCAATTGAGCGATCATCACCGCATCCGCTTGATTTTCCGGCACCAAGCCCCATTTCGGCAGGCCGCCGTGCAGCAAGCGATTGGTCGCGGTAACGAGGTCGGCGAAAGAAAATGTAGTGACGACGTCGGGGTCGAGTTCCATATATCGTTGGAAGCGTTGCATGGTTTC
Source organism: uncultured delta proteobacterium (assembly GCA_963816145.1). Taxonomy (GTDB): domain Bacteria; phylum Desulfobacterota; class Binatia; order UBA9968; family UBA9968; genus DP-20. Next base: position 50,625 of record CAWFJP010000029.1, read on the forward strand.
TAACGAAGCGGGCTGGTGGATCGACGTCTGCGGTTCGCGGATTTCCTGAACGACCTGTAATATGTCGAACCCTGCAAACCGTTCATTGATTTTGCCGACGGCCTTGTTGTAGGCGCCATTGGGCCAGAGCAGTGCGGTTCCCGGCTGAGAATCGCCGACAGGAAGTTGGCGGATGGCCAGCGCCGAGCCAATCGCGGTGGTCAGCAGAATGAGTCCCGTAGCCCAGGCAAGTTTTCCACGACTCAATTGGAAAATGACTTTAAGAGACCGCTCAACGCCGCGATCGAACCCTGCCAACGCCGGTGAAAGCAATCTGACAGTGACCCGTGCAGGGACTTGTCCGATCACCTGTGCCGCGTTGGGTGGCGGCGATAGAAAGGAGAGGACGATCGGCGTCAACAGAACATTGGCCGGAATCAGGCTCAGCGCCCAGCAGCCGGACACGATCGCGATTTTTTCGACCAGCGGGATCGGCGCGATGGCAATAAAAAATAATCCCGCCGCGTCCGTCAAGATCCCGAGGACTCCGGGCGGGAATATCGAGACCAGTGAACCTATGCAGGCCTTTTTTTGGTTTTGAGTCGCCGCATAGATTTCGAAATAGCGTTCACAGGCCTGAATCGCGTGGCTAAACGACCGCGCAATTAATAGCATGGGGAGCACCATCATTAGAGGATCGAGGTTGATCTTGAGGACGGCCGCGATTCCTAACCCCCAAATCGAGGTAACGACCGAAACGACGATCGGCGTCAATGACCCGGCAACGTTGCGGACGTGAAGAACCAGAAGCACAACCATGCAAAAGAGTGTGGCTGCAAATATCACAAACGTTTGTCGCCGATAAAAATAAACCCAACCGGTCAGTAGGGGCGGGCCTGCGGCGTAAATCTCATGGTCGCTATCATTGAGCGTGCTAATGATCTTGTTCGTCCCATCAAATATAACCTGGTAGTCAACCAGCCTTTCCACGAAGGTGGCCTGAATCACAGCCGCATCCTCCTGGGGCGACACCAGCACACCGAATACTTCGGGAGATGAGCGAACCTTGGCGCGGAGAGTTTCCAAGTCCTTAGCATCACGGGGGACGGGGCCGACAAGAAAGTTGGTCGATTGGATTCCGTCGGCAGCAGCTTCGACATGCTTGATTTTGGCGGAGGCTATTGAGAGCACTTGATTGTGATCGACTCCGGCAATCAAATCTACTTGTCTGGTTGCCTGCTGAATTTTCGTAAGAGTGTGCGGATTAAAAATGGTTCCCTTCTTCACCTGAATGACGAGATAGACTGAAAGCGGCGAGCCAAACTGAGGATATTTTTCGAAGAGCTTTGTAGCAGGATGGTTCACGGGGTAAAGATCACGGAAGTTGGTCGCGATCACGAGATGGCACGCTTGCCAGGCAAAAAAAAGGGTGAGAAGGAGAATCGCCAAGACGGCCGATATGCGGTGGTCGTAAAGGCGCTCACCCCATCGTCTCACGGTGCAGCCGCCTTTCTCTTGGATAGACTGTTGTCCATCGAAGCGAAATGAATCCTGCGAATGATGCCGGCTTGACCGACAATGACCGCAGCGTCAGCACCACCCGAAACGCCGCTCAGCCAAGTTGGATTATTGGAGGGATCGAGATTGCGCCATTCTAAGCCGCCATTATTTGTTTGTAGCGCTATGCCTTGTCCGACGATCAGTCCGCGTTGGCCGTCGATCCAAACTGCGTACAAATCTTTTTTAGTCCCGGCGTCGATCTCATGCCAGGTTTGTCCTCCATCGTTTGTCTTCAAGACCGTTCCGCCCGTGCCTATGGCCCAACCGGTGAGCCGGTCACGAAATCTAACCGACGTGATCTGAGGGGAGCCGGCCCCAAACCGTCTCGCGTTCCATGAACTGCCGCCGTCCTTAGTATGAAGCAGCAGGCCAAACTCGCCGCCCAACCAGCCTTCTTTATCATCGAGGAAATAGACGGTATTGAGGTTTGGTTCCAGTTGGCCGCTCTCGTGGATCAGCCGCGGTACGAGCCGATTCCAGGTTAGGCTGTGCCTTGTCCAGTGCACTCCACCGTCATTAGTCGAGAGCAGCGTGCCAAAAGATCCGGCGATAAATGCGCGGTTGGCGCTTGGGGCGTTCACTTCAAGAAGATGAGTTTTTGTTGTTGAGTCTCCTACTTGCCAGGTTCGACCGCCGTCGGCTGTCGTTAAGATGATGCCGCCGCCGCCGACGGCAAAGCCGTGAAGCTCGTCGGCAAACGAAACCGACGTCAATGGTTTGCGGGTTCCGCTAATTTGCGCGTTCCAGTTTTTGCCACTATTGGAAGTATGGAGAATCTTGCCAAATTTTCCGACCACCCAGCCCGCGCCGTGCTGAGTAAGATGAATCGAATAAAGCTCGTCGTGGGGCGTGAAATGCCGTTCTCGAAGAACGCTCGTCGAAGTGTTCTTGTTCGAAGGAGCTGATGCCCGAGTTGTGAGGTGTCCGAAGATGGTCGCTATGGCAAAGATACCAAGTGTCACTAATCGTGGGTGGCGTAGCCTGGTCATTTGGCAATGAAAATTCAACTTAGATCCGCGACTGGCGCGGAATATAATTAATCCAGGGTAAACCCCCGGCTTTGCCGGGGGACTCACAAAGTTTGACTTTTCGGGCAATCGAGAAAAAGCCTCCAAATCGTGAACCGCTCAAGGCTCAACGAAGAGGAGGCTAGAGTGAACAACAGCACAGAAAATCTAAAGCACACCCGATGGGAATGCAAGTATCATGTGGTGTTCATCCCGAAGTATCGACGTAAGGTGATGTATGGGTCGATACGGCAAGAACTAGGGTCGATCATACGGGAATTGGCGCAACAGAAGGAGAGCCACGTGGAGGAGGGGCATCTTATGGCAGATCATGTTCATATCATGCTGTCGGTGCCGCCGAAGTACTCGGTGTCCGGGGTGGTGGGATACATCAAGGGGAAGAGTGCGATAGCGATCGCCCGAAAGTTTATGGATCGCAAGAAAAACTTTGTGGGGCTGAACTTTTGGGCGAGGGGATACTATGTGTCGACGGTAGGGAGAGACGAAGCGCAGGTACGTGCTTATATCAGGGAACAGGAGAAAGAAGACCGTCGGCTCGATCAACTAAAGATGTTCAAGTAACACGCATGCCGGCGTAGCCGGCCAGACCGCTTTGAGCGGTTCACAATTCAAGCCTCCGGCTTTGCCGGAGGTACATGACTTAAATCGTTGGTCAGCCGATCGGTGGCCGTGTTTCACCGCCTGAGGTTCATAGTGTTTCTTGCGTCACGACGTCAACATTAAGTCGTCGGTTATTTGCCGGAATCCTGGGTTTCACCGCAGCGCCGGTACGACCTGTTTGGTGAGCAAGTTGATAGCCTCGTCATAATCCGGGCCGAGCTTGGCGAAGGCGACGTGGTCGTAGCCCAGTTGGCCGGCGGCGCCGGCCAACTCGATGATTTGATCTCTGACTTCTTCCGGTTTTCCCGCGGCGTAGTAGCAGCGCACCATATGATCGCTCACCAGTGCGGCGGCTTGTTCGATGGTGGCGCCGGACTCGAAGGCTTGTTTGAGCTTCAACACCTGCTCGCGGGCGACGCCCATCTTGGCGTACTCGTCCGGCGTGAAGCCCAAAGCTTCCCATTGCAGGATCGAGTGGGCGACCTGGCGCCGGGGAAAATCCAGGGCGCGCTCGCGATCAGCCGAAATCGACACGTTCAACTCGCAGACTTTGCGTAAACGCTTGCCGGGATCGACAGCTTTCGCTGCGGCGTCGGCGGTGGCGAGCATGCCTTCGAGCCGCCCGGCTTTGAGCATGGGAATATAGGTTCCCGAGCTGATCAAGCCGTCCATGATGCGGCCGCACATGCGCAGCGACTGCGGCCCGTTGCCGCCGCCGTAGAATTTGAATTGCGTTTTGGGCTTGAAGGCGAGCGAGAATTTGCCTTTGGGGTTGAGGCGGTAGAATTCCGTTAAAAAAGGAAAGTCGGAATACGGGAATTTTTCGCCGGCGAGCGCGCGGCGCAGTAGCCCGGTGGTTTCGCTGACCATGGCGATGGGTTTCAGCGCTTGGACATGCTGCGGCGACTGGCCGAGGTCGCCGCGGGCGATGCCGATGCTGATCTCGCGCCCTTCACAGAGTTCGGAGACGGCGGCGAAGGCGTCCGCCATGTCTAACGGATTGTGAAAATAGGGCACCATGATCGCTGTGCCGAGACGAATCGGCACCTGAGCCGCGATGGCGCTCAGCACCACCATCTGGTTGCGGTAGCGAATGTTGTCGTTGAGCCAGATCTGGGTGAATCCGCTATCGGCGCCGAGCTGCGCCAACCGTATGAGGTCACGCAGGGCATAGTGATTGGCCAGATGGGTGACGAATTGCAGGCCGAGTTCGCCGGTGAAGATCGCCATAATTATGTGTTCATGGTTGCTGCGAATTGGCGGCAGGGAGATGGAAAATCAATTACTCACCACGAAGACGCGAAGGACACGAAGGTTTAGAAGTAATATTTCCGAACCCTTCGTGCTCTTCGTGCCTCCTTAGAAAATGCATTTGCAGGTACGATCTCGGCGACGAATTGGCATGAGGCTTCCGTCATACCGGCGAAAGCCGGTATCCATCCCCTCCCGCCCCTGGATGCCGGCCTGCGCCGGCATGACGAATCAAAAAAAAATCATGGGGTGGTGGGATGGTTGCAATTTCATATTCTGTAGACGAGCGTAAGCTCATGGACACTTCGTGGTGAAGATTGTCTGTTGTACAGTTTAAATTTCGGTTACGTTTCGCACCTTTAGTTTCTTGCGCTTGGCCTGATCCAGAACGAATTTGCCAACCACCAGATCTTCGTCGGCGATACCGTTGGATTGAAAAAAGATGCGCTTGGGGCGTGGTTCGGGCATGCCGCCAGCGACGAATTTCTCCAACGGCATGATGTCCTCCCAACGGGCGATGCGGCTTTGGCAGGCTTCGACCAGGTCGCCGCTGTCGGCTTTGGCGGCGCCGATGTCGTCGGTGACGATCAGATCCATGCGCCGGATCAGGTTGTTCGAAACTTCATGTTTCACCGTGGAGTTGGCGCCAATGGACGCGACCAGCACTTCAGACTTGAGATTGTTGCCGGTGGCTACCGGCGTGGCCGAATCCGTCGACACCACCAGGATGTCAGAGAGTCCTTCGCACTCGTCGATGCTGTCGACTTCCTTCCAGTCGACATTGACGACTTTGCTCATCTGTTTGACGAAATCCTTGCGCCGTTTGGGCGTGCGGCCCCAGACGACCACTTGTTCGATATCGCAGGTTTCAAGAATCGCTTCGACCTGGAACGTTGCCTGCCAGCCGGGGCCGATGACGCCCAGGACTTTACTATTGGCTGGAGCGAGGTATTTGGCGGCGACCCCAGTGGCGGCGCCGGTGCGCAGGCTGCTCAGGTAGGCCATGTTGACGATGCCTTGGATGCCGCCCTTGCCGCCGTGAAAAAGCGTGACGATATTGGCGCCGGCGGCGTAGGAGCGCAGGCAGATCAGATCGGAGTCCTGGTGCCAGGCGGCCATCATATTGAGCTGCTTTGAGCTGCCCTTGAGACGGCGGCGCGGCACGTTGCGCATCTTGCCGGCGGCGCGGTCACGGAACATTTTGTCGACCAAGTTGACGGCTTGAGACATGGTGATGAGCTTGCGAGTTTGCGGTTCGCTGATGATGAGTGCCATAGCTAGAAAATCCTCCCAGCGTTGTATAGCCCAGGAAAAGTGACGGGGCAAGGTGCAATTTTGCTGCCGCCAATGTCTAAACGAGAAAAAGCCTTGACCGTACCGGCGGATCGCCGCAGAATGAATTTAAATTGGCACCGCACCGGGTGCGTCGCAATAATCTGCCGATTCAAGTCGAGAGTGAGCATGTGAGATGGCACAATCTACGATCCAAACCCGGCTTTGCCCTCATTGCGCCAACAGCATAGCGCTGGACACGTTGACCTGCCCTTACTGCAAGGAAAGCCTCAACGCTGCCGCTGCCTTGCCGCAGTGGCCCAGCCCGGATGACGACGCGCCGGCGGTTCAAGTCGAATCCAAGCGCGAAGGTATGCCGCTGGGCTCAAAGATTATTTTGGTCTTAGGTCTCTTCATGTTCGCACTTGGCGTGTACCTCGTCGGCGGACAAAACGAGCGCAGTGATCTCGCGCCGCAACTCGATGCCAAGGATAAAGAGCTGCAAGATCGGCAAGACAAGATCAAATCCCTCGAAGATCAGCTGGCGCAGGCGCGGGAGGAGTTGAAAGGCAGCGCCGCGCAGCTTGAAGCGCTTAAGGCTAAGTTTGCCGTCCAGGAAAAAAGTTTAGCGGCGGCACAGAAGCAGGGTAAAGACATCAATCGCCAAGTGGGCAGATTGGCGAGCCGTCCTGCGGACGCGCCATTGCCGCCGGTGCGTCCGCGTGAGCCCGCTCCGGCGCCGCGCCGCGCATTCGAACCGGGTTTGTATCAAACCGTGCGCTCCACCGCGCTGCACGAGGAACCGATTGCTGGCTCGCGGGTGCTGACGCGGATCGGCGGCGGCACGCAAATCACCGTGGTGCGCGGCGTCGGTGAGTGGCTCGAAGTGCGCTCGAAACATGGCAACCCGCCCGGCTTTGTTCGCGCCGATGATGCTAAGTTCGTCGGCAGAGCCAATTAGCTCACCGCGGCGATTTCAACGCCGCAATCATCGCACTGCGGCTGCTCACAAATGTTTTTTGTATATTTCGGTTCGTGTCAACACTGATATCGGCTCTAGCGGCGCTCGAGAATCCGGGCCGCTCAGGAATTATTGCTGTGAAAGAGCCTGTTCTCGCGGAGCACTTCGTTTCCCTTGGCGCTCGTCACCCTAGTGGTTCACGATAGGTTACAGATTTTCGCCATGGCAAAGCCCAACACCATGATTCAGTGTTTGTGTCCGACCATCGGCGCGGTCGGCCGGTGAGCATATATGCGCTTGATCATGGGCTCCTGCCGGCGGTGTCGATGTTGGCAGGGAACAGGGATCCCTGGCGGGGTGGCGACGTTGATCTTGATGGGCGCGATCGTCATCGTGCTTGCTGTACTTATCGTTAACTCCGCCTCTTGAGGCGGGCACAACTAAATGGGGTTTCGAAAGGGGGGGCGAGCATCCCCTTTGCAATATTGAAATTGGCGGCGGGGTTAAATCCCCGCCCGCGAACGGGTTCGTTTAATGATCGCTTGTCGCGCGCCGGTAGTGCGCGAGTTGAGTCTGTCGTCCAAGAGTTGGCTTATTGACTTAGCCGGGGCGCGATTCCTATGATGCCTTGGTATTTTGGAGGCGTTATGAATCTAGTCGCGCCGGTGACAGTTCTTGCAGTTGTCTTCACATTTGCGTCAAGCGCCGCGGCCCAGGGTTTTCGCGGTTTCGCAACAGGTGGTGGAAGCTCGTCAGGTTCAGGACAGTCCGGCACGACCGGCAGTCCGAGCCGTAGCGGCACGAGTGGTTCCGGGACCATTACGACCGCGCCGGGACCAAGCGTCCTACCGGGACCAGGCGTGCCCATTCAGAGCACGCCACGGGCCGCCGTGCCACAGGTTACTGTGCCACGATTCGTTCCCCCGGTCGTTCACGGTGGCGTACCCCTCGCTCCGCACGGCATGCCTGGTTTGGGGACCATCACGACCGCGCCGCCACCAGCCGGCGCGCCGGCGACGAAAGGGCAGATTCCTCGTGCTTCACCCGGCGGGACGCCGCGCGTCGCTCCCCGAATGCCATCTGGTGGCGGTTTTGCCATCACTCCGCTGGTCCCACTGCACCATCCGCCAGGCGGGGGTATCGATAGCGGGCGACCACCGCATCGGCCATCCCACCCGCTACGACCGCCCTTTAATCGATTTTTTCGCCATCCGGGCATCATAGTTTTCGGCAGCCCTTTTTACCCTTACGCACCTTACTACTACCCGTACACTGTGGTTACTGAAATGGCGCCGGGAGTGCTGCGCGAAGAGCGCCGTTATGCCGACGAACCGCCCGCCGGATCGCCTACCCCGAGCAGTGATCAGCTAGGGCCGTTCGAGCCGATGCCGCAGGAAGTAGTCGATCGCATGTTGTGGCTCGCGAATGTGAAAGCGGGAGACCTCCTCTACGATCTTGGCGCGGGCGACGGCCGTGTGGCGATCGCTGCGGCAAAGAAATACGGTATCAAGGCGGTGGGCTTTGAGATCGATCCAAGTCTGGTCAAGCTGGCGCGTGAGAATGTGCGCAGGCAGGGTGTCGAGCACCTGGTGGAGATTCGCCAAGAGGATATTTTGGCGGTGGATATGTCTTTGCCATCGGTGGTGACGTTGTATCTCTCTTACGACGGTAATCTAGCCGTTAGACCGAACCTGATGAGCCGCCTCAGGCCGGGTGCGCGCGTGGTTTCGTACGGGTATGACATGGCGGAGTGGCAGGCGAAGGTGTCGGAAAGCTACCGCGATAATTCCGGCAATAGTCACATGATTTATCTGTGGGAGATCGGCGGCCCGCTGGTTTTCGGCGCCGTGCGGCCGTAGGCGCGGCAAACGAAAAAATCCCGACCGTGCACTGGAGCCTACTTAGGCGCAATGGCACTGATCATCGAACACCCACCTACCCTGAAGTAACAAGAATTCTCAAATATCTTCGCTGCCGCAAGCCGAGTCGGTGCGGTAACGGAGATTTTTGATTCTTTACTAGGCGTAGAGTTTATCAATAAACCCGGTGTCGTCGATCTTGCGCAGATAGTGTAAATCCCAGGGCTCCATTGGTCCGATGTGATGCATCTTGGGATCTTTGCCGACGTCGAGGTCGTAGACATTTTGGATTGCCGCGGGCAGCGGGTAGGGTTTCTTGTTCAACAGCTTGGCCCACTCGCGCTGCAGGTGCTCGTAGTATTCGTCCTCCTGCAGGCCGTAGCGCGCCGCGAGGTTTCTTTTCAGGATCGACACGACCTCTTGCGGCTTGGTCTTGAAAAAGTGCAAGGCTTCGATGAAGCCTTTAAGAAATGCGTCGACGGTTTCCGGGTTTTCCTTGATGTAATCGCTGGTCGCGAGCAGAGTGGTGTTGTGAATCACTGGACGGTCGGGCAGGGCGAGAATGTGCAAGCCCTTTTTGATCCCGTAGAGGTCGAAAGGCATATCGACCAGTGCGCCGACCGCTTTACCCGAGGTGATCTCGTCGACGAATTCTAAGAACTTGCCGGACGTGTCGTCGATCACGTCCATGTTGATTTCTTCCGGTTTCAGACCGCAATCTTGCAAGACTGCGCGCAGATTGCCCGATACGCAGGGGGCTTTGGAATGGCAAACGATCTTTTTGCCCTTGAGGTCTTCGACGGTTTTGATTTCCGGCCGGACTACGAGGCGGTCGTCCCAGTTGTTCTGTGCCTGGGCGAGGTAGGTCAGGCGCTTTTCGCCCTTGGCTCGCTCCCGATAGGTTTCATGATGGAGTCCACTCAAAAAATCGATCTCGCCAGCGAGGGCGAGCTTGGCGCGGTGCGCCATGGTCGGTGCTTTGGCGCCGCCGACAATATGCAGGTCGATCTCGAAGCCGTATTTTTCCATGACCTTAGATTCTTTGAACACATAGAGAAAGGGGAGGTGGGACGAGTCGCTGGCCAATAGGTCTAACGTGCGCATGAATTTCTCCTTAACCGGCTTGATAATCAATCAATATTGGTTTCGTTCAAAACGTTCAAGCCGTTCAACCGCTTTGCTCCGTTCAAACCGTTGGAAGACTTCCTACGATTCGAAAGGATTTGTTGGCATTCAAAAATTTCGATTACCGGCATTCCACACCTTTGCTTCCATCACTATTCGCTGATCGTCGGTCGTTCTTGCTGGGCCAGAAACAAGACCAAGGGCATCAGGGCGTGCGCTTCTTGGTCGCCGCGGACGATCGATGTCCGCTTCGCGACTCGCATCTTTTGTGAACCTAGATGCCCATCTCCCGCTGCACGTCACGCAGCAGGGTCATGTCATGGGCGATGCTCACCGGGATGTAGGTCTTTTTAGTCTGCTGTTGGATGAAACCCCATTCGATACTGAGGTCCTCGTCGGTGAGCAGCCCGTTCTTGCTGAAACCTGGCTTCGCCAATTCGAGCGAACGTAACGCGTCCTTTTCATTGGCCCGTGTCCAATCCATGAGAATCTTGATGGTCTCTTTTGGGTTGTTCTGCAACAGCTGAAAACTCCGGAGCGTGACGCGAATCACACGTTTGATGAGGTCGGGGTCTTTCTTGATCATATCTTCATGGACACCGAGGCCGGCGATCGGATGGGCGACGATCTCGGCGGTATTACCGAGCAGGCGATAGCCGCGGTTCTCCATCTGCACGTTGGTCGGCAGCGGCATCAAGCTTCCCTGGGCGATATTTTTCTCCATCGCCGCCACTCGAGCCGGCGTCGCGCCCATGGCGAGCAGTTGGTACTCGCCTTTCTTCAAACCGAAGTGCTGCAAGTGTTTCTCCGTCAGAATCGCTTGGGTGTTGCCGAATGAACTGACGGCGAAGACTTTGCCTTTTAGATCGGCCGCAGTGTTGATCTCCGGGCGCGTGACCAAGGAAAAGAATGGCCGTGAATTGAGCGCGGCCACCAGTTTCGTTCCCAACCCTTGCATGGCGCCGTTGAGAACCGGTGATATATTTAACGAGAAATCGACATGGCCGTTGGCGAGCGCGACGGTGGCGACGTTACCGTTCATCTGGATCAATTGCGGCTCCAGCCCTTCGCTGCGAAAGAAACCCTTGTCGATAGCGACTTTGACCGGAAACCAGGTCATGCTGATGGCCGAGTAGGAGAGCGTGACTTTGCGCGCGTCGGCGCACGCGGCGGGATCGGCTTGCACTAAGGTCAATCCAAGCACTGCCAGTGTGAAAAATCGTTTCATAGTTTTGTCTATGCGCGCGTATTGTCAGAATGTTTTCACCACGAAGATCACGAAGTTCGGAATTCTATTTGCCTGAAACCTTCGTGTCCTTCGTGTCTTCGTGGTGAGAACCGACTTTACTTTTTCTGCGGGATTTCCAACGGCAGATCCGTGCGGTCGCCCCATTCCTTCCAGGAGCCGATGTAGTTGCGCACTTTCGGATATCCCAGCATTCGCAGGGCGATGTAGCCGTGCGCCGCGCGGTAGCCGCCTTGGCAGTAGGAGTAGACTTCTTTGTCCGGTGTGATGCCGGCTTTTTCGTACATCGTTTTCAAGTCTGCATTCGATTTGAACTTGCCGTCGGTATCGAGGTTGTCGGTCCATTCGATGTGGATCGAATGCGGGATCGCGCCACCCCGGGCGGCTCGTACCAGTGTGCCGAAATGTTCGCCGTCGCTGCGGGTGTCGAGGATGGCCGTGTCCTTTTTATCGAGGGAGCGCAAAACGTCGTTCGCTGTCGCGAGGACTTCGCGTCGTTCGGCGGTTTTGAACGACGCGGCTTTGGGCACTGTCGCCGCGCTCGTCACCGGCGCGCCGGCGGCCGTCCAGGCTTGCATGCCGCCGTCGAGCATTTTCACGTTCGGATGGCCGAAGTACTCCAAGAACCAAACGCCGCGCGCCGCGCGCATGCCGGAGTTATCTTCGTAGAAGACGATTTCCTTTGCCTCGCTGACGCCGCGCAGTTCAAGCACATGGTGGATCATGAACATAAAGGATTTGAGCGGCGCGTCGCCGGTGTCGACCAGACTCAGGCCGAAGAGATCGAAATGAGTGGCGCCGGGAATATGCCCCTTGGCGTAGTCTTCCGCTGGTCGGGTGTCGATGACGCAGAGATTGGCGGAGCCGAGTTTGCTCTGTAGTTGAGCGACCGTGATGAGCAACGTGTCGCGGGTGTATTGCTTTTCCATAGGCTCCCTATAACACTAGTCGAAATGACACTGCAAATTATGCCGGCGCGAAAAAGTCTGCGACGATTATCCTTGCTCACGCTCGGCCTGATCAGTTGCTGGCTAACGGCGGCAAGCTTCACCTATCAGCTTGCCTTGCCGGGGCGGAAACTGAGTTTCCCAGCCGATCACTATTCCCATCCCGACTTCAAAACCGAATGGTGGTACTACACCGGCCATTTAGAATCAGAAAGCGGTAAACGCTACGGCTATCAGGTGACGTTCTTCCGCTTCGGCTTGCGCGAGCGACAGAACGAGTTAAAAAACGCGCCGCTCTTCAGCGAGCTTTATATGGCTCACTTCGCCCTGTCGGATCTGGTCGCGAAGAAATTTACCTTCCGTGAGCGCATCAATCGTGGCATCGCCGGCAAGGCCGGCGTGCGCGGCGACGGTGATAAAGCGGGCGCGGCGACGAATCGCATTTTGGTTTGGAACGAAGATTGGAAACTTATCGGCGATGATCGCAATCACGGGATCCAAGTGAATGATCGGGGCAGGCAGTTACGCGTGAACCTAAAATCTCTCAAAGCGCCGGTCCTCCATGGTCAAAATGGCTTGAGCCAGAAGGGCGAAGGCGAGGGGCGAGCGTCTTACTACTATTCTCTGACACGCATGCAAACCGAAGGCGAGTTGACCGTCAACGGCAAATCCGAGAAAGTCCGCGGCCTCACCTGGATGGACCACGAGTTCGGCAGCAATCAATTGCGTGAAGATCAAGTCGGCTGGGATTGGTTCAGCATCCAGCTCGATAATCAAACCGAGTTGATGCTCTACCTCATGCGCCGCAAAGACGGCTCGGTCGATCCGTATTCCAGCGGCACACTCGTGGGTGCCGATGGGACGACAAAAAACTTATCGAACAAAGATTATCGGATCGACGTACTTGAACGCTGGAAGAGCCCGTCGAGCGGGGCGACTTACCCGATGAAGTGGAAAGTGACCGTCCCCTCGGAATCCATTGAGCTAGAGATTGTACCGGCATTTCCTGACCAAGAATTAATCACCAACCGCAGCACAAGAGTGACCTATTGGGAGGGTGCGGTGCAGATTGGTGGAACTGCACGCGGCAAATCGGTTAGCGGCAACGGTTATGTCGAGTTGACGGGATATGCGGGAAAGTTGACGATTTAATCGCAGATGAATCGCGCCGAAAAACTCGTCAGTACCGTAGCCCGGCGAGGCTTGCTCATTGCCGGCGACCGCATTCTAGTCGCCGTCTCCGGCGGACCGGATTCGGTGGCGTTGCTGGATGTGTTGCATGAGTTGCGCGACGAGTTCGCGCTTCATCTGGAAGTGGCGCATTTGCAGCATGGGATTCGCGGGGACGAGGCCAGGGATGACGCGCGCTTTGTTGGCGGGCTGGCTGAAAAGCTCGGTCTTACCGTTCACCTCAAAGAAATCGACCTGCCGGAGCTTCGGGCTCGCGCCGGCAAAGGAAATATCGAGGCAATGGCGCGGCAGCAGCGCTATCGATTTTTCACCGACATCGCGCAACAGCGGGGGCTCAGCAAGATCGCGACGGCACATACGCAAGATGATCAGGCTGAAACCATGCTGATGTGGCTGCTGCGCGGGGCAGGGCGGAAGGGGTTGGGCGGGATGAGTCCGGTGCAATCGCTCGATACGCGAGCCGATGTTTTGGCGCACGGCTTGCAAGTTATTCGGCCATTTCTCGAAATTCCCAAGGTGGAGATTCTCGAATATCTACGCGAACGGCAATTTGAGTATCGCGTCGATTCGACCAATCGCGAAACTAAACTTTTACGCAATTGGATACGTCTGGAGCTGTTGCCGCAGTTGCGCGACCGGATCGATGGCCGGGTTGGCGCGCGGTTGGCGGAGCAGTCGGCTATGTTGCGCGATGAGCAGGCGGTGCTCGACCAGGTTGCCTTTGCCGAGTTGGCAAAATGCCGGCGCGGCAACGGGCTGGATCGAGTTCAGTTCTTACAGCAGCCGGTTGCCTTGCAACGGCTGATTCTCAGATATTGGATCGAGGGGTGGCGCGGTAACTTGCGGGGAATCGATTTCGCGCACATCGAGGCTGGGCGCGAGTTGGCTGCGACTGGCCCGGCGCACGGACGGCTGGCGATCCCCGGTGGATGGGAGTTGCGGCGGCAATATGATTCGCTGTCGCTGGCGCGGCGCGAACGTGGGCTTCAACCCATTTGTTATATCTATCCCTTAAAGCTTGGTGAAACGTTGCAAATCCGTGAGGCTAACGTCGAATTGATTAGCACAACAATGGCGCCACCGGATAGCCGAGTAGTCGCGGATTTGACGGAAGCCTGTTTCGACCGCGATGGGCTGCCGGAGCAGTTGATTGTGCGGAACTTTCGGCGCGGCGATTGGTTTGAACCGCTAGGGATGAGCGGCCACAAGAAGATCAAAGACTTGTTTATCGATCGCAAGGTCGCGCTGTCGGAGCGGGCGAAATTGCCGATCTTGATCGGTGGCGACCAGGTTCTTTGGATTCCCGGCCATGGTCGCAGCCGGACCGCCTTGGTGACCCCTGCGAGCCGCGCTGTTGTACGAATTAAAGTAGTCCCTTTAGGTACTTAGTTAGAAAAACTCATATTGATCGGCTAGCATGCGTGTGTTAGACTTTCGCTTGTTGCAAAATCTGGGAGAACTCGATTGAGCCAATCACATAAACATATCGCTTTATGGCTGGTACTTGCGCTGGTCTTTTTGGTTATCTTTAGCGTGTTTAGCAAGCAACATGGACGCGAGCCGGAGATCGTTTTTAGCGAGTTCATGAGCTCGGTGGACCGCGGTGACATTCAGGAAGTCGTCATCCAGGGCCACAACATTCAAGGCAAATACAAAAACGGCGAACGCTTTCGTACCTTTGCGCCGACCGATCCGGATCTGGTGAAGTCGTTGCGCGAAAAGAAAGTGAAGATCGCCGCCAAGCCCGAGGAAGACTCGCCTTGGTACATGGTTTTTCTGCTCAATTGGTTCCCGATGCTTTTGTTGATCGGCGTCTGGGTGTTTTTCATGCGCCAGATGCAAGTCGGCGGCGGCAAGGCGATGTCGTTCGGCAAGAGCCGCGCCAAGCTGCTCACGGAGAATCAGCATCGTGTCACGTTTGCCGATGTCGCGGGCGCCGATGAGGCTAAAGACGATCTCCAGGAGATCATCGCTTTCTTAAAGGACCCGAAGAAATTCACCAAGCTCGGCGGCCGGATTCCCAAGGGCTGCTTGCTCGTGGGCCCTCCGGGCACCGGTAAGACTTTGATGGCGCGGGCGATTGCCGGCGAAGCCGGTGTGCCGTTTTTCAGCATCAGCGGTTCGGATTTCGTCGAGATGTTTGTCGGCGTTGGCGCCTCGCGCGTCCGCGATCTATTCGTTCAAGGCAAGAAGAATGCTCCGTGCATTATTTTCATCGATGAGATCGACGCGGTGGGACGCCATCGCGGCGCCGGACTTGGCGGCGGCCATGACGAGCGCGAGCAGACCTTGAACCAACTTCTGGTTGAGATGGACGGCTTCGAGACTAACGAAGGCGTCATTCTGATCGCCGCCACCAACCGGCCGGACGTGCTCGATCCTGCGCTGCTGCGTCCAGGCCGTTTCGACCGCCGCGTCGTGGTCCCTCGTCCCGATGTCAAAGGGCGCGAAGGTATCCTGCAAGTTCACACCAAGAAAGTGCCTCTGGGCGCGGATGTCGACGTTGCCGTGCTGGCGCGCGCGACTCCCGGCTTTGCCGGCGCCGATCTGGAGAATCTCGTCAACGAAGCGGCCCTGCTGGCGGCGCGCAACAACAAAGAAAAAGTCGAGATGCCTGACTTCGAATTGGCCAAGGACAAGGTCATGATGGGCGCCGAGCGGCGCAGCATGATTATCAGCGACGAGGAGAAGCGCAACACTGCCTACCACGAAGCGGGGCATGCGCTGGTCGCCAAGCTGCTGCCAGGCGCCGATCCGATTCACAAGGTGACGATCATTCCGCGTGGTATGGCGCTGGGTTTGACCCAACAGCTGCCCATCGACGAGAAACATACTTACGGCAAAGAATACCTCCTCAACAATCTTGTGATCCTATTCGGCGGCCGGGTGGCTGAAGAGTTGGTGCTCGAGCATACCACCACCGGCGCAGGCAACGATATCGAGAAAGCGACCGATCTAGCGCACCGCATGGTCTGCGAGTGGGGCATGAGCGAAAAGCTTGGGCCCATGACCTTCGGCAAGAAAGAGGAAGAGATTTTTCTCGGCCGCGACTTTACCCAAAAGGTCGATTACTCGGAGAGCACGGCCATCGAAATCGATGCCGAAGTTAGACGGATCATTCAGGAAAGTTATCACAAGGCCAAAGATCTCTTGAGAACCAATCTCCGGCTGCTCCATAAAGTCGCCGAGTCATTGCTCGAAAAAGAGGTCCTCGACGGTTCCGAGATCGACGCAATTGTGCGCGACTTCGGCGGGAACGGTGGAGACCCGTACACGCCGTCGGCAGTGGCGGTTGCCTAGTTAGGTTCATTCCGGGTGGCTTTGGCCACCCACACTCCACCGATCAATTCATCTGCGATTCGAGGGCTCGATCATCGCGCCGTTGGGTCGGTTTTGCTGTTTTTTGAAATCCGGGCGCGAACTTTTCTCAACGCATCGAACCATTCCTGATTCTAACCATGTCACCGAGCAATCCCGCAGATCTCAATGCCACCGTGAGCCAGTTCAATCCCTTGCTGCCAGCCGCCGGGCAAGCTAATCGCGAACTCAAAACACGCCATGGCCGGATCGACTTTACGCACCGCACGGCGGTGATGGCAGTGCTCAACGTCACACCGGACTCCTTCTATGACGGCGGCCGTCACTTCGATGCCGGCCGGGCGATCGCCGACGGTGTTACGATGGCGCAGGCGGGCGCTGACATCATCGACATCGGCGGTGAATCTTCGCGACCCGGCGCCGCGCCGGTGTCAGAGGCCGACGAACTGGCGCGCGTGATTCCAGTCATTCAAGGCCTGCGCCTGCAGTGCGCGCTGCCGATCTCCATCGATAGTTACAAAGAACCGGTTGCCCGCGCCGCCATCGATGCCGGTGCCGATATCGTCAATGACATCAGTGCTCTGGGTTTCGATCCGGCAATGGCGCCGCTGGTCGCCAACGAAAAAGTCCCGGTGGTGTTGATGCACATGCGCGGCACGCCGCGGACCATGCAAGCCGATCCCCAGTACACCGATGTCGTGCGCGAGGTGAGAGACTTTCTCGCCGAACGGCTCTACGACGCCATGGATGCCGGCATTGACGCCGACTCCATCTTGCTCGATCCGGGCATCGGTTTCGGTAAGACCGTCGATCACAACCTTCAATTGCTGCGCGGGCTATCGATTCTCGGCGCGCTTGGCCAGCCGCTGCTGGTCGGGGTCTCGCGCAAAAATTTCATCGGCAAGATTCTCGGATTGGCCCCGGACCAACGGCTCGAAGGCAGTTTAGCCGCAGCCGTGGCGGCGGTGCTGGGCGGTGCGAATATCATCCGTGTCCACGATGTGGCGGAAACCTGCCGCGCGGTGCGCGTGGCCGACGCGCTGCGCTTTGGCTTTCACGGGTAACCGAGGCCGGAATGCTAGAGCTGCTGCACCAAATCCGCTGGCAAGACGCGCTCGACATCGGCATCATCACATTTCTCGTCTACCGGGCGCTGCAGATCGTGCGCGGCAGCCGGGCCATGCAGATGATTATCGGTTTGGCGGTTATTCTGGTCGCCTACGTGTCATCGCGCATTCTCGGCCTGTTCACCCTCAACTGGATTCTCGATAACTTCTTGAGTTCGATCATCTTGGTGATCATCGTGATCTTTCAGAGCGATATTCGGCGCGCGCTCACACAGGTCGGTACCGCGCCCTTGTTCTCGACGCTGGAGCGTTCCGAACAACGCCGGGAAGACGTCGTCGAAGAAGTCGCCCAGGCGGCGATGTCGCTCGCCAGTAAACGTGTTGGCGCTTTAGTGGTCTTTCAACGGGATGTCGGCCTGAGCGAATTCATGGAGATCGGCACACGTCTCGACGCTTGGGTCAGCCGCGAGTTGTTGGAAAGCGTGTTCCTGCCCCATTCGCCAATCCATGATGGCGCGCTGGTGATTCACAAAGGCCGGGTGACCGCGGTGCGCTGCTTGCTGCCTCTGAGCACCAATCCGCACCTGCGCAAGAGCTGGGGCACGCGCCATCGCGCTGCCCTCGGCGTCACCGAGGAAACCGATGCGGTGGCGGTGGTGGTGTCGGAGCAAGAAGGCACGGTGGCGCTGGTGGTCGGCGGCAATGTGACGGAAAATATCGACGGCGCCAGACTGCGCTCGGCGTTGCGGGATTTGATCAAGGCATGAAACAGCTCTGGGAAAGGATCGTCGCGCTGGCCGGCAGTAATTTCGGTCTCAAGGCACTGGCTTTGACCATCGCCGTGGGGCTTTGGCTTGCAGGCCACCGCGATATCGAGCGCTCCATCGAGGTGCCGGTGGAGTTTCGCAATATTCCCAGCGATCTCATGGTCATGGATAATCGCGTCGATTTCGTCGTGTTGCGGGTTACCGGCCCGCGCACCTTAGTGTCGACCATCGATGCCGACGAGCTGAAGTTGTTATTAGATGTCAACACCGCCAAGCCCGGCACTGTCAGCTATCCTCTAGCCGGCAGTTCGTTCAATATCCCGCGCGGCGTGAGCGTGGCGCGGATTACCCCGCCGGTGATCCATCTACGCATGGAGCCGGTGATCAAGTTGACCTTGCCGGTCTCGGTTCGCACTTCCGGCAAGCCGGCGGCGGGTTTCCGCATATCTCAAACCCTAGTGCAGCCTGCCCGGGTAACGGTGCAGGGCCCCGCCGAAGAGGTACGCCGCCTCACCGCGGTGGAAACCGTACCGGTGGATCTCAACGAAACCCGTGGTGTGCCTAAGCGCTTGGCGCGGCTGGCGACCGGCGGCAAACCACTGACGTTCTCGCCCGATCAAGTGGAGGTATCTGTCACCCTCGAAGAAGAGCAGGTGATTCGCGAATTTGCCCAGGTGGAGATTGGCGCAAAGGATTTTAAGGGAGTTTACACCATCAATCCCAAAACGATTTTTTTACGTGTTTCCGGTCCCAAAAATCTCGTCGACAAGTTAGAATTGAGTTCCGTGAGCGTATTTGTGAAATTGCAGGGCTTGACCGTTGGTGATCATAATCTGCCACCGCAGTTCGATCTGCCGAATGGCGTCAAAGTCGTCGAACACAAACCGGCGAAGGTGCGGGTCAAAATTGCCAAACCGGCAGCATGAATCCAGGCGGGAGCGTTATAACGATGAATCAACCACGAGCGCTAAACAGTAAACCCAAACGGCACCTCTTCGGCACAGATGGTGTGCGCGGCGTCGCCAATCAAGAACCCATGACCTCGGAGATGGCGCTTAAGCTCGGCCGCGCGATCGCAAAGGTTTTGTCTGAATCCGAGCGAGATCTGCCTGGCCGCATGCCGTCGCCGGCGTTCGCCCGGCGCAATGGCGAGACTGACAAACATCGGTTCAAGATTCTCATCGGCAAGGACACCCGCCTGTCCGGCTACATGCTGGAGACCGCCTTGGCGTCCGGCATCGTTTCTATGGGCGCCGACGTGCTCTTGGTCGGACCGTTGCCGACGCCGGGGGTTGCGTTTCTCACCCGCAGCATGCGCGCCGACGCCGGCGTGGTGATCTCGGCGTCGCATAATCCCTATCAAGACAACGGCATCAAGTTTTTCTCATGGGATGGCTTCAAGCTTCCCGACGAAGTCGAAGCCCGCATGGAGGAAATGATTTTTAGCGGTGAGACCGAAGAGTCCCGCCCGACGGCCGCCGAGATCGGTAAAGCTGCACGAATTCAGGATGCCGTCGGCCGTTACAATGTATTTCTCAAGAATTGTTTTCCGCGTCATCTAACCTTGGAAGGGTTGAAGATCGTCGTCGACTGCGGTCATGGCGCGGCTTATAAAGTCGTCCCTGAGGTATTGGCCGAATTGGGTGCCGATGTTTTGCCGATCGGAGTCCAGCCTGACGGTGAAAATATCAATCGGCGCTGCGGCGCGCTTTATCCCGAAACGGCGCGTGAACTCTTGTTGCACGAGGGCGCCGATTTCGCGGTCGCGTTGGACGGCGACGCCGACCGCGCCGTGTTCGTCGACGATACCGGCGAGATTCTTGACGGTGACCAAGTGCTGGCGATCGCCGCTCTCGATATGCAAGAGAAGGGGATACTCAAAGGCAATGGCGTGGTTGCCACGGTCATGAGCAATTTGGGCCTTGAGCTGGCGATGCGAAGCGCCGGCCTCGGAGTCGTGCGCGCTCAAGTGGGGGATCGCTACGTGGTCGAAAAAATGCTCGCCGGAAACTTCAATCTCGGCGGCGAACAATCCGGCCATATTCTGTTTCTCGACCACAACAGCACCGGCGACGGCGCCATCACTTGTTTGCAGATGCTGGCTTTAATGGTCGAGAAGCGCAAACGCTTGAGCGAGCTCAAGACTGTCATGCACCGGTTGCCTCAGGTGCTGCTCAACGTCAAGGTCACGGAAAGAAAAGAGTTCGACCTGATGCCCAAAGTGAAGCATAAGATCGGCGAGATCGAACGCAGCTTGGCCGGGCGTGGTCGGGTGCTCGTGCGCTATTCCGGAACCGAGCTTTTGGCTCGCGTGATGCTGGAAGGCGAGGACGGGAAAAAAATCCACGCCATGGCCGAGAGCATCGCCGACGAGATTCGCGCTGAAGTGGGCGAGTAAACGAGGCGATGCGCCTTAACCGCGAATAGATTTTCACCACGAAGGACACGAAGAACACGAAGTTCGGAGTTGAAATGATCCGAACCCTTCGTGTCCTTCGTGCCTTCGTGGTGATTGAATCCGTTTCAATGTCTGAGTCAATAGACACAAACAGTTGAAGAGTCTAGAACCGTGATCCGCTTAGGCGTCAATGTCGACCATGTCGCCACGCTGCGCCAAGCGCGCTTGGCGCAGCTTCCTGATCCGGTGGAGGCCGCTCTGCTCGCTGAGAAGGCCGGTGCCAACGGCATCACCGTGCACTTGCGGGAAGATCGCCGCCATATCCAAGAGCATGACGTGCGCCGGTTGATGGAGCGGGGGAAAACCAAAGTCAATCTCGAAATGGCGGTAACCCAAGCGATGGTGCGTTTCGCCGAAAGAACGCGGCCCGCGGACGCTTGCTTTGTGCCGGAGAAACGTCAGGAGTTGACCACCGAAGGGGGGCTTAACGTCGTGGCGCACCGGCGCCAAATAAAAGAAGCGGTTGGCCGGCTGCAAGATCAGGGGATTAACGTGGCGCTGTTCATTGATCCTGCGAAGGACCAGATCGAGTGCGCCAAAGAGTCCGGCGCTCATGGGATCGAGATCCACACCGGCAGTTATTGTAATGCTAACGGCGCCAAACGAGAGCGAGAGCTGCGCAAGATCGTCGCCGGCGCGCAATTAGCCAGGCGGCTAGGCCTCGAGGTCCACGGCGGCCATGGTCTCGATTATGTAAATGTCCTGCCGGTTGCCGGCATTCCGGAAGTCGTCGAACTCAATATTGGTCATAGCATCATCGCCAGGGCGGTAATTGTCGGTATTCAACGAGCCGTGCGCGAGATGAAGCAACTGCTATCTAAAGCGAGAAGGTAACTCGTTCAAACCGTTCAAATCGTTCAAGTCGTTCAAAACGTTCGATCGGTTTGTTATTCTCCTGCATCAACGGCTTGAACGTTTTGAACGGCTCGAACGTTTTGACCATGATTGTTGTAACGAGTGCGCAGATGCGTGAGTTGGATCGTTTGACGATCCATAAATACGGAACACCGAGCTTGACGCTGATGGAGCGTGCCGGCGAGGGCATCGCCGCGGCGATTCTCCAACGCTTTGGGCGTCCTGCCAAGAAGGGAGTGTTGATCATCGCCGGAAAAGGTAACAACGGCGGCGATGGTTTCGTAGTTGCGCGGTTGTTGAAAAAGAAGCGAATCCCGTGCGAAGTCGCACTGCTGGCACGGCGCGATGAACTGGCCCCCGACGCGGCGCATAATCTGCGCGCCTGGTTAAAACTCAAAGGTAAAGTTGCCGAGATCGATGCTAAGAATTTGGATTTGCTCAGCCAACGGTGCGCTAAGAACGGTCTGTTGGTAGATGCGATTCTGGGCACCGGCACGAAAAACGCGATCGGTGGTCTATTCGCCGACGCAATCACGCTGATGAACGCGTCGGGGTTGCCGATTGTTGCTGTCGATATTCCCTCCGGCATGGACAGTGACACCGGACATGCGCTTGGCGTGGCAATTCAAGCCGAGATGACGGTGTCACTCGGTTATCCGAAGCTTGGTGAAGTGATTCATCCCGGACTAGCTCAAGTTGGTGAATTGGTCGTCGCCGACATCGGCATCGATAGCCGCGCGTTGGCTGATGTCGCGCCGCAGATCGAGCTGCTCGATCGCGAAACCGTTGGCTGGCTCGTGCCGCGGCGCCGGCAGGATTCGCATAAAGGCACTTACGGTCATCTGCTGGTCGTCGCCGGCGCGCGCGGCAAAACCGGCGCGGCGATTTTGTCCTGTCGCGCCGCGATGCGCGCCGGTGCCGGCCTGGTCACGCTCGCGGCGCCGCGGGCGTTGAATACGATTTTCGCCGGCTCGCTGGTCGAAGTGATGACCGAGCCCTTAGGTGATGATTCCTCCGAGCAGTTAGAAATGCTCACCGATGCCGATTGGCGGCGCTTGATCGAGCGCAAGAGCGCCTTGCTTTTCGGCCCCGGTATCGGCGTCAGCGACGCGACACAAAATGCCACACGCTGGCTGTTGAGAAACCTGGACATGCCATGGGTCATCGACGCTGATGGATTAAATAATTTGGCGCTTGAATTGGACCGCCTGCGCCACGCCAAGACGCCGCCGATTCTCACGCCCCATCCAGGCGAGATGGCGCGACTGATCGGCAACGACAATGCTTTCGTCAATGCTGACCGCATCGAGGTCGCACGCAACTTCGCCACGGTGCACTGCTGCCATTTGGTTTTGAAGGGCGCGCGCACGGTGATCGCCACGGCTGACGGCAAGGTCTTCATCAATCCCACCGGCAATCCCGGCATGGCTAGCGGCGGCATGGGCGATGTGTTGGCGGGAATTCTCACTGCGCTGTTAGGGCAGGGACTATCGCCCGAGGACGCTATGAAGCTCGGTGTCTATCTGCACGGCTATATCGGCGACCGGGTTGCCGAATCCAAGGGGCCCATCGGACTGCTCGCATCGGATATCATCGACGGTCTGCCGAGGGCTCTGGCGGAACTCGCGCCGTGAAATAGTGGAAGAGACGTCCCGCCTCTGCTCCGGCTCTTAAGATCAGCGCCGAGACGTCACTGCCCTTTGAAAAGGAGCGTCGACAATGCTGCTTCATCTTTGAGCCAATCGCCTTCGGCAACCGTAAAACCAAGATCCAGCGACAAAGCTAACTCGATGATCGGTAAGTCGCGTTCAAGATTGTTGGGATTGAAAGGCTAGGCCCCAGCCTATCTTACCTTTAAGAGTGACCGATGTCCGCGACGTCTACCTCACAAGTTGGCCCAACGGCAGCGATTTGTAGTAAGCTCAATTCATGAGTTGGATCGTTTCGGACAATGAACATTTGTGCGGCCGGCCTCGGGTTAGCGACACGCGGATCGCCGTTTCACTTCTTTTGGAGTGGCTTGCAGCGGGCATGACCATCGCTGAAATTGTCGCCGAGTCCCCCAGCCTTACGGAGGAATCCATTCGCGGGACACTCACAGAACTAGCTCACTCCGACTTCCTCGTGGAAAATCCTTCTCGACGAGAACATGCCTGAATCCTTGGTGCCCGCGCTACGGCGCCTTGGGCATCAGGTTGATTCAATCAATCCCCTCGGACTCAAAGGCATTGCGGACACAACGCTTTATCGTGAGATAGCCAAGGATTATGACCTTTGCTTTTCACGGGATATCGGGTTCGCTCATAACGTCCGCCAGATGCGAGAACCGCTCGCTGTGAAAGTCCTACACGTCGTTTTATCGCAGCAACGAACGGAACATTTCGTGCCATTGTTTGTCCAAGCTTTTGAACAATCCGATTGGTCCAACTACGATAACGGCTCCGATTGGCCATAGAAGTTAGCGCGGGTCTCAACTCGCGACAGGTTATAGCAAAGCCGTGCGCAAAGAAGGGAACCTAACGGTTCGTGAGGATCTGCGTTACTCTACTCTAGATTTGGTCTAACGATCTATTTCGGAGTAGTGGGTTTTCACGAACGCTAAAGATAAAGATCCGACCTTATTTCTCCTTATTTCTCTTCCAGTCCTTGTCCTCTTCGCACTAAAAAACGTTCCGGTTTTGTGCCAAAACCAGGTGCCAATCCGTAGCACTCTTTAATACCCCCCAAAATAAAAAAGCCTGAAAACCCACGCTCTTTCACACTCACGATCAGGTCCACCGGGTCAGATGCGCGAGGTCACCGGAGTTACCATCGAACGCCATTACCACTGTCCCAGCACCCAACCCATTCTTTTTTTGAACCTTTCGCGAAGCTGCCCCATCGCCCCGGCACTCTTCAGCTACCTTGCTCTAGGATTTCACAAGCGTTTCCGATCCATCCTGACCTCCAAGGCGGTCTGCAATAGATTTGCATTTCTCGGCGACTGAAGAAGAGGTTGTCAACCGCAACAACGCTTCGGCAATATGTTCGGGCTGCCACTTTGGCGGCGGCAAGAATTCGGCCACACCGAGCCTCTGCAATCGCTCGGCATTATCGGGGCGGTTAGATCTTTGGTAAGACCAATTGCGGAATGCCCGTTTCCAGCGCACAAGCTAGGGTAGCGAGTCCGCCATGATGTATCACCACCCGAATCTGCTGCATAAGTTTCCGAAATGGCAACATCCCAATCCAACTCACGCACTGAGAACAATCATTTGGTAGTTGAGTTGAATGTTGCATCGCTGCGATCCCCGCAAAATTCAGAAGTTCGCAGGCCTTTGCAGCGACGCGATAAAACTCGGCGTCTAGGTAATTGCCTGTGCCGGCGGAAATCAAGACTGTCGGCTTGCCACAGTTGAGGATATCTTTGATCGCTAGCGGGAAGTCTCCGTCGGTCGCGTCATCCTCGCTTATGAACCCCACCGGGACTACAGGGATTAGGCAATTAGCGTTGGACTCCGCGAACCATTCCGGCCACAATCCCGCTCCCATCGTTGGATGACCGAAATCACGGTTTTCCTGGGACATTGACGGCAGATCTAAAGGGATACGAATTTGGTTTATCTCAGACCGAAGGGTACGCGAAAATAACTGCTCCCTGAGGTTCCAGGTGGCGACCTGACTCGGAGTGCCGAAAATCCACCGCACCGGCAGCCGGAGTTTTACGGCCACTAGGCGCGGAACAAGATCGAACAAATCTCTGGTGACGATAATTGAATTTTTGACTTTGTTCGAAAGTTACGTGATGGCATTGGACCAGCGCCAGAAAATCTGAAGCGATACCAGCTTGATCTTGGAACAGTTGCCTGCGTTGTCCCACAGCGTCGACCAAAGCTCGGGATTGAAAATCTTGTAGAAGGTCACCTTCAACCAATTCAATAGTCCTTGCTCTGACCAACGTCTGCCCACCCGTTTGATCCGATTGTTCACCTGGCTAAAGGCACTCTCGATGGCGTTGGTCGTTAGCGGTATGACTTCCCCGTTGTCCAGCCAGTGTTGGAGAAACGTGGTGACCAGGGTCATGAGAATTTCTATATAGGTTCGAGTCCGGGGATAGAGTTGAGGGTCCAAAACCCCGAGCAATTGCTCGAAACCCTGTTGGGTCTTCTCCACCATCTGCTCGACTACGGGACGATCCTCAGGTCGAAGCTTCTCCATGTCGCCTTGGGTGAGCGTCATCGCAGGGACCGATTTCAGCTTGTCGACCAGCAAGCCTTGCTCGGCTTTCTTGAAACCATCGGCGTACAAGACATAGGGAAACTCCCGTTTGCCGTGCCACTGACAGCGCTGGGGTTTCATGCCCGGGTGCAAAAGGCTCTCGGCAATTCCCACCCCGGCGTCTGAGAAAAGCACCTCCAGCCGGTGGTAATCGACCCGGACCTCTAGCTCTTTGCGGATCTCCCTCCACTCGGTGTCGATCCAGAAACCGACAGGCTCAAAGCGATTCAATCCTCCCGACGACGCCATCGCCCAACGCATCTCCACTTGCCCTAACTCTTTGCCCTCTCCCCCTTGCAAGTGACCTTGGTGCCGTCCACCACCAGAAATCGAAAATCTCGGTCTTTCATCGATCCAAACGGCTCATGGCGGCGGCCCAATCTCTGAAGTCGATTGTGAACCGTGGTATGGCTCATCGACTGCCCAGCAATCCGCTCCACTTCGCTTTGCGCTCGCCGATACGACACATGAATCGTCAGCTCGATGCTCGGCTCCAAAGCGTCTTCCAGGCACTGCTCGTAGGCCGGAATCGCCAGGGCATCGACCAAAGGCATCAGGCTGCGTCCGCTCTGTCGATCCCGAAGCGGCGCGAACCGATAACCAATAGTTGCTAAAGAGCACCTCAGTTGACGGGACCTACTTTGACGACCGTTGCGCTGATAGCGCCCGGGTTCGTTGTCGATCATCGCCTCGATCATGCGCTCTTCAAGGGCTTGCATCAGCTCAACTAAAATCTCCCCATGAATCCGCCCTAGGGATTCTTTCAGCCCGCCAATCAAACCGTTGATCGTCAGTGCCGATTCTGGTATCTCAAAAACCAAGCGTAGCTCCAACGTGATCTCGCCCAACGGATTGCTCCCCTCTTTGGGTGTGGCAACACAAAGATGAAAGCAATCCGTTTCTGTTTCAACTTCGAACACTACCCCTTCACGTTACTTTCGAACAAAGTCCAATTTTTGCTTATGCACAGACGAGAAACCAGTTATATTCGTCGAGCGCGCGTGAAAGGGAATAACCTCGGAGGAAATCCGGAATGCCCTGCGGAGTGTTCAGTAGCTTCTGGTCTTGCAGGAATTTTTCATATTCTTCTGGAGTATCTATCGCGACAAAGTCGAGATTTACTTTTAGCCCTAGCTTCGTAAACACAATGTGTAATTAAGCCGATCAACGTTGGGACATTAGTGAGAGTATGCTTAAAATTACCTCGACACCCAAGAGAGTCATAAGAAAGTCTGCCAGGTTGGCATATTATGGTTTACTTCACAGGTTCTTACCAGATCCGCTATCTGATTCAATCTGTACCGTGATAGAGGCAAGCCCAACACTTGGTGATGTTCTTGGGGCGACTGAAACATCAAGAATGATTTCTGATCTCATCTCGTCTGAGCATCCGTTTCTTGTTGGCCGTTTCGGAGCCACCGAGATGCGCTTGCTAATTAATTACTATTTCTCAGAGGTCAATGAGAACAAGTTTGGAAAATTGCTCGACTACCTGCTTTATGGCACTCGATATAATATCACTGAGAAAATGATGGAGAATGCCCAGACATGTTCGGGGATTTTTCCGCTGAAACTGAAGGACTTTCATGATTTCTGTCGCATTTACATTGATTCCGCTTTGGAGATTGACTTACTCGCCTCATGGTTGAAGGGCGAGAACTTATTTGTTGATCGTTCGCGAAGAATGATGAGCACAAGTCTCCCAAACATTGAACCTTACTATCACGAATCCCCTTGGTCCGCAGCCCTTGAGGGTCGAAAGGTATTAGTAATACATCCCTATGCTGAGTCGATCGAGCTTCAGTATCACAATCACCGTCAGATGCTATTTGAGAATCCCAATGTTCTCCCTGACTTTGAGCTAGTTACATACAAGTCAGTCCAGTCTCTTGGAGGGCAAAAATCGGAATATAAATCGTGGACAGAAGCTATTGAGGCCATGAAGAATGACATACACAAGATCGAATTTGATATTGCCATTCTTGGATGTGGAGCCTACGGCTTGCCATTAGCATCTACGATCAAAAAGAATCTCAAAAAGCAAGCTATTCATTTAGGGGGAGCAACCCAAATCCTTTTTGGCATCAAGGGGTTAAGATGGGACAGGATGGAAGAGGTGTGTAAATTCTATAATAATTATTGGACACGCCCCCTGCCACACGAGGTGCCAGAGGCTAGCAAGTTGTTTGAAGCTGTTGAAGGTAGTGGTTACTGGTGAGCTATAATCAAAAAGAGTGGAAATAGAAAATAGGTGCCGTACCCTTTCGTGAAGATCAAAACGAAAGGCTGCCTGTTGAAGCAGCGGAACTTGTCAATAAAATGAGACACACCCGAAATGGAAATTAGAGTACAACAACCTCACTCGATTGAATAAAAATAGCGATGATCTCAGGCAAGACGGGACTCTTGTTGAAGCTCCTGTTCGGTTAACTTAAACGTGTCGACTCGGTAACCCGCCAGCTTGGTTAGGAAGAGCGGCTTCGGAATCCCTTAGGCTCGAAATTTCGTTAAAAATATACTAGTTGTACTCAGAGGCCGGTTGCAGATGGGTGGCTGGACTATCGTTACAACTTCGCCGCGGCAAAGCCAAAATCTGGGACGAAACCTTGGGAAATTGGTTCAAGGCGGCGAGATCATTGGTCTTGTCGGCGAGCTTGGTGCGGGCAAGACCTGCTTTGTGCGCGGTTTCGCTCAGGGGATCGAAGTAGGCGCTGATGCCTGGGTGCGCAGCCCGACGTTTACTTTGATCAATGAGTACAGTGGACGGTTGCCGGTCTATCACATCGATCTATATCGGGTCGGCAAGCAGGCGGAAATCGACAGTCTCAATCTGCGCGAATATCTCTACGGCGACGGCGTTAGCTTGATCGAATGGTTCGAGTTCTTGCCCGCCCATGAGGTCGATGAGTATCTCGAGTTGCGCATTACGCATGGCGGCGGCAACCGGCGGGAGCTGAGGTTTGTTGCCCATGGTGCGCGATATGAAGTGTTAGTG
Source organism: uncultured delta proteobacterium (assembly GCA_963816145.1). Classification (GTDB taxonomy): domain Bacteria; phylum Desulfobacterota; class Binatia; order UBA9968; family UBA9968; genus DP-20. Next base: position 79,361 of record CAWFJP010000029.1, read on the forward strand.
CAAGCTTTGCGGTCCAAATGGAAAGTATAATTTTGGATTTTAGATTTTCGATTTTGGATTGTCGGAATGCGGTTGCGATTCGCTCTGCAAGGCTTGCATTACTATGTCCGAATTCCCCAATCCAAAAGCGGCCCCGCGGACCAAAATCTAAAATCCAAAATAGGTTGTGGGGTTAGGTACGTGGCATTACTGGTGCAAAAATACGGCGGGACGTCCGTTGGCTCGATCGATAAGATCAAAAACGTCGCCGCGAAGGTTGCGGCGGCGAAGCGGGCCGGCAACGATGTCGTCGTGGTAGTTTCCGCCATGGCCGGCGAGACCAATCGGTTGATTGCGTTGGCACAGGAGATTTCCCGAATTCCTGACGAACGGGAAAAAGATGTCTTGATCGCCACCGGTGAACAAGTGACGGTGGCACTGTTGAGTTTGGCGCTCAAAGAGATCGGCCAGCCGGCACGCTCATACTTGGGCCATCAGGTGAGGATCGAGACCGACAATGCGTATGGCAAAGCGTGCATCTTGAGCATCGATTCGACCAAGATCGTCCAGGCGCTCGGTGCCGGCGAGGTGGTCGTAGTCGCGGGCTTCCAAGGCGTCGATGAAAACGACAACATCACCACGCTTGGTCGTGGCGGCTCGGACACCAGCGCGGTGGCGCTGGCGGCTTTTCTCAACGCCCAAGCCTGTGAGATTTACACCGATGTCGAAGGCGTTTTCACCACCGACCCGCGCATTTGTCCGCAGGCCAAGAAATTAAATAGAGTTTCTTATGACGAAATGATCGAGTTGGCCAGCACCGGCGCCAAAGTTCTAGAGATCCGTTCCGTCGAATTCGCGAAAAAATATGGTGTCCCGGTGCATGTCCGTTCGACCTTTTCCGAGGTCGAAGGCACTTGGCTGATCGAGGAGGACGAAAGTATGAGCGATGTATTAGTTTCCGGTGTTGCTTGCGATAAGAACGAAGCCAAGATTACCCTGGTCCGGGTGCCCGATCAGCCCGGTCTGGCGGCGCAGATATTCGGTCCCATCGCCGATGCTCATATCGTCGTCGACATGATTATCCAGAACGCCAGCGAGGACGGCACGACGGATCTGACTTTCACTGTCCCCAAGGCCGATCATCAAAGGGCTCTCAGCATCGTCGAGAAATCCCTGCCGGAAGTGCATGCCAAAGGGGTGAGGGTCGATACCGATATTGCCAAGGTTTCCGTGGTTGGTGTCGGCATGCGGACGCACGCCGGCGTGGCGGCGACCATGTTCCACACGCTGGCGCGGGAGAAGATCAACATTCAAATGATTTCGACCTCGGAGATCAAAATTTCCGTGGTGGTCGGCGCTAAGCAGTCGGATCAAGCGGTGCGCGCATTGCATCAGGCCTTCATCACGAATTAGAGGAAGTTATGAAAGATGTTTTGCTTTATGACACAACCCTGAGAGACGGCTGCCAAGCCGAAGATGTTTCATTTACGCTCGAGGACAAGCTGCGCATCGCCGCGAAATTGGACGAACTCGGCATCGATTACATCGAAGGCGGTTATCCCGGCTCCAACGACCGCGACGCCGATTTTTTCAAGCGCGTCAAAAAACTCAAGCTCAAGAACGCCAAGGTGGCGTCCTTCGGCACGACCATGAAGGTCGGCATCAAGCCATCGCAGGATTTCAATCTTCGAGTGCTGCTCGAAGCCGATACCCCGGTGGTGACTTTGGTTGGCAAGACTTGGGACTTGCATGTACGCGACGACTTGCGCATCAGCCAGAAGGCCAATCTGGAGATCATCGCCGACTCCATCGCCTATATGAAGAAGCGGGTCGATGAAGTGATCTTCGACGCCGAGCACTTCTTCGATGGGTTCAGAGCCAATCCCGACTACGCCATCGAGTGTCTGAAAGCGGCGCAGGATGGCGGCGCGGATTGGATCGTCCTGTGCGAGACCAATGGCGGGCGCTTGCCTGGCGATATTCGCGAAGCACTGACTCAGGTCAACCGCGCGGTGAAGACGCCGCTGGGGATTCACTGCCACAACGACGGCGAGCTGGCGGTGGCCAATACGCTCGCCGGCGTGGAGATGGGCGTGACCCAGGTGCAGGGCACCATCAATGGCTTCGGCGAACGCTGCGGCAACATGAATTTGATTTCGGTAATCGCCAACATGCAGCTTAAGATGGGCAAAAAATGCGTGACGCCGGCGCAGTTGAAAAAACTCCGCGAAGTCTCGCAGCTGTTTTATGAGCTGGCCAATATCAATCCGAATAAACGCCAAGCCTATGTTGGCGACAGTGCGTTCGCCCACAAAGGCGGTTTGCATGTTTCCGGCGTGCTCAAGAACCGCGAGACCTACGAGCATATCGATCCCGAAGTGGTCGGCAACCGCCAGCGGGTTTTGGTTTCTGATCTTTCCGGCCGCAGCAACGTCGTCTACAAAGGCAAAGAGTACGGCATCGATTTGACGGACAAGAACGACGCGATCAAAGAGGTGCTGCGCCGGACCAAGGAGCTTGAGGGCCAAGGTTACGAGTATCAAGCCGCGGAAGCTTCTTTCGAGTTGTTGATTCAAGAAGCGCTGGGCAAGAAAAAGAAAAATTTCAGTTTGATCGGTTTCCGGGTGATCGATGAAAAACGCAAAGAAGGCGAGCCGCCGATGTCCGAGGCAACGATTCAAGTGCAGGTCGACGGGGAGATGGAGCATGCGGCGGCCATGGGCAACGGTCCGGTGAACGCGCTGGACCAAGCGCTGCGCCGAGCGCTGACCAAATTCTACCCGGCGCTCAAGCAAGTCGAGTTGCTCGATTACAAAGTCCGGGTGCTGTCTTCCGGCGAAGGCACCGGCGCGGTGGTGCGAGTGCTGATCGAATCGGGCGACGGCAAGGACCGCTGGGGCACCGTCGGGGTCTCGCACGATCTCATCGAGGCGAGCTGGCAAGCGCTGGTCGACAGCATCGACTACAAGTTGTACAAGGATGCGCGGCATAGGGCGAATTAGGGGGAAGGCAATAGGCAATAGGCATCAGGCAATAGTAAGATTCAGGATTCCAAATCTATTGCCTGATGCCTATTGCCTGTTGCCTGCTTTCCATGTGGCACACGATTAAAGAAGACTTTCAGGTGATTTCGCAGCGTGACCCGGCGTTGCGTTCGGTCTGGGAGATCGTGCTGGCCTATCCGGGATTTCATGCGATCGTGCTGCACCGCATGGCGCATGCGCTGTGGCGCCAGGGGCTGACGACGTTGGCTCGCTTCGTGAGCCATGTGGGCCGATTCCTTACCGGTATCGAGATTCACCCGGGAGCTAAAGTCGGCCGGCGCTTCTTCATCGATCACGGCATGGGCGTGGTGATCGGCGAGACCGCCGAGATCGGCGACGACGTCACCATTTATCAAGGCGTCACGCTCGGCGGCACCTCGACTCAGCGCATCAAGCGCCATCCGACCATTGAGGATTCCGTGACGATTTTCAGCGGCGCGGCGGTGCTCGGCCCGGTGACGGTCGGGCGTCATAGCCGAGTCGGCGCTGGCTCGGTGCTCGTCACTTCGGTGCCGGCCCATTCCACTGTGGTCGGTATTCCCGGCAAAGTGGTCAAAGTCGAAGCGCAGCACACGCCGGCGGGCAAGGCGATCATCGATCTAAATTCCGCCGACCTGCCCGATCCCATCGCCAAGGCTTTGAGCGCGGTGGGCGATTACATTGAAAAGCTGGAAAAGAAGGTCGACGAGCTGAGCGCGCGTCAAGGCGGGCTCGAAGAGAAAACCGCGGAAGAGACCGAAGAGATCAATCGGATCAAAGAAGTGCTGCGCAATACCGGAAGTTGAATCGAAGGCACTCGGCAATAGTCTGGATCGTCTGAACCTTTAGCTTGTTTGGTTCCAATTGTTCCCGACGTTCCAATGGTTCCAGGAAGAATAACTCGGTTACGTAAGTCATGAACCCACCGCGTAAAAAAATTGTCGTGGCCATGAGCGGCGGAGTCGATAGCTCGGTGACCGCGGCGCTGTTGGTGGAGCAGGGGCTATGAGGTCCTCGGCGTCTCGCTGCGCATGTGGGAGGGCGAGAAGGGGCCTCGCGTCTGCTCGGATCATCGCGGCGCGGCAGGAAGTGGCCAAGCATCTGGGCATCCCGCACACGTTGATCGATTTGCGTGAGCAATTCGCCAACACCGTGGTCAAGCCATTCGCTCAAGACTACCTGCACGGTCGCACGCCCAACCCCTGCGTCGCGTGCAACCGGGATTTTAAGCTCGGCACGCTGTTGCGCTGGGCCGAAGAGCAAGGCGCGGCTGGTGTCGCCACCGGTCATTACGCACGGGTGAGCAGCGATCCGGCGACCGGGCACGTCTCCCTTCAACGCGGTGTCGATGCCGGCAAAGACCAGTCGTATTTTCTTTTCGCGCTGTCGCAATCGCAATTGTCGCGAACCCTGTTTCCCCTGGGCGAGATGTATAAGAGCGCCGTGCGCGAGAAAGCCCGGCAGTTGAACTTACCCGCGGCGGAGCGGCCGGAGAGCCAGGATATCTGTTTCGGTGATTACAAGGCCCTGGTTGCCAGCTACGCGGCGCCGAGTGATTTGGGCGGTGGCAATGTCGTCGACGGATCGGGCAAAGTGCTTGGGCACCATGGCGGTATTCACACCGTGACGGTTGGGCAGCGGCGAGGCTTGGGCATCTCGGCGTCGCAACCGCTCTACGTCGTCGACATCGACGCTGCTTCGAAGCGCGTCGTGGTTGGCAGCAAGACCGATTTGAACTGCAAAGGTCTGATAGCGCGCTCGGTGAATTGGCTCGAAGCGCCGGGCGATACGGCCGTCGCCGCCGCAGTGCAGATTCGCTATCGCGCCCAGGCGGTGGCTTGCGTGATTCAACCCATGGCCGACGGTCGTTGCGAAGTGCGCTTCGAGAGTCCTTTGCCGGCCGTCACGCCCGGACAAGCGGCGGTTTTTTATCGAGGCGATCAGGTGCTGGGCGGCGGCTGGATCGAGCGTGCGCTGCGTTAGCGCAGCGCACGCGATTACATATTACAAATTCCAAATTGCAAATTTCCGGATCCGAGGAATATGGAATATGGAATCTGTAATTTGGAATTTCACGAAGTGAACCGATGAAGATCGCGATTACTACCTTGGGTTGCAAGATCAACCAGTACGACTCGGCGGTGATTCAAAACCGTTTGGAGAACAAGCATTCGTTCGTGCCCTTCGACGACGCGGCGGACTGCTACGTGATCAATACTTGCACGGTTACCGACCGCGCCGATTGGGAAGCCCGCCAGTTGGTGCGCCGCGCCAAGCGCCGGAATCCCGGCGCCAAGGTGCTGGTCACGGGTTGCTATGCCCAGGTCAATCCCGATGAGGTCGCGCGCGTGGCGGGCGTCGATTATGTCGTCGGCCTAAACCGACTGGATGATTTGCTTCGTTACGTCGAGTCTGCTCCGCTGGGAGAAACCCAAGTGTCGGTGAGTGACGTCAAGCGCGAGCGCGGTGTGCCGGTGCTAGGGACGCGGGCGCTGCCCGGCCATACGCGAGCTTTTTTGAAAATTCAGGAGGGCTGCAACTACACCTGTACCTATTGCATCATTCCGACGGCGCGCGGACTGAGCCGCAGCGTGACGCCGCGGCAGGTCTTGGAGCAAGTGCGCCAGTTGGCCGGCGCGGGTTACCAAGAGATTGTCCTCACCGGCATTCATCTAGGTGGCTACGGCCAGGATCTCCAGCCGAAACTTGATTTAACCGCATTGGTCGAGCAGATCGCCGAGAGCGGACTGATGGCGCGTATTCGTCTGAGTTCTCTTGACCCGCGCGAAGTGCCAGACCGATTGCTCGACCTGATGGCGCGTTCGGTAACCATCTGCCCGCATCTGCACATCTGCGCCCAGGCGGGCGACGACGCGATCCTCAAAGCGATGCGGCGCAACTACGACACCGCCTACTATCGCGACCTGCTCGCGCGGGTGCGCGAGCGCTTGCCCGAGGCAGCGCTGGGCAGCGATATCATCGTCGGCTTTCCCGGCGAGAGCCCGGCGCAGTTCGAATCTTCGTTGGCATATTTTGACTCTTTGCCGTTGACTTATTTCCACGTCTTTCCCTATTCGGCGCGGCGCGGCACGGCGGCGACGGCGTTGCTGAATTCTGTGCCGGCGGCGGAAAAAAAGCTGCGCGCGCAACGCATGCGTGAATTGGGCGCGCGCAAGAAGCAGGAGTTTTGCTCCGGCTTTGCCGGCCGCCAGGTCACCGTTCTTATCGAGGGGAAAATCGACAAGGCGAGCGGTGCTCAGCGCGGCTTCAGCCGCAATTACCTGCCCGTCGCGCTCGCCGGCGGCGGCGAGCGCGCCAACTGTGAAGTTACGGTGCGTTTGGGCGAGTACCGCAACGGTTGGCTCCGCGGCATCACCGACGCGCCCGTGGGCGAGCGAAACCCGTCCGCCGCGCTTTCTTAAGACGGATTTGGATACCGACGATCAACTTAATCTGTTACGGCGTGAACTGGGCTATACTTTCAAAGATCCCGGTTTATTGCGGCGTGCCCTCACCCATGTGTCCTACGACCGCCATAAGCGCGGCGATCATAACGAGGTCCTGGAATTTCTCGGCGACGCGGTGCTCGACCTGGCGGTGAGCGATTTGTTGATGCAGCATAATCCCGACAAGACCGAGGGCGACCTGTCGCGCATGCGCGCGGCACTGGTGAATTCCACGGTGCTGGCGGAAAAGGCCGGCGAGCTCAATCTCGGCGCGCTCCTGCGCCTGGGTAAGGGCGAAGAGCGCAGCGAGGGGCGCAGCAAACCGTCGATATTAGCCGGCGCGTTCGAAGCGATCCTCGGCGCGGTATACCGCGACGGCGGTTACGAAGCGGCTCGCGGCGTCGTCGAGCGGTTTTTTCTTCACGAGGTTACCGGCAAGCAGCTGGGCCAGCAAGACTATAAGACCCGGTTACAAGAAATCAGCCAGATGCTGTTTCACGCCCCGCCCAGCTATCGCATCGTTGCCGAAGCCGGTCCCGATCACGAGAAACTTTTTGTCACCGAGATCACGGTGGGCGGTCAGGTGTTGGGCCGGGGCGAGGGGAAGAGCAAAAAAGTTTCCGAGCAGGAAGCGGCTCGAATAGCGTTGCTGGAGCTGCAGCAGTCCCGGTAAACTAAACAACCCTCGGCTTTAAGCGGGGGGGGGTTCTATATTTGTCGACTGGAAGTCGACTCTTCGGGGCCGTCATTCCGGCGTAGGCCGGAATCCAGGTTCCGTTTGGCCTTGAAGCGCGCGCGAAGATGGATGCCGGCCTGCGCCGGCATGACAAACCCTCTCTTCGCCTCAAGGCGAGGGAGTTCAACCATTCCCGAGAGCGACATTAATCGTGTTCCTGGCTCGTGATAGTCTCGTAGGAAAGCCGAAAGTCATTTTCCGAGATACGCGCAGCAAAAACGAACACGATCACGATTTTCACATGTCTCATCTCTCCACGGATGTTCTGATCATCGGTGCCGGCGGCGCTGGCATGTACGCGGCCATCGCGGCGGCGCGTAATGGCGCGTCGGTACTTTTACTTGATAAGAGCCAAGTGGGGCGCGGCGGCGCGACGATCATGGCGCAGATGACCGTCGCCGTCGCGTTAGGCGAACAGGAGCCCGACTCGGTTCAACTTCATTTTCAGGATACATTGACTGCCGGGCGCGGCCTGTGCAACGAAGAGCTTGCCTATTTGCTGTGCGACGACGGTCCCAAGCGGATTCGCGAAATGGCCGAGTGGGGTACCCGCTGGGCGCGCGAAGACGGTCATATCAAACAAGAGATGGCGCCCGGCCATAGCGTCAAGCGCTGCTGCTACGTCGATTTTCTCAATACCGGTCCGGCGGTCGCCGCGACCTTGCGCCGCAAGGTCGGCGAGATTGCCGCGATTCGCCGCATTAGCAATTTAGCGGTGGTGGAAATGCTTGTGCGCGACGGTCAGGTCATCGGTGCTGTGGGCGTCAATCTCGTCGACGGTCAATGGGTTTCGATCGAAGCTAGGGCCGTCATTCTTGCCGCCGGCGGTCTGACCAAACTCTTCGAGCGCAATAGCGCGTCGGCTAACATGGGCGGCGAAGCCTACGCCATGGCGCTATGGGCCGGCGCCGAATTGATCGATATGGAATTTGTCCAGTTCTTTCCCATCGGTCATTTGGCGCCGCGTTTGGTCGGCATGGACCCGATCATGTGGGATCCGTTTCGTTATAAGCTTGGCGGCAAACTGCTCAACGGCAGATTCGAAGAGTTCGTCGACCGCTACGGCAGCACGGACTTCGGCAAGTATAACGCGACCCGCGACATCGCCGCGTACGCGATACTCAAAGAAGTCGAAGCTGGGCGGGGCACGCCTCACGGCGGCGCCTATCTCGACTTCCGCCATATTCCAGCGGCGCAACTGCGCGGCGCCTTCGGTCCGGTTGTCGACCGGTTGTTGGCCAATGGCATCGACCTGACCAAGACGCCGGTGGAGGTCTCGCCGATCGCGCATTATCACATGGGCGGCATTCGCGTCGACGCGAACATGGAAACCCGGATCGCCGGTCTCTATGCCGCCGGCGAAGCGGTGGGCGGGGCCAATGGCGCCAACCGGTTGTCCGGTAACGCCATCACCGAGGCGTTTGTCTTCGGTGAGCGCGCCGGAGCGAGCGCCGCGCTCAAAGTCAAATCAGAGAGTGCTCCTTGGGATGACATGGCGGCGACGGCGGCCCTCGAACGTTTGCGCGATTCCCCTTGCATCGAATCCAGCGACGCGCCGCCACCGATCTCATTACTGGCCGAGCTGCAAAAACTCATGTGGGAAAAGGCCGGGCCGTTTCGCACCGGGGATCAGCTTTTATCGGCACAGCGTCAAATCGCGCGCATGCAGCGAGAGTTGCCCAGACTTCGCATCGGTTCGCAGGGCGCGTTCAATCTCGATCTGCAAGACTGGTTCGAGCTGCGCGCTATGCTGACGACGGCCGCCGCGGTCGTCAAGTCGGCGCTGGCGCGCTGCGAGAGCCGCGGCGCGCACCAGCGCGAAGACTTTCCCGCGCCGGACGAATCTTTTCTAAAAAACCAAGTCGTTGAGATGCGCAACGACGAACTGATTACGCGCTGGGTAGCGCCGGTTTGTTTGCGGGATTGATGGCGATGGCCGCGATGAAGCAAACCGCGACCCTGCATGTTCGGCGCGGAGCGCCCGGCGAAGCTGGGCGCTACGACGACTTCCATGTGCCCTTTGAAGACGGCATGTCGGTGCTCGACGCCCTGCGTTGGATTCGCACCAACATCGATAGCAGTCTGGCGATCCGCTACAGCTGCATCAACGCCAATGCCTGCAAAACCTGCATGGCGCTGGTTAACGGCGAGGTTGAATACACTTGTATCGCCAAATTGACGCCAAAGACGACGACGGTAGAGCCGCTGCCTAAGCGGGCTTTGATCCGCGATCTGGTGACGGACGTGATTCCGGATGATGAGAAACTTTACCGTTGATAGGGTCACGCCATGGATCAGTACGGTAAACCTTTCTTGACCGCCGAGTGGCGCTATCTGGCGATGCTCAACTATGAGCTCGAACCGGCAATTCTCCGGCGCTTCGTACCCCGCGGCACGGAACTGGATTCATGGAACCGAAAGACTTTCGTCAGCATGGTTGGCTTTTTGTTTCTCAACACGCGGGTGATGGGGATACCGATTCTATTTCACGAGAAGTTTGAAGAGATCAACTTGCGCGTCTACGTGCGGCGCCGGGCAGAGGATGGCTGGCGCCGTGGTGTGGTCTTCATCAAAGAGATCGTGCCCCGAGCGGCGATCGCCTGGTTGGCGCGGTGGCTCTACAACGAGTACTACGTGGCATTGCCGACCGGCAATGCGCTATCGCGCTCATCGGCGGATGCCAAGAACATCGAATCGGCGAAATATTTTTGGACGTTTCAAAAGCGCGCGCAGTTTCTCGAAGTGGTGACCGATGGCATGCCGCGCCATTTCCTCGAAGGCTCTGAGGAAGAGTTTATCGCGCAGCATTACTGGGGCTATGCCGCGCAGCGAAATGGCGGGACGGTGGAATACCGTGTCGACCACCCGGTGTGGCGCATTTGGCAGACGCGCAGCGCGCGCTTGGATTGCGATGGCGAGAAGCTTTATGGCAAGGAGTTCGCCAAATTTTTGCAGGTACGGCCGTCGTCAGCATTTCTCGCCGAGGGGTCGGCGGTTACGGTTTATCGCGGCGTCACGATCGTTTGACGCCGCAGCAGACTAGGCGATTCCCATAAGCCTCGCCGGGTTGATCGACGCGACTTGATTAACCTCGCCTTTGCTCAAGCCGCCTTCGTGCAGCATGCCGAGATACATTCTAAATAGCTCAGCCGGGTTTGGGCTGTATGGGCGAAAGTAATCGGTGCTGGCGACGATCTGGCGCAGGCCCACAGCGCGAAACTGTTTGACCAGATCCGGCGAGTCCAATCGACCGGGCGCCAGCGCGTTCCAGCAGGATTCGACAAACGCACCCATGTCGGCGGCCTTTTTTTGCGCCTCCATCGGCATGTTGATCATATGGGCCTGGGCGTGGTTGATCACCAGCCGATGGCTGTAACCCATGTCGCGCGCCGCTTCGATAAACGCCAGCGATTCCTGCCAGGATACATGTCCCATGCCGAGGGTGAGGTCATGGGCTTTGCAGGCTTCGATAATCTCATACCCACGCTGGACGAGCTTACCTTTGTCGTCGAGAAAATAATAGTTGGGGTTCTCCAACGCGGCGTGGGCTTTGTAATACGACTTGATGCGGTGGCTGAAACCTTTGTGTTCGACGTCGTTGCGCGCGCTCCAGGTCGGCAGGAAAACCATCTTGCCGCCGAGTTCGGCACAAGCTTCGACGATGCAAGGATTGGGGCCGCCGGCGGTGGCGTTGAGAACCACACTCGACCAGATTTCCATTTTGGTTTGCACCGACGCCAAGATGTACGGCGCGACGTTGACCGTCGGCCACCAGTGGGATTTGAGCACGACGCCGCGCATGCCCATGGCCTCGGCTTTGGGTATCCAAAGAAACTCCGGCTCGCGTTTGCGCTCCTTGGCGGAAAATTCGAAATCGATGTGGCAGTGAACGTCAATGACACCTTCCATCATGTCATCGTACAAGGTCATGGATAGCTCCTTTGGAAAGGGAATTTAACCACAAAGGACAAAGTTAGGAATTCGGATTAAGAGGACTGGCCGCAAAGAACGCAAAGGGCACAAAGAAAATTTGTAATTCGGCAAGGGAGTTCATTCCCTGACGATCACGAACGCGTTTACGATCACGGTATCTGTCCGTTACGCCGCAGGTCGCGCGCCGCCGCAGCAGCGTTTGTACTTCTTGCCGCTGCCGCAGGGGCAGGGATCGTTGCGGCCGGCTTGGGGCACCGAGGCTTTGGCTTCGGCGGCGCGGACGATGCCCATTAATTTTTCTATCGGCTCGCCGGCTTCGACCAGCTCGGCAAATTTTTGAAAGTAGGGTTTGCTGTGGGTGAAGAAACCTTTGAGCCCGGCGCATAAGTAATTCAAACCTGCTTCGCCGTCCGGTGTCTTGATGATGCGGTCTTTGGGGCAGCCGCCGTTGCACATGCTCAGAACTTCGCATTCGCGGCAGTACTTGGGCAGGCTGGACCACTTCTTTTGGCCGAAGTCGCGCTGCTTTTCGTCCTCGACCATCTCCGCCAATGGCCGTTCATGGATATTGCCGATCTTGTACTCGGGCAGAACGTAATGGTCGCAGGAATAGAAATCGCCGTTATGCTCAATCACCGGCACGTCGCCGCAGGTCTCGCGATAAATGCACAGCGCGTGCTCCATGCCTAGGAACGGGCGCACCGACTCGTCGAACAGCTGGATAAAAACTTTGCCGATGTCGTGGCGCACCCATTCGTCGAAGATCGTGCTCAAGAATTTTCCGTAGGCTGCCGACGGCACCGAGCGTTTGTGCACCGGATTGTCCGGGTCGCCGGTCTTTTCGACCAGCGGAAGAAATTGCAGATACTGGCCGCCGATCTCTTTGAAGTAGCGGTACACTTGGGTCGCATGTTTGACGTTGACGTCGTGCACGACGCACAGCAGGTCGACGTGGACTTTGGCTTTGCGCAGCATTTGGAAGGCTTGAACGACTTGCTTATGGGTTGGCTTCTGTCCCTTGGTGACGCGGTAGTGGTCGTGCAGCTCGCGCGGCCCGTCAAGGCTCAAGCCTATGTAGAAATTCTCTTTGGCGAGAAACTCGCACCATTCTTCGTCGATGGTGGTGCCGTTGGTCTGGATGCCGTTGATGATCTTTTTGTTGGCCGGGAGATATTTCTTTTGTAAGTCAACGGCTTTGCGGAAGAACTCGACGCCCAGCAGGGTCGGCTCGCCGCCATGCCAAGAGAAGCTAACGGTTTCTCCCGGGGTCGCCTGAATATGCTGCTTGATATACTCTTCGAGAGTTTTGTCGTCGAGACGGAAGTTGGAGCCTTTGGGATAGAGCTCCTCTTTTTCCAGGTAATAGCAATAGTGACAGTCGAGGTTGCAGATCGCACCGATGGTCTTGACCATGATCTGAAATTCGCGCGCCGCGGTTTCCAAGTGAGAACCTCCAGTCGATTATCAGGAAGGCGCTGGCCGCGATGGGCGGTCCAGCTGCCACTTTTGGGACTGTACTGAAAAAAGCCCGGGAAGTCATCACCCGGCTGACATGACTCATCGTCGAGTTTCGCCGAAACTAACTATCGAGAGTGCGTGGGTTACTCTCGCATCGCGGCCGTCGTTGCAGGACTTGGCAGACTCGGTTAGATTTCCGGCAATGGCGCTGAACCCGAAACAGCGAGCTGTCGTTAGAAGTGCGCTCGTTGCGGTAATCATCGTCGCTGCAGCTGTGTCGGCATCGCGCTTGATTCCGTCTGCAGCGCTGCCGCTAGATCAACCGGCTGCCCGCATCGCATGGGCGTTGCCGTGGGCTGTGCTGCCTCTCTTGACGCTCATGGTTTCGATCATGCGGGTGGCCAATCACCGGTTCTCCACGCCGGAAGATATTGACGGCAGCGGGCTGACGGTTGGAACTCCAAGGGTGCAGGTTCTGCGCGCGATCCTGCAAAATACTCTGGAACAAGCTGTGTTGGCGGTCGGCGGATTTCTCATCGGCTCGGTGACATTGCCGCATGGCTGGCTTGGGGTCATCCCGGTTGCGGCGCTGTTATTTGTTATCGGCCGAATCCTTTTCTTAGTCGGCTATGCTAGCGGCGCCGGAGGACGCGCGTTGGGGTTTGGGCTGACGGCGTATCCGACATTCGGTTTATTGATAACGGTCGCGGTGATACTGATCATGCGAGCGGCGGGTTGGCTTGTTCAATAAATTCGCCAATGACAGAGTTAATGTGTCTCTCGGGGATGGTTGAAATCCCTCACCCCTTCGAGAAACCTCAGGGCAAGCTTGAGGCGAAGAGAAGGTTTGTCATGCCGGCGAAGGCCGGCATCCACCTTCGTGCGCGCTGCAAGGCCACAGAAAACCTGGATTCCGGCCCCGGATCAGGTTCGGGGCAGGCTCTGCGCCGGAATGACGACCCGGAAGAGTCGACTTCTAGTCGACGAATTCAGAACCCCTCGGCTTTAACCCGAGGCTCATTCAGTTTGTTGAACTCATTCTTAGGTAGCTGACGAGGACCATGATGGCTGAAGTGGAATTTCACGGTGTGTTCCCTTACTTAGTATCGCCCATAGATGCGTCCGGCGAGGTCAAGGCCGAAGTACTGGCGCGGCTATGCGACGATCTGATTCAGGCCGGTATCCATGGTTTGACGCCGCTCGGGTCGACGGGGGAGTTTGCTTATCTTTGCTGGGCGCAGCGGCGGCGCGTGGTCGAAGTCGTCATCGAGGCGGCGCGCGGGCGGGTGCCGGTGGTTGCCGGGGTGGCGTCGACGACCATCGCCGATGCGACGACGCAGGCGTGCGAATTTGAACAAATGGGGGCGAGCGGCATTCTGGCGATTCTCGAAGCCTATTTCCCGCTATCCGACGACGGCGTGTTTTCCTATTTCAAGGCGATCGCCGATGCGGTGTCGCTGCCGGTGGTGCTTTACACCAACCCCAACTTTCAGCGTTCGGACCTGAACCTGCCGGTGATCGACCGGCTGAGCCGTGTCTCTAACATCGGCTACATTAAAGATGCGTCCAATAATACCGGACGGCTGCTCTCGATTCTAAATCTAGTCCAAGGGCGGATGAAAGTGTTTGCCGCGTCGGCGCATATCCCGGCCGCAGTGATGTTGATCGGCGGCGTCGGTTGGATGGCCGGGCCGGCTTGCGTGGCGCCGCGCCAGAGCGTCGAGCTATACGAGACCTGCCGACGCGGCGATTGGACGGGCGCGATGGCATTGCAGCGGCCGCTTTGGGCGCTCAACCAAGCCTTCGCCAAGTACAACCTCGCGGCTTGCATCAAAGGCGCTCTCGAACTCCAAGGCTATGCCGTGGGCGCGCCCTTGCCGCCGCAGGCGCCGCTGGCGCCTGAGGCACTCGAAGACGTCAAGCGCACGCTCATCGCCATCGGCGCGCTGAAGTCGTGATTGCAATTTTAGACCGGGTGGAGTTATTCAAGTACTCAGACTCTTCGATTATCGTCGATCACTCGGTTGGAAGGAGTTTCTCCATGATGCGTTCGTTCCATGCGAAGCCTGTTTCAAACGTGATCATCATCGCGTTCCTATTGGTTTTCGCTCTGGTGTCGGACGCATTCGCAGCGACGCCGACAAAAAGGGTGCGCATCCTCTTCGCTGACTTTAGTGAACGGATGGGGCTTTTCTTCGTCGCCAAAGACCAACATTTTTTCGAAGAACATGGACTTGAGGCCGATCTCGTCCAGGTGAACAGCGGTCCGGTGGCGGTCGCGGCGATGGCGGCGAACGAGGCGGAGTTCTACACCGTTTCAGCGACCGGCTCGGCCCTCGGCGCCATGGTGAGCGGGCTCGATCTCGTCTGGGTCGCTGGAATGATCAATAAGCTTGACGGCTACTTCTACGTTGCGCCGAAGATCCAAAAACCGGACGATTTGAAGGGGAAAATAATTGGCGTGCAGAGTATTGGCGGCGGCATCTGGATGTTCACGATGATGACCTTCGATCATTGGGGCATCAGTCCGGAGCGCGATAAGATTCAGATGCGCGTGATCGGCGACCAGTCCGTCTTGGTTCAGGCTCTGGGTGCCGGTATTATCGATGGCGCCGTTTTGGGCTATGCCTACAGTAGTGTGGTGCAGCGAAATGGCGGACGGCTTTTGGCCGATCTCGGGACACTGAAGATCGCGTACCAAGGAACCGGCTTGGTAGCACGCCGAAGTTTTATCGCCGGCTCGCCTGACACCATCGAGAGGACGCTTAGAGCGTTTATCAAAGCGAACGCGTTCTTGCAGGACAAGAACAATCAGCCGGCGGTCATTCGAAGCCTGCGCAAATGGCTGCGGCTGCCCGCCAGCGAGAATACCGACGAGCTCTACGAACGAATGAAATCGCTCTACGACCGTCGCATCAGCCCAACCCGAGAGGGCGTGCAAAATGCCCTGCGCGTGCTCAGTAAAGCCGACTCAAAATACGCCAAACTGAAAGTGGAAGATTTGATCGACGATCGGATCGTGCGGAAGTTAGAGAATTAGCAAGTTCGCGGGCAGGTCACAAAACCAATTTTCGAGAGTGGGGGTAAACTATGATCCGCATCGTTCATATCCTGAATCAATTTTTTGCCGGCATCGGCGGCGAGGACAAAGCCGATATGGCCGTGGCGGTTGCCGACGGCGCGGTGGGCGCGGCGCGCGGACTGCAAGCCCAGCTGGGCGAGCGCGGCCAGGTGATCGCGACGGTTTACTTCGGCGATAATTATTTTCATGAGCACAAAGATCAAGCCCTGGCGGCGATTCTCGCTGAGTTGGCGAAGCAAAAGCCCGATACAATTGTCGCCGGCCCGGCTTTCAATGCCGGCCGCTACGGGCTTGCTTGCGCGGAGATTTGCCAGGCGGTGAGCGAGACGCTCGGACTACGCTGCGTCACCGGCATGGAGCCGGAGAATCCCGGCGTCGGGGTTTACCGCGATTACCATAACGACAAAGTGTTTTTGCTGCCGACGGCGGAGACCGCGTCGGGCATGGCGCGAGCGCTGACCGCGATGGCGCCATTCGCTTGCCGTCTCGCTTACGGCGAGGAGATCGGACCGGCGGCCGACGAGGGCTATCTGCCGCGCGGCATTCGCCGCTTGGTGCAGGTCGACAAGAGTGGCGCCGATCGTGCCATCGAGATGTTGCTCGCCAAGATCGCCGGCAAGCCTTTTACGACCGAGATACCGATGGAAGTTTGGGACAAAGTCGAGCCGGCGGCGCCGCTGCCTAACGTCGCAGCGGCGAACTTGGCGGTGATCTGCACCGGCGGCGTCGTGCCTTGGGGCAATCCGGATGGTTTCAAAACTTACCGCAATACATTCTGGCGCAAGTACAACTTCTCCGAAGTGAAAGCGTTGGAGCCCGGCAAATGGGAAGCGGTGCATGGCGGTTACAATGTCGCCTTCATGAATAAAAATCCGCATTACGGCATGCCGCTCGATGCGCTGCGATCCTTGGAAGCGGACGGCAAGATTGGCCGCGGCAAGCTCTATCCGGCTTATTATGTCATTCCTGGCAACCAAGGCTCGCCGGCGGTGATGCGCCGGGTCGGCCAGGAGATCGCCGCCGATTTAAAAAAGGATGGTGTCGACGGCGTTTTACTGGTGGCCACGTGAGGCACCTGCAGTCGCAGCGGCGCTGTGATTAGCAAAGAACTCGACAGGGCGGGACTTCCGGTGTCGATGATTACTGCGATGTATCCGGTGGCGGAGCAAGTGGGTGCGAGCCGCATCGTCAAGGCGGTGGCGATTCCCCACCCCTGCGGCGATCCGAGCCTGCCGGCGGAACTGGACGCCCAGTTGCGCCGGGAGATTGTTGCGACGGCGCTCAAGGCGCTTGAGGCCAAAGTCGAATCGTCGACGGTGTTTACGCCGAAGATTGCGGCGAGCGCGTGATTGGATTATCTCCCGCAAAGACGCAAAGGTCGCAAAGTAGGGAACGAAACAGTTCACCACGAAGGCACGAAGGACACGAAGGCATCGAAGCAATAATTGTTCCGACCTTCGTGCTCTTCGTGCCTTCGTGGTGGAAAATTTTGGTGCCCTTTAGCACAGAGTCCTGAAGTTAGAAAAAATGCGCTACTCAGTGTCATCATGAATATCAATTCGGTTCTGTGTCCGATTAATCATGCGTCTTGAACTCGCGGAGTTTCCGGTGGCGAGCATCAAGCTCGCTGATCGCTTTCATTATGCTGCCGGCCAGTTGACCGTTCACCAATCTGAAATCGAGCAGGCGGTTTTGCAGGAGAGCCGCATCGAAGCGGCTTGGCTCGATGTGGTCTCGCCCGGGGACAAGGTTCGGATCACCGGCATCCGCGACGTCGTCGAACCGCGCGTCAAAGTGAGCGGCGCGGGCCAAGTTTTTTCCGGCGTCCTCGGGCCGGTGGCGCCGGTGGGGGAGGGGCGAACCCATCGACTGTCAGGCATGGCGGTTTTCGTTACGGCGGAGTATGAGGGCACGGTGCGCGCTGGGCTCGGCGTGCAGCGCAGTGCGATTCTCGACATGTGGGGCGACGGCGCGGCGGCGACGCCGTTCAGCGCGCTCAACGGTTTGGTGTTGAACCTGCGCTTAGCGAAGGGCTTATCCGAACTAACTGCCCATACGATCATTCAACGCGCGGCGTTTGAAACCGCCAAACGGTTGGCGGAAGTCACCATCGGATTGATTCCCGCGCAAGTCGAATTCTTCGAGTTAGGCGGCGCCGACGCTGCGTTGCCGAGAGTGTTGCTGATTCAAGGCTGTTTGACCGACGCCGGCAACCCGCATTCAGGTGTCGGCTACTTCGGTTTGCCGATCCGCGACTCGCTGGCGACCACGGTCCACCCCAATGAATTTCTCGACGGCGCGTTCAGCATGTACGCCACCCGCTGCCTGGCATATTTCCCGGTGACCTGGGATTGGCAGAATCATCCGTTGCTGCTCGGCCTCTACCGCGAGCACCGGCGCAGCGTCAATTTCTTGGGCGTCGTCCTGGCGCGTATCGCCTTCGACACTTTTCACGGCAAGGAAGTGATTGCTCAGAACACGGCGCAACTGGCGACGATGCTTGGCGCGGAAGCGGCGCTGGTGTCTTGGATCGGTTCAGGAAACGCTTTTGTCGACGTCATGCTGACGCTGCGCGCTTTCGAGCGGCGCGGCATCAAGACCAACTTGGTAACGTACGAATACGGCGGCAAGGACGGCGTCGACTCGCCGCTGTTATTCTACACGCCGGAAGCGAGCGCCATCACCAGCACCGGCAGCCGCGACCGTTGGATCGACCTGCCGCGGGCGGAAAAGATCGTCGGACCGTACGACGAGATCAAAGTGTTGAATTATCCGGGGGCGCCGCTCACACCGGCCGCGGGCCCTTTTACCCTCGATGCCCGCGACATGATTCTCGGCGGCGTCGATTACTGGGGGCGCGCCGGCTGGAACTGCGCGGCGTTTTGATGTGATGGGAGAAATTGATGAGTAGACTGACGGTAGTTTTGGCGACGCAATTGGTGATTTTTCTAACAACCTCGGGATTCGCCGCTGCGGCCGCGCCGGCAAGCAAAATTGTCATCGCCTACGCCTCGCTTAACGAGCGCGGCGCCGGCGCCTTGCTGGTGGCGCGCGATCAGGGTTTCTTTCGCAAGTACGATCTCGATGTCAATCTGATCTACATGCGCAACGCCGCCGTGGCGTTGTCCGCGTTATCGGCGGGCGAGGCGCAGTTCTATTCTGGTTCGGCAAACGGATCGGTGCTCGGGGCCATTGCCAACGGTCTCGACCTGGCTTTCATCGCCGGCTTGGCGAATAAACTCAATGGCACCATGGTGGCGTCGCCGGCGATTCAGTCACCGGCGGATTTGAAGGGCAAGAATATCGGTATTCAGAGCATCGGCGGCGGCATTTGGATGATCACGCAGCTCGTGCTCGAGCACTGGGGCCTCGAGCCCAAGCGGGACGGCATCAACCTGCGCATTGTCGGCGACGAATCGGTGATGGTGCAGTCCTTGATGTTGGGCAGCATCGACGCCACCTACGCCGGTTATGCTTATGCGACCATGCTCAAAAAGCAGGGATTCCGCGTCCTCGCTGATTTGACCAAACTCGGCGTGCCGTTCCAGAGCACGGCGATTTTGGCGCGGCGCAGTTACCTGAGCGGCAACTCTGCCACCGCCGAGAAGGTGATCCGCGCTTTGGTCGATGCGATCACGTTCATTCAGCGCCCCGCCAACAAAGCCGCCGTGGTCGCGACCCTGACAAAAAATCTCCAAATCGTCCGGCCCGAAGACGCAGAGGAAGGCTATGAGGTGATACGTAATGTTTACGAGCGGCGGGTGTTCCCCAACGTCGAAGGGATCAACAACGCAATCCGCCTGCTCGGCCTCGCCAATGAAAAGATCCGCCAGCTCAAGGCGGCTAATATGGTCGATGATTCAATCGTTCGAAAGTTGGAGAGGGATGGGCTGTTTCAATAAATAATAGGTTCCAGGTGTTCCAAATGTTCCAATGGTTCCAGAGTCGTCGGATGGTTTGAGATCCGCGATATCCGCCGTTTCTAACATCAATTATATCCATGAAACTTACGTTGGCTGATTTTCCGGTGCGGCAGATTCGTCTTGGTAACACCTATGATTACCAGGACGGTCTGTTGGAAGTTGACCGCGAGGATTTGGTTCGGCTGGTATCGCAAGATGGGCGCATCGGCTCGGCGCGCGTCGAGGTTGTCAATCCGGGTGAGCCGGCGCGGATTACCGGTATACGCGACGTGATCGAGCCGCGGGTTAAGATCGACAGCGCGGCGCAGGTGTTTCCCGGCGTGATCGGTCCGGTGCTGACGGTCGGCGATGGCGTGACCCATCGGCTTTCCGGCATGGCGGTGCTGGCGACGGCCGCCTACGAAGGAACCATTCGCGCCGGCACCGGCGTGCAGCGCAGCGCATTGCTCGACATGTGGGGGGCGGGCGCCGCGGCTTCGCGCTTCAGCGCGCTGCGCCATCTGGTCTTGATCCTGGAGATTCGTTCCGGCCTGGGCGAACTGGCGGCGCACCAGGCGATTCAACTGGCGGCGTTTCGAGTTGCTTGCAAGCTCGCCGAAACAACCAACGGGTTGGCCCCGGCGCATACTCAGGTTTTCGCGACAGCGAACAGCAATGACTCCCGGCCGCGGGTAGCGCTGATTCAAGGCTGCATCACCCAAGCGCAACAGCCCCATGCCGGCGTGAGTTATTACGGCCTGCCGATCCGCGAGTCCTTGCCGACGGCGCTCGACGCCAATGAATTACTCGACGGCGCGATGACCATGAACACGACCCGCGGCATCGGTTATTATCCGACGACATGGGATTGGCAGAATCATCCGCTGGCGCTGGCCCTACACCGTCAGCAGACGGCCGGCAATGTCGATTTCGCCGGCGTCATTTTGGAACGCATCTCTTACGAGACCCATCACGCCAAAGAAGTCGTTGCCCACAACGCGGCGCGCCTGGCGCATAGTCTCGGCGCCGACGCCGTGCTGCTCACCTGGCTCGGCTCGGGCAACGCTTTTGTCGAGATGATGTTGACGATCCGGGCGTGCGAGCGACTGGGCATTAAAACTACCCTGGTGACCTACGAATATGGCGGCAAGGACGGCGTCGATTCGCCGCTACTATTTTATGCCGAGGAGGCGGACGCCGTGGTCAGCACCGGCAGCCGCGACCGCTGGATCGAATTGCCGGCGGCGGAAAAGGTTATCGGACCTTATCGGGATATTCGTGTTTTGACCTACCCCGGCGCGCCGACGACGCCGGCCTCGGGTGCGTTAACCCTCGATGCCCGCGACATGATCATCGGCGGCGTCGATAACTGGGGCGGCGGAAGTTGGGCCTGCAAACTTTATTAATCTTCGGGAGGAATGCGTGGCAGAGAAATCGAAGCAGATCATTCCCATCGGCGGCGGGGGGTTCTACCGCGATCCGGAAAATCTCGAGCTAGAGAAGTACGTGATTCGGCAAAGCGGCGCTGACAATGCGCGGGTCTGCTTCATTCCGACGGCGAGCGGCGAGCCGGATCATTATGTCGCGAGTTTTTATGCGGCATTCTTAAAGCTCGGCTGTCAGCCTTCGGTGCTGACATTTTTCAAACGCACGCCTGAGTTGCGCTCGTTTCTGCTCAATCAGGATGTGATTTACGTCGGCGGCGGCAATACCAAGAGTCTGATCGCCGTGTGGCGCGATTGGGGTGTCATCGAAATACTCCGCGAGGCTTGGGAGTCGGGGATCGTGCTTACCGGTGTGAGCGCCGGTGCGATCTGCTGGTTCGAACAAGGGTTGACCGATTCGTTCTGCGATGGGTTGCGCGCGCTCGATTGCCTCGGCTTTCTCCCCGGCAGTTGCTGTCCCCATTACGACGGCGAAGTCCAGCGCCGGCCATCCCTGCACAAGCTTCTCGCCGCCGGTGACATAGCCGCCGGCGTGGCCATCGAAGATTGGACCGGGGTGCATTTTATCGGCGATGCCATCCACAAGGTCATCGCGTCGAAACGCGGCGCGCGCGCCTACAGCATGCGTGTGGCGCATGGCTCGGTGCAGGAAGTGCCACTACCGGTAGAGTACCTGGGTTAATGCGTCGCCGCTAAATCACCAAGAATAGTAACCTGCGCGGCGCAATTTCTTAGTTTTGCGAAAGTTTTTCCACGTTGGGGCGCACGTGCGGGCGCTTATATTCCTGTAACCGTGGCACCTCGCTTGCTGTTT
Source organism: uncultured delta proteobacterium (assembly GCA_963816145.1). Classification (GTDB taxonomy): domain Bacteria; phylum Desulfobacterota; class Binatia; order UBA9968; family UBA9968; genus DP-20. The sequence continues at coordinate 101,179 of CAWFJP010000029.1, forward strand.
TTTTATTGTAATTGTGGCCGTTGTGAGGGTCGTTAAAAACTATGTAGTGGTTCAGTTAGACCGAGATCTCTCACTTCGTTCGAGATGACAAATCGACTTTTCTGCTGTCATTTCGAGCGCAGCGAGAAATCCTTCTCAGGGTGAAGACATGTGACCGTCTTGAACTGAACCATTACCTAAAACTATGGAGGAGTGCTTGTGAAGTCACCGAAGAAAATGCCTATCGTTGGGGCGGTTATGACATCGTTTCCTTACTTTGTCGACAGCGCTGATCCGGTCGGCCGTCTTGAAAAGATGATGGATGATCGCGGCATCCGCCATCTGCCGGTTCAAGAAAAGGGCAAACTGGTCGGCATAGTCTCAGAGCGCGATTTGCACCATCGGCTGCCGCGCAGGGCGCCGCCGGAAGAGAAAGCGCGGCTGCGCGCTCGCGACATCATGGTGACAAACCCTTACGTCGTCGGTTTCAACACGCCGTTGAACGAAGTGGTGTCGCAAATCGCGAAGCGCCATATCGGTTCGGCGATCGTCACCCGCAAGGGCAAGCTCGCCGGCATCCTTTCAGCCATGGATGTCTGCCGCATTTTCGCCGAATATTTGGATAATCAATTCGGGGTTATTTCTGGTAGCGACGCGGCGTGAAGCTTTGACCACCGGGGCGGAGCGGATTTGTTTAGGTTGAGCGGAAAGCACAGGACCAGTGTCAATTAAATTGTTGGCCTGATCTCACTCGTTGGGATATTGGCGTGCAGGGGTTTCGCTTCCTGTTGCCCTCAAAGGTTCAAATCGCCGGCGCGCTGGTCATTTGCCGGCCATCTCGATCGATTTCAGAGTGGTGCACTCGAAGGATATCTCGATTTGCAACGCAATGCGCTCGTCTGTGGAACGCGAGAAAGAGAAATTGAGCGCGTTCAAAATACCTTGGGACCTTGTGGGTTAACTGGCGTACCGGCAGGCCGAACCGCAGAGTATCGTCCAACGCTGCGACAACTTCCACATCATCTCGCGATCGAGCAGTTGGTAATTCGCTAAGGCTTAGTTGCGTGATACACGAAGTCGGGAAACAAACCAAAGAGGAAAATTAGCACGAAGGCCAATGGCACTAGAGCGATGGCGTAGATGAGGGTTTTTTCGTGTTTCAAATGCATGTAGTTGCGCGCGACCAACAGCGCTTTGATCACAGCGACGGTAAAGATCAGCATCAGCGCTTCGGCCTTCGGCAAGACGACGCTTGCGCCGACCGAGACGATGACGAGCGCCATCAGCCAGTACCAGATCACAAGAGTTTGACGGGTTTGGGCATTGCTCATGTGGGTCTCCGATCAAGCCAGATAGAGAAGTGGAAAGAGAAAGATCCAGACGATGTCGACAAAATGCCAGTACAAGCCAGCCAATTCGACTCGGTGGATGTGGTGCGCCAAGGTCCCCTTGGTGGCCTGGATCCACAGCACTAAGTTGATGATAATCCCGGCCACGACATGGAGGCCGTGCAATCCGGTCATGGCGTAATAAAATGACCAAAACATCCCTGAGCTCGGTAAGAAGCCGTGGCTGATCTCGGTGCTGTACTCAAAAGCCTTCATACCGAGAAAACCGAGACCGAGCACGACCGTTAGACCTAAGAAATTAGCCGCGCGTTTGAAATCTCGATCTTGCGCCGCGCCATGGGCCATCACGACGGTCATGCTGCTGGTGAGCAAGATAAACGTATTGATGAGCGCAATATTGAAGTTCAAATGGTGCGACGCTTCGGTCCAACCCGTGCTGCCGAGCCGCATCACGATGTAGGCAACCAAAATAGCGCCAAACGTCGGGATCTCCGAAGCAAGAAACCACCAAGTGCCGACTTTGCCGTAAGGCTCGGTCGGAATATCGAACGTCGTTGTGTTTGTCGTCAAAGTCTATCCTCCCAAGGACGTTTGAAATGCGTATGCCATCGTTGCGGTCGGCCTTTGTTCAATGAAGCGCCGCTTTTGCGCCGTCTCCCACATCCAGATTCTGCGGTAACCAGTCTTCTTTTTGACCCGGCAGGCTGTATTCGTAAGCCCCCCGATACACCACTGGTATCGCGTCGAAGTTCTCGTGCGGTGGTGGTGAGCTGGTGCTCCACTCCAAGGTGTTGGCCTGCCAAGGATTGGCCGGAGCTACTTTACCGGCGAACAGGCTCCAGAAGAAATTGATAACAAAGACGATTTGCGAACAGATCAATAAGATCGCCATCAACGTAATGAAGATGTTCAACGGTTCCACCGGTTTCAAAAAATCATACTGGGTCGGATTGGCGATGCGCCGCATCATTCCACCCAGGCCGACCAGATGCATGGGACCGAAGATGAGATTGAAAAAGGCGAAGGTGAGCCAGAAGTGAATCTTGCCCAAAGTCTCGTTCATCATCCGGCCAAACATCTTGGGAAACCAGAAGTAAAGGGCGCCAAAGCCGGCGAAAAAAACATTGCTGATCAGCGTGTAATGAAAATGGGCGACGACAAAGTACGTGTCATGAATATAAATATCCACCGCCGCCGAACCGTTAAAAATTCCAGTCAGGCCGCCGAAGATGAAAACTCCCAAAGTGCCGATGGCGAAAAGCATCGGCGTGGTGAAGACCATCGAAGAACCCCAGAGCGTGGCGACGATCGAAAAAATGACCAAAGCGAAGGGCACAGAGATGATGATGGTCGTGATGCTGAAGGGCATCGCCAAGCGCGGGTCCATGCCGCTGACGTACTGATGATGCGCCCAGACCAGGAAACTCAGGAATCCAGAAATGATCGAAGCGTAGATGATCGGCCGGTACGCGAATATCGGCTTGCGCGCAAACACCGAGATGATTTCCAAAGTGATGCCCAAACCGGGAAGCAGGATGACGTAGACCTCGGGGTGGCCGAAGAACCAAAACAAATGTTGCCAAAGCAGCGGATCGCCGCCAGCGTCGGGAGCGTAAAATGTCGTGCCTAAGTTGCGATCCATCAGGAGCAAAATCGCGCCGGCGATTGTCGGTCCTACTGAAAGCATAAACACGACCGCCGCGATCAATTGCATCCAGACGAGCATCGGCATGCGCATCAGGGTCATGCCGGGCGCGCGCATGTTAATGGCCGTCGTCAAAAAATTAATGCCGCCGAGCAAGAACGAGGCAAACTCCAGGGCGAGGGCGAGCAGCCAGAGATCCACGCCATAGCCGCCACCGGTATATTCATTCTTAGCCGACAGGGGAGGGTAGCCGGTCCAACCGGCGGCGGCGGCACCGCCAGGCACAAAAAACGACGTAAACAGCACCACCGAAGCTAGAGCGAAAATCCACACCGAGAGCATGTTCAGACGCGGGAAAGCCATGTCGCGGGCACCGACCATTAGCGGCAGCAGAAAATTGCCAAAGGCGGCGAGCAGGAGCGGCATGGCAACAAAGAAAACCATGATCGTGCCATGCATGGTCACAAGCGTATTGTACACGTTGGGTTCGATATAGCCCCAACCGAAAGCTTCAGTGTCGGGATGGGCGATCTGCCAGCGAATTAAGTACGCCGAGCCGGCACCCAAAAGCGCCCAAAATAACGACAGGCTCAAGTACTGCTTGGCGATGACCTTGTGATCGGTCGAGAAAACGTAGCGGCTGACGAAACTTCGATTGTCACTATGGGAGTGGTGATCTGTCGCTATCTCATTCACGTTTTTTACCTCTATGTCCTTCTTCAATATTTTACCTAAGCTCCCGAACCGGTCGATTTTTCTTGATACCATTTCTGATACTCGTCCGGCGGGTGAACGACCAAGAGCCCCTTCATTCCTGAATGGCCGAAGCCGCAAAGTTCCGCACAGGGAATCTCGAACTGCCCGATCTTGGTGGCCTCGAACCATACCGGAATACGTCGCCCCGGCATGGCGTCTTGCTTGAGGCGAAAATGCGGCAGAAAAAAGCTGTGGATCACATCCTTGGACATCAAGATGACCTGGATCGGTTTGCCGACCGGAACATGCAGTTCGTTGTCGGTCTTGATGTCGTCGTCCGTGTCAAACTTCCCATCCGCTCCGGGGTAGACAAATTCCCAGTTGAACTGTTTGCCGATTCCGTGCACGACGAAATCGGTAGGCGGGCGTTGCAGTTTAACCTTGGCCCAGACGTCGGCACTGCGAATGTCAATGAATAAGTCGAGCACGACCACGATCGCCATCGGCACGAGAACCCAAGCCAGTTGCGCCCAGGTATCGCCCGCGGCGTAAACTGCCTTCTGCCCGGGTTTGCGTCGATAACGAAAGACAAAGTAAAGAATCAGTCCTTCAGTGAGAAAAAACCAAATGGTGACGATGTAGAAAATGAACCAGAAGATGCCGTCTACATCGGCGCCGAAGGTCGAGACATTTTCAGGAAACCAGCTTTGCATTCAAACCTCTCACTTTCCCGAAGTGTTTTTTGAATCGCGTTTAGTTAGAAATCGATCCCCAAATACGGCCGCACCGAGAAATGGTCCGCGCTGATTCGATTGAGCTCTTCACTGCAACATATCAATGCATTGTCCTTAGCTTGATGATTGATTCACGTCACGCTGAGTTCAGCCATGAGATCCAAGCCATCTCTAAGCCGCGGCGCCTTCTTCGAGGTAAAGTCCGAAGGCGCGCAAAACCGGCTCGTCATGCAGCGAGAATAAGATCGCTTCGTCCTGCGACGACGCGTTGGCGTGGCTGTGCCAGCTCCAGAGCGGCACAACGAAACTATCGCCTTGCTGCCATTCCAAGGTCGTGCCGTCGACCTTGGTCGTGCCGCGGCCGCGAAAAACATGGTAGATGCTGGTGCTGCGATGACGGTGACTTTGGGTCCGCTCGCCGGGCCGGAACATTTGGATGCGGCAGAGCAGCGTCGGGAAGGTCGGGCCGCCCGTCAAAGGGTCGACATAGTCCAAAGCGACGCCGTCGTAGGGATCGGGAACTTTCTCGGCGAGCTGTTGCAGGGCTGCGTAGGTATCCGACCAGCGGTAGTGTAACGGCGCAACCAACCGTTGCGCGGCTTGGCCGGCCGGGCGCATCATGCCGTAGAGCGACGGATGGATTGTTCCTTCTTTAACTCGCAGCCGCTCTTCATGCCGGCGCTCGACGGAAACGACCTGCAATGCTTCGATCAACGGCACATCGAGGCCATCGGCCCAGATCATCGCTTCGCTGCCTTGATTTTCATGCTCGTGCCAGGCCCACTGCGGTGTGCGGATCAAGTCGCCGGGCTGCATGACCATTTTCTCGCCTTCGACATTGGTGAACGCCCCTTTGCCCTGGAGGACAAAGCGGAAGGCGGTCATGGTATGACGGTGCGCCGGCGCGACTTCTCCGGGTTGAATCAACTGAAAGCCGAATAGCATCGTGTGCGCGGTCAACTTCCGATCGTTAAGCCCGGGATTGACCAAACGGATATAGCGCCGTTCGGCGGTACCAGGGCCGATACCGATGATATCGCGCGCCCGTTGCAGCGAGTCGTAAACATCGGCCCATTTCCACAGATGGGGTTTGACTTTGGTTTTGGGCTCGCCGGTGCGATCTTCGTTGCTCACGTTCCACAGGCCGGATAGCCACTTGGCATCCAGCGCACGGTCGAGATCTCGGCGAGCGTCCATCGCGGCCGCTTCTTGAGGCATTGTGCGCTTCCTTTACACCAGCTGAAAAGTTGATACCTGCGAGCTTCACGGCGGCGCAATCGATGAACGCGTCGCCGTGAAGGCCTTGACGGAAAGGTTAGGCGTTGCCCGCGCCCGCCGACATCCAGTTGCCGCTCTTGAAGATTGGTGCCAAGATTTTGCGATCAGCCGGGCCCGGCAAGACCTCTTCGAGATGTTTCTTATACTCGGCCTCGGACAACGGATTGCCTTCGACGCTGAACATCTTGCCCTCGTAGTCGCCGATCTGGCGGTTAAACTTCATGTCCGGCGCCTGTAGTTTGGGGCTGCCTTCGGGAATCAGCCGATTCAATCCCTCGATGATTTCGCAGTCTTCTTTATAGTAAAGATTGCGCGCTTCCTCGTTCAAGCGGTCGAGATCTTTTGGCGGTTCCTTGGCGGTGGCTTCGTCGAACCGTCCCTTGAAACCCCAGCGATAGAAGCGAGCGGCGGCAGTCGAGTGATCTTTGCCGAACAGATCGTAGCCGGTTGAAAGCCACTTATTGAGGTATTTTTGCAGGATCGGGATCGGCACTTTGCCGGCTTTGACGATTCTCGACAGACCGGTCTGACCGGTGAACAAATGAAAGGCTTCTTCTTTCAGCATCGGCCCCATGCTGCGCGACAACGGCGCGAAGCTCGAATGATGCAGCATCGTGAGTTGATACTTGCCATCCCGGTCGATGAAGCAAGTGTAGGTGACGAAGTCGATGAAATCGTCAACGTTCCTATTGAAAGCGCCAAGCAGCCGGGAATTGTCATAAGCGTGGCGCTCGAGCAGCTTGCGCGCTTCGAGTTTGCCGGAATCGCCGAAATTGGAAATCAGCACATGGCACATCTGCCAGCCATGGCGCTGCTCTTCGCGCATGACCCGAATCAGACACTGGCGATCGTAGTCGCTGGGCGCGCTGTTGATCAGTTTGCGCTGCTGTTCGGAAGAGCCGAATTCGGTATCGCCTTGATAGAAAATCAAATGCAGCAAGGAATCGCGCATGTCCTGCGTCGGCATGTCGAGGATCTTCTCGAACTTTTTGCGCCCTTTGAACTCGCCGAACTCGATGGTTGGACTGGTGCCCTCATCGTAGATCGCGTCGAACTTGTAATCCTTGACCAGCTCGGGATCGAAGCCGATATCCTTTTGCCACTTATAAAATAGGTCCTTCCAGTCATCGAAATTGGTGATGCGCTCCGCCATGATTCCTCCTCAGTGAATTTTAGATTGTTTCGCACTGTAAAGGTGTGTCAGTGCAATTGTGCAGAACTCTTCGCAAGGCGGATGCCAGATCTCAGCCTATGGGATCCCCCACAGTAATGGAGGTTTTTCGGACGCTCGTTCGGAAAATTTCTTATCGATTGGAAACGGCGCGCAAATACTTCTCACAATTAAGAAAGCGTCATTTGTTTGCGCTACTGCCGCAACGCGCGACGTTGTCGCAGCGAATTGCAATTGGGACTGAGAGACTACGTGTCGAAGCCCTGCGCCGGGTATCGCCGACGCAAGGTGAATGGGGCGCTGGCTTCGACAAAGGCGATTCTAAAGATCGTAGATTGGCGTGTGAATCGCGACATGCTCGCCTTGAGCGATGGCGCTGACGATGTCGGCGCGGCTGACGATGCCGACGATAGCGCCTTCCGTCATTACCGGAAGGCGCTTAATCGCGTGGGCGGTCATCAAGCGGGCGATTTCCTCCACCGAGGTCTCTTCGCTTACACTGATGACGCTTTTGCTCATGATGGATTTGACGTCTTTGCCTTTCTTGCCGACGATATCGGCTTCGGAAACGACGCCGACGATCTTGCCGTTCTTGCCGGCCACCGGCGCGCCGCTGATCTGATTCTTGATGAGAGTCATGGCTAGGTTTTTCACGCTCATGGTCGGGCTGACGGTGATGATGTCTCGGGTCATGATATCTTTGGCGTTCATGGTTTTGCTCCTTGTTAAAGTCCCTTAGTCACCATCAGTTTCGCCAAATCGGCGACCCGACAGCTGTAACCCCATTCATTATCGTACCAACTTAGAACTTTGGCCATCTTACCTTCAAGGACCACGGTGGAAAGTCCGTCGACGATGGACGACACGGGATTGCCGCGGAAATCGCTGGATACCAGCGGCTCGTCGCAAAAGGCGAGGATGCCGTTCATCTTGCCTTCGGCGCTTTCTTTTAGCGCTGCATTGATCGCTTCGACCGACGCGGCCTTTTTGAGATCGACGACTAGGTCGACCACGGAAACCGTTGAGGTCGGGACACGCAGAGAAAGGCCGTGCAGTTTGCCTTTTAATTCCGGCATGACCAAGCCGATGGCTTTGGCCGCTCCCGTGCTCGTCGGCACGATGTTCATCGCTGCGGCGCGGGCGCGGCGCAGGTCTTTGTGCATTAGGTCGAGTATTCTCTGGTCGTTGGTGTAAGCATGGATGGTGGTCATCAGCCCGCGCTCGATGCCGAAGGCGTCATGTAACACTTTTGCCACTGGCGCCAGACAATTGGTCGTGCACGAAGCGTTGGAGACGATATGATGCTTGCGCGGATTGTAGGCGCCATCGTTCACCCCCAACACGAGCGTGATGTCTTCATTGGTCGCTGGTGCGGTGATGATGGCTTTCATGGCGCCGGCATCCAGATGAGCACGAACTTGCGCCCCGTCGGTGAAAACTCCGGTGGCTTCAATGACGATGTCGACGCCGAGCTGTTTCCACGGCAGGCGGGCGGGTTCTTTCTGACTGAGCACGGCGATCGACTGGCCGTCGATCTTCATGACGCCGTCACCGCTTTCGACTTTACCGGGGTAAATGCCGTAGGTCGTGTCGTAGCGAAACAAGTGGGCGTTGGTTTTCAAATCCGCCATGTCGTTGATCGCGACGACGGACAGTTCATTCTTACAGCGCTCGAGCAGGGTGCGCAGCACCAACCGGCCAATCCGGCCAAATCCATTGATTGCGACTTTGGTTGTCATCGGTGCTCCTGTTAGTTACAGCCCCGTAAATCGGTGGTCAAATATTGATAGCGGTCGCGAAACTGCTCCGCCGAGCAGAAATGCTGCCCCGATGTCGCGGCCTGGGCCAATTGCCGGAGCTTCTCGTCATCTCTAAAATCTTCTTTTTCCAGGCGGATCATGTATTCCCGCGCGACCCGGTACGACGGTGAATAAATGTCGACTGAACGAACCCGCGTTTTCCCGGTCTTAGGGTCGAGTAGACCGGGGAAGTCGAGGTATTCGAGTCGGCCATCGACCAGACAAACCAGGGCCCCGTCGAGCTTGGCTACGGCTGCGCTTGGGTTGAGCAGAAATTCCACAGCGCCGTATCCGAGCGTGCGGACATAGTCGCAATCGAAGGCGACCGGTGCCGCCGAGCGTAGCTCGTAGCCGATATTCTTGTGGATAACCGCAGCGGTGGCGCCGCGGCTAACAAAACGGTGCTCGATAAGTGTTTTCAAAATATAAGCGAGGTCGACTTCGGCGAGGCGCAGGTGGCCGTAGCTATCGTGGACGATCTGCACACCGTCGATATTTTTGAGTTCGTCGATCGGCATATGCTCGAGCAATCCTTCGGCGATCACGGCGACGCCGTCCGACCGATTCCATAAAGCTTTGCGTTTGAGCATCGCGCCTTCGAGAATGTCGCACACGGTGGCAACGCGAATCGCTCCGGGAAACTCTTCCGGGATGAGTGTGACGGTGGCGCCGGTGGACTTGCCGATGCCGAGGGCGAGGTGACCCACTGAACGGCCCATCACGACGACGAAATACCAGCGGCCGGTGGTGCGCGAGTCTTCCATCAGATTTTGCACCAGATCGCTGCCCAGCTGGCGCGCGGTCTCAAAGCCAAAGGTTGGGGTCGCGCCCGGTAGTGGCAAATCGTTGTCGATGGTCTTGGGTACATGGCAAACCCGGATGCGACCCTGCGCCTCTCTGGCCACTTCGCTGGCCGCAAACATGGTATCGTCGCCCCCGATGGTTGCGAGATAGCCGACGCCGAGCCGGTCCAGGGTCTCGACGACATGTCGTAAATCGTTCGGCTTTTTCGTCGGATTGGCGCGCGAGGTATTCAAGATCGAACCGCCCTGGAAGTGGACCCTGGACACATCGGCATGGTCCAGTTCGCGCACATGATTGGCGTCAGCCTGCATGAGCCAGTGAAAGCCTTCGTAGATGCCGATCACTTTGCGGGCGCGAGTGCGCGCTTCCAGCGTAATCGCGCTGATGACGCCGTTGATCCCGGGTGCCGGACCTCCGCCGACAAGAATTCCGAGATTAGTCTTGGAAGAGTGACTGTTGTTCGCCATGATGATATCAAAATGTAGCGATTTCTGTGCCGGTGCAAGTCTCAATCAAGACTGGGTGAGCGGAGGTGATCAGGTTCATCATTTCGCATATCTGCGAAATTTTTTGCTTTTGATTCTTGGCAGCGCGAACTTTTTGCGTCGCGGCTCATGCCGTACATGGATTCACGCAGCACTTTTGTGGCATAGACATTGCGCAAGCTAAAGTATAGATACGAGGATCGTTGTTACAGGAGTGGGGAATTAAACGCGTCGCGGGCAAGCTTAGGAAGGAGAAAAATTTATGGAAGAGATCTCTGATGTCAATATGATGTTCGATTTGCTGAGGACTCCGGGACAGATTTCGCCGATTGAACGTTTGCTCAACGAGTTTGAAGCCCATGAAAATAAGGAGGAGAAAGCGCTCGAGTATTACAAGCAAGTGCTCGGTGAAATGCCCAACCCGGCGACTCGCTTTTTACTTCAGCTGATCATTTCAGATGAAGAGAAGCATCGTGCGGTGATCCATGCGATGGTCGCAACCTTGAAAGGAAGCCTCACTTGGACCAAGCCGGCGGGCAGTTTAGAAGGGGGCGCTGACTCGGGGGCGGTAGACGGCAAACTACTTGAAGTGACTGAAGAGTTTATCCGGATTGAAAAAGAGGGTATCAAGGATTACAAGACCTTGATTGGCGAGAGCGCTGATTACTATCACGGCCTATTCAAAGTCCTGATGGATTCGATGATTCGCGATTCGGAAAAGCATATCGAGCTGCTTGAATTTCTCAGAGGGAGTCTCAAAACCGCATGATACCCGAAGAGCCGTTCGATTCTCTATTGGCCTTTGCCGAGATCGAACGGCTCGTTGCCAGGATTTACTTCCGTTTCTCGCATCTGTTTCTTGCCGATCCGGCGCTGCGCGATTTCTGGTGGGAGATGGCCAGGGAGGAGGAGCAACATGCTTGCATTCTGCAGGCTTGCCGGGCGGTGATCGAAAACTATGAAGAGGAGCGCTTGGACCCAACGGTCAGCCAAGACCGCGCCGACCGGCTGCGCCAATGGCTAGATGCCTTCCTCGCCCAGGGCACGGCGGCGTTGACCGTAGAAGAGTCGTTTCGGATCGCCCTTGAGATTGAAAGTTCAGAAATCGACGCGATCTATGGCAAACTGATTCATCTGGGCGGCGAACAGATCGCCCGGACCATGGAAAACTTGGGCGTGCCCGCCGCCATTCAAAGGCAGAAGTTGAAGTCCGCGCTGCGCCGCTTCTGCGATAATCCAGAGCTGCTTCAAGCGGCAGAAAGGCTATAAGCAAGGCCATTGGCTTGCGCTTTAAATCGCCAAGGCTCGCCCTGTCCTGGGACGCCGCCAACTTTGTATGGAATTTCACCTCGACAATATCATCGGCAAAAGTAAAGCGCTGCGCGACGTTCTTAGTCTGGTTAAAAAAGTTGCTAACACCCAGGCTACCGTGCTGATCACCGGCGCTAGCGGCACCGGCAAAGAGTTGATCGCATTGGCGCTACACGCCCTCAGCGATCGCAAGGAAAAACTGTTCCTACCGGTCAATTGCGGCGCGCTGCCGGAGACCCTGCTGGAAAGTTTGTTGTTTGGCCACATGAAAGGCTCGTTTACCGGCGCTTTCGCCAATCAGGAAGGTTTATTGGAGAAAGCCAAGGGCGGAACGATTTTTCTCGATGAGATCGGCGAGATCCAACAACATCTGCAAGTGAAATTGTTACGCGCCCTTGAGGCTAAAGAGATCTTGCCGATCGGCACGACCACGCCGCGCCATATCGATGTGCGCGTGCTGGCGGCGACCAATCGGGACTTGAAGCAAGAAGTCGCGGGGGGCCGCTTCCGCGAGGATCTCTACTACCGGCTCAATATTATGGAGATCCATATCCCACCGTTGAAGGAGCGTCCCGAGGATATTCCGCTGCTGATCGATTATTTTATCCAGCGCCATAACCCGGAGCTGAAGCGGAATTTTCACGGTATTGACGCGGACGCCGTTCAGCTCCTCATGTCGCTGCCGTGGAAGGGCAATGTGCGCGAGCTCGACAACGTCATTGAACACACGATGATTCTTGCCGACGGCGAGCGTATCACGCTCAAAGACTTGCCCGCCGCGGTGGTAGCGAGCGGCGCTGGCCACCCCGCATTCACCCTCAACTTGAAGGATTCGGTCAATCAGTTTGAGAAGCAGCATATCACGCGCGTGCTTGAGCAAACCAACCAGGATCGCAAGGAAGCAGCAAAACTTCTGGACATCAGTCTGTCATCTCTCTACCGCAAGATCGAAGAGCTCGGCATCGAGTAGTTTCCTAGATTCTGCAATGGCTCTCCGCAAGGCTCCTATTCCTAGGAAGATTTTTCTCCCGGGTCTAGCAAATTCATGTGAAATCCCGTGTCTGAGGGCGATTTGGCTCGGCTGGTCTCATTCTTGCCTTTTCTCAAGTTGAGGGAGTTCACGCTCGTTATGATTGTGACGGGTCCAAGTGAGTCATGCCTGTCGTTGGTACACGACTTCTGATCGACCTGCAGGCCAATTCTGTAAACTCCCGGCGACCCGTCGAAATAGCGGATCCAATCCTATGGGTCACACGGAGAGATATAGATAGTATGACGCATGGACGCGGCGGGGACGGCATGATGCCCGCTCCCGCGGAACTGGTTACAATGTCGGACGCCCAAGAGTCGCTCGTTCAAGCGATGCTCGACCCGCAGTTCTATCCCAAACCGCCGGATACGGTGACCCATAAAGAGACCCATATCTCCCATCTTTTCTTCGCCGGAGAGCTGGTCTTCAAGTTGAAGAAACCGGTGCGCTATTCGTTCCTCGATTATTCGACCCTTGAGAAACGGCGTGTCTACTATCAGGAAGAGCTGCGCCTCAACCGGCGTTTAGCTCCGTCGGTCTACATCGGTGTCATGCCGATAACCTTTGACGATCTGGGCTGGCGGATCGGCGGTTGGGCCGAGCCGGCGGAGTATGTTCTGGTGATGCGTCGGCTGCCGGAAAAACGCATGCTGCCGTTTCTGCTCGACACCGGCCAGGTGACAGCGGCGATGATGCGCGAGCTGGCAGAGTTGCTGGCCCACTTCCACCAAGGCGCGGAGCGGGTCAGGGCTGTCGACCCTGCGCAATACCCGGCGCTGGTTCGGCGCCAATGGTGCGACAACATCGCCGATCTCAACCCCTTCTTGGGTAAAGCCATCGACGTGGAAGACTTCCGCGCCGTCGACCAATTCGCCATGGGTTTCATTGAATCCCATGGCGAACTCTTTGCCCGGCGCGCCGCACAAGGTTGGCTGCGCGACGTCCATGGGGATCTTCACGCCGAGCATGTCTGTTTCGCTCCAGAGGGGATTCAAGTTTTCGACTGTGTCGAGTTTGAGCCGAAGTTCCGCCGCTGCGATCTGGCCTCGGAAATCGCCTTCTTGGCGATGGATATTGAGGCGCGCGGTAATGGCGACTTGGTCGAGCCGTTTCTCAGGCGCTATGGTGAACTGCTCCAAGACAACGATTTCAGAAAACTTTTGCCGTTTTGGAAATGTTACCGCGCGATGGTGCGCGCAAAAGTTTATGCGTTGCGCGGTAGCGCGGGCTTTGCCACCGCGCAGGGCTATCTGCGTTATGCGGCGAGGCTCACCTGGGAGCCGCTGCAGCCTTTTTTGATCCTGGTCAGTGGATTTAGCGGCAGCGGCAAGTCGACAGTGGCGAAAGCGCTAAGCGAACGACTCGGGGTCTCGAGTATCAATTCCGATGTAGTCCGTAAGGCCCTGGCGGGAAAAGTGGGGCGCCAGACTGAGGGATATCTTGAGGGGATTTATAGCGCGACCATGAGCGAGAAGACCTACGCAAAAATGGCGCGTGATAGCGAAAAGTTAATCGCCCGCGGCCAGGGTGTGATTTTGGACGCGACTTTTACCCAGCGCGCCCAACGGCGGCGGATGGTTCGATTGGCGGCAAAACATCATGTGCCGATGTTGCTGATCCATTGTTCAGTTGCCGAGGAGATAATTCACCAGCGTTTGATCCAACGAGCGGCCCAAGGGCTCGACGTGTCGGATGGTCGTTGGGAAATCTACCTCCACCAAAAGGACACCTTTGAAGCGCTTGACGAGGTTGATCCTGGAGCTTGTCTTGAGCTGCGCACGGACGCGGACGTCGACAGGTTAGCTGCCACCTGCGAAAAGTTCTTGCGCGAGCGAATCGTGCGGTAAAGCGAGTTTAATAGGGTTTTGAGGGTTTTTGCTTGGGACACCGTTTATTTTTCATTCCTGGGATTTCAGCCCTAATCTATTCTCATCGGTGACAAAAAATATTCATTTAGCCTGGTAAGCCGACTTACATTGCTGGCATGCTAGTTGCGCTATTAGCTAACTGAGAGAGGTCCGCAAAGGAGATGGGTATGTTTTCCAAGTTACTGATACCGCTGGATGGGTCCAAGACTGCCGAGAAGGTATTGCCATTTGCGCGTATCTTGGCCACGACATTCAAACTGCCCATTGAACTCTTGGAAGTCGTCGATATCGCTGCGGCGACGGCGCATATAGCTGCCGATAAGGCGCGTTATCTGGATCGGATCATCGCTGAGGGCGAAAGTGCGAGCCGCGAGCACTTGGACGAAATCGCCGCGACATTTACCGGTCTTAATGTCACTTGCAAGGTCGAGCGGGGCCGGCCCGCTGACCTGATCATCGAACGAGCTGAGGCGGAAAAGGGCACGTTGATCGCCATGGCTACCCATGGCCGCTCGGGAATTAACCGCTGGATGATGGGTAGTGTGGCAGAAAAAGTCCTGCGCGGCACGAAGGTGCCGTTATTCCTGGTGCGCGCTGGTGACGAGGCGGCGGTAGCCCGGACGGTCGATTTCAAGTCCATCGTGGTCCCGCTCGACGGTTCCGAGCTAGCGGCATCGGTGTTGGTGACCGTCAGTGAAATCGCCAAAATGCTCGATATCGAGATCGTTCTCTGCCGCGCCTATGAACTCGCGGCGACGGCTTACTATGGCAGTGAAGACTATCTGCCCAAGTACGACGAAATGCTCCGTGAGCTAAAGGAAGACGTGGAAGACTATCTCAAGAAGAAAGTCGAGGGGTTGAAGGCCGGTGGCTTAGCCAAGGTGTCGTGGGTTGCGCTGGAAGGTTCCGGCGCTGAGGCGATTGTCCGCTACGCCAATGCGCGTCCTGATGTGCTCATCGCGATGTGCACCCACGGCCGGTCCGGCGTGAGCCGTTGGACGCTTGGTAGCGTGACTGAGAAAGTAGTGCGCCACTCTGATGAACCGGTGCTGGTGTTGCATGCCGGTTGAACAGAGCCGGAGCCCAGGTGAGAGAAATAACGCCGCTCGCAAGGAGGTTTTTATGAGCAAGATAAGAAAGATATTGGCACCGACTGATTACTCCGATTTGTCGATCACCGGTTTACGGCATGCCTTCGAGGATGCCCACGAGACCGGCGCCGAGTTGATCGTGCTGCATGTCATTGACATGGGCGATGACTGGTTTGGTACACCCAAGAATTTCGCGCCGGTGCGCACTTTGCTGGCTGAGCAGCAAGAGTTTCTCGATAAGTTTCTAAGAGAGAATTTCGCTGAGTTCATGAATGTGGTCGAAGTGCGTCAGAAAGTCGAACTGGGCACGGCCTACGCAAACATCGCCGCCATGGCCGAGCGCGAAGCCGTTGACGTTGTAATGATGTCGACCCATGGGCGCACCGGGCTGGATCACGTCCTGCTCGGCAGCGTTACCGAGAAGGTGATTGCCCATGCGCATTGTCCGGTGCTGGCGATTCCGGCGCCGAAGCGGCACGACACGGTGCCTAAGGCGGCGTGAGGCGTCGAGTAACTCGGCCGGGTGGTTAAGTCACTTCATGCCGCCGCTTAGGAGAACTGCGCTGAGCGAGATGCCGACGGCGACATTGTGACCGTCGAGGGCGCTGTCCGTGCCTCGCGCCACCGATCGGTAGAGGAACGCGAGCAGCACCATGAGCAGTTGGCCGATGAGAAACCACAGGATGGCCGTGGTCAAACCGTTCTCCCAATCGTAGAATGCACCGCCAATCACGTAGGCGCTGGCCATGTAGGTGGCGCCTTCGATGAGCGCCACGGCGACATTTTCCCCTGCACGACCTCGCGGTTGTTGCTAAAGTGATAAAGGATGAACCAGTCATTCAAAAACCGCGAGATATAAATCAGCACGATTGCCAAAATCGCCTGGAGCGTAAAATCCGCTGCTCCCGAGTCGTCCTGGCCGCGGTCAAAGATCCCAAACAATGAAAAAACCACGGCGATGGCGAACAGAGTGTAGCGCAGCCCCAATGCCGGATTGTCGCGCCGCAGCAATTCGTTGATCGGGTCATAGCCTTCGAGCTTGCCGGTCAACCAGAGAAACCCCGCCAAGCAGATCAACAAGAGCAAGACGCCGGCGGCGAGCGAGAGCGGACCGATCAGGACGCTATGCCATTCCATTTCGTTCTCCCGGGTTGCGCGTACCATGGCCGAAGTGTAACTTCGCTCGAAAGTATCATGGTGGAAAAAGCGCTGTAAAGCGTTGGAAGGAGAGTCGCGCGCGTGGAGTCCTATTCACAATTGATCGGTAAATTCGCCGCTGGCTTGAAGCTGGTCGATATGCCACCTGCGGTCGTCGAGAAAGCCAAGTTAGTTTTTCTCGATACCCTCGGTGTCGCACTGGCATCGTCGACCATGGATTTTGGCGCGATGGTCACTAAGGTGGCCCAGAAGCTCGGCGGCGCGGCCGATAGCTTGATCATCGGTTCGCCGGACCGGGTGGCCGCGGCCAATGCGGTGATCGCCAATGGCACTCTAGCCCATGGTTTGGACTACGATGATACCTTGGAAGAGGCGATCGTCCACACCGGCTCGTGCGCGTGGATGACCGCCTTCGCGGTGGCGGAAGAAACCGCCGCGAGCGGGCGAGCGCTTTTGGAGGCCGCCATCGTCGGCACCGAGGTGCTGTGTAAGATTGGTCTTGTTGCGCCGGGAAAGTTTCATGCCCGCGGTTTTCATCCGACGGCGATCTGTTCGACTTTCGGCGCAGCGGCGGCGGCGGGCCGGCTCTACGGATTGAGCCCTGCACAATGGATCGACGCCTTTGGTCTATGCGGCAGCCAGAGCTCGGGAATCATCGAATATTTGGCCGACGGCACATGGACCAAGCGCTTGCATCCCGGATGGTCTTCTCATGGCGGCGTCATTGCGGCGCTGCTGGCCAAAGAAGGTTTTCGCGGTCCGGCAAAAGTCTTCGAAGGCATCAACGGTTTCTTTCCGTCGTTCGGCGGCAAGAACGATTACCACTATGAGAAAATCGCCGAGCTTGGCAAGATCTGGGAGATCCCCAGGCTGACGTTCAAGTCTTATCCCTGCGGTTCGATCTCCCATCCCTACATGGATTGCGCCCTCAAGATTAAGCAGAAGCATGCTCCGGCGCCGGCGCGGATCAAAGAAGTCGTGTGTCGCACGGCCGAAGGGCCGGTGCATCGTCTGTGGGAACCGTTGGCGGACAAGCAGACGCCGATCAGCTCCTACGGTGCCAAGTTCAGCTTGCCCTACAGTATCGCGGTCATGCTGGTCCGTGGCCGAGCCGGCTTGGAGGAGTTTACCGACCAAGCGATTCGCGACACCGAAGTCTTACAGCTAGCCGCAAAAGTTCGTTACCAACTCGATGCGAGCATCGATTACCCGCGCCATTTTTCCGGCCATGTCAAAGTTTATCTCGATGACGGCACCCTGCTCGAAGAAAATCAGCCGCACCCGCGCGGCGGTTTTGAAGACCCCTTGCCGCCGTCTGACATCGAGGCAAAGTTTCGCACCAACGCTAAACTCGCGTTGCCGATGAACCAAGTGGAACAAGTTCTTGACGCCGTGCAGCATTTGGAACAGCTGCCTTCGACGCGGGGGCTAAGCGATCTGTTGATGCCATCATGATGGTATTCATGGCAGCGTCCGGCGGTGAAACTTGTGCGGGCCCATACCAGACAATCCATCTTTCGCACGGCGAGTTACGCCTTATTGCTGATCGGTTCGATTGCTTGCGGCGGCGGCAGCTTTAATAACCTGCGTAATCTCGGTTCGACGAGAGAGGCGATCGTCGGTTTGGGCGACAGTTTGACCGAAGGTGTCGGTGCCAATCCGGGCGAAGACTATCCTGCGGTCCTGTTGCGCGAACTAGCCTTTCCGGTGGTCAATCGAGGCAGACGCAGCGACACCACGGCAGACGCACTGGCGCGCTTACCCGAAGTCCTGGAACGCGATCCGCGCCTGGTGATTGTCTTATTGGGCGGCAACGACTTTTTGCGCCAGGTGCCGCGCCGCGAGACTAAAAAGAATTTGGCAGAGGTCGTGCGGCGCTTGCAGGACCATGGCGCGATGGTGGCGATCGCCGGGATGCGACTCGGGCTCTTTACCGATGAATTCAGCCCGATCTACAAAGAGTCGGCCGAGCAATTTGGCGCCTACTATATTCCCCAGGTGATGCAAGGAATCCTTAGCGATCCCCAACTCAAAAGCGATCCAATCCATCCCAACGCTGCGGGGTATCGCTTGCTCGGACAACCTATCGCCGAGAAGCTCAAGTCGCTACTGCGCGAGGCAGATCGCTTGACCGGGCGGCGCGGCGCTTAGTCAGGTAATAGACAGCCACGCCGGTCACAAGGATCGCTGCCCAAGTAACTATGCCGCTGACGATTTTTGGATCGTTGGCGCCGAACAGCCATCCTAGTTGATCGCGTTTGAAGTCGCCGAATACTCGCAGAGTTTTTAATCCGAACACCCAGCCAGCGTGCAATCCAATGGCGAGAAACAAATTGCCGGAACGGTCCACGGCAAACGACAGAACCGCGCCGACCAGGAATAATCCGATGAGGCCGGGCACCATAGGCAGCGGGTCAAGAAACGGCGTGAAGGTATAAACCAAATGACGGAATCCGGCGCTGGGCTCCAGTTGGTCGAGGTAATAGGGCTCGCCCGGTTTGACGAAATGCACAGCTGTATAGAATAGGTTGGCCAAGAGATAGGCGCGGCAATTATAGCCATGGGCACGCAGCCCCATGAACAGGATGCCACGAAAAAATAGCTCCTCCAGTGCGCCGGCAAAAACTCCGGCAGCCGCGGCACTAGTGATGCGTGACAAGGTGAGGGATCCGCTGAGACGAAAAAATGGCGTAAAGACTTCGGCGACTGTCATTGCGGTGATGATCAAGAGAATGGAGGCTGCCGCCAGTCCCAACCCTGCGGTGAAATCTTGTCGCGCCGTGGCGCCGCCGACTTGAAGCAGCTCTCTCAGTTGTGCGGTCATTAGTGCGCGGCGATTAACAAGAAATAGCAGGACACCGGAAAGCATGAAGGCGCGATCGAAGGTGCGATGAAACGGAATCCGCTGTGGCATCAAAGCCGGCCACTGGGTCATGAACCAGTCGGCGCCCAGAGACAAGACTGGACTGATGACACAAGCGAGGGCCAGGGCGATCGCCAGGAAGAGCAGCAGTCGTTGATGCGGTTGCCACGATTTCATGAACTTCTGAACTATGTTATAGCGACGGATCGATGGCAAGCAACGACAGCAAAAAACTGTCCGGCAAAGTTGCGTTGATCACCGGCGGCAGCCGCGGCATTGGCCGTGCGATCGCCGGTGCCTACGCCGATCAGGGCGCCGAAGTATTTATCTGCGGGCGTAACCCTCGCGACCTCACGCGTGCGATCGAGGAGATTCGCCTTGCCGGCGGGGTAATCGACGGCACCAGCGGCGATATCGCTGAGCCTGCCGATGTGCAGCGCATTGTCCAACAGGCGGTTGCGCGATTCGGCACCATTGACGTATTGGTGAACAACGCCAGCTTGCTCGGACCACGAGTAACCATTGCCACTTATGAATTTGCCGCTTGGCGGGAGGTCATGGGCACCAATCTCAATGGGTTATTCCTGGTGACCCGTGAGGTGCTGCCGATCATGTTGGCGCGGCGTTCCGGTGCAATCATCAATCTCACCTCGGGGGTGGGACGGGTCGGCAAAGCCCGGTGGGGCGCCTACGCGGTCTCGAAAGCGGCGTTGGAGGGCTTCACGCAGGTGCTTGCCGATGAAGTGCGTGCGGAGGGGATCCGGGTAAATTCAGTCAATCCAGCGGCAACCAGAACTAAAATGCGGGCCGAAGCTTATCCCGCGGAAGACCCAATGACGCTGCCTACCCCAGAGTCGATTATGCCGATCTTTGTTTATCTGGCTTCGGACGAGTCCGCCGAAGTTTCCGGTCAGGCGTTGAACGCGCGGGAGTGGCTCGTTAAATGAATTGAAGTCTCTGAAAGATTCCTGTAAAGATCGGCCACTATGCCAGGAGTACAAGGTAAAAAGACTGAAAACTCTATCTATTGGAATGCTGCCGAAGTGGCTTCGATGCTGTCTGCTCGATTCAGCACCATCGTCGACCTCGCGTCTCGGCGGCGTCAATTTATTACTAAAATTTTGTTTTTTGTTTACGCTCTTTTTCTCGGCTCGGCCCAGGCCCAGGAGCTAAAAAAGATCAAGATCGGTTATCCGGCAATATCCTACAATCAAATTCACATTTGGATCGCCAAGGACGCGGGAATTTACCGGCGGCATGGGCTCGACGTCGAGGTGATTTTTTTTCGCGGCGGGCAAATGGCGACACAGGCTCTGGTCGCCGGCGATCCGCCGATCGTCAATATCGGCACCGTGGTGCCGGCCGGCCTGCAGGGCCATGACATTGTTTTGATCGCGTCGTCGGAATCGGCGTATAACTATTCAGTGGTCGCCAAACCGGCGATTACTCGGGTCGAACAGCTGAAGGGCAAGAACTTGGGCGTCAGCGGATTTGGCTCGGCGTCTCATAATGCCGCGTTGATTCTGCTGAAAAAATTCAACCTGGAAGCGGGCAAAGATGTTGCCCTGGTAGTGGCGGGCCCAACTATGGAGCGGCTAAGTGCGGTCGACGCCGGTCGCATTGACGCGACGATTCTCACGCCGTCGGAAATGCCGCGGGCGAAAAGGCAGGGTTTGATCGAAGTGTACGACATGCTGGAGCTCGGTATCGAGGTGCAGGGAAATGGCTTCGCTACTTCGCGCGGCTTTATTCGCAGCCAGCGGGAGACCGCGTTGAGCGCGCTGCGCTCCTACGTCGAGGCGATTTACTTTATCGGCAAGAATAAGGATGAGTCCAAACGCATTGCCGGCAAGTATATGCGCACCAACGAACAGGATGTGCTCGAGGCGACCTATGACTGGTTCGTCAAGCGGGTGGCCAAACGACCTTACCCGACCTTGAAAGGCATTCAGTATATCCTCGACGAGTTGGCGCCAAAGGTGCCCCAGGCCAAAACCGCCAAGCCGGAACAGTTCGTCGATCTGAGCCTATTGCAGCAGTTGGAGAAGGAAGGGTTCTTCACCGAGATGGCGAAACGTTACCAGTAGCGATCACGCCAATTCACATTCTAAACCTGAACTGAGGGGGGCGGTATGAATCTCAAGATCGGTCAGAAATTTCCCGACATCGAGTTGTCCGACCAGGAAAACCAGCCGGCGAAGTTGTCCGAGCTGGTCGGCAAGTTTCCCTTCGTCCTGGCGTTCTACCGCGGCTATTGGTGAGCCAAATGCCAGGTGCAGTTGCGCCAATACGTTGAATTTCAAAAGGAGCTGGCGGTGAGCTACTGCCACCTCGCCGTGTGCAGTGTCGATTCGCCGGATGTCAACGATGCGTTTCGTACCGGCTTGGGCGCGCAGTTTCCCTTCTTGAGCGACCAAGAGCGCAAGGTCGTAAAGATGCTCGACATGACCGAGACCTCCAAAAGCAGGGGAGTGACCGCCATGCCGCACACTTTCGCACTGCTGCCGGACCTGACGATTCACAACATCCACAACGGCTACTGGTATTGGGGCCGGCCGACGCTCGAAGAGTTGCGCGTCGACTTCCGCGCCATGCTGCGCAAGGTCCGCCCCGACTTCGAAGGTCCGGTGGGATAACCCGACACAAGTTCAATAGGCGCAGTTGCAAGCGGGCTTGGTTGCCGGTAAGCTTTTCTTATGATTAGCCCTGAGGAAATCAAAGATACTCTAGCGAAGGCGTTGCCGGTATCGCTGGTCGAGACCCAAGACTTGACCGGCGGCGGCGATCATTGGCAATTGATTATTGTATCGGCGGCCTTTGACGGCAAAGGTTTGCTGGAACAACATCGCATGGTCAATGAGGTGCTCAAGGAGCCGTTGGCGGACCAGCGGATTCATGCGCTGTCGCTCAAGACCTATAGTCCGGCACAATGGGAGAAGTTGGGGGCCTAATTCCAACTGGAAATAAGGAGAAATGATTATGGCAGAAGATGTGATCAGCAAAATCGACGAGAAAGTTAAGAACAACAAGGTGTTTGTCTATATGAAGGGCACGCCGGATTTCCCTCAGTGCGGCTTTTCGGCGCACACCGTCGAAATTCTCAAATCCTACGGCTTCCCCTTCGCCAGCGATGACGTACTGGCCGACTCGGCTGTGCGCGAGGGTATCAAGCGCTACTCGAATTGGCCGACGATTCCGCAGGTTTACATCGACGGCAAGTTCGTCGGCGGCTGCGACATCTTGCACGAGTTGCACGAGCGCGGCGAGCTCGAACCGATGCTCAAGGCCGCTTTCTCCAAGTAAGTAGAAAAAAAGCCCCGTATCGCTAAGATTCGGGGCTTTTTTGCGTCTAAACGTCGAATAGGAGGGTGAGTCACATGAGAAGTCGTCTCGCCATAGTCGGTATTGCCGTAAGTTTGGCTCTGCTCACGTCCTGTTCGTCGCTCGGCCGCTGGGGCTCGAAACACGACGTTTTTGAAACCGGATTGACGCTTTTTAACCAGGGCCGCTTCGCTGATGCGATTCCCTATCTCGAAGACGCAACCCATGACAATCCCAGGGATGCTCAGGCCTATCTCTATCTTGGCCGCGCCTATATTAGCCAGAGCAAATGGCGCAAGGCCATACCGCCGTTACGTACCGCCTTTCGCTTGTCGCCGCGAGATGCTCAAGAGGAGATCATCAATTTGATTATCGACGCCGGGTTTGCCGCGGCGATCAACGATTTCAAACTGGGCGACATTCTCGATTCACCGCGCCGTTCCAAGGAGCTGCTATAGCGCTGCGGCTCGTAGCCAATCAGTTCCGCAACAACTTTAGAGGAGATCGAAATGACCAAAGTGTGGTTGGCGGTATTATTTTTCCTACTGGCGGTGAATCCAGCGGCGGCACAGTTCGACAAGTTGTTAAAAGATCTTGGCGGTAATCTGCCGAGCATGGGCGGATTGAGCGATGCCAAGGTAGGTTCCGGTCTTCAAGAGGCCCTCAAGGTCGGCACCGAGAACGCCGTCACTCAGACCAGCTCGGTCGACGGATTCTTGTTGAACAAGGCGATCAAGATCCTCATGCCCAAACCGCTGCAGTCCATGGAAAAACCTCTGCGCCTGGTCGGCTACGGCCCGCAGATCGACGAGTTCGTAGTCGGCATGAACCGGGCGGCGGAAAAGGCCGTGCCGTTCGCTAAGGATATCTTCTGGGCCGCCATCGGCGAGATGACTTTCGACGATGCGCGCCAGATTCTCAATGGCGGCGATACCGCGGCGACCGATTACTTCAAAGCGAAGACATCCAAAAAGCTGCAGGCTGCGTTCAAGCCGTCGGTTACCGAGGTGATGGATCAGGTCGGCGTCAACCAGCAGTACAATGCCCTGGTCAGCAAGTATCATGACGTGCCGTTCTCCAAGAGCATTGCCTTCGACGTAAACCAGTATGTCACCGAAAAAACCACCGACGGCATCTTCTACGTCGTCGGCCAGGAAGAGAAAAAGATCAGAACCAATCCGGCGGCGCGGGTGACGGATCTGTTGAAGGAAGTATTCGGCAGCAGAAAAAAGTAGCCTTCATCTGTATTCTCGTCAGCGAAAAAACGGGCGAGTGAATTATTCACTCGCCCGTTTGCGTTCTTGGGTCCGATCGCCGCTCAATTAGCCAACGATGCCATCAGCCTGCCGTAACCCGTCACTTCCTGTTTGACCTTCGCCATCTGCAACGCGTGCCAGATATAAGCTTGTGAGCTAGTGATCACCGGCTTGCCAAGTTCCCGTTCCAGCAAATCCACGTCGGTGATCGTCGGCCAGCGTGGGCAGGGGACGAAAACGCCGTCGGCGTCGGGCGCCGACTCGTAGAGTCGCTTGGCGATCTTATACGCCGCATGCTCGTCCATGTCGGTGATGTCGGCATTTTTGCGAACGCCATAACCTTTGATTTTTAGCACTTTGAAGCCAGAGGCTTCGAGGAACGCTTTCATGCGCTCGTTGAGCGTGTCTTCATGCGGCGTGGCGACCACGAGCTGTTCGATACCGAGGGATTTGAGAGCTCGGATCTCGCCGGTGATGCCTGGAGATACCGGCACACCGTACTTGTCGCTCAAGCCGCTTGCCCATCTCGATGTCGCTGCCGTAACCCAACTTGGTGAACAGCGGCGAACCGCCGATGATCACCGAATCGCACTTGTTGTCGACCAGGTCTGCCGCCGCTTCTTCGATGCGCTGCAGCTGCCGCTCCAAGTCGGCGTCGACCAATTGGCGGATCGTGCCGGTGCTGTTGAGCATCATAAAGCCCGCGGGCATCATCTGATAGAATTCATAGACTAATGTGTCGCCGCGCGACGGCGCGACATGGCCGATTCTCACTCTCCATCCGTACATCTCTTACCTCCTCACTACCAATTGTACTATGTTCGAAATTATCAACCTTGTTCGATCTGTTTTAGTGGCTTGCTAGTTTTCGTTCCAATCGTTTCAGCCGTTCAAAATGGTCCAATCGTTGGGGAAAAAATACATACTCGGAATCTTCACCAGTTCAGCCAGGCGCCATTTACGTGAATGGTTTGGCCGGTGATGTAATCGTTCTCGTCCTGGACCAAGAAGTTCGCCGCGCTGGCGATGTTTTCCGGTTTGCCGGCGTGGCCCATGGGGATCTGCGCTTCTGCGGCGGCCCAGGCTTCGTCCGAGTAGTGGCCGCGCACGGCGGGGGTGGTGATCCGTCCCGGCGCGATGGCGTTGATGTTGAGGCCGTCTTTGACATGTTCCAGCGCGATAGATTTTGTAAAAACCGCGACGCCGGCTTTGGCGGCGGCGTAGCTCGATCTCGTGGCGTTGCCGGCGAATCCATAAATCGACGAGATGCTGACGATCTTGCCGTACTTGGCTTTGAGCATCGTCGGCAGGACCGCCTGAGAGCACAGAAACACGGATTTTAAATTCATATTGACGATCCGGTCCCAGTCTTCGGCGCTCATATCGACAACGTTTTTGCGCTGCGCGCCGCCGGCGACGTTGACCAAGATATCGATCTTGCCCCAGCGGTCGAGGGTGGCTTTGACCATCGCCTGCACGGAGTTTTTGTTGGTCACGTCGCTGGTGATGGCCATGGCGTCGGTGCCGCGGTCGGCGACTTCTTTGACGCGCGCATGAGCCGCCTCCGGGTTGATATCGGCGACCGCCAGCTTGGCGCCTTCTCGGGCGAAGCGTTGCACGATGGCGCCGCCGATGCCGCCTCCGCCGCCGGTGACGATGGCTACTTTGTTATCGATATTTCCCATGAGATTCCCTCCGTCGTTGGTTGTCTCCTTTCGAAAGGTAGTTAAACAGTTCGTCGAGATCTTGGATGCGTTGTACTTTGGGATGAGCGAAGGACTGATTGTACGGCCGGTGCGGCATCATGACGACCGCTTCGGTTTGAGTCGCCACGTCCTCGCAGTTTTCATGGCGGTCGTCGACGAAGAGTTCGACGTTCATTTGCTTGACCAGCTGAGACTTCAAGTCCTGGGTGAAGTGAACCACCGGATCGTCGACGCCATGGCGGCGCAGCCACTCGCAGGTCACATGGTTGATATCGTAAGTGTCGCGCACCCAACGGTGGGTGATAAAGACGACTTCATGATCGCGGCTTATTTCGTTGAGCGACTGCCACTGCTCCGCTGACGGCAGCGGCGTGAGCACGCGCCAGAACTCTGGATCGTAGGAAGCGTCGACCATGCAGTCGTAAATAATTTCCTTGGTCAAAAACGGATGATGTTGAAAGTTGGGATCGGTGATCGACACGGGATCGATGGACGGGCCACCGACGCGCCGTTCGAGCACTTGCAAAAACGGCGTGACAAAATCCGCCAGTACACCGTCGATATCCAAGCCAATCTTCATCGAGCCACAATCTAGGCAAAATGGTTGAATGCGTCAACCGCAGCTCGGATTATCTCGCGCAAAGACGCAAAGGGCGCAAAGTTCGGGGAAAACTGTTTAGACGAATTTGCTAGCCTTAATGTCTTTCGGTTTTGAATTTAGCGTCTTTGCGCCTTTGCCGGAGAACAATCCGAATCCGATGGTCATCCAATTCACAAGCAATATGGTCGCTCCGCTCGTGCCCAGTGCGATTAGATTCGTTTGACTGCCGGCGACAGACTTGGGTAATCTCCAGGGTGAGCCGGCTAAGCGGCCAGAAATGCCAATTCATAGGAGGAAAAAAATGATATCGCAGATTCGCATTTACACGATCAACAAGGGTGAGATGGATAATTTTCTCAAGCACTTCAAAGAGGATATCGTTAGCCTGCATCAAAAGATCGGCGTGCCCATCGTGGGTACCTGGGTAAACCGGCCGCAAAACGAATTCATCTGGGTCCGCAGCTACAAAGACAAGGCCGAACTCGAAGCCAAGAACAAAGAGTTTCAGGCCGCCGTCGCGGCCGCCGGAATCAAGCTCGGCGGCAACGTAGCCAAGATGGAAGTGCGCGAGGTCGAGTCCGCGTTTGCGTAGAAGCGGGGTCGAGGCGGGTTGCTTGATTGCGAATCAAAGGAACTAGCGGATATCTAAGATTGAACTGTATTCTACATCTAACCGATCCTGTGAGATTTGTCCGTTGCGTCGGACGGTTTAGTCGTGAAGCCCGATTGGGGCAGCTGCCTGCCACAGCTCGTGAACCCAATGTGGCATCTAGAGATATTTGCTCACTACTTTAGCGTTTCTGTTTTTCAATCTAAATCCGAATTGTACCGAATCGTCTGTGCCGATTCTCAAGGCGAGTTTCTTTCCGCAATTGCCTTTAAATTCCTGCAATTTAAAAGAGCCAAAATTTTAAGTCTACCAGTCTTGTCTTCAGGTTTCGCAACTGCCTATAACTCTAAGTAGGATGTTGTCCTAGGACAGGAATGAGGAAAATCTCCGTGAGTCGGTCGAGCGAGAATCGCATGAAGCTGCCACC
Source organism: uncultured delta proteobacterium (assembly GCA_963816145.1). GTDB lineage: Bacteria > Desulfobacterota > Binatia > UBA9968 > UBA9968 > DP-20. Next base: position 128,361 of record CAWFJP010000029.1, read on the forward strand.
TGAAGGGATGGCGAGCCGGGATAGGTGTTTCCGTTTGTCGGGCGCGTGCGAGCCGTTTCCCATTGACGATGTTGACGCAACCGTTCCGGCAGCAAACTTGCTCACAGTCAACGAAATCAAGCCATAGCTTTAGACTGCGCCTGCCTGGATATATCTCTGCGTTGAGTTATGCTGACAGTATTCAAGATTAATAGCTTGTTTGACTCAAATCATATTGTTCTCATGAGTTGTCAAGGAGACAGCTTATGGCTGAGCATCGGTGAAAGTTGCCGATGATTCGCGAGGCCGAGAGGCGTAAACTGCTTGTTGATTGGAATGACACGCAGAAAGATTATCCCAAAAACCGGTGTATCCATGAGCTCTTTGAGGCCCAGGCAGAAAAAACTCCTGACGCTATCGCCGTCTTATTCGACTGCAAACAACTAACCTACCGCGAGCTCAACACCAGGGCCAACCAATTGGCGCATTACCTGCGTGTGCTAGAAGTCGGCCCAGAGATCCTGGTTGGCGTGTTTATGGAGCGATCCCTGGAAATGATCATAGGCATCCTCGGGATCCTCAAAGCCGGCGGGACTTATGTGCCTCTCGACCCAGCGTATCCACAGGAAAGATTGGCCTTTATGCTCGAGGATGCTCATCTTTTCGTGCTCCTCACACAACAATCCTTGGTTGCGAAACTACCGCAGCACCATGGAAGGTTGGTTTGTCTGGATGCAGATGGGCCGACGATTGACAGCTGCAGAGAGGAAAATCCAGCGGGCGAGGTTAGCGCAGAAAACCTGGCCTACCTCATCTATACCTCTGGCTCCACGGGAGTGCCGAAAGGAGTGGCCATTGAGCATCACAGCGCCGTCACGCTCTTGCATTGGGCCATGGATGTCTTTGCGCGGGAAGAGACCAGGGGAGTACTTGCCTCCACGTCAATCTGTTTTGACCTTTCGGTTTTCGAAATATTTCTCCCATTAAGCCACGGTGGCAAGGTGATCCTGGTTGAAAACGCATTGCACCTGTCCACTTTGGATGCTGCCGCTGACGTCACTTTAATTAATACTGTGCCTTCCGCTGTCGCGGAGTTGTTGAGGAGCGGGGATCTTCCGCCATCCGTGCACACGATATGCTTGGCAGGTGAACCTCTGAGCCCGCGGCTGGTGGAGCGGATCTATGAACAGGGTACGGTTCGGCAAGTTTTCGATCTCTATGGGCCCTCCGAGGACACCACTTATTCTACGTTCGCTTTAAGACACCCGACCGGACCGGCTACCATCGGCCGACCGATTGCAAACACACAAGTGTATATTCTGGATCACCATTTGCAGCCGGTCCCCATAGGAGTGGCCGGGGAACTGTTCATCGGCGGTGACGGCTTAGCCCGGGGTTACCTGAACAGGCCCGAGGCATCCGCCGAGAGGTTTCTGCCGAATCCCTTTAGCGACGAGCCGGGGCGAAGGTTGTATCGAACCGGTGACTCGGCTCGCTATCTGCCGGACGGTTACATTGAGTTCCTCGGACGTATCGATAACCAAGTCAAAATCCGTGGCTTCCGCATAGAGCTGGGTGAAATTGAAACTGTGCTGGAGCAACATTCTGGTGTTGGCCAAGCCGTGGTCTTAGCCTGGGGGGGCACAAGCAGCGATAAGCAACTGGTGGCTTATGTTGTTCCGAAGCAAGCTTTCTCCCCCTCCACTTCGGAGCTGCGTGACTTTTTGGCAAATAAGTTGCCCTTTTATATGGTGCCCTCGGCCTTTGTGTCACTTGAGGCCCTACCTCTCACTCCAAACGGCAAGATAGACCGGCGCGCGCTGCCGGCGCCCGACCGGGTCAGACCCGAAACTGTTACCTTCGTACCGGTGCGAAATCCGATTGAGGAGGTCGTGGCGGGGATCTGGACCGAAGTACTGAAGCTTGAGCGGATTGGCGTTCACGACAATTTCTTCGAGTTAGGGGGCCACTCGTTACTCGCTACCCGGGTTATTTCCCGGTTGCGGCGTGCTTTCGGTACGGACTTTCCACTACGACTGTTATTTGACGCGCCGACTATAGCCGGTCTGGCCACGCTGATAGAGACCACCCCACGAAACCAAGAGGAATCGCGATTTGTTCCGCCCCTACGGCCTATTTCACGGCACGGTCCTCTTCCCCTTTCCTTTGCGCAACAGCGATTGTGGGTTTTGGATCGGTTGGAGCCAGGTAACCCAACATACAACATGCCTGCTGCGGTTCGCCTCACTGGAACTCTCGATATCTCTGCGCTGGATCGGAGTCTTAACGAGATCGTGCGTCGCCACGAAGGCCTGCGTACCACTTTTTCTATGGTCGAGGGCGAACCGATTCAAGTTATCGCCGCGAGCCTGACGATTGCGATGTCGCTGGTGGACTTGCAGGAGCTTCCTCCAGACAAACGGGAGCTTCGAGCCCGGCAAATGATGACCGAGGAGGCTAAAAGCCACTTCGATCTGGCTCAAGGGCCTCTCCTGCGCTCCGCCTTGATCCGGTTGGGCCCACAACATCACATTCTGCTCGTGACCATGCACCACATTGTTTCGGACGGTTGGTCCATGGGGGTGTTCTTCCACGAACTTTCGGTGCTCTATCAGGCCTACGCTTCCGGCGAAAAATCGCCGCTACCTGAACTACCGATCCAGTATAAAGACTTTGCTCTTTGGCAACGACAGTGGCTTCAAGGGGACACGCTAGCCACTCAGCTCTCCTATTGGAAGCAGCAGCTCGAGGCAGCTCCGGTGCTTGAGCTACCCGCCGATCATCCGCGATCTCCGGCGCAAACCTACCGAGGCGCAAGGCATTCCTTGGTGCTATCCAAAGCTCTGTCTGACGCACTCATGATGTTAAGTCAGCAGGAGAACGTTACGTTGTTCATGACTTTGCTCGCGGCATTTCAGATCCTATTGCAGCGCTACACTGGGCAAAGTGACATAACTGTGGGCTCGCCAATCGCAGGCCGGCATCAAGTAGAGGTCGAGGGATTGATCGGATTTTTCCTAAACAGCTTGGTGCTGCGTGCCGATCTTTCGGATAACCCTAGTTTTCCGGACTTGTTGGCGCGGGTACGACAGATTGCTTTGGATGCTTACACGCACCAGGATCTGCCCTTTGAAAAGCTGTTGGAAGAACTGCGGCCCGATCGCGACCTAAGCCGCACACCGTTGTTCCAGGTTTTTTTCAATATGCTTGAGTTCGGGGAAGATAAAGCGCTCAACCTACCGGGAGTGACAGCAGAACTGCTTGAGATTGACGAGCCGGCATCGAATTTTGACCTGACTTTGTACGCTGGGGAACGAGACGGTGCGGTTTGGTTTTCGATGGTTTATAACCGCGACTTGTTCGAGCCGGCTACGATCGGCCGGCTAATGGGTCATTATCATAATCTGCTAGAAGCTATAACGGCGAATTCACAACAGCGAATCTCGTCGCTCCCGCTCCTAAGCGAAGCTGAGCGGAATCAACTTCGCGCCCGACGCAATCTAGTCGCTCCAGCCAATTCCTTCATCGAGTTTAAGAAAGATGATATCGAGCACTCTCTTTCGGCGCGTTTTGAAAATCTGGTAAACAGCAATCCTAATCAGGTAGCCGTCAAAACCCGCAATTATCGATGGACCTACGCGGAGCTTAATCGCGCAGCCAACCAGATAGCACAGACGATCCTGCGATCATGCGGCGGTGGAGAGCAGAGGATTGCCCTTTTGTTCGAGCACGATGCGCCAATGATTGCCGCTATTTTCGGCGCACTGAAGAGTGGAAACGCTTACGTTCCGCTAGATCTTACTCATCCCAAAGAAAGACTGGCTCATATCCTGGAAGATTCCCAGGCGACGGCTCTCCTCACCACTCGCAGCACCGCTGGTTTTGCCAAGATGCTAACCACAGGGCCCGTGAAAGTTATTGATATAAATGAGATCGACGACGCCGTATCGACCGCTAATCTCGGCTTGCCAGTCTTGCCTGACGCACTGGCCTATGTTCTCTACACCTCAGGCTCAACGGGACAGCCCAAAGGAGTGGTGCAGAACCATCGGAATGTCTTGCATCACATAGCCAATTATACGAACGGTCTGCATCTCAACGCCGATGACAGGCTGACGCTTATTCCGTCCTATGGCTTCGATGCCGCGGTCATGGATATGTTCGGCGCCTTGTTGAACGGAGCGACCCTGTATCCGATGGACCTCAAAGAAGAAGACCCAACCGCGCTGCTCGCGCGCATAGTAGAAGAAAAGATCACCATCTACCACTCTACGCCCACCGTCTACCGTTATCTCCTCGGCTCATTGACGGGCAAGGAGAATCTTTCGGCAATTCGTCTTGCTGTTCTTGGCGGTGAAGAAGTTCTAAAAACGGATATTGATCTCTTCCGGCGGCATTTTTCCGTTAGCACCATTTTGGTTAATGGTCTGGGACCTACCGAGTCCACGTTAGCGTTGCAGTATTTCATCGATCACGAAACACAGGTCATTGGCAACATAGTGCCCGTAGGTTATCCGGTCGGGGACACCGAAGTTCTTTTGCTCGACGAAGCGGGCGAACAGACTGAAATCTACGGAGAAATAGGGATTAGAAGCGACCATCTGGCTCTGGGGTATTGGCGAAATCCGGAAATCACCAAGGCTGCATTCCTCCCAGATCCGGAAAGTGGAACCAAACGCATCTACCGCACTGGAGATATGGGCCGCTTACATTCCGATGGAACCATCGCCTTTACCGGACGAAAGGACTTTCAGGTAAAAATACGCGGCGTTCGGATTGAGCCCGGAGAGATCGAGGCGACGCTGGGTCAACACCCAGGGGTGCGGGAATGTGTGATCCTGGCGCGCGAGGACATTCCGGACGACAAACGGCTGGTGGCTTATGTCGTCCGAACCAACAGCCAGCTCCGTCAGCCCATGACTTACGCAGTTTTCTGAAGCAGAAGTTGCCCGACTATATGGTGCCTTCAGCGTTTGTGTATTTGGACGCTTTGCCGCTTACCCCCAACGGCAAGGTAGACCGCGGTGCACTCCCGGCACCCGATCAGAGCAGCGCGGCACTGGAAAAGGGCTACGTCGCGGCTCGTACGCCTGACGAGGAGAATCTTGCAAAGATCTGGGCACAAGTTCTCAAACTAAATCGCGTGGGTATTCATGACAACTTTTTTGAACTAGGAGGCCATTCTTTGTTGGCCACGCAAGTCATGTCGCGGCTACGTGAAGCCTTCCAGGTAGAGTTCAAATTGCGCGACCTCTTTGAACATCCCACAGTTGCCGGGTTGGCGGAATCGCTCGAAGCGATTCGTTGGGCGTCCAATCAACCACGGCGATCGGATCTTAACACGACGACAGCGCGGGAGTCAGGCGAAATATGACGACAGCTGAATTTTTGTCCTCTCTACGGCCTCAGGGCATTCAGCTCTGGGTTGAGGGCGAGAAACTATGCTACAGCGCTCCGGCAGGTGGGTTAACACCCGACATGGCTGGAGAGCTAAGGAAGCGAAAGGCAGAAATCGTGGGGCTATTGCGTGATGCAAGCCAGATCGCCCCGCTTATATTGCCCGTCTCGCACGACGGCAACTTACCTCTTTCTTTTGCCCAGGAACGGTTGTGGTTTTTGGATCAATTTGAGCCGAACAGTTCGGTTTACAATCTTGCCAACGGGATACGGCTTAAGGGCACGTTGCGCGTAGGCGCGCTTGAGCAGAGTCTCAACGAGATAGTGAGGCGGCACGAAGCGCTGCGGACCAGCTTTTCGATGGTGGAAGGGCAACCCATTCAGGTCATCTCCTCATCTTTCACTCGACCTTTGCCTGTTTTGGATCTGAGTAATCTTTCTGAGGCTGAGCGAGAAGCGGAAGCCCAGCGTCTTGCTGACGAGGAAAACCAACGAGCCTTCGATCTGGCCCGGGGGCCGCTTCTGCGATCCAAGCTGCTGCGGCTAGGGGATGACGATCACGTCTTGCTCGTAACCATGCATCATATTGTAACGGATGGTTGGTCGATGGGGGTGTTCTTCCGAGAGCTTTCAGTTCTCTATGAAGCTTTCTCCAATGGAAAGCCCTCGCCACTGCCGGCCTTACCGATTCAATATGCCGACTATGCAGTTTGGCAGCGCGATTGGCTCAAGGGAGAAATTTTAGAAACTCAGCTTTCCTACTGGAAGAAGCGGCTGGCAAACGTGCCCACGCTACAATTGCCCACGGATCGGCCGCGGCCAGCGGTGCAGACGTTTTCGTGGTGCAAGGCATCCTTTGGTTTTGTCTCATGACCTGACGGAGAAGCTCAGGGCCTTAAGCCGCAAAGAAAGGGTCACCCTTTTCATGGTCTTGTTGGCGGCGTTTCAGGTCTTACTGCATCGGTTAACGGGGCAAGAAGATATTGTCGTAGGCTCTCCGATAGCGGGCCGCACTCGACCTGATATTGAAGGTTTGATTGGTTTCTTTCTCAACACCTTGGTGCTGAGAACCGACCTATCGGGTAATCCGACGTTCAAGGAGCTGCTCGCGCGGGTACGTGAAGTGGCTCTGGGAGCGTATGACCATCAGGATGTGCCGTTTGAAAAACTCCTGGAAGAACTCCGGCCTGAACGAGACCTTAGCCGCACGCCGCTATTTCAAGTATTTTTTAACATGCTCAATGTCGGAGAGTCTATTGTCGAGTTGTCGGGATTGAAAGTTGAGAGGCTTTCCCACAGTGAGGTTGAATCAAAATTCGACTTGACGATGTACGTTAGAGAGCAGAATGGAGATCTCCAATTCAATTTGGTCTACAACGCCGATCTTTTTGATATGGATCGGATGGTAGAGATGATCGGGCAATACGAACAGTTGCTTTCTGAAATTGTGGAGGACCCGACCCAAAACATCGATTACTATTCTCTTTTGACTAAGACCGCTGAAAAGCTGTTACCGAATCCCGTTGAGCCTTTAGGTTCGGTCTGGGTCGGATCTGTGCATGAGCGATTCTCTCATCTGGCAAAGCGTCGGCCCGATCAGCTCGCTATTACAGATCCCCACGACAGCTGGACTTACGAAGATCTCAACTCACGCAGTAATCAGTTGGCTCACTACTTGTTAGAGAGCGGCATCCGACGCGAAGATATCGTTGCCGTCTATGGTCACCGCAGCGCCTCGCTCGCCTGGGCGTTGCTCGGGATACTCAAAGCAGGGGCGGCTTTCTTGATTCTGGATCCTGCGTATCCGACAGCGCGCATCATCGAATATGTACGAGGTGCGAAGCCACGGGGCTTTGTTCACCTCCGCGCCGGTGGCGCTGTTTCGCATGAACTAGAGGACGTTCTCCAGGCCACGGTTCACTGTCGAGTCACATTGTCTAGTCTGTTATCATTCCGCCACGACGACGTCCTCCATACATATTCAATGGCAGATCCGCAAATAGCGATCGATCCCGATGATCTGGCCTATGTTTCTTACACCTCCGGTTCCACGGGAGAACCGAAGGGGGTTTTGGGTCGACATGGTCCACTGTCACACTTTCTGCCCTGGCAGGCAGAGAAATTTGGTCTTAAGTCGTCCGATCACTTCAGTCTACTTTCGGGTCTTTCTCATGACCCGCTACACCGAGAGATCTTTACCGCCCTATGGGTTGGGGGAACCATCTATGTGCCCGATCCTGACATTCTAGGAGCTGCTGGTGAGCTGGCCGATTGGATGGCCAGACAACAGATCACTTTTGCTCATATGACGCCCGCCCTGGGCCGGTTTCTCACTGAAACCGCGAAGCCGCAAAGCCAATTGCCCTCACTACGACATGTGTTCTTGGTTGGAGACAAATTGACTTGGGGCGATGTTACGCGCTTGCGCAAGCTTGCCCCGGAGGTTACGTGTGTCAACTATTACGGTTCCACCGAGACTCAGCGAGCGGTGAGTTATTATGAGATTACTGCAAGCGAAAGCAGTACAGCCGGCCAAGGAGTCGTTCCGGTAGGTCGAGGGATGCCCAATGTTCAGCTGCTGATTTTGAACACTGAGCAGAAGTTGGCCGGCCTTGGTGAAGTCAGTGAAATCTACATGCGTAGTCCCCACCTGGCGAGGGGATACCTGAATGACGAGAGCCTAACTGAAGCCCGCTTCCTGACTAATCCGCTCACTCAGCAAGCCGGTGACAGGTTATACCGCACCGGAGACGTCGGCCGCTATCTACGTGACGGCAGCGTGGAGATTTTGGGGAGAATCGATGGACAGGTCAAGGTTCGCGGCTTTCGTGTCGAGCTGGGGGAAATCGAGGCAGCGCTGGGTCGACACCCAGCGGTGCGGGACAGTGTGGTCGTGGTGCGGGAAGATGAACCCGACAACAAGCGGCTGGTGGCCTATATCGTCTCGAGCCTACAGCCAGCCCCATCGACTAACGACTTGCGCAGTTTCCTGAAACAAAAGCTCCCCGACTACATGATGCCGTCGGGATTCATGTTTCTGGAGTCCTTGCCGCTTACTCCCAACGGCAAGCTCGACCGTAAGTCTCTGCCGGCGCCCGATCATAGCAGACCCGAGCTAGACGATGCCTTCGCCACCCCAAGAAATCCCGCCGAGGAGTTGCTCGCTGACATCTGGGCTGAGGTTCTCAAGCTCGACAAGGTCGGCATCCATGACAACTTCTTTCACTTGGGCGGCCATTCCCTGCTGGCCACCCAGGTCGTCTCGCGCGTAAATACTGTGTTCCAGATCGATTTCCCGTTGCGCAGACTATTCGAGTGTCCGACCATTGCCGAAATGGCCGCGGTGATCACCGGAGATCAAGGGAAGATTTTAGACGAGAGCCAGTTGGCGACCATCCTCGACGAACTAGCGTCGTTGTCGGACGCTGAAGCTCAGCGGCTTGTGAGCGAAAGTAGTGCGACTATCCCCCAAAAGTAGTTTCCTCTTCGTAGTCTTTCGTCCTTGCACGATACTCTGAAAGACTCGACGAAAAGCCGCGCCACATATAAACGTGGATCGGCATCCGTGATCAGGCAAAGTCTTCCATTCCCGAACCAAAGCTTCAATCGAAGGTTGTTTGTTTATTATTTGCGCGATTTTTATTTTATCTAGATGATCCGAATACTATGCAGGTTTATTTGGCGGCGCATTTCTTACCGCAATTGCCTTCAAATTCCTGCAATTTAAAAGAGCCAAAATTTTAGGTCTATCAGTCTTGTCTTCAGGTTTCGCAATTACCTATAAGTCTAAGTAGGATGTTGTCCTACGACAGGAATGAGGAAAATCTCCGTGGGTCGGTCGAGCGAAAATCGCATGAAGCTACCACCTGAAGAGATGGCGAGTGGGGATAAGTGTTTCCGTATGTCGGGCGCGTGCGAGCCGTTTCCCATTGACGATGTTGACGCAACCGTTCCGGCAGCGAACCTTGCCCACAGTCAACGACAGAATGCTGGTCAGACTCGGTTAACGCAGTTTATAACGGAAGTAGAGAATGTGTCTGAGGACGAAACTGGAAAAGCCTTGTCTCAGGAACAATAATAACGCACATGAAAAAATGACGCCCTCAAGGTCGTGCGCTCGGTTGAATGAAATCTAAACTTGCTACGGAAGGAAATCTTACAAACTTATCAGGCTTGGCTACGATAACCAGAGGAACCCGATAGATCTACACCTATGTTTAGGAATGAGGCAAGCGGTCATGATTATAGAAAATAAAGTTTATAGACTGAAAACAACCAAGTGCGGGAACTGGCTGAACATCGTAGCGGTATTATTCGCCGCGGAGCTTGGCGGGAATACCTATCCACTGAGATTCTCGATTGTTGACGTCTGTGAGGGAGAAATTGTTATTGAATCGACCATTATCAGATTTACCTCCAACCATAAGCATGCTGACAAACTGGGGCTGATCGAGGTTTTAACCCCGAGAAGAAAGGCGTTCCAAAGCCAGCCTTTTGGTGTCGTTCAGATTGTTCCAACCGGGATCCGGTGTGAATTCGGTGGATTTGCAGGGGATGCCGGTCCCGTCACTAACCTGTTAGCGTCGACAGTGGATTTTCTCGTTACCCACCCGAACGCGGTCAATGCTTCTGAGCTAAATGAAATGGCGGAGAACGTTTTGTATGTGGAAGGGAAAAGTTTAGACGACTTTCTGTTAGGCCATGTAGGCCTGCGCCCAGTTTTGAGTAACCGGATCGGTACGTTCGTAGACAGGACAGGTATTGATTATATCGACTCTGTCGTGAACACCCTCAATGCGGCAAGAGCCGTAAGAGGCGTTGAATGTGACCTATACACGGTTTTGCGCGAAGAACTGAACGTCAAGATAGAGTGGTCGCGGAGCGGATGTGCAGTAGGCACGATCCTTCATCCTGAGGCTATCTTAGAAGCGGTCGAGTTCTTACTCTCCCACGGTGTTCACGCCGTGGGAGGAGTTTCCGTGATCCATGGTGTGACCAAAGAGATGTTTTCGCATCATCTGCACGGTGAGATCCCAAACCCTTCGGGTGGGATTGAGGCTATTATCACCCACCTCATTTCCAAGATCTTTAGAATTCCCACTGCTCACGCTCCACTTCCCTATTACCAAGATCTAAAGGAAAAGAGCACTGTAAACCCGCGTGCAGCGGCTGAGTTTATTTCGACACCCCATTACTTTTGTGTGCTAAAAGGATTGGCCAGAGCTCCCCGACTCGTTCCGATTTCAAGCCTGGACAATGTCCCTGATCACCTCATCACTGTCAACAATATCGGTGCAATCATAACGCCGGCAGATTGTCTGGGCGGAATACCGGCGTTGGCGGCGGAATTTAGTGGCATTCCCTTAATAGCAGTCAGGGAAAATAAAACTCTGCTCAACGTGACAAATGAAACGATGAAGATGATGAACGTTATTGAGGTTAATTCGTACCTTGAAGCTGCCGGTGTGGTAGTGGCCTTGCGCGAAGGAATTTCTTTGGAAAGCGTTCGTCGGCCTCTTCAGCGCGCAAAGAGAATCGATATGCCTTGCCCAAAGGGTCCGCGGGCGGAAGAAGTGGAGGCGGTCATGGACAAAATTTGATTATTCAAAGAGATAAGAAAAACTGACCATGGCCTCCGAACCTACGTCAAACCGATGCTTCACTCCTGCATCCACCCGGTGATTCAAGCCTGGGCTGAGCGCGCCCCCGCTGCCGTCGCCGTTGCTGCGCCGGGCCGTGCTCCGTTCACTTACGCTCATTTAAGTACTCACCTTGAGGACGTGGTACAAACGCTTCACACCCTGGGCATAGGCAGCAATAACCGTATCGCACTCGTGCGATCTCATGGTCCAGAGATGGTTGTAGCCTTTTTAGCCACAGCCGCAGCCGCGGCCAGCGCACCGGTTAACCCAAACTACCGAGCCATTGAATTCGACGCATCTCTCTCGGATCTTCTGGCCGCACTACTGGTGTCGCGGATTCGCCACAAGCTGCATTTGGAATTGTCCGTACTTTCCCTCTTCGACGCGCCCACCGTAGCGGATCAGGCAATACTCGTGGAGGAGACGCTGTTGATCGAAGGACCATGGGCGTGCGGGGAAGGGCACGGGAGCGGGATGTTATAAGAAGACGAAAATGCAAAACGAAACCGGGAGGCAAGCGCTTATTGAACAGCATCAACGAGCCAGGTCGACGGCAGCGCAAATAGCGGGTCGTATCCCACGTCGTGTCACGCAAGGGCCTGCGCCGCTCTCCGCCGCGCAGAAGCGACTCTGGATATTACAGCAACTGGAACCCGACAATCCGGTTTTCAACCGCCCTCTCGCGCTTCGCCTCACTGGGGAGCTAGACCCGAGTGTTCTAACGCACAGTATTAGCGAAATCGTGCGACGGCACGAAGCTTTGCGCACCGTTTTCCCGGGCCAAGGAGGCGATCCTGTCCAAATTGTGCTCCCGCCCCGGAAACTTACCCTGGAGATAATAGATCTTCAGCATCTTGACGAAGCGGCGCGGGAGGGAGAGGCGAAACGGATCGCTGCCGCTCAAGCACAGAAGATTTTCGTGCTGCCCGAGGGGCCGCTCATCCGGACATTGCTGCTGCGGCTGGCAAAGCAGAAGCACGTGCTGTTGTTGCTGATGCATCACATCGTGTTTGACGGATGGTCCGAGACCGTGCTTCTGCGGGAATTGGGAGTTCTATACGATGCATTCACCAGCGGTAAGGCCACGCCCCTGCCAGAGGTGCCGATCCACTATGCGGATTTTGCCGTTTGGCAGCAGGAGCGGCTCGGCGAGGAGACCTTCAAGAAACAACTGCGCTACTGGGAGCGGCAACTGGACGGGATGCCTCCTGCGCTCACGCTACCGACGGATTACCCAAGGCAGAAAACCCTAAATTACCGAGGTGATCGACGGACTTTTGTGCTGTCCCTCGTAGTGGCCGAACAGCTTAAAGAACTCAGCCGTCGAGAGCGCGTTACGCTTTTCATGACGCTGTTCGCGACGTTCCAAATATTGCTGGGTCGCTATGCGAGGCAGGACGATGTGGTCGTAGGGGTACCGATCGCTGGGCGGACGCACGCGGAGACGGAGGGGCTGATTGGCTGTTTCATGAACGTGCTGGTCATGCGAACGGATCTCTCCGGCGACCCAACATTCCGAGAATTACTTGGGCGGGTTCGGGATGTCGCGTTGCAGTCCTACGCCCATCAGGAGGTGCCGTTTGAAAAAGTGGTGGAGGTGCTGCGGCCAGAGCGAGACTTACACCGATGGCCTTTGTTTCAGGTTATGTTCCACCTGCGTAACCTACCTAGGGTAAACTTAGTGACGGCAGGAAACGTCCACATTGAGCCGTTTCCGTTCGACCCTGGGATGATCGGGGGACTAGATCTGAGCCTGGAAATGCAGGATCTTTCGGACGGTCTTCACTGTACCTTTAGATACGCTATCGAGTTTCAGACCGGCACCATCGAGCGGATGGCAGAGCAATTCCGCATCCTGCTGGAGACCGTTGTGGCCGATCCAGATCGATCTATAGCCAATTTGTCGCTATTGAATGACCGGGAGCGCCACCAGTTCCTCATCGAGTGGAACGATACCAAGCGGGAGTATCTCCAAGACAAGTGCGTTCATCAACTCTTTGAAGAACAAGTAGAGCGCACGCCGGACGCTGTCGCGCTCGTCTTTCAAGACCAGCAATTAACTTACGGCGAACTCAATATTAGAGGCAACCAGTTGGCGCATTATCTGCGCAAGCTCGGCGTGGGGCCGGACGCGCTGGTTGCCATCTGCGTAGAGCGGTCTGTAGAAATGATCGTGGGCCTGCTCGGCATCCTCAAAGCCGGCGGAGCCTACGTGCCGTTGGACCCGTCGTATCCGCGAGAGCAACTTGCTTTTATGCTCGAGGATACTCAAGTGCCAGTTCTGCTGACGCAACAATCGCTGTCAAGGGATCTTCCCCAGCATGGGGCGCTTGTTGTGTGCCTGGACGCAGAACGGGACCGAGTTCTCGCCAATGAGAGCAAGGAGAATCCTGTCACTTGTGTCACACCCGACAACCTTGCGTACGTGATCTATACTTCAGGATCCACGGGCAGACCAAAGGGCGTGATGGCGTGTCACCGTGGGGTTTGCAATTACTTGCATTGGAGACACGACTACTTTCCACTGACGGAAGCAGATCGATTACTACAAAAAGCTTCTTTGAGTTTTGATGATTCGGTCTGGGAGTTTTTTGAGCCTCTAACGGTCGGAGCGCGATTGATCATGGCGTTGCCCGGCGGTTATCGGGACTCTGCCTATCTTGTTCGAGTGATTGCCGAGCAGAAAATTACTGCGGTCTCGTTCGTGCCCTCGATGCTGCAAGTATTCCTACAGGAAGAGGGGGTAGAAAGATGCAACGGTTTGAGACGAGTCACGATCGGCGGCGAGGCGCTGTCGGTCGAGCTCCAGGAGCGCTATTTCGCGCGGCTGGGCGCCGAGCTCTACAACGGCTACGGACCGACTGAAGCGACCATTGCGGCGATCTTCTGGGCTTGCAAGCGCGGCGACCCTCGACGCGTTGTGCCCATCGGCCGCCCGATCGCCAACGCACAGATCTACTTATTGGACTCACATTTACAGCCAGTTCCCATCGGTATCCCAGGTGAATTGCACATTGGTGGTGTCGGTCTAGCTCGGGGCTACCTCAACAGGCCTGATCTAACGGCTGAGCGGTTTATTCCTGATCCATTCAGCGCAAAGGCTGGCGCGCGGCTGTACAAGACCGGTGACTTAGCCCGCTATCTGCCGGACGGCAACATCGAGTTTCTCGGACGAATGGACGACCAGGTCAAAATCCGCGGCTATCGTATCGAGCTTGGAGAAATCGAGGCGATGCTCGGGCAATATCCCGCGGTTGAGAGTTCGTTGGTGGTGGTGCGAGAGGATACGCCTGGTGACAGGCGGTTAGTCGCTTACTTGGTAGCGCGGCCAGAAGCGTCGTTCAACGCTATGGAGGCGAGAAAGTATCTTAAGCAAAAATTACCTGAGTACATGATTCCTTCCGCTTTCGTGCTGTTGAATGAATTGCCATTAACACCCAATGGCAAGGTAGATCGCAACGCGGTGCCGATTCCCGACAAACGCCAACGAGACCAAGGAAGAATGTATCGCGAACCGCGCACACCGGCGGAAAAGCAGATTGAGAGAATATGGGCCGACGTATTACGGTTGGACAAAGTGAGCATCGACGATAATTTTTTTGATTTAGGCGGTCATTCGTTGCTTGCTACGCAAGTGGTGACACGGTTAAAAATGCTGTTTCCAAACGAAATAGCTCTACGTCAACTGTTCGAGTTCCCAACCATTGCGGAATTAGCGGCTGTGATCATTGATAGTCAAAGAAGGCGGCTGGGAGACGAGGAGTTGGCGAAACTTCTCGACGAAGTGGAATCGCTATCGGATGAGAAAGCACAGGGGATTGTTAGGGAAAAGTTTTGATGGGACGGAAAAAAACTGATTCCGCCGGGACCAATTGCCGTCTTATGAGAAGCTTAAGCCGCTTGCTGCGAGAAAGCCCAATCGGAGTCAACGCCGCTTTCGAGCGCAAGATATTTCGCTATTTTCCACCGGTCAGGGATGCTTGCACTTTTTTAAATGTGTCGAGATTTTTCTGTAAGCCAGTAATATGGTCCTGCATCTCGACGATCGACGAGCCAAATTGGGCTACCGAACCGACCGGGCCACCTGCCTTGCCGGCTTGTTCCAGCAACCCGCCGATCTGGGCCTCAGCTTGCCGCTGCGTCATCGAGCCGCAAACGTAACCCAGCCCGAATACACCCAAGATCACGGCGGTCATCAATCCCCGAGAAAATTTCCTTTTTGACATAACTACCTCGTTTTGAATTTGATACTAACTAATCAGCAAAATATTGCACCGTAAAACTATTTTTGGCAACAGTGAAAGCTGCTGCGCGCCAGTTCCTGATTTGACTTGTAGTGCGGCTCGCAGCATGGTCGTTACGTGCGCAAAGAAAAACCCGGGGAGTAAGATTAGCTATGCGATTCGGCATTGAGTTTGGCAGTTACCCGTCGGATTTGCCGCCGGTGGAGGTGTGTCAGCAGGTTACGGAACGGGCGCTGGTGGCGCAGAGGAATAATTTCGAAGCACTGTTTGTCGCTCAGCATTTTCTCACCGGGCCGGATGCGGCGATCTTGCAATCGATTCCGCTGTTGTCCTATTTGGCCGGGCGGGTGCCGGGGATGTATGTCGGTACTTCGATCTTTCTCTTGCCGCTACACCATCCGGTGATGGTCGCCGAGTACATGGCGACGCTCGACAATCTGTCCGGCGGCAAGCTTCTTTTCGGGGTCGGCCAGGGCTATCGCACAAGCGAGTTCAATTCCTTTGGCATCGATTTGCGCGAGCGACGCGGCCGATTGGTCGAGAGCCTGGAGGTCATCCGCCGGCTCTGGAGGGAAGACATTGTGACGTTTCACGGCGAGTATTTTCATCTCGACAAAGTGTCGATGGCGCCCAAACCGCTGCAGCATCCCGGTCCGCCAATACTGCTCGGCGCAGACGCTGTCAGGACCGTCGCCAAAGTTCCCGAGGTGGCGGACCATTGGATTGCCAGCCGGCGCCACTCGAAGGCGTTCTTGCGCGAAGCGCTGCCGATCTACAAAGTTGCCCTGGAGAAGCAGGGGCGGCCGTATAAAGGGTTGTTTATTTTTCGCGACCTATGCATAGCCGACAGCTCGCGCGAAGCTGAAGAGCGTATTCGCGAAGGCTACGAGCGGCGTTATTTGCGCTATCAGCAATGGGGCCAACCCGGCGAGCGCTACGATCTCAAGTTCGATGAGTTGAAGCGCGACCGCTTGATCCTCGGCAGTCCTGCCGAAGTCGTCGAGCAGGTGATGGCCTATCACGAGGAATTCGGCGCCGAGGTGATGTGGTTCATGGTCGATTGGCCGGGCATGGACCCGCGTTTTACTCTGGAGACCATCGAGCGCTTTGGCGCGGAGGTGATCCCGCAAGTCAACCGACGAACAAAGCCCTGCCCGCTGCCGTGAGGCTGCATGTTCTTTGGTAGGGACGACCCACTACGGTCGTTCGTCCGAAAGGGCAGACACGGGGGTCTGCTCCTACATTGGCCAACGAATCACTAATATTGATGTGAATTACTTTGCTCCGTTATTGTCAGTGCGCGACGAGCTATGATACAAAATTTGTTTTACGAAATGACCATTACGAACAGCTAAGAGGAGTTTCTCATGCAACAGGAAGTTTTGGACCAAGTCGACCGCGAGCGTATCGTCGAGGTGGCGTGCAACCTCGCCAACATCGTCAGCATCACCGGCGATGAGGAAAATGTCGCCAAGTATCTGGGCAGCGAGTTCGAAAAACTCGGCATGCAAGTTGAGTATCAATATGTCGAAGACGGGCGGCCTAACGTTATCGGCAGGCTCAAAGGCTCAGGAGGCGGCGCAACCTTGATGTTCAACGCGCATATGGATCACTTCGACGCGCCGCAGGAGACCGTGGTCGACGAGGACCGCATCTATGGCCGCGGTTTGGTCAACATGAAGGCGGCGTTTCCCTGCTACATCGAAGCGGTATCGGCGTTGCAAAAAGCCGGCGCGACGCTCAAGGGCGATTTGATCATCTCCGGCGTAGTCGGCGAGATCGAAAAGGCCCAGATCGGTCGCTTCCACGGCAAAGAGTATCGCGGCGCCGGCGTCGGCGCGCGCTATTTGATGGACCACGGCGTGATGGCCGATATGTGCATCATCGGCGAGCCCACCGGCTTGCAGCTGCAAATCGGCAACTCAGGTCTTCTCTGGGCGCGCGTGAGCGTCGACGGCAGAGCGACCAAATTCGTTCTCGCCGCCTGCAAGGTCGCGCAAGCGATTCAAGATTGGGAAAAGGAATACCAGCGCAAAAATCCCCACAAGTTCATGCTGCCGACGGTGCAGATCGGCGCCATCGATGGCGGCAACGCATTCAAACCCGGCACTCGACCGACCACCGATATCTTCGTCATCGTCAAGATGCTTCCAGGTGCCGTGCCGCTGGCGATCAAGCGCGACATCGAAGCGGTGTGTGAAAAGGTGCGCAAGCGCGAACCGGATATTCTCGACATTCGCATCGAGCTTTATCTGACCACGCCCGGCTACGAGATCTCCAAGAGCGAACCTTTGGTGAAAGTCATGGAGGCCGCGCACAAGACCGTCTTCAAGTCACCGGTGCCCTATGCCAAGCCGATTCGTTACGGCATCACCAGCGACGGCTCGCGCATCGCCCAATACGGCGTGCCGGCGATCACCTACGGTCCCGGCTTCGGCACCCATCTGATCGACCCGACCGAGACCAAAGCGGGTGAGGAGTGGGATTCGCCCACCGGGGTGCGCCGCGGCGTCGGCATCTCCAATATGGTCAACTGCGCGAAAGTCTACGCCATGGCGGCGCTGGATAGTTGTAACCGGAAGAAAGAGGAAGTCGCTAAGTCGTAATGGATAATTGAGAATGGATAATGGAAAATGTCGGACGTTGCTCAGGTAAGTTACCTGAGTTCTTGAATTGTCCATTCTCCATTTTCCATTATCAATTTGTTGTGAAAGAACGACTATGGATTTAACCTTTGCCCACTACCGTAATCGCTTCTGCATGTTCCGCACCTACTACGCCTTGGCTGTGGGCAAGGTGAAGGCGGACGGTATCAATATGAAAGTCATCGAGCTGCCCGATCCGCCGAGCAAAGATCAGGAAGAAGCGCTGATTCGCGGCGACGTGCAGGCGGCGAATCTTTATCTGCCGAATTTTCTCCGGCGCAAACTGCAAGGCGCGCCGATTCTCGGTCTCGCCACGGAGTGGAAGTCGACCATGAAAGGCAACGGGGTTTTCGTGCTCGCCGACGGGCCGGTAAAATCCCCCAAGGATCTCGAAGGCCGGCTCATCGCCACCCATCAGGGCATGCACGCGATTCACAGGTATTTGCTACGGCGCGCCTACGGGCTCGACGACGAGAAATTGCGCTGGGAAGGCTATCCCCAGGAAAAACTTCTCGGCGTGCTGCAGAGCGGCAAAGCGGACGCAGTGGTGCTGCTTGATCAGTTTTTTTTCCGCGGCGAGGTCGCGCCCGGCGTACGCTGTCTCTACACGGACGGCGAGGCCTGGCAAAAGCTCACCGGCTTCGACGAGATGATCAAGCATATGGTGGCGGCGCGCGAAGATCTGCTTCGCGACAATCCTGGCATCAAAGACCTGTTGCTGCGGGCCTTCCGCGAGTCGTTCGCTTACAGCGAAGCGCATTTAGAAGAAGTCGCCGACGTGTTCCTGTCGCGCTATGAAGGGGACCGTGAGGCCTTGCTCGCATCGGCGCGTTATCCGCGCATCGAGTTTACCTTTACCGAGAAAGAACAAAAGCTCGCCCAACAGGAGATGGAGCTGCTTGTCGACGTCGGGCAGATCCCGCGGGCGGCGCCGATCGCGTCGTTATTTGCCGTTTAATCCGCGCCGATGTTCTTTGACCTTGCGCACCGGCGAGAAAATCCCAGACGGTTAATTCGGCTTGCCGGCGCGCTATTTCTTTTTGTTATGTTGTCGTCTTGCTCCACCGTTCCGCTTGCCGGCGACGCCGCTCGCTTGCGCCAGACCGCCGACCTGATCGAAGAGGTTAAAGCCTTCGGTAAAACTCTTGGCATCGAACCGACGGAAGCCTTGCGCCAGACTGTCCAAGACGGCGCGTCGTTGTCGATGCTCTGGTTGTGGATGCAGCGCGAAGGGACTTTGGCGCTGCGCGGGCCGGTGGACATCCACCTGGCTATCGGTCTTAACGTCGAGAAGGAAGCGCCCAAGCTGGAGCAAGTCTACCGGGTCGCTGGTTACAGCGTGTATTATCGCCAAGGCAGCGAGTTCGCCGATCCGCGTTCGGTGGCAACCGTTGGTTTCGCCGAAGAGGCGTTGGTGCGGCGCGCTAAAGTGATCCTGCACGAAGACCTGCATGGCGATGTCAATTTCGCATTGCCGTGGGAGATCGAGGAGGCGATCGTCACTCCGCTTGGGTCCCTGGCGGTTATTGAATACTTGCGCCACAATGGCGACGAGAAAAATCTTCAAAACGCAACCGTTTCGCTGGCTGAAGAACGTAAAGTATCGCGCGAGCTGATGGCGGTGATCGATGAAGCGCAGCGGATTTTTGCCGCGGAGAAGGTCGACGACGCCAAGCAACAGATTCTAAACAAGCTGGCGAACTATCCAAACTATCAGCGCCAGTTCGAACGCCAGACTCGCGATCAACATAGCGGCACGGTGCTCGAAGCCAAGCTCAGTCACGACTTGGCCTATTATCGTTACTTCGACGCCATCGCGGCGCTGGCAGAAAAAGCGCCGGACTTGCGAACATTGATCGAGGATCTGAAAACGCTGCCGAAGGATACCAGCCATTCAGTCTTGCAACGGTATCTGGGCGAGTTGGATGCCAAGTATTCGGCTTCAGCCAAGTAAAGATTTTGGAGAGTGACGATTCAGGAAATCTGAGGCACTTTCTTGCTTAGGGTCTCTGTCGGGAATGGTTGAACTCCCTACCCCATCATCTTGATGCGCTTTAAGTCACGGATGCGAGGATGGATTCCGGGGTGCGCCGGAATGACGAATGAGAGAGTCGGGATCGAGTCACCGCCAATACAAACTCTCGGCTTCAAGCCGAAGGTTGATTGACTACGGTTGCTTTTGAGACGACATCCCTCGCGTTACTCGGGATGACGGTTCGGAATAGTTGCAAAACCAATGACAAGGAATCGTTTTCAGATGCATGTTTGACGCGCTGCGATCCAATACTCCGTTGCGGAGTCTCGGTGCGCTTTATGGCGGCAGTTTGCTGTCCGGCGCTTGGACCATGGTGATTCCGACCATCCCGGTGCTCGCCACGCATTTCAATGTTTCGCCCGGCGCCGCGGCGCAGATCGTCACTGCGATGGCGCTGGGCCGGTTCACCGGCACACCGATCAGCGGCGTGCTGTTGGACAAGATGGGGGTGCGCGCCGTGGTGGTCTGGGGCGCGGCGGTGGTGAGCGCGGCGGCGATTATCGCCGCGCTAATGCCTTGGCTACCGGGACTGCTGCTGCTCTGCTTCGTAATGGGTATGGGCGATAGCATCTGGGCTTTGGGCCGTGAAGTTGCCGGCGTCGACCTGGCGCGCCTGAACCAGCGCGGCCGGGTACTGTCGACTTTGCACGGTACCCACAACGCCGGCACGGCGCTCTGTCCCTGGCTCGGCGGATTGTTGACTGAGCGTTTCGATTTCCATGCGGCGTTTCTCGTTTACGGGATGTTTGCCGCGTTATCGGTGCTGCTGGGCTTCGGTGCGCCGGTTGCCAAAGCCGAGCATCACGGTGCGCCCAAGAGTGCGGCAATTACTGGCTGGTCGCTTGCGGCCATTCGCGAACGTGTGCGTGGCTTCGGCGCACTGTTCTTGGAGATTCATCCGGGTCTGCGCTCGACCTATATCGCTTTGGTGGTGGCGACCTGGGCGAGCCATTCTTACCGGATCACGCTGCAAAGCATGCTGCCGCTGTACGCCGGCACCTATCTGCATTTTTCGCCCTCACAGGTTGGACTGTTATTCTCGATCTCCGGCGCGTTCGTCTTCGCCATGATTATTCCCTCGGGCATCATTATGGACAAAGTCGGCCGCAAGTGGGCGACAGTGCCGAGCACAGGATTGCCGGCGCTGGCGTTCTTGCTGATCCCGTTCACCGATAGCTTTATACAGTTGGCGATGATGTTGTCGTTGACGGGTATATGCAACGGCTTGTCGCTGGGCTCCATGTCGGTGTCGACCTTCGATGTCGTGCCGGCACACGCGCGCGGCCGTCTGCAAGCGGCGCGGCGCATGATCGCTGAAATGGGCGGCACGCTGGCACCGCTCGTCGGCGGTTACTTAGCGACACGTTTCAGTCCCGGCGTGCCATTCTGGGTGTACGTTCCGATACTGTTATTCGCCGCGGTTTATTTGGCGATGGCAGGGCGGGAGACGTTGGAACGGTAGAGACGGTGAGGGGTAAAGGGTTAGGGGTGAGGCGACCTACCATCCTCCCGCGGCCTTACCCTTCGCCCTTTACCGCCTTACGAACCGTACGCCGTCGGGCAGTTATCTAAGTTCTACAGAAATTTGACGATGGTAAATCTGCCACAACCCACTATCACATTTCGCAGCCTCGGCGCGCTCTACGGTTGCACGTTTCTATCCGGCTCATGGGCGATGATTATTCCGACGATCCCCGTGTTGGCGCGTGATTTTGACGTGTCGGCGGGCGGCGCGGCGCAGGTGATTACAGCATTCGCCTTCGGCAAGATGACCGGTACAGTGATCGGCGGCATGTTGCTTGATCGCAAAGGCACGCGTTTCGGGTTGATCGGAGCTGCGGCCGTTGCGGCGAGCGCATCTTTTGCCGCGGTGTGGGTTTCGTGGTTTAGCTTGCTGATCTTGGTCGGATTTATCTTGGGCGCGACCGACACGCTGGGCGCAGCGGCTCGCGAGATCGCCGCCATAGATCAGGCGGCCGCCAATCAGCGCGGTCGCATCATCAGCAGTCTGCATGGCACTTATACCATCGGTGCGGCGTTGTGCCCATTTATCGGTGGCTGGCTGACCGAACGGTTTAGCTACAAAGCGGCGTTTTGCGCCTACGCTCTGTTCAGCCTAATTTCGATGCTGTTGGCCACGCTCGTGAGGAATTCGTCGGGTGAGATGCATCACCGATCCACTCGGGAGAGCGAAGCGAGAGGTTGGGGGCTGGGGGCGCTGAAAGACCGGATCGGCGGGCTTGCGACTCTCTACCGGGAAATTAGTCCGGATCTACGCTCGACCTATAGTACGATTGTTTTCGCCACCATGGTTAATCAATCGCAGCGCATCATTATCCAAAGCATGCTGCCGCTCTACGCTGTGCGTTATTTGCAATTGTCGCCGAGTCAAGTCGGTATGCTGTTTACGATTTCCGGAATCGTCATATTTTCGATGATGATCCCGGCCGGATTCGTGATGGATCGAGTCGGGCGCAAGTGGTGCACGGTGCCAAGCACGGCGGTTCCGGCGATCACTTTCGTTTTGATCCCGCTAACCCATAGCTTTCTCCAGCTGGCGATCCTGGTCGGTGTTTCCGGCGTCGCTCAAGGTTTGTCGCTTGGCTCACTCGCGACCTCCACGTACGATGTCGTCCCGGCCCATGTGCGCGGACGCCTGCAAGCGCTCCGTCGCACGGTGGCCGAGTTGGGCAGTGGAATGGCGCCGTTGATCGGCGGCTTTTTAGCCAATACGTTTAACCCCGGCGTGCCGTTTTACACCTACGCGCCGTTGTTACTGTTGTCAGCGACATTACTCCTCGTGGTCAGCAAAGAAACTCTGGACAAGTAGCGTTCCTGGTCATGAGAAAATCCCATCTCACCACGAAGGCACCAAGGACACGAAGGTTTTTGATGAATAATGTTCCAGACTTCGCGCTCTTCGTGTCTTCGTGGTGAAGCGGAATTTTTGTGCCGTTGGCGGATGTCTTGCATTGTTTTGACAGCCCTGGGTAAACAAGTTATGCGAACGGTACGAGGTCGCTAAGGATGGATACCGCGGAATACGAACTCTCCGGCAAGAAGATGTCAACGACTTCGAGCCTTGGCCGGAGTCGCTGGTGACGAATAAATCGCTCCTGCCTTCAACACTTTGTCCGCTTAGAAAGGCTTCTTATGAAACTGGCGACCTGGAACGTAAACTCACTGAAAGTTAGACTGCCCCATGTCTTGGAATTCCTCGACCGGCATAAACCCGATGCGCTGTGTTTGCAGGAGATCAAACTCGAAGATCCAAACTTTCCCAGCGCCGATTTCAACGCCGCGGGTTACCAGGCGGTGTTCTCCGGCCAGAAGACTTACAACGGCGTGGCGATCCTATCGCCGTCGGCCGCGGCCGAAGTAAGCGTCGGCATTCCCAGCCTCGGCGATCCGCAGAAGCGGGTAATCGCGGCGACCGTGAACGGCGTCAGAGTCATCTGCGTGTATGTCCCCAACGGCGAAGCCGTCGAGTCGGATAAGTACAAATATAAACTCGACTGGCTGATGGCGCTAACTGTCTGGTTGAAACATGAACTGGCGACCTATCCTAAACTCGCGCTGTTGGGCGACTACAATATCGCGCCGGAGGATCGGGATGTTTACGATCCCAAGGCCTGGGCCGGCAAAGTGCTGTTCAGCGACCCGGAAAAAGCCGCGTTCAAAGGTCTCGTCGCTCTCGGCATGACGGATAGCTTTCGCATGTTCGACCAAGCCGATAAGTCCTACAGCTGGTGGGACTACCGCATGAACGGCTTCAAGCGCAATCTCGGCCTGCGCATCGACCACATCCTACTCTCGCCGGAATTGGCGAAGAGCTGTAAGAGCTGCGCCATCGACAAAGACTTCCGCGCCAAAGAACGCCCTTCCGATCATGCCCCTGTCATTGCAGAGATTTAGGAATCGGAGAGTTGAACGTAAAGAACGCAAAGTGAAGAAGTTCGGATCAGAGGATTAACCGCAAAAAGCGCAAAGGGCGCAAAATGGGAATGGCAGGGAGCAAATAGTTTCAAATACATCTAAGGAAGCGGTGTCGTAGACAGTGCGAACTTTCGGATCTGGAACTTGGGTGCTCCAAAATTGAGCAATAGCGCGTGCTGCAACCTTGCTGCTCGTAGGTAGCCAAAAACCTGAGCTTCATGTTCTGCGGCTAGAGACTTTGCTGCTTTTATCTCCAAAATCAAGAAGTCTTCTACCAGGATATCGACGAAATATTCTCCCAGCAGAGTCCCGTCCTGGTCCCAAACACTTAGAGGGTATTGCTGCTTAGTCTTTATGCCCGCTTTGATAAGACGATGGGCTAAAGCGTTTTCATAAATCTTCTCAAGGTGCCCATGGCGTAGGTAAACGTGGATCTCAAATGCTAATTGGCGAATCTTGTC
This sequence comes from uncultured delta proteobacterium, assembly GCA_963816145.1. Classification (GTDB taxonomy): domain Bacteria; phylum Desulfobacterota; class Binatia; order UBA9968; family UBA9968; genus DP-20. The sequence goes on from CAWFJP010000029.1 coordinate 152,700, forward strand.
ACAAAGTGCATTAATCTCCCTCTGGTTCATCGTCTTATTTTGCGCTCTTTGCGCCTTTTGCGGTTAATGCGTCTGACTTATCCCCTATTCGAAGCTATACATTCGTGCGCAGTTGTCCCACAGCCATTTGCGTTTCATTTGATCGGTGAAGGGTTGCTTCAGGAACGTGTCGATGGCGTGGGGATATTTTACATCTAGGTGCGGGTAGTCGGTGGAGAAGACCATATTGTCTTCGAGGCCGTACTCAGGGATGTGTTTGGCGGTGACCTCGTCGCATTCGACGGCGCCGTAGCAATTGCGCTGGAAGTATTCCAGCGGTGTTAGTTTCAAGTCCGGATATTCCGCCACGCCAGTGGTTTCGGCATATTCGCCCATGCGCCATAAGAGCCAGGGCACCCAGGAGCAGTTGCCTTCCAGAAACGCCACTTTCAATCTGGGAAAGCGTTCCATCACGCCGCCGAAAATCATGTCGCCGCAGGCGAGCATATTCGCAAAGGGAAAGCCGAAGGTGTTGAACATAGAAAACGTCGAACAAATGTGAAAGAACGCCGGCTGCGGCAGATAAACCCGGCCGGCTTCGTGGAAGCCCACCGGCAAGTTCAACTTCTCGCACTCGGCCCAGAGCGGATCGTAATAGGGATCACTCCACTTTTTGTTATTGACGTGATTGGGCCGGATAAAGATGCCGCGGAAGCCATATTCTTTCACCGTGCGGCGGATCTCCTCGATGGCACCGCTGATGTCGTGGGGCGCGACCATGGCGATGCCGAACATGCGCTTGGAGTCGGCTTGGGCGAAGTCGTGCAGCCAATCGTTGTAAGCGCGGGCGATGGCGGTGGCGAAGTCGGGGTCCAGGCCGTCGATGCCCAGCACCGTCAACGCGCGGGTGGGAAACAGAAAGGCGATGTCGAGGCCTTCCTTGTCCATGGCCTGGAGTTGCGACACGCCGTCGAAGTTGCGCTTGCCGGCTTCGCCGTATTTCTCGTCGAAGAAGTCTTGGCGGTATTTCGCCAGGGCTGGATTTTCCGGCTTGCGCGGAATCGGCAACACTTTGCCTTCGACCTCAATGCCGAGATCGCGAAAGGCGCGGTTCAAGCCCTTGGGCGCGCGGTCGAGATATTTCCTATCGATGTAGCGTTGCCACAGATCCGCGGGCTCGAAGACATGCATGTCGGAGTCCATCGCTTTGAAACCATTCTTGGCCATTAACTTCTCCCTATTAGATCCTGTTTTAAGTTTCTATGTGGATATTGTGTCGGGTTCGGCTGGTCTATTCACCACGAAGCGCACGAAGGACACGAAGGTCTCGAAAACGTAGTCTCCGAACTTCGTGCTCTGCGTGTCCTTCGTGGTGAGAAGTTCTTCACGGTAAACCTAGAAATTCCATCATTGCACCGGCGACAAATATTTCAGTTCTTCTTTCATCTTGGGCGAGAGCGAAAGCACTTCGTCAACCCATTTTTCGCTCTCCTCGCCGGAAACATAGGTGATGTCGAGTTTTAGCTTATTTGCCTGGGCAAGGAAATCGCCGTCGGCCAAAGTTGATTTAAAGGCGCGCCGCAAGATTTCCAAGCGCTCTCTTGGCGTGTTCGGTGCGATGGTAAATGGTCGCGAGTACTCCATCTGCGCCATGTAGGCGCGATAGGCGCGCAGGTGGTTTTCGTCCTTGATCGCCTCGCTGACCAACGTCACGCCCTTGGCCTCGGGTTCGGGCACGCGGGCGTGGAGAATGAACGGAATCAGCCGGTCGTCGCCCTTAGCGTCGAGCAAATCTTTTTGCGTCGCCAAGATCGAATCCCAGTTGGTGCAATGACCGTCGACCTCGCGGCGCTGCAAAGCGATTTTTATTTGTGCCGTGCCCTGGTAGCCCGACACCACGGTAAATTTGCTGCCGAGACTCTTGTTCAACAACAGCGGCATGTCGATGCTATGCGAGCCGGGCCCGGTGCCGCCCATGCGCAAAGGTTTGCCGGATTTGACGATCTCGTCCATGGTCTTGGGCCCGGCGAAACCCATGATCAAACAAACCGGCACGCTCTTGCTTGGCGCGCCCAACCAACCGAACTTGCGCGCGTCGAACTTGACGTTGCGGTCACCCATGGCCTGATTGAACACTAGCGCACTGTTCCACATGGCGATGGTCAAACCGTCCGGTTTGGCAGTGTTGAAAAGATAATTCGCCGCCACCAGGCTGCCGGCGCCGGTCATGTTGTCGACGACGGTGGTCGGGTCGCCGGGAATGTATTTGCCGATGTAGCGCGCAATGGTGCGGCCGTAGGTGTCGTAGCCGCCGCCGGCCGCCTGACCGACGATGAAGCGAATGGTTTTGTCTTTGTAGAAATCTTGAGCGAATACCGGCTTATGACTTGTGTGCAGCAGGAAAGCCCCAAGCATAATCACAACCAAAAATACCGCTTGTGCTGAAACGTCGCTTTTCAACCCGAGCTTTCCAGGTATCATCAATGACCTCCATAACCGGGTCGCTATCCCGCGCGCGTCATGAAATTCCTAAGCGAAAGATTCGGCATGATAGTTCAATCTGTTGTCACGCGAACTGGGGACAAAAAATGATCTCAAGGCTTCACTGCGATCGAGACTAGCTGAAAAGGAATGGCGATTTCAATGTCAAACTTAAACGTCACTCATTGGCAGGAGATGGATGTGTAAACCTGGTCACAACCGCCGTGGCGAAGTAGCGACTTCTATTGCCCTGAAAGTTTTAATCTGGGCGCATTCTTGTGGCATCGCCTGCCATCGTTTAGTCTTAAAGTTAAAGATTCTGAGATGCGGTTTCTTTGAATGCCGCCGTCGGAAAGGGTTAACCATGAAAGCAAGACTTGTTTCGTTTACTGCGGTTGTTCTTGCTCTGTTATTTGCGGCTTCCGCTGCCCATGCCACGATGCAGGACGATGTCGACCGGGCATTGTCGATCTTGCAACGTTTCGAGGAGATACCCGAGACCGCGATCCCCCCGGCCGTCATGCGCGATGCCAAGGGTGTGGCGATTTTCACCATAACCAAAGCCGGCTTTGTTGTCAGCGGCAGAGGCGGAACCGGGGTTGTCCTGGCGCGCACTGAAAAGGGTTGGAGCGCTCCCTCGGCAATCGGCACCGGGGGCATCGGAGTCGGCTTTCAAGCCGGAGTGCAGGTCTCCGAGTGCGTGATTATTCTCAATACCCCGGAGGCGGTGAAAGCTTTCACGCAAGGCAGCAATTTCACTCTTGGGGCTAACTTGAGCGCCGCGGTTGGCCCAGTTGGCCGTTCCGCCGAGGCGGCCGTAACACCCTATGCTGCGGTCTATACCTACAGTCGCAGTCAAGGAATCTTCGCTGGGGTTTCGTTGGAGGGTGCGGTGCTTGCGACCCGCTACGAAGCCAATGAGGAGTACTACAACAAACCGGTTTACACGGCCGATATTCTCGAGGGCAAAGTAACGCCGCCTGCAGGTGCGCAGAAACTACTGGATGCTCTGACGAAATACTAACCATCCTTAGATGGTGGACGTTATCGGCGAAAAAATCGGCTCACCGTTAAGCTAATGCCGCCCGCGAGACGCGCCGCCTTGAGGTTTTGTTTCGACCCTCGATCCAAACGACGTTCTTCCCACCCCAAGCCTGCACCGGCGTAACTGCGGCAACTTGCCGCGGTTACGCTACTTCAGCTTGTCGGGAAACTGCACGTAAGGCTGTGGTGGAGCCTTGTCGGGCGGCACGAACTTCGGTGCCGGGCTGCCGGCAGGGCCGAGCGAGCGGATGTACTTATACATCGCGCGCACATCGGGCTCCGCCATCTGATTCAATGAGTAATACGGCATCGGCGGACGTCGCTGAATCTCTCTCGCAACCTGTACCCATTGGTCTTCTGTGATCTCTTGAAAATAAAGACGTAGGTTAGCTGGATAGGTCGTCCCCCAAGGTCCACGCCAGCCCATCAAGCCACCTGTCAGCCAATCCTTTTGCGGAGTTTTGCTGCCGTTCACTAGGAACCCCGGTGTATGGCAATCGTTGCATCCGGAAATAGCAACGAGATAACGGCCGCGCTCGATGTCCGGCTGGGAAGCGGGTTTGGCGGTTGGTTTTGTCGGAGTTTCGCCAGCGATCGCCGAAAAAGAGAGCGCAAACCAGGCGAGTGCAACAACGGCCCGAAAGATATTACTTCCCATATATGCCTCCGTTGATATTGCGACCCTGTTAGCCGCTCGGGTAATTCTAAAATACCCAAAAAGGTTTTAGCGCGATTGCTGTGAGCTTGTCCAATGCTAATTTGATTGAGCCTTTTCCGACGTTTCTTGTAAAATCGTCCAATACTAGACAGACCGTCTTTACGGCGTCGGTCTACTATGTTGTTCACGCGTCACGATGGAGCATGCCTGGCGGATAGTGGGTCATGGTATTGACCATTCGGGGATGATAGAAAGTCCTGTACATGTCCCAATACAAAAATCATCCTATTTACGGGATCGGAGTCCGTGGTGCCGGGAAAGAGTGGCATTGCCGGGGTCTGATTTTCGACCAAGATGACAAAGTGACCCAAATCATGAAACTGGAGCATGCCGAATTGACCTTCAAAACTGTCGCCAAGGCTGAGGCGCATGCGCTCCAGCTGTGTAAAACCTGGATCGACGAACAGGGAGGTGACGTTGACTCAAGCGGTCCGAGAGTCTCGGCGCCTCCGAAAGTCCTAGCTCCCGTGATCGCCTGAGCTATAGCGTCGATCCCCGTCGGTCTTTCAATCTCTGCGGGTCGATTCTCCGCAGCTTGCTGCGTGCCCTAATTCGCATTCTCAATTCCGTCATTCCCACATGTTTTACGCGGGAATCCAGGCGAATCAGGATCTGGACCCCCGACAAAAACATTCGGGGGTGACGAGATACGGAATCGTTCGCAGGCTGGGCTTTCGATACCGCGCAGCTTGCTGCTGGGTAGTTCATTTTACTTCCCCTTTCATCACCGGACGTATCCCGATTTGCCCCGAAGTCGGATATTCCTGCAGAATGGATATACCGTCAAAAATCGTTGTGCTCGTTGTGCTGCGTGACCAGAAGCTGATTGACAGTGCTGCGTCATAAAGTATAGCTAAGTCGTTGAATGGTTGAGGAGATTGGCATGAAAATTAAGTTCGTCGGCGTCTTCGTTCTGTTGTTCTGGATCGGCTTGTTGAGCGGTCGCTCGCACGCCAAGGATCGGCTGGTGATCGGCTATACGGCGATCACGGGGATCAAGGCTGGGTTGTGGGTGGCGGAAGACGCCGGGATTTTCGAGACGCATAATATTCAGGCCGAGCTGCTGTTGGTCACTTCGGCGTCGAAGATGGTGCAGGCGATGCTCGGCGGTGACGTGCCGTTCGCCGCGGCGGGTGGCAATGCCGCAGTTGATGCCAACCTCTCCGGCGCGGACATGGTGATGCTCGGCGTGCTCGCCAAAGTGCCAGCCTTTTACATCATGGCGATGCCGGAGATCAAAACTATCGAAGATCTGCGCGGCAAGCCGGTGGGGGTGACGCGCTTCGGGTCGTCCACCGACTTCACCATGCGTTACTTGCTGCGCAAGCATGGCATGAATCCCGACCGCGACGTGACCATGATCCAGGCGGGCGATTTGAACGCGGCGGCGGCGATGCTCAAGACCAAGGCGATCTTTGCGGCGCCGTTCTCAAGCCCGGCCAATCTGCGAGCCCAGGAAGCGGGCGCGCGCTCGCTGCTCAACATGGGCACCGCCGGCGTCTATTTTCCGCATGACGCCTTGATGGCGCGCCGCACGTTCATCAATAGCAATGAAGATTTTGTCCGCCGGGCGACCCGTGCGTATTCGGAGGGAGTGCATCGTCTGTTCACCGATCCGGCGGCGGGCAAGCGGGCGGTGCGCAAGTATGCGCGCACGAGCGATCCAAAAATCGTCGATGCGGTGTATCAGTACGCGATCGATTATATAGAAAAGATTCCCTACAACTCGCGTGAGGCGGTGCAGGAAGTTTTGAACCAGTCGGCGCTGCGCAATCCCAAAGCGAAGGAAGCCAAGCCTGAGAGTTTCTACGATGACAAGTACATCCGCGAATTGGACAGCCAGGGGTTTTATAAGCAGTTGTGGAAATAATTGATAATGGATAATGGAGAATTGAAAATTGGCGGAGTGGCTTTGCGATCGGCGATGACCTAGTCGTAGGAGGAGGTTGATCATGAAACAGCTGATGGTGATTTTGTTATTGTTGGTTTTATCGGCGAGTGCTGCGCTGCGTCCAGCCGATTCGGCCGAGACGCGCATTTCCATCGGCGTGACCGAGACCATGGATACCTTCAATCCTTACGCCGACAGCGTTTCCTTGATGTACAGCGTCTGGTGCCAGGTGCTCGGCTGTCTTGGCACCTATGATTTCGACAAGGGGCAGCATGTCGGATTGGTGTTGGAGAGCTGGGAAGTCAAAGATCCCAACAACTGGCTGTTCCATGTGCGTAAGGGGCTCAAGTTTCACAACGGCACACCGGTAACGGCGCGTGACATCGTCCATTCCATGGGGCGGACTCGCAGCGACCCGCAGAGCAAGCAGACGCAAAATATTTCGGCGGTGGCGAGCGAGAAGGCGCTCAACGACTATACCGTGCAAGTGACAACCAAAATTCCGACGGCGCCGTTGCTTGATTACCTGTTCGACCGGATCATCATTACCAGTAAGGATCTCTACGACAAGTATGGTGCCGAGGTCGCCGACAAGCAGTATCCGTTCGGCGCCGGTCCGTATAAATTTCGCGAGCTGATTCCCGGACAGCGTCTGGTAATCGGCAAAGACAAATCCCACCCGATGTGGAAGCAGTATCCGCAGGCGCCCGATGAGATCGTCTTTCGCATCATGCGCGAGCCGGAGCAGCGGGTGACGGCGCTGCTCAACAACGAGATTCAAATCGCCCAGTTCGTGCCGCCGCATTTGCGCGAACGGGTCGAGCGCAGCGCCAACCACAAGATCGTCAAGTTTCACACCGCCGAGCTGATGTTTCTGGCGATGATGCCAAAGGTAAAGCCGTGGGATAACAAGCTCGTGCGCCAAGCGGTGGCCTACGCCATCGACCGCGACATGATCATCAAGACACTGCTCCGCGGCGAGGCCTCGCGCCTCGATGGCCCCATCGGCGAGGGGCAATACGGTTACGATCCCAAGCTGCAACCGAAATACACGTACAATCCGGAGAAGGCCAAAGATCTTCTGAAACAGGCTGGCTATCCCAACGGCGTCGACGTCGAGCTGCAAACGCCGGTGGGGCGCTATACTTTGGACAAACAGGTGAGCGAAGCGATGATCCCCATGCTCAACGCGGCGGGCTTTCGCGCCAAGCTCGCCACTCCGGATTGGGCGACGCTGTGGGCCAACGTGCAAGTCGGCAAGGTGCCGTTCTATTACATGGGCCGCGGCGGTGTCGTCGATCCCAGTGCGGCGCTATCGCAATACTTCGAAACCGGCGGGTCGCCGCGCATCGGTTACTCGAATCCCAAGGTCGATGAATTACTCAAACAAGAGCGGCAAACATTCGACCCGGCCAAACGCAAGAAAGCCTTGGCCGAGGCGATGAGCCTGATCACCGAAGAAGCGCCGGCGCATTTTCTCTGGCGCCACCAGTTGCTTTTCGGCATGGCAAAAAACGTCGACTACCGGCCGCTGCCGAGCGAGCGCATCTTTGGCTGGAATATGAAGGTGAAGTGAGAGTGGAAGGATCGGAGTGATGGAGTGTTGGAGTGGTGGAGTGTTGGGTAGGACGAGGATCGCGGATGGATGATCGCCGCTTCTAATCCGGAATTTCCCATTACTCCAACACTCCAGTACTCCAATTTGCTCGTCGGCAATCGCGGGCGGCTAAGCAATCATTCTCGCAATAATAAGGAACTCAAGACATGTCATTGTTGACGAGTCAGGTTGTGCCGAAGAATTCCGGCGCGGCGTTCGAGCTATTGAAAGGGCAGCGCATCCGCATCGCGGGGCGCAGTATCGTCGACTTTGTCGCGTTTAACTTGCGCGATCTGACCGAGCGTTTCGACCAGGCGCGGACCAAGACCAATCAGGTGACGATCTTCATCAGCACCGGCGACGTGCTTTATTCGAAAAGAAACAATCCGATGATGACCATCGTCGAGGACACCTTCACCGAAGGGCGCCATGACTTGCAGAAGGGTATGTGCAGCCGCAAGCGCTTCGAGATGGTGGCCCAGGGACAGTCGAAACGGGTGTTTGCCGAAGGCGTCGATATCAATCCCAAGAAGGCCGAGGAGATTCCCACCCATGGCTGTTGGGAGAACTTGAGCACCGCGGTGCAGCCGTGGAACATCGCGCCCGATGACGTGCCGAGCCCGTTCAATATTTTTCAGTGCATGCGCATCGATCCGGACAGCGGAGTGATGTACGACACGATGATCCGGCCGAAAGATGAAGCCCATGTCGACTTTCGCGCCGAGATGGATCTGCTGGTCGCGGCCAGCGCTTGTCCGGAGTCGGGAAGAGGGCAAGCGATCAGGGTGGAAATTCACGACCGGTAATCGGAATTTTAACCGCAGAGAACGCAAAGCGCGCAAAGGGAGATACTCACCACGAAGACACGAAGATCACGAAGGTAAGAAAAAAATAAATTCCCAACTTCGTGTCCTTCGTGCCTTCGTGGTGAACCAGAATTCCCGGTTAATAGGCTGAAAAAACAAAATGGCAGGTACATCATTTACTTTTAACAATCCGCATGTCGAGCGGGTGATTTCGGGGCAGGGCTCATTGGGCAGGTTGGCTGAGGAAGTCGAGCGGCTCGGCGGCACGCGGGCGCTGCTGTTGATCTCGCCGTCGGTGGCGAAGACTTTTCTCCTGGACAAAATCAAAACCGGGCTCGGCGGCAAATGCGCTGCGGTGTTCGATCAAGTAAAGCCGCACTCGCCGACGGAGTCGATCGAGAAAGCGGTCGAGCTGGCGCGGGATTCAAAAATCGACATTCTGGTCAGCGTCGGCGGCGGCAGCGCTATCGATACCGGCAAGGGCGTGGCGGCGCTGTTGGCCGAGGGCGGCGCGCTGCCGCGTTTCGGCGTGCGCTTCACGCCGCCGAATAAAAAAGAGGTGCCGCCCATGCCGGCGCCGAAGATTCCCCATATCGCGATCCCGACCACGCTGTCGGGCGGCGAGTACAGTTACTCCGCCGGCATCACCGAAGGTGGCAAGAAATTCATTGTCGCCGATCCCAAGCTGGCGCCGAAAACGGTGCTACTCGATCCAGAAGCGGCGGCGACGGCGCCCGGCCGTCTGCTCGCGGCGTCGGGGATGAATTCGCTGGCGCACTGCGTCGAAGCGGTCTATTCCACCGAGACCCAGCCGCTGACGGAAGCCTATTGCCTTGCCGGCATCGGCTTGATCGCGCGCTACCTGCCGCGGGCGGTGGCGGATTCCACTGATCTCGAAGCGCTCAGTCATGTCCAAGTGGCGGCCTGTTTGTCGGGCATGGGTGTTTACAGCGCCTGGACCGGTATCCATCACGCCATCGTCCATGTCATCGGCGGCCGCTACAAAGCGCCGCACGCGGAAATCCACGCATTGATGCTGCCCCACGGCATGCGCTGGAACTTGGATGCGGTCGAGCGCCATTACCTGCGCATGGCGCGGGAGATCGGCATCGAAGCGGCGAACGAAAAAGAGTTGGCCGCTGCCGTGCCGGAATACGTTTACGGCATGAATCAGAAAATGGGCCTGCCGCTCAAACTGCGCGACCTCGGCGTGCCGCGCGACGGTTTGAAGCAGTTGTCGGTGGATACTTTGGGCGATTACAGCATTCATACCAATCCCAAGCCGGTGCGCAGCGCCGAGCAGGTGCTGGAGGTGTTGGAAGCGGCATGGTGAAGTGAATAGATTTGTTTTCTATCTCCCGCAAAGGCGCAAAGACGCAAAGTTTAGGGAATTGAATTCCGATTCATAACGGTAGGGGCGACCGGCGGTCGCCCGTCCGCCTCTCACATGACTCCTGAAGACGCGATCAAGATCGTAAATCAATTCGCTAACGATGATGAGATCGACAGGTTGCTTGTCGACCTTCTCCGCGCGCCGTCGCCGCACACGGAACTTCAGGAAGCCGATCCTAATCTGAAACAATTCGTTGCTGGTTTAGTTGCACCGCGCCTGAAAATGTTAGCCGGACGCGCGGGATCGATCGACGGCATGGGTAATTTGATTTGGCAGTATGGTGCAAATACCGGCGAACCGGGCTTGCTGTTGATGGGCTATGCGATGACGTTTCCGGCGGGCGGCATGAAAGAGCCGTTTTCGGGCGCGATCGTCGATGGCGCGCCGTTCGGTATTGCTGGCAATTGCGCGACGGGCCGTGGCGCCTGTGAGCAAAAGGGCGCGTTGGCGGCGATGATGTACGCGGCGGCGATTGTCGCGCGTGCGCAAGTGAAGCTGCGCGCGCCGCTGATTCTTGCGGTGAGCGTGGCGGGAGAGACGGGCCGTCACGATGCAGCTCAGTTCATACTTGATCAAAATTCGATTCACGCGAAGGCCGGCATCGTCGGCTTGGGAACGACCAACCGCATCTGCCTCGGCAATAAAGGGCGGATCGATATTGAAGTTACCGTGCGCGGCAAGTCGGCCCATAGCAGCATGCCATGGGAAGGCATCAACGCCGTCGACGGCGCGCGCAAAGTATTGGAGCGCCTCGATCGCCTTGATCTCGGTAACGAACACCCCGGCCTCGGCAAGGCCACGCTGACGGTGACGCAGATCAAAAGCGCGCCGGAGATCGGTCACACGGTGCCGGATAGCTGCCGGATCATTCTCGACCGAAGGCTGCTGCCCGGTGACGACCCGGAGAGGGTGTTGCGTGATATTCAAGGTGCCGTGATCGATATGCCGCCGTGGTCGGTCGAAGTCACACGCGGCGCGTTTATGTATCCGTCCGAAGTTGGTGCCGATTGTACCGTTGCATCAGCGGTGCGCGGAGTTAGTCGCGCATTGAAACGGACGAGACGCCGAAGTCTTCTATTCGCCTGCGGCTTTAGATGCTGGCTATCTCAATCAGCGCGGTATTGAGACCATCATGCTCGGTCCGGGAGATCTGCGCTTCGCCCACACCGATCAGGAAGTTGTGTCGCTGCAGGAGGTTCGCGACGCGGCGCGGATTTACGCTGCGACGGCGTTGGAGTTGCTGGGTTAATTGAAAAGGAACGCAAACAGCAGGCTGATTATGGATAAAGAAGATTGAATCGACGAAATGTGGGGGAATCCGGGCTCGAGTTGGACTGACAGACCAGTCTCCTTAGCATGCAACGGCTAACGACCGCGGTCAGCACTGCGGCCGGCGCGCTGTCAGCCACTGGAAGAGCTGATGCCGGCGCGTCTGTGAGCGGCGTTCGTCCTAGAATTCTTGAAGCCCGAAACTACGCTGAACTTCTCACGCTAGCGGAAGTCCGGATCAGTTCGGGCGGCAGATTCCAGTCGGCTGTCCGCGATCCCGCTCGGGCAGGTGTATGGCGGCGATCCCCTCCTGATGCGTGCCCACCAGGATGGCCGCTTCAGGGGAACGACCCGATTGCTGAAACCTGGCCCCCATTGACGTAGCACATAGTATCGGGTTCGATCAGCAGTCCAAGCCCGTATCTGGCCAAACCGACCTGGGCTACCCGACCGGAGTCCACGAGCCGACTGCGAGCTCTGGATAAACCCAAAGGAAGCCCCCTCATGAACTTGGAAGGTAGCAGCGTCGGCCCTGTTACGAATTGGAACTCGCGGCGGTCATATCATGGCGACGCACGACAGTGAGCATCTTCGAAATGGCGACGGATAGGTGCCCGATGACGACCGTCAGGTCGAACCTAGTGCGACGGAGGGATCATACGCCGACGATCGTGGCAGGTATGGCCGTCCCACGACCGAAGTCAGCCATCGCGTGGTGGCCGGCAGATAGGGGATCCGAGCATGCCGTGGCCTTGGCCACTCTGGCGGACTGAAAGGGACCTGCAAAGCGCACCATAACTCCGCACGCTGGGGACCTCGACTCACGGCTCCGAATTCAGTCGCTCTCCGGGCAGCACGCCCCTCCAAGGCGATTCGTCCGCAACGCGTGTCAGCCAGCAGACCGTTGTGGCCTACTGCCGCCTAACTACTAATCTACAGATCGGCCTTTGTGGATATTAATATCTGCAAAGGCCGCCTGCAAAGTTAAAGCCATCACGTCGCTGATTTTGAGCCCCGTGGCTTCTCGATTGTAAAATTTTCTGCGACGTAGGTGCTTTTGTTGGCGCACACAGATGTCCTTTAATAGTTGGGGGCAGCTGCCTGTGGTTTCCCTCCGTAAAGGGCAGACACGGGGGTTGCCCCTACAAAGGTTCACGTCGATCCGCGTTTACGCCGAGATTTCAAACGTCAGCAACTGCCGCGCCGCCTTGTGATACGCCTCCGCTACCGCCGCTTCTGTCTTTTCCGCTGGCGGGGCGACGATGCGGGCGCGGGCGGAGACTTTTAGCGGGCTGATGTCCCAGGGGTAGGGATCGAAGATCACCGAGCCGGGGCCGTTGGGTTTGATCGTCAGCGTCACGGTTTCGTTGCTGTCGTAGGAGACGCGCACCGGGGCGATTTTGTATTCCTTGAATTCATTTTCGTTGGCGTAGCCGTCGCAGCAAAAATACAGCGACAGCAAATCGAAAATTTGCAGCGCCATGTAGTTGTAGGCGAGTTCGTTTTCGAATCCCGGTTCCAATTCCATCAGTTTGCGCTTGATCTCGGCTTGCTGGCTCTCCAGTTTGATTTTGGCGTCCTTGACCGGTGCGCTGCGCTCGCGCAGACGGCCGGCGGGCTCGGTGAAAATATTATAACGGTTGTGCCACAGGCCGGTGCGGTGCATGGAGACGAGCAGTCCGGCGTAGGGATCTTGCGAGGTCACCCATTCGGCGTTCTTGCGTGTAGGCTTTGAGTTCCGTCGCTTCGAAATTCGGCACGTCTTCGCGGTGCGCGTAGGGGCGGCCCTTGGCGACGTTCATCGGCGGGTTGCCTTCGAACTCGCGGTAGCCGCTGTCGTGCAGCGTCGTGGCTAACATCATGGTTTGGTAGGGACGCAGTTTCGAGAAACGGGCGTTGCCCCAATGGGCGGCGAATTGCGCCGCTAACTCGGCGTGATCTTCTTGCGAGCTGACATAGGACCGGCCGTCTTTCATTTCTCTGATAACCATGGGTTCCTCCTGTTTGGTTTTGTAGCGTTGTAGTAGCGCCTTCTGTGGATTCCTACTGCGCCGGGGGTATGACCGTCGATTGTCGATGCGCCCATCGTATACCTCGCGGTTGGGACGTTGTTGCGTTGTAACCCGTTAGTGCGATCCAATGTGCTTGTCCCTTAGGCGGGCAGAGACATAGGCCTGCCTTATCTTAGATCGTTCGGTGCATGTTACCGATTGTCAGTTCCGCCGCCAATTTTGTCAGCCACTGGAGCTAAATCGTCATTACTCTTGCTCGCGCAAGAAGGCAAGGTGGCTACGGATAATTTCAATAACGTCGGCGCCGGCTTCCTCCTCAGAGATCAAGCCGCGGTGGATAGCGTGCGCGACCGCGAATTCGAGATTCGAGTGGTCATACTTCGAGAAGAGCGATCGAGCCGGGCCTTGATGAAAGCGATGGATGCGTTCCGTAAGGTCGTGGGCATCGATCTCGCCTGCGCGCCATCGGCCAAAATCCTCTTCGACTTTCGACAGCTCCGCGGCAAGATCGCGCTCGTAAGCCATGGCGCCGAGTTCTCGGAGTCTACGACGCTGAGCTTTTGTGATTTGGCGGCTCGTTTCCATCTGCTCTGCTCTACTTTGTCCGTTCAACAATGGCGGTCAGCGGCGTGTGCGGTGCTTCGGCTGGGGTGCTTGGTTAGATCGACGGGCGATGCCGTAGGGAGCGAGTTCTTCTCTGACCGCTTGGCGCACGATGTCGAGAGTCGAGCGGCGATGAACATATTCAAGCAAGGCGTCATTAATGAGGGTCTGATAGTTCCCCCCCCCCGCCGCCTCTACGAGACTCCGAAAGTATTCCAGGACGAGGTTGTCCAACCGGATGGAGATCTTCGTCTTTCCCGGCTCAGGCTTGACGATGGCACCGCGCTTTGCACGCGAGAAGTCGATATCGCGGTACTTTTCAGCGACGACCTTTTTCATAAAGCATCCTTTGTCGTTTGTTCGCCTTCCAAGCAGAAATGATTCGGATGATATCTGGTTCACGGTACGAATAGACCACTACACGCAAATTTCCAAGGTTGCTGAGGCCAAGAGTCACAAAGCGTGGTTCTGCCACCCCATCAGGGTCTTCACGGGTCAGGGCGAAGTGGTCGAAGTGGCGCACTTCGCCTCGGGCGGCGGTTGGGTCTGTTTCGGCGCCTGCCATCTTAGCGACCTCGAAACTAATGGTTATTGCCAATAAGCCGAGCGGGCAGAAATCGGTCGATACCAACGTGATTTGTCTTGCCGTCATTCCGGCGTAGGCCGGAATCCAGGTTCTCTTTGATCCTACAACAATAGCCAAGATGGATGCCGGCCTCCGCCGGCATGACGGATTCCACGCTTGACGGCAACCGAGGGATTACGACTATCCCCAAGTGTGACATTACTCGGACCATGCCATAGTCGATCGAACTTTTACAAATTCCTTTACAGCGGTACGGGAACTTCCTTGATTCCTAATTCCGCCGCCAGCTGTGTGAGGTTGCTCCAAGTGGATGCCTCGATGTCGACGCCTTCCTGCTTATTCTTCGCTTCTCGCCGTCGGCCGGATTCTCCTGGCAAGAGAATCTCGCTGAAGCCCGGCGCGCATTTCGTTGATTTAATAAAGGCGATGAGCTCGTCAACTTTATCGTAGAAAGTCTCTAAATCTTGAAATTCTTCGACGGCGATGGCCTGGAGAAAAAGTCCATTGACGCCATGGCCGCGGTTGTCCCAATAGAGCCGCCCCATGCCGTTGCCGGACAGCAGGCCGCCGAGGATTTCGGTCATCAACGCGATGCCTGAACCCTTGTGGCCGCCGAAGGCGGTGAAGACACCGCGCGGCGGGCCGCGGAAAGTTTTGAAATCGGTGGTCGGGTTGCCATGGCCGTCGAGCATGACGCCCTCGGGGATTTTTTCTTTGTTGCGCACGCGCTTTTGGATTTCACCCATGCTCATGGACGCGGTGGCGAAGTCCAGAATGATCTGCTTGCCGCCTCGCGCCGGAATGCCGAAGGCCATCGGGTTGGTGCCGGTGATCGGCGCCATGGCGCCGTAGAGCGCAGTCACCGCCGAGCCGACGCTGGCGGCGGCCATGCCGATCATGCCCTGGTCGGCGGCCATCTCCATGTAGTCGGCGAGCCGCCCGGTGTGGCCGGCGCGGCGCAGGCAGACGATGCCGGCGCCATGTTCTTTGGCTTTCTTGATCGCCAGCTCCATGGCGAAGTGAGCCGCGACTTGGCCGATGTAATGCTTGCCGTCGACCACCGCGGTGATCTTGCCTTCGCGCTCGACGGCCGGCTTGTCTTTGATCTGATAGGTGCCGTCTTTGATCCAGTTGAGATAGGGATTGACGCGTATCACGCCATGGCCGGGGTAGCCGCGCAGCTCAGCGCGGACCAGCAGTCGCGCGACCAGATCGGCGTCGTCGCGTGCCATGCCGCCGGTTGAAAGAAGTTGGTTACAAAATTTGAGTAATTGTTGGTGATCGATTTTGGGCACGGGTGCTTCCTACTCTGAAGAAAATGCGTTTTCTCACCACGAAGGCACGAAGGACACGAAGGTTCGGAGCTTATTTTTCTTAAACTTCGTGCTCTTCGTGTCCTTCGTGGTGAAACTAATCTTCGCTTTCTTGCTCCTACTTCCCAACCGGGAAATATTTGTCCAGCCATTCTTTCACGATGTTGGTTAGGCGCGGGTTTTCTTCGTTGAAGGTGAAGTGATCGACATCGGACAACAGGTGCAGTTCCGCCGGTTGCCGGGCTTTCTTGAACATTTCAATCGATTCGTAGGTCGGCGTCACCGAGTCGTTGGCGCTGTGCAGGAGCAGCAGCGGGCGCGGCGAAATGTTGCCGACTTGATCGTCGGCACGAAAGTCGTTCATGCTTTGCGCGGTTTCGGCGGGAAACTCCATGATCGAGCCATGGCTCATGCGGTTTCTTAATTTTTCCGGAATCGGCACGATATCGTAGCGCGGCACCATTAAAGATTTGCCGGTTTGCTCGCGATGGCGCTTGCCCTCTTCGAGCATGGCGGTGAACTTCGCCCACTTTTCCAGGCCGGGGTGCTGGCCGCGGA
Source organism: uncultured delta proteobacterium (assembly GCA_963816145.1). GTDB lineage: Bacteria > Desulfobacterota > Binatia > UBA9968 > UBA9968 > DP-20. The sequence goes on from CAWFJP010000029.1 coordinate 168,950, forward strand.
ATTTTCTTTCGCCGTCGCCCCAACCGCCGCAGGAGATTACCGCGGCGACGCGCGAGTCGGCGCCGCCGGTGAAGACCGCCACCGCGGCGCCGAAGCTGCTGCCGATGAGCGCGATGCGATTCGGATCGACCTCGGGCCTCGTGGCCAGGTAAGAGATGGCATTGCGCGTGTCGGCAACTTGATCTAGACAGATGATCCGGCCGCGCTCGCCTTCGCTGTCGCCGCAGCCGCGGAAGTCGACGCGCAGCGAAACATAACCCCATCTGGCCATCTGCTTGCCGACCACCTTTTGGCCCTGGCCGTCTTTGTTACCGCCAAAGCCATGCAACATGATAAACGCGGGCCGGCGCTCGCCGGCTTTGTAGTCTTCGGGAATATCGACGAGGCCGGCAAGTTTAAGGCCGTCGGATTGAAAACTGATTTTCTCTTCCATCTTGGTTGCCTCCTAAATTGTCTGACCAAAATTCTTTTTATCACGAAAACACTAAGTGCCCATGAGCTTACGCTCGTCTACAGGATATGAAATTGCATGGAACCCCCTGCACATGGTTCTTGCCTTGTCTCGTCATGCCGGCGAAGGTCGGGATCCAAGGGAGGAAGGGGGATGGATACCGGCTTTCGCCGGTATGACGGAAGCCTTGTGCCGATTCGTGGTTCAGCGCGTAGCTGCATACGTAATTTCAAATGAGCGCACACGAAAAATTATCTCCACGTTTCGTGTCTTTCGTGGTTGCATCTTTCCTCTCGTGGCGTGGCTGACACGGGTGCAGCATGCTGTTCCCTAGGGAACGGTGCCCCATAGATCCTTTAGGAATCCGCTTTTGATAAGGTTGTCGGTGAAGCTGTTGTCATAAAGCTCTTCCGGTTTGCGCCGCAGCTGCGGCACTTCTTCGCGCGCCATCTCGACGGCGTCGGCTACGGTTTTACCGGGCACCGTCATGCGCCGATTGACCAACCTGCGGGCGTAGGCTTGATAGGCGGATTGGAGCACTTCCGGGTCGTTGATGGCGAGCGCTTTGCCGAGGCTTTGGCTCGCTTTCTCGGGATTTTTTTCGACGAAATAAATCGTTTCGCTCATCGCCGCGACAAAACGTTGAACCAACTGCGGGCGCTCTTTGATGGTTTTCAAATTGGTCAGGATCGAGCTGTAGATCGACGGCACATCGAGCTCTTGGAGATTGAAAATCAACTGAAAGCCGTCACGCTTGGCGCGCACGTCCAGGGGTGGTGTTACCAGCACCGCGTCCGCCAGCCCTTGGAGGAGCGCGTTGTACGGTTCCAACTGTCCGGTGCCGCCGATGTGCAGAAGTTTTACGTCCTGGGTTGTCAGGTTATGTTTTTTCAGTACGGCCTTGGCGAGATGATCGGTTAAGCCCCCGGGTCGGGATACAGGTATAGTTTTGCCTTTGAGATCGCTCGGCCGCTTGATTTCGCTTCGCCCCATCAAGACCCAAGGCAAGCCGACGATCAATGAACTGACGATCTTCGCCTCGGCGCCGGCAGCCATGCGCGGAATCTGCGGGTCGGCGGAGCAATACAAAAACTGAATGCCGTCTGTGACCAGTGCTGTAATCGTCACCGCACCGCCGCGCAGCGTGACATTCTCGACTTTGATGCCGTACTTCTCGAATAATCCGTTGGCGAGCGCGGCATAGAGGTGAATGAAGCCGCCTGAAGTGCCGCAGGTGCCGACGCGGATGTTGATCGGCGCTTCGCCTGGCTTGGGCAGGTAGGGATTGGCGGAAGATGGGTGAGGAGTGAGGAGTGAGAGAGTTAGGAGTAAGAAGACAAGCGAGCAACAGATCGAGTTCCTTTGGATCCGAACGATCCTTCCCCCTCGACAGACTGTGTCGCAACTGTCATTTCGAGGTGAAGCCGAGAAATCTCTTCTTCGTATGTGGCTGAAAAGACGAGATCCCTCGCTGCGCTCGGGATGACAGATGCGGGGCATTTGCGCATTACGACACAGCCTCCGACGGGGGAAGGTTAGGATGGGGGTGCCCGGATTTAGAAATTGCTGATCAGTCGCGAAAATACGACTATTCACCCCCACTCTAGCTCTCCCCCGTCGAGGGGGAGAGAATCGCAAAAAGCGGGGGAGCCGCGCGCAGTTAACAGGCGATCGGGTCATTGGAATGTTCGTTGTGGGCCTCATCCCCAGGGACCCAGGAAAGGTTCGCCGGCGTAGGCGTCGGAGTTGGCGTCCAAGGTTGCCGGCCATTCGCTCATGGGCTTCGCTTGGCGCAATTCTTTGGGGCGCGGTTTGCCGTCCCAGCCGATCTGCTCCATGGCGCAGTAGAGTTGGATCAAATGGCCGTCAGGGTCGCGCAGGTAGGCGCCGTGATCGATGCCGGGATGAAGCTCTAGCGGCAGAGCGTCATTGGCTTGGTAGCCGTTGTTGGTGAAATATTGCACCGCCTCTTTGAGCTGGCGGAAGTTAGCGAGTTGCAGCCCCAACGCGGCGCATTTGCTGTGTTCACTTAGGCCGAGCGCTCGACGCGCCGCCAGGGGCAATAGCGCCAGCGAGTGGTGCTCGGTGTTGCAGCGGAAGAATAAACAGCGATGGCCCTGCCAGGTCGCTTCCTCGGTGAACGTAAAACCCATGCGCTGGCGGTAAAAAGTCTCCGCGGCGGCCATGTCCTCGGTAAACAAATAGACCGGCCCCAGGCGGACGATCTTGAACGGGCGCGGCAGGGCGATGCCGTCGACATCGTAGCCGGCCGTTAAATCGTCGACATGGCGATAGCCGCTGGTGAGATCGATGCCGGCGGCGCGGGCGCGCTCGACCTCCTCGAACTCCGATATCTGCGGCAATTGCGGGGGCCGGTCGAAGGCGCGGTCGTACATGCTGCGCGGTTTGCTGTGGCCGTTCCAGCCGATTTGCTCGATGCCGTAGTAAAGCTCGTTGCTCTGGCCGTCGGGATCGAGCAGGTAGGTATGCCAATTGGAGCCCGGCATGTCGCGGCCGGAGCGCTGCTGTTTGATGCCATTGGCGTCGAACCATTTGATGGCGTTGCTCACTTCACTCATGCTGCCGACCTGCCAGGTGATTTGATTCACCGTCACGCCGGGCGCCTCGGCGCGTCCGAGCGCGTCGCGCACGCGCTTGGGAAACAGCACCATGGAATGATGGTCGGTGCCGTAACGGGTGAAGTAGCCGTTCGGATCGCCCAATCCGGCGACTTGTTCCGGGCTCTTGGCACGTTTGGAATAGTCCATCACGTCGGAAACCTTGAAGCCCAATAAATCGACGTAGAAGTGCCGGCCTTCTTCCATATTCGTCATATTGAAACCGAAATGTCCGAGCCGGCGAATCCTGAATGGCCGGTCGAGCACGACGCCGCCGACATTGAATTTCTCGAATTTCTCCTCTGCCATGCGCTGCCTCCGTAAAATCTCCGGTCCTCTCTATACAATCTTTCGTTTGCGCCTACAACGTGAATCGCCGCGAAAGCCTGGGCTGTAGTTCAGTTCGGAAGGGTCCCTCGTGTCCTCCGTGATTTTGGCTACTTTAGATTTGTCATTTCGAGCGAAGCGAGAAATCTATTCGACTCACTGCCTCGGGTCGAATTCAAAGCTGAACCGCCCGAAAAATTCAACTTGCAAGCGGCCAGGCGTTGGAATATCAATAGGCTGCACATTAAAGTTTATCGGCCCGACAACTGATAATCATCCCAGGAGGTTCACAATGGCTTTACAGGAAATGCATACTGGCGGCAAAATATCTTGGCCAGGCGATGCTCGGATCGCGGTCTTACTGAGCTTCGACTTCCAAGGCGGCGAAGATGTCCGGCCGGATAAGAACGGCAAGATGAACCATGAAGAATACACCCAGGCCGAATACGGCCCGAACACCGGGATCTGGCGCATACTCCGTATTCTCGCCTCCCACGAGGTGAAGGCGACTTTTCTCACCTGCGGCGGTATCGCCGAACGCTATCCTGAAGCAGTGGCGGCGATTGTCGCCGCTGGTCATGAGGTGGCGGGCCACGGCTATCATCACGAAGTGGCGCGCGATCTCTCCCGCGACGAAGAGCGTGATGTCATGAAGCGAACCACGGATATGATCCTCAACCGGGCGCAGAAGCGGCCGGTGGGTTGGCGCTCCTGCACCCAGAGTCCCAATAGCATCGAACTGTTGATGGAGCAGGGCTATTTGTGGAACAGCAATTCGTTCTCCCACGATCTGCCGTTTGTTTGGCAAAACGGCAAGAAAAAACTCGTCGAGCTGCCGCGCCAGCCCTTTGGCGACGGACGCGCTTATGGCCATCGCGATTCAGGCAATCCCAACGACACCCTGGCGATCTGGAAAGGGATGTTCGATCAGTTCTACGAAGAATCGAGCCTGGCGCCGACGTTCTGTCCGTTCCAGTTTCATCCGTATATCTCGAGCCGTCCGGGCCGCGCCAAAACTCTGTCCGATATCATCGGCCACATGAAGTCGCAGAAAGGCGTGTGGTTTGCCACCGGGAGTGAAATCGCCCACTGGTGGCTGGAGAAGGGATTCTCGGCCGAGGTCAATGCGAAAATCTCGAAGGTGGCGTGAGGAAAATGACCGTAGGGGCGCAGCCTGCTGCGCCCCTACGACTTATGATTTGAACCAGTAGCGGATTTTCTTGCGCAATCCGCGGCCCATTCTTTTTTTCAACTCAAACCAGACCCGCAAAAACCAGTTGCGCGACGACCAGGCGAAGGACGTCGAGGTCGTGATCCACTGGTGGTTGAATTCAAACTCGGCTTTGAATTTTCTCAGTTGCAGGGTCTTGCCGAACTTGCGTTTGAAGATCGCTTTGACGCTGACGGCGTTGCGCGACTCGACGAACACGGTGATGGTCTCGACGGGGAGCAGGGAGCGGATGCGGCTGATCTTTTGCGCCAGGCCGACCTCGTTGTTGGCGCTGACTTCAACGATGTTGCCGATCAATTCCGGGTCGTTGAGGGCTTGGTCGACGATTTCCCGGCGCAGTTTGATTTCCTGCCCGTGATCGGTGTCATAGCCGGCCAAGACCAAATAGGTCTTGTGCTTGGTTGTCTGCATGGACTTCTGCCACCAGTCGAGGGATCGCTCCAAAGAGGATCGCGAAGCCTGCGATAGGCGGGTGGGGTCCAGTACGCCGTAGGGCATGGCGACGATAACAATGGAAATGGTGCGGCGCTCCTTTGCTGTGAACCAAGAAGAAATCTTGCTCTAAGGTTGGAAAATCATGACGTCGACCGGTTTGCCGCCGACAGCGAGATCCGGACAGGCGCTCAAGGCAACCAAGAGATCCATCTCGGCACGCAGATCCATGTAGTTGCCCTCTGGCGGACGTACCTGGGTATGCTCCATCTTGCCGGTCTTGCCGTCGATGATCATATGCTGGTTCAAGTTGAACGGGCTGGGAATATCTTCGGGAATGATGCCGTAGGATGCCACCGCCTTGGACAAATTCTCATAACAGCCGTGATCGGGGATTTCCTTGATTTCGCGCGGATAATATTCGCCCAGGCGGTTTTCCTGCTGGGCTAGCTTGAAGCGGTAGCCGCTGCACATGCCTTTTTGCAAGTCGTGGGTGCCGACTTTGTTGCCGTCGTAGACGATCGTCATCATATGCTGATTGTTGCGTCCCATGAGCTTGTCGCCGGCGCTGATGAACAGTTTCATGTTGTAGACCTTGGTGCGAGGCTGGTCGAAGCGCTCGATCAGATTTTGCAGTTTGAAGAAAACAAAATCCACCGTGGTGGTCGCGGTGATGCGGATGATCTGGTTTTGCTTCATCTCCGCCGACCAGCCGGTGTTATAGGGCACATGGTTCTGCAGAATCGTTTTCATTCTTGGAATTCTCCTCAATCGACGAATTACCGGGATTTGTAAAGCGCGTCGACGAAGCCGCTGCTGACCAAGTCGCGGATGAAGCGTGAGTCGGCAAAGCGCTGCGGCGTGGTGCCGGGCGGAATTGCGCGCGACGCCGACAGTTCTTCGATGATCGTTTGAATGGCCGCTGGCGTCGCCTCGGGCGCGCGCTTGAAATATTTGGACGCGTAAATCTCGTAGATTTTTTCCGTGGCGGCCGTGGTCTTTTGCTTGGTATATTTCTCCAATACCGCCAACGCCGCGGTCTTGTCGGATTTGAACCGATGAATGCCTTCGACATAAGCTTTCATGAAGCGTGTCACCAGGTCGGGCTGGCTTTTCAGAAACGTTTGGCGCGCCGCGAACGGACCGAAGGGATAGACCAAGCCGGAAGTCGACACATCGGCGAGGCGCACCAAGCCGCCGGCTTCGGCGCTGATGGTCTCCGGTCCGGTTGAAAGCACGCCGCTTTGCACCGAGCCGCCTCTGATCGCCGCGAAAATTTGCGGTCCGGAACCGGTTTGAAAAATCGCCACGTCTTTGTCCGGTTGCAAGTTCCATTTCTTCAGCAGATAGCGGGCGACGAAATCGGTGGTCGCGCCGATGCGGCTGACGCCGAGTTTTGTGCCTTTGAGCTGCTCCGGAGTCTTGATGCTCGGCGTGGACCACAGTTCGAATGGCAAGGAGTCGATGGTCGCGCCAAGCAGGACTACGTCCGAGCCTTGCAGATTGGCGGCCACCGTGGCGCCGCCGGCGGTAAACGAGATCGCCACGTCGCCGGCGATGAGCGCTTGCAGAGATGGCGGTCCGCCAGCGATGTAAATGAACTCCGGCTCGATGTTGTATTTTTTGAAAATGCCGGCTTCCTTGGTCAGCCACAGCGGTCCGTAGACGACCGCGATCGAAGTGTAGGCGATGCGTAAGGTTTCGGCGCGAAGCGGCCCCGCGCACACGAGGCCTATCAGCACTGTCAAGCCTAATGCCCGGAGGGCGCGGCTGCTGCGGCTTTTCGTGGTTTTCGCTAGTCCGTTAGCCGCTTTCATTGACAAATCTGTAGGTTAGATCACCAAGCCTGTCAAGTTAGGCACATGTTAATCTTGCGGGCTCTTTTGACCGTTCAGCGACTTGAAATATTGAAGGTTTCCATGCGCGCCCTCGTCCAAGTAAACCTTTCTCGGACCTGGTCGTCCAACTCGATACGACGCCTAATAAGGAAAAATCAAAAAGGAGACTGACAATGAAAAAGGCAATCGTAATCGGCTTGAGTATTCTGGCTCTTGGCAGCGCGTTTCCAGCGATGGCGCACGAGTCCTTCGACAGGCGGGGAGATCGCATCGATGCGCGGTTCGATGCCAGAGGCGATCGAATCAACGATCGGCTCGACGCCCGCGGTGATCGTATCAATGACCGGCTCGATGCTTTAGCGGCGAAGGCGCGAGCTGAAGGCAAGTTTGGACTGGCGAATTATTTGGACCGCAAAGGCGATTTCATTGAAGAGCGTCTCGATCGCCGTGGTGATTGGATCGAGCAGCGTCTCGACAATCGCGGTGATCGCTTCGAAAACCGCTTTGACCGGCTTGGCGACCGAATCAATAACCGGTCCGATGATATCGGCAACCATCGCCGCCCTTGGTATCGCAACTAAACTTTGACGAAATCACCCGAACGAATCGAGTTCACTTCCTCTTCGAGGAAGTGAACCGGTTCTCATTCATTATTGCGCAACGCCGTCTAACCGTGAAAGTACTCCTTGAATCCCGTCACCATCAGATTCGCCAATCCTTCGTTGTAGCTTTCGACATGCCCGTAGTGGGTTAAATTCGGAACCATAATCAAGCGCAAGGAGTCGGCGTAGGGTTTGAAGCGTTTAAAGGCGTAGACCTCGCGGCGAAACTCCAATCCTTTTTCGCCGCCCTCGATCCAATGACCCTTGTCGAACTCGCCGACGATGTGCAGTAGTTTTTTGCCGCGCAGCCGTTCAAGTTGTGACTTGTAGGTAATGAAGAGCTCATCGTCCGGCAGTCCGGAGACCTTTTTGATCTCGGGAATCAAGACATCATGGGCGCTATGCTCGATATCTTGCAGAAAGGGTTTGAACTGCGGTCGGCGGTGGTTTTCCAACTCGAACCATGTTTCGACGCTGCCCCAGGGCTGGTTTGGCCCGACGTAGCCGCTCTTGGCATAGCCTTTGGGCGAGCGCCGGCTCAGGTCGGTCAAGTTGCGAAATTGCGCGGCGCGTTCCTCGGGCGATTTTTCAGCGCAGGCGAGATCCCATTCCTTGCGCACCCAGGCCGGCATGCCGGTGCCGAAGCCGAGGCCGCCGATCAGTTTGTTCTTGAGGCCGTATTGCTCCATCAAATAAAAATACTCGCCACCGGTGGAGTGGCCCCACATGAAGATCGACTCTTTCAGACTCTTCTCGACCAGAGCTTTGATCGCTTCGGTGCACATCCTAAAAGTGTAGACCGCCAGACGGTTGCGCAGCTCGTTGTCGCCGGGGAATTGGCCGAGGATGAACTCCGGGCGCCGTTCGGCAATCGGCGCCCAAGGCTTTGCGCTGTAGTGGCCGGGCAGCGAGATCGCCAGCACTGGAATGCCCAACGATGCGATATGCTGCGCTACGCCGACGCGCGCTTTCTTCGCGTCGGTTTTGCTCAGGTCGGGATAAGCTTCCGGGCCGTCGGGGGTAAATATAAATTCATACTCGTTGGCGGCGCCGCCGTGGATCATGACGACCGCTGTGTCCGGGATTGAAATTTTCGCTGGAGTGAACAAGCGACCATGGATATCCCATTGAAATAGTTCGCCGGGTTTTTCCGGATTCGGATAGCGGTGGATGGATTCTTGGACCTCTCGGACCGTAACGGCGGTACGCGCAAATGGATCGGGAAATGCTTTGTAGTCGTCGAACGACATATAGAAAATGAAATCGTCCTTCAGTCCCGCGCCTGATCGTAGCGCTGCGACAACTTTGTTCATTGATTCTTGACTCATCGGTAATGCTCCCAATCGCAAGATACGTGACCTTACAACTTATGTTTGCACGGATTCGAGTTGTCAACCGATTTGCTAAGGTGGTCGTGGTTCAGTTTGAGTCGGGCGGACGTTTTCAGCCTGAAAAAGATTTCTCGCTTCGCTCGAAATGACAGCAGAATAGTCGCCTTGTCATCTCGAACGAAGTGAGAGATCTCTATCTAACTGAAACGCTACCGCTAGGGTTGATGCCGCGGGCGATTACGGTTAAAAAAGCACAGACATCCTTCAGGAGGCAGTGCAATGGCAGAAGCAGTGAATCGTCCTTCCTATCAAGCGGTCGACAGCAGGGTCGAGATCATGGATACGCCGTACGATCGCTGGATCGCGTCCCAAGGGATCGATATCGTGCGCGGTTTTTTCGTCGAGGATCTCTACACGACGCCGCTCAAATGGTGGGATCGCATCGGTGGCAACGGTGTCTGCATCATGCTCGACGGCGCCGGCTATATGGACGACGCTTATGTCATCGGCATCTCGCCCGGGAAAAGCCTCAACCCGCAGCGACATATTTACGAAGCGCTGGTCTACGTGCTGGCCGGCCGCGGCGCGACCACGGTCTGGCAGGAAAATGGCGCCAAGCAAACCTTCGAGTGGCAAACCGGCAGCTTGTTCGCCGTGCCGCTCAACGCCTGGTATCAGCATTTCAACGGCCAGGGCGATCAGGAGGCGCGGCTGTTGTCGGTGACCACGGCGCCGCTGATTTTCAATCTTTTCCGCAACGCGGATTTCGTCACCAACTGTCCTTATTCATTCACCGAGCGGTTCAAGGGCGAGGACGGCTTCTTTACCGGCGGCGGCAAGCTCTACAGCGATCGGGTGGTCGAAACCAACTTCGTCGCCGATGTCGTCAATATCGAGCCGGTGGAGTGGAGCGAGCGCGGCAAAGGCAACGCGACGATCTTTTTCGAAATGTCCGAGAGCATGATGGGTTCTCATGTGTCGCGCTTTCCCGTCGGTCTTTACAAAAAAGCCCACCGCCATGGACCGGGCGCCCATGTCTTTATCCTGACCGGCAAGGGTTATTCATTGCTTTGGCCCGAGGGCAAGGAGATGACGCGGGTCGACTGGAAACCCGGTTCCATCGTCGTGCCGCCGGAGGGCTGGTTCCATCAGCATTTCAACTCTGGCGCCGAACCGTCGCGCTACCTGGCGCTAAAAATCCTCAGCCGCAAATTCAAACTGCAGCCCGGCAAGATTCAATCCGACGTGCCACTGGCCTACGGCGGCTGGCAGATCGAGTACGAAGACGAAGATCCGATCATCCGCCAGACTTTCGAGGAGGAGTGCGCCAAATCGGGCGCCGAGGTGCGAATGCCGAAGTTTGCCAAAGCCGCCAATTGACAAGCGTATGGGGCTTTTCTAATAATATCCTGTACATCGTTGATAAATTAAGGAGAAATTCATGCTGAAACCGATCGGAATGACCGAAGGGCACTATGAGTGCCGCTCTCTCGATGAGACGCTGCCGATTTTCACCGAGTTGTTGGCTGCTGAGGTGATCGAGCGCAGCGACAAGCAGGCGGTAGTCAAGCATCCCAACACCAAGTGGCGCTTGGTGATTCACGAAGGCGGACCGGACTCGAAGAACAAGCCGCACACCAATCACTATGGCTTTCGTGTCAGCACTTCCAAGGAAATCCCGATCGCGCACCAGTATATTTCCGACCATAAGGCGCAATACAAGATCAAGAGCGTGACGCCGCCGCACGAGGCGCATTTCGCCTATTCGATTTATTTTAAAGAACCGGGCGGCAACGATCTGGAGTTGGAATACTACAATCCGGCGGCGATCAAACAGGGCCGCCGCATCGCCGCGCCGCATTGGACCACGCCGCTACCGGAAGAAAAGTTTCCCGGCAGAGGCTATGTGCCCCAGGCGATGACCCATGGCACGCTCAATTGCGACGACAAGGAAACCAGCGATCAGTTTCTCGCCAATGTGCTCGGCCTGGATATCATCGGCGGCGGCCGCACCTCGACCTATATCAGCGTGCCGAACATGGGGCCGTGGTACGTCGTGGTGTTACCGACGACGCACCGCGATTATCTGTCCGAGGCTAACCGTTTCACCCTGCAAGTGGCCAGCCCCGAAGAAGTCGAAGTCGCGCACAAAGAATTCTCGAAAAACGGCAAACAGTTGGGCATCCACGATGTCCGCGAATTGAAGACCAATGGACGGGCGCATTTTCTCCTGAGCGATATCAGCAAGAACTGGTGGGAGATTACCTCGTAGGACTTGCGTCGGCACTGAATTAGACGCCGCTGACAGCGCTGCTGTTAGCGGCGTTTTTGTTTTTGTCCTGGTGGGAGACGGTCCGCTCAGGCTTGTCCTGCGTAGTCGTTCACTTAGACCGAGATCTCTCACTTCGTTCGAGATGACAAATCGATTATTCTGCTGTCATTTCGAGCGAAGCGAGAAATCTGTCTTAGGATGAAGACCTGTGCTCGACTCAAACGGAACCACTACCTTGTCTTGACAGTCGTTCATGCGAACGGTTATAGGGGCGAACAGACACGGAGGTTTTCATGTACAACGGACCGGTGATCGATGCCGACGGGCATGTGTTGGAGAAAGAAAAGTATATCCGCAAATATCTCGAAAAGCCGTGGGATAAGCGCTCGACTGCGCTGCGCACGCGCGATCAACCTTGGGACGCCAATTTGTTCGATAGTTTCGAGATGGCTGTGCGTTGGGAAGATTTATCGCCCAAGGAGCAGATCGACGAGTGGCATGCGGTTATGGATCGCGAGGGCATGGAGTACGCGATCTGTTTCCCCACCGGCTCGGGCAATGTCTCGAAGCTCCAAGAGTTGGATTTCGCCCTGGCGATCGCGCGCGCTTCGAACACGCAGTTCGCCAAGGAGTTCAACGCCCACTCCAATAGGGTCAGCTGCGTCGGCGTGTTGCCGCTGCGCGATCCCAAAGCGGCGGTCGAGGAAATGCGCCGCGCGGTAAACGAATTGGGCCTGAAGGGTTTCGAGATTCTGCCGATGGGCTTGCCGTTGGCCCTGGGCAGTACGTTTTACGATCCGGTCTACGCCGAGGCGGAAAAGCTAGGCGCGGTGATCGGTATTCACGGTTCGCGGAGTAATTCCCACGAACTGGGAGCGGACAAATTGTCGACCTTTGCCGAGGTCCATTCGTATGCATTTACCGTGGGGCTGCTGTTGCAGTTTACCCATGTGGTCGGACAGGGAGTACCGATCCGTTTCCCCAATTTGAAACTGGCTTTTTTGGAAATCGGCGCCACCTGGCTGCCGTACTATTTGGACCGTCTCGACGAGCACTGGGAAAAGCGCGCCAAGCACGAAATGCCGCTGCTCAAAGAAAAACCCAGCGATGTCGTGCGCAAGTCGAAGATGTGGTTCAGTCTCGAATCCGGCGAGTCGCTGTTGCCTGAGGCGATCAACTATCTCGGCGCGGAACATTTTCTTTATGCCTCGGATATTCCGCATTGGGATAGTGAGTTTCCCAGTAACTTACATGCGTTGCGCAATCATCCGCGCATCAGCGACACCGACAAGGAAAAGATTCTTTATAGCAATGGCAAGCAGCTTTTCAATTTGTAGGGCTTTGCCAGAATCGGCAGGTAGAGATGAAACTTCGCTTTGCTCTCATTGCGGTCAGCTTAATCGCTGGCGCCGGGCTTACCGGCAGCCTCTGGGCCGCCGATAAGCTGGTGGCGCTTTATTCCGCTCACGCGGTGCCTTATTCGATGCCCTGGGTTGCCGAGGAGCTGGGATTATTCAAGAAGCAAGATATCGATTTCGACTTTGTCTACATTCCTTCGTCGTCAACGGCAACCGCGGCGATACTTGGCGGTAACGTCGAAATTGGGCTCTTGGGCGGCGTCGGTGTCGTCAACGCTTTCGTCAGTGGCGCGTCGGACTTGGCGTTCATCGGCAGTATCAAGAACATCATGACGCAGAGCATCTTGGCCAAGCCTGACATAACCCGGCTTGAACAGTTGCGCGGCAAGCGCATCGGCGTCACGCGCATCGGCAGTAATACCCACTACTTCACAGTCCAAGCGTTTCGCCGCGCGGGGATGAACACCGATAAGGATATCACGTTCATCCAGACCGGTGGCGAGGCCGAGACTGTCGGCGCGCTGATGTCAGGACGCATCGATGCCGCGACGCTATTGCCACCGAGCGACGGCAGGGCGCTGGCACTGGGATTTCGCTATGTGGTCTTCGGTCCGGACATCGATATCCCTTACGCGGCGTCTACCATCGCGACGCGGCGCTCGCTGATGGCCAAGCGCGGGCCGGCGATGGGCCGTTTCATGCGCGCCATGGCTGAGGCGTCGCGAGCGATGCATCGGGATAAAGAGCTGGTCTTTCGGGTCATGGAGAAAAAGCTGCGAATCAACGATCGCGCGGTGTTGGAAGCCAGTTACGCCATTGAAATGAAAGTCATGGAGCCGCGGCTGGCTCTCAAAGCGCCGGCGCTCCAGCCAATGCTCGAAGAGGTCGCCCGCACCAACCCGAGGGCGAATGAGATCAAGCCCCAGGACATGATGGATCGGCGGTATTTGGCGGAGATGGAAAGCAGCGGCTTCTTCAGCCAGCTGTGGGGCAAATAGTTCAACGAGAACTTGTTGTCCTCAACCACGAAGTGGTCATGAGCTTACGCTCGTCTACAGAGTTTGAAATTGCAACCATCCCACCACACCATAGTTTTTCCCTTGATTCGTCATGCCGGCGAAGGCCGGCATCCAGGGGGCGGGAGGGGATGGATACCGGCTTTCGCCGGTATGACAGAAACCTCGTGCCAATTCGTCGCCCGGATCATACTTGCACATGTATTTTCTAATGAGGATACGAAGAGCACGAAGTTCGGAAATTCGGTCATGCGAAACCTTCAGGTCCTTCGTTCTGCCATCCGTGATAGTTTGCGCGGTGTGGGCAAATTGCCCGGGAGCCGAAGCCACTCGGATTAAGATATTCCTCGCGCCAAGGGCGCCAAGATCGCAGAGTTATCTATTTTTATTCTGTTCCTTGGCGGTCTGAGCGTGCTTTGCGCGAGATCTTCCGAATTTTGGTTGCAGCTCCGGCGCGGTGCGATCTTCGTGGTGAACACCGAGCTTCCTATTTTAGAATTGCCGCGATTCGCCACTGCGTTCAGCGTAGTTTGAGTTCCTTTTGCACTTCGCGCAGCAGAGTGAAGTCGCGCACTTGATCGAGGGATGCAGGCCGTGGCAGGCCGACGGTTTGGACGCGGCTGTCGATGAGCGCTTGCCAGGTGGCGTCGTTGGTGCCGCCGTCCTGGCTGTAACCGGCGACAATCAGGTCGTAGGAGCGCGCTGCGATATCCGGTTTCTGACTGAGCCACTGCGCCATGATGGCGATGGTTTCATCGCGCCGCTCGCGCACGAAGCGCAGGCCGCGGATCATCGCGCGTACTACTTTCTTAACCTCGGCGCGTTTCTCGGCGAGCCGTTGGTTGGTTGCCGTCAAACCGTTGGTGGGAACGCCGAGTTTTACATCGTTAGGGCCGGCGATAATCCGGTAGCCATCTTTTTCCAGTAGCACCGGACCCGGCGGCAGCAAGCAGACCGCGTCGACCAAGCCGCTGGTCAACACACTCATACGCACCGGCAGGTCGCCGCTTATGGTGATGAACTGGACGTCTTTCAAGTCGACGCCCTTGGCCTCGAGAATCGATTCGGCCATGACGCGGTCGGACAAGCCGCGCTGTTGGGCGCCAATTTTTTTGCCACGGAGCTCGGCGACGCTTTTAATCCCTGGCCGGGCGATGATGTAGTAGGGCGATTTCTCGGTTATCACCGCGAGCATCTTGGCCGGCATACCCTGCATGATGGCGTTTAAAATACTGCCGAAGGTCGTGGTGTAATGAATCTCGGCGTTCATCAATGCCGGCGCCGCAATGGGCGGGCGCATCTGCACCATGACCGGTTCGAGACCCTCGTCTTTGAAAAACCCTTTGGCCACCGCGACGTGGCCGGGAAGAAATGAGAAGTCCCGGCTCGAGTAAGAGATGATGACTTTCTCCTGCGAGTGCGCGATAGGTGAAAGGCCAGGCGCCGATATAATGGTGATGGCACTCAGCATGGCGAAGATAATTTTCATTTCAGCGGTAATCGACTCATTGGGGCGGGATATTCGCCGGTACTTTGTTGGAGATCGCTTTAACCGTGCGCAGATAGCGATAAATCGCACGAGCATCTTCTTCCTTCATATTGCCGTAGATGCTCCACTCCATCGGCGACAATGCGTATTTAACCCCGTCTGGTCGAATGCCGGTTTTAAACGTTTTGACGAATTGTTCTTCGGACCATTTGCCGATGCCCGTTTCATTGTCGGGAGTGATATTCTTTGCGTAGTAGCGCGCGCCGCGCGGCCCGGGAAAACCAGCAACTTGGCTCGGGCCAGTTGTTATCCCGGCGTATTTTGCCGGAACCCCGGAGAGAAACAGACTTTTGTCGGATTGGTTATTGGCATCGCGCGGCGTGTGGCAGCCGATGCAGTCACCCAAATGGTTCACCAAATAATTACCTCTTTCGAGATAGGTCGTTTGTTCCCAATCGCCGGGAATAGTGTCATGAGTTTTATTAACAGCGCAGGCGGAGATCCCTAGACAAAACGCGGCCAAAAATAATATTTTTACACTCCTCGGGTTCATGGTTACCTCAATCTATTTCGCATCGGCTGGCACGCCGTCGGGCGCTTTGCTCTTGATTGGCTTGATCGTCTTTAGGTAGGTCCAAAGGGATTTCAAATCGCGGTCGGTAATTTTTTGAAACGCCTCCCAGGGCATCTGGGCGTCGAGCACGCGGCCGTCCGGTGTCAGGCCAGTGCGCATGGCCCGGACGAAATCGGTTTCGGTCCAATTGCCGATGCCGGTTTCTCGGTCGGGAGTGATGTTGCGCGCATAGATTTTCTTCCAGCGGGGCGACGTCCAGCCGGCGTTTGCCGGCGGCCCCGCGGGCGGTGGCGGATTGGGTGCGCCGGCATAGTGCCATGCTTCGTCTTTACCACCATCGGCTTTTTCTCTGGTATGGCAGCCGCAACCCTGAATGGCGGTGGCGATGTAACGGCCGCGGGCGATCAGGTCGGTATCCGTTTGCGCTTGCGCCCGCTTAAGCGGTAATAAAATGGCGCCGATTGTAACCAGGTAAAGTATAATAGGAGGTGGCATCAGTCGGCCTTTCCGTGTTCGCTAGACGGCGCTATAGCACGAGGTTAGCCACTCCTACAAACGAGAGTTCAATGCGTCTGAAAAGCACCGGAAGTGATCAATTCTCGACCGGCACCAAGCGGGTGCTAGTAAGCGCTGCGTTGTTGCTATGGCTGTCCTCGATTGCCAATGCCGATCTAGAACAGGGCAAGCGGCTTTATAAGGAAAACTGCGTGCCCTGTCATGGAGAATCGGGCATGGGCGATGGTGTGGGAGCTCGGTCGCTCCCGGTGCGGCCTGCTGATCACACTAATGCTGCGGCGATGAACGGACGCAGTGACGCGTTTTTGCGCGACGTGATTACCAAGGGCGGCGGTGCAATGGGGCTGTCGTCCTTCATGCCGGCTTGGCAGGGACTTTTCAAAGACAGTGAAATTCTCGATCTCGTGAGTTACATCCGAAGTCTGGCAGCGTCGAGCAGTGGGAGCACCAGCAAACGCTGAATCGAACGAAAACGATGGTCGAGTTCGGCTCGCACTGCGGCCAGCTTCGATGTGAGTGTAGGCCGCAGTGCGAGTAGCCAAATTTAACGCGCCGGCAAATCCTCGTCGATTAGATTAAACCACTTCTTGGCGTTCTCCCCCAGCACATGGCGCAGCTTGTCGTCGGTCATGCCCTTGATTTTTTTCACTTCCTTCACCGAGTCGGGGAATTCCGAATCCCAGTGGCGGTAGTCCGAGGCGTACATTACTTGGGTGATGCCGATATCGTCGAGGACATACGGCAGGATGGCTTCTTCCGGCTCGCAAGTAAAACTAACCTGGCCGCTGCGGACGATTTCCGAGGGCTTGCGTTTGAGCAGCGGCCACTGCGGGCGCAGTTTGTAATAATGCTCGTCCATCCGTTCGGACCAGAAGGGCAGCCAACCGCAGGCGCCTTCCATGAACCCAACTTTGAGTTTGGGATAACGGTCGAAAACGCCCTCCCCGATCATATGCATGAGTGCGATCATCAGCTCGAAGGGAAACGACGTCATATGCACGTAGCTGTATTTTTCCATGCGCTCGCTGCCGGCGCCCATGACACCCCAGACGCCATACTGGCCGTCATGCTCAGTTTGCGGATGGACCGACAGCGGAATGTTCATCTCTTGCGCCGCGGCATAGACCGGATCGAACATGCGATGGCCGAGATTGATGCCGTAGACGTTGGTCGGCAACATGGCGCTGACGACCTGGCGGTGTTGCGCGATGTATTCCAGTTCTTTCACCGCCAACTGGGGATCTTGCACGGGGATCAGGCCGACGCCTTTGAGACGCTTGGGATCGGGAGCGAGGTATTCTTCCACCAGCCAGCGGTTGACCGCGTGACAGATCTGCGCCGCGAGCGGTTTGTCAGCCATGCCGTTGACGGAAAGCGCAATTGAGGTACCGAAGATCACCGCGACGTCGATGCCTTCTTGGTCCATGTCCGGCAACCGTTTGATTGGATCGGTCATGCCGGGCCGGCTTCGCTCGATATGCGACGCAAAGACTTCGCCGCGGTCCCAGCCGCCGCCCCAACGGCGCCGACTGCTTAAGCGGCCTTCGATCATCAAGTGGCCATAGCCGGAACTATCGGTCACTCGATTGGGCGCCAGATGCGCGTATTCCTTGGGCATCCATTTCGCGAGTTCGTTGTCCGGTTCGTAACAGTGGCCGTCGGCATCGATGACTAAATATTCCGCCATAAAATCTCCTCGTCGGTAATGCTATTTTCTTTCTACCTAGTCGGGTTGCGGTTGAATTGCAAGACAAATGAACCCGACACCGGCCCTGTTGTCTAACGAGATTGCGGTGCAGCGACGGCGAAGTCGGTTCCTTGGCGTGGTAGACCGAAGCCGCAGCGCGTAGTCAGGTAACGATCGAATTCTTGGTCGGTGTGAAACTTGAAGCGCACCGCGCCGGATTGATCCCATAGCTCTTTCGACGGTACTTCACATTGGCGGCAGCCGTCCGGTTTGTCGCAACTAGGCGGCGGCGTTCCGGTGCTGATGACGGCATTATTGCCAAGCCGCGGATCGGTGCCGCGCGCATCGGCGCGGACGAGCACGCCTTTGCCCAGGTAGTTGACGCCAGGGTACCTGCGGTCATTGCGTTCGGGGCTCAGATCCACGGGCGACTCTGTCAACCTGCCGCCGAGAATTTCCTTGGTGATGGCATTGAACTCGACTTCTTCGCCGGTGGGGAGCGTCACGATGTTCCGCTCGCCGGCGTTGGCGATGGCGGGCAAATAGCTACGAGGGAAGAAGTACATCAAGCGGTTCATCAATTCGCTCAGGCGAAACACCCGGTCGCGCGACGGCACCCAGTCGGAAATCATCAGATGGATGTCCTGACGTGCCCGGTCGTCAAAGCGAAACTGAAAATCACGGGTGAAGAATTGGTTCCTGGTCGCATCTCGGCGCGGCGTGAGAATTGGGTTGCCGCCATGATTGGAAAACTCGAATCCAACAATATGCCCCTGGCGGGTGCGGCGATACTGCCAGCCCGTGTTGAGCTGTGCATTGGCATTGCGGCCCGAGAGCATGGTGCCGTATTCGATGTTGCGCGATGCCAGATCTTTGGCCGGAGCGGCGATGAGAGACTCCGGTAAACTACGGTCGACCGCGGGTTTGCTGATAACGGCCGGCGGAATCTTCTGCGGCTTTGCCGTTTGCGCTGGGGCTGAGGGCACGGGGGTTTCTTGAGCGGGTTTTTCCGGAATGGGCGGGGTCGCTGGCGGCGGTGCTTGGCATGCAGCTGCAATGAGCGCCATAGCCAGGCAGATTAGAAATAACCGCGTCGTCATAACCCAAAAGTGTACCATTCTTCGCAGCAGCGCGCGACGCAGGCGCTGGCCAAAAGGAACGCAAACTACCTGCCATGCGAATAAAATGTTTTCGGCAAACAACATCGCTCAGGGTGCCGCCTGAGCCGCCAAAAGTTGGCTCTGCAAATTGCCCGCGGTGATGACCAATCCCGAGGAGATGGGCAGACCCGCTAGTTCGAGCGCTTCGGCAACCCAGGTGTTGCAGGTGCGCAGCAAGCTAAAGCTCCGGCCTGCCGGATAGAAACGGCTGTCGGGGAATAACCCCGGAGCGGCGCGCGCGCGGCCGAGTGATTTATCGCGCGCGAAAGTGTCGTTGATATAATCGACCATGCGGCTGTAGGCCGGCGGGTTCAAGCGCAGCTCCGTGACGGCGGCGCCACGATAGAAATTGTCCACGGTGCCTGAGAATCCGACCAAGTGCATCACACTGCCGCCGGACCACAGCGCCGCCTTGACGGCGGCGAAAACTCCCGATTGCGGATCGGGAAAATAATCCTTGTCGCCCCAACTAAACTCAATAAGCTGGGCTGCCGGGAAATCCGCCAACTCGGGCATGGTTTTGTCCGACAGGTCGCTTGTGCGCAGAACGATCGCGGCATGCCAGGAGTTGTGCACGATAAAGACTGATTGGCATGAAGATTCCTTATTGGCGCACGCCCACTGCGAAAGCGCGTGAGGGTAAGCGACGCCAAGTGCAAAAAGTAGCGTCAATCCGCCTAGACCCAACGGCAAACTTCGCTGCAACAGCGTCATAGCTCAAACTAGCCTAGGAAACAGTCCTATACCAACCCCAATTGTCTCGCTCGCTGGGCTGGTAGAATTGCGCAAAGCTAACAAGATTGGCCTGGATTGCGGCATAGAATGCATGACGGTTAATCGAGAGTTCTTTTCCAGGCTAATTTGCGCCAACGAAGTCGCAGCCACAGACTTTGCCCGTTTTGGGGACAACGTGGGTGGGGAACAGCGGATGAGACTGATGGCAAATATTAGCGTGATATTTTCGTTGGCGGAAGCACCGGCGCTGGCGGGTATGATTCAGCTCCAAGAGGGCGATGAGGCCGTGAATTGTCAGTTGCGCGGAGCGGCGATGGTGACAGCGGCGCCGGAAAGTAGAGTGGTGTTCCCCCAAGATGCCAGTTGTATTGAAGCGGCGGCTGAATCTCGTGAGCCGCTGAAAGACCAAGGTGTTGGCGCTATCGAAATCGCCGGTTATTCCCCCGCCCACGGCCGGCACGCCCCGATTAATCAGCTTTCCGCTTTCGTTCCATCCGCAGACTAAATCCTTCACGTTTAATGTAGACTTGAGTTGCGGCCTTGCGCCGGCTTAACTGTTCGATCAGCGCGACCAGCGGCGTGGCGGTGCTGCTGCGATAAACCTTCGGCGTGCCGGCGGCTTTCATCGTCGCCAAGGCTTCTGCGCCGGCAAAAAAATTAAGCAGCTTGTCGTCGTCGCTCACCCGGTCGCCGCCGAATTTCTCGCGAAACTCTCGCAGGGTCATTTCGGGAGCTTTCAATTGAGCCAATTCTTTGGCGCGCGCGCTCGACACCAAACGATCGCGCAGATTCGCCTTGATCGATTGGGCTTCCTCTTCGCCCCAATAGCCCAAGGCGTAAAGCAGCACTTCGTCGGTGACTTCTTGGTAACGTTGGCCGACCATCACGTTGATGGCGGCCTGGACGCCGAAGAACTGGGAGTAGGGCGTTACCATGATCGGAAAGCCAAACTCGGCGCGCACGCGGGACACCTCTTCGAGCACCGCCGGCAGCTGGTCGAGCTTGCCCAAGTTTCCCAGTTGAAAGCGAAAATTGGAAATCATCCCGCCGGGCACCTGGTGCAACGGATGAAAGGCGTCGTATTCCAACGGTCGCCCGATCGGCAGATTCTCCTGCTTCGCTACCCTGGTGAAATGATCGCGCACTGGTTTGACGGCATCCTCGTCGACCATGGTCTGATAACCGAGAGCACGCGTGTTCATGGCGACGTTGAACAGCGATGGATTGGACGAGCCGTCGGCGAGCGGCGGGATCGCAGTGTTGATCGAAGCGATGCCGAGTTTGATCGCTTCCAAGCAACAAATCGAGCCCAGACCGGTGTTGCAGTGGGTGTGAAACTCCACCGGTTTGCCGTTCGCTTCGCGCAAGATCAGCGGCACCAGGCGGCGCGTCGACTCCGGTGTCAACAGGCCGCCGGGATCTTTGAAACAAAGCCGCTCGACATCGAGCTTGGCCGCTTCGCGGGTGCGTTCGACGAAGTATGCGTCGGTGTGTTTGGGTGAGATCGAATAAATAATATTCAATATGGTTTTGAGCCCGACGCGTTTGGCGCCGGCGACCGCTTCTCGCCAGTATTTTGGTGTGTTCGACGGATCGGAGGTGCGCAGTTCCTGGATGCCGTTGGCGGCCAAGCGTTCCAACCAAAGGTCGGTGATCGCCGGCGCGGTGATCTGAAACGCCAGCATGGAGCGGCTGCGAATCGAGCGCAGCGGTGTCTTCTTGATGCGCTGCGCCATCAGGCGAATCCGGTCCCAGGGATCGTCCTTTAAATCGCGCACACATTTTTTGTAAAACGCAGACGACATGATCTCGATGGCTTCGAACCCGCCGCGGTCGACCTGCTCGGCGATAGGCAACATCATGCCCGTGCGCATGTTGGAGGCCCAAAGACTGAGCTGGCCATCGCGCATGGTGGTGTCGACGAAATAGACTTTGCGGTCTGGGTTCGCTTGCATCATGGGTGTGGAGTGGCCTGATGGAGTATTGGGGTAATGGGTCTCGGAATTTTCAACCATCCACTACTCCAGCACTCCAATCTTTTGTTCAGTCGAGGTTCACATAGAGTCGGGTCCAATCGGTCGGTGTCGCGGTGTGCCCTTGGCCGGTGGTGTCTTCGGCGAGGAAGACATCGCCGGGATAAAAAGTCATGCTGCTGCCATCGCCGACGCCGATCTTGACGCAGCCGGTCAGGGTCACGACCCAACGCCGCCTGGGAGCGCGGTGAAAATTGACGATGTGGGGCGCGAAATCGTCGCGAAACAGGTGGCTGGTGGCCGGCTTGGTGTCATTGAAATAGGTCGCCTTGGCGCTGTCTAGCTTTTCGAAGTGAGATTGGCCGTCGGCACCGGCATAGAGTCGATAGAATTGCATCGCAGCCTCCTGGATAAATGTGCGCTATTTCTAACATCAAATCCGTTGGCGGCGCCAGCGCCGTTTTGCTGCAAGCGGCGGCGAACGGAGAACCCGGGATTAACGTGAAGGGGGGATTGTTAGAGGAGGGGCAACGGCCATCGGGCGATTCTCTGCCGTTGCCCCTGCAAGAACGAGAGGGTTAAACACGGCCAATGGACTGGTATATCCCCCAGATGCTGTACAAGACCGTCATACCGAGAATACCCCATATTAGGAGCTTCATCCAAATCGGAAAATCTGCCATAAATTCTCTCCTTGAAAATTGCGCTTCCGCCTGCGCCCGGACTAATTGTTAGCGTCAGTGGAAGAATTATTAATGCCGCCGAAAAGCGAACTCAGGAGAGAGTGGCTTAAATTCGAAATGTCAGATTGAGTGTGATCAGGGATGGTGGGTCGTAGCGATAGTAGGCCCCCTGAAGGTTCCCGTGTGCCAATTTCAGGCTTGGAATGACGTAGGCTGTTACCGAATCGAAAAGCGGTGCGATGGTGATCAAATTATCGACACTGACACCGTTGTCTTCGTCGATGATTTCGCTCGCAATAGCGACGGGGTTACTCCAAGGCGAGTTGGAGCCGGTGTCGCTCATGGCTGCGGCAATTCGCACTGAGCTTGCCAATAAGAATGGCAACAGCAGCGAGTAAATGATCAGTGATTTTCGCATCGTTCCAAGTCCAGTCTAGCAGGCGGTGGCGGCATGGCAACCGCGTATGACTTTGCGCGACCCGCTCACAGCGGCGTCACGCTCGGTGGGGGCTTGCGATGCTTGGTCGCCTGCTCGTAGGCGTAGGCGAATTTGAGCATGTTGCCGTCGTCGTAGGGGCGGCCGAGAAAGGTGATGCCTGCGGGCAAGCTGTCGCGGGTGAATCCCGCTGGGACGACCACCGACGGCACGTAAACCAAAAAGGTGTTGATATGCGGCGCGCCTTTTTGATCGACATAGGGCGGATTGATGCCATCTTTGATCAGCGTGGGCTGATGCTCCACGGCTTTGTGCACGATGGCGTCGAGGCGATGCTCGGCCATCAACTGCAAATAGTTTGTCATGAGCTCTTCGCGCGCTTTCAAGTACTCGTAGTTCGCGTCGTTGGACGGCGTGCGCGACCAGCGTTCGCGCGAGCCTTTGACGACTTTCTGAAAGTCCGGCGACTGCATCGCTTCCCGGCGCGACGCGTAGGGCGGTTTGCCGCTGCGGCCGAAGTATTCTCTAAAAGATTCTTCATCGTCCGCGAAGCTGCCGGCGCGTTTGGCTAAGAGCACTTTTAGATTCGGAATGACGACCGGGTCCACGACTACCGCGCCCGCGGTTTTGAGATCGCCGACGGCTTTGTCGAAGACCTCGGCGACCTTCGCGAAGTCCGCCGACTCCGGCTCGGAGTCATAGCCCATGGATTCGCGCAAAATGCCGATGCGCGCGCCTTTGAGGCCGTTGCGGTCGAGAAACTTGGTAAAGCTATCCGACGTCCGGCCGACGCCGCGAGCCGTGACCGGATCGTCGGGGTCGTAGCCGACCATGTTGTCGAGCAGCTTGGCCAAGTCGGTCACCGTGCGCGCCATCGGTCCCAGTGAGCCGTTGACCGACGGCCAGCCGGCGTAGACGCCGCCGCGGCTGACCATACCGGCCGTGGGGCGCATGCCGGAAACGCAGTTCCACGTCGATGGCCGGCGGATCGAAGCAAAACCTTCCTGGCCGACGGCGACCGTGCAAAAGTTGGCCGAGACGCTGGCACCCGAGCCGCCCGAAGAACCGCCGGCGGTGCGTTCGAGATCGTAGGGATTTTTCGTCGAGCCGAATAACGAACCATGGGTATCGCCGCCGCCGAGTTCGCCGAGGGTCGCTTTGCCGAGAATGATCGCGCCGGCTCTTTTGAGTTTTTCGACTACGAAGGCATCACGGCCGGGATAGTAGTCTTTGAACAGCAACGAGCCCAGAGTGGTCGGCATCGGCGTCGCGTCGCCTTGATCCTTCATGATGATCGGTACGCCGTGCAGCGGTCCCACCGGACCCGAAGACTTGTAGGCGGCATCGAGACGGTCGGCCTCTTTGAGCGCGTCGGGATTGAGTGTAATGATGGCATTGATCGCTGGACCGCTTTGGTCATAGGCCGCGATGCGATCGAGATACATTTGCACCAGGTGGCGGCAGGTCAGCTCGCCAGATTTATAGGCGGCGTGGACCTGCTCGATCGTCGTTTCGATAATGTTAAAAGCCATCGGCAATCTCCTCGCGATCCTATCTGAATAGCGACTTCATATGCCAGTGGCGCATGAATGTCTAGTTTCCGTTTATCCTTGCAAGGAGGCCCGAGCGCTTTCGCGTTAGAAAATTCCCGTTGAAAATAAAATCGCCGGCGCGACTTGTAGTGGGTGCATCGATTAGTGCGCTGAGCGCCGATTGGCGGAGGCAGGAGAGAGGCTCGTGACTTGCCTCGCCGCCTTCGCCGGCGGAGTTTGCGGTAGGCTGCGTGCCTGCAATTGGGCAAAGTGATAACGCAATAACGGACCGGCTTCGTGGGCTGGCAAGCGGGATACTGCCTTGTAGAATTCATAGAGCACATGACAGGTCTGGCCAGCATCGCGGTTGGCTTGGCGCGTCTCGAAGAACAGCACAGCATTGGCACCATAGCGTTTGCCGATGAGCGCCATAATCATGTCCCATCGCGCCTTGATAATTTGCCTCTCTGGTGGCTGATATTCTCGCGCTGCCGAACTCCTGAGCACCTCCGCCATCAGGCCGGTTTCTTTGGCGAGCATCTCTTCGGGAAAATACTTCGCCGTGTCGAGGGCTGCGCCGCTCAAGTCCATGCCGAAGTAATGGGTGCAGATCTGGGCGCTTTCGGAGTAGAGCAGTGAAATCTGCTCTAGGATCATTTCCGCGTAGTCGAGCAAAAGCGTGTCTTCAGCGTGAGACAACCGCTCATAGGATACCGCCTTGGCCATCGGGTGGATGCGCAGCTGGAAATTCTCGGCGTTCCCCGAGGATTGTAACCCGGCATGGATCTCGCCGACGAGCTTTCGATAGCCGTCCGGTTCCTGTTCCTTGAGCAGTGTAAAAAACGGCGCGCGCTGCAGTTTGCGATCGAACGGGGCCAAGGAATCTTCGCCGTTGTGCCCGGCTTGGGGCTCCGCCGTCTCCAGCGATGGGCTAACGATATTGGCGGCGATAAGTTCGCTGAGGGACGGCTGCCAGCCTGCGGTGTCACGAGCGGTGAGCGCCTGGTCGGCAAAGACCGCCGGGACCCCGCGCGCCAGCCAATCGCGCCGGTCGCGCTCGTAGTCGCGCCAGAGTGCCCACTCCGGCATGCCGGGCTGGGTGCTGCGGTAGAATCGTAAAGTCGCCTGGTCGCCGATCCGCCGTGGCTCTCCGGCGACGAAGGCCAAAATGCATTCGCCATAACAGCCTTGTGAAGTCATGGTCGATAGTTTGCGCTCGGTGATCAGGTCGCGCAGCTGGCGCGCTTCGCGGGCGCTGCCGCCGTAGCTATTAAGTTGCAGCGATTGGACCCGCGGATTGAGCGCCAATACTTGGGAAATTATTTTGCTGAGACCGACGCCGATGGCGCCGTCGATTGCCAACTCGGTGCCGCCGCGCATGAGCCTGAGCTCGTAGTGACCCGTCGGAACGATACCTCTGGCAATATTACTGAGTTCGATTAGCCGGGGTGTGCAAACCATGATCGCAAGATGAAGCCCGACGATGACCATCATCAGCGATGCGGCGCGCGCGAGGCCGCACCAAAGTGCTGGGCCCCCTTGGACCGAATAACGGAGCGTCGCCCGCCAGACGGCGCGGAGAAATACCAAGGTGCCACCAAGATGCAGCGCGACCAGCGCGGTGAAAACGCCAACAACCGCAAAATTTGCGAATTCCTCCCAAGGCGGGCGGGACAAGCTGGCCGCGATGACCGACTGGAATAGGGCGTAGCCCCAGAATGTCCGCGCCAGCGAACTGTCGCCGCGCCAAATTCTGCGCCAATTGCTTTTGGCGTGCCCATTGGAGTTTGTTCGTGCGAGAGTTTGAGCTGGGTTGGGAAGTGTCGCTGGCACTGCCGTTGCGTCTGGCAATTGCGCTGGTCCGACAGGTGTGCCGGAAGCGAGCGGCGGGCCCATCTGTGCCGCTGTTGAGTCCGGCACGATTGCCGCAGTTTCACCCCGTTGCCACAGCGTAAGTGTGGGCTGCCAGATCAGCCCTGGCAGAGCTTCACCGCTTTCGTCGCCTGCGGCTACGCGGCTTGTGATATCCAGCTCGAAATTCGATACACTCATGTTATCCGGCTAGCCGTCAGCTGGGCTGGTCGTCCCGAAACGGGATTATAGATCAAAATTAATCGGCCAGGGCAAGCCGGCGCCATTCTAGATAATTCCCGGCACGGCGGGCCAAGCATTTCCGGGCTTCGAGCGCCTGGCGAATGGCAGATGAAAAAAAAGATATCAATTGAAAGGATTTCCGCGGAACTGGATACGGATCGGCCGATATGGGCCGCGGTAGGCGATCTCTGTTGCCGCACCGGCGATGGCGGTGATCCGATACCCAATGAGCGATGGGAGCTGTTCACGCGAATTTGGATCGAGCCTTACCGCGTGCTGATGCCGGAATGGAGCTATGTCGCCTTGGCGGATCGGCGAGTGGTCGGCTACTTGAGCGGTTGCCCTGACACTGCGCGCTTTGCCCGAAGGTGTTTCGTGCGCTGTACTTTGCCGCTGTTGCGGCAGGTCGTTTGCGGCCGTTATCGCGGCGACGCTTACGGCAAGCGCTTCGCCCGCCAGGCTCTGCGGTTGGAAAACAGTCCGGAGCGGAGTTTTCCCAAGGCCATCAGGCGACGGCTACTACGGCAATTCCCGGCGCACCTGCATATGAACGTCGACGCCGAATTTCGCCGTGGCGGCGTCGGCAGGCGCTTAATCGAACGGTTCATTCAAGATCTGCGGCAGCGGCGGGTCTCCGGCGTGCATCTCTTTTGCGGTGCGGCACCAGTACCGTTCTACACTTGCGTGGATTTTCATGAGCTCGCGGTCATTTCTGTGCGCGGCAACCCGGTGTACGCGATGGTGCTGCGATTGTGAATTATTTGCGACGGTGGCCGATTCGCTTGACGTGCCAGGGTCGCTTCAATACAGTTTATCGCCTGAGACTCCCGCTAGCATCGCTGCACAACCATGGCTGAAGCCGACAAGAAACGATTTCGCCTTTCATTAAAGCTGAAGTTGAGTTTGCTGATCACTCTGCTGATTGTGCTGTCAGTGGTCTTGGTCGGCGATTATTTGCTAGACCAGGCTAAGAATAGCCTGCGCGGCGAGATTACCAAACGCGGCAATACCATCGCCCAGCAGTTCGCCGCCAGCGCTAAAAATCCTCTAGTCACCCGGGATGAGCTGACGCTCAGCCTGCTGGTCCGGGACGCGCTGAAAGACCCCGATGTCGCCTACGTGATCGTCGCCGACGAGGACGGCAAGATTGTCGCCCACGGCGATCTCAATGCCATCGGCAAAAAGTATCAGCGCTCCGCGTCATTGACGCCCCTCGCCAATACCGTCCTGGTGCAGAGTTACAATGATCAGGCCGGCGGTGAGATTATCGATTTTGCGGTGCCGCTGGAGTTTAGCAATGTGCGCGTCGGCGCGCTTTATCTGGGCTTTAGCGACCGCTCGATTCGCCAAACCATCGCCCGGGCGCGCGGCCAGACGATCTGGATAACCGGCTTAATGATCATCGGTGGCATACTCGGCGCGGTCGGCCTGGCGATCGTATTGACTCGGCCGCTGCTTAAACTCGCCCAGGGAACCAAAGCTGTCGCTGCCGGCAATTTTGATGTTGTGCTACCGATCTCGTCGCGCGATGAGATCGGTGATCTGACCGAGTCGTTCAATGAAATGGCCAAGAACTTGAAGGACAAGGAAAAGATCAAGCATGCCTTTAGCAGTTACGTGGCGCGCCAGGTGGTCGACGAGATTCTCAAGAACCCCGACGGTATCATGCTCACCGGCGAGCGCCGCGACGTGACGGTGATCTTTTGCGACCTGCGCGGCTTTACGCCTCTGGCGGAGAAATTACCGCCGGAGGAAGTCGTCGCCGCGCTCAATGAATTCTATAGCTTGATGATCGATACGACGATCAAAAATGACGGCAGCATCAACAAATTTCTCGGCGACGCGGTGATGGCGATTTTCGGTGCGCCGGTGCACTATGCGGATCATTCACTGCGTGCCATCAAAACCGCGGTGGGCATGCAAGCTCAGGTGGTGGAACTCAGCGCCCAACGGGTGAAGAGCGGTAAGGCGCCGATTGCCATCGGCATTGGCGTCAGCGCCGGCGTAGCGGTGGCCGGTACCGTTGGTACGGAAAGCCAGATGGAGTACACCGTCATCGGCGATCGGGTCAATTTAGCCGCACGGCTTGAGTCCAACGCCAAGCCGGGACAAATTCTTATCAGTCAAGAAACCTACGATCATGTCGCGGACCATGTAAAAGCGCGCTGCCTCGGCCTCATGAGCGTCAAAGGCAAGGAAGAAGAAGTCACGGTGTTTGAAATCCTCGGCATGGCGGATTAGAGAATTGACAGAGCGCGATAGAGGCAGAGAATCGAGACCGATATTTATGAGATGGATCGGAATATTGTTCTGTTTGGCGCTGGCCGGCTGTAGCGCAACCACGTCAACTTCGTCATCGCCGGTCCAAGCGGATCGGGTGGCCGGGGAGTTTTTCGAGTCCGAGGACTATTTTGTCGTCGTCGCCAGGAGCGGCGACACGACGCAGAGCCTCGCCGCCAAGTATCTTGGCGATGCCAATCGAGACTGGATGATCGAAGATTATAACGGCACGGCGACGTTAACACCCGGGCAGGCGGTGGCGATCCCCAAACGGCCGTGGAATCTTTCCGGCGTGACTTCGACGGGATACCAGCTCGTGCCGATCCTGACCTACCACGATCTTGCGCCCGCGGCGAAAGGACGCATGGTGATGGGCGCCAAAGGTTTTGAGGAGCAGATGCGCTATTTGAAGGCGAATGGTTATCGCGTCATCACGTTGAAAGAGTACGTCGAGTTCGCCTCTTTGCAGCGTCAATTGCCTCAGAAGAGCGTGTTGATCACCTTCGACGACGGCTACCGGTCATTTTTGCGCTATGGCTATCCGGTGCTCAAAGAGCTGGGATTCTCGGCGACGCTGTTTATTTACACCGACTATGTCGCCGCCGGCGGTAACGCGTTTACCTGGCCTGAGCTGAAAAAATTATCCGACGAGGGCTTTTTCATCCAGGCGCATTCCAAGAGCCATGGCGACATGGTGCGCGCAAGGGGCGAGGGAGCGGCTGAATATGACAGACGCTTGGAAGCCGAACTAGTCCAGCCTAGGACGCTGTTCCAAAAATATTTGGGCTACGCTCCGGACGTCGTCGCCTATCCGTACGGTCGCCAAGACGACGCGGTGGTGCGGCGGACTAAAGAGCGCGGTTACGTGGCGGCTTTTACCGTGCGGCGCCAGGGTAGTCAGTCATTTGTCGATCCCTATCGCATTCATCGGATACAAATCTATCCGGAGATGAGCATGGCGGATTTTGCCAAGAGTCTTAGTGTATTTAGCCAGGAAATCATAAAGTGAAAAGTCTTAGACAAACAAATATAATATTGCTGCTGGCTGCCATCTCGCTGCTCGCTGGCTGCGCCGCTGGGCCGGGCGGAAGCGGGCCTAGCGGGCCGTCGCCTCATGAAGCATTGATCGCCGCGCAGCGACAGAAGGCCGCAGCATTGGCAGCTCAGGGAAACCTGCGCGCCGCCGCCGACGCCTGGAAAGTTGCGCTGACCATCGATCCGCGGGATCCGGTTGCGCTCGAGGAGATCAAGAAGCTCGACGAGCAAATTAAGCAAGCGGTTGCCGATCGTTTGGCCCGGGGCAAAGATGCGCTCAAGCGTAACGTCCATCTCGAAGCGCGCAATCATTTTCTCGCCGTCCTCGCTTTGGACCCCGGCAATCGCGAAGCCTTCGAAGCATTACAGACCCAAGTGCGCGAAGTGCGCCAAGTCAATCACACCGTGCGCGCCGGCGAATCGTTGACATCGATCGCGCAGTTTTACTACGGCGATCGCACGCGCTCCGAAGTCATTTGGGAGACCAATCAATTGCCGCCCAATCCGAAATTGACCCCCGGCCTGGTGTTAAAAATTCCCGAGATTCCCGGCTTGCCGCTGGGCCGACCCGAGCCGGCCGCGACAGCGAAAACTCCGCCGAGCGGAAGCGCGCCTGCGACAGCTGGCAAAACCGAAGCGGCGGAAGACGAAGATTACGCCAACCCGGCGCTTGCGGCGGCACGGGAAGCCCTCGATCGGGGCGAATTCGCCTTGGCTCTGTCCACCGTGGACCGATTTATCGGTCAAAACCCGCGTAACAGCGAAGCGTCGGATCTGCGCCACACGGTGTTGTTGCAGCAAGGCCGCACGCTGATGGAACAAAATAAATTGGTGGACGCTTACAGCGCGGCGAACCAACTTGTTAAGTCCTACCCCAAAGACTCGGCGGCGACGTCGCTTTTAACCCAGGTGCGCGGACGCTTGGTGCAGCAGCACTACAATCAGGGCATGCAACTCTTCCGCGACGAAAAACTTCCCGCCGCCATCTCCGAATGGCGCACGGTTTTGCAATACGACCCCGCCCACGACGGCGCCAAGAGAAACATCGATCAAGCGCAACGGTTGCTCAAAGGATTGCAGGAACGGCAGCAGAAGCAGGGGAAGTAAGGCGGAGAAATCGCGTCGCCCACTTATGAATCAAGGAGATTTCAATTGATTTTCCCCGCGACGAATCATGTCGAATCTTTACTACTGTAACGCATAAACACGCGAAGCGGTTTTACATGAATCGAGTAGGCGTCTAAATTGTTTCTGCTCTGAACGTATCGGGTATGCTAAGATCTCGGTACGGGCTGTAGCCGCGTAAATATTGGAAGAAAGGATAACGGACGAGATGAAAAAGCTTTTTGTGGTCGGATTATTATTTGTGACCGCCGGTTGCGCAACAGTGCATTCTCCGTATGACCTGCATACGTGGTGCCTGCAGATGGGAAGCACAAGGCTGACATCGATTGGCGCAAAAGCTCACGACCCGGCCAACTGCGATAAGGAATTAGAAGAAGACCTAGCAGACCGCACTCCCAAGTTTTTATACGTCCCAAGAGACGTAGCCATGTCTCCTGTTCTCGGCGCCAGAGGGCTGTGGGTCTTGCTCGGTATGACCGAACCACCGTTCTAGGTCGACCTCTGTAGTCCGGATGCCGACAATGAGTAATGCTATAGCGGGTCTGCTTGGCCGATAGCTGAACTTCGCATTAGGTTAAATTGATTTATCAGATCAATCTTAGGTGTCGGTCAATCCGACCGAAATGCCGCAGTCACAGCTTTTCAGTATTTCTGCTACTACTAGACTGGGATCCCCGAGTCGCTTAATCCATCGCTATTTCCACCGCCATAACCCCCGTTCGATCTTGTTCCAGTCGTCCAGGCCGACGACTTTGTCGCGGTCTTTGAACGTTGTCAGATTGGCGTCGAGGGATTCCGTCGTGCCGTCGCGTTTGAGGGTGCGCAGCGCGCAAGGCGCCCATCTCTGTCTTGGGGGGTGCACCGGTATGGACCTAAACCGATTCTAACCAAGTTCCCGCTACCCAAGCGATATCGATGGGCTGGTACTCTGAAGCACCAATTCGGAATTGAGGCGAGATTTAATGCACAATCAAACGCGACTGGAAATTGCATCGAGCTCACCTGTTTATGTCTGCGACCGTAGGATGCATCGCGATTTCGACTAACAGCTCGCGCTGTCTGGAATAGGCCGTGGAATTCCTCCGCTACAGCGTTGACCCTCGAAGGTTGATAAAATAGAGTGATGTCCATTGAACGATTCGATCCAATATAGACTCTAAGGGAGTATCAATGACAGTTCACAAAAAGTTGGGCATCCAGCCAACCTCACGATTGGCCGTTGCATTAATCGGTTCTCGGACATGGTTGAACGAATGGCCAACCGCTCAAGCAGGCCTTGTCGGAACTCTCATTTTTCTTCTTGCCGGCTGCTCGTCAGGCCCGACGACGATTCCTTTTCTGAACAATTCCCATCGGCAGATTTACAGCCTCAACGAAGAAGACCTAAAAAAAATCCAATTCTATGTATCGACGGACATTGTGGCTCAAATTCAAGACCCTATGGCAGCACAGTCCTTCGAGGTACCGAGGTTGACGTCTGGTGTTGTAACGGCTGCAGGCCCGAATTGGATTAAAGTGAGTTTTAGGAAGGGTGGTGCTGACGTTCCCTTTGTCGCGGACCCAAACGTGAAAGACAGCCGGTATTGGATTGCCAGCGAGGTCGATGGAGGCAGGGATTTCAAGAGAGTTACAGAGGTTCCTGGAATGGTTTTTATCTACAAGGGCACTCCGCTTACACTGGTTTCCGGCGCCGATGCCTTGCTGCTCATTGACTGGGAGAGCTGGAAAGAAGTCGTCGAAACACGCAAAGTGACTGAGGGTCGACGAGTGGGTGACAAGTAGTTCTCTATTTCATTTTTTTGTATCAACTACCGCGCAAAATTCCGCAGAAACATTCGAGTTTCGAGGTGTACCCTCTCGTTGTAATCGCTGTATTTTGATGGTTTGGCCGCAGAACAACCGTGGCCGGTGTTGCCTTGCCTTAACGAAGATCCGAAAGAGGAGCGATACGCTAACCCGGCGTTGGCCGCGGCGCGCGAGCGCTCGAACGGGGCGAATTCGCTTTGGCGCTATCGACCGTCGATCGATTTCTCGGTCAAAACCCGCGTAACAGCGAAGCGTCGAATTTGCGCCGCACGGTATATTTGCCGCAAGACCGCACCCTGATGGAGCAGAATAAACTGCTGGATGCCGACAATGCAACTAACCAACTTGTTAAATCTAACCCCAGAGACTCGGCAGCGACGTCGTTGTTAATCCAGGTGCGCGGTCGCCTCGTGTAGCGGCACTACAATCAGGGCATGCAACTCTTCCGCGACGAAAAACTCCCCGCCGCTATCTCCGAGCGGCGCACCGTCTTGCAATATGAACCCTCTCACGACGGGGCCAAACGAAACATCGAACAAGCTCAATGGTGGCTCAAAGGTATCCAGGAGCCGCGGCAAAAGCAGGGCATGTAGGGCGGAGGCGGCTTGTGGCCTGGTTGTTAGTCCAGGAAATTTGGAGCGATTGGCGCGAGCCGATTTATCTTGGCTGTTGACGCATGTACTCCGGCGAAAACATGCGAGCCAAATTTTATTGACGCGCTTTACAGGCCACTCCTTAGGCGATGTTGAGCATTCGCACATCGCAACTTGTGAAGGGAATCGTTACTCTAGAGCCGTCTAACCACCGATCGTTCGTTCCCTTGTTATCATCGAAATCCGAATTCTACCAAATCATCGGCATCAATTGCCAAGTCCCATTTCTTACCGAAATTGTCTTTAAGTTCCGTCAAGTTAACAGAACACAAACTTCGTGATTACCAGCCTTGTCCTCAACTTGACACAAGCCTGTTAGCGCGATTATGACATGGCTGGACGAAAGGGAGCGACTTAAATTCCCGTGAGTGACCCCTAAGGGAAGCAGTATGAAACCACCTCCTGAACAAGAAGCTATACGGGCCAAGTGTTTTCATCCCTCGGGGACGTTTGTCGAGTTCTCGAGTGAAGATGTCGAGCAGTCCATACCTGCCCGGTTTGAAACAATTGCCCGTCGATATGCAAATCGCATTGCTGTCCAATCAGACAACCAAGCAATTACATATGCCGAACTTAATAAAGCAGCGAATAGGCTGACTCGATCGATTCTGAGCAAACAGAGGCGATTATCAGCGCCCATTGCCGTTTTGGTAGACAAGGGGTTTTCGTCAGTAGTCGCAATATTGGCAGCTTTGAAAACCGGCAGACCCGTGGTGCTCTTGGACCCTTTATTTCCGAAGGTGAGGACGGCAACCATACTGGCAGATTCTGAAGCGGCACTTTTACTGGTTGATAGAGAGAATAGCGCTTTAGCAGACGAATTAGTCGGCGATGTTTGCGAGATGTTTATCACGGACACCGTTACGCCTGATGCCTCATCGGAAAACTTAAACGTCCTCCTTGGGTCACAGGATTTCGCCTTCATCCTTTACACTTCGGGATCCACCGGACAACCCAAGGGTGTAACTCAGAGCCATCGTAATATCCTTCACAACGTAATGATACGCATGAGCGTATATCATGTATCCGAGCATGACAGAATTAGCTTGCTAGCGTCCGGTACGTCAAATTCTCTAATAAACATGTTTTTGGCAATTCTAAACGGTGCGACCTTGCTACCCTTTGACGTTATGAAAGACGGTGTGGGTCGACTGGCCAGCTGGTTATCAAGTGAAAGAATTTCTATCTGTCTTATCAGTGGCCCTTTATTTCGGGCCTTGTGCGAAACTCTTTCTGATGAGCAGATGTTTCCGGATCTCCGGGCACTCAGGCTCACCAGCGAGGCTGTTTATCCGAGGGATGTCGCACTTTACAAAAAGCACTTTTCCAAGCAGTGCATTTTCGTGAGCGGACTTTCGACGAGCGAAACCGGGCCGCTAAGAAAATTTTTGATCAGTCATGAAACCGAATTCGCGGGTACCGAGGTGCCGGTCGGCTATCCGGTTAAGGATAAAGAAATATTGATTCTAGATGAAGAAGGAACAGCCGTTGGCTTCGACGCCATTGGTGAAATCGTTGTCCGAAGCTGCTACCTTTCTCCCGGTTATTGGAAACGCCCTGATTTAAACGCGACAAAGTTCAAGTTCGAGCCATCTGGGGCCAAGGCGCGTCTCTATTATACCGGAGATATGGGAATTATTCGCCGTGACGGTTGTCTCATTCATAAGGGGCGAAAGGATTTTCGCGTCAAAGTTCGTGGCTATGGCGTCGAAACCGCGGAAGTTGAGAAGGTACTATCCAGCCATCCTGCGATTCGGGAATGCTACGTTATCCCTCAAACATCCGGTGCCGGCGAACTTCGGCTGGTCGCGTACTTTGCGACTGGCAGTAGCTCGGTTCCCAGCACGACCGATTTGCGGGCGTTTCTTAAAGCGACGTTAGCTGAATACATGATTCCGTCTGCTTTTGTGCCACTCGACGCGATTCCGCTAACCGCTGCGGGGAAACTGGACCGGGCGGCACTCCCCCCGGTGCTACCGTCACGCCCCGCGATAAATACAGCCTTCGTTGCGCCGCGATGGTCAACCGAGGAGAGGCTGGCTACGATTTGGAGCGAGATACTGGGAATTGATCAGATCGGAGTCCATGACGATTTCTTCGACTTGGGCGGGCATTCTCTGGCTGCAACCCGAATCGTCGTTCAGGTCATCAAAGTGTTTCAGGTAAACGTTCCTATCAACGCTCTATTTGATGCGCCCACCATTGCAGAGATGGCTGCGATCATCACGGCGAACCAAACCAAGCGGGCAAGCGACGCCGAGGTAGCTCAGATGTTTCGCGAGATAGAGGCGATGACGGAGGAGGAAGCTCAGCGGTTTTTGCGCGAAAGCAATTCGACCATCGCGTCAAAATAGTTTTATTTCCTTAGCCGTTTGTCGTTGCACGATCCTCTGAGAGAACGGACGAAAAGCCGCGCCACAAATAAAACTGAATCGGCACCGGTTATTAGTGTCCCCCATCGGCAGGCTGAGATTGAACTGTTTTCTCCATCCTACCCAATCCTGTGAGATTTACCAGCAGCCTTTAGTTAAACGCTGAACTACGCCAATCTATTTGACAAGCTGATTACCTAGTGGAAACATTCTTGAGACATGCGATTGTCGTATCGATCGCGGAAATATTCGCTTCATATGTTTTGGTCAGATACGGGCACAAATTCATTAGGGTGGCTGTCAGTGATGAGTAAAATACAAACCGTCTTCGGGTCTCTGAGTATATTCGTTATGGGTGTGGCGATTGGAGGCTATGCATTCTCGCAAACGCAGTCCCGATCCCTTTTGTCAATAAACCAATGCCAGGATTGTTTTAGTCCTAAAGATCTTGCTGGGCTTATTGCTTCTGTTGGTATCAATAAGTTTTCTGGTTTGATACCCGACGTAGTGTTCGAAACCGACAAAACGGTCGTTATTAAGAATCCATTCCGAGTTCAGCACGGTGACTTTGCGAAGGGATCGATTGATTACGTCATCTTTCCAAAGAAAGACATTAGGAACATCGGTGAAATTTCAGTGGCGGATGCTCCGTATATATTCGACGCCATCCTGACGGCACGACACATTATCGAGGAAAACAAGTTAATCAATTATGAGTTGCTTACAAACGGGCCGGGGTTTCAGGATGTTAGTTATTTGCATTTTCACTTGCTACTAAGGACGCCCAGGCGGCAGGGAGTGAAACCAAGAAATAGCATGTCGGTACCCTAGAGTGATTTATCGCCTAGGCGCGTGTAACTTTTCAGTAGTGTCGTTATAGTTTGTTGATCCGTCCATGGATAATAATTTGGCAGCACCTTAAAAAAGTGATCGCAAAAGTTCTCTTGCTGGCTCATTGTCAAAGCCCACTAGTTTTCGACGGCTCTTCGATTCCCACGCATGTTCGTGGCGATGACATTGAACTGTATTCTCCATCGGTCAAATCCCGAGAGATTCGCGTTAGGCGCTGGTCAATCCAACCGATATTCTGTGTCAGTCGCAGCTTTCCTCGATGAGCTGGTCCGTCGGGGAGGAGACTATCAAATCAAGAATTTCTCGTTCAGTTGCGAGACTCCGGGCCGCAGCAACACATTCATTCGATTGCGGTTATTTCCAAGTGACGGCGTGAAGATTAACCCGTCGCAGATGGCTTGTTCAGCTATTCTGTCGGGATAGTTACCGAGCGCGGGAAAGATTTCTCGCTGCGCTCGAAATGACAGTTGCGGCGAGAAGCTTGCGAGATCAGAGAGAACTGCCGTGATGCGGATTCGTCGACTCCTATTACTACTACACTGGAATCCTCTGATCGCTTAATCCTTCACCATTTCTACCGCCATAAATTCCCGTTCGATCTTGTTCCAGTCGTCCAGACCGACGACCTTGTCGCGGTCTTTGAACGTTGTCAGAGTGGCGTCGATGGATTCCGTCGTGCCTTCGCGTTTGAGCGTGCTCAGCGCGGTGCGCATGGCGTGGATGGCGGCACGTTGGGTTTCCGATGGGTAGATGGCGATGCGGTAACCCATTTTTTCCAAGCGGTTCTTCGGCAGCATCGGCGTTTTGCCGCCTTTAAAGACATTGACCAGCAGCGGAATATTGGGCACACGCCGGGGGATTTCCGCCAGTTCTTCTTCGGACTGCGGCGCTTCGAGAAAGATGGCGTCGACACCCAACTTGGCGAAGGCGTTGGCGCGTTTGACCGCGTCGTCGAAGCCGTTGACGCCGCGGGCGTCGGTACGGGCAATGATGCAGAAATCGGGGTCGGTGCGTGCCGCCAGCGCGGCTTTGAGTTTCAATTCCATCTCCGCCTGGGAAATCACTTCCTTGCCGTCCAAATGGCCGCAGCGTTTGGGCGTGATCTGGTCTTCGATATGGATCGCGGCGACCCCGGCGCGCTCGAACTCGCGTACGCTGCGCACCAAGTTTACAGCGTTGCCGTAGCCGGTGTCGGCGTCGGCGATGATCGGAATGTTGATCGCCGACACGACTTGGACAGCGCGCTCGATAGATTCCGACATCGTCACTAGGCCGATGTCGGGAATGCCCATGCTGCGCGCCACCGCGCCGCCGCTCAGGTAAGCGGTCTCGAAACCGGCTTCTTGGACCAGCCGGGCGGACAGACCGTCGAAGCACCCGGGGGCGACCAGAAGTTGGTTGCGCTTGAGTAGTTGTTTGAGAGTTTGACGTGGGGTCATGGGTTATCTCCGTTGATGGGCGTCTAACGTCTAGGCTCTGGCGTCGAGGATTTCCGGACGACGCTAGACCTTAGACGGCAAACTCTAGACTATTTGAGCACAAACATATCGGTAAATTTATCCGCCGGTGTGGAGTCGAGGCGGTTCCGGTCGTTGCACAAATTCATGATCTCGGCGCACTGCGCGGGGTTGAAGCGAGACGCCAGATTGGCCTCGAACTTCTGCACCAGCAGCGGCATGCCTTCGGCACGGCGGCGTCGGTGGCCGATGGGATATTCGACGGCGACATTGGCGGTGCTCGTGCCGTCTTTGAAAAATATTTGCACGGCATTGGCGATGGAGCGCTTGTCGGCGTCCAAATATTCTTGTGTGTAGCGCGGATCTTCGACGCAGGTCATTTTATTGCGTAGAGCGTCAATTCTCGGATCTTTGGCAACCTTGTCTTCGTAATGATCGGCGGTGAGTTCGCCGAAGATCAGGCCGATGGCGGTCATGTACTGAATGCAATGATCGCGGTCGGCGGGGTTGTGCAGCGGGCCGAACTTGTCGATGATGCGGATCGCCGATTCCTGGGTGGTAATGACGACCTTGTCGATTTCATTCAAGCGATTTTTGACCTGCTCGTGCAGCTGCACCGCGCACTCGACGGCGGTCTGGGCGTGGAACTCCGCCGGGAATGAGATCTTGAACAGCACGTTCTCCATTACATACGAGCCGAGCCGCCGGCCCATGGTGAACGGCTTGCCCTTGAACAGGACATCGTAGTAGCCCCAGGTCTTGGCCGAGAGCACCGACGGGTAACCCATCTCGCCTTGCAGCGCCATCAGAGCCAAACGCACGCCTCGGCTGGTGGCATCGCCGGCAGCCCAGGATTTTCGTGGTCCGGTGTTGGGCGCGTGGCGGTAGACTCGCAACGCACCGCCGTCCGTCCAGGCGTTCGATAGCGCGCTGATGATTTGCGCGCCCGTGCCGCCGAGCATTGCGGTCGCTACCGCAGTAGTGGCGACACGAACGAGCAGGACATGATCGAGACCGACGCGGTTGTAGCTGTTTTCAAGCGCCAGAATGCCTTGGATCTCGTGCGCCTTGATCATTGCCTGCAAAACATCGCCGACGGTGAATGATTTCTGCTTGGTGCGCGTGAGATAGTCGGCGAGCGCGAGGATGCCGCCCAAATTATCCGATGGATGGCCCCACTCGGCAGCAAGCCAGGTATCGTTGTAGTCGAGCCAGCGGATCATTGTGCCGATGTTGAAGGCCGCCTGCACCGGCTCCAATTGCCAATCGGTGCCCGGCACGCGAGATCCGCTGATCAAGATCGCGCCGGGCACGACCGGACCCAAGAGCTTGGTGCATTCGGGAAAGCGCAGAGCCAACAGGCCGCAGCCCAGGGTGTCGATCAGGTTGTAGCGTGCGGTGTCGATGGCCTCACGGCTAGCGCAGACGTAGCTCGCGGCATAGTCGGCCAATTCTACTAAAAGTTTATCCGGCTCTGGGCGGATGTTGGATACAGTGGTGCTCATTTCATCGGGTTGTCTCACCACGAAGGCACGAAGGACACGAAGGT
The DNA here is from genome assembly GCA_963816145.1 of uncultured delta proteobacterium. GTDB lineage: Bacteria > Desulfobacterota > Binatia > UBA9968 > UBA9968 > DP-20. Next base: position 208,434 of record CAWFJP010000029.1, read on the forward strand.
TTCGGAAATATTGTTATTCCGAACTTCGTGATCTTCGTGTCCTTCGTGGTGGATACTCCTTGTCATTCTATTCTAACGCTTGTCCACCGGTACAAACGGCCGGGGTTCGGGGCCGATGTAGTCGGCGTTGGGGCGGATGAGTCGGTTGTCGGCGCGTTGCTCGAAAATATGCGCGGCCCAGCCGGTGATGCGCGAAACCACGAAGAGCGGCGTAAACATCGCCGTCGGAATGCCGCACAAGCGATAGGCGCTGGCGCTATAGAAATCCAGATTGGGAAACATCTTTTTTTCGCGCCGCATGACCTGTTCGATGCGCTCCGAGACCGTGTAGAGCGTCATGTCGCCGTTGGCTTCGGCGAGCTTTTTCGACCAGGTCTTTATCACGTCCGAGCGCGGATCGGCATGCTTATAAACGCGATGACCAAAGCCCATGATTAACTTCTTCGCCGCGAGCATTTGCATCATGCCTTTTTCGGCTTCGTCCGGCGACGAGAACCGCTCGATTAACTCCATGGCTGCTTCGTTGGCGCCGCCGTGAAGCGGGCCGCGCAGAGCGCCGATGCCGCCGGTGATGGCAGAGTAGAAGTCGGCCAATGTCGCGGTGATAGTGCGGGTAGTGAAAGTCGACGCGTTGAACTCATGTTCGGCGTAGAGAATCAGTGATGCGTCGATGGCGCGGCGATGCAGATCGTCCGGTTTCTTGCCAAGGAGCAGATGGAGAAAGTAGCCGGCGGTGTCGTCGTCATCGGTCTCAGTGACGATGCGTTTGCCGCCGGTGACGAAGTGGTGCCAATACAGCAGCATGCCGCTGAAGCAGGCAGTGAGCCGGTTGGCCACCGCGATTTGGGTCCGGCCGGAATTCTCCGGTTCCAACGTGCCGAGCATGGAGCAGCCTGTGCGCAGGACGTCCATCGGATGTGTGCTCGCTGGTATGCGTTCAAGCACTTCCTTCAACGTCGGATGCAACCCGCGCAAATTGCGCAGCCGGGCTTTGTAATCTTCCAGTTCTTCTTTGCTGGGCAAGCGGCCGTAGAGTAGCAAGTAAGCGACATCTTCGAATGTCGAATGGGATGCCAAGTCTTCAATCGAGTAGCCGCGGTAGGTGAGGCCGACGCCTTCTTTGCCGACTGTCGAGATCGATGTTGCGCCGGCGATAACGCCTTCGAGGCCACCAGTTTTTTTCTCTGCCATGAATCGTTCCTCCCTGTTGACAATGCTACGAATCCCATAGCCAAATCAAGCGGGAGGCGTGATCCAATCCGACTTTGAACCTTGAACTTTTGAACGCAAAAATTGGCTTAAGGTTCCGGGTTCAAAAGTTCAAGGCCGGATCCGCAGGCAGCTGCTTTGCTGACGCCTCTTGACAGTTTGCCGGTGGATTGGATACCGCTGGTGTAATCATTTTTGTAAGGAGCGCAAATTAATCGATGGCTTTACCACAAACATTTAAGGCGATGGTGGTTTCCGAAACCGCTGAGAAGACCTTTGTTCGCGAGATCAGGGAGCGGGCGCTGAGCGATCTGCCGGCCGGCGAGTTGATTATCGAAGTGAAATACTCGGCACTGAATTACAAAGACGCGTTGTCGGCGACCGGCAACAAGGGCGTGACGCGCAAGTATCCGCACACCCCCGGCATCGATGCGGCTGGAGTCGTCGCCTCCTCGACGACACGAATGTTTTCGGTGGGCGATCAAGTGACGGTGACGGGGTTCGATTTCGGCATGAATACTTCGGGCGGCTTCGGCCAGTACATCAGCGTGCCGGCACTGTGGGCCGCTAAAGTTCCTCAGTCGATGTCGCTGCGCGACAGCATGGGCTACGGCACGGCCGGGCTCACCGCGGTGCTGTGCATGATCCGCTTGATGGCGAGCGGGCTGACCAAAGAGTCGGGTGAAGTTCTGGTCACCGGCGCCACCGGCGGCGTCGGTTGTCTCGCGGTGGCGATCCTAGCCAAGCTGGGTTTCAACGTTGTCGCTGCCACCGGCAAGACCGAGGAAAAAGAATTCCTCACTCACTTGGGTGCCAAGACGATCATTTCACGCGAGGAAGCCAATGATACCTCGGGACGGCCGTTGCAGAAGGGACGCTGGGCCGGGGTCGTCGATACGGTCGGCGGCAACATTCTCGCCACCGCGCTCAAAACCGCCAAGTATGGCGGCTTGGTGGCGGCCTGCGGCAATGCCATGTCGGCGGATCTCAACGTCAATGTGTTTCCATTTATTCTCCGCGGCGTGAGCCTGCTCGGCGTCGACTCGGTGGAGATCCCGATGCGCACGCGCCAGGCGGCGTGGAGCAAACTCGCCGGCGAGTGGAGCATCGATCTGTCGAGCATTGTGAAAGAAGTGTCTCTTGAGGGGTTGAATGCCGAGATCGACAAGATTCTCAAAGGCGGCGTGCGCGGCCGAGTCGTGGTCGATCTGAGCAAATAACCGAATTGGATCTTTCACCACGAAGGCACGAAGAGCACGAAGTTCGGAAACGTAATTGTCCGAAACCTTCGTGTCCTTCGTGCCTTCGTGGTGAGTAAGCATTTCCCATTTCTGACAGCGAGGCGATATTTTGGCAGACACAAATCAAATTGAGTCCGCGCTCGGTCATCTTCGGGTGATCGAGCTGGGGGATATTCCGGCATCTTATGCGACGCGACAGTTGGCCGATCTCGGCGCGGATGTCATCAAGGTCGAGCGGCCGGGCGGTGATCCCAATCGGCTGCTGCCGCCGTTTGCCGGCAATATCGAGCATTCTGAGCGCAGCTTGACGTTTATCCATGCCAACGCCAACAAGCGCAGCATCGAACTAGATCTGGCGCATGATTCGGATCGCAGGGTGTTTGCCAAGCTGCTGGCTTCGGCGCAGCTCCTGGTCGAAGCGACGCCATTGGGATTTCTTGAAGCATTCGGTTTCAATGACGAGTCGTTACGCGAACGTTTCCCGCATCTGGCGATCGTTTCGATCACGCCGTTCGGCCGTACGGGACCTTATCGTCAGTACAAGGGCAGCGATGCGATCGCCAACGCCACCGGCGGGTTTCTCTATGGCCAGGGCGACGACAAGAAAGGCCAATGCACGGCGCCGAGCCATCTGGCGTATCAGATGGCGGGGACGATGGCGGCAATGTTGGGGCTGGCCGCGGTGCGTCATGCGCGCGTCACCGGCGCGGGTCAGCGCATCGACATGTCGCTGCAGGAAGCGCTGACTTTCTGCAACAGCAGCAGCGTGGCGCGCTATTCGCGCGAGAATCGCTTGGAGCGGCGTCCTGGCGGTAAAGCTTACGGCGGCGCGGGAACGAACATCTATCGCTGCAAAGACGGCCGCTATGTCCACTTCACCACCAACATGCCGCATATGTGGAAGGAGTTCGCCCAGAATTGGATGACCAGCAAAGCGCTGGCCGGGGCGGAGTGGGAGAACCCGCGTTATCGCAACGAGCATTCCGAGGAAGTCGCGCGGGCGTTCGCCGAATTTATCGGTCAATTCGATGCCGATGATTTTGCCAATCAAGCCCAGGCCCGCCACCTCGCCGCTGCGCCGCTCAACACCATCGGCCAGTTCGTCGACTGTGAGCAGAACTTGGTCCGAGAATGGATGCAAGAACTCGATCATCCGGTGATCGGAAAATACCGATCTCCCGGCGCGCCGATGCGGCTGTCGTTGACGCCGATGCGCGTGCGCCGGCCGGCACCGCTGCTCAATCAGCATCGAAATGAGATTTTGCTTGAACTTGAGAAACTGACCGTCCACGCCGTGAAAATAGACGCAGAACATGCGCATAAGCCGATGCTGGCCGGCTTGCGCATGGCCGATCTGACGCAACAATATGCCGGGCCGTTGGGCACGGAATTGTTGGCCTACTACGGCATGGAAGTGGTCAAGATCGAGACCGGCACGATTCCCAGCAAGGAGCGCGAAGCGGCGGTGCACGCCTGCATGAACCGGGCGAAGCTCGGCGCGACCCTTAACCTGCGCAATGCCGAAGGCAAAGAGCTGTTCAAACAGATGATCGCCAAGTCCGATGTCGTGGTCGACAATTTCAGCTCGGGCGTCGTCGAGCGCTTGGGTTTCCCCTACGAAGTGCTGCAGCAGATCAATCCTGGTATCGTCCAGGTGGTGATGCCGGGGTGGGGTGTGACCGGGCCGCTCAAAACTTGGGTCGCCTGGGGCTGGCAGCTGCTGGCGTACACCGGCATCATGAGACTCTGGGGTTATCCCGACTCGCCGATGGAGACGCGCTGCAAGATTGCCTGGCCCGACCGCGTCGGTTCGGTGACCATGGCGCTCGGCGTGCTCGCGGCGCTGGAATATCAGGCGCGCACCGGCAAAGGTCAGTTCATCGAGGCCGGTATGCTCGAAGCCCAGGGCGCGATGATGGGGCCGGCGATTCTTGACTACACGGTCAATGGCAACCAATGGGACGCCATGGGTTACCAAGAAATCCTCGGCGCGCCCTACGCGCCGTACGGCGTCTATCCTTGCGCGGGCGAAGACAATTGGATCATCATCGCCTGCGCGAGCGATTCAGAGTGGCAAAGCATGGTCGGACTGATCGGTAAGTCTTCCTGGGCCGCCGACGCCAAGTTGGCCAGCAAAGCCGGCCGCAAAGAGTATAATGTCGAGCTTGATCGAAAACTTTGTGATTGGACGTGTAAGTTTACGCCAAAGCAAGCCTTTCGTTTGCTCCAGGAAGCCGGCGTGGCGGCCGGTATTCCGTCCTCTGGCGAATACTTGTTTCACGATATTCAGCTGCGCGCTCGCGGCCACATCGTCGAAACCGAAGCCCAACCGTGGGGCAAGATCGCGCATCATGGCTTGCCCGGCATTCCGTCGCTGTCGCAAGCCGATGCGGCCCGACCGGCGCCGTGGATCGGTGTCAACAACGAGGAAGTATTCGGACGGATTTTAGGGTTGAGCAAAGAACGAATCGAGGCACTGCAAAGAGCCGAAGCGATCAAATAGGCGCGCCATGAGCAGCCAAGACTCCGACGGATCGGTTCGATCGTCGGATCCTATCGCTACTGCGCCAAGCTGCCCAGTTTGCGGCGAGTTGATGGTGGTGCGCACCGCGCGCAAGGGCGAACGGGCGGGTTCGCAATTTTGGGGATGCTCGGGTTATCCGCAGTGCAGAGGCGCGCGGCCGTTTACCGCAGGCTAGCTAGGCTCTTTATGAATGCGCGCTTTTCCAACTCGGCAACGAAGCCGGCGTCGAATATGCCTAGCTCTAGTTTTAGCGCGTCCGGGTTATCACCCCAATGGCACCGTAACCGTTAGGTAGAGAGCGTATAGGATGCAGCCGAGGGCGAATAGGATGAGTGCCGGAACGACTAATCTATCCTCGTCAAAGGTGCCGAACTGGCAGTACAGCAATGAGACAACCGCCATGCTTAACAACGCCCAATGCGACGCCACGGCAGAAAGGAATTCGCGCAGATTCTCCATTTGAGGATGGTTTATTCGCGGCCAATGCTTGAGTCAAGATGGTTTAGCGAAATTTCAATCGCGCAACCCAGCTTCATGGTAATTTACCTTGACTGCCAATCAGCGCGCGGCAGAAAGAGTTTTTATGAATCCACTCTTTTCCAGCTCGGCGATGAAGCTTGAGTCCATGAACGCTTCCGGCTTTTGCTGCCAAATCTCCGGCCGCTTCTCGGCGACGTACTCGTAGGTCGGCTGCAGCCCCTGGGTGATCGGGTAGGGAACATCAAGAAATGATTTGTGATAAATTTCGTAGGAGCCGTCGAGCAGTTCGCGATCGCTGGTCTTTAAATACTTGCTCAAGATCTTGAGGCTCGCCTCTTTGTTGGTTTTCAAAAAATGAATTCCCTCGACATGGGCTTTGACCATGCGCATGACGGTGTCGCGGTCTTCGACCGCCCATTTGCGCCGGGTCACGACCGACATGGAGGGATACGAGACTTCTTCTTTGGCTTCCCATAGGACGCGGAATCCTTTGCGTTCGGCCTGGACGTCGGCGGGATAGGAAAGGTCGGCGGCATCGACCAGGCCGTTGAACAGCGCCTGAATTCGGTCCGGCTGATTGCCGATGGATAGCAAAATCACATCGCGTCCAGGGTCGAGGCCGTATTTCTTGATGATGTAGCGTTCGAGGAAATCTCCGAGCGAGCCGAAGCCGGAGACCGCAATGCGTTTGCCGCGCAGATCCTCGGGTTTTTTGATCTCGGGCTTGACCAGTAACTTGCTTTGCACTCCGGCCACCGTGTGAGCCACGGTGACGAGATCGGCGCCGCTCAGGTCGGCGCTCATCACCGTGGTCAAGGTGCAGGGCGCGCCGAGAATGCTGTTGCCGATGATCGCCTGGGCCGACTGTCCTGAACCGCGCAACAAGACTAGCTCCGCTTCAAGGCCATACTTCTCATAGAGCTTGGCATCGTTGGCGATCCAGGGAATCCATTGCGACGCCGAAAGCGACGTCACGCCCCAGCGGAATTTTTTGATCGCAATATCTTGGGCGTCGGCGTTGCAAGTTAGCAGGAGCGAGATTCCAAGGCTCAAGAGCAAATGCTTGCTATTGTGTGTGTGATAATTCATCGACAGCTCCGTTTCTATTCGCGCCTTAAGCCTCGTCCTTCACCCCTTACGTTTATTAGATGTTGTAGAGTCTCGCCGCGTTGTCGCACATCAATTTGCGCAGTTGCCCCTCGGTCAAATTGTTTCGCCCGGTGACGGATTCCACCGTGTGGGGAAATTTGCTGTCGCCGTGATTGTAGTCCGAGGCGAACACCAGGCGGTCCTCGCCGACGGAATCCATGACGTAATTCAACGTCTGTTCGTCGGGCTCGAAGGAGTAATAGACCTGCTCGCTCGTCATGTATTCGCTCGGCGGCTTTTTCATCAGCGGCACCGCCGGCGACATATATTCGTAATGCTCGTCCAAGCGCTCCATCCAGTAGGGCACCCAACCGGCCCCGGCTTCCAGAAAGGCGACTTTGAGCTTTGGATATCGTTCGAGGATGCCGCCGCCGACGATGCACATGACACCGATCATCTGCTCGAAGGCGTGGGTGGTAGCGTGGACGAAATACGGATTGTCGAAGCGATCGGCGGCTGCAGCCGGGCGACCCGAGCCGACATGCACGCAAACCGGTACGCCAAGCGCCTCGGCTTTAGCGTAGAACGGATAGAGGTCGGGATGATCGAGGTTGCGCCCGGCGGAGTGGGCGGCGACAGCGACGGCGACAAAGCCCAGTTGCTTGACGCAACGTTCCAGTTCTTTAGCGGCATCGAGAGGCTCTTGCTGGGCGACTAGGGCGACGCCTTTCAAACGGCGCGGATCGGTCTTGGAATACTCGGCGAGCCAGGTGTTGTAGCCATGGGCGATGGCGCAGGCGAGATCATGATTTTCCAGAAACGGCAGGCTCAGGAACACCGTCGTACCGAAGTTGACCGCAGTATCGATGCCTTCCATATCCATGTCTTTGAGGCGCTGCACCGGATCGAACATGCCGGTGGTCGCGCGCGGTTTACGGGTAATCGGCGCGGTGCCGATGCCGCAGCCTCGGCCGCTCGGCTTCGCCCAGATTTTTCCTTCGAGCAGCAAGTGGGTCCGGCCGTCGGCGCACGCGACCATACTGGGCGCATGCTTACGATAGGGCGGATCGAGCAGTTCCTGCCAGTTGGCATCGCGCTCCTGGACGTGGCCGTCGGCGTCGATGATGCGTAGGTTGTTCATTTGGCCTCCTAGAATTGAAAATATCGGAATTCACCACGAAGGGCACGAAGATCACGAAGGTCGGAATTCAAAATTGGCGAACCCTTCGTGTCCTTCGTGCCTTCGTGGTGAACAGTCCCTTTTACTTGCGTGTGATCGAATGCAGCAATTTGTCCCAGCTTAGCAAATCCTTCTCATACTGATCGGTGGTTAATCCATGCTCCGGGCGCCATTTCTTAAAACCGTAATCCTTGGCACCGCTACCGTAGTAATACTTTTCTAAAACTGCTTGGCCGTCCGAACTCAAGAGAAAATCCGCCATCAAAAGTGCCGCATGGGGATGGGGCGGGTTGGCGGCGATGGCGGCGCTGCCGACGTTGGTCGGCACGAAATCCATCGGCACCCATTCCACCGGCGCGCCCTTCGACGCGGCGAGCAGCGTGTGGGTCTGAAAGATTGCCGGCGACGCGACGATCTCGCCGGACGTGATGGTGTTCACCAGTGCCGGCGCGTCGATCGAGTAAAGCTTGATCTCCTGGCCTTTGAGTTTCCTGATGAACTCTTCGCCTTTGCTCTTGATCATGGCGCCGATGATTTTGTCGCTGGTCTGGCCGATGCTGATACCCATCTTGCCCTTGAGCTGTGGATGCATCATACGTCGAAGTTTTTCGGCACCGCTTCTTGGGCACCAAGGTCTTGTTGTACGCGAAGCCGATGTAGGATTCTCTGGCGAGTGCCCAGAAGACGAGATTTTTGTCGGCGCGCTTCTTTGCCGTCTTCGGGATAGCGGTCGAGTTGCGGCGAGTCGTAGGGGCGGAGTAGTTTTTCGTCGCGCAGAAATATCAGATTTCCCTCGGTGGTTTCGATGGCATCAGCGATGTTTCGCCTGGCTTTGGTTTCTTCCTCTTTGAGGCCAACTCCGCTTCCCGACGCGCGAAAGGAGTCGACCTTGACTCCGGGATATTTGCTTTCGAAGGCTTTGACCAGCTCTTTGTAGGAATCGCCCGCGAGGGAAGTGTACCAAATGATTTTACCTTCGCTCTTAGCGCCGTTGTAGAGTAATGCCTCGCGATCGGCGCCACGGTAGCTGGCCAGCTCCGCGATGGTCGACGGCTTGCGCCCTTGCGCCGACGCGCTCGACGGAAGCATCAAGCGCTAAGAAAATGATATTCTGGGTCTTCATCGTTCTAGCCTCCTTTGCTGAAAAATCGCTAAAGCTGCCGGAGAATGGCCGTCCGGATAAATTCGCGATTGCCTCGAACTCGGCAGTGGGTGCTTTTGGACGAGGCCAGCGGAGTTTGACGAGTCGGGAAAAACTTGCCGAATGGGGCCTCCGGCCGTAGACGACCCGATGGCGCTCGTTTGTGGTTTTGCAATCAGGTCATGCCGGGCGCGGAGCTGTGAAGTCCTCGAGGCACCGGGAAGAAGGGGGACAGCCGTTGCAACCGCAACGCAGGGCCGCATGGAGTCTCGCTTTCACGCCAGCGCACTTGGCGAAGACAGTCGATGTAGCGATAACATCTGGCGACAAAGTCAAAAGTATGAACCGCTATCGGTTCGCGACAAGAGGCGTGGGCGATTTGTTACGCGCGCTCGGTAATCGATCGAGAGATCTGCCACCTGGTCGCGATCAGCTGCTCTACGAGAGCCTACGTATCACATGACAGTTCTTACGCAAGACGATTTGCGGTCAATCGCCCGCTAATTTCTTTCCCGCTATTTCGGACAACCTCGCGTTCGGCGTTACATATTCATGATCGGTCTGCACTTCGATCAATGCCGAGCGGTTGGCGGCGAGCGCTTTTTTGAATGCCGGTAAAAATTCTTCGTCTCGAGTGACCTTCACTCCAAGGGCGCCGTAGGACTCGCCCATGAGGGCGAAGTCGGGATTCTCCAACGCTACGCCAAGTTGGCGGCCGGGGTACTGAGCTTCCTGGTGCATGCGGATCGAGTTGTAACCTTGGTTGTTGTAAACGATCGCGATAATCGGCGCCTTGTATTGCTTGGCGGTCGCCATCTCCTGGCCGGTCATGAGAAAGCCGCCGTCGCCGATATGGGCGATGACCGTGCGATTGGGGTAGGCGAGCTTCGCCGCCACCGCGGACGGGACGCCTGGACCCATGCAGCCAAGGGTGGGGGAGATGTAGGAGTTTGGATGATCGAATTCCAAATAACGTTGCTGCCATTGGCCGAAGCTGCCGGCGTCGGTGGTGGTGATGGCGTCGGCGGGCATGGCGGCTTTCAAGTCCATCATCACCCGCTCCATGGAGACCTTCGGTGTCGGACGTTCCTTGGGCGTGCAGAATTCCTTTTGCGCCGCGTGCTGCTCGGCGATCCACGACCCGCGGCTCTCGTTGGGGCGCGGCGCGGGCTGTTTCAATGCGGCGAGTAGCAGTTGTTTGGCATCGGCGACTATGGCCATTTCCGGGCGCGAATTTTGGCCGATGTTTTCTTCGTCGGCGTCAATATGCACGAACGGCTTTCCTGGGCGCGGAAACGTAAAACCGGCAGTCGTCTGCTGGCTCAGCCTGCTGCCGAGGACGATTAATAGGTCGCTTTCTTCGTAGGCGAGGTTTTGCGCATACTTGTTCGACGTCAACATGTTGCCGGCGTAGTTCGGATGATTGTTCGGGAAGGCGTCTTGCCGTTTGTACGTGGTCAGCACCGGGAGGTGAAATTTTTCGGCGAACTCGATGACTTCCTGCCAAGCGTTCGAGTACTGCGTTCCCGAACCGATCATGAGCACCGGCTTACGCGCCGCGTTGATGCGTCCGACCAGAGATTCAACGGCCGCCGGATCGGCATTGGGCGTGAGCGGCGGAATCGGCGCGCTCATGATGATGTCGGCGTCGCTTTCGGTGACGTCGCGCGGCAACGCCACCACCACCGGACCGGGCCGGCCGGTGCGCGCGAGATGGAACGCCCGGCTTATGATGCGCGGGATCTGCTTCGGATCGTTGATCTCGATCACCCACTTGGCGATGCTGCCGAAGAAGCGGCCGTAGTCGAGCTCTTGGCCGGCTTCGCGCCCGCGCGCGTTGCGGCTGACCTGACCGACCAACAGTACCATGGGCGCTGAATCGTATTTCGCGCTGTGGACGGCGATGCTCGCGTTGGTCGCGCCCGGGCCGCGGGTAACGATGCAGACGCCGGGGGTGCGCGTGGCTTTGGCATAGCCCTCGGCCATGAACGCCGCGCAGCCTTCCTGGCGATTGGTGATCAGTTTGATCTCGGGGAAATTGACCAGCCCATCGACGACGGCAATGTAGCTTTCGCCCGGCACGCTGAAAATATGTTTCACGCCTTCGTTGCGCAGGCATTGAGCTACCGCATGACCACCAAGCATGGAATGTCTCCTCGTAAGACTAATTTGGCTGAGACTGCTGCGAACCTCAGGTCCAGTATTTAGAAACGGTTAACTGCCCTATAGTCCGACTGGCGCGCGGCTGTCAATGAATCAATTTTGTCAGCGCAGAATAAACCGCTTGCCAGCGTCATCGGCAAAGTGATAACTGGCGGACAGATATTTGTTGCGCACAATCTATTCTTGCTCGCTGACGGTGAAGGAGTGAAACAATGAAAGCTCTCGGTCTGGCTATGGCGATCCTGCTGACGGCGGTTTCGCTTGGCTGGGGACAAACGAAAAAACCTCGAACCTTGGACGAACTCGCCGCCTACACCGGCCCGGACCGTCATCAAATTCTTCTCGACGGCGCCAAGGCGGAAGGCAAGATCGTCTGGTACACATCGCTGTCGGGCGTGTATCGCGAGTTGGTCGATGCGTTCAAGCGAAAATATCCCGACATAGCGATCGACGTCTACCGCGGCGGCAGCAACGATCTAACGCCGAGAATCATCAACGAAGCCCAAGCCGGCCGCCCGGTGGCGGACGCTCTTGAAAGCACGCCGGGGTTGCTCATGGCATTGCGCGATCGCGGCCTGCTCAAGCCCTATGTTTCACCCGAACTGGCGAAGTATCCCGATGAGGCGAAAGGTAGAGCCGACGGCGCGCGCGTCTACTGGGTCACCGACCGCGAGGCTTACTTAGGTTTCGGCTACAACACCAGGATGATCGCGCCGGCGGAGGTTCCGAAAAGTTTCCAAGATCTCTTAAAGCCCGAACTCAAAGGCAAGCTCGCCGTGACCACCGAGAGCTCGACCAGCCGGGTCATCGGCTCCATGATCAAGGTGAAAGGCGAGGAATTCGTCAAGCGGCTTCAAGCTCAGGAAATTCGGCTATTCAAAGCATCGAGCGCTGGTTTTCTTGACCTGATCGCCGCCGGCGAGGTGGCCGGATCGTTCGTGGTTTTTCGCAACCAAGTGGCGGTCATGAAGGAGCGGCGCGCGCCGGTGGAGTGGGTGGCGCTCGACGTTGCGCCGGCTAATGCCGGCGGCTCCGCCGTCGTCGCCAACGCGCCCCATCCCCACGCGGCGCTTTTGTTCACCGATTTCGTCATCGGCGCCGACGGGCAAAAACTGATGGAGCAGTTTCGTTATGGCGTGGCGTGGAAGGATTATCCGTTCAAACGCGAATACATTGAACGTGGTATGACCAGTGCGGAGTACGAGAAAGCTGAAGATCGCTGGGCGCAGTTGACGAGAGCTATTACGAAAAGATGATGGAACGCGTTCAAGCCGTTCAATCCCCCTCCTTAATCCTCCCCCGCGATGCGGGGGAGGAAAGAGGTGGGGGTATTGCTGTTGCCTGATGCCTTACGCTTTTTTCTTTGCTCTCGGCCCGAACGGCTCCGGTTGAAACGGGCCGTCGCGTTCTTGCAGGAAAGCGGCCAGGCCGCCTTTTTTCTTGGCGTCGTCCAGTCGTTTGTTGAATTCCTCGCGCTTGGTCAAACGCGCCATGGCGGCAAGTTCCGAGTTCAACGTCCAGGCTTTGCGCAGACCCATCATCTCCAAACCCACCGTGGAGATTTGTAAATTGATCTTGACCGTTTCCGGCGAAATATGAGCAACGCGGTCGACGAAGTGAAAGCAGGTCTCGAGCAGCTGATCCCTGGGCACCACTTCGTTGACCAAGCCTATGCGCAAGGCCTCTTGGGCGTCGACGTGATCGCCGGTGAGCGAGTAGCGCAGCGCGTTTTTGAAGCCGGCGAGCGCCACCCAGATGAAATCGGTGTTGGCGCCGTGGCGCACCTGCGGCTGGCCGAACACGGCGTCGTCGGCGGCGATGGTGATGTGGCAGGTGAGGGCGAGCCACGACGCCGCGCCGAAACACCAGCCACTGACCGCGCCGATGATCGGCTTGGGGTACTGCCAGCGATAGAGCTGACGGCCCAAGATATCTTTGCGGTCGGCGTCGCGGAATTTATTGTAGGCCGCGTTGAGCGAGGTGTTCTTCGGGATGCCGTATGGCCACTCGGTTTCCGGTTCGTCGCCGCTGATGTCTTCGCCGACCGAGAATGCGCCGCCCGCGCCGGTGAGGATCACCGCGCGAATTTCCGCGTCGTGTTCGGCTTCCGCCAGCGCCGCATCGAGTTCGTTCATCATGTCCTGGTTCATCGCATTGAGCGCATTGGGCCGGTTGAGCGTGATGAGCACGGCGTTGCGCTGCTTCTGATAAAGAATCGTTTGGTAGTCTGCCATGGGTTCCTCTCTGTCTAAATATCGTTGAGTTAAGGATGAAGGATGAGGGCGGAAGGATGACGATTGATTCATCCGCGCTTATTTCATCCCTCATCCATCATCCTTCCGCCTTCTTCTTCGATCGCGGCCCAAACGGCTCGGGCTGAAACGGTCCGTCGCGCATTTGCAGATAATCGCGAATCCCTTTGTTGGCCCGGGCGTCGTCGAGCGGTTTGCGCAACTCCTCGCGCAACATCACATGGGCCGGCGCGGACAATTGACTGTCCAAAGTCAAAGCATCGCGCAAGCCCATCATGTCGAGCCCCATGGTGGCGATTTGCAGATTGATCTTGACAGTCTCCGGCGGCACATGGGCGATGCGTTCGACGATCTTGAAACATTCGTCGATGAGCCGATCGGCCGGCACGACTTTGACCACCAGACCGATGCGCAGCGCTTCCTGGGCGTCGATGTGGTCGCCGGTGAGGCCGTAGCGCAGGGCGTTCTTGTAGCCGCCGAGGAGCGTCCACATGAAGCTCGTGTTCGAGCCGTGGCGCACTTCGGGCTGGGCGAAGACAGCGGTCTCCGCCGCCAAAGTGATGTGGGTGAAGAGCGACAGCCAGGAGCCCGCGCCCATGGCCCAGCCGTTGATCGCGCCGATGATCGGCTTGCCGAACTCCCACATGCGGCGGAAGTTGCGCGGATCGACGCGCCAAGAGTCAATGACTGCGGCGGCGGTCTCGCCGGTGACGATGCCGTAGGGCCAATGCAGGTCGCGGCGCCGTCCCGAGGCGTTGCCTTGGTCCATACCGGCGGAAAAGGCGCGGCCGGCGCCGGTCAGCACGACGGCACGCACTTCGGGATCCTGCTCGACATCGTCGAGGGCCTGATGAATTTCTTTGATCATGCTGCGGCTGATCGCGTTCAACGCGTCCGGACGATTGAGCGTGATCAACACGCCGCCGCGTTGTTTCTCGTATAAGATTTCTTTGTAGTCGGGCATCTAAACTCCTTCGTCGTTTCGGTTCCAACTGTTTCACGAGGTTCCAATCGTTCCAATGGTTAACTCCGGAGCCCAACGACTGGAACCACTGGAACCTTTGGAACGGCTGGAACTATCTTTTAGTCTTCCGTTCTTCCTCCAACTGTTTTAGGAAAGATAAATCCATCACATCGGCGCCGTTGATGTTCATCGTCGCCAGAGTGCGGTCGCTGGCGATCATGTTCTCCATCGCTTTCAACGTGACGATGGGCAGGCCGGGCGTTACCTGAGTATAGACCCGGCGGGTTTCATCGAGCTCCTCGACATTGTTCGACTTGTAAAATTCACCGAGATATTTGATCACCGCGTCTTTGTTTCTCTCATCGCGGTAAAAGTCCATGCCGTCGGCCAAGCCGCGCATGAAATTCATCACGGTCTCACGGTCGCTTTTGATAAACGAGCGCAGCGTCACCGGGCCGGCGACGACATATTCATAATCGCTCTTGGAAAAATCGACCCAGATCGGCAGCCCCATCTTGCGCGCGCGCAAAGTCACCGGTGGCTGGAATACCGACGCGTCGACATGGCCGCCGGCTAGCGCGGCCCAGCGCTCGCCTTGGGCGCCGATGCCAAGGATTGTCACTTCTTTGTCGCTGATACCCAACTGCTTCAAGGCGACCCGGGCGATGAAATCGGTGCTCGCCCCCAGCTGGCTGATGGCGATGCGTTTGCCTTTCAAGTCGCTGGGCTTCTTGATGTTGGGGTTGCTGACGAAGACATAATCGAGCTTATTGCCGGTGGCGCCCAACACGACCAAGTCTTTGGCGCCTTGGGCCCAAGCCAAGATGACCCCGGCGCTGCCCTGTTGCAGTATCGTAACATCGCGCGAGATCAGCGCTTGCACGGCTTCGCGGCCGCCGCGCATGAAAGATCGGCAAGACCTTGAGACCGTGCTTCTCGAACGACCCCGAGCGCTGCGCCACCCAGAAGAAGCCGGTGGAACCGCCGAGGGCATAGGGGACGCGAATCTCTTTGAGCGGTTTGGCTTGGGCGGGTAAATTATTCGGACGAAGGACAACTGCGCCGATGAATATAAAGAATAATGAGGCAATGAGTTTCAATTTCACTCCGCTCCTGATCTTTGCCAGTCATACCGGCGCAAGCCGGTATCCATCTTGTTTTCTGGTTTGCCGGCAAGAACCCTGGATTCCGGCTTTCGCCGGAATGACGACTGTGTGGCAGCCCGTGATGGGGAGTTCCATTTCCCCCTTTGGAAAAGGGGGATCGAGGGGGATTTTTCTGTGCGAGATTTCAAAATCCCCCCTGGCCCCACTTTTTCAAAGGGGGGAACAATTTGCAAAGTGACGCTCATTGAATCTCTACCACTGCGTCGACGGCGACCACGCCCTGGCCTTTGGGCAGGACGATCAGCGGATTGATGTCGACGCCGTTGAGTTGATCGCCGAGACTTACAGCGAGATTGCGAGACGGCGACGATCGCTTCGCACAGGGCATCGACATCGCCGGCCGGTTTGCCGCGCACGCCACCGAGAATTTGAAAACCGCGCAATCGGGAGAGCATGTCGCGGGCTTGCCGGTGTGACAACGGCGGGATGCCGACGGCGATGTCTTTCAGCACTTCGACCAGAATGCCGCCCAAACCGCATAGCACCACCGGGCCGAAGAGCGGATCGCGCTTGATGCCGAGGATCATTTCCACGCCTTCGCCGGCCATGCGCTGGACGATGACGCCGTCGATTTTGGCATTTGGCACGCGGCTTGTGACCTTGCTTTGAATGTTGCTGAACGCCGTCACGAACTTCGCCGGCGTTCGTCAGTCGCAGCGCCACGCCGCCGACATCGCTTTTGTGGGTGATTTGCGCGGATTCGACCTTGAGAACAACCGGATAGCCCATTTTGTCAGCGGCGGCGGCAGCTTCGTCGGCGGCTTCGCGCCAGCACCGTCGGCGCCACAGGAATGTTGAATTCTTTGAACAGCGCAAACGCGGCTTCGGCGCCGAGAACTCCTGACGGCAGCTTGGCGTGCGCTTTCGGCCATGGAACGTCGCCGCCGCCGGTCAGGCGGGCTTTCTGAAAATCGTAGTAGTCGGCCAAGTTTCTGATCGTCGCCGTCGCGCATTCCGCGCCTTCCATGATCGGGATGCCGGCGCTACGCAACGGTTGGAGAATCTCCGGATCGACCGGACCGCCGACCACGGAACTGAAGGTGGCGATGGGCTTTTTGCTGGCGGCGGCGGCCTTTTCAATCGCCATCGTGAAACGGTTGCCGCTCTTGAGTTCTTTGGCCTCGGATCGTTGGCTTCGAGATTGATCGTGACGATGTCGATGTTGGCGTCGTCGACCAGACCTTGGAGCAGGCGCGGGAAAATCTTGTCGTCGTCGTACATGGCGCCGGTGCCGTCGAGCGGATTGTTCATGTTGCCGAAGTCGGCGACCGATTCTTGTAAATTGACTTTGGTCGCTTCGGTGAGTTCCGGAACGTCGACACCGACATTGGATGCGGCGTCGGAAACCAGCGTGCACTCACCGCCGGAGCCGCTGAGCACGCCGATGCGCCGGCCGCCGCGATATTTCTTGATAAAACCGTCGCAGGAAAAAACACTGACGCTGTCGATGAGTTCGTTGATACTGCGCACCGAGACGATGCCGCCTTGGCGAAACGCCGCGTCGACCACTTCGGCGGCACCGGCGAGCGAACCGGAGTGGGTCGCGGCAGCGCGCTTCGACACGTCGGAGCGGCCGCCTTTGAGAATAATCAGCGGCTTGTTCGCTTCGGCGGCTTTGCGCGCGACGGCGAGCAAGCGTTCCGGTTGTTTGAAGCCTTCGACGAACACCGCGATGACCGTGTGTTCGGCGTCTTCGACGAAGTAGTTCATGTACTCTTCGATGGTCGCGCCGGATTGATTGCCGCAGGAAATGATGTGGCTCAAGCCGACATGGCGGTTGAGCATGAGCGCGTTGGCAATCGTCGTGCTCAAGTCCGCCGCTCTGGGAGATCAAAGCCACCGAGCCGGTGATAAATCCCGGCGGTA
This sequence comes from uncultured delta proteobacterium, assembly GCA_963816145.1. Classification (GTDB taxonomy): domain Bacteria; phylum Desulfobacterota; class Binatia; order UBA9968; family UBA9968; genus DP-20. Next base: position 225,709 of record CAWFJP010000029.1, read on the forward strand.
TCGTCGAGGCGAACAACGGCGCTTTGCCGTGGACGTTCAAGCACGCCGTAGCAGTTGGGGCCGCAGATAAGAAAGCCGCGCTCTTTCGACAAGGCTTCGAGCCGCGCCTGGCGGACTTTGCCTTCGCCGCCGATCTCGCCGAAGCCGGCGGCGAACACGACCGCCGCGCGCACGCCAGCGTTGGCAGCCGATTCCAATAAGTCTGGCACATGACGATTCGGAACTGCCGAAACGATGCAATCCACCGGTTCGGGAATCGATGCGACGTCTGGATAGCAGGGATAGCCCATGATCTCGGTATATTTGGGATTGACCGTGACGATGCGGCCGGTGAAACCGAAGTTGCGCAGGTTGCGGATCACCCGATTGCCACGCGGCTCGCGCGCCAGATTGGCGTCCGTGCCGCGCTGGGAAGCGCCGACGATGGCGACGGACTTGGGGGCGATCAGCGGCGTGAGGTCGCGCCAATCAATAGACTGTTTCGACATAGGCAAGTCCTAATTGAGATTTGGAGTCCTGAAGTATTGGGGTTCGGAATCGGAACCATCACTCCAGAATACCGACACCCCATCACTCCATCACTCCATCATTTCTTCTTTGCCCGCGGTCCGAAAGGTTCGGGTTGGAACGGGCCGTCGCGTCTTTGCAGGTAGGCCTTCGTGCCTTCTTTGGCGCGCACTTCGTCGAGGGGACGGCGGAACTCTTCGCGCAGCATCATATGCGCCGGGATCGACAAGGTTTCGTCCATGTGGAGCGCGTCACGCAGTCCCATCATTTGCAAACCCATGGTCGAGATCGCGAGATTGATTTTCACCGTCTCCGGCGGCACATGGGCGATGCGCTCGACGATCTTGAAACACTCGTCGATCAAATCATCGACCGGCACGACTTTGTTGACCAAACCGATGCGGTGCGCTTCCTTGGCATCGATGTGATCGCCGACCAGTCCGTAGCGCAGGGCGTTCTTGAATCCGGCAAGCAGTGTCCACATGAACGTCGTATTCGAACCGTGGCGCACTTCCGGTTGGGCGAAGACGGCGTCTTCGGCGGCGATGGTGATATGGGTGTAAAGCGCCAGCCAACAGCCGCCGCCCATGGCCCAGCCACGCACGGCGCCGATGACCGGCTTGGTCATTTCTAGAATTCGCACCAGATTCACGTCGTCGTGGGACCAGTAGTTCATTAGATCGGCGGCGCTCATGCCGCTCTGGATGCCGTAGGGCCATTGAATATCGCGGCGCCGGCCGCTCGACGGCGCCTGATCGAAGCCGGAGCTGAAGGCCCGCCCAGCGCCGGTGATAACGACGGCGCGGATCTCCGGGTCGGTCTCGGCCTGGTCCAAGGCGTCGTGGAATTCCTTCAGCATCGGCCGGGTGATCGCGTTAAGCGCTTCGGGCCGATTTAACGTAATCAGTACGCCGCCGCGTTGTTTCTGATAGATAATCTCTTTGTAGTCAGACATTTTAATTCCTTCGTTTCATTCGTTCCAAACGTTCCAGTTGTTCCAATTGTTCGATTCGTGTCTGAAACGGTTGAAACCATTGGAACTATTGGAACGGCTGGAACTATCTTTTATTCACCGGTATTCGCCTTCATACAAGTTCTTGAAGAAGCCGCTGGTTTCCAGTTCGCGGACGATGCTCTCGTCGAGGAACAGTTTGGCGTCGGCGCCCTTGGCTTTGGGGTCTTCGATGCCGACGAAATCCAATGTCGTTTCCACGGCTTTGGGCGTGGCGTAGGGGATTTGGTTGTAAAACTTGGTGGCGAGCAGGTTGTACGACATTTCCAAATACTTCACATCCTTTTCCTCGGCCGATTGGATGCGCAGCTTCTTTTGCATGACGGCGATGCTGTCGCGCCGATTCTTTTTGAAATAAGCCATCCCTTCGCAATAGCCTTTGACGAAACGCAGCGCTTGATCCCGGTTACGTTTCAAGTAGCCGCGCGTGGTGTCGATGGAGTTCTGTAAGTAAATGATGTCCAGATCGACCGGATCGGCGAGCAGGCGATAGCCGCGTTCTTCGGCGAGGAAAAAGGTCGGCAGCGTCAGCACCGCGCCATCGATGGCGCGATTGTCCAGGCTGGCGAGGTTGGCCGGCGAAGAGCCGAGTTGAAGTATCTGCACCTCGTCATTGCGCATGTTCCATTTGCGCAGCATCAGTTGCAGCACCCAGTGGGACGCCGAGCCGAAGCGGGTCACGCCGATCTTCTTGCCCTTCAAGTCCGCTGGAGTTCTGATCTCCGAACGCACCATGAGGCGCTGCAAGCCGGTCTTCAACGGCGATACGGCTAAAACCGTATCGGCGCCCTTTAGAGCAGCGCGAATCACCGCGTCGCCGCCGCCTACCGAAAACTGGATTTCACCCGCGAGTAATGAGCTTACGACTCGAGAGGCGCCGCCGCCCATGACGATCACTTCAGGATCGATGCCGTATTTTTTGAACAAGCCCTTTTCTTCGGCGACCCACATGGCGCCCTGGGTGGCGCTCACCGAACTCAGGCCAACGCGCAGTCTTTCTTGGGCGTTGGCCGGTTGGATCGTCCAAAGGGCGACAACCGCCACAAAGAAAGTAGAAAAAAGTGAGTGGACCATCGGTGACCTACTTGGCAAAGTTCGAAACCCGTTGCTTTCCGGTGAATTCATTATCCGTCATGCCGGCGCAGGCCGGCATCCATCTTTGCTTGTGCTGCAAGGCCAAAAAAGCTGGATTCCGGCCTGTGCCGAAATGACAACATTGGTTTCCAAACTGCACTCCTCTTAAGTAGTAGAAAGTGCGGTTGGGCGTCAAGGGAGCTGGCGAGAAAAACTACTTACTTCGCGCGCTATTTCCAAACGTTGTCGAGGAAACCGGATGATTTGAGCTCGTTGACGAAAGAATTGTCGTAGTAGGCGCTGGTCGGCGTCGATTGCGCGGACTTCGTATCGATCATGTTCAGCTGCGCCATGCGTTGCACCATCGATTGCACGACGTTGTCAGGCACCGCCGGGTCCCGGGCGAAATTATCGGTCACGTAGGCATAACTTTGGCGCAGCACCTCGGGGTCGGTGATGCCGAGGTATTTGCCGATGAGCCGCTTGGTGAAATCCTCGTTGGCACTGACGAATTTCGTAGCTTCCACGGTGGCTTTGATCAGCCGGACAACCAAATCCCGGTGCGTTGATGCGTAGGATCGTCTGGCGACGATGCCCTGGGATATGAATCCGCTTCCCAAGGCGCGCAAGTCTTTTGGCGATGCCAGTTCGCGATAACCTTCCTTGAGCAATCGAAATGTGTGGGGCGGCGAGAGCACCGCGCCGTCGATGGCGCCGCGGATGAGCGCGGCAACGGCTTCGGGGAAGCCGCCCATTTGGAGTGTGCTCACGTCTTTCAAATTATTCCGTTCGAGTAGCGTTCTGAGCGCGAAATCGGTGACCGAACCGAAGCGGGTGATGCCGATCTTCTTGCCTTGCAGCGAGCGAACATCGCGGATATCGGCGCGCACCATGAGCGACTGGGTAAAGTAAGGCAGCAGTGCGGCAATCTGAATGATGTCGCCGCCGCTCAAAACATTGGTGATCACCGCCGGTCCACCGAAGGCGGCCAAGTTCGCCGAGCCTGACAACATGGACTGCACCATCACTGCGGATGCGCCGACATAAACCATATCGACGGCAAGGCCATGTTTTTCGAACAGCCTTGCCTCCTTGGCGACGACGAAGGGGACGCTGTTGAGACCGAGCGGGCCGTAGGGGAAGGGAACTTTGGTCAGTTCTTGGGCGTGCGATTGCTGTTGGATGAGTAGTGCGGCGACCAGGGTCGCGATGGCGACGAGTGGCTTCATGACTCTTTTGATTGCATAGCGCGTCTCTGCGCTTGCGGTCAAGAAAATTTACCCGGTTCTTGCCAAGCGAATTTGCTTCACATAATCATCGCGTAGACAGCTTTCGAGTTTCGTATCCGGAGGAAACTGATGCCCAAGGTTAAAGTAAACGACATTGAACTTTACTACGAAGAACATGGCAGCGGCCGGCCGATGGTGTTTTTGAGCGAAACCGCCTGCGACGGTGAGGTGTGGAAGATCAATCAAGTCGTCGATTTTTCCAGGGATCACCGAGTGATCACCTTCGACTATCGAGGCACCGGACAGTCGAGCAAACCGTCGATGGATTACACGACTAAAATGTTCTGTGACGATGTCATCGGCTTGATGGATCGTCTCAACGCCGAAGAGGCCATCGTCGTCGGCCATTCCATGGGCGGCCGGGTCGCGCAGTTGATGGCGCTCGACCAGCCCAAGAAGGTGCACAAGCTGGTGCTGGCGTCCACCGGCGCCCATTATCCCCAAACCAAGGGCTTGCCGCTCAAAATCATGAAGGAAATGATCGAGTGGGGCTACGAGAAATACGAGCGGGATCACACCATCCTGGTGGGCTGGACCGATGATTACGTCAAGCAGCATCCGGAGAAGATCGAAGCTTATCTAAAGGTTCGCATGACCAACCTATGCCCTGTGGAGTTTTACCTGCGCCACCTGATCGCGCGTCAGTGCCATGACACGAGCCAAAGGTTGAAGGACATTAAACAGCCGACGCTGATCCTGGTCGGCGACGGTGACGTCAACATGACCAGCGAGATGAATCACCGCATGTCGACGGAAGTATTGGCGAAGGGGATTCCCAATTCTAAAGTCGTAATGTTAGCAAACGAGCGGCATAGTTATTTTTTCAGCAATCCCGATCGGGCGCATCAGGCGATCCGCGAGTTCATTCGTCAGGGGTAGGGGCGACCGGCCGATCGCCCTTACAGGCAAAGTCGCAAAGAAAGGGAAGGGCAAAATGCCCACCGTACGCACCAACGACGCTGAGATCTACTACGAAACTCACGGCCAAGGGCAGCCGTTTCTGTTTTTTAGCGAGACCGCTTGCGACGGGCAGATCTGGAAACTTTTTCAGGTGCCGGAATTTGCCAAGGATCACACGGTGATTGTCCACGATTACCGCGGCACTGGCAGGTCGAGTAAGCCGCCCATCGATTACACGACCAAAATGTTTTGCGACGACGCCGTGGCGCTACTCGATCACTTGAACGTTAAAGATGCCATCGTGCTTGGCCACTCGATGGGCGGACGAGTGGCGCAATTGCTCGCGTTGGATCATCCGCAGCGGGTGAAAAAGTTGATCCTCGCCTCCACCGGCGCGTCGTTTCCCGGCGGCGCCGGCCTGCCGTTGCAGATGTGCAAAGAAATGATCGAGTGGGGCTATGAGAAGTATGTGCGCGAGCATACCGTCCAAGTCGGTTTCACAGACGAATTCGTCAAGAGCCGGCCGGAGCGGCTGGAGGCGTTCTTTCGCCAGCGATTGGCAAATATCTGCCCGGTGGAGTTCTACCTGCGCCATGTGCTGTCGCGCCAAGGACATGACACAAGCAGCAGGCTCAAGGATATTCGCATGCCGACGCTGGTGATGGTCGGCGAGCTGGAGGGCGACCCGAACGTCGTCATGACCCATCGAATGTCATCCGATATTCTCGCCAAGGGAATTCCCAACGCAAAATTCGTCATGCTGCCGAAGCAAAAACATAACTACTTCACCAGCGATACGGAAACTGTGCACCGGGTGATTCGTGAGTTTCTGGCGCAATAGGGCCAGCCCGATCTCCGATGGACGGTTCCTCCCTTTGGCAAAGGGAGGTTAGGAGGGATTTTCCACAAAGTGATAGATCGCCTCCAGCACGGAGTCTGTCTCTAGCAACACTTGTCGGTCGTCAAAACGAATGACTTTCAATCCTTGCTCCTCCAGATCCCTGGTCCGTTGAGCGTCGTAGTTTGCTTGTCCGCGTTCCAAATGCTGAGCGCCGTCGAGCTCGATGACTAGTTTTGCCGCCGGTGCATAAAAGTCAGCGATGTAGTTGCCGATAGGCTTTTGCCTGTAGAATTGTACGCCGCGAATTTGTCTTCGCCGCAGGCGGGACGACAAATGAAGTTCGGCATCGGTTGGTTTGGCACGCAAGGCGCGAGCTTTGGCCTTGAGCCTTCGATTGTATGTCAACACCTGGCAAATCCCCCCGGTCCCCCCTTTTCAAAGGGGGGTGAAACCCGTAACAACAGCGTTCCTTACCAAAATTCACCCATTCGATTGGGCGAAGAGCGGTAAAATTATAGATGAACAAACGCCCTCACCCAATTTTTTGGCAGTGCAGTGTGGCCTTGGCCGGTGACGTCTTCGGCCAAGAAGACATCGCCAGGACCGAAGGTTTTTTTCGTGCCGTCGCCGATGCCGATCTCACAGGTGCCGGACAGCGTGATGCACCATTGACGCCGCGGCGCGTTGTGCCAGCCGTGCAGATCGTCGCGGTTCTGATCGTTCTTGAACATCAATGCTTTGACCGTAATTGCGCTTTGAAAGAGTTTCGCGCCTTCGCTCTGATCGAGCTCCTCGAAGTGAGATTTGCCATCGTCGCCGGTATACATTCGACAAAATTGCATAAAGCCTCCAATGCTAAATGTGTTCTAGCCTTTAGCAGTATTCCATTTAGTTTTCCAAGCTAACTCATTTAGTTCATTGACAGCGATGCTCGGGCGGGGTAGCAAGATCAAACGTTATTGAAAGCGGGGGAGAAATGGCGGATACCAACTGGGAAACTACTTGGGGCGACAAAAAGTTTGTCGAGGACTGGGCAAGCAAGGGGAGCTGGCAGGCGCCGATTCGGAATGTTCAAACCGCGATGGTGCTGCGCATGATCCCGCAGCCGATCGATGCGCCGATCCGGGTCTTGGATGTCGGCGCCGGCTATGGCGCGCTGGCGGCGGCAGTGTTACGGGATCGTCCTAATGCGACAGCGGTCTGTCTCGACGCTTCGGAAGCGATGCTGGATCTCGGTCCGGCAAAAAATCCTGATCTGAAGCATCGCATGACCTTTGTTCAAGCATCGCTTGAGTCACCGGATTGGCTCAAGCTCGGTGGATGGCACCTTCGATGCGGTGGTTTCCGCGCGCGCGCTGCATCACTTTACTGAAAATCAACGCCGCCGTGCGATCTTCAAAGAAATTTTCGACTTGGTGCGCAGCGGCGGCGGTTTCATCAACGCCGACAACGTGCGCGGCGCTAGCAAGAGCCTAAGTGAGCGATATCGGTGTGCTCGGGATGAATATCTTGACCGCTATGTCAGGGAGTCGAGCGGCGGCAAGACCAATCTGGCCGAGGCCAAAGCGGCGACGCCGAGCAGTTATCATGGACCGCATAACAACGGCCTTCTCGAAGAAGAGTTGGCCTGGCTGCGCGAAGCCGGGTTTCACGATGTCGATTGCTTTTGGAAGTTTACCACGACGGTGGTGTATGGCGGATTCAAACCGTGATTCGTTCAAACCGTTCAAAAAGTTCAAATCGTTTTCGGACGGCTCGCGTGCCTATAACGTCGCTTTGAACCGTAGACGGACATAGTCGGCGTACCAGTTGTCGTCCGGTTTCTGCAGCTTCGGTTGGAGTTGCGCGCGAACTTCATCTAAAAATTCTGCTCGTTGGGACTCTGCCACAGCTTTACTGAACGGTTGAGCGAAGACTTCGAGCCAGTCGAGAATATCTCCCGGTAATTTTGTCGGGCGCGGGATCAATTCGACATAGTCGACCGTGAAGCCATGGCGATTCAACAGCCCCGTGTACTCTTGCGGGTCGGCGTAGTACCACGGGTCGACGGCCCATGGATCGATGCTGCGGTTTCGCAGAGCGCTGTGCAACGCCTGACGGATGGTTTCGACATTGCCTTTGCCGCCGAACTCGCCGACGAAACGGCCGCCGGGTTTGAGAGCAGCGGCGACCCCTTCGACAACTTTCTCCGCTTGTTTCATCCAGTGCAGCGCGGCGTTGGTGAAGACCGCGTCGAAGCGGCGCTTTAGACCAGTTTGCTGGCCATCCATGACAAAGACGGTTGCGCCGCGATTTCGCGCGGCTAGAAGTTGAGCTAGGCTGGTATCGCAGCCGTATACTGTGCAGCCGGCGGCGAGGATCTTTTCGGTCAAAGCGCCGTCGCCGCAACCGAGATCTAAAATAGTTTCGCCGGGCTTGCCGGCGAGCAACTCGAGCAAGGGCTCGCCGAGGTCGGAAACGAAACGCGCGTTCGTGGCGTAGCTAGCCGGGTTCCATGTGGTTGTATGGGTCATGTACAGCAAAATTATCATTTCTCAACTATCTTGAAAAACCGAAATATCACCGTAGTCTGACCCATATAGCTTATGGCAACCAAGGACGCGGATCTTTCATCACTGCGCATCAACCGGTCGTCTCCAGATGCACAATCGCCACGTAAATCACGCTCTTACGGCAAATTATTCATTTGGCTGTTGGTATTCATTGCGTTACTTGTCGCTGGGATTTTTTTGAAGGGGCTATTCGACCCCGGCGTCGAGGTGCAACTAGCGACGGCATCGATGAGTTCACCGTCGCAAGCCAATGCCGTGCTCACGGCTAGCGGTTATGTGGTGGCACGGCGCAAAGCGGCGGTGGCGTCAAAAGGCACCGGTACGCTGGTTTTTCTCGGCGTCGATGAGGGCGACAAGGTTAAAAAAGGCCAGATCATCGCCCGGCTCGAGGATAGCGACGTTGCGGCTTCACTGGAGCGGGCGCGGGAAAATTTACGGGTCGCCGAAGCTGATCTGAACGAGGCCAAGCAGAGTCTGGAACGGACGCGCATCTTGCTTAAGCAAGAACTGGTCGCGCAGGCCGATTACGATCTTGCCGAGGCGCGCTACAAACGCGTGGTTGCGACCATCGACGCGGCGAAGTTCGCTGTGAAAGAGGCGCAGGTCGCGGTCGACAACACGCGCATCATCGCGCCGTTCGACGGCACCGTGCTGAAAAAAAATGCTGATGTCGGCGAAATCGTCGCGCCGCTGGCCGGCGCGGCGAGCTCCAAAGCAGCGGTGGTTACGATCGCCGACATGTCGTCGTTGGAAGTCGATGCCGATGTTTCCGAGGCCAACATCACACGGGTGACTCCCGAGCAAGCCTGCGAAATAACCCTGGACGCCTATCCGCAGCAGCGTTATCCCGGATACGTGACCAAAATCGTCCCGACCGCTGACCGTGCCAAGGCGACGGTAATGGTCAAGATCAAGTTTCGCGAGTACGACCAGAAAGTCTTGCCGGAGATGAGCGCGAAAATCTCCTTTCTTGCCGCCGGCGCCGGTAACAGCCCCGCCCAATCGAAAGCATTGCTGACCGTGCCGGCGACCGCGGTGGCGACCCGCAACGGCCGCACGGTGGTCTATCAGATCCGCGACGATCGCGCCGTCGAAGTTCCCGTGACAACGGGACAGAAGCTCGCCGGTTTGATCGAAATCACCGACGGTCTCAAAGACGGCGACAAGGTCGTCAGCAAGGTCGACGATCGCCTCGCGGCCGGCGTGAAAGTTAGTCAAAAGACCAAGTAGCCGCGCCGCACCATGGCCGCTCCATTCATCCAGGTCCAAGATCTCTATAAATCGTACCAGCGTGACAGCCTGGAGATTCCGGTCTTGCGCAATATCAATTTAGCGATCAACGAAGGCGATTTTGTCGCCTTCATGGGGCCGTCGGGCTCGGGCAAGACCACGCTGCTCAATTTGATTGCCGGTATCGACAAGCCGACCTCGGGGAAAATTCTCATCGCCGACATCGATGTGACCGAACTGAACGAAAGCGAGTTGGCGGTCTGGCGGTCGCGCAATGTCGGCTTTATTTTCCAATTTTACAACCTGATCCCGGTCTTGACCGCACTGGAGAATGTCGAACTGCCGTTGATCTTGACGCCGCTGTCGAAGAAGGAACGGCGCGCCCATGCAGAGATGGCGCTGGCGGTGGTTGGTTTGACTGATCGGTTGAATCACTATCCGCGTCAACTCTCCGGCGGCCAGGAACAAAGAGTTGCCATCGCCCGCGCCATCGCCACCGATCCGGTAATTTTGGTCGCCGACGAGCCCACCGGCGATCTCGACAAAGCGTCCGCCGAAGAAGTGCTCGAACTCATGGATCGGCTCAATCGCGAACTCAACAAAACCATTCTGATGGTCACCCACGATCCGCGCGCCGCCGAGCGGGCGCGCTCGACGCGCCATCTCGAGAAGGGGGAATTGGCGTAGGGGGAATGGATAATGGATAATGGAGAATTGAGAATGTTTGTGGGTGCTATTGTGAGCCTGTGAACTTTTCCCTTCGCTCATGATGGTGTCGACCCCGAACGCCTTACGCCTTACCCTTTACCCCTAACGAATCTTATGGAGCTTGTTCGACTTCTCTTTCGTAACGTCTTGCGCCACAAGCTGCGCGGCATGCTGACGATTGTCGGCGTCGGTGTGGCGGTGATGGCGTTTGCTTTGCTCCAGACCGTGGTGGGCGCCTGGTATGCCGGCGTCGAAGCGTCCGCCGCCAACCGGCTGATCACGCGCCACGCGGTGTCGTTCGTCTTTACCTTGCCGCTCGCCTATCGCGACCGCATCGCCCAGGTTCCCGGCGTCAACAAGGTAACCTTTGCCAACTGGTTCTCCGGAGTCTACATCGACAAAAACCAATTTTTCGCTCGATTGGCCGTCGACTCCGATAGCTTCTTCGACGTCTACCCTGAGTTCGTGGTGCCGCCGGAGCAGTTCGAAGTCTTCAAGCGCGAGCGCAACGCGGCGATCATCGGTATCGACATCGCCAAACGCTACAACTTGAAAATCGGCGACATTATGCCGCTCGAAGGCGACGTGTATCCCGGCCAGTGGGAGTTCGTCGTGCGCGGCATCTATGAGCCGCGCGACCAGACCACCGACCCGACGACCATGATGTTTCACTACAAATATCTGGACGAGCGGGTGCGCCAGGACATGCCGCAGCGCGCCGGCGAGATCGGCTGGTACGTTGTGCGCATCGACGATCCGGAAAACTCGGCGGCGATTTCTCAGGAAATCGACAAGCTATTCGCCAATTCCCGTGCCGAAACCAAGACCGAAACCGAGCGGGCTTTTCAGCAGGGTTTTCTCTCCGCGGCGAGCGCGATTATCACCGCGATGAATATCATGTCGTTTGTCATCATCGGCATCATTCTCCTGGTAGTTGGCAATACCATGATCATGTCGGCGCGCGAACGCACCCATGAGTTCGCCGTCTTGAAAGCGCTGGGGTTCACCGCCAGACAATTGTTTTTTCTGATCGCCGGCGAGTCGATTTTGCTGGCCCTGTTCGGCAGTGCGCTCGGCCTTGCGGTGACCTTTCCCGCGGTCGCGGGATTTGAAACCGCGCTGCCCAAAGGGTGGTTTCCGGTGTTCTACATCAAGCCGGAGACTGTGGTGATAGGCTGCGCTGCAGGACTGTTCGTCGGTGCTCTGGCGGCAATCATACCTTTGCACCGGGTGCTGTCGACGCGCATCGTCGAGGGATTGCGCCATGTCGGCTAGCGGAAGAGGCTGCTCAGGTCTTTGTGCGAATGTTGTGTTCAGTGCCATTGGTTTATTCACCACGAAGGACACGAAGATCACGAAGTTCGGAGAAAAAAGTATCCGAAACCTTCGTGTCCTTCGCGCCTTCGTTGTGAAAACATCTTCACGGTAAACCCGTAACTACCGCTTTGAGTATGCAAATACCGCTGAAGTATATCCTGCGCAGTTCGGTTTCGCGCCGCTTGACCACGGCCATTACGGTCGTCGGCATCGCGCTGGTGGTGTTCGTGTTCACGGCGGTGTTGATGATGGCTAACGGCGTGCAGAAGACATTGCGCTCGACCGGTTCGGATGACAACCTTTTGGTCGCCCGCAAGGCCGCCATGAGCGAGATTATGAGCATCATGGACCGGGAAGCGGCGGGGATCATCGTCAATCTGCCGCAGGTGGCGCGCGCCGCCGACGGCGCGCCGATGAGCTCCAAAGAAGTGGTGGTGATCATCAACTTGAACAAGCTCGGCGGCGACGGCATCAGCAACGTCACGGTGCGCGGCGTCGAGGAGGCGGCGTTTCAGTTGCGCCCGCAGGTTAAAATCGTCGAGGGCAGAATGTTTCGCTGGGGCGCGCGCGAAGTGATCGCCGGCGCCGGCATCACCAAGCGCTTTGTCGGCGCGCAGATCGGCGAAAAAATCAAGTTCGGCGGCGATGTCTGGACCGTAGTCGGGCTGTTCGACGCCAACGGTAGCGGCTTCGATTCCGAATTGTGGGGTGATCTGAATCAGATCGCCGATGCCTTCAGGCGTTCGTCGTTCTCCACCGTAACGGTGCGGATGAAAGATCCTGACGATCTTGCCGGCATCACGCGTGCCTTCGAAGGTGACAACCGCTTGCAGTATTTTGTGGCGAAAAGGGAGAAAAAATATTTTGAAGAACAGTCGGAGATGATGGCGACCTTCATCCGCATTCTCGGCATCTTCATCACGGTCATCTTTAGCACGGGTTCGACCATTGGCGCGATGATCACCATGTACGGTTCAGTGGCGAATCGAACGACGGAGATCGGCACATTGCGGGCACTGGGGTTTTTCCGGCGCAGTATACTTCTGGCGTTCTTGCTTGAATCTTTGAGCCTCGCGCTTGCCGGCGGGCTGCTCGGCCTCGGCATCGCCTCGGTGCTGCAGTTCTTTACCATCTCGACGCTCAACTTTGGATCCTTCTCCGAACTGGCGTTCTCGTTCGCCCTGTCGCCGTCGATCGTTGCGTCGGCGCTGGGATTCTCGCTGCTGATGGGCTTGATCGGCGGCTTCCTACCGGCGCTGCGGGCGGCACGGCTGGATATCATACAGGCTTTGCGCGCGGTGTGATGCGATTCGGAATATCTCCCGCAAAGACGCACAGGGCGCAAAGTTCGGAACGGAAAACTTGCAACGAAGTGTTCAGGGGGCTTACGCTTGCCTGCAGAGTATGAAATTTTACCCCACACCTTCACCGGTTCATTTAATGACCCGACATGCCGGCGGGGCCGGCATCCAGGCGAGGGAGGGGATGGATACCGGCTTTCGCCGGTATGACGGAACCCTCGTACCAATTCGTTACCCGGATTGTACCAGCAAATATATTTTCGACGGAGGCGCGCAGGTCAAGAAGGGTTCGGATGACTAAATCGCCGACCTTCGTGCTGTTCGTGTCTTTCGTGGTGAATCGAATCCTGTTTCCTCGTTAGGTCATAAACCCTAAATTCTTCACACTAAAGTTCTGCGGGTTGGGAAACACGCCATCGAGATCGGCGTTGGGCACGCCGAGCCAAGCGGTAAGTGTGGCGCCGACTTGCTCGATCGCCGTGGTCGGTATCCAACGGCCGCGGGCGTTGCTGCCGGAGTCGGTATCGTCATTGCCGCCCGCGACCAGAGTGGGAAACACGGTACTGGTGGGTCCGGGGAGACCGTCGAGATCGCCGCCCTTGACGGCGCTGCCGGCGACGATGACATGGCTGCCCCAGGCGTGATCGGAGCCGACGACGCCGTTGGCCTTACCGGTGCGGCGGAAGTCCGACATCGTGAAGCTGGTCACTTGTCCGTCCACGCCCATGGCAGCGGTAGCATCGTGAAATGCTTTCATCGCTCCGCTGAGTTGGACCAGCAAGGCAGCGTGTGTTCCCTCGGTCGCGTCGGTGTCGTTGACTTGAGCGTTGTGGGAGTCGAAACCGCCGCTGGAGGAGAAAAAGATCTGCCGCTTGATGCCTAGGAAATCACCTGCGACATAAACAAATTCCCAAAGCAGTTCCCCGATTAGCATGGTTCATTGCCGAGTTTGATTATGCATGCACTGATACGTCGCTGACACCACCGCTAATGTTTGCAACGATTCGAGGTGCGTGATAACCGCCGATGGCGACTTCAAGCTTGGGCATGTCTGCGACATCGGTTCGAGAAAATGGCAAGTTCGCCCGGTAAGGTTTCTGGTGAACCTAGTGTAAACGCCGTTTTCGAGATTTCGACGGAGCTTCCCGGAATAAACGAACGGTTGCGTGACAGCGGTACGTTGATTGCTCCAAGGGAAAGAGAACCAAGGCAAACATTTTGATGGGCACGGCTTCGCATGTGAAAAGCAATCTAACTGGCACCCGGACGCTGTGTGGCACCCCGCTAAGCTCCCTGCGAGCCGTGCCCGTCGCCAAATCTAGACACTCCAACCATGACTGCACCTGACTCCAGGCTGTAGAAATCAATCTTACGTGCGCGCATCGCGAGATAATTCGTAGACACTTATCATAATTGTGACGAGCCATTGTCCCGGTCCTGCTTATCTCTGCCGAGAGTGACCATTTGCAGTCGTCATAGCATTGCGATAGAGGGAGATCAGGAAGTGCCGCATGCTATACCTTCCCAATTACGCGGGTTCGCTTCGCTGTATTGGTCAATCGCTGCAAAGCCAAAACATTGAAGTCTTCGAATTAAAATTCAACGTTAATGAATTTCGGCTGCAATGCGGCGATCCCAACCCACCCTACACAGGCTTGGTTGATCTAACGTTCTCAATTGATGACATCGCAATCCTTGACCGTGAAGGTCAGGCACGGCGTGGTCAGTTAAGCACGGAGATTCGCTTCGACAGTCTTCCCGAAATACTTCGCGCAATAGGAGAATACATCGATAGTAAACGTGGAATGTTACGGCGTATCAGCAACATCTGCACCGCAAATCTTGATAATCGAACTTTAGAGAGCGAATATGAAAATAGGGCGGGAGACGTGCAGTCGGAAATGCTGACACTGAGTTTTATACGTGAAATTGCCGTGCATATGTACAAGAAGCGAACTCGGCTTTCAAACCCCATCGGTTTTCTTACACGCCAGCGCTAGCATCTAGCCTTAGTAATGGACTATACGTCCCAACTGTCGGAATGATATCCCAGAGATTTGCAGCGGTCAGGGACGACGGATTCGGTTTCTCGTAGAGTTCAGTTCGATCCTGGGAGCGCCACTTGGTTACTTGATCACCCGATTCGTCCGCACCAACACATTTGGCGGGATCGTCAGGCCGAACTGCTTAGCGGCTTTCATATTGACGATGAACTCAAACTTTTTCGGGTACTCGACAGGCAGTTCGGCTGGCTATGTGCCGTTCCGGATCTTATCGACATACATTGCGACGCGACGGAACAAGTCGGGGACGCTTCTAACTCGAATCATAAAATTGCCTAAAACCGTCGTTTTATTGATCAGTATTGATGCTGAGACCAAAAATTTGGCCGAAAATGAACTAACTACTAGTTGGTCAAGAAGATCTTGAATTGAAGAAATGCCAGCGTTCAATTGATGGCGAATGACCGAACACTTATGTCCAACGTCGACCACCCGGAGGGGGGAGTCTTTATGGAGTGCAGCACAGGCTACGACCTACAGAAGGAAATTCGAGGTATAATACAACCGAAACACGGTTTCCGCGCCGGAGAAACGTACCATTGAAAATGCTAATGGGAGAAGATCGAATGACAACGAAGAGACTGCCGTCAAGGCGCGATGGTAGGTCGTGAATTACCCTATCTCGGCGCTGCAAAGTCACCATCCATCAACAAACATCGCAGCAGGTTATTTAATCACTTTATCCGCTTGGACGAGAATGTTTTGTGGGACGGTAATGCCAATTTGCTGGGACGTTTTGAGATTGACATAAATTTCAAATCTTGATGCCAGCTTCACCGGCATATCGCCAGGCTTAGCTCCTTTTAGAATGTCGACGACATAATCGGCGGCGCGGGAGTATAAGTCGACGAGGTTTGCTCCGTAGGACATCATCCCACCAGCCGCGACATATCTAGCTTCTTCAGTCATAGATGGTATGCGATTTTTGAGTGCGTGGTCAAAGAGTTGTTTTGCATGTTGAAAGATTAGGGCATTTCCAACCACAATGACGCCGTCTACTCGTGACGTCTTCGCGGACTGAAAAGCGGCCGTGAAGTTAGGATGATGGTCCTCGTACATCGAGTGATTGAAGATCTAGTTTGAACGCACGCGCAGCCGCCTCGTACTCTTTGACGGCGATTGCTGGTCCTGGTCCATCCGCGTCCCACAGCACCGCGACTCGTGACATCTTGGGCAGCACATCCCTCAGAAGTTCCACACGCTTCGCGCTGAGCTCACGTCCGAGCCATGCAAGCCCGGTGACGTTACCACCGGGATGCGCGTAGCTATCCACGTATCCTGCGGCGACCGGATCAACTGAACTCAGCATAACAATGGGTATTGACTTGGTCGCTTTTTTAGCCGCGCGTATTAGCACGTTATTAACGGCCACTATTACGTCAACTTTCTGTTGTACTAACTCATTTGCGAGCCCGGGCATTCGATCAAGCCTGCCCTCCGCATAGCGGCGTTCGATCAATACATTCTTTCCCTCGATGTATTCCAATGCCCGCAATCTTTGCTGGAATGCCTCAAACCACGGGTTGGGACTCTCAGGAGCGCCGGTGGAAAATATGAACCCCACGCGAGGCATCGTGTTGGTCGCCGGTTGAGCCTCTGTTGCATCGCAAGACCCCAATAGGACGATTGCTACCACGCTGATGATCCAAAATTTCATGCTCTTCCTCTTGTTGATATCGACGCTAACAATTCTCTCCCTTAACAATTTTGGTTCGTGGCTCACCAGATTTATGATTTTAGTCTTATGGTCGTGCCAATGCAATGAATTCTATTTAGGGGGAGAAGTCCGCCTGTAATTTCTTGAATCGTACTGTCTATCCGGCAGGGGAATCTTGGATCGACCGCAGGTAGATTGCGAGGATTGTAAGGTTGGGGTGAGCGGAAACGGTCGGTCGGACGGGAGAAAAGTAACAGCCTCCGGTGCTGACCTGAGGACACTAACTCCGCCAGAATGGTCGCCCGCATCTCTGCTGTGGTGTTTTGTTCGAATCTAAGAAAAATTACCTAGGAATGAGATCCCATAGATTGAGTTGAGCTGCTGCGGAAACGACGACTTACTGGGTCGTAGATCAGAGGCGTAGGGGATATCCCAAGCAGTCGTTTAAGAAGCTTCATCTTCGGGTGTATGGCAAATACCATTCCTGCTCCACCACTTTTCCCGCCGGAACGCGTCGCTTTGGCTGCCCCGCCTAATTGCTCAATAACTCTTATTAGTGATCGCACGCGGGGCGGCACAACACCCAGACTTATCTGCCCCCGATTGTGATCGGGAAATACACGGAGAGGATCTTCCCCGGATAACAATCTTTCTGTACAGTTACCAATCGTATCAAGAGATCTCCTAAGCCGCTCGTTCTTGGGCGCACGTTTCTTGAGTCGCTGCAGGATTCTGGACGTGGGCTCGACCGGTGTGCCCGTGTCAAAAAGAACTCCTTTTTCTAAACTTTTGGGCAATTCAATAAATTCGTATTTGCCGTTGGCAATAACTATTGGGCGTTCCTCCCAGATAGCGGCAAAATCGATACCGCTATGCCCCTTATTGATTTCGTCCTCAATGGCGAGAGCCTCGTTCTTGCAGTTGTCTCCCATAAAACATCGGGCAAGTGCGACGACGACCGCAGTTGAGCTTCCCATTCCCTTTCCCAGCGGGAGTGTATTCTGGACAGTAAGTTTGCCCGAAAGACGACCGACGCGAATCTCGATTAGCGATATAATTTTCTGGACAGTAGATAGCCACACGCTTTCATCGCCCTGGCCAGCCCAGACCAGTTGCAACGCTGTTTCTGATTTATCACTTTGGTCCCAGGTCACTGTTATATGCATGTCTACAGGAACTGCTATAGCGCGTTTACCGTAGGCGTTGGAAATATTTCCGCTTACTATAATCTTGCCGCATGCATGCGTAACTCTTCCTACTGGGGTTGGCTCTTGCTCTCGGATCACATTGCCACGGGACCCCTGTTCGCGGTCCGTACGAAATCGCCTTCTACTTCCGTTTAGAATCGTAGGTTTTGGATCATCCATAAAATTGTCCGGATCACGCAGCGCTGAAGAATCCATTGAGACTTGTATATGGAGTCAAACCGCCAAAATTATATGAAAAACGATCTATCAATTTGCGGTCTCGAATCCGTACTAATTCTGCAAGGTCGGAGGTATAGTAACCTACCTCGCGCAGGTGTTCAGATGTATTCTTTTTTTCCAGCCCAAGTACGTAATCGTGCAATTCTGTGGCTGTTGCTCCGATGCTGTCGAAGAAGGCGACCAGATCTCCTCGCAGGGATTCGAGTCGGCAGAAATGCACGTCGTCTGGGTTTCCAAAAAGTTGCGTGAAGCGAAAACTGTAGTAACTCACTCCGGTGCCGCGTACCTTGCGCATGGAGTCTTTGGTAATGTTGGGGATGTTTCTCTTGTTCAAATCAACCTGCTCGGGAAGCATCTCAATCAGAGCATCAAGTCGTTCATTGTCAGTGCCAAGATTGAGAGCGTTACGCGTGGTGCCTACAAAATCGAGCTTTCCATTGTCGCTCAACCAAGAGAAGAGGAGGCTCCCTGAGTTTCTTGGTCGCACATGTTCATACCATGAGACGTAGAAATCCCAAGGGTTTCTGATCGTCCCAAGTATCGGCAGATGGGCGTATTCTTTGGGCAGAAGCTCTCGGGGCAAATGATAACCAAGCTCAAAAGCAGTCGGAAAGAATTTTTTTACCACGTCATAAACGAAGGTCCCACCCGCACGGGGGAAATGAATAAATACAAATTTATCCGTAATAAGCATAATTGTGCCCTTCTATTTAAAGCTCTCAATGAGCTTTTTGGTTAACTGCATTACCTGAAATTTCGTTAGGGTCGGATTTTTACCTCAGAATGCCTATGATTGTCAATTAGTTTCAAACAGTGACAATAATTACCTACAGTTGAGACCTATCACAAAGCAATCACTATGCATTGCGACAGCGATTTACCGCAGCAATATGAAGTAATGTCTTAGGTTGGTGTCCGAATGTCTATGGGGTTCGATTTTTGAACCGAAGCGTTCAGATAGTCAGCGCAATCTTTTTATTGCGATGCTATACGGCCATCTGAGCGCCGCAGTTAAGGTGAATTGCTCGTTGATGGAGCGATTCCAATCGCTGAGATGCGCAGAAATTCACTTCTCACATGAATTGCCGATTGGGGCGAAAATAGGCGGCATCCCGATGAATCACGAATCCGGGCAGCAATACTCCTTGTTTGGCGACGTACGCATCATGCGTTCGAAGGAAACCATTGATGCTACCAGGCGTTAGTTTAGAAGTTTAATGGACGGTGGAACTCTGATTCTCCTGTGGCGACTCGAGACAACTTGATTCTAGGCTTTCTCTCTTGTTGAGGCACAGCGCTTTGATTCTCTCCTCAGGTCAGTTTCTGTGCATTTTACGATTCGGTGGGCGACCAGAATTTCGAGTAGCTCAGAGTTCTCACGCGATTGAGGCGTGCGTCCGCCGTTACGCCATTTTCAGCAGGTTTTATCCAATGTCCATCGATGTGAGCGCAGGTAATCCCGGTAGAGCAGCCATGTTTCTTTGACTATTGCTGTCATGAAGACTCGAAGCGCATGATGTCCTTGCGCCGCTTGCGTACCCCGAGTTTACGTGGCGAGTCCGAGACGGGACGTAATCGAGGTTTGTATAGGGAGCGCCTGTTTAAAACCGAATATGGCAGATTGCAGTCACTTCCGATGCTAAAAGAGTCTCCGTGCCCGATCGATTAACAGCCAACAGATCATTGCCATCACAGCCGATGCGGGGATGGTGAGGATCCAGGCCCAGACGATTCGGCCGGCGACGTTCCAGCGCACGGAGCGGAGCCGGCGCAGGGAGCCGACGCCAACGATGGCGCCGGTGATTGTATGAGTGGTCGATACAGGAATGCCGAAATGGGCTGCACCAAAAAGCGTAAATGCACCGGCGGCTTCGGCGGCAAATCCACCCATAGGTTGAAGTTTGGTGATGCGCGAACCCATGGTGTGGACGATGCGCCAGCCGCCGGAGAGGGTGCCTAAGCCGATGGCAGCGTGGGCCATTAAGACGATCCAAAATGGGATGGCCATCTTGCCCGCAGCGTCGCTGACGTAGCCGCGATATTCGGGCACAATAAACAATGCGCCGGCGATGATGCCCATGGTTTTTTGCGCGTCGTTGGTGCCGTGACCGAGACTGTACGCGGCCGCCGATATGAGCTGGCCCCGTCTGAATATATGGTCGACGTTTGCGGGAATCGATCGTTTAAAAATGTTTAAGATCGCCACCAAATTTATCATGCCGAGCGCCATGCCGAGGAGCGGCGCAATGATGATAAAAGTTAGTGTGCTGATCCAACCTCCTGGTATGATGATCCCTAGGCCGGCCTTGGCGATGCCGGCGCCGGCGAGGCCGCCGATCAGGGCATGGGAGGAGCTGGTCGGCAGACCGACGTACCAGGTGATCAAGTCCCATGCAATCGCGCCGATCAGTGCCGCGAGAATGACATAAGAGTCGACCTGGTTGACGTCGAGCAGGCCGCTGCCGATGGTCTTTGCGACCGCGGTGCCGAAGGTAAAGGCGGCGACGAAATTCCAAAACGCCGCCCACACCACGCCTTGCATGGGTGTCAAGACCCGGGTCGACACCACCGTGGCGATGGAATTGGCGGCGTCGTGAAAACCGTTGACGTAGTCGAAGGCGAGGGCTACGGCGATAATGAAGATCGTCAGAAGCAGAACCGGATCAGCCATTTTTGATAACCACGCGCTGCAGTACGTCGGCGATGTCTTCCATCCGGTCGGTGGCTTCTTCGAGCATTTCGTAGATCTCTTTCCAGCGAATCAGATTGAACAGATCTTCCTTGTGATTGACGATGTCGACCAGCGCTTCGCGTAGCATTCGGTCGCCATTATTCTCGATGGTGTTTATCTCCTTGATATGCTCGGTGACCAGGCGAAAGTTTTTTTTCTCGCGCAGGTTGGGCATCGCCTCGTGCAGTTCGGCGGCGCCGCTGCGGATCAACTGCGCAAGCTGGCGCGCCCGCTCGGTGGGCGTTTCGATTTGGAATATGACCATGCGCACGGCGGTCGCCTCGATCCCGTCTATGGCGTCGTCGAGGGCAGAGATCAGCCGCTCGATATCTTCGCTGTCGAGCGGGATGATCAGCGTGTGCATCAACAGGTGCATGACCTCATGGACGATAAAGTCGCCGCGATGCTCCAATTCGGTGATATGGGCGACCTTGGCTTCGACATTTTCATAGTGATCGAACATGTCCTGCAACGCGGTTGCGGCGTCCAATAGGTTGCCGGTAGCTTTCTCAAACCACTCATAGAATTTGGTCTCCGCCGGCAGAAACTGAAATTTCGCCATTATTTCTCCACAATATACGTCAAACGTTAGATTAAGGGACCCGAAAAAACGAAACGCGTGATACGTATCACGCGTTTCGTAGTCCTTCAACTAAAGCGGCAAGATTTGGCGGGAAATGCCGATGTCGGATTCTTGGATGAATCGAATCGCCAACGGATATACGGCTCTCGGCTGGGTGGCGACGCAAAGGTCGCGCGCGCAATGGAAAACTTGTGGCTGTGATTCCGTCTTCTATTTGGCTGCGCCAAGAATCACTGCTTCACATTAACAGTATCCCTTCGTTAGCCGTTGCGTCCGCCACCATTGGCAAATGGACGCTAATGGTCGTGCCCTTGTTCAACTCGCTGGAGATTTTGAGTTCGCCGCGATGGGCCTGGACGATGTGCTTGACGATTGCTAGGCCGAGGCCGGTGCCGCCAAGATCGCGCGACCTTGCCTTGTCCACACGGTAAAAGCGTTCAGTCAGTCGAGGTAGATCTTTTTCGGGGATTCCCACGCCGCTGTCTGCGACGGCGATCTCGATTTGCCTCACGCCGCTGTCGTCCGTTTCGCATTCGGCCGCGCTCAGCGTCACTTTGCCGCCCGGCGGCGTATATTTGACGGCGTTGTCGACAAGGTTGATGAGAAGCTGCTGCAAGCGATCCGGGTCGCCGCTGATCTTACCGCATGGTGTGCCAATCTTCTGGGTGAGTTTGATATCTTTCTTGGCCGCCCGGTCCCAGAAAACTTCGAGGGTTTGCTGCACTAGTCTTGCCGTATCCACCGGCTTTGGCGTGATCTGAATCTTGCCTGACTCGAGATCGGATAACGTCAATAGGTCTTCGGTCAACCGGCCGAGCCTTTCGGCATGGCGCTCGATAATTTCGAGAAACTGCTGCCGGTCTTCGGCCTTACCCGGGGGGGAATGGATCAGTGTTTCCACGTAACCTTGGATGGCCGTCAATGGGGTGCGCAATTCATGCGAGACGTTGGCGACAAAGTCGGAGCGGATGGTCTCGAGCTGTTTAATTTTCGTGACATCGTGAAAGACGAGGATGGAGCCCAAGGTCATGCGTTGGGGATTGCGCAGTGGCGCGGCGTTGACGCTGAACCAATAGCCATCCTCCAATTCGATCTCTCGGCTGAAGGTCTGACTGGTAAAATCAAATCTCAAAACTTCCTCGAGAATCGCATGAATTTCCGGATGGCGAGAAAGTTCTAAAATCGACACCCCAAAAACCTCGCGTCCCGGAGGCACATGAAACATTCCTCTGGCTTGGTCGTTGACGACGAGCACGTTGCCCTTGGGGTCAAGCACTAGGACTCCCTCTATCATGCACCGTAATATCGAATCGGCCTTCTCTTTTTCGCTGATGATATCGGTGAGGTTGTCGCGAATCCGCTGGCACATGTCGTTGAGATGCTGCTCCAAGAGGCCGAATTCGTCTTGATTGTAGCTCGGAAAAAAATCTTGCGGAAAGCTTCCTTGGGCGATCTTGCCTGAAAACTGCACCAACCGTTGGACACGCCGGCTAAGATAGCTGGAAAACCACCAAGCGAGCATCAGACTGGCCAGAGACGCGACCAGCAAGCCGGCGAATAAGGAGCGGCGCATATTACGGTTCACATCGTCGAACTCTTTCAAAGGGATCGAAATGCGGACAATACGTTGCTGCTTCTCGCCGCGCTGATAAAAGGCCCGGTACAGCATGTCGAAACCAACGGTGGTGCTGTAGCGCTGCGAGCTGGCGGTGGTCGATTTTAGCGCATCGATGATCTCGGGGCGGCGCCCATGATTCTCCATTTTTTCCGAAGACTCGGCAGAATCGCCCAACACTTTGCCATCAATGGCGATGACGGTGATGCGCACGCCCAGTTCGCCGGCGAGTTGGCGGCAGATCTCGTCGAGGTCGGCGCCTTCTACGCCGAAGGGCAACACTCGGCTGAGCAAGTGGGCCTCCTGCTCCATTCGATTGCCGAGGGTTGCGATGTGAAAATCGCGAATTAGGCTGTTGGAAGAAACGTAAAATCCCAGAACAAGCAGCAGTGCGACCGCCAAGTAGGAGAAGAAAACTTTGTTGACGAGACTAAGATTCCAGAGCCTTTTCATCGAACTTGTAGCCGACTCCGCGCAGCGTCAGTATCCATTGCGGATTACTATCGTCTTTTTCAATCGCTTTGCGCAAGCGGCGAATATGCACATCGACGGTGCGCGGGGTGACGAAGGTGTCCCCGCCCCAGACGCGATCGAGAAGTTGATCGCGGTTGAGTACCCGGTTGGGGTTCTGCACGAGAAATTTCAACAGCTCGAACTCCTTAAGGGTTAACTTGATTGGTTTGCTCTGCACTGAAACTTCGTAGGTGGCAAAATCGATCTTTAGCCCGCCTTTTTGATAGGCCGGCAGAGTCTCAGTCTGGCCGGTGCCGTTAGTCCGGCGCAAGATAGCCCGCACCCGGGCGACCAACTCACGCGGGCTGAAAGGTTTGGCCAAATAGTCGTCCGCGCCAAGTTCCAGACCCAGGACGCGGTCCGCTTCGCCGGACTTGGCGGTCAACATGAGGATCGGCAGTTTTGCGGTATCATCTTGGCCACGAAGCGTTCGACAAAGCTCCAAACCTGACATTCCCGGCATCATCAGATCGAGGATGACCAGGCTCGGTTTGTCGCGGTGAATCAGTTTAAGCGCTTGGTCGCCGTTTTCAGCTTCGATAACTTTGTAGTGGTCTTGAGTGAGGTTGTAATGCACCAGTTTGCGAATATCGGGCTCGTCCTCAACGACGAGGATCTTGTATGCGGCGTTACCCATAATTTGCTAAACCGACGGCGGCACTTCCTTCATGTGGCGAATGCTTTTCCCTTTGACCATGAAGATCACCATTTCGGCGATGTTGGTCGCGTGATCGGCGATGCGCTCGAGATACTTCGAGATCGAACTGATTTTGGTCGCGCGGCTGATGGTTTGGGCGTTTTCAAGCATGAACGTTAGGGTCTCGCGGAAGATTTGCGCGTTCAGGTCATCGACATCGGCATCGTCCTTACACACCTTGAGCGCGAGATCGGTGTCTTCTCGGACGAAGGCGTCGAGGCTTTCGTGAATCATCCGCTGGGAAATGCGCGCCATGCGCGGAATGTCGATATAGGGTTTGAGCTGCGGCTCCTGGTTCAGTTCAAGAGCGCGCTCGCAGATATTCACCGCCATGTCGCCAATCCGCTCGAGATCGGTGGTGATCTTAAGTCCGGTCGTAATCAGGCGCAGATCGATGCCGGCGGGCTGGTGCAGGGCGAGCAGCTTGATGCACAATTCGTCGATTTCCACATCCAACCGGTTTACTTCATGGTCGCGTTCGATGATGATGTTGGCGAGATCGGAATCCCGGTCGACCAAAGCTTTGATCGATTTCTGAATTTGATCTTCGACCAGTCCGCCCATGTAAAGAATTTCTTCACGTAGTTTGGATAGCTCTTCTTCGTATTTCTTGTCTGTATGTTGTGTCGTCATCCCTTCCTCCAAGATTAACCGAAACGGCCGGTAATGTAATCTTCAGTTTGGCGCTTTTCCGGAGCAGTAAACAGTTTTTGGGTCTCGCCAAATTCGACCAACTCACCGACATAGAAAAACGCGGTATAATCCGATGACCGGGCCGCTTGTTGCATATTGTGCGTGACGATCACGATTGTAACTTTTTCTTTTAATTCGTGGATGAGCTCCTCGATTTTGGCCGTTGCGATCGGATCGAGGGCCGAGCAGGGTTCGTCCATCAACAGCACTTCGGGATCCACTGCCAATGCGCGCGCTATGCAAAGTCTTTGTTGTTGCCCGCCGGACAAGCTGGTCCCCGGCTTTTGAAGATTATCCTTCACTTCATCCCAAATCGCCGCGTTCTTGAGACTGCGTTCGACTTTTTCCGCGATCAATTTTCGATCGCGGATCCCATTCAATCGATATCCGGAGGCAACATTGTCGTAGATCGACATGCTGGGAAAAACATTCGGCTTCTGGAAGACCATTCCAACCCGGCGACGCACGTCGACCGGATCGACACCGGGGCCATAGAGGTCTTGGCCGTCGAGCAGCACTTTGCCTTGGACGCGCCCGCCCGGGGTGACTTCGTGCATGCGGTTGAGGCAGCGAATGAACGTCGATTTGCCGCAACCGGACGGGCCGATAATCGATGTAACCTGATTGGTTCTGACCGACATATTGACGTTTTTGACTGCCCGGACATCGCCATAAAAGATACTTAAATCTTCGACCTTGAGCCGGATATCTTCTGCTGGAACCGACGCCTTGTTCTCCGAGCCATGAAGGTCGCTGCGGCTGATCAGCTCTTTCGGCGCATGGGCCTCATCGCTCATGTGAACTCCCCCATTATTCATGTGACTTCCCCCTCAGAAATGTACGCGTCAAGACGCTGGTAAACAATACCACCGCCATCAATACGAACGATGCAGCCCAGGCCTTTTGATGCCAATCGTCATAGGGTCCAGTCGCGTAGGTGTAAATGAGCATGGGCACCGTGGCGATTGGCTTGCTTAGATTCAAATTCCAAAAGGGATTGCCGAAGGCGGTGAACAACATCGGCGCCGCTTCGCCAAGAGCTCTTGAGACCGCGAGGATCGCGCCAGTCAACAATGCTGTCTTCGAGACCGGCAAAACTACCCAGAGTATTGTGCGCCATTTCGGCACGCCCAATGCCAATGACGCTTCCCGCAGCGAGGTTGGAACTAGTCGAAACGCCTCGTGGGAGGTGATAACCAAGATCGGCACCATGATAAAAGCGTAGGCAACCGAGCCGGAAAATCCCGAGAATGCACCGAAGGGTTGAACCACCATGTCGTAGGCGAACAGGCCGACGACGATGGACGGCACCCCGGTCAACACCTCCGCCATGAATCGCACCGTACGGCCGAGCCGGGCGCTGGGAAACTCATTGATAAAGATGGCAGCGCCCAAGCCGATCGGTAACGCCATCAGCGTTGCGACGATGACCACGAGTATGCTACCGACCAGCGCGTTAGCGATACCGCCGCCGGACTCGCCAGGGGGCAACGGCAGCTCGGTCAGAAATGACCAGTCAATAGCGGTTGCACCGTTATAGACGACGTAGCCTAAAATCATAAAAAGTAGCGATACCGTAACGCTCGTGCAAAGCACCATGCCGATCCAGGCAAATCGTTGGACGATTTTGCGAAACGGGTAATTACTCGGCGTTGCTGCGAGATTCATTGCGCTCATCATCTTACCTCATTCAAAAACCGCGACCTTGCCTTTGGAAAGCTTCCAGATCATCCACTGGGCGCATAGGCTGATGACGATCGTGATGCCAAACAAAACAAGTCCAACATAGATAAGCGAGGACACATACAAGCTGTAAGTTGCCTCGGTGAATTCGCTGGCAATTTGACTCGCCATGCTGTGCACGGGGTCGAATAAAGAGTGAATCATATCGAAAGAATTTCCCCCGACCATCGTGACCGCCATGGTTTCGCCGATGGCCCGGCCCAAACCAAGAATCACGGCGCCAAATAGGCCGACGCGTGAGTAGGGCAGCGCCACTTTCCATATCGCTTCCCATTTGGTCGCGCCCAACGCTAACATGCCTTCAATTTGCGGGCGCGGCACGGTCAAAAGGATGTCGCGGGAAATCGCCGTGACGATTGGCAGGATCATGATCGCGAGAATGACGCTGCCGGATAGCACGCCGACGCCGTAGACAGCCGGACCATCGAAAAGGAAAAACCAGCCGAAGTTGGCCTTGAGCCAAATTTGCAGCGCGCGAATGATCGGAACCATGACGAACAGACCCCACAATCCAAAGACTATGCTTGGAATCCCCGCTAACAATTCAATCGGGTAGGAAATAAACGGCCGCAGCCACTTCGGTATGTAAAAGGTAATGAAGACGGCGGAACCGATACTAATCGGCACCGCGAGCATTAGACCGAGAGAGGCTTTTACCAGTGTGCCGATGATCGTGGGCAGCGTGCTGAATTCGCGAGTGACCGGATCCCACTTGGTGCCTACGAGAAATCCTAAACCAAATTTTTGGATGGCCTCCCAGGCGCCGTGAACAAGGTTTATCACCAACGCAATCCCGAGCACGATCACCGTGACTGCGAAAGCTCGGGTGACAATGTAAAATAGCCGGTCACCAGCATTGGTCACAATCACATCATGATGTACCGCGGGCGCGGAAATTCCAGTCGGGAATGTTCTATCGATCGCTTGGGATGGCTCGCTCATTGAGTATCTCCGGGCTGATAAGAAAGGCGCAGCCGCTACTCACGCACCGGCTGCGCCTTGCATAAAAAATAGCGCTGATTACTTTAACACTAACCGGTTGTTGAGCTTGATTTTCTTGACTAGGGCCTCAGCTTTTTTTACGGCGACGCCTTTCAGCGGGGCATAGTCCAAGGGCGTCGCGTATTTTTGGCCGTCCGTAACCATCCACATCGCGAGATTTGCCACCGCGTCGGCCTTAGCTTCGTTGGTCTGGTTCTCGTAAACCAGCAGCCAGGTGAAACCGCTGATTGAATAGGCGGCGGGATTGGCGCTGTCGGTTATGACGACTTCCATATTGTCCGGCAGATCTTTTTGATCCGCTGCAGCGGCCGCGCCCTCGAGGCTTGGATCGAGAAATTTACCGGATTTATTGCTCAGTTGCGCCCACGTGAGTTTGGTCTGTTTAGCGTAGGCAAGCTCGACGTAGCCGATCGCGCCAGGGATCTGCTTTACCGAATTGGCAACGCCTTCATTGCCTTTACCGCCGACATCGCCAGGCCAGTTCACCGAAGTGGCCGAGCCAACCTTCTCTTTCCACTCTGAGCTGACTTTAGAAAGATAGTTGGTAAATATAAAGGTGGTTCCCGAGCCGTCCGAGCGATGCACCACCGCAATGGTCAGGTCAGGCAGGTTCATTCCGGGATTGATCGCTTTGATCTTGGCATCGTTCCATTTGTTGATCTTTTTCAAGTAAATGTCGGCGAGCACTTCGGGGGTGAGCTTGAGCTTGCTTGTTGGAATACCGGGGAGATTAAAGATGACCGCTTCAGCTCCGGCCACAGTCGGGATGTGAAGCACCGCGCCACCCTTGGCTTCGGCTTTCTGCTTGTCGTCCATGACGCCATCCGATGCCCCGAAGTCTACCGTCTGTTCCTTGAGTTGTTGGATGCCGCCGCCCGAGCCGATGGATTGATAGTTCACCTTCACCCCGCAAATCTTGTCGTATTCGGCGAACATCTTGGAGTAGAGGGGATAAGGGAACGTTGCGCCCGCACCGGTCAGCTCTTTAACCCCTTTTGTTGGACAGCCCGCCACGGCGGCGGCGTTGGTGAAAAGCAACGCACTTACGGCAACTAAACCTGCAAAACTTTTAGATTTCATTTGATTTTCTCCTTTGTTTGTAAGGTTATTAAGCTCGGATTGTTAACGACGCGTTACGGCATTGTTAAGCTTGGATAAAGCCGCAAGGACTGCGACAGCGCGAATAAGGCTTGACCTGATTGGGCGATATCTGCTTCATCTGTTAAGTTTGACGGGAAACTAAAGCCGAGCTGTGAATGATGTGTGACGGTAGGGTTAAGAATAGATTAAATTGGTTTACGGATGGCGCTGATATCGGATTATCTTAACCGGCGGTTAACAGTGCCTAGTACATTTCAATCCGGATTGAGCTCACGATTTCACTAGCACGCATGTGAAAAGGGGCGTTGCCTGAGCGCTCTACAATAAGCTGATTTGGATTGATCTGCTGCCCATGGATTTCAGTTTGGCTATGAAATGCGATGGTGGTCTTGAAGAGGGAGAGCTGGGTTACAATCTCTTGCGGCTTAACAAGAACTTAACATTCAAAACCGGCCTTTTTCTGGAATCTCTGAAGGAGGCTTTGATAGGCTCGCTGGGATACTGTCGGATAGGCAAGCAACACATTTAAAGTTATGGCTATTGGTATGAAAATGTACGGTAAACACCGCTTTCCTGGGCGGTTGTTTATCGTCGAAGGTATCGATGGCTCGGGCAAGAGCACGCAGCTATCCTTGCTCAAGAAATGGCTGGAGTCCGAAGGCTATGTGGTTTACTTCAGCGAATGGAATTCTTCCCCGCTGGTTGCCGACGTCACCAAGCGGGGCAAGAAGAAAAAGATGTTGACGCCGATGACTTTTAGCCTGATCCATGCGACCGATTTTGCCGATCGCACTGAGCATCACATCATCCCGCCGTTGAAAGCCGGCGCGGTGGTCCTTGCCGACCGTTATGTTTACACGGCGTTTGCTCGCGACGTCGTGCGCGGCGTCAGCCCGAAGTGGGTGCGCGAACTTTACGCCTTTGCGGTCAAGCCGACCGTAGCCTTTTATTTTCGGACGCCTTTGGAAGTATCGATGAAGCGAATCTTGGGCGGCCGGGACGCGATCAAGTATTACGAAGCGGGCATGGATCTCGGTTTAAGCGACGATCTCGAACAGAGCTTCCGGCTGTTCCAAGGGCAGATTATCGATGAGTACGAAAAGATGGTCGACGAATTCGGACTTGTGGCTATCGATGCCACGCGGTCCATCGAGGAGCAGCAGGCCGAAGTGCGCCGCCTCGTTACCGCAGCATTGGAAGGAACCAAGAAAGCCCAGGTGAGACGATGGCTCGATTTAGCTTCTTTGGCGAAGGACTCCCGGAAATAGATCTGGCGGAATTGAAAGGCAAGCTGATCGTTCTGGAGGGGACGGACGGTGTCGGCCGCTCGACCCATATCGGCTTGTTGAAGCAGTGGCTGGAAAATCATGGCCATGCGGTGCTAGACACCGGCATGACCCGTTCGGCACTGGCCGGAAAGCGGCTAAAGCAAGCCAAAGAGGGCAACACCCTTGGCGGCATCACCCTGAGCTTGTTTTATGCCACTGACTTTGCCGATCGTCTGGAAAATGAAATTATCCCAGCGCTGCGCGCCGGCTTCGTTGTGCTGACCGACCGCTACATCTATTCTCTTATGGCAAGGGCGATCGTCCGCGGCATGGATTCTGAGTGGTTGCGCGAGGTCTACGGCTTTGCCTTGAAGCCCGACGCGATTTTCTATCTACGCGTCAACATCGACGACTTGGTGACGCGCGTCTTGCAGAGCGGTGGTTTCGATTATTGGGAGTCGGGCATGGATCTGCGCATGGGCGAAGATCTTTATGAGAGTTTCATCCGCTATCAGAAATGGCTGCTGGCCGAGTTCGACAAGATGGTCGAGCCCTATGGCTTCGAAATTATCGACACCTCGAGCTCGATAGAAGAAGTGTTCACAGATTTGCGCTGGCGGGTGGACAGCGTCGTCGAAAGTAATGGCGGCTAGAGACCTGCCGAAGGTTTATTGCGCCGCCGCGCCGGCGCGCCAAGTTGCCCAGGCTTGCTGCACTTTGCTGCCGTGTTGTAGAGCGGTTGCCACGTCGCTGTCATAGCGCAAGCGTTCCTTTTCCATCTCTGCCAGCAAGATTCGGCCGATGTCGGGATGGTCAGCCAGAAAGCCCGGCCGCCCGATGAACTCGGCGACATGATGGAGCAGCACCGAGCGGTCATGCCAGTCACCAAGGGTGGTCTGAATTTCTCTGAGTGATGTGACCAACGGTTTCACTTTTGATGGGTCAAGCTCGGATAATAGCTCGGCACGGTAACGCAGCTTTTTGCCGGCGATGCGCAGGGCATGCAATCCCGCGGCATCCGGCTGTTCCCGCGTCGCGGCGAACGACTCCTGCCACCGGTTCATGGACTTTGCCATGGCGCCGATAGCTTCCGCGACAGGATCGAAATCGCGCTCAGCCGTGTCAATCAAACGCTGCACCCTGATTGCGAACTTGAACAGATCTTGACTCGCGATGTCGCGGCGCACTCGTTCAATCAACGGTTGGCGTTGCGACTCTAATGCGCTTTGCATCGATCCCCAGGCGTTCTCAACGCTGGCGTTGCCGCAACGCTCGCCCTTGGATTTGACTAGAGCGATGTTGACATCGAGGTCGCGGCAGGGCCCCAAAACTTGTCGCACATAGCGAAGATCGGCAAAGATTTTGTTGATCTTTTTTGACTGGGTTGGCGACGCGACGACACGTAAAGCCTGCTGTAGTCGCCGGCTCCAGACGCGCAGATCATGGATCGCTTCAGGATCGTCGGTGATGAGCATCTTGGGCAGAAGCGTCGAATACTTTTCCAAGCGCCTTCGTGTCAGCTTGAGCAGTTTGGTTTGCGCTGAAGCTGCTTCTGTTGCCGCTGCGCTCATGATCGCTCAGTCTTTGTCTGAACGTTGCGCCATCAGCCTTAACTGTTTGGCGGTCAGTAGCCAATGCAGTGCGCCAGACTTTTTCGCCGTCAGAGCGTCAATTTCGACCCGGCACAGGGACCCTTTGCGAAGGTTGAATTCGCATGTGGCTTCCCGGTTTGCGTCGATTAAGCTCGCTAGCATTTGTCCCAGAAGAGGTTGGTGACCGACTAGCAGCAGATGTTCGCGGTCCTGGTAACGGGTCAAGCCAAACAACAGGTGCTCGACCGAACTCTCGGGCGCGAGCCCGGAGATTTCTTCCAGGCGCGACTCCATACCCAATGTCGCGGCGACGATTTCTGCAGTTTGGCGCGCCCGCAGGACCGGACTGGTCAAAATGCCATCGAATTTGATGCCCAACCGGCGCAATCCGCGCGCGGCGAGCCGCATACGTTTGGCGCCCTTGTTGGTTAACGGCCGTTGGTTATCATGAACGATACTGGGATCGCCGGCGTCGACCGCGATGCCATGGCGCATCAGATAGAGATTCATCGCTCAGTCGGCGTGGAATGTTTAAGCGACGTTACGCCAATAGTCCATGAATAGGGCGAAAACCCGCTTTTCAATCTTGTCGCGCTCTTGACGCAGAGCGTCCAGGTCTTCACCTTCGGACGGCTTGCTCTTAAATTCGTCAGCAACCGGCCAATTTTCGATCTTGGCGCGTCCGGGCAAGTTGGCGCATTGTTTGTGGGCATCGCCGAAACTGACGACCAAATCGATTTCGTCGACCGGCACGTCGGCTAGCCCTTTGCTTTTCTGCTCAGCCATGGCGACGCCGATCTCGTTCATCGCCTTGATGACCGCGGCCGGAATCCGTCCGGGCTTGATGCCGGCGCTAAAAATACGCGTTTTCGGAGGCGACAAATGCTTGGCTGCAGCCTCCGCCATCTGGCTCAGCTGGGCGTTGTCTTCGCAAAGAAAAAGGATGTTTCTATCATGAATCTCTCGACGCATTCTCTCCTCCTCAGAATCACGCTACCGCGGACGGGTTGGCCTACTCTTTTCAATGATTAGATCGACATTAAAAACCTCTTGAATAAGTTTACCTTTTTGTCCGGCCCAGCGAATTTCTTGTTTGAGATCGGCGGCTGAAGCTGCCGATAGGGTCAAGGTACGGGCTTTCTTGAACGTGCAGCTTAGGTTGTCTACCTGTTGGGCATGCCTAAAGTCAAACGCATCGGCGACCCGCACCAAGGCGCTGAGCTTGCGGACGATTTCCTGATTTGGCGGTGACAGTTGGCTGAACCCGAGATGCTTTGGACTGGGGTGTGCTTTACGGTGATAGCGCGCGACATTGGCGACCAGATCGAGATCGAGCCGATTGAAAGAGTTCATACCCGAACTTTTGATTAGATAGTAAGAATGTTTATGGTGCTTCGGACCAGCGAGGAAAAGGCCTATGTCATGTAGCATCGCCGCGGCATGAAGAATGCTCGCGTACTTCTCGGGCAGTTGGTGCAGCTCATGCAGTTGGTAAAACAGATTGACCGCCAATTGACTGACATGGTGCGCGTGCGCGGCGTCGTAGAGATATTTTTGGCAAACCTGATCGAGGGATTCGGTGCGGTCCGCGTCCGGGTGCCATGGGCCGCTTTCCGAGTAGCGCCGTTGCAGGAGATCGACCATCAAGCCGTCGCGCAGACCTCTGCGGGAGACGAAAATATACTCCAGGCCGATCTCCGACATGATCTCGTAAAGGACGAATCCGCCGGCGATGATGATATCCGCTCGTTTGGGGTCGCCGCTGATCATGGCGGCGCGCTCGGCGGCGGGCTCGTTCAGCAAAAGTTCCAACAGGGTTTTTAGTCGTTGGCGCCGCAGCACGATCAACGATCCGGCGCGATTCGGATCGCCGGTAATACGGGTGTCGGTCTCCGCCAGGGCCGTGATCGTGCCGCCGCTGCCGAAGGCCATGGTGAACTTTTCTTGCTGGATCCGCCGCACCACGCGCTTGAGCTGCGGCTGAATATAGTCGCGAAGTTCTCTGATCTCTCTGTGACGGGGCGGGTCATGGGCGATGAGCTTTTCGGTCAAACGAACCGCGCCCAAGGGCAGACTGAACAGGCAATAGGTGTTGGTGGTGTTGGCGACCGCAAGTTCGACGCTGCCGCCGCCGATGTCGAGGAATAGACCGAGCGGGAGATGAAAGCGCAAGCCGCTCATGATGCCCAGACTGATGAGCCGAGCTTCATGTTCTTCAGATAACACTTCGAGGGGAATACCCAGCTTGGCGGCACGATTGATAAATCCCCGGCTGTCCGATGCTTCGCGCAGCGCGCTGGTGCCGACGGCGCGAATCGCTTTGACGTGAAATCGGTCGGTGAGTTTTTTGAAATCGCCAAGGACTTTGATCGCCGCCTCGACCGTCTCCGGGTTTAGCTTGCCGGTCCTGAAGACATCATGTCCCAAGCGCACCGGCTGGCGGTCTTGTTCGATAACCCGATAATGTTTGGGCTTGTCGACGACCGCCACCTGGCAACGCATGGCGTTGCTGCCGACGTCGACGACCGCGAAATGTTGTGCCATGGAGTGGCTTCATATCACAAACAACTGCCGGTCGAAATTGTTCAGGTTAAAATTTGGTTAAATCTGAGTTACGCGCGGCTGTGATGGCAGTGCAGCTCCAATTCTAAAGTTTGTTATCGCTAACTTTGCGCAAAAATCGAACGATCTGGCCCTCGGCGGGTCTCGCCCGATGGGCTTTACGATGCGCGAGCTCCTCCTGACTAACCAGGTGATCGGCAAGCTGCTGGACGAGTAAGGTGGCCTCTTGAATGGAGCGTGCGAACATCTCGGCTTCACGATCCAGTTCACAATCGGAATGCGCACGGAAGCGAGATAGTATTTGAGCGCCGACGAGGTTGAGCACCGTTAACTGATTGATTAGTTCGTGGGCGAGATGGCTCAGGGGCGGCCGTTGGCACCGCGAAGCTATCTCGGTTTGCATATGCATATTGGGATGGTGCCGCTTTGGAATCGCCGTGTGTTTGATAATCATAATGAGATCCTTTGTTTTATTGAATGGGCAGTGCGGCGGTACGATCGGGCAATGCCCCCGGCTCGCTGTTGGCCGCACGCGGGGTTGAATGGCTCTGTTGCAGCTTCTCGACCAGATTGCGTTCCATCGGTGAGTAGACGATTGCCAGCGTCCGCACGGCCCCCAGCACCAAAGCCATCAGCGCCAGGGCGGCGAGCTGTGTCGGCGAGCTTTGATGCTGGTACAGGCCGATCATGACCTCGCGCAGGATGAAAACCAATGTTGCATCGATGATGAAGGTGAGCTTGAGCCGGTGCTCGCGGAAGTACTCGACAAGGCTTTTGAACAGCTCCAGGATAATGAAAAAGGTAAGCAAGTTGGTCACAGTGTGACCGAAGGCTTCTTTCAGCTCTTGCCCCGCCATGACCTTCCAAACATCCCAGAACAGTCGCACCAGGCCAATGGTCAATACCAGGACAACGAAGAAAATCAGCAGCTTGAAAAAACCGTCGATGACCTGGTTAAAAAATCTCACGGCTTCAAAACGTCGCCAGAACTCCAGTAGTTTTCGTTTCGCCTGGGAGTACGTGTTCATCCCTGATTCAACCTCTGCGGGTCGATTTCTCGCAGCTTGCTGCATCGCACTAATTGGCATTCCCAAGTCCGTCATTCCCGCATGTCTTTGGCGGGAATCCAGACGAGTCCGGAACTGGCCCCCGGATAAAAACATTCAGGGGTGACCAGATTCGGAATCGTTCGCTGGCTGGGCCTTCGATACCCCGCAGTTTGCTCCGCGGTAGTTCAGTTTGATTCCTCACAAAGTTAAATCTCCACGCTGCGCTGCTTCGGCCAGCCGAAAAACAGCGGCGCCAGCTTGCCGCGCCAGGGATGCGACGGCAGCGGCTGGGTGATCGACAACACCGGGCAAGGGCTTAACCGGGTGACCCGGTCGGTGATGCCGCCGCCGAACCAATGGCGTAGGCCACGGCTGCGCCGCGGCGACATTATGATCAAATCGGCTTTTTCCTCGTCAGCCATCGACGTGATACGTTCTGGAACGTTGCCGAGAATAACTCGCTTGGTTACGCTTGGCAGCTGTTTAAGATTGGCGAGATGAGGCTCCAGGAAGTGGTTCAGGTCGAGCGCCGCCTCGCTGACAATGCGATCGAGCGGCCATACTTGGCCGTGATTGCCGGTGTAGATCTCAAACTCGGTCGATAATTCCCAGGCGTTGAGTTCGTTGGCGACATGCAGCACGACAAGCGCCGCTTTATCCTCCGCCGCCAGTCGGCAACCATAGGCGATGGCGCGCCGGGAATGTTCCGACAGGTCGGTGGGCACCAAAATTTTGTTTAAGCTTTTCATAAGTTCTCCTTTTTAATTTTGATGGAGATAGCTTAAGGTTCGCGTATTAGCGGGTGATGACAAGGTCAAGAACAAAAGGTTAAACCTGGACCGAAGCGCTTGCCCGCTCATGCGAAAGCGTATTTGCAGCGGGAGTTTCATCGTTGATCGGCAGCAAGAGATCGCATTTCAGTTTGTGGCGCACCCACTCCAGACAGAAAACCATCGTCAGTTTGGGCGCGTCGATGGTCGCGAAGATTCCCAGCCGGGTCTCCGATCCGTCGACGCCGACCCATTCTTCGACGCGAAAACCGAGTTCGCCGAAGAGGTCGTCGATCAATTTTTCTCCGACGCGAATGCCGCGGCCGGCGACGCGGAGTTGAATCCAATAGCTCGGTTTGATGCCGATGAAGGCGTTGAGATCGTTGAGGCAGCTTCTGCGCCTGAGCGAAACTTCAATCGGCGCATCGGGATCGCTGGTGAGCAGAGTCTCATAGATAAACCGGCGGATGAATCCTTCCGCAGTCTGATTTTTCCAGGGCACTTGAGTCATGGCGGGAGCGAGGCTTACGAAAACCGGCGGCTTGTCGCCGCTCCGATTTTGGCTAAATCGGGAAATCGCATCCTGAATGACCGTGCCGATGTCTAATTTCTTCATGGGTTTCTCCTTTGTCATATTTGACGGCGAGCTTGGCGAGCTTGGGTTAAGCACCGGTTACGGCCGGATTAAGATTCAATTCCTTCCGTCGAGCCGGAATTGAGAGAATAGGGTTCACGATTGGTTTCGGGAATCGCGATCGCCATCTACCCGGCGGGCGCGACTCCCTTTGGGCCCGGCCAGGAATCGCCGAGTTTCATTGGTGCGATTGCGCTGCCGTCGGATTTAGCCTTCCTTGGCACTTGTCGAGAGCCGCGCTTGACATGCTAGTTATTTCGATGATACTAGAAATATGGAAATAAAGACGGCTGTAGCAGCTCTTGGCGCGCTGGCTCAGGAAACGCGCCTCGGCATTTTTCGGTTGTTGGTGGAGACGGGACCGGACGGGGTGGCGGCCGGCAGCATCGGCGAGACCCTGAAGGTGCCGGGAGCAACGTTATCGTTCCACTTGAAGGAACTTGCTCGCGCCGGTTTGGTGTCATCGAGACAGGAGAAACAGTTTATCTATTACGCGGTGGATTTCGATCGCATGGCGGAACTCATGACCTATCTCACGCAGAATTGCTGTCAGGGTATGCCGAAGGAATGCCTCACGGTCGTCGAAACAGCGTTGGGACGCTGTTGTCCACCGGCTAAATCAAATCCCAGGAAAGACAATCTAAAAAGGAGTCGATCATGAAACGATTTCACGTGCACGTCTCGGTGGATGATGTCGATGCCAATGTACGGTTTTACTCGACGGTGTTCGGAGCGTCGCCGACGGTGCTCAAACCGGATTACGCGAAATGGATGTTGGATGACCCGCGGGTCAATTTCGCAATTTCACAACGCGGCAGCGCGGCAGGCATCGATCATCTCGGCATCCAGGTGGAGTCAGACGAGGAGCTTATTGCGTTGCGAGAGCAAGTGGCGTGCGCGCAAATCGCCGCGCAAGATCAGCTCGATGCCGACTGTTGCTACGCCCGCTCGGATAAATACTGGACGACCGATCCTCAGGGGGTCGCGTGGGAGACTTTCCACACTCTCGATGCCATTCCATTTTTCGGCGACACGAACCGCAATCAGACACGCGCCTGCTGCGATACCGCGCCCATCGGCGATACCGCAGCTAGCAAAACCAGCCGGTGCTGCTCGTAAAGGAGATCTCAATGAAACAGGAAATTCTGAACGTTCTGTTTCTATGCACCGGCAACTCGGCGCGCAGCATCATGGCCGAGTCGATCCTGAATTCGATTGGGAGAAGCAAATTCAAAGCCTTTAGCGCCGGGAGCCGCCCGGCGGGCTGCGTCAATCCGCTGGCGCTGGAACTGCTGGAGAAGAATCGACTGCCGACCGACGGTCTGCGCAGCAAGGATTGGAACGAATTCTCCCAACCCGGCGCGCCGTTCATGCATTTTGTCTTCACGGTATGCGATCAGGCGGCTGCCGAAGCCTGCCCGGTCTGGCCGGGTCAACCGATGACCGCCCATTGGGGTGTCTCGGACCCGGCAGCGGTTCAAGGCAGCGATGAATATAAGCGGAAGGCATTTCTACGAGCTTATACGGAGCTTTACCGGCGCATTTCGTTGTTCATCAGTTTGCCGTTCGATTCGCTGAGTAATCTCGCTCTCAAAGAAAAAATTGTCGAGATCGGGCGTACGCAATGATTGTCTGCTCGGCGGCAACGCGGCCTGGTTATTGGCAGTTAGTGTCACCGCGCGTATCAACCAACGGAGCTAACATGACTCTCGCACGGAACTCTTTGGCGATGAGAGACAGCAACATTCAACGACTCTCATGTATCGACCGTTATCTGACCCTGTGGATTTTCCTGGCGATGGGCCTCGGCGTGGCTATTGGCTTTATGTTCCCCACCGGCGTTCAGGCGGTTAACTCGGCAGTGTCCGTCGGGACAACCAATGTGCCGATCGCCATTGGCTTGATCCTGATGATGTATCCGCCGCTGGCCAAGGTTCGCTATGAGGAACTCGGCGATGTTTTCCGCGATTGGCGCGTGCTCGGACTCTCGCTTGCACAGAATTGGCTGATCGGTCCGGTGCTGATGTTTTTCCTGGCGATCTTGTTTCTGGCCGACTATCCCGAGTACATGACGGGTTTGATTCTCATCGGCTTAGCACGCTGCATTGCTATGGTTATCGTCTGGAATGAACTCGCCAAAGGTGACAACGAGTACGCCGCCGGGCTAGTGGCGTTCAATAGTATTTTTCAGGTGCTATTTTACAGCGTCTATGCGTGGGTTTTTATCACGGTATTGCCGACCTGGTTTGGTTTGAGCGGGTCGATCGTGCAAATTACCATCGGTGAAATCGCTCGGAGTGTTTTTTTCTATCTAGGAATTCCATTCATCGCGGGATTTCTGACCCGCGTATTTCTGGTTCGCGCAAAAGGCAAGGATTGGTACCACTCGTATTTTGTGCCGATAGTCAGCCCGATCACGCTTTTTGCCTTGCTGTTTACGATCGTCGTTATGTTTAGCCTCAAGGGCGAGCTGATCGTGCAATTGCCTATGGATGTTCTACGAATCGCGATACCTCTCCTGATCTACTTCGTCGTGATGTTTCTACTCTCGTTTTTCATGGGACGCGGCATCGGCGCGGATTACCCGAAAACCGCCACCCTTGCGTTCACCGCCGCGAGCAACAACTTCGAACTCGCGATCGCCGTGGCCGTGGCGGTATTTGGCATCAACAGCGGCGCCGCCTTTGCCGCCGTTATCGGACCGCTTATCGAGGTCCCGGTGATGATCGGTTTGGTGCATGTGGCATTTTTCTTCCAGAGGCGACTTTTCATTTGATCGATTCTTGTCGCTTTCGTTCAAAGCGTCCGGCGGCGATATTGATCTTTCCTGAACGCTGCCAGGGTTTCCCGCTTCGTTTTAAGTCAGTTTATCGATTCGCTGCTCGCTGTGAGTGCGTCTCGCTGATCGCGTCGAGATAGCACCGAGATAAACGCCGAGGGCGCTGGCAGGTCGCTAGTCTCTGATGAGCGGCCAATTAAGGGAAGGGCCGGAGGGAGGTTGACGATCCCTCCCTCCGGGCGCGGCGCGTTAGGGGGGTTGACGCCGCTGGGTGATTTTACGACTTGTGTTTTTGGCCAGTCCGCAGTGTGAAGCGTCGAAATCCGACGCCCCACACTGCGCGTGGCTAGGCTAATCTTTATAATCTAATCGTCGGCTTCGTCATCCTTGGCACACTCCAGGTCCGTATCGATAAGCATCGCCAAAAGTTGGCCGCCTTCGACCAATTCCGGATCCGTGCTGGCCTTGTGGGCTTGAACGTCGAGCAAGAACCAGCCCGTGCCGAGAATCTTGCCGGCGTCGATCACGCCTGAAGATTCTTCGTCCTTGGTGATGAACTTGGTCAGGTCGCTATTATTCGGATCGAAGAATTTGGGATTGTGGTGCGCCACTTCGATCAAGTTGCCGGACTGGATGCCGTAGACATACAGCCGCGCGACGTAGTCTTGATTGCCGGGATCTTCCTGGAGGACGATGCGGCCGCAGCCGTCAATCGTCATATTATCGAACATTTTGTGGCCGAGTTCGTCGCCCTTCAACAGAAGCTCGATTTCACCGCCGCGCTCGGGTCGTTCGATGTCGTCGAAACGCAGGCGCCAGAGCCGGCTGTTGCTGGTAAAACTGGCCGTCGTGACGAAATAAAAATCGTTGCTATGGCTCTTGCGCGGGTCCCAGGCACCGTCCTCAATGCGCTGCATGCGAAAGACGTTTTCGTCGACGGATTCTTGCTGAAGCTGTAAAGCGGTAAATCCCGAGACATCGCCACCGGGGCCCATCGCTTGGACTGCGAAGCGACCGGTGCCGATAAACCCGCTGGTGGCATTGCCCAGGGCGAACTGATTGTCCTCGCCGCCGGCCACAGTGCCGTCGGCAAGCGACACTTTGAGTCCAAACAATTTTCCGTTAGTCAAACCCGCCCGTTCGATGGGATGGCCGTTTGGTTGTTTGCTGCCGACGTACATGTATAGGTCGCTGGGGAAATTGCTCGCGGTCGGCGCGGTGCTGGCGTTGCCATCGTCGAGGAGCATGACGACGGTCTTTTGCTGCTGATAGGGACTGGCAACCACGTTCTCAAAAGCGATCCTGCCCAATCGCGGCAGCTGCCAAATTTCGCCGGCATGGGGGCCGGTGGCGACGTGGGCAAAGGCTCGTCCTTCGTTGGTCTCCTCACCGTTGAGAAAAATCCGGTCCGGTGTGCCTTTGCCACCGGATTGGAAAGCGCCCTTGGCCGGTAGATCGGCGGAGCAGAAGCGCTGAAACGCCGCGGTTCCCTGTTTGTATTGCTTGGTTGCCAGGTCCCAGGTGTAGACGTCGTTGGCTGATTGGGTGAGGTCTTCGCCCTTGATCACTTCAAGAGTTGTCGGATTGATCTTCCATTTGGAGACAAACGCGCCCTTGGAGCCGTGGGCGCGCACCGCCCCGAGCGTCGAGCCGAGCTCGTGGTTCATCAAAAGGGTGAAGCTCCCATCGTTATTGCCGAAGGCGCCCAAGCCGTCCGGAATGCCCACCATGCGGTAATTGTTTTGTGCCGGCAAATCACCGACGGTGAGAATCGACGCTGTCGTCACTTTGGGATTGGACGGCAGTAAGTACGGTTCAACCGTCGTACTTGTGCCGATGCGTTGAGCTAGCGCGGCGCTGGCGTTGAGCGACAAAGCCGCCGCGCCGAGTATCGAGAGCGAGACGCCTCGCCACAACCTCTGGTTAATCTTTTCTATTCTCATGAATTCCTCCTGATGAATTTTTTGTCTTTCGACGCGCAATAAGTACCGCTGAAATATGTCGCGCCCATAACGCGAAAGTGAAGAATTGATGAAGGGCGTAGTGGTAAGTTCGCTGGTTTGTCTTTATAAATGAAAATATGCCTGCATGGATGTGGAAATGTTTGGGCGTCGGCGAGAGTTCGCCGGCGGCGCGCAAGAAACTCGGTGCCATCGCCTTGCTCTACTTCATTCAAGGCGCGCCGGCGGCGATCTTATGGGAGGTTTTGCCGGTCTACTTTCGCATCAACGGCGTGTCGCTGCGCGCCATCGGCGGTCTGCGGCTGCTCGAATTACCCTATTCGTTGAAAGTCTTTTGGTCGCCGCTGGTGCATCGTTTCGGCGAGCGGCGCTTTTGGGTTCTATCCTGCATGCTCGGCATCGCCGCGGTGCTGTTCGCGCTGCCGTTTGTCAACGTCGCTGGTGTCGGTCTCATCGTACTGTTATTGATTTTTGCTCTGACGACCTTGTCGGCGACGCAGGATGTTGCCATCGATTCCTACTCGGTCGGTTTAGTCGAGCGCGACGAAGAGGGCGCGGCCAACGGTGTGCGCGCTTCGGCTTATCGCGTGGCGCTGGTGGCAATCGGCGGCGGCGCGGTTTTTCTCGCCGGTGTGTTGGCGTGGAATTCTCTCTTCGTTCTGGCGGGGATCGTCTTTGCGGCGCTTGGCTTCGTCGCACTGTCGTTGCCGCGCTTAAGTTTACCGGAGGAGGCAAGGGAGCATTGGCTGGCCGGCTTTACCGCTTGGGCTGGTACCTGGAAGGTTATTCCGCTCGTCTTGTTCGTGTTGACCTACAAGCTTGGCGAGTTCGCCATCGGTCCAATGGTGAAACCGTTCTGGGTCGACTACGGCAAGACCATCTGGCCGGTGCCGGAAGATCTGATGTTTCAGATCGGTCTGTTTCCGACGACCTTCGGCATCGTGCTCAGCGTCGTCGGCGCGTTGATGGGCGGAGCGTTCGTCTCGCGCTACGGGATTCTCCACGGAGTCTGGTTTCTCGGTCTCTTGCAGGCGGTGTCGAATCTTGGCTATGCGTTTGTCGAGTGGATGGATCTCGGCCGTTTCGGGCTATACGGCGCATCGATGTTCGAGTCGCTCTCCGGCGGGCTGGGCACAGCAGCGTTTCTGGCGTTCCTGATGAATGTCTGCCAAAAAGAACATGCCACGGTGCAGTACGCGTTTCTTTCATCGGTGTTTTCGCTGACCGGCCGATTGATCGGCGGGATCAGCGGTCTCGGCGCCGAGAAGTATGGCTTCGCCAATTATTTCGCGATTACTTTCTTACTGTCGATGCCGGCGTATCTGCTTTTGCCATGGGTCAAACAGTGGATACAGGAAGACTCGCGGCCGCAATCCACGCCTCACTAGGTTTCGGCTGAGCCAGTCGACCTGAATGACCCTCGGCTTAAACCCGAGGGTCATTCAGTTGCTGGTGAAATTGCGCCGAAGACCGCCGAAGTGCCTGGCATCGACCGCCGTTGGACGCGCGGGGTAAGAAACTCAAATAGGCTTCGACAAACCGGGTGCACCACAGGGGGGACTTGAAATTCGCCTGTGCCGCTGGCTCGACCAACAACGGTTCGAGTAAAGATTGAAAGGCGCTTTTAACCAGTTTCCCTCGGGTTCTCGGCAATTTCTTCAATCGAGCCAAGTCCCGCGGGCGTTACAGTTTCTTAACGCTGCGTTCAATAAAATGAAATTTTAAAAGTGCAAATTATTCTCCAGTTAGGAGGATAATGTGACCCTAGATCAACCCTTAGCGTTGGTCCGCTGGATGGTCGATCGTGAGATGGCCATCTGTAGCGCATTAAATCGAATTTCCCATCCGCCTAAAGTCAGAAAATTTTTCGTCTTGATTAGCCGGATAGGCGATGGCGCAGCCTGGTACTTGATACTGGTGCTGTTGCCGTTGGTTTACGGCGAGTCTGGTTTGACGACCAGTGCGAGCATGATCAAAGTTGGCGTGGTGAATTTTGCGCTCTACAAGATCATAAAAAAATGCAGCGCCCGCCATCGGCCTTGTGCGGTTAGCGCGGAAATTACTCTCGGCACGGCGCCGCTCGACCAATATAGTTTTCCGTCCGGCCACACTATGCACGCAGTGGCGTTTTCACTGGTCGTGACCGCGCATCATCCTGAGTTGGCGGTCTTACTAATACCGTTCAGCAGCTTGATCGCAGCGTCTCGCGTGATCCTCGGTCTGCACTTTCCCACCGATGTCATCGCCGGCGGTTTGATCGGCGGCTATGTCGCCTCCACGCTGTTGGCGTCCTAGACCGTCTCTTGAGTGTTCATTCTTGAATAGTTCGATTCCAAGGGTGTCGGCCTTATTATTGCCGCTCGCGATCAGGACAAAACCTGTATATTCAATTTACAGCGGGTCAGTAAAACCTTCGGTTGCTAAAATCGCCTCTGGCTTGAAAAGTTTAGCGATAGATTGGAAAAGGGATGAAGGGTTGGAACCGTTTGCGGGGGTGTAAATGATACTGCGAGTCGCTACGTTAAACTTGGAACAAAATCACAAACGTTGGGCAGATCGCCGGGAGCTAATAGTAACGCAACTGAGAGAATTAGGCCCCGATATCTTGGCGCTCAATGAGATCCACATACCCAGCCAAACCGGCCGTTGGCTGCAACGGGCCGCCGAGAATAAAAACGGCTCGCAATACACGGCGATTCAGCAGTCAAAGGCCGGCGAGGAGTCGAGCATCCAAGGCGAAGGGCTGCTCACATGGTACCCAATCGTTGAGACAGCGAATCTTGATTACCGCTCGCATGACTGTGTCGCGTTGGTGGCGCGCTTAAATATCGAAGGCCGTCGCCTCGATGTCTACGTCACGCATCTGATTGCCGCGAAAGTAGACGATTCAGCGCGCCAGTTTCAGGTCAAGCAACTGCTGCAGTGGATTCATAATCGCGATGACGCTGATTATTCAATCGTGTGCGGCGACTTTAATGCTGCGCCCGACCAACCGTCAATTGAGCTAATGGCTAAGACTTACCGCGCGACGCAGAGCGAAGCGACCGCTTTCACTCCACTGCGGGAAGCCGGCGGCGACCCGACCCATCCAGAGTGGCAGCGCTTTGACCGCTGCATCGATTACATCTGGGTTTCGGACTCGATAAAAATCATGGCTTCGGGGCTGTGCTTCAACCAACCTTCCGCGGACGATCCCCACCTATGGCCTTCGGACCATATCGGTGTCTGGGCAGATTTGCAGCTCGGTTGATCTTGCGCAGCTACGCTCGTGATTTTCCCGGCACCAGATGGCGAGCGATGGCGACGGACAACATGGAAATGACAATCGCAATGGTCCCCATTGCCATACCGGCGGCGGGACTGCCCTGATCGAATTCACGCAAAATGAAAGTGGCAACCGTCTGCATCCCCGGCGGGCGCAGGAGCACCGATCCGACCAATTCGCGGAACGAGATCGAGAAAATGAGAATTGCCCCGGCGAGGCAATGGGGCAAAAGCAAGGGCGCGATGATGCGCCTGGTGGTCATGCCCGCGCCGGCGCCGTGGATGCGCGCGGCCCACTCGTAGGACGGCGGGATCACGGCCAGGCCCGAACGCGCATATTGCACTGCGTAGGGCAGATATTGCGTCGTGTAAAAAAGTCCGACGATGAACACGCTGCCGTAGAGCGGCAACCACGCCGTCCAGGGAGCGTTCCAGCCACGGATGAAGCCCACCGCCATAGTGATTGCCGGAGTGGCGGCCGGAATTAAAGCCAAGCTCGCT
The DNA here is from genome assembly GCA_963816145.1 of uncultured delta proteobacterium. Classification (GTDB taxonomy): domain Bacteria; phylum Desulfobacterota; class Binatia; order UBA9968; family UBA9968; genus DP-20. Next base: position 270,645 of record CAWFJP010000029.1, read on the forward strand.
AGGGCGACGCTGCGGCGAGCACAGGCCGCGCCCAAGAGAGTTCCCAGCAGAGCCGCCATTAGTGCGAGCGCAAAGCTCGCGACCAACGCTTGTCGCAAGCCACTGGATTCGCCGGTCAACCCCTCTAGATAATGCTGCGAAGTCAAATTATCGAGGGTTGGTCCCACGCTGACGAGTTTCAAAAGTGACGTGAGCAGCATCGAACCGTACGGAATGACAATCGTAAAGAGAAAATAAATCCCGACAAGACTCCACAGGCTAGCCCTCGCCCAGCGCGGCAGTAGATTCGGCATTGGGTGCGCGCTCGGTTTGGCTGAAGTTTTCGCGCCGCGCTGCAATAAATAGCTCGCGAAATAGACACCGCCAGCCAAAGCGAACAGCAGCGAAGCCAGGGCGCTGGCAAGGGTCAAGTTGATCGGATAGATGCGGACGATGCGGCCGATCTCAGTGGAGATTACCGGAAAGCCGATGCGGTTGCCGATCACCAATGGCGTACCGTATTCCTCAATGGCGCAGGCGAATGCGAGGAAACCGCCGGCGAGCAGCGCGGGAAGGACGATTGGCACGAGGATGCGACCAACGATTCGTGCGGGCTTTGCGCCGGCGATCTGCGCGGCCCACAGGAGCGATGTCGGCACCTTTTCGATCTGGGCGCGGACGGCGAAATAAACAATCGGCGCGTAGTGAACTGCCATCAGCAGGGATAGCCCCCAAAAAGAGAAAACAAATTTTTCCATTTCTCCGCCGAACAGGCCGAGGCGGCCCAAGTAGCCCCTTGGCCCAACGGCCAGGCTCCAGGCAAGCGACGCGAGAAATGGCGGGGTGAGAAACGGCATGCTCATGATCAGATCGATCCAGCGGTCTCTTCGGCTCTGCACGGCGAGCAAGGCGAAGGTGGCGCCGGTGATCAAACTGAGAAGACTGACCGTGATGCCCAGACGCAGCGTGTTGAACGCGGCGGCGAGCAGGCGTTCGCTCAAGAAATCTGCAAGTCGGAGCGGGTCACCTGCGGGAAACACCGGCGCAAACACCGATGAAACGACCATCAGCAGTGGATAGACGACGAGCAGGAGAACCGCGGCCCACAGGATGATCGCGCTCGTGTGAGTTCGCCAGCGCGCCAAGGATGGAGTCGCGATTCGCGGGCTATCGAGCACTACGACGGCCATTGAACTCAGCGCTTCTGGATGATCTGTTCGACGATCTCTTTTCTGAAACGGTTGACCAGTTGAGTCTGGTTCTTCTCGACGAAGTCCCACTCAGGGGCGAGCATCTTGAATTCGCCCGGCAAGGGCCGCTGGGCGCGGGAGTCGGCGCGCGCCGGAATCAGAAAACTTTTAGCGACGAGACTTTGTCCCTCTTCGCCAAGTATAAAATCGACGAGTTTGCGGGCGTCATCGCGGTGCGGCGCGTTTTGCTGGACGAAAACCGGCCGCAGCGCAACCACCGTGCCTTCTTTGGGGTAATGAATGGCCAGTTTCTCACCCTTGGCGATTTGTCCGAAAGTAATGTAATCGACACCCGCGATGGTTCCCTTCTTTGCTCCGGTTAGCACCGGATTGAGCGCGGCGTTGTTGGGCCCCGGAACGGTCAAGCCATTGCGCGCCAGCTCTGCGAAAAGTTTCCATGCTCGATCGCCATGATGTTGCACGAACACCGCGATGAATTCGGCGGCGCTGCCCGAGAGCGTCGGGTCGGGCATGGTGAGGGAATCCTTCCAAAACGGCGTCGTCAAATCGAACCATGATTGCGGTTGTTGTTCTTTTTTCACTTCATTGCCGTTGAGAATCAGTGCCAGTGCCGCGCCCCCCTGAGCCGCGAGACCGCCGTCGGACCAGCGCGGACGGAGTTTCTTTGCTTCCACTGAACTGTATGGCTCGACAAATCCGCGCTGGCGCATCGTGAGCCCCTCGCCCCAGGAGGCAAGCACTACGACATCTGCCCTTGGCTTGGCTTTCTCGGCTTCAAGTCGCGCCAGAACGTCGCCGCTCGTCGCTTGGTACACTTCGACCTTGATGCCGGCTTTATCCGTAAACCCCTTAGCGATATTGTTTGCGAGCCCTTCGGGTCCCGCGGTGTAGAGGGTGATCGATTGGCCGTCGACTCGACGGGCAGCCACCATGATCGTCGCGATGACAATTAACGAAAAGATCCGTTTCATAGGGTTTCCTCTTGAAGCTTGGTCATTTCTAGTTCAACGAGCGGCTCGGCAGCCGATGGCGTTGTCGGCGCGACCGGCGATTCTTGAATGATGTGGATCGCCTCCGGGGGCAGATATAGGTAGACGGCCTCAGCCGTCGGCGCGTAGTCTGATCGCGCTTCGACGATCTGACCGGTCTGCGGATCACCGAATCTCACCTGTAGGCGATACTGACCGCCACGATATTGGCTCCGAAGCAATCGACCCGGCAAAACATTTTTCATCTTGGAACCATCGTCGATGACCCGGACCTGTTCCGGGACAATGGCAAGATGTATTTCTCCCTGGGCAATCGGGCGAGGAAGTTCTAGTCGCGATTTGCCGCCGTTTTTCAGCTGAACGCTGCCGTCGCCGCACACACACGCCGCGAGCAAATTCGCGCCCATGAATCGCGCCACGGTGGGATTCGCCGGGCGTTCGTAGACTTCCTGCGGTGTCGCGTGCTGCTGGATCTCGCCGTCGACCAGCACGGCGACGCGATCGGCAAGTTCGAATGCCTCCTCGCGGTCATGCGTAACGATAATCGTGGTGAGGCTCAACCGTTGCAAAATATCGGCGAGCTCGCTGCGAACGCTGGCTCGAGTGGCCGGGTCAAGCGCCGAGAGCGGCTCGTCGAGCAGAAGGAGCTTGGTCTCAGCGACTACCGCGCGAGCGAGGGCGACTCTTTGCTGCTGGCCGCCGGATAATTCCTGAGGGTGTCGCGTGCCAAATCCCTGAAGGCGGACCCGCGCCAAAGCATTTTCGACTCTAGTGGCAATTTCACCAGCTGCTGACTTTCGGGCGCGCAAAGGGAAAGCGACATTCTGAGCCACCGTCATGTGCGGCCAGAGGGCAAAATCTTGAAACACCATGCCGAGGCCGCGGGCCTCCGGCGGAAGTTCGAGGAGATTACCGCCGGCGAGCCAAATTTTTCCTGCGCTCGGATTGATGATACCGGCGATGGCGGCGAGTAATGTCGATTTACCGGAACCGCTCGGCCCAAGCAAAGCCAACACCTCGCTTTGATGCGCGCTAAGCGAGAGGTTTTTCAGGGCGGTTTTTTGGCCGTAGTGATGCAAAAGGCTCTCGATTGCGAAAAAAGGCCGATTGGATGCGGAAATAGCAACCATTTGCTGCGACTTTGATCAAAGCTTTGTTACAGTATGATTACAATCATGTTAACGAATCGACGCGACGACGGTGATATTTGTTTTTTGATTTGATGTCACTATCGGGGATGGTTGAAATCCCTCGCCTTCAGGCGAAGAGAAGGTTGGTCATGCCGGCGTAGGGCGCCATCTATCTTCTCTTGTGCTGCAAGTCCAGAAAACCTGGATTCCGGCCCCGGATCGAGTCCGGGGCAGGCTCTGCGCCGGAATGACGAAAGCAAGAGTCGACTTCCAGTCGACGACATCAGAACCCCTCGGCTAAATACCGAGGGTCATTCAGTTGAGTTTTCGACCGGTTGTCCAGTGTCTACAAAATGCCCATCACACCTGCATGGCTATGATTGACGATAAACGATTTGAGCGTTTGGATCGTCGCCCGGGGCAACAAGACCGTATCGACGGCACGATAGTCGCTGCGCCACTGCTCCGGTGTCACCACACAGCGGACGTAGCCGTGCGAAACCCCGTCAAAGAATTTGATGTGGGAGTTCATAGGGTCCTTTAGAGCTCCGTAGACGATTGGGAGGAATCCACCAGGGAATTCGGAGGTGATCGAAGTGCCGACGAATTCGCAGCCGACGACCGGTGACTGCGGATCTGCGAAGTCCGACTTGAGATCGGCAACCCAGCTTGAATGAACATCTCCGGAGAGCACCACCAGGTTGTCGAGTCCTTCACTGGCGACGCTGCCGAGCAAACGATTGCGCGCCGCGACATAGCCGTCCCAAGCATCGACATTGCGAACTTGCAATCCGGCAAGCCGCGGATCGACGAGCGCTACTCCGGGTCCGAAGTCGACCGCTGCCATCATGACCTGTTGCGCGATTACGTTCCAACGGGTCTTAGATTGTCGCAATCCATCGAGCAGCCAATCCTCTTGCGCTGCGCCAGTCATCGAGGCGCGCGGATCGATCTCTTCGCCGCAGGCGATGACGATGTCGTCACCCGCCGGCGCAAGTAAATCCTTGGCACCAGCGCAGGGCTGGTCGGTGCGAAACTGCCTGGTGTCAAGCACGTGAAACCGAGCCAGGCGTCCCCAGTCGAAGCGGCGGAATATAGTGGCCTGAGCGCCGTCCGGCTGAAGTTCCGGCGGCAGCGGCATATGCTCGAAGTAGGCTTGATAGGCGCGCAACTGCCGCTGGCGAAATTCGCTTTGCGGAATGTTGTTGGTTGGATCGTCGTCGCGGTTATTCTTGGAAATTGCGCCGGCGTAGTTATCTTCGACTTCGTGGTCGTCCCAACTAACGATGAAGGGGAACAACGCATGAGCAGTCTGGAGATGCTCGTCGCTTTTGTACTGGGCATGGCGGTTGCGGAAATCGTCGAGAGTCGTGATCTCGGATGCCGGCGTATGCTGCCGAACGCTAATCGAATGAGTCTCCTCTTCGTAAATGTAATCGCCAAGGTGGACGACGAAATCGATATCTTCCTCGGCGAGCCGTTGCCAGGCATTGAAATAGCCGGCTTCAAAATGTTGGCAGGAAACGAATGCGAAACGGAGCAGACGAGGCTGGCTGCCGGGAGCTGGAAATGTGCGGGTACGGCCAATCGAACTGAAATCTGAACCGCTCTCAAACTGGTACCAGTACCAGCGATCGGGATCGAGCCCTTTCACTTCGACGTGGACGGAGTGGGCGTCTTGCGGCAGCGCCATGACTGTACCGCGGCGCACGACATGGTGCATGCGCGCATCGGTCGCCAATCGCCATTTAACTTCAATGGGCACCGGCGGCATGGCGCCGCCGTTGAGAGGATCGTTGGCTAGCCGCGTCCAGAGCACTACGCTCTGATGGCTCGGATCGCCGGAGGCGATGCCGAGCGAAAATGGTACGGAGGCTGGCGCCACGCCGGCGGCGCGATTAGGTAAGAGCCCCGCCGCGAGCGCCAGTGTGCCCAGCGCGCCGCCGCGCAGGAAGGTTCGCCGACTTAATCGCGAAGAATTCTGCAACAGCGAGTTTAATTGGTCTCGATCCATGAGTACCTCCGCAAATAAGATTGCTCACGCCTTGAGACTGTGAAGCGATCGTGTTGCGGTTATGTCATGGCGCTGCGAAGATTCGGTAAAACGGTATGCTATTGATAACGTACGAAGTGGGCGCCGGCGAAGTTACGGGCGGTTTCCAGCATGGGTAGGAGGCGCCAGTCGGTCTGGGAGATCTTGCGATTAAGAAATACTTCAAGATGGAGAACAGGGCGCGGACAGACTGGGAGGTATTTCAGGGACCGAATGAGATTTCATTCTATTGAAAGACGTCAAGAATAGTTCTCGCCCTAATTTCAGAAAAAATTTTCTGACGAATTTCGGCCGTGGTTTCAGCGCGAGTTTTTACCCACTTGTAACAATCTCGCAATCTAAGCCGCATACGTATGCTGTGTTGGTACTGACATCTGGGCTCATAATTACGCTGGACAAGGTCATTGTCGGTAAGGGAAAAGAGGAAAGAGGCTGTGAAAACCACCAACCCGGCCCATGCGGATCTCGAGCGGCGGCTCGAACGTTTGGGGCTCTCCGGTAAGGAAGGCGAATGGGCCGACCGTTACCTGATGTGCGATCATTTGCTGGATCCACTGGTGGCCCGGCCACGCCAGCGTTTTGAAGCAGTAGCGCGGTTCATTCGTGATTTGCTGTCGCACCGCTGGGTCAAGACGCGGCGCGCGCGTGAAGAGGCCAACCCCAAGCGGATTTACTATCTATCGATGGAGTATCTCATCGGTCGCACGCTCAACAACAACATCATGAATCTCGGTGCCGATCCGGTGGTCCAGAACGCGATGGAGCGTGAAGGGTGGAACTTGCCCGAGCTTTTGGACGAGGAGCCGGATGCCGGCCTGGGCAATGGCGGTCTTGGGAGATTGGCCGCTTGCTTCATCGATTCGTTGGCGACGCTGCAGTATTCCGCGATCGGCTACGGCTTACGCTATGAGTACGGGATTTTTCGCCAGTTGATTCGCGAAGGGTATCAGGTCGAACAGCCAGACAACTGGCTGAGAAGTCCGGACCCGTGGGAAGTTGCGCGTCCGGCGATAATCTATCCGGTCCCGCTTCACGGCAGATTCGAGCTTAAGGGTTCAGCTGTAACCATCATTCCCAACCGTCCGTCGACGCTTTTGGGAATTGCCTACGACCGGCCCGTCGCGGGTTACGGCGCCCATTGCGTCAACACCTTGCGTTTGTGGGCTGCCGCTGCCCCGGAATCTTTTGATTTTGCCGAGTTCTCCCATGGCGACTTCGTCGGCGCCGTCATACGCAACGTTGCCGCCGAGTCCGTCACCCGCGTGCTCTATCCTGACGACTCCACTGAAGCCGGCCGGACACTGCGCTTTTTGCAGCAGTATTTTATGGTGAGCTGCTCACTCCAGGATATCGTGCATCGCTTTGCACAAACCAATGGTTCTGACTGGCAGGCTTTTCCCGATCACGTGGCAATCCAGCTAAACGATACTCACCCAGCAATCGCCGTCGCTGAATTGATGCGCATCCTCTTGGACCGCGCCTGCCTCAGCTGGGAGCAAGCTTGGGATGTCACTGTCCGCACGCTCGCTTACACCAATCACACCTTACTTCCCGAAGCCTTGGAAACCTGGTCGGTCGAGCTCTTCGAGCGGCTCGTGCCGCGTCATCTGGAAATTATTTATGAGGTCAACCGGCGCTTCCTCGACGAGGTGCGTCGCGCCCATCCGGAGGACGAGGAGCGAATCCGGCGCATGAGCATCATCGAGGAAACGCCAGTGCGAAGAGTCCGGATGGCCCACCTTGCGGTGGTCGGTACCCATAGCACAAACGGGGTTGCGGAAATTCATACTAGCCTGCTGCGCACCCATTTGTTGCGCGAGTTCGCCGAATGGTTTCCGGAGCGCTTCAACAACAAGACTAACGGTGTCACGCCGCGTCGATGGTTGCTGATGGCGAATCCGGCATTGGCCGAGTTGATCAGCGAATCCATCGGCGATGCCTGGATCGCTGATTTTAGCCATATCGCCGAGCTCAAACCGCTAGCCGGCGATGCGTCTTTCCGCGAACGTTTTCGCTTGGCCAAGCGCAACACTAAAAGCCGGTTTACGGACTGGCTAAAATCCACGACCGGTCAAGTCGTTGATCCCGACGGCATCTTCGACTGTCAGATCAAGCGCATTCACGAATACAAACGCCAGCTGCTCAATGTTTTGCATATCGTGGTGCTGTACAACCGCCTGCGCCGCAATCCTGATTCAGAGTTCACGCCGCGCACTTTCTTTTTCGCCGGCAAGGCCGCTGCCGCCTATTATCTGGCCAAGTTGATTATCAAATTGATTAACAGCGTTGCTGACACCGTGAATCGCGAGCCGGCAACTCGAGGGCGACTCCAGGTCGTCTTTCTGCCGGATTACAACGTCACTCTGGCCGAGCGGTTGATTCCGGCGACCGATGTCTCGGAGCAGATCTCCACTGCCGGGTACGAAGCGAGCGGCACCAGCAACATGAAGTTGATGATGAACGGCGCGCTGACAGTTGGCACGCGCGACGGCGCCACGATTGAAATGGCCACCGCAGCCGGCGAGGAAAACTTTTTTCTGTTCGGCTTGACGGCCGAGCAGGTCGCCGAAAGCCGCGGCTGGTACGACCCGTACTGGCACTACTGGAACGAACCCGAAACGCGCGAAGCCCTCGATCTGATTTTTAATGATCACTTCAGCCGTTTGGAGCCGGGAGTATTCGCGCCGATACGTGAAACGTTGTTGACCGGCGGCGATTTCTATATGCATCTCGCTGATCTCAATTCCTACCTGACAACTCAAGCGCAAGTATCAGCGCTCTACGGGGACCCGGACGCCTGGGCCCACAAGGCGATCATCAACGTCGCGTGCTCAGGGCGCTTCTCAAGCGATCGGACGATTGCGGAGTACGCCGCTGAGATCTGGAAGGCCAAGCCTTGTCCTGTGCGATGATGGTGATGACGCCCAACACGAAAAGTTTTAACCATGACGAGGCCTCTGCGAGCAATGATTTCTTGGCACCGCATAAACACCCGGTTGGCGTTGCCGCCGGGGTCGAACTGCAGGACCTCGCGCGCCGGCCCACGCGCAAGGGCTCGGTTGTGGTCAACTGTATCGACTACGACCTGGATAATCTTTTGGTTCAAGAGGTCAAGGATTTTCCTGACTTCATCGAACAACACCGGCCCGCGTGGTCCAAGGTGCGCTGGATCAACCTGCGCGGGCTCGGCGACATGCATGTCATCCACGCACTAGCGGAGAAATACCAGCTGCATCCACTCGCCATCGAAGACCTTCTGGCGGGGCAGCAGCGCTCCAAAGTCGACGATTACCCCGGTTCCGGCGAGCACCCCGGTCGGCTTTTCGTGGTCGCCAAAGTGGTTCGGGCCACCCGCCAGCGGGTCGCCGCCCGGCAGGTGAGTTTTTTTCTCGGGCGCAATACCCTGGTCACCTTCCAAGACTCCGCCCAAGACATTTTCGACTCCGTGCGCCGGCGCATCGAAACGAAGGGATCGCGCCTGCGCAGCAACGACGTGAGTTTTCTTTTATATGTCCTGCTTGACAGTATCGTCGATGAATTCTATCCGCTTCTGGAAGAGTTTGCCGGACGGATCGAGCGGATCGAGCAAAACGTCCTAACTGCGCCAAACCGTGACACGCTCGAAAGAATCCATCGTATGAAGCGCGATTTGCTCATGATCCGCCGCATCGCTTGGCCCATGCGGGAGCTCATTCGCGAGTTGACTCGGGATCATCACGAGTGTCTTTCCACCGAAGCTACAACCTATCTGCGCGACGTTTACGATCACATGCTGGTCATCTTTGAACTGGTGCAGTCCTATCATGATTTTGTCTCGACTCTGACCGAAACTTACATGTCGACGATTTCCAATCGCATGAATGAAATCATGAAGACCCTGACCATCATCAGCACGATCTTTGTGCCGCTGACGTTCCTCGCCGGGGTGTATGGAATGAACATGCCGATCCCCGAAAACCAATTCGCCTGGAGCTATCCTCTGTTCTGGCTCATTGCTGTGGTCGTCAGTGTCGGGATGATCCGTTGGTTCAAAACCAAAGGGTGGTTTTAAGGCGACGGCGGGGGGGGGTAACCATAATCGGTCGCCCCCGTCGGAAAGCGGGCGACTGTTTGAATCCCATACAATTGGCGTAGTAAGTGACCGTTACCAGCCAGTCGGAGAAGATGCCGAGAACTCCGACGTCACGGGCGAGCACGTCGAGGAGTTCGTAAGTATCCTCGGATTTGTTGATGACCGTGCTGGTCTGGAAGTATTACCCGCCGTCATCGGTCAAAATTCCGAATGGTTGGAAATTACCGCTCAAAGTACGCGCCACAGAAGTAGTAGACGGTTTCCAGGACGGGGAGCAGATACCAGTCGTCATGGGGAAATCGCATGAGCAGAAAAAAACCCCAGATCGAGAGCAGCGCACCAACGTATTGCGGGTGGTCAACTATTGAAAAAGGGAATTTGTGATTCCACGGGACTTGGTAGCCAAAGCGATTACCGTAAAACACGCCGATGGTGCCAAGACGATAAAACACGGAGAAATTCAGTCCTTGGCCAATGGCGATCAAAGCGCAACCGACGAAGTTGGCAAAGGCAGTGCCCGCCATCGGTGCTAATGTCCCATCGCCAAAGATGTAGCACCAACCTAGGAACACGGCGCCCTGGATCACTTTAAAACCGTAGAAAAGATGGCGTAGGACATGCACGGGCGCGCGCAAGTCGTCGAATGCGGATTCGCCGCACCGATTTTGAAACTTCTCAGGTGCGTGCCAAATCCACAAATACGTTATGCGCTCAAGGCTGAGCAGTGCGGCCGCGCATAGAAATACCCATAGATTCACAGGAACCCGGTAACTTGTGATGTCTCGCGATGCTAAGCGCGCTCCGGCCAACGCGGGAAGTACGCGACGATGTCGGTCAGCGGATCGGTGATCAGCTTGATAAACCAGATCATCGACGTGCGAAAATCATGCTTGAAAAACAGATAGAGCACGCGGCCGAACACCACCGATAAGGTCCAGAAAAACCAGTGCAGCGCGATCGGTGCAATCAGCGCCGTGGTCCAACTGCCGGCCTGGAAGTAGTGGATCACCGGGATCAAAATATAGCCAAGCACGATCAGGGTTTTGTTGCGCGTGTTGTAGCCCAGGAGTAATGCTTCTTTGTCGTGACAGGGCGGTTCCAGCACCGCATGGCCGAACTGGCGCACGACCAACGACGCTAGTCCCAAACACATCGCGGTGGTCAGATCGAAGAACGCCAAGATGTAGCAATAAATAAATACCGACGAGCTCAGCAGGTGGAAAAACTGGTTGATGCCGTTGCTGTGCGAGGCATGATGGTCATCTTTTTTGCGCTGCATCACTTCGGCATAAAAGGTTTGCAGCGGTTTGGGCGGCTGCACCAGACTACCGAGCAATTCCCGAATCAATTGTGTTTTCATAGCTTTCTCCCTATTTGGATGTTGTTCGGCCGTTAGCCACCAAGCGTCGTCCTTCATCGAGCGCGCCGCGGTCACCAGCTTGTGCTGCAATTCTCGATAATCTTCCGCAGTAAAGTCCATGCTGCTCAAACAGCGCCCGGTGCCGACCCAACTTAATGTGACCCCCTCGGCGCGCAGATAGTATTGCAAGAGCCAGTTGAAGCGGCTCGGTTCCTTGAACAGCACGGTCCATACCGTGCCGAGGTTCATCACCCGGATCGGTAGCGAGCCATCGGCGAGCTGCCGATTGGTCGAACGAACCCAGTCGTCGCAGCGCTGGTTCGATTCTTGGTATAAGATCGCCGTGCTCGGCGTTTCGACCCAGTGGAGAAATTGATTCATCGACCCCATCACGGCAGGGTGGCCGGAGAAGGTGCCGACGACGTAGGCGATGCGCATAGGATGCTGCGGGTCGAAACGACGCATGAGCTCGGACTTGCCGCAAACCGCGCCGATCGGCAGACCGCCGGCAACGGTTTTGCCGTAAACCACCATGTCTGCTTGAATGCCGTAGAACTCCTGCGCTCCTCCCGGAGCAAGACGGAAGCCGGTGTAAACTTCATCGAAGATGAGCGGCACGCCGCATTCCCTGCAAACCGCGCGGAGCCGGCGCAGCCAATCGGCGTAGCGCGCGGTGGTATCCTCGGTCTTACGCACATTGCTGGTGAGCAACACCGCGTCGTTGGGCGGCGGCGAGTTGGGATGAAACGATTGTACCGGATTGACCAGGACCGCGGCGATCTCCTTGGCTCGGCGGCGAATCACCGCGAGGGATTCCGGCTGCATATCTTTCAAAGTGAGACAATCGTCGAGCGACCGCTCGCTGCCAAGGCCCGGTTGCACGCCGTCCCACCAGCCATGATAGGCGCCGGAGAAACAGACGATTAAATTTCGCTTGGTATTGAAACGCGCCATGCGCACCGCCGCCATCACCGCTTCGGTGCCGCTCATGTGAAACGACACTTCGTCCTGGCCCGAGATGCGCTTTAGGACGGCAATGTTGTCGGCGACAATCGGATGGAGCGGCCCCAAAACCGGCCCGAGATCCTTGACCTGATCCCAGCCGCGTTGGATCCATTCTTTATAGCGGTCGAAGCCGGCGACGTTGACACCATAGGAACCGCTGACATCGATGGTCCAGTGACCGTCGAGATTTTGCAGCCTTGGGCCGCGCGATGCGGTCACTACTGAGCAGAGATTGAATTTTTCGCGCATCACACGCACGAACGGAAACGGCACGCGATTGGCGTCGGTGAAGCGGAGATCGGAAAAACTTTCGCGTATGGAATTCGCCCAAGCGATCGACTGGGCCTGTTGGCTGTTGAGCAACTGCGACAAGCGTTGCAGCGCCTTTTGGCGGATTTCAGCCCAGGTTTCCGGCGCGCCGTCAGCGCGCAAAAACTGTGCTTCGGTGTAATCGCTGGATTTTACCCAATTGGACAGCTTTCTCGACAGCGCCGGCATGAGTGCCACGGCGCGTAAGGTCATCACCGTGACTAGAAGTCGACGAGCAGCGTAGATGCACAGGAGCAATCCGGCCAAGGCCGCGAGCAACGCGAGTCCGCTGGATGCATCAAACCCGCAGCGCGCCGCACTCGACTGGTTTAAGCAAGCCGTTAGACTTTGAAAGATGTCTGTAACTTCCATCTAGAAGTACCTCCCTCCGAAAGATCGTATTTATGGTCAATTCAAGTTCGTCGTCACGCGAGTGTCACCTCAATAGTCGGCGATGAAAGTTCATCGTCGGCCGTCGTCAGTCGAACCTTGTTCTCAAGCAGCGTGCCGAATAGCCGGGCGATGCGCTGCCAATCGAGGGATGCGGCGTGGGCGCGGGCAGCTCGACGCAGCGCCGGTAAATATTGGGCCGCATCGGCGATCGCTACTGCGGCTTCGATAAAATCATTTCGATTGCCGAAGGGCACTAATAGACCACTGGAACCATGGCGAATGTGACGATGTGCCGCCGCGTAATCATAAGCGACTACGGCCAATCCGCTCGCCATCGCCTCCAGGGTTACGTTGCCAAAGGTCTCGGTCTCGCTGGGAAACAAGAAAATATCGGCGGACGCGTAATATCGAGCTAAATCGTCGCCGGTCTGCACACCGACAAACACCAGATCAGGGTGCTGCGCTTGAAGCGTCGCGCGCTGCGGCCCGTCGCCCACCAACATGAATCGGGCCACCTTGCCGCACTGTTGCATGGCCCGATAAGCGTCGATGGCCAGGTCTAAGTTCTTCTCTGGCGCCAGCCGGCCGACGTGCAGGACGATGAGTTCATCGTGCGACACGCCCCAGCTCTGGCGCAGCGCCGGGCTGCGGTGTTCTGGGGAAAAACGCCGGCTGTCGACCCCGCGGCCGAGAATGCTAATATTTTTAACCCCGATGGTTTGTAATTCATTCCTGAGATCGGCGCAGGCAACGATCGTTCCCATGGTTTGATTGTGAAACCAGCGCAGGTAGCGCAGGATCGCCGGCTTTAACCAGGCGGCGCGATAATACTGTAAATAACTGTGAAAGTTGGTGTGAAAACCACTAAACACCGGGATGCCCAAGCCGGTGGCCACGCGCACGGCGGATAAGCCCAAGGGCCCTTCAGTCGCGACGTAGACGACATCGGGTCGCTGCTCGCACCAGCGCCGGCGCAGCGTGCGCCGCGCCGGCAAGCCAACGCGCAAACCTTTATACCCCGGCAATGGCAGGCTGCGTAGCAGCGTGCCTTTGGAATTCACATGACGGCCGGCGTCGTCAAAATATTTTTGCCGCGGCCGCACTAGCGAAACCGCGTAACCTTGGTTACGTAGTCCTTCGCTCAGGTGGGCTAACGTGAATGCCACACCATTAACTTCGGGTGGGTAGGTTTCGGTGACGATACAAATATGGCGCGGCTGGGCTTCATTGCTTTGGGACCTGGTGAGCGCTTTCATTCGTATCATCGCCCTTTCTTTTACAACCGTCACTTCAGCTATCGGCCGCGAACTAGAGTGAGGAAAAGCATTAATTACCGCTCGACCTTAGCCGTGCATTATTGCGGGCGTATTAAGGTACGAAAAAAAGCAGATTAACCGGGCGCCGGGGGTCTATTGTCGAGAAAATTTTGCACTGAGTTAACCCAGGCTTAACCGAGCGAGGCGCATAGTGACGCGGTTCGCAGCGCCATGCTGCATTCTGAAGCACACACGAGTTGCCGAGCAAGGAAGGAGATGCGCAGTGAATTCAAACCCAGTCTTGCGAATCAATGAAAGCGGCACAAACAGTGACTTCTGGGAAACCGTGCGGCGCAATGGCCACGGCTACCCAGAGCAGGATCTATTCTTGGCTGTACTGAAAGACGCCCTGCTAAGTTATCGCAAAAATTTGCGCCGGTCTAATAAAGCCTTCCTGGCCGAACGTGCATGGTTTTTAGATAGCGAGACGGACCGGCTGTTTTCGTTTGAGTCGGTGTGCGCCGCGCTTGGTTTGAACGCTGCGAGAATTCGTCAGCGAATTGTCGCCTGGGAGAATGAGAGCACGGCTTCAGAGTCAAAACGATTCCCTGGTCACGAGCGGCGATTGTTGAAGGATATTGAACGGATATTTGAATAACTTGGTCGTAACGATGTTAAGTTCGGTTAGGGCTAAGCCGCAATGCCGCTCGGTGGCTAGACGCGGTCGTGGTGCAGGTGAAAAGAGCTCTGCGCGCCGGTGACCATACTTTTGCCGAACAGCACAATGACGACCGCCCAAAGCGCTTGGAGTGAGAGCATGACCAAGGCTTGCCACGCGGTGGCGAACCTGAAACCGAGTGCTACGGTGAGACTGCGATAGAAGGACAATAAGTGACTGGTCTCAACGCAACGAGATTTTCGCCGGCTCAGGAAACCAGCCGGGAAAGTGCCGCTTAACATCCGATGATGTGTTGAATGGCGTAGAGTATTTTGTTGCTACGGGAGTAGCGTGAAATCATCGAAATCCGCGCTGGCAGTGCTTTTGGTTGAGTCTGAGCTGCTAAGAACCGCAATACCCTGAAACTTACCCGGTTCGCTGCCGAAGAATGATCGATAGTCGTCGTAAAAATTTATCTCTTCGTTGAACCATTGGTTTTTGTCCGCCGGGCCGCTGCGCAGGATTACAACATGGCCGCGGTTGTAGAGAGGATGGTTGAAGCGACTTCCCGCCGGCAAAGCCGCGCTCCAGACATATTTGATTACGCGGGGCCAATATTGGTTGTCGAAAATAACGTAGACTTGCGCGGCGGCGTCGTGTTTCGCACCTATGCGCTCATCGGCGCCGTTGGGAAACGTGTGCACGCGCCAGCGCCATGCCAACCGGCGCAGATCTTTCGGATCGACGATCCGTTCCAACGCAAGCTGAACCCCTTGGTTGTTGCTTTGGGCGTGTAGAAAGCGGTTGCCCCTCTCGCTTTCGATCCGATAGATATTTTGCGCATCGCTGTTCTTCCCGCGCCATTTGGCTGGGAAAACGCCTTCGCTATACTGTTCGAAGTTATCCAACAGAGTCGTTGCCGCCAGCGGGCTTGGACTCAAAAACCAGGCAACGATAGCCAAAACGATGATCACCACCCGATGGACAATAGCTCTCTCTGGTTACAAGCGAGTTTGAACTTGATGAACATTCGATTGCGGATTGGCTTGGTTGGAGGGTCATGTTGATGGTTAAGCGATTTAACCTCACCTTAACCAAGCTGTAACATAGCCTTTGCTTGCCAAATCTGGCCTTAATAGGTTAATCGTAGCAATCTAGTTTCTTGGTGCCCCTCGCGTATCGGCTTTTAGGGTGAATCAGGATGGATGCGAATACCTATATCAATCGTGAATTGTCGTGGTTGGAGTTCAACCGGCGGGTGCTCGAAGAAGCCAAGGATGAGAGCGTGCCGCTGTTGGAGCGGGTGAAATTTCTGGCGATTTTCAGTGCCAATCTCGATGAATTCTTTATGGTGCGGGTCGCGCGGCTCAAAGCGATGCTGTTCGAGGGGGATAACAGCTGCGACCCCGACGGTCTGACGCCGGCGGAAGCATTGTCGGCGATTTCGGCGCGAGTGCACGAATTGGCCGCTGAACAACACTTATGTTTCCTCAACACCATCATGCCTCAACTGAGCGCCGAAGGAATTCATCTGGTTCGTCCCGAAGAGATGAGCGGCGAGCAAGAGCGGTTTCTCGAAGAATTCTTCCTGCGCACGCTCTATCCGATCGTTACGCCTCTCGCTATCGATCCGGCCCATCCGTTTCCTTATTTGGCCAATCGCTCGCTCGGTTTGGTGGTAGCCTTGCAGCCGATGCTGGCTTCACGTCTGCCCCACACCGATCTTTCCATCGTGCACATCCCGACTCAGGTGGCGCCGCGTTTCATTCCTCTGCCGGCGCGCGATGGACAACATGCCTTCATGCTGTTGGAAGATACCTTGCATCATTATCTGCCGCGTCTTTATCACGGTTTTAAGATTGTCTCGTGCCATGCCATCCGGGTGACCCGGGATGCCGATTTCCTGGTGTCACGGCGGCGCGACGAGGATCTTATGATGACCATTGAGAAAGGCATTCGCGAGCGACGCATGGGCGATGCGGTGCGGCTACAATACGATCCCGATCTACCGGTCGAGATCGTCACTCAGTTGGTTGAGCAGCTGGAGCTCACGCGTGAAGATCTCTACCCGGGCAAAGGTTTCACGGCATTCACCGATTTGTTTCAGTTATACGGCGCCGTGAACCTGCCGCGCCTCAAGGATCGGCCTCAGGCGCCGTTGCCGGTGCCGGCCTTCGAGCGCGCGCCCGATATTTGGAGCGCGATTCGCAACGGCGACGTTTTGGCGTTTCATCCTTATCAGTCATTTGATGCCGTGGTGCGTTTTGTCGAGGAAGCGGCCAAGGATCCTAAAGTATTGGCAATTAAGATGACGTTTTACCGAGTTAGCCCAACCTCACCGATTGCCCAAGCGCTCGCACGGGCAGCCGAGGCAGGCAAAGAGGTGTCGGTGCTCGTCGAGTTGCAAGCGCGCTTTGACGAGGAAGCCAACATTAGCTGGGCGCGCGCGCTGGAGGAGGTCGGCGCCCATGTGGTTTATGGGCTGGTCGGTTATAAGACGCACTGTAAAATCTGTTTGGTGGTGCGTCAGGAAGCCGATGGCATTCGCCGCTACTGCCACCTGGCGACGGGAAACTACAATGTCAGGACCGCCGGTGTTTATAGCGATCTCGGTTTGTTCACATGCCGCGAGACGTTCGGCCAAGATTTGACCGAGCTGTTCAATCTGTTGACCGGATACACGCGACCGCAAAAATTCAACCACTTGATCTTGGCGCCGATCGGTCTGCGTGAGTATTTCATAAACGCCATTCGCCGCGAGGCCGATCATGCGCGCGCCGGGCAGCCGGCGCGGATCATCGCCAAGATAAACAGTTTGGTCGATCCGTCGGTGATCGAAGAACTCTACCTTGCCAGCCAAGCCGGGGTGGAAATCGATCTCATCATCAGGGGCATGTGCAGTTTGCGGCCCGGCTTGCCGGGAATATCCGACCGCATCCGGGTGCTCTCCATCATCGACCGCTATCTGGAGCATGCGCGCATCTTCTATTTCCACAACCACGGCAAGCCGGAATATATGCTGGCGTCGGCGGACTGGATGCAGCGCAATTTCGATCGCCGAGTCGAGATTGCCTTCCCGGTGCTGGATGGGCAGCATCAGGCCAAGCTTAAAGAAATTTTGGATACCCAACTAGCCGATAGTGTGAAAGGCTGGCGCATTCAGTCCGACGGCAGCTCGCTTCGGATGCGCACGGAAGGCGCGGACTCGACGCGCTCGCAAGAACGGCTTTACGAAATCATGGGCACCGAGCGAAATGGTTCGGCGCCTCGCGCGACGCACGACAGCGATTGATGTCGTGCCGGTCGTCATCGAATTGCTAAGAGGCGATCGAGCGAGTTAGGGTTATTCGTCTATTCGAAAATGTTGGTCTTGGCAAAACCGCTCCGCCAGGTTCAATGGCCTGAGCAACGCGGCCTTTTTTGTCTGATGGTCTTGCATGCGGCGCAGAACGTTGTCCAACGTCCGAACCGCCTCAACGACATACGGCCCCTTGTTTAGCATTACGCATTCGGCGCGCTCAGCCATCGCAGCGTCGGTGATTTCCGCGCGCGACGGGTGGCCTTTCTTTGCTAGAGTCTCCAAGACCTGGGTTGCCCAAATGACCGGGACATGAGCCGCTTCGGCGATCCACATGATCTCTTCTTGCAACTCACCAGTTCGTTCGTAGCCGCATTCGACGGCCAGGTCGCCGCGGGCGATCATCACGCCGACCCTTGGATGGCGCATCGCCGTCAAAATTAAGCTCGGCAAACGTTCGAAAGCTTTGCGGGTTTCGATTTTGAGTACGATGCCGAGTTCGTTTCCACGCACCCGATCAAGCTCGGTCAGCAACAACTCGACGTCGCGTGTGCTGCGGACAAATGAGTAATCGACCAGGTCGGCGTGGCCTGCGATGAACGGTAAATGGGCGATATCTTCTGCGGTCAAAGCCGGAAGGTTTAGTTCGCTGTCCGGCAGATTGATGCCCTTGTCGGAGCGGAGATTCTCGCCCTTGGCTCTGGCCTGAACTATTTCCACGCGCATTTGATCCGGCTCGACGGAGCGTATGACGCCGCCAATCTTGCCGTCATCGAACCAGATGGGTTCTCCCGCGCGCGCATCGGCGAAAATTTGCGGCAGGGTGACGCCGATTCTTGCGGGCTCAAGAATATCGCCATTGACGTTACGGAGCGCCGCTCGACCGGGTGTATCAGCGTTAGTCAGGATCAAGAGATCGCCAGGCTTAAGGACAATTGCCGGTTGCACGGGTGGCAGGGCGCCGATCCGGGTTAAATCTCTCAGCCGGACAACACTCAAGGCTGTTTCCGAGGTGAGGTAAGATGTTTGACTGGATTCAGCGAGATAACCGGCGCCAAACGGCTGGGTTACCTCCATCGAGCGCCAAGCATCCCTAGCGTCGTTAAACGTGATTCTGTCGCCGCTACGGAGCCGGGCGAGCCAATTGCCGGGCATCGTCAAGCAAGCGTCGGTGTGCGCGCAGGCCGGTTCGGGATGCTCCAGCGGCGTCAACCAAATTCGCGCTGGGGCGGTTACCTTGCCATATCGATCCCGCCGAGGTTTCCATTTTACAACGCCCGGCACGGGTTCGATCGGGCCGGTGCGTAGCTTGGGCCCGGGCAGGTCCATAATAACGCGGCAAGACCGGTTGTGCTCCGTCCGCGCTCGGCGCAGATGCTCGACCATCGCCGCCCAAGCGTCTTGATGATCGTGGGCGCAGTTGATGCGCATGCAATCCATGCCGTTGGCGACAAGGTCACTGACCAGCCGGTAATCGGTTGCGGCTTCGCTCGGCATGGTGACCATGATCCGGACGTCACGGTCGGCTGGTTTCGGCCCGAGCAAGGCTGCCGAATTTTGTTCGAGATTGGATCTACCTAGGGTGCAATCGACCGGACCTGAATCCGTAGAGTGCCTCCCCATCAGATTGGCGGCGACATTCATTACCGCGTCGAGGTTGGCTAAGACTCGTGACTCGCATCTTCCGAGAGATGATAAGCCGAATAAAGCGAGTTTTTCCTGCAATGGCCGGATATCGTGCCGTCTGAGGGCCAAGTAATGAAGCAAGTTTTTTGCGCCATCGCGATGCGCGTCCGCCAAAGACCCAGTATGCTCGCGAAAGCTATTTTCCATCCGCAGCATTTCATCGCGGAGAGCCGATATTTCCTGGAACGGCTCATCCAAATGACGCCAGGCACGATTATTTTCATTGGATCGCTCGTCCATAACGGCTTCCTTTCTCTGGTCATTCGCGAACGCAGATAGTATGCCGTCCGGCCTTCTGTAACCTTGCGTTAAAGAGAATTTCATATTGGCGTATCGTTGCTGCTAGTTTGAGGGTTTTTCACCGGTTTCAGCCTCGGCGGGTGCAGCGCAGGAGGCGTGCGTTTCCCCGAGGGGGCGTCGGCCATTTAAGGATCTTCCGAGAGATAGGAAATCTGCAATCGCTTATTCCCGTCGCTGAGAAAGCTATTCTGTGCGCTGCGGTCAATTGCATTAACGCAACCTCATACCCGTACATTACATTGACATTGGATTTTTACCGTCAGTTTGCCAGTACTTCATCCATTCGTAAAACGCTTCGGATAGCTTGGCCGATTTCAAAGAAAAGCATTTTGGCGTTCGAATAATAACAACCGTTCAAATAGTTCCCTTATTCGGTGCTTTTTACTGGCTTGGTCTGTTTATATCTTGTTCTATGTGGTTCGGATCGTTCGCGTAACGGCGACCGCGAACGATTGCTGATTTCTGTCTGCGTTCCTTTTTTATTACGTCGATGGTTTTTTTGATTTATCATTGAGCTTTTCCATCAGTTCGTTGTACTCCCTAGAAAATTCAATTTATTATGCAATGCGAATGGCTCTTCTACACTAGATGACCGGGGTTGACGTGAGAAATAGGATGAACGTGGGCGGGATAAGATCTCTCTTGATTGTTTTCCTCTTGGGTTTCGTCATCGCCGGCGCGATGATTGCTCAGGCGGGGCCAGCGCCGGCGATTCGCAGACGATGCGCCTTCGACATTGGTTCCGGGGAGACAAAACTCACCGCTGCCGAAGTCATATCCGCCGAGCCACATTACGCGATCACCAAGCTAATAGACAAAAAGGTCCTCCTGCCGTTTGCCAGAAGTCTCAAGGATCAGGTCATCCCCGATTGGTTAATCGAAGAGGCCATCGCAAAACTTGGTGAGCTCAGAAGCGAATGCGGCGTCCTTGGTGCTCGCGAATATTCCGGTGTCGCCACCTCGGGATTCCGAATAGCTCGAAACGCTCACCACGCTTTGGCGAGAATATTTCAAGAAACAAAGATTCCGTTGCGGGTAATCACCGGTGAGCAAGAGGCAGCCCTCGCGTTTCTGGCAGCCGCGACTGCTCTGCAGTCAAACGGCAAGAACCTGGTGGTCTGGGACATTGGCGGCGGGAGTTTGCAGTTTAGCATGAGCGCGGATGGTGCTAGCGCGGCTCATCGAGAGTATGTCGTTTCCTCTGGGCATCAAGGGGCCGAATTATTCCGAATGGAGATCGCTAAACGGTTTAACCGTCGAGCTGCGCAAGCTGTGAACCCTTTGAGCCAGGCGGAAATGATCCAGGCTATAGAATTGGCTAGAGATTGGAGCCGCGCCGTAAATTCCAAAATTATCCAACAACTTCGCCGCGGCGATATGCGCGTTGTGGGTTTGGGAGGCATTCACACGGAGAGTCTCGTCGCTCAAGCCGGATTGCGGTTCAACGTGCCGTATCGACTCTACACTCTTGACGGAGTCCGCGCCGCGGCCCAGCGCGCCGTCAATATGAGCGATCAGGATTTTCGCAAGGCCTATCCCGATAACAATTACCCCGAGAGTCAGGCCACCAACCTCGCGTTGGTTCTCGGCTACATGGAAGGTCTGCGAATCAAGGAAGTGATTCCCCTGGAAGTCACTCTGGCAGACGGTCTTCTCGTGGATGAGACTTACTGGCCGCCAAAATAATTTCAGTAGTGCGAGATTTGTTCCTCAATTCAACTGCGTCTCTGGTGCTTGAAGCTCCGCACAATCGCCTTCTCGGAGCTACGAGTAATTGCGTTTGAATGTCGAGAAAGGGGTTTGAGTCTCGCACGACGAGCTGCGCCTCAGCGCTCGTCGCCGACGGGAAAGCCCGCGTTGCTCGATGCCGGCAATTAATCATCCATTGCGACCTGAAAAAGCAATCTGACGACGGTTTCGTCCAGAGCTATTAGGGCCGAACGCCCATATAGGACATCCAGCGATGTGCCTTCTCTCATCGTAAGTCCGTAGCGGGGCTGCTCTGCAGCCCTTTTTTCATCTCCGTTAGAGCTGTTTCTCGGCGGGAACGTTTTTGCGTCTGTTTGGCAAATCCGCGCTCAGATCACGATGCAGGTCGCTGTGAACCGGGTGATTGACCTTGGTTAAGATCTTGTTAAATCTCAATTACTGGTGTATTTCGCTGTCTTCGGGACGGAGCTATTTTCTTTATGGAATACTTGAACCACTTGCGCCTGAAAAATCCACAAGACCATGATCGACTCGGCGAACGTGAAGCGGCGATAGCAATGATTCCAGACCGGCTGACGTTTCGCTGGTGGCAACTAATCTGCGCCGTTTCGGCTGGGAATATCGTGTTGTGGAGTCTCGCTGCTTGGGGGCTGTTGGGGGAGTCCGACGTATATCGATCCAAACAGCTCGTTCTGTCCGGTCTCTTCGTTGCAGCCTGCGCATTTCGATCGCTTCTTCCGAGAGTAGATTTGGAGCGGATGTGCCTTTGGGACGGTCCGCTTTCCTCGGTTATTATCGGTAGAACGGTTGCCACGATTGCCGAGCTGTGTTTCGCATGGCAGTGCGCGCTCTTGCTGTTTAAGCTATCGGTGCTGACCGGCTCTTCGGCTATTGAAGCGCTCGGACTAGCCGTGCTGCCAATCATCGTCGTGGCGGAACTGGCGTGCTGGTTCGCCGTTGCCACGCTGAATCACATCTGGCATGCAGTCGAAGAACTGTTGTGGTCGGTAATGGTCGGTCTGGTTGCGGTCGGTTTGGTGCTCTATTGGCGAGACGCGGGTGGGGCCCTGCCGATGTGGGTCCCAATCGGTTTGATCGCTTGTGCCGGAACAGCTGTCCTAATACTGACGGTGGATGTCCCCCTCTACATTGCGCGCTGGCGGATCGGTAAACGCGCCGGCATGCGTTATCTCCGCGTTGTCGAGGGCTTGAAAGACGCAGTCGTGCGCCGTCGGGTCACTCAGACACGTGATGACTGGCGCAACGAGGTGCTTTGGATGAGTCTCTATTTCAGTGCCGGTGTTTGGGTGAGCCTTGGCATCATTTTCGTTTAATCGCCGGCGTTGGCGCATGCCGAGCTGATCCCGCCTCAGATAGGGGACTTTCTGCGATCTGCGCTCGGCAATAAGGATGATCTTTGCAGTGCCGCGCAGGAATCGTGCACACCCGCAGATCCTAGTTTGAGAAACTCAGAGAGTGACAAGCCGATATTGCACCGGGAGCGCAAACGCACGGTCGAGCCCGCGGCGCTACGCGCCGGTGCGCTCAACGACCTCTTGAAGACGCGTGGAGTTTTTAGTTTGCCTTCGCAACGTGAACTTTATTTGTTTGTAACGACCTTGTAATCGATATCCGCCATAAATTGGACCCATGCCAGTCTGAGTAAACGACTTTCCGAACTCCAAGGATTAAAACGAAGAACCTTTTTATGGGCGGCGTTTGCCTCGCCGGCGCGGTGCCGCGAAACGCGAAAGCCTCAAGCGACTGGGGGTCAGACGGTTTGCTCGCAGCGGCATGATAAGGCGCATGTTCTGCGGATGCGGTCACCCAGCTTCGGGGTGAGCGCATAAATTAGAGAATGATAAAGAAGGAAGGAACGCACAGTATGACACGTTATGTGGAAATTTTTGGCTGGATGATCGTCTGTCTTATTTTTGCGTATACGATATTCTCGATAGTCGCGCGCTGGTAAATGAGCCGGTGCAGCGGTTTTCTATGAACCTTTGATGATCGGCAAAAACAGATAAAGCAAATCGCCGAGTAGGGGGTCTGATCGGCGCATCCATCAGGAGCTGAAGCTAAACCAACGCAACCAAAATATCATCGCAGCGTCACGATGCAGTAATCTCCTCGGTACAGACTACGTTCAATGATTTGGCGAACGGTGCAAACCTCACCCCCCTCGCCAAGCGGGAAGCCGTCAACCCCCCGGGCGGCTTCCCGCCAACCTCGTTGAGAGTGGGTTTAGGCGTTGTTACCATAAGACGGAGGATCAGCGATGAGTGCCAATTTCAGACTTGTCGCTTGGTGGCTGGCCTGCTCGGTGACGGCGGTGCTCATCAGTAACGGTTTCGCAAGAGTTCGTATGACGTTGAATTGGGATCAACAATCTCAAACCACGACGCCAGTACGTGTTGCTCATGTCCAATCGGAACCGCGTTAGAATTGCGACTTAAAGGTAAAATCTTCGACATCGTTACGGTTGGCCAGCGTGGTGTTGGCGTATCTAACGTGTCACGTTCTCTGGATAAATTTTGTTAGCCTCGGCATTCCGCTCCAATATCCCGGAGTTATTGTCGTGCCGACGGCGCAGCCGAACAGCAATGATCCCGGAGCGCCGATGAGCGCGGCCATAAATCGCACTTGGGTCGCGCCGACTCTGTTGGTGCCTTAAGAAAACCTATGAAACACGACGAAGGTGCGGCTGCGTACCGGCGGCGGTTTTCACACGTCAATACAAGTCTGCCGCATGACTGCCTTTAGTGAGGAAGTCGCGAATGACGAGCAATCTCACGTTAGCGAGACGTTCACATCAGATCGACCATGAGGACTGAGCTCAACAGGCTTAGACTAGCTCTTGAAATAATTGTTTCCAGGCAGCCAATTCCTCTTTCGGTTTGACTATGTGAGCGAGACTTCGGCACTGGCGTTTTAGCAATCGGTAAAATTCTCGATCCGACTCTGCGCGCAAAAGCAGGCGCCGCAGCGTTTTTGTGTCGCCAACGGGAAAGTAACCGGCAAAGCGCTTGCCGAGGGTCCCCATCAAGCCGGATATTTTTGATGCTATCACGGGCACGCCGGACGCGAGCGCTTCCGACAGGACGTTGGAGCTGCCCTCCATTTTTGAGGTGATGGTGACGAGCTTGCTTTGGGCGAGCAGGGCGCGGGTCTTGCGGTGGGAAAGTTGACCCAGCCAACGGTAGCGGGGATTGCGTTTCACTTCGGCTTTGACCTCTTTCTCAATCCCCTTATCAAGGGCCAGCCCGACCTGGGTGACGACGATACGTGATTGCCGCGGCAGATCGCGCACGGCCATCGCCGTACGCAGCGGGTCTTTTTCGTCGCGCAGATGGCCGATCACGCAAACTTCAAACCGATCTTTATGCCGCTTCGGTATGCCCGGAAGTTGCTCAGCCGACTGATAGATCACCTTAGTTTTGCCGCGAAAGCGTGTCGGCAGTTCTAATAAAGCGAGTTTTTGTAGGGCGACCAAGCGCGTCGCAAACTCAAGGGATTGTTGAGATTCCTTATTTTGATGGATATCGCGATAAACATCGGTGCCGGTGAGCACGACGATCAGCGGTTTGGCCGGATGGGTTTCGTGAAACCGTCTGATTGATTCGGCGCTGCGCAGGGCATGAAGCGCGATCAACGACATCGCAAGTTTTGCCGTCATAGATTTGCCGCACGCGCACGCGGTGGCCGAGTTTTTTCAGGATCGCCGCCCAGCGCAGCGCTGTGATCTTGTTGCCGTTGTTGATCGTCAGCGGCGCGGGAGTGACCAGTTGGATATTCACGTGTCACGTTACTTGGCGCAGGTGCGAAAGCCGGCCCAGACATCACGCCGATCGGGGGTGTAGAAGTTGCGCCAGCTGTTGCGGATCAACAACGACGAGGTCGCCCAGCAGCCGCCGCGCAGGACTTTATGAGTGCCGAACCAGGGCTGCGAGTATTCCTTGTAAGGATCGGCGCTAAAGCCTGGATAGGGCAGGAAATCATCCGCAGTCCATTCCCAGACGTTGCCGATCATCTGGCGGCAGCCGAAGGCGCTGTCGCCGGCGTTATAAGCTGCGACTTCGACGACACCGTCGCCGCGCCAGCCGAGATTGGCATGTTGTGGTTCGGGGGATTGATCGCCCCAAGGATAATGGCGCCGTCGTTGACTTAGTCCGATTCCTGCCGATGTCGGTTCTCCCGATGCGGCTAATTCCCATTCCGCTTCGGTGGGCAGGCGCCGGCCGGCCCAGTTACAAAACGCTTCGGCCTCAAACCAGCTGATATGCACCACTGGCAGATCTTCGTTCAACAGGACGTAGCGGTCGTAGACGCGCTGCTGCCAGCGCCCATTATCGAGCGGCTGCCAGTAGACCGGATGGTCGAGTTTTTCCTTATACGCGGCAATTTCAACGGGCTCACTGACGTTTTTGTTGAAGAACTTGGCGAAGGATTTTTCCAGCTGCGGCGAGCCGCCGGATTCGAGCCATCGCCAGCCCTCGGTGCTCCAATACTTCGGTTCGCGATAGCCACCTTCTTCGACGAATTCCAAATAATCGCCGTTGGTCACAGGCGCGCGAGCGATGCTGAACGGTTTGACCTCGACCTCATGGGCCCATTTCTCGTTGTCGAATATAAACGGAACATCCTTGGTTGCGCCGATAAGAAACTTTCCGCCGGGAATTTCGACATCGCCGGGCCAAGCGCGCGGATCGAGAGTGTCACCCAACGCGGATAGCTGGAGAAACCGCGGTGGCGGGTAGCCCAGAGTCTGGCGCGTGTAGGCGAGCGCTTCGGAGTGCATCCCTTCGTGAAACGTCGCCAACCAATCAAAATAGAACTCGTCGGGCGATAGTTCGGATTTGCCGTCGATGCGGGCGATGCAGCGCTCGAGCACTTCGTTCATGTAGGCCAGGGTGTCGGCTCGGTTCGGCAGCAGCAACTCCCAGCGAGTGTCGTGGGCGACATCTGTGGAGTTATAAAGCCGGTCGCCAGATTCCAGGATCGGCCGCTCGCCGCGCAAGTGGCGCAGTACCCAAAACTCCTGGAACCAGGCGACATGGCCGATCTCCCACAGCGGCGGATTGACGATCGCCAAGCGCGGGCCGATCAGCTGGCG
This sequence comes from uncultured delta proteobacterium, assembly GCA_963816145.1. Lineage (GTDB taxonomy): Bacteria > Desulfobacterota > Binatia > UBA9968 > UBA9968 > DP-20. Next base: position 297,167 of record CAWFJP010000029.1, read on the forward strand.
ATCGTCAAGATCGGCGACCAGGCCAAGCAGGCGGCCGCGGAACTCACGCATGGCGGCGATCAATTGGCTTCACGCTCATGGTGGCGCGAGGGCCGGCGCTCGGCTGGAGACGACGTTGATGCGAGATTCTCCATGCTGATGCTCAATAGCCAGCTGTGATTCGAACGAGTGAGAAATCTTATTCTTCTTGATGTCTAACTGCAATCTCGCTGCGCATCACAAATCTTTAAGTCAATTTCGCGATGGCTGCGCGCCATGGTGCCAATTCTTTCACCCATCGCCGGCCGCGATTTCGTTCGACGTAGGCGTAGGCCGCTCGCAGTCGGCGCGTCTCGGCTGGTGTTAGTCGCAGCGGGCGTTTGTCCTTTTTGGTGGCGCTGCTCGCTTCAGCATAACTCCTGAGCGCACGCCAATGCGGCAACGCGTCGGCGCCGAAGCGCTGGCGGACGATATTCGTCCAGGACGATTCCGCTCGATACTTGGCCGGAGCATGGGCGTAGTCGAAGCAAGTCGCCAACGGGATAAAACTCAACTCTTCTTGCAGCAACGGATTGTTGAGATAGCCGTAGACAGACTCGGGCAAGCGCGGATCCCGGCCGATGAGGGGGGCGATGTGTAGTTCTTCGCGCATGGACAGATCGTTGACCGGATAGTTGTCCCACAGCAATAACGGACGTTGGATCTTCTTGGCAATGCGCCGCACATGGGAAAGGGTGATGGTTTTTGAAACCACCGATGGCCCGGTCCAGAAGCAGGGGGTGTTTGGCGGCAGATATTGCGCCAAAGTTTCGAGAAAATGCGGTTCGAACTTGCCGAAGACTCGTTCGAGCATGGCATCCTCGCTGTAATAAGAAGGACAAATCCACCAGGCGACGTCGCTCCAGCTCCCCGGCTGGGCGGCGATGATTTTTGCCAGCCAAGTCCCCTCGGCGCGCGCCAGGCTATTCCTAAAAGCGCGCCGGTCGCGCGGATCGCTCAAGCGCGAAGGAATATCGTCGAACAAGACGGCGAAGGTGCGCACGCCGGCGTCGTAGAAGCGCTGCGCTTTGCGCAGGAGAATGCCAACGGCGCGATCGTCGCCGAAGTACAATCCCTCGCCGGGGTGAAAACCATAGACGAAGTCAATTCGATTACTTTGCGCAGCTCGAATCAGCAGTAGGAGCTCGCGCCATTTCGTTTTAGGATAGGGCTGTCGCCATAGCTTTCGATGATACGGATCGTCTTTGGGCGCATAGAGAAAGGTATTCATCCCCCGCGCCGCGCCGAATTCGAACAGCCGCCGTCGGTGCGACATTGACCAAGGTGGACCGAAAAAACCTTCGACAATGCCGCGGCGCAGAAAAGTTTTAGCGGCGTTCATACGGCGCCAATTTCGCACAGCAACGCTGGTGGAACAAGATTGCGGTGGTTATTCGGCGTGAGGCGCGGAATAACTCAGCGATAATGGGACATCGCGATTCAGCGTCGGAATGGTCGGATGGCTAATGGTCGCTTCGGTGAGCTAGCCCGGATTCGAACGACACCAAAAGTAGACAAGAACCCCCACCTGCTCGTTAGCTCTTCAAAAACGGCACGCCCAGGCGCATTAGGTCGTCGAAGGCATCCCAGTGCACCATGTGCTTGCAGCCGTTGACGATGTGAAGGTTGATTTGGGGTTGCTGTTCTTTCAGCAGTTGGGCGCGTTCGCCGGCGTGGGCGCGGTCTTCACGGCCGAAGATCATCAACAGCGGCATCTTCAGCTCGGCGAGTCTTTCATATAAGGGCTTGCTCGCCGCGCCGCCGCCGGCGGGGGCGTCGTGGCTCTGGCGGTCCTGGTGTGCTTTGAAATTGCCGCCGATCATGCTGCGGTGGCGCAGGGCGACGTCTTCGTCCGAGATTAACGCATGGTTGAAAGTGTCAGCCTGCAAAAGTTTGCGGGCATCCTCGACTGTCGGTTCCTTTTGCGCCATCTCTTTGTCGACGCGCGCCTGCACCGCTTCGTACTTCCCGACCTGGGCTTCGGTCTGCAGCGGCAGCAGCGAGCCGGTGCCAAGAATGATGACGTGCGAATAGCGGCTCGGCTCTTCCAACGCCAGTTGAATGGCGAATCCGCCCGAGCGTGAATGGGCGATCAGCGCGGTCTTGCCGAGGCCCGCGGCATCGATGAATTTCGGGATGGAGTTGCGTTGCTGCGCCGTGCTTTGCTTGGCGGGTATGTCGGAGAGGCCAAAACCGGGATAGTCAAAGGCAACGGAGCGAAATCCGGCCTTGGCAAAAGGGCCGAGATTGCGCAAAAACACATCCGCCGAGCTGCCCAGCGACGCGCCGTGCAGGAACAGCAACGATGGCCCCGAACCTTCTTCGATATAGCGAAGTTTCAGTCCATCGACGGTAACGAACTTGTTTTCCGGTTTGGTCGCCATGACATTGTCTCCTTATGACGCAGAATAAGATTCTCATCCGCGCGCGTTCTATGTGAGCAGCTGCCGCTTGGCCGCGTCGTGCGAGTTTATGGAAATCTGTACAGGAAACAGTAGCAAGGTGTCAATCACGGTTTCGCCTTCCCTGGGCACGGATTCCGGTTGAAATATGTTTTCAGAAATCGCCGATCGAATGTGGCAGGTCGTAGAATTCGCGCGAGATTATCTTGCCAAGACTATCCTCTTTGCGTAGGATCGAGAGCGGATACTGCACCGATGATACGATTGCCTGTGACGCTGTTCGCCGTTTTATCATTGACGGTCGTGGGATTTGCCAGCGCCGCTGTGGTTGCGCCGTCGAACGACCTCGGCGAAATGATTCGCATTCCCGCCGGCGTGTTCGTGATGGGTAGTAATGACGGTCCGGCAGACGAACGGCCGCAGCATCGCGTCGAAGTTGCCGAGTTCTTCATCGATCGCACCAAGGTGACGAATGCCTCGTTCGCACTGTTCCTGAACGCCATTGGACCGGAAGGTCCCAAGGGCGAAATATATTTCGATATCGATGACAGCGATGCGCGCGTGCACCGGCGCAACGGTGAGTGGACGGCGGATGCCGGGTTTGAGAATAATCCGGTCGTCGAAGCTTCCTGGTATGGCGCCGTCGCCTTTTGCCGCTGGGCCGGCAAACGTTTGCCGACGGAAGCGGAGTGGGAAAAGGCGGCGCGCGGCACCGATGGTCGAAAATATCCCTGGGGTGACGAAGCTCCAGATCGGACGCGAGCGCAATTCGGCGCCGGTTGGAACGAGCTCAAGCCGGTCGGGAGTTTCCCCAATGGCGCGAGTCCTTACCGACTGCTCGATGCGGCGGGAAACGGCTGGGAGTGGGTGAGCAGCGCCTATCGCCCCTATCCGTACAATTTGAGAGACGGCCGGGAGGATCTCAACAAAGATATGGTGCGCACCACTCGCGGCGGCGGGCATGACGCGCGAAGCGAAGAATTGACCGCGACTCATCGCGGCCGGCATGTCTCGCGCAATCCGCACGGCGGCCATCACAACATCGGCTTTCGCTGTGCGCGCTAGCTGGTTATCGCCGCCAATACATTTCATGCCGCTTTTTTACGTCATCGAAGGAATGCTCATCGGTCTGGTGGTCGCAGTGCCGGTGGGGCCGTTGGGTTTGTTGTGCATCAATCGGTCGCTCATGTTAGGTACGGTCGCCGGTCTGGCTTCAGGATTGGGCGTCGCCAGCGCCGATGCACTTGCCGCCGGCATCGCCGCGCTGGGGATTTCCTTGATTTCCGATTTTTTTATCGAATATCAATTTTTGCTGCGCTTGGTCGGCGGGATCTTTCTTTGTGTGATCGGTTATCGGATTTACCGCACCGAGCCGGCGGCGCAAATCCCGACGATTTCGAATAACGGCTTATTCGGCGCCTATGCGACGGCTTTTTTTCTGGCCATTTCCAATCCGGCGACGATTCTATCGTTTATCGCGATCTATGCGGGCTGGCATGTGCCGACGCTTCACGGCCATTATATGGCGGCGCTGTTGTTGATGACGGGAGTTTTCATCGGTTCGGGGTTGTGGTGGGTGGCGCTGTTTGCCGGGTTCACGCTGTTCCGGCTCAACATCGGCCACGGATTTTTGGCTTGGGTCCATCGCATTTCCGGAGGGGTGATCGTCGGTTTCGGCATTATAGTGCTTTTGAGCTTGTCGCCCTTGAAACAAGCTTTGAACATTAATTTCTGACCATGGTTCGGCAGGCAGATGCTATCGTGCAGCGCGGCAGTGGGGTGCCGGAGGCGATCAACGGCGCGCTGGCGGTTTTTTTCCTCGGTGTCAATCTGATTGAGTATTTCGTCTTGTCGCTGTGGTTGTTGCCGCGGGACTTGCGCTGGGGGTGGTTGCTCCTACCGATCGTCCTGCTGACCAATCCTTTCTGGAGTCTGATTCACGAAGCGATTCACGATCTGATTCATTCAAATAAATCGGTCAACATGTTTATTGGCAGGTCGCTGGCGATCCTGTTCGGTTCGCCGTATCGCATTCTCCGGCTCAGTCATTTGCTGCATCACAAGCTCAATCGCATGCCCGTGGAAGGCACGGAGTTTTACGATCGCGACAAGGGCAGCAAAACGGCCGCGGCGCCGGGATATTATTTTCAGATCCTGCTCGGTCTTTACCTGGTCGAAGTGATCAGTCCGCTGTATTTTTTCCTGCCGCGGCGCTGGCTCGAGCGATTTCGCGTCCGCTATCTGCCGGCCCAGGGCGTCAGCGCCATTTTGATGCAAAACTGGCTTGGCGTTGAGTCATTGCGCGAGATTCGTCGTGACGGGGTGTTGACGATATCTTGTCTGGCCCTGGCCTTTTACTGCTATGGCAGCTATTGGCCGCTTCTGTTGGGCGCGCTGGCGGCGCGCGGCTTGCTGATTTCGTTTCTCGACAATGTCTACCATTATGAGACGCCGGTGAGCGATGTGTTTTTCGCTAAGAATCTTAGTTTGGCCAAACCGCTGGCGGGCTTATTATTAAATTTCAACCTGCACGGCATTCATCACATCAACCCGGCGATTTCGTGGATCGATTTGCCGAAGGCTTTCGACGCTCAGGCCGGCAAGTATCACGGCAACTACTTCGCCACGGCGCTGCGCCAGTTGCGCGGCCCCATCGCGCTCCAGGAACTGCCGCATGGTGCTCCGGTGCTGCGGGTGCGCCCGAGTCCATTGATTCATTAAGCTTACATTTGGGTCATCTGTCATTCCGGCGCAGGCCGGAATCTAGGTGGTTGCTGCGGTTGGGTCGCGAGCTCGGATGGATGCCGGCCCCGAATCGAGTCCGGGGCAGGCTCTGCGCCGGCATGACGAGTCTTAGTCTCGTTGACAGCGAGGACTCACTGGGGGCGACATCGGGAGTAATTAGCCACGCTTGCGGAGCAGTAGCAGAGAAAACCATTCTTGCGGATCGCTGTAGTGGGCGACCGGCCGCAAGCCGATGAAGCCCAATTGCTCCTGCAATCGGTGCGGTTCGAACTTGCGGCTGATTTCGACCAGGATGCGTTCCTGCCGATTCCAGGTGAATGCAGCGTTGGCGCTGGGGAAGCGGATGGTTTGGTCTTCGTTGGCCACGGCGTACATCTCGATTTGCTGCCACTCAGGATTGAACCAGGAGTGATAGCGCATCTTGTTAAGATCGAAGTTGCTGCCGAGCCGGCGGTTGACACTGCGGAACACATTCAAAATAAATGCTGCGGTGATGCCGCGGCTGTCGTTGTAGGCGGGTTCTAAAATATTCTTATTTTTGACCCGGTCGGCGCCCAGTAGCAGATAATCGTTAGGTCCCATGGCGTCCGACAAAGCCCGGAAGAAGCGCGGGAACTCGGTCTGATTGAAGTTGCCGATGGTGCTGCCGAGAAAGATGAATAGTTTCGGTAGAGCCTTGTCGACGGCGGAAAAGCCCTCCTGGTAGCGCGAATGGATGCCGTGAAAATGGATCTGGGGAAAATCTCTGCTGACCGCGGCTTGAGAAGCGAGCAGGCCCGCGACGCTGACGTCGATGGGCGCGAAGTGGCAGCGGCCGCGTTGGCGCAACTGTTCGGTGAGTAAGTGCACGGTCTTTTTGCTGTAACCGGCGCCGAGCTCGACGATGCATTCCACCGGCGCGGCGGCGATGATGGCTTTCGCCTGGGCTTCGAGGATGCTGTTTTCGGTGCGGGTGAGATAGTACTCCGGCAGTTCGCAGATCTCTTCGAATAGTTCCGAACCTTGATCGTCATAGAGATGATAAGCTTCGAGCCAGCGCGGTTGGTCCCACAGCGTGGTCAAGATCGACAGCGTCGGCACCGAGTCGAGATCGGCGCCGCGCCTTGACCAGATGCCGTCAGGCTCCGACGACCAGCGTGACATCTCACTGGCGGCGAAAATGCTTCGTGATGTTTCTTGTTTCATGGCCGGGGAGACTATAAAAGAAATTAACAGCGGATGCGACATCGAGACCAAGTGTTTTGGCCCTGAAGTGCGCAGCATAAGACTCCTCTCTTTTGTCCGTCATACCGGCGGAAGCCGGTATCCAGGTTTGCGAGTTTGCTGGATTCCGGCGTGCGCCGGAATGACGAACTGTAAAGTAGATTGGTCAAGTATATGAACCGTGATGAGATCGCCATTGAATTTCGCGACGTCAGTTTCACACTGCCGACCGGCAAGACCCTTCTGGCCCACCTGAACCTGCAGGTTGCCCTCGGCGAGACGCTGGTGCTGCTCGGACGCAGCGGCTCGGGCAAGACCACGACGATGAAATTGATCAACCGCTTGATCGATCCCACCTCGGGCCAGGTGATCGTCGACGGCAAGCCGACGGTGGATTGGGATCCGATCCGGCTGCGCCGGCGCATCGGTTATGTCATTCAGGAAATCGGCCTGTTCCCGCATCTGACCATCGAACAGAACATCGGCGTGGTGCCGCGGCTCGAGGGTTGGGAGCCGGAACGCATTCGCCAGCGGGCGCGCCAGCTTTTGACTCTAGTCGGTCTGGACGCCGACCGTTTCGCCGCGCGCTTCCCGCGCGAACTCTCCGGCGGCCAGCGCCAGCGCATCGGTGTCGCCCGAGCCCTGGCGGCAGATCCGCCCGTGATTCTCCTGGACGAGCCGTTCGGCGCCCTCGATCCGATCACCCGCCGGGATATACAGCAGGAATTTAAAACCTTGCAGCAGGAGCTCGGCAAGACCATGGTGTTCGTCACCCACGACATCGCCGAAGCCTTCGTGCTCGGCGATCGCATCGGCTTGCTCAAGGACGGCGAAATGGTTTTGCTCGGAGCCCCGGCGGAGCTGCTCGAATCATCCAATGCCGAGGCGCGCGCTTTTGCCGCCTGCTTTCACGACGGCCAAACGATCGGGAGACCGGCGTGACGCTGCTGGAATTCTTCGCGAACAACCGCAGCGAGTTCGCCGAACTGGTCTTGGAACATTTGTTCCTGGTGATCATGTCCACCGGCATCGCTGTGCTGATCGGCGTGCCTTTGGGTATCCTGCTGACGCGCCGGCCGGCGCTGAGCAAACCGATTCTCGGTTTTGCCAACATCATGCAGACTGTGCCGAGTTTGGCGCTGTTCGGTTTTCTCATTCCGCTGAACATTTACTTGTTTCAGTTCAAACTCGTCGGCGGTATCGGCGCGCGCACAGCGATCGTCGCCCTGGTGCTTTACTCGCTCTTGCCGATTATCCGCAATACCTTTACCGGCATCAGCAACGTCGACCCGGCGATCCGCGACGCCGGCCGCGGCATGGGCATGACCGATCGTCAGTTGCTCTTTCAAGTCGAACTGCCGCTCGCGCTCGGCGTGATTCTCGCCGGCGTGCGTGTGGCCACGGTGATTTGCGTCGGCACGGCAACCATCGCGGCCGCCATCGACGCCGGCGGCCTGGGCCGTTATATCTTTCGCGGCTTGCGCGCCAATGACAACGTGCTCATTCTCGCCGGCGCCGTGCCGGCGGCGCTGATCGCGCTCGGCGCGGATTTGCTCCTGGGCTATTTCGAGAAGACGATTCAACTCGGCGCTGTGGCGCGTAGCAAGTCAAAAAAACTCCTGTGGGTTACCGCGGTCGTCGTCTTGGCGTTTCTCGGCGGCATGTATTTTTTCACCGGCAAAGGAGCTGGGCGCATTGCCGTGGGTTCCAAAGACTTCACCGAACAGGTGATTGTCGGCGAGATCCTCGCCCAAGCGATCGAGGCGAAAACCGGCATGGAGGTGGTGCGACGTTTCGACCTGGGCGGCAATCTCGCCCATGACGCGCTTGTCGGCGGTGAGATCGATCTTTACGTCGAATACACCGGCACCGGACTGCTGGCGATCCTGAAAGAAAAGCCACTGGCCGATCCGCAGGAAGTCTACGCCGTGTGAAAGCAGAGTATGCCAAGCGCTTCGACCTGGAATGGACCGAGCCGCTCGGCTTCAACAATACCTTCGCCATACTTGTCCGCGGCGAGGATGCCAAGAAGCTCGGTTTGAAATCCGTCAGCGACGCGGCCAAGGTCTCGTCTCAATGGCGCGCCGGCTTCGGCCAGGACTTCATGTCGCGCGCCGACGGTTATCCGGGATTTTCCAAAGCCTACGGACTGCACTTCGAGGCAACGCGCGAAATGGATCTGTCGCTGACCTACCGGGCGCTGGCGGAAAATCAGGTCGATCTCATCGCCGGCAACTCCACCGACGGTTTGATCGCGCGCTACGGTTTGTTCCAATTGGAGGACGACCGCCACTATTTTCCGCCCTACGACGCCGTCCCCGTGGTGCGGCAGTCGACGTTGCAAAAACATCCGCCGCTGCGCGACGTGCTGAGGCAGCTCGGCGGTATTCTCACCGTCGAGGAGATGCGCAAGCTCAATTACGCGGTGGACGGCGAGAAACGCCAAGCGAAGGATGTGGCGCGGGAGTTTTTGCGTGGCAAGGGAATCTTGCCTTAATGCGTAGCGGCGCCGGCTGACTGATTCGGTATCGCTGGCCACGCCGTCAGTTTATCGCGGCGTTTTTCTGCCAGGTTGTTGAAACTTGCCGGCTGCGGTTGTTACATGTTTTTTCAAGATTTACGGAGGTGCATGATGGCAAAGGTAACAGGTTTCATCGATGCCGATGGCCACGTGGTGGAAGCCGACTCCGAGCTGCTCGATTTCCTGCCGGCGCCGTTCAAAGGGCGGGACGATCTGATGGCGTTCCCGTTTTTCCCGACGCTCGACGGCTTTCATCGCCAGGCTCGGCGGATACTTGACGGCAAGGGACGTTCCATCGCCAAAGCCAGCCTCAAGGAATGGCAACAGTTTCTCGACGAAGACGAGATCGCCTGGTCGGTGCTCTATCCGACCACCGCTTTGACCTTCGGCTTGGTGCGCGACAAGGATTGGGCCTATGCGCTGGCGACCGGCTACAACAATTATCTCTACGAAGGCTTCACCAAATCGGAAAAACGCTTAAAGGGCATGGCACTGTTGCCCCTGCAGGATATTCCCGCGGCGGTCAAGGAGCTGCGCCGCGCGGTTAAAGAATTGGGCTTTGTCGGCGGGATCTTGCCAGCGGTGGGGTTACGCCAGCCGTTCGGCGACGAAAGGTATTTCCCGGTTTATGAAGCGGCTCAGGATCTCAATGCGCTGCTCGCGGTGCACGCCGCGCCAACCCAGGGTATCGGCGTCGACGGCTTCGACCGGCTCATCGAAGTGCGCACCTTGAGTCATGGCTTCGGCCAGATGATTCAGATCACCAGCATGATCTACAGCGGCGTGTACGACAGGTTTCCCAAGTTGAAGGTCGCCTATGCCGAAGCCGGCTGCGGCTGGGTGCCGTATCTGATGGAACGATTGGATTTGGAGTACGAACACCGCCCCAACCAGGCGCCGGATTGCAAGAAGGCACCATCGGAGCATTTGAAGAGCGGCCGGATTTTCATTCATTGCGAGTTGGAGGATCGGGGCATCCCGCAGGTCGCCCAAGTCTTGCGCGACGATATACTCTTTTGCGCCAGCGACTTTCCCCATGAGCCTCGCAATGAATTTCGCGACAACATCGAAAAATTCATGACGCGTGAGGATGTCAGCGCGGATATCAAGCGCAAAATTTGTTTCGAGAATCCCAAACGGATGTATCCGTTGGCGCTGCAGTAAGCATCTCGATATGTCCACGAAGTGCCTACAATCCGACACTCGTCTTCAGAATAAGAATTTGGCGTGGGTTGCTACAAATGGTTCTCTACTCGACTCGTCATTCCCGCGAACGCGGGAATCCAGGTTTGTTCTTTGCCAAATTTGCCTGGATACCCGCTTGCGCGGGTATGACGGAACCAAGTGGCCTTCGTTGTGCGGATTGTCCCCGCACAAGTATATTTAAAGGAGAATCTAACGCGAAGGATCCTGGTAGGGGCGAGAAATTTTTCGCCCCTACAGCTCACCCTTGATGAATGATTCAAAAAGTAACGGCGCCTTTCGCGCTCTTAGCTATCCCGACTATTTTTGGTTCTGGTCGAGCTATTTCGTCTCCAACGTCGGTTCCTGGATGCAGAGCATCGCCATGGGCTGGCTGCTCTTTGATCTGACGGGGTCGCCGCTCTTATCTCGGGCTCTTCAGCTCGCTGCGCATGGTGATGTTGCTGAGCTTTTTCATCATCGGCGGGATCATGTCAGACCGCATCGACCGGCGCAAAGTGATGCTGTGGATTCAATTCGTCGCCGCCGGCACATCTCTGATTTTGGCGCTGTTGGTATCGAGGCACGCGATCCAGGTCTGGCATATCTTCGTGCTCGGCGCGGTTACGTCAACGACCTGGGCGTTCGAGCAACCGGTGCGCCAGGCGCTGCTGCCGCAACTCATACCGCGTGATGTCCTGGTCAATGCCTTGGCGCTGAATGCGGTGACTTGGAACGGCGCCGGTTTACTGGGGCCTAGCCTGGTGGGGATCTCGGTCGGAACCATCGGCATCGATGGTTGTTTCTACGCCAACGTCGTCAGTTACCTGGCGGTGGTGGCGGCGCTGGTGCGGCTGCGCGTCCCGGCCAACGTCCAGGAGCCGGGGCGCGGCACCGTGGTGCAGAGTTTGCTCGGCGGCTTTCGCTACGTTCGCGGCGAGCCGGTTATCTTTACCTATCTGACGGTTTCGGCAATTTTCAATATCTTCGGGCGTTCATATGTAACGCTTCTGCCGGTGTTCGCCAAAGAAGTTTTGCGGGTCGGCGCTTCCGGCTTCGGCTTTCTCGCTGCGGGTCCCGGGCTGGGAACGATCTTTGGCTCGCTTACCCTGGCTAGTTTGGGACGCGTGGAAGCCAAGCGCTGGCTCATGGTTTCCATACTGGTTGCCTTCGCGGCGCTGCTGGGCGGCTTCGCCTTGAGCCGAAATTTCTCCCTCGCCGTGGCGCTCTTGGTTGTCATCGGTGGCCTGAGCACGGTATTTGAAACACTGCTCAATACCTCGATACAGCTGCGCGTTGCGGAGGCGTTTCGCGGCCGGGTCTCGGGCTTCTACGGTTTAACCGGCGGCGGTTTGCGCGAGTTCGGCGGCATGCAAGCCGGTTTCGTTGCTGAGTGGACCAGCGCGCCGGTGGCGATCGTCGCGGGTGCGGTGGTATTGGCGGTGGTCGGATACAGGTTTCTCGGCGCGCGGCTCAAGCGTATGGCGTCATAGCAATATTGTTTTTTGAGGTGAACTATGTGGACTTGGAATTATTCGATCATCTTCTTGGCAATGCTGATCGGCGCCATTCCGGCGCCGCTGCCGGCGCAAAAGCTCGATCGCGCGGTGCTTGCCTTCGGCTCCACCGGTCCAAACTTGACGACCTTCTGGCTGGCCCGTGAAGCCGGCCTGTATAAGCAGCATGGCCTCGATGTCGATGTGGTATTTTTTCGCGGCAGCACTATCGCGATCAACGCGCTTGCCACCAAGGATGCTCACTTCGGCGCATTTGGTGCGAGCTCGGCGGTGCTTGCCCGAATGGGCGGCTTGGACACGGTGTTGGTCGCCACCGCGGCGCCGGGCTTGTTGTTTTATCTGGTGACGAAGAAGGAGATCAAATCGGCGGCGGATTTGAAGGGCAAGCGGATCGGCGCAAGCCGGCCCGGCACGGACTCCGATCTCGCCGCTCGCGTTGCCGCGCAGCAATTAGGGCTCGGCGAAAAAGATATTCAGGTCATTGCGATGGGCACGGACAACGAGCGATTAGCGGCGATGAGCCAAGGGGTCGTTGACGCGACTGTGGTCACGGTCGGCGGCTACGTGGCGGCGCAAAAGCTCGGCTTTCACTCGATCCTGGATCTCTCGCAAGCGAACATTCCCTACGAAGCGGCCTCAATGATCACCACGCGTTCGCTGATCAAGGAAAATCCCGAGATGGTTCGGCGATTCATCAGAGGATTCGTCGCGGCGATTCAATACGCGCAGACCCATCGAGAGGCGACATTGAAGGTTTTGAGCAAGTACATGCGCACCACGGACGCCGATATCCTGAACGCCAGTTACGATCAGTACGTCGGGCGGGTGATTCCGCGGGTGCCGTACGTGAGCGAAAAAGGCTTGCAGGCGGTGATCGATTTCATCCGGCAGCGCAATCCCCAAGCCGCCAATGTCAAACCGCAGGATGTCATGGACAATCGCTTTATCAAGGAGTTGGACGACAGCGGTTTTATCAAAGCTCTGTATAGCGCCAAAAATTGAGGTGAATAATGAAACCTGTTGGGCCGCTGCTCGGTTTGGCTCTGTCGGCTTTACCCGCGCTCGCTGTCGCGGCGGATAACGTCGATTGCCGGGTGACTTCGCGGTTTTCCAGTCAAGGAAGTGTCGGCAAATTCGTAATTGACGCGCTGCGCAGCGCGACAGAGCGGCTGACCATCGCGCTTTATGGCTTTGACAACATGGAGCTCGGCGACGAATTGATCCAACTGGCAAAAAAGGGCGTGGTCGTGAAACTTAAAGTCGATACAGCGCGCAGCAAGAACAAGAAAATCGTCGCGCTGATCGATCGGCTCAAAGCCGGCGGCGTTGAAGTTCAGACCGTGGCACCCAACGGCCGCAACCACAACAAGTTTGCCGTTATCGACGGCAAACGGGTGCTCACTGGCTCGTACAATTGGACTCTGAAGGCGGAAGGAAACTGGGAGAATTTGCTCATGCTGGATTGTCCCGAGCTCGCCAAAGCTTATGAGAGCGAGTGGGAGCGTATTCACTGACGCCTTTTTCGTGTGCATCAAGGGTCGCTATTTCGAATCAGCTGCGCGTAGAATCGAATGCAGCGCAGGTAGTCCGCAAATGAAATGCGCTCGTCAACGCCATGAATCCGCTTGGTATCCTCTGGGCGAAAAACGATGGGCACGAACCGGTAAATATTTTTCGTAAGGTTGGCATAGTGGCGGGTGTCCGTTGCCGCGATCGTCAAAAAGGGCGCGACAATGGTTTCCGGCGCAACCTCGCTGATCGTTCGGCTCACGAGTTTGAAGCCTGCGACATCGATGGATGATATGGGCGATGGATCGATTGGAAACGGCAGCGGGGTTATTTTCACCCGGGTATCGTCGATCGCCCGGCGAACGCGGACGATCACCGCATCGACTGTGTCGCCGCTAATCAAGCGAAAGTTCATTGTCGCTTGGGCCCGGGCGGGTAAAACGTTTTCCTTATCGCCGGCGTGAAATATCGTTGTCGCCTTGGTTGTGCGAATCATCGAGTCGGTCAGTGGCGACTTGGCCAATTCGCGCTCAAGCCAGGGCTCGGTCAGCCACAGATTGGCGAGCAGGAGTCTCTTATCCCATGACAATTCGGGACCGACGAAATTGAAGAACTCCTTAACCGCGTTGTTGACGCGACTCGGGAAGGGCGTCCTTTCAACCTTGTCGATGGCCCGGCTGAGAATGCCGATGGCGCTTTCTTTGGGGGGTAAGGACGAGTGGCCGCCGGGACTCGTGACCGTCAACTCCAGGGTTAGATAACCTTTTTCGCCGAGCCCAATCATCGCAACCGGAGCGGCCACGTTAGGAATAATGCCGTTAATGATCCCGCTGCCCTCGTCGAGTACGGACTCGATCTGCACGCCGCGGCCGCCGAGCAGCGCGGCGATTTTTGCAGCGCCCTGTTGGCCGCCGGTTTCTTCATCATGGCCGAATGCCAGATAGACGGTGCGTTGCGGTTGAAAGCCGTCAGCGAGAAGTCTTTCGACGGCTTCGAGCATGCCGAGAAGACTCGCCTTGTCGTCTATGGCGCCGCGACCCCAGACGTAACCGTCGGCGACCTGTCCGGAAAATGGCCCATGGGTCCACGAGCTTTCCGTGTCTGGATCGATCGGCACGACATCCAAGTGGGCCATAAGCAGGATCGGTTTCAGCCGGTCGTCTTTGCCTTTCCAGGTGTAGAGCAGACTGTAGTCGTTGACGACCTCTGTCGTAAGCTGCGTATGAATTCGCGGGAAAGATTTTACCAAGAACGCGTGGAAATTGCGGAATGGATCAGTGTTTGATTGCTTCTTCACTAATTCGATGGAGATTGTTTTGAACTGAATGGCCTCCGACAATCGTGTCATGACGGCATTTTGATCGAGTGGAAGCTGCGGTGCAGGCGGTGGATGGAGTTGGCGGGATCTGAAGGTCATCGTGCGGATGACCAGCAACGCCAAGACAACGCCAAACAGGACGCTGAGCGATAGTGCGAGGCGTTTCATGAGGATTGGCGACTATAAAAGAGACTGGTAGCAAGTTCGCCGGAGGACTGCAAATCGAAAGGGTGCCGTGGCTCTTCGGATTGACAACTCCCACTGGGTCCGATAATTTTTCCGGATAAACAAACAAGAAAAATTTGGAGGAATTAGATGAGCGATTTTTATACGGATTGGCTGGAACAGTCCAAAGCCAATGAAAAAGCGGTCGCCGAGTCGCCACGATTCACGCGTTCGAAAGATCTCAAGTGGGTGCGCACACCGCAGGATTTCAAAGCGGCCTTGATGATCGCGCCGGAGTTGGGTTTCACCACCGGCGGCAGTTGCATGATGCGCGCGGAGATCCCGGTGGGCTGGCATTCCGGCAAACATCTGCACGGCGAAGAGGCGATCTATGTCGAGAGCGGCGAAGGTTTCATGGTGCTCGACGACAAACGCTACGATTTCGGCCCAGGCACGATCATTCATGTGCCCTATCGGTCGACCCATCAGATCTTCAACACCGGCAAGCTGCCGGTGGGCTACATTTCCGGCCTGGCGTGGCACCTCGAAGCTGCGGTCTACATGGGCAAAATGGAACAGTTGGAAGTGTGCGGCGAGAACGATCCGAAAGTGCTCGCGGCATACCCGAAGGAAGAATCCCAGTACTGGCCTGAAGACGGCCGGCGCATCTCGATGCATCAGGCCCAGCATGTCAAGTCGGACGAGTCGAAGCACGGCGCGACCTATTTCTTGATGGGCCGCAGCGGCAAGGACAACGGCTTCAAGGCCACCGGCGTAGCGATCAGCTCTATCTTCGTCGATCTGCCCCATACCAAAAGCCATAGCCATGCCCATCCCGAAGCTTATCTTTATGCCCTCGAAGGCGACGGCTATTCCGAGATCGGCGGCAAACGCTACGACTGGAATCAAGGCGACGCTATTCACGTGCCGCCGGGCATGCTGCACCACCAGCATTTCAATCCATTCGATCGCGACATGAAGGAGCTGCGCTTCGAATTCGGCGTGCGCTATTGGTTCGTCGATCAGTGGAAAGGCTATGTCACCATCGATAAACACTTGAAGGCGACCACGCATATGATCGACTAGTACTGTTTTGGTTTAGTCTCAAGGGCGAGCTGGCCATGGAGTCAGCTCGCCCTTTTTTTAACAACAGGTCAGATTGGAAAATCTTTGGGATTGGGCGACGAGGAAAGCTCGAAGGCATTGAGCGTGCACGAGATCATGGAATAATAGCCGATGGTTGCCGTGAGTTCGACCAAACCGGCGACGCCTAAGCGGGTCAGCATCGATTGGAAAGCCTTCTCGATCACCCGATGGCTTTGCAGCACTGCGCGAACGTAGTCGACGATTTCCCCTTCGTCGGGCGGGAGTCCCGCGGTGGATTGGCGCTGGTGCACCGCACGCACTGTCTCCTGGTTAATGCCGTTCTTCTCGGCGTTTCGCACACCGGCGGCCCACTCATGGATGCAGTCCAATTCTCGCGATGTGGTCAGCGCGGCCAGCGCGCGTACCTTCGGTTCGAGTTTGCCGTCGAAGCGAAGATAGCCGCCTAGGCTGGCGGTGTGGTCGGCAATGGTCGGCACATGCAACAATGCCGGAAAGCAGCCGCGCACCTCGCCGCGGCTTTTGACGATGGCGTCGTAAACTGCTCGGTGTTGCGGCGCTAGACTCTGCTTGTTTTCAATCAGCGGTATTCTTGCCATGATCCCTCCTTAGCTTTCCTCTTTATTCCATGTTCAGGCGGCGACTCAACCGCGCGGTAGCGTTATCGATGTGCGCTTCGCTGGACAATGGCGCAGCGCGGCGGTTTGGAGTTGAATTTTTCTCTGACAATTTCTTGCAACGTGAAGAAACTTTTTCTATAGGTTTGCTTGATGCCCGGATTTTTTCGAAACAAAAGCGACGACTCGAAGATGATGCTCGGTTTCATCGTGCGCCGTTGTGCGGCGGATATCGGCCACCCGCCGTCGCCCGACGAGTTTGCCAAGTGGGCCAACGGCGATAACTTGAAGGGAAGCCGGTTTTGTTTGTTCGGCCAAGAGATCTCGCCGACCGCGGCGAAAGTGATGTTCAGCCAGCCCGGCAGACTGGTCACAGTGAGCCCGGAAGGCTTGGCGCGATTATCGAAAAGCACCAGCCGCTAGCGCTTCCCTCCCATCTCCACGTTAATTTGCCGTTCGGCACTGGGCATTTCGTTCTAGACTTCACCTTTTGACGGCAGTATAGCTGGGCCATTACTACCGAAGAGGAGTTTTATGGAAGAGCAAATACGCCGCTTGAGCGCGCATTTCGGCTGGAATCTGAGCGATGAAGAGGTTCGCCGCATTGCCGCGGAGGCGTTGGTGCAGGAGCAGGTGCTCGAACGTCTCAAACAGGTTAATTTAGCGCAGACTCGGCCGATCATGGGTGTTTTCAAATCCCGGCGGTCCACGACGAAGACCCGGAGGCGAAAATGAGCGGGCTCGAACTCGACCGCGCGACGATTGCCGAACTTGCGCCGGTCATCAAGGCGAAAAAGCTTTCCGTCGTCGCCTTGACCCAGGAGTTTCTCGACCGGATCGGACGTCACAATCCGGCGCTCAATGCCTTTCAGACGGTCACAGCTGCGGACGCACTGAAGCAGGCGCGCACACTTGATCGTGAACTGCGCGCGGGCAAGTGGCGCGGGCCGCTCCACGGCATTCCATTTTCGATCAAAGACAACTTGGCAACCCAAGGCGTCAAAACCACTGCCGGGTCGAAGCAACTCGCTGACTGGATTCCCGATTATGATGCAAGCGTTGTCGCTAAGTTGAAATTTGCCGGCGCGGTCCTACTCGGCAAAACTAATATGCATGAGTGGGCATCCGGCAGCACGACGATCAATCCGTACTACGGCACGACGGCCAATCCTTGGGACCGTAATCGCATTTCCGGTGGGTCGAGCGGCGGGTCGGCGGCATCGGTCGCCGCAAGTCTGTGCTTGGGCTCCATCGGTACCGATAACGCCGGCTCGGTGCGCCACCCGGCTTCGCTCTGCGGCGTGGTCGGATTGAAACCAACCTTTGGCCGGGTCAGCCGATATGGCGGTGTCCTGGGCACGGGCGGATTCTCGACCGATCACTTCGGTCCGTTTGCCAAGACCGTCAAAGATTGCGCACTGATGCTCAAGGCGATCGCCGGGCATGACCCTAAAGATCCTCTCAGTGCGCGAGAGCCAGTGGCGAACTATACCAGCGCCATCGGCAAGCCGGTCAAAGGACTGCGTGTGGGACTGATCGAAGGTTACTTTGATGAGTTCATGAGCGCGGAGGTGCGGCTTTTTTTCGAAACCGCAGTGAGCCAATTGAAAGCCCTTGGCATGAAGGTCGTCAAGCTCAATATTGCTTACACCGATTTGATTGCCGCGGTGCAGTTGGCGACCAGTCGGGTCGAAAATGTTGCAACGGCGCACGAATATTTGCGCAACGCGCCGCGCGATTACAGTCCGTCGCTTTTTCACCGTCATATCAAATCATTGCTGATTCCGGCCG
The DNA here is from genome assembly GCA_963816145.1 of uncultured delta proteobacterium. Taxonomy (GTDB): domain Bacteria; phylum Desulfobacterota; class Binatia; order UBA9968; family UBA9968; genus DP-20. The sequence goes on from CAWFJP010000029.1 coordinate 315,259, forward strand.
ATGTCTATGTGACGGCACAACGGGTGCGGCGGTTGATCTGCGAGGCCTTCGAAGCGGCGTTCGACAAAGTAGATGTCCTGGTGGCGCCGACGGTGGGGTCGCCGGCGCAAACCATCGAGGAATGCCGCCAAGGTTTCGCCATCGTCGACGGCCGGCGCGTTGAGCTGCAGGAAGAACGCGGCACGACCGGCACCTTGTGTACGATTCCCTTCAACGTTACCGGGTTGCCGGCGATGAGTTTATGCTGCGGTTTTTCTTCCCAAGGATTGCCGATCGGAATGCAGGTCGTCGGCGCGCCCTTCGATGAGGCGCGGCTGTTTCAAGTGGGCCATGCCTATGAACAGGCAGCAGGGTGGTATAGACAGCATCCGAAGTTCGATTGATGGAACCGGCGAGGCTTATCAAAACGCGTCGATGTAACCCGTCACCCACACACCGATTATCACCGCGCCAATCGTCCAAAGGAGGACAATCACGATGGCTGCGGCGCGGCTATGGGCCAAACTGCCATCGGCCTGTTGAGCGGCTTGCCGTGCGTCCGCGAGGACCGTGGCGGGGATCAGCTTGAGCGCCAGGAAGATTCCCAGCGGTAACAGCACGAGATCGTCGAGATATCCCACTACCGGGATAAAGTCCGGAATCAGATCGATGGGACTCAAAGCGTAGGCAACCACGATCGTAACGACCAGCTTCGCAGCCCATGCCGTGCGCGGATCGCGGGCGGCGAGATAGAGGGCGACGGTCTCGCGTTTGAGCGCCCGTGCCTTTGTCCTAAGGTTTTCGATCAATCTTTTGCTCATCTGGTGACCGTGTACTCAGATGGTGATTGCCCCTAACCAACCGTCTTGTTATGCTTTTGAACACTATCATGATTTAGCTTTTTGGCAGAGTATTGCGGAGGATAGGACTCGATGCTTGCTCCTGGTTTGTTAGCTTTCTTAGCATGCGTTCTGACTGCCAGTGCAGCGGTGGAGGTGTCGGCGCAAGTTAAGCCGGAGAAATTGCGTATCGGCTATGCCGCGCGCGCCGTGGCGCACTCGGTGCCGTTCGTCGCCAAGGAGGCGGGCTTTTTTGCCGAGGAAGGGATTAACGCCGAGATTATCCATACGGCGGGATCGATAGCACCGATGGCTTTGGCGGCTAATGAAGTCGATATGACGATCATGTCGGCCTATCTGATGATTCCGGTCTCCGTGCAGAATCGCGATGTCGTCATGCTCGGCGGATTTTCCCGTTACGCTTCGATGGTGTTCGTGGCGCGCCCGGATATCAAGAAGCCGCAGGATTTGAAGGGTAAGATAGTCGGCATTCAGCGTCCCGGCGACGCTTACGAGAAAAGCGCCCGTTTCGCCTTGAAACATATCGGCCTGGATGCCGACAAAGACGTCACGCTGCTGGCCCTCGGCAGCAATGACGTGATGTGGGGCGCGCTCAATACCAATCGGGTGGCGGCCACCGTGCTGTCGCCGCCGGGCACGCTGTTCGCGCGCAAAGCCGGCATGAATTTCATGGTCGATTTGACCGACTTGAAGTTGGAATATCAGGGCTCGACGATCACCACGCGCCGTTCTCTCGTTCAGAAAAATCCCCAGCTCGCGACCCGGGCGATGCGCGCGATCGTCCGCGGCGTGCATCTGTTCAAGACGCGGAAAGAAGAGACCACGAGAATCTTGAGCAAGTTTCTCGGCACCAAAGATCCTGACGGATTGACCGAGTCTTGGGAGTACGCGGCGAAAATGCCGGCCAAGCCCTACGCTTTTGAGAGCGCCGTGCAAGCGGTGTTGGATCATTTGGCCGAAGGCCAGCCCAAGTACGCGCAGTACAAGCCCGGCGAATTCATCGACGCGCGCACCCTCGTGGAAATCGACAAGAGCGGCTATATCGACAAGCTTTACGGCGGGCAGGCGAGATAGTTCGGGGCGCCATGTTACGCGATCAAGACAGCGGCCAGTTCCGGCTGGTTTCCGAGTTCAAACCTCAAGGCGATCAGCCCCAGGCGATCGATAAGCTGGTTAAAGGGCTAGCGGCCAAGCGGCGCCACCAGGTGCTGTTGGGTGTGACAGGGTCAGGCAAGACCTTCACGATGGCCAATGTCGTCGCCCGGGTAAACCGGCCGACCCTTGTCATCGCCCCGAACAAGACGCTCGCCGCGCAACTCTATGAAGAGTTTCGCCTGCTGTTCCCGGAAAACGCGGTGCGCTACTTCGTTAGCTATTACGATTACTACCAACCGGAAGCGTACCTGCCGTCCACCGACACCTACATCGAAAAAGATTCGTCGATCAACGACGAGATCGATAAACTGCGCCACTCGGCGACCAAGGCGCTGCTCGAACGGCGCGATACTTTGATCGTCGCCAGCGTCTCGTGCATCTACGGCTTGGGCTCGCCGGAAGCATACTTCGATCTGATGGTCTACGTCGAAGAAGGCGCGACGGTCAATCGCGATCAGATGCTGCGCAAGCTGGTGGATATCCAGTATCAACGCAGTGACTACGATTTCCACCGGGGCACGTTTCGCGTGCGCGGCGATATCGTCGAAGTCTTTCCCGCATATGAAGACCGTTCGGCCCTGCGCATCGAATTTTTCGACGAGACCATCGAGTCGATTCACGAAGTCGATCCGATCCGCGGCAAGATTTTGCGGCGCGTCGACAAGGCGACCATCTATCCGGCAAGCCATTATGTCACCGGGCAAGACCGGCGAAAGCAGGCCGTGCTGGGGATCCGTTTGGAGCTGAAAGAGCGGCTGAAGGAGCTCCAAGACCAGCGTAAATTATTGGAGGCGCAACGTCTGCAACAGCGCACGCTCTACGACCTCGAATTGTTGGAAGAGATGGGCTTCTGCCCGGGGATCGAAAACTACTCGCGCCACTTGACCGGCCGCCAGCCGGGCGAGCCGCCACCGACTTTGCTAAGTTACTTTCCCAATGATTTTCTCCTGGTGATCGACGAGAGCCATGTCACCGTGCCGCAAATCGGCGGCATGTATCGCGGCGACCGCTCGCGCAAAGAGACCTTGGTCGAGTACGGCTTTCGCTTGCCGTCGGCCCTCGACAACCGGCCGCTCAATTTCGACGAGTTCGCGTCGATGATCAACCAAACCATTTACGTTTCGGCGACGCCGGCGCCCTTCGAGCTACGCGAAAGCAACGGCGCGGTAATCGAGCAAGTGATCCGCCCCACCGGTTTGATGGACCCGGCGATCATGGTGCGTCCGGCGCGCACTCAAGTGGACGATCTGCTGGAGGAGATCCGCACACGAGTCGAGCGCAAAGAGCGTGTGTTGGTGACTACATTGACCAAGCGCATGGCCGAGGACCTGACGGAATATTATCAAGATCTCAACGTCAAAGTCCGCTACTTGCACTCGGACATCGAGACTCTGGAACGGGTCGAGATCATCCGCCAACTGCGCAGCGGCCAGTTCGATGTGCTGGTCGGCATCAACCTTCTGCGCGAAGGGTTGGATTTGCCGGAAGTGTCTTTGGTGGCGATTCTCGATGCCGACAAAGAAGGCTTTCTGCGCTCCGACCGATCGCTGATCCAGACCATCGGCCGTGCCGCGCGTAACGTGAATGGCACGGTGATCCTCTACGCCGACGGCGTCACCGATTCAATGAAGCGCGCCATGGATGAAACCGAGCGGCGGCGCCGCTTGCAGGCGGCGTTCAACAAAAAGCATGGGATCACGCCGCAAACGATTATCAAGGCGCTGGGCTCACCGCTGGTGAAGATCTACGACGCGGATTATGTCGACATTCCGATGGCGGCGGAAGGCGCCGCACAATATCGCCCAGGCGAGTTGAACCGGAAATTGCGCAAGCTGCAAAAGGAAATGAAAGAAGCGGCGCAAAAGTTGGAGTTCGAGCGCGCCGCGGAGTTGCGCGATCAGATCCGCCAACTGCAAAGCCAGGAGTTGGCGCTGCGGGATTCGCCGCTCGACTCCAGCATAGACGGCGATTGAACCAGCTCAGATTCAGCGGGTTTCGTTTTCCGACTCTTGAGTGATGTTGACCGCTAGGTCCACCGGGTCGCGGCTGTCGCTGTCCGGTTGGCGGTAACGGACAAAGCGCACGGCGGTCTTGGGCTGTGGGTCGTTGAAGATGGTCGCGACGAAGAACACTGCGATGGCCAGGCCACTGAGTGAGTAGAGGACAAAGGGTTGCATGGAACCGGTGGAAGAAAGATATTCGCCCCATTGAACCATGAAGCCGAGGTAGAAGGTAAATAGATAGGTTATCAGAAGACAAATCTTGACCCGATCCATGAGCAGGAATGGCAGTAGTCCAGCAATGAAGAAAAACACTTGCCAGATCGGGATGAGCTGGTTGAATACTCCCAAGTGCATTAGATTGTCGATATCGAACATGGTGGCTCCTGGTTCCGTGGTCTGTCGCGAAATCTACTCGATTACCTGGGTCTTGACTCAAAAGTTATGCCAACGATGCCTTGTCGTGCCCGCGGTAACGCCAGGTAGCGATTTGTCAGGGTCGGTGATTTTGCTCCCTGCACACGTCTTGTCCTATCGTGCGCAGGTGTCGTTCTTCCTGACTCTCTTGTTCCTTTCGAAGCGGTGGCTGTACGGAAACTTCCTATACAAACCGCGGATCATGCCGTGAACATGCTGACCGAAAAACTCGCCGGCTTGCCGTCCAGACCGGGCGTTTATCTGATGCGCGAAACTAGCGGCAAGGTCATCTACGTTGGCAAGGCCAAGGATCTGCGGATGCGGGTACGGGCCTACTTTAATCATTCCGACGAGCGCTCGCAGATCCAGTTTCTAGTGCGGCGGGTTGCCGATATCGAAACTCTGGTCACGAGCAACGACAAAGAAGCGCTGATCCTCGAAAACAATCTGATCAAGCAGTACAAGCCGCGCTACAACATTCGCCTCAAGGACGACAAGAGTTATCTCAGTATCAAAGTCACTACCCAGCATGCCTGGCCGCGCATCCTGGCGACGCGCAAGATCGTCAAGGACGGCAATCGCTACTTCGGGCCGTTCTCCTCGGCCCTGGCGGCGCGCGAGACCATCGACATCATCGAGAAACACTTTCAGCTGCGCAACTGCACCGACCACAACTTTCGCAACCGCACCCGGCCCTGCTTGCAGTATCAGATCAAGCGCTGCATGGGGCCTTGCGTGCTGCCGGTGGCTCCGGATGTTTATCGTGAGCAGGTGCGCCAGACCATGCTATTTATCGAAGGGCGTCAGCAAGAGCTGATCGACGAGTTGAAGCAGCGCATGTCGGAAAAGGCCGACGCCCTGGAGTTTGAGGCGGCGGCGCGGATTCGCGACCAGATCCAGGCGGTCGAGAAGACCTTGGAGAAACAGCGCATGGTGGCGCACTGGGGTAGCGACCAGGATATCTTCGGCCTGTACCGCGAGGGCGGTTTCATCGAAGTCCAGGTTCTGCTGGTGCGCCAGGGCAAGCTGACCGGGAGCCAGTCCTATTCGTTGGCGGATTTGGAATTTCCCGACGAAGAGATCATGGGTTCTCTGCTGACGCAGTTCTACCAAGGCCAGCGTTTCGTTCCCGACGAGATTCTTTTGCCGGTGGAACTCGATGATGCGGCTGTGCGCGAGGAGTATCTCGCCGAGCATAAGGGCAAGGGCGTCAAGATTCATTGTCCGCAGCGGGGCGATAAGCGCCACCTCGTCGATATGGCCATCGACAATGCCAAGCAAAGTTTTGCCGACCGCCACGATCAAGAGAAGGCGCGCGAGAAGATGCTGCACGAGCTGCAAAACTCGCTGCGTTTGAAAAACTACCCTCAGCGCATCGAATGCTTCGATATTTCGATGATCCATGGCGCCCATGCGGTGGGCTCCATGGTGACGTTCATCGACGGTGAACCGGACAAAAATCTCTATCGCCACTTTCGCATCAAGACCATCGGCGCCGAGTCCGGCGGCGATGATTTCGGCATGATGCTGGAGATGCTCAAGCGGCGCTTCAGCCGCGGCAAGGAAGAAGGCGATCTACCGGAGCTGATCGTCGTCGACGGCGGCAAAGGACAGTTAGCGATGGCCATCGCGGCCATGGTTGAGATCGGCATCGACGGCGTCGAGGCGGTGGGCCTGGCCAAGATGCGCGTTCAAGCGGCGCCGCGCAGCGCCGAGATCGAGCGTTCGGAAGAGCGCGTGTTCCTGCCGGGGCAGGCCAATCCGGTGATCTTGAGGCGCAACTCCAACGCGCTGTTTCTGCTCCAACGCGTGCGCGACGAAGCCCATCGCTTCGCCATCACCCATCATCGGAAACTGCGCTCCCAGCAAACGCTTTATTCCGCTCTTGATCGGATTCCCGGCATCGGCGGTGCGCGCAAGCGTGCCTTGCTGCGCGCCTTCGGTAGCATCAAGCGCATCGAAGCGACAACCTTGGATGAGGTCCTCAAGGTACCGTCGATGAATGAAAAATTGGCGCAGCAAGTGCTCGATGCCCTGCGCGGCAAATCGGATTCGGATAACGAGCTGCAAAGAACGTAGCGAGGCACAGCCGCAATCCGAACTCGGAATATCTCTCGCAAAGGCGCCAAGGCCGCAAAGGTCGAGCGTGTCATTTCGACCGACGGGAGAAATCTTTCTTAGATCTCTCGCATCCACCCGGGATGACGGGCATGAGCCCGTCACTTGACGTCTTTGCGGCTTTGCGGCAGAACATCCGCAATTCGGTAGTTTTCGACTTAGAGCGGTGTTGCACAATCGGTAGCGCTTCTCATAAAAGAGTAAGCCAATATGGCGGACCAAGCGGAAGCAGCTGGATCAGGTTCGGTTGATCTCCATCCATCTGCTTGGCTAATCCTGCCGACGTTGTCTCTGCTGCTCGGCCAAGCGATTGCCGCGGCTTCCTGGCAGTTGCCCGATAACCATTGGCTAGCGGTGGTGCCGATTTTGCTCCTACCATTCTATCGGCGTTGGCGTCACTGGGTCATCCTCGGGTTGTTAGTGACCTTGGCTTTTTCCGTCGGCTTTGTCCGCCATCGCGAAATCCTTTTCCCCAATTTCCCGGATCATCATTTGCGCTCGGTCATGCTGCGCCATGAGCGGGTTTTGATCGAGGGGTGGCTCAATGCCGAGCCGGAGAAACTCATCAATCGTCATCGCTGGTTGATGCGCGCCGAGCGGATTTGGCATCCCACCGGCGCGGAGGATATTGTCGGCGATCTGCAACTGAGTCTGCGCTCAACGCGGCGTGTCTGGCGCTACGGCGACCGCGTCCGTTTTTTGCTTCGTCCCAACTTGCCGCAGAACAGCGGCAATCCCGGCGGCTTCGAGTACGCCACCTATCTTGCCCAACGGCAGATCTACGTCACCGGATTTCTTGAGAACGACGCCGAGGTTGAGTTGATCGCGCGGGAGGCGGGGGCGATTCGCGGTGCGATCGAAGATATTCGCCGGGAAATCCGTCGTTATATCGACGCCAACTTCTCTCCGGACAGCGGCGCTTTGATGAAGGCACTGACGGTTGGCGACATGGGCGGGATCAGCAAGGAGGTTCGCAATGCCTTCACCGCCGCCGGAGTCAATCACGTGCTGTCGATTTCCGGGCTCCATGTCGCCATGTTGGGCGTGGTGATCTTCGCGGCGCTCCGATACGGCTTGTCGTTTAGCAGCTATTTGCTGCTGCGTTTCAATTTGCTGAAGGCGGCAACTGTTTTTTCTTTCTTGGCGGTGGTGTTTTACACCGCCCTGGCCGGCGGCATGGTACCGACGGTGCGCTCGGCGATCATGATCGGCGTCTATCAATTGGCAGTGCTTCTCGACCGGGAAGAGGAAGTCTTTGCCAGCTTGACTCTGGCAGCTTTGTTGATCGCACTGGTCTGGCCGGGCGTGATCGCCGATATCTCGTTTCAATTGTCCTTTCTCGCCGTGCTGTTTATCACCTGGGGCATGAGCAAACTCTATCGCGGCTTGGCGCGGGAAAAGAGCCAAGAACTACCTCAAGAGAAGAGTTGGATCAAAGAAAAGGCGCGCCAGGCGACCTTTCATTTGGCCGTGCCGTTACTGGCGACTCTGGGCACCGGGCCGTTGATCGCGCATTATTTCGGAAATCTCTCTCTAGCGGGGTTTGTCACCAATCCGCTGATCGTGCCGTTAGTCGGCTTTGTCGTTGTGCCTATTGGTCTAACCGTCGGTTTATTGACTCTCATCGCCAACGAATATGCCGGACCGCTGGCTTGGCTCGGCGACCATCTCTCAAGTTGGACAATTGTCATCGTCGAGTACTTCGGTCGCTTGCCCATCGCGAGCTTTCGTGTCGTTGCGCCGAACCTGCTTGAGGTCAGCGCGCTTTACGCTGGGCTGTTCGCGTTATTCCTTCTGCGCAAGCGAGGCCATGTTGCACTCGCGGTTGGGATATTTTCGATTCTGCTCGCTGGCGATGTCTACTATTGGCGCGCCGAGCGGCAGCAAACCAATCGATTGCGCATTACCCACTTGAACGTCGGTCAGGGCGATGCCGCGGTGGTCGAATTGCCTGGCGGTAAAATTTTGGTGATCGATGCCGGTGGCGCAGCGGTGGGGGACTTCGATACCGGTGAAAGCATCGTCGCGCCTTATTTGAGATCGCGGAAGATTCGCAAAATCGATTATCTGCTGGTTAGCCATGCGCGTATCGATCATTACGGCGGTATGCGCGCGCTGACCCAGGAGTTTTCTCCCGACGAGTTTTGGTCCGGCTTTGCCAAGGGCGGAACCCAGCGGTTCGAGGACCTTGAAGAAGCCTTGGATCAACTGAAGATTGCGCGCCTGGCATTATCCGCGTCAACGCCATGCCGGGAGTTCGATTCAGTGCGAGTTTGCGTGCTTTTCGGAGGCGATGGCAACACCGTCGAGAGTTCGGTGGTCGTGCGCCTGGATTACGATAAGGCGTCGTTTCTGTTCGCCAGCGATATCGATAAGCGCGAGGAGTTGCAGCTGGCGCAGCGTTCAAATGGACTGACCAGCACTGTACTGAAGATTCCGCGCCACGGCAGTGCGACCGCCAGTTCGCCGGAATTTATCTTGGCGGTGAAGCCAAAAATCGCGATTCTCTCAGCTGGGGCGAGAAGCCGCGCCGAGGCGAAACGCGATGAGGTGGTCGAGCGTTATCGAGAAGCCGGTGTCGAAGTGCTGCGCACCTACGAGGACGGTGCGATCATTTTGGAGACCGATGGTGCGACGATTCGCTATAGCGGTTTCAAAAGCGGCAAGGCGGGTGAATTGGTCTTGTAGTCGCCTGAGGTAAGAGAAAATTTACCACGAAGCCACGAAGAGCACGAAGTTCCGAATTCTATTGTCCGAGACCTTCGTGTCCTTCGTGCCTTCGTGGTGAAAAATTATCTACAGTGCTTTGAGTTCGCCGATATAATCCTTGAAGCCGTTGACGATGTCGTACTCCGGAGTCCAGCCAAGCACCTGTTTGGCCTTCTCGATCACCATCGGCTGTTTCGCCGAGCGGGGTTTAACTCCGGGGATGATTTCCACCTGTAAATTTGGCAGCAGTTTTTCGGCGGTCGAGACCAGATCGTCGAAGGGGATGACCACGCCGGTGCCGATGTTGAGCGTCACCGGTTCCTTCAGCGGCGTGGTGACCGCCTTGTCCAAGGCGCGGCCGAGATCTTTGTAATAAACATATTCGAAATCCCGGGCGACCTCCTGGGCGATCTTAACGACGCCGCCCTTGATGCCGGTCTGCAACATGTTTTGGACCATCTCGCCGCCGCCGGAGCCGCCGGCAAAGTGGCCGACGCCGTAGACATTGGCGAGCCGCAAAACGATCAACTCAAAGCCGAACATGCGCTGGTAGGCCTCGACCATGAGTTCCTTGGCGACTTTGGAGTTGCCGTAAGCTTCGCCGGGACCGCGGCGAAAACCTTCGTCGATCGGATTGGGCTCGCCTTGGCGGCGGTCGTAGACGCCAAAGGTGCTGATTTGCACCAAACGCTTGACGCCGGTGAGACGCACCGCTTCGGCGACGTTGATCGTGCCCATGACGTTGATCTGCATCCCCGCATAGATCGGGTTGCCGACTTTTCCTCCGATCAGTCCTGCCGTGTGGATGACCGTTTCGCATTTATGTTTCTGGATGGTTTCGATGAGCGACGGCAGATCGCGCACATCTCGCTGGACCACGGTAACGTTGGCGGCACCGAGTTTATGCGCCAAGAAATCCTTGCGCGGGGCGACATCGTAAAAGACCACGTTGTCGCCGCGTTTGATCGCATGTTGCGCGAAAGATGTGCCGACCAGACCTAGGCCTGTAATGAGTGTCGATGCCATAAGAACTCCTTTTTGTGGGTTGATTTAGTTCCTATTGCAACGGCGGCGAAATGTCTAGCGGTTATTGAGGCCGATTCCATTCGTTTGCTTGTCATCCATTGCAAAGCGCGTTTGTGGCGGTGTATATCGCAGGAAGATTAGTTGTGACATGGGGAGGAAAAGGAACATGCAAGGAGTAGTCGATGCCGATACTCATATCGCCGAGCCGGAGGCGATGTGGCAATTGATTGACGAGGAGATGGCGCCGCGCCGGCCGGTGTTGGTGGACTTGCCGGAAGACACTTGGTTTGGCGATCGCAACGCTCTGTGGCTGATCGATGGACAGATTTTCCCCAAGCCGGCAGGCAAGGGCAGTTATCGGCTGGTGACGCCGTCGGCGCAGAAGGCGGAAAAAGTCCGCGGCGATATCGCCATCGCCAGCCGTGAAGTCGCCAACGTCGAGGCCCGCGTGAAAGATATGGACCGTCTCGGCGTGTCGGTGCAGGTGATCTATCCGACGCTGTTTTTGGTTTACATCACTGACGATCCGGAACTCGATACCGCCCTGGCCAAAGCCTACAATTCATGGCTTGGCAATGCTTGCGCCAAGTCCAATGGCCGGCTCAAGTTTGTCGCGGTGTTGCCGCTGCGCTCGATCTCGGAATCGCTCAAGGAGATGAAGCGAGCCAAGGATCTCGGCGCGGTGGGAATCTTCTTTCGCGGCATCGAGGGTGACAAGACTCTCGATCATCCCTATTTTCATCCGGTCTACGAGCAAGCGGCCAAGCTGGGCTTGCCGATCAGTATTCATACCGGTTCCGGCGCGCCCTGGATGTTGCCGTACTTCGAGCATGCGCGGAACCACACCTTTGCCCATGGGCGGGCGCTGCCGATCTTCGCTTTCCGGGATTTGCTCGCCAATCGCATTCCCGAGAAATTTCCCGGGCTGCGTTTCGGCTTCATCGAAGCGTCGGCGGGCTGGGCGCCGTTCATGATTCACATTCTGCGTCGCCTGTTCAAAGACCGGCCGCAATACCAGAACAGCGCCGAGCTGTTTCGGGCATCCAACATTTTCATTGCCGCCGAGGCCGACGAAGACATTCCCTACCTCGCCAAATGGATCGGCGAAGATAACATTGTCATCGGTTCCGACTACGGCCACAACGATCCGTCGGCGGAAGAGAAGTTGGTCGAGAGCCTGCAGAAACGGGAAGACATTCCGGAGCCGTTCGCGAAAAAGATTCTCTGCGACAATCCGCGCCGGTTGTACGGCTTGGATGCGTAAAGAAAGGATCGAGCGTTCGAGGCGATTTTAGAGACTCGGATATTACTCCCGCCAAGACGCAAAGCGCCAAGTGACGGGCTCATGCCGGTCATCCCGAGTGGATGCGAGGGACCTAAGAAAGATTCCTCCCGTCGGCCGAAATGACATGCTCCGACCTCTGCGCTTTTGCGGGAGATCTTCCGGAATTCGCTTGCGGCCCTGCCGGTGCAATGGATCACGAATGGCTTGAACTCTCTGGAGTTATGAAGGACCTCGAAAACTTCGTCCAAGATGTCGCGGTGCATTTCAACGCGAATCTCGGCTCCGCCCTGGTCGAGGCGTATAAGCTCGGCAGTCTAGCCCACGGCGGCTTCAGCGACATCTACAGCGATATTGATGTCGGCTTGCTTCTCAGTTGCCGCGAACCGCCGCCGCGGATGAGCGAGCTGATCGCCGGCGCGAAGGCGCTGCACCCGGAATACGGCAAAAAACTCTCGATATTTTGGGGCAATCCTGATTTTGACTGGGGGCGTTTGCCGGTGATCGATCGCCTGGATTTGCTCGATCATGGCGTGGCGCTGCTGCACGGCATCAAGCCCCCTTTGCGGCGGCCGAGCAAGCAGGAGATTCACCACGAGCAACTTCAGAGCATCGAGCGGAGTTGGAAACCTAGATTGCCGGAGCTGAATCTACTGACGAGTCTTGAACCAAAAGACCGCAAACCCTACATCCGCGCGATCCTCTACGCCGCGCGCTTGATTTATACCTGGGATAATCTGGTCGTCGGTTCCAATGACAGTGCCGTCGAATATTTGCACCAGGTGAGGCCCGAGGGGCTCGATCTCAAAGCGATCGACATGGCGCTCATGTGCCGCAAGGGAGAGTGTAGTGCCGAAGATGTGATGCGCTTGGGCAGCGATCTCAATCGGCACTGTGACAGCGCGATGTCCTATGTCTTGGGACGGCCCTAGTCTGATCCGGTTGGAAAGATGTGACTGAGTTACCCTCAACTTTGCGCTGACGGGGTGTGAATTCGTCAATCCAGGTTTTGGGACTTGACGCGGATTCGAATCTGGATGCCGGCCTTCGCCGGCATGACAAATCTTCTCTTTGCCTGAAGCCTGCCCTGAGCAAGATCGAATGGGCGAGGGATTTGATCCACCTCGAGAGAGACACTAACTCGCGAGTCTTTGTTTCGATTCTCCGCAACGTTTTTCGTTTTTCCATTTCAGCAGCCCTTTGCGGACATAGCAGGCGTTTAGCCGTAGATAGTCGCAAAGACTTTCGAAGGAGAACTCCGAGCTTGAGTCAGTTTCAAAAAACCACTCTTCGGCTTGTTGGAACAATTCCTGGCCTTTCTTGTCCTTCGCCAAGACGTATTTCTGAAAGTCCTCGATGGCACTCTCCAGCATGGCGTAGAGCAGCCGCTCCTCGCCCTCGCGGATGCTTTTGCGCGAGAGCTGTTCGATAATGCCCTCATCGGTGGGTTCGAGTATGCTGGATAGCGCTGCCTTCATTCGGTTCATCCCTTCGGTTAATGATCCATTGCTTTATGACTAACTTGCCGGCCTAGAAGGTGACAACGCAATCGGTGAGCCAGTAGCCTCTTTGTGAAAGCGTTGCAGTCGAGGTAATCATCGGGCAAGTGGCGTAAGAGCGTGGCTGGGTGGAGTTGCCCGACGGCACGGGGCCGGGTGGTCGACCGGGCCGGCCCAAGGTGCTGGAAGTGGGTTCGGATCCTCTGGCAAAGCGATCGGCCATCTGGCGCAGAATCTAGTGCTGGGGACCGTCACGCCGCTGAGCTATGGCTGCCACGATGCGATTTGGCACCGCACCGCGACGGTGGATTTGCCGGCCGCGGAACAGGTTGTCATGGCTAATTCAACCGAACGGCGCCCTTGAGAATCGTTCGCTGAAGTGAGATATAGCCGACCATGGCCAACCTGTATCACAACGACCGGCTGATTATCGCCTACGCGTCGATGAATCAAAGCACCAAGGATTGGAGCGCGGGAGCAGAGATTACCTGGAAACGTGATGGCGAGCGTTTTAGCCACACCGTCGGCGGCTTGGGCGATCGCTTCAAGTCCAGCGAGGATGCCGAGCGGTTTGTCATCAACCTCGCCAAAGCCTGGATCGACTCCAATCCCTGACGCCTGTCTAGAGAATCAATTAGCGTTTCTCTCGGGGATGGTTGAAATCCCGCGCCCCTTCGAAACACCTCTGGGCCGACTTCAGGCGAGGAGAAGGTTTGTCATGCCGGCGCAGGCCGGCATCCATTTTTGCGCGCAATGCAAGGCCATAGAAAACCTGGATTCCGGCCTCCGCCGGAATGACCAAAGTCAAATATCCAGCAATAAGCTATGGGCATTATATCGATGTTGTGAGATTGCTTCTAATCGTCACACTCGAATGTGTCTATCGGAGGCCAGTTCCGGACTTGTCTGGATTCCCGCTAACGACATGCGGGAATGACGGAGTTGGAAACGGGAATGCGTGCAACGCAGCAAGCTGCGGGAAATCGACCCGCAGGGATTCCAGTTCTACCGCGGGTGTTTCGCCGTGCCGGCCCAGCCGGTTTCAGAGATGTCGATGATGACACCGTCCGGGGCGCTGTATTTGACCTCTGCGTTGACATGGGACGCCAGGTTGCGGCCCAAACCTAATGCTTGATTGATGTCGTCGCGAATCGGCGCCCCGGCGTCGGTGAGTTTCTTGTCGATGGTTTCGATGCTATCGACCTCGAAGCCGATATGGTGCAGGCCGCTATATTCTTTGCCCTGCGGTACGCCCGCGGTTTGGTCGTTTTTGAATTTCAGCACGGCAAAGTTGATGTCGCCGTCGGTCAAATGAAAGCCGGTGGCGCCAGGACTGTTGATCTTGGCGATTTCCCTGAGGCCGAATACTTCTTTGTAGAACTGCGCGGTCTTTGCCGGATCTTGGGTGGCGATTGCGATATGTTTGATCTTTGCCATGGGGCCCCCTTTGCCGATCAATTTACTTGATCTCTACAATAGCTCGTATGCCGCCGCAAGGTTAGCCCCACGTTGGCGCAAAGGACCTGTCGCCTGCCGCATTGGAAAAGCTTCATTAAAGCAGGCAATATAGGCGAAGTTATAGAACAGACTTCGATTAGGCGGTGCGCCGACTTTGGAAGTGCGCAGGCGCGAAAGGTAAGACGCGATGAACTACAACGCATGGTTTCAGTGCATTAACGGCTGCCCCGGGCAATACAATCTCCTGGAGATTATCTATCGTTGTCCGTCTTGCGGCGATCTGCTCGAAGTCCGCCATGATATGGAAGCGCTTCGCACGCGGGCGGCGGCGGGCTGGATTAAGCTCTTCGACGAGCGAGTCAGACAAAATGTCTATCCTTACGGTTCCGGCGTCTGGGCGAAAAAAGAGTGGGTCATCCCGTTCATCGACAACGAGAACATCGTTTCGACTTGCGAGGGTAATACCAATCTGTTCTGGGCCAACCGTTACGGCAAGCAGATGCATCTCGAAGACCTCTGGGTCAAGCAGTGCGGCAACTCGCATACCGGGTCGTTCAAAGATCTCGGCATGACGGTTCTGGTGTCGGTGGTCAAACAGATGATCGCCAACGGCGAGCCGATCGACGCGGTGGCTTGCGCTTCGACCGGCGATACCTCTGCCGCTCTGGCCGCCTACGGCGCCGCCGCCGGAATTCCTACGGTGGTGTTCCTGCCGCGCGATAAAGTCTCGCCGGCGCAGCTAGTGCAGCCGCTTGCCAATGGCGCTTTGGTGTTGTCGCTCGACACCGATTTCGACGGTTGCATGGCCGCGGTGCAGGAAGTCACCCAGCAAAAGCGCTTGTATCTGGCCAACTCGATGAACAGCTTGCGCATCGAAGGGCAGAAAACGATTTCCCTTGAGATCGTCCAGCAGTTCGATTGGGAGGTTCCCGACTGGGTGGTCCTGCCGGGCGGCAACTTGGGTAACGTCAGCGCCTTCGGCAAGGGTTTTTTGATGATGTACGATCTTGGCTTGATCTCGAAATTACCGCGCATTTGCGTCGCTCAGGCGGAGAATGCCAATCCGCTCTATCTGTCGTACCTGGAAAATTTCGAACACTTCGAGCCGGTGACGGCGAAAAAAACCTTGGCAAGCGCGATTCAGATCGGCAATCCAGTGAGTATCCGCAAGGCGATCTCGACGTTGCAGCGTTTCAACGGCGTCGTCGAACAGGCCTCGGAACAAGAACTGGCCGAAGAAGTGGCGCGGGCGGATCGCACCGGCATGTTCAACTGCCCTCATACCGGTGTCGCGCTGGCGGCGCTGCGCAAGCTGGTCGATAAGAAAATCATCCATGGCCGCGAACGCGTCGTGGTGATTTCAACCGCCCATGGGCTCAAGTTTGCCGATCAGAAGATCGCTTACCATGCCGGCGCTTTGCCGGGGATCAAAGCTTCCCAGGCGAACCAACCGGTGCAGGTGAGCGCCGATCCGAAAAAGATCAGCGACGCAATCTCGCGCTACGTCGAAAGGGTGCGACTGCTGGATAGCTGAGCCGCAGGGGATAAGCGTTAAGATCGGAAGGTTTGGCCGCAAAGAACGCAAAGCTCTCATAGAAAGATGACTCGGATAATTAACCGCAAAGAGCGCAAAAGGCGCAAAGAGTTGAGATTGGTAGGGGTGGGTTTCAAACCCGCCCTCACAAGGCATGCGCGTTAACACAGGCAAGCAGCAATGACTAAGAATTTTTCCAGTAAGAACCCAGCCGGCAAGCCGTTTGGTTTTAGCACCTTGGCGGTGCATGGCGGCGAGCCGCGCCCCAAGCTCGGCAACTCATTGGCGACGCCGATCGTGCAAACGGCGACCTACACGTTCGCCGATACTCAGGAACTGCACGATCACTTCCAGCATAAGATCGAGCGCGAGGAGTATGGCCGCTATGGCAATCCGACCCAACGCATCGCCGAGCAAAAGCTCGCATCCTTGGAAGGAGCGGAGGACTGTTTACTGTTCTCCAGCGGCATGGCGGCGGTAACGACTGCGCTGTACGCGGTGTTGTCGCATAATTCCCACGTCGTGGTCACCGACGATTCTTACCGGCGCACTCGACAATTCTTGACCCAGACGCTGCAGCGTTACGGCATCGAAGTCTCGGTGGTGCCGGCGGGCGATTACCAAGCGATCGAAGAAGCGATCCGGCCGACCACGCGATGTTTGGTCAGCGAATCGCCGACCAATCCCTACAATCGCATCGTCGACATGGAGCGTTTTGCTGATATCGGCAAGCGCCATCGGGTGAAGACTTTGATCGATGCGACTTTTGCCACGCCGTTCAACCAGCGGCCGTTGGAGTTCGGCATCGATCTGGTGCTCCATTCGGCGACTAAATATCTGGGTGGCCACAACGATCTGCTCGCCGGTGCCGTCCTCGGCGGCGCGGAGTTGGTCGACGGTATTCGCTCGCTGCAACATGTCACCGGCGCGATTATCGATCCCTTGGCGGCGTACTTGCTGGTGCGTGGACTCAAGACCTTCGGCCTGCGCATCGAGCGGCAGAATGCCAATGCTCAAGGCTTGGCGGAATTTCTCGCCGGCCATCCGAAAATCGCCGCGGTGCATTACGCCGGCTTGCCAAGCCATCCCGACCACGCGATCGCGCGCCGGCAAATGCGCGGCTTCGGCGGTGTCGTGTCTTTCGAGTTCAATGGCGATCTCGATGCGACGTCGCGGGTCGTCGACGGCTGCCGCATTCCGCAGATCGCGCCGTCGCTCGGCGGCGTCGAGAGTCTGATCGAACAGCCGGCGCTGATGAGTTTCTACGAGCTCAGCACGGAAGAACGATTGATGGTGGGCATCAAGGATAATTTGATCCGCTATTCGGTCGGCATCGAAGACACGGCGGATCTTATTGCCGATTTGGCGGCGGCTTTGGAGCAGGCGTAGGGAAAAGAGATTTAACCGCAAAGAACTTTGCGCGGCTTAGCGTCAGTCAAAGAAGATTCGGAACCAGATAATTTACCGCAAAGGGCGCCGAGAACGTAAAAACTTGTCGGAGTACCTCCCGCCAAGGCGCAAAGGTCGTAGCGTGTCATTTCGACCGACGGGAGAAATCTTTCGTGGACCCCTAGCATCCACTCGGGATGACGGCCATATGCCCGTCAGTTAGCGTCTTGGCGGGAGGAAATTCCGGATCCGGGCGCCTTCAAGTGCCAGAAGGATTTGCGCAAGCCGCGTAAATTGTGAGCTAAATTATTGCAAAGGGTGCGAAGAAAAGAAATCGATTTCCGAACTTTGCGTTCTTGGCGGCCCCTTCGATTAAACTCAGGACAGGCTTAGCGCGGCAAAACTCTTCACCGACCGTTGCGCACTATTCCATTCGCATCTTCGAGTTGACGACATCATCTCTGTTATTGAAGAGGCCGCCAAACCGGGGATGAGAGTCGTTTTCCTCGTTCGTTATCCCGTAGATCCCTGGGAATGGTTCCGGGACCACTGGGTGACAACAGCGTCTGCGAGAGACGCCGTGCCGGCGGGAAGGAAAGTCATGGAGAGATACTCCTGGGACGGGCAAATGGCGTTGGCAGAAGAGATGGTCACTCCGTGGCGTTCCGTTTTGCAAGAGATAGGAGTAAACGCGACCGTGACTGTTTATACCGGCAGTTTGTCAAGCGTGGGGAAAACTTATAGTCGCGAGGGCGAGATCTCACTCGTAATGCGGGCGCAGAAAAACCTTCCTGTAATGGGCTTCCTCCGTAGGCCCATCGTTGAGAGGCACAGCTAACGGCCAGCTGAAACGGCTGGTCCGTGTCAATGATCGCGGCGCTATGAAACTAGGAATGATCCGTTTGAGTTCGGAAGACGTTCCGTGCAGCGGCCGAAATGTGTCGAGCATTCCATGCCGCAGGCAATTGGTTCAAAAGCTTCGACATTGTTAACAAAGCGACAAGTCAAGAATGAAGACACGACGCCAAATCGCGACTAACCGTCCCAATGGCTGGTTGCCTGACGACCGCAACGGGAGCCTAACCTAACTCTAACTTGCTAACTGCTAATCTGCGCCTAAGCCTGTTGAAATCTTGATTGCGGGCTTCTGCCGGGTCAAGGTCGTTTCCCAAGAATTTTGATTGTGGCATTGTATCGGTAGCTCTTCTAAGAGCTAGGAGGCGGTATGGTTTTTCGACTCGCGGTGGCGGTTTGGACGTTTGTTGCTGGGTGCAGTTTCTTAAGCCCTGTTGGCGCGCAGCCTTTGCGCATCAGTTACTCCGGCGTTGCCGGGCAGAATCTGGCGATCTGGGTTACGTACGAAGCCGGGCTGTTCAAGAAGTACGGGCTCAATCTGGAAATGTTGATGATCGCCGGCGGGGTGACCAATCTCCAGGCGCTGATGGCGGGGGAGATCGCTTTCGTCTATCAGGGCGGAGCTTCGCCAGTGCAGGCGATTTCGCAAAACGCCGATCTGACGATCCTCGCCACGGCTTATGGCTTGATGCCGTACGGAATCGTTACCGGCAAGGGCATTCAGACTGCCGCCGACCTCAAAGGCAAGCGCGTGGCGGTGTCGCGAGTAGGCGGCATCGAGGAGACTGCCATTCGTTTTGCGCTGGATAAACTAGGTGTTGGGGCGCGCAACGTGACCTTCATTCAAACCGGCGCTGATCCCGTGCGCATCGCCGCTGTCGAATCGGGTGTGGCCTCCGCTGCGGCGTTGGCGCCGCCCGGGCTCTTCGGCGCGACCGCGCGGGGCCTAAACTTGCTGACCGACCTTGGCACGCTCAATATTCGCTACCCGGCCTCGGTAATCTCCGCGCGCAAGACTGCGCTGACGTCGGAGCGGCCATTGGCGAAACGCTTTCTCATGGCGCTGGTCGAAGGCTTGCACGTCTATCATCAGAACAAGAGCCTGGCGATTAAAGCATTGCAGAAGTATACCCAGCAGAACAACGCCGAAATCTTGTCCAAGTCGTACGATTACTTCGTCAAGAACACGCCGCTGGTGCCGTTGTCTGACGTAGTAACGTTCGAAAACGCTCTGCCCACCGACAAGCCGAGCGAGCGGAAGCCGCAAAGCTTTTACGACAACTCGATCCTAGAAGAGCTGGTGCAAGAAGGGTTCGTGAAGAAAATCGGTCGCTGAGCTGTAATCAGGAAATCGGAATATTTCCCACAAAGGTGCCAATGCGCGAAGTTAAGAAAGAATTTATTCTCCGAACTTGGCGCCATCGCACCCCTTCGATTTTGCACAGGGCATGCTTGGCATGAGACTCATCCGGTTTCGAACCTTTCGTGTTCTTCGTGGTGAGAGAGTCTTATTGTTTATTTAATGGAAATCGTTCGAACTGAGTATCTCAGCCGGTGATCTCGTAGCGCACGTTGGTCGGGCCTTCGACGCGGCGGTGGGCGCCGATTTCGAAATTGTAATTGCCCTGTAAAACTTTCCCCGCGACGCGCTCGGAGCGGAGGATTAGGCCGTAGGATTTTCCTGGGCCGCCTTGTTCGGCGTGGATGTCAAAGGGTGGTACTAGGAGCCTGTCGGAGAAAGTGTTAAGGGGCAGGTATAAAAAGTTTTCAGCATGGCCATTTTTTCTGGACACCCAATTGATCGAGACTATATTGGTGTGCATGAGAACGTTCAAGTCGTACCAACCTGATCAACTTTACTTGTTGCCGCCAGCGCTTCGCGATTGGTTGCCCGAGGGGCACCTGGCGCTGTTTCTCAGCGATGTGGTGGATACGCTGGAATTGGGGCCGATCTTTGATGACTACGAGCAGGGCGATGGGCGAGGGCAGCCGCCGTATCATCCGGCGATGATGGTGAAGCTACTGATCTATGGGTACTGCATGGGCAAGCCGTCCTCGCGCAAACTGGAGCGGGCGAGCTATGAGGAGGTGGGGTATCGGGTGTTGTGCGCAGAGCAGCATCCGGACCATGACAGCATCGCCGAGTTTCGCAAGCGCCATCTTAAAGCGTTAGCCGGACTGTTTGTGCAGGTGCTGCGGCTGTGTCAGAGAGCGGGGCTGGTGAAGTTGGGGCATGTAGCGCTGGACGGGACCAAGGTCAAGGCCAACGCATCCAAGCACAAGGCGATGAGCTACGAGCGGATGTGCAAAGCGGAGCAGGAATTAGAGCTTGAGGTCAAGCGGCTGCTGGAGCTGGCCGAGAAGGTCGATGGGGCGGAAGACCAGGAGTTTGGGGAAAAGCGCGGGGATGAGTTACCGGCGGAGTTGGCGCGGCGAGAGAGCCGGCTTGCCAAGATTCGTCAAGCGAAGGCTGAGCTGGAAGAGGAGGCGCGCCAGCGCGCCGAGCAGGCTGCGGCCCAGGCGCAAGCAGAGATTGAAGAGCGACGGCTCAAGGAAGAGCAGACGGGGAACAAGGCCAAGGGGCGAGAGCCCAAGATAAACGATCCCCAACAAAGCGTGCCCCAACCCAAAGCACAGAGAAACTTTACCGATCGGGATTCACGGATCATGAAGGACGGGGCGACGGGGGGCTTTGTTCAAGGGTACAATTGCCAAGCGGTGGTCGATAGCCATGCCCAGATCATCGTGGCGGCGGCGCTCACGCAACAGGCCAATGACAAGCAGCAGTCCGGTCGACTTTGCCGGGAGTGCCTTGGGTGATGCTTTCGATCTCTAATTTAGCGTATCCTTCTTTGGTGCCGTCGTCGACTCGACGATAGCGCTCCAGTGTTTCCGTTCCTTCGAGCAGTCCGTAGGCGGTCCAAGATTGGGCGTGATCGTGGATGCTGCCTTTGCGATTGGCGCCATGCACCACGCCGTTGATGGCAAAGCCAAAGTCGGGGTCTTCATAGAAAAGCAGATTGCGCCGGCCGCCGTCGGTGTCGGGCCAAGTTTTGCAGGTCTGGCGCATGGACTCGTCTTTGACCAGCGTTTCGAGTAAATCGCGGCCCTTTTTCATCCGCAATTCGGTGTCCGGGAGTGTCGCCCAGGCGTGTCGCAAATCTTGAATGAATTTTTCGAATGCCGGGAGCCGTTTCGCAGTCGACATTGTAACCTCCGTTTGACCTGCTTCTTGGTATTCAAGATTAAAAGAGGACAATTATTCACCACAGAGGCACAGAGCTCACAGAGTTCGGAAAAGATACTGCCTCTGTGTTCTCGGCGTCTCTGCGGTGCAATCTCCGATCCCTATTTGATTTCGTAAGGGATGTTGGTCGGGCCTTCGACCTGGCGATGCAGGTTGCCTTCGATGCTGTAGCTGCCTTGCAGCACTTTGCCGGCGACGCGTTCGGAGCGCAAGATTACGGCGACCGAGCGTGTCGGGCCGCCTTGTTCGGCGTGGATGTCGAAGGGCGGCACGAGATCGACCTTGCCGGCATTGCCTTCGGTAACGCTTTCCAGTTCCAGTTTGGCATAGCCTTCTTTTGAGCGATCATCGACGCGGCGATAGCGTTCCAAACTTTCCGTGCCGTCGAGCACGCCGTAGGCGGTCCAGGCGTGGGCATGATCGTGAATGCTGCCTTTGCGGCCGGGTACGCGGACGACGCCGTTGATGGCAAAGCCGCATTCTTCATCTTCGTGGAACAGCAGATTCTTTCTGCCTTCGGTGGATGGCCAGGTTTTTGACGCCTGGCGCAACGACTCGTCCTTGACCAATCCTTCGAGCAGCTCGCGCCCCCTTTTCATGCGTGCTTCGGTGTTGGAAAGCTCTTTCCAGGCCGCGCGCAAATCATCGATGAACTTTTGAAACGCCGGGATATGTTTACTCATGTTACCTCCTCATCGGAAATTCCCCCCGCAAAGGCACGATATCGCCAAGGTCGGAACGGGAATTAGAGTTTTTGCTAAATCTAATGCTATTTAATCATCTCTCGGCGGACTTCTTCAAGCGGTCGGAAGTCGACGATCTTATTCAGCGGAACATCGCCGATGCTTTTGTCGGCGCGCTGCATCTGGCTCATGTGGACTTTCAGTCCGGCGTCGCTCGCGGCGCCGTCTTTGCTGAAGGACTTCGCCAGCGATGCGTAGGACTCCTTGGCTGTGTTGGCATCGACGCGCCACTCCCGTTCGAGGATCTGGATCGATTCCTCCGGTCTTTCGCGCGCGAAGATCAGTCCGCGATAGAGTCCGCGCAGCAAGCGTTTGGTGAGATCGCGCTTTTCACTGAGTTGGCGTTCGGTGGTGGTAAAACCGTTGCTGGGAAACTCGATGGCGTCGCCCAGGAAAAGCAGTTCGCGGAAGCCTTTTTGTCTGAGAAGCACATTGTCCGGAGGGATGGCGATGGTGGCGTCGACCGAGCCGGCGGCGAGTGCGGCGACCCGGGTGCTCGGCAGGCCGATCATGATCAGCACGGCGTCCCGCTGGGCGTCCATGCCTTCACGTGTAAAGGCGATCTTGGTGGCCAATTCGATGGTATCGCCGAAGCGGACGATGCCGATGTATTTACCGCGCAGCTCTAGAATCGACTTGAACTGCGGTTTGGCCATCAAGAAATAGTTGGGCCGCGCCGCGCCAAAAAAGATCGTCTTGATCGGCGCGCCCTTGGCAGCAAGGCGCAGTGCCGAGTCGGCGACGCCGTGGTAGTCGACGTCGCCGGAAAGTAGCGCGTTATGGGCTAGCTGCGGCAGCATGATCGGCGTGTCGATGTCGATGTTGTCGTCTTTGAAGAAGCCTCTATGGATCGCGACGTAGAGCGGCAAGTAGCCCATCGATTTGGCGGGCAGCGCCAGGCGAACACGATCCGCGGCGCGGCATTCTTCGAAACCGCCATTGCCAATAACGATGAGAAACGCAGTTAGGATTTTTGAGATATTCCACCGCATCAGATTTGTCACTTACCGCGGCGTTACGGAGACGGCTTGGGCGCGGTAGCCGACATTCAAGCGCTCGAGTTGCGGTGTCTCGGCGGCGGAGGCCTCTATCGGCACCAGTAGGGCAACTTGAAGGAAAGTCCGCTTGATGATTCGAACTTCCCCCTTTGGGAAAGGGGGAACGAGGGGATTGTGGAAATGGTCCACTTAAGAAAATCCCCCCCTCCCCCCTTTTTTAAAGGGGGGATTGTTCGGATCAACGGGGGGATTTGTTCTGCTATTTGGCGCAGTACACTACCCATTCGCTCGTGCTCTCGCTTTCTTCTCTTCCGGCGCTTTGATTCGGTCAAGCTGCTTGAGCGCGAAGTCGCCGTGGCCGACTTCTTTGTCGGTGGCGCTGAAGCGCGGGTTACCGGCCGGTTCGGCGCGGGCGCCAAGTAGGATCATGTACTCGTCGCCGGTGTTGTCGAGTTGATAAAGCTGGCCGGCGGGAATCGTCACCAGCATGCCGGGATTGAGAGCCCGCGACGTGCCGTCGGAAAAGTGAAAAGTGCACTGGCCTTGAATGCAGTAGAACTGCTGGTCGGCGGTGTGCTTGTGCATCGGCCCCTTGGTGCCGGGATAGTCGCCGTGGACCCAGGTGTGAAACTGGTCCGAGGTGAACAGCACCTTTTTGCTGTGGCCGATCTCTAACTCCGGTTCTTTCAGTATATCGATAAATTCTGCAGCCATAAGTTCCTCCTTGCTTATATGACTATTTCTTAAAACTTACAGGGCGGTTATACCTTGCCAAAGTCCTACCGTCCAGGAATCGGATGTTTCTCCCGCAAAGGCGCGAAGCTCGCAAAGTTCGGAGATTTATGGCGAAGAAGTTCTTTAAGAAAGTTCATTGGTCCAGTGTGAGCTTAGCGTCTTTGCGCCTTTGCGGGAGAAATTCCGAATCTCCCTTGCCGTTTCGCTACACCTGATGATTAACGCTTGCTTTGGCGAAATTTCTCCCACGCGGCGATGCCGGCTTTGACCGCGCGCACGTCGCCGTCGCCGCGGTGCCCGGCGCTGCCGACGGCGCCGACGATGATATCGTCGACGATCAGCGGAAAGCCGCCGGGGATTAAGATAATCTGTCCTTCCATCAGGCTCAGCGCGCTATGAAATCGTTGCGGATTGGTTTTGATCTGATCACCGGATTCGGCGGTGGACTGCTGTAAGGTGGCGGCGCCCACCGCTTTGCCGATGGCGAACCTTACCCAAAAGCCCGAAGTGCCGTCCATGGCGTCGAGCGAAACCAAATTGCCGTTGAAGTCGACGACAGCGATGGCGGCGCGGCCGTTTTCCGCTTTGACCAGGGCTTTCGCCGCTTCGACGATGACGCGCGCTTCTTCCAGCGGCAGAGCGGTGGGCACGCGAATGAGCGGGCGCGCGGCACGATCGTTCGGCGCCGGCGCCGGTTTATCTTGTGCTTGCACAGACACCGAGGAGGCGGCGATGAGCGCGAACAAAAGAGTGGCAGAGAGTATTCCTGGTTTCATAACAATTTTCCTCCTCTGATTACTTCTTGGCCTGTGCCGCGGCGCGGGCGGCTTGCATCGATGCGCTGTCGCCGTGGATGCCGACAATAGTGCTCACATCCAAGTTCAGTCTGTCCAGTCCAGCGACAAACTCCTTTACCGCCGGCGCCGGTCTCACTTGGCCATTGCGCGGGCTGATTTGGTCGGCCTCGATAACGATCTTTTCAGTCGGCAGGTAGACCACAACCAAGTCTTCGGCGTGCGACAAGGGCAGAGGATACACTTCGACGCGCCGCTGGCCGTCGGTCAAGATGCGCGGGCCGCCGCCGAAGGCTTCGATGACAACTGCAGTCGGCTGCTTCGCCAAGCTGTCCGGTTTGCGCGTATGCGGCGCTTTGGCGACCCGACTGTAGAACTCGTTGGCCGAGAACGGGACGACGAGGGTCGCGCCGGTGGCCATGAAGGCACGAATGCCGCCGGCATGGTCGAGGTGATGGTGGGTCGGAATCGCATAGCGCATCGGTTTGTTGGGGAATTTTTCTTTGATCGCTTGCACAACCGGCGCGGTGCGCGCGTCGTAGAGCGGCCCTTCGACCACCACGAGATGGTCGCGCATCTCGACGACGATGGTGGCGTGGCCGACGCCTTGGATCTTGTGCACGCCGTCGGCCAAGCGATGCCATTCAACCGACGGCGGCCGGCCGAAGTCCAGGTAGCTGACGTTGCCGGCAACCCGGCGTAGAATCCATTGCGAGGCGATCGGTGTGGCATCAGTCTTTTGGTTGCGTACGGCTTCGGGGATGGCGAAGGGGTCGGCGACAAAAGTGACGTTGTGCTGCACGGACTTGACCTGTTCTTCCTGGAGCAGTTTACCGTTGAGCTCATAACGGAAGCTGAAGGGCATCATCACAGCGCCCACTTTGCGCCAGTCGCCATAGCGCAGCAGGTAGCTGCTGTCGCCTTCGAGAGGATCGTCTTCGAGGATCTCGACTTGGGTCGGCAGATGGGTTTTGGCGTCGAAATAGATCTGGAACTCATCGCCATTGTCTATGAAGCTGATGACGTGCAGGGGTTGTCCGTCGACGTCAGCGTCGGCCAGGCGGCGCAAAGTTTTCTGCGCTGCCGCGGCGGTTAACAAGAGTTTCGCCGGCGCGCGCCGTTCCTCGCGCAGGCGTGTGGCCATGCGGCCGGGGTGCAGGCGGCTGGTCTTGGCTGTGTTCGCTTCGCCTTCTCGCAAGAGACCGACGTTGCCGTCGATCACTTCCAAATAACGGATCGCTTCATTACGTGCCGAGCTGCGGCCGTCCCATTCGAGGCGCACGCGCGGTTGGGTTAAGTCGCGCGTCAACGCATAGCGGAAAGTGCAAATCTGCCGGGTCGGGCCGAGCGGCTGAGGCGTCGATGACGAATCGTATTGCTTGCCCTCGCTCTCGACCATTTCGTTTCTGAGCGCACGTAAAGCATTCATGCCGCCCATCGCTTTGGCGGCTTGGTCGACCACTGCCAGGGCCGACTGAGCCCGTACAGCTACGGGTGCGACCAGCAGTGCCGTGAGCAGCCCGCCGACGGTCGATAATTTCCGAATCATTGTCGTCTCCTAGCGCAGCTTGTTGAATTTCTGCTCTGACACTTCGCCAGGGCTCAAGTCGGTGCGGAAATCGTACAGCGAGTTTTCCCAAGAGCCGTACATCGGATTGGGCAGCATGAACCACTTGGTGCCCCATTCGCTACGCTCGAGCGCTGCGCGCATACGCGCTTCAGGCGTGGCACGATACCCCGAAATAAAGTCGGAAAGGTCGTCCCCAACGAGCATGAGCACGCGGTAAGACTGGGCGATGAATTGGCGCCGGCTCTCTTTGTCTCTGCTCCAGCCCGCTCGTTCGCCCCGGCACAGCACGGTGTCGACTCCTTTGGACAAGGCAACGCCGATGGCGGCGAGATTGCGCCGCGTGGTTTCTTCGGTGGGATGATCACGATTGGTAATGAAGAACACCGTGACGCCGCGCGCTTGCGCCGCCGCGATAAACTCCACGGCGCCGGGTACGGCGGCGGGTTGATTGCGCTCTTGCCACTCGCGCCAGGGCCGGCTGGAAAAGCGCGCATGGCTACGCGCCATCTTACTTTGGAAAGCGCCGGTGTCGATCACGGTTTCATCGATATCCATGATGATGGCGGGCGGCAAGTCGCGAAAGTTTTCTTTTTGCGTCGGAAGGGCGCTCCAATGAGTATCGGCGAGTGCCCGTTCCAAGTGCGTCTGAGCTGACGCGTAGATGGATTGGACGAGCACGCGATATTCGGCTGAGGTGGTCTGCCAGAGGATGGCGTCCAGACGATTGTCGGCTCGGGCTGGCGCATCGGTCTGCCGGGAGTTGGGTGGCGTAACTGTGCACCCTAAGACGGTGCTCAGGATCAGGAACAGAGATAATACATGCGCTGCGGTGCATTGCTGATTTGCCCAAGGTGAAAGGTTTCTAGATCGTGAGGTTGATGGGTCCATGACCAGTGAACTTTCTATTGGGACGCAGAGCGCCGTTCAATTTCAGGAATGACTTCCTGGCAGATCAGATCGATGGCTTCGTCCCAGTTGGGCCCCAACGGCGAGGCCATATCGATGATGTCGAAACCATAGGGTTTGGCAGCGCGCAGCATTTCGTCGACGCCGTCGACGCACTCGGCCGGTGTGCCGGCGATGACGGTGCCGACTTGGGCTAGCAGATCATCGTCGATCAAATCGATCATCTCGTCCACGGTCTTGCCCGAACCATGCGCTGCCGCGACCGATCTGGCGGTCGCTTCGGGCATGGGTAATTTCAGCAGACGCTGTTTGAGTAGATGCCCCTGGATGAGCGCGCCGGCGCCCATGCGCTTGGCAAAGCGTTTGGCCGCGGCGCCGTCACGAGACACTGAAATATGCAGATGTAAAACCTTGGTAAATTTACCGCCGTCGTTGCGGGCACGGCGGGCCTTTTCCAATTCTGCCATCGCCAGGTCGATCGCCCCTTGACGCACCAGCGCGCTCGGAAAAGACAGGTTGCTGACGATCAAGCCATCGCCGATGTCCCAAGCCATCTTGAGCATCTGCGGCCCGGCGGCGGCGACGAAGATCTCCGGTACTCGGGCCGGGGGAAGGCGGAGAAACGCTTCGGCGTTGGGATCGAGGTGGAAGAATTCAGTGAGGCTGGCAAATGTGCCGAGCGTAACCGTTTGCCCCGCGAACATTTCCCGTAAAAACAAAATGGTTTCCCGCACCATGGCGACGCGCTTGGTCTTGCGGATCATATTGGACGACGGTGAACCGGCGCCGATGCCGACGGTGATGCCGCGGTCGCCGGCGAGGTGTGCCAGAGACGCGAAGCTCGATGCCAAATCGACCGGAGTGCGAGCCCAAGGATGAGTTACCGATGTGCCGACATGGGCGCCGGTACGGCTGATGATTGCGGCCAAGATGACAAAAACATTTTCGTAGGTCAGATGATCCGGCACCCAGACTTTGTCGAAAGCGTATTGCTCCAGTGCCTTCTTGGCGTAGGCCGCCATCTCCGGAGCGGTGCAAGGTGGATAGAGTTGGATGCCGAAGCGCATGACGTTACGGGCCAGCCTGGGTAGTTTACTGTGTAACATAAATTCACGGCTGGGTACTAATAGCTTTTACAAACGGCAACTTCTGGCCGGTGGGCGAAACAAACGCCGACGGCAGCGCCGCCACCTCGGCTCAATACCTCATATCGCTACCGGCACTGCCATGGTTCTGACACCGTCAGGATATCGTCTTAAAAGCACGGTCCTAAGCGCAGCTTGAATGCGAATGCTAGTAGCACTTAAAAGCTCAATCATATAATGGGCGATAATACAGGTAGATTTGTTACAAACCTAAAGTGTCGATTGCAATTATTGGATTCGCTAGCTCCGGCAGATTTGTAAGCTGTGATGCGATTGGCGCAGGGGCATGTGGTCGGGAGACATCGTCGAGGCTTTTTGCCGTCCTCTCGGAGTGTTGTCAATTTTGTCAAGCATTGACAACCAACTTGGCTTAAATGTCAGTACAGTCACTCAGCGTTACCTAGAACATCCAATTGCTAAACGTTTCCCAAGTCAGCTATGACGGCAAGTCAGTGATGACATGAATAACGGGCATCCTTGTGTCATTTCTAGCAATTTACAATTGGGAATTTCAGATGATTCCTGGTGAAAGATTTTACCGAATAGGGACAGGGGGGGTCTTCATATGGGTCTCGATCCCTGTGGCATGCTTTCTGCTCGAATCCCCTTACAAGTTGACGCTGTGATCTGAAATCCCCAACGTGGTCACCATGGGGCTCAGGGAGCGAGTGGTGAAACCGGCAACTCATAGTTGCCGGTTTTTTTTTGTTCGGTTTCAGAAATTCTCGAAGGGAGGGTCGAACCGATGTCGTACCACTTGAAGGAAAACAAAGGCCAGAGCGCAGTGGAGTTCACCTTAGGGTTTTTGCTTCTTTATACCGTGATCATGGCTGTCGTCGAGTTCTCGCACATGTTTTATACCAAGACGGCTCTACAGCACGCGATAGCTGAAGCGGGCCGTTATATGATCACAGGCCAAGGAATCGACCTTACAGGAACCAATCCCAACGCTCGTTTGCAGAAAGTCCAAGAAAAATTCTGCAACAATCTGATCGCTACGGGTCTTCCCTGCGCAAATGTTTCCTCGCATCTTACGTTGACCTGCGTCGGTGGCTGCACACAACCGGCCGGCGGTCCAGGTCAGACCGTAACTCTCACTGCGACGTATTCGAGATCGTGGTTTACCGGGATGTTCAATCATCTATTGCCCAGCATCACTCTTGCCGCGAACACGACTTGGAAAAACGAAATCTATATGTAACTGGCACAGGAGTTCATTATGAGATTCATACGCAAATACCTGAGTACAAAAAAAGGTCAAAGCCTGGTCGAGATGACGTTTGGTATCCCGATGTTGATTGGTCTGGGGTTCGGGGTTATCGAGATTGGCAACATGATTAACTCCTATCTGGTGTTAACCCATTTGACCCGTGAAGCCACTAACATTCTAGCCCGTCAGCCCGGAGTTAAAGGCTCGACGCAATGGGCGACAAGTGTCAACACGGATTTGAATGCGGTCATCAGCAAGGCAAGCCCGGTCATTAACCCAACTGCCAGCGGCGCTAGAGGGCCGAATCAGTATAAAATCTACTACTCGATGATCGAGTGGAATACCGCCCCGGGAGCTTGCGATGGTGGACCAATGGCGAATGGCCAGCCGGACAATTACCGGATTCGTCGCAGCAATACAGGTTGGACCGGCAATGTCACCTGGCAATATGGTTCATTGAGCCGGAATAGCAACTTGGGCAACGATGGAGAGTGTGCCTACCTGCTTTTGCCTGAGGTCAAGAACCTATCTGCACAGGGGCTTGTTCTCCATGTCATAGAAGTTTTCTATGATTATGCCCCAAGTAAGTTAACTCCGGTGGAAGGCTTCATCGGTGCTCTCGCGCCCGGAATATTTTATCGCAAAACGGTTTTTATGGATGTTGTCGGGTAACCACGCGAATTGAGATGACTCGTACCTATGACAAGGAACAGATTATGAAGCGCAAAAACGAAAAGGGTCAAGCACTTGTTTTTATCTTGTTATTGTTTGCTGTGTTGCTTTTTCTGGTTGGCTTAGCCAGCGACGGCGGCCGGGCGTATTTGCTTAGAGCCTCCTTGGCTCGAGTCGTCGACGCCGCGACGATTGCAGCGGCGGCCAAGCTCAATTCACAGGGACTCACCGCGGCTCAAAACGCTGCGTGCGATTCGGCGAGGATGAACGGTGTCGCTAATTGCGGTATTTTAAATGTCACTCAGGTGACTACTAACGATGCCGCCGGCAACCCAAAGGAAGGCGTCAAGGTTACCGCAAACGTTTCAACCCCAACGATTTTTGTCGCCGCCGGTAATCTGCTCGGTTGTACCACCTGCAGTATCATTAATGTCTCGGTTAGCGCGGTGGCAACCACGGGTGGTACAATCGATCTGGTGACGAATCTCGATAACACGGGGTCCATGGCAGGCTCCAAAATAACCAACGCCAAGATCGGTGCGAATGCTTTAGTTACGGCTTTAATGCCCAGTGGTGGTTCATCCACAGCGCTCGTCAGTGTCGTGCCTTTTCAGGGATGTTATCGGTCGAGTACAACCGGCGGTTGTGTCGATGAGGATGAAAACCCGATCAACGGCGGCATGATAGTATCGCTGACTAGTGATGCTTCAAGGCTGCATAACGGCATCAATGCTCTAAGCGCGCCGGGCGGTTCCGGAACAAACGTTTGCACCGGGCTGAAAAAAGCCCGCCAGAAACTGTTTCAAGCCGGTGTGGCTCGGCCTAATAGCTTGAGATTTCTAATTATTCTCACGGACGCAGAGAACAATTATGACACGAATCTCCCGAGTGGCGGTGTGGACGCGGCCTGTATTCCGTCCGGAAACAATGACAATGCCCGCAACCTAGACCTCGGAGTAAAAACCAATGCCCTTGCCACGGAAATCAAAGATCCCGGCTCCGACTCCGATGGGCAATCGGTTGGACAACTAGTGAAAGTCTTCGTGATCATGTACGGTCCCAACGCAACCGGAACCGTTCCGAGCAATTGCAATGCGACTGGCCTAAGCAGCGGCACTGCGACAAGCCAAAGCTATACAAAAAATCTTGCACGCTGCATCGCTTCCAGTGCCGGTGATGTTTACTTGGCGCCCAATGCTACAGATATTAGCGCCGCCTTTCAGCAAATTATCA
This sequence comes from uncultured delta proteobacterium, assembly GCA_963816145.1. Lineage (GTDB taxonomy): Bacteria > Desulfobacterota > Binatia > UBA9968 > UBA9968 > DP-20. Next base: position 346,793 of record CAWFJP010000029.1, read on the forward strand.
GTCGATTGCCGGTTGTTTTGGTTAACTGATTCGCTCGTGAAGCCGTTTTCTGGACTTAGCTTTGTTTTGGTCCAATTACGTGACGCTGATCAAACGCAAGGAGGGAGTCGCGCGTAAGCACGACTCCCTCCTTTTACATGGCAACGCTGGAACAATTGCAATGATCGCGGTTAGTACTCGGTCTGACGCGTGCGTTGGATCTGTTGATTGTTACGATTGATGGTCTGCTGGTATTGTTGAATCTTCTTTTGGTTACCGATGAGCAGCCGACTTTTATGCGTCGTGATAGCGCGGCGGAATGTGAGGAAAATCTGCGATAGGTAAATGATCTCGCGCCTGGCGAAACCAAGGGTTCCTACCATGATACCGCGGGTTTCATACAGGATGTGCCCAGCGCAGGTTACGATTATGTCACAGCCAAACATTTCTCGCTTACGACGCCAAATTTCTGCTCGCGGGGATGGCGAATGCCAATGACATTCTTAACGTCGGTCACGGGACCGGCGAGTCCATCGTCGCCGTCTGTAGCCGCAAGTTGCGGACGGACGATAGCGACGTGCCCGATGATCTCGTCGAAGGCTGGCCCTGTCCTTCCGGGCCCTGTACTAATGAGAAGCGGCAGAACGGTAAAGTTTTCATACCGCGGATCTCAAGGGTGATGTAAAACAGCAGTTGCAGGTGATTTTCAATGGGATTGCGGCTATCTTAAAGCTGCGCTTGCCGGTTTGACTGTGAAACTGATTGGTCGTATTTGACGGGCAGGTTGAGTTATCGAGTGTATCCTCCGATCGTACCGGGTAACGTCGGTTTTTCTTGGATGCGCGGTTGAGATGGAAAACTTAATTCTTGGAATTTTCGCTCTAGGCTGCAGCATCGTGACTTTGCTCGGTTGGTTGTGGCTTAGTGCTGAGCGGGACTTGACCAAGACCCGAAGTGAAGCAGCAAGGCGCGAGTCGGAAACGCGCAAGTTCGATGAGGAGCTCAATAACCTAAAACAAACGCTTTTGGATCACGAAAAGCGTTTATACAAGTCGGTAAATCACGAGCACGACGTGGCCACTCAGCACAACCGGTTGCGCAGCGATATCGCCGAACTCCGTGGTAAGCTCGATGAAAGCCAAGGTAAGATATTGGAGGTGGTTGAGGCCAAACGAGCCCAGGCAGTTGTCCAGGCAAGGGGTGGCGGAGATACCGCCGAGTTGGTTCGACTTGACGATCGTATTGCCGAACTTGAGCAAGAGCTTGCTAAGGATGAGGCCAAGTTGCGCGAGTTGGATCTTGTGTGCGAGAGACTCGCTGAGGGAGAGCGGATGCGACAAGCGTTGCGCGAGGAAAGTGCCCGCCATCAGGCTCAACTGGAACATTGGCGCGATCGCAGTATCGAAAGCGAGGAAAGCGAAACGAGAGTGGCGTTAATTCAAGAGCAGTTCGGCGAACTCTTGACGATGCAAGCCACCTTTGCTGAGGCGCAGCGGCGATTTCACGACGCCTTAGTGAAGTTTGATGGTTTGATGGATACGCCCTCGAAGGCGGTGGTTCAGACCCCAACCTTCGAGGTGTTTAGAGGCAGTGGCGCCCAAGCGCAGCCGATATCCACCGGCAATGCGACTGATAGTAGAAACCCGCAGCAGCCGACAACCCAGTCCGACGTGCGCTTGACAGAGGTGCAGCGGCAGAGCGGGTTTATACCCAGGTTGCGCAACCTCAAGACGCCAAAGGTTGGCTAGGCGGAATTGCCCACGATGATCATTATAAGTGTGGTCGGTATCGTTGCAGGTGCTTTTTTTCGATGCTTAGCAATCGCATTACCAAGCCGGGAATTCTTGGAGTTGTGCCTTCGGGATTAGAAAGCACTGCAGCCCGTGGGCCAGCCAATGCCAGTATCTCGGCATCGGACAAATCAGCGGCGGGTGCGAAATCAGAATCGCAACTCATTTTGCTCCCGAGGCTAGGCCTGCCGATTAAAGACGCTGCATGATAAACAAAAAAAGGGAGTCGGCGATTTCGCCGGACTCCCTTTTTATCTGGTGCTGAATCTACTTGCCGAGCAGCCTTAATACTCGGTCTGACGCGTACGTTGGATCTGTTGATTGTTACGATTGATGGTCTGCTGGTTCTGTTGAATCTGCTGTTGGTTCGTCTGGTATTGTTGCTGCTCTTCCTGCCCTTGCATGTAATCGCCGACCAGTGCGCCAGCGCCCAAGCCGACCGCTCCGCCGATCGCCGCGCCTGTCCCTGGCCGGCCCACCGCTGCACCGATGAGACCGCCGGCCGCCGCGCCGCCCAGGGCACCGATACCTGCGCCTTTTTCACGGGTCGTCAGTGAACCCCCGGAGCATCCAACGAAGATCATGCCGGCGACTCCCAGCGCCATCCATCTTTGCGTCATGACTTTCATACTACCTCCTACGAAATCGATTCGGACCGAAATTAGTTTCTTCTTAAGCAGCAATGTCATTGCCACGCCGCTTAGGTCCGTTTAAGCGGAAGTTTATCGAAATCAGGGACCGATTGGACGTAATTGTTGCTGGAGATTTCTCCACTTTCGCTCCAAGTTTGGCCCATGTCGGCGCTTATTTGCCCCGCGCCATGGCTTCGACATCGGCGATGGTCGGTTTGTCCAAGCGGAATGCGCGGTGGGCGCGCCACTCCAAAACCTCCATCTCGCGGATGCCGCGTTGGTGGTGCGGGTCGGTGGCGGCGAGCGCTTTAGCTTCCTCAAGGTTCGCCGCCAGCATCACATAGACGCCATAGCGGCCGTCGGTGGTTGGGCCGGAAAACATCAGCCGGCCGGCCCGATGTTGATCGTCGAGCCACTGGCGATGATCTTCATAGTTACGTTGTTTGTCTTGTTCTTTTTCCGGCAGCGATCGCGACATCACCAGATACCACATATCGATTCCTCCAAGATTTTCTACCCTCTGAATCCGATCTTAACGACGCGCGTGCAAAATTACCACTTGCGTCGCCAATTCACCGCGGATAAAAAGGGTTCACGCAGGGAAGGTTGAATCAGGCCGCAACGCGGGCACTGGAACTAATTCACGATCGAGAAGGAGTAACCATGATTATAGATGTTCATGGACATGTTTCGCCGCCCACCGAGTTGTGGGCCTACAAGGCGAATATTCTATCCGCCCGGGGATCTCACGGCCGGGGCGGCGTCAACGTTTCCGATGACGAAATCCGCGCGGCGGCGAATCGGAAAGAAAACTGGGCGAAGGGCCATTTGGATTATCTGAAAGACCATGGCACCGACGTGCAACTGATCTCGCCGCGGCCGTTTCAGCTCATGCAGTCGGAGAAGCCGGCGAAATTGGTGCACTGGTTTGCCGAGGAATGCAACAATATCATCGCCCGGCAGATGAAGCTATTTCCCAACACCTTTCTCGGAGTTTGCGGTTTGCCGCAGGCGGCCGGCGAGCCGATTCAAAACGTCTTGCCAGAGCTGGAGCGCTGCGTGAAGTTGGGCTTTGTCGGTTGTCTGTTGAATCCGGATCCTTACGAAAATGGCGGGCAGGAAGCGCCGCCGCTGGGTGACCGCTATTGGTACCCGCTCTACGAGAAACTCTGCGAACTCGACGCGCCGGCGCATATCCACGGGACTGGTTCCCGTTCGGAGCGCAGCCCGTACTCGGTTCATTTCATCAACGAGGAAACCATCGCGGTATTCGGCCTGGTCAACTCGGCGGTGTTCCAGGATTTTCCCAAACTTAAAATCATCGTCAGCCACGGCGGCGGCGCGATTCCTTACCAACTCGGCCGCTTCGAGGCGCCGTCGCTGCGCCGCGGCACGGGCGCGCGCTTTTCCGACGGCCTGCGTAAGCTCTACTTCGATACCGTGCTCTATACCGAGGATGCCGTGCGCCTGTTGATCAAGACCGTCGGCGCCGACCGTTGCCTGTTCGGCACCGAGTGCCCGGGCACCGGTTCGTCGGTTGATCCGGCGACCGGACGATCGATGGACAATGTAAAGCCGATAGTGGAGAACATCGAAACTTTGAGCGCGGCGGATAAGCAAAAGATTTTTAGCGACAACGCCAAGACGGTGTTTAACTTGAAGATTTAGGGTTCAAGCTATCTAAATCATTTAGGCTGCTCAAAACGTAAGAGAGGGTTCACCAAAGCGGCGACCGGCACGATTAAATTTTATGTTACCGCGGGAAGAGAATGACCTACTAACCCGAGTCGGACCCGGCACGGCGATGGGGCAGTTGATGCGCTGCTATTGGATTCCAGCGCTGTTGGCGGAAGAGATTCCCATCGCCGACGGTGCGCCGGTGCGGGTCAGACTTCTAGGTGAGGATCTCGTGGCCTTCCGTGATTCTAAAGGCCGGGTCGGCTTGCTCGGCGAGCACTGCGCCCACCGAGGCACGTCGTTGTTTTTTGGCCGTAACGAACAGTGCGGTCTGCGCTGTGTCTACCATGGTTGGAAATACGACGTGGACGGCCATGTCTTGGAAACCCCGGCGGAGCCGGCGGATAGCGACTTTCGGAAAAGGCTCCATCACACAGCGTATCCCTGTCAGGAAATCGCCGGGATGATTTTCACATACATGGGTGCCCTGGAAAGAATGCCGCTCATGCCGCGCTACGAGTGGGCGGAGCTGCAGCCGGGCCATCTGTTTCCGGTAAAATCCTTTCTTGAATGCAATTATCTCCAGGGCATCGAGGGCGACTTCGACTCCTCGCATACGTCATTTCTGCACAACAATAACATTCAGAACGCCGAACGCTTAAAACGTGACGGCGCACCAACGTTGGAAGCCGAGGAAACCCGCTACGGTATGCGGGCGATTTCGATCCGTAAGTTTGGTGCCGAGCAGATCTACGTGCGCACGAGCCCGTACATCATGCCATCGTTCAGCATCGTGCCGGGACTGCCGACGGCCAAGTTCGAAGCGGATGACATTCGCGGCTTTCGTTTTTGGGTGCCCGTGGATGACGGCTCTACTTGGCTTTATATTTTGAACATGCGCAAACAGCCGTTCGACGACGAGGAGCGCAAGGCATTGCGCAGTTGGGTCGAGCCTGACTACCGGCGCAAGCGGAATCTCCACAACGATTATCTCATTGACCGGGGCTTGCAGCGCACCCGGCTTTACTCGGGAATCGAAGCCGTCAATCCGGCGGAACAGGACGGCTGCGCGACCGAAACCATGGGGCCGATATTCGACCGCTCAAAAGAACATTTGGCCTACAGCGACAAAACCATCATCGCCCTACGCAAGATGTTGCTGAGCGCGCTGGGGGAGTTGGCGAAAGGCAAAGAGCCGCCTCATGTGATTCGCCAAGAGAGAGATCGCGATTTCTTGCGGCTCCGTTCGGTGAAAGGGATTCTGCCGGCGGGAGCCGACTGGCGTAAGATCATGGACGGGTTAGGCGAGAATGATGCTTGAATCAATGGGTTCAAAACGTTCAAGCCGTTCAAATCGTTCAAAACGATTGGGGTTTGCCATACCTCTTTCTATCGCAATGGCGTTTGCGATGCTGATGCTGTTTCCCAGGACATCCGTGCTTGCGCAACCGTTGCAGAAGTCGGTGGCTATGGTGGGGGCGCGCAGCGGCGCGTCTTGGCCGCTGTGGATCGCCAAAGAGGCGCGGCTTTACGCTAAATATGGGCTCGATGTCGAATTGGTCTACGCGGTTCACCCGGCGCCCATCGCCGCGGTGATGACCGGCCATGCGGCGATGACTTCATCGGGCAGCGATCCCGCACTGCTGGCGGCGGCCAAGGAGCCGTCGCTGGTAGTGCTCGGCAGCTTTATGAACAAAGCTTCCTTCGCCATGATCGGTTCGAAGAGCGTCACCGACATGAAACAGCTGGCCGGCAAAAAGATCGGTGTCGGCAGAGTCGGCGATCCGCCCTATCATATGGCGGTCAGTCTGCTCAAAAAGTTTCACCTGACAGCGCGGGATGTCCAGTGGGTATCCATCGGTGTCGACGCCGCGGCGAGGGCGGCAGCGCTGCAGAGCGGCCAGATAGATGCGGCGTTGATCACTGCGCCGGCCTATTTTCGCCTGCAAGCGGCGGGCTTGCCTGTGCTGGCCGTACTGCTCGATCATGAGGATATTTATGTGTCGACCTATTACTTGTTTCGCCGCGATGCGCTGGCCAGGGAGCGCCCGGCATCCTTGGCTTACATCAAGGCGCACGCCGAAGCGATCAAGCGATTTTATGACGACAAAGCCTTTGCTGCCGAAGTGATGATCAAGTACGGCGGCGCCCGTGACCGCGGCGACGCCAATCGGGTCTACGATCTGTATCGTAACGCGCGCGTGCTGGAGGCGGTGCCCTACGCGCTCAAAGGTTCCGTTGACGCGGTGATCGAACGGCAAGGAGCGGATCTCAAGGGCGCCGATTTTTCCAAGACGATTGATAACAGCCTGGTCGACCAGCTGGTCAAGGAGAAATATTTCGAGTATGTTTTCGGCCCATCCATTCGCGACGAACAGCAGCGCCGCCAGGCGCAGGCCTTCGGACGGTAGCTAGGAACTGCGTCCGCCACCGAATGTGGTCACGCGATAATCATCCGTTGCAGTGCCGATTAAAGCAATATTGTACAGAAATTGCCCCTCGCCTTCGCCGCGCAGCGTGACGGTGACGAGCTTTTCGCCCTTCACCGGAGTGGCGCTGAGTCCGACGATCTTGCTCGGGCGGCCGGAGGGGTGCATTTGCTTTACCTTGTCGGCAAAGATGTTCAAGGGCACGTAGCCGCGCGCCTTATCGGCAAGCATGCCGTAACCTTGATCGATATTACCTCGAACGAAAGTTGCCTCGGCAAATTCAACCGCGCGTTTGGTCGCCAAGGCGGTGTCGTGGTCGACTTTCTCGGCGCAGCCGCCGGCGATAGCCAGAAACAGCAGAAGCAGGCAAAGTATTCGCATGGTGGCGTTTCTCCCCGTCGATACGGATCGTTCCATTCATTCAGCGCACGAATCGCTCGTAGTGCAATCCTGAATCGATCTTGCTTAGCGGTTATATCTCGCCGGCAGTTCGGTTGCGAACGGCGGACGACGCAGGCGCGCCGCGCAGCGGGCGTCTAATTCTTTAGCCGAACCGCTGGTGATGAATTCGACAATCAGGGAGCGGGCACAGGGCGATGTGTAGCTATGCGGCGTGTTGCGTAAGCTCACTTGACGGCCATTGGGCAGTGTCGTGAGAGCCTGCGCGCCAAACTCTGCCGGCGTCGCCGGATCGATGTCGCCGGAGAGCATGAGTACAGGTGTGACTGCTTGCACCGGCTGAAAATATTCCGCGTCGATCTCGCCGCGCGGCCAGTGCGCGCAAGCTTGCTGGTGGCGGCGCGTCCGATAGGCGCCCATGAATGTGCCGGCTGTGGCGCGCGCCACTTCCGCTTCATCGATGAAGGGTAGTGATCCCGAGCAGGTGGCGCTCAGATAGGCGCCGAGATAGACGCGAAATTCCCCCGGCGCAGCGCTTCTTGAAATCACCTGCACGAAGGGGAGCCAATTTCCTTGGGAGGCATGGTCAAGTATCAAGGGTAACAGGCTGACCGTGCGGTGGCTGTAGAGCAAAGTCAAAAGGCGGACGGCGAAAACGCCGTGTGCCAGCGTGACTGATTGCATGACTTTGCTGCCCGGGTGGAGTACTTGGAAATTTATCGTGCCGCTGTCGAAGGATCGCAAGAGCTGGGCGAATTTCGCTTGCAGATTGGGAAAGGCGGCGTTGCAGGATTCGTCGCCGGCGCAATCGTTAAACAGTTTGGCCATGGCCTGATCGGCGCCTCTGGCGAATTGGAGCGGTATTTTCATGGCCGGGGTGGCAACGCCAGTCAGAACCGCACTTCGCACATGATCGGGATAGCGGCGCAGATATTCCAGGGCAGCCTGGGAACCATGGGAGATGCCGTACAAATTGATCTTGTTGTAACCCAAGGCGAGGCGAATATCGTCGAGATCGTCGATGGCCAGCGAGGAATTATAAAACTTTAGGTCGGCGATCCGTTCTAGTTTCTCGCGGCACAATTGGATGACCGCGGGATCGAAGAGTTCGCCAAATAAACTTTGCACATGGCGCCGATCGATAGGGAAATCGCATTGCAGACCATTGGAATCCCCGGTGCCGCGCATGTCGACGAAGACTAGATCGCGCTCGCGGCGCAACTCTCGCATGATCGCATCTTCACCGGCGCCGGCGATGCGCGCCGCGCCCTGTCCGGGCCCGCCGGTTAAATAGAAAACTGGCTCGGCCTTAGGTTCGGAACTGAGTGCCGGCAGCACAACTAAATTGAGCGCGATGACGCGACCGGATTTTGCCGAGCGATTTTCGTACACTTGATGTTTACCACAGAGCGCGGCTTCCTTGTGCTTGGGCAAATTGCACGAGCTCAGTTCGACAGTGGATGGCCTTCTGGCAGAGATCGGCGAAGTCTCGACGGTTGCGCATGAGGAAGTGATGATAAGGGAGAGTATCACTAGGTATGAGAACAGGTCATCGATGCCCGGCAGTTTGTGAATGCCGGTAAACCTGGATTCCGGCCTGCGCCGCAATGACCGAAGCAGAATCACCTGCGCGTTGACAGATTCTATCGCCGTTGGCTTGGAGAGAGGTGCGGTCAAGTTCTCGCCTTGCTAGACAGGCCAGCGCAGCCAGTGCGCGAGACTCTTGCCCATGATCCATTCTTTGTCGCTCGCCGAAAGAAACCCTAACTCCTCGGTGAACAGCGTGACGTTTTGCCGGTAGGTAACCGGCGACTGCGAAAGGTCGGTGCCCCACATGATGCGTTGCGGGCCAAACGCATCGACGACCCGGCGAATCTGCGGATGCAGGGTGGAAAATGGATAGTTCTCGGCGACGTAACAGGGCAGGCAGGAAGCTTTGACCGCGACGTTGGGCAAGCGGGCGAAGGTGATTAGCAGGTCGACGCCAGGCGTCAGATCCTGGCCTCTCCACTGCACGTTCAAACCCATGTGATCGACAATCACGCGCAATCCGGGATGGCGCTCGGCGATCTTGGCGATGGCTGCGACAGCGAAGGGCGCAAAGATCATGACCGGAATGTCGTAGCGCTCGCAGTCATGCCAAAACCAGTCGGCGGTGCCGTCGTCGAGAAACGAATGGGTGCCGCTGTGGCGGAAGCTGATGCGGAAGCCTTTCGTGCCGGGTTGCTTGAGCCAAGTCGGCAGTCTGTCTTTGCTCGCCGGGTCGTTGAGCGCCACTTTTCCCATGACCGCGAAACGATCGGGATATTTTTGCGCCGCTTCGAGAGCGTAATCGTTGCGATAGCCATCCCATGACGGCGGCACTAGGATGGCACGGTCCACGCCGGCAATAGCCATTTCAGCGAGCAGCCGCTCGTAGGTAAGCGGAATCGGCTGGTGCGGTTTCGAAGCGTCCTCTTTGATGTGCGGGCGTTCCGGTGTGTCGGCTTGCCAGATGTGGACCTGGGCGTCGATGATTTTCATAAGAAGGCAGTAGGCATTCGGCAACAGTAAGATCGGATGGAGTCAAAGCATCCCGATAAGTTATTTTGCAGCGTTGACCTGGCGCAGGATACGGTCGTCGAAGAACTGCGTAGGTTTGGCTGTTTTTGCTTCGGCAATCGATTCGGAGAGGAAATCCAGGATGCCCCGCAAACCTGGCTCCGAGGTGACGAGTTCGCGGCGGAAGCCGGCTTTCTTGTAAAACTCATAGCTGCGGTCGAGCACGTCTTGATCGGTTTCGTGGGTGTATTTGCCAATCACCTTCATGGAGAACGTTTTGTCGGCATAGTAGCGCTCGATACCGCCGCGGACGGCGCGCAGCAATGACACCAGCCGCGGATTGAGTTCGTCGATGCGGCTCTTTCTAACCACCAAGCCGACGTTCTGATAGGGCTCGTCGATCAAGCTGACCATTGAACGGAACCCGTCACGCTCCATTCGGAAACTTGCCGGCGGCGAGCCAACGCCCCCGGCGATTTGTCCGGCATAAAATGCGGCGACGATCTGCGGGCTGCTGCCGAGAGGACGCAGTTGCACGTCCTTCGCCGTTAGGCCCAATTTCTTTAGCGCGACCAACGTACCGTAGGCAACCGGAGTCGCCGGCCGGTCGGTACCGACGATCTTACCTTTTAATTGCTCGACGTTCTTAATCTCTGGACGGACGTAAAAATCCCAGATCATCGTATTCAAAAGCCCGGCGACGAAAGTGACATCGATGCCGCGCAGTGCAGCGGTCAGCACCGGTGCTGCCGAGACTTCGACGACATCGATCTCATTGGCAAGCAACGCTGGGATCGCGCTGGTCGACTGCATGGAGAGAACCTCAATGTCCAAGTTTTCTCTGGCAAGCGCGCCCGAGTCTTTGGCCATCCATAAGGGCGCCATAGTTGCGGAAGTGCTCAGATAAGCTACGCGCAACGGCCGAGTTTGACGCGGCGATTGTGCCAAGCTCTTGTGCGGCGATAGTACGCTGATAAAAAGGCCAGCGACGATTAGGCTCGTCAGTTGTCTGCAGATTGCATCATGCGTCGTGGGAAAAAACATCGCGTTGACCTCCAAGCTTGGAAACAAACTCGTTTCAGGGAATTGATTGAGGGTAAGATAGGGCAGGTCGAATGATAGCGTCAAGGCAAAATGGCGCAGTCAAAATGGCGCAGTCATTTCCTAAGCTTCCCGTAGGCTTTTTGCCGCTCGATTATGCCGAGCCCACACTTTTGGCCTTAAGTGAGCCCCAAAACGCCGAAATTTTTGTAAGGATTGCACTTATACTTCGCATTACCGACGGCCTGAGGGTTGCTCCAAATCCAACTGACAGTGTCAGCCGACGAATTCAACGGTTAACATTTTACAGCCGCTTGCGTCTATCAAGGGTGTTCGGATCGGATAAGGGAGGTACCCATGAAGAACCCTTGCGAGGCGCTGTTTGGCGTAGGATTGGCGATACTTGCGCTGGTGATACTGCTTACCGTGAATCAATCTTGGGAAACTTCACGCTCTGCCTTGGCTGATAGCAGGTCTAGCGTCACCGAGCTCGGTCTTCGCCTTTCCATGCATCGTTAGTCAGCGGCGCGATGAGAGCTCACTCTCCGTTAGAACCGGCGTTAGTTTTCGTGCGTCTTCAACAAGGCCTCCTGCGCCACGCGATTGGCTGATAACTGAATCACTCCATCCCTCACCGATAGTCGCGCATCTGCCAAGGCGTGAAGACGACCACCTGGGTCGGCGGCGGCAGGGCCATCTTGCTGAAGGTCGACTTGTGGCTATTCAAATATTTGTTCGGGTAGCCCTTGACGAACATATCCAACAGCGCGGTGTTCTCGCGATAATGCATCGGGATCGCGATCTTGGGTTTGAGTTGCTGCAAGACTTCGCGGGCGGTGTCCGGCGGCATGGTGAACATGCCGCCGATCGGAATCATGGCAATATCGACCTTGCCGAAGGCTTTGATCTGATCTTCGGTCAATTTGTGTGCTAGGTCGCCCAAGTGAGCGACGCAGATGGTGCCCAAGTCGAAGACGAAGGCGGCGCCTTTGAGTGCGTTGCCGAACTGCTGTTGGTAGATCGGTACCGTGTAAACCAGGATGTCCTTGACCGTGGTGCTGACCTTGTTCCACTCGGCGCCGTAATTCCCCAGGCCGCGCAAAATCACCGGTCCGTTTTTGGCGATCTCGACGAAATTGTGGTTCGGATGTTCGCGGCCAACGGTGATAGCATGGGGCGTGACGTCGGGCGTTGGATAGAAGCCGGGCGTCACCGGGTCGGTAACTATCTTGGTTCCTTTCGACGAGGTGATCTGAAAAGAATTATGGCCGAAAAACTCGATGGTCACGTCGGGCTCAGCGGCGTAGGCGGGTTTTAACCAGCCGCGCGCGACGTCGAGTTCGCGGCACGCAGAGTAGGCCGGGCCGGCGCTAGCGAGCGACAGCAGAAGCGGTAGGACGGCTAAGGGTATTCTCATCGTCAACCTCTAGGTCGCGGCGAAACGCTGGCCGAACTGTTCGGCCTTGAAAAAATCGGCGACATACTCGGTCGCCGGATGGCGCATCAGATTTTCCGGCGTATCGGCTTGTTCGAAGCGGCCGGCATGCATGACCGCGATGCGATCGGCGAGCGCGATGCCGTCAGCCAGATTGTGGGTTACGTACAACGTCGTCAAGCGATTTTCTTTGTGAAACGATATAATCTCCTGGCGCATCTTCAGGCGATTGGGCGGATCGATATTGCTGAGCGGCTCGTCCATCAGCATGATCTGCGGCGCCGTGACCATGGCGCGGCCCAAAGCGACGCGCTGCTGCTGGCCGCCGGAAAGCTCGGATGGCTTGCGCTTGAAGAAGCTCTCGTCGATGCCGACTTTCCAGGCTAGTGGGCGGAGGTACTCGGCGATCTTTTCGCTGGACCATTTGCGCACCTTCAACGGCAGCGACAGGTTCGAGTATTTACTCTCCTCGAAGACTTTCATGTGCGGCCAGAGCGCGTAATTCTGAAAAATCATCTGGACGTTGCGTTTACCGACGGGAACGTCGTTGACCGGAACGCCGCCGATGAAAATCGTGCCGCTGTCTGGGGATTCGAGTCCGGCGATGAGTCGCAGCGTGGTGGTCTTGCCACAGCCGCTCTCGCCGACGATGACCATGAATTCTCCAGCATTGACGTCGAGGTTGGCCTGATCCACGGCGGCGATGGCGCCAAACTTCTTGGTCAGTTTTCGTAGTGAAAGAGAGATCACACAACCATGCTAGTACAAGGACGGGGGGGAAGACAATATTAGAATGAAGGATCCGTTCCAATGGTTCCAGTAGTTCCATGGGTTCCAATCGTCGGAAGGGAGCGCGTTCAACTACACGGTCGCGGGGCTAGTCATCGGAGTTGTTGTTGGATATATTGGCGCCACTTGAATTCAGATTTTTTGGAGGACCTATGGCTGGGTTACTTGGATCTGAGGAGTTGATCGCGGATTTGCAACAGACTTTGCAGCAGCGCCATCCGCGGACGCATCCGATCCGTCAGTTGCTGCTGAGCGGTCGGCTCACCAAAGAGCAATTGCAATGGTGGGCGCGCAATCAGTTCCATGAGTTTCGCAACATTCATCGCTTCTTCGGCATCCGCTACCATAAGTGTCCGATCCCCGAGCTGCGCCGCATGTTGCTCGAAAATATGGTCGAGGAAGAGGGCGAAGATCTGTTCGGCGGCAAGTATCCGAGCCATCGCGAGCTCTGGGTGCAGTTCGCCAACGGCATCGGCATCGCCACCGACGATATTCTCAACTACGAACCCTTACCGGGGATCCGCGCCGCGCTGGAGATGTATGTGTCGCTGGTGCAACAGAGCCACTGGGCGGTGGCGATCGGCACCGGGCTGGTTTTCGAAGGCGGCGGTCCGAAACGAATGAAAGAGGAGCGCGAAGCCATTGAGAAGTATTACCGGTGGATTCCCGTCGATTGCTTGGATTTTTTCCGCGCCCATGAGTACCACGATGAAGGCCATGGCGATATGGTAACCAACGTCATCAAACAGCACTGCATGGAGGAGAAGTTGCAAAATGAAATGCGCGAGGCGGTGCGCCAGCGCGCCGATATCATGTGGCTGCAGAATGACTGCATTTATAATGCCTTTGTCCGGCCGCAGTTGGCGGGCGAATTGATTCGGGAGATCGAAGGCAGACTTGAATAGCCGATCTAGGGTTCAACCGTTCAGGCTTCAATTTCGGATTGCAACATGACTGATAAGGCCATTGATCTGCGCAGCGACACTGTCACAAAACCGTCACCGGCGATGCGGCGGGCGATGGCCGAGGCTGAGGTCGGCGACGATGTTTACATCGAAGATCCGACGGTCAATCGTTTGCAGAATCGCGCCGCGGAGATTTTTGGCCGCGAGGCGGGACTGTTCGTGCCGTCCGGCTCCATGGGCAATCTCACTTGCATCATGGCCCAGACCGAGCGCGGCCAGGAAGTCATTTGCGAAGCGGCCGGGCATATCTACAGTTACGAGATGGCTTCGATGTCCGCGCTGGCCGGCGTCTTGCCACGGGTGGTTCCGACCATTGACGGCATCATGACCTGGGAGCAGGTCGCTCTGGCGATTCGGGAAAAAACCTACACACGCCCGCAGACGGCATTGGTCGCGCTGGAAAACACGCACAACATGGCCGGCGGCACGGTCTATCCGACCCGGTTGGCGCACACGATCTGTGACAACGCCCATGAGGCCGGATTAAAAGTACACCTCGACGGCGCGCGGGTGTTTAATGCCGCGGTGCATGTCGGACAAAAGGTCGCCGAGATCACCAAGAAATTCGATTCCGTGCAGTTTTGTTTCAGCAAGGGTTTGGGCGCGCCGGTGGGCTCCATGATCGTCGGCAGCAGGGAACTCATCGAGCGCTGCCGGATCATCCGCAAGATGCTCGGCGGCGGCATGCGCCAAGTTGGCGTGATCGCGGCTGCCGCTGCGGTGGCCTTGGAAGAGGGGCCGAAGCGTTTATATCTCGATCATGAAAATGCCCAGGTGCTGGCGCAAGGATTGGCCAATATCCCGCGAATTCGGATTCAGCCGGAAAAAGTTCAGACCAATATTGTGATCTTTGACGTTAGCGAAGCCAGGTTGGCATCGGGTGAATTTCTCAAACGGCTGGCCGCTCGTAAGGTTTTGGCCGGACCAGTCGATGGCCGGCGCGTACGGATGGTGACTCACCTCGATGTCGATCGTAGTGACGTTGAGCAGGCGTTGAAAGTGATCGGAGAAGTAGCAGGGCAGGGGTTCTAGTCAATCGCGATTCTTTCGCGATTTTCTCGCTCTCTGGAGCGGCTTAGGGTGAGGCGCTTCAGAGGAGGGCGACTGCCGGTCGCCCGACATTCACAGGTGCACTGACGGAAATTCCTACCCGCCTTGTGCTTTTCTTCTCTTAGTGCCGCGGATGGAGCTCAGCGCGTCGACAGCGGCGATTCTGCCAATCGGCCCGGTGGCGAAGCAGGCTTGAAGCACTTTGCGATCGGGTCCTAACGTGAAATTTGTCGCGTGGATGATGCTACGCCGCTCTTCCCAATAAGCGCCGACGCGTTCGGCATCCTCCGGTACTTTGAGGCCGTAGCCGATCGGAAACGTCGCGCCGGTTTTCGAAACCATCTCTTGGGCCTTATCGAGTGGATCGACGGATAGGGCGACGATGTCGGCGTTCTCAGCTTTGAATTCCTCTAAATGGGCCTGATAGTCGGCAACCTGCCGCACGCAGTAGGGTCACCAGATGCCGCGGTAGTAGATGATGACGGCGTATTCGCCTTTGAGATCGGCGGGAATATTCAGTGTCCGGCCGTCAGTCAATGGAACCGTGAAATGTGGGAACGGGTCGCCGGGATTGAGCTGCTTTGCCATTTGGAAATCCATCCTTCCGGACGTTAGATTCCGCTTTCCAACATTTGGATGCAACTATTTTTTTAGCCGGCCAAGCCGAGAAGCTTGGCGGCGTTGCCGCCGAGTATTTTTTGTTTGTCCTCGTCGGGGATCTTCAACTGCTTCACGGTGTCGACCGCGCGCACCAGCGTGATCGGCACCGGCGGCGTGTCGCTGCCGAATACCACCTGGTCGATGCCGATGGTATCGATGGCGCATTGCACCGCGGGCGGGTGGTAGCAGACGGTGTCGAAGAAGAGTTGCTTCATGTAGCTCGCCGGCGGGCGGGTCATGACATCGGGTTCCCAGGGGCCGAAGCTGTCGTCTTTCCTTAGCTCGTAGCCGAAGCCGTAACGGCCCGGCAGCATTGCCAGCGCACCGCCGACATGGGCGCAGACCATTCTGAGCTTGGGAAACTTCTCGAAGCCACCGGCGAAGATGAAGCGGGTCAGCGACAGCGTCGTGTCGAACGGCCGCCCAAGCATCTCGGGCAAACGGTACATCTCCATCTTCTCGTTGCCGATTGTGAACTTGGGCGGATGGACGAACACCGGAATATTCAGAGCACTGACCATTTCGAAAAACGGCGCCGCCCGCGGCGAATCGAGATACTCGCCGTCAGTGCTCGAGTTGATCATGATGCCTTTGAGTTTGTATTCGCGAATGGCTTTCTCAGTCTCTTTAAGGATCGGCCCGTTATCGTAGGGCACCGAGCAGGCGAGGCCAAGCAAACGTTTCGGATGCTTGGCGGTGAGCTCTGCCGCGTGCGCGTTGAACTCCTGGACGACCTTCAAGGGATCGTAGCCGTCCGGGGAACGAATCCAGTTGTTGCCGAACACCGTGATGTCGACGCCGGATTTGTCCTGTTCGTCGAACAAATGCGGCAGATCGAACATCCATTTGGGCGATTTCGGATGAAACCAGCTTTGCGGAACTAAATGGGCGTGACAGTCGATGATCATTGTTTTAAGGCCTTTCGTTGTGGAAGATTATGGGTGAGTGTGGCAAATGTCAAAACGATAAGCGATCGATATGTATCGCTTCACTTCACTTCTTAGGATTCATGAAGCCGCGGTCGCTAGCGCGCTTGCGGCATCGTAAAATGCGAAAAACTCGCAGATCTTACCGTCGCGGAAATTCTGGAAATCGGCTTTTGGGGTGATCAGCGTCTTGCCGGCCTTTCGATGCTTGAACGACACTTGTCCAAGCGCGACGACGCGGTCGCCTTGGGCGATGTATTCGTCGACGCGGTAGTAGATCATATCCCACTCGGACGCCAGGCCAGTGAAATATTGTTTCACGTCATCCTTGCAGCAGGAGGGTCGGGTGAATTGCATCTCGACGGCGCCAGCAGCCAAGGAGCCGAACTGCACGTCGTCGGTCATCAAGTTCAGCCAATGATCGACGCTGCCCGCTTTGCTGTCGTGCCAGCGATGATAGGCGTCTTTCAGAGTCGCAACGTTGCTAGGTTCGTGGGCCATTTATTGGGTTCCCCTATGCGTCGCTGATACGGGCTAGTCATAGCAAATTTCTTGGCGCAGGGGCAGGGGTGCGTTGTTCCGTCTTTCTACGTTTCGCTGTCGCTTAAGAGGAAGTGATCTTAAGCCCGACGATACCGGCGACGATCAGGCCGATGCAGGCGAGACGCGGAAGAGCGGCAGATTCGGAAAAAAGTATGATGCCTAGGATCGCTGTGCCGGCGGCACCGATGCCGGTCCAAATTGCGTAGGCGGTGCCGACTGGAATCGTCTTGAGCGCTTGGGCGAGGCAATAGAAGCTCGCAATCATTCCGACTACTGTGACGAGGCTCCAACGCAGATGATTGAATCCCTCAGTGTACTTGAGGCTGATTGCCCAGAAAATTTCCAATAAACCGGCGACGCATAAATAAATCCATGCCATGGCGGTCTCCTAACAGCGGAAAATGACTGTTCCCGATCAACGTGAACCTTATTGGTTGAGCGCGTTGTCATGATCGCGAGGAACGACCGTCTCTAAGCCGCCAAGTTTGCCGGTTGGTTTGCCGTGGCAAAGCAACTCTATCTCCTGACCTTTCGTGCCATGTTTACTGACACGGACACCAGCCGTGATTATGGCTGGCTTCGCGTCGCCCTCGAAATAATCGAAGAGGGTGTAGCGATAATCTCGGTTGTCGAAGCTAATCTCGGTGCGGTCTACCTGGGCGCGGAAGTAGTGCGCGTAACGAAAGGCGAGTTGGGTGTTGGCACGCGCCTCGGGAAATTGCAGTTCGATGGCGCCGGGTTTACCGTAGCGGTACTGCAAATATCCGCGCCGATGGTCGAGAGTGCTCGAAGCGCATAATGAAGTGATTCGTGCTCCGGGAGTAACCACGCAAGAGAACATGACTTGTTCTTCGTCGCGGCATAATGATAAGGACTGACTCTTCGGTGCTGCTTGCGCTGCGAGTAGAGTCGCCCGTGGTTGCAGGACGGCGAAAACCGGCAACAAAAGTAACCCAATTGATCTGGCGTTCATGGTTTGTCGGTCGCTTCTGCCGATCTTGAACTGCGCATACTTTCGGCAAGCATGAAGATCGCGCCGAATGTGATCGCCATGTCGGCGACATTGAAGATGCCGGTGCGCAACGGGCCGATGCCGACATTGAGAAAGTCTACCACCCGACCTTCGTAGGCGATGCGGTCGATTAAGTTGCTCAATCCGCCGGCGCAAACCAGCGATAAACAGACGATTGCAAACGACGCCAACTCACGGCTTCGTAGAAGATAAACCAGCAGTGCCAATAGAAATATCCCGACCAGGACGGTGAAAATCAAATGGCGCCAGGGATCAGGCAGGGTAGCGCCGAGACCGAGGAAGGCGCCGCTATTCTCGGCGTACTGCAAGCGCAAGGTGTCGCCGGCATAAGAATAAAGGTCGCCGGGTTGAAGATATTGCTTAGCGACAAATTTGCTGACTTGGTCGATAACGATGCAGCTCAACGTGATTAAAAAAATTAACAGCGGCCTTGGCAGTTTGGTCATACTCGCTCTTTGGTAACGTTTCTTGCTTCATGTTACAACCGCGCAATGGCGCGCTCGAAACAGAAACTTGCCCGGTTGATTCGCGGTGCGATGGGCGAGGTGAAAGCGGACCTCATCGTTAGCGGCGGCAAGCTGATCAATGTTTATTCCGGCGAAATCCTCGATGGCTTTGAGCTCGCGGTCCTCGACGGCCGGATTTGCTACGTCGGCCCAAGTGCTAAACATACCCGGGGTGAAAAGACGGATATTCTCGACGCTTCCGGATGTTATGTCTCCCCCGGTTTCATAGACGGCCATACTCATATCGGTCATTACGCTAGGCCCTTCGAGAATCTGCAATCGTTTCTGCCGCATGGGACCACTTCGGTGGTTGCGTCCTGCGATGAAATGTCGAGCGTATTCGGCCTGCGCGGCGTAAAATTGTTTCTCGATGAAGTCGAGAAACATCCGCTGCGGGTTTACACGTTGGTGTCGATGGTGGCGCCGCAGGACCCACTGTTGTGCAGCACGGCGGAATTTACCAACGAGGAAATTGCCGCGGCTTTGGACGATCCACGGGTGCTCGGCATGGGCGAGATCGTTTCCTGGTTGCGTTTGACTCAGTGCGACGATGAATTACTTTCGCGCTTGGAGCTTGCCTTGCATCGCGGCCAAATCATTCATGGCCACACCGCCGGGGCGCGTGATCAGAAGCTCTGCGCGGTGGCCGCCACGGGCATTTCTTCTTGCCATGAACCGATTCGCTTCGACGATGCGCTGGAGCGGCTGCGCTTAGGCTACTGGACCATGCTGCGCGAAGGTTCGTTGCGCCAGGACTTGGCCACG
Source organism: uncultured delta proteobacterium (assembly GCA_963816145.1). Lineage (GTDB taxonomy): Bacteria > Desulfobacterota > Binatia > UBA9968 > UBA9968 > DP-20. Next base: position 365,953 of record CAWFJP010000029.1, read on the forward strand.
ACGTTGCCGGAATTGATTGCATCGGGCGTGAACCTCCAGCGGCTCATCCTCGTCACCGATAGCATGACGCCGGATGAAGTCGGGGAGCGCGGGCATATGGACCACGTCGCACGGCGCGCCATCGAGCTCGGACTTCCGCCGCTGCAGACCATTCAGTCGATGACGCTCAATCCTGCGGTTTACTCGGGCATCGAGCAGGATATCGGCGGCATCGCGCCGGGGCGGTTTGCCGACTTGGTTCTACTCGACAATCTGGAGCGGTGTCATGTGCGCGAGGTCCGCGTCGGTGGAAAACGCGTTGCCGGGAATGGCGTTTCTGAATTCCGCGGTGAAGCGATTGCGCTGCCGCAGGATTTGATGCGATCGTTAGACGTAGGATTCAAAATCACCGCGGAGGTTTTCAAGGTCGCTGCGCCAGGCCCCCGTCCCCAAGTGCGTGTCATGGAGTTGGTGAACCAGACGATCACGGTGGAACGGATTATCGAGTTCAACGTGGCGAGTGGATGTGTCGAGGCTAATCTTTACGATGACATTCTCAAAGTTGCGATGTTCGATCGGCATCAGCGGGCGAAGCAGGTATCATTCGGCTTTCTCAAGGGACTCGGTGCAAAAGTGGGGGCGGTCGGTCTAACCACCAACCTGGACGAAAATACTTTAATGATTGTCGGCAGCGACGATTTCGACATGGCCCTGTGCACTAATGTCTTACTAGGAGCCGGGGGCGGCATGGCGATCGTTGATGGCGGAGAGATATTGGAAAAACTGGAATTTCCCTTTGGCGGGATTTTTTCGCTACATCCGTGGCAGGAAGTGGGCAAGACGATGGCCCGCCTTCAATACCGTCTAAAAGAAATGGGCTCGTCTTTCGACAAGCCCATCTTTGCTTTGAATTTCTTGCCGTTCGTGACTTTGCCGGCGCTGCGGATTACCGCGCGCGGTTTGGTGAACGCAAAAGAACGGCGGATCGTGCCCCTGTTCGCGGACTGAAACCTAGGAAGCGCTGCCTTCTTTTTTCGGTTCTTGACGCAGCGGTAAAACCCGGCCCTCGTTTTTTCTCATCGAGATGTGGCCTTCGAGGATAGCACCGTCACCGATGACCAGGCTCTGGGTGGTCACATCGCCCACCACCGAGCCGGGCGGTTGGATTTCGAGTTTCTTTTCGGCGACCACGTCCGCCATTACCTTGCCCTGTACGAGAATCGATTGCGCGGAGACTTTACCTTTGACAATCGCCTGTTGACCCACCGTGATATGGGCTTGGGCGACGATCTCGCCTTCGACCTCGCCATCGATAGTCGCTTGGCCTTCGAAATGAAGTTTCCCGTTGATTTTCGTGCCGGCACCGAGGTACGCGCCCAAATCCGCCGGCAAGCCGCTTGGTCTGTTGCTTTCTGCCATGAATGCCTCCTTTCCCGTCAAGTTTCGGACTATAGAACACTGGGGATTTTTTGTCTAGTTTTGCGGCTGCCATCGAATTGTCTGAATCCTTGGGTATTTCTTTTGCCGCCACTGAATCGCTCTGCTATAAATTACTTTAGGTGTAAAATATTAGGTCGCCGAAACCTTTTTCGCTCGCCGGTGTCGAGTTAGGAGTCAACACATGCAAATCGATGACCTGAGGGATTACCTCGATATCCTGGAAGAATATCAAGAAGTGCAGCGAATCGACGCCGAAGTGGATTGGAACTTGGAGATGGGCGCAATCACCCGGCGGGTTTACGATCTCGGTGCGCCGGCGGCGCTGTTCGAAAAGGTGAAAGGTTACCCTACTGGATTTCGCGCCCTCGGCGCACCATTGGGTACCAGCAGTCATCCCGGGCATGGGCAGTTCGCGCGAACCGCGCTAGCCATGCATATGCCGCCGTCGTCCTCGGCAAAAGAGATTATGTCGACCTATTTGCAGCGCAAGGAGAAACTGATCCCGCCGGTGATGGTCAAGACCGGACCGTGTAAAGAGAACATAGATATCGGCGATGCCGTCGATGTGCTTAAGTTTCCGATCCCCCTCATCCATGGCGGCGACGGTGGCCGCTATATCGGCACCTGGCACACGGTGATTACCAAAGATCCGGAGAGCTCGTGGGTGAACTGGGGCATGTACAGATTGATGGTGCATGACCGCAATACCCTTGGTTGTCTGTTTCCGATGCAGCAGCATATCGGCCAGATGTACCAAAAATACGAAGCGATGAATAAGCCGATGCCGGTGGCGGTGGCGATTGGCGGCCAGCCGGTCATTCCGCTGGTGAGCTGCGTAATGCTGCCGCCATATGTCAACGAAGCGGATGTCGCCGGCGCATTGCAGAACGCGCCGATTCCCATGGTCAAGTGCGAAACCGTCGATCTCGAAGTGCCGGCGTCAGCGGAGATCGTCATCGAGGGCGAGGTGTTGCCGCACGAACGTCGGACCGAAGGACCGTTTGGCGAATATATGGGCTATGAAGCCGGCAAGTCGTCGCCCAAACCGATACTCAAAATTAAAGCGATCACCTTCCGTAGCAATCCGATCTTGCCGTTTTCCAATATGGGCATGCCGGTGCATGAGGGGCAGACGGCCACGGCTTTGATTAAGGGCGCGGAGATCTACGCGGAATTAAAAAAACTCGGCTTGCCGGTCAAAGGCGTCTTTTGTCCGCCATTCGGTGTCGGACATATGTGTATCGTCTCAACCGAGGTGCCTTTCATCAACTTTGCCCGGCGCGTGGCCCATGCCGTGTGGGCGACCAAGCCTGGGTTGTTTGTCTATTACATGGTGATTGTCGAGCCCGATGTCGATCCCACTAACATGGATGAAGTGCTACACGCGATCACGACCAAGTGCCACCCCGTCAACGGCATTCATCATGTGCCGCATATTCCCGGTTTCCCGGTGCTTCTACCGTTCCTCGCGCCGAAAGAACGGCTGATCGGCGACGCCGCAGGCGTCATATTTGACTGTACCTGGCCGAAGGATTGGCCCAAGGAGAGCATTCCGGAAAAGGCCAGTTTTGAAAATCTGTGGCCCAAGGAGCTTCAGGAGCGCGTCCTCAAAAACTGGGAGTCTTACGGATTTACCACCGCGCGCGGTAAATAGCGCTAACCGAAGGGCTGTACGGCAAGCTGAGTTGTGTCACTTTGCCGTTTTTTTTATTCTTCTGACGGGCTTTGTGGCTTACAATAATCCCTTGATGCTTGCCGGCGGGTAGGCCGCGGCTAAAGGAGATTGTAAGTCCCCATGGCGCGTACCGATACGATCGAGCTTTTCCCCTTCAGCCAAGGGGATTTCCAGAGGGAGCATGTCACACCGACCAAGTCCACCGTAATTTTGATTCGTTGGACGGTGGTAATCATCTGCGCCTACCTCATTATCCATCGAGTCGAAAGCACAATTTCCGGAGATCTCTTAAATCTTCTGGTCGCGCTCTACATGGGGACCAACGTCGCCTTGTATTCGATCAAGGAGGAGATGTTTCGCCGACCGGCTTTTCATAGCTCGTTGCTGGTGCTCGATACCTTTGTCATTACCATATCGCTGATCGTCAACGGCAAAGTTGACAGCGAGTTTTTCCTCACGTTTTTCTTCCTGATTATTATTTGTTGTTTTTTTGAGAATACCAAAACCGTCGCCGTGATCTCGATACTAGCACCGTTGGGTTACGCGGCGCTCCTCTTTCATAGCGGCTCCTATGATGCGAGCGCTCTGTTGCGCTTCCCGTTTTTATTCGTTGTTTCATTGTTTTACGGTTATTTCATGCAGTTGGTAAGAACCCAGAAAGTGCTGCGCGAGCAAGCCGAACAGAAAAACCGCGGCAAGGCCGAACTACTCAACGTGCTTTCCCATGAATTGAAAACACCGCTCACCGTGATCACCAGCTTTACCCAGGCGCTCAAAGGGGAAGTCCTAGGTAGCGTCACCGTCGATCAAAATGCTGCCTTGGGAAAAATTTTGCAGCAGTCCAATACCTTGCTGGAAATCATGAATGCCATTCTCGATACGGCTAGCATCGAGACCAGCGCAGCGGAAGTTCGTCGCGAGGAAGTCTCGTTAACCCAGATCTTGGAGGAGCTGAAGAATGGCTATGATGGGATTGGCGACAATAGTCAGCGTTTGCTTGTCTGGGATTATTCGGCGAGCCTGCCGAAAATCACGACCGATGGCGCCAAGCTGAAAATTATCCTGCGAAATCTTATTAACAACGCGATGAAGTTCACGGAAAAAGGAGAGATTCGCGTGACCGCCCGGCATCACGCCGGGCAAAACAGAGTGGAGTTTTCGATCATGGATACGGGCGTTGGTATCGACAAGGCGGAGACGGATCTGGTTTTTCACAAATTCTGGCAAGCCGACGCCGCCAAAATCAAAGATCATGGCGGCATGGGACTGGGACTTTATATCGTTAGAGAATTCTGTGAGCTACTGGGTGGCTCGATAACCGTCCGTAGTGAGTTAGGTCACGGGTCGGAGTTCAAAGTTACCATGCCCGTAGCATGTTAGTGAAGTTTCACCGTCTTTATCCAAGTTTTCAAACTCACAGCCGTTCACTGCATCACAAGCACTATTATCCGGCCGGCATGTTGGCATGTGTGCCAGCCCTGGGAGAATAATCGAAAAACGCTGTCAGGTGTCAGGATAGGAATGGCAGGACAATTGTGGCAAAGGGCTGAAAAGAATTGCTCTCGAAGCTCGTGTACCTCGCCAATATAAAGAAAAACTTTTTTGTCGGCCTATCCCGCTTTGGGTGCAAGGTTTTCTTCTTCCTGTACCCACTCTTGGAAGCGGCTTTCCAGTATGCGCCACTGTCCGCCGACCTTAAATGCCGGGATTTGCCGGTGCTGGATCATGCGGTGCAGGGTTCGCTTGGATATTTTAAGTATGCCGGCAGCTTCCGCGAGAGTAAGCAGCTTGATCGCGGTATCGGTTTTTTTCATGGTGGTGGTACTCCTGCGGAGAGAATAAGCGAGCAAGTGATATGCCACCATCCCAACCGGGATTAACCCCTTGAAATTGAACAGTTCTGACGCAATTCGGGCTACGCCAAAAGATTTGCTTTAGGTCGAAAAACCGACAGACTCGAACTGTTGATGACAAAAGTGGCGGTGGGCAAATTTGTACCTTTGCAATCAGGTGGAAAGCTTTGCAGTAACTGGAACTTGTCGGGACATGGTTAAGCAAAACTTGGAGCCTAAAAAGGAGCAATAAGTGGTTTCGAATTGGGATCAGAAATGCGAACTGAGGTGAGTTTAGAAGTTGGTGCGGGGAGCGGCATTTGAACCCGCAGCGATTTTTGGCACTAGCCCTTCAAACCAGTTTCTGCCACACTGGTAAAGTTAAGTCAAGTCAACAAGTCAGCTCATAAATAGCTGTTTTTATTAGCAAATATGACTTATTCTCATTCGGGCAGATCGTTTTCATTGCTACAGGTTTAGACCGATGTTTTAGTGATTTTTTGGAACGAGAATGTAACAAGGATCTCCCGAGGGGGGGCGACCGGGGGTGCCACGGCCCCTGTCGGCGTTTATCATACTGCGAGGGTGTAGGCATTGGTGGACAATCTCGGCAGCTCTGGACTTTTACGCAAAAGCGGACAAGACGACCAGCGACGGATGAGAAATTCCGCGCCACTTATTGACGCTAGGGGGAAGCAACGTAAAGGGCCTTCGGAAAGTTGTTGCTCAGTGAGGTCTTCACCACGGTCGTGGCCGTAACACCAGCACCAAAACAGAGGTGGGCCAAAGCATCAAGGCGGCACTCAATCAGTCTTTACTGGTTGGGTAGCCGCCTTTTTTTTGCGGGTTCGATGGCACAGCCACCCGTGTCGCCGTCAGTCGACGCCGAGCAAAGCGATGCCCCAAAGCGCGCTAACGCAGAGGGGCATCTTACCACAACCACAACCACCGCAGGGGCGCGTGACGCCCGTTGACTACCCGGACCGCGTTATACGCCCCTCGGCACAAAAAGAAAAGGATTTTATTTTTATGGGATAAGTGTCTGTACCTGGATGTCAGTTCAAGTTGATTTAGAGCATGTGCCAATACTTCAATGTCGGAAAGGCAGTTACTTTCGGCGAGGATCATACCCAAGCGGCTTAAGTGCTGATTATTACGACAGCTGTCACCGGATCACGCGAACGAAAAGGGTATCTCTAGCACGTCGACTGAACTCGCAATGAATCACTCACTGACACAAGGGTTTTGGCATTTCGGTGATACCGAGGTACTGACGCTTGCGCGACTGGATGGGGATAGGAAAACTTTATCTCTCGGCGTGTCGCTGACCAACGCGCGCGACGAGCCGAGGGGGCTCAATAAGGGGCGGCACAACTGGTGGGACGCGGAGCGGGCTGAGCGCGCGAAGGCGAAGACCCGGGCCTTGAGCTTGGGCGAGTGACTGGACCCGTACCTTCACCTCACGGTGAACGCACCATCTCCGGGACCAACCGGGCGCGCTGCCAGCACGTTAAAGGCCTCCTGGGCCGGCTGCCGTTGGCGGAGGTCACCCGTGTTTGTATCATGGAGTACAAGCAGCGGCGCCTGGCTGAACCGCTAACCCGTCACGGCAAGCCGGTTAAAGGCAGTCAGGTGCAGGGCGCCACCGTTAACCGCGAGATCAGCTGCCTGGTCGGCGCGTTGAACCTGGCGTGCGACCAAGGGCTGTGCGACGGCGCCCCCAAAGGTCAAGAAGGAGCGCGAGACCGCGCGTGAGCGGACGCTGACCGACGGGGAGTATCGGCACTAACCGCCGCCGAGCCCGCGAGGGTGCGGGACACCTGCTGGTCACCGCGAACGGGACCGCCATCGACCGCGAGGCGCTGCTCAGGCTCACCTGAAATGCGATTGGCGATGGTCTAGTCACGAATCTAGGGCGGCGGCCCAAGAATTTGTCACGAAATTGTAACGAGAGAAAAGTGACGTCGCGCGGTGAAGTCGATGCTTTTGACTACGGGCGTGAAAAGATTGGTGCGAGGAGCGGGATTTGAACCCGCACGCCGTTTCCGGCACTAGCCCCTCAAACTAGCGCGTCTGCCGATTCCGCCACCCTCGCAATAGGAAAAACCTTACGGATTTGGTGCTTTCGCTGGCTTCGTACTCTCTTGCGCTGCCGGTGTTGCTGGCGCCGGACCGGCTGCCGGTGCGGACTGCGGCTGTGCCGGCGCCACGGGTTGGGCATTCGGTACCGCCGCCGGTGTGCGGCTGTCGAATATTGTCGCCGATGGCTTCCGGCCAGCGAAATACCCGAGAGCCAACGAAGTGATCATGAAGACGATCGCCATGCCAGTCGTCAAGCGGGTTAAAAAGTTGCCCGCGCCGCTGCTGCCAAAGATTGTTGAACTCGAACCGCCGAAGACCGCGCCAATCTCGGCGCCTTTGCCAGTCTGGAGCAGGACCACCAGAATGAGTCCAATGCTGACGATAACGTGCAAGATTGTGACTGCAATAATCATAAACCCTTACTTATTTGAGAATGCTCGAATAATCGGCAAAAATGTTTCGCTCTTCAAGCTCGCGCCGCCAACCAGTAGGCCGTTGATTTCTTCTACTGTAACCAGGCTATTGACGTTTTCCGGCCTAACGCTGCCGCCGTACAGGATCCGTACTTGTTTCCCGGCTGAAGGCCCGAACCATTGTATCAGACGGTTGCGAATTTGGCTGTGAACCGCGCTGATCTGTTTGGGCGTCGCGTTCTGTCCCGTGCCGATGGCCCAGACTGGCTCGTATGCGATTTCGACATTGGCTATATCAGCTTTCGTCAATCCCTTCAATGCGATACGCAGTTGGCGGCGAATCACTGCCGCGGTTTTTCTTGATTGGCGTTCTTCCAGAGTTTCGCCAACGCATAAAATAGCCCGCATGCCCTGGCGAATTATCGGTGCCAGCTTGCGGGCAATCATAGCGTCGCTTTCGTGAAATTGGTGGCGCCGCTCCGAATGTCCAACGATAACATAATCGCAACCAAGTTCGCGTACCATAATTGGACTGATCTCGCCGGTGTAGGCGCCCTGGGCTTCCCAGTGACAATTTTGCGCGGCGAGTCTTACTTTGCTGCCGCCGAGCGAGCGGCGGACCGCATTCAACGAGGTGAACGGCGGCGCTAGGACGATCTTTGCCCTGGCCGGGTTACGGCGCAGTGCGCGGACGATTTGCCGGGCCAAAAGCGCGCATTGAGCTTGATCGCCATACATCTTCCAGTTGGCAACGACTAGGGGGGAACTCATGGTTGGTCGTCCAGTGCTTTGATTCCTGGCAGTATTTTCCCTTCGAGAAATTCTAAAGTTGCGCCGCCACCGGTTGAAAGGTGGGCGATGCGTGAGCCTACCCCGGCTGCCGATACCGCCGCTACTGTGTCGCCGCCGGCGATGATGCCGATGACTGCGGGATGACTTTCGGCTAGGGCCTGTGCGAGCAATCGGCTTCCTTGGTCGTAGGGCGCAACTTCGAAAAGGCCCACCGGCCCGTTCCACAGGACTAGTTTTGCTTTCCTGATCTCGCCGGCGAATAATCGCGCCGTCTTAGGTCCGATATCGAGTCCCATACGGTCGGCTGGTATCGCGTTGTCGAAGGTTCGAGGATTTTTCTTCTCGCTGTCTCCTGCGACATGATCGACCGGCAACATGAGCTCTACACCGAGCTGTTTGGCTTGTTGCATCAGCTCTGCGGCCAATCCGACTTTGTCAGGCTCCAGGAGCGATTTGCCGATGTCGACGCCATCGGCCTTGAGGAAGGTATAGGCCATGCCACCGCCGATTAGTAGGGAGCTGACTTTAGGCAGCAGATTTCTAATGACGGCGATCTTGTCGGAGACTTTCGCGCCTCCCATGATCGTAACGAACGGTTTTGCCGGGTTTGCCAACAGCGGGCCCAGGTAGTCCAATTCTTTCTGCAACAAGAGACCGGTCCCTTTGCTCGTGAAGTGCTTGGCGATGCCGACAATCGACGCGTGAGCGCGATGGGCCGCGCCGAAAGCGTCGTCGACATAAACGTCGGCGAGGGCCGCCAGGGCGCGGGAAAAGTCTTCGTCGTTTTTTTCCTCTTCGGGGTGAAAGCGTAGATTCTCAAGTAGAACAACCTTGCTGTCTCCCGCGTGCACCAAGTTCTCGACTGCTGGGCCAACGCAATCGGTCGCCATGGCGACCGGAACATTTAGCGAGTCTTGCAAGCGGCGCTGCACTGGCGCCAGGCTGTACTTGTCGACGACTTTGCCGTCGGGACGACCCAGATGCGAGGCAATTATAATTTTCTTGGCGCGCTCCAAGATGAAGCGAATGGTCGGCAGTGCGCTGTCGATGCGATGAGTTTCGACGATTTTGCCGTCTTTGATCGGCACGTTAAAGTCGACGCGCAAGAAAACCGTCTTGTCGCGCAGGTCAAGCTCCGCTAGATTTCGAATCATAAGATCGCCATCCGCTTGCGAAATATTTCCTAAAACGGGATTTCCTAATTGACTAATTACAAGGGTTGTAATAGTTTTTCAATTATCCGCAGCAAAACTTGTGATGGCTTTTCCCCGGTCGCTCAATCTATCAGTCCAAGACGCTCTACCGGCGCCGCACCAGCAAGGGATTCTCGACCTGGTACGGGGCTCCGGTTTGGTGGTCCAGGGGATCCTCTATATTCTCGTGTTTTTCTCGGTGATGAGCTGGGGCATTATCGCGCAGAAGTTACAGCAGATTCGGCGGGCCAAGAGAGAGTCGGCAAAGTTCATTGAAATATTCTGGGAGCGGCGAAATCTGTCGTCGATCCACGATGCCAGCCGCGAGTTGGCGTCGAGTCCGGTGGGGCAGGTGTTTCGCGCTGGTTACGAAGAGCTGGTCAGGGTGACTCGTTCTAAGAAAGAATCTTCGCTGGGGGAGAGTCTTACCACCGAACTGGGCGGTGTCGACAATGTCTCGCGGGCGATGCAGCGGGCGACCAGTGTGGAGATCACCAAACTGGAAAAATACTGCTCGTTTCTGGCCACGACGGCAAGCTCGGCGCCATTCGTCGGTTTATTCGGCACGGTTTGGGGTATCATGGACGCTTTCCGCGGCTTGAGCGTGACCCACTCTTCGAGCATCCAAGCGGTTGCGCCGGGTATTGCCGAAGCCTTGATCGCGACCGCAGTGGGGTTGGCGGCGGCGATCCCAGCTTTGATCGCTTATAATTATTTCGTTCAACAGATCAAAGTGCTCGCCGTGGAGATGGACAATTTTTCCCACGAATTTCTCAACATCGCCGAGCGCCACTTCTTCAAGTAACAAAATTAAAGCGTATACTCATAGACAGCGCTCAGCAGTATCGGTGTTGCTGTTGCGGATAAATTCAAGGACTAAAAATGGCTATGGATGCATCGTCCCAACGTGACGGAACCACAATCGCGCAGATCAATGTGACGCCGTTGGTCGATGTCATGCTGGTTTTGTTGGTGATTTTCATGGTGACGGCGCCGATTATCCAGCAGGGTGTGCAGGTCAATTTGCCCGCGACTCGTAGCAGCGCCATTCCCGGAACTGAGGAGCATCTGGTGGTGACCGTGGCCAAGAACGGCAAGATCTATTTGAATGATAACGTCATGAGCCTCGGCGAAATCGGCGAGAAACTGCGCGCGATTGCCAAGGCTCAGCCGAACAAGCAGGTTTATCTGAGGGCCGATCAAGATGTCCGTTACGGTCTGGTGATGAAAACCATAGCCGAGATCAAGCAGGCCGGCATTGAGCGCTTGGGTATGGTCACCCGGCCGCCGTCTGAAGGGGGTTAATTATCGATGGCCGGAGATAACGCCTCTCCAACCATTAGCTTGCGTGAACGCTCGTTTCCCCTCTCCGGCGCCGACGAACGGCTGCCGAAGTGGGTTACCTTTTCGCTCATCGCCCATTGCAGTTTGCTATTGTTGTTCGTGGTCGCCCCGTTTTCATCATCACCTCGGTTAACGACCAATCCGGTATACACCGTTGATCTGGTCGGCAGTGAGCGCATTGGCCGCACCTCCTATGGAACCGAGTTGGGTAGCCCGGCGAAAAAAGAGGTGAAGCCGGCGGCAGCGCCAGCGCCGATCGACCCGCCGAAGAAGGAAGTCCGTCAGGAAAAGGCCGAGAAACCCAAACTCGCGGAGAAGAAGCTCATCGAGGATGAGAAAGTCGCACTGCGCGAGAAGGTCAAGAAGGAGCCCGGGAAAAAAGAGCCGGTCAAAGAAGCGAAAGACGAGGCTAAGACTGCAACAGCTTCTGCCGATAGCGTACGCGAGCGCTTGATCAAAACCGCCGCGGAGCGAGCGTCGGCGGGAAGCGGAACCGCTCAAAAATCGTCAAAAGGAGAAGCGCTCAGTACCGGCACCGGCGAAGGTGTCGGTGGATCGGCGTTGGGGGCGGGCGGCCGTGGCGGTCCGGGGATCGTCAAAGGCATGGACTATGTCATCTACCAAAATCGCATGCTGAGCACGATTAAGAATAACTGGGTATGGGTGGGGCCGCGCAGCAATATCAAAGTCATTGTCCATTTTAATATCAGAGACAACGGCGAAATTTTCGGGCTCAAGATTGTCCAGTCTTCGGGGAACTCGTCTTACGACGATTCGGTACTGAGAGCGGTGCGAAAGTCCAGCCCGCTGCCCGCGCTAACGGACAATATTCGCAATGGCTTTTCCGAGGTCGAGCTAGCTTTTCGACCGGAGGATCTGGAGGCTTAATCGGATGAAATTTTTGTTGCTAGTCTTATCTCTGAGCTTTGGCTTCCACCTGGATTTGGCTCTAGCGCAGTTCAAAGGCGAGATTGTCGGTTCTGGCGGACAAAAATTTCCTATCGCGGTTTCGCCGCTGCGTAATACCGGCAGTGCTACGGCGGATGCTGGGCGATTTTCGACTGGGATTGCCGATTCGATCGTCCACGATTTGGAGCTGTCGGGTTGGTTTCGAGTCATCGATCGATCCAGCTATATCGAGAGTCCGCAGCAAAGCGGTATCACGCTTGGAACCTTCGATCTCAAAGATTGGTCGACACTTGGGGCCGAGGGATTAGTCAAAGGCGGATTTTCGGTGCAAGGCGATGAGATCGTCGTCGAGTTACGCTTATTCGACGTTTACCAGGGTAAAGAGCGCATCGCGAAACGTTATACCGGCGGGGTTGGCCAATTCCGCCGTATTGCTCATAAATTCGTCGACGAAATCATCAACCAATTTACCGGCATCCCGGGTGTCTTCAATACCCAGATCGCGTATGTCTCCAATAGCGGCGGCCGCTTCAAAGAAATTTACTATTCACACCTTGACGGTAGCGAGAAACGGCAGGTGACCGATAACCGAACGATCAACCTGTCGCCATCCTGGGGAGTCAACGGGCGGACAATTCTTTATTCTTCGTTCCAGGATCGCGCTCAAACTCTTTATCTGCGGGACCTCCCGAGCGGCAAAGACCTTCGGTTCAATCCGCCCGGCGCCGGTCGCTTTCTCGGCGGTAAGTTGTCCCCCGACGGCCAAATGGTCGTGGCCACTTACGAGTCGGGCGGGAACAGTAATCTCTATTTGCTCGATCGCAGCGGTAAGGTGCTCCGGCGCTTGACCGAAGAGCCTGGAATTGAGGTGTCACCAGCCTGGTCACCGGATGGCAAACAGATCGTCTACGTCTCGGACCGTAGTGGTTCGCCGCAGGTCTTTGTTCTCGATGTGCAAAGCGGTAAATCTCGGCGCGTGACTTACAACGGTAGCTACAACACGTCGCCTGAATGGTCGCCCAAAGGCGACCGCATCGTTTATACGGGCAGAGTCGGTAGTAAATTTGCGATATTTACAATCCCGGTGGAAGGCGGTGATCCGCGCAAGCTCACATCGGAGGCTTTTGACAGTGAAGATCCAACATGGTCACCGGATGGCAGGTTTATTGCGTTCTCGTCCAATCGTGCCGGCAAATACCATCTTTATGTAATGCAAGCGAGCGGCGAGAATCAACGACGGCTGACCGGCTCTGGAGGCGATGATACCAAACCGAGTTGGTCGCCACGGCTGGTTGATTAGTGTTTTGTCCAATTCATCGATACGCTGATGGCTTATTGTGCAAAGGTAAGGAGGTTGTGATGGAGTTTCGTTCCAGGGTCGCATACTGCGGATTGCTGATGATGGTGTTGGTGGCATTTGCCTGCGCGCCGACGGCAGCGACGAAGCCAGACCCGGCATCTTCCGGAACCGGCTCAGCGTCGGCAAAAACCTCCGACACTGCACGCTCTGGCGATGGCCAGGGCGGCGGCACTAAAGAGTCGGACGCGACTTCATCTAGTTTAAAAGCGCTGCAAGAAGGGAAGCCGCCGATCACACCCGCATCAAGTCCATTGAAAGATGCGTTTTTCGATTTCGATCGCTACGATCTCAGCGGTGACGCCCGTGCCGTATTGCGAGCCAATGCCGATTGGTTGAAAAATAATCCGTCGGCCCGGGTCGAAATTGAAGGTCACTGTGATGAGCGGGGTACCAACGAATACAATCTCGCACTCGGTGCCAAAAGAGCCCAGGCCGCACGCGATTACTTGGTGTCCCTAGGGATAGCTCCGGATCGACTGTCGACGACCAGCTATGGCGAGGAAATCCCGGTGTGCCAGGGGCACTCGGAGGACTGTTGGCGGCAAAACCGGCGGGCGCGGTTCGTCATTGTCGAGCGACGCGCAACTTCCTAATCGACCGTTGCTATCAGGAGGGGTGCTCCATTGTTTACTGACAAAATCCCATTTGGGATATTCTTGATCGCTTTCGTTGTGACATCGGGCTGCGTAAACCCGCAGCAAGTGGAATTACTCGAACGCGAGCAGCGCCGTTTACGCAGCGATGTCACCACAATGCAAACCGATATCGACGCGGCGCGCACGAGTTTGGCCGATACGCGAGCCAATATGCAACAGATGCAGCGCGATGTCTCGGCAATTCGTGAACGGATCGATGAGACCCGCGTGCAAGTGGGGCGGCAAATTGGTCAAACCAGCCGAGATGGCGATCAACGGGTTAAGAATCTAGAGGCTCGTTTAGTCAAATTGGAAGAGGATGCCAAGGCTCAAGCCGAGTTGTTGAAAAATCGCGAAGCCGAGATCCAGCAAATGAAAGAAGCCGCGCAAACGGCGCAAGCGAGCGCGCCAGACGGTTATGCTGAAGCTGCGCTGGGAGAGTCGGATGCGGCGCGGCGAGAATTTGAAAGTGGCTGGCGCTTGTTTGAGCGCAAGGAGTATCGATCGGCTGTTTCCCGTTTCCGAGAATTTTTGAAAAAATATCCGAAGAGCCGGATCGCCGCTAACGCGCAGTTTTGGGTCGGTGAGAGTCACTTTGGTCTCAAGGAGTACGACAAGGCAATTGTTGAGTTTGACGAGGTCCGGCGCCGCTATCCACAGTCCGATAAGGTGCCCGCGGCGCTTTTGCGCCAGGGTTTCGCATTTGCCGAGCTCGGTGAGAAGTTAAACGCGCGTTTGGTGCTTCAAGATGTTGTTGAAAAGTATCCGCAATCTCCCGAATCCCTAAGGGCCAAGCAAAAACTCAAGTCGCTTGAGTCGTAGGACTCTTTCACTTGCGCAGCGCATCGAAGTCCAGGCTATCTTGCGGGCTTTGCCGCTTGGGTGGTGACTCCCCGGCAGGTTCGGTGCTATTGTACCGAGCATCATGCAGATAATTCGTCATATCGACGATCCAGCGCTCGGCTTCGATGGTTCCAGCGTAACCTTGGGTAACTTTGATGGGATTCATGTCGGTCACCAGGCGCTAATCAAGAACGCGGTCGACGACGCCCAACGACTCGGCTTACGTTCGGCAGTGTTGACTTTTGAGCCTCATCCGCTGAGAGTTCTCGCCCCGGAGCGGGCGCCCAAGATGTTGCTGACCCATAAGGACAAGATGCAGTTGCTGCAGTTCCTCGGGGTCGATCGCGTGGTGATTCAGCAATTCGATCTGTCGTTTGCCGCGATCGGGGCGGAAGAGTTCGTGCGTAAATACTTAGTTGAACGCCTGCGCGCCAAAAAGGTCTGGGTGGGAAAGGATCTGCGTTTCGGCAAGGGACGCGCAGGTGACATCGATAAGCTTCGAGCTTGGGGCGCGCAATTAGGTTTCGATGTCGGCATAGTCGAGCCGGTGATGGTGTGCGGCGAGCGAGTGAGTAGTTCGCGAATTCGTGAACTACTCGGCGTTGGGCAAGTTGCCCGGGTACAGCCGATGCTGGCCAGATATTATTTCGTTTCCGGCAAGGTGGTATCCGGCCACCGCCGCGGGCGAGAACTCGGATTTCCCACGGCAAATATTGCCAGCCGGGCCGAGATTGTCCCGTGCGACGGTATCTACGCCACGCTGTTTCATCTCGGCGAGAATATTCTGCCGAGTGTCACTAGCATAGGATCAAATCCAACATTCGGCGCCGGCCCGCGCACCATCGAGAGTTATATTTTGAATTTCGACCGGGAAATCTATGGCGAGTCGGTCAAGTTATCTTTTCTCGCAAGATTGCGGGGTGAGAAGAACTTCGCGTCGGTGGAATTACTGATTGAGCAGATTCGTCAAGACGTAGCGGAGGCGGACGCGCTAATCGCGCGACTGGGTTTTGCGTTGGGCGCTCCAAGTAAGGGATAATTTAAGTTATGGGATTGGAGTTTTTCACGGTCGACGCCGCCGCGGCAGGTCAGCGCCTCGATGTGTTCGTCGCCGGCCGCTGTCCCGAGCCGAAGGAGGCAATCTTCATGAGCCGTGCCGGGGTAAAGCGGCTCATTGAGGCCGGGAACGTGACGGTCAATGGCGGGAGGGTTAAGGCCAGTCTGCGCTTGAAAGTGCAAGACCTGGTGGAGATCCGCAGGCCGGAGGTGCGTGACATTGGGCTGGTCGGCGAAGCCTTGCCGTTGAACGTTATCTATGAAGACGAAGACGTTCTGGTTGTTAACAAAGCGGCTGGCATGGTTGTCCACCCTGCGGCGGGGTGCGCCAGCGGCACTTTGGTCAACGCGGTCTTGCACCACTGCCCAGCGATCGCCGGTATCGGTGGCGAGCGGCGGCCTGGGATCGTCCATCGTCTCGATAAAGACACCTCTGGCGTGATGGTAGTCGCGAAAAACGATTTGTCGATGCGCAGTTTGATGGAACAATTCAAGAGCCGGACTGTGCGCAAAGAATATCTCGCGCTGGTACATGGATGTTTGCCCGGCGAACGAGGCGAGATCGATCGCGCCATCGGCCGCCATCGGACCGATCGAAAGCGGATGTCCAGTCTGCGTGTGACCGGCAAGAGCCGCCAAGCGACCACACAGTGGGCGGTAGTAGAGCGTTACTTGATTGCGAAGACTGCGCGGGATGTCGCTTGGTATTGTCTGATTCGCTTAGCACCTCGGACCGGGCGTACGCATCAAATTCGAGTTCATTTAGCAGATATGGGTCATCCTTTAGTAGGCGACCGCGTCTACGGTCTGGGGTATCCGGTGGCGAGCCATGACGATAAACTCGGTGGTCGAGTCGCAGGCTTCCTGCGCCACGCGCTGCATGCGGAAAAATTGTCTTTTGATCATGTGCGTAGCGGTGCGCGTATGTGCTTTAGCGCGCCGCTAGCCGATGATATGGCCGGTTTGATCAATGATTTGACAAGCCACGCGGTGACCGGCGAGGCATTTCGGCCTAATTTCTTTGCAACGAATGGGGTTGACAAGATTAGAAGTTTAAAATAGTATTCATTTACCGAGGATTTGTTCAGTAAACTCTTTTTAATCGTCCCCGCGCCGAAGTAAATTTTCATTCGCCGTTAATCGATCAGAGCTTATTTTGTTTTTCAAAAAAGAGATCCTTATCTGCGTTTAGCCGTTTGTCCCACGGCCGCACTTGCTTGTGCATCTGCGCCTGGCGCCAGCGTAATTTCGTTGCCACTTAAATTCCATACGGGGCACTGGCGTCATCGGTTTTTGAAGATCCCAGCAAGTGCCTGTTTTAGACCCGATTTCATAAAGATGGATTACAGCTTTGAGTGTTGAAAGGAGAAGCATAGTGTATGGTTCGTGGTAGAACTCGATCCGCTGAGGCGGAGACCGTAGAGGAAGTCGTCAAGGAAGTTGTCAAAGACAACGGGTTGAATCTCAAAGCCCTCAAGGAAAAAAAGATCGGCGATCTAGCGCTGATCGGCAAGACCTTTAATATCGAGGGTGCCGCCAATATGCGCAAACAGGATTTGATTTTTGCGATCCTGCAGGCGCAGACCGAGCAAAACGGTCATGTCTATGGCGAAGGAGTCTTGGAGACTCTGCCCGACGGTTTTGGCTTTCTGCGCGCCCCCGATTATAACTATCTGCCCGGTCCGGATGATATCTATGTTTCGCCCAGTCAGATTCGTCGTTTCAGCTTGCGCACTGGCGATATCATATCGGGTCATATTCGGCCGCCCAAAGAAGGCGAGCGTTATTTTGCCTTGCTCAAGGTCGAGACCATCAACTATGAAGATCCTGAGCGCGCCCGCGAAAAAATTCTATTCGACAACCTGACACCGCTTTATCCCAACGAGCGTTTGTGTTTGGAAAATCAGCCCACCGACTACACCACTCGAATCGTCGATTTGCTGACCCCCATCGGCAAGGGTCAGCGTGGCTTGATCGTGGCAGCACCGCGCACCGGTAAAACGATGATGCTGCAGCATATCGCCAAGGCGATTGCACATAATCATCAAGAAGTAGTGCTAATCGTCCTATTGATCGACGAGCGGCCGGAAGAAGTCACCGACATGCAACGTTCGGTCGACGGCGAAGTCATCAGCTCGACCTTCGACGAACCGGCGACGCGCCATGTGCAAGTGGCGGAGATGGTGATCGAAAAAGCCAAACGGTTGGTTGAGCATGGCAAGGACGTGGTCATCTTGCTCGATAGCATCACGCGCTTGGCGCGCGCATACAACACCGTAGTGCCGCCGAGCGGCAAAATTCTCTCCGGCGGTGTCGATTCCAACGCGCTCCACAAACCCAAGAAATTCTTCGGCGCCGCCCGCAATATCGAAGACGGCGGGAGTTTGACAATTATCGCCACGGCTTTAATCGACACCGGCAGTCGTATGGACGAAGTGATCTTCGAAGAGTTCAAGGGCACCGGCAATATGGAAGTCCATCTGGACCGGCGCTTAATGGATAAACGGGTTTTCCCGGCCATCGATATCAATAAATCGGGAACTCGTAAGGAAGAGCTGTTGATACCGCGCGAGGATCTCAATCGCATTTGGATTCTACGCAAAGTCTTGTCTCAGCTGAGTGTCGTCGAATCGATGGAATTCCTGCTCGATAAGATGCACGGCAGCAAGACGAATAAGGAATTTCTCGAATCGATGAATCAATAGTTTCTGCAGTGATTGGCAAACTTGCGTCAACTGACGATCTCTGTTAAAACGCGGAGCATTGTCGTCACGTATGTCGTCCTTAGGTTGATGAGAATCTGCCTGCTGGCAGAGCTCCCGACTCAAGGGTTTTATTGATCCAATACACACCCTCGCCGATTGTTAGCGCGGTGCCTATGGTCTAGGTGCGCTGGCGAAATGACGCGAGGGGAGGAAAAAAACCGAAGGAGAGTGGTATGGCCGAGATTTCAATGAAACAATTGCTGGAGGCGGGTGTCCATTTCGGGCATCAGACCAGCCGGTGGAACCCGAAGATGAAGCCCTACATCTTTGGCGCGCGCAATGGCATCCATATCATCGATTTGCAGCAGACGGTGTCGATGTTCAAGGATCTCGAGGCCGTCGTGCGGGATTTGGCTGCATCTGGTGGCCACGTTTTGTTTGTTGGAACCAAGAAGCAAGCGCAGGATGCGATTCGTGAAGAGGCGACCCGCTGTGGCATGTACTACGTGCACAACCGCTGGCTCGGCGGTACCCTGACCAATTTTACGACGATTCGCCAGAGTATCGAGCGGTTGCGTAAAATAGAAGAGATGGAAGCCGACCCGAAAATCGTCGATGCCCTGACCAAGAAAGAGATGCTTGGGCTGCGACGTGAGAAAGATAAGCTGGAGCAATCGCTCGGCGGTATCAAAACGATGCGCAAGTTGCCCGATGCGATATTCGTGATCGACCCCAAGCAAGAAGAAATCGCGGTTAAAGAGGCGCGGAAGCTCGGTGTTCCGGTCATCGCGGTGATAGACAGCAACTGCGATCCAGATATGATCGACTACAAGGTGCCAGGCAATGACGACGCGATCCGCGCGATACGTTTATTCTGTCAGGCGATCGCTGAAGCGGTGATTGAGGGCCGCACTATCTACGAGCAGTCTTTGGTCAAGGAGAAAGTCGATGACCGACCTACCGGCGAAGCGGTGTCTGCGGCAGAGGGAGCGGCCGGAGGAGTTTAGGCGACATGGAAGTAACAGCGACCTTAGTGAAAGAGCTTCGGGACAAAACCGGAGCGGGCATGATGGATTGTAAGAAGGCCCTCGCCGAGACCAGCGGGGATCTGCAAAAGGCGATCGATTACTTGCGCCAAAAGGGACTGGCCGCGGCAGCAAAAAAGGCCGATCGTGTGGCATCGGACGGTGCTGTTGGCGCCTATGTTCATGCCGGCGGAAAGCTTGGTGTCTTGGTCGAAATCAATTGCGAAACTGATTTTGTCGCCCGTACCGCTGAGTTCCAAAATCTTCTCAAAGACATTGCGATGCAGGTCGCAGCGGCGAACCCGCGCTGCGTGCGGCGTGAAGAAGTCACGGCCGAGGAGTTTGAACGTGAA
Source organism: uncultured delta proteobacterium (assembly GCA_963816145.1). GTDB lineage: Bacteria > Desulfobacterota > Binatia > UBA9968 > UBA9968 > DP-20. The sequence continues at coordinate 385,589 of CAWFJP010000029.1, forward strand.
AAGGTGATCTATCGTCAACAAGCGCTGGACTCTGGCAAGCCGGAAAAAGTTGTCGAAATGATTGTTCAAGGCAAGATGGAGAAGTTTTACTCCGAGGTTTGTTTGATGGAGCAATCGTTTATCAAAGACCCTGACAAAAAAGTCGTCGATATTGTCAATGAGGCCATCGCACGTTTGGGCGAGAATATTCAGGTGCGGCGCTTTGCCCGTTATCACCTAGGAGAAGGCGTGGCGAAAGACTAGCGCTCAGCGGAAGCCCGGTATGAATAACGGTGGACCGAGATATAAACGAATCATCTTAAAAGTGACCGGAGAAGTGTTTGCCGGCCCCGGTAATTTCGGTATCGACGCTAATACCGTCAAGGCATTTGCTCAAGAAATCAAAGAGGTCAAAGATCTTGGCTGCGAACTCGCGCTAGTGATCGGCGGCGGCAACATTTTCCGCGGCGCGGTAGCGAGCGAGATCGGTATGGACCGCGCCAGCGCCGATACCATGGGCATGTTGGCGACCGTTATCAACAGTCTGGCGCTGCAGGATGCGCTGGAGAAGATTGGCGTGTCGACGCGAGTGCTATCGGCCATCGAGATGCGCCAAGTCGCCGAGCCGTATATCCGCAGACGCGCGACCCGCCATTTGGAAAAAGGCCGCGTCGTCATATTCGCCGGCGGCACCGGAAATCCCTATTTCACCACGGACACGACTGCGAGTTTGCGCGCTATGGAAGTGGGCGCCGAGGTGATTCTCAAGGCGACCAAGGTGGATGGCATTTATGATGCCGACCCGTTCAAGCGATCCGACGCCAACAAGTTCGAAGAATTGACTTATATCGAGGTTCTCAACCGCGAACTCAAAGTGATGGATTCGACGGCGATCTCGCTATGCATGGACAATCAGCTGCCGATCATTGTTTTCAACATCATGGAAAAGGGTAACATCAAGCGGGTCGTTTCGGGGGAATCCATTGGCACCCTGGTGAGTGGGGGGAAACGATGAACGAAGCGATCTTTACCCAGGCGCAAAAAGAGATGGACGGTTCGGTTGCCGTGCTGCGCAAGGATTTGGCCAAGCTGCGCACCGGGCGGGCCTCGACTTCTTTGTTGGAACATATCCATGTCGACTACTACGGTGCATCGACGCCATTGAATCAGCTCGCGACCTTGAACGCGCCGGAACCGCGCTTGTTGATCATTCAGCCGTTCGACCGTGCCGCCATGGCGGAGATCGAAAAGGCGATACTGAAATCCGATCTGGGCCTGACCCCAAACAACGACGGCAAGGTCATCCGTATTCCGATTCCCGCTTTGACCGAAGAGCGCCGCAAGGATTTGGTCAAACATGTGAAGAAGATCGCTGAAGAGTATCGCGTCTCGGTACGCAATCACCGGCGGGTTGCGGTTGAACAGCTCAAAGAAGCGGAAAAGAAAAAAGAGATCACCGCCGATGAAGCCAAGCACGGCCTCGACCGGGTGCAGAAGATCACTGACGATTTCATCGGCCGCATCGACAAGATCGTCAAGGCCAAAGAAGACGAAGTTATGGCAATCTGACTAACCATTCTATCTCTCGCTGCCTACCGTGGATCGTAACCGGGGTTATCCTTCCGAGCAAGATTTTTACCTTCACCGATGAACGATATTCGACACAGGGTTCTGTGGAGCTAGATGGCCTGGATAAGAGCCGTTTACCGCAGCATGTTGCCATCATTATGGACGGTAACGGACGGTGGGCGACGCAGCGGCGCAAGCATCGCATCGAAGGACATCGGCGCGGTAAAACCTCAGTTCGGGTCATCGTCGAGATGAGCCGCAAGATCGGCATCCGTTACCTCTCCCTCTACGCTTTTTCCACCGAAAACTGGTTTCGCCCCGACGACGAGGTCGAGGCGTTGATGGGATTGTTGGAACATTATCTGGTGGCGGAGCAGGCCAAGATGATGCGCTACGGCATTCGCCTGCTGTCGGTAGGGGATCGTAGCCGGCTGCCTGCCGGGGTGCGGCAAACCTTGGAGAGGGTGATCGAGGCTACCGCCAACAATCAACGTATGACGGTGGTTCTGGCTCTCAGTTACAGCGGCCGCGATGATATCGTGCGCATGGCAAGAAGCCTGGCGCAGCAGGTAAAAACGGGAGCCTGCCAACCGGAGTCCGTCGACGAGCAGTGGATTTCTGCTCATCTTGACACCGCGATGGTGCCCGATCCTGATCTCTTGATTCGCACCAGCGGTGAGATGCGGATCAGTAATTTTTTTCTCTGGCAGATCGCTTACAGCGAGCTTTATGTCACGCCGACTCTCTGGCCGGACTTTCGTGAAAAGGAATATCTTCAAGCGCTCCTCGATTATCAACGTCGGCGCCGGCGCTTTGGCCGTACCGACGAACAGCTGGCTGAAAGCCCGATGGCTACGATGGAGGCGGGTGGACGGAAATCTTAAAGCACGGATTGGCACCGCTGCGGTGGGATTACCGCTGCTGGCGTGGTTGGTCGGCTGGAGTCCGCCATGGCTATTCTCGTCAGTCTTTTTTTTGCTCACGTTGGCCGCGTTGCGAGAATATTTCGCGATGATCTGTCCCGGCGATCCGTGGCAGCAGTCACGCGGTATTCTTTTCGGCAGCGCCATCGGTCTTGCCGTCATGAGTGTTCCTGCATCTTCCGTGGCACTCTGGCTTAGCATTTTTTTGATCCTACTATTTGCGAGTACGCTGTGGGCAGGCGGGTCTCTCGCCGATCGGCTAAACCGGCTGGGTTGGACATTGTTGGGCGGGCTGTATATCGGATTTTTGGTGCCGCAGCTGGCTCTGTTATTTGAACTGAAAGACGGGCGTGCCTGGGTAGCATTTCTATTTTTGGTCGTTATGGCCGGCGACTCGTCGGCCTATTTCATCGGCCGGAGATTCGGCACACGCAAACTGGCTCCAACGATAAGTCCTAGCAAGACCGTCGAAGGTTCCATCGCCTATGTGATCGGCAGTATCGCTATTGGCATGGTCGCCGCGTTGCTCTTGCCGCTGCCGGTGGCCTTATTTGAGGCCGCCATGCTTGCATTGATCATGAGCCTGCTCGGCCAAATCGGCGATCTTTTTGAATCTTTGATTAAACGCGCGTTCGCAGTTAAGGATTCCGGCGAACTTTTGCCGGGCCACGGCGGGGTTTTGGATCGCCTCGACAGTTTGATATTCCCGGTAGTGTTCGCAACATTTTACCTGAAGGTTATGCATTCATGAGAACAATCGCCCTATTGGGTTCCACCGGATCGATCGGTGTTAGCACTTTGGCGCTCGTACGGGAGTTTCCCGAGCATTTCAAAATCCACGGCATGGTGGCGGGGCGCAATTTGCCGTTGCTTGCCCGGCAAATAATCGAGTTCTCACCGGCGCTGGTGGCGATCGAGCGTGAGGAAGATATTGCGCCGCTGCGCAAACTACTGGGCAAATCCAAAGTGGAAATCCTGTGCGGCCAAGCCGGCGCTATCGAGGTTGCCACCGGCTCCAAAGTCGATGTCGTGTTAGCGGCGATCGTCGGCGGCGCAGGTTTGATGCCGACACTGCGCGGTTTGCTAGCAGGAAAAGAAATTGCGCTAGCCAATAAAGAAGCCCTGGTGATGGCTGGCGAACTGTTTATCAACGCTGCCAAGAAGAAAGGCGTGCGCCTCTTGCCGGTAGACAGCGAGCACAGCGCAATCTTTCAGTGTTTGCAAGGGAACCAACGCGGCGAAGTCGACAAGCTCATTTTGACCGCCTCGGGCGGGCCGTTCCTGCGCACGCCGCTCGCCCGTTTGGCAAATGTTACGATCACTCAAGCGCTCAAGCATCCCAACTGGAAAATGGGCCGGAAGATCACCATCGATTCGGCGACAATGATGAACAAGGGACTGGAAGTCGTCGAAGCGCGCTGGGAGTTCGATATGGAACCGAGCGGCATCCAAGTCGTGATTCACCCGCAGAGCATCGTGCATTCGATGGTGCGTTATCAAGACGGCGCGATCATGGCGCAACTGGGGATTGCCGATATGCGTATTCCGATCGCTTACGCGTTGGCCTATCCGCACCGCCTCAAGGGCAGTTGGGAACCGCTCAATTTGACCAAGCACGGCGAGCTGAATTTCCTCCCGGTGGAGAAAAAGCGCTTTCCCGCTCTCGCCCTGGCCTACGCGGCGCTCAACGAGGGCGGTACCATGCCGGCAGTGCTCAACGCGGCAAATGAAGTGGCGGTGGCGGCTTTCTTGGCGGGGAGGGTAGGATTTCGCGAAATTCATCGTATAATTGATCGAACCATGCAGCGCCATCAGTGTAGACATGCGAAGAACATAGACGAGGTCATTGAAGTCGACCGTTGGGCGCGCGAGATCGCGTCGGCTTACGTTGTTTAGTCGAAAATCGAGGAGTATTGCGATGGAAGGTTTTCTATATTCGATCGGTTCAGCCGTCATTGGTTTGGGGGTGCTGATCGTATTTCATGAGTTTGGCCATTTCTTGCTAGCGAAATTGTCCGGTGTCGGCGTGCTGACTTTTTCGGTGGGGTTCGGTCCGAAAATCTTCGTGCGAAAGAAAGGCGAGACCGAATATGCCTTGAGTGCGTTTCCCCTGGGTGGCTACGTTAAGATGATCGGCGAGGATCCGGACGAGGAGGTGTCGGCCGCTGATAGGGAACGGTCCTTCGCCCACAAGAGTCTGCTCAAACGATTCGCCATCGTCTTTGCCGGCCCCGGCTTTAACCTGATGCTGGCGGTGCTGTTGCTTATGCTGGTGTTTGTTTTCTACGGCGTGCCGGTTATGTCGACGCTTATCAGCGGCGTCGAAAAAGGGTCGCCGGCGGAACGGGCTGGCATCGCCAAAGGCGATCGCATCGTTGCCATTGACGGCAAACCGGTGGTCGAGTGGGACGATTTGTCGCAAACCATCAAATCAAGCCAAGGGAAATCTTTGAACTTGGAGATTCGCCGCGGCACCGAGCTGGTCAAGTTGGCGGTCCAACCGACGCGCAAAGAAGGGCGCAGCATTTTCGGCGAGCGCAAAGATGACTGGATGATCGGTATCGGCAGTCAGGTTTCAATTGAAAAAGGCAAACCGGGCTTGGCGGTGGTCAGGGCGTTTTATCAAACTTGGGAATACATCAAGATCACCGTGCTGGGATTTTACAAGATGATCACGGGCGATGTGTCGCCGAAGAACATCGGCGGCCCGATTTTGATCGCGCAGATGGCCGGCCAGCAGGCCCAGGAAGGGGTCGGCAGTTTTCTCGCGTTTCTCGCCGTGCTCAGCATCAATCTCGGTGTGCTTAATCTCTTGCCGGTGCCGGTGCTCGATGGCGGCCACCTGTTGTTTTTTCTGGTCGAGGCGGTGATTCGCAAACCGGTGTCGATCCGCGTGCGTGAGATGGCCCAGCAGGTCGGTATCTGTCTACTGGGGTTGTTAATGGTCTATGCCTTCTACAACGACATCGTGCGGTTCTTCGAGAAGCAGGTCGGTGGATGACGATCCTGGGCGTAGATACGGCTACAGCCGTCTCTAGTGTCGCTTTACTCGAAGATGGACAAGTGAGTGCCGAGGCAATCTTTCCGCCTCAGAGTCCAGACGGAGTCACAGTTAGCTCCAAGAGTAACCACTCGGAAACTGTCCTACCGCTGATCCAATCCGTGCTTGAGACCAGGCATCGCCGGTTTTCAGATATTGATGCCATCGCAGTTTCCATCGGTCCGGGGTCGTTTACCGGTTTACGTATCGGTTTGGCTTTGGTCAAAGGGCTCGCATACGAATGTAATTTACCGGTGGTCGGTGTGTCGAGCCTTGAAGCACAGGCCGCTCGGGTGACTGAATTGGTCGGTGCGATCTGCCCATTGCTCGACGCGCGTAAGCAGGAAGTTTATGCGGCTTTGTTCGATCGACGTGATGAAAAACTGGTTCGTTGTCGCGCCGACCAGGCGATCGAGGTGTCGGAGTTGATTGGCTTGTTTGGCGCAATTACTGACACGGCTGCGATCGCATTTGTCGGCAACGGTGCGGCACGCTATCGGGAGCAGATCGTGGATTTGTTCGGTGAGCGCGCGCAGATCATTGGTGAGAATTGCGGCGGCAGTGCCGCGGGAGCACTGGCACGCTTGGCTTTGGCGCGTTTAACCGATGCGTCGGGAGCCGATTTGGGGCAGTTGGTGCCGCTCTATTTGGGTGCCTCGCAGGCCCTTGGGAATACTCGTAGAATTCTCCCTAACCCGTTGAAATAATAAAGAGAAAGCTACGTTGACAAAGCCCCGACCGTAAGTTAGATTGAGCCCGCTCAGAATTAAGATTTCCTAAAAAGGAGGCCGCACTTATGGAAAATAGTGAAGAATCGGCGATCGTCTCCCTCTTGGATAAGGACCCGGAACTCAAGAAATACTACGATGAGCATCAAGCCTTCGAGAAACAGCTTGCCGCGCTGCACCATAAGGGACATCTATCGGCCGACGAAGAAGTTGAAATGAAACGAATTCAGAAACTCAAGCTCGCCGGCAAAGACAAGATGATGGAGCTTTTGGGAAAGCATCGTCAGTTCGGCGCTCGCAGTTAAGGAGTGGTAATGAAGATTACGGGCGCGGAAATATTTTGTGAGTCGCTACGCCGCGAAGGTGTGAAAACCGTTTTTGGCTTGCCCGGCGGCGTTGTCCTGAAGATTTTTGATGTGCTGTGCCAGCGAAAAGATTTGCAGTTGATATTGACTCGCCACGAGCAGGGCGCTGCCCACATGGCGGAGGGCTACGCTAAAGCGACGGGCAAGGCTGGCGTTGTGCTGGTGACCTCTGGTCCGGGCATGACCAATATCGTCACCGGCTTGGCCGACGCGCACATGGATTCGGTGCCGTTGGTGGCATTTACCGGGCAAGTCTCGACAGATCTCATCGGCAACGATGCGTTTCAGGAAGCTGATAACGTCGGCATCAGCCGCCCCTGTACCAAGCACAATGTGTTGGTGAAAGACGTGAACGATCTCGCCCAGGCGGTGAAGGAAGCGTTCTACATCGCGACCAGCGGACGGCCCGGTCCGGTGTTGGTCGATATTCCCAAAGATGTCAGCACGGCAAAGACTGAATTCATATATCCCGACAAGGTCAATTTGCGCGGCTATAGCCCTCTCACCGGCGGCGACAAGTCGCAGATCCGGCAAGCGGCTGAAGCGATCATGAAATCGAAGCGGCCGATCATCTACGTCGGCGGCGGCGCGGTGTTTGGCGATGCCGCTGACGAAGTCCGCGAACTCGCTGAGATCACCCAGATTCCCGTGACAATGACGTTGATGGGCCTCGGTACCTTCCCCGGTACCCACGAGCTTTCCTTGGGCATGCTAGGTATGCACGGCGGCTACTGGAGCAACATGGCGATGCACGAGTCGGATCTGCTGATCGCCGTTGGGGCTCGTTTCGACGATCGCGTTACCGGGAAGCTTTCGGAGTTTTGTCCTGGCGCTCGGGTCATTCACATCGATATCGATCCGACCTCGATTCGCAAGACATTTCATGCCCATATCCCCATCGTCGGCGACGTCAAGTCGGTGCTGCGCCAGGTGAATGTCGTGTTGCGTTCTCTCGATGGCAATCCGACGGCGATGAAAGCGCGCCGCACGCCATGGCTCAAGCAAATCGATGCGTGGAAGAAAGAGCACCCGCTCTGTTACAAGCAGGACGATAAGATCACCAAGCCCCAGTATGTCGTCGAAAAACTTTACGAGCTGACCAAGCACGAAGCGATCGTGGCCACGGATGTCGGGCAGCATCAAATGTTCGCAGCGCAATATTTCAAAGGCAAGAAGCCGCGCACCTGGCTTACCTCCGGCGGCTTGGGCACGATGGGTTTTGGTTTTCCGGCGGCGATCGGCGCTCAGGTGGCGTATCCCAACCGCCAAGTGGTCTGCATCACCAGTGAAGGCAGTTTTCAGATGAACCTTCAGGAACTGGTGGTGGCGGCCGAGCATAAGCTGCCGGTGAAGATCGTCCTGTTAAACAACGGCGTGCACGGCATGGTGCGCCAGTGGCAGGATCTTTTCTATGAGAGCCGCTATTCGGCCAGTATCCTTGGAAAAATGCCGGACTTTGTAAAGCTCGCGGATGCCTACGGCATCAAAGGTCTGCGCGCATTGAAGCCCAGCGAAGTGGAGGGAGTTCTCAAGGAGGGGTTGAAGCACAAAGGGCCAGTGCTGATGGATATTCACACCGATCCCTTCGAAAACTGCTACCCGATGATTCCGGCTGGCGGGGCGCAACATGAAATGATGTTGGAAGATCCGCCGGAGCTCAAATTGACGCGCAAGGGCGGAGCACATAAGAGAAAGGTGGATGAAGGCGAGGGGGTTCTTCCTGCCTGATATCGTTAGCGAATGGAACATATCATATCGGTTCTTGTCGAGAATAAATTCGGAGTCTTAGCACGGGTGGCAGGCCTATTCAGCGCGCGCGGCTACAACATAGAGAGTTTGTCGGTGGCGCCAACCCTGGACCCGACGACTTCGATGATCACGATCGTAACCGTAGGCGATGATCGGATCATCGAGCAGATCATGAAGCAGCTCAACAAAGTGGTCGAAGTGCTAAGCGTGGTCGACCATACGGAAACCGACTTCTTGGATCGGGAAACGGTATTGATCAAAGTCAATACCAAGCCCGAGCATCGGGACGAGGCGATTCGCATCGCCGAAATCTTTCGCGCCAAGATCGTCGATTCATCGCCGACGACTTATACCATTGAAATCACCGGCGACGTTGACAAAGTCGAGGCGATGATCGGTATGCTCAAGCCGCTGGGGATAAGGGATTTGATTCGCACCGGCCGGATCGCAATCTCGCGCGAGACCACCAGAACGGCTTCGCCGCGTCGGGAACCAGCGTTGTTGAAGCCGTAGTTTGTAGTTTGGTTTGGCGCCATCGGACTTGGCAAAAGTCCACACAAACAAAGACACCGGTCATGAGTGGTTATGACCGGTGTCGTTGTGTTTTCGCCACTGATTGCGAGCCGCTAGCGGTTTTATTTCTTGGTATCTTTCGTTTTGTCGGCTGCGTCTTTTTCCGCTTCTTTGGCGTTGTCGACAACATCTTTGCCGGCTTCCTTAACTTTATCGCCGGCTTCTTTCATGGCATCGCCCGCTTTTTCCATGGCCTCACCGGTTTTTTCTTTCGCTTGGTCGACAGCCTGACCGACTGCGGCGCCCGCCTTTTCAGCTGCGCCCTCGGTTTGTTCTTTGGCTTTCTCGCAAGCTGCCGTTGAAATCAAAAATGCTGCGGCAATTGCCGCCGAAAAAAAGTTTTTAACGTTGTTCATAGGTCTACGGTCCTCTCTTATGGGAATTCTTATATTCTGCTAATGGTTACCATGGCGTTCCAGATCTGTTCAAGAGAGTTTTGATATGTTTGCGGCGTCTAAGGCGTTTAACGTAAAGGGATAGGCCCACGTTTCTAGTAGCGGGTTCAAAATTGTGCGAGTTTTTTCGTGATTAGACGGATGGTGTTTGCGATTGCGCTTTTGGGGTTGGTTGGCTGTGCTAGACAGCGGCCAGTCTTCTATCCCAACGTTTAATTCAAACGTGCTGGCAGTGGGGTAGAGGAGCGCGATACCGACGATTACATGCGCCGGGGCGAAGCGTATGTTGCCTCCAATGGTCGGGTGGATGGTGCCGTAATGAAGGCGGCAACGGAGGCCGCGACCAGTGCGACAATCGGCGGTGCCGCCGGCGCAGTTGGTGGAGTGATCGTCGGTCGCGCCGGCACCTGGGCTCAGCAGGCGCCGCTGGCGGTGGTGCGGCAGGAGCGACCCGGAGTTTGGTCAACGTCCTTTCGGGCAAGCAAAGCCTGTCGCCGGTTTATAAGAACTTCGTCAATCGATGTCTCCGCGATAAAGGTTACGATCCCATTGGCTGGCAGTAAACGGCGCATTCGACAACTCTAGGCGGCCCACTTGGGTATCTTCCTCCGAAACTAATTCCTGTTTTGTTCCAGATACTTGTCGTTGACTTAGCATGGGTCAATGGGCATAGTGAATAGTGGAAAGTTCATAGGAGAATTCAATTCATGCAAGTTTACTACGACCGCGATGCGGATCTAAATGTCTTGAAGGGAAAGAAAGTCGCCGTGCTGGGCTACGGCAGCCAGGGGCATGCGCATGCCAATAACTTGCGCGACTCTGGTGTCGACGTGGTCGTCGGCCTGCGGCGTGGCAGTAGCTCATGGGCGAAGGCGGAAAACGCCGGATTGAAAGTGGCAGAAACCGCCGAGGCGACTGCGATGGCGGATATCGTCATGGTCCTCCTGCCCGATGAGCTCCAGGGAGATGCCTACGAAAAGGAAATTAGACCAGGGTTGAAGAACGGCAACTACTTGGCCTTCGGCCATGGTTTCAATATTCATTTCAAGAGAATCGTCGCACCGGCTGGAGTCAACGTTTTCATGGTTGCTCCCAAGGGACCGGGCCATTTGGTGCGCAGCGAGTATGAGAAGGGGCGCGGTGTGCCTTGTTTATTGGCGGTGCATCAGGACCCCAGCGGCGACACCACCAAGATCGGCCTCGCCTATGCGAGCGCCATCGGCGGCGCGCGCGCGGCGGTGATCCAAACCACCTTCAAAGACGAGACGGAAACCGATCTGTTCGGCGAACAGTCAGTCTTGTGCGGCGGCCTCTGTGCTTTGATTCAAGCCGGTTACGAAACACTGGTGGATGCCGGTTATCCGCCCGAGATGGCGTATTTCGAGTGCGTCCACGAAGTCAAATTAATCGTCGATCTGATTTATGAGGGCGGCATGGCAAACATGCGCTACTCGATCAGCAACACCGCGGAGTATGGCGACTTGACCCGCGGCAAGCGCGTCATCGGCCCGGAGGTGCGCCAGGCGATGCAAAAGATCCTCAAGGATATTCAATCGGGCCAGTTCGCCGAAGAGTGGATCAATGAATATAAAGCGGGGTCGCCGCACTTTACCGAACTTAGAAAAGAACAGGCCAATCATCCGCTGGAAAAAGTCGGCGCAGGTTTGCGCTCGATGATGCCTTGGTTGGGTCAGAACCGCTTGGTGGATAGAAGTAAGAACTAGGTCGCCGCTCATTGAGTGGCGCTGCGCTTAGGCCGTGCACGATGCGTATTACGAAAGAAGGTTGGCCGTTGATCCTCACAGCTGCGGCGCTGGCGTTGCTGGCGTTGCTTTTTGGCTGGAAGGCGATCGGCTTGGTTCTGGCCGTGCTAGCGCTAGGCGTTGCGGCATTTTTTCGTGATCCGGAGCGAGTCATTCCTCGCGGTGACGGTTTGGTGGTTTCCCCTGCCGATGGCCGGGTGGTCACCGTCGCGCCGGTTCAGGGGAGTGGCTTGTTTCCCGACGCGGTGACGCGTATCAGCATCTTTTTGTCGCCCCTCGACGTGCATATCAACCGCGCGCCGGTGGCCGGCCGGATCAACGATGTGCGCTACCAAGCCGGCAAGTTTCTCCCGGCCTATAACGAAGACGCTGCGCGCTACAATGAGCAGAATGCTCTCCACATAGTCGACGAGCGCGAGCGCAATTGGGGTGTGGTGCAAATCGCCGGCATCTTGGCTCGGCGCATCGTCTGCCGTTCGAAAGCTGGCGACCTGTTGGCCCGTGGCGAGCGGTTCGGTTTGATTATGTTCGGCTCGCGTACCGATATTTATCTACCTCAGGGATGCCGGATCGAAGCGACCGAAGGTCAAAGGGTCAGAGGTGGAGAGACCATAATCGGGAGGTTCCAATGAGCGCGATGAATGCTCCAGAGCCCGAGGAGCGGCCGCAAGACAAAGCCAACGTGCGCTTGCTGCGCCGCCGGCGCGAGCGGCCGCGCATGACTTTGCGCCAGAGAATGCCCGCGGAGAAGTTGCGCAAGGGCGTGTATCTGATCCCGAGCCTTTTTACTGCTGGCAACTTGATGTGCGGATTCTTCTCGATTATCGCGACGTTTCGCGGCGAGTACGTCAACGCGGCTTTGCTGATTCTCCTGGCCAATGTGTTCGACGGCGTCGATGGTTACGTCGCCCGGCTGACCCGGACCACGAGCCAATTCGGCGTCGAGTTCGACTCCTTGGCCGACGTCGTCGCTTTCGGCGTGGCACCGGCAATATTGGTATACTTCTGGGCACTCGTGCCGTGGGATAACTGGGGGTGGCTGGCGGCTGCCACTTACGTGGTGTGCGGCGCGGCGCGCTTGTCGCGCTTCAATGTCCAGGCGCAGGGGCCGGCCAAGAATCATTTCGTTGGGTTGCCGATCCCGGCCGCGGCGCAAATGATCACCTCTTCGGTTATTCTCTATAACTACCTGGGTTTCGAGGGTGCGCCGACACGCCACTTGACCTTTTTACTGGTAATTTACGGCTTGGCTATTCTGATGGTGAGCAATATTCCGTATTTTAGTCTCAAAAATAATGATATGAGGAAACGCCATCCCGAGTGGATGTTTCTTTCCGGTGTGATTTTGAGTACACTCATAATTGCCCAGCGGCATATTATGTTTTTTACCATTGTTCTACTGTACACGTTATCCGGCCCCTTGTTATGGTGCTTATCCAACCTCAAGCACCGACGGGAGTTGAGACGGGAGGCGGCAAAAGCTTTGTCGTAAGTCCCTGGCTCAAATAAAGGCGAAACAAACTCCCGTTGGCCCTGCCGCGGGAGTTTTCATTTCGGGGCGGGCCAACGGATTACGATCAAGGGAGACTCTCAAATGGATCAGCTGGCTGAAGATAAAAATAGAGATAATGTCGTGCAGATTTTCGATACCACGCTCCGCGACGGCGAGCAGTCGCCCGGCGCCAGTATGACCGTGGAGCAAAAAGTCGTGATCGCGCGGCAATTGGAGAAATTGGGCGTCGATGTCATCGAAGCGGGCTTTGCCGCCTCATCGGACGGCGACTTCGAGTCGGTGCGCCGCGTTTCCCAAGAGGTCAGCCTGCCGCGCGTGGTCAGTCTCGCGCGCGCCCAGGAAGGCGATATCAGCCGGGCTTTGAAAGCGGTCGAGGGCGCCAAGAAGCCAGGAATTCATACTTTCATCGCGACCTCGGATATTCATCTCAAGCATAAGCTGCGCATGACCCGCGAGCAGGTCGTCGAGGCAGCGGTCAAAGCGGTGACCTTCGCCAAGCAATTTACCGATTACGTCGAGTTCTCCGCCGAGGATGCCTCGCGCAGCGATCCGGAGTTTTTGATGCAAATCTTCCGCGAAGTGATCCGCGCCGGCGCCAGGACTCTCAATGTGCCGGATACCACGGGCTACGCGATTCCGTCGGAGTTCGGCGCTTTGATCGCGAACTTGATCGAGCGCACTGCCGGCGGCGATCGGGTCATCTGGAGCGCTCACTGCCATAACGATCTCGGTCTCGCGGTGGCCAATTCGCTCGCCGCTGTGCACAACGGCGCGCGCCAAATCGAGTGCACGATCAACGGCATCGGCGAGCGCGCCGGCAATACTTCCCTCGAAGAAGTGGTCATGGCGCTGCGCACACGCAAGAATTATCTCGATCTCGACACCAACATTCACAGCGAACAGCTTTATCCGACCTCGCGCTTGCTGTCGCAGGTGACCGGCATCGCGATCCCGATCAACAAACCGATCGTCGGCGATAACGCGTTCGCACACGAGGCGGGCATTCATCAGGACGGTGTGCTCAAGCACAAGCAGACCTACGAGATCATGACGCCGGAGTCCATCGGCATTCCCGGTAACCGGTTGGTCATGGGCAAGCATTCCGGCCGCCATGCCTTCGATGAGCGGTTGAAGCACCTGGGCTTCAACTTGAGCAAAGAAGACATGAACCGCGCCTTCGTCCGTTTCAAAGAATTGGCCGACAAAAAGAAGAACGTTTACGACGAGGATATCGAAGCGATCGTCGCCGAAGAAGTTTTGCGCATGCCGGGGCGGCCCGACAAGTTTGAGCTGCTCTACATGAACGTCAACTCGAGCACCGACGGCGTGCCGACGGCGACGGTCAAAATGCGCGTCGACGACGCGGAAAAAATGGACCACGCCTCGGGCGACGGTGTGGTCGACGCTTGTTACAAAACGATTACCAAGATCACCGGCTCGCAGTCGCAGTTGGTGCGCTACTCGGTTAATGCGATTACCGGCGGCACGGACGCCCAGGGCGAGGTGGCTTGCTTGATTGAAGACGGCGGTATTCGCGTGTCGGGCCAGGGCTCGCACACCGATATCATCATGGCGAGCGCGCTAGCCTATATTAACGCGCTCAACAAATTGGAAGGACGCAAACACTATCGGCAGGTGGTGGAAAAAGAGGGACCATGAACTACAACATCGCGGTTTTACCCGGAGATGGCATCGGCCCCGAGGTGATGGGCGAGGGCACCGAGGTGCTCAAACAGGTCGCACAGCTTTACGGCTTTACGGTCAATCTCGAACCCGGCATTGTCGGCGGCGCGTCCATCGACGCCCATGGCAAGCCGCTCACCGATGCGGTTTTGAATCGCGCCAAGCAGAGCGACGCGGTCTTGCTCGGCGCCATGGGCGGCCCCAAGTGGGACGGACTCGATTATTCGATTCGACCCGAGCGGGCACTTCTGGCGCTGCGTCAGGAACTGGGGTTGTTCGCCAATCTTCGCCCGGTTAAATTATTTTCCGCCTTGGCTTCGGCATCGACGCTAAAGCGGGAAGTGGTCGAAGGCACCGATATGCTGGTGGTGCGCGAACTCACCGGCGGGATTTATTTTGGCCAGCCCAAGGGCGTGACGATGCTCCCCGACGGCACGGAGCGCGGCGTCAACACGGAGGTCTATACGACGCCGGAGATCGAGCGTATCGCCCATGTGGCGTTTCACGCGGCACTCAAGCGGCGCAAGAAAGTGACTTCCGTCGACAAGGCCAACGTCCTCGAAGTCACCGAGCTGTGGCGCAAAGTGGTGACGCGGGTTCACAAGCAAGAGGAGGGCTATGCCGGCATCGAGTTGGAGCATATCCTGGTCGACAACTGCGCCATGCAATTGATCCGCAATCCCCGGCAATTCGATGTCGTGGTGACGACCAATATGTTCGGCGATATTTTGAGCGACGAAGCGGCGATGCTGACCGGCTCCATCGGTATGCTGCCTTCCGCGAGTCTCGGCGGCAGGGTCGGCATGTATGAGCCGGTGCATGGCAGCGCCCCGGATATCACGGGTCAGGACAAAGCCAATCCATTGGCGACGATTCTCAGCGTAGCGATGATGTTGCGCCACTCCCTCGATCAGGTGGCGGCGGCGGACCGCATCGAAAAGGCCGTCGAAGTTGTCCTCGACGAAGGATATCGCACCGCGGATATTCAAGAGCCCGGCTGCAAGCTGTTGGGCTGCAAGCAGATGGGCCAATTGGTCCGCGATAAGATCACGGCAGCGAAAGGTTAACGGTTTGTGAAGAAGGAAAA
The DNA here is from genome assembly GCA_963816145.1 of uncultured delta proteobacterium. GTDB lineage: Bacteria > Desulfobacterota > Binatia > UBA9968 > UBA9968 > DP-20. Next base: position 400,956 of record CAWFJP010000029.1, read on the forward strand.
ATACAACGTTGCCATTGTCGGCGCCACCGGCGCTGTCGGTGAGCAGATGCGCGAAGTGCTCGATGAGCGCCAATTCCCGGTAGGCGAATTGCGCTTGCTGGCCTCGGAACGATCCGTTGGCCAATTTCTGCCGTTTCAAAATCGGCAACTGCCGGTCGAGGTGCTCAAAGCGAATTCGTTCACGGGCATCGACCTCGGCCTGTTCTCGGCCGGCGGCAGCGTCAGCACGGAGTTCGCGCCATTGGCGGTGGCGGCGGGAGCAGTGGTGGTCGATAACACTTCGGTGTTTCGTATGGAGCCGGATATTCCCCTTGTGGTTCCGGAGGTGAATGCTAAGGAGATCGTCAACTACAAGACTCGCGGGATCATCGCCAATCCGAATTGCTCGACGATTCAACTGGTCGTCGCCCTCAAGCCGCTTCACGACGCGGCGCGGATCAAGCGGGTGGTGGTATCCACCTATCAGTCGGTGTCCGGCGCCGGGCGCAAGGCGATGGAGGAGTTGAGCCAGCAGGTGGCCGCGCTCTTTAACGGCAAGGAGATCGAAAAAACCAAGTTCCCGCATCAGATCGCTTTTAACTGCATTCCTCACATCGACGCCTTTATGGACGGCGGCTACACCAAAGAGGAGTGGAAGATGATCGAGGAGACCCGCAAGATCCTCGGCGAGCCGAACTTGGCAATTACCGCGACCACGGTGCGGGTGCCGGTGTTTTGCAGCCACTCGGAATCGGTCAATGTCGAAACCTACGTCAAGCTGTCGGCCAACGAGGCCAGGCGCATTCTGCGCGAGGCACCGGGCGTGATTGTCGCCGATGAACCGGAGAACAATGTTTATCCGATGGCCATCGACGCCGCCGGCAAAGACGCTACCTATGTGGGCCGCATTCGCGAAGATAAGTCGGTCGCCAACGGCCTTAATCTCTGGGTGGTGTCCGACAATCTGCGCAAAGGCGCGGCACTCAACGCCGTGCAGATCGCCGAAATTTTGATCCGCGATTATTTATAGGTTTTCATTGATAGCTGGATGGCGACTTGACGGCTGCTTTCCGACCCGTCATTCCGGCGCACGCCGGAATCCAACTTCATGTTCGTTACGCCAAGTGAATCAGGATGGATGCCGGCTTCCGCCGGCATGACGAATCTTCGCACAACCTTAAGGCAAGCGGTTGCAGTCAGTCCCGAGCGGGAAATTATTCTGTCGTGAACGTCAAACTCACTGTTGAATACGACGGCACCAACTACCATGGTTGGCAAGTTCAGACCAATTGCATATCCATCCAGGCGGTCTTAGAGCAAGCTGTCTCGACCTTCGTCGGCGCGCCCACCCATGTCACCGGATCGGGGCGCACCGATGCCGGCGTCCATGCCCTCGGCCAGGTGGCAAATTTTTTCACTGACAAGGATTACCATCCGTACAAAATACTCCGTGGCCTCAACGCCCTGACGCCGCGGGACATCACCGTCAAAGCTGTCGAGATCGTCGATGACTCCTTCGACGCCCGCCGCGATGGCCGGAGCCGTTTGTACGAATATCTAATCCTCAACCGTTCGACGCCTTCGCCCTTCTACCGCAATCGCGCTTGGCACATCCACGAGCCGTTGGATGCCGAAGCAATGGCCAAAGCCATTGAGTGCCTGATCGGCGAGCATGATTTCTCATCGTTCCGCGCCGCTAATTGCGACGCGCCGCATCCGGTTCGGACCATCTATCAGAGCCGTTTAGAACGGCGCGGCGAGCTGCTGGTTTGCACCATCGAAGGCACGGCGTTCTTGCGCCACATGGTGCGCAACATCGTCGGCACGCTCGCCGATGTCGGCCGTGGCCTTCGTACGCCGCAATCGTTCGCCGATTTGCTCGCAGAACGTGACCGCACCAAGGCCGGTTACACCGCGCCGCCGGATGGATTGTATCTGGTCCAGGTCAAGTACGACCCGGCCTAGTCTCACGAACAGAAGTTCATTGAACAATTCACGGCAGCGATTCCCGTGATCCGCAAAATCTCCCCTGGCCCCTCTTTTCCAAAGAGGGGTAACCGAGAGCTTGGCAAATCTTGACCGGCGTCGCAGCGGGCGCTTTTGCATTGACACCCCGCGGCGATTTACTTATACCCAAGCGGTGTAATTTTGTTCGCTCATACAGGAGGTGGTCGGCCCATGATGCCCCAGCATGACAATTTTTACGATGTTTATTCCAAAGCGAAAAAGCTCAAGATCAAATGGCCCAATGGCGCGCGCATGGCGATTGCGCTGGCGGGAAATTTAGAAGCCTGGACGGAAATCCCCAACGCCAAGCACCGGCGCACGCATCATGTCGGCGGCAGCAATCCGATCAAAGAAGACGACGTGGTGTCGCAGTATGATTGCCGCACCGCCAGTGAAAACGATTACGGCGGCCGCACCGGCGTGTGGCGCATTCTGCGCATACTCGACAAATACGGCGTCAAGGCGTCGTTCAACACCAACGCGCTGTGCATCCACCGCTATCCCGAAGCGGTCAAGGCCGTACACGAGCGCGGCCATGAGATCGTCGGCCATTCCTACGCCGAAGATATTCAACTCACCCAGCTCACCGCCGAGCAGGAACGCGACGAGATTCGCACCTGCGCCAAGATGTTCGAGGATTTCACCGGCGTGCGGCCGACGGGTTGGTTGACATCCGGCATGCGCCACACCGAGCGCACGCTAGGCATCCTCGCCGACGAGGGCTTCGCCTGGCATGGCGACGCGGTCAACGACGACAACCCTTATCCGGCGGTGGTCAACGGCAAGACCATGATCATCGTGCCGTATAAAAACGCCGTCAGCGGACTCAACGACACCGGCATGTACCGCCGCGGCATTACCGCGCGCGATGTCTTCAATTCCTTCAAGGATGAATTCGATCTGCTTTACGAAGAGTCGGCGACCGAACCGAAGATGTTGACGCTGGCGATGCACTGCCAGATGGCCTTTCCCGCCACCGGCAAAGTCTATGACGAGTGCATCAAGTACGCCAAGTCGTTTCCCGATTTGTGGTTCGCCAAGCGTTGCGAGATCGTCGAGTGGGTGAAACAAGAATTGCCTGTAAAACCGTAAGGAGTGAGGGGTAAGGGGTGAGGGGACGCCTAACTTTTCACGCCTTACCCCTTACTAATCGGAGGATTCATGTGCGATACAGCCGATGACGGCGTGGGGATCAGCGATTCGATACCGCGTGAATTGCAATTGCGCAATCGCGGATTGCGCACGGCGGATATTTCGCCGTTGATGCCGTTTGCCCGGACGCTGGCCAATTCGCGGGAAAACCGCGACAGCCATATCGGTTTTGTCGGCTACGACAAGACCAAGGCGGGCAATAAGATTCTGATCGCCATCGACCGCGAGTACGATCTCGACGTGCCCCACGCGGTGGCGGCGGCGCTGCGCGAGAAGGGCGCCCATGTCGATATCTTGGTCGCTGACATGGGCAATCCCGACCGTGTGTTCGATTACACCGACGAAGTCGAAGTGATCATGCGGCGCGAACCCTGGGACAAAAATCCCCGGCGCTGGGAGGGGATGCCTTACATCGAAGACTTCGCCCTGCGCGGCGGCTACGATCTGTTGATCCACGGCAAGGGCGGACCGATTCCGAAAACCGAGTTCCGCTACGAACAGATTCCCTGGCTGCGCGCCGAGCATTTCTTGCAGCGCTCGACGACCTATCCGCTCGATCTGCATCTGCTGATCAACAAGAAAACCTGGGACCCGATCTGGGAGTATGGACGCGGCGGGCGTGCCCGGCTGACCGACGCCGAAGGCACGGATCTCTCCTGGACCTATTGGGATGAATATTACGACGGCACGCGCTACGGCTTCTCGTCGACACCGCGCAACGGCCATCTATTCGGCCATCCGGTGCCGCCGATCATCGCCAAGGAAGACGCCGCCGGCGTGGTGGCGGGGACGACCAGCCATTTCTCGAAGGCGTTTCCGCAAGTTAAAGTCGAGTTGGAGGGCGGCCAGATCGTCAAAGTGCACGGCGGCGCAGCCTACGGCGACGCTTGGCGCACGTTATTGGACGAAAGCCGCAATACCAAGTATCCCTGCTTCCCGCGTCCAGGACTGTTTTACCTCTGGGAAGTGGCCATCGGGACGAATCCTAAGATCATGCGGCCGAGCGGCATCGAGAAACATTCTTCCGGCGGTTTCGAGTGGGAGCGGCGCCGTTCCGGCGTGATCCACATGGGCTTCGGCACACTGTGGCGTTCCGATGAAGAAAAATGGGCCGGCGAGAACGGCATTCTCTACGGCCATCTGCATATTCACTTGCTGTTCCCGACCTTCAACATCACGACCACGAGCGGCAAGGAATACACCATCATCCGCAACGGCAGGCTTACGGCGCTCGATGATCCGGAAGTGCGCAAGCTCGCCGAGAAATACGGCGACCCAGACGATCTCTTGCGCGAAGACTGGGTGCCGCAGATCCCCGGCATCACTGCGGCCGGTTCGTACGAAGACTATGCGCGCGAGCCGGGGAAGTGGATCTATTCGAAAAGTGCGTGATCCTGTTGGTGGCTCGTGCTCGCACTCGTTTCGGACAGAGTGGCAATCATTAGCACAAACGGACCGTGCGACGGCGAGCTAATGTCCCTTTCTGGGATGGTTGAAATCCCTTGCCTTCAGGCGAAGAGAGGATTTGTCATGCCGGCGAAGGCCGGCATCCATCTTCGGTTTCGTTGGCAGGCCAAAGAAGACCTGGATTCCGGCCTACGCCGGAATGACGAAAGGAAGAGTCGACTTCTAATCGACGAATTCAGAACCCGTCGCCTTGGAGCGGAGGGTCATTCAGCTGACTTCGAGCACTGACTTTTTGCAAGGTTGCGCTAATTACCGTCGTGAAGCTGCCTTACGGTGCCAAAGCCATCGCCGATATTCGAAAAGTGCGGGATTATTGCCTGAATCCGGACAACCCGCGGGGGCGACATAAAGCAAGAGTGTTCAAGACCGCGATCGGGTATACCTCCAATGACGCGGCTAAACTTCGACGCAGGTTGCTCCAGGCTGCTGAGGCCGGCGACGCTCAACAACGAGAACTTGATCTCTACGGGCAGCGCTATACCATAGACTTTGAGATTCAAACGGAAATTGGCCAGGCTACGATACGAAGCGGCTGGATCATTTTGCGGGGCAGCCGTTTTCCTCGGTTAACAACTTGTTATGTGACGAAGCGGGGGCGCTGATGCAGAAGCGGAAAATCAAGTTGCTCGACACAGTTGCATTGGTGAAGGACATTCCATCGAGGAAACTGAAGCGCGGCGAGGTAGGCACTATTGTGGAGATTTTAGCGCCGGAGGTTTTTGAGGTCGAATTCTGTGATGAGGACGGGCAAACCTATGCGGAGTTGGCGCTGCGCGCTGACCAGATCATCCCGCTCCACAATCGCGGCGATGCCCTGAGAATCGTCGCGTAAATCGCGCGACCGGGCGGGATTTGCCCAGCCAGTCAACAATGTTCAGGGTGTTCGCCTCACATCCATTGTGCTGCTCCATGCCATGACGGCAAATCGCCATAACGAGCGGGCTCGGCAAAGAAATTACGAATCCCTAACGATTTAAGTTTTTGTCTGATTTGTGACGATGCGGGGTCGCCGCCGCATTGAGATTACAAACTTTGAACTCGTAAAAAAGACGGACTGGACGACGATATTGAGCTTCGATGTTGTACATCAATATTGATGTTGTAGCGTTATGGAATTTGCGGTAGAGTTTTACCAGACGGCATCGGGAAGGCTCCCGGTGCAAGAGTTCTTGGATGATCTCAAGAGCAGCGATCCTAACGATTTTGCAGCGGTGGTCGCGGGGCTCGCGAAGTTGCGTGACAGCCGATATCACCGCGAGCCGTTGTCCAAGGCGATTGGCGGTGGACTGTTCGAACTCCGCCATGTGGGCAAGCTGAACACTCGGGTGCTATGGTATTTCATGAAAAATCGGCGGATTATTTTGCTCCACGGAATTCGCAACAAGGCGCGAGCAATAGCGGCCCGCGATCTGGCGACTGCCAAGGAGCGCATGAACGACTGGCAAAATAGAGCCGCACGATGAAAAAAACCAATTTCGATCGTTACCTCGACCGTCAAATGCAGGATTCGGCGTTCGCCGCCCGCTTCAAAGACGCCGGCGAAGCATGGGATGTCGCTATGCAAATTGCCGCGCTACGCAAGCAGGCCGGGATTTCCCAAAAACAACTCGCCAAGCTTCTCCGAACGTCTCAACAGCAAGTCAGCCGTCTGGAATCTCCGAGCTACGAGGGGCACTCGCTGAGCATGCTGCGCCGCGTCGCCGATGCGTTGCACGCCCGCATTCGAGTCGTCTTCGAAGCAACACCATCGTCCGACAGGATGTCGGTAGCGGAACACCCAGCGCCCTACCGTAGAGCCCGCCGCGTGGGCAAACGGCATGGATACTGACACTGTTCGAGACTCTTTCAGCCCTAATCGAATGGGTGGAATGCGCTTGGCGATTCCCGTAAACGACTTGAACGGAGCGCAGCGGTTGAACGTTGTGAACCACTTGAACGGCTTGGTTGTTAAGTTTGTCACGCTTTGCCTCGCCAGCCTGGTTTTCGTCGCCGGCTGCAACGGCGGCGAAACGCCGTACGGGGGTCAAGACTGGCAAGCGCAGCGCCAGCGCATGGTGCACGAGCAGCTGCGCGGGCGCGACATCGATAACGCGCGGGTTCTCGATGCGATGCTCGCGGTGCCGCGTCATCTGTTCATTCCGGAGTCCGAGCGCGGCCGGGCCTACGGCGACTTTCCCGTGGCGATCGGCCACGGCCAGACGATCTCGCAGCCTTATATCGTGGCCTTCATGACCCAGGAGTTGGCTGTCGAGCCCAGTCATCGCGTGCTCGAGATCGGCACCGGCTCCGGTTATCAAGCGGCCGTGCTGAGTCTCCTCGCCAAGGAGGTGTATACCATCGAGATCGTCAGCCCTTTGGCCGAGCGGGCGCGCGAGACCCTCGCAAGCCTCGGCTATCGCAACGTCGAGGTGCGCGCCGGCAATGGTTACCTCGGCTGGCCGGAAAAGGCGCCCTTCGACCGCATCATGGTGACAGCCGCCCCGGACGAGATACCGGCGCCCTTGATAGAGCAGCTCAAAATCGGCGGCTTAATGGCGATCCCGGTCGGCACCGATAGCCAGGAACTGCGCATCCTGCGCAAAACCCCGGCGGGAATGGTGACGCTCAGAACGCTACCCGTGCGCTTCGTCCCTATGACGGGGAAACCTCCGGCCGCGGGTGGCGCGGCTAAATAAAGTTCTCGATGAAAAATCCGGAAGAGCTATCTATTTTTATGGGCTTAGCGTCTGCGGTTCGCGCTGGTATCGCCGCTATCGATTGTCGGCTTTCGGCCGGTGGCGGTTTCGACGCCTGCGTAAATTGACGATTGTCACGCGACGGTTTACGTGGAGCTAACGGATTATCACTGATTCGAGGTGCGCGATGACTATTCGGAATGATAAGCAGAGAATCGTTCAACCTACCCATCCGGGTGAAATGCTACGTGAGGATTTCCTGCCCGACTATGATTTGAACGTAACCAGTTTTGCCAAGGCGCTCGGCGTGTCGCGTCAGACGGTCAATGAATTGCTGCGCGAACGCCGGGCCGTGAGCCCAGAAATGGCACTGCGTCTTTCTCGCTTGTTCGGTAATAGTCCTGAGTTTTGGTTGAACGCTCAGCGTGCTGTGGATCTTTGGCAAGCGGCAAGAACCATGGGGAGGAAGATCGAGAGGATCTCGCCGTTGAACGCCGCGTAGTAACGCGCTCGGTTCAGAAGGATTCTGCTGAATAGATGGGCTCATAAAAAAGTCGCACGGTAAAGTCCACATGGAATCGTTTCTAAGCGATTCGAATATCGACGGCACCATCTTTGAGCCGCTACGAGACCCGGTAATCTTCGCCCAAGCCCAAGTCGTACTGGGGGCGGTCCAGTGGCCCAACGGCGCCGATCTGGCACCCGATGCTGATGTATGATGCGATCCGCGAACGCGGTGTATGGTTTTTGGATTAAAGCTCGTTTAAACGGCGGACAGAAGGGCGATGAAAAATCAGGTGCTGCAACAAAGTGCTTGTGTCTGTCGTTTAAGGTTCGAATCGATGATCCTATCCCGGCCGGATCTGACCTTGAACTCTTGAACCGACCACGGACCCCAATTAAAACATTCCGTCCGTCCTGAGTAGGTCGCAAAGACCGTATCGAAGGGCTGGAACGGACCGAGTGCTACTTACGAAGGCAATTTTACCGGTGAAAATGACGCTCTAAGGCTCCAAAACACAGTTGAATGGGATGAAAACGGTACGATTTCTGAGAGTTAGGCGGGCGACCCGGAGAGACGGATGGCCGACCCGGAGAGAATGTCAGACCCCTGGGATGACCTGTTCTCTACTCTACCCGAAGGTGCCGCCGACTCCAGTGGAGCGAAGAAAATTTGCGTCGAGCCATTGCCGCGCATTTTGTAGTTTTTGAGGGTTGAAGATTTGCTACGCGGCGCGGCGGCCCTTGGGTGCTTCGATGGATGCGAGACTGAGCTTGAGCTTAAATGGCTTTAGCAGCCGGTTGAGCGTTTCCTGGGTCGGATTGTGGCGCGGATGGATCGCCCGCAGGATGTTAGGACTGGCCATGCCGACTTTCGTCGAAAACTCTTTGATGCCGATGGCGCGGATAACTTTGCCCAAGGCGATCTGAATCGACACGCCCTCCTCGATGGCCGCCAAGAGAAACTCACGAGCGAAAACCGCGTCACGCAGATCCTGAGCCAAACCAACGTTCCAATCCCTACTGCGCCGTGCCATGTTTCACCTCTTTTCTAAAGTCATTCCAGTAACGTTTTGCCGCGCTGATATCGTTGGATTGCGAGGCTTTGTCGCCACCGGCCAAAAGCAAGATCATCGAGACGCCCTCTTTGCCAAAGTAGAGACGGTATCCCGGTCCGAAATCCAGGCGCGCTTCCCAGACACCGCCACCGACGGCTTTGTGGTCGCCGAGATTGCCGTTCTCGAATCGCAGCACTCGCGCTTGAATGCGCGCTTGCACGCCGACGTCGAGACTCTTCAGCCAAGTCCGGAAGGGACTTTTCCCTTGCGCTGTTAGGTACTCTCGGACGGTCAGTTTCATGCTGCCTGTAAGTTATCATATATGATAGTAATCCCTCTGTCGAGAGAGAAAGTTCAAACCCGGGTGCTTATTCAAGCCGTCAAGCGCAACTTCAGATGATATCCTCCAATAAGGATTTAGCTCGCAAGCTTGGCGCCTTAGAGCGCAAAGTGGAAAGCCATGACGTCCATATTCGATCGCTCTTTGAAGCGATCCGCCAGCTTATGACGCCGCCGGAGCCCAAGAAGCGCAAGATCGGCTTCCTGGTCGAAGAGCGCGCCGCGCGCTACGGCAATCGATAACCGGCGTTTGTCTCCGCGTTTTCGAAATTGCGGCAACGTGGAAGTTTCCCAACAATCTGCAGCGAAGCGCAGCCAGCGTTGAACTCGTTGGAACGATGCTAGGGAGCCGGACCGCTGGAACCTATGGAACGACTGGAACTGTTGGAACCGCTCAGTCCCTGAGCGGTGTTTGATCGGATAACGCCTTGAACGGACCCCAATTAAAAAACTCCGTTCGTCCTGAGTAGGTCGCAAAGACCGTATCGAAGGGCTTGAACGATTGGAACGGAGCCAGTTTCTTGATTAGAGTTAGACGGGTCCGATCCGGAGAGCTGAGGCTTGGCATCACCATCTCGATTCGCGTAAGATAAGCTTTGTCAGTGGAGTTCAAGAAAAAAGATTTTGCGTCGCTACAAGGCAACGGCCATTTGATTTAATGGGTGTCGCTGTGGTTTTTGAACGGTTGGTATTTCGAGTTCACGCGATTCAGCGCGTGTACCAACGAAGTATCAGCGAACTGGAAGTCCGGTATGTGATCGCCACCGGAGAAATCATTGAAGATTATCCCGATGACACCCCTTAACCAAGCCGTCTCTTGCTTGGGTGGCATAACAATAGACCCCTTCACATCGTCGTGGCAGATAACTTCGACGAAAAGGAACATGTCATCATCACGGCCTATGTACCCGATTCCGATGTTTGGGAAGCTGATTTCAAAAGGAGAAAGACCTCATGAAATGCGTCATTTGTAAAAAGGGTGAGACCCGGCCTGGCAAAGTCACAGTCACCTTGGATAAAGAGGGGGCCACTCTAGTTTTCAGAGGCGTCCCCGCGAGTATCTGCTCGAATTGCGGTGAAGAGTACGTAGACGGAGATATCACCGCGAGCTTGCTAGAATCTGCAGCCGAGGCCGCCCGATCAGGTATCGAGGTTGAAGTCCGCCAGTACGGCGCCGCCTAGGAGATGGAGATCCTTAAAGCGTTCGAACGGAACCCGTCCGACTCCGTCGTTGAACGCTTGAACCCTTGAACAGACTCCCCCCGCGACCCCGCCCGAATCCGACCTTGAACTGTTGAACGATCCTAGGACGTCTGACCGCTGGAACCTGTGGAACGATTGGAACTATTGGAACGGCCCCTATTCATAGAGCCCTTCCGGCCGATTGAAGTTCGTGACCCCGAAGGGATGGGCGCAAGAGTTTTGCTTCGGCCGCATCCCGATCAATCAGGCAGATCGCCCACGCATGTCAACCTCACAGTAAAACAGGCGTTTTCGCCTTGCCAGGTTAGCGCTCGCTGGCGCAAAGTTTTCCCCAAGATTTCTCTCAGTCGCGCGATTGTTCCGATGACCTTGCGCAGCTGACGGGTGGTATTGAAGCTGCAATACCACCAAGCGATGACGCTCACATTCATCGATTCGGAACGAACTGTGATCCCGGACGCGCCGTTGGCGAGCGCGCGAAAGTCGCCGCAGGGATGGGTGAGTGCCGGGGTCGGAATTTTCTGTTCGGCAGTGGAGGTCGCCGCCGTGCTTTTGGTTTTTCTTGGCGTGTAAAGCAATAACCGTGCTCTCGGCCATAGCTATGATTCCAGTATCTATGACACGCGTATTCAGAGTTCTATCGATGGCTCCCGGCGGAGCAAAGCGGTGTTAGATTTCCTTTGCAGGACTCACGATGCCGATGAGACCCAACGAATGTCCGAAACTTGATTGCACCGACCGAACCACGTCCAGCGGGTTTTCAAGACCCAGGACGCGTAGTTATCCACGCGGGTGCATAGACAGTGCACGACAACCAGGGAGGATCCATGAGCGGCGTTTACGATAACAAGGCCAGGGTGCCGAGGGCGCCGCAGCGCGGCACAGTTGATTCCACGGCTTTGGTTCCATTGACCAGCGGTTGCGCTGTGAACCTGCGCGGTGAAATGGAAGACTTTGAACGATTGATCGGAGAGCGGATCGGCAAGCTGAAGGCGGCGGTCACCGAACGCGAAGCGGCGCTCGCCATCGGGACCGAGCAAGCCGAAAAACTCGTTGAGGGTCTGAAGGCGAGCACCGCCCAACTGGAGGCAACCCTCGCGCAGACGCGAGAGACCGTGGCGCGGAATGATGCCGAGCGCCGGCAAATGGAAGAAAGTCTCACCACGAAGATCACCGCTTTGCAGCATGATCTAGGCAGCAAGGATGAGGCGCTGGCGCGCCGCAATGAGGAGAACAACGATCTCAAGTCCGTTATCGAACGCGGCAAGGAACAGGTCGAAGCGCTGGAGTTCAACCTTAACAAAACCGAAGAGACCTTACGCGCAAAAGAAGCAACCATCCAAGGGCTCGAACAAGAGCTGTCCGGCAAAATCGAAGAGTTCCAGGGAGTGCTGAATATCAAAGAAGGGCTGCTGGCGGGTCAGGGTGCGGAGATTAACGATCTCAAGTCGCAGGTAAAAGTGTTGACGAAGGGAATCGCCGAAATGTCCAGCTTCTTTCGCCAAGCGGAAGCTTTCGTCGGCGTGGACCAGGAAGCGGTCGGTGCCGCCGGGCCCGACAAGCCCGCCGGTAAACCACTCGAGAGTCCGATCAAAACCCAATCAAATGGCACGAAAGAGACTGCCGCGGTTGCAGAGCGCCGGGGCGAGACCGTGTCAGCGGATTACTTTCAGCCGATAACCATGGAGCTCGCCGACATCACCGGCGTGATGCCCCCCTTGGCGGCGTTAATCGTCAAGGACCATGTGACCGCGCTCAACGAATCCATGGAACAATTTCCCAAGAAGCGCCTTCAGGAACTTTTCGCAAGCCTCGCCAAAGAATATCCCATGAAAAACGGCAGAACCATTCATTCCGCCATTTAGCCCGGCACGGGTAAATCCGCGCATCACGCGGTTATCGACTCGCCGGGTTTGATAGTCGAAGACCAAGGCATGTATTAGCTTGCCGAAGCGGTGCTGTTCTCTATCAACCCGCAAACAGCTCAGTCGTGAAACTGGTGCGGAAACGAAAAGCCGCGTCGGTCCAAGGCAAACCCTTTTGAACAGACCCCGGTCGGTAAACCCGCCCGAATCTGTTCTTGAGCGCTTCTTAATCGATAACCCCTGGAACCTATGGAACGACTGGAACCATTGGAACGGTAGCCTTCCGAAACTGTCGTGAACCCTTGAACAGGATTTAGTCAGGTAACGCCTTGAACGGCCCCAATTAAAGACATTCCGTTCGTCCTGAGTAGGTCGCAAAGACCGTATCGAAGGGCTTGGACGATTTGAACGGCTAGCTTCCGGTTTTGAACCTTTGACCGATTCAGCAAGGTCTAACCGCTGCAAGCTGTGGAACGATTGGAAGAATAAGGCATGACGAAACGGTCCCACTCTTGAGCTGGACGGGCGGGGCCGACCCTTTTCATCCCAATGCGCCTGATATATTATTCCGGCATGGCAAAACGCGCTCAACCTCTGTCACATTCGCGCATCTCTCCAGTCATCAAAGGCAAAGAGCGGTTGACGATCTGGGAGAGGGCGCGCGGCCGGTGGAAGAAGCGAGAGGCCGACCCGATTCAGGAATTGAAGAAGATGCGCAGGTCGTGGACGAAGAAAAGCCCATCCCTCCACTAAGTGTACACTCTCGACACCAACGCGATCGTTTATTACCTGAAAGACGATACCGACGCTGTTGCCGTTTTGCGCGGCGTCTTCGCGCAAGACGCACCCATCTACGTCTCGGCGGTTACGGAACTAGAGCTATTTGCGTTTGCCAACCTGAGTCGTGATGAGGAATCTCTGATCGAAGACTTGCTGACGACCGTCTCCGTCATACCTGTGGACTCGCGCATTGCCCGACTCGCCGCTCTCATGCGAAGGCACTACCGAATCAAAGTCCCGGACAGCATTATCGCTGCGACGGCGATATTTACCGGCAGCACACTACTCACCCGCAATACGCGGGACTTCCGAAAGATACCGAACCTTGCGATACGCAAGATTTGAGGGCCAACAACGTCATATCGCCAGCGGTGGTCAAAGAGCCACCCAGCCGCGTTGGCAGAATTCCGCAAATAAAGAATCACGGCACCTGCGTTGCCTTCGGCAGGGGGCACGCTTTTGTTGCGGCACGGGGGAGAATTCAACGAGCCGCCGTGTTTCCGGCCTTGAACCCCTTGAATGTTTGAACGGAACTACGAATTCTAACCGCTACTAAAAAATTCCGTCCGTCCTGAGTAAGTCGCAAAGACCGTATCGAAGGGCTTGAACGATTTGAACAGAGCCAGTTCCTTGATCACGAACACGGCCGTTCCTCCCATCCTCCCCGAATCTGAACGTGTGAGCGCTTCTTGATCGGTACCCCCCTGGAACCTATGGAACATCTGGAACCATTGGAACGTCCCCTGTACAATAGAACCCTTGCCACCTCCCCGCCGATTCCAGTAGAGTGACGAAAATTTCGGTCGAGTCATTCCCCGGAATTCTTCGTTTAGAGCGGAGCGCCAGTCCCCAGATTTGCCAAGCTAAGTCGAAGGACATGGCTTTAATGTTTTGCGGGAATGGAATCCGTAACTCGGATGGGTGATTCTAAGTTTCGGGTATCGTGTCGATCGGTATTCCTAAACTGACGGGTAAAATTGTTACTGGCAATGAAGGTCGTGTAGTAAGACTCTAACCCCGACGCCCTGATTGCGTTAAGCAAATTAAGCAAATCGTATGGCCGAGCTTACGTTGAACGAGATTCTCGACACTGTCGGCTCCGTGCAGAGCGCCTATCACAAATTGGTAATCCTTGCCGGTTCACCGGGGTCCGGCAAGACGCGGTTGTTAAAGCAGCTAGCCGAGCAGCTTAATCTGCCGGTCATTAACCTAAGTCTGAAAATGAGCGAAAAACTCTTGAGTTTGACCAAGCGCCAGCGTCAATTGAAGGCCGGGGAGATCGCGATAGACGTGATTGACGAGCAGGACGGGCGCAGCGTATGCCTGGACAATACCGAATTACTATTTGAATCGACCTTGCGCCTGAATCCGCTCGTTTTTCTCCAGGATATTTCGCGCAATCGCCTCGTCGTATCGTCGTGGAATGGAACTTATGATGGCAAACATTTGAGCTTTGGCTACCACGGTCACCCTGACTTTTTTCAGCAGGCACCAAGCGGATACCCTGTCTTTTCCGTCTCGGACAACCAGGTTGAAAGGATTTGAACTAATGAAATACAGCGAGCTGATCCAGTTTCAACCAATCGAATCCGTTATCGAGCTTCGCCAGGCGAACAAACTCGATAAGGCGAAAGAACACGCCTCGACCTATGTCATTTCCGACGAGATGGTTAGAAGGCTCTCCGATCTTGCCATCCCCAATCTTCAGTTCGCCACGCCGCAGGATAATCGAGGCCTATTAATTGTCGGGAATTACGGCACCGGCAAATCCCATTTGATGTCGGTCATTTCGAGCGTAGCCGAAAACAGCGAAATCCAACCACTTTTGACCAACGAGAATGCGCGTAAAGCCGTTTCGCCGATCGCGGGAAAATTTAAGGTCATTCGCTTGGAGATCGGCGCCACGGAAATGTCTCTCCGAGAAATTATCACTGGTCACTTGGAAGAAGGCCTTGCCCAGTGGGGCGTAACATTTCAATTTCCTGCCGCTGATAAGATTCGCGAGAACAAGACCGCCTTCGACGCGATGATGGGAGTCTTCGTCAAGAAATTCCCAAATCATGGTCTGCTCTTGGTAGTCGATGAATTGCTAGATTATCTCCGCAGCCGTCATGATCAACCGTTGATTCTAGACTTGGTTTTCCTGCGTGAGATTGGCGAGGTCTGCAAGGATACCCGTTTCCGCTTCATCGCGGGTGTCCAGGAAGCTATCTTCGATAGCGGCCGGTTTGCCCATGTGGCTGATAGCCTGGGACGGGTTAAAGACCGATTTCAGCAGGTGCCGATTGCGACCACGGACGTCAAATATGTTGTCGCGAACCGCCTCCTGCAAAAGACACCGGCGCAACTAGAACAAGTTCGTGATTATCTGACGCCTTTCGCCAAGTTCTACGGAAACATGACCGAGCGGATGGATGACTTCGCCGCGTTATTCCCGATTCATCCGGACTACATCGATACGTTCGGACGAATCCCAATTGTTGAAAAGCGCGGTATTCTACAAATCATTTCCTCTGACATTAAAGCTCTGGTCGCTAGCGATGTCCCCCAAGATCGCCCCGGCGTCGTTGCATTCGACAGCTTCTGGAAGACGTTAAAGGAAAATCCCGCGCACCGTGCCTTGCCGGATGTCAAAGGAATCATCGATTGCAGTGAGATATTGGAAGCCAAAGTTCGTAGTGCCTTCCCGAAGAAAACCTACCAACCGATGGCTTTGCGGATCATCGAGGGTCTCTCGGTGCATCGTCTGACAACCGGCGACCTGTATTCACCGCTTGGGTTGACCCCGGAAGAACTGCGCGATGGCTTGTGTCTCTACCATTCCGGCGCCGCTGATATGGGCGGAGATCCGGCAGACGACTTGCTCTCGCTCATTGAGAATACGCTTCGAGAAATCCACAAGACGGTAAGCGGCCAATTTATTTCGTCGAACAAAGACAACCGGCAGTATTTCCTCGACCTAAAAAAGACCGACGATTACGACGCGCTTATCGAGAAACGTGCTGAACCCCTCGACGGCAGCACCCTCGACCGCTATTACTACGATGCGCTTCGCCAGGTGCTTGAATGCACCGATATACCTACTCACATCACCGGCTTTCAAATTTGGCAGCACGAATTAGAATGGCAGGAACGCAAAGCTGGACGCCTCGGATACTTGTTCTTCGGCGCACCCAACGAGCGCTCCACAGCAGTACCACGGCGTGAATTTTATCTCTATTTTATTCAGCCTTTTGACCCGCCGCGTTACACCGATGAGAAAAAGCCCGACGAGGTATTCTTTCGCTTAACCGGAAAAGACGAGGCGTTTTCCCAAAGCCTTCGGTTATATGCCGCGGCGTTAGAGCTGGGCCACATTTCCTCGGGTATCAAAAAGCAAACCTACGAGAAAAAGGCAGGTGGAACATCTCGGCACACTTACGAAGTGGCTGCGCGAGCACTTGTTCCAAGCCGTGGAGGTAACGCATCAGGGAACACGAAAGAAATTCTTAGAGTGGTTAAAAGGAACCGGTGGCGGTGGCAGTCTCAATATCCGAGATGCGGTCAATACCGTCGCGGCGAAATGTCTTGCTGAGCATTTTGCCAATTGCGCCCCGGAATATCCCCGTTTCTCGACACTGGTCACTTACGGACGCGACGGCAACGCACAGCAGGCCGCTCAGGAAGCTCTGCGGGGTATCGCCCAAACTAATCGCACCAGACAGGCCACGGCTGTTCTCGACGCCCTGGAATTACTTGACGCGGACAAAATCGACCCGTCGAAATCACGCTACGCACGGTACATCCTCGACCAACTGAAGGCCAAAGGTCAGGGGCAGGTCGTCAACCGCCAGGAAATCATCACCACATTAGAACCAGAAATTGAATTCATGGTTCCCGACAAGTTTCGTCTCGAACCCGTTTGGGTGTCAGTGGTATTAACGGCTCTTGTTCACGCTGGGGATGTCGTTCTGGCTATCCCCGGAGCCAAGTTCGACGCTACAAATCTCAACGCACTTGCCGCTACACCGTTGCAAGACCTGCAAAACTTCAAGCACCTGGAGCGCCCCAAGGATTGGGACATCGCCAGCCTCAAAGCGTTGTTCGAGCTTATGGACTTGGCGCCGGGCATGGCGATTCAGGTTACTCAGGGCGACTCCGTCCCGGTACAGCAACTACACAAAGTGATTAACGAGCGGGTCGAAAGACTGGTTTGGGCAAAGCAGCAGCTTCTCGGCGGCATTCCTTTCTGGGGCCAGAATCTGTTCAGCGGCGAGGAAATGGAAAAGCTCTCGACGCTGATGACGGAGGCCAAAGAATTTCTCGAAAGCCTTCAAGCTTATAATACCCCCGGCAAGCTCAAGAATTTTAAGTACGATGCCGGACAAATCAAAGGTTACGAGGCTTCATTTCGCCGGCTGAAGGAGGTGGAAGATCTCCAAAAGTTCTGCGGCGAATTAGTTCAATTCACCCAATACCTGTCCGCTGCGGCAGCCATGCTGCCGGAGGATCACGCTTGGGTTGCCGAAAGCAAAAGCAAGCGAACCGAATTGCTCGCCGAAATTCGCAAACCTGCCCAACGGGAATCCGCAATCGTTTAAATCTGAGCTGCTCGCTCAATTGAAAAAACTCAAAGCCGGGTACATCAAGATTTATCTCGATCTCTATCGCAAAGCGCGGCTCAGTTTAGCGCAGGACAAGGGAAAAGAAAGATCTCCTTCAAGATTACCGCCTCAAGCAACTCCGTCGTTTAGCCACAGTTGCCTCAATCAACTCGGTGCAATTAACTCAGTTCGACAGCCAGCTAGATAAGATCAAGACTGGAACTGCGGTTACGGAAAAGGATCTGGAAAACGAACCCCGATCTCCGGACGGCTTCTGGCCGAGTATGGAAGACACCAGCGTATCTGCCGAGACTCGTTTGAAAAACCTGAAAGTCGAGCTTGACCGGATTCACAAAGGCTGGACCAAGAGCCTACTCAACGATTTAAATGACCCAGTGATCCAGAGCAATTTCGACCTGTTCAAGGCTGCTCAAAAAAAGATGCTTAAAAGCTTTATGGCAGACAAAGAGCTGCCCGACGATATATCACAGGAATTCCTGGCCGCCATCCAAAGCGCTCTATCTGGGTTGTCCAAGTTGCCGATCAAGCTCGATGAGTTAAAGAAGGTTTTGTTCCCCGACGGAAGCCCCGCTACCCCAAAGGAATTCAAAGAGAGATTCGCAGAATATCTAGATAAACTTCTCAAAGGACGCGATGCCGCAAAGGTTCGGCTCGTCATCGAGTAAAGCTACATACAAACTAAAACTCCATGACCCTGGACGAATTAAAAGCGCGATTGAATCAGCTCGAATGGCGCGACGTAGAATTCAAAGAATCCACCTTCGACATTCCCAAGAATGCTTATCCGACCGTTTCGGCATTTTCCAACACTGAAGGTGGCTGGATTGTTTTTGGCATTCAGGCAAAGGGTGGGCAATTTACCATCAAAGGAGTCGTCAACGCTGACGAATTGCAAAACGGATTCATCGGCACGCTGCGTCAGAAGGGCAAGTTCAGTTGTGCCATCGCTTTCAAGGAAACCCAACTGCACGACGGTAGCGACACCGTCCTAGTCTTTTACATTCCGGAAGTTCATCGTTCTGACAAGCCCGTTTATCTGGATGGGAGGATCGAGGAAACCTATGTGCGCAAGGGCGGCACGACGCAGAAGTGTAATCGCAACGAAATCGAAGCATTCCTCCGTGACGCCTCACTTGAGCACTTCGAGGATCGAGTTGTTGATACGTTAGAAGTGGATTCTTGTTTTGACGCCGATAGCCTGAAGTGGTATCGACGTTTTTTCCACGAGCGCCAACCAGGCCACGAAACCGAATCGAAGAGTGACGTTGAGTTTCTGGAACACTTCGGATTAGTGTTGCCAGTGAATGCCACTCTTCGTCCCACGCGAGCGGCCATACTTCTCTTTGGTTCGAACGCCGCCATGCACCGCGTGCTACCGCGGCAGGTCGTGGACGTTTTTATTTTCCAATGCAATAGTGCTGATAGATTGCCGGAGCAACGTTGGGACGACCGCATCGAAACCTTATCCGAAGGAAACATCCTTAACGCGTGGCGGCGTATCGTAGCCATGTATACGTCCAAATTTGCCGAAAGCCGATTTGAATTGGACGACGTGACTTTACAACGTAAGGGGACGCCACCCGATTATCTTGCTTTTCGCGAAGCTGTTCTGAACCTATTGATTCATCAGGACTACGGGGACCATGGCCGTAAGGCCAATATTACGATTTTCACCGATGAAGTGACATTCTGGAATCCAGGTTCATCATTTGTGGCAGGTGAAGAGTTTTTTAAGCCTGGTGATAAGCCAGTTCGTAATACGCGGTTGCGCGCCATGCTCACGCGCATCGGTATCGGGGAGCAGGCAAATACGGGCGTTAGGAACATTTTTGCGCACCAGCGCACGATGGGCAGAGTAGCGCCGAGAATAGCGAACGATCCGGTCAGCCACGCGTTCTCCATTACCCTGTCTAAACAAAGCGTCGAGTCGGAACGCCAAAGGTTGATAAAACTAAATCTAGGGGCACACCTTACTGAGGAGCAAGCGGCTGTTTTCATTCATTGTTGGCAGCGTGGTGAGATCCGACCTCTGGAAGCCCAATCGGTCTGCGGTCAGCCTTTGACCGAAACCCAGAAAGTTTTGAACTCCCTTTGTACCCAGAGTCTGCTGGAGCGCCAGAGCGACGTAAGTGGGGAGGTTTTCCAGGTTGCTGCTCATTTGCGTGAAATCTTTGCCGGCAGCGGGACCAAAACCCAGCAAGCCAAGCCCAGCTTGATCACTGAACAAGCTGCTCAGCCACCGGCTAACATGTTCACTGAACAAGCTGACGTTTTGCGTCAGATGACCGAAAAGCACTGGCAGGTCCTTGCGTTCTGCGATCTACCGAAAACGATTTCTGAGATCCGCAGCCGCATCGAAATTGCCAGTCGGCAGCATGTAAAGTACCGATATATTGATGTTCTCTTGCGTGGCGGACTGATTAAGATGACCCTACCGGAGAATCCCACCAGCCCTAAGCAAGCTTACGTCGTAACCTCGGCTGGGTTAGAACTCATAAAAAACAAGGTCGCCAATAGTTCCGTCGCTGACCAAGCTTCGCCGCCCCACAATCAACTTGGTCAGTCGGCGAGTGAACAAGCTTCTGGACAGAAACCGGACGGCAAGACATGAATCTAGTTCCGTACTGCTGCTTGATCGAACCCGCAGCGGGACTGAAGCTTGTTCGGTGCCGCCGAAGATGGCGTTACCCTGCAAGCGAAAGTCCTTTCAGCGCATAACACCATGGAACAATCCAAACTAAATCTTCCGGACCAAACCGCCGGCCCGGTCGAGTGTCTTGGCGAAACGTTTCCCAGCGACGCAGCCCGTCGAGAGCATTACCTGAAACTGCTAGCCCAAAAACTGAAGGACCCGGAGTTCCGCAAGATCGAGGGTTTCCCGATCGGCAAGGATGAGGACATTCTCGCGCTGTCCGATCCGCCTTACTACACTGCCTGTCCGAATCCGTGGCTCGGCGAGTTCATCAAGCGCTACGGCACACCATTTGATCCGAAGCAGCCGTACCACCGCGAGCCGTTCGCTACGGATGTTAAAGAAAACAAGCATCATCCCATCTACAACGCACACACCTATCACACGAAAGTCCCTCACCGTGCGATCATGCGCTACATTTTGCATTACACTGAACCGGGAGACTTGGTCCTGGATGCATTTGCTGGGACTGGTATGACCGGGGTGGCAGCCCAACTTTGCGGCGACCGTGGCGAAGTACAAGCGCTCGGCTATCGCGTTAAAGATGACGGCACAATTCTCAACGACAAAGGCGAAACGGTTTCGAAACTCGGCATTCGTCGGGCCATTCTTAACGAACTCGGACCATCGGCTAGCTTTTTGTCGCAGTGTCATAACTACGGCGCACTGTGCACGGATTTCAAAGCCGTAGCATCTGCTTCGATACAAAAAATCGAGCAGGAGTTTGGCTGGATGTTCCAAACTCTTCATTCTCCTGAAGAAAAGGACATCACGGCGATTGTTGAATTAATAAAGAAGCAGGCCTCTCGCAAACCGGACTTTGGCTCATCGGCCGGCACGATAAATTACACGATTTGGTCCGAGGTTTTCGTTTGTTCCGAGTGTGGTGGGGATGTGGTGTTTTGGGATGCCGCAGTGGACAAAGACAATGGTCTTATGCGCGATTCTTTCCCGTGTCCACATTGCGATGCGCAATTGACCAAGCGGGGCTTAGATCAATCATTTATTTCCAGACTCGACCCCGCCCTTAACGAAGTGGTGAAGCAGGCCAAAATTGTTCCCGTGCTAATTAACTATACCTTTAGAGGACGAAGATACGAAAAAAAACCTGACCGTGCCGACCTCGCCTTGGCAGAAAGATGCGAATCACAACACATACCTTCTTGGTTTCCTTCGGACAGAATGCCGGAAGGGGTTGAAACTCGTCGCAACGATTCTGGAGGATTGACACATTTTCATCATTTCTACACGAGACGAAATCTTGGAATCTTCGCCGCCGCGTGGGCGACACTACCATCGACACACAAATGGATTGTAACAGGCTGTCTCCACAGAGGATCAAAACAGCACCAGGTTGCAATCACACGCGTTGGCGGCGAAAAGGCTGGCGAAGGCGGAGCCACTGCTGGTCATCGTCGCGGGACCCTCTATGTCCCGTCAAATCAGGTTGAAATGAATGGCATAGCTCTGATGCGAGATCGTGCCGACGCGATAGCCAAAGGCATTGCGTCCATGCCACAGACAGATGCTGTCATTGTGTCTACCCAATCCGCTAGTTCGCTGAAGTTAATGCCTGAGTCGCTTGATTACTTTTTTTTCGACCCTCCGTTCGGCGCGAACATCGCGTACTCAGAGTTGAACTCGACTACAGAAGCATGGATTAGAGTTTTTACCAATAAGACGCCTGAGGCAATTGAGGATCGAGCGCAGAAAAAGAGCATCCAGTCCTACAAGGAACTCATCTCTGCCTGTTTCAATGCAGTCTATAGCGCTCTTAAACCGGGCCGCTGGATGACAGTCGAGTTCTCTAACACACAGGCCGCCATTTGGAACGCCATTCAAACCGCTCTCCAAGAAGCCGGCTTCGTAGTAGCAAACGTATCTGCGCTCAACAAGGGCCGTGGCGGACTTATGGCAATCGTCGGCGTTACGGCGGTGAAGCAGGATCTTGTCATCTCCGCTTACAAGCCGAACGGTGGGTTAGAGGAACGCTTCGCCAAACGAGGCGAGACCGAAGAAGGAGCTTGGGATTTCATTCGCACACACCTTAAGAATCTGCCCGTGGTCAAAGCTAAAGGTGGGCAAATGGAGGTAATTGTTGAACGAGACCCACGCATTCTTTATGACCGCATGGTAGCATTTTATGTCCGCCATTCCACACCTGTTCCGCTCAGTTCCGCCGAATTCCAGGCGGGACTGGCAGATAAGTTTCCAGAACGCGACGACATGTTCTTCCTGCCCGAGCAGGTCAACGAATACGACAAAAAGCGGGCGCAGTTGGAGAACGTCGGTCAATTGGCCATCTTCGTTGAAGACGAACGCAGTGCCATCAATTGGCTACGCAGTTTTCTAAAAGATCGCCCGTCAACATATCAAGACATCCAACCGGAGTTCATGCAACAACTCAGTGCTAGCTGGAAGAAGTGGGAGACTCGGCCGGAATTGAGCGCGCTCCTTGATCAAAGTTTTCTCTGTTACGATGGAACGGGTGATGTTCCGAGCCAGATCCACAGCTACCTGTCGTCCGAGTTCAAAAACTTGCGGAACCTGCCGAAAGATCATGCGCAGTTGAAGGCTAAAGCCAAGAACCGCTGGTTCGTGCCTGATCCGAAAAATCTTATCCAAGTGGAGCAACAGCGAAACAAAAAACTGCTGGAGGAGTTCTGGACGTATCTACCGGACGGCTACACGCCACCCGTGTTGACGGCGAACAAGGGCCAGACGCTGCCCGGCCGTGCTGTCCCGCGTCCGAAGATCCCTAAGGGTAAAAAACTCAAAGAACTCCGCTCCGAGGCAGTCCGCGTCGGCTTCAAACATTGCTACCAGCAGAAAGACTACCAGACGATTCTGGTTGTGGCTGAGATGTTGCCGGAGAGCGTGTTGAACGAGGATGAGCAGTTGCAAATGCTTTACGACACCGCCGTAACGCGCAGTGGCGCCGGTGAGTGATGACAGCGAATGTTTGAACCCGGTCAATGGCTATGGAGCATCGAGCACCGCCAGCCTTGCAAGGTGGTCGAGGTTTCTCGCCTTTGGGATGACGCCACCTATCACGTCTGGTTTCCCGCGACCGACAGCGTCGTCCGCGCCACGCCAGATCGACTGAAGCCACTCGATGCCGCCGAGGCCGGCCATCCGGCTCGCATCCGTTATGTCCTCTACGCTGCCCGTATCGCAAATCTCTTGAGCGAGGATGTTCTACTCGCCCCGGCGAGCGCATCGGTTATTCCGTTGCCGCACCAATTGAGGGCACTTCGCCGCGCCGTATCACAGGATCGCGTTCGCTTCCTATTGGCCGACGAAGTCGGCTTGGGCAAGACCATCGAAGCCGGCTTGATCATGCGCGAACTCAAGTTGCGCGGTCTGGTGCGGCGCACATTGGTCATCGCACCCAAGGGCCTCGTCACCCAATGGATGGCTGAGATGCAGACGCACTTCGGCGAAGACTTCCGTTTCTTCTCGCCCGCTGACTTCTCCGCTTACCGCCGCATTGCGTCCAATGAAAATGTCTGGCGCTCGTTCGATCAGGTGATTTGCTCGCTTGATTCGGTCAAACCGCTCGAAGCCCGTCAGGGCTGGTCACGGGACGACATCACTGAGTTCAACAAGGAACGCTTTGAAGACCTCATCACGGCGGGTTGGGATTTAATCATTGTGGACGAGTCTCACCGCATCGGCGGCAGCACCGAACAGGTTGCGCGACATCAGTTGGGCCGCGGCCTGTCGGAGGCGAGTCCCTATTTTCTTCTGCTTTCCGCTACGCCGCACCAGGGCAAGAGCGATGCCTTCCACCGGCTCGTGTCGTTACTGGATAAGAAGGCTTTCCCCGAACCCGGCAGCGTTACCCGCGAGCGCATCCATCCCTATGTGATTCGCACGGAGAAGCGCCAGGCGATTGACGCGGACGGCGATTCGCTCTTCAAACCGCGCATCACCAAATTGGTCGGCGTGAATTGGACAGGCCACGAGGACCAGAAGCAGCTCTACGACGCGGTCACCGAATATGTGCGCGAAGGTTACAACCAGGCCATGCGCGAAAAGAAGACGTATGTCGGCTTCTTGATGATCCTGATGCAGCGGTTGGTCACTAGTTCTACGAACGCCATCATTACCACCCTGGAAAAACGTCTCTCCGCTCTGCAAGAGCCCGGCGAGCAACTATCACTACTGCCTTTGATGGCTGAGGAGGAGTGGAACGAGTTGGATGGTCAGGACCAGCTCGAATCATTTCTCAGAACACGGCTCGCGGCTTTGAAAAACGAGCGCGCCGAGGTTGAGTTGCTTCTGACTGCGGCGCGCAAGGTGCAGGCCCGTGGTCCGGACGCCAAGGCGGAGGCGTTGCTCGAATGGGTTTACAAGTTCCAACAAGAGGAAGGCGACCCGGACGTGAAGCTGCTGGTCTTCACTGAGTTTGTTCCAACTCAGCAGATGCTCGCGGAGTTTCTCAGCAATCGCGGCATCTCGGTCGCTTGTCTCAACGGCAGCATGACCATGGAGCAACGCCAGCAGGTGCAGGAAGCGTTCGCCAAGGAAGTCCGGATTCTCATTTCCACCGATGCCGGCGGCGAAGGCTTGAACCTCCAGTTCTGTCATATCGTCGTCAACTTCGACATGCCGTGGAATCCCATGCGGATCGAACAACGCATCGGCCGGGTGGACCGCATCGGCCAGCAATCAGTGGTCCGGGCGATCAACTTTCTTTTCGCCGACAGCGTTGAATTCCGCGTGCGCGATGTTCTGGAAGAAAAGCTCGCGGTCATTCTCGAAGAGTTTGGTGTGGACAAAACTAGCGACGTTCTGGACTCGGCCGAAGCGGCGCATCTGTTCGACAATCTGTATGTGGACGCACTGTTGCACCCAGACCGGATTTCC
Source organism: uncultured delta proteobacterium (assembly GCA_963816145.1). Taxonomy (GTDB): domain Bacteria; phylum Desulfobacterota; class Binatia; order UBA9968; family UBA9968; genus DP-20. Next base: position 426,150 of record CAWFJP010000029.1, read on the forward strand.
CAAACCGTCGAACAAGTGACAGAGACCATCAAAGCCCGCGCCGGTGACGCTCACTCGAAAAACTCCATGCTGTCCAACGGTGAGGCGTTGTCGTCCGAGGAGGCAAAAAACGCGCTGAATCACCCGTTGGCCGAGTGGATAGAACGCATGACCGAGAATTATCTGGATGCTTTCGGCGGCAAATACGAAGCCGAGTTGGACAGCCTGCGCATCCAATGGCCCGGCGAAACCGAAATGCACCTGTACGCGCTTCCCACGCGCACTGGCACGCCACCTCCCAAAACTGAATTGCTCCGGCTCGATCACCCCAAGGTGCGCGGTATTCTCTCGCGACTGCCCCGCTTTGTGCCGGGCATGCCGGTCCCCACGCTGCGGTTTTCGTCGCTCCCGGCCAATCTCATTGGCGTGTGGTCGCTCTGGGAAATCAGCATCGTGACGCAAGACCGCCAGAAGCGCCGGATGCTGCCGCTGTTCGTCCATGACGACGGGCGGGTACTAGCGCCTACGGCGCGATTTCTCTGGGAGCAGCTTTGTCTTGAACCGTGGTCAGTGGATCAAACGCCGGCGGCGGCATGAACGAAGAAGTTTTTCGCAAAACCGAGACGCTCGCGCATGAGCAATGCCGCGATCTGTACCTGGAGATGCGGCAACGGCACTTGAGCCAGCTGCAGCTTGAAAAGGAAAAAGCAGACTACAGCTTTCGTGCGCGGCGCAAACTGCTTCAGGCGATCGGCCTACCCGAAGTCCGCGACTTCCGTCTGCGCCAGTTCGCACAGGAAGAAACCCAATATGCTGAGGAGTTGAAGCGGCAGAGCCAGGTCATGCCGCAGCTGACACCACTGCTGATGTTGAAAGTGTCCTGACCATGTCTGAGTGGCGTGAACAGATTGTCGGTCGCTTCGTGCCAAACATCGCACGCGTTACTGCCGTCTCCGACCCAGACGGTTTGCTTCGCGATCCCGGTGTGTTCCAAGCCGTTCAAGCGAAAGGCTTCGCCATCGTGCAGTTTGAAGACTCCGTTTCCTTCCGCTTCGATTACGAAAGCCGCTTTCGCGCCAAATGGGATGCCGGCGAGTCGGTGGAACTGGTCGTCGTTTTTAAACCCGTGGAGCATGATTTCGAAACGCTTCCCGCCGATGTGCTCGCCAACGCTCAACGCTTGTCCTTCACTCTCAAAGACATTTTCCCCAAGCTCTCGTATTCAGTCGTTTCCCAACTGGAGACGGTCTATTTCGACGCGCTTTTTCAGGCCCAACAGCAGTATGTGTCGCAGGCTCACGACGAGGCACAGACCCGCGGCTTCGTTCTTCGCCACGTGTTTGGCATAGAACCGAGTGTGATCAAGAACGCAGCCGACCTGCTTCGAATGCTGTTTCAGCGGCATTACAAAAAGTCAAATATTCCTCTCATGCTGGATGAATATTTGGAGGCCTGCTTACGCCAAATCCGGGAATTTCGAAGCTGGCCCCTCGATGTCATCCTTCGCAATCGCTCCGCGTTTTGGGAATTTCTTGACGAGAGGTGGCCGATATTCGTTCGCCAATATCGTGAATTGGCCGGGCAAGTGAAAGAGCAGGCGCCGCCGTTAAAATATCCTGGTCCCGATCTATTACCTTTCGACCACGACGACGTTCGCGTCTACGTCGACAACTTGTTTAAGGACGGACTTCTGACGCCGGTAGCTTGCGACGGGAACGAGAAGACCGAACAGGCGTGGATGCGGGTAGGGCTTCTCGAAAGCCAAGCGGACAACTCGGAATTGCGTTTCGAGGAGTTGAAAAAAGATTTATCGGACGCGTGTCCAGAGGTCGATGCAACGCCACAGGACTGGCTGACATTTGCGTTTCGTTATGCGCAAGCCATCGCACTTTGGACACAACTAAGCCCGGCTGCTCGATATCGCTACCAAGCGCGTTTTTCCGAAGTGCGAAGTCTTGTAAATCAGCTATTTCTCACTTGGCTCACTAGCAACTACTCTGGGCTTTTCAATTACCCGGCATCAAATCCGCTTATGGTGCATCACATCCCGGGATTTATTAGTCATCAGATCGCAAATAAACTTTGTCAGCGGGCCGTTTTCATTCTCATCGACGGGCTGTCAATCGATCAGTGGCTTGTTATAAAGGAAAGTCTTAAAGGACAGGGATCGAAGAGTTCTGTCGAGGAGAATGCTCTATATGCCTGGATTCCGACGGTCACGGCAATTTCACGGCAAGCGGCGTTTTCTGGCAAGGTCCCACGCTACTTCGCGGAAACCATAAGTCGAGCGGATCGAGACGAGGCCGGATGGCGACAATTCTGGGTTGATCGGGGATTGTCGCAAGCGGAAACAGGATTTCTCGCGGTATCCGGTGATCCTGGTGATCTCGGAATTATTGATGAGCTTCTTACAACAGAGGTTCGTGTCCTAGGATTGACCATATACAAGATCGACAAGATCATGCATGGAATGCAATTGGGGGCCGTCGGCATGTCCAGCCAGCTGCGGACATGGACGGAAGAAGGATTTTTGCCGAATCTTATTAATCTCTTTCGAGCACGCGGATTCGACGTCTTCATTTCGGCCGACCACGGCAACCTGGAGGCGGTGGGGCTCGGTCGACCGAGAGAAGGCGTGTTGAGTGAAACGCGAGGGGAACGATGCAGAATTTATCCTGATGCCACCTTGCGAAAAGGCTGCTTGACGGCATTCCCAGAAACAATTCCTTGGGAGAATGTCGGTTTACCGGATAACCTCAGTGCTGTGTTGGCGCCCTACGGAAAAGCCTTTACGCAAAAGGATTCGATGGTGGTTTGCCACGGCGGGGCGGCGCTCGAAGAGGTTTGTGTTCCGTTTATAAGAATTCGCAGTCAGACTTAAACGTTATTCGCTATGCGCGACAAAATCGAAATCGCCTTTCGCCGAAAAGTGCGAGCAGTCTGGTTGGAACAAGGACTTGCGCTGGCCGCGAACGGGGTGACATGGAAAGACGCCAAGGTGTCTTTAGCCAAAGAAATCGCGGCCGAAAACCCAGGTAAAGAAACGATTCGCAAAGCCTTGGAACATCTGCGGAGGATTTGGTTCGAACCACCCAATGATTCTATTGCGCTCCGATCCCAGGCACTGAATATGTTTCGGGCGGATAATTCCCGTGATACCCGGTTTCTTCTGAATTGGGGCATGGCGATCGCCGCGTATCCATTTGTTGGAAGTGTCGGCGAGGCGATGGGCCGATTGCTCAAGCTACAAAACGAGGCGCGACGTGCCGATGTGCAGCGTCGTCTGCGCGAGCAATATGGTGATCGTGACTTCGTCAATCGTATTACCCGTTACACATCAGTAGTTTTCTCGACTGGGGTATTGTCGCTGAAATCAAAAGAACTGGTGTCTATGTTGTAGGAACAAAGATTCAAGCGAAGAACACGGACCAGTTGGCGTGGCTCGCCGAAGCTGTTCTCATTTCGCGAGGTGAGAATCAAATGACCCTTTCTAAGCTTCATCACCATCCGATTCTCTTCCCCATCGCGCTGGATACGTTTAACGGGTTTACTTTACGAAGCAGTCCACGACTGAAAGTTGCACGTCAAGGAATGAGCGAGGAAGTCGTTTTCGTCGAAAATGGGTCTGAAGTCGAGTAATTTTGGGGTGCTAACACTGAAGGAGCAGCGTTGGGCGCTGCGTTGGGGTCAGGCATGAGTCGTGCGTAATGTAGCTACTGCGAATCGATTTCGGCGACTCAACCGATTACCGGAATGTCGAACGACCGCTCAAACAACCTTGTTGCCGCATTCCGGACAGAACTTGGCTCCGGGTTCGTAGGTCGCGTGGCAACTTCCGCACTCGTTTTTAGGCCGCAACGGGTTGCCGCACTCGGGACAGAATTTGCCGCCCTGGGTGCGGGCGCCGCAGGACGGGCATAGCGCGACCGCTTCGCTGGTGAGATCGAGATTTTTCGTGAGGTCTTGCTGGCGCACCTTTTCTTTCATCTGGTCGACGGTCGTCTGCACTTGCGCCGCGGCGATTTCGGTCTCGATATCGGGGGCGCAGGCGTAGCAGAGTGCGCGCTTACCGTTCCAGCAGGTCGCCTGGCAAACCCAATGGGTGCATTTCGGACATTGGCGGAAATTGCTCTTCGCCGCTTCGACGGCTTCGCGAAAAGCCTTGTCGTGGGCCGGTCCCTGGATGGCGCGCTCGATTTCGTAGCTGTTGGAGCCGGCGGAGCCGAGAATGCCGCCGAATAGGCCGCCGGCGGTGCGCAACACGCTCGCCGGTGTAAGCCTGGGGCCGCCGGCTGAGTATTGACTTATCTGCCGCTATCGCAGAGTTCGCCGCGTTAGCCTCTAGCGCTTGATGCATGCAGGGTCGGTTTCTTTTCCTTTGTCACTCTCAGGAGAAATCGAAGAGCCTCATTGACTGCAACGGCGTTGGGGAATGCTTTAGCCACGTCAGGTTCCAGCCGGACAACCGACTGACCAAAACTTTTTCGAGCCGGACCTAATCGGCGTACGACCAACTTTTTAAGGTCGTATTCCGGACGTAAGTCATCAGTCGCATTACGTTTAGCCTTCTTCATAGTTTTTTCTCTCCGCTGCGGTGGTTTTTCTGGCACTTATCAGCCGTATCCTATCACCCCGCTCTGTGTAGGATACGATCAAGAGCCGCCCTTGATGCGACTTGCCGAGCATGAGATAACGATTTTCGTCGATGGAATGGTCCGGATCGTAAAACTCCACGTACAAGGGATCGTTAAATACGGTTTTGGCTTCATCGAACGAGACATCGTGCTTTGCCAGGTTGTCAGCGGCTTTCGTTTTGTCCCATTCATATTTCACAAAGGAAGTATCTCATTGGTTATTTGGACGACGCAAGAGGTGGATTCAAAGTTGGCTTTGTACCTGCCCGATTCAGTCAAACTTCATGCTACATTCCTCACCCTCATAGCTCTTGAAGTCCCAGATAGCGACCGATATTATCCCGCCGAAGGAGAATTTCTCGATGGCCGAACGGACTCTCTACGACAAGATTTGGCAATCGCATACGGTGGGCATCCTGCCGACCGGCCAAACCCAGCTCTTTATCGGGCTTCATCTAATTCATGAAATCACCACCGCGCCGGCGTTCGATATGCTCAGGGAAAAGGGCATGGACGTGGCATTCCGCGATCGTACCTTTGCGACCGTCGATCACATCGTTCCCACCGACATGCGCCAACGGCCATTCAAGGATCAAGAGGCCGAAGATCTCACCCAAGCGTTGGAAAGAAACGTCGCCCAGTTCGGCGTCGAATTTTTCGGCCTCGACAGCATGAACCAAGGCATCGTCCATGTAATCGGACCGCAGCTGGGTCTGACGCAGCCGGGCATGACGCTGGCCTGCGGCGACAGCCATACGAGCACCCATGGCGCCTTCGGAACGTTGGCCTTCGGCATCGGCACCAGCCAGGTGCGCGATGTCTTGGCGACGCAGACCCTGGCGATGGACAAATTGAAAGTGCGCCGCATCAACGTCAATGGCGCGCTTGGCACCGGAGTTTATGCCAAAGACGTGATCCTGCATATCATCCGCCAGCTGGGGGTCGGCGGCGGCAAAGGATTTGCCTACGAGTACGGCGGCGAGGTGATCGACCGGATGAACATGGAAGAGCGCATGACCGTGTGCAACATGAGCATCGAGGGCGGCGCTTTGGTCGGTTACGTCAATCCGGATCAGACGACATTCGATTACATCAAAGGGCGGCCTCATGCGCCCAAGGGCGAGGCGTTCGATAAGGCGGTCAAGTACTGGCAGTCGGTGGCCTCGGACGCCGATGCGAAGTTCGACGATGTGGTGAATTATGACGGTAAAGACATCGAGCCGACGGTGACCTGGGGTATCAACCCGGGGCAGTCGGTCGGCGTGTCGGAAAAACTGCCGTTGCCGGAAAAGTCGAGCGATCCCGAGAGCTCAAAGAAGGCTTATGAACATATGGGCTGGACACCCGGGGCGCCGATCATCGGCACGCCGGTGAATGTCGCTTTCATCGGTTCCTGCACCAACGGCCGGCTCGCCGATTTCCGCGCCGCGGCGAAGATCGCCAAGGGGCGCAAGGTAAATCCCAATGTGCGCGCCCTCGTGGTGCCTGGATCTGCCGAGGTAAAGAAACTTGCCGAGGCGGAGGGTTTAGACAAAATCTTTGAAGAAGCGGGATTTCAGTGGCGCGAGGCCGGCTGTTCAATGTGCTTGGCGATGAACCCCGACAAACTCAATGGCCGGGAAATTTCCGCGTCGTCGTCCAATCGCAACTTCATCGGCCGGCAGGGCAGCCCGCAGGGCCGAACCCTGTTGATGAGTCCGGCGATGGTGGTGGCGGCCGCTCTCAACGGCAAAGTCGTCGACGTGCGCGAGTACGAATAACGGAACGAGGTTCAAATCGTTCAAAAAGTTCAAGCCGTTCAAATTGTTCCGCATCTGTACACGGCTTGAGCGGAGCGCAGCGGTTGAACGGTTTGAACGACTTGAACTGATTTGGACCTAGTGAGGAACCATGAGTGAAATAATTAAGATCGTCAAAATTACCGGCACGGCGCTGCCGATGCGCGGCAACGAAATCGACACCGATCGGATCATTCCGGCGCGCTATTTAAAAGAGGTTACTTTTTCGCGCATGGGCGACTATCCGTTCTTCGACGAGCGCTACACCAGCGAGGGCAAGAAGAAGGATCATCCGTTCAACGATCCCGAGTATAGCGGCGCGTCGATTTTGTTCGTCAACAAGAACTTCGGCTGCGGCTCGTCGCGCGAGCATGCGCCGCAGGCGCTCAACCGTTTCGGCATCAAAGTCATCGTCGGCGAATCTTTCGCGGCGATCTTCGCCGGCAATTGTACCATGATGGGCGTGCCGACGGTGACGGTGAGCGAAAGGGACATGCAGCAGCTGATGAAGAGTGTCGAGGAAAACCCCAAGACCGAGTACACCGTCGATATCGACAACAAGACCTTGACCTACGGTAACGTGAAGATCGCCATCGACCTGCCGGAAACTTACCGCACGGCCTTGACCATGGGATCTTGGGATTCCACCGCGCTGTTGCGCGCCAATCTCGATCAGGTCAAACAAACCGCCAAGAAATTGCCTTACATGAACAACTTCGCGGGTTAGCGACGCAAGAGATCGGAGATCGGATAAGAGATGTCTCCCGCAAAGTAACTCATGTACGGGTCGGCACAACACAGCAAATGAAAATGAGCTGCGCCACGTTCAAAGCAACGACGGAAATCCCCCAATGGCCCCCTTTGCCAAAGGGGGCGGGCCGAAGGACCGGGGGATTTTTTGCCTTTGATCGGCATTTTCATAAGAGGCGCAAAGCGCGCGCAGTTCGGAATGATAAAATAGGAAAAAACTTTGCGCGCTTGGCGGCTTGGCGCGATAAAGTTTTCTGATTGAGTGTCGGCGAACCTCTAAAAAGTCAGAATCTAACTTCAGCGGTATAACACCCGTGACCCATGGCTGAACGGATTGTTTCCATGCACGCCGCCCATCGCAGCGGCAAGGATGTTGTCGACGGATTTCTTTCCCGGCCGACGGCCGGCGGCGAACGGCCGGCGATCGTTTTGGTCCACGGCTACCGCGGCCTGGACGACGGCCAGCGGGCGGTGACGCGCCGCTTCGCGCAAGAGGGGTTTGTTTGCTTGTCGCCGGATCTATTTCACGGCAAGACCTACCATACCCTGGAAGAGTGCGCGCTCAAGAAGACTTCGTTGGACATTCCCCACGCGGTCAACCAGATCGTCGACAGCGTGCCCTATCTGCGCAAGCTGCCTTGGGTCGGCAAGAAGAAAGTCGCAGTTTTGGGCTTCTGCATGGGTGGCGGTTTGGCGCTCTATGCCTTGGCGCAGTCTAAAGCCTTCGATGCCGGGGTGATTTACTATCAGAGCATGTTTCCCGATCCCGAGGATCTGAAGAGTATCTCGGCGCCGATGCTGTGCCATTACGGCACCGACGATCGCGGCACGACCCAGACCGAGATCGACATGTTTCGCGAGAGCTTGGAGCGGCACAAGAAAAAATTTCACATCGAGATGTATTCCGGCGCCGGCCACGCATTCCTCAACAACCCGTCGAGTAAAAACGCGGCCAACCGCGATGCCGCCGCTAAATCGGTTATCACCACAGCCAAGTGGCTGAAAAAAGTGCTGGCCTAGCATTAAATAAAGTCCTGGAGGACAACAATGGCGAACAAGTGGGACGAACGTAAGAAAGCGCAAGAGGACGAGTACTTCGTCAAGAAGGAACGCGAACAGCTGGCGAAATTAAAGGCTAAACAGGAAGCGGAAGCCAAAGAGACGGCGAATAAAGTCGTCCACATGCGCTGTCCCAAATGCGGCGAGCCGCTAAAGGCGCGGAGCTTCCAGAAGATCGAGATCGATCAGTGCACCGGTTGCAATGGCATCTGGCTCGATGCCGGTGAACTTGAGCAAGTCGCCGAAAAGGATGAGGGCAGTTGGCTCGGCAGGTTCTGGCAGAAAAACGGCTGATAGCGACAAGTCGCGAGGCTTGGGTTCGGAAGATTGGCCGCAGGAACCAAAAACCGGGAAGAGCCGCAAAGGGCGCAAAGACCAAAGATGACGGAACGAGCCGTCATCCCGAGGGAACACGAGGGATTCAAGACCGGATTTCTCCCAAGGGTCGACATGACAACATTTCCGGTGCTTGCGCCTTTGCGCCTTGGCGAGAGACTCCGTAATTCGAAACCGTAATTGACCAAAGGAGACGACCATGAAAAAATAGTAAGTGGTTTATCATTGGCATTGGCGATAGCTGTGGCTGCAAGCCGCGGCGCTGGTTTCGGCGCAAGAGGGCAAAATCGTCCCGTATGTGCCGACGCCGCAGGAGGTCGTCGACCGCATGCTCGAATTGGCCCAAGTTAAGAAGGGCGATGTCGTCTACGATCTCGGGTCGGGGGACGGGCGCATCGTCGTGACCGCGGCGAAAAAATACGGCGTCAAGGCGATCGGCTTCGAAATCGATCCGCAGCGCATCAAAGAATCGCATGAGAACATCAAGAAGGCCGGGGTCGAGAATTTGGTCGAGATCCGCCAGCAAGATATTCGCACGGTCGATTTGTCGGCGGCCAACGTGCTGACGATGTATTTGCTGCCCGAAGTGAATCTGATGATCCGTCCGAATATCTGGAAACAGATGAAGCCGGGATCGCGCGTCGTGTCCCATGATTTCGATATGGGCGATTGGAAGCCGCTCAAGACGGAGTATATCAAGGACGGGTCGAGCTGGGATCACACGCTTTATCTCTGGCATGTCGAGGCGGCGAAGAAATAGTTCGGACTGCGCCCAAGGATGGTTATGCAACTGACACGAGTACTGTTTGGCGCGCTGATAGCGGTCGGCTATTTCCCCAGTCTGTCCTTGGCACAAATCAAAATCGGCGTCGCCGAAGCGTTGACCGGCAATGCGGCGCAGTATGGCGTGCCGATCCGCAAGGGCTTCGAGCTGGCAGTAAGTGAGATCAACGGCAGCGGCGGCATCAATGGCCAAAAGATCGAGCTTGTCGTTGAAGACGAGCAGGGCAAGAAAGAAGATGCGATCAACGTTTTCAAGAAACTGATCTTTCAGGACAAGGTGTTGATGCTGTTCGGCCCGACGCTGTCCAACTCGGCACAGGCCTCCGATCCGGTGGCCCAGGGCGCCAAGGTGGTGGTGTTCGGCACGTCGAATACCGCCGACGGCATCACCTCCATCGGTAACTTTGTATTTCGCAATTCGGTCACTGAGGCTGATATCTTGCCGGTGACTCTGAAGGTTGCGACGCAGAAAACCGGTCTGAAAAAAGTCGCGGTGCTTTACGGCAACGACGATATTTTTACCAAAAGCGGCTACGACAATTTCAAGAAAGCGCTGCAAGCGCTAAAAATCCCAGTGACCACGACCGAGACTTTCGCCAAGGGCGACGTCGATTTCAAACCGCAGCTGACCAAGATCAAAGCGAGCAATGCCGACGCTGTGGTGCTCTCGGCATTGGTGGCCGAGGGTGCGCCGGCGATGGTGCAAGCGCGGCAATTAGGCATCATGTTGCCGTTTATCGGCGGCAACGGCATGAACTCGCCCAAGGTCTTCGACCTCGCCAAGGACAATTCCGACAACCTATGGGTCGGCAGCCCCTGGTCCATAGAGAATCCCGCGGCGGAGAACAAGCGCTTCGTCGCCGCCTATCAGAAGGCGCAAAACGCATTGCCCGACCAGTTCGCCGCCCAAGCCTACGACGCCGTGTACATCGTCGCCCAGGCATTGAAGAAGGTTAAGCTCAGCGGCAAGCTAGAAGCCGATCGCAGCAACCTGCGCAATGCTTTGCCGGCGGTGCAAATCACCGGCGCCACTGGAGCTTTCAAGTTCCGCCAGGTGACGGGTAGAGACGGCAAGCCGGCCGGTTACGATGCCGTGCAGACCGCCATCGTGATGATGACCAAGGGCAACCAGTACGTCATTCAAAAATAGCAGATGCTTGCCCAGCAACTCGTTAATGCGATTTCACTGGGCGGTGTCTACGCGCTCTTCGCTCTCGGATTTACTCTGATCTTCGGCGTCTTGAACGTCGTCAATCTCGCCCATGGCGCCATGTTCATGCTCGGCGCCTACACGGCGCTGCAGGCGGTGTTGTTATTCAAGCTTCCCCTGGCAGCGGCCGTTCTGGCGGCTATCGCCGTAACGGCCGGCGCCGGCTGGCTGCTCGACCGCTTCATCTTCGCGCCGCTGCGGGCGCGCCAGGCGCCGCACTTGGCGCCGATGATTGCCACCATCGGTTTGGCGATCTCGCTCAACAGCACGATCCAAGGAATCTTCGGCGCCGAGAATCTGCGCTTCCCGGTGCATGGCTTGGCCGCCGACGGGTTGCGACTGGGCGGTGTGCAAATCACCTGGCTGGAACTGCAAATCATTTTTCTGGCATTCCTGTTGATGGCGGTTCTGCTGTGGTGGCTCATGCGCACGCGCATGGGTACGGCACTGCGCGCACTGGCCGAGTCGCGCAAAGCCGCGGCGCTCTTGGGTATCGATGTCGAGGGGCTGTTTCGTCTGACCTCGGTGATCGCATCTTTGCTGGGCGGCGTGGCCGGCGTTTTGATCGCGCTCTACACCAACGCGGTGTTTCCCCAAATGGGTCAGCCGATGCTGCACAAGGGCATCGCCGTGGTCATCCTTGGCGGCATGGGCGACATCCGCGGCGCCTTGCTCGGCGGCTTTTTCCTCGGCTGCGCCGAAGTCTTTTCGGTCGCCTACGTCGGCTCGACCATGCGCGATGCCGTGGCGTTCGGCTTACTATTCGCAATTCTACTTCTTCGGCCGGAAGGATTGTTCGGCAAAGCCGCCCAGCGGCGGGCGTGATCGAAACATCCTGCGGGTTTCGTTCAAGGTTCAAAGGTTCAAAGTTCAAGGTCGGAGCGCGAGATTCGTCGACGTGTGGTGCTGAGATCAATTTTTATTGGTTGTCGGGTGATAGAAATCCCTCGCGTGTAGAAAAGCTAATGTCCGTCATGCCGGCGCAGGCCGGCATCCAGTCTTGCTCGGATCGAGCTTCGGCCTGCCACCGAAGACGCCTGGATTCCGGCTTCCGCCGGAATGACAGAAGGAAAGTGAACTTCGAGTCGATAGTTTGACAAGCCGTTGGCTTTGAGCCGAGGGTTGCTGGTTTCAGATCATCGTATGGAATGGCTAGAGACCTTTTGGGCGACTTACAGCACTCTGGTGCTTTCCATCGGCACCAACGTGCTATTGGCGCTGTCGATCTATTTGACGCTTGCCTGCGGGCTTTTGACCGTCGCCAATGCCGCCTTCATGGGTATCGGCGCCTATACCGCGGCGCTGCTCAGTTTGCACAGCGGTTTGCCTTTCTATTTGTCTTTGGTGCTCGGAGCGCTGCTGCCCGCAGCGGTGGCCTTGTTGCTCGGTCCGCCGACACTGCGGTTGTCGGGAGTTTATCTGGCGATGGCGACCTTGGCCTTAGGCGAGATCGTCCGGATATTTCTGCTCAACAGCGAAAATCTCACCGGCGGCGCTCTCGGCCTTAACGGCATCCCGCAGCATACCCAATGGTACGATGTTGTCGTGATTGTTGTCGCCGCGCTGTATACGCTCTTGCGCGTCGCCGGTTCGCGCATCGGTCGAACGATGGTGGCGATCTGTCAGGATGAAGTCGCGACGGAACTCACGGGGCTCAACGTGCGCGCGTACAAGCTTGTCGCCTTCACGCTTGGCGCCGGGCTGGCCGGGCTTGCGGGCGGCTTGAACGCTCACTTCACTTTTTTCATCAGCCCGAACGAGTACGGCTTTGACCGTGGCGTGGAGATCTTGGCGATGGGGGTGCTCGGCGGCACCGGTAGCCCCTGGGGCGCGGTCATCGGCGGCGTGCTAATCACGCTCCTGCCGGAGTTACTGCGTGGTCTCGGCAATTACCGGCCGTTGATCAACGGGGTGATTCTGATCGTCATCATTCTTTATTCTCCCAAGGGAATCTGGGATCTCACGCGTTTTATCCGGGTCAAGCGTGCCGCGGCAGCCAACTAGCTATGCTGACATTGTCATCGATCGCAAAGAATTTCGGCGGCCTGCAGGTGCTGCGGGACATTAGCCTGGCGATTCCCGAGCGCGGCATCTTCGGCCTGATCGGTCCCAATGGTGCCGGGAAGACTACCGTGTTTAACTTGATCACCGGTTTGTTGGCTCCTTCGAGCGGCACCATCGAGTTCCACGGACAACCCTTGAACGGCTTGCCGCCCCATCAGATTACCCGAAGGGGCATCGCCCGAACCTTTCAAAATATTCGCATCTTCAAAGAGATGTCCCTGAGCGAAAATGTTTTAGTCGGCATGGGGCGGCAGGCGCGCTACGGCGCCCTGCGCGTGCTCTTGCCGTCTTCAAGTTTGCAGGCGGCGCAGCGCGCCGAACGAGCCGAGGCCAGGGAGCTGTTAGCAAGAGTTGGATTGGGCGATAAGTCGGAAATTTTGGCGGGCAAACTTTCATACGGCGAGCAGCGCCGCTTGGAGATCGCTAGGGCGCTGGCGACAGCGCCCAAGCTCCTGTTGCTCGATGAACCGGCGGCGGGCATGAATGGCGCGGAGAAGCAGCAACTCATGGAAGAGATCGTCAAGCTCGAAGGGAATGGCTTGAGCCTGCTGATCATCGAGCATGATATGCGTTTCGTTATGGGCCTTTGCCGAGAAATCGCCGTGCTCAATTTTGGTCAATTAATCGCCCAAGGCACGCCGGAGGCGATTCGCGCCAATCCGGATGTCGTCGAAGCTTACCTGGGTGAGCAAGACGACGGCGATTCACCGGCCGTGAAAAGCCCGTCATGAGCGTCTTGCTTGAAGTCAAGAATTTGCATGTCCACTACGGCGCCATCGAAGCGGTCAAGGGCATCGATTTCTCCTTGGAATTGGGGCAGATTGCCACTTTGCTCGGGGCCAATGGCGCCGGCAAGTCGACCACGCTCCTGGCGCTGTCGGGCCTGGTCGACGCCAGCGACGGTTCCATCTTGTTTGATGGCAAGGAAATGCGCGGCCGGGCGCCGCACCAGATCGTCGATCTGGGCATGGTGCAGGTGGCCGAAGGGCGCGAGATTCTCACTACGCTGACGGTCCACGAAAATTTGCTACTGGGCGCCTATCGACGCCTGGATCGCGGCGAGATCGATTCTGATTTGGACAAGATGTTGGTGCTCTTCCCGCGCTTGAAAGACCGTCTCGGCGGTGCCGCCGGCAACCTTTCCGGCGGCGAGCAGCAGATGCTCGCCATCGCGCGCGCCCTGATGGCGCGACCGCGCCTCTTGCTTTTGGACGAGCCGTCAATGGGTTTGGCACCGCTCCTCGTCCAGGAAATCTTTCGGACTCTGAAGCAACTTCGTGAGAGCGGATTGACGATCTTGCTGGTGGAGCAAAATGTCCGGCAGGCGCTCAAGATCGCCGAGCGTGGTTATGTCATGGAGAATGGCGCCATCGTGTTATCAGGGCGGAGCGACGACCTGCTGCACAATGATCAAGTGATCGCCGCTTACCTGGGTGGATGAGTCCGCTCGAGTGATCGCCGGATGTCGTTTCGTCACAAATAGGAAATCTTTTTTGGCTCAAGCAAAGCGGGGCAGTTGTTGCAGTTTCGGGAGCCTCAGGGGAGTTCATCGGGTTTCTAGCGGCTGGCGGAAAACTTACAGGTTTGTTCTCAATTGTGCCGATCATCGCTATTTGTGCACTCTTCCTTCGGGCCGAATTTCTCGGTTTGTCCCATAGTTGCGCAGCTGTCAGATCCTGTCCCGGCAAATTTGCAGGGCATTTGTGGCATGGATTCTGCCTAATCCTGCGGTTAGAAATCTGGCCGCAATCGAAGGAGGAGTTTCCATGGATGAAATTTTGACCGCAGGGGAAGTTGCCGAGTTGTTACAAATTCACCCTCGGACGGTTTATAAACTGGTCAAGCAGGGTTCGATTCCAGGCCGCAAGTTTGGCGGCGGATGGCGTTTTAGCCGAACCGATATCCTGGCGATGGTCTCGCCCACGGGGCAACCGCCGGCGCCGCCCCAGTTGCACACCGAAGAGCGCTAGTTTCCAGCATCGAGTTTTCATCAAGAAGCCCTCCCGGATCGAGTCGCGTCGACTTCGAACGGGAGGGCTTCTATTTTTCCTAACTCATCCCGATATCAAAAGATCCTAGTGGTTCAGTTCTGAAGTATTGTTGTCTTCGTTCGGGATGACGGCTACTCAGGTTTTGTCATTTCGAGCGCAGCGAGAAATCGATCCAATCTGTGATCGGCGGAACAGGCTAAATGAAGCACGACCAAACTGTCGAGAGGCTTGCTTCCCTAACGCCAAGCAGCTAGGAAGATTGGATCAATCTATATCAAAGGATGGCATCCATGGGTGGGGCACTGGCGGGCATTAGGATTATCGAGGCAGCAAGTTATGTTACCGGACCGTTTGCGTCGCAGCTGCTGGCGGACTTGGGCGCGGAGGTGATCAAGGTCGAGGAGCCCAAGCGCGGCGATCCATTTCGCGGCTGGGGCGAGCGCAACTATGCGGCGACCTTTTGCAGTCTCAACCGCAACAAGAAAAGCGTGACGGTGGATTTCCGCACCGACGAGGGGCGCGATGTGCTGGTCAAGCTATTAACCGGCGCCGATGTGTTTATTCAAAACTTTCGCCCTGGCGTCTTGGACAAGCGCGGTTTGGGCTACGGCGATATCAGAAAGCTCAACCCGAAAATAGTCTATTGCTCGATCTCGGGCTTCGGTCCCAAAGGGCCCTATCGCGACATGCCGGGCTACGACACCATCGGTCAGGCGCGCAGCGGCCTGTTGAGCTTGCTAACGGATCCAGGCAAGCCCCAAGGCATGGGCATATCATTTTCGGATCATCTGACCGGTATGTACGCCTGCTACGGCGTGTTGGGCGCGCTGATGAACCGCACGCTGACCGGCGAGGGACAGCATGTGGAGACCTCCTTGCTGCGTGCATCAGTGTCGTTTGTCGGCGAAAATGCGGCGCGCTATTTCGAGACCGGTCATGTGCCGCGGCGCAAGCATCGCACGACCACCGCCGGCGTGTTCGCCTTCGAAGACCAAGAAGGCTTGGCGTTCGTGTTGCATATGTCGTCGCCGGATAAGTTCTGGTTCGGCCTGTTCGACGTCGTTGGCAAGCCGGAATGGGCGCATGACCCGCGTTTCAACAATCGCAAAGCGCGAGTGGAAAACTACGATGCATTGAACGACCAGTTAGCGCCGATCTTTCGCGCCGGCAAGCGCGAAGATTGGCTGCGCCGGTTGATCGCCAGGGACGTGCCGGCGGCGCCGATCAACACCCTCGATGAAGTGTTCGCCGATCCGCAAGTGAGATCCTACGGCTTCCCCATTGAGGTCGAACATCCGCAGATGGGTAAAATGCAGCTTATCGGCAACGCCGTCGACATGAGCCGCACGCCGCCGACCATCGATCGGCCGCCGCCGGTGCTGGGCGAACAGACCGAAGAGATTCTCGGCGCGCTGGGCTTGGATGCGCAAGCGATCGCGGATTTGCGCGCTAAGGGCGCGGTCTGAGCGATGATTCGAGTGATTGGAGTGCTGGGTTATCCAGACCCACTACTCCAATCCATTGATACTCCCATGCGTCATCCCAGTTTAGTTCTTCTATCTCACGACCATCACCATGGTCTGGCATTGGCGTTGCGTTGTCGCAAACAGTCGCTTGGGCAGATCAAGCCTATGGGTGCCGAGGGGCTGCGCGCGCGCGCTCAAGAGTTTCTAGACTTTTATCGTGCCAACCTTGTGGCCCATTTCAAAGCTGAAGAAGAAGTTTTGTTCCCGCTGATGCGCCAACAGGTGCTGGGCTGTGGTGTAATGATCGACCAGTTGGTGCGCGATCATGAGCAGCTTCGCCGCTCGGTGCGGCAGCTTGAAGCGGGCACCGGCTTGGCAAAATTGATTTTTGACTTGGGCGATCTACTAGAACGCCATATCCGCAAGGAGGAGCGGGAACTCTTCCCACTCTTCGAAGCTCATGTCGACGAGGCTCAGGCTGAGGCAATGGGCTTGAAGATTAAGGAACAACTTGGCGATGGCCGCACGATAAGGATGAAGGATGAAGGATGAAGGAAGCTCTTACACTTCGCCCCTCATCCTTCCGCCTTTATCCTTTTTTTTAGTCCATTAACTTCAACAAAACATGGCGGCGATTTTTCGTGTGCGGCCGCACTTGAGCGGGCCAGCGGCCGTCTTCGATGGCTTTGTCCCAGGCTGGGCTGGTGAGCACGTCGGGGCTTTCCAGTTCGTAGATCGCCGTATAGGTCGGTTCGTTTGGGATCTCGATGGTTTTGCGCTCGCCACCGATATTCATCGTTAGCGTCCCCCGTTTGTAGCGCGAAACGCCGAGAACGCCCGGAACCTTGAGCAGGTTGGGCACATGCTCTTGGTCGTAGACTTCGTTAAAGATCGCGTCATGTTCCGCGTCGACATCCATGCTGGCGATCATTAAGTATTTTGCTTTGCCTGCCATGTTTTTCTCCTCGTGCGGCGATTTTAAAGATAGGATAATTAGATTCAGAGAATGGATTCACCACAGAGCCGCAGAGCACAACAAGAATAACAATTTAATCTCTGCGAACTCAGCGCCTCTGCGGTAAAGATTCTCGTCAAAGGTTCTCTACATGCCCAAGAAGCTGCCGAGCTCCGGCGCCGGCGATTTGATCTCGACGACGATGGACTCTTCGATGCCCTCGACTCCATGAGGCACACCCTTGGGGTGGCGGCAGACATCGCCGGGGCCAAGGATAAATTCTTCCTTGCCCACGGTCATTTTGACTTTGCCCTTGACCACGTAGGCCAGTGATTCGTGGTTGTGCACATGCAGCGGCGCGCCGACGCCAGGGGTGTAATGGATTTCCAGAAACGTCATTTCATCGCCGGTGATGAGCGGTTTCACTAGCAAATCGCCGCCATACATTGGCTTGCCTTCGATGGCTTTGACGGTGATCGCTTTGACATCGGCGTTTTTCGATAGAATCATTTGCGCTCCTTCATCGGCTGTGGGGGATGGTATTAGGACTGGGCGGATTCTAACGATGGGGCGAATTCAAGTCAATGTGACGGAGCCAGAGACAACAGGTCTCCTCGCCTTTCTCATCAATCCTTGATAGGTGCAAAATAGCAAGAGATTCACTGGAGGGACTCATGTTGGTGCAGGCTTTGGATCATTTTGTCGTGCCGGTTAACGATATCGTTGTCGCCGAGGATTTTTACGTCCAGGTGTTCGGCGGCAAGATTGTCAAACGCAACGGTCTCAATGTCAAAACCCAGGTTCTGGGAGCGCATACATTCATGGAAATCGCCGGCAAACGCATTGGCGTTTACCTGCAAAAAGAGGAACGTGGCCAGGCCATCGCGACCCGCGGCACACCGACCTATTCGTTTACCACCACCAAGCATGGCATCGAAGAGGTGATGGATGCGCTGGAGCGGTGCAAGATCGTTTTCGAAGGTCCGCAAAAAAACAGCCATCCGTTCGCCACGACCACCCTGTTTTTTGCCGACCCGGCGGGCAATAACTTCGCGGTCTATGTGCCGAGCATCGATGGCCAAAACACGGCCGCGACGGATGGGCGCCTAACCGGGGTAGGTTATTTGGAATTGGAGGCGCCCAAACTCGATGATTCGATCAAGTTTTACGAAGCGGTTTTGGGCTTCGAGTTACTTAGCCGCGGCCAAGACGCCAAGAGCAAGCGCAATCAGACCGCCATGCGCATGGCCAGCGGGCAACACTTGATTCTCACCGAAGCGCCATTCGCTCCCAAGGGTTATCCGATGAGCCGGAAAATCCCCGGCCCACACCTCGGTTTCTACGTCGCGCCGCAACAGTGGCGCGACGCGTTGGCCCAACTCGACCGCCTCGGCATTCCCAACGGCGACCGCGGCGAAGAGGCCAAAGGGCGCCATCCTGGCGGCACCGCCGGGACTTACATGGACGATCCTGCGGGTTACGTGATTCAGTATATTACCGAGGGTATGCAGTGACACGGTTGCGGCGCGCTGAAGAGAGCTTCAAGCTTTGCTGGTGGGAGACGTCAAGCGCCATCGGCCGTAGGCGACGAATACAGAGAGCCCTCCGGTCATGAGCGGAATGAGTGCCGTTGCGATATCACCAATGATCATAGTTACCACGGTCGCCCCGATCATGATGACGCTCAACCCAGCGGCGGCAAGCGGCGTGAGGCCGGGACGAACTCTGAAAAGCCAGGGAAGGATCAAACCTATGGCGCCGAGCAATTCCGCTACCCCAATGAAGCGGAGAAACCAGCCGGGCATGGCGATCTGCTTGGTCATTTCCTCGATGGGCGTGATCAACTTCATGCCGCCGGCGAATAGAAAAAGCGCGGCGAGCAATGCTTGGATAATCCACAAAGCAATGTTCATGATGGGTTTCCTTTCGTGGCGATTGTACCCTGTTAAGCGTTGTTAAATTCCGGTAGTGGTTCACTTCGAGAGGGCCACAGGTCTTCATCCTGAGGAAGCGTGCTCGCTTCGCGTGAGATGACAGCAGAATAGTCGATTTGTCATCTCGAACGAAGTGAGAGATCTCGGTGTAACTGAACCGCTACATAAATTCCACGGCCTGTTTAGTAGACGGCACTCGGGTATTATTGTTTGCCGATTGTCTCCGCCACTGATTTCAATTGTGCCAAGCCCTTTTCGAAATCGGCGCCGACCAGTTTGTCCATGTTCATCAAAAGTCCGAAGGCCTTGGCTATAAAATTGTTCGTGCCGAACATGCTCCAGGTTACTGTTGTTTGATTGCCATCGGGTTTGAAGCTGAACTCAGCGGTGTTAGTCGCGGCAAACGGTTTGAGGAATTCGAGCTTAATGCGGATGAGTTCATTCGGCTGGCTTTCCGTCAACGTCATTCGTCCCTCTCCAACTTGATCGTTGCCGGACCACGAGTAGCTCGCGCCGACGCCGGCGGATGCTCCCGCGAATGACTGCTTCATATTCGGGTCGAGTTTTGCCCAGGGCGACCAGCCATCCCATTTGTGGAAATCGTTGACCTGCTCGAACACCGTCGCTGCGGGTGCGTTGATCGACGTTGAGCGCACAATACGAAAATCGGGCGGCTGCAAGGCGATGACAACGGCCAAGGCGGCGAGAATTGCGAGCAGAGCGATAAGAACTTTCTTGAGCATAAGTTGTATCTTCGTGGTTAGAAATTCCCCGTGTCTCCGAAACGTTGAACCTTGAATCTTCGAACGAGCCCTATCCCCCCGCGATCGCACCGATAATCATGAACGGCGCCGCGCCGGTGGCAATTGCATCGGGCAACAAGGCGTCCGGTGGCTCATGGGAAAGATCCTGCCCGCAGGCGAAGAAGCGCACGAAGGCGCGGCGGTTTTGCGTGACATGATCGCGGATCGTGCCGTGCAGCATCGGATAGCGCGCTTCGAGGGCGTCGAGCACGCTGCGTTGGGTGACTCGGCCGGTGACTTCGAGCTGTACTTCGCCGTCGACCTGCGCCAACTTGCGCAAGTGCGCGGGCAGCGTGACGCGGATCATGGCAGCGTCTGAACCTCCACCGAGACTACCGCCGGCAGATCGCGCACGATCGGCGCCCAACTATCGCCGGCGTCGGCAGAGGCGTACACCTGACCGCCGGTGGTGCCGAAGTAGACGCCGCACTTATCGAGCGAATCGACGGCCATGGCATCTCGGAGCACATTGACGTAGCAGTCGCTTTGGGGCAGGCCCTTGGTCAGCGCCTCCCAATCGTTGCCGCCCGTCCGGCTGCGATAGACCCGCAGTTTGCCGTCCGGCGGGAAATGCTCCGAGTCGCTCTTGATCGGCACGACATAGATCGTTTCCGGTTCATGGGCATGCACGTCGATGACGAAGCCGAAGTCGGTGGGCAGGTTGCCACTGACTTCATGCCAAGAGTCGCCGGCGTCGTCGCTGCGCATGACGTCCCAGTGTTTTTGCATGAACAGTACGTTTGGCCGCAACGAATTCATGGCGATGCGGTGAACGCAGTGGCCAATCTCCGCAGTTGGATCGGGGATGTAAAGGGAATGCAAGCCGCGATTGATCGGCTTCCATGTATTGCCGCCATCGTCGCTGCGAAACGCCCCCGCGGACGAAATCGCAATGACGATTCGCTTCGAATTGCTGGGATCGAGAATAATCGTGTGCAGACACATCCCGCCGGCGCCGGGCTGCCACGCGGATCCAGTGCCGTGACCGCGCAAAGCGGATAATTCCTGCCAGGATTTTCCCCCATCGGTGCTGCGGAACAGGGCCGCATCCTCAACGCCGGCATAGACCGTTTCCGGATCGTTAAGCGAGGGTTCGAGATGCCAGACACGCTTGAATTCCCACGGATGCGGCGTGCCGTCGTACCATTGGTGCGTTGTCAGCGGTTTGCCGGTTTCCGCCGACGTGTCATATACGAATTTGTTGCTTTCGCCCTTGGGCGTTCCATCCGGAGCCGTGGTGGGTTCCCCCGCAGGCGTGCCCGGTTGGTGCCAGCTCTTGCCGCCGTCATCCGATCGCTGGATAATCTGGCCGAACCAACTGCTCGATTGCGATGCGTAGATTCGATTGGGATCCACGCTGGACCCCTTGAGATGATAAATCTCCCAGCCCGCGAAATGGGGCCCGCTGATTTGCCAGTTTTGCCGCTTTCCGTCCGAACTCAGGATGAAAGCCCCTTTGCGTGTGCCGACCAAAACTCTTACGCTGCTCATAGATTTTCCTTTCCGTTGTAAATTAGACCATTGGTAAGCCGGGAATTTCAATGACCGGTCGAACTTCTACCGTGCCCTTGCGCGCCATCGGAATCCGGGCGGCGAGGCCAAGCGCTTCGTCGAGATCCTTGGCGTCGATCAAAAAGTATCCGCCCAACTGTTCGCGCGTCTCGGCGAATGGACCGTCGGTCACCAAGCGTTTGCCGTCGCGCACTCGGACACTGGTAGCCATCGACGTCGGGTGCAGCGGATTTGCGCTTAGATACTTGCCGTTTGCATGGATCTCTTGGGCGAGCTGCGTCGACTCGGCGTAACATTCCTGCCGTTCGGCTTCGCTCAAAGGATTTTGCTCATTCAGGTAAATTAACAACATGTATTTCATCTCAGTGTCTCCGTTTCATGAACCGCGCAAGTATCTCTCAGGGGGGCCCGTTGGTCTATTCCCCCTTAAACGCCCGCGTTAGAGTTTCGATGTCAATTTTGTTCATTTGCATCATTGCCGCCATGACTCTCGCCGATTTAGCCGCATCTTTGTCTTGTAACATTTCGACCAGCGCGGACGGAACAACTTGCCACGACAGGCCGAATTTATCTTTGAGCCAACCGCACTGGCTTTTTTGACCGCCGTCGGACAATCTCTCCCAGAGTTCATCGACTTCTGTCTGCGTTTTGCAGTCCACCGACAGGGATATGGCTTCGTTGAATTTGAATATCGGCCCGCCGTTCAACGCGATGAACTCCTGGCCTTCGAGTTCAAACGCGATGGTCAGCACTGATCCCTTCGGGCCCGGCCCGGATTCACCGCAGCGCAAGACTTTGCCAATTTTGGAGTTTTTGAAAATGGCGCAGTAGTGGTTGACCGCCTCTTCCGCGTTGTAATCGAACCATAGGCATGGGGTAATTTTCTGCATAGGGTCTCCTATCGTTCTCCGGGCAAGCCGGAAATTTCCCGCAAGGGGCGCACTTCGACGGTGCCGATGCGTGCGCCTGGCACCCGGGCGGCGATTTGCGTCGCTTCGTTAAGATCCTTGGCGTCGATTAGGAAATAACCGGCGATCTGTTCGCGGGTCTCGATGAACGGCCCGTCGGTGACCATCGGTTTACCTTCGCGCACCCGAACGATGACCGCCGTCGCCGCCGGCTGCAGCGGCGAAGCGCTCAGATATTGCCGCTTGGTGTGAAGCTGGTGCGTGAGCGCGACGGATTCGTGGAGCATTTGCTGTTGTTTCTCCTTAGTGATCTTGTCGAACGCCACTTCATCGTGATGAACCAGCAACATGAATTTCATAAATCTATCTCCAGCCGTGCAGGGTCACTCAGGGCGCCACAGTGACCATCCAGCCAACGCCGAAACGGTCGGCGACCATGCCGAAGCAAGGTGACCAGAATGTCTTGGTTAGCGGCATCCGCACCTGTCCGCCATCGCTAAGTGCCTCAAAAACGCGCTTGGCTTCCGCCTCGTTGGCTACGGCCAGCGACAATGAGAAACCCTGAAAATTAAGCCCCTCGCTGCCACCGTCGGAGGCCATGATATTTGCGTTACCGACACGCAAATGGCTGTGCATGATTTTGTTATCCCAACCCGCCGGCACCATGCCGGGTGGTGGCGGTTCCGGGCTATCTTTGTAGCGCATCAGCATCGATACTTCGGCGCCCAGAGCGTTCTGGTAAAACTCGATCGCCTCTTGGCAATGTCCGTTGAAAAATAGATAGGGTTCGATTGTCATGGCATTCCCTCCTGTCGGTTTGGTGTTAGCCGGTACTTCCCGTTTTAGCGTTATGCGATCATGGTTATTTTGGCGCGGTCATGGAGTAGTCGTTCGGCCCAGCCGCAAATCGACAACCGGCAAATTATTTTTTTAGATCAGCCAGCCGTCGCTCCAAAAAGCGCCGCTCCGGTCCCTGTTGGGTGAGGCTTAGGGCTCGTTGGTAGGCGGCGCGGGCTTCAGTGGCCCGTCCCAAGCGGCGACAGAGGTCGGCCCGGGCTGCATGAGCCAGGTGGTACCCCTCGAGATCACCGCGCGCAAGTATGGTATCGATCAGGCTAAGGCCCGCCTCGGGCCCGTCGCGCATGGCCACCGCCACCGCCCGATTCAATTCGATCACAGGCGAGGGCTCCGCCTGCAGCAGGAGGTCGTACAGCCCGACGATTTGCACCCAATCCGTAGCCCCGGCGCTAGGGGCATTGGCGTGCACGGCGGCGATGGCCCCTTGGATGGAGTAGGGGCCGACTTCGCTGGCGGCCAGGGCGCGTTGCACCAGAGCGGTGCCTTCGCGGATGGCATCGCGGTCTCCACGGTCTACGGTCTTGTTCCTCCAGCAGCACCAGGTCGCCGGTACTGGACATGCGCGCCGCGCGCCGCGAGTCCTGCAGCAGCATCAGTCCCAGAAGTCCAGCGACATCCGGTTCGGGGAGTAAGTTCAAGAGCAGCCGTCCGAGGCTAATCGCCTCGCTGGATAGGTCATGGCGCGTGATTGCCGCGCCGGATGACGCAGCGTAGCCCTCGTTGAAAACCAGATAAACGACCCGTAGTACGGCGTCCAAGCGATCGGGTAGATCAGCACGCGCCGGCACCTGGTAGGGAATGCGCGCGTTGCGGATCTTCGCTTTGGCGCGGACGATGCGCTGCGCCAATGTCGGTGCCGCGGTCAGGAAGGCACGAGCGATTTCTTCCGTGGTGAGGCCACATACCTCGCGCAAGGTGAGCGCCACTTGAGTGTCTAGCGCCAGCGCTGGATGACAGCAGGTAAAGATCAGCCGCAGCCGGTCATCTTCCACGCTCGAATGGTCGGTCGCATCTAGATCCTCAGCGTCTGTTGTAAGCCGCTCGGCAATGTTATCTGGCAGGGGATCGAGGCGGGACTGTTTACGGATCGCGTCGATGGCTTTGAAGCGCCCCGTCGATATCAGCCAAGCCCGCGGCTTAGCCGGCACGCCATCGCGCGGCCACTGCTCAAGTGCCGCTTTAAAGGCTTCGTGCAGCGCTTCTTCGGCGAGATCGAAGTCGCCGAGCAAACGAATCAGAGTGGCAAGAACCGAGCGCGATTCGGTACGATAGATGGTCTCGACCGCTTCGTGTGGCTGCTGGGTAGTGCTCGCTTGAGTATCGCGCCGGTTCACGATTCCCGTACCTCCCATGATACGGCTACGGATTCCCCAAACTAGATTGTACATGAATCAGCCTCTGTGTTTAGCCCGGCAAGTGAAAAAATTGCTCACGGTTTGGGGCCCAACCCGTGGTCAAGCTTTGGCTTAGATATAGTGTTAACGGCCTGCTATGATCGGGGCCACGAAAGGGCAATTATCATGACGCATAAAGTTACGTTGATTCCGGGCGATGGGATCGGTCCCGAGGTAGTCAAGCCGGCACTGGAAGTCATCAAAGCCGCCGGCGCAAAAATTGATTGGGACTCCCATCTGGCCGGCACAGAGGCTTTGAAAAAACATGGGACGACCATCCCGCGGGCGCTGATGGATTCGTTCAACAAGACCAAGATCGCTCTCAAAGGGCCGGTGACGACGCCGGTGGGCGAAGGATTTAGCAGCGTCAATGTCGAGCTGCGCCAGACTTTCGATCTCTATGCCAATCTGCGGCCGATCAAGAATTTGCCCGGGGTCAAAGCGCGTTATCAAGACGTCGACTTGGTGGTCGTGCGCGAGAATACCGAAGGGCTGTATTCCGGCATCGAACATGAAGTCGTCCCGGGCGTCATGGAGAGCTTGAAGATCATCACCGAGAAGGCTTCGACGCGTATAGCCAAATTTGCCTTCGAGTACGCCAAGACGCATGGCCGAAAAAAAATCGTCGCGGTGCACAAAGCCAACATCATGAAACTCACCGACGGTTTGTTCTTAGACTGCGCCCGCAAAATGTCGCAAAAATACAAGCGCATCGGCTTTAGCGACATCATCGTCGATAATGCCTGCATGCAGTTGGTCCTCGATCCACTCCAGTTCGATATCTTGCTGCTGGAAAACCTTTACGGCGACATCGTGTCGGACCTCGCTGCCGGTCTGGTCGGCGGATTGGGCCTGGTCGCCGGCGCCAATCTCGGCGACCACCACGCGCTTTTCGAGCCGGTGCATGGCAGCGCGCCGGATATCAAAGGGAAGGGGATCGCCAATCCGTCGGCGATGATCACCGCCGCGGTCATGATGCTGCGCCATATCGGCGAGCGCGCCGCGGCCAATCGGATCTATGCCGCCTTGGAAAAAGTCCTGTGGCGCGGCGATTGTGTCACGCGCGATCTCGGCGGCACAACGACGACGAAGAAATTTGCCGAGGCGATCATTAGAGAGATCGAGAGATAGATTCAATACAGGGGATGATGCAAGGTGTTTTTCCCCGAAAAAATTCACACGCGCCGCCGCATATCCAATATGAGTCAATTCCTCGCGGTACCCAATACTCGGCTGGTTTTACCGGACATATTCAAGTAAAAGGGCTGGAATATATCGCCGAATAGGATCGCGTTGATGGTTCGGGTTGCGTGCCTGCTCCGCACCTTCAGTAAGGGCCAATCACGGCGAATAAGTATTTCTCGAAACTATTGATCATGTTTCGTTCCGTCGATCTTCCCGCAGGTGTTCCCGGTCGCTTGCTACTGCACAGCATGCCAGGACGCTACGAAGCTTTGGAGCGGGTGTGGCACCAGGTGCGCACCGATGCGGTGCGGACCATAGTCTGTTTGACCGAGCGGGATGAGCTGCACGAGAAATCCTTCGAGTACGCCCAGGCCCTGGAGCGCGGCACCGTCCCATGTTTGGTTTTGCCGTTTGAAATTCCCGATCGCGGCGCGCCGGAGGACCGTGAGGGGTTTTGGGAGTTGGCAGTCGGGGTCGCGAACCGATTGCAGTCTGGCGAAATTGTGCTGATTCACTGCGCCGGCGGCGTCGGGCGCACGGCATTGCTGGCGATCTGTGTGCTGCTGGCTCTGGGGCAGCCGGCAAGTGAGGCGCGGAGCTTAGTGTCGCGAGCCGGATCGACGGTTGAAACTGCGCCGCAAAGTAATCTTATTGCCTGGTGCGCGGCGCAAGCAATCGTGCCGGTGTGAGGTTCCACGCGTTGTTTACGAAATTATTCGGGTCTGGGTGAAAAGCAAGGAGATCATGCAACAAGCGGATTCGATCAGGCCAAGAGTCAGCAAGCTGGAACTGTTCCTGACATTTTCGCGGATTACCCTATCGAGTTTTGGCGGTGCGCTTTTCTGGGCGCGGCTGGGAATCGTCGAAAGACGGCGTTGGCTGACCGAGCGCGAGTTTGCCGAGTTCTTGACCATCGGCCAGCTCTTGCCTGGCCCCAACGTGCTCAATCTGACGGTCTTGGTCGGCTATCGATTCGGCGGTTGGAGCGGCGCCGCGGTGTCGGTCTTGGGTTATCTTGGCTGGCCGTTTCTAGTCGTCATCGGCATGGGCATGCTGTACCAGCAGTTCGGCGCGCTGCCGCAGGTGCAGCAGGCGCTCGGCGGCATGTCCAAGGTAGCGGCGGGACTGCTGCTCGCGACGGTGATCAAGCTGGCGATGGTGCTGCCGCGCCGGTTGCGGCCTTGGCTATTTGGCCTTATTGCGTTTGTCGCCGTCGGCGTGATGCGCTGGCCGTTGATATGGGTCGTCGCGGCGCTAGGGCCTTGTGCCGTCTTCCTGGCCTGGAAAGCGAAGGATTGATGGAACGCGTCGACCTGAGCGCATTGTTCTTCCATTTCGTGGCGTTATGGTTTGTCGCGGTCGGCGGGCCATCGGCGATCTTGCCGGACATCCACCGCTACGTGGTGGACGTGCATCACTTGTTGAGCAATCGGGAGTTTGCCGAGATCTATACGTTAGCGCAGGCGGCGCCCGGACCCAACGTCATGTACACGACGCTGATCGGCTGGTATCTCGCCGGCTGGTCGGGGGCGTTGGCGACGACTGTCTCGCTGCTAGTGCCGGCAACCACATTGACCCTGGTCGTCGGCCATTTCATCGAGCGCTACCCCGATGCGCCGATTCTGCGCGCCATCCGCCGCGGCTTGACGCCAATCACCATCGGCTTGATGTTCTCCGGCGCGACTGTGCTCATGCGCGCCGTGAGCCATGACTGGCGCGGCTATTTGACCACGATACTCACCGCCGCCGTCGTCCTGCGCCTGACCTGCAATCCGCTGTGGTTACTCGCTGCGGGTGGATTGCTTGGCATTGCCGGGGTTTTCTGAGACGTGATCGAATCGAATTGAATTACCGCTGGAACCATTGGAACAGCTGGAACCGATGGAACCACTGCTATCAACGACCGCCGAGTAGTTTCTCGATCTGTGGCGATGAGCCGGCGATCTTCCGGGTCGACTGCGCTTTCGAAGGCGGCGATCTGCTGGCCTGATTTGTCGACGAGATATTTGTGGAAATTCCACTTTGGCGGGTGTCCAGTGCGGGTCGCGAGTTGGCGATAGAGCGGGTTGGCATTGGCGCCAACCACCGCGGTCTTGGCGAAGACTGGAAAGGTGATGCCGTAATTGACCTGGCAGAACTGGGCGATCTGCTGGTTCGATCCCGGCTCCTGGCCGCCGAAATCGTTGGCCGGAAAGCCCAGCACGACGAAGCCTTTGTCGCGATAACGGCGATAGAGTTTTTCCAAACCGTCATATTGCGGCGTGTAGCCACACTCGCTGGCAGTGTTGACGATCAATACGACTTTGCCGCGGAATTGGCAGAGAGATATTGGTTCGTCCATCAAGTTGGCGACTTTATGATCGAGGATCGGCGGGCAGGGGGACTCGGCCGAGCTGCTTGGTGTGGCGATGCCAAGTGACGTGATAACGGCTAAGGCAAATAGATATATCGATCGCCTGAACATTGTTTCCCTCCAGCGTGAAATGCGACATTGTAAACCTAGGCGAGTCAATCGGAGATTACAAGTTGGTACATTCAGCTCACACATTGTCAGTCAGATGGGTCCGTCCGCCGTTCCACGGCCGCCGACGCGTTTTGACTGTTGGGCGGCAGGAATTCAATAATCATTCAGTGCTTCTATGACGGAAAACAACACTCGGCAAAATCCTGGCCCCGAGACCGGCTACACCTATGTTCGCGCACAAGCTCTACTGGACAAAGTCAGCCAACGCATCGACGACGCCGCTAGAATCGCCGTGGATACCGAAGCCGACAGTCTGCACAACTACTTCGAAAAAGTCTGTTTGATCCAGCTCTCGATCGATGGCGAACATTACTTGGTCGATCCCCTGGCGGGATTGGAGTTGAGTGGATTTCTCGCATCCCTGGCGGTAAAGCCGTTGATTTTTCACGCCGGCGACTACGATCTGCGCATACTACGGGCCTCGACGGGCTTCCGGCCAAGTGGTGAAATTTTCGACACCATGATCGCGGCTCAACTGCTGGGCATCGAACAGATCGGTCTAGCGGCGGTGATCAAGCGCAATTTTGCGATGACGATTGGCAAGGAAGGGCAGAAGTCGGACTGGTCGCAACGGCCGTTGAGCGAAAAGCAATTGCAATACGCGGTCAACGATACGCGCTATCTCGAGTCGCTGGCCGACCGGCTGACGGATGAGTTGGAGGCGAAGGGGCGCCTCCAATGGCATCGCGAGAGTTGCCGAGCGATGGTGCAGGCGAGCGGTCGCGATAATCCCCGCGATCCGGAGGATGCTTGGCGCCTCAAGGGCGCGGGCCGGCTGACTCGGCGGCAGTTGGCCTACCTGCGCGAGGTCTGGCGCTGGCGCGATGGGCATGCCCGGCGCTTCAATCGGCCGCCGTTCAAGATTTTTGGTAATCAACAGATATTCGAGCTCATTCAATGGGTGGAGTCGCATCCCAACGAGCCGCTCGACAAAGGTCCCAAGTTGCCGCGTAATATTCAAGGCGCGCTGCTGACGACTCTCGTAGACGCGGTTGCGCGGGCGGCGGCGCTGTCGCCTGCGGATTGGCCGGAAACGAAAAAGCATGAGCGCGGCGAATCCGCCAGCGCCGAGTCGGTCGCAAGGGCCGACGCGTTGCGCAGCGCCTGCGCTGATCTCGCCAAGGTCTTGGAAATATCCCCGTCGGTGCTGGCGCCGCGAGCGGCGCTCGAAGCGATCGCGCGGCGCCAAACACGGGGTATCGAGGAAATCATGGAGCGCGGTGGCCTCTTGCGCTGGCAAGCGGAGATAATTCAAGGTGTGGTAGAGAAATGTCTCGGATGACAATGTTTTGAACGACTCTGTATTCTAATCTCGCTGCGGTTCGGGGGACATATGACTCGGAGTGGTGACGATTTCCTGCGCGGCCTGCGCGATGGCAGGGCGGTATATTTGAATGGCGAGAGGGTGGCCGACGTGGCGGCTCACCCGGCGTTTGCTGCTGGCATCCGCACGGTGGCAGGGCTTTTCGACCTGGCGCATGATCCGGCCAACCGTGAACTGATGACTTACCCTTCACCGCGCGACGGCCGCCCAATCAATAAGGCTTGGATGGTGCCGCGCACGCGCGAAGACTTGGTAGCGCGAAGAAAAGCGATCAAGTCCTGGGCCGACGCGAGTTTCGGATTTCTCGGTCGCTCGCCGGATCACGTCGCATCGTTTTTCGCCGGCTTCGCCGGATCACCGGCATTTTACGCGCGCGAAAGGCAGCAATTTGCCGATAATCTGTTGCGCTTCGCCGCCAAGGCGGCGGATGAGGATCTTTACATCAGCTATGTCATCGTGCATCCAACCGTCGACCGGACCAAGCCGGCGCATCAGCAGGCCGAGCCATATCTTTACGCCGGCGCGGCGGCTGAGCGCGACGGCGGCATCGTCCTGCGCGGGGCGCAGATGCTCGGCACCGCCTCGGTGATGTCGGACTATGTTTTTGTAACTGTAATCTTGCCGCTCAAACCCGGCGACGAAGACTACGCGATCTCGTGTGTGGTACCCAATGGCGCCCCGGGCCTGAAGCTCTACCCGCGCCGGCCCTATGCCCTCGGCGCCACCAGCGTCTTCGATTATCCGTTATCGAGCCGCTTTGACGAAAGCGATTCGTTGGTGGTGTTCGACGATGTCTTTGTGCCTTGGGAAGACGTCTTTATATACAAAAATATCGAGCTGACCGCGGGCCAGTTCAGCACCACCGCGGCCCATGTGCTGGGCAATACGCAGTCGCATATCCGCTCCTGGGCCAAGCTCCAGTTTCTAGTCGGTCTGGTGAAGCGCTGCATGGACGCGAGCGGCCGCTCGGCCGCAAGCGAGATTGTCTCTCAGTTGGGCGACCTGGCGACCCGTGTGTCGATCGTCGCGGGCATGATTCTCGGCGCCGAAGCGGCGGCGGAGCCGGATCAGTTCGGCGTCATGAGACCGAAGGACTCGCTGCTCTACGCCAGCCAGGTTTACCAACAGGCGATGTATCCTGCGCTCCTCAACCAAGTCCGCGGCCTTATGGGCGGCAGCTTGATCCAGTTGCCGGCGACAGTTGGCGAGTTTGCCGCGCCGGAGTCGGCGGCGGATATCGAGCGCTATGTACGCTGGCCTCATGCTACCGGAGAGCTGCGGGTGAAATTATTAAAGCTGTTGTGGGACGCGATCGGCTCGGAGTTCGCCTCGCGCCATCTTCAGTATGAAATGTTCTATGCCGGCGAACCGTCCGCTATCCATGGGCGCGAGTTTCGCAACTTCGACTGGGCGGCGGCGCAGGAGTTGGTCGAAAAATGTTTGGCGAGTTATAACAAGGATAGCCGCTAATAAGGATAGCTTTGGCGATTCAAATCCGGGAAAAGCTTCACGGCAAAGACGCAGAGTTGCGCCCGCCAGTCAGTCAAACCGGAACGATGCGTCGGTGCCGCTCACCGCTCCCTTGAGCGATGGATTATTCAAAGTCCCTTTGAACTTGAGATCGTTGATGTCGTAGATGCCGTCAAAGCGCAGATGTTTCGGCGTTGCTCTTCTGAACAGCGGCAGGGCGCGGTTCACTTTTCCTAGATCGAGGTTCTTGGCGTTCAGATTCCCCTCTATGGGATAGTTGCGATAATCGCCGATTCCCGCAATCGGGCCGACGCGAATGTTGAACTTCAGATTGGGTTTGGCGGTCATCACCGCCGCGGTCAGCTGCAGCTCGACGGGCTCGTCCTCGTCGAAGTCGCTCTGTCGTAGATCGATCTGCGACAAAACGATTTCGCTATCGTTTTTCAGGTCGCGATAACGCAATGTGCCATTGGTTATTTGCACCCCAGCGAGGGCAAATATCTGGCGATCATTGGCGCGCTGATCGCTTCGGTTGGTTCTGTTTGCCGGCGGCTTTCTTTCCCCGCCTTGAGGCTCATAGTTGTAACGGCCGTCAGCCTCGCGAATGATCGTGATCACGGGCGAATCCAGGGTGATTTTAGCGGGCTGGAGCCGGCCAAGGAACAGGGGGAAAAAGCGCAGCTTAACTTGCATATCCTTGGCCAGCACCAGGGGATTGGCGCTGTCCCCGGGGTCGCCGGCGATGGCAAGGTTTGCCATACGAAGGGCAAATGGTTGGTAACTGATCTCGATCTTGTCCGAAGTTATAGCGTGACCGAAAGCGCGGGCCAGGCGGCCGAGTAAATAGTCTTTGTTGCGCTCAACGATGGAATTGACGTTCCACGCGGCGACAATGAGCAGGCAGGTTAAGACCAGACCGGCGGCGATGATGGGTTTACGCATAGCGGGCGCAGATGTTCGATTCAATCTAAACTGATGCAAGTGAGTCGAGTTTGATACTGGGTATGTCCTCGCGCACTCAATCTTATTCCTTGCGGCTGTTTTTTCAAACACCACCAGCAGATTTCGCTCTGGGCGAAGGGCTTGGACCGCAACGGTTCTTCAATTATGTTAAAGTTTTCTTGATCTATGCGAACCTTGAATTTACCCATCTCCGAAATTGAACAACGGTTGCGCGCCATTTTGGCAACCCAGAAACGGTTGCTGTTGACTGCACCGACCGGCTCGGGCAAGTCGACACAGGTACCGCAGATGCTTCTTGACGGCGGCCTGCTCGGCGCGGGGCAAGTAACTGTGTTGCAGCCACGCCGCTTGGCGACCCGCATGTTGGCTACCTGGGTGGCGCAGTCGCGCGGCGGCAAACTCGGTGGCGAGGTCGGCTATCGGATGCGCTTAGATCATGTCGCGTCGGCGGCGACGCGGATCTGTTACGTGACGGAAGGTGTGCTCTTGCGCCAGATGTTGACAGACCCAGAACTCCTGGGTGTCAACGCCCTCATCTTCGACGAATTTCACGAGCGCCATCTCTATGGCGACATCACGCTGGCGCGCGCGCTGCAAATTCAGGAAAATGCGCGACCCGATCTGATCATCATCGTCATGTCGGCGACCTTGGATGTCGGCGCGGTCGAGAAATTCCTGCAGCCCTGCGCGGTGTTGGCCTCCGCGGGCCGGAACTATCCGGTCGATGTCGAATATTTGCCGCAGTCGGCCGGTGCGGTGCCGGTTTGGGATCTCGCGGTCCGGCAGACCGAACGTTTGGTACGCGAGGAGAGTGCAGGCGATGTGTTGATCTTCATGCCGGGCGCCTATGAGATTTCTCGTACGGTGCAGGCGGCGCGCGACAAGCTCGGACCGCAGTTCGTGGTTTTTCCGCTGCACGGTGAACTTCCGACAGGTGATCAGGATGCCGCGTTGGCGCGCTATGAGCGGCGCAAGGTCGTGGTTGCCACCAACGTCGCGGAAACTTCCCTGACCATTGACGGCGTGCGCTTGGTCGTCGAC
Organism: uncultured delta proteobacterium; assembly: GCA_963816145.1. Taxonomy (GTDB): domain Bacteria; phylum Desulfobacterota; class Binatia; order UBA9968; family UBA9968; genus DP-20. The sequence goes on from CAWFJP010000029.1 coordinate 459,071, forward strand.
AGTGGATTGGCGCGGATTCCGCGTTTCGATCCTTACCGCGGTATCAATACGTTGCTGGTTGACAAAATCAGCCGTGCCGCCGCGGATCAGAGAGCCGGCCGGGCGGGCCGTACCGCGCCTGGCCGGTGCTTGCGTTTGTGGACGGCCTACGAGCAAGAGGCGCGTCCGTTCCAAGAGCTCCCTGAAGTTAAGCGTCTGGATCTCGCAGAGGTCATTTTGACGCTCAAGGCGAGCGGGGTTGTCGACGTAAAACAGTTTCGCTGGTTGGAGACTCCCGACCCGCGCGCGTTGGAGCGGGCCGGGACTCTATTAGCGGATCTTGGAGCGATCGATGGATCCACCGGCGCGATCACCGATCTTGGCAGACGCATGCTGGCGTTCCCGGTTCATCCGCGTTATGCGCGCATGCTCTTGGCGGCGCAAGAATTTAACTGTGTGCGGCCGGTGGCGTTGATCGCGGCACTTACTCAAGGCCGTGACCTGCTGTTACGCCAGCTGGCCATGCAAACCGACGATGGCCGCAGTGATCTTTTTGACGCTGACGGCGAGTCGGATTTTTTCATTCTTATGCGCGCATGGCGGTATGCCGAGCGCAACGGCTTTCACCCTGAACGCTGCCGGCGCATGGGTGTTCACGCTCAGGCGGCGCGCCAGGTCGGGCCGTTGTTCGAGCTGTTCCTGCGCATAGCCGGAGAAGTGGGTTTGGATATCAGCGAAAAGCCCATCGACAATACGGCGGTGCAGCGCTGCCTTCTTCTCGGCTTTTCCGATCAGTTGGCGCGGCGCTTGGATGGGAAATCGTTGCGCTGCGACTTGGTCCATGGCCGGCGCGGTGTGCTGGCGCGCGAGAGCGTGGTGCGCTATGCACCGTTGTTCGTGGTCTCTGAAGTGCATGAAGTCGAAAGCAGCGGCGCCAGAGAGCGAAATCTCAACGTCAGGCTCAACCTAGCCACCGCGGTCAATGAGGAATGGCTGCGCGAATTGTTTCCGCAGGATTTCCACGAAACACGAGCCGTGATCTATGATCCAGCGTTACACCGCGTGGTGGCGCGGGTCGAGCGGCGCTTCCGTGATCTGCTGCTGGAGGAAAATCTCACCGAAAATCCGCCGTTGGACGAGGCGGCGGCACTTTTGGCACGGGAAGTGATCGCCGGGCGCTGCGTGCTCGAGAACTGGAACGAATCCGTCGAGCAGTGGATTTTGCGCGTCAATCGCTTGCGTGAATGGATGCCGGAACTGGAGTTGCCAGCCATCAATGGCGAGGATCGCGCCGCCATCATCGAGCATATTTGCCATGGGGCGTTGAGTTACGGCGAGATCAAAGACCGCCCGGTGATTCCCGTGGTGAAATCCTGGCTGTCGCACCAGCAACAAAGATGGATCGATGAATACGCTCCGGAGCGTATCCAGTTGCCGCGCGGCCGTTATGCCAAGCTGGTCTATTCCGCCGACGGGCCGCCGACGATCTCGGCGCGCATTCAGGATCTCTACGACATCAAGGATGGAATTTCGATCGCCAACCGGCGCGTTCCGGTGCGCATCCAAGTGCTCGCGCCAAGTAACCGTCCGGTGCAGGTGACCGATAATCTATCGCTCTTCTGGCGCGAAACCTATCCGAAACTCAAACAACAATTGCAGCGCAGATATCCCAAGCATGAGTGGCGCTGAGCAATAAATTGAGTTGCCTTAGGAAAATCACGGATTCGGAGATTTAACCGCAAAGGGCGCAAAAAACGCAAAAAAGGAATCGTACTGCCAGGGAGCAACTCTCGGTGGTTAACCTCCGCCCTGCCACAGAGATTGCGACGATCGGAAGAGGAGAATGGGGTATGAAGCTATCGACATACAATCAGATTGCGGTTCCGTCGTTCATGTATGGCACGGCTTGGAAGAAAGATGCTACGGCGCAGTTGGTTAAATTGGCGGTGGAATGCGGTTTCACGGCCATCGATACCGCCAACCAGTTGATTCATTACCAGGAAGCGCTGGTAGGTGAGGCGTTGCAGTCGCTGGCGCAACAGGGTGTGACGCGAGAATCGCTATTTCTCCAAAGCAAATTTACTTCAGCCGATGGCCAAGATCATCGCACTCCGTACGATCCCAGCGCCGCTCTCACTACTCAGGTGCAGCAGTCTTTCGACAGCTCGCTGGAACATCTGCACACCGACTATCTCGATTCCTATGTGCTCCACGCGCCGTTTTCGCGACGCGGGTTGGGTGCGGCGGATTGGGAGGTGTGGGCGGTGATGGAGTCGCTTTATCTGGCGGGCAAGACCAGGATGATCGGGATTAGTAATATCACAGCTGCCCAATTAGCGCTGCTCTGCCAGGAAGCACAGGTGAAACCGATGATGGTGCAAAATCGCTGTTTCGCGGTACGGGCGTGGGATGAGGAAGTGCGCGACATTTGTCGGCAGCACGGCATCATTTACCAGGGATTTTCGTTGCTCACTGCCAATCGCGACGTCCTTGCCGCACCGGAAGTTCGCGCGCTTGCCGAGCGCGAGGGCGTCGGACCGGCCCAGGTGGTGTTTAGTTTCGCCATGCAAGTCGGCATGTTGCCGCTGACCGGCACGGCTAACCGACAACATATGTTGGAGGATCTCGCCGCGGAGCGGATCACGCTTTCGGCTGATGAGGTTCAGCGCATCGAAATGATCGGGTTGTGACGTTTTGGAAGTTACTTGTGAGTTGTCATTTTGAGGAGAATATTCGCTCTCACCACGAAGGACGCGATCACGAAGGTTTCGTAAAACCAGAAATTCGACCTTCGTGATCTTCGTGTCCTTCGTGGTGAAAATGTTTTTGACATTCACTCGCGGCCATGCCACGCCAGATTGCCGCGCAGTTCATCGCTTCTGCTTCTTTTTTTCTTCCCAGTATTTCAGTCTCTCCTTGATTTGTCTCTCATAGCCGGATTCGGACGGCGTGTAGTAGCTTCTATCGGCAAGCTCGTTGGGCAGGTGTTGTTGATCGACGATATGCTCCTCGTAATTGTGGGCGTATTGGTAATCTTTTCCATAGCCCAAGTTCTTCATTAAGCCGGTAGGCGCGTTGCGCAGATGCATGGGGACGGCCAACGCGCCATGCGCTTCGACATCTTTTGCCGCTGCCAACATCGCTTTGTATGATGCGTTGGATTTAGGCGCGCTCGCCAGGTAGGTCACCGCCTGAGCCAAGGGAATCTTGCCTTCCGGGAGACCGACGAAGTGGACGGCGTCTTTGGCGGCGACGGCGACCTGCAAGGCCCGCGGGTCGGCGTTGCCGATGTCTTCGGAGGCGAAGATCACCATGCGGCGGGCGATGAACAGCGGCTCTTCGCCGGCCTCCAACATGCGCATCATCCAGTAGAGCGCCGCATCCGGGTCGCTGCCGCGCAGGCTTTTTATAAACGCAGAGATGACGTTGTAGTGCTCTTCGCCGGCTTTGTCGTATTGCAAGGGCTTCTTTTGCAGGGCCTCTTGAAGATGGACGAGAGTGATTTCGTTTTGCTTGTGAGCTTGGGCCAGCGATGCAGCGCTCTCCAATCCGTTTAACGCCACCCGGCAGTCGCCCTGGGATTGTTGGATGATGAAGTCGCGGCCTTCAGCGGAGATCGTCAGTTTCATTTTGCCAAGACCGCGCTCGGTATCGCCGAGGGCGCGGTCGATAATCTTGCCCATGTCGGTGGGGGAAAGTGCTTTAAGCACCAGAACCTGACAGCGCGAGAGCAGGGGAGAGATGACCTCGAAGGAAGGATTCTCGGTGGTGGCGCCGATCAGGATGAGCGTACCCCTTTCCACATGGGGAAGAAAATTGTCTTGCTGCGATTTATTGAAGTGATGGATCTCGTCGACGAACAACACCGTCGGTGTGCCCAAACGTTGGAGCTGTTCGGCGTCCTGAATGATTTTTTTTAAGTCTTTGACTCCGGAAGTCACGGCCGAGAAATGCACGCAGTGGGCACCGGCGGAGTTGGCTAGGATCTGCGCCAAGGTGGTTTTGCCGCTCCCGGGCGGCCCCCACAGAATGAGTGATCGAAGTTTGCCGGCGCCGCTGAGGCCGCGCAGCAGTTTGCCGGCACCGAGCAAGTGTTCTTGGCCGACAAATTCGTCGAGCGAAGTTGGCCGCATCGCTTCGGCCAGCGGTCGTGAGGAAAAATTGTTTTTGGCTGGTGCCGAGTCAAAAAGGTCCATGCACAGTCATGCTAGCACAAGTGTGACGTCGGATTGTAGTCACCCTGAATTTGCTTTCGCTCGCCGCCCGTCAGTGCTATGTTGGGCGAAGCAGCGGGGAAAAACAGCCATGGCAGAAGCTTCGGATAAAGACAATCCATCGTTCATTCAAGGCGCGGCGCCGCGCACGGTGCTGTTCGCCAACTCATCGATTTCGGGCAAGCTCAGTTACAATCTGCCCGTCAAAATCGACGGTCATTTCACCGGCGAGATCAAATCCACGGAACTGTTGGTGATCGGCCCCAACGCACAGGTGGAGGCGCATGTGTCGGCGCGGCAGGTGCACCTCGAGGGCAAGCTGATCGGCTCCGTGCAGGCGATGGGCTGTCTTGAGATTCTAAAAGGCGGTTACTTCAAGGGTGAAGCTCGGGTTGCGGAACTCAAGCTTCACCCCGATGCGGTGTTCGAAGGGACAGGGAATATTCTCGGCAGCAGCTAGTTGCCGCTGCTCTTAGCCTTCTTGCTCGGTGAGGCGGGCGGCTTTACCGGACAGATCCCGTAGATAATAAAGCTTGGCGCGGCGGACTTTTCCGTGCGACATGATTTCGACTTTCTCGATGCGCGGCGAGTGGATCGGGAAAATGCGCTCGACACCGACCCCATAGGAAATTTTTCGTACGGTGAAGTTGGCGCGGGCGCCGGTGCCGGCCATGCCGATCACGACCCCTTCAAATACCTGAGTGCGCTCTTTTTCGCCTTCGACAACTTTGACATGGACGCGGACAGTTTCGCCTGGACGCAAGTTCGGAAGGTCCGGCTTCAGCTGTTCGGATTCGATTTTCGCAATGGTATTCATAACTGCTCCTATCGATTACCTCGCTAGTAGGCGGTCCAAAATGATCGCCGCGGCGGAACGGACCGATAGGTGGTTATAGTCGGAACCGCCAGCGACCGCTTCTAGAACGTAATCTGCTCGTGAAATTATTGTCTCAGTCAGGCCCCACCCTGTGCCGAAAATGACCAGAAAGGGCCGAGTCACACTATGTAACATGTCTTGCAGCGCGACGAAAGAGGTCCGCTCTGTCCCAGTGTCGCGGGCCGAAGTCACGACGATCAAAGGCTTTTGGCTGCACTCTTTTTCGATATCGATAATCGTGTCGTCGAGGTTGTCGCTAATCCGCGCCAGCGCCAGCGCATCCTTGCGCGTGACGTTGTATTGGCTGCCGTAGCCGACCTCCCAGTGGTCGATAATCTTGAGCGCCAATTTTTGCAGCGGCTTGACCGGCGTGACGACATAGAACCCTTGAATACCGTAGGTTTTGCCGGCGCGACAGATATCGTGGATATCCATGTTGGTCACTGCCGTGGTGACCACCTGGTGGTTCTTGTCATACACCGGATGATGCATGAGGGCGACATAAATTGGCGCTCGCCGGTGTTTCTTGCCGCCTGTTGCAGCGCCGGCTAGATTGGCCGCGTCAAGAAGATCGGGCCGGCGCCGGCGGGTGATCTCAAGACTCATTTCCCGGCGCCAGTCCTTGACCCGTTGGTGGGCTCCCGACAACAGCACTTCGGGAACCTTCATGCCGCGAAACTCTTCGGGACGGGTGTATTGGGGATATTCGAGCAGACCATCGCTGAAGGACTCATCGGCTGTCGAGTTTTCATTGCCCAGTACGCCGGGTATCAGTCGGGTCACGGCGTCGATGACGATGTTGGCCGCCGGCTCGCCGCCGCTGAGCGTGTAATCACCGACGGAAATCTCTTCGTCGATGAATGACTTGACGCGCTCGTCGACCCCTTCGTAGCGGCCGCAGAGCAAGACAATTTCATCTTCACCCGCCAAACGTTGGGCCTGGCTCTGTTTGAAGATTCGTCCCTGGGGCGCGAGCAGAACGACGCGGGCTTTCGGATTGTTCTTACGCGCCGCTTCGATGGCTGTCACAAGCGGCTCGGGTTTCATGACCATTCCTTGACCACCGCCGTAGGGATAATCGTCGGTCATGCGGTGCTTGTCGGTGGTGTAATCGCGCAGGTCGATCAGATTGATCTTGACGAGATTTTTTTCCTGAGCGCGTTTTAAGATGCTATGGCCCAGAGACGAGGCGAACATCTGCGGAAAGATCGTGATGACGGTGAAGGTCAGCATTGATTTGCAAATTTAGGCCGACGCGTTGGCGGCTACAGGTCGAGCAGCCCTTCCGGCGGATCGACGATCACCCTGCGGGTATCGAAGTCGACCTTGTCGACAATCTCTTTGACCGCCGGAATTAGAAATTCTTTTTCGGCTTCCTTGACGACCAGGATGTCGTTCCCGGCGGTTGATAGCACCGAGACGACGATACCGATGCGCGCGCCGTCTTTGTGGAAAACCTCGAAGCCGATTACTTGGTAGTGATAGTACTGTCCTGGATCGAGCGGTTCGAGCTCGCTCTCGTCCACGGATAACGTCGCGCCTAACCAGCACTGGGCTTGTTCGATGCGATCGATGCCGCGCAGCTTGATCAAGAATTGCTTCTTGAATGGTTTGGCATCCGCTGCCAGTTCCAAGTTCGCGTGGGCATCGCCAAGATCTAGACAAACCCTGCGTCCCGCGACCAATACGGCAGTGTCGGCGTTGAAGGGGTTGAGCTTCAACCAGCCGTCGAGGCCGTGGGTGGTGGCGATCGCGCCGAGGGGAACGGATGGTTCTGCCATCGGCGCAGCCTCGGAGCGGGTCACTCTTCTTCGACGATTTCCAGGATGACTTTGCGGTTGCTTTTGGAAGCGGCAGCGTTGAGCAGCGTGCGGATCGATTTCGCCGTGCGGCCTTGCCGGCCGATCACACGGCCGAGGTCTTCCTTGGCGACTTTGAGCTCGAATATGGCAGTGTCGTCGCGCGTAGTCTCGTTGACCTCGACAGCGTTGGGATCATTTACCAGAGACTTAGCTAGGTATTGAACCAGTTCCTTCATTCAGGCGGTTCTTTCCGCGGTCAAGCTTAGCTGGCTTTCCGCTCTTTTTTCATCAGTTCGGAAACGGTTTGACTTGGCTTGGCGCCTTTCTTGATCCACGCGTCGATTTTTTCGCGATCCATTTTCACACCGCCGGTTTTGGCGCGCGGATCGTAGGTGCCGACCTGCTCGATGTAGCGGCCGTCGCGGGCGAAGCGCTGATCGCTAACGACGATGCGGTAGAAAGGTTTTTTCTTGGCGCCATGGCGGCTCATACGAATGCTTACACTCATGCTAGTTCTTCCTTCTCGTGTTAGTGGAAAGGGTTCGGCATTTGGTTCATGAGCGATCGTACGCCGAGCTTGCTGACCCTTTGCATCATTTTTTTCATCTCTAAAAATTGCTTCATCAAACGATTGATATCGGTGACCGTGGTGCCGCTACCCTCGGCGATGCGCCGCCTGCGGCTGCCATTGAGCAGTGCCGGATTGCGCCGCTCTTGAATCGTCATTGAATTGATGATCGCTTCGACGCGCTTCAACTCTTTCTCGGCCTTGTCGCCGTCGACCTGGGACGCCAGCTTCTTGCCGCCCGGAATCATCTCCAGCAGGCTGTTCATCGAGCCCATTCGTTTGATCTGTTGCAGTTGCACGAGGAATTCTTCCAGCGTGAACTGCTGCTTTTGGAACGCCGTCTGGAGCTTCTCGGCTTCCTTCTGCTCGACGTTTTGCTGCACCTTGTCGATCAGCGAGAGCACGTCGCCCATGCCGAGAATGCGCGATGCCAGCCGGTCGGGATAAAACGGTTCGAGGGCATCGAGCTTTTCGCCGACGCCGGAAAATAAAATTGGCTTCCCGACCATTTGCCGGATCGACAGCGCGGCGCCGCCACGAGAGTCGCCATCGAGCTTGGTAAGGATCACCCCGGTGACGCCCAATTGACCGTCGAATCCCAAAGCTTGATTGACCGCGTCTTGGCCGGTCATGGAGTCGGCGACGAAGAGGATTTGATGGGGGTTGACCGCTTGCTTGATCGCGCTGAGCTCCTGCATCAGCTCTTCATCGATATGCAAACGCCCGGCGGTATCGATGAGCAGGACATCGCAGAATTTCCTCTTGGCTTCATCGAGAGCCTGGCGGCAAATCGTGACCGGCGACGTTTCCGGGTTCGAGTCGTACACCGGCAAGTCGAGTTCTTTGCCGAGAATTTTTAGCTGCTCGATGGCGGCTGGGCGATAGATATCCGCGGGTACCAGATAGGGGGTGCGTTTCTTTTCGTTCTTGAGATAGCGCGCCAGTTTGGCGAGGGTGGTGGTCTTGCCAGAACCCTGGAGCCCGACCAACATGATGACCACCGGCGGGGCGGCTTTGAGATCGAGCTCCTGGTAGTCGCCCCCGAGAAGTCCGACCAATTCGTCGCGCACGATACCGACGAACTGCTGCTCCGGTGTCAGGCTCTGGAGCACCTCTTGACCCATCGCCTTAGCTTTGACGGCGTCGAGAAAGCTGCGCACCACTTTGAGGTGGACGTCAGCCTCCAAGAGGCCGAGACGCACTTCACGAAGCGCGTCATCGATGTTGGTCTCGGTGATCTTGCCCTGACCTCTTAGCCGCTTAAAGGTCAGTTCAAGCTTATCGGTTAACGATTCGAACATGTACGGGGATGCTAAGATGCGATATTTTCAAGAGAATTACCAAAACAAAGTAATAAAAAACGTTTCTGGAGTCAAGTTCGCCAAAAAAACAAAAGCCCGTTACGCGCATCGGGTCGACACGCGTAACGGGCTGGGGCAATTTAAACCAAAGTTACATCATGCCACCCATTCCACCCATGCCGCCCATTCCACCCATGCCGCCCATGCCACCACCGGGCATCGGAGGCATTGCCGATTTATCTTCCGGCTTCTCCGCAACCATCGCTTCGGTGGTCAGCAACATGCTGGCGACTGACGCGGCGTTTTGCAATGCGGTGCGGACGACCTTGGCCGAATCGATGACGCCGGCCTTGAGCAGGTCTTCATATTCTTCGGTCGCGGCATTAAAGCCGAAGGCGCCTTTGCCTTCTTTAACTTTTTGCAGCGCGATGGAGCCTTCGACACCGGCATTGATGGCAATGCGGCGGAGCGGTTCTTCACAGACGCGTTTGATAATATTGACGCCCCACTTCTCTTCTTCGGAGACGCGCAGCTTTTCCAGCGCCGCCGAGGAGCGTAGCAGTGCGACGCCGCCGCCGGGGACGATGCCTTCTTCCACCGCAGCGCGGGTGGCGTGCAAGGCGTCTTCGACGCGGGCCTTCTTTTCCTTCATCTCGACTTCGGTGGCTGCGCCGACGTTGATGACGGCGACGCCGCCGATCAGCTTGGCCAAGCGCTCTTGGAGCTTCTCACGGTCATAGTCGGAGGTCGTCTCATCGGTCTGCGCGCGAATCTGCTTGATCCGGCCTTCGAGGTCGGCCTTTTTGCCGGCGCCGTCGACGATGGTTGTGTTGTCTTTGTCGATGACCAGCCGTTTGGCGCGGCCCAAGTCGGTCAAGGCGATGTTGTCGAGCTTGATGCCTAACTCTTCGGCGATCAGTTTGCCGCCGGTGAGGATGGCGATATCTTCAAGCATCGCTTTGCGGCGATCGCCGAAACCGGGAGCCTTCACAGCGACGCAGCGCAGGGTGCCGCGGATCTTGTTGACGACCAGAGTCGCCAGCGCTTCGCCTTCGATGTCTTCGGCGATGATGATGAAAGGCTTGCCGGACTTGGCGATTTGCTCAAGGATCGGCAGGATGTCTTTCATGGTGCTGATCTTTTTCTCATGGATGAGCAAATAGGCGTCTTCGAGGACGCATTCCATTCTCTCGGGATCAGTGACGAAGTAGGGGGAGAGGTAACCGCGGTCGAACTGCATGCCTTCGACGACGTTGAGAGTCGTCTCTAAGCCTTTGGCTTCTTCGACCGTGATGACGCCTTCCTTACCGACCTTGTTCATCGCTTCGGAAATGACCGCACCGATGGTGGAGTCGTTATTCGCGGCGATGGTGCCAACCTGGGCGATCTCTTTGGGGTCCTTGGTCGGCTTCGATAAGGTCTTGAGTTCACCGATAATTGCCGAAACGGCCTTGTCGATGCCGCGTTTGAGAGTCATCGGATCGTGGCCAGCGGCTACCAGTTTGACGCCTTCAGCGAAAATCTGACGGGCCAGTACCGTCGCCGTTGTAGTGCCGTCGCCAGCCACGTCGGAGGTCTTGCTGGCGACCTCTTTGACCATTTGCGCGCCCATGTTTTCGAACTTGTCTTCGAGCTCGACTTCCTTGGCGACGGTCACACCGTCTTTGGTTACGTTCGGAGCGCCGAAGGATTTATCCAACACGACATTGCGGCCCTTTGGGCCGAGGGTTACCGTGACTGCGTCGGCGAGAATATTCACGCCTCTCAGGATCGCGTCACGCGCTTCGCGATTAAATTTGACTATTTTAGCTGCCATCGTTTCCTCCTCAGATTATCTGCTTAATTACTTTTCGATAACGCCGAGGATATCGTCCTCGCGCATGATCAGATGCTCTTCGCCATCAACGTTGATTTCTGTGCCGGAGTATTTTCCGAACAGGATGAGGTCATTCACTTTGACATCGAGCGGGGTAATCTTGCCGTCGTCGTTCAGCTTACCTTTTCCGACGGCGACCACTTTCCCTTCCTGCGGCTTTTCTTTAGCCGTGTCGGGAATAATGATTCCGCCCTTACTTTTTTCCTCCTCCTCGATGCGTTTGACGATGACCCGGTCCTGCAAAGGCCTAATTTTCACTTCGCGCCTCCTTTCAAGCGTTTGAATTTAACTGACTGATTTTAAAGTAGTTTGCTGCTAATCGGAACCGCCGGCGCGGAGCCAGGGACAAACTAGAGCAGGCTGAAGTTAAGCATCAATGCGCTGATGTCAAGGTTTTTGTCGGCAAATTTCTCATAGAAATCGAGTGGCTTCGGCCGATTGGTGGTCTATCGGCGATGCTTGCGGGACTCTTCTTCGTAATACTTGCGGTAGAGCACATCCCATTCGCGGCTGCCCGGCGGTATTTGCCGGGATAGCGTCGCAATCTTCTGGCGTACCGCGTCGTCGAGCTGGTCTTCAAAATGGAAAAATTCCTGGAGAATTTGTTTGGTCTCGGAGAGCGAGCGGCCATCGGCAGGGAATTCGGCTAACTTTGACTTGGTCAGACTCTCAAGCACCAGATGAGCTAAGTGGGATACGCGGCTCTCCGAAAGCCGGCTCATAGGATGAAGCCTTTCTTGGCCGCGAGTTTCTGCTTGGCCAGCAAAAACATCTTAAAAGGGTCCATGTCTCTGCTGACTTGGGCATAACTGGCGAGCATTTTGCGCGCCTCTTCCTCAATCGCTTCCTCCTCGGCAAAGTTGCGGTTGATGGCCTCCACGACTTTAGCCTTGAGCTCGGCGTCGCTGGCTTTGCTGACAATCAAATCCTTTTTCCGATAGGCAGCCACGAGCTGGGATGCCAATCGATCAAGCTGTTCGGGTTTGATCTTCATGAATTGTGAATAAGTCTGTGAACAACTCGCCGATCATCTGTGCTTAAGTTTTTCTCCGATGCTCTGTTTACGGTTCTATCCAGCTTATGAATTGAAGTCAATTACCATGGATTGACCGCTTCAGCCCCCGTTAGAAACGTTTAATTTCTTGTACATAGGAAGTTTTTTTGAGAAGATCATTGGGATAATGGTATTGCTGTCGAACTCGCCGCAAAGTTATCCACAGCAGCAAATTGATTGTGCTGCGGTCGGAAGCTGCCGGGTTGTGGAGAAGTCCCATGGCTGTGCATAAACCTTCGGCGCTCTTTCCCGGCGCGCGCATCGGTGTCATCGCGCCGGCTGGGCGCGTTGATCGCGTTTCGCTCTTGGCTGGGGTCGCAGCGATCGAGGCCCAAGGCTATGCGGTGGAACTTGCCCAGGGAGTTTTCCTGGCCAACGGGTATCTTGCCGGCGACGCCGCCGGCCGGGCAGGCGATTTAACCAACTTCTTTCGCCGGGACGATATTGCAGCGATCTTTTGTGCGCGCGGCGGGTTCGGGTCAATTCAAATGCTCGGTTTCTTGAGCGACGGGTTGAAGAAACATCCCAAGATATTTGTCGGTTACAGCGATATTACGATACTGCTCGAGTGGCTGCGTACTCGCTGCGGCATGGTGACTTTTCATGGGCCGATGGTGGCGATGGACTTGGCGCACGGCTTATCTGATCGGAGCGGCGATCACTTTTGGGGCATGTTGAGCGGCCGTAGTCGAGCCTGGAAACTGCCGTTGGGGGAGGTCATTCGCAACGGCCGGGTCGAAGCAGAGATGACCGGAGGCTGTTTGTCAATGCTTGTCACCACGCTAGGAACGGCCTACGAGATCGACACCCGTGGTCGAATTCTCCTTCTTGAGGATGTCGGCGAACGGCCCTATCGCGTCGAACGCATGCTAACCCACTTGAAGATGGCCGGTAAGCTTGACCATCCGGCTGGTGTAGTGTTTGGTGATTTCACCGATTGCGAGGGCGAGGGGCCGCGCGATGTCCGCGCGGTGGTCCGCGATTTGTTTGCTCGAGCGCCCTATCCGGTGGTGATGGGGCTACCGGCCGGCCACGGTGAGGAGAACTTGGCACTGCCCTTTGGCGTCAAGATGCGTTTGGACGGCGACGGTGCGACATTGGAAATGTTGGAGTCGCCTGTTTTGTAGGGTGCTTCGCCAACGACGACGCGGCGCGAACCAGCGCTCGCGGCATACTTGGACAATCTAAAATTTATGGCCATGGATTTTCAACCGGTCGAGAACGCTTTCAATGAGGCGGTCGCTCAAGGCGTCTTTCCCGGTGCGGTGGTGCTGGTGTGCAAGGACGAGCAGATCGTTTTCGAGAAAGCGTTTGGCTATCGCTCGTTGTTGCCACAAAAGAATCCGATGCAGTCCGATACGATCTTCGATCTCGCATCGTTGACTAAACCGATGGCGACTACCGTGGCGATCATGCTGCTGGTGAACGAAAAGAAGTTGCGCACCGACGATAAGCTGACCCGTATCATCCCCATGTTTGGGGTGTTCGGCAAGAGTATGACGACTTTTCGCCACCTGCTCAGCCACTCATCCGGGTTGGCGGCGTGGAGGCCCTATTACGAAGAGATCATTAAAAGTGAAAAGGCCGGGCGGATCAATTTTGTCGTCAGCCGCGCGGCGAAAAGCTATGTCCTGGAGCAAATCCACCGCGACAAACCGTTGAGCTCTCCGGGCACTCAGGCGCTCTATAGCGATCTCGGGTTCATGGTGTTGGCGGAAGCCGTCGAGACCGTATCGAGCAGCGGTTTGGACCGCTTCTGCCAGGAGCGCATCTTTAAACCCCTCGGACTGCGCTCAACCGGCTTCGTCGATCTTACCGAGTTGCGCAAACGACGGCTGCAACCGGTCGAAGAGATGATCGCGCCCACCGAGAACTGTCCGTGGCGTAAAAAAATACTCTGCGGTGAAGTGCATGATGACAACGCCTATGCCATGGGCGGTGTGTGCGGCCATGCCGGACTGTTTTCGTCAGCGCGTGACGTGCATACTTTTCTATTGCGTATGAACCGCTGTCTGGAAGGCAAGGATGATTTCTTGCCGCAAGCGGTGTTGCAGGAATTCTTAACCAAAGATAGCTCGGTGCCGAACTCGACCTATGCGCTGGGCTGGGACACGCCGTCACCGGTCAATTCATCGAGCGGCACGCTATTTTCGCCCCGTTCCGTCGGCCATCTCGGTTTCACCGGCTGTTCGATGTGGTGGGATATTGAAAAGAATTGTCACGTCATCTTGTTGACCAATCGAGTGCACCCAAGCCGCAAGAATGAAAAGATTCGCGACTTCCGTCCCCATGTGCACGACCTGATTATGAAAGCGCTTTTTCCATGAACGACTTGCCGGCAGCGGGAAGCCATATTCATTTAACCGCGATCTGCGGCGTTGGCATGGCCTCTCTGGCGGGGCTATTGAAGGCGCGCGGCTATCGCATCACCGGATCGGATCAAAACATTTATCCGCCGATGAGCACTTATTTGGCCGACATCGGCATTCATGTCCTCGGCGGCTTTCGCGGCGAACATCTGCTGCCGCGACCCGATCTCGTGGTCATCGGCAACGCGGTGTCGCGCGACAATCCCGAAGCCGAAGCGGTGTTGGCCCAAGCTATTGAATATATTTCCTTTCCCCAGGCGCTGGGCCGCTTTCTCATCGGCGCGCGCAGCTCGCTGGTGGTCGCCGGCACCCATGGAAAGACGACGACAAGCGCGTTGGCCGCCTGGGTGCTTACGAGCGTCGGACTCGATCCTGGCTTCTTTGTCGGCGGCGTGCCGCTCAATTTTGGCAGTGGTTGGAATGCCGGCACCGGCGAGCATGTTGTGCTCGAAGGCGATGAGTATGACACCGCCTTTTTCGACAAAGGACCAAAGTTTCTGCACTACCGTCCGAAGCATGTCATCTTGACCAGCGTCGAGTTCGACCACGCCGATATATACCGCGATCTCGCTCATGTGAAGAGCGCTTTTGCCAAGCTCGTCGATATTGTTCCCGCAGATGGTTCGCTGGTCGTGTGCAGCGACTATCCCGAGGCGGTTGCGGTAGCGCGCGCCGTCAAGGCTCCATCGACCACTTACGGTGAGTCCGGCGATTGGACCGCCACGAATATCAAATTCGACCAAGGGCGAAGTCTCTTTGAACCCTGTTTCAAGGGCCGATCGGAGGGGCTGGTCGAGGCAGCGGTCATTGGCCGGCACAATGTCAAAAACGCCTTGTCGGTTTATATCATGGGCCGAAACTTGGGGATCGCTCACGACCGACTGCTCGACGGCTTTGGCACTTTTAAAGGGGTCAAACGGCGCCAAGAAGTGCGCGGTGAAAAACACGGCGTCTTGGTGATGGACGACTTCGCGCATCATCCAACCGCGGTGCGCGAAACCATCGATGCGGTCCGCGCCGCTTATGCGGGTCGCAGGCTTTGGGCGATTTTCGAACCGCGCAGCAATACCAGCAAACGCAATGTTTTCGAAAAAGAATTCGCCGCGGCGCTGGCGTTGGCCGACAAGACCGTTGTCGCCGGTGTTTACCAACCTGAGAAAGTCCCCGAAGGCCAGCGCTTGTCGGTCGACGGGCTGGTCGATGAGATCAATCGAGTTGGCGGCGCTGGGCGGGCGCTGACCATCGCCGACTCGGCTGCAATCGCCGATTATGTGGCGCGCAATAGCCGGGCTGGGGACGTGCTACTAGTGATGTCCAACGGCGGTTTTGACGGTGTCCACGACAAGATTCTGCAGGCTCTAACCGGCTAAATAGCGCTGGGCGCACTCTTCGCTGCAAAAATACTTTCCGTAGCGCGTCACAGCTTCTGATTTCGGCACATAGGTTTGGCATTGGGGATCGAGCACCATTTGTTCGCCGAGTTGCGCTGGATCCGCCGGCTTTTGGCCGCCGCGCAGCAGCGGCTTCAATGCCGAGTAGACGATGTAAATGATGATGAAAAGAAAAACTAAGCGGAGCAGAGTCATGTCGCTCCTAACTTGAGGGATGTGGAACTTCCTTAGACATGAAAGAGATGAATCTTCTTGTCGTCTTTGACGTTGATGAGGAGCTCTGAGATCGTGACCCCGAGTTCCGGGTGAATCACTTGCGGTGCGATCTCACTCAATGGGATTAGAACGAACTTACGCCTCGGCATTTCCGGATGGGGGATGCGCAGGTTTTTTTTCTTCACCACGGCCAAATCGTAGAGCAAGATATCGAGGTCAATGATCCGCGCGCCCCAGCGTTTCTTGACCTTTTTGCGGCCCATGGCGCGCTCGATGTTTTTGAATTTATCGAGCAGCACCTCCGGTTTGAACTTGGTCTCGATCTCGATGGCGCCATTGACGTACCAGTCTTTGGAATCGCCCAGCGGTTCGCTTTCATAGAGTGACGACTCTTTGATCACCCGCGTGTCGGGCAGTTTGCCGACGCGCTCCACGGCCTCGAAAAAGTTTTCCCGCTTGTTGCCCACATTGGACCCGATGCCGATGTAGACTTGATGGGTGATGGCGTTAGCCATGGTGCCGTTTGGGAAAGGGCGTGCTAAAGCTTGACGCGGCGAATCCTTTCCGCAACCTCCCGCAGTCGTTCTTTGTCGACACAGACGGTAAAGCGGACATAGCCTTCCCCGGCTTCACCGAATCCATTACCCGGAGTGGTGACTACCCCGGCTTCGTCGAGCAATTTGGTCGTAAAGTCGGCCGAGGATAGCCCTTTGGGACAACTCACCCAGACGTAGAATGTTGCCTTGGGTTTCTCGCATTCGAGACCGACGGCGCGCAGACCTTCGACCAAAATATCGCGCCGCTCTTGGTAAATTTTACGTGACGGTTCGACGATCTGATCGCCCAATCTAAGCGCTTCGATGCCGGCTTCCTGCACGGCCTGGAAGATGCCCGAATCGAGATTGGATTTTGCTTGCGCTAAGCCGCCGACTAGTTCCGGATTGCCCACAGCCATGCCGATGCGCCAGCCGGTCATGTTGAAGGTCTTTGACAGCGAATGAAATTCGATGCCCACCTCGCGGGCGCCGTCGACTTCGAGAAAGCTCATGGGGCGGTAGCCGTCGTAACCCATCTCGGTATAGGCGGCATCATGGCAGACGATGACGTTGTACTTGTTCGCGAAGGCCACGACACGCTGGTAAAAGTCTTTGTCCGCCACCGCGGCGGTGGGATTGTTCGGATAGTTGATCCACAGCAGCTTGGCTTGCTTGGCGATGTCCGCCGGGATCGCTTCAAGGTCCGGCAAAAAATGATTTTCTTTTTTCAATGGCAGAAAGTAATTCTTGCCGCCGTTGAAGGCGGTGCCGATATGGTAGACCGGATAACAAGGGCTCGACACCAGAACGACGTCGCCGGGATCGACGAATGCCACAGCCATGTTGCCGATGCCTTCTTTGGAGCCGATTAACGAGCAGACTTCTTTGCCAGGGTCCAGAGTCACGCCAAAACGGGATCTATACCAATTCGAAACCGCCTGGCGGAACTCAGGCATCCCCGAGCTGTTCGGATAACGATGGTTGACCGGCCGACTGGCGCCTTCTAAGAGCTTCTCGACAACTGTTGAAGGCGTAGGGATATCGGGGTCGCCGATACCGAGATCGATAAGATCTACTCCCCGGCTCAGCGCTTCCCGTTTGCGCCGGTCGATTTCAGCGAAGAGGTAAGGGGGTAAGTCGTTGATTCGTTTAGCTTTTTTAATCGTGAGAGACAATGCTCGCGGTCCTCCGTTAGAAAATCGACCTGGTTTTACCTGTTTTTTGCAGGTTTGACAACCGTCTGGACTACCGGCGTTTTTTGCGATGCGTAGGAAAAATCGCTAGGATGAGTTGACTATGGACCTCATCATCGACGGCTACAACCTGTTGGCGCTTGATCGGCGATTGGACCGCGGGTTGGAACAAAGCCGAAATTCACTTATCAATCATCTCGTGCGCTACCGCCAGGTAAAATCGCTGAATTTGACTGTGGTCTTCGATGGCTGGCGTTCTGGTTCAGCGACCGAAACCCGCCTTGCCCAGGATGGGATTAGTATCGTCTATTCACGCTTGGGTGAAAAAGCTGATGCCGTGGTTATCCGCTTGGCCCGTGAAAAGAGCAGCGGCGCGGTGGTCGTGTCGTCCGATCGAGAAATCCGCAACGCCGTCGAGCGCTTCGGCGCTGTGGCGATTCACGCCCAAGAATTTAATGATATCCTACAGGAGTTGGATTTCCCGGGCGGGGAAGACGGCTTTGACGATTGGCAAGATCGGCCATCGGATCGAACCAGGGCCAATCGTCTCTCAAAAGCGGACCGCAAGCGCCAGGACAAACTGCGCAAGCTGCGTCTCTAGTCTAGCGGGAGAAACTACTTGCTTTGCGGACGGTCGACCTTGTTCAATAAGCCGTTTTGAAATGTCAGTACCGACCCGTCCGGGTAGAGCCATTGTTCTTCAGCGCCTTTGATCGGTCCGCGCACTTTGATCACCCGGGTCGGTGGCCCGAGCACGTTTTTTATTTCAACGGTATTCAGTCCCGGAATCGGTTGTTTTTTGATCGCCGCGTCCTTTATCGCCGGTGACCAGGGCTGCGCCTGGATCCACGCGATACGTTTCTTGTCGGCTTCGGCGGCTTCAGCGGCTTTGCTTTTTTCTTCGGCCGCTGGATCGGCGGTGACGATGGTCAGATTGAGTGCTTCGAGAAATTGCTCCGGGCTGATGTAGCCTTCCTGGCCGTTCTCACGCTTGATTTTGTAGTACGGGTCTTTGGCGGCTTGTCCGACCAGCTCGATAATCTGAAAAGACTCAACCGCGTCGACGCGAATGAGTTTGGCGTTAGGCGCCGGAGCGGCGCCAAAACTCGGCCCCTTGCCGTTCACCGGCTGACTCCAATATGTCTGTCCCACCCGACTCGCCAATGCTTCCAACTGCTTGGCGGTGTAGTGGTTCGACCCCCAAGCCGGACCGCCCAAGCCGAGTAGCAGCGACGTATATAGCGAGGCGGCGAAAGTCAGGCGGATTGTTGTTGTCGAGTGCTTCATCGAATCGGTCGCTTCTCTGTTACTTTGACGACGCTGGGCGAAAAATCTTTGCTTTAAGAAATTTACCAGCTCTGGGCGGCGACGCAAGCCAAAACGAGGCCGCTATCATGACAAAGTGCAAGTTGGGCGAGGAATAATGCGGACATCTTTTGGTGGAGAAAATTAAAAGGGGGCCTAATGGCCCCCTAAAAATATTTTTGGTTGCGGGGCCGGGATTTGAACCCGGGACCTCAAGGTTATGAGCCTTGCGAGCTGCCAGACTGCTCCACCCCGCGATAATCTGTCGAGTGATCTTTCTACCTTGCGCTTTTCGTGGAGTCAAGGTAGGGAAGCGGCATGAGTGAGAATTCCCGCAATCCATTTCCGACGGTCGACATTATTATTGAAATCGACGGCGGCATCGTGCTGATCGAGAGAAAAAATCCGCCGCCGGGATGGGCGATGCCAGGCGGATTCGTCGACTACGGCGAGAGTGTTGAGCGCGCGGCGGTGCGCGAAGCCAAGGAAGAAACCTGTTTAGATGTGAGGTTGGTCGAGCAGTTCTACACCTACTCCGATCCACAGCGCGATCCGCGCCATCACACTTTGGCGGTGGTGTTTATTGCGACGGCCCAGGGCACGCCGCGAGGCGCCGACGATGCGCGCGTGGCAAAGATCTTTTTCGAGAATGGTTTGCCTGTGCCGATCGCTTTCGACCACGCGGAAATCCTGCGCGATTATTTTCACTTCAAGAAAACCGGCCAACGGCCAAAGCCGTAGTTCCTTGGCGGCAATGGCCTTGCGCTCTGCGCGGAAAGGAAAATCCATCTCACCACGAAGGCACGAAGAGCACGAAGGTTTCGGATAAACGATTTTCCCACCTACGTGCTCTTCGTGCCTTCGTGGTGAAAACTCTGAATGTGGAAATTAGCTAAGCTTCGCTACTGCGTCGCTAACGCGCTTGCAACCCTTCTCAATATCTGCCAGCGAGGTCGCATAGGAAAACCGGATATGCTGTTGCGAGCCGAAGTCTTCTCCTGGTACGCCGGCAACCTTGGCTTCGTCGAGCAGGTAATCGGCGACATCGCAGGGCGAACTTAGCTTCTTGCCATTGGCAGATTTACCGATCAGGCCGGCGATGTTGGGGAATACGTAAAATGCCCCTTCCGGTTTAAGACAGTGAAAGCCCGGAATCGCATTGAGGCGCTCGACGATTACGTCCCGCCGCTTGTGGAACTCGCGGACCATCATCGTGACCGATTCCTGCGGGCCGCGCACCGCTTCCAATGCCGCCCACTGGGCGATGGAGGTTGGGTTCGAGGTGCTCTGACTTTGAATTTTCCCCGCTGCGGCGATGACGTCGCTCGCGCCCATCGCGTAACCGATACGCCAACCAGTCATGGCGTAGGTTTTCGAAACGCCGTTGATGATCAGTGTGCGCTCACGTAGATTGGGACAAAGCGCGACGAGGTTATGCACTTCAAAGCCGTCGTAAACGATTTTTTCGTAAATATCGTCGGCAAAAATCAGACAGGGGTGTTTTTCCAGAACCTTCCCAATTGCCAACAGCTCGTCCTTGCTGTAAGTCGCGCCGGTGGGATTGCACGGACTGTTCAAGAAAAAAACTTTTGTGCGCGCCGTAAGGCCGGCTTGCAGATGTTCGGGTTTGATGCGGAATCCTGTCGACTCGTCGGTGGGAATGAGCTTCGGCACGCCATTGGCCAGCATCGCCATGTCGGCGTAGCTGACCCAATAGGGCGCCGGGATCAACACTTCGTCGCCGGGATTGACCACCGCTTGGAGCAAATTATACAACGAGTGCTTGGCGCCGCAGCTGACCACGACGTCTTCCTTGCGGTAACTGAGGCCGTATTCTTTTTGATACTTTTGGACGATCGCCTCGCGCAACGGTTCGATGCCTTTGACGTCCGTGTACTTGGTCAGGCCTTTGCGCAGCGCTTCGATGGCCGCGTCCTTGATATGCTCCGGTGTGTCGAAATCCGGCTCGCCGGCGGAAAAATTGACGACATCGATGCCTTCCGCGCGCAGCTTGCCGGCTTTGGCGGCGATCGCCAAGGTTACCGAGGGTTTGATCAGTTTGGTGCGTTCTGCCAGTACCGTCATGGCGAAATTCCTTAGGCGTTAAATTTCTCTTTGAGTTTCTTGAGCACATTATCCGGCACTAGGCCGGCGACGTTGCCGCCGAGGCTAACGACTTCTTTGACCAGCCGCGAGCTGGTGTAGAACTCCGACTCTCCGGTCATCATGAAAAAGGTTTCCAGCTTCGGCTTCAACCGGTGGTTCATCATGGCCATTTGAAATTCATATTCAAAATCTGAGATCGCCCGCAGGCCGCGGATCACTACCGTCGCGCCTCTGCGCTCGCCGTAGTCGACCAGTAGCCCTTGAAAGGAATCGGCGCTGACGCGGCCGTTGGTCCCGGCGAAGACCTCATTGATCATCTGCAAGCGCTCGTGGACTGTGAACAAAGAGCGGTCTTTATCGGGGTTGGTTGCGATGGCGACGACGACTTTGTCGAACACTCGCAGAGTGCGGTTCACCAAGTCGACATGGCCGTTGGTGATGGGGTCGAAGGAGCCCGGATAGATCGCGAGATCATTATTAGCCATTATGTTTGTCCTTATGCTGTCGGATTCATCGCCGCTTGCCTATGGAAGAACGACAAGAAAGTATCACCATAACGGCGCCGATCATTCAACACGAGATCGCCGTATCTGGGTTTTATAACTTCCCGTCCGCTGTGTTCGACGACGACCAGGCCAGCCGGGTTGAGCAGGGAACTCTGGCCGATGGCGTCCAAGGTTGTCGCAACCAAACCCTTGTCATAGGGCGGATCGACAAAGATCAGATCGAACTTTTCGCCGGCCTTGTCGAGCTTGCGTAGCGAGCGCGCCACCGGAGCGACCCAAACTTGCGCCCGACGATGCAACTCCAGTCGAGTCAGGTTCTCGCGGATCGCCGCGGCGGAGCGGGCCGACTCGTCGACCAACACCGCTTCGACGGCGCCGCGGCTGAGCGCTTCGATGCTGACATTGCCGCTGCCGGCGAACAAGTCGAGCACCCGCAGCTCGGAAAAATCATGGGGCAAAATATTAAACAGCGACTCTTTGACCCGCGCCGCCGTGGGCCGGACGGCAAGTCCTTTGGGGACTTTTAGCTTACGGCCGCGCGCCGCTCCGCCGATGACTTTCATAAGCATTGAACTTGCGTGCGCCTAGCCATCCTCGTGCAAAACGATCTTACCCAAATGCTGGCCTTGCGCCAAACGCTCTTGCGCTTGGGCGGCATCTGCCAATGGATAGACTTTGTCGATGATCGGTTTGATGCTGTTGGTTGTCACGTAGTTGAGCACTCGGCGGAATTCATCACGGCTGCCGAGGGATGAACCGAAGACTTTCAAGTGATGCCAAAAGATCCGCCGTAGATCGGTCGCCGGCTGCGCGCCGCCGCTGGCGCCACAGCTCACTAGCCGTCCATCCCTGTTGAGGGCGGCGAAGTTCTTCGCCCAGCTATCGCCGCCGATGCAGTCAACGACTACATCAACGCCGCGCTTGGCGGTGAGGCGCCGCACCTCCGGCGGGAAATCTTGTTTGCGTTCGTCGATGCCATGTTTTGCCCCGAGTCGTAAGGCGCGGGAAAGGATTTCAGGATTCTCCGCGGTTACGAGGGTAAGGGCACCGAAGCTTAATGCCAATTGCATGGCCGCCGTAGCGACACCACCGCCGATGCCGCGAATCAATACCGACTCTCCAGGTTTGAGTTCGGCGTCGGTCATCAGCATGTGCCAAGCCGATAGATAGTCGACGGGAATCGCCGCACCTTCTTCATAGGAAAGGCCCGCGGGCAGAGGGAAACAGTTTTGCCAGCGAACCCGCAAATATTCGGCATAAGTCCCGTCGATTTGTTCCCCAAGCCGCTGTGGCTGCTCGCATAGATGTTGGTGGTCGCTGCGGCAAGCCCAACATGTGGCGCAGCCGTTTTGCGGGTAAAGGCAAACCGCATCACCGATCTTGAATTCTTTGACGCCACTGCCAACGGCAGCGACAACACCTGCCCCGTCGCTGCCGAGAATCCGCGGCAGACATGATCGCTTACCGTCGGTCCCTTGACGAACCTGGATATCGGAAAAATTGAGCGCAGCGGCTTTCAGGTGAACGATGACATCGTCGGGTGATTGTAGCTTGGGGTCGGCTGTTTCTTCGTGACGCAGTTGTTCGACGCCGCCATGGTGATGAATCCGTATCGCTTTCAATAGTTTTCCTCGACGACTATCAAGTTCGTTAACAAGAACGAAAATCAGAGTCAAAGAGAGACGAAGATTTAAGATTCACCACAGAGACGTTGAGGGCACAGAGTTGGAGCAAATCTTCTATTCTCCAAGTTCTCTGCGGTAAAACCCCGAACTGAATTAGTGGAACGGTTATGCCGAGAAGGACGTGCCGCAGCCGCAGGTGGCGGTCGCGTTGGGATTGCTGAATTTGAAACCGCCGCCGTAGAGACCGGACTCATAATCGATGACCATGCCCTGGAGGAATGGCGCACTGGCGCCATCGACAAAGACTTTTACGCCGTCCCGATCTAGTACGGTGTCACCGGCTTTCTGTTCCTTCTCGAAGTCGAGCTTGTAGGAATGGCCGGAACAGCCGCCGTCGGTCACCCCGACGCGTAGACCCTGGCCAGTGCGGTCGTCGCGCGCCAAGAGCTTTTTGATCTGCTCGATCGCACTCTCAGTCAATTCTAGGTCGAGGTTGTTATCTGATTTGGCCATTTTCATAAGTCACTGTCATTAAGGGTAATGCCGGTGCATAGGCAAGTCAAGACAGACTTGTGTCGTTGACATTCGGATTGCGCGATTGACGACCTAGCGTACGAGCCAATGATTTGAGCTATTTCTCGAATAGCGCCTGGACGAAGCTTTCGGCTTCGAAGGGCTGGAGATCCTCGACGTCCTCGCCGACACCGATAAATTGCACGGGGACGCCGAGTTCTTCTTGGATGCTGATGATGACCCCGCCTTTGGCGGTGCCGTCGAGTTTGGTGAGCACGATGCCGGTGATATCGGTGGCTTCTTTGAAGACGCGGGCTTGCTGTAAGCCATTTTGACCGGTGGTGGCGTCGAGTACGAGCAGGGTTTCGTGGGGCGCATCGGGCAGCTCCCGGGTGATCACCCGGCGGATTTTCTTAAGCTCTTCGATCAGGTGAACCTTGGTGTGCAGGCGGCCGGCGGTGTCGATGAGCAAGACGTCGACGTTGCGGCTTTTAGCCGCTTGCATTCCGTCAAATACCACTGCTGAAGGATCGGCGCCCGCCTTGTGTTTGACGACATCGACACCGACTCTCTTGCCCCAGGCATCGAGCTGTTCGATGGCGGCGGCGCGAAAGGTGTCGCCAGCCACCATCAGTACCTTTTTGCCGTCATTGCGGTACTGGGCCGCGAGCTTACCGATCGTCGTTGTCTTGCCGACGCCGTTAACACCAAGAAAAATGATCACCCATGGGCGCGCCGAAAGCGGCGCTCGTCTGGGTGTCGCAACCGAGCCGCGCAGCATCTCGACCATGGCGGTCTGCAGTTTGGCCGACATATCCTGGGTGAGATCTTCGGTTTCGCCAGGCGACTGACGGCGCAGCGCCTGCATCAATTTGTCCGTGGCTTTGACGCCGACATCGGCGGTGATAAGGCTCTCTTCCATTTCGCCGAGAGAGTTTTCGTCCCATTGGCGATTTTGAAAGATCGTGCCGATCTTTTGAACCCAAGTCTCGCGACTCTTGGTTAACCCTTCTTTTAGCCGTTGAAAAAAAGCGCCGACTGCCATGGGCTGATACTCTGCGAAGCTGTGCTGAGAGTCAAACGACGGGCCTAGATAGCAGCCCGGAACCGTGCGGTGGGAAGCTTAATTCATGCGCACCGAGACGACTTTGGATACCCCGGGTTCGGCCATGGTGATGCCGTACAACATCTCGGCCGATTCCATGGTCTTCTTGTTGTGCGTCACCAGGACGAATTGCGAATGGCTGCTCATCTCGCGAATCATGTCGTTGAATCGATCGAGATTGGCGTCGTCGAGGGGCGCATCGACCTCGTCGAGAAAGCAGAAGGGACTCGGTTTGGTTAAGAAGATTGCGAAGAGCAAACTGACCGCCGTCAGCGCCTTTTCGCCGCCGGACAACAGCGTGATCGACTGGAGCTTTTTCCCTGGCGGCTGGACGATGATATCGACTCCGGTTTCGAGAAAGTCGTTTTCATCGGTGAGCACGAGTCGGGCTTTACCGCCGCGGAACAGACGCGGGAAGATCGCCTCGAACTTCTCGTTGATCGATTCGAAGCTTTCCTTAAAGCGCAGCCGGCAGACGCGATTCAATTTGACGATGGTCTGCTGCAAGTCGGCGATGGATTTTTCCAGATCTTCCTTTTGTTGGCTCATGAACTGGAAGCGGCTGGTCAGCTCTTCGTACTCGCCGATGGCGGCGAGGTTGACTTCGCCCATACGCTCCAGGCGGCCGCGCAGTTCTTCGATGTCGAGCAGCAGTTGATCGCGCGACGCATGATCGTCGCCGGTTTCAGCGGCGATTGATTCCAATTCGGTGTCGTATTTTTCGCGCAGATTGTCGGCAAGGTGCTGCAAGTTGAGTCGCTTTTCGGCGAGCGTGAGCTGAATCCGGCTGCGCTCGTCCTGACAAGCCTCGCCGAGCGGCCGCAGCTCCTTGATCATTTCACCGATCTCGGCCAACTGCATTGAAATAGTCCGATAGCTTTGCCGGTCGGCCTGCAAGCGATTTTCCAAAGCCTGGAGCTCTTCCTTGGCGCCGGACAGCGACGCTTCGATTTGCCGCAGAGCCTCGGCGATTTCGCTGCGCTGGTGCCGGCAATCGGCGCCGCGGCTCTGCCAATTGGCGATTTCCTGAGCGGTGTCCGTCCGTTGCTTTAGGCGATTGGCGAGATTGGCATGAGTGTTCTCGCGTTTTTCACCCAAGGCGGCGTTGCGGATGCGCGACTGAGTCACTGCCGCTTCGGCATTCTCGACGGCACTACGCAATTCACCAAAGCTCGCTTGTTTTTCCGCCAGGGATTGTTCGCCGGTCAATTTCTGCGCCGTACGGCCTTCGATCATTTCGCAGTTGCGTTGCAACTCGTCGCGCAGATTCTGCAATGCCGCGGTGAGATCGTCTTGCTCCTGGCTGAGCGCTTCCAGGGTGCGGCTCAGGCGTTCATGCTCTTGGCCGGCTGCCCGATTCTCATGCTCCAAGCGTACCCGATCGAGTTCGAGCCGATGGATCTCGTTGCTTAATACCGTCTTGCGAGTTTCCGCCAGTTCAAGTTCGGCTTTGAGTTTCGCGTATTCGCTCTCTTCATCAGGGAGTTTCGCTGCCAGGTTGGCGAGGGTGTTACCGAGTTCACGAATACGCCGCCGTTGGGTGAGCAGGTTGCCCTCGAGCGGCGTACTGCTGCCTCCGGTGACGGTGCCCATGGGATCGATCACTTCGCCGTCGGGAGTGACGATGGTGCAGTAATAACCGTTGCGGTTCCATAGGGCCAAGCCCGAGGTCAAGTTCGGTACGACGATAACGTCAGAGAGCAAATACTCGGCGATTTCGCGATAGCCGTCTTTGATTGACACCATATCCAAAAGCGGCGCGATCACTTCGGCTTCGCCCAAAGGCAGCGCCTTTTGCTGGCGATGGCGCAGCTGTAACGGGATGAAGCTGCCGCGGCCGGACACCTGTTGTTTGAGGAATTCAATGGATTCGACGCCCTCTTCGTGGCCCTTGACGATGACGTACTGGAGCCGGTCGCCCAGGACGGCAGTTAAGGCTTTCTCGTAGTTTTCCGGGGCTTCGATCACCTCGGCGACCAGGCCATAAATTCCGTTGGGCGAGGCTGCCTGTTGCTTTTTGAGCATGATAGCGCGCACGCCTTCTTGGTAGCCTTCGTAGTTGCGCTGGAGGTCTTCGAGAGACAGCAAACGAGATCTATGTTCTTGAATCACGGCTTTGAGGCCGTCGATACGACGCTGCTGATCGTCGCGCGCCTGACTGAGCGTTTGGATCGAGGCGGTCACCATCGTTGATTCTAACGTACACCCGCGCAACGCTTCGACACAGGTGTTCATCGCCTGGCTGGTCTCCTCGCGCCGCTCTCCGCATGCCGTCAGCGAGACCCTCGCTTGGGCGGATTCGCTCTGGCAGCGGCCTAGCTCTGCGGCGATTTCCGCCTGGCGTTTGTCTTTCGCCACGCTGTCGTTTTTGAGGTAAGCGATCTGGTTGGCAGCATCGATGAGCGCGGCTTTCTGCCGATCGATGTCGTCCTGCAGGGTGCGGATTTGTCCCTGGAGACCGCTCAGTTCGGCTTCGCGCTCGCGCAAAAAAGTTTCTTCGAAAAGCGATAGCTGAATAAAGCTATCCTTAGCTTTACTCAGCTCATCGATCTCCTGGGTCAGGGTCTTCAGCCGTTCGCTCACTGCGGCTAAGGCGATCTTCGCTTCGTTTTCCGATTGTTCCAACTGTTCAAGATCACGCCGGTAGAAATCGCATTTCTGTTCGTCAGTTTGGATTTGCGTGCGCCGTTGAAAAACCGTTTCTTGTTGGGCGCCGATGGCCTTGTCGGCTTCGAGCAGCGACAGCCGCACGGACTCGTTCTCGGCTTCCTTGCCATGCAGCATGGCGAGGTGTTGGGCCAGGCGGTTTTCGACTTGGGCGAGTTGCGCTTCCTGCTGCGCGATCTCGCCATGCAAGGCATCGCGCTGCATCGCGGCGAAGGCAAAATCTTTTTCGCGCAGCTCGGATCTGAGGGCGCGATAGCGTTCGGCCTTCTTAGCCTGCAACTCCATGGTGCGGATCTGCCGCTCGATCTCGCGGACAATATCGCTGACACGCAAGAGGTTTTGCTGGGTGCGTTCGAGTTTTTTCTCGGCGACCACTTTGCGGCTCTTGTACATGCTGGTGCCGGCCGCTTCTTCGATCAGGCCACGCCGATCTTCCGGCTTGGAGTTGACCAACTCATCGACCTTGCCTTGCTCGACGATCGAATAGGTCTTGCTGCCGACGCCGCTGCCCAAGAACAGCTCGACGACGTCTTTCAAGCGGCAGGTAGTTTTGTTGATGGCGTACTCGGATTCGCCGGAGCGAAACAACCGGCGAGTCACCATAATCTCGGCCAAGTTGCTGTATTCCGCCGGACTGCGGCCATCTTCGTTGTCGAAGGTAATCGAAACCTCAGCCATACCGGTGGGCGGCAAGCTATCACTGCCGGCGAAGACGACGTCCTCCATTTGATGACCGCGCAGGTGGCGGGCGCTCTGTTCGCCCATGGCCCAACGCAAGGCGTCGACGATATTGGACTTGCCGCAACCATTCGGGCCCACGACCGCCGTGACCCCTGGATTGAACTCCACGAAAGTCTTCTCGGCGAAAGACTTAAAACCAATCATTTCAAGGCGTTTTAGGCGCATGTTTAATTCTAGTTTAAGTAACTTTTAGGCAATTTCAGGAAGCCTGATCTAGCGCCACTATTTCATAGCCTTCGGGGGGTGTCAAGATTAAATCACAAGATACGGTGGGCCCTGTGGATAACTTACCACTATATATTGAATTTACGCGTTCTGAAGCAGGGTTCGTCGGTATGAATCCTGTGGGTAAGTACTGCCCGCGTGCGGTGCTCGGCCGTCTAACGTTCCAAAAGCTCGGTATTCCAGTACGACGCGTCGACGGTATTAAGAAATGGTGTCCATTCCTTATAGCGCGAAAGGCTGAAGGTTTCCTGCATGAAGGGTGTCCACTGGGGGCGGACAGGAAAGCGAGCCAGGAGCATGCCGGCTTGATGCGGTGTGCGCCCGCCCTTGCGGCGATTGCACTCATGGCAGGAGCAGACCACGTTCTCCCAAGTGGATACGCCGCCCTGCGAACGGGGGATGACGTGATCGAGATTGAGTTCCTGGCGCGGCAGCCGCCGGTGGCAGTACTGGCAGGTCAGTTTGTCGCGCGCATAGATATTAAAACGGCTGAAGCGAACCTGGCGTTTGGGCACTCGGTCGTAGGCCACCAGAAGAATCACCCTGGGCACGCGAATGACCCGATTGACCATACCGACGGTCTCGTCATGGGCTGAGATCGATAGGTCGCTCCAACTGTCGAAATCGAAGGTCTGGTACTGCTCGTTTACCGCTTTGGCGATACCCTGGTAGAGCAGCACAAAGGCGCGCTTTACCGAGGTGACGTGGATCGGCAAATAGGACCGATTGAGGATCAGGACCTTGGTGTTAAGGATCGAATAACCTGGCGCAGTGGCTGAAAAACTCATAGTCAGCTTACATCATGCACGAATGATGTCGATCGGGTCGCCGGTACTCTTTTGAAATTACCGGTCTTCGGCGTTAATGTCAATTTGACGCTGGACGAACTGCCCAGCTTCATCTTGATCTCACCGGTTATTTCTTTTATATGTAATGTCAGCTATTTTCTTTTTTGCTATTCGTCGGTTGCGCTATTCTCTGCGCGGCCCGCCTCGCACCACACCCACCGGCAGCGCCAAAAGTTAAGTGTCAACGTAAAACTATGAAACAAGAAATTATTATCAATTCCACGCCGCAAGAAAGCCGCATCGCGATTGTCGAAGACGGTCTCTTAGCCGAGTTCTTCGTCGAACGAAAAGAAGAGATGGGCGTCGCGGGAAATATCTACAAAGGCAAGGTCGCGCGGGTTTTGCCCGGCATGCAAGCGGCCTTCATCGAGATCGGCATGGACAAGGCGGGATTTCTCCATGCGTCGGATTTCTCCGCCCTCGATGACGTACAATTAATCAGTCCGGCGAACGATGATGTCGAATTCGAAGAGGCGCCGCCGAAGCCCAATCCGTCGCGCCACTTGCCCTTGGAGAAGCAGCTTTCGCGCGGCGAAGAGGTGCTCGTGCAGGTTGCCAAGGACCCCCTCGGCACCAAGGGCGCGCGGGTAACCTCACATATTTCTCTACCTGGCCGCTACATGGTTTTTATGCCTGGGAATAGGCATATCGGCATCTCGCGGCGCATCGAAAGCGACGACGAACGCAAGCGGCTCAAGGAGATCGCGCAATCCTTGGGTACGGAGGAAGGCGGCTTTATTCTGCGCACGGCCTGCGAGGGACTGAGTAAGCGCGAGATTCAGCGCGATTTGGGCTTTTTACAGAAGCTTTGGAAAGGCATTCAGAAGAAAGCCGAAAGCGCGCCGGCGCCGTCATTGATCCATCAGGATCTCGATCTGATTGCGCGGGCGATTCGCGATTTTTTCAGCGCCGATACCGAGCAGGTGTTGATCGATTCGCCCAAGGACCACCGGCGTATTGTCGATTTTGTGCGCCACTTCATGCCGCGCTTGAAGTCGAAGATTAATCTCTACGCCGACAAGGAGCCGCTGTTCGAACAACTCGGGATCGAAGAAAAGATTACCAAAGCCCTCGATCCGCGCGCCTGGTTGCGTTCGGGCGGCTACATTATCATCGAACGGACCGAGGCGCTGACCGCGGTGGACGTCAATACCGGCCGCTTCGTCGGCAAGCGCAATCAAGAAGAGACGATTCTCAAGACCAACCTGGAGGCGGTGCAAGAAGTGGTGCGGCAACTGCGGCTGCGAAACGCCGGCGGCCTGATCATTATCGACTTCATCGATATGGAGAAAGAGGCCAACCGCAAGAAGGTCTATGAAGCTCTCAAGGAAGCGCTGAAAAAAGACAAAGCGCGCACCAATATTTTAAAAATTTCCGAGCTGGGCCTGGTCGAAATGACTCGCCAGCGCACCCGTGAAAGTTTGGAAAATCAACTGCTCCGCCCCTGCCCGCACTGCGAGGGGCGCGGCCGGATCAAATCGCCGGTGACCGTGGCCTATGATGTCCTGCGCGCGATCAAGAGTCACCATGCCGGAATGGATAATAGCCGGAACATCGTCGTGCGCCTGCACCCCGATGTCGCGAACTTCCTCTATGATGAGAAGAACAACAGTTTGGAAACTCTAGAGCGTGAGATCAACCACCGGATCATCATCAAGGCGAGCCAAGAGCTGCACCACGAGAAGTACGAAATTTCCGAATCGTGAGATTCCAGTTTACCGCGAAGAGCACGAAGGACACGAAGGTTTCGGAAGTTTAAAATTCCGAACTTCGTGATCTTAGTGTCCTTCGTGAAAAACTATCGACTACGCACAATTGCTGTCACTCAATTCTTCGGCCAGGCGTGAATGTCGGTGTCTTTGCGCAGCTTCTTCTTGTCGTAAACCTCGTAGTGGGTGAACGCGCTGATCGGCCGCCTGGGCTTAGCTTTCGGCCAGCTGCTGGCGTGGCCGATGGGCATGACCCATAGCAGGCGCAATTCATTGGGCACCCCGAACAGTTTTCGTAATTCCGGCTCCACTTCCTCGCGCACAGATACCCACACGGTGCCCAAGTTCATGCTGGCGGCGGCGAGCATCGCTTGCTGCACCGAGTTGGCGATGCTGGCTTGGAATAGCTTTTCCCGGTCGGCGGGCTGGCGTGTGGTTAGGTAGACTTGCTTGGTTCGTGCGTCACCGCAGGCGAGCACCAGCACGCTGACATCGCCGACATAGTCTTTTTTCAGGCCCTTATAGTGCACCGGGTCTTCTTTTTTGCGATCGCGCCATTCTTGGGAATAGATCTCGCGCACCCGTTTCATCTTCTTGCGGTCACGGGTGGCGATGAACTCCCAAGGCTGAGTGTTGGCTCCCGAAGGCGCCCAGCGCGCTGCTTCGAGAATGGTCTCCAGTTGTTGGTTGGTGACCTTGCCGGTCTTGTAGACGCGCACGCTGCGCCGGTGGCGGATGATGTCTAACAAATTTTCAGTATCCACGAATGCTCCGATTCTCTAATTAAAATCAATTGAGCGACACCTGGCTGCGCCGGCCGAACCACCAGGCGATGAAGATGAGCGGCGCCAAGACCAACGTCATCAGTAGTGTCACGGCGGAAGCTTTGTTGATGCTGCCGCTGTACCAGTAGCTCCAAATGACAGCTGGCAAGGTGATGTTGTCATGGACGGCGAGGAACACCGCGACGGTCAGCTCGCGGTAAACCAACAACGCCGTCCAAATCCACACCGAGAAAAGGGTAGGCCGGATCAACGGAAACAACACTCGCCATGCGGTGCGGGCGGTGGACAGGCCGGAGACAAAAGCGGCTTCTTCAAGCTCGCGATGGATTTGCAACAACGAGCCGTTCAAGGCACGGGTGGCGAAGGCCAAGCGGGCCACCGTGTAGACGATCGCGATGATCCAGACCGAGCCATAGAGCGGTACTTTGGTACCGATGACGAAAAGCGCGAGCAACAGCGCGCCGATGGCGAGGATCACTTCGGGCAAGGCTTGCGGCAGAAAGGCACCGAATTCCAGCGCAAAACGCAGCCGGCTGCGCGAGCGCACGATCAACCAGGAGAGCGCGAAGGCGAGCAGGAGAACCGCGAGCGGCACCACCGCGACCAACAGGACAGTATTTTTCAAACCTCGCAACACCAGTTCCCAATCCATACCCTGAAAGTGAGTGAACGACAGGTTCTTCATGGCTTCGACCGAAGGCGGCACGAAGTAGGGTGTCAGCGCGGCATAGGCGATCAAGAGCAGCGGCAGCAGTTTTGAAAATAGCGCGTAAAGCAGGATAAACGCCCAAGCAAGCAGCGACCAACGGCCGAGCGGAATCAACGTCGGTTTATAACCTTTGCCGGTGACCACTTCGAAGCGGTGTCCCTGGCGCAGCACCTGGCTGTACCACAGCGTCAGTAGGCCGGCGACGACGATCATGAGAGCGCCGACGACGCCGGTAATACCATACTCGGGCAGGCCGGCGCCTTGGGGATGAACTTTTAAATAGATAAACGTGCTGAGCAGATAGACGCGATTACCCAACCCCAAAATCGCCGGGATGTCGAAAGTGGCGATACCGATGGTGAAGATGTAAATCACCGCCGCCAGAATTCCCGGCCGGGCCAGCGGTAAGGTGATGCGCCAAATGATTTTAGCGAAGCCCATGCCATGAACCCGCGCGGCTTCTTCGAGGGAGGGATTCATGGCGCGAAACATCTGCGAAGTTAATATGAACGCCAAGGCGGCGAGGCTCAAACCTTGGACGAGACCCATGCCGACGGGTGTGGCGATATTGATCGGCCCGTCGTCGAGATTGAATAGATCGACCAGCCAGCGATTGACAAACCCGATCCGAGGATGGGCGATCAACGTCCAGCCCATGGCGGTGTAGATTCCTGGAATGAGCAAGCCCAGCGTCATGATTGCGTAAAGCAAAGTCTTTCCCGGCAGCGTGGTTCGTTCCACTAGCCAAGCGACGGGTAAGCCAAAGAACAGGGCGACCAACGTCGCGGTAATTGTGAAGATCAAAGTGTTGACAACGACACCGATGATAAACGGGTCGGCAAACACTTCGCGGTAATTGGCCAGCGTGTAAATCGCGCTGGGAGTGCCCAGCGCGCCTTTCTGCACGCTCACCCAAAACATGGCGAGGACCAAGACGAGGATGACCGCCATCGGCAACGCGGCCAGCGACAGAAGAGCCGGGGAGGTCTGTGTGCCGGCGAGGAAGCCTCTTAAACGCGAAGTGTACGCAGTCATGAAGATTGGAGTAATGGAGCGGTGGAGTGATGGAGAAATGGGTTCGGAAGGGAGGGCGGCCCCAACACTCCATTACTCCAATACTCCATCACCCCGGTTCGCTTGCCTACTTCTGCCTCAGGATGCCTTCCAGCTCTTTCTGGATCGCCGAGTAATCTTTGAACGACGCCAGCCACTCGGGGGAATTGATGATGATCTTGCCTTTGGCGGCGCGCACGCGGTCGAGTTCGCGCTTGGTTTGCGAACCGGAGAATAGATGCAGATCCAGGCCGTCGATGCGCCAGAGCAGTTCTTGGCCCTCGGCGCTCATGAGATAATGAATCAACAGCGCGCCGGCATTGGGTGAGCGCGAGTTTTTCGGCACGCCGGCATAACGCATATGCAGCACAGTGCCTTCTTCCATGACAGAATGGCCCACCGGCGCGCCGGTGCGCTTGGCGACGTTGACGTCGTTGCCGCCGCAGGTAAACGCCAGCATGATAAATTCGCCGCTAGTGATGCGTTCGACTTCGCCGCAACGCATCAACCCGCCGATCTGTTTAGACAGTTTGCGCGTAAAGTCGACCATTTTCTCGCGGCCTAAGAAATCCGGCGTGGCGAACTCGCGCATACCGGCGGCGTAGGGGGTCGAGGCGATTTTACCCTTCCACTTGGGATTGAGCACGTCCTCGATGCGCTTGGGAATGTCGTTGCCCTTGACCGCGTTGGTGTTGTACTGCACCCCGACCACGGCGGTGGCGACTGCGACATGGGTGCCGTCGGCCGCGATCGGATTGAATTTGCCTTCGCTCGCGGGCTTGTCCAGGATGAATTGATTGTAGGTCATCGGCTTGAGCACCTTAGCATTCAGGCCATCGAGCATCGCCTGGGCATTGCCCAGATAGACGTCGGTGCTGGCTGGTTGGCCGGCGGCGGATTCCTGAATGACCCGCAGCATCAATGCCTGCATATCGGGACCCGGCGTGTACTGGCCTTTCAAGTCGAGCTTGTATTTTTTGTTCATGTTGGCGACGATTTCCTTGAAACCTTCGCTGCCGCCGAAGCTCGCCTGGCCCCATTGGCCGCGCAGCACGCCTTCTTTGCGCGCGCCTTCGATCAGTTCGGCAAGGGTCGTGGCTTTGGCTTGGGCGCCAAAGCATGCCAGGGCGAAAACAAGTGCTGCCAGTCTAACGATCATGACGGTCCTCCTGTGATTTACGGATTACGGCGGGAAAAGACCATGATGTCCGCCGCGTCCACTGTAAATTGTGTCGATCCGCTTGTGTTCTCTGGTAAAGTTCGATTCTTGCCCATCAATTGCCGGTCGTTGGCTTGGGCGCAATAGGTATATTGATCGCCGAGAAAGGTGCTCGAAACCAACTTGCCATTGAAGCAGTTAGTTCGGCTGTTGCCGTTGGCGACCCGTAGATTTTCCGGTCGAAAGCCGAGACGAATCTTTTGCCCCGGCTTGGCAGCGGACTCGACTTGGAGCTTGCCGATGGGCGAGTCGGCAATACCTGGGGCAACGATCTCGCCGTCGAGCCAGTTGACCGAACCGAAGAAATCGGCGACATCGGCGTTGTTGGGTTTGTGATAGATCTGCGCCGGCGTGCCGACCTGCAACAATTCGCCGGCTTGCATGAGGGCGATCTTGTCGGCGATAGCCATCGCTTCGATTTGATCGTGGGTGACGTAGAGGACGGTGGAGCCCAACTGTTTAGCCAGATCGCGAATTTTGCCGCGGACGTCTTCGCGTAGACGAGCGTCGAGGTTGCTCAGCGGCTCGTCCATCAACAATAACCGTGAGCTGACCGCAATGGCGCGCGCCAGGGCGACGCGCTGCTGTTGTCCGCCGCTCAGCAAGGTTGCCGGACGGTCCGCCTGTTCTTCCAGCTGAACTAAGCGGAGCGCTTCGTTGACCCGTCTGGCGACTTCGCTCTTGGCGATGCGCTGGGCGCCTTCGGCCAGCGGCAAGGCGATGTTTTGCGATACCGAGAGATGAGGCCAGACGGCGTAGGATTGAAATACCATGCCGAGCTTGCGCTGCTGCGGCGCGACCCAAGTGGGCGGGCTATCCGACGAAACGACCTTGCCATCGATGCGCACCTCGCCGCCGTCGGGAACTTCCAGCCCGGCGATGCAGCGCAGCAGTGTGGTTTTTCCCGAACCGCTGGCACCGACGATGACGAACAGCTCGCCTTCGGCGACTTCCAAGTCGAGCGATTTGATCGCGGCGACCACGCCGTCGCTGACGGTGAACCGTTTGTGCAAGCGGCGGATGGAAATCATCGGATTGTAGTCTGTGCGATAAGTGAACTCGGTGTGGGCTGGTGCGGATCGAAGCCTTTGGTTTTGGGTTTCGAGTTCCGGGTTTCGTGCGAACCCAAAACTCAAAACCCAAAACGGAATTTTCAGTGA
>CAWFJP010000030.1:0-620955 GCA_963816145.1 uncultured delta proteobacterium
TGCACGGATTCAGTCTTACTACAGTTTGACAAGAAATGCCGAGATGGGATCGCGCTTTGTTACGCATTTGAATCTGTCGTCGCAGCGTCGATAGCGCCCAACAAATCACGCCATCATGTGATTGACTCCCCTCCCCCGCCGCCATACTATTGCGCCAATTCCGGAGGACATCATGGCTGACGTAACCGACATGCGAGGGTACATCGAAGTGCTCAAAGAGATGGGCGAACTGCGCGAGTTTGACGGCGTGGATTTGAATTTGGAAGTGGGCGCGCTCACCGAACGGGCGGCGGAAAAAGAAGGCGATGCGCTGCTGTTTAACAACTTTAAAGATTATCCGTCCGGGTTTCGAGTGATCACCAACGTCTTTCGCACCTGCAAGCGCACCGGACCGGCGATGGGCATCGCCGCGCAAAACGGCATCGACTATCTCTATGAATGGCGCAAAAAGCTTGCGGCTTACAAACCTGTGCCGGTGCAGCAGGTCGAAGGCGGCCCGGTGATGGAAAACCAGATGGTCGACGACCAGGTCGACCTCTATAAATTTCCCACACCCAAATGGCATGATCTCGACGGCGGGCCGTTCATCGGCACTGGCTGCGGCGTCATCACCAGAGATCTCGACACCGGCAAGGTCAATATCGGCACCTACCGGGTCATGGTGCAGGATAAAAATCATGTCTCGGTGAAAATGAACATGGGCAAACATGGCCGGCTCGCTTTCGAGCGCGCCCGCGATGCGGGTAAGCCTTTGCCGATTGCGATCACCCTGGGCCAAGGCCCCGCGGTGTTTCTCGCGGCGCAGATGCCGCTGCCGCCGGATGTCAACGAATTTGAATTTGCCGGTTATCTTCAAGGCGCGCCCGTGCCGGTCGCGTGCGGCGCCGTCACCGGATTGCCGATACCCGCCAATGCCGAGATCGTTCTCGAAGGCGAACTGCCGCCGATGAAAGACGAGGACATGCCGAAGGAAGGTCCCTTCGGCGAGTGGCCGGGATATTTCACCGAAGAGAATGTCGGCGAGACCCCGGTGATGACCGTCAAGCGGGTTTATTACCGAAATAATCCTATCCTCCTCGGCGCGCCGCCGCTCAAGCCGCCGGCGAGTTATCTGCCGATGCCGCTGGGCGCGGCGACCTTGTGGGAGCAGTTGGAAAAGGCCGGTATCCCCGAAGTCAAAGGCGTGTGGGGCTTTGTCTACGGCGGCCAGCCGGGACCGTTCACCGTGGTCTCGATCAAACAGCGCTACGCTGGCCACGCCAAGCAAGCCCTGCTGGTCGCTGCCGGCGCCCGGGCGGGCGCTTACGGCGGCAAGTTTGTCGTGGTTGTCGATGATGACATCGACATCACCAATCCCGGCGAAGTGATCTGGGCGATCGCCACGCGCTGCTACGTGCGCGGCGGCATCGACGTCGTCAAGGACGTTTGGGCCTCGGTCTGTGAGCCCGCCATGCCGCCGGAGGAGCGTTCGCCGCGCGGCTACACCTCCGACCGCGTGCTCATCGACGCCTGCCGGCCCTACAAGTGGATGGATCAGTTCCCGGCGGTGAACGCCTTCGAAAAGGACTTCAAAGATAAGATCGCCGATAAATTTAAGCTATGAGCGTTTGCCGCAGGGTCACCGGCGAGGCGCAATAGATCGCTCGAACGAACGTCAAAGTAGATGATATCGGGCGGCCACCCGGCCTCGAAGGAGTCGGCATATGGGCACGATCGAATTATTGAGTTTGGCGATGGGCACGGCCTGGACCTCGGGCATCAATCTTTACGCCACCGTGGCGGCCTTGGGCATCGCCCGGCAGATGGAGCTCATTCAATTGCCGCAGAACCTTGAAGTACTCGCCCATCCTGCGGTGATCGCCATCGCCTGCATCATGTATTTCATCGAGTTTTTCGCCGACAAGGTGCCATACTTGGACAGCGGTTGGGACGCGCTCCACACTTTTATTCGTGTGCCGGCCGGCGCTATCTTGGCCGCAAGGGCGTTGGGCGATATGAATCCGGCCCTGGAATTGGCCGCCATGCTCGCCGGCGGCTCCATCGCCTTGGCCGCTCACGGCGCCAAAGCGACCACGCGCTTGGCGATCAACGCCAGTCCGGAGCCGTTCACCAATTGGACCGCCAGCGTCACCGAAGATATCGCCGTATTGGGCGGCATCTGGATGATTTTCAATCATCCGATTGTCATGATAGTTCTCGTCGTAGCTTTCATCGGGTTGGGAGTTTGGATCGTGCCGAAAATTATTCGCATGGCCAAGCGCGGCTTCCAAGCGCTGCGCGACCGCATGCGCGGCGCTAAACCCGATCAAACGGCGCCGACGAACGGCTCGCCGCCGGCGGTGGTGAATTCTTGAATGACCGGTCATAGATAAATCCAATGGAAGCTCAATCGACACCAACTCAAACTGGCGATCTGCCGGCAACACCGCTGACCCTTGACGGCTCCTATCTACTGCATCAAATGCTTCGGGTGCGCTGGCCGGCCTGGAAAGCGCTCGGCCACACCCAGCAGAAACATATTTTAGAAAGAGCCGTGACACTATTCGGCGAATTAGAAGCGAACAAGCAAGCCGCCACCGGGCTCTTCTCGATGCTTGGGCATAAAGGCGATTTGATGGTCGTCCACTTTCGCAATACTCTCGACGACCTGAACGGCGCCGAATTGGCGATTGCCAACAGCGAGCTGAACGAATACCTCGAACCGACGACTTCTTATCTCTCGGTGGTCGAACTCGGACTCTACGAAGGGTCGGTAAAACTCTACGCCGAACTCACCGCCAAAGGTCTCAAGCCCGGCACCGCCGACTGGAACCGCGAGCTCGAAGCGGAATTGTCCAAGCAGCGCGAAACTTCCGCGCCGCGCCTGTGGCCGGAAATCCCGCTGCGCCGCTATCTGTGTTTTTATCCGATGAATAAATATCGCGGTGAAGCGAAGAATTGGTACAGCGAGCCGATCCGCGAGCGCCAACGCATGATGCGCGACCATGGCATGATCGGCCGCCACTACGCCGGCCGGGTCACGCAGATCATATCCGGCTCCATCGGCTTCGACGATTGGGAGTGGGGCGTCGATCTGTTCGCCGACGATCCGCTGGTATTCAAGAAGCTCGTTTACGAAATGCGCTTTGACGAAGCCAGCGCGGTCTACGGTCTGTTCGGCAGTTTCTTCGTCGGCCTGCGTTTCCCGGTCAACCAGCTCGAAGTTTTTCTTGCCGGCAAGACACCTAGTTTCAGTTAGTTTCCCATCGGCGAGTTTTGCATGGCGCGAGCACTCAGGCTCGGCAACGGAGAATCTATGCGGCTCAAAAACAAAGTCACGATAATCACCGGCGCGGCCCACGGCATCGGCAAGGCCTACGCTAAACGTTTTGCCGAAGAAGGCGCGCATGTGGTGATCGCCGACATCGATGCCGCCGGTGGAGTGGCTACGGCCAAAGCGATCCTCGACGCCGGCGGCTCAGCCTGGGCGCGCAGCACCGACGTCCGTAGTCTGCCCAACCTCCAAGGGTTGATGCAGGAAACCGTGAATAAATTCGGCCGCGTCGACGTGCTGCTCAACAACGCGGCGATCTACGTCACGCAGAAGTTGTGGAAAGGCCCGGTGGAAGATTTGGATCTGGATGAATGGGACCGTGTCATCGAAGTCAATTTGAAAGGCGTCTTTTTGTGCAGCAAAGCGGCGATCCCGATCATGAAGGCGCAACGCTCGGGCAAGATCATCAACATCGCTTCGGGCACGTTTTTTAGCGGCTCGGGCAACATGCCGCATTACACCACGGCCAAAGGCGGCGTGGTCGCGCTCACTCGCGTGATGGCGCGTCAGCTGGGCGAATACGGCATCAACGTCAACTGCATGACCCCGGGCTCGACCATGAGCGAGGAAAATGTCTCCGAAGAAGTCTTGAAACGGCGCGAGGGTAGCATGGACAAACGCGCCTTCCGCCGCATCGAAACCCCCGCCGACATCGTCGGCACCGCGCTGTTTCTCGCCAGTTCCGACAGCGACTTCATCACCGGTCAGTTGCTCGTCGTCGAAGGCGGCGGGGTGATGCACTGACGCCCGGTTCGGAAACGAGTCGGCAATCTTTTCGCGATGGGTTTTAGTTGGAACTTCCGGTCACGCCGTAAACATGACCGCAGGCGTTGCAGAGCACGACGTTGAAGGGCGAGAGGACGAAATGTTTGCCGCGCGCGCTGCCTGAACCGCCTTTGCGTGAGACAATGTGATCGATACCGACGACAGAACATGACGGGCACTTGGGTTCCGGGTCGATTTTCTGTTTGAATTCTTGCTTGGTATTAAAGCCGCTGGCCGACCCGTGGCCATTACCGTTAAACGGCTGCTCTTCTTTTTCATTCGCCTCTTCGTCGGCTGGCTCTTCGCTCTCCTCGGCTCCCGCTGGGTGCTTGATGCTATCGTAGACACGTCGTTTCAAGGCATCGGATAGCACCGCGTAAGCGTCACGCACTTGATTGAATTTGTCGGCGGCTTCCGGGTTGTCCGGGTTGCGGTCCGGATGAAAACGAAAAACCATCTGACGGTAGGCGCGCTTGATGTCGTCCACCGTGGCGCTCGGCTTGATCCCTAGAATGGAATAGTAATCGATGGAGGTGTCCAATTTCGCAGGCCTTCGGCAGTTATCTAGAAATCATGCGCAAGCTCGATCCGATCGGGGTTAGCGGCAGCGGCGGCCGGTTCCGGTCAACTTGCCGCGTTGCTTGTACATGCTCACACACATGTCGTAGATCGCCGCGC
The DNA here is from genome assembly GCA_963816145.1 of uncultured delta proteobacterium. Taxonomy (GTDB): domain Bacteria; phylum Desulfobacterota; class Binatia; order UBA9968; family UBA9968; genus DP-20. The sequence continues at coordinate 4,757 of CAWFJP010000030.1, forward strand.
CGGCGCGGTCGTCGACGACATGCTCGCCGTCACGGCTGATATATTCGACGATGAAGGTCGACTCCTTGGCGCGCGAGTCATTATTGTTGGCCAAACGGATTAGCTGTGCTTCATTCCGATCAAGAAAACCGCCGATGGTACGAAAGACTTGCGGTTGATTGAGAAAATCCTTCGGCGGCGCGGCCTTGCCACGATTCTCACTACCCTGCTGGTCCAATTCTTTGATATCGCTCGGGCGATATTTCAGTTCCACCGGGGTTGCCGCCGGCGGCGCTTGATAGCCGCATAGGGCGATAAACTCCCCGCCTTCGAAGCGGATGTCGAAGGTCTTCAGTTCACGCCGCTCTAAGTCTTGGCCGATACTACGCAGCGCCGTGGCAAAGTCAAATTTCAGGCGTTTGGCCCTCCTGAATGGGCGCGGTTTGGTAACCATGATTCCCTATAAGGACCTGTTTTATCAATGGTAAGAACAGTAGCGCAAGAAATCAACAAAAAAGATCGGCAGCGTCGCCAAAAAGCTGACTCTGCCTAAATTTAGGTTTGTGCCCGGTAAATTCGAGGTAGTTAGGCGGAATTGCAGATGTTAATCGGGCAAAGTCGGCAATGCATTCATGACCCCGATCATGCTGTCACGCGTTACCAGTTTCGCTAGATCGTCTTCACTCCACCCAGCCGTGCCGGCGGGGCGCAATGGCATGACGATATAGCGAATGTCCGCGGTGCTATCATGCACCCGCACTTCGACGTCGTCGGGGAGCTCCAAACCGAACTCGCGCATGACGCCGCGCGGGTCCGATACCGAACGCTGGCGATAGTTGAAACTCTTGTACCAATCTGGCGGCCGGCCAAGGATCGGCCGCGGATAGCAAGAACATAAGGTACACACCACCATGTGGCGCACTTTCGGCGTATTTTCCAAAACGACAAACTCGTTAATCGCCGTGGCGTCGATACCCATCTCGGCACAGGCAGTTTTCGGGTCGGCGATGAAACGCGCTTTGAACGCTGGATCGACCCAGGCCCTGGCGACCAGCTTGGCGCCGTTGGCGGGTGTGCGCGCCTCCTGGTATTCGATCTGGCACTGAATGTCTTTATCTGTGATCACACCCTTTTCGATCAACAGGTCGCGCATGGCATATATCCGTTTAGCGTAATAACTCAATTCATGCTTGGGATGATCATTTCCATGGTCGTCGCTCATAACATCTCCTTAACCAGCGGCTCGAGCCAGTGATCGTAGATATCGACGAGAATCTTGTCGTTGGCACCCTGGGGCTTGCCGAATACTTCGCTGTAATCGAAGGCAACCAAATAGAGAGTCTTCTTGGGCAAGCCATCCTTGCCGAAGGCGAGTAATTCAGGATTGAGAAAGTCGCCGTAGACCCGTTCGATCCAACCGCTCTTGCCGCGGATGTACCAGGGTGTGCGCAGATGACCCGGGCGATCTTCGAATTTGACTTTCACCCGATCGCCGGATTTAAATCTGCCGGTGGCGAGAGTCACGGCTCGCCCCACTTCGATTCGAATACCGTGAGCTTCTGGTCGATCTCTTCTTTGGTGAGAATATTTTTTTCGATGAGAATCGCTTCGATGCTGGCGATCCAACGCTCGTAATAAGTCATATCGCGGTACGCCGCGGAATCCATCTCCTCGCGCGCCCGGCGCATTTCGTCGGTACGCTTGATGCCGCGTGCGCCCAGCGCCTGGTTGACGGCATCGGCGAGAATCTCCCAATCCGACAATGCATGCTCTGCCTGATCGATATCGCCCGCTCCGGGCAATCCACCGACATCGTGATGACCGCGCGCCATAAAATCCCTCCCAGGTTAGCCTTTGAGCCGGTTGGCTAGCGCGCCATGTTCTTCCTTCATGCCCGCCGGTAGATGATCGCCGAAGGTATCGAAGAAATCGCTCTGGCTTTTCAAATTATTTTTCCATCCCGCACGATCGACCGACAACAACTGATCAACATCGGCCTTGGAAATATCGAGCCCGTCTCCAGTAAGGCCTGACGCTCTTGGAACAAAACCTATCGGCGTCTCGTCGGCCTGACCGCCGCCCTTTGACCGCTCGACGACCCAGCGTAACACCCGCAGATTTTCGCCGAATCCCGGCCAGAGGAAACGGCCCCGTTCGTTGCGTTGAAACCAATTGACGCGGAAAACTTTTGGGGGATTGGTCGCCTTCTTGCCCATCGCCAACCAGTGCGCCCAATAGTCACCCATGTTGTAGCCGCAAAACGGCAGCATCGCCATCGGATCGCGCCGCACCACGCCGACAGCACCGGTGGCCGCCGCCGTGGTTTCGGAAGCCAGCGTCGCGCCGAGGAAAGTGCCGTGCTGCCAGTTGAAGGATTGGTAGACCAACGGAATCAGCTTTTGCCGGCGCGCGCCGAAGAGAATCGCGCTGATCGGCACACCTTCGGGTTTTTCCCACTCCGGCGAATAGGTCGGGCATTGTTTGATCGAAACGGTGAAGCGCGAATTGGGATGCGCCGCCGGACTGCCGCCCTCGGGATCCCAGGGCTTGCCGCGCCAGTCCTGAGCGTTCGCTGGCACCGGGTCGTCGTGGCCTTCCCACCAGACTGTGCCGTCATCGCGCAGTGCCACGTTGGTGAAGATGGTATCTTTCTGAACTGTCTTCACGGCGTTGGGGTTGGTATTCGAACCCGTGCCCGGCGCGACGCCGAAAAAGCCCGCTTCCGGATTGATCGCCCAAAGTCTGCCGTCTTCGCCCACACGCAGCCATGAGATATCGTCGCCGACAGTGTGAATCTTCCAGCCTTTCATGCTCGCCGGCGGCACCAACATCGCCATGTTGGTCTTGCCGCAAGCGCTCGGGAACGCGCCGCAAACATAGGTGATCTCACCGTCGGGATTTTCCACGCCGACGATCAGCATATGCTCGGCCATCCAGCCTTCCTGCTGGCCGAGTTTGCTGGCGATGCGCAGGGATAGACACTTTTTCGCCAGCAACGCGTTGCCGCCGTATCCCGAGCCCACGCTCCAAACGGTATTGTCCTGGGGATAATGGCAGATAAAACGGCGCTCCATATCGAGATCGGCCTTGGAATGGAGGCATCGAGTGAAATCATCGGAGTTGCCGAGATGATCCAAAGCGACCTTACCCATGCGCGTCATCAAGCGCATGTTGAGCACCACGTAAACGCTATCGGTGACTTGCACGCCGACCTTGCTGAACGACGATCCTTGCGGGCCCATGAGAAAAGGAATGACATAGAGCGTCCGCCCGCGCATCGCCCCGGCGAAGATCTTGCCGAGCTTGTCGTAGGATTCCGCCGGCGCCATCCAGTTATTGTTGGGCCCGGCCTCTTCCTGTTGATTAGTACAAACGAAGGTTAGATTCTCCGTGCGCGCGACATCGTTGAGGGCGCTGCGGTGCAGGTAACAGCCTGGCGCTTCTTTCTGATTGAGTGGCAACAGATCGCCGCTCTGCACCGCGATCTTGGTCAGCAGTTCTTTTTCTTCTTCCGAACCGTCGCACCAGTAGACGCTATCGGGCTGACACATCGCCGCAACGCTTTTAACCCAATTTTGAATATGCGGATTTGCCGGAACCGTTCCTGTTACATTACTCATGGGATATCAATGCATCCTTTCTTAATCGACTGGGAGAGACTTACGAATCGACCGAACACAGCATCTGAGACGGCCTCACAATCGCCATCCAAGATGGCGATATCGTTCACGTTCGGTAAGGAATCGTACCCTATCTATTGACCCGGCTGATGTCAATAAACCGCGGCCACCGGTAGCGCAGAACTCAATGGAAGACGCGGTATAATCGCCACCTGCCGCCGGGCAAATCTTCGCTCCACTGCACCAGCGCAATGAGCGCATCGGCTTGATCGAGAATCGACAGCAAAGTTGCACCTTTTCCCGGCAGTCGTAGCTGCGCCAAGACTTCTTGCTGCCCCTGGCGCAATCGGGCAATCGATCGGCCGTCCCAGGTCACCGCGGGCAAATGGCGTAAGGCTTTAGCCAGCGTGACCAATGGCACGGTACCGCCGTCCATGGCGGCTTCAAGCTGCTCGATGGTTACCGCTTCTTCCAGCGATAGATGATCGCAAGCCAGGCGCCGGAGCTTTTTCAGGTGAGCGCCGCAGCCCAACTCCGTGCCCATATCAGCAGCCAATGTCCGCACGTAAGTGCCGCGCGAGCAGCTAACATCGAACTCGATCTCGGTGTCGCTTATACGATGGAGTTCGAGCCGATCGATCTGTATGGAGCGCGGCGCGCGCTCGATCTCCTGGCCTTGCCGAGCGAGTTCGTACAAGCGCACGCCATCTTTTTTCAAAGCCGAGAACATCGGCGGCACCTGGGTTTGAGCGCCGAAGAATTTCACTTCCAGCCGCCGCAAATCGTCATCCGTCAAGACCGGCACCGCCCGCTCATCGATGATTTTTCCGGTTGCATCTTGGCTGTCCGTGGCAATCCCCAGAACCATGACCGCCCGATAGCTTTTTACGCCGCCGAGAAAAACCTCGGCGATCTTGGTGCCCTCGTTGACACCGATCGGCAGCAGACCCGAAGCGAACGGGTCGAGGGTGCCCAAATGACCCACCCGTTTAGCGCCAAGAATTTTCTTGACGCGATACACCACATGGGCCGATGACGGTCCTTCGGGTTTATCGATCAAAAGCAGACCGCTCTGGTGAAAGGACATAACCTCGCTAACTGCCACGACAAGAAATTTGCGGCGAAACCGTAACCGGTATTGAAACCGACATCTGTCGGCAACCCGAAGGCAGCCCTAGTTGTTAACCTGCTTCAATAATGCGTCGATGCGCTGCGCTTCGTCGGCGGACTCGTCGTAAAAAAACTCGATGGTCGGGGCAAAGCGAAGATTGAGCTGCTTGGCCGCTTTCGTGCGAATGAAGCCGCTGGCACTCCTGAGCCCCGCTGCCGCTTCTTCGTGCCGTCCTGCTCCACCCAAAAGATTAAAGTAAACTCGCGCGTGGCGCAGATCCTTGGACATCTTGACCGCCGTCAAGGCGACATCGCGAACTCGCGGGTCGCGGATCTCGCGTCGCAACAGATCAGAGATCACCTCCAACAGCAAATCGCCGACCCGGTCTGAACGTTGGTATTCCATCGAATATAAATTTGAAAAAACTTGATCACCACGAAGGACCCGAAGATCACGAGAGTCCGGATTGCCAAACGTCGCATTGCGTCCGTTGCGGCACAACGAATTGTGCCGAAGAAACTTTCATCAGCAGTGAAAAAACTCGATTCCGGACTCGCCAACTTCGGCTAGACCAAGCCCATCGACAAATTCGACGATTTTGCGTAGGCTTGCTTCGACGATTGGCCGGCTGGTACCGGCGATGGCGAAACCGAGTACCGAACTTTGCCAGAGATCTTGATCGCCGCATTCCGTGATCGAGACGTTGAAGCGCTGAGTGACCCGTGCCTGGATGCGCTTCAAAACTCCGCGTTTGCCCTTCAACGAATGATTTTCAGGGATCGCCAATTGCAGCTTCAGAACCCCCACGACCATGGAAAGTTTCGAGCGGATGTCGACGCGGGGCGTACAACGCGCCGCTTAGACGCGCGCTTCGCGCCCCGGCTGCGCCGGCGCGATGCGTCGGATCACCGGGATTCGTTCAAAGGCCTCGAGCACATCACCCTGCTTGAGATCCTGAAACCCTTCGAGGGATAGACCGCACTCGTAGCCAGAGGCAACTTCCCGAACATCGTCCTTGAAACGCTTGAGACTGGCGAGTTTGCCTTCGTGAACCACCACTTGGTCGCGCAGCAGTCGAACCAAATTGCCGCGTGCGATCTTGCCTTCGGTAACCGAGCAACCGGCGATGGTACCAACCCCGGCGATATTGAAGATCTGGCGGATTTCCACCCGGCCGAAGACCTGCTCGCGAAACGTCGGCTCCAAAAGGCCTTCCATAGCTGCGCGCACATCGGCCACCACTTCGTAGATGATCGTGTAAAGCCGCACATCGACACCTTCTTTGGCCGCCAACGCAGCACCCTTGGATTCCGGCCGAACGTTGAAACCGATGACGATCGCGTTGGATGCAGCGGCGAGCAAAATATCGCTCTCGGTAATTCCGCCCACCGACCCGTGTAGGACTTTCAGTTTAACGTCGCCGGTGGACATGCGGGTGAGCGCATCAGACACCGCCTCGACGGAACCCTGCACGTCGGCCTTCAACACAACTCTGAGTTCCTTGACGTCGCCGGCCTTGATCTGACTGTAGAGATCGTCCAACGAAACTTTGCTCGACTTGACCAATTCGGTTTCGCGCTGTTTGCCGTGGCGGAACTCGGCGACCTGGCGTGCTTTGGCTTCATCGGCGACCGCGACAAACGAGTCGCCCGCCAGCGGCACGCCCTGCAAACCAAGAATCTCCACCGGAAAGGACGGCGGCGCGACATCGACCTTCTGGCCGTGATCGTCGATCATGGCGCGAACCTTGCCGTAAAACACACCGCAGACAAAGGCATCGCCGACATGCAATGTCCCTTCCTGAACAAGAACGGTCGCCACCGGCCCTCGGCCACGATCGAGTTTGGCTTCAACGATGGTGCCGCGCGCCAGTTTTTCCGGATTGGCTTTGAGCTCCAAGATGTCGGCTTGGAGTTGCAGCATCTCCAACAGGTGCGGTATGCCTTCGTGAGTCTTCGCCGAAACCGGCGCGAACACGGTGTCGCCGCCCCAATCCTCGGCAGCCAAACCGTATTCGGCCAGACCTTTTTTTACTTTTTCCAAATTGGCATCGGGGCGGTCGATCTTGTTGACCGCGACGATGATCGGCACTTCGGCGGCGCGCGCATGATTGATCGCTTCGATAGTTTGCGGCATGACGCCATCGTCGGCGGCAACTACCAACACGACGATATCGGTTACCTTAGCGCCGCGCGCGCGCATAGCGGTAAACGCTTCATGGCCTGGCGTGTCGAGAAAGGTCACGCTACGGCCGTCGACTTGCACATGATAGGCGCCGATATGCTGAGTAATGCCGCCATGTTCCTGGGCCGTCACATTGGTGCTGCGAATGGCGTCGAGCAATGAAGTTTTGCCGTGATCGACGTGACCCATGATCGTCACGACTGGCGGACGCGACTGCAAAGCGGCCTCTTCCTCTTCGGCGCCCACCTGGGGTTCTTCGAGGGCGCTGTCGGCATCGAAAGCGACGTTTTCCACTTGATGATCGAACTCGGAAGCGATCAGTGTCGCGGTGTCGGCGTCGAGCACCTGATTGATGGTCGCCATCATACCCATGCCCATCAATTTCTTGATCACTTCGCCGGCCTTGACACCCATCTCACGGGAGAGATCGCCGACCGTGATCACCTCGGATATTTTGATGACTCGCTTGCTCGCCCGCGGCACGGTAATTTCGGTGCGCCGCACCTCTTTGCCGGGCATGACCCGCTTCTTGCGCGGAATGCCACGGCCACCGCGCACTTCTTTCTCGCGCGATTCCAGGACATCTTGTTTCTTGACGACGCGTTTTTTGTGCCGCCCAGCTTTCGGTTTATCGTCACCAGTGCCCGGTTCAGCTGGGGCGGTGCCCGGCGCACCGGCCGCCGTCGTGCCTGGAGCAGGGCGGCGTAAAACTGGCGTCGGCGCCGGCTCGACCCGCATGGTCTGCTTCAGATCGATGCGACCGAGGATGCGCGCACCGCGCGGCGCGGTGCGCTGCAAGGCTTCCATGGTTTCCGGTTCAGGCGCGGGCGGAAGTGCGGGCGCGACAACCGGCGGTGCTGCCACCGGCTCGGGCGTAACTTCAATCGCTGCGGGAATTACTTCCGGCGCTGCTACTTCGACATCCGGTTCGACGAACGCAGGTTCTTCAACCGGGGCCGGCGTTTCAGCAGCGACTTCCACCGGTATTTCCTCGCCAACCGAAGACTCATAACCCGCCGGTTCGGCGCCGACAATTGGCTCAGGGGATAGGTCAGGCTCAATGGGCGCAGCGGCGGGCGCTGCAACCGCCCCTTCAGGCGGTGCCACTTCAACGCGACTGGTACGCCGGCGAATAACATTGGTGCGGACCCGGCGCTCAACAACGGTCTCGCGCGACTCGATGCTGCCCTGACCCTCTTCCTCGGTCTTGACCACTCGGGCGATGACTTTTTCTTCGCCGACATGGACTTGCGGCTTTTCCTGTGCGAACAACGCAGCGCGCACGCGCGCCACTTCGTCATCCTCCATCGCGCTTTGGGCCTTCCGACCGCGCATCCCCAACTTGTCGAGCTGGGCGATCAAATCCTTGGTCTCGATGCCCAATTCTTTTGCCAGCAGATGAACTCTCGTCTTTCCCATTTTACTCCCCGTCGTTTAGACCCCGACTCTGTCCTTCAGATCACGCAGCAACTTTTCCTTAACTGGCTTGGCAACTTCAACGCGAAACGCCCGGAAGTGGCTCTTGCGGCCGACAAACCCGCTCCAACATTCCGGCCGCCGATGTAAATAACCGCCGCGCTGGCCGTGGGCGGCAACTTCCAGCTGACCGGAAGCGGTTATAATCAAGCGAACCAGCTGCCGCTTCCGGTCACGCGCACCGCAGCCTAAACAGGTTCGCTCCGGCTCATGTCCACGCTTCGCCACCTTGCCTTCATGATGGCTCTTCAGCCACAGCTGGGGGCTCGGGCTCAGCCTCGGGCTCTGGCGCCGCCGGCGGATTGGCCGCCAACTCCGCCTCCCTGGCGCGCTTCTCCGCAACATATAGAACCGCAGACTTGTGAATCATTTCGGCTTTTTCCTTGCTCACACCTTCAATGTCGAGCAGCTCCTCAAGTTTACTGTCGGCGATATCTTCAGCCGACTTGAAGCCTTCTTGATAGATCAACTCGGCGGCGATCTCGCCGATGCCCGGAATTGCGCCGATCGACTGACGCGCCCGCCGCGTCTCTTCTTCCGCTTCCGCCTCGTTGCGCACGTCAATTCGCCAGCCCGTCAAACGCGACGCCAAACGCACGTTTTGGCCTTTTTTGCCGATGGCCAGCGACAGTTGATCGTCGGGAACAATCACTTCCATGGTGTGATCGTCGTCGTCGATGATGATCTTGGAAACCTTGGCCGGAGCTAACGCGCGGCAAACATATTCCGCTTGGTCGGGAATCCAGTGCACAATATCGATCTTCTCGCCGCGTAGTTCTTGCACCACCGACTGAACTCGCGTGCCCTTCATACCGACGCAAGCACCCACCGGATCGACGTCATGATCATGGGAGACCACGGCAATCTTGGCGCGGCCGCCAGGTTCGCGGGCCGCGCCTTTGACTTCGACGATGCCTTCGTAAATTTCCGGCACTTCTTGAGTAAACAACTGAATCAACATACCCGGATGGGTGCGCGACAAAATAATCTGCGGGCCGCGGCTGGTGATCTCGACGCTGACGATATAAGCGCGAATCCGGTCGCCCTGGCGATAACGCTCGCGCGGCACCTGTTCTTTTTCCGGCAGGATGGCGTCGGTACGGCCGAGATTTACGATGATGTTGCGCTTTTCGAAGCGCTGCACAATCCCGTTGACCAGCTGCCCTTCCCGGCCTTTGAATTCGTTGTAAATGATTTCGCGTTCGGCGTCGCGTACCCGCTGCACGATGTTTTGTTTGGCGGCTTGCGCGGCGATGCGGCCGAACAAGCTTGAATCCAGCTTGCAAAGTAATTCGTCGCCGACTTCGGCGTCGGGATCGAGGGTTTCACGGGCCGCTTCCAGAGTGATCTCGGTGGCTTCGTCCTGGACGGTTTCGACCACCGTCTTGGCCTCGAAGAGCTCCACTTCGCCGATCTCGGGGTTGAACTGCGCCTCGATCTTGCGCTGATGGCCGAAAGTCTTCTTCGCCGCCGAGATCATGGCATTCTCCAAAGCGCTAATGAGAATCGCTTTGTCGATACCTTTTTCCTTACTTACCTGTTCGATAACTCGATTCAAATCCTGCTGCATATTAGGCACTCCAATCATGCTCGTAATTGGACTTTTCGATTATTGAAAAAGGAATTTCCCAGCGCGTGCCATCCTGATTGAGCGCGATCCTCTCCGGCGTGACTTCCAACAAGTTGCCGAGAAACGCGCGCCGCCCGCCAATCGCCTCGCGCGTGCGCACCCGGACTCGCTTGCCAACAAAAGGGGAGAAATGCTCGGGGCGCTTGAGCGGCCGGTTGATACCAGGCGAGGAAACTTCCAGTGAATAGGAACCCTCGACAACATCGTCGTGCTCGTCAAGCAGATCGCTCAAGCTGCGGCTGACCTTGCTCAGATCGTCCATCGCCGGACCGCCCTCTTTGTCCAGATAGATGCGCAATACCCTGCCACCGCGGATGCCTTCAGGTTTGAGTTCGATATCGACGATTTCCAATCCCTCGCTGGCCGCCAACGGCTCAGTCATCTGCCAAATCCGGGTGAGGGTTGCATCCATATTTTCCTGCGCCAGAAACAAAAAAAGCGGGCAAAGCCCACTTTGAGTACAACTCCTAAGTGTAGTGAATTTCTACCATGCCCATCGCCGCCAATGCAAGGGCCGCACGGCGATCGGCCGTTGCGCCAGTGCGGCCATCTGCTATGATTTCGCAATCTTAGAGCCAATCGTCATGAAAGCCGAAAGCCACCCCGAAGCGCCCGCGCAGATTTCTTGGGAGCAGATTCTCAGCAACCTAGACGACGGCGTAATCACCGCGGACCCGACCGGCACAATCAGGTTCTTTAACGAAGCTTCGGAAGTTCTCACCGAAATTTCATCGGCCGCCGCCACCGGCCAGACACTTGAGCAAATTTTCAAACGGGAGCCATGGTTAATCGCGCTGGTCGACAAGACTTGGCCGCCGCATTGCGAGAGCGCCCGCGGAGAGGGCGACTTTGTCACCCGTTGGGGCGGCAAAATTCCCGTCAGCGTCACCGCATCGCCGTTACAAGATGATCAGGGGACGTTCTCGGGGACGATCCTGTTGTTGCGCGATCTGCGCCGTCAGCGCGAGCTCGAAGAGGATTTGAAACGCGCCGATCGTTTGGCGACCTTGGGAACCCTCGCCGCCGGCCTCGCCCACGAGATCAAGAACCCCCTGGGCGGTATAAAAGGCGCGGCGCAATTGTTACGCCGAACCTCCGATAACGATCCGTCGGTGCGCGATTATACCGACATCATGATCCGCGAAGTCAACCGGGTAAACCAATTGATCGAACAATTGCTCGACCTGTCGCGGCCGACACAGCTAGACCTAGAATCGCTCAACATTCACGAGATCTTGGAAGACGTGCTTTTGCTCGAGGGTCAATCCGAAGCGGCGCAAAAGTGCGTGATCAAGAAAAACTTCGATCCCAGCTTGCCGCCGATCCACGGCGACCGCAGCCGCCTAACCCAAGTATTTTTGAACGTAGTCAAAAATGCCTTTCAGGCGATGGAACGGCCGGGCACAGTCACGGTCACGACACGAGTCGAGACTGATTTTCATATTCGCGGCAGCGGCAACGGCCGCAACCGGCTCATCTGGGTGGATATCGCCGACGAGGGCGCCGGCATTCGCGACGAAGATTTGCCGCACATTTTCTCGCCGTATTTCACTACTAAGTTGAACGGCACCGGCCTGGGTTTGGCCACCTGTTATCAGATCGTCAAAGAACATGGCGGCTTGATCCGCGTCGAGAGCAGCCCACACAAAGGCAGCGTGTTCAAAATCTCACTGGTGGTGGCACACTAAAAAACATGGATCAAGGTAAAATCTTAGTCACAGAAGATGAAGAGTCGTTGCGCTTCGTGTTGCAAAAAGCCCTGGAAGGCGAAGGCTACTGGGTGCAAACCGCTGCCAACGGCGCCACCGCACGCCGGCTATTGGGCGAAAGCCATTTCGATGTCTCGCTCATGGACATCAAACTGCCGGACGCCGACGGTTTAACCCTGCTTAAAGAATTTAAGGACAACGGCATCGACACGGCGATGATCTTAATGACCGCGCAAAACACCATGCGTAACGCCATCGGCGCGATGAAAAACGGCGCCTTCGATTACATCACCAAACCCTTCGACTTGGACGAAGTGCTGGTTTTGGTCAAGCGCGCAATGGATAGCCGCAAGCTCACCCGTGACTTTCGCGAGCTCAAAGAAGAAGTCAAAAAACGCTTCGAGCCCGGCGTCAACATCATCGGCACCAGCGCCGCTATGCAGGGCGTCTACAAGACCATAGGTCAGGTGGTCGATAATACCGCCACTATTCTAATCTTGGGCGAAAGCGGCACCGGCAAGGAATTGGTCGCAAAAACCATTCATTACAATTCGCCGCGCTGGAACCAGCCGTTCATCGCCATCAACTGCGCAGCCATTCCACGGGATCTTTTGGAGAGCGAACTGTTCGGCCATGAGAAAGGTTCCTTTACCGGGGCCATGGACAGGCGCTTGGGCAAGTTTGAACTGGCCGAAGGCGGCACGCTGTTTTTGGACGAAGTCGGCGACATCCCCCTCGACCTCCAGACCAAACTCCTGCGCGTGCTTCAGGATCACGAATACAGCCGGGTCGGCGGCCGCGACATTCTCAAAGCCGACGTGCGCATCCTCGCCGCCACCAATCAGGACCTGGAAAAGTCTGTCAAAGAAAAACGCTTTCGCGAAGATTTGTACTTTCGACTGAAAGTCATCCCAATCCATCTGCCGCCGCTGCGCGAGCGGCGCGGCGATATTGCGCTTTTGATCGGCTACTTCATCGAAAAGATCAACCGCGAGATGGGCATCCAGATCTCCGGTATTTCGCCCGAGGCGCAAAAACTCCTCGAAGATCACTCGTGGCCCGGCAACGTCCGCGAGCTGGAAAACACCCTGATCCGCGCCGCCGTGCTGTCCTCAGGACCGATTCTGTTTCCCAAGGACTTCACCTTACAAAACAAGCCGGCGGCAACCACCCTGGAAGTCGACCAATTGTCTCTCGAAGAAATCATCCGGCACAAGTTGGAAGACTACTTTCGGCGCATGGAAGGCGTCGACGTCGACAATCTATATTCATTGGTGATCGAAAGAATCGAACGGCCGCTGATCGAACTGACACTCAAGAAAACCAAAGGTAACCAGATCAAGGCGGCGGAGATTCTCGGCATCAACCGCAACACCCTGCGCAAGAAGATCTCCGACCTGGGCATCGAGCTCAAGAAAGACCCTAGCTAGCCGAATGGCGCTCTCTCTCCCACCGCTCTACGCCATCCTCGATCCGGAACAGACCAAAGGCCGCGCCATCGAAGAAGTTTTGCGCGAGTTGTTGCGCGCCGGAATTAAAATGCTCCAACTGCGCGCCAAATCCTTCGCTGCAAAAGATTTCCTGACACTGGCGCAGTTTGTTCGTAGCGAAACAGAATCGCACAACTGTCGTTTAATCGTCAACGACCGCGCCGATATCGCGATGGCGTGTAACGCCGACGGCGTCCACCTTGGCCAGGACGACCTGCCGCTCGAAGTCGGACGAAGATTGTTGGGCAACAAAATCATCGGTATCTCCACCCACGACATCGAGCAAGCGCGGCAAGCACAACGCGGCGGCGCCGACTACATCGGCTTCGGCCCCATGTTCGGCAGCCAAACCAAAGACACCGGATACGGCGCCCGCGGCACCGACATGCTCAAGGAAATCCGCGCGGCGGTGTCCATTCCTATAGTCGCCATCGGCGGTATCACCGAACACAACGTCAGCCAAGTTTGGCAAGCCGGTGCCGACTCGGCGGCGATCATCAGCGATCTTCTGGGCGATGCAGACATCGCCGGGAAGATCACAAGAATCATGCAACAACACTGGGCCTGCATTTCAGACTCGCAAGATAAAAAGCGACAGGAACCATAATGAGCGGCGCAAACTTTCAACATCCACCTGATAATCGTTATTTCGAGGATTATATTCCCGGCACCGTGCACAAATTCGGCTCCATTGCAGTCGACGAACAGGAAGTCGTCGACTTCGGCAAGCGCTTCGTGCCACTCTCCTACCATGTCGATAAAGAAGCCGCGAAAAAAAGCATCTACGGCGGCGTTATCGCCAGCGGCTGGCACACCGCGGCCCTGATGATGCGCGTCTACACTGAGAACTATCTTTCCAGCGTGGCCAATCTCGGTTCCCCAGGCGGCGACGAGCTGCGCTGGGACAAACCGGTCTTCCCCGGCGACACCCTTTCGGTGCGCGCGACGGTCTTGGAAACCCGCCGCTCCGAATCCCGCCCCGACCGCGGCATCGTTCGAACTTTTATCGAGGTGCTGAATCAGAAACGCGAGGTGGTGATGAGCATGAAGATGGTGAATTTCGTGAGGTGCCGAGAAAGGTCTGACGCCAAACACAATTTAAAGGATCTTTCCGCAAGTTGAGATGTTCAAAGTATAGTGAACGACGATGCGACTGTGGACGCTGAGTCAAGTCATAAAGCAAACGAGCAATTTCGCCAGACGGGTTCCCTCAGAACTCCTCGCGCACGCCCAGATAACTGGCGAAGCGCGGCAACCCTGTCTTAGTCAAACCGAGATAGGTGTAAGTAATTGTCGTGCCTAATGGCGGAGGCTTCTTTCTAACCTCGTCGGTAAAGCCGGTGCCGATCAAAAACACTTTGCCGTCCGGCGTACGCACACGCAGGGCGCCCATAATACCGACATATTTACCTTTGCCAGGAACATGCTCGATCACCACCGCTTCGGTGTCTTGCAACGGTTTGAGTTTAAGCAGCACGTCGCTGCGGCCGGTCACGTAGGGAGCATCGGCCAAATGCAGCATCAGTCCTTCGCCGCCACCGCGCACCACCTCATCTAATTTCTTTTTCAGCACGGCGCGGTCGGCGACGCGAAACTGCTCCACCGCAACCAACTGCGGCCACTTGGCTCGCGCGACAATTTCCTTGATTCGCTGGGCGCGCTCGGCAAACGTTCCAGTCGCGTTGGGCAGCTCGAAGATCATGTACTTGATCTGACGCCATTCGTCATCTTGCGCTTCGGTTTTGCGCACGATGCCGGAAAGTGTCTCGAACTGACCGCGCCCGAGCCACAGTTCACCGTCGAGCGGCTCGGCTGGCAGCTTGGCGACGAACCAGGCT
Source organism: uncultured delta proteobacterium (assembly GCA_963816145.1). Classification (GTDB taxonomy): domain Bacteria; phylum Desulfobacterota; class Binatia; order UBA9968; family UBA9968; genus DP-20. Next base: position 19,794 of record CAWFJP010000030.1, read on the forward strand.
GGCGCATTGACCGGCCTGCCACTGCGGAATCGCAGGTCCCTGCCGTCCCACAGCGCGCGCGCGCCGTCGAATTTTTCACTAACAAGATATTTAGCCGGATCAACGTGGGGGCCGAGCTCATTGGCGAGCAGTAACGCAGGCGCATTTGCCGCTTTGACAGAGTTAGCGTCCGTGTACAACAAAAGGGACGCCCAAGCCGCCGCCACGAACCAAAGCTTGAACATCCTGGGCCGCATCGACAAGCCATCCACAATACGTTGCGCTACGAAATCTGGAATCAGTAATTTGTAATTTTGACTGCGCAGCACTGCGCGCTACGCTTCGTCCATCTCGTCGCGGCTGCCGTATTCATCGCGCTCGGTGTAGTTCTCGAAGCGGGTGAATTCGCCAATGAATGTCAGATCTATGGACCCTGTCGGGCCATTGCGCTGTTTGGCGATGATCACTTCGGCTTTGCCTTTCACGTCGTCGTTGTTCTTGTTGTAGACCTCGTCGCGGTAGATGAACATGATCACGTCGGCGTCTTGCTCGATGGCACCGGACTCGCGCAGGTCGGACATCTGCGGTCGCCGCTCGGAGCGGTCTTCGACACGGCGGTTGAGCTGCGAGAGCGCGATCACCGGAACACGCAGTTCTTTGGCGAGCGCTTTAAGCGAACGGGAGATTTCCGATATCTCTTGCTCACGGTTGTTGGCCTGTCCCATGCCGCGCATGAGCTGCAAATAGTCGACAACGACAAGTCCGACTTTTTTCGACCGGTCGCGTATCAGGCGACGCGCCTTGGCGCGCAGCTCCAACACTGAGATCGCCGGCGTGTCGTCGATATAGATCGGCGCCTCGTGCAACTTGCCCGCGGCCTTGGCCAATTGCGGGAAGTCACGCTCGCCGAGATAGCCAGAGCGGACTTTCGAGCTATTGACCCGCGCCTCGGAACAAAGCATGCGCAAAACCAATTGCTCCTTGCCCATTTCAAGGGAAAAGACCGCGGCGCCGACGCCGGTGTAGGCGGCGTTGGTGGCGATGTTGAGGGCAAATGCGGTCTTACCCATGCCGGGCCTGCCGGCGACGATGATCAAGTCCGAAGGCTGCAAGCCGGCGGTGATCTTGTCCAGGTCCTCATAGCCGGTAGGCACGCCGGTGATCATCTCCTTCCGTTGGTAAAGCTTATCGATGGTCTTGAGCGTGTCGGTGATCATATCGCCGACCGCGACGAAGGACTGTTTTATTTTCTTTTCCGAGATGTCGAAGATGACTTTTTCCGCGGTGTCGAGAAACTCATCAACATTGCCCTGCTCCTCGTAGCCTCGGGTGGCGATCTCGGTCGCCGTCGAAATCAGATTGCGCAGAATCGCCTTCTCATGAACGATTCGGACGTATTGGGCGATGTTGGCCGCCGTCGGCACGAAATCGGCTAGCGACGCTAAGTAAGCGGTGCCGCCAACCGATTCAAGTTCGTTCTTGCTTTTGAGAAATTCGCTCAGGGTGATCAGATCCACCGGCTCGCTGCGATCGGTGATCTCGATCATGGCGCGCATGATCCGGCGGTGCGACTCGCGATAAAAATCTTCGGGGCGCAACGTCTCGAGCACGACATTGATCGCTTCGTTCTCGATCAAGATACCGCCCAACACCGACGACTCGGCATCGAGGTTTTGCGGTGGTATCTTGCGCAGATTATCTTCCAAGGCAGCCATGGTTTAGTTTTGACCCGCTAAAGCGGAACGGCGCGTCGCACCAAAATGGAAAAATTTTTTCCCGACTCTAATTCATAAAATTTAAAAAGCAAGAAAATTTTTTACACATGCGCCGAGTTCAGTTCTGTCAAAGTCTCCGCTCAGATTTTGTGCAATTCGATCAGAAAAAACATCTTGCGACGCAACGTGACAGTTTTGAAAAAAATGGCAACAGTTTGTGAACAACTTATACACAGCCTATGCGACGCACAAAAATTTCACCGCCAGGCCGGCCTGCGACAAGATCCCGGCAGGCTAACTCTGCTGGTAGGTTGCCGTCACGGTTGTGTGAATGCCACCGCGCACATTGAAGTCACCGACCACGATCATCTTGCGCGGCTGAAGCGCACCTACGAGATCGTCGAGGATCTTGTTGGTGACGGCTTCATGAAACGAGCCTTCGTTGCGAAAGGACCACAGGTAGAGTTTGAGCGATTTGAGTTCGACACAGAGCTTATCGGGCACGTAGGTAATGCGAATCGTTGCGAAGTCCGGTTGGCCAGTCTTTGGGCAGACACAGGTGAACTCGGGACACTCCATGTTGATTTCAAAATCGCGACCTGGCCGCGGATTGGCAAATGTCTCTAAGCCTTTGCTCGGTTGGGTTGCCATGCAGTCATTATAATAGCGCACCGTAATGCCATTGCAATTCGAGTACTTACCTTGACTCATAAAAACTCGGATGATAACACCATGATGCGTTTAGTGAATCCTTTCCGAGATCGGAGTTATCCATGAAAGAGCCCAAAGCCGGCGAAAAGCTGAGCGAGCAAGAAGCCAAGGAATACGTCGATCATTTATACAAAGCGCTTTACAAATACGCCCACGAAAAAATCTACAAAGGCGCATTTATGACCCAGCTGCGCGACGGTACTCTGCCCTTGCCGGTGATGCGCCAATTTTTCAAGAACTGGGGCCACTTTTCTCTTGAAGTTAACGCGCTCAACGCGGTCTCCTATTACACCCATCTGCCGTTTTTCGTGCGCCACTTCGACCTGTTAGGACCGTTCTGCGCCAAGATCGCCGACGAATTGATCTCACCCAAAGCGCCGGGTCATGTGCTCGTGCTCCTACAAACCGCGGAGAAAATGGGCTTGAACAAGAAGGAGATGCTCGAAGATCCCTACCTGCCGGCCGCCCGCGCCATCAACGATTTTTGCCACAAAATTTTTATCGACGGCTCCATTGTCGAACTCTGGGGTCTGCATGTTTTCGAAGAGTCATTGTCGATGTGGTCGGGCCAGTGGTTCACCGCCCTGACGACCCACTATGGCTTCAGCAAAAAGGACGCGGTCTATTTTTCGACCCACGAAGAAGCGGACATGGACACCCACAAGCTTGGCAGCAGCGATGAAGAAGCGATGGGCCATGGCGCCTTCAACCGCACCGTGCTCACCCGTGCTCTACAAGAGAGCGTCGAATTCCGTGCCGGCTATTCTTTGGAATACTGCGCCATGACGATGGTCGACCTGCACGCGCAGATGAAGCAAGCCGCCCTCGATCATCCCTACAATCCCTAAAGTTTGGTTGATCGTCGGGGCGAAAGATGTTTCGCCCCTGCTTCATTTCCCTCCCCTTCCGCAGTCCTTGGTGAGCATCGTCGAACCAGTCGTATGGTGAAACCAGTTTTACCATAATCTTATTCATGCTTTTCCACTGCAATCGACGACTTGCAGACAGCTCTCAAGTCGGGCACGATCATTTCTATCGGACCATTGTTTGCCGTGTTCAAGAACATGCAGCAGATGAAAAAACACTTCTGCCTGGCAGGTTTTTATAGATGACTGATAGCGAGCTTGAGCCTCTACGTTCCATCCTTGCCGAGTTGGCGCCAAAAGGCCGCTCCGCACTCCTGCCGGCGTTGCATGCGGCGCAGCGGATCTACGGCTGGATCGCCGAACCGGTTGCGGTCGAATTAGGGCGCGCCTTAAATGTACCGCTCGCCGACGTGTGCGGCGTCATCGATTTCTATGAAATGTTTAACCGGCGACCGGTTGGCCGAACCGTTCTGCGTGTTTGCAGTGCGCCCGTTTGCACGGCGGTCGGCGCCGAAGCAGTAACAGAAGCGTTATGCCGTCACTTACAGGTCGAGCCGGGCGAAGTCAGCTCCGATGGTGCGTTCACTGTCGAGCAGGCCCCCTGCTTGGGCTTGTGCGACCTCGCGCCGGCAGTGCTTGTCGGCGAAAGCGCTCTCGGACATGCCGATCCCACTAAAGCAACCGCGATCTGCTCGCTTACCGGCCAAAAGCCAGCAAGTTTTATCGGGGGCGATATCCGCATCCTGACGAGCAATTGCGGCCAAGGTCAACCCACGTCTCTCGCCGACTACCAGGCGCACGGCGGTTACACCGGACTAAAAAGAGCGTTAACAATAAAGCCGCAGGCGGTGATCGCCGAAGTTAAAGCTTCAGGGTTGGTCGGCCGCGGCGGTGCGGCCTTTCCGACTGGAGTCAAATGGGAGGGCGCGGCCAATGCGCCGGACCAACCCAAGTATATCGTCTGTAACGCCGACGAATCAGAGCCCGGTACGTTCAAAGATCGCATTCTGATGGAAGAAGACCCGCAGCGCATCATCGAGGGGATGATCATCGCTGGCATTGCCGTGGGCGCGAACCAGGGTTACATCTACGTGCGCGGCGAGTACCCGTATGCCTTCAAAGTCATGAGCGATGCGTTGGCCGAGGCGTGCCAAGCCGGCGTGATCGGCGCGAATGTTTTTGGCTCCGGCTTTAATTTCGACATTGAAATGAGACTAGGCGCCGGCGCGTATATTTGCGGCGAGGAAACCGCGCTGTTGGAATCCATCGAAGGCAAGCGCGGCTTGCCGCGCATCAAACCGCCGTTCCCTACCAACCACGGCCTGTTCGGCAAGCCGACTGTCATTAATAACGTGGAAACTTTCTGCAACGTCCCGCTGATCATCGACAGGGGTGCCGCCGAATATCGCAAAATCGGCATCGAGCGATCGCCCGGTCCAAAACTTTTCTGCGTGTCGGGTCACGTCCAACGGCCTGGGCTTTACGAGGTGCCGCTTGGCATCACCTTGCGCCATTTGCTGTTCGATCTCGCGGGTGGACTCAAGCCAGGGCGCAAGCTGCAAGCGGTGCTCATGGGCGGCGCTGCCGGCGCATTCGCCATTGAGAAAGATCTCGATGTAAAATTATCCTTCGAGAGTTTGAGCGCGGCAGGACTGCCGCTCGGGTCCGGCGCAGTCATGGCCTTCGACGACAGCGCCGACATGCGCGACGTGCTCAAACGCCTAGCACACTTCTTTGCCGATGAAAGCTGCGGCAAATGTTATCCATGCCAGTTGGGCACCCGGTGGCAGTTTGAAATTCTCGAACGTGCCGCCGCCGGCCATCCGCTCGCCGGCGACCGCGAGCGCTTGTCGGATGTGGGCCATACAATGATCGACGCATCGCTTTGCGGCCTGGGCCAGACGGCGCCCACGGCGATACTCAGTGCGATGAAGTTGTGGCCGGAGATGTTCGATGCGGGGAAATAGGATTCACCACGAAGGCACGAAGGACACGAAGGTTTCGGACTATTATTTTTCCGAACTTCGTGATCTTCGTGCCTTCGTGGTGCAAGGTTCTGGACCGATTAACCACAGTGATTTCATATGCCTGATGTAACTCTCACCATCGACGGTACTACCGTCACCGTACCCGCGGGGACGACGATTCTCAAAGCGGCAGAGCAGCTCGGCCGTCAGGTACCAACTATCTGCTATCACGACCACTGCACGTCGAACGGTCTCTGCCGCATCTGCGTGGTCGAAGTCGACGGCGTCAAGCCACTGCTGCCGGCCTGCTTGAGCCGGGTGAGCGAAGGGATGAAAGTCTCCACATTGAGTGCCCGCGCCGAGCGCAGCCGCCGGACGATCCTCGAAATGCTCGACTCGGCGGTGGATCTGTCGCAGGCGCCGGAAATTCAAAAGTTCATCGACGACGATCGAGCCGATCGATCGCGCTTTGCCGATGGCAACAAGCGCGCCCATCCTGTGCTCGATGACAACCCGATGTATATTCGCGATTACTCCAAGTGCATTTTGTGCTGGCGCTGCGTCCAGGTGTGCGCCGACGACGCGCAGTACACCTACGCGATCAATTTCACAGGGCGCGGTTTCGACACCGCCATCGGCACCTTCTTCGATAAGCCCATGCCGGAAACCAGCTGCGTCTTCTGCGGTCAGTGCGTCGGCGTTTGCCCCACCGGCGCGCTCAAGCCGAAGCGCGAGGCGCTGCTCGAACAGGGAGTTTCCTTGGATGAGATCCTGCAGGCAACCCGGGGCGGCAACCGGCGCCGGAGGAAATCGTGATGATCAGCGCCGATCGTGTCGTCCGCACCACTTGTCCCTACTGCGGCGTGGGTTGCAATCTGCAGCTGCACATCAAAGACGAATATATTTACAAAGTAACGTCGCCTTTCGAGTCAATCGTCAACCACGGCAATCTCTGTGTGAAGGGCCGCTTCGGCTACGACTTTATTTACAACAAAGACCGGGTCACCACGCCGATGATTCGCAAGCAAGCCCAGGCACCCGGAGCGCGCACGCAGGCTTTCGATCGCAGCGAGTGGCGCGAAGTGTCCTGGGACCAGGCCCTCGACTACACCGCCAGCCGACTGGTCGAGATTTATCAACGCGACGGCGCCGACGCCATGGCGGTGTATTGCTGCGCCAAGGCAACCAATGAGGACAATTATCTTTTGCAAAAACTTTACCGCGCGCTGTTTCGCACCAACAATATCGACCACTGCACGCGCTTGTGCCACGCGGGCTCCGTAGTCGCGCTGCAGATGGCGCTGGGCTCTTCGGCGATGAGCAACACCGCGGCCGAAGTGATTCACAACGATGTGTTCATCGTCACCGGTTCCAACACCGCGGAGACCCATCCGATCATCGCTTTGCAAATGAAGGCCGCCGTGGAGAAACATGGCGCCAAGCTTATCGTCGTCGATCCGCGCCGCGTCGAGATGGTCAACTGGTCTGCGCTCTGGCTGCCCGAAAAGCCCGGTACCGACGTGCCGATCTTCTCCGCCATGGCCCATGTCATCATTAAAGAAAAACTTTACAATCAAGACTTCATCGACCGGCGCACCGAGGGCTTCGCTGAATTCGCCAAATCGGTGGAGAATGTCACGCCGGAATACGCCGCAGCGATCTCTGGCGTAGATCGTAATCTGATCATTCAAGCCGCGCGCATGTATGCCGGCGCCAAGAACGCGGCGATCTACTGGGCGCTGGGTATTCCCGAGCACTCCCACGGCACCGATAACGCGATGTCGTTGATTCACCTGGCGCTGCTCACCGGCCACATCGGCCGCCAAGGCACCGGTTTGAATCCGTTGCGTGGCCAAAACAACGTCCAGGGCGCTTCGGACTCCGGTGCGATGCCTTGGCACTATCCCGGTTATCAGCGTGTCGATGATGAGGCGAGCGCGCACAAATTCGAGCAGGCGTGGAAGATCGAATCCGGCGGTCTCAATCGGAATCTCGGATTAACGACCACCGAGATCATGAGTGCGGTCGGCCCGGGCGGCGTGCGCGCGCTCCACGTCATGGGCGAAAATCCGATGATGTCCGAGCCCAATCTAAACCACACGCGCCATATGATCGAGCAGTTGGAGTTTCTGTCGGTGCAGGACTTGTTCATCAATGAAACCGGCGCCTACGCCGACGTCTTTTTGCCGGCGGCATCTTGGGCCGAGAAAGATGGTACCTTCACCAACACCGACCGCCGCGTGCAACGCGTGCGCAAAGCACTTGAACCGCGCGGCCAAGCGCGAGCCGACTGGCAGATCAACTGCGAACTCGCCCAACGCATAGAAAAGAAACTCGGAAGATCAACCTCCACTTTCTGGGCGTATCAGTCACCCGCCGAAGTGCTCAACGAGATGGGCCGTGTCGTGCCGGAATATGCTGGCGTGAAATATCCACGCATCGACGACACGGGGCTTCAGACACCCGTGTGGGACGATAATCATCCCGGCACACCGTATCTATTCGCTGAAAGCTTCCCCCGCGGCCGCGGCAAATTCTACGATATCGAGTACGTGCCTTCGGTTGAAATGCCCGACGAGCAATATCCGTTCATCCTCACCACCGGACGCCTGCTCGAGCACTGGCATGGCGGCACGCTAACGCGCCATTCGAAACTCGACGACCTCTATCCGTCGGCGCGCATTGAAATCAATCCTGCCGACGCGGCCCGCCTGAAGATCGAAAACGACCAGGCCGTGCGCGTCTCATCGCGCCGCGGCACCGTCGTCCTGCGCGTTTGGGTGACCGAGCGGACGACTGTCGGCGTGGTCTTTATTCCGATGCATTTTCACGAAGCTGCCGCCAACCTGCTCACCATCGACGCCTTGGACCCGCTGGCCAAAATCCCCGAGTACAAAGCCTGCGCCGTGCGCATTGTGCAGGCGGCGCAAAAGGATCTGGAAGGGTCCGGAGCAACGGTGGAACGAGGCCGGTATTAATTCCGAGCGCAAACGATTACCAACGCGGCTCTACCCTTGAATCCAGAAAAAACATTTCGGATTCGGATATTATTCCCGTAAAGGCGCCAAGACGCTAAGTGACGGGCCGTGCCCGTCATCCCGAGTTGAGGCGAGGGTCCTGAAGAAGATTTCTCCCTTTGGTCGAAATGACAATTCTTTACTCACCTTCGCGGTTTTTGCGACTTGGCAGGAGATATTCCGAGATTCATTGCATCGCTGCCGCGCGCCAGCCGCGGCGTCTTGACTATCTTGTTCGTGCGACCCTACTGTAGATACGATTCATGAATCGCCCCGACAATGAAATCATGAACGATCTTCGGACCATCGCTAATGCGACCGCCGTTATTCTGACCGGCGGCAAGAGTTCGCGCATGGGCCGGCCCAAAGCGCTGCTGCCGTTCGACGGCGAGCCGCTGATCGTCCATGTCGTCAGAAATTTAAAAAACATTTTTGCCGAAGCCATCGTCGTCGCCGCCCCCGAGCAGGAGCTGCCGATCTTGCCGGCCCTGTTGGTGCGCGATGAGGTGGCTTATCAGGGGCCGGTGAGCGGCATTTACCATGGCCTGAAAGCGTCGACCAAGAATGTCTGTTTCGTGACCTCATGCGATGCGCCCTTTCTCAATCTTCAGTTGATCGCCCATCTCTTGGCGCAAATTCTAGACTATGATGTCGTCGTGCCCTATTGGCAGGAGCGATTTCAGCCGCTGCATGCCGCGTACCGGCGCAGCGTCGCGCCGCTTCTGCGTAAACAGCTCGAGCGCGGCGAACTGCGCCCGATTTCGCTGTATCCGATGGTTCGTACTCGCGAAATTCACGAAGACGAAATCCGCCGGCTTGATCCCGAGGGTTTGAGCTTTCTTAACATGAATAGCCCGGAAGACTACCAAGAAGCTTTGACGCGCTGGAATACGATACAAAGATTTGCCATAGAGCCCGCCTCTCCCCACTCTGTCGATGACTCTATTTCTGTCTCCATCGAGCTGTTCGGCGTCGCCCGCATGTTGGCCAAGACCCAAACGCTAGCGCTATCGCTGCCGCAAGGAGCGACGCTCGCGCATGTGCTCTCAGCCCTCGCTGATAAATTGCCGGCTCTCGTGGGCCGGGTTGTCAATTCCGAAGGCCTGCTTGCCGGCTATTCCTGCAACATCAATGGCCTGGACTTCGTTCGCACTCCAAGCACCAAGATCAATCCGGGAGACAAGATTTTGATTCTTTCCGCAGACGCGGGAGGTTGAACCATGTACGGATTTCACGGCCGCTTGCGCCACATCGATCTGACCACCGGAAAAGATTCCTGGGTCGAACTGGATGCATCGCGGCTGCGCGCGTTTCTCGGCGGCATCGGTCTCGGCGCCAGTCTGCTCTACGAATATGCGCCGGTGGGAGTCGATCCGTTCGCCCCGGCCAATCCATTGATCTTCACCAGCGCGCCGCTGGTTGGCACCGGCCTTACCACCACCGCCAAGTATGCCGTGGTCACCAAGTCGCCACTTACCGGTTTCATTGCCGATTCACTTTCATCGAGCTACTTCGCACTCGAGCTCAAGCGCGTCGGTCTTGACGCTCTCGTCATCACTGGCCAGGCCGCCGCATGGTCATACCTTTTCATTCAAAATGACCAAGTGAAGTTGCGCCGCGCTGAGCACTTGCGCGGCAAAAGTCCCCTCGAAAGTGAAACGGCGATCCGTGCTGAACTCGAAGTCCCAACCGCCCGCGTTGCCGCCATTGGCCAAGCCGGCGAAAACCAGGTGCGTTTCGCCACCATCAGCAACGAAGGACGTCACGCCGGCCGCGGCGGTGTCGGCGCGGTCATGGGATCGAAGAATCTCAAGGCCATCGCGCTGTGCGGTGATCAGATTACCGCCGTCGCCGATATCGCGGGCGTCGACCGTATTGCCGAAACTCTGCGCGAGCGTAGTGTGAGCTCGATCACCGACAAGTATCGCCGGATCGGCACAGTCGCCAATCTGGCGGTTTTCAACCGCCTCGGCACTTTGCCGACGCGCAATTTTCAGCAGTCGACTTTCGATCATGCCGATGCCCTGAGCGGCGAAACCTTGACGGAAAATAATTTCAGCCGCCGCCATGGCTGCGCCGCCTGCACGATCCGATGCGAACGCTTATTTAAAGCGATGAACGGCGAGGAGCAGCGCCTGGAATATGAAACGCTTTTCGCTCTGGGACCGCTATGCGGCATCGACAATCCCGATGTAGTACTGGAAGCCGCGCGGCTCTGTGACCTTTACGGATTGGACACAATCAGCACCGGCGGCACCATCGCTTGGGCGATGGAATGCAGCGAAAGAGGATTGTTGCCGGAAGCGAAGCGACTTCGATTCGGACGGGCCGATGAACTTCTCGCAATCATTCCAGCGATCGCCGAACGGCGCGACCTGGGCGCGCTCTTGGCCGAAGGCTCGAGGCGGGCGGCGCTCGATGTCGGTCGTGCGAGCGAGTATTGGGCCATGCATGTCAAAGGTTTGGAATTGCCCGGCTACGAACCGCGCAGCTTGAAGAGTATGGCCTTGGGCCTCGCGGTGAGCCCGCGCGGCGCCTGCCATAATCGTTCCGGCGCCTATGAAGCAGACTTTTCCGGAGCCGTCGACCGTTTCCAAACCGATCCGCGGCGGGGCGCTCTGGTGAGCGCGTCGGAAGATTTCGCCGCGGTGCTCGATTCGTTGATCGTCTGCAAATTTCTGCGCAACTGTTTCGCTGATTTTTATCCTGAAGCCGCCGATCTGTTGAGCAAAGTCGCCGGCTGGGACTACTCAGGCGCTGAGCTCATGCGCACCGGCGCGCGTATTCATACCATGAAAAAACTGTTCAATATCCGCGAGGGCTGGCAACCCAAAGATGATTGGCTGCCCGAGCGCTTGTTGAGCGAGACGCTTCCCACCGGCATCGGTACAGGCATCGGTTTGAGTCCCGACGAGCTCCGCCAGATGATCCAGAGTTACTACCAGGCGCGCGGCTGGGATGAAAACGGATTTGTTCCGGAAACTAAGTTGACGGAGTTGTATCTTTCGACGGTCTCGGGTTGACCCGAGACGCACAAGCTCGGTGACAGCTCTAGCTCGTTAGCATCACACTCCAGAGCAACCGAAACACGATTTCTTAGTTTGATAATCTCAACCCTTGTTGGGTCGTACGTAGCATGATTGTGGCGCCAGTTTTACCTACGACTGTCTAAGAGAATTCGCATCAACTCAGCGCAACTGCCCGCTCCCCGGGATATGAACGAACGCGCTCATCTCATGCGGCAAGGTTGTCGGCGCCGCCTTGCAAACATATTTGGATGTAATCTGATCGATACGGGTCACGCCCAAAAGAGCCATGTCGACGACGATCTCTTCTTCCAAGAGTTCGAGTACGCGAAGCAGGCCGTCTTTACCGCCGGCGCCGAGACCCCAGCCTTGCAACTTGCCGATGGTCACGGCGTTGGCGCCCAACGCCAGTGCTTTGACGACATCGGTACCCCGCGTTACACCGCCGTCGAGCACGATCTCCGCTTTGCCATTCACAGCCGCGACGATCTCCGGTAGTGTGTCGATGGTCCCTAGACCGTGATCCAACTGCCGCCCGCCGTGGTTGGAAACGTAGATCACATCGACGCCGTGGTCGCAGGCGATCTTGGCGTCTTCGGCTGTGGCGATGCCTTTGATGATTAGCGGCATGCCGGCGATTTTTTTGATCGCGTCCGCCATTTCCCAAGTGAGCATCGCTTGAAAAATCCGCCCGGTTTCGGTTCTGCGGCTCGGCGGCTGCCAGCGGTTGAGCAACGGCCGTTCGCGCCGGCTGTAATGCGCCGTGTCCACTGTGAGACAGAGCGCCATGTAGCCCGCCTTTTTCACCCGTCCGACGATCTCGGCGCACCAGTCCAGGCCGCCGCGAATGTAGAGCTGAAAAATTTTCGGATGATTAGTGCACGCAGCGATCTCCTCAAGCGTTGGCTGTGTCACCGAGCTGACGAAGTTCATGGTGCCGAACTCCGCCGCCGCCTTCGCCACCGCGGCGCCGCCCTCGGGCGTAATGGTTTGCAGCGAACCAATGGGCGCCATCATGACCGGGATCCGCAGCTTCTGTCCGAGAAACGTCGTCGACGTGTCGACTTTGGAAACGTCCACCAGCACCCGTGGCCGTAAACCCAAACTGTCGAAGCCCAACCGGTTGCGCCGCATGGTGGTTTCCGACTCCGCGCCGCCGGTGAGATAATCCCACACATCCTGAGGCAGATTGCGATGCGCCGCCTGAATAATTTCTTGATTGCTGACGTAGTCCATGGGGTTTTTCTCCTTTTGTTCGCGATCAATGGTTGCGAGGTAAATCGAACCGCACACTATCGAACCCTGTAGCGGGCTGTCAAATCTATTTACCCCTCAAACACAAAAGGGCGGCTCATCGCCTCCCCTTTCTAAACTTGAATTTTTGAACCCTTGAACCTTGAACGAGTTATTTACAGTTCATCGCCGGCTTTTAAACCTGATGCAGCGTCGTGCCGCTGCTGCCGCCCTGGGTCGTGCCGCCGTCGGTCAAGTGAATCAGTCCTTTGACAAACGCCATGCGCGTCACGCCGTGCACGGGGATCGGCATATTCTCCAAAACCGGTGCCTCAACTGTCGGTAACAGGATTGTAGTAGGCGTGATCGGGATAGATGCCGTAGGAATGGTCCGGATTGCCCTCGCCGCCGAACTAATGGAAACAGCCGTTGGCAGCGATCCCATTGACGCCGCCGCGCGGCCGCAACATCGAGCGCCGTTTCGACCATTGATTGGTTTGGGGATCGAAAACTTCGACGACATCGGTGCGCTCGCTGCGGAAACCGCGTTCAAGGCGCCCGACGACGACATAAATCTTGCCGTCGAGCTCAGCCACCGCGATCTCCGAATTGGCCACCGGCACCGTCGCCAACAAGCTCCAGCCGTCGTACATCGGCTTGCGCTCTTGCAAGGCACACCCGGTAACGGCGAATAGCAATATCACAAGTGATGCGAATCTGCCAGTTTGTGAAACCATCTGGAGACAACTCTATCATTTCTTCCGCTACGAGTTAGTCAGCGCGTCACCGCGCCTTCTGACGCCGACGACACGAGCTTGGCATACTTGGCCATGACGCCGGTTTTGTAACGCGGCTCGGGCGCTTTCCACTGGCTCAAGCGCGATTTCAGTTCCTGCTCGGAGATTTCCACGTCGAGGCGGCGCGCCTTAATGTCGAACAAGATCGAATCGCCGTCACGCAGCGCGGCGATCGGCCCCCCATGGGCCGCTTCCGGTGCCACATGGCCCGCCATCAGTCCATGAGTCGCGCCGGAAAATCGGCCGTCGGTGAGCAATGCGACGGAATCGCCCAAGCCTGCGCCCACCAAGGCGGCGGTAACGCCCAACATTTCGCGCATGCCGGGACCGCCCTTTGGCCCCTCGTAGCGAATTACCACAACGTCGTTGTCTTTAATCTTACCTGCTTGCACGGCGGCAAACGCTTCTTCTTCACGGTCAAACACCCGAGCCGGACCGCGGTGAATCATCCGTTCATGGCCGGCAACTTTGACGACGCAGCCCTCCGAAGCCAAGTTGCCTTTGAGGATCACCAGACCGCCGGTGGCCTTGAGTGGATTGTTGGTTGCTCGCACCACTTCTTGTCCGGCAGTCTCCTTGGTCATCTCGGCCGCCTCGGCGAGGGTATTACCGGTGACGGTGATCGTGTCGCCATGAATCAAGCCGGCATCGAGCAAACGCTTGGCCACCAGTTGAATGCCGCCGGCGTGATAAAGATCGCTGGCGACAAACCGTCCGCCGGGTTTGAGATCGGCGATCAGCGGTGTCCGATCGCTGATCGTATCGAAGTCGTCGATGTTGAGTTCCACGCCGGCTTCGCGCGCGATCGCCAGCAAATGCAGCACCGCATTGGTCGATCCGCCGGTGGCGGCCACAGAGGCGATGGCGTTCTCGATCGACTTGCGGGTGATAATCTTCGACGGCCGCAGATCGCGCTTGAGAAGTTCCATCACCAGCTTGCCGGCGTTGAAAGCTGCATCGTCCTTTTCGGCAACCGTCGCTGGGATGCCGTTGCTGCCCATAGGCGAGATGCCGAGAAACTCCATCACCGTAGACATGGTGTTGGCGGTGAACTGGCCGCCGCAGGCGCCGGCGCCCGGGCAGGCGGCGTTTTCTACGGCGAGAAATTGTTTTTCATCGATGCGCTTACTGGCATAGGCGCCCACCGCTTCGAAGACATCTTGAATGGTCAAATCTTTGCCGCCCAAATGACCCGGCGCGATCGAACCGCCATAGAGCGCGAGACCGGGAATATCGAGGCGCGCCAGCGCCATGACCACGCCGGGGTTGGTTTTATCGCAACCGGAGAGACAGACCAATCCGTCGAAATGGTTGCCGCGAGCGACCAACTCGATGGAATCGGCGATCACCTCGCGACTGATCAGGGAGCACTTCATGCCTTCGACGCCCATGCTGATGCCGTCGGAGATCGATACGGTGTTGAACTCCATCGGCGTGCCGCCGGCGGCGCGGATGCCCTCTTTCACCTTCACCGCCAGGCGGCGCAAGTGATAGTTGCATGGGCCGATTTCGATCCAGGTATTGGCCACGCCGATGATCGGTCGGCGCAGATCTTCGTCGGAAAAACCCGCTGCCTTGAGCATCGCCCGGGTCGGCGCCCGGTCCGGACCATCGGTAATCGCCCCGCTGCGGGGCTTTAAACTGTCAGCCATGGAAAACTCCTTCGAAAATAGTGAGGCATTCAATTAACTATGGCATCCCCTGATTTGCAAGCAGAGACGGCGCCGCATTAGATTAGGCAGTTACGTGCGCCAAAGGAACCGCCAATGAATTAAATCGCCTATCGCTACGGCAACGCCATCGATGTCGACCAAGTCATCGAACTCTACCGCGCCTAGACCTTGGCCGCCACCGCCTCCCCTCTCGCCGATCCCAGCTGAGGTACAGATTTCATCGAGGCGCTTTCAGTATGCAACGGTTTTCGCTAAGATACTGAGAATTTACCGGGCGTTGAGCTTTGCAACCTATCGGCGTCACTGGTCAGCTGAGTAGCAGCAGACCGGCCACTGGTTGGGCTCATTCACAACAGGGAGAAAAAGTGAAAATATTTGCCGACAGAATTTTTCAAAGCATGCTACTTGCCGCACTCATATTAGTCGCGCCGCTGCCAGCGCGCGGGCAAAAACCAGTGATGGTTGGAGTCGCCGGCCCAGCGGTTAATTTAACCTACGCTTACCTAACGCAGGACACCGGGCTTTGGCGCAAATATGGCGTCGACGCAAGGGTCGTGTTGTTCGAATCGGGTTCAACCTTGGCCATGGTCGCCCGCTCGGGTGAGGTCAGCTTCGCGATCAATTCCGGCCCAACCGTTATCGCTGCGCGGACTCAGGGGGCCGACTCCATCATGGTCGCGGTTATGGTCAACACCCTTCCCTATAGCTTGGTTACCGCCAAAGGGATTACCACTTGGAATCAACTCAAAGGCAAAAAGGTCGGCATCAGCCGCTTCGGTTCCGGTACCGACACTGCCATACGACTGCTGGTCAAACGTTTTGGCCTCGATCCGGCGAAGGATTTAGTGATCCTACAAGGCGGCACCCAGCCCAGCCGGCTCCAAGCGGTCCTAGCCGGCTCCCTGGACGCGACCTTGGTCTCACCGCCCCTCGACTTGACGGCAAAAAAGCTAGGGCTGTCGATCCTAGTGAACATCGCCGATCTGGGGATTGCCTATCCCCAGTTAGTGATCGAGACATCCGAGCGCTACAACCGCGAGCAGCCGATGGTGGTGAAAAACTTCTTGAAGGGCTTTATCGAAGGAATTTACTACGCCGCTAGCCACAAAGAAGAAACCAAGAAGACCATCACCAAGTACCTCAAGACCGACGACCCGGAGATTCTTGAAGCGACGCACCAGAGCTTTTTGCAAGTAACCGATTATACCGGCGTGCCCAACCTCGAAGGCATTCGCAACGCGATGGATGAAGTCGCGGTTCGTATGCCGGCGGTGAAGACAAAAAAGCCTGAGGACTTTATCGATACCCGATTTCTAAAGGAACTTGAGAAGGAAGGCTTCTTCAAACAGTTTCAAAAGAAGACTTAATCCGGAGAAAGCGCCAAGGGACGAGCGCCTAGGAACCGCGAGACCGCAGCTCAAACTTGGAAATCGCTGGCTTCGGCCTCCGGTTTCTGGCGTCGCCGTAACAATCGTTCCCAGGGCAATTGGGTTGTCTGTAATGCGCGCTTCGGCTTCTCGACAAACATGCGCAGCGTGTTGACGACAAAGATAGTGGCCAACAAACCGTAGGTAATTAAATCGAAAATCATGCGGCCTCCCAAGGGACGGACTGTTCGTGTAACGACAATCCGGGGGCTAGGTGAGCAAAACCTAAGCCACAAATTCGAGCCCCGTAAATATTTGAAATCCCGTTACTTTGAATTGTCCATCGGGTGGTTTTGAGTGAATTTTGCGCAGTTCATTGCTCAGCCCGACGCAAAAAGCACGAAAACACTGGATCAGCTACGTGCAAAGTCCGATCCGACGGGGTATCATTGAATTGGCAATTTCAGGAGCGGATGAATCAGTGACCGGTCGCCCAAACCTTCCTGTTTTTGGCAAGATATTTGGCGTCATAGTTCTTGGCGGGGCGCTCGCCATGACCTTCGGTTGTTCGAGCGTCGAAACCAAACCGTCCCCGGTTGACCAACGTGAACGCCTTAAAGAAAAAGTCGACCAGGTGATCGCCAATGGCGAACTCGATCCGGTACCGGCTAATACCACCCGCTTTACCGAAGCCGAACTCAACTCAATTTTGACCAGCCAGATCGCCGGGTGGATTCCCAACGGCCTCAGCGAGCCGCAGGTACGGCTTCTCGGCAACGAGCGATTTTCCCTGCGCGTCCTCGTCGATATCGACGAGTTCAAGCGCCGGCGCAAACGCCAGCAGAGCGCCGGTCCGCTCAATTTTTTAAGTGGCAAGATGCCCGCGCTGGTGCGCGGCGATCTCATCACCAGCGACGGCAAAGGCCAATTCAAATTACAGTCCACCGAAGTGAACGGCATTCCCCTGCCGCGAGCCCTGGCGCTGGAGCTGCTTTCGACGCACACAAAAACGCGCCGCAACCCAGAGGGGTTCAATATTGAAAAACCTTTCGACCTACCCGCCAAGATTCGCCAGCTGCAAATAAATCCCGCGGAGCTTGTCGTGATCCAGTAACCGCGTCAGCGGAGATGCGGCACGAGTCCCTCGCGCAAACTCCCCTCAGCCAGCGCTGCTACCGATCGCAGCCAACGCAGATGGGCGAACACAGCGGCTCCCCCCCTGCAAGTCCGATTCCTTTGTTGCGCGCATTACGTTCTTCGCGGCCAATTCTCTCTAGAGATGCGGCATGATCTCCTTGGCGCAAATTTCTAGATGCTCGGCTTCGTCGAACATCGGGTTGAAGACGATGAACTGGGCGCCGGCTTTGACGATCTCTTGGATTTTTTCGGTGACCTCTGCGGCATTGCCCCAGATCGACACCCGGGCGCCGAGCTCGGCGTTTTTGTAACGCTTGGCGAACCACTCGCGAATCCGCTTCTCGCCGCGCGCCTTGTCGTTGTCGACGGTCATATATACCCGCTTGCCGTAGCTGAAGGTCGCCGGGTCGCGCTTAGCGTCAGTCAAGAACTGGCGAATCTGCGCCGACTCGCGCACGAAGGCATTCGCAGACGACGAGCCCGCGCCCATCCAGCCGTTGCCGTATTTCACCGCGCGTTTGAGAGCGTTTTCATGATGACCGCCGAACCATAGCGGCAGATGCGGTCTTTGTATTGGCTTGGGCTCCATCGAGACATCGTCGAAATTCCAATAGCGTCCATGAAAGCTCGCCTTGGGCTCGGTCCACAGGAGCTTCATGATCTGCACCGCTTCCGTGAAGCGCGTCACCCGCCCCTCGCGTGTGTAACCGAAGACCTCCTCATGGGAGCCCAGATGGCCGCCGCCGAGACCGACGCCGATGATCGCCCGCCCGCCGCTCATGACGTCGAGCGTCGAATAGGCCTTAGCCAGCTGCACCGGGTTGCGCAGCGGCAAGAGAATCACCGAAGTGCCCAGCTTTAATTTTGTCGTAATCGCCGCAACGTAACTGAGCAGCGTAACCGGTTCGAGCATGGTGAAATCGCCAATCACCCGCTCCTGCAACCACAGACTGTCGAAGCCCAGCGTCTCCGCCCGCGTTGCGAATTTGCGGATATGTTCCATATCGGCCGGCCCGTCGAAAAACACCTGCGGCAGCTCAATACCGCAGGGAGTGTGATTTGCCATAATCTGCCGTCTCCTGAAAAAAAAGAATCACGAATACTCACCACGAAGATCACGAAGGACAAGAAGGTTTCGGAAATTTGTTGTTCCGAACTTCGTGCTCTTCGTGGTGAAAGTCTTTTCTAATCCACCCCATATAGCCGCGCGCAGTTGTCCCACAGAATCTTCTTGCGCGCGCGGCTCGGCATCTCCATCGCCATAAAATGATTCACGGCGTCGGGCCAATGCGAGTCGGCGTGGGGATAATCCGTCGAGATCACGACGTTGCCGTCACCGATACGCTTGACCACATCGCCGACCAGATTCTCTTCGACATCGACGGAGATAAAGCACTGGCGCAGGAAATAATCGCTCGGTTTCATGCTCATCGATTCGTTACAGTACTCCTTGCGCATTTCCCAGCGCTCGTCCAAACGGTACAGCGCCCAGGGCAGCCAGCTGCAATTGCCTTCGAGAAACGCGACGCGAAGCTTGGGGAATCGTTCGAGCACCCCGCCAGCGCAAAAGCTGCCGACGGCAAACATCAGCTCGATGGGATTGCGGAAGGCGTTGATCAACACCGCTTCGTTGGATTGGCCGCGAAAACGGTGCACCGCTTGGTCTTGATTGGGGCTCGCCGCCGGATGGAAACAGACCGGCACGCCAAGTTTTTCCGCTTCGCGCCACACCGGATCGTAGTAGCGGTCGTGAATATGTTTGCCATTGCTCGGCTCCGGCACCAGACAAAGACCTATCGCGCCCAACTCGTTAATCGCGCGCCGGGTCTCATCCACCGCCAGATCAACATCATGCAGCGTGATCAGCGCCGATGGCCGCAGCCGTTGCGGATCGGCTTTGCAGAAATCCGCCATCCAGTCGTTCCAAGCCCGGCACAGCGCATTGGCATACTCGGGCTCCAAACTATCGTCGCAGTGCAGCGGAAAAGTCCGGAACAACACCGCGACGTCCAAGCCCTCGTCGTCCATCGCCGCCAACTGCGACACGGCGTCGTAGTCGCGCGCCAGGGGTTTGGCATACCGATGCGCCACCTGAGCTTCTCCCGGCGAGCTTTCGCCGCTATTTCGCTTGGGGGTGGTGGCGGCTAACACTTGGGTTCCCGAAGGACGCAGCGGCCGGCCGTCAGAGTAAGTAAACTTAATCTGCCCATGTTTGGTCCGCGGTTTACCGCGTGGGATGCGCTCGCCCCATTTGGGGTCCATGTACTTCTCGTAGAGGTCATACGGCTCGAACACATGCATGTCGCTGTCGAGAATCTTGTAACCATCTCGCGCCATAACGTTACTCCTTCTTTATCGCCGAGTATTTTCGTCAACCGCGCCATCACTCCGCCGGCTGATCAACGACCGTCTTCGCTTGACCTTGCCGATTGTCGCCGCGCTACAATTCGATGTGTCAGTCGAGTTTGATTGCACGCTGCAATGGCCGGGCGAGCCATTGGCGACAGATCCTCATAACCTGGCCCATCACTAGTATCAGTCATACACCGTGTCAACTAAAATAGCCGCGGTGGCAATTGTGACGCTCGGCAAATTCACCTTGACAACAGTAGTTGGAGCTGTAAAAGATTCCGCAGCAAATCGACCGCATGAGATCATTTGGGGAGGTGCGCATGTTCGCTCGGCACAAGAATTTTCCGGTGATATTTTTTTTGGCATCCGCCGCATTTCTGGGCAAGTCGGATTTCGCGGGCGCTCAAACGCGCGTCACCGTCGGCGTTACCGAAACCATCGAAACCCATAATCCCTACGGCGACAGCGTATCGTTGCTCTACGGCATCTGGAGCGAGATCACCGGTCCCTTTTGCACCTACAATTACACGAAAGGCGACTTCGAAGGGCGGTTGGCCGAGCGTTGGAAAGCGGAGAACCCGACCACGTGGCTTTTTTATTTGAACAAGAACTACAAATTCAACGACGGCTCCTTGGTCACAGCCGAAGACGTGGTGCATTCGATCATGACCCGCATCGTAAAAGATCCCAAAGGGGTGCAAAAAGCTTCCGTTGCGCCGTCCGTCGTGAACGCCGAAGCCATCGATAAATATATCGTCAAGGTCACCACCGACAAACCGACGGCGCCGCTGCTAGGGTTTTTCTGCGACCGTCTAATCATAACCAGCAAGGCGATGTACGACAAATACGGCCAAGAGTCAGCCGATAAAGACCACATGATTGGCGCGGGCCCCTACCGGCTTAAGGAACTGATTCCCGGCCAGAGACTGGTCATCGCCAAAAACCCAAATCACCCAGAATCTAAGAAAAATCCGCGCGCGCCGGACGAAGTGGTCTATCGCATCATGCGCGAACCGGAGCAGCGTGTCACGGCTTTGTTAAATGACGAGATCCAGATCGGCCAATTCGTGCCGCCCCATATGCGACAGCGGGTCGAAAAGACCAACAATCTGCGGATCACGTCGGCAGATTCGGTTGAGATCATGTTTCTCGCCATGCAACCGAAACCACCTTTTGATAAGAAAGAAGTCCGCCAGGCGGTCTGTCACGCGATCAACCGCGATCAAATCATCGGTACTTTATTGGAAGGGTTCGCCAGTCGCCTCGACGGGCCCTTGGGTCCCGGACAATACGGCTACGATCCCGATTTGAAGCCGAAATTGAATTACGACCCGGAAAGAGCCAAAAAACTTTTGGCTCAAGCCGGTTATGCCAGCGGCATCGATGTCGAGCTGCAAACTCCGGTGGGACGCTACACATTGGATAAGCAGCTAACCGAAGCGATGATCCCGATGCTCAACTCTGTCGGCATTCGCGCCAGGCTCGCCACGCCCGAGTGGGCCACGCTCTGGGCGAACGTGCAAAAGGGGACGGTGCCTTTCTATTATATGGGACGCGGCTCGGTCCAGGATCCCAGCGCCGCATTGCATCAATATTTTCATACAGGTGAAACGCCGCGCATCGGCTATTCAAACTTCAAAGTCGACGAACTGCTGAACAAAGAACAGCAGGAGTTCGACCCGAAAAAACGGCGCCAATATCTGTCGCAGGCGATGAGCATCCTCACCGAAGACGCGCCGGCCTGTTTCATGTGGCGGCACAAACTGCTCTGGGGCTTGAGCACCAAGATTGATTACAAGCCGCTGCCCGATTCGCGCGTGTACGCGATCGACATGACCGTGAAGAAATGAACATACTGCCCTTTTCCAGGGGGCGAGGGTTCCGATAGTTCTGTCAACGGCAAGGCTCGTTTTCTCGTGTGAAATTCTCAGCGGGGAGAATCCCATGAACGGCGAAAAATATATTGATGTCGAGGGCATCCGCACCCGCTACTTCGAAGCCGGCAGCGGCGCCAACCTCGTCTTGTTTCACGGCGGCCACTTCGGTTCCCATGATGCCGCTAATTGCGCTGAAGACTGGAGTTTGAACTTCGACGATTTGGCCAAATGGTTCCATGTCATTGCCGTTGACAAGATCGGCCAAGGATTCACCGACAATCCGAAAAAAGACCAAGACTACAGCATGGCAGCCGTAGTACAGCATGCTTATAAGTTTTTGAAAACTCTCGGCTTGCGCAACGTCCATCCGGTGGGTCATTCGCGCGGCGCTTATCTCGTTGGCCGTTTGGTCATAGAGCATCCCGAGCTTTTCACCACCTGTATTCTCGTCGACACCAACACACTAGCGCCGGGCATCAGCAAAAATGAAACCGTGATGGCCAATCCGCCCCAGCCACGACTAGGCCGCGAAAGCCAGCGATGGGTGCTGCAAAAATACTCCTACGGCCATGAACATATCACCGAGGAGTGGCTCGACGCCATGATGCGCGTCGCCGCAACGGCGAAATACCAAGAAGCCGTAAGAAAAATGGAAGAAGTCGGCCTTAGAACGACCCGCTTCCTGCCGCACTTGGCGCGGCAAAAGGACGAGACGTTGGGTATCATTCGCGACCGCGGCTTGGGCAAGCCGACATTGTTGGCCTGGTCCTACCAAGATCCAACCGCAACCATCGACCAGGGCTACGCGCTCTTCGATTTGATTGCCGGTAGCACGTTGGACGCGCGCATGTATATCTACAATTGCGCCGGTCACTTTTCCTACCGCGAGCATCCGGCGGAATTTAACGAGATGCTGCGCAGCTTCATCCAACGCGTGGCCTAGTGAAAGAGTTGCATCCATAACGATCAAAATCGCGGCGTGCAACCGCCGAACTGCCTTGAACTCTTGAACCTTTGAACGTTGAGCGATTATGCTAGGTTATCTCCTCCGCCGCCTCGCCGGCACCATCCCCGTTCTGGTGCTGATCAGCCTACTAGTATTCCTGCTGATCCATGCCGCGCCCGGCGATCCGACGCTCATGCTCCTCGGCGAAGAAACCAACGCCGCGGAAGTTGCCAAAGCCAAAGCGCGCTGGGGACTCGATCAACCGCTCTATGTGCAGTACTGGAAATTCTTGAAATCGGTTGCTGTCGGCGATTTCGGCAAGTCGTTCAAGTATGCCGAGCCGGTCACCAGCGTGATTCGCACCCGGCTGCCGGCGACCATCGAGCTGGCCGTTTTCGCCATCGTCATCGCCACGCTGCTGGCCATCCCGCTGGGTGTTTGGGCCGGCGCCCGGCCCAACTCGTGGATCGACAACCTCGGTACCACGTGCGGCCTGTTCGGCATCAGCATGCCGAGCTTTTGGCTGGCGATCATGTTGATCCTGTTGCTCGCCGGCGTGCTGAACATTCTGCCCACCTCCGGCCGCAGCACCTACGGCATCGCCGGACCGGAGCAGACCGGCTTTTACATTTTAGACAGCGTCATGCAGCAAAACTGGAAAGCCGTGTGGGACGCGCTCACGCATTTATTTTTGCCGGCGCTGGCATTGGGTGTCAACATGCTCGGCATTCTCATGCGCGTCACCCGCTCGTCAATCTTGGAGGTGATGAACGAAGATTACGTGCGCACGGCACGCGCCAAAGGTCTGCGCGAGAAAAAGGTCGTGTGGCGCCATGTCAGCAGCAACGCCTTGATCCCGGTTATCACCGTCGTCGGCTTGGAGCTTGGCACTTTGCTCAGCGGCTCGATCATCGTTGAAACCGTTTTCGCCTGGCCGGGCGGCGGCAGCCTATTGATCACCGCGCTCAATGCCCGCGACTATCCGCTGGTCACAGGGCTGGTGATGACCTACACCACCGCGTTTGTCGCGATTAATTTAATAATCGATGGACTTTATGCAGTCGTTGACCCTCGAATCCGTTACTGAAAAAAGCCCCGGCGCCCTGGCCCGTTTGCTACCGCGGCTCCACGCCAAGGCATTCACCGGCGGGCTGATCGTGTTGACGTTCATCTTGGTCGGCATCTTCGGGCCCTACGTCGCGCCCCAGGATCCCAACAAACAAGAACTGACCGCGATGATGAAGGCGCCCGAGGGGATCGGCACCAACCATGTCCTGGGCACCGACAACCTCGGCCGCGATATTTTCAGCCGGGTGATTTTCGGTTCGCGGGTTTCGCTCTTGGTCGCCTTCGCCGTCGTATTCGTCTCCGGCTTGATTGGCATCACGCTCGGCGCGGTGTCGGGCTACTTCGGCGGCAAGGTCGACTTCGTCATTCAAAAATTAGTCGAAGTCATCTGGGCGTTTCCACCGCTGTTGCTCGGCATCACGATCATGGCGTTTCTCGGCCAGGGGCTTTTCAACCTCATTCTTGCGCTGGTGGCGCAACGCTGGATTCCCTACTGCCGCGTCGTGCGCGCCCAGGCGTTGTCGTTGCGCTCCCGCGACTTTGTCACCGCGGCGCAATCGCTGGGTTGCAGTCACGGTAAAATCATCTTGCGCCACATCATTCCCAATCTTATCCAAACATCATTGGTGATCGGCACCTTCGCGATGGCGTCGTCGATCATCGCCGAAGCCAGTCTGAGCTTTCTCGGCGTCGGCGTGCCGCCGCATATTCCCACCTGGGGCACGATGCTCGCCGACGCGCGCATTTATATCAGCACCGCCTGGTGGCTGCCGTTATTTCCCGGCCTGTGCATCTTCATCACCGTGCTCGGCATCAACCTGCTCGGTGATGCGCTGCGCGACATCCTCGATCCGAGACTCAAACGGACGGGATCGGGAGTGTAGTTGTCAGTGATTAGTTGCCAGTTGTCAGTAAAAGCTGGCGGCTTGTCGAGTCGTTCCTGTCATCTTGAGAGTTGACAACCGAGAACTAGCAACTGACAGCTGATGACTCGCGCCCCGCGCATTGATTCCCCCACCGTCTCGTGTAAATTAAATTGGATGCGCCGCACCAAAATTGTCTGCACCATCGGCCCCGCCAGTTCGTCCGAGAAAATGATCGAAGGTTTGATCCGCGCCGGCATGAATGTCGCGCGGTTAAACTTCAGCCACGGCGACTACGCCTCGCACCGCCGGGTCATTCGAACCATTCGTAAACTCGAACACAAGCTCGACACCCCGGTCGCGATCCTGCAGGATTTGCCCGGACCGAAGATCCGTATCGGCGCCATGGCCGGCGACCGCGTCCGGCTGCAAACCCGCGGTCGAATGGTCCTGACGACGCGCAAAGTGCTCGGCAGCGAACTGGCGGTATCGGTGAATTTTCCGGGATTGACCCATGCGGTAAAAAAAGGTGACCCAATCCTGCTCGGCGACGGCGAAATCGAACTGGAAGCGCTGCAAGTCAGCAAGCACGAAGTCCGCTGCCGCATCATCGTCGGCGGCATCTTGGGCTCGCACAAAGGCATTCACTTTCCGCGCAGCTCACTCAACATCCGCGCGCTGACCGCGGAAGACAAAAAAGACTTGGCGTTCGGCATCGAGAACAAGGTCGACTTGGTGGCGCTGTCGTTCGTGCGCAATAGCCAGGATATTCTCTACGCCCGCCGCGAGTTGCGCAAACTCGGCGCCAATATCCCGCTCATCGCCAAGATCGAAAAACACGAAGCCTTGGACAATCTCGACAGTATCTTGCAGAACGTCGACGGTATCATGGTCGCGCGCGGCGACTTGGGATTGGAGATCGCCCAGCAGCGCATCCCGGCCATGCAAAAACGCATGATCCGCGAGGCCAATCACCTCGGCAAACCGGTGATCACTGCGACCCAGATGCTGCGCTCGATGGTGTGGAATCCTCGTCCGACGCGGGCGGAAGTTGCCGACATCGCCAATGCGATTCTCGACGGCACCGACGCGCTCATGTTGTCCGAAGAAACCGCCGCCGGCGATTACCCGCTGGAAGCGGTCAAAATCATGGCCCAGGTGGCAGAGGAAACCGAGTCGATCCTCGAACCGCGCCAACGTTTCCAGGGGCTGCCCAAAACGGTGCCGGAAGCGATCAGCGTTAGCGCGATCTCCCTCGCACGCGATCTGCAGGTCAAAGCTTTTCTTATTCCGACGACCTCAGGCAGCACGGCGCGTTTGATCGCGCGCTACCGGCCGAAGCAACCGATCATCGCCGTCAGCCCGGACCCGCGCACCGTGAAAATGCTCTGTCTGGTTTGGGGCGTTTTCTCGACGCCGACGCGCGGTTTCAAAAGCACCGATGAGATGGTCCAGCTGCTCCAACGCAAAGCCCTCGATTCCGGCATCGTCAAACGCGGCGATTTGGTTGTCATCACCGCCGGACTGCCCTTGCATCAAGCCGGCACCACCAACATGATCACGGCGAAAGTAATCGATTAGAACGGTTTCAACCGCAGAACTCCGAGCGCGCCGCAACCGCTGCCGAAATTCGACCGCGTCATCCGCCATAGTTCGCTCGCGCCCCGCAGCCACTCTCCATATTCTTGCCTTGCAACGTCGGCGCAAATCGCGCTAGATATGACGAGTATTCGCTGGAGGTGACGTTATGTCCGAAGCACTGAAACAATTCGAAGACGAGCTGCAGAGCAAGAACTTCAAGGGCTATTGGCAGAATCAGCAGGGCGATGTGGCACGCCAACCGGTGGCGTCCTTCGACGCGTGCCACTGGAAAGGCAAAGACCTCTTTGCCGCCATGGAAAAAGCCGGCGAGGTGGTCGGCCTCGATGTCTCGTTCCGGCGTGTCATCCAGCTGTGGAATCCGGCGCTGAAAAACGGCACCTCGCGCACCCTGGTATTGAATCTGCAGTTGCTCAAGCCCGGCGAAAATGCGCTGTCGCACCGCCATATGGCGGGCGCGATCCGGTTCATCTTGAAAGGCCATGGCACCCGGCTGATCGTCGAGGGCGAATCCTTCGAGATCGGCGAAGGCGATTTCGTCACCACACCGAGCTGGACTTGGCACGATCATGAGAACCACGGCGAGAACATGATGTGGCTCGACGGCCTCGACGCGCCGCTAGTGAGACTCCTGGAAACCGATTTTCACGAACCCGATCCGCGAAGGAAGCAGACCGTCACCCGGCCCGACGGCTACACCCTCGCCACCACCGGCCCGCTGCGCCCGGCGTGGATGAAAGCGAATTCCGTCCAACCGCCGGCCTTTTGCTACAAATGGGCCGACACCGAAAGCGCTCTCAACAAAGTCGGCGAACAACCGGGCGACCCGTTCAACGGCATCGTGCTCGATTACGCCAATCCATTGAACGGCGGCCCGACCCTGCCGACCATGAACTGCCAGATCCATATGCTGCGCGCCGGCGAGAAGACCAAGAGCCACCGCCACACCAGCTCCGACATCTATCATGTCTGGCGCGGCAGCGGCGTCAGCTACATCGGCGACAAGCGCTTCGAGTGGGAGCAAGGCGATTCATTCGTCGTGCCGCTGTGGCAAAACCACCGCCATGAAAATACCTCGAAGGATCCGGCGGTCTTTTTTGTCATGAACGACAAGCCGCTAATGGACGCCATCGGCCACTACCGCGAAGAAGCTGAAGGATAATTTATCGCAGCGAAATTTACGGGCGAGGCGTGCCTTGCCCTCGCGGACAAATTCACCCAGGAGCCTGTTCATGTTCACGCTTACGCACAAACTCAATCCCGATGAATTCATCAAAACCTTTTTCGAGGTCAACCGGCAAGACCACCAGCGCCCGGCCCATCCTTGGGAAGAAATCTTTCGTAACGGCAAATGCACTAAGGAACAGCTCCAGGGTTGGGGCAAGGAACGTTACTACTTCACCAAGCAGGTGCCGGTGAAGGAATATTCGATCCTTTACAACTGCCCGCACACCGACGTCCGGCGCATGTGGTTGCCCAAAGCCATCGAAGAAGAAGGCGAAGATCTGATCGGCAAATCCGGCAAACCGCATCCAGAGTATTGGCTCGATGTCTGCGTCGGCATGGGCATGGATAGGGAATTCGTAAAAAACTCCGAGCCGCTCTATGGCGTCAAGTTCGCCGTCGACGCCTTCGCCAATGCTGCATTCAAGACTTCCTGGCTGTTGGGCGTAGCCGTGTCCGAAGGCGACGACACCGCCAAGGCGATGTCGCGCGACTTAGATATTTTTCGCAAGCACTACCAATGGGTGCCCGACGACGCCCTGACTTTTTACAAGCTCCATGCCGAAGTCGATCAGGAGCATGGCTTGATCCGCAAGGAAATTCTAAAAAAATACGCCGACACCAAGGAGCTGCAAGAAGCCTGCATCAACGCCCAGCTAATGAAAAACAGCATGCGATGGGTCATGGCCGACTGCATCTACATGGAGTACGTCTTCCGCGGCGCGAAACTGAACAGCAACGCCGCCGCAGCGGCGTAGATTTCACCGTCCTCTGCGCACGACAGTTCAAATGTAATGACAAAATCGAACTGGTCGAATCAAGCGCATCCTTCCGCCTCGCCCCCTCTTACCCCTTCCCCATCGAGAGGCTGTGTCGTAATGCGCAAATGCCCCACATCTGTCATCCCGAGCGAAGCGAGGGATCTCGTATTTTCAGCCACTTGCGAAGAAGAGATTCCTCGGCTTCACCTCGGAATGACAGTTGCGACACAGTCTCCGACGGGGGAAGGCTGGGATGGGGGTGAAAACCCCAGACGAAGCTGCGCAAATACTCTCGTCGCAACAAATACAAATCCGGGACGTCTCTCCCGGCCTTTCTTGACGACGGCTCTCGTCATCCTGGTACTCACCGTCACTTCACGAATCGCCCACGCCGCCCCCGTGCGTATCGCCTACAGCTCCATCAGCGCCGCCATGCTGCCGCTGTTCGTCGCCAAGGACAAAAGATTTTTCGACAAACAAAACGTCGACGTTGAGCTGACCTACATCCGCGGCATCGCCATCGAAGCCTTGATCGCCAATGAGGTCCAGTTCGTGCGCGCCTCGCCGCCGGCGGTCGTCAGCGCCACCCTCCGCGGTGCCGATCTCGCGGTTATCGCCAACACAATTAACGTGCCGGTCTTTTCCCTGATGACCCGCGCCGACCTGCGCCGCCCCGAAGAGCTGCGAGGCAAGAAAATCGGCGTCACCAACTTGGGCGACTCGCCCGACCTGGTGCTGAGCATGATCCTAGACAAGTTCGGCCTGCAGCGCGGCCGTGATGTTACCGTCATGGCAATTCGCGGCGGCATGCCCGACATGATCCTCGCTGTCAGCAAAGGTTTCGTCGACGGCGGCATGATCTCGGCACCGAGCAATTTGCGCGGCATGAAGCTGGGCCTGCGCGAGCTCGTCGACTCCGCCGACCTGGGTGTCCCCTATCTCAACTCGCCGATGAGCACCCGGCGCGCTTACATCAAATCCAGCCGCGACACGGTGCTGCGCGTCCTACGCGGCTATTATCAAGGCGTGCAAGAAACCCACAACGACCGCGACGGCGCGATGAAAATCCTCGCCAGATATACCCGCGTCCAAGATCCGGAAATTCTCGCCGAGTCCTACCGCATCTACGGCCAGAAGCACTTGCAGAAATCCATCCAGGTCGATTTGGAAGGCGTCCGGCAGCTGCTGCGCACCCTCGGCAAAGAAACGGCCAACGCTAACCCCAGCCAGTTTGTCGACGCTTCGTTGATCCAGGATTTGGAAAAAGAAGGATTCTTTCAACAGAAAGCCCGATAGTTCTCGCAGAATTTATGGGATTGACAGTGCGATTTAGTGCGGCCTAGACTGACTCGCAAAATTACCAACGGAGGCGCAGACCATGAAAGCCATCCGCATCCACGAATTCGGCCAATCTGAAGACGTTCTCAAATACGAGGATGTTCCGGTGCCGGAACCTAAAGCCGGCGAGGTATTGATCAAAGTCGAAGCCGCGTCGCTCAATCGCGCCGACTTGGGACTGCGCAAAGGCACCTATCGCATCGCCGCGGACGCGCTGCCGGTGATTCCTGGGCGGGAATTCGCTGGAACGATTGCTAAGCTAGAAGAAGGAGTTTTGGAATATCGCGTCGGCCAGCGCGTGGTTGGCTATCCGAGCCTCGGCGGCTATGCCGAATACGCCGTGGCGAAAGTCGCCGAAGTGCGGCCGGTGCCCGACGGCGTAACTGCCGCGCAGGCCGCGGCTTTGCCGACAGCGTTTCTAACAGCGTGGTTCGGATTGAAAACTGACGGCGCATTGAAATCCGGCGAGTGGCTGTTAATTCACGGCGGCAGTAGCGGCGTCGGCGTGGCGGCCATCCAGATCGCCAAGCATTGGGGCGCCAAAGTGATCGCCACGTCCGGCAGCGAAGTAAAATGCCGCCGGCTGCGCCAGCTCGGCGCCGACGTGACCATCGACGTGTCGGAAAATGATTTCCTGCCGGAAGTCATGCGCGTCACCGACAACCGCGGCGTCGATGTCGTCCTCGAAATGATCGGCGGCGAAGTCTATCAGAAAAGCCTGCAAACATTGGCGGCGGGCGGCCGACTGGTTTCCATCGGCGGCGCTTTCGGCGCGGTACCCGATCCGCCGCCGGTGCTGACTGAAGGCAGAAAAGCCACTCGGTTTTCGATCACCAATTATTTGAAGGCGAAACCGGAAGACTTCAAAGAGCTCGACATCATTCTAAAACTGGTCCAGGAAAAGAAATTCGACGCTGGCATCGGCAAGACTTTCCCGCTCGCCGAAACCGGCGCCGCCCAGTGCTATCTCGAAGGCCGCGACCACTTCGGCAAAGTCATGCTGTCGATGTAGTCAAAATCCGAGTTCTCTCCCCCTTGATGGGGGAGAGTTAGAGTAGGGGTGATTTTCGGTTCTCGCGAGTATACACGAGTCACCCCTATCCCAACCTTCCCCCATCGAAGCGGGAAGGAGTCGGACGGTCAGACTGATATCTCCGCGATTGCCAAGTGATTTAGCTGTCGGGAGGAGACATTGCCATGTCCTTCAAAATCAAACGCGTCGGCCATCTGGTGTTGAAAGTGAAAGACCTCGAACGTTCGCGCAAATTCTTCACCGAAGTCCTGGGCTTTCCCCAGGTCGGCGAGAACGACCGCGGCATGCTGTTCTTCAGCACCGATGTCTTCGACAACCATCACATGCTCGCATTGCGCGAAGCCAAGCCTGGTGCACCCATGCCGGACGCGGAACAGATCGGCATGGAGCATGTGTCGTTCGAACTCGGCAGCTTCGCAGAACTGCAAGAGGCCTACCGCAAGTTCAAAGAACATGGCGTGAAGATCCGCATGACGGTTTTCCACGGCGTCGCCAAGAGCATTTATTTCTACGATCCCGACGGCACCCAGCTTGAAGTCTACTGCAACGTGCCGCCGGAGGAATACCGTAAATCGGTGTCGAACCCGTACTATAATTACGGTGCCATCGAAGACGAACTCGAAGGGAAAGTAGCGCAGCGTCCCGGCTCGGTCGTGCCGTGACTTGAAGTTAGGAGTCAGGAGTCACTGACTCCTGACCCCCATGGGCGATTGTTGTTGCTAGCCGCTTTCCTCATCGTCTGCTAAAATACCCAAGTGGACGGCTCACCCGACAAAGGCAAGAGTTCAGCCACACAACCGCAGAATCCCAGCTTGGACCTGGCCACGTTGGACGATGAGGCGTTGTTGCAGATGCGGATCTGCGATCTCAAGCTTAAGATCGCCGGCACCGAGCTTGAGTCGCGCATCGACAAATTCTACGCCGAGCTTGACGCCCGCGGCATCGCGCTCAAACCAATCTGTTACCTGGGCGACGAATGGTTTTGCCCGGACGGCTCGGCGACCATCGCGATTCCCTTCTACCTAGCCCATCCGCGCTTGAAGCGGCTCGAAGCCAAAATGATGATGGAAGTGGAAGGCGACACCGAAACCTGGTGTTTGCGTCTATTGCGCCACGAGATGGGCCATGTGATCAACCACGCCTATCTGCTCAAGAAAGACAAGCGCTGGCAAAAACTGTTCGGTCCGCCGTCGTTGGAGTATTCCGAAAGCTTTCGCGCTCGGCCGTACAGCAAACGCTTCGTGCGCCATCTCGAAGGCTACTATGCACAAAGCCATCCTGAAGAAGACTTCGCCGAGACGTTTGCAATCTGGCTCACCCCCGATCTTGACTGGCGCCAGCAATATCGCGACTGGAAAGCGCTGGAAAAGTTGGAATACGTCGACAAGCTCATGCAGGAGCTTGCCGGCAAGCCGCCTTTGGTGTTTTCCAAGAACAAAATCAGCGACGCGGCGCGGCTGCGTTCCCGACTCGATGCCCATTACCGGCGGCGGCGCCATACCTACGCTCAGGAGTTTCCCGATTTTTTCGACGGCGATTTGCGCAAACTATTCGTTGACGCCACAGCCGCACCGGACAGCGAGCGGGCCGCGACATTTTTGCGCCGTTCGAACAAGTTGATTCTCAATGCTGTATCCGCATGGACCGGCGAGCCCAAGTTCACCATCAGCCGATTGCTACGCGGGCTGACCCAGCGCTGCGGCGAGCTCGATCTGCGCTTGAAATCGCAATCAGCGGCGGTGGAAATCACCGCCTATCTGGCGACCCTGGCATCGCATTACCGGCTCACCGGGAAATTCAAGGACACCTAGCCATGGCACGCGCCAAGAAACGTTTCAAAGTTCTCGTCCTGTTCGGCAGCGCCGGCACGCCGCCGGCCAATCAAGATTTTAGCAAAGAATTAAAAACCGAAGATTTCGCCGCCGAAGCTCATGTCATCGACGCGCTCAAAGAGCTCGACCACGAAGTGCGCACGCTCGGCATATGGGACGAAGCGTCGTTGATCGTCGACGAGATCAAAGCCAACCCACCCGACGTGGTGTTCAATCTCACCGAGCATTTCAACGAGATCTCCGCCTACGACCGCAACGTCGCCGGCCTGCTCGAAATGATGGCCGTGCCCTATACCGGATCGAGTCCGACCGGACTGACGCTGTGCAAGAACAAAGGCATGGCCAAGGAGCTGCTCGCCTATCACAAGATCCGCGTGCCCAATTTTGCAATCTACTCGCCGGGAGCGGCGATCAAGCGGCCGAGCCGTCTCAAGTTTCCACTGTTTATCAAACCCGCCGAAGATGAAGCGTCCTACGGCATCTCGCTCGACTCCTTCGTCGAGGACGATGCCGCCTTCGAGGATCGTATCC
This sequence comes from uncultured delta proteobacterium, assembly GCA_963816145.1. Lineage (GTDB taxonomy): Bacteria > Desulfobacterota > Binatia > UBA9968 > UBA9968 > DP-20. The sequence goes on from CAWFJP010000030.1 coordinate 52,706, forward strand.
GCTTCATCCATGAGCGTATGAATCAACCGGCTTTGGCTGAAGAATATATCGACGGGCGGGAGATCTATGTCAGCCTGCTGGGCAACGACCGGTTGCGAGTCTTTCCATTTCGTGAAGTGATCTTCAACGCGATGCCCGAAGGCCAACCGAAGTTCTCCACCTTCAAATCCAAATGGGACGATGCCTATCGCAAGCGCAGGGGGATTCAGAACGTCTTCGCCGAACCGTTTCCCAACGGCACCGACCAACGCATCGCCAATATCTGCAAAGCCGTCTATCGCGCCCTGCGCATCCGCGGCTACGGCCGCATCGACTTGCGCGTAACGCCGGCGGATGAAATCGTCGTGCTCGAAGCCAACCCCAATCCCAATCTCGACCGTGCCGACGAGTTCGCCCAGTCGGCGATCAAAGCCGGCTTGAGTTTTCCCCGGCTCGTGCAAAGGATACTGACTTTGGCGCTGGAGTCGGCGCGCTGAATGGATGCCAGTTACCGCCAGATGGTTCCCGTCGTCACCGCAAAACATATGGCACGCTCGATTACTTGCGGCCGATTTTTGCGAACTCCTCCAGGAATGTGCCGGCTTTGTAGTCGGGATTGATTTTCGGCGCATCGCCCTTGTAGACGATGTTGAGTTCGCCCAGATACTCCTGGATCGGCAAGGGCTTGATGGCAAACACCATCGCCGGCTCATCGCCGGTCACGTGGTGCTGATGCCAGACGCCCTGGCCGATATAAAGCGTATCCCCCGGCTTCCAATCGATCCGTTCATCGTCCAGAATGCTATAACCCGTCCCGCGCAAGACGATGATGATCGCTTCGTTGTGCTTGTGCGTAACCGAATGGGAATGCGGCGGGTAGATGTGGCAGTCGACTTCGATGATGCGGTTCTCGAAACCGAGTTCTTGGGAGACCAGCGGTCCCATCCACACACCGTTTTGGGCTTCCCACTCGACTTTGACGTCCTCGCCTTTGATCGCCTTGCGGCCGGCCTTGCGCCGCGCGATATCCGCCTTGACCCGCTCTGCGCGGGATTTGAACAATGAGCTTTTGCCCTCAAACCATTTTTCGTTTTCTTGATGATCGGCCATGGCTTGACACTTTCCCTTAAACGCGAGTTCCCTCGCTGCGCTCTGAAAACCGCGCCGGTCGCTACCTGATCAGGGAGGACAACCCATTTTCTTCACAACGGCAGGATTCGTGCGCCGAACTCACTAGAACCGCGGCATCCGGCATCGAACCGCGTTACACAGCTTCGTTCCCGGCGGGGAGAAGGTTAGACAGTTTATTTGTCGATCCCGGAGCGCGCCGTATCACGCCTGAATTTTGCAGCGATGCGGGCTGGTCTAGCCGCCGCCCGCATCGCGCCATTAAACCAGATTAATTGAGCCACTCCTTGACGTTCCCCGCCATCACCTCGTCAAGAATCTCCTTGCAATCGGCGATCGCTTTGTCGACGATGGGAGGCTCTTTGACATGGGGAATGCCCTGTTTTACCGCGCCGTAGAGCGCTTGTATGATAGTTTTTAGGTGCTCATCCATTTTGTCGAGATTAGCTACAGCTTGTGGCATGGCTTCCTCCATTCATTACATGTAACGGCGCCCTTTGTTCGGGTCGGGGACCGTCAATCCCATTTGCGTGAGAATCGGCCCGACCTCATTCGTATAGTCTTGGCGCGCCTGCTCGTTCGAGCGCCGCTTCAGGCCCCAATAGCGGTAACGATCCGATTTCTTCGACCCGCTGCGACCGAACATATCGAGAGCTCTGACGTACCAGAAGTCGACGGCTCTTTGCGCTTTGGCCTTGCCTGCGTCGCCCGATTGAATCAATTCTAAAGTCTTATTGTAGCCATACTCGATGTGCCCGAGTTCCTCGGTGACGATGTCGGGAAGAATGCGCTGCAGAGGCAGGTAACTGCAATCGTAGAACTCTTCCAACTGATAGCGGCCGACGCGGTCAATCAGAAAACCAAATACCGAGTTATCTTCCCAAGTGGTGATCAAGCCGCGAAAAGTGTCGACAAAGCGCTTTTCATTGGGCTGGCTCAATACAAAAGAGACATCGACGCCGATCTCGCCGGCAACCCGCGCCACCTTGCGATAATGGTCGATCTCTTCGGCCGCGGTGCGCGCAACGATCAATTGATCGAGCTTGGTCGGCGCCGCCGGCAGCATCTTCTCAACGTACAGATGCGGCCCGCCGATCTCGCAATCCGCCTGGATCGTCAACACATGACCCAAGAGCTCTTTGTACTCCGGGTCCATCTTGTCAAAATCCTTCAATTCGATTTTGTCGGTGAACATGTTCTCCTCCCTCGAGATTCTTAAAATATTGATCAGAATGTCGAGAGAGGATTGAGCAAGACGAATGCCAGCGCGCCAATCGGCATTCACAGCGCAAGATCGGTAAAATAACCTAATCGATTCTTATTTTTTGGAGAATTAGCCCATTTCCTTTCGCACGGTTCGGAAAGGACTCCCCGCCTGGGAAATACAATGGCGGGTGGAAGCTGCCCGCAGTTGGGACACAAAAAAGGGCGGCCGTCATCGACGGCCGCCCTTTGCATACTTCCGCTGAAGAATTCGCCTTATCCTTCGATAAGCTTTTTATACTTGTTGTAGATCTTCTCGCGCAACTCGGGTGACGACTCGGCAACCGGCGGGAAATCTTTGAGCCATTCGAATGGACGACAGGCATCGATCACGGCGCGGGAGTTGAAGCCCTTCTTCGACGGATGGATGCGCGGATCGAGCGGACCGCTCCAGCAGCGGCGCAGGATCTCGATGGACTCGACTGGGTCCGAACGGCTGGCCAAAGCCCAGAGAACATCGAAGGTATTGGTTGGGTCAATATCCTCGTCGACCACGATCACATACCGGCCAAGATAGGCACCGGCATGAACTTGAGAAGCGACCAACATCGCTTGACGGGCATGACCGGGATAGCGTTGCTTGATGGAAATGATGTTCAACAAGCGGCCGCCGCCGGCTTCGTGACACCACACGCCGCGCACATCGGGCACTCCGGCTTTTTCAACCTGTTCCCAGATCAACGACGCCTTCACCATACATTTGGCGATCGAGTAGTCCGACGGCGGACGTCCGGGACGGGCGCAGCAGAGAATCGGATCGTTGCGGTAGTAAACGTTTTCGACTCGAATAACCGGCTCCGGACGGCTCGAACTGGCGTAATAACCGGTCCACTCGCCGAACGGACCTTCGGTCTTACGGTCAGTCGGGTCCATCCAACCTTCAATAACGATTTCCGCATTAGCGGCAAACGGCAATCCGGTGGAGCGACCTTCAATGACCTCGATAGGCGCGCCTTTGAGGCCACCGGCATAGTCGAACTCCGACACGCCGTAGTCGATTTCGTTACCCGAGACCATGAACAGCACCGGATCTTGGCCGACGGAAACGACCACTGGACAGGGTTTGCCGCGCTCGAAATACTTGTTGCGCTGAATGCTGCCATGCTTGCCCGGCGAAATGTACAGGCCCATGCTCTTGCCGTCATGAACCATGCCGCGGTAGGCGCCGAAGTTGACCCAACCTTCGTCCGGGTCGCGGGTCGTCACTAAGCAAGCGGTGCCGATGAAGCGTCCGCCGTCGAGCTCATGCATGAACGGCACGGGGAACTTTAACAAGTCGACCTTGTCGCCCGAATCGACGTTTTCCAAAATCGGCCCCTTGGTGACGACCTTGTGCTTGATCGGTTCGTGATTGACCAGCTTTTGGCGGAAGGCGCGCACCAAATCCAAGTTGGACAAGGTCATGTCCAAGCCTAAGTTGAGCGCCATTCTTTTAAACGACGCATTCTGAGCAAACAAGGTACGGAAACCTTTGGGGTAACCGGGCACGTTATCGAAAAGCACTGCCGGTGTCGCAGCTTCTTTGGACTCGCGGGCGAAGATTTCCGCGAGGGTACCCATCTCTAGATTCCAATCGACGCCGTCGACCTTTTTCAGTTCGCCCATGCTATCGACAATTTCCAACCAATCGCGCAGATCGGTGTACTTCGGGGTTTTCCCCGCTTTCATTTCATCTTCGGCTATTTTTCTCGCCTCTAGTGCGGTCATGCAAATAACTCTCCTTTCAAATTCCAGGTTTGGGGCATTCTAGTCCCCCAACATCGATTCATCAACACCCTCTTTGTCATCCGCCGGCAAACCGTTGCAGCTCGCCGGATCGAGATGGAGGTAAACTTTTTCACCAACGCTCACGGCGTTGAAGGGATGGGTATGAACCGCCACGATATCGTCACCCACCGCGACTTTGCATTGATAGGAATCGCCCATGAAGATCGCTTCGGTGATCGTTCCGTCAACGACGTTTTCCAATCCCTGCGGTTTGTTCTTATGCAGCGGGATATTTTCCGGGCGGATCGAGATCACCGCTGCTTGATCCTTCTTTAACCCCGGGGCCGGAATGAAACTCAAAATCCCCTTCTTAGTCTGCATCTTACCGGGGCGGGAGTCGCCGTCGACCTCAAGCACCTTGCCATTGATCAGGTTGGTCAAGCCAAGAAATGTCGCAGTAAAACGGCGCTTGGGCCGGGTATAGAGCTGATGCGGCGCGCCCACTTCGATCAGCACGCCGCCGTGCATGACGGCGATTTGGTCTGAGATCGCCAGCGCTTCAGCCTGATCGTGGGTGACGAAGATCGTCGTGATGTTGGTGCGCCGCTGCAGAGATTTAATTTCGGAACGCATCTGCACGCGCAGCTTGGCGTCCAGGTTACTCAAGGGCTCGTCCAAGAGCATGACCTTGGGCTCGTTGACCAAGGCGCGGGCAAAGGCGACGCGCTGTTGTTGGCCGCCCGAAAGTTTCGGCGCCGGGCGGTCTTCCAATCCGTCGAGTCCGACGATCTTCAATACATCGCCGACCCGCTTCTTGATTTCATCCTTAGACTTACGCTGAATGGTCAATGGATAGGCGACATTCTCGGCCACGGTCATATGCGGCCAGATGGCGTAAGACTGGAACACCATGCCGATGGGCCGTTTGTTGGTCGGCACGTAAACTCGCTCACCGGAGGCGTACACGGTCTGGCCGGCAATGCTGATCTTGCCGCCGTCCGGCCGTTCCAGGCCGGCAACGCAGCGCAAAGTTGTGGTCTTGCCGCAACCGCTCGGGCCCAAAAACGTATAGAGGGAGCCCTCGGGTATGTTGAGCGACACGCCCTTGAGGACATGCACTCTTTCATTGCCTTCGCCGAAGTATTTCTCTAGCGACTCGATCTGAACCATGTCTCTTATCTCAGCCATCGTATTCCCCCTTGGCTCCGGTGACCGTCGACCACACGGGAACCATCAATACTTTGTGAAATTGATTATTCCGCGATACCGATCTTCGCCCCCAATTTGCGCGCAATCATAGCCATAAGCACCAGCAACAAAACCATCAGCACCCCGAGCGCGCAAACATAGGTGTATTGGCCGCCCTCCCATAAATCGAACGCCATGATCGACAACACCGTGCTGTTATACGAATAGAGTAAGATCGATGTCGACAGCTCGCGCAAGGCGATGATGCTGATATAGATCCAGCCCGCGGTGAAGCCAGGCATCAGCAGCGGCAGAATGATTTTCCAAAACGTCTGGAACCAAGTGCCGCCGGCGGTGAGCGACGCTTCTTCCAATTCTTTGTTAATCTGAATCATCGAAGCCGACGCGGCGCGTATGCCATAGGGAATGTATTTGGTCATGTACGCCAGCAGCAAGACCCAAATTGTTCCGTAAATCGGAATCGGCAGGGTTAAGTAAACCCAGATCAAGCTCACGCCCAGGACGATGCCCGGCATGGCGATCGGTATAAATGCCATGCTGTCGAGAAACGCCCGGCCGGGCAATTTGGTTTTCACGGTGATCCAGGCGATCACCGAGGTCAGCAACATCACCAACGTCGCGGTACCGACGGAGAGATAAAAACTATTCTTGAACGCCGTCGCCGCCAACGGATAATTGAGAATATATTGATAGTTGCCCCAGGTCATTTTCTCCGCAAGTTCCCAGGATGGCACGCCATAATAAGGAATAAACGACGACCAGAGGAGGACGAATATCGGCAGGATGACCGCGAGTAAGAATATTAAGAACGAGATGCCAAGCGTGAGCCACTTCCAATTGCCCAAATCGACCACGCGCGGACGATAACCTTTGCCGGTCACAGTCGCGTAGCGTTCTTCTTTACGCGTGATCTTCCGGTAAACGAGCACGCCGACCGTGCTGATCGCCAACAAAGTCACGGCATAGGCACCGGCCAAGCCGAAGTCCGAAGGGAACTGATGAATCGCGAGAAAAATCTTGGTCGTGAAGACCGAGATCTTCGCCGGCACGCCAATCAACGCCGGCACCTCGAAGGCCTCGATCCCGCGAATGAAATTGATCAAGAGCACGCTCACCATGGCGGGCCGCATGAGCGGCAGCGTCACCGTGCGAAAGGTCTGAAAGGTGCTCGAGCCTGCGGTCATGGCCGCCTCTTCGAGAGATGTATCCATGTTACGGAAGGCCGCGGACATCAGCAGGAAAACCAACGGGTAAAGATGAATCGACTCGGCAAAGATCATGCCCCACATCGAATAGATATTGAACGGCGCCGCTTCCAGGCCCAACGCCCCCTTCACAACGATGTTGATCAGACCGATCTTCGGGCTCAGCAACAAAATCCATGAAATCGTGCTCAAGATCCCGGGGATAATGAACGGGATCAACGACATGACCATGAATAGCTTCTTGAACGGCGTGTTGGTGCGCTCGCTCACCCAGGCGAGAAAGGTGCCGATCAGAAACGTCAGCGTGCAAGTGCCGATGGCGTAATAGACCGAATTGAGCAGGAGTAAATAAAACTCCTTGTCGGCATAAGCCTTGACGTAATTGGCGACGGTATAATGCGCGCCGGGCTCGCCGATGGGAGCGCTTCTGATGCTGCCATACAGCAGCATCAGAAGCGGGATCCCAGCAAGATATAAGACGAAAAGAGTGCAGCCTACGAGGATGAGAGACTGGGAATTGAAACGATTCCCCATATGGAAGCCGATCTACGAACGAAGGCCATTAGCCGTTATTGATTGATGTTATGAACCACTTGATCGGCGATCATCGTCTTCTTAACTTCTTCTTCGATGAGAGTCCAAAGCTCGTCTTCATACTTCAGGAACATGGGATCGCGTTTGATCGACAAATCGCGCGGCCGGGGGAGGGCGATCGGAATCATCTTCTTCACTCGCCCTGGACGCGAACCGAAAACGATAACTCGATCGGCCAAGTAGATCGCTTCATTGATTTGATGGGTAATAAAGAGCACGGTCTTGCCCGACTCTTTCCAGATGCGCAACAGCTCGGCCTGCATGATTTCCCGGGTTTGGGCGTCCAAGGCGGCGAAGGGCTCGTCCATGATGAGAATCTTCGGATCCACAGTGAGCGCCCGGGCGAGATTGCAGCGCTGCTGCATGCCGCCGGAGAGTTCATGGGGGTAATGATCTTCGAATCCCTGCAATCCGACCAGTTTAATAAAACCACGCGCCCGCTCGATCCCCTCGGCGTTATCCAATCCTTGGCATTCAAGGCCGAACAGGACGTTCTTCAAAACCGTGCGCCACGGCATCAAGCAAGAGTCCTGGAAGACCATGCCACGGTCGATGCCAGGGCCCGTAACCTTTTTGCCGTCGATCGAAATATGTCCGGCCGTCGGCTTGAGCAGACCGTCGCACAAGTTGATGAATGTAGTTTTGCCGCAGCCGCTAGGTCCGACGATGGTGACGAACTCGCCCTCATTAACTTCGAGGTTGACCTGGTCCAAGGCCAATAACCTGCCGCCGGTGCGCGGCTGATAATACTCATGCCGCAATCCTACTGCCTGTAGTTTTGTCTGTGCCACAATGCCTCCTAAAATATTTTGGCGTTTTGCCGCAATTCAACTCGTTGCAAGTTAACCGAAAGCGGGAATGGGCGCTTTGGTCGGATGACTCCTTATCATTTTCTACCGTTTATTCAAGCAGAAAGTTGACTACGTTGACAACCCTTACCGGATCGGATAGTTTCCGCAGCGTTGCATAAACTATTTTATGCAAAGTCGATCCGATGAATTTTCCACTCAAGAAATCAAAAACTAAAACGCACGCCGTCGAAAATCTCTCAGCTCGCGTTTACAACCAAATTAAACAGTTGATCCTGTGCAACGAAATCATGCCGGGACAAAAACTGCATCATCAACAACTCAGTGAACGTCTCGGCGTCAGTCGCACTCCGGTTCGTGAAGCGTTGACCCGACTCGTGCAGGAAGGTTACGTTTCCTTTCTGCCGAACCGCGGTTTTACCTGCAAAGAAATTAGATTACAAGAGGCGGAAGAGCTTTATGAACTGCGCGAATCGCTCGAAGCCTTCGCCGTTGAAAAGGCGGTCGAAAAACTGACCGACCAGGCCCTCGCCGAGCTGCGCCGAAGGATGGACTCCTACGGCCACGACGTGTACAACCGCTTCACCCGGGATCGTCTGGTCTACGACCAGGATGTTCATCTCCATATCGCACAAATCGCCGGCAACGAAACCCTGAAGAACACCTTGAGCCACGTCTTTGAGCGCATCGTGCTCAAGCGCCGAACCGACGGCATTTACGATCCGGCGCGCGGGGTCACGGCCCATCAAGAGCATGTCGAGTTATTGGGCGCGATGGCCCGGCGCGACGCTAAGGCCGCCGTCGCGCTCGTGCGCAATCATATCCAGGCCGGCAAGAAAAATGTCATTGCCGACCTGCGGCAACGCCAAGCAATCCGCGAGCTGCGGCCCGCGGACTTAAACTAAGACCAGAAAAACAATCGAAGAAAGGGAGAATTATGGCAGCAGATTTAGTTATCAAAGGCGGTTGGGTGGTCACACCCGATGCAACATTTAGAGGCGGCGTGGCGATCAGCAACGAAGTCATCGTCGCCATTGGCGCGGACGACTCATTGCCCGACGGCAAAGAGGTCATCGACGTCAAAGGCAAACATATTTTGCCAGGATTATTCGATGGCCATGTCCACTTCCGTGAACCCGGCATGACCCACAAAGAGGATTTCAACACCGGCTCCACCGCAGCCGTCTGCGGCGGCATCACCACCGTCGTCGACATGCCCAACACCGTCCCGCCCACGGCAGACGCCGAGCAAGTTAAGGTCAAGAAGGAATTGGGCGAGGCCAAGTCGCTGGTCGACTTCGGCATCACCGGCGTCGTCGTGCAAACCAACACCAAGGATATTCTACCCATGGCAGCTGCCGGCGCCATCGGTTACAAGATTTTCTTCGGCGAAACCATCGGCAACCTGCCCTTCCCCGACGACGGCATGTGCGTCGAAGCTTTCGACTACATCGCGCAGTCGAAGTTGCCGTTGGGCATCCACGCGGAAAACCGCCAGATCATGGCCTACTGCACCAATAAGCTAAAAACCGAAGGCAAGAATGAAGCACGCTACTGGGAAGCCTCCCGGCCCGACATCTGCGAAGCGGAGTCGGTGCATCACGCGATCTTCTTCGCCGAAACCTTTGGCACCAAGCTCCATGTTTTCCATATGAGCTCGAAGCAAGCCGCGTATATGGTTCGCGACGCCAAGGCGCGGGGCATGAGAATCACCGCGGAAACCGGCCCGCATTACTTGCTGCGCGAGCCCAATGACATGGACAACGTCGGCTCATTGCTGAAGATGAATCCTCCCGTCCGCACCAAGGACCACGCCGAAGTCCTCTGGCAAGGGCTGCGTGAAGGTTTCGTCGACACGCTCGCCACCGACCACTCGCCGCACACCTTGGACGAGAAGGGCTCGGACATTTACGGCAAGCTCACCAAGCCGGCGATTTGGGACTGCATCTCCGGCTTCTGCGGCGTTGAAACCGGTGTGCCGCTCATCTTGACCGAGGTAAATAAGGGCCGCCTGACCTTGAATCAATATGTCAAGGTCGCTTCCGAGAACCCAGCCAAGGTTTGGCAGGTCTATCCGAAAAAAGGCGCGATTAGGCTCGGCTCCGACGGCGACATTACGGTCGTCGATATGGACAAGGAAGGCACCATCGACGTCAACAAGCTGCACAGCAAAAACAAACCGTCGCCCTGGCATGGCTGGAAGGTCAAAGGCATGCCAGTGCTCACCGTCGTTCGCGGTCACGTCCAGATGAGAGACGGCGAACCCTGCGGCAAAGCGATCGGCAAAGCCCTCAAGCCGATCATCTAGTAGTTACGTATGAAGTAGGAAGGTGGAAGGATGAAGTAAGGATAGAATCCGAACTTCATCCTTCATCCCTCATCCTTCCGCTTTTCCTTCTAAGGATTCCCGATGAAACGCACCGAAGCATTCGACTTCTACCAACCGGCGACGCTCCAAGAAGCGAGCCGGCTGCTAAAGGAAAACGGCCCCGGCGGCCGGTTTCTTGCTGGCGGGACCGATTTGGTCATCGCCATGAAAGAAAAAGGACTGCTGCCCAAATACATCGTCGACTTGAAGCGTTTGCCCGGGCTCAGCGGGATTCGCGAAAAAAGCGACGGCAGCATCAGCTTGGGTGCGCTGACCACACTGCATGAAATCGAAACCTCGGCATTGATCCAAAAGAAATATCCGTTTTTGGCGCAAAGCGCCGCCGAGGTGGGCTCCATCCAGATCCGCAATCGCGCCACCATCGGCGGCAACATGGCCAACGCCTCGCCGTCGGCCGATACTTCACCGGCGCTTATGGCGCTGAGCGCCTCAGCGAAAATCGCCAGCGCGACCGGGGAAAGAGTCATGGCCCTGGACGAATTTTTCAAAGGTCCGGGTCAGAACGCGATGAACCCGGACGAGATCTTGACTGAAGTTACCATCCCCAAAACCGCCACGAGCCTGGTAGGCGAATATATCAAATTCTCGCCGCGCGAAATGATGGATCTTGCATACGTCGGTGTCGCCGTGGTTTACCATTTGGCGGTGAATGACAAGAAATGCACCGCCGTTCGAATCGTTCTCGGCGCCGTCGCGCCGACGCCGATGCGCGCCAAACGCGCCGAAGCGGCCTTGGAAGGGCAAGTTCTCAGCGAAGCTTTGGCCGAAAGGGTCGGCCAGATCGCCGCTGAAGAAGCCAAACCGATCAGCGACGTCCGGTCAAGCGCCGATTATCGCCGCGCCATGGTCGGCACGATGACCAAACGTGCGCTGCTCAACGCCGCCGTAGGCCCAGCCCAATCCTGGGTCGAACGCCGCGATCGAAGATACTAAGACCGTGGTCGTGTTCGTGATCTTGATCTAACGGACACGCGCCAAGCACACGATCACGAACACGAGGTTGTCATGAACAAACAAATTCAATTCACGCTCAACGGAAAATCCGTTAGCCGCGAAGTGCCAACACACCGGCTCCTGCTCGATCTGCTGCGCGATGACATCGGCATTACCGGCACCAAGGAAGGCTGCGGCACCGGTGATTGCGGCGCCTGCACCGTCTATCTCAACGGCAAGCCAGTCAACTCCTGTCTGGTCCTGTCCGGAGAGCTCGACGGCGCGAACATTGTGACAATCGAAGGATTGCGAATCGGTCCCGAGCTGCACCCGGTGCAACAAGCCTTCGTGCAGGACGGCGGCGCCCAGTGCGGCTACTGCACGCCGGGGATGTTGATGATGTCCAAAGCGCTGCTCGATGAGAATCCCAATCCTACGGAAGAAGAAATACGCTATGCCCTCTCCGGCAACCTGTGCCGCTGCACCGGCTATGCGAAGATCGTCCAGGCGGTCCAAGACGCGGCGGCGATGCTAAGGAGTAAACCCGTTTCATAGGTTCCAGCCGTTCCAATGGTTCCAATCAGGAGTTTTTCCTTCAACATGGAACTTCTCGAACAGCTGGAACGATTGAAACTTCCCAAGGAGTTAATATGTCCGAATTAACAGTCATCGGCAAACCGGTAACGCGCGTCGACGCGAACGAAAAGGTCACCGGACAAATAGTCTACGGCTACGATCTGGCACTGCCGAACATGCTCTACGGCAAGACGCTGTTCAGCCCCAAAGCCCACGCCAAAATCAAGAGAATCAATATCTCGAAGGCCAAAGCGCTGCCCGGCGTAGTCGCTGTAGTCACCGGTGCGGATGCGCCCTGGACCCATGGCGAAGCCGTCAAAGACAAGCCGTTCCTAGCCCAAGGCAAAGTGCGTTATATCGGCGAACCTGTGGCAGCGGTGGCCGCCGAGGACGAAGACATCGCGCAAGCGGCAGTCAAGCTCATCGAAGTCGAATATGAGGATCTGCCCGTCTACACCGACCCCGAAGCGGCCTGTAAACCCGGCTGCATGGAGATCCACGAAGACTACGACAGCTATCGCAAGGCCAACTTTATGGTTCGCGGTACCGCCCCCAACGTCGCCGAGCATTTCAAGCTACGTACCGGCGATGTCGCCAAAGGCTTTGCCGAATCCGATTTAGTATTGGACGAGAAGTATTTCGTGCCGATGATCCAGCATGCCGCCATGGAGCCCCATTCGGCACATGCGCAGTGGGACAAGGAATCCGGCCGGCTGACGATCTGGGTTGCCAACGATGCGCCCTTCCGCGCCCTGCACGAGATCTCTGAAGCTCTCAGCATGGACAAGGAAAAAATCCGCTTCATCAATCCAGCCCAAGGCGGCGGTTTCGGCTCCAAGGGCGGTTTGAAATGCGAACCCATCGCCGTTGCCTTGGCGTTCCATACCAACGGCCGGCCGGTGCGGGTGAAGTTCAACCGTGAAGAAACTTTCATTTCAACGCTGACACGCCACGAAGCGGTGGTCTATTCGAAGACGGGCGTGAAGAAAGATGGCACCTTGGTCGCGCGCGAGATGACGATCTACTGGGGCGCCGGCGCCTATGCTGAGAAAAGTCCGACCGTCTGCATCCGCGGCAGTCTGCCCGCGCCCGGACCCTATCGCATTCCCCATGTCAAAGTTGACGGATATGCGGTTTACACGAATAAGCCGGTTGCCGGTTCCTATCGCGGCTACGGTATCCCCCAAGGCGCCTGGGCCGGCGAACAGCAAATGGACGAGCTGGCGCGCAAACTCGGGATGGACCCCATCGACATCCGGATGAAAAATATCTTCGTCGAAGGCGACATGTCCTATTGGGGCGAGCAGCTCCACGCCGTCGGCTTGAAAGAGACCTTGATCAAGGCTACCGAAGCCATCGAGTACGGCAAGAAATCGACGATCCACAAGCCGGGCCTGAAAATCGGCAAAGGCTTTGCCTGCATCCAAAAGCCAACCCGCTCGCCGACGACTTCCAATGCCGGGGTGACCGTCAACACCCAGGGCGAAGTGACCGTGTTCGCCGGAACCGTGGAAATCGGCCAAGGTTGCAACACAATCCTCTCGCAAGTCGCCGCCGAAGAATTAAAAGTCCCCATGACCAAAGTGCACATGCACCAGCTCGACACCGACGTCATCCCCTACGACGCTTCGACGACTTCAAGCCGGAGTACCTATCACATGGGCAACGCCGTGCGCGGCGCCTCGATCCACGCTCGCGAGCAAATCATGGAAGCGGCCGCGCCGATGCTCGAAGTCGGCATGCAAGACCTCGCTTTGGCCGATGGTAAAGTCTTCTCCAAAGATCAGCCTCAACAAGCCCTGCCCATTGGCGAGGTGGTCAAGCGCAAGCTTGGCATCAACGGCATCGTCCGCGGCGACGCTTCGTACACTTATGAGATCGGCAAGGACCTGGACTTGGAGACCGGCCATAGCGACCATGCTTCGGCCTTTTACATGTACGCCACCCAAGCCGCCGAAGTCAGCGTCGACGAGGAGAGCGGGCGTGTGCGCGTGTTAAGAATGTCTGCCGCCCATGACGTCGGCAAGGCGATCAATCCACTCAACTGCGCCGCGCAGATCGAAGGCGGCGTGGTCATGGGGATCGGCTCGGCGATCCATGAAGAGATGGTGATCGACAACAACGGCAAAGTGCGCAATCCCTCTTTCTTGGATTACCATCTGGTCACTTCGCTCGATTGTCCAGAATTGATCCCGATCATCGTCGAATGTGCCGAGCCGGAGGGCCCTTACGGCGCCAAAGGCTTGGGCGAACCTGGACTAGCACCGACGCCAGCGGCCATTGGCAATGCGGTCACCGATGCCACTGGCGTGCGAATTTACGATCTGCCGCTCAAGCCGGAAAATGTTTTCTGGGCGCTGCAAAAGAACAAAAAAAGCGCCGCTTAAGCTTTCTCGCCTCGAATTTCCGCAAACTTTCGTTTAAAATTTACTCACCGGCTGAGATCGTTCAGCCGGAATATTCCCTTGTCGCGGAGGACCACGTAATGCGGACTGCTTTTCGCCGATCGCTCCTGACGCTCAGTTTGGCTGCCGTGGCGTTCTCCGGATTGCCGTCCATGGCGGCGGAAACCGGGCAGCGCACCATCCAAACCGTACCCGGCATGCCCGCAGTGACCGATCCCCACAATCTTTATAGCGAAGCCCGCTCGGACAAGTTGAGTCCAACCGTAGCCAAGCACTTGAGCCGAGTGTACGTGCCCAACCGCAGCTCTAACGATGTCTGGGTCATCGATCCCGAATCGCTAAAAGTCGTCGACAAATTCAAAGTGGGCATCCATCCGCAGCATGTCGTGCCGTCCTGGGATTTGAAAACGCTTTGGGTCAACAACAATGCGGAGAAACGCAATGACGGCAGCGTCACGCCCATCGATCCGCTCACCGGCAAGCCGGGCAAAAACATCCCGGTGGACGATCCGTACAACATGTACTTCACACCGGATGGCAGCGCGGCCATCGTCGTCGCCGAAGCGCGCAAGCGACTCGACTTCCGCGATCCGCACACCATGGCGATGAAATACGCCATCGACACGCCGGACTGTGGCGGTATCAATCATGCAGATTTCTCCATCGACGGGCGCTACGCGATCTTCACCTGTGAGTACTCCAAGAGCCTAGCAAAGGTTGATCTAGTCGAGAAAAAAGTCGTCGGCTACTTGAAACTATCCAAGGGCGGCATGCCCCAGGACGTGCGCATCTCACCAGACGGCAAAGTCTTTTACGTCGCCGATATGAAAGCCGCCGGCATTTTCATTATCGACGGTGATAAATTCACAGAGACCGGGTTGATCCCCACTGGCATCGGCGCCCACGGCCTCTATCCCAACCGCGATGGCACCAAGCTCTACGTCGCCAACCGCGGCGTCGCCAAAGTGTACGGCCCACCCAAAGGTAAAGGCAGCGTCAGCGTCGTCGACTTCGCCACCCGTAAAGTCGAAACAACCTGGGTGATTCCCGGTGGTGGCAGCCCCGACATGGGCAACGTCAGCGTCGACGGCAAACAGCTCTGGCTCTCCGGCCGCTACGACAATGAAATTTACGTCTTCGACACGACCAAGGGTAGCGTCAAAAAAATCCCCGTAAAGACCGAACCCCACGGTCTCACCGTGTGGCCACAGCCCGGACGATATTCGCTCGGGCATACCGGGAATATGCGGTAAACCGAAGCAGTTTTGCTTTTGGCCGCTTGATTTCCCCAAGCTGGATCTGACAGGTTCCGAGGTCCTGACTACCCATCACTCATCCAAAAAGCTGACATACTTGGGCTCTGTCGGGAATTAGGCCATTCCCATCGTTGCAACGATTTCTGCCCCACATCCTTGCGCCAAGCGCATCAACTCCGGTAAAAGGCGGTCATGCAATTGTGTGTCGAACCGATACTGTGCGCGATCAAGGAGAGTCACATGCGCGGAATCGCATTTTTGTTTTTGGCCATGCTCGCGATCGTATTGCCCCGCCAAGCCGGCGCCGCCACAGCGACTGACAGCTTCTACCGCGGCAAAACCATTAGGGTGATCGTCGGCTTTGCCGCTGGCGGCGGCTTCGATCAATACGCCCGCACCATCGCGCGCCACATGCCCAAGCATATTTCCGGCAACCCGGCCATGATCGTCGACAATATGACCGGCGCCGGCAGCCGGCTCGCCGCCAATTATCTCTACAAAGCCAGCGCGCCGGATGGCCTGACCATCGGTAACTTCATCGGCTCGCTGCTGTTGCAACAGATCCTCGGCGACCAGGGTGTCGAATTCGACGGCAAACGCTTCGAATGGCTCGGCGCGCCGGTGCAAGACGAAACTGTCTGCGCCTTGACCAAGGCGAGCGGCGTCACCAGCCTCGACCAGTGGTTTGCCGCCAAAAAGCCGGTAAAGCTCGGCGGCGAAGCGCCGGGTGCCAACGACTCCGACGTGCCGCGCATGCTGCAAGCGACTCTGAAGCTGCCGCTGCAATTGATCGAGGGCTACAAAGGCACTTCGTTCATCCGCATCGCTGCCGAGGCCGGCGAAGTCGACGGCGGCTGTTGGACCTGGGCTTCGATCCGCTCGACTTGGAAGAAAGGCATCGATTCCGGAGAGGTGATTCCGATCATCCAAGTCAACGCCAAGAAAGCTCACGATATCCAGCAGGTCCCCAACGCCACCGATCACGCCAAAACCGCCGAGGCTAAAGCGCTGCTGGATGCCGGCGTTCATGCGCCATCGGCGATCCTGCGCGCCTACGCCCTGCCGCCGGGGACGCCGAAAGATCGATTGAATATTCTCCGCGAGGCGTTCAACGCAACCATGAAGGACAAAGAATTCATCACCGAGATCGTCAAGGGCAACTTGGAACTTGACCCGCTCAACGGCGCCGAAGTGGAAACCATCGCGCGCAAGCTCTACCAGGTCGACCCAAGCTTGGTTGGCAAACTACGCGACATCTTGGTGCCGAAGAAATAGCCGGCGCTAGCGAGGCAACTGTTGGAACCACCGGAGGGTTGAAATGACAAATAGATCCTCCACCGCTCTCAGCTTTCGAAATCGCGGTGTTCAATCCATTAGCGCCAATGTAAGATTTTTAGGATATCGGAATACTCATCGGTCCACAGTTCGCCGCCGAGGTTGCCGTTGAGCCCGTGCCAGCGCGGCTTGCTTGTGAATCGCTCGACCGAGCGCTGATCGCGCGCCAACAAAATCCATCGAGAAGCAGTTTTTCCTTCAGCAGTTAGTTCCGCTGGGAGATTGAAGTCGTCTTGAATCAGCGCCATGAGATTGAGTTCCTTGGCCAGCCGGTCGAGCACCGGAGCAAGATCCATGTAACGGTTGGAAATGTGTATCAGCAGCAAGCCGTTGGAGGCGGTTTTGCGGAGATAGAGTTCGATCGCTTGGCGGGTCAAAAGATGGACCGGAATCACGTCCGAGCTGAAGGCATCTAGAATAAAAATATCGAAGTGGTGATCCGGCGCGTTCGCCAGCGATAGCCGTGCATCACCGATGACCACATCGATCTTTGGCGGGCAGTCGCGCATAAAGGTAAACAAGCTCTCGTCGCGCGCGATCCGTTCCACCATCGGGTCGATCTCGTAGAACGTGAAACTCTGCCCGGCAACGCCGTGGCACGCTAGCGCACCAGCGCCAAGACCGACGACAGCGACGTTACGCGCCGAGCCGCCGCGGGCGCTGGCGATCAGCACCTGACCGACGGGACTGGTGCTATGATAGTAGGTCGACGGCCCTAACCGTTTTGACGGTTCGGCATTCTGCGCGCCATGAATCGTCGTGCCGTGAAACAACAGATAGCGATTATTCCGCGCATCGAACGTCGCCCGGTAGGCACCGAAGAAACTCCGACCGCGAAACAGCTCCTGCCCTTGCGGTTTTGGAAACATCGCAGAGATCATAAACAATGCGATGAAGCCCATGCCAAACCGTACGGGTCGATAGGCGAATAACAAACAAATGACCCCCGTAATGCCAAAAATCATCAGCGAACGATTGGCGTGCGCCAATACGGGCGCGGTCTTGCTCAATGCGATGAGTCCACCCATGGCGACGCATAACAATAACGGCAAAAGCCAGTCCAGCTTTTGGCTCACCGCTGATCTGCCCCCAACAACGACAAACGGACGGGCAAAAGCCGCCGCTACCATCATCAATGGATATTCATAGACACCGTCGAAGATTTGCGGCGCGAGCAAGGCGTTGGACAGTCCACCGAGCACACCGCCCAATGATATCCATAGATAGAAGTCAGTGAGATAGATCGCCGGGGGACGGTCCTCAGCCAGTCGGCCGTGACAAATCATAGCGGTGGCCAAGAAAGCCAGCAGGTGTACTGGCAGCACCAGGTAAACCGGACTCGTGGCACTCACCGCGATCGTTAGCGCCGCACCGAGCAGCAGAAATGCCTGACTTCGAACCATGAACGCGCCGGTCAGCCATTTCGCGCCGTTGAACGCCACGATGAACGAAAACAAATAGGCTGCCAGTGGAATGACCCAGAACAGCGGCGCCGAAACCACATCCGTAGTGATGTACGTGGTCACGCCGCAGAGTAGACTCGATGGCACGCATGACCAGAAAACCCAGCGCAAGCGACGCGTGATCGTGATTGAGATGTTGCCGCGGCTGATGCCATTGGGCACTCCATTAGTTTCAATGAGATCGGTACCGTTTTCCTCAAACCGCCCGGAGCTCGAACGCAAAAACATCAGCCAGCAGAGCGCGATGAGGGCCGAGAGTCCGACATAGCCATAGAACCAATAGCGACCTTGTTGACTCAGTGTGAGATTGGACTCCAGCAATATCGGATAGGCGAGCAGTCCGACCAAGCTCCCACCGTTGCTCGCCGCATACAGAAAATAGGGATCTCGCGCAGCGACGTGGCGACACTGAGCAAACCACTTCTGCAGCAACGGTGCCCCCGCGGTAATTACCAGAAACGGAAAGCCAATCGAGGCCGTCAAACTGCCTAAGACCAGCTCTGTCGGATTGTCAGCCGGTCGCGAGAACCACTGCATCGGCAGAGCGATCGGAAGCGTAAATATGGCGGCAAAAACTAATCCCAAATGGACCCATGCATGGCGCTTGATACCGAGCCACGAACTGCCGTAATGCGCATAAGCATAGCCAATCAGCAGACAGCCTTGAAAGAATAGCAGGCACGAGTTCCAAACCGCCGGGCTGCCGCCAAGCAGTGGCAGGATCATCTTCGCAACCATTGGTTCAATAATGAACAACAACGCCGCGTTGACGAACAAAGTTAGCGAATAAAGGTGGATCAAACCCTATTCCGGTATTGTATTTTGTCGCGACCTAGCCAATGGAATCCAAATCAGCGAGAAGCGTGCCACCCCATCCGAAAACGCCGGAAATAATTATCCCCGTAACGAAATTAGCAGATCAATGCCACTAGTCAATTGACATGTTAGGCCTATCCCCGATACAAACAGCTACCGAAACGCTGTTCGAAATTCATATATCGTACAAGGGAATTTATGACCGAAGACCTTACTTTTGAGAATCTAGAATTGCTGGCCCAAAGACGCGGCTTAACGCTGCCGCAGGAAGAGCTGCAAAAACTCTTGCCTGGAGTCATACGGGCGCGGCGGCAGGCGGCCGAGTTGCGAGATCTGCTCGCGCGCGGCGACGAACCGGCCGGCGTATTCAAAGCCGCCAGAGGCGACGGGAAGTAGCCAAACCATGGAGCAAAGCGAACTCTGCTATCTGACCATCGCCGACGCTGCCGCCGGGCTGCGGCGCAAACAATTTTCCGCCATCGAACTCACCGATGCCTGTCTCGATCGTATCGATGCCTTGGACGGCAAGTTGCACAGCTTCATCACCCTCACCGGCGACCTCGCCCTCGAACAGGCCAGGCAAGCAGAAAAGGAGCTGCGAGCCGGAACCGACCGCGGGCCGCTGCACGGCATTCCCATCGCACTCAAAGATCTCTACGCGACCAAGGGAATTCGTACCACCTGTCATTCGGCGGTATTGGAGAACTGGATTCCCGACCATGATGCCACTACCGCGGTGAAGCTTCAGCAAGCCGGCACGGTTTTGCTTGGAAAACTCGGCATGCACGAATTCGCCTTCGGCGGGCCGTCGGTGGATGCTCCCTTCCCTGCCGTACGGAATCCCTGGAACACGGCACATATTCCCGGCGGTTCGAGCAGCGGTTCGGGCGCAGCCCTCGCTGCTGGCTTTTGCTACGGTGCGCTCGGCTCCGACACCGGCGGTTCGATCAGAACGCCGTCGTCCCACTGCGGTATCGTCGGCATCAAACCCACCTACGGCCGCTGCAGTCGTTACGGTGTCATCCCGCTCAGCTGGTCCCTCGATCACACCGGCCCCATGGCGCGCAGCGTCGAAAACTGCGCCATCATGCTGCAAGTCCTGGCCGGCTACGATCCCAAGGATAACGCTTCCGCGAATGTGCCGGTGCCGAACTTTCAAGCCGGCATGAAGGATGGAATTAAAGGTCTGCGCGTCGGCGTGCCGCGCAAGAATTGGTTCGATGAAAATTTAGGCATCGATCCGCAAACCGAGGCGGCCTTTGATCAAGCGCTCAAGGTCCTCGAAAGCCTCGGTGCCACGATTGTCGACATCGACGGCAAACCTTTTTCTCTGGCGCGCAAAGCCAACCAAACAATTTTGGTCTGTGAAGCCTACGCCTATCACGAAAAGACTTACCAACAGACGCCGCTGAAATTCGGCAGCTCAGTGCGCAGAAGAATGCTTGAAGGCGCTTTCCTGAGCGCCGCCGATTATCTAACCGCCCAACGCGCCCGCGCCGTGCTCAACGACCAGATCCGCGCCAACTTCGCCGGCGTCGACGTCTTCGCCGTTCCCGGCGCCGCCCGCCCGCCGGAACCCTTCGCAGGCTTGGATCCCAACGAGCAAAACATGCGGCCGAGCTTCACCAATCCATTTAATCTGACAGGGCTGCCGGCGATCTCAGTGCCATGCGGTTTTACCCAAGGGAATCTACCGGCGGGACTGCAAATCGTCGCGCCACCATTTGATGAGGCCGCTTGTTTCCGCGTCGCGTATGCTTACGAGCAGGCAACGGAATGGCACAAACATCGACCCGCCGTTTCATAGGCGGAACCACTCATCGCGCCCTATTTTCCAAACACCCGAAAGTACATCTTCGCCAGAGCCGGCTCCATGCTGCGCGCGGCGGCGAGTTCCCTTTGCATGGATGGCTCAAGACGGCCACGCGCGTCTTCGGCGCGCTTGAGCACTTCCATCTCGTCGACCTTAGCGAGCCGCCCGCCTTCAACGACGATCTCGCCATTGACCAGCACCGTATCGACGTTGCTGCCGTTCTCGCAGAATACGATCTGATTGACGGCATCGTTCAGCGGCCGGTACGCCGGCGTGTCGCGGCGCAGGAGAACGATATCGGCGAGTTTTCCCGCCGCGATCACGCCGGCGTCCAGGCCAAATGCGCGGGCGCCGTTGCGCGTCGCCATGGCCAGCGCTTGCGCGGGATTGACCCACTGATTGAAGTCGCTGCCCGCCTGATTGTGAATCAGCGAAACCAGACGCGCGGCATCGAACATGTTCTGGTTGTCGTTGGACGCCGCGCCGTCGGTGCCTAATCCGACATTCACACCTGCGGCGACAAATTCCTTTACCTTGGCGAGACCGCTGCCGATGCGCAGGTTACTCGCCGGATTGTGTACTGGCGTGGCACCGCGTCGGGCAAACAGCTCGACATCCGTATCCTCTATCCAGATCGAGTGAGCGCAGGAAAGATTGGCGCCGACGATACCAAGCGAATCGAGGTGCTGCAAAAGCGAATGGCCATAAATCGCATTTCCCTGCGCCTGCTGCGCCTTGGTTTCGGCAAGATGAATATGCAGCGGCAAATTTGCCTTGCGCGCAAGCTCGGCGCAGCCCGTCAGCAGCGCATCGGTGCAGCGCTGCACCGCGGACGGACCAGGGCACGCGGTCGTGAGTTTTTCCGGCGCGTGAAACGTCGCAACAAACTCCCCGCACTCGTCGAGCCAAGCTTGGGTCGTCTTGGCTTCGCTGGCGCTCATGCGCTTGATTTCGTCGTTCAAGCTCGCGTCGGTTTGGCCGAGCGGAATGGTGTCTTCGTAGTTTTTGTCGGTCACCGTCAGCGCCGCAACATGGCGCAGGCCGAGATCGCGCATCGCCTGGATCGCCGCCCCCGCCCCCATGAAGCGGCATGCCGCGCTGCCGGCAAAATGATCGAGCACCGTGGTCGCGCCGTTCTTGAGCATCTCCATACCGCCCAGAAGCGCGCTGGCGTAGAAGTCGTCCTCGCGCATGTCGCGCAGCGATGCCCGGTAGTAAGCGCGCCAGATTTCCAACGGTTTGCTCGGCATCATGCCGCGCACCAGGTTCGCCGCCGAGTGGCAGTGAGCGTTCACCATGCCCGGCATGGCGATCATCCGATCGGCGTCGATGACTCTGTCGAACGAACCCTCCGGCGTCCACTCCGCCGGTCCGCAATAACCAATCCTATTGCCGTCGATGACGATGCTGGCCTGGTCAACGATATCGTTGTGCTCGTTCATGGTCACGAGCAGCGGATTACGAATTAGAATTTTCATTACGCGAGCGACCCAACGATTGGAACCGCTGGAACCATTGGAACGACTGGAACGTGTTCCAACTTTTAGACAAACCCCATCTTGCGGCCCCAGTTATCAGGATCCTTCAAGAAATCGACGATCTGGTTCTTTTGCTCCTCAGTGAAGTACTTTTTGCTCGTGCCGGTGTCCAGGACATCGTCCCAGTTGGCCAGCACATGGAGCGCGATATCGTTCTTCGCCAAGGCTTCCTTGCCTTCATGCTGATTGAGCCGGTCGGAAGCGTAATCGAAAACGCACAGGCAATGGGTCGTCTTGGCGCCCGCCCCGCGCACGCCGATGTTGAAGCGCAGCTTGCTCAAACCATCGGTAATCAAGTCCTCGACCATGAGCACGCGCTTGCCGGGTTCGAGAATCCCCTCGATTTGCTTGGTGCCGCCGTAGCCTTTGGGCTGCTTACGGATATAAATCATCGGCTTTTTGACGATATGGGCGACAAACGCCGCGTAGGGTATCCCCGCGGTCTCGCCGCCGGCGACGACATCGAAGTTGTCGAGACCGATATCGGTTTCCGCCATCGTCGCCAGCGCCGTGACGATGTATTCGCGCTCCGCAGCAAAGGACAGCAGCTTACGGCAATCGATGTAAACCGGCGAAATTCGCCCGGAGACGAACACGAATGGCTTGTCTTTGTAGACCGCGATCGACTCCGTCGACAACAGCATCTCGGCAACTTTCTTGGACACTTCGCTCATGGAAAAACCTCTCAGGTTTTTGGATTAAGGCAAGGTCATAACATAGCAATGTTGCATTGCCAACGCTCGTGGGCGCACAGCTAGCAAATGGCATGAGAGGCAGTTTTCACCACGAAAGAGACACGAAGGGCACGAAGGTTCCGGAGAACAAATATTCCGAACTTCGTGTGCTTCGTGCCTTCGTGGTGAGATAGAATTTTTGTCGATAACGGCAAGGACGAAAATCGTAGGAATCGAGATGATCCCATCGCTGCAAAGATAGCCGACGCTATCCTGCAGCTCGGGTGTGTGAGTGGATCATTTGACCTTCAGTGAAAAGCCTTTGGTCTCTTTCTTGGCCCGTTTATCCGCCCGCTTTTCCATCAAAGTTTTGAGCGGCTTCTTCTTGCTTTGCTTCTTCGAGTCCATCCCTTTACTCATATGCGTCGCTCCTTCTGGCTGGGTTTGACGGGCGCGGCATATAGCCGCGCGCGTACGTCGATAACATTCACCGCATCATCCACGCCACAACAACTATTTTCCACAGCAGTTTTTGAATTTCTTGCCGCTGCCACAGGAGCAAGGTTCATTACGCCCGACTTTCTTTTCCACGACCGTCGGTTTCTGCGGATGGAGCAACCGCTCCAGATCGCCAACATCCTCAGCCTTGTCTGGCTCGACGCTGATGCGACATTTCCAACCATGCTGTTCGAAGGTCGCACTCACTTCCTTGAAGCGCTCCTCCGACTGAACCCGGACAACCGCCGGATTCTTTTCACTGCCCAATTTGGCGGCTTTCTTCACGCCAAAGGAGTTTATCCGACTGTCCGCGTCGACACTGCTGCGCATCGTTCCGATATCAGTAATTCGATTACTCATAGCGTCATTATTTCAGTTATTGGCCCACTTAGCTATATCAGGCGCGCCCTCGCTGCTCGCTCGGGGGAACTCGTTTTAAGCACGAATAACAGGAAGCCGACATAAAAAAGTTGCGGCGTGCGTGCGCTTCGTTGGATTCGTGGTCAATTTTTTACCTACGGCCGCAGCTTATACTTCCGCTCGATATCCTCGACATACCCGCTCTTCACCACCTTGGTCAGTATGCGCTGATCGAGCAGCTCCTCGACGTTGAATTTGACAATCTTCGGATCGCGCATGGCGATGATGTCCTGGGCGGTTTTCAGGCCCTTTGGGGTGACATACGTGTAGGAGGTGAGGTCGTCGAGCAGAAATTTGTAACCCAGCTCGGCGAGCTGGCGGTCGACCTTGATATATTTTTGCAGCAGCATGACACCGCGCTCTTTATTCGCTCGCATGAACGCGCTGGCTTCAATCATGGCTTTGATGTAGTTCTCGATGGTCTGCGGATGTTTTTGCACGAAGGCTTCGGCGCACATGAACGGACTGGAGGGTAGAGCGATCTTGCTCAAATCAAACAACGGTTTCACACCGAGAGTCTGCAGCCGCGCAGATTGCAATTTATCCAATGCCGCGCCGTCGATAATGCCGTTCGCCAAAGATTGCGCTATCACCGTGCTGTCGCCGATCGCTTGGATGCTGATGTTGTCCCTTTGCGGGTCGAGGCCCATCTCGCGCAGCGACAGCATGGTGAGGCTCCAGAGCAGACCGCTGAAGTCCTGCACGCCGATCTTCTTACCGCGCAAGTCGCCGGGCTTGCTAATCGACGGCGCGACCAGGAAATCGTAGGACGCCCGCTCGGCAAACAGCGACATGATGATTTTGAGCTTGGCCCCTTGGGCGGCGGCAGAAAGCATGCTCGAAGCGCTGCCCCGAACGAACTGGACTTCGTTGGAAACCAGTGCCGAGACTTGGATCGGCGCGCTGCGCACCGCGACCAGGTCCGCTTCCAAACCGTGCCTGGCGAAAATGCCTTCCTCCTTGGCGAGCCAGACCGGCGTCCCGGAGGCGGATACACCGGAATAAGCGATACGAATCGGCTCGGCGCGCGCCGGAGCAGCCGACAGCATCAGAAAAGCGATCAGCAAGAGTTTTGTAGTGACCATGGCGACTATCCTCCCTGCATAAGTTAAGACAGTGGATATCACGAACCATTTGCTGCTATTGGGCCGCTTCTAACACGGCGCCGCTCCGGCTGACAACGACAATCGCCCCGCCGGGTTATCGGGAGGGAAAAATGAATTCTCAGCAAAGCCGGAAACTGCTACACTGGTTGTGAATGAAGCGCCTGCCCACGGCCAACGGTCCGTCCACCCTGCCCGCCATCAACCAGCGTCGTCTCATGCGCGACCTCAACGCCATCGGCCGCATCGGCATCGGCAATCGCGGCGGTGTGACACGCTTGGTGTTTTCCATTAAAGAGCTGCGCAGCCGACAGGTGCTGATTCATCTCATGCGCCAGGCCGGATTGAAGGTTCATATCGACGGCATCGGCAATATCTTCGGCCGGTTCGAAGGCCGCGATGCCAAAGGGCCGGCGGTGCTGTCTGGATCACATCTGGACACGGTGATTCATGGCGGCAAATACGACGGCCCGGTGGGCGTCATCGGCGCCCTGGAGGCGGTACGCACGATTTGCGAGAACAGAATTCCGATCCACTCGCCGCTCGAAGTAGTCTGCTTCGTCGGCGAGGAGTCGAGCCGCTTCGGCTTTTCGACCCTGGGCAGTAGCTTGGCTGCCGGCGAAGTCCATCCGAAAGACCTGACCAACGCCGTTGACAGCCAGGGAACAAAGCTCGCCGATGTGCTTGCAAGTCTTGGCATCTCGCAGAAAAATCTCCGCGGCCTCGCCCGCGACCCGAAGAGTGTCAAGGCCTATCTCGAACTCCACATCGAACAAGGGCCGATCCTCGAAGCCATCGGCAAAAGAATCGGTCTGGTCACATCTATCGCCGCGCCGAGCCGGTTCAAAGTGATTTTCACCGGCCAGGCCGACCACTCTGGCACCACGCCCATGGAAATGCGCAAAGACGCCCTGGTCGCCGCGGCATTGCTGATCGAATTCATCGAAAATACTTGCCGCAAGTTTTCCGCCATGGCCAAAGGCCGCGTGGTCGGCACCGTCGGCGCCATGAAGATCGAGCCCGGCGTTATCAACGCCGTGCCGGGCAAAACCGAACTGCTGGTCGATATTCGCGCCATCACGGCGCAAGCGAAAGACCGCGTCGCGCGCTTGGTCAAAGCGCAAGCGCAAAACATCGCGCGCAAGCGCGGTATCGGTGTGGAGGCTCTGACCATACGCGAAGAAGACCCCGTGCCGCTGGATACTCGGCTCCTGCGATTGACCAAGCAAATCTGCCAGGAGAAAAACATCGTGTATGAAATCATGCCATCGGGCGCCGGTCACGACGCCATGCAGATGGCCAAGATCACGCCGGCGGGGATGATTTTCATTCCCAGCCAGCGCGGCATTAGCCACAACCCGTTGGAATGGACCGATCCCGATGACATCGGATTGGGCACACAAATATTGATGGAGACCATGGTCAGAGTCGCCAATGAAAAATACTAAAGCCAAGAAAAAGCGAATTCTCACCCCGGTCCAAATCGCGGCGATCTTTGAGCGCTTCGCGCGCGAGATGGCCAACGCCTATGGCGGCCTGGATCAAGTCGTCTTTATAGGTGTCCGAACCCGCGGTCCCTATGTCGCCAAGCGCCTCGCCGCGATCATCAAGAAGCGGCACAGTAAAGAGATCCCCATCGGCGAGATGGACATCACGCTCTACCGCGACGACTTGAACGCGCTCTTGCCCGGCGGCACCATCGACCACACGCGCATCCCGTTCGACATCGCCAACAAGATCGTCGTGCTGTTTGACGATGTATTGAACACCGGCCGCACCGTGCGCGCCGCCGTCGATCACCTAATCGACCTCGGCCGGCCGCGCATGATCCATCTCGCCGTAATGATCGACCGCGGCGGCCGCGAACTGCCGATCGCTGCCAACTACATCGGCAAAAAGATCAATTTGAAAAGCGGCGGCAACGTCGAAGTCAGGCTCAAGGAAGTCGACAGGACCGATGAAGTATTGGTGCGATAACCATTTCCATGATTCACCACGAAGACACGAAGAGCACGAAGTTCGGAATTTGATTAATCCGGAACCTTCGTGCCGTTGTGTTGAGTAACCTTCCCGAATATTGCTTATTTTTTGCTATCACCACCCCGCTGGCAGTGCGGATCGGCCAAACCACCGCTAAGCTGCAAGTCGAATTCGAAAAGCGTAACGGTCGTTGAGACCGACCAAGGCGGCCTGGGCGCGCACCGCAAGAATGCTGATGAGCAACCACGTTTACCGGCAGAGAGCGGATCTGTTGACCCCATTGTAATAAATAGACTTGACACAATTCGGCCTGCGTGGTGATTTACTGCCACGAGGGATTTTTCACCGTAGGAGGTTAACATGCAGCGGACATTGATCAACTTGCTGACGGGGTTCCTGTGTTTTGTCTTTAACATCAATATTGCCGCGGCCAGAGATGTCGTCATCGTGACCTCATTCCCGAAAGAGCTTTTTGAGACCTACAAAAAGACTTTCGAAGCGAAACATCCCGGCACCACGGTGGTCATCAATAGCAAGCAAACCAACGCCGGTGTCACCTACCTGCGCGAGACCAAGGCGAAACCCGAAGCGGACATTTTTTGGGTCAGTGCCCCGGATGCGTTTCAGACCCTCGACAGCGATGGGCTCCTCGAAAAGTACGCGCCGCCGAAGGAAATCATGGCCAAGATACCGGCCAAGATCGGCAACTTTCCGATCCACGATCTCGACGGCAAATACTTCGGCTTTGCTATCAGCGGTTACGGCTTGATGTGGAACAAGAATTACATGAAAGCGCACAAACTGCCGCCGCCCAAAGAGTGGACCGATCTGACCCAGTCGCGCTACTACAATCATCTCATCATCAGCGCGCCGTCGCGCAGCGGCACCACCCATCTGACGATCGAGACCATCCTGCAAGCCTATGGCTGGGACAAAGGCTGGGCGCTGTTGCTCAACGCCGGCGGCAACATGGGCAGCATCACCGAACGCAGCTTCGGCGTCCCCGAAGCGGTCATCAGCGGCCAATACGGCGTCGGCGTGGTCATCGACTTCTTCGGTCTGTCGGCCATCGCCAGCGGCCAGCCGGTGGAGTTTGCCTATCCGTCGTTGACTTCGGTAGTACCGGCTAGCGTTGGCATTATCAAAGGCGGCCCCAACCCGCAGGAAGCGCGCGCCTTCGTCAACTACCTTCTGAGTGAAGCGGGACAGACCGTCCTGTTCGCCCCCGAGATTGCCCGCCTGCCGGTGATCCCGGAACTCTACGCCAAAGCGCCCAAGGACTATCCCAACCCATTCAAGAAAAAATTGGGCGGCGTGGAATTCAACGACGAGTTGTCGTCGAGCCGGCGCGACGTGGTCAACTCCCTGTACGATCACATCATCACCTTCCGCCACAAAGAACTGCGCGAAGCCTGGAAGAGCATTTACACCGCCGAAGAAGTGCTGGCGAAAAGTAAATCGACCAACGTGCCCCAGGGCAAAGCCTTGATCGCCGACGCGCGTAGACTGGCGAGCCAAATGCCGATCAACGACAAACGCGCCGTCGACAAGGAAGTCACCGGCGCCTTCAAGTCCAAATCCGGGCTCAAATCGCAACTCGAAACCGAGTGGGAAAATGCCGCGCGCGGCAACTACACCAAAGCCAAAGAGCTGTCGGAAAAAGCCGCGGCATTGGCGAAATAGATTCACGGGAAGAGCACGAGACGGATGCACGGCAACGAAACGGGTAAGCTTCATTCACCACGAAGGACACGAAGATCACGAAGTTCTCGTAGGGGGGCGGGCTCGAAACCCGCCGTTACTCTCCAAACCGTTCATGACCTTAGGGTCTTCGTGGTCCGTATTACAGCGATCGATCTTCAACCATGGGGTTAAGCGCAACCGCGACCATCGCATCGCCACGCCAACGCACCGACTGGTGGCAAGGCGGCATGATGGTCGCACTCTTAACCATTCTCACGGCGTTTATTCTCTATCCCGTACTACGAGTCCTGTGGATTTCTGTTACCGACGATCAGAGCAACGTGACGCTAATTCACTTCGGCAATTTTTTTCGCCGGCCGCTGTTTCGCGAAGCGCTGTGGAACACGCTATGGAGCGGCGCTCTCGTCGTCATCTTTAGCGCTGTGCTTGCTTTGCCGCTGGCCTATGTGCTGGCGCGCTACGAGTTTCGCGGCAAGCTGCTCCTCCAAACCGCGGCGACCCTGCCGCTGGTGATCCCGCCCTTTGTTGGCGCGGTGGCGTTGCAGTTGATTCTTGGGCGCAGCGGCATGGTGAACCTGCTGCTCCAAGACTGGTTCGATCTCTCGATCCCGTTCATGGAAGGGCTCACCGGTGTCGTGCTGGTGCAGACGCTACATTTTTTCCCGTTCATTTTGCTCAACACAGTAGTGTCGCTATCGAACATCGACGCGTCCCTCGAAGAAATGGCGCAGAATCTCGGCTGCCACGGCTTTCGTCTGTTTCGCCGCGTTACCTTGCCGCTGATGCTGCCGGGCTTCATCGCCGGCTCGCTTCTGACCTTCATCCGCGCCATCGATGATCTCGGCACGCCGCTGATGTTGAATTACAAAAACCTGCTGGCGCCGCAGGCTTACCTACGCATCACCACGATCGGTATGGACGATGTCGACGGTTACGTCGTCTGCGTGGTTTTGGTGGTGCTTTCGATGGCGACGCTGTTAGGCGCGCGCAAATACTTGAGTCTGGCCGAATATGCCACGGTTCAGCGCGCTGCGCCGGTTTCGCGCCCACTGCACGGCCGGAGTCTAACAATGGTTTGGCTCGTCATCGCCGTCATTCTGGGCATTAGCCTCTTGCCCCACATCGGCATTGTCCTGCTCTCGTTTGCCAAAGTCTGGAGCTTTTCGCTGTTGCCAACGACCTATACGCTCGGCCATTACGAAGAAATATTGTTTCGCGTGCCGCACTTCGTCATCAATACCTTGATCTATACGCTGCTCGCCGCGGCTCTCGACATAGTGCTCGGCGCCGCCATCGCATTTCTGTTGCTGCGCACCGGCGTGCCCGGCCGCAATGCGCTCGACGCCATCGCTACCATGCCGCTGGCGATTCCCGGTGTCGTTTTGGCGGTCGGCTATCTGAGAGTTTTTCACGGCTGGGACTTCCCCGGCGTTGGCGCGCCCCTGACATCTTCGTGGCTGATACTCGTGGTCGCTTATACCATGCGGCGGCTGCCCTACACCGTGCGCGCCTGCTACGCCGCCCTGCAACAGGTACATATCACCCTCGAAGAATCGGCGCAAAACCTGGGCGCCAATCGTTTTCGCACTTTCATCAAAATCACGTTACCCATGATCAGCGGTGGCCTAGTCGCCGGTGGGTTAATCGCCTTCGTGACTTCCTGCGTCGAACTCGCTTCAACGATCATGCTCGTGCCGCGCATCGAGTTGGGACCGATTTCCTATGGCATTTATCTCTACATGCAGAGTCCACTGGGGCGGGGCGCCGGTGCCGCGCTGGGTGTGGTCGCGATACTGTTAGTTTCCCTGGGAACCTATCTCACCCACCGGGCTTTCGGCGGACGCGCCGGCAACGCCTTTCGAGTTTAACCATGAATGCCGCTCAAGTCCGGTTGGAAAACATCGGCAAGCGCTACGGCGAACAATGGGTCGTGCGCGGCGTCAACCTGCACATCCAAGCGGGGGATTTCTTCACCTTTTTAGGCCCCAGCGGCTGCGGCAAGACCACCTTGCTACGCATGATCGCCGGCTTTGCGATTCCGGATGAGGGATCGATTCGCCTAGATGACCGGGAGGTCAGCCGAATGCCGCCCTGGCAGCGCGACATCGGCATGGTGTTTCAGAACTACGCTCTGTGGCCGCATCTGACGGTCTTTGAAAATGTCGCCTTCGGCCTGCGCGAGCGCAAGATTCCGCGCGATGTGGTTAGCAAGCGGGTAAACCAAGCACTGGAAATGGTCGACCTCAAGGGCCGCGAGTCGCGCCGTCCGTCCCAACTCTCCGGCGGGCAGCAGCAGCGCGTCGCTCTGGCGCGCACCCTGGTCATCCAGCCAAGGGTTCTGCTGCTCGATGAACCGCTCAGCAATCTCGATGCCAAGCTGCGCGTCGAAATGCGGCTGGAACTGTTGAAGCTGCAACGCGATCTCGGCCTAACCACAATTTACGTCACTCACGATCAGGAAGAAGCTCTGGCAATGTCGACCAGAATTGCCGTGATGAATCTCGGCCAAGTCGTCCAAGTCGACCCGCCGCGCGTGATCTACGAGCAGCCGATCGATAATTTCGTCGCAGCCTTTGTCGGCCAAGCCAACTTACTCGAGGGAAGCATTCACTCACGCACCGAAACCAGGCTCATGATCGACATCGGTGATGGCAACGTCATAGAGGTTAGCGATGGTGACACTTTTCGCACCGGCGACCACGTGTGGCTCAGCCTGCGGCCAGAAGCGATCGAGCTGGTGCCACCTGGCGCCGACAAACCTTCCGACAACAATCTCAATGGCGTCGTTGCCGCCGCGGCATACCAAGGCGCATTCGTGGAATACGAAATTGCCGCAGCGGGAATTACCCTCAAAGCCCGCGTCGCTCACTCAAAAGGGAAAACACTTTACCAACGAGGTGATGCGGTTAAGCTGACAATTGCCCCAGAGAAAATCAATTGTCTGACACGTCCCGGCGGCGATTAGCGAAGGATATTTGACGAAATCGAATATTATCAAATGCGTTTGCCACACACGCTTTGCGAGTGCGATGGAGCGCCGGACGAATGAACTTGGGGTTAACCATATCTTCGCTGCTCGACGATCACGGGGGCAGCAAGAACAGCTTGTGCCGGAAAACTCATGAGTACGCGGGTCCCGGAGCCAGACTTGCTGGTAATGCTTAGTTTGCCGCCGACAAGGTCGGCCATACGGCGCGCCACCGTGAGACCGATGCCCAAGCCCGAAAACGCCCGCTGCGGCGAATTGTCCGCCTGATGGAACGGCTCGAAGATCGTGTCGATCTTGTTCTGCTCGATACCGACTCCGGTATCGATGACTTCAAAATCTATTTGGGTACGGTCCATTGACGCGCTGACTTTGACCGCAATTTCGCCCGCAGAGGTGAACTTGACCGCGTTATTGAAAATGTTCTGAAACACCCGTTCGACCTTGGCGCGGTCGTTGATCATCGACAAATCGCCGTCGGCAAATTGAACGTTGAGTTGCAATCCTTTATCTCGGATCATGTTCTCGTGCCGTTTTACCGAATCATTGACGATCTCGCGGGCATCGAACTTCTCCACGTTAGCGCTGCTGTCACCGGCATTGAGCGACGTCATCCACAACACATTATCGATCAACTCTAGCAGCTCTTCCGAATTGCGGTAGACAGTTTCAAGAACTTTCTGCTGCTCGTCGCTGAGCTTACCGATGACCTGGTTGAGGAGTAGATAGACAAAACCGACGACCACGCTGAGCGGCGTGCGCAGTTCATGGGAAACGTTGGAGAGAAAGTCGGACTTGACCTGGCGCAGCCTGGCCTTTGCAGTGCGTCGCTCCAAGCCGCGCCGGACCAAGGAAAGGATATGATTCACGTCGAAGGGCTTGGAGATGTAATCGAACGCGCCTAGGCGTAATCCCTCGATAGCCGTGTCGAGCGATCCATAGCCGGTGATAATAATTGCCTCGATATCAGGATCGTGGGCTTTGACCTTCTCCAACACATTGATACCGCTCAAACCCGGCATCTTAAGATCCAAAGTCACTAGGTCCACGGGATACTGCTTGAGCATCTCGATCGCTTGCGCGCCCCGGTCGGCGACTAGCACATTGTAATACGGGTTGAGAATCATCTTGAGCGATTCTCGCGGTCCCATCTCGTCATCGACTACCAGAATGTTCGGTTTGCTAGCATCCATGCCGTTGCTAATTCAGCAAGGCGCATGCCACCGGGGAGATTAGGTAACGGCTTGAATTTAGATGGAATTTTTCAGCAAGGAAGGAGTGTTAAGGAAGCTGCGGGCAACAAAAATGTCCAACTAGGACGATAATTTCACCTCTTCCTCATCGTCATCGTTGGGATTGTTAATCTTGAGTTTTTCGATCCGGTATTTGAGGATGCGCCGGCTGGTGTTGAGTATCATCGCCGCCTTGGTCTGGTTGAAGCCGGTGCGCTGCAGGGCCTTGACGATCAACTCGCGCTCGAACTCGTCGACGGCGTCGCTCAGCGGCCGCGACCCGCTCAACACATCCTCTTTGAGCGTCGCGGTTTGATCCGTCGAGCGCATGCTCGGCGGCAAATCGCGCAGCGTGACGGTTTCCTGCGGTGTCAATATCGTCAAGCGCTCGATTAAATTTTCCAGCTCGCGAACATTACCAGGCCAAGGGTAAGACATGAAGAAATCCACGACTTCGGGCGACAGGGTTTTCATGGCGATGGAATGTTCCTGGGCTTTCAGGCGCAAGAAATGGTCGAGCAATAATGCGATATCTTCACGGCGCTCGCGCAGCGGCGGCAGAAATAAAGCAACGACATTCAACCGGTAAAAGAGATCCGGCCGGAACTCGCCGTTCTTGGCCATCTGCTCCAGATCGCGATTGCTCGCGGCGACAATGCGCACGTCCACTTTGATTTCGTCCGTGCCACCGAGACGACTGAAGGTCTCTTGTTCGATGGCGCGCAGGAATTTCGCCTGGACGCCGAGATCGAGTTCGCCGATCTCATCGAGAAAAAATGTTCCGCCGTGGGCGAGTTCGAAACGGCCGATCTTTTTCTGCGACGCGTTGGTGAAGGCACCACGCTCATATCCGAACAACTCACTTTCCATCAAGTTTTCCGGCAAGGCCGCGCAATTGACAACCACAAAAGGTTTGGAGCGCCGGTCGCTATTGTAATGAATCGCCCTGGCGATGAGCTCCTTGCCGGTGCCGCTTTCGCCAGTAATCAACACCGTGCTTTTTTTCGCCGCCACCATGCTCACTGCCTTGAAGACATCGGTGATTTGCTTGGACTTGCCGACGATGAAGTCAATGCCGTATTTGCGGCCGACTTCCTCCTTCAAGGTTTCTAACTCGCGCGACAATTGCACTTTTTCAAGCGCATGCTCGACGCGCAGACGAAGCTCGTCCACGTCGAAGGGCTTAGTCACATAATCGAAAGCGCCGGTTCCCTTGGCGGTAAAAGCCGTCCTGGCGGTATTGATACCGGTCAGCATAATCACCTGGCAATCGGGATGGATGGATTTGATCTGCTTGAGCACACCGAGGCCATCGGCGCCGGGCATCATGATATCCAGCAGCACCGCATCAGGCTTATCCTCGCTAACCTTTTGAAGCGCTTCGTCGGCTGACGCGGCTTCCAAGACACGGTAAGTCTTGTTGAAGACCATTTGCAACGATTGGCGAACTCCCGCTTCGTCGTCCACCACCAATAATAAGGGCTGGCTCATGTCAGTTTTCTTTTCCGTGCTCAACAATCGGGAACTCCATTCTTACAATGTCTTTTTCCGCGTCGGATCGATCCGCGATAAAGCGTCCGCCATTTTTTTCCACCAGTTGTTTGGCCAACAGCACACGTAGCGGCAGGAGCCCCTCCTCGGGTTGTGAACCGCTATTGCCCAGGTAATGGGAAACCGATCCCATGCGGGCCCCTTCACGGAGAGACGTGATCGCCAGGACGCCCGGTTGGCTAACGTCGATTTCAATCTCGCTGCCCGTCTTGGCTTCCGCCGTGACTGCCAAAAGCACGTTTTTGAGTATATAAATCAAATGCTTCTCGTCCGAGCGTATCCGCTCGGCCCGGCCGTTTTTCTTCCAATCGAAGCGAGTTTGCCGCTTGCTGCATTGGGAACTAATTTCGCCGAGCACGTCTCTGGTTTTTTCCTCGAGCGCAATCGCGCTTTGGCGCGGCTCAGTGAAGTCGGCGAACTCGATCATCACTTCCAATAAATCGTCCATCCGTTCGATATCGCCGCCGACCACCTCTTGGAAGCGCGAGCGAAAGTTTTCATCCTGATAACGCTCGCCGAGTAGCTGCGCGAACGTCTTGATCGTAACCATCGGATTCTTGAACTCATGGGCGAGTTCATGAATCACCAGGTTTAAGTCAACCGATTTGGCATGGCCATTTGATTGCGCCACAAGTGCCGGGCGCGAGCCGCCAACATCACTATCAGCACCTGCTGGCGGCACAAACTCGACTAATTCGCTGGCATCGATCGCCTGAATTTCACCACCAAAATCGAACACCAAATCAGCGGCATCGATCTGGTCCTTAGAACGTAGGGCCATCGTCCGCGCTACGACCGTTTCCAACTCACGCAGATTGCCGAACCATAGGTACTTGGACAACCGCTCATGGGCCGCCGGTGAAAACGTCGGTTCCCGCACCCCCAATGATCGCGCTAACCGTCGGGCAAAGCTCTGGGCTAATGCCGGGATATCCGTCGCGCGCTCGCGTAACGGCGACAAATGCAGCGATAGAACCGCCAATTGGTAATAGAGCCCTTCGGGAAACTCACCACGATAGACCCGCGCCAATAGGTCGGCGTTTGCCGTGCTCAGCAAGCGCAGTTCGGTATGCTGTTGGGCCTCGGCGATATACTCCGCCAGCCGCGTCTGCGCCGCGGCTTCACACCGGTCGAGATTCTCGACGAGCAGTGTGATCGGAGTCAGGTTCGCTGACACGGTCGACCAGAGTTCCTTACGTTTCTCCGCCAGGTAATCCACGTCTATGACCGCGGCGTTGACCGCGACACAGATGCCGCCTTGCTGCCGATGAATCACCGACGCGACTTGAAGCTGGCCGCAGCCCAGTTCGCCATGAATTAGCAAAGGCAATTGGGTCGCCGCAAACCGCTGCACAAGACTTGCCGCGCTACGGCTTAAGAAAGGAAACTCGAGGTAGCGCGAGTCATCTTCGCGCTTGGCCGGCTCCAACCATCCCTGCCGTGCGGGAACTCGTTTGCCCCGCGTCAGCAGCTGACCGACTCTTTCCTGCAGCTCGTAGGGATTGAACGGCTTGGTCAAGCATTCTACAGAATCTGAACTCTCGATCACCCTTGCCGTTGATTTCGACTCGACGAGAAACAGCACCGCAAACGGCAGCCGGCTCGCCAACTGCACTAATCTTCCGGTTTCCAAACCATCGTATGGCGAAACGCCAAGAATTAACAGGTCGACATCTTCAGAGGCATCGGCCGGTGGCAACCCCTTGGTCCCAAGTGAGCGCTTTGAGACTGCGAACTCCCTACTTAGAATCAGAGCCAGTGTTTCCCTGACAACTTCGGATTCATCAATGACTAAGATTCGCTTCATTATCGTGCGCACGGCCATTCGCTATCGGGCGTATCGGTGCGCCGATGGGCACTTGGACAAAGAATGAAGTTCCTTGCCCCACCGTACTTTCAACCGTGACATAACCGCCATGTTCCTGGACGATCTGATGCGATACCGCGAGACCCAATCCGCTCCCCTCATCCTTGCTGGTGAAGAACGGGTCAAAAATATGCTCCAAATTTTCCGGCGGGATTCCGATACCGTTATCGCGCACCTCAACTTGAACATACTCTTTAACCAGGTCAGCATTATTTCTGGCAGCGAGACGGGTAGAAATCGATATTGTGCCACCATCTTTCATGGCCTGGATTGAGTTCAGAATGAGGTTCATAAATACCTGCTTCATCTGTTCTTTGTCAATCCACACCTTGGGCAGACTTGCGTCAAAATCCCGCTTTATCTCCACGTTCTTGTCCTTCGCCTGGGCCTCCAAGATTCGCGCGATATTATCAACCACATCGCTGATGTTTTCGGGAGCAACATTGGGCTTAGACGGGCGTGCGAAGCTCAAAAGGTCGTTAATCAACCCGCAAATCCGGTCAACTTCCTTCAGCGCGAGTCCCTGAAAACCATTGCGAAACTCGGCATCGTCGTAACGCTCCGGCAAAAGCTGCGTAAACGTGCGAATCGCCACCAAAGGATTGCGAATCTCATGGGCAAGACCTGCCGTGAGTAGACCTAAAGAAGACATCCGATCGGCGCGCCTCAAGGTCACTTGCGATTGTTTGAGTTCCTGCTCCCGCCTGAACAAACGATCTGCCATCTGATCGAAGGCCTTGGCCAAGCTACCGATCTCGTCATCACGGTTGATAGAAACCCGATGTTGTAAATCACCGTCCTCAATACGTTTAGCAGCCAACGTGAGCCGCTCAATAGGCTTTGGTCATTCTTTCTGCAATCAGATAGATAATCGCCAACCCCGCTAGAAATATGATGGAGGCAACGGCAACGGCCGTAAAAGTAACATTTCTGATATCGTTGAGTATCGGATCGAGATCAAAGCCTAGGCGGATCCCTCCAAGCTTATCGTTGCCCAGTCTGACTGGTTTGGATATGTCTAGAATTCGTTTGTCATAATCCAAGTCTACCTTGGTTGTCTCGTTGGACTTGATAATTTGCTCCCCCAGCTCGTCGGTGAATGTAGCAAATAACATCCTTTGATCAGGATGATAGTCACCGACAATTCGCCCATCCTTATCGAATATATATGCGTAAGCCACGTTCGGAAGCGCCTTTGCCTCAGAGGCGATCGTTTCAAGCCGGTAAGTATCAAGTTTATACAGCGCCCCGCTTACACTCAGCTCCATCAAACTGATGCCAACCTTAGCCCTTTCGCCCATTTGCGCTAAGAGCAGGTTTCGCTGGGAACGAATCGTGAGAACGGTGAGCGCACCGACCGCGGCGAAATAAAAGAGCCCGGCAGCAAGAAAAACCTTGCGTTTGAGACTGAGTTTAATCTCCAAGCTCATTGGTGAACAAGAATATCGGTGAGCTTAGCGGGGTTCCGCAGGGCTTAATCGACGAGACCAAGAGATAACGGTGACGCCCAATAATGTTAGGCGGCGCTGTTACCACAGATCAACTTCTTTACCAAGGTTTGAGAAGACATACTTTTCAACCTGTTTTAGTTGCTCCAATGAACCTGTTGGGACCTCGTCGAACTTTGTTGTGTTTTGAGATCTCTTGAGTACCCCCTGCCCTTCAGGATCTTTGTCCATGGTCAACAGGACTTCTTTAATTTCCTTTAAGAGTTTAGGATCAATGTCCCGTCGAAACGACACAAGATTCCTCGGCACCGCAATGGTCGAGTCGAGAATTCGCAAACTCTCGCGAATTTCCGGCTTTAGACGGTCAAATTCCCTGTGGATTGTCGTCGCCGCATCGGCACGTCCAGTAATCAGAACATTCACCGCATTGCCATCGCTACCATAACTATAGCCTATCGTATCTGGTCGGACCGTTGTTCCGGGACTTTGAATATGCATTAATTTCAGTTTCTTTGCTTCGAGAAGCATTCGGGGAAGAACAGTAGCAGATGTTGAATGGGGCTCCTCGAATGCAATCACCTTTCCCATTAGGTCTGCAAGTGAATTGATCCCACTGGCTTTCTTAACGACGATTAGACCCTTATAATCGGCCTCTCCATACTTCCACTGC
Organism: uncultured delta proteobacterium; assembly: GCA_963816145.1. Lineage (GTDB taxonomy): Bacteria > Desulfobacterota > Binatia > UBA9968 > UBA9968 > DP-20. The sequence goes on from CAWFJP010000030.1 coordinate 91,257, forward strand.
CGCAAGAGAGGCAGCGCTCCCGCACGCTTCGCAAGTACCAATGTCGGTACGACACTATCATGGAATAGATCCACCTGTCCGTCGCGGAGCGCCTGTGCGAGAAGATGCAGTTTTTCGACTACAATTATCTTGCCTCCCGTGATACCGAGCGGCGCTAGCTTCTTCGCCAAATAGTCAACAAATTCTTGGCGGTCCCGAATCGCTCTCACGGGATCATCGAAAACTCGCCCGAAAAATAACGGCTTCGCGTCACCGGCGAATAGTGGCGAACACCATGTAATTTGTGTTAGTGACAGCAACAACGCCAAACCGACAGAACGTTTTATCTTTTTCACGATAAACTCCTTTTCTGACTGGCATCGAATGAGTATTGATTACAAGGGCATTGACTACACCAATTAATTAAAGCCCGATCCAACCACCACGGCGCGGACAAAAAATTCACCACCCCCGGTTTTGAAACGACATTCTGCCTACGGTCCACTTAGCAAAAGCAATGGCTATTATAGGCTATCTAATCAGAATTGGCAAAAATTTAGACAGATTCGCAATTTAGAGGGCGATTCCTCGATATTGTATCCGACCCACCTCGGCGGTCACCCAAAACCGTGGCCGGCGTAACACTGGACGCTTCTGGGGCGCAGAAAACGAGGCTTAACTGCCGTTATGATTGCTGTGAAGTGGCAGAGGTTATCCGGAATGAGAAGTAGATATGAATTGGAACGCCAACTCCCCAGACTGGCTCTGATTTCTAGGTCTTTGGAGCGTACAAAAGGAGCGATGGAACCAAATCAGAGTCCATCATAAGCAATCGGTGAAAGTTGCACCTGCGTCCGCTATCATTCGGCGTCCCGAATCAGAGCAAAGTCTTGAGATGGGCAACCCTATACGCCTACCGCGGAACCACCGTAGTCGTCCCGCTGTATGAAAGGATTGGGTCAGCACGTTTCACTTCGGATTTGGACAACCGAAGGCAAGTTAGGACGGAAAGTAAAGTTAGGAGAGCCGCGAAATAGTATGCCGAACTGAACCCGAACGATTCGGCTAAAACACCCGAAACGAACACGCCGACGGGTTTGAAAATATTGCTGAGAGTCGTATACGTAGCCAGGTCTAAGGACGTTTTTTCCTCGCTGGCAAATTCCAACATCAAGTGATTGAAATAAACCATCGCCACACTAAATAAAATCATGTAGACGAAAACCCACGACAACAAGAAGAAAACGGATGTCGCGAACGACAAAGCGAGGCTCACTGGAATAAGCACCAAGCCACTAAACACAATAATCTTTCTGGGCTCCCATCCCAAGTTTACGAATTTCGAGAAAAACGTAACGATAACCCCCTGAACGACATATTCGGCCATTAGTACGGTACCCACAAATGCGGGAGCTGCCCCAATCATTTTCGTCAAGTAAACTGGCAGGACAACAACACCCCAGGCGTCGAGCGCTCCGTTTAGCAACCCAAATCCAAATCCCAGGGTTTTGATGCGCTCGTCCACGCCCCGCCATATTTTGAGCACTGGCAACTTAACCTGTTCATGTAGATCAGGTAGAAAGCGCCAGGCTACAAGCGTTGAGAATCCGGTAAGTACCGCAAAGACGGCTAGCGTGTTTTCGATTGTGAGATATGCAATAAGCAGCCCGCCGCCGATCATCCCAACGCCCTTCGAAGCCTCTTTTAACCCTAGCATCATGTTGATGAGATGCCGTTGATTTCCCTTAGGTGAGAAATGCTTGACGTATACGGCACTCATATCGGCCATGTATAGAAGGCCGCGAACAAACCTCTCAACGTAGATCAAGACCGGAATTGGCACCATGTACAAGAACGAAATCGCACTGTGAATCGCCAAACCCGTAAGGAAGGTTTTTTTGTAACCCCAGCGATTCAACAACATTCCGATACCAAGTGGCGCGAAGATTTCGGCAAACTTGAACAAGAAGAAAAGAAAGGCAATCTCAGAAATCGACATCCCCGTAGCAGCGAAATACACGGGCACAACAACTCGAAGAGCTCCGTTAGTTAGCGCTTGGCTCCAATAACCAAGTCCAACTATACCGATTGTTCGCTTATAGCTTGCCATGATTTGGCAAAAGGGATTGGCTCTTGGTTTTTAAAGTCTCTCACTGTTGGCCATGTAGACATCGATTCTTGGACGAAAGAAACTAGCCTCTTTATGTCCTCGGAGCGGTCCCTCAAACAAGAACCCCATGCCTTCAACGTATTTTGAATAATTAGTTCGCCAAATTGGGTAGTGAGCCTCCAAGTCCTCAAGCCATACCGGTAATCTAGAGTGTGGGTATTTTAATTCCAGAATCGTTTTTTTCGATTTACCTGCGGGCTCCTGTACGGGATACTTCCACGAATCGTGTGAAAAAACATCGGCACTGACATGGTAAGATTGGATACCCGAATCGAGGCAAACCCGGTGGATCTCATCTTGAAACGCTAGCCTTCGATAGGTTTGTAGCAGAACTGGCGCAATGCCCATCGTGAGGATGGTTTCCTGAGTTTCTCGGTACAAATCGGAAATGATCTTTGGCTCAAAGTCTTGATTATACCCCGTCACGCTCTTAACTACGTCTCGGCCGTTAAAAAAATCCGCAAGGTCCAGCCGCTTGATACGGAATCTCTTCTTTCGCCATCGATCTTTCTCTCGAATCTTAACTTCGACCCAATAATCAGATATCGGAATAGGAGATTCCCCGTAGCTTTCATAGGTCCGCAAGCGAACAAGGATATGATGGCCACCGTTCAACAGAGCATAACGGGTTAAATCAAAGTCTCGATTATCAAAATAAACGCTTCCCACACACGTGATTGCGTATATCGGCTGAAGTCCAACCTTATACAGATATAGGCTCAACTCACGCCAAACACCGGCAATCTCACCATCACCGACAGCTAATTGATAGTTCCTTTCAATGCGATCTTGATATATTGGTCCGTGCATTTGAGGACTCCGCGGCTACCACTCAGTGGACTTCAGTCGATTCCACTTTTGAGACTTATGAAACCAAACTCCAAGAGTGCTCACCCTTGCTGTATTATCAAGGCGCTTGTCGGCCGTTCGCTTTGGAAATTGGACTTTTCGCCAACATGCCTAATACTTCACTCTAAGCCTCGAACTAGCTCCCACGCCCGTAATGCTCATACCCTTCATCATCGAAAGAGCTTTCACGGAAATAGATGGAACTCTATATAATAGTTGGCAATCCTAGTCAAGAATATAATATAGATGGTAATTAACTGAAAAATCGGGAGTTTTGTGGCCAGGTTGAGAATCCAACCAATCAGGCGATTCGTATCGGACGAAACTATGTTTGTTACGTAACCGCGATCAAACCGGGGAAAGAGGTAAAGTGATACACAAAACGTGACAACGCCGATGTCCGTTGGACAAATATTTCGTGGTGCTCGATTGAAAAACTAAATTAACGCTCGACCTTCGGATTGAAAGGAATTAGAATAAAAAGACTTTAAGAATTACTTTCTGCGCGGGAAAAACCGAAAAGCTCTTAGTTATTGGATTTCACAGTACATTCACTACTAGAAGCGAGGGTACAACATCCTTAGAGATGCCTGGTCGCACATTCCGCTCAACGCGCCAACGTTTTTTTAGCACCACCGCTCTTCTCCGCCATCGCCCAGGCATCCCGCAGGGTCACCGAGCGATTAAATACTTTCATCTTGAGCGTCGACTCCCAATCGATGTGCCAAGAATCACTTCACTCGTTGAGAACATTCGTTGGGTATCGAGAGATTCGCATCAGCTATCGCAAGACGCGCTGCGGCTATCCCAAGTTGTGCGAATCGATCAATCCGCTGGGCAAACTGGCTTGGCATAAACTCATCCGGAAGCGAAGTCCGAAAATTCCCCAGCACTCGGGCAGTCAAAAGGTGTTGTATTGAAAGACGTGATCTTCTTAACTCCCGACCTGCCCTACTTGAGGGAATCCCAGAACCGGCCCTCGCCTATCCCAATCCACGATAAGACTCCAAGACCGATAATGACCACGCGACGGTTGCACCCTGGGCGAGGTGTTTCACACTTTGTCAATTCCCAGTCCACCTTGGTCCACCAATTCACGTAATCCCCTACCTACCCGCCGTTGTCTGAAGCCAAGTCGGAGTTTTTCATCAACCACTCGTCGACCAAGGTCTTCTTAAATCGCCATTGATTGCCCACTCTGAATGCAGGAATTTTTTCTGAGTTACCGAGCGGTAAACCGTGAATTTATCCACTTTTAAGTACCGGGCAACCTGTTCTGCCGTTAGCAAATTTCCGTGCATTGGCGCCTTCAGTATGGCAATATCTGGCACTATTAAAAACTATCCTTGGAGATTCCTATGCTGAGAAAATTTCTACTTTTCGCTATCTGGATCATCTTGGACGTCGAGAAATCTGCGATTGACAATGAGGCTCTCGGGGGCGGATTCGCCATTCCGCACCAGAGTGCACGAGGGCTAGGACTTTCAAATGCGATGACAGCCGGCGTCAACGAACCGTCAGCTGTTTACTATAACCCTGCGGCGCTGAGCGAAGTTCAAGGTAATATGTTGCTGGCGAATGGCAGTTATATCAACGTAATCAGCGACGTCGAGAACAGCGGCAGAAAGTCGGTGAACAAGCATGACGACAACTTTCTAGCGACTCTCTTCGGCAATTATCATATCCCAGGAAGCGATTTTACCATCGGCATGGGCGCATACACACCATTCGGGCTAGCGACTACTTATGACAAAGATTTTACTAGGTTTGCGGCACAACACACTGAACTACGGACAATTTACGTGACGCCGGCGATATCCTGGCACCCCACTGAACAACTTTCAGTCGGCGCCGGACTGAGCTTTGTTCATGCTTCAGGAGTCTTCACACGACAACTTTGCTTCGACTCCGCGGCGTGTACCGCGGTCGTCGGCAGTCCGGCCGAGGCGCACTTACGACTAACCGACACGCAGAATGCGTTTACTTACAATCTTGGTGTCCTGATAAAACCAACTGAAGCTATTAAGTTAGGATTTAGCTATCGTGCCCGCGCTGACATTCGATTTAAAGATGCCGATGTAAAGCTTGGCGGTCCCGCTTTTGCGGCGAATCCCAGCACTAATGCAGACGTCCGGCCACTGCCACTCCCACCCGTAATCAATGTCGGCGCTTTCTGGCAGATCACTCCGGAGTGGGGCTCGGAATTGGTCTACGAGTTCACCCGATGGAGTGAGTTCAAGAACTTTAAGGCGACGTTTTCCCCCGTACCATTATTTTTCGGTTTCGCCCCAGTTCCTGGATTTAACTTGCCCGAAGATTGGAAAGATACCAGTAGCGTCAGGTTCGGTAGCTTTTATACTGTAAATACGAGTTGGCAGCTACGTGGCGGACTCAGTTATGACGGTGGGCCATCACCCAACAGAACTTTAAATCCGTCGATTCCTGGCGGTGATGCTATAACACTCAACGTTGGGGTCGGTTATAAATGGGACAGATTCGGCATCGATGCCGGTTATATGGCGGTCTTTTATAAGACCAGAAAAATAACCAACAACGAACTTGAAGGTATTCCGGCGACCGGAATCCCATATAATGGAGCGCCCGGCAAAGATAAATACGAGACCTTTAATAATTTTCTGTCGCTGTCAGCAAGTTACCGGTTCTAGGCCAAATATCAAGGTCGATGAGCATTCCCGGTGGCGCAACTAGAACTCAGGTCCCGTAATGCCACGAACCTCAACTCCTCTTCCCCACCTTCGCCCACGCATCCCGCAGCGTCACCGAGCGATTGAATACTTTCATCGCATCCGTCGATTCCCGATCGACGCAGAAATAACCCAGTCGCTCGAACTGATAGCGGCCGCCGGGTTTGGCGCTAGCTAGACAGGGTTCGACGTGACAGGAAGTAAGTCGTTCCAGAGATTGTGGATTCATGTTGGCGAGCCAATCGACGCCTTCGGGAACGTCATCGGGATCTTCCGCCGCGAATAGATGATCGTACAGCCGCACTTCAGATCCAAGCGCGTGAGCTGCAGACACCCAATGTATGGTTGCTTTGACTTTGCGCTTACTTTGGGACGAACCGCTCTTGGTTTCCGGATCGAAGGTACAACGCACTTCGCACACCTCGCCGCTACTGGGATCTTTGACGACTTCGGTGCATTTGATGATGTAGGCGTAACGCAGCCGAACTTCTTTGCCGGGTGAGAGCCGGAAAAACCCTTTGGGCGGCTCTTCACGAAAATCGTCTTGCTCGATGTAAAGCTCGCGCGCAAACGGCACTTTGCGGGTGCCGGCACTGGGGTCCTCGGGATTGTTAATCGCTTCCAGCTGTTCGACCTGCCCTTCGGGATAGTTTTCCAACACGACCTTGATCGGCCGTAGGACCGCCATCACGCGCGGCGCGCGCTTGTTCAAATCTTCGCGCAGGCTATGTTCGAGCATGGCGATATCGACGGTGCTATTGCCTTTGGCCACGCCGATGCGTTCGCAGAAGTTGCGGATCGCTTCCGGGGTGTACCCGCGCCGCCGTATGCCGGCCAACGTCGGCATGCGTGGATCGTCCCAGCCGGCCACATGATTTTGCTGGACTAGTTGCAGCAGTTTGCGTTTGCTCAATACCGTATGGGTTAGATTGAGCCGGGCGAATTCGATCTGCTGCGGGTGATGAACGGCCAATCGATCCAAGAACCAATCGTACAGCGGCCGGTGATCCTCGAACTCGAGCGTGCAGATCGAGTGAGTAATCCCCTCGATGGAATCCGACTGACCGTGGGCAAAATCATAGGTCGGGTAAATGCACCATTCATCGCCGGTACGGTGATGCGTCGCACGCAACACCCGGTACATCACTGGATCGCGCAGATTGATATTCGGCGACGCCATGTCGATCTTCGCGCGTAGCGTTCGGCTGCCGTCGGCGAACTCACCGGCGCGCATGCGCTGAAACAGATCGAGATTCTCGTCTGCCGGGCGATCGCGATACGGGCTCTGTTTGCCCGGCTCGGTCAGCGTGCCGCGATATTGGCGCATCTGCTCCGCGCTGAGATCGCAAACGAACGCATGGCCCGCCTCGATGAGTTGAATAGCGAAGCGGTAGAGCCGCTCGAAATAGTCCGAGGCATAATATTCCCCGTCCCAAGCGAATCCCAACCAGCGGACATCGTCTTTGATCGAATCGACGTATTCGACATTCTCCTTGCTCGGATTGGTATCGTCGAATCGCAAATTGCACTTGCCGCCAAACTCCGCCGCCAAGCCGAAGTTGAGACAGATTGATTTGGCGTGACCGATATGCAGATAACCGTTGGGCTCCGGGGGAAAACGCGTATGAACCCGGCCTTGGTTTTTGCCTTGCTTAATATCCTCGACAACAATGTTACGAATAAAGTGCGACGGCGCCGACTCGCCATCGGCGTCGTCGTTGCTCCTGCTTTCCGCTTCCAGCTTATCCACGCCCGGTTCTCCTTATCGAATCGATATTAGCATATCGTAGCCATTTTTGTAGCGCGCCGTTGACGCGATTTCCGACGCCTGTTAGCCTCACTAGATGGCACAAGTCAGAACCCGTTTCGCTCCCAGTCCGACCGGTTATCTCCACATCGGCGGTGCCCGCACCGCGCTGTTTAATTTTCTCTTCGCCCGTCATCATGGCGGCAAGTTCGTCCTGCGTATCGAAGACACCGACCGCGAACGGTCGACCCCCGAGGCGATCCAGGCGATTCTCGACGCGATGAAGTGGCTGGAACTCGACTACGATGAGGGGCCGTTTTATCAGACCGAGCGTTATCCTCTGTACAAGCAAAAGGTCCAAGAACTGTTGGCGATGGGCAAAGCCTACCCTTGCACTTGCACCGCCGCCGACCTCGACGCCAAACGCCAAGCTGCCATGAAGGAAAAACGTAAACCGTCCTACGACGGCACCTGCCGGCCAGCCGAAGGCGTCATTGCCGCCCTGCCGACTGACAAACCGTACACCATCCGCTTCCGCACGCCGCGCGAAGGGACCACCGTAGTCAAAGACTTGATCAAAGGCGATGTCGTCTTCGAGAACCACGAGCTCGACGATCTGATTATCGCCCGCACCGACGGCACGCCGACTTATAATTTTTGCGTCGTCATCGACGACATCGACATGGCGATCACCCATATCATCCGCGGCGACGACCACCTGTCCAACACACCGAGACAGATTCATTTTTACCAAGCTTTGGGCAGCCCCCTACCCCAATTCGCCCACGTACCTCTGATCCTCGGCACCGACAAAGCGCGGCTGAGCAAGCGCCACGGGGCCACTTCGGTAATGGCCTATCGTGACATGGGTTATTTCTCTGAGGCCGTGGTGAATTATCTGGTCCGGCTCGCCTGGTCCCACGGCGATCAAGAAATTTTTACGCGCCAAGAATTGATCGACATGTTCGGTTTGGAAAGCGTCGGCAAGGCTGCCGGCGTTTTCAACCCCGAGAAGTTTCTCTGGGTCAATTTTCATTATTTGAAATCCAAACCGCTGCCGCAATTGGCCGAAGACGTCATTCCGTACATCCAAGCGAAGGGCTACCCGGTGCCGCAGGATCGCCAGTGGCTCGAAAAGATGATCGCCACCTTGCGCGAGCGCGCCAAGACTTTGGTTGAGCTGGTCGAGATGGCGCGTTACTACCTCGACGACCAAATCATCTACGACGAAAAGGCCGCGGCAAAGTTTTTGACGCCGGCCACGGCCGACAGCATGGCCGCCCTGGCTGGCAAACTGGCGGCGCTGAGTGAATTCACCGAAGCCAACCTCGAGCATGCCTTCGCGAGCACGCTCGAAGAACTGGGACTAAAGATGGGTGAGCTGGCGCAACCCGTGCGCGTGGCCCTGACCGGTTCAACCGTGAGCCCCGGCATCCACGACGTCATCGCGGTCCTCGGCAAGGAAAGAACCGTTGCCCGGCTCAATCAAGCGGTTGCCAAAGCCAAAGCCTGACCACGCCAACTTGACTCTGTAATTCAATTCTTCTAGTTTGAATTCGCTGCGAAATTGAGGAGTCGGCTAATTGGTAAGCCACCTGACTCTGAATCAGGCGATTGTAGGTTCAAGTCCTGCCTCCTCAGCCAAGGTCCCATCGTCTAGCGGTTAGGACACCGGCCTCTCACGTCGGGAACACGGGTTCGAGTCCCGTTGGGACCACCAGACTTAGTTAATTTTTAATTTTCCACTGCCCGGTTATTGTCCGGTCGCCGAGTCACATCCCCAGTCTCTCGACGGTCTTTTTCATCTGCTCGTCAAACCCGACAAAATGATACTCGTCGACAAGAGTTATCTCTATAATCTTTCGGCCCAACAGCTGTGGCAGAAAAAGCCATTGCGGCGGCGGCCCAAAGCCGCCAAGAAAAGGAAGCCAAGATGACTCCTTTGCTGCTTCTACGCGCACTCGAGTTTGCCGCGCGCAAACACCGCGATCAGCGCAGCAAAGGTGATGAGGCCTCGCCTTTTATCAATCATCCAATCTCGGTGGCCTTGCTGATTGCCGAGATCGGAGGGGTCACGGACACGGACATCCTCGCCGCGGCGATTCTCCACGACACCCTGGAGGATACCGATACCACAGTCGAAGAGTTGGAAGCGCCCTTCGGTGTGCGGATTAGAAAACTCGTGGAAGAAGTTACGGACGACAAGACATTTCCCAAGTACGCAAGGAAACGGCGCCAAATCGACCACGCCGAACATCTTTCAGCCAATGCCGTCTTGCTCAAGCTCGGCGACAAGATCGCCAACGTTGTCGATGTCACGCACTTCCCGCCAGCGAGCTGGAGTATCGATCGGCGTCGAGAATATCTCGACTCGGCAGAGGCAGTTGTCAGCAATTGCCCGCGAGTCAACGCAGCGTTGGAGCAGCACTTCGCCCAGGCCCTTGAAGAAGGCCGGCGCAAACTGCTTTGAGGCAAATCTAGCATTGCTTGGTTTGAGAGTAGATTTAGAATCACTAAACGCTCGCCGCGCAGGTCGGGAGACAGCGGCAATCCGCGCGGCGGCGGTCGTGGCGCGATCGTGGGCTAGGCCGATTATTCTGCCGGCGGATAGTCCGCCAGGAAAAGAAAACGCCTTAACAGGATACGTCCCGAATGGTCCGAGGTAATTCCAGGGTTGTCTATAGCGTGGTTCGCCAAAAGGTACCCGAGAAGTTCGTTTTTCCTTCGAGGAAAGTCATCTGACTCACTTTGGTGGGATGTGGCTCATCCAGCGTTTTTGCAACAAGCTGAGATTGAAGAAACGGCTTCAAGACTACGTCCGGCTGCCGCAAAGGCGTTCGGAATACCATTCCTCGGCAATGATCTTGGCACTGCTGTACGCGATCATTATGGGGCTGCGCCGCATCAACAAGACCGACATCCTGCAATACAACGGCGCGTTCTTGGAGATGCTCGGACTGAACAGATTCCCGGATCAATCGACCTTGCGCCGTTTTCTCAAGCGGCTGGCTCCTCAAAGCATCCGCCAAATCGCACGGCTGCACGACAGCCTGCGCGCCTATCTGTTTCCCTTGCCTCATCAGCGCAACTCGCTGGTCTTCGATGTGGACTCCACAGTCCTTATCATCTACGGCTGGGCCGAAGGCGCTCGCGTGGGATACAACCCCAAGAAGCCAGGCCGGCAGGTCTTACCATCCCTTGCTTTGCTTCGAGGAAAGTTTCCAGGAGTTCTGGCATGGCAGCTTACGCCCAGGCAACGCCGGTGCTTCGACCGGTGCCGTGCCCTTTCTCAAAGTCTGTTTGGCGAAAGCCCCTTCGACCATCGCTCGCTCGCGTATGCGCTTTCGCATGGACTCGGGTTTCTACGGCAGCCGTGTGATTCGCTTCCTGGACGCCGCGGGATGCGGTTACGTGATGGTGGCGCGGGAGTATCGCAACATCAAGGCACGCGCCCAAGCTTGCCGCTTCCAAGCGCTCGGCAACGGCTGGCAGGTCGCCGAGTTCCAAGACAAGGTGCATCGCAACATGAAACGCTCGCCACCGCTTCGTCGTGGCGCGCCGTCCGATTCCTCAAGACCCAGAGGACGCGGCCCAACTGACGCTGTTCAAGGATCGCAAGTACGCCTATCACGTCTTGGTGACCAATCTCACGCTGAGCCCCTGGCGCGTGTATCGCTTCTACAGTCTACGAGCAACTATCGAGAAAAACATCCGGGAGTTTGTCTACGATTACCCTTTGGGCAAAATCCCAACCGATACTTGGACCGCCAATGTGGCCTTCTTCCAACTGGTGCTTTTCGCAGCCGACATCGTGCATTGGTTCAAGCGGCTGTGCTTACCGCCACAGTATCTGACGACAACGTTGGACAGCATCCGTACAGACTTTCTGGTGCTCCCAGCGCGACTGGTGCGCGAGAGCAAGCGCAATGTCGTCAAGCTGCCGCACGATTATCACTACCAGCGCGAGTTTATGCAATACGTTATAATTTTACATTGCCATCACCTCAGGCGGTCAAATGCTAAAGGACTTCGGCAAATTGCAATCCGAGAGGTCGGGCCATATCCGCGCGACAGCTTAGCCCAACTATCAAGTACAGCCCTGACCCTCCAGACGCTTCGTCATGCGGAACACCATCTCACCTCTTTGTGTCGTCCCTGACGAGGCGCTAAGGTTGCCGTATCTCACGCCGCCGGCGCAGAGCATTTGCCGCAGGAGATTTCATGACCACCACAAGGGGCGCATCACTGGGAAATATTTCACTTGCGGCCGCGATTGCCGGTTTGATCGCGACGGACATTGCGCTGCGTCACGGTGCCGTGGCGGGCGCGAGTTGGCAAGTGATTCGCCAAGCGTTCGAGGCTGCGACCATCGGTGGTTTCGCGGATTGGTTCGCCGTGAGCGCGTTGTTTCATGAAGTTCCCCTGCCCCTGATTCGCCGCCACACCAATATCATCGTCAAGAACCGCCGGCGAATCGTCGAAGGCATAGCGGACATCGTGCAGAACCGCTGGCTGGCGCCGCATATCATTCGGGAGCATTTGTCGCTCTTTTCAGCCTCCCAATTTGTTTTGCATTATCTCGGGCAAGAAGAACGTTTCGATAAGTGTCTAGGAATCATCCGCGACATCATCGGACAAATCGGGCGCGGGCTGGAAGCGTCTGAATTTGCCGGGTTTGTCGAACGCGTGGTCAAGGACCAACTGCGCGACATCCAATTCGCCAAACCGTTGGGCGGATGGTTGGGACAATATCTACGACGAGGCGATCACCATCGCGTCTGGGACGCTCTACTGACCGCCGTGGAAAATGCGGCTCAAAGACCCGACTTGCAGCGACTCTTCCAAGGGATGATCAGCCGCGCACTGGACGAATACCACGCGGTAGGGTTCTTGAAACAGCTCGGCATCCAAATGGCCCGACGCCTCAACCTCGTGAACGAAGAGCAACTGGCTGCGATTCTCATCAGCAAAATGACCGAGGCCGTGCGCGAAGCCCGATCCGGTCCGTGCCATCCACTGCGATCTTGGGTCGACGCCATTATCATCGAATTCGCCGACAAGCTGGCCGGGGGCGACCAGGATGCATTGGCGATGGTCGAGAGTGCGCGGATCGCGCTGATCGAGGCAGCGGGTTCCGGCGAAATACTCCAGCGCGCATTGCGGCGGCTCGGTGCAACCATGGAGGAAGGGTTTAATAACGTCGATTCGGATCCCAATCGGCTGCTGCGTCAAGAGCTGCACAGGCAACTCGATCTTTTCCGAGTGAATATCGCGGCCCAAGAACAACTCGATGGCTGGGTGAAAAACTTTGCGCTGGAGTTGGTCGAGCAGCGTCACGACATGATCGGAGAGATGGTCCGCAGCAGCCTCGAAAAACTATCGGATCTTGATTTAGTCAGGCAGATCGAAACCAAGGTCGGTCAGGATCTTCAATATATTCGATTGAATGGCGCGATCGTGGGCGGATTCGCAGGAGCCGTGCTGGCGATCATAAAAGTGCTGACATGACTCCGCCTTTGCGAAGCATCCCTTTCACGATCAATGGCTTTGACGCCAAGATCATTTTTGACAGTATCAACTCAAGCCCGGCCGCCGGCCAACATTTTGAACGGAGCGCTTGTCCTGAGCGTAGCGAAGCGGAGTCGAAGGAAAGCGATTGAACGGCTTGAACGATTTGAACGGGCTTCAGTTCTGTATGGGCGCGTGCTATCGCTTCTCTCTTGGAGTCTTTGTTTCGGCGCGAAAAAGCTTCGGCTAAGCCCTTAAACCGCCCGCATACTGCACCCTTCTTTTTGTAGATCAATGCTTTGCGCTGGTCCGAGAGCGACGCTGAGCGTGACGATGCAGGTGCCGCGGTCGGTATCGCATCGGGGGCAATGATCGCCTTGAGCTCGTCCTTCGAGACAAGGCTGCTCGGCAGGATGTCCCTCGGTATCGTTTTTATTCGTATCGTTTTTATTCGTGGACGCCATCGATATATCCGGATAAAGTTTCGGCGCAGCCCCTGAAGGTGCCCATGCACAAACATTTAATGATGCGAGTGACGATAGCGGGTGGCTGCGCGCTCGCGTTGCTGCGATTCGGTGCCTGCGGCATCGCGTCGGAATTCACTGCCGGCGCCGCCAATAGCGCCACACAGCCTTTGCCGATACGCGCACCCGAGAGGTTGTTCAGGGACTGTCCGGCTTGCCCGGAGATGGTGTGGATTCCGGGTGGACGGTTCGTCATGGGCGTGGCGCCGGGGGAAGAAGAGCGCGAGCAACTGGGCGAATCGTTTCGCCATCGCAGCCAGCCGCAGCGCGAGGTGACTGTGCGAAGTTTCGCTACCGGCAAATATGAGATCACACGAGGCCAGTACCGAGTGTTCGCCGAGGCAACGAACCGCGGCGGCGACGGATGTTTTGTCTGGACTGGTAACGATTTCGCCATAGACAACACGAAGAACTGGCGCAATACCGGCTTTAGCCAGGACGACGCTCACCCGGCCGTGTGCGTCAGCTGGGAGGATGCCAACGCCTATGCGCGGTGGCTCAGCCGGACAACCGGAAAAAAATATCGCCTGCTGTCCGAAGCCGAATGGGAATATGCCGCCCGAGCGGGCGCCATGACGGCACGTTATTGGGGCAACGATGCCGACCAGTCCTGCGAGTATGCAAACGGCGCCGATCGCACCGCACAGGCGCAAATTCCAGACGCGATCGCATCAAATGTCGCCAATTGCCGCGACCGCCATGCTTTCACCGCCCCGGTAGGCAGTTATCGCGCCAACTGGTTTGGCCTGCACGACATGCTGGGCAATGCGGGCGAGTGGACGCAGGACTGCTGGAACGGCGACTACAAAGGCGCGCCCACCGATGGCAGTGCGTGGGGCAGCGGCGAATGTTTCATGCGCGCCGTGCGCGGCGGCTCATGGGATGACAACCCGCTCGGCTTGCGCTCGGCGTACCGCGTTGGCAGCCCCATCGTCATCCGACTCTACAGCCGAGGCTTTCGCGTCGCGCGCGACGATTGACTCTAGCGCTAGCCATCAAATACTTTTAAAATCGCTTATTATTGGGCTGCCAAGGATGGTGGCCTTCGCTCCCGGCAATGAGTTTGGCGTGAAAGCCTAGTGCGTACGCGGTATTCCTCAATATGAAATACTTTGTCCTGATTGCTGCTTTGCTGATGAGCGCGCCGGTTTTCGGCGCCCTGCCGGGCGTTACGGAGTTAAAAATGCCGCCCGAAAAAATCCCCGACGCTGAACTCTCGGCACTGTTGGACGAGCGCGTCGCCGCAGCCGACGTTATCGCCATCGGCGAAACGGTGCACGGCTCGTCGGCATTCCTGAAATTACAAGCACGCCTAATCCGTTACCTGGTTGCCAAGCACGGCTTACGGTTGATCGTCTGGGAAAACCCGCCGCTGCGCAGCCTCGAACTGAGCCGCTGGCTTGCCTCGTGCATCGAGACCAGGTCGCCGGCACCGGTGGCTGTGCTGTATTTCCCGACGGCATCCGACGCCCCGTTGCTCGAATGGATGTGCGATTTCAACCGTTCCAACCCGGGCAATCCGATCATTTTCCGCGGCATGGATGTGTGGGACCGGCCTTGGGAACACTATGCGCGTATCCAGTCTCTGGGCATTCCTGTGGGGATCGATCCCGCGCGCCTCAAAAACGTCGAGAGCCACTGTCCCGCGCATCGAGCATCGACATGGGCGGAGGTCGACGCGGTTTTTGAAAACGTAGCAGCCGGCGAAAAATCTCTCCCCGACGCCGATTACCAAAAATGCCGCGCCTCGTTGACCGCGCTGCTCGACAGCGCGCGGCAATCGGGCCTGGAGAAGCAAAAGAAAAAAGCGCCGGGTGCCGATGATGCCTTTGAAGTGGCGATTTCCGCTTCAACCCTGCTGGGGTGGCTGGGCTATCACAACCAGCAGTGGTCGAACGATATCTTGAGCTGGAATGAACGCGACCTTGCGCAGGGCAGAAATTTGCTGTTGCTCATGGCCAAACATGGTGCCACTCGCGCCATCCTATCGGCCCACAGCAGCCATGTGTCGCACAACCGCTCGCCGGCCGACTGGTGGGGCTACGGCGATCTTAAATCGGGCGTGTACTTTTTCACCCAGATGACCCGAAAAAAGGTTTTTAATATCGCGTTGACCGCTCACGAAGCCAGCGGCGCGCAAGGCGAATGGTCGCTGCCCACGGCTGGCAATTCGCTGGATAAAAAACTCACCGATGCCGGGCATGTGTTCTCGTTTTTCGCGTCAAACGCCGCTTTTTTGTCGGAACACAAAAAATGGTGGATGCAAAACCAGAACTACCCAGGAACCTACGAAAGTGGCGTTGAACTTGTCCCGCCCGATCACTTTGACGCGTTTTTCTTTTTCAAACGGTCGCACCTGGACAAGGCGTTGCCGGCGCGGCCGATGTGGCAGCCTTGAGCGACAATGCCGATCGCACTGTTCCGAAACGACGCGGGCACTACAGGGACATCCTATAATTTTCCTGTCAAGTAGCAATTTACTGACACCCGTCCATCGAGCATGTTAGCCCCTTGCGAATGCGTTGTTGTTGAACCGGCGAAGCTATCACTTTGAACTCTGCAGCTAGAGCGGCTCTCTATTCCCCTAGACGCTGATAGATTCCCGGACGAAAATATCGAGCACTTTTAACGTGCGGAACCTCCCCCTGCGTAAAGCAATGGCAAGGCAAGATTCGATTAAGGTCGCGCGTGGACAGGGTTGAGTAAACAAATGAGTATCTTGCCGAAGCGGTTTCCCGATCCGGCCGCCGGCACCACCTTGGTGTTTCCCGCAGATGTCGTGAGAACCGCCTCTGCCTAGAGCAAGTCGTAGCCGTGCACGTCAGCGTCTAGCGAAATGGTTCTTTGAGTGACGTGATTGCCATCAAAAATGCCCCTCAACAAACCACCGACGGCGCGGGGCTTTGTCTTTGAGAGCCGATAGGCGCTTTCGCTGGGCCAGAGTCCTGCGCGGGCTTCCCGGCCGCTTACTGAGCTCATCATCGGTCAGCGTGGCCATCACCGCAGGATCCAAACACCACCGCACTAACGTTAACACCTCGTTGGCTCCCCAATGACAATACAACGGAACCCGAGAAGAACTTCGCCACCAAGTCATTCGCATACCTGCTGCTCAACACGCCGCTGGATTCTCCTTGAGTTTTCGTTGCGTCGTTATCGGTTGCGCAACGGCCGCTTCTGCAGGATACTGTCGTAGTTTCAGTGGAAATCAGGTCCGCCACCACATTGGCGCTGTCTTGGTCTGCTTGTTCCAGCGCATCGAGCAGCAGCGGTCGTGGCAGACTGGGGAGAGACCAAAACGCAACTTGCCGTGATCAAATGACTTTTCGGCATGGCAACCTCCCGCCGTGAGAGAAACTTAGGACTCATTAATAAAATGGCACTCCACCTCATCGATTCACGAGCCAGCGCCGTCGAAGTTCCCGCGTCCCTGAAAGCTTGAACTAGAGTCGGCATCGGTCGTCGGAGTTTACGAACTTTCGTTTGGCTGAGACATGAAGTTATTCGACGTGCGTGCGACGATGTTCGGTATTTTTAGCTGCCCTCGTTTCAAGTTGAGAAAAACATTGATCCAGCGGATTTCATAGGAGGAAATCCGCACGGCTTTCAATATCCAACGCCGCCTGTTTCCGGCGACTTAGTAAATGATCGAACCCTGCTCTATTTGTTGTTTTCGTGTTTCGTATTCCCGGCGCGATATTCTTTCTTCTCTATAGTCATCGTTTAGCCTATCCATCTGGTAAAATGCACGATAATATCCAACGTGCCTGTTTCCGGCGACTTAGTAAATGATCGAACCCTGCTCTATTTGTTGTTTTCGTGTTTCGTATTCCCGGCGCGATATTCTTTCTTCTCTATAGTCTCGTTAGCCTATCCATCTGCGCCTTTTGGCTTGAATCTCATAGCCCGCGCCAGTGGCGACCGCTCCGGTGGCGGCCCCGGCGAGGAACTGACATCCCCACTGACATGTAGTCAGCAGCATCAACAATGCAAAATATTTTTTCATAGTTCGGCCCTCCGTTGGTTAAAGGATAGACATCCTTTTGTTCGACGCTCGGTAATGGATAAGGGCAAAGGAGATGCCAACCCGGCCGAATGAATCAAACCTTTGATTTCCAGCAAGAAAGCGATGCCGGGAGCGAATCGGTAAGATTTCTTTTTTGAAGGGATTTGCCCCTGTGAGCGGGATTTTACTAACAGTGGATGCGGCTTGGATGTAAGCAGGAAAATCGCCGAGCATCGGGCGCAACATTCAAAATCTTTTCCATAATTGCGGTGCGTCGTCCGACCAGCGCTGGAATGAATTTGGCCTCAAGTGCCGCGAGATCCGCGGCATCAAACGATAACTGAAAGGCGTTCGCCAGACCGCAGGAAGGAGATCAAAACTGTTCAGGTTCGAGTTGTTTGTCTTGGGCGAAATTCTGATTTAGCGGAAGGTGAATAGTGAAGGTGGTTCCCTGTCCAGGCTCGCTTACCACGTCGATCCTACCGCCGTGAGATTTTATGATTCGCTCACATATCGGCAGACCCAAGCCCATGCCGCGCCACTTCTTAGCGGTAAAAAATGGCTGAAAGATCTTGGGCAGAGTGTCCGCGTCAATGCCAAAACCGGTATCCGCCACGGCTAGAATCATCTGGTCGGGCGAATTTTGCATTGCCCTCAACGTTAGCTTTCCACCAGCCGGCATGGCATCCACGGCATTCAAACACAGATTCACCAGCACCTGTTGCAGCTGCTGCGGGTCGGCATGGATGCGCGGCAATTGCGGCGCGATCGCCTTGATGGCTTCGACGTTTTGCTTGTACAGCCTTGTCGAGATCATCTCCAACGTTTTATCAACGATCGCTTCGACCTCGGTCAAAATGAAATCCGTGCTTTTGGGCCGTCCGAATTCCAAAAGATCTCGCACCATTTTTTCACAGCGTTTGGTCTCTTCGGAGATAATCTGTATGGGACGATAGTTCGGGTCGGCGGGGTCCATGTCAGTTAAAAGTCCTTGAGCAAAGCCAAGAACTATCCCCAAAGGGTTGTTGAACTCATGGGCCATGGAAGCCGATAGCTCACCGACCGAAACCAGACGGCCCGAGGCGATGAGTTGCTGCTCCAGTTCCTGCGCTTGTTGGCGGAGCTTCTGCTCACTTTCGCGCAGGGCCTGCTCCGTCTGTTTACGATTGGTGATATCGATGATAGACACGAGGACGAAAGTTACGTCATTGATTTGGATCGGGTTGAGGCCGATCTCGACGGAAACCTCTGATCCATCCTTGCGCATGCCAAAGAGGTCAAGACCCGCTCCCATGGGTCGTGATTTTGGATAGGAAAAAAAACTCGCCCGGAAGTCGGCATGTTTCCCGCGAAAGCGTTCCGGCACGAGCATTTCGATGGACTCGCGGAGCAGCTCCTCACGGGTATACCCGAAAAGATGCTCGGCGTGAGCGTTGGCCAGGACGATGCGCCCATCCTTTCCAACCATAATCATAGCGTTTGGCGAAGCTTCAACCGCAAGGTGAAACCGCGCCTCACTTTGCTCGAGCGCTTGCTGCTTGACCCGCTCATTCATGCGGAACAGATCAACGAACACCGCGACCTTGGCTTTCACGACTTCCGGAACGACTGGTTTGAAAAGATAATCGACCGCCCCGCAGACTACCCCTCGATAGACGTCCGATTCCAAGGTATCCACCGCGGAAAGAAAAATGATCGGCACGTGGCGCAACCGCTCGCGTTGCCGGATCAGCGCCGCGGTCTCGAATCCGTCCATCTCCGGCATGCGCACGTCGAGCAGGATGACGGCAAATTCCTGCCGCATGAGTTCGCGCAGCGCGTCAGTGCCCGACCGAGCCTTGACGATCTTGCGCCCCGGCCCCGAGAGCAGGGCTTCCATAGCGAGCAAACTTTTTTCGTCGTCGTCAACGACCAAAATGTTCGCCGTGGATTGCATTGTAGCGACCTCCTCGTCGCGCCTGTTGCTTGCCGAATAACCAGATGCGCAACAGTCCAATCAGCTCCTCGCTGTTTACCGGTTTGGCGATATAATCAGACGCCCCCGCTTCCAAACATTTTTCCCGGTCGCCTTTCATCGCTCTGGCGGTAAGAGCAAGAATCGGCAGGATCTTGTGTCTGGGGTTTTGGCGGATGCGGCGCGTGATTTCGTAGCCGTCCATTTCCGGCATCATGATGTCCAAGAGCACAGCGTCGATATCGTCGTCTTGATCGAGCAGCGTAATCGCCTCACGACCGGTCTCGGAGTTTACCACCCGCAGCCCATGCTGCTCGAGCAGACTGGTCAAAGCGAAGATGTTGCGCACGTCATCGTCCACCACGAGCACTTTCCGGCCGTTCAGCGCTTCGTCGGACCGGTGCAAACGTTCCAGCATTTGCTGTTTGGCAGGCGGCAGCTCCGCAGCGATAGTGTGTAGAAATAGCGTCGTCTCGTCGAGCAGCCGCTCGGGAGATTCTACCCCCTTGAGCACCACGCTCTCGGCCATCCGAATAAGTTTCAACTCATCCGCCTCGCTCAGTTCCTGGCCAGTGAACACGACGATCGGGAGATCGCGCAGCTCCGGCTCTTGACGGATCCGCTCCAACAACTCGAAGCCGGAGATATCCGGCAGTCGAAGATCAAGCACCACGCAGTCGAATTTTTGGCCATGCAGTGCGTCCCACGATTCGGCACCGCTCGCCGCGGCAACGATCTCAACACCATTGTGAGTGAGAAGCTCAATGATGCTCTGGCGCTCGATGTCGTTATCTTCGATGATGAGTAAGCGTCTCTGACGCGCTTGCGCATAGCGGGTGACCCGGTCGATGGCCTCTCTCAGTTCGTCCGTCGTGGCCGGCTTGATCAGATAGGAAAACGCGCCGCGACCGAGCCCATGGAGCCTTTCCTCTTCCACGCTAACGACCTGGACCGGTATATGACGAGTGGCCGGATCTTGCTTCAAGTGGTTCAATACCGTCCATCCCAACATGTCGGGCAGGAAGATATCGAGCACGATCGCCTGAGGCTTGAATTCGTGGGTTAAGGAACGCACCGGAGCGCCGCGAGCCGTCACTACTCCTTTGAAGCCGCGCTCCCGCGCCAGTCCCAACAAGACCCCGGCGAAATGCGGGTCGTCCTCGACAATCAAGACCACCGGATCGCCCGGCTCCACGGAGTCTCGGTCGTCGGCAACCTCTTCCGCCTTGACCGCTTGCTGGACGATCAGCGGCATCGGACTCACCGCGGTGCGTCGGGCGTCGACGGTCACGAGTCCGTAGTTTTGCGGCAGATACAGCGTAAAGGTGCTCCCGAGTGTGGGCGCGCTGATGAGGCGAATCTCGCCGCCGAGCAGAGTCGCCAGCTCGCGGCTAATCGCCAAGCCCAGACCCGTCCCGCCGTAACGCCGGCTCGTACCCGCGTCAGCCTGGTGGAAGGCTTCAAAAATGATCTTCTGCTTGTCCTGGGCGATGCCGATGCCGGTGTCTTTAACCTCGAAGGCAATCACCGTCGCAGCGCTTGCCAGCAGCTGATGATCGGGACTAAAACCGCTCTTCGCGACTTTCATAGTGAACGTGACGCTGCCGTGGCTGGTGAACTTAAACGCGTTGGACAGCAGGTTCTTTAACACCTGCTGCAAGCGCTTCAGGTCCGTGGTCAGCGCGGTCGGCAGCTCATCATCCATTTCAATATGAAAAGCCAGATGGCGCGCCTCGGCGACGTGGCGGAAGCTTCGCTCCACCGCCTCGCGCAGCTTGGCGAACGATACTGCTTCCGGTTCGACCGTAACTGTGCCCGATTCGATCTTGGAGAGATCGAGAATGTCAGTGATCAGATTCAGCAAATCGGTGCCGGCAGCGTGAATATTCTTGGAAAACTCGACCTGCTTCGGCTCCAGGTTGTGCGCGGAATTGTCGGCCAGCTGCTGGGCCAGAATTAAGATACTGTTAAGCGGCGTGCGCAACTCGTGCGACATATTGGCAAGAAATTCAGATTTGTACTTGGAAGTCAGCGCCAGCTCGGCGGCTTTTTCCTCTAGCGCATGTCGCGCCTGCTCGATTTCTTGATTCTTCCGCTCGACCTCGGCATTTTGCTCGGCCAGCTGTTTCGCCTTAGTGCCAAGTTCCTGATTGGTTTGCTGTAATTCAGTCTGCTGCGCCTGCAGCTCTCGGGCAAGCTCCTGTGACTGCTGCAGCAAACCTTCAGTGCGCATAGTCGCCTCAATCGTGTTGAGCACAATGCCGATGCTTTCGGTGAGCTGAGCGAGAAAGGTCTGGTGCGTTGAGGTAAACTCTTTGACCGAGGCCAATTCAATGACGGCTTTGGTCGCGCCCTCAAAGAGCACCGGGAAGACAATCAAGTTACGCGCCCGGGTATCGCCCAGGGCGGAGCCGATGCGGACGTAATCTCCCGGCACATCGTCGAGAAGGATTCGCCGTTTTTCCAGTGCGCATTGGCCGACCAGACCGGCGCCCAAAGGCAGACGGTCCGGCACACTCCGGCTGTCAGCCCCGGCATAGCTTGACAGCACCTGAAGGCAGGCGTCACCATTGCTGGCATTCATTTGATAGATCGCGCCGTACTGTGCGTTCACCAGAGGCGCCAATTCCGAGAGCAGCATCTGTCCGACCGCGGTAAGATCGCGCTGGCCCTGGAGCATGCTCGTGAACCTGGCGAGGTTGGTCTTGAGCCAATCCTGCTCCTTGTTCTCGTCCGTGGTGGCGCGCAGGTTATGAATCATTGAGTTGATGTTGTCTTTGAGCTCTGCGACCTCGCCACGCACATCCACTTGAATCGCACGCGTGAGATCTCCCTTGGTGACGGCGGTAGCGACATCCGCGATGGCGCGCACCTGAGTGGTCAAATTGGCCGCCAACAGGTTGACGTTGTCGGTCAAATCCTTCCAGATGCCGGCCGCGCCGGGAACGTTGGCTTGTCCGCCCAAACGGCCCTCCACGCCGACTTCTCTCGCCACTGTGGTTACTTGCTCGGCGAAGATCGCCAGAGTATTGGTCATGTTGTTGATGGTTTCCGCCAGCGCCGCCACTTCGCCTTTGGCCTCGACCGTGAGCTTTTCGCGCAAACTGCCATTGGCAACTGCGGTAACAACCTTGACGATACCGCGCACTTGCGCGGTTAGATTGGCCGCCATATCGTTGACGTTGTCCGTCAGATCCTTCCACGTGCCGGCCACGCCGGGGACCTGCGCTTGGCCGCCGAGCTTTCCTTCCGTGCCGACCTCGCGCGCCACACGGGTCACCTCCGCGGCGAAACTTCGCAGCTGATCGACCATGGTATTAATGGCATTTTTGAGCTGGAGTATCTCGCCTTTGACGTCCACGGCGATCTTCTTCGATAAGTCGCCATTGGCGACGGCGATCGTCACCTCGGCGATATTACGCACCTGGGCGGTTAGGTTACCCGCCATGAAATTCACGCTGTCGGTCAAATCTTTCCACGTGCCGGCCACGCCCGGCACCACTGCCTGGCCGCCGAGCTTGCCATCCGTGCCGACCTCGCGCGCCACGCGGGTGACCTCCGCGGCGAAGCCATTGAGCTGGTCGACCATCGTGTTGATGGCTTCCTTTAACTGCAATATTTCGCCGCGCACATCGACGGTAATTTTTTTCGACAGATCGCCGTTGGCCACGGCGATGGTCACGTCAGCAATGTTCCTGACTTGCGCAGTCAAATTGCCGGCCATCAAGTTAACGTTGTCGGTCAAATCTTTCCACGTGCCGGCCACGCCCGGCACCACTGCCTGGCCGCCGAGCTTGCCTTCCGTGCCGACCTCGCGCGCCACACGGGTGACTTCCGCGGCGAAGCCGTTGAGCTGGTCGACCATCGTGTTGATGGCTTCCTTGAGCTGCAGAATTTCGCCTTTGACGTCGACGGTAATTTTTTTGGAAAGGTCGCCGTTGGCGACGGCGATCGTGACATCGGCGATGTTTCTCACCTGGCCGGTCAAGTTGCCGGCCATCGCGTTGACGCTATCAGTCAGGTCCTTCCACGTTCCAGCAACGCCGGGGACCTGCGCTTGGCCGCCGAGCTTGCCATCCGTGCCAACCTCGCGCGCTACCCGCGTTACTTCCGCGGCGAAGCCGTTGAGCTGGTCGACCATCGTGTTGATGGCTTCCTTGAGGAGCAAAATCTCACCGCGCACGTCAACGGTGATTTTCTTCGATAAGTCACCGTTGGCGACGGCGATCGTGACATCGGCGATGTTTCTCACCTGGCCGGTCAAGTTGCCGGCCATGATATTGACGCTTTCCGTCAGGTCCTTCCATACGCCGCTCACATCGCGGACCTGCGCCTGGCCGCCGAGCTTTCCTTCCGTGCCGACCTCGCGCGCCACACGGGTGACCTCCGCAGCGAAACTTCGCAGCTGATCGACCATGGTGTTGATGGTGTCTTTGAGTTGGAGGATCTCGCCTTTGACGTCCACGGCGATCTTCTTGGACAAATCGCCATTGGCGACGGCGATTGTCACTTCGGCGATATTACGCACCTGGGCGGTTAAGTTACCCGCCATGAAATTCACGCTGTCGGTCAAATCTTTCCATGTGCCGGCGACCCCCGGCACCACCGCCTGGCCGCCGAGCTTGCCATCCGTGCCGACCTCGCGCGCCACACGGGTGACCTCCGCAGCGAAACTTCGCAGCTGATCGACCATGGTGTTGATGGTGTCTTTGAGTTGGAGGATCTCGCCTTTGACGTCCACGGCGATCTTCTTGGACAAATCGCCATTGGCGACGGCGATTGTCACTTCGGCGATATTACGCACCTGGGCGGTTAAGTTACCCGCCATGAAATTCACGCTGTCGGTCAAATCTTTCCATGTGCCGGCGACCCCCGGCACCACCGCCTGGCCACCGAGCTTGCCATCCGTGCCGACCTCGCGCGCCACCCGGGTGACCTCCGCGGCGAAGTTGTCGAGCTGTACGACCATGGCGTTGACCATCTTTGCGACGCGCAAAAACTCGCCGCGCAGCGGTTGTCCCTCCGCCTCCAGAGCCATGGTTTGGTTCAGATCGCCTTTGACAACCGAGCCGATCACCCGCGCCATCTCCGTGGTCGGCCGAAC
The DNA here is from genome assembly GCA_963816145.1 of uncultured delta proteobacterium. Classification (GTDB taxonomy): domain Bacteria; phylum Desulfobacterota; class Binatia; order UBA9968; family UBA9968; genus DP-20. The sequence continues at coordinate 115,803 of CAWFJP010000030.1, forward strand.
CAGGCTATCGATCAACTCGTTGATCGCATTGACCTGAACCTTCCATGCCCCTCCAGCGGCAGGAAGCGCCGCCCGCTGAGATATCTTCCCTTCTTTGCCGACGACACGGTTGACGCGCTCGAATTGCTTCGTGCTCTCGGCCATCAGTTCGATAATCTCATTGAGAGTATCGGCGATCTTTCCGTCGATGCCGCTCCAAAAGTCGGGAAGCCGAGCCGAGAAATCGCCTTTTTTAATCGACGTGAGCACGGTGAGAAGCTGCTTGCTGTTCAGCTTGTCGCCATCGACTGCAAGCGCGCTTTTAGTCGGCATAAACTTTCTCCCGCTCGACCGACTCAGGGCCAATGGTCTAGCGCGCTGTTTGACTTTTGTTGAGTCTTTCGCGCTCATCGACTAAATCGGCTTGTGACTCGGCCGGAAAGATGGTGGCTCGTTAGTTCTTATGCACGGCTACAGGACTTGGGATCAGAGCGTGAGAAATAATTGCTCGATCTACGCACCCTTCCGCGCACACTGCCTGTCAAAAATACCAGGAAATATAAGGAATCAATGAAGTAGGCTGGAAACCTTGTCGGCAAATCGTCTCTGCGGCCCATCCTTGTTACAAACTGATTCACCAGCAACTCCGAGTGTAGAGGTTACTCCAAGTCGGCTGGAATCCACTATGCCCTCGCAGTTTGTTCGATAGTGGGTCCGCCCTCAACAACGCGATAACTCGCAAGCGAAATGATGCTAAAAGTTGCAGAAATCATTCCACTTCTTGAGCTGCGGGATGTCATGGATTTTTAATGATATTTTCATTTACCTCGACCGGTTCGAAAGCAAGTCTATAGGTGTTTTTCCTTCTTTGACGGTAATTTCCCTCCAAGTTGTCGGGTATACGGTTCGCTTAGGCTAGCTGTTGGGGTTAAAACCCGCTGTGCGCAATACTATCCCCAACTCTCCCGCCAACCAGGCCCATGCGTCCCGGTTTATTATCGAACGGACTATCGCAATCTCAGAAAAGAGGCGATCAGCGTCGAACTCGGCTTGGCACTACGACGTTGTATGATGCGGAAGTTCAGACGGGGACGAAACCGTGGTCTTGAGTTGGGCATTTTCCGCTTCGAGTTCGTGGACCCGCTGTTCCAGATCGGCGACGGTATGCTTGGTTTTTTTTATCGCGCGATCTTTTCCATAGATCGTCAACGTCGAGGAAACCGACCTGGCAAAATAGAGAATCCCTGCCATGAAGAGTCCGACCAATAACGACCCCACGATAACCAGATACAAGGGGACATCGTTCCAGACGTAGTCGTTGAGCCGGATCGTCACCGGGCTAATGTTTTGCATTCCAAAGTAAGCGATCGCGATCCCGGAAATAACTGCTACAAGTAAAACCAACATTTGATGACGACCTGCTTTCTCTTGCGCCAACGAAACTCTCAGGTTGAATCATCCGAGTCTACCAATGTTCATCCTGCGCTCACTCGGCGAGAGTCTCTGAGAGTCCATGAATGGTGTTCAACAGCTCCTGGAGATCGACGGGTTTAGTGAAATAAGCAGTGGCGCCTTTGCCAAACGCGTGTCTTCGGGAATCGCTGGTCGGATAGGCCGTCATCATGATCACTTTGATTTCCGGCAAGCGCTGCTTCACTTCATCCAAAAGCGATAGCCCATCCACAGGTCCCATTCTGATGTCGATCAATGCTAAGTCGGGAGATGCTTTTTCGACGAGCTCCAGAGCTTCTTCGCCGTTCAGTGCGGTTCGCACCTCGTATCCCCGCTTGGTCAAAAACCAATCGAGAAGACTCACAAAGTTTTGCTCATCATCGACGACCAATACAGATTTGACCACAGTTTTATCCGCACTTATGGTCGAAAAATTGTACATACACCCACATAGAGAGCAAATCACCTTTCGTCAGCGTTAACTCCTTCACAACTAAGCAGAAATCATTCCAACACCGGTCATTCCAAAAAAATTGCGATTTTCAAAGGTGTTGTAGTTTCGCCGGATTGTCAGTGCGGTTTACTTCAGACGCTTTTCTCCTATTTTGAAGTAAATTTCCCTACAATAAATCATGACGTTAATAAGCTTTGCTAACCATGCGCTTGATTCTACTAAACGCGCCAAAGTTTCTGTTGTATCACCCGAGACCGATAACCGATGGCACTTGGCTTTCAGTCGAAAAGATACCCGGGAAATCTAATCCAAGCAAATGCAGGGCGGCGTTGCCGCACTTCGCCGAATCAACAATGGGAACGGGAGTGGGTGCATGGCTAGCAAAAACTTACATCAATTATCATTAGGAGTCGTCGGGAAATTTAACAGCGCCCCAAATCCAAGCACGGAGTCATGAATCCCGCGACAATCTGGAATGACGATAAATAGCGTAAGCCATCGCGACCGTCTCGAGGTCGCTGATTGCCAAGAATTTGGGCTTCTCCTTCTGCGAGCGGCTGTAAACCCATGTGGCGATCGAAACAGCTACGCGAAAGCCTTTGCAGTCGTGAAGCGCGGCTCGCAAGAGTCACTTGGCGACCATTGACCGTCATCCCTGAAGGATCGTTATAGCAAGTAGACAGTAAAATTCCTCCGCTATCGATATGAAAAGCTCTTTCTCTCAATCTCGTCAACCGCATCGTTAGTTACAAAAACGCATCAAGTTCAAGCTCATCCGACTACACCTCGGTTGGCACCCGGCTTGCTCACTTGCCGTGATGGCGATGAGTGATCGCTTTAGCCAAGGAGGCGCAAGCATGAACTCCTATTCCACGCACAAACGGTGGCTGCCCTTAGTTGGGGTCATTTATCTATTCGTTGCTTTGCCGATAAGCGCCGGAGCCCCGAGCGATCAGACGCGGGCCACGATTGAAAAGGTTCTGACGATTCTCAAGAATCCCGCCGCTAAATCAGAACGACGCGAGCGATTACGACAGGTCATTTACCCGAGTTTTGACTTCGCCGAGATGGCCAAGCGTTCTCTTGGACCCCACTGGCAGCGGAGAAGCTCAACTGAACAGCAGGAGTTCGTCAAACTCTTCACGGACCTTGTCGAATCATCTTATGTCGACGCAATCGAATCCTATAATGGTGAAAAAGTTGTGGTCGCCAATGAGAAGCTGGACAAAGACCTTGCCGAAGTGAATACCAAGATCTTTACAAAAAAAGGTGAAGAATTTGCCGTCGATTACAAACTTCACGAGACCAGTGGCAGCTGGAAAATTTACGACGCAATAATTGAAAATGTCAGCCTGGTCAATAACTATCGCTCGCAATTCAACCGCGTTATCGCCAAGTCTTCCTACGAAGATCTCATGACGAAGATGAAGGAGAAGCAGTTCGAAGCACCAGGGAAAAAAACAAAAACATAGATCCGCGCGAAGTCCAAAGAACTAAATAGGGAGATTGTCCCATGAAAACATTTGCTACTAGACATTTGGTTACTGCATCCGTCATCGTGTCGTTGGCCGGTCTAACCTTAGGGTTGAGCGGTGCCCAAGAAAAACCGGCACTGCAACAACCCAGCAAGCAATCCGAGATCGGCGACAAAGAGCTTAAAGCCTTTGCAAAGTCCTACCTGGAGTTCCATAAGATTCGCGCCGAGTACGAACCGGCTCTAAACCAGGCTCGCGATTCGCAAGAGCAGGGAAAAATCGAGCAGGAGGCGCTGGCAAAGTTTGGCAAGGCCGTTCAGAAACAAGGCCTCACGCTAGAAGGCTATTTCCGGCTTTATCAAATCGTTAACGCAAACGAACATATTCGCGACAAGGCCCTCAAGTTAATCGATGAAGAACGGAAAAAAGCCTAACCCATACCACGGCGGCGACGACGCGGCGACGGAATCGCGTTCACCTCGGCGACCGAATCGGAAGCGCTAAACTTGAGTACAAGAGATGCAGACTGACCTCAATACAAGAATCGATTTAGTGACCTATAGGGTGAATAGGCCTTCGGGGAAAGTATATGTCGGCTCGTTGTTTCAAGCGGACACGCTTGCGCCTCAGCAATACCAGCAGAGCGCGCGCAGAACGCTTTTCCAAGAACCAGAACAGGAGCTTATGTTCGCAGTTCTGAAAGACGCGATTTGCTGCTTTCAGAAGTATGCGTCGGCGCGCGACAAAATGAGAACGCGCCTGTATCTCGAAGCTAGGAAATGGCTCATGGAGGAGGATAACGACTGGCCGTTTTCCTTTGCCAACATCTGTGAGGCCATTGGACTCTCTCCTCAGTATGTTCGTGCCGGGTTACTGGGGCACCAGGAAGCGAAATTGGCGAATCTTAGCAAGGCGAGGAATGTTTAATGCACAGCTGGTCCACCGAGACAAAGCCGCCATCGAAACTGAGATATCAAACGGCTGCCACGTGATAATTAATGAACATTTCAACGGCGATTGCATTAGTGTGGCTGGATAGGAGCGCCGATGAACGGGTTGAAAGTCTTACTCGTCGAGGACGATGACAATTTATCCTTTGTCCTTCAGGAAAGACTCAAGTCCGAAGGGTGCGAAACCAGAATAGCGAAGGATGCGGCCGCGGGATTTTCCATCTATCTGCAATTCAGGCCAGACCTGGTGATTTCGGACCTCCTGCTGCCGGGGGAAAACGGGGTGGAACTTCTTCGACGAATAAGGAGGGTCCGTAATCCCAACGTGAGAACCATCTACATGAGCGCGCATTTGGGATGGTTCGAGTCGGAGATGGAACAGGAGAAAGGCAGACCCGAGGTAGACGTGCTCGCAAAGCCTTTTTCTTCGTGTGAACTGATGAGTTTGGTTTCCGCCCATTAGCAGGGGCGTGAATCACAACAGGACGAGAGAACCATAGTCCTGAAATGAAGAGGGTTTTGGATGGGTAGTAAAAACATCGGCTTCAAGCACATCGCGGTGATATTTATTGTCATGACTCTGATCGGTACAGGCTGTGCCGGAGGATCATTGACGACCAGAGAGAAGGGAGCAGGCATCGGCGCGCTCGGCGGAGCCGCGGTGGGAGGTATCATCGGCAGTGCTGTTGGACATCCCGGGGCCGGAGCTGCAATCGGTGGTGGCCTAGGACTCGGCGCAGGCGCCTTGATCGGCGATCAGCTTCAGGGTCAGGAAAACCAAAACTACCGGCAACAGGATCAGATTCAACGCAATCAGTATGAGATCGATCAGCAGCGTCAAGAAACGGAGCGTTTAAAGCGTCAGAGCCGCGAGTATTAATGACATTTTCAATTCCAACCTGCGCGTTGTTCGATCTGAACAATCTCAATAGTGCGCATCACCATAAATTGCGTTCCTTGTCTGATTGAGGAAAGGGGGAAATGAGATGGCAGCATTAAAACACCGAAAACGGTGGTATCGGGTTCTAGTTGTTGGATTTAGCCTGACGGTTGGAGCGATGCGAGCGGGGCTTGCCTCTGCGGACGTTGTTGCCGTCGCACAGAATAACCAGAAGATCGTTACAGTTGACAATGTCGCGGTGCACAATGGCGTCGTCTCGGGCGAGATTGTGAATCATTCGAACCGGGAAGTTCGGGACGTGGAGTTGCTCATACGCCACACCTGGCTGTGGACGAATGAGTTCCAACCCGGCAACAGTGATCCGGGAATGGCTTCGTATCATACTCTCAACAATCTAATTCGCCCTGGCGAATCGTTGCCGTTCAACTTTGTCGAGAGTTCAACACTACCCGCCCGCAGCGATGGCCAATTCAAGTCGACGGTGTCGGTGACCGGATTTACCGAGATCGTGCGAAACCGCTAAGGAGGACACCAGCACTGAATCAGCGAATGTTCTGGATCAGTGGCGGCGTCATAGGCGGAGGCATCACGGCCTTGGTTATCTTCATGCTGCTCGGCGGTCTTTATACGATTACGACCCTAATGGTCCGGTGGACACCGCTTGTAAAATAAATCGACTGACCGGCCATGTCTGGCTTGTTAAGACCTACACCAAGCAAGTGGGCGACCTTCGCGTGCTTGCCGCCCATGAGGCTGAGGTTGAAAAGACCAAGCAGTTATCCGAGGCAAACCTACCGCCGGTCGGGATGCAGGGTGCGCCCGCGGGCGATCGACGCAAATAACCATTGAGAACGACAAACTTGGCGCATCCCTTTAAGCCTAGACTCAATTTTTGTCGGCCGAGATCGCCGGGGGTACGAGACCGTTTTCGTTCCGTTTAAGCATAGGCGGGTTAACGCCCGGTCACTCCGCCCTCGTTAAAACGAGCCGGATGGGTGAGTCGAAAGCCTGAAGGAGAATCATCGGTTTCCCGTGAGTTATATCGCGGTGAGAAATTCACAAGCGCGGGAATCTTCAAAAGATCGCGGTTAATCGCGGTCTGGACGAAATTTAGCTTCAAAGAGGAGTCATGCAGATGCAAACAACAATGAGAGTTACCAAATACAACCGCGCTTCTTTCCAGCCGGGGAAAGCAAATGGACAAAATAAAATCAGCAAACCTCCCGCTATGACTGTCTCGACAGCAGCGCTACGCGTAGGCCTCGCGCACTTCATCCACGAGATCAACAACCCTCTTCAGCAGGTTTACTGGACAGCGAGCATGATGGATAAGCTCATGCCGAGGGCCCACGGCAGTGGCGATCCCTCCGTCGGTAAGTTGTTCCAGCAACTAAAATGCGGGCTGGACCATTTAGTTTCTCTGATTAGCTCATTAGAGCCCCAATTAAAGATCCTTTGGATGATCAACCCTTCGTACGACTCGGTGAATTTAAATTCGCTCATCGACGAAATTCTTCGAATTGACGCAGTACGCTTGGACACTAATGGGATTCGTATTGACAAGGACGCCATCGGCGAGCTGCCCGTTATCCAGGGCGATAAACAACTTTTACGACATGTCTTCCTTAATCTTTTTAGGAACGCGCTCGACGCCATGCCTAACGGCGGAATTTTGACTGTCAGAGCAGGGACGCGCGAACGCGCGTTGTGGCTCGAACTCTCCGACACCGGTGGCGCAATTCCACCTGACTTGGATGCTTTTCAACCCTTTGCAACATCGAAACCCGAAGGCCTGGGGCTCGGACTGGCAATTACGCGGCATATCGTTGAAATCCATGGCGGCACAATCAGCTATCAGAGCGAGTTAGGCAAAGGCACGACCTTTTACCTCACTTTTCCCCAAATGAGCGAAACAACTTCTGCCCGGCCAGAAGCGGTGGAAGATGACAGCTCAGATGATCATTGGGAGCCGCGCGGTGACGCGGCGGATGGATAATCTCCTCAATTGTAACTCAGGCGGCGACGCAATCGCCGTGGGCAAGGGTGATGATGATTTTCATTAATTGAACTTCCTACCGGTTTTGACTTCTTTGTAGGGCAAATCCCTTCACAAGAACACAGCAACTCAATTACTCAAATAAGATTCGCCGCAAATGTACCGATCATACGCGCTTCAAGCAGCTGGCACGCGCCTTGCGGAGACAAGTCTTCGTGAGTTTCCTTGCTGGAGGAAGTGGGATCGCGGAGTATCAGTATGAAGATCGACGAAACGGAAGAAATCACGTTAAGCACACTTATTGCGGCATTTACCGAAGAGCTTCTAGCGTCTGCTCGTGATGAGAAAGAAGCCGGCAGAGTGGCCGCCAATATCCTTACAGATTTTTTGCACAACGCCGAACCAATTTCCAAGTGCTGGCACTAAATCTAATGGAAAACATCATGCCATCTCGATTGATAAGATTGGTGTCGATTGCGTTCGTTCTTTTAATGCTATCGGCGGTTCCGCAATCGTCGCACGCTCAAGTTAGTGATTTCATCAGAAGTTAGAGACTAGGGGGGGTTATGAGGTCAATACTAAACAACGAGACTGCGAGCCAACTCGCGGATGCGTCGGCAGTGCGTTGCCGAGCCAGGAGGGAAATTCGTACCCATGGAGGAAATGTGCGGCCAGCTGCAGTGGGCACGATAATTTCCGAGATCGACAATCTTGGCCGCCATCTACTCGAGGTCCGTTGGAGCAACGGCGTCTGTTCTTACGTATTTCCTCATGAGGTGGAGATTATCGGCGACCATGGTGCCGTTAATCGTGCGGCATACCCCAGAGAAGACGAGACGTGCATTACCAAGGAAGGAGTCGGCAATGAATCAAGGAGCTAAATTGAGATTAGCAGTGTTCCTTACCGTTCTGGTTGTGTCCGGCTGCTCATCGCCTCTGACCACCAGAGAGAAAGGCGGACTCATCGGCGGGGCAGCCGGAGCAGGCACCGGCGCGATCATTGGCAGTGCGGTGGGGGCCATGCCGCGGTTGGAGCACTGATTGGGGGCCCGGTTGGGCTTGTCGCCGGCGCGTTAATCGGCGACCAGCTTATGGGTCAGGAACAAAGGCAGGATGATCAGCAACGCCAGATCAATACGGCTGCGCAGAGAGAATGAGCGATTGAGGGAACAGTCGGCAAGATGAACGGTCCAAGAAAAAACCTGGCGAAGGAGTCTTCGCGGCGAGAGCGGAATTGAGCCATGACAATAATGGCATCCGAACCATCTGCGACAATATTGTGGACTATCAATTCAGCCGGTAATTGTGACCTTTGTCTCCACCTCGTCGCGCGATCGGCGCCGATTGCCGATTTTGGATGTGATTTAACCGAGCAATCGAACATCAAGTAAATTCAGCTTCTCAAGCGGTTCGTTGTCGTGGTGATTTTTGACAAGATGAACGGCCGCAGGTACTCGACCGATCGCTTTCTGGAGCGTTGGACGCCGAACGACTGTAGCGTTAGATCTTTAACGTACTTGTATTGATTCGCGATCTTATTGCACCGAGCTTTGGCCAATCAGATCACGCTGCATTTTTGTACTGGAGAACTTTACGGCCGGTAGAAAGCGAGACGACAGATTTTATCACTACCGTTTGATTGATAATATTGACCCCGGAAGCTTGGACCTCTACAGGCCGACCGAGGATCAAAAACGGCCGACCGGTAGACGACGCATTGCTCGAGTCGACACAGGAGATTTTGAGTCTCAATCTCTGTGAGCCGGCGGATGATTCCGCCACCCACCCCGCTCACACCAAGCTTCCCCCCAGCGGGCTGCTTCTTCTTTCTGGTCACCGTAACGTTTTTGCACAGCCCCACGGATCGTGGCGTCATCACCGGCAACTGCCAGAAGATCGCTATCCGTTAGCTGACCCCAGTGCTTCTTCAGCTTTCGCGTGAAATGTTGCCAACTCCCTTTGAATTGGTCCTTGTTCATAAATTCAACCTCCTTATAGGCGATGTCACCGGGGGAGGCGGCCAACTTCTCCGCCTCCCCCCTGGCGTGGAGGTACTAGTCAACGATGTCCAATTGTGAATGGGTTTACCTAGAAGCCCCGGCGCCTTCCATCGGTCCGGACTTGCTTACAGCGTCGGCCACTAGAATCCCGCCCTGGTCCCGATAGGAAACGTTCACCTTATCCCCGACCTTGATCGACTCCAGCGCCTTTTTAGTCGCGCTGGCCTGGACGTTGAGGCTAAGATCCTGCTCGGCGGTCTTGACCGATAGTTTGCCGGCTTTGGCCTCGATAAAAGTCACTTCACCCGTCGCTCGCTTAGGGCCGGCTTTGTTTTCCACGCCCGACCCCGGGCTGGATGGTTTCGCGGGCATAGTTTCAGCGAAGCTCATTCCCGCCACTGCCAGCATTCCGACGCCGACCAAACATGATGTCATAACTTTATACCGCATAAGCATTCTCCTTCTCGTTTTCACCTTATATATGCTGTCTGGAATCCGTCGCCTTGCGGGATTTGATCACGTTCTTATCGTACCAATCCTCCGCCCAGCGCTCTACTTCCTCTTTTTGGTCGCCGTAGCGCTTTTGAACAACCCCGAGGAACTTGTCGTAATCACCCTCAGCCTCCAAAAGATCGTTGTCGGTGAATTGACCCCAGTGTTTCTTCACCTCCCCCTTAAACTGTCGCCAGCTCCCTTTGAATTGATCTTTATTCATAATTTTAACCTCCTTCATTCGTGAAACGCTCTTTCTCCTGCTTCCCGCTCAGCACCACCAATAGTTTGGTTCACCCGGTTCTTGTCGTCGAACACGAAGTCGTTTGCTTCGCCGATGTTGCCGTCCTTTGCGCCTATCGCAAACCCCTTCAGATCTCGCATCTTTTGCAGCATAGCGACCGATCTCCCTTTTCGCGTGAGAATTGTGGTTGTGCGGATGTAGGGTAAATAATAAATGAATCAACCATCGCGCGAATCACTCGATTGTGGGTGCGCTTATTACTGGCTGACTAACGCACATACGGTGCCAAGCCGGTTGCTTCTACATAACGTTCGCGTTATCGGCGAGTTATGAATTTTCAATTCTTCGAATGAGTTGTCGACAGCAGAACTATTCCCTACACAAGTAACGGACAGGGTTAGAGATTTTCATGCGACGAACGACACGGTCAACGACCAAGGCGGGAGGCCCCGATCTCGTCGTCATCATTGGCGAGTTGACCGGGACCTTTGTATAGGCGGGGGTTATGGGAATTTGCTGGTAAGCCTCCAACGTCGTGCCACTTTCATCCCTTATTAAACAGGCGGTCTTCGACCCATGACCAAGCCCACGAGAAATAGGATCAAAAACACGACGAACAGAATCCATGCGATCTGAGTTGCCGCACCCGCCACACCGCTAAGGCCCAATACACCGGCAATCAGCGCGATAACCAGAAATGTAATAGCCCAATTCAACATAGGCACCTCCCCCTTTCCGCGAACCTCGCGTTCGCTGATCTGATCTTTTTTAACCGCACTTGATTACATTCGCACCAAGCCCAAGATACCGATCACGATAAAATAGAGAGCTACGATGTAGTTCAACAACCTCGGAATCATTAGGATCAACATTCCGGCGATGAGTGCGACCAAGGGCTGCAGTGCGATATAAATTTGCATATCTTAGGCACTCCAAAGACGCTCACTTGTCCGAGTCATGTCGCCTCGTTTAGATGCTATCGATTCCCGTTCCGAACTTTTTCGGCGATCACCGCCTCTTCGAGTTCTTCAACTCGAACTTTGGCGATTCCCTTGCCGGTCATTTCAAGAGCATTGGCCGCGGCTTGCGAGAGGTCGATCATGCGTCCCTCGGTATAGGGACCGCGGTCATTGATCAAAACTTCAACGGACTTTCCATTGGCCAAATGCGTGACTCTAACCCGACGCCCGAGCGGTATTGACCGATGTGCCGCAGTAAGCTTCGTCGGATCGAAGATGTCGCCACTGGCGGTCTTTTTCCCATTGAACCCGGGCCCGTACCAAGACGCCGCACCGATACGAATCTTGGCCGATGAGTCAGAACTTGAATTCACTGCATCATGCGCCGGCACAGGATCACGGCCCGTTTGCAGGCGGGATCCCGGAACCCCTGTTAGGGAGCACCCTTGGATCGCCACCAAGGTCGATAGGATTACGGTGGTCCCAATCAGTCCGCTGCGGCGCGAATTCCTAGGTTCGATCATACCCCTCGCCTAATTACGCAAATTTATCTGTAGGCTTAGCCATCACGTGCAACCGCGAACCACAAACAAAATAAATAACACCGGTATCGGCACACCGAGTGCCCACAGGAGAATCCAGCCGATTTTGCCCTTTTCGTTAGCTAGCATTGCGTTTCTCATTTTCTTGTCAGCTACGCTTAACATGCCGAATCGATCAATCCGCCAAGCGCACAAACCGGTAGTGCCAGAGTATTGCCGATAATCTTCGCAGTGCCGCTGCTTTCATTTTAAACCTTCCCTTGCCTAAGCGATTTTTAGAACCCTCCGCCTTTTTAGCCGCACGCGTCGCGTAGTGAAGAGGTCTCTCACAATATGCGACACCAAAACGTTGGTATTCGTCGAGCCTCGTGTTACCCGTGATACTTCATTGGTCACGGCCTCAATCAACTCGCCCAGCGTCGCTTTCTTTCGTAGTTCCATCGCCATACTCGCACCCCCTCAACTTCGTATTCTCGTCTTTTGCGGAGTTCGATTTATCGTCGAGATATTTGAGCGGTTGGAGCAACGGTCATGCCAGCGCATGAGCGAATGAAAATTCTCCCGAGTTAACGAGGCTCTTACTTGATCTTGCCGCACGGACAGTCACCCAAGCCGGCAGCGCTTTTCATGCAAACTGTCAGGAATTCACCTCTTGGGTAGGTTTTCCGCTGACGCTTTTGCAAGATGTGGCGTCTCGTTGGTTCGCTGATCCTCGTGGCAGCGCGGTTACTTATATAGAGTTTGTCGGCTGCGCAACGATCCGCAACGATCGCGCTCAAAAGCTCACTCCGATACAACTTAAATATTTCTGGGAAACTCCACACCTGATGCGCCAAAACCGCTGCCGGCGCACCACCGCGGGTGAATCGCCAACAAACCAGATTACCGCACAGTCTCTGAACTCGGTTCCGTCCATTAGGGTTTTGCCAGGGTGGCGGTCTGCCGGCTATTTCGATTTCTCACTTTGCTTTCGATCCACGCGCCGTGTGGTTCAGCAATTTTGTTCCCGCTTTTATACTAAGGCCTGTCGCTTCATTTCCTTCAGAAGACCTAGCCAAATCCAAGTGCGAGGATGCGATCTTCCTGAAACGTCAGTGTTTTCCCTCCGAGACATAGGGACAAATCGGACACAGTGAATCTGATAGAAATTTACCGGCCCGCTAACTCTTCCAAAGCACAGCGATATTGAGCGAGGAGAGTTTTGGCATATCGTTTGTAAGTTAATAAGTTTGAGACCCAGTTCCCGGCCAAACATAAAAGCAAAATGCCGAAAAGGAGGAGAGATGAAATATTTATTTTGGCTGACGCCCGCCGTTCTAAGTTGCACCTTAATATTGCCGGGTTGCGACAAAGGTCAAAATGATCGCGCGCCGTCATCGGAAAGCGCACCGGGCGCTAACGCGATGAAGATGTCGGATGCCGACTTGGAAAGCGCGATTCGCGCCAAATTAGAAAGCGATGACGCCATCAAACAGGCGAATTTATCGGTGAGCGTCGACGCCGACGCGAATAAGGCAACTTTATCAGGCAAGCTAGACTCCCAAGAACTCAGGACTAAAGCGATTGAGCTCGCCAAGAGCGCGCAGCCGACTTTAACTATCGAAGACAAGATCGATGTTAAGCCGGCCGCTTAAGTTGGTCCGAGTAGAGAGCTTCACAGAATGGCAGCTGCCAAGACAATTCAACTACCAGGGGCAGGAAAGAATATGCAACATATCGCTTCAATCTCTGTCAATGGATTTTCTTGCGCCAGGGATCTCGCGGCGCCACTTTGTGGGCTCGTGCTAGCCGGCGGCGAGGGACGGCGACTCAAGTCTTACATAAAGCGCTTGCGCGGTGACTCGTTGCCCAAACAGTATGTGAAGTTCACCGGCGCTCATTCCATGCTTGAACACACCTACCGTCGAGCTGAAAAACTGATTCCCAGGGAGCGACTATTTACAGTCGTCAACCAGGCCCATATGAAGCACCAAGCTGTGGTCGATCAGCTCGGTGGGCGGGAGCCGGGCACAGTCATTGTGCAACCGGAAAATCGCGAGACCGGTCCAGGCTTGCTGCTGCCGTTGATGCACATCTACAAACGCTACGCGAACGCGATTGTCGCCGTGTTTCCGTCCGATCAGTTTATCTGGGAAGAAGACCATTTGATGAGACATGTTCGCCTTGCGCACGCGATCGTCAAGCGTGTTCCGTCCAAGCTCGTTTTACTTGGCATCAAGCCCGATTATGAAGAGTCCGAGTACGGTTACATCGTGCCCGACTTCGACGCGGCTGCCAACGGTTGGGGGATCTGCACTGTGACAGATTTCGTCGAAAAGCCGGATGTCATACGCGCTCACAGGCTCACTGCGCGAGGTGCTTTGTGGAACACGATGATGATGGTTTTCAAAGCGAGCGAATTGCTCCAATGGGTGGAGGAACTACGGCCGGAGATGTATCACCCCTTCAAGCACATCTACGCAGCGATCGATACGGCATTGGAGAAAGCCATGGTTCGGGAAATCTACGATGGTCTCGAAAGCGTTAACTTCTCGAAGCAGCTGCTCGAACCAATGGCGCGACAACATCCGGACCGGCTGGCAGTTCTCCCCGTAAGTAATGTTACTTGGAGCGATTGGGGTAGCGAGTCGCGGATTGTCAAAACCCTAAGGCGAATTGGACGTGTGCCGCAGACCCTTGTTGATGCGCCCACGAATGCCAATGAAACCGCCCGGCCGGGTCTGCGACCGCTGCCGTGGCCTGATTTGATATTGCAATCACGGCCGGGTCGCTAACGATTCAGCCGCGAGCTGGAGCTCACACTATAGGCACGATTCTAATCATCATACTAATTCTGCTGCTTGTCGGCGCATTGCCCTCATCGCCAAACGGCAGATGGACCGTTTGGGGGATGACTACAAGCACGAAAGAATCTCACGCCGAGAGTATGAAACCCACAGAAGTCAGATCGAAAGCGGGTCAATATTCTATTAAAAACCTTGAACCCAATAATGCCGCCTAACGGTCCCATCGGCCGTTAGCAGCGCCCGCTGAGGAGGAACTCGCTATGAAACGATCGGCTCTTACACCCATTATAGGTTCGTTTGCTTTAGCTCTGCTGTTGTCCGTGACTGGCTGCACGTCCATGACCGGTGAAACGGCGGGACAATATGTCGACGATTCGACGATCACTACTTCCGTGAAAGCCAAGCTGGTAGCGGACAAGGTGGTGAACGTTACCCGGATCGATGTCGACACGACGAATCGTGTGGTCTCACTCAATGGCGTGGTCGAGTCGCCTGAACAGAAGACACGCGCTGAGCAACTGGCCATGCAAGTGGGCGGCGTGCGCCGAGTGGATAATAATTTGCAAATCCAACGGCGCAACTAACACTGCTCCCGGGCAAATCGACGGTAAATAGGCTTTAAAGGAGAACACCGTACATGCACGCAGCTGGAAATTATCGATTCCCACTTTTGATCGTCGGCGTCGGCCTGGCCATATTGGTAGGGTTTATGTGGTCGCCCCGAGCCGGGAAAGAGCTGCGCGAAGAACTACGGCGCGACAGGGATGAAGGCGTAAACTTCATGAGCGGCAAACGAGAAAAAGTCCGGGTCGGCGCCGATCGTTGGTTCGCCAAGATTAGCGAATATTTTGGCGGCGCCAAGGCCCGACTCCGTGGCCACCTTGGCGAGCAGGCAGATCGGGCAGAATAACACGATAAAAGGCCACGGCATAGGCGGCGTATCTCCAGGTTTCAAACATGCCATTGGACGATGCACATGTTAATGGCGATCTTCTTTCTTATCTTGCTAATTTGGTTGGCAGGCGTGCTTACCGGGTACACACTGGGTGGTTTGCTTCACCTCCTCCTACTGCAGGCATTGATTGTTCTCTACCTCAGATATCTCGAAGCACACACGCGATCATAAAATGACCCTGGGAGCAAAATATGAAACCACTCATCCTCGCCGGTATCGCCTTGATTCTGCTCGGTATCTTAGCGCTGTCCTATAACCGTATATCCTACACCAGCAAAGAAAAAATCCTCGATATTGGTCCAGTCGAGGCGACTGCCGAAAAAGAAAAGTCGATACCACTGCCGCCCTTGCTCGGCGGACTAGTTTTAGTTGCAGGAATCGGCCTGGTTGCGGCGGCTTACAAGAAATAGTCGAAAATGTTCCATCCAATTTCCCACCAAGAATAAGGAATAAGTTATGTACAAAGCCAAACAATATAATCTAAGCGGCCTCAAAGGGATCTCGGATCAGACACTGGAGATGCATTTCAAACTTTACCAAGGCTATGTCAACGAGACCAACAACCTTCACGAAAAGATCGCCCAAATCCTGCGGGATGGCAAGGTCGATCAAGAAGAAATGCCCGCCTATTCGGAACTCAAACGACGCCTTGGTTTTGAATATAACGGCATGGTGTTGCACGAGTACTACTTCGGCAATTTGAAGAAAGGCGGAGGCGGAGGACCTGATTCACAATCCTCGTTTATTAAAGCCGCCACCGTTAGTTTCGGTAGCTATAATCTTTGGCAGGCGGATTTCACCGGCGTCAGCAAAATGCGCGGCGTCGGATGGGCGATTTGTTATCAGGATCCGACTACGGATCAGTTGTCGAATCACTGGGTCTCCCTGCACGAGATCGGCAATATCGCCGGCTATAACCCTGTGCTTGTCATGGACGTTTGGGAGCACGCTTTTCTTCTCGATTATAAACCGGCGGATCGAGCGAAATATATCGAGGCGTTTTTTGCAAACATCGATTGGACAATAGTCGACGGGCGACTGCGAAGACCGGCAATTCGGCGCTCTCACGCAGCCTAGCACAGTGCATATTTTGAAACGCATCCCCGATGGTCGAGTCGCGGCGGCGACTTATGTTCCTGTCCGGCTCCATACGAACGCAAGTGTCCGATAGGGGATCGCAATGCGATCCGGAAAGCGTAACCCCCTATGACTTACGCTAACTCGTTAAGAACCATGGGCCAGTTGCTAGAGTCCGCGAACATTGTCGCTTTCGAGGTAAAAAAAACCGGCCAATACTATATTGTCCAAAGCGATTCGTTGACGCGCACGGGCAAATGGATGTTGCGAAACGCCCTTAGCGGGGCCGATGTTTCAGTACCAAACGGCCGCCGATCGGCCGCTGAGCGCTCCTTGTGTTTCACGCAACCGGATATTTCACGGCTTGACGCCTAGGGGAAAAGACGAAGGCGAGAACATTCGTCCGCGCACTGATGACGGGTGGAATCACGATGGCTTTGATGCCCCGCTCGCGGCAGGAATCCTTTGTGCTGTCATCGCCTATGACCGCTGGCGCCTCACGCCACAGCGCGAATAGATCTTGCCCTTTATGGCCAACGATCAACGGCTTGCGCACTGATCACTCGGATTTCTTGTAATCGGCTACTTTAATTTCGTGTTTTTTTAACAAATCATAGAAATCCGCCCGATATTTCCCGGCAATCTCAGCAGCTTTCGACGCTTTACCACTGCAAATCTCCAGCAGCTGAATGAGATATGCTTTTTCAAATTCTGCCCTGGCTTCTTTTAACGACTTGAGAGCTTCCGGCGTGGGTAACAGATCGGCCTGCGGCAGACCCACTACGGGCGTTGGAACCGCCGGCACTTCTTTCTGTACGACTAGATCGTCGGTAATAACATCCTGCTGCGTCATGGTCACGGCATACTCCAAGGTATTCTCCAATTCGCGCACGTTGCCTGGCCAGTCATGCTGCATCAGCTTTTGCATCGCCTTAGGAGTCAGGCCGGTGACGTTCTTCTTCGTTTGTTGGCAAATCTTTTTCAGCAGATGATCGACGAGATGGGGAATGTCTTCCGCGCGATCTTTTAGCGGCGGCAGAATCAGGGGAATGACATGAATGCGATAGAAGAGATCTTCACGAAATGTCCCCTTCTTCACTTCCTCGACCAAGTCTTTCTTCGTCGCGACTACCACCCGAACATCGACTTGAACCGGTTTATCGCTCCCGACGGGATAAAATTCACGTTCTTCCAATGCCCTCAAGAGCTTCACCTGGATGGTGATCGGCATGTCGCCGATCTCATCGAGAAAAAGCGTGCCTTCATGAGCCTGGGTAAATAACCCCTTGGTGCTGCGCACAGCTCCTGTAAACGCGCCTTTCTCATGTCCGAAAAGTTCACTTTCGAGCAAGGTTTCCGGGATGGCGGCGCAATTGATCGCGACAAATGGCTTATCCTTGCGTGCGCTCGCAAGGTGGATCGCCTTGGCGATCAGTTCTTTGCCGGTCCCGCTTTCGCCGTGAATGTAGACCGTGGAGTCGGCATTGGCGATTCGAGTCACCGCCTCGAGCACTCTTTGCATCTTATCGCTCTTGGCGACGATGTTGGCGAAATCATATTTTTCCTTCAACATGTCTTTGAGCCGGAGGTTTTCGGATGCGAGTTTGCGGCTTTCCAGAGCGCGCTCGATTTGTAAAAACAGCTCGCGCGGATCAAACGGTTTCGTAAGATAGGTGTAAGCGCCTCGCTTCATCGCCTCGACGGCGCTCTCGATGCTGGCATAACCGGTGAGAATGATGACCGGCATCTCCGGATTGACCGAGTGCAAGCGCTCCATCAGCGTCATTCCATCTTGGTCAGCGATACGCAGATCGACGATCGATAGATCGAACTTGCCCCTCTTGGTCGCGTCGACTGCCGCTTCGGCATCGCCAGCCACCACCACATCGTAATTCGCGCCATTGAGCCGGGCTCTGACTAATTCGAGCAAATTCTGGTCGTCGTCGACCACCAAAAGTCTTGATGTCGGCATAACGATTCTCTCAATAGCCGTTTTATTTGTATCCATATCCGACCACTAACTCAGCGATAGTGCAGCGCAAATTTCCGGATTCAATGGTACCGCACCGACATGGAACCGACGGGTGTCAATGTCGCACCTTACTCAGTCAGGAAACCGGCGGCGAGAGGCCGGCAGGTTAGCTGACAAACTGCGCAATCCTACCCTCGCAACTCTTCGCGTCATCACGGTCTGGCACATAAGACATCAAACGGGGTGCCTCGGTCAACCTGTGAAGGTCGGCTGTGCACATCGATTCTTTTACACGCGTCATCCAGCCGAGCGCGTCCATCACAATCCGCTTGGGAACCCACCCATGGCAACATTGATTTCTCGGCTCGCTATAACACCGATCCGTGCGTCAACATGACATCCCATTGACGCAAGCTGGCCAACATCTATTGGGCCAACCCAACTAGTTAGTAAAGAGCTACAATATTATTTACGCCCAAGATACACCCGGTTAAACGGAATGATTCCAACATACTCCACCTGGTCAGTATCAAGCCACGTGCCACCATGTCCACACGATCTAAAGCGTGATATTTGCTGAAATTCTCGGTAACAACCCGTGACCCCGCCAATTCCGAATTGAAGGGTTTTTGCTAAGATGAAGGATTTTCTCTAACATTAGCTGAGGCAACGACCTACCGTTCGTGGTTTATGCAGGGGGAACGAAACAAATTTCCGTCGTAGCCCGCACTGGCCTTTGAATTGCCTTCGTAAGTGATGACAAGAAACGAAAATGTACTTGGCGAGTTAGATCTGGCTTCAAAAAAAGATGTTGGGTAACGTCGTTTCATAGTGATCGATCGCACAGGGAGATGTTGAGACTTAAACCCAGAGTGATTAAAGGACAATGACCGTCGGATAGGTTACGGCCAGATTCAATACGAGTGGCAGGAGATTTTCACAACGTTTACACCGTTTTTCAATATCGGCATCGCCGATGTCATCGACATTATCGTGGTGGCGGTTCTGCTCTACACAGCGATTGCGTTTCTTAAGCAGACCCGGGCAGCATTCATCATTCGCGGCATTTTTATTCTAGCCGCGATTTATATTCTCGCACGTTATCTCGATCTGCAGCTTACGGCGTGGCTCTTTCAAGGTTTCTTCGCTATTTTTCTGATCATCATAGTGGTTATTTTCCAGGAGGAACTTAGACAGATATTCGAACGGATTGCGGTTTGGAGTCTCGCGCCATCCGGTGCCCCTTCACTGCGTTCGGATGCCGCTGACATCCTAATCGGCACGATCGCGGACCTGGCCAAGGACAAGATCGGCGCGTTGATCATCGTCGAAGGCAAAGATCCCATCGCCCGTCACATTACTGGCGGAATCGAATTGGAGGGAAAGATCAGCGAGCCTCTGTTAAAAAGCATTTTTGATCCCCATTCGCCGGGTCACGACGGCGCTGTCATCATCAAGAACGATCAGATCGCCCGCTTCGCCGCTCACCTGCCGTTGTCAAAGGATTTCCGCCAACTAGCTCGTGTTGGCACCCGTCACGGTGCCGCCCTTGGCCTGGCCGAACTAAGCGATGCTCTGTGCATCGCTGTTTCCGAAGAGCGTGGCAAGATTTCCCTGGCCCGCGATGGACAGCTGCGTCAAGTTGAAAATATGCAAGAGTTGGGTTCGTTGTTGCAGCGATTCTTACGCGAGAAATACCCGGCGTCGGAGCATCGCGGATTCTCATTTTCGCTAGTACGACAGAACTGGCCGGCAAAACTGGTGACGTTCTCGCTTGCAGTCGGGCTTTGGTATGTGTTGGTACCCGGCTCGAGCACCATTGAAGTAACCTACAAACTTCCGGTGCAATTAGAAAATCTGCCGGCGGATATGCGTGTCCAAGAAGTCCAGCCTCGAGAAATAAAAGCAACATTTATCGGGCCGAAGCGAACCTTTTATTTTTTCGATCCCTCCAAACTCAAGGTCACGGTCGACCTATCATCCGCGTCAATCGGCCAAAAAACCCTACGACTTTCTGAGCAAAACATCCGCCATCCGCAAAATCTCACGCTACAACAGCTAAACCCGGCGATGTTACGAATCTCGATAGCGCAGTCGCCGCGCAAAGAAAGTGACAGCGGTTAAGCAAGCCATTTGTGAGAGCCAACGGGAACCCACTAAATGCCGCGCGGCGCGATCTCAGAGTGGCGCTTGTAAAATGTCGAGCATGCCCCGAATCGGTGCGTCTACCCAATCCGGTCGACTATTGAGCTCATAGGTCAACTCGTAAATCGCCTTTTGCAGGGTACATAGGTCGAGCAATATCTTGACCTCGTCGTTAGAGGCCGGCAGGAAGCCGCCGCAATTCGCGGACTTCAGATAGCTGTCGAGAAAACTTGTCGATACCCAATGAACCCAGAATTGTGCCCATGCCACCAAGCCAGGCCGGTCCTCTGGACGGTATTCGCCGGTTTTTAGAGCAAAGATCGCCGCGTAATCGATCGACCGCAGCATTGCCGCGACGTCCACCAATGCCGAGCGTTTGGCGCGCCGCTCGGCAAGCGGCCGCGCCGGCTCTCCCTCGAAATCGATGATGACGAAATCTTTACCGGTATAAAGCAATTGGCCCAGGTGGTAATCGCCATGGCAACGGATCCGCATGGCCGTGATTTTTCTGTCCACCGCATCGCGAAAACGCTCGATAATCGTATTTTTCAATGGCAAAAGCATGAGCGCCCCTGCGCGCGTTTCTTCGGGCAGACTCGTTAAGCGCTCGCCGAGCAGTGTCAAAGCGCGATCTGTTGCGGCGCGCAAACTTTGATAAAGTGACCGTCGATAGAAGTGGGTAAAGGGCTCAGGGGCAAAATCGGGATCTTGGTGGTCCGATGCGAGCGCTATGTGTAGCTCGCCGGTGCGCTGACCTAAGAGACTTGCCGATGCGAGAAACGGGCCGATCATTTCTCGGGCCAGGGGGGGGACTTCTTGGCTCCGATTATCCAATACAGGGGCGCTCGCCCAGCTCAGTTCGTCGGGCTTGGCGCTGCTCGCTACGCAAACTTCAAAATAATCAGTGAGATGGTCGAGCGTGTAGTTCCACGCGTCACCTTCGTTGCTCACCCAGGCTTGCAAGATCCCGACGGTAGCGATTCCATTAGAGTTTTTGCGAAATTCCAGACTTCCAGCCAGAGGAGGAGTGTTCCGATAAGCGGTTCGTTCCGTGATGAAGCGCCCGATTTCGAGATCGGGATTGACCCCTTGGTACAATCGGCGAAAGATTTTCAAGATAAAGCGCTCGCCATATCTGATCGAAGTGTTGCTCTGCTCCTTGTTCGTCAGTGCGGGTTCCAATTTCGAATCCGATCGCTCCTTGAGACTACGAAAGCATTTCGACGGAACGGCCAGGATCTCCGACGACTGACCTCGGAAAGTGCGACGCCGAGACACCGCGTCGAGCAGCGCGTCGGCAAAGCGGCGGTCAAATGCGGCATCGTAAACTATTCCGTCGCCACCCGCCCCTGCCGCCGTCGCCTTGATTTGTGCGACGACTGCCTCGCTATGAAACTGGCACAGTTCAGCGGCCCGTTCACCGGCGGCGAATGCCATCGGCACGAGATAAGTTTCCGGATCGCCGTCACTATAATTAAGTTCGACGGCGACAAAATAGGCCCGGGTGGAATCGAGCGGCACGGCGATCGCTTCGACGATCTTGGCGGCGCGAATCTTTCGCGCCTTGCCGCCAAACCAGCGCCGGTTGTACAGATAGCGCGGCAAGATTTTTTCCAGCGCGGGAGTGGCGTTACCGTTGATGAGTTGATCCCAGACACCGGCGATTTCAATGACCGGCGCCTGCCCGTCCAGTAAAGTCCCGGCAGCACCCCGCGGGGTTTCCAGCTTGAACCAGTAAAAACCATGTGGACCCAGGGTGATGAAATAGGGCAGATCGCCGATCGGCGGAAACTCGGTTTGGCCGAAAAGCTCGACTGGAACTTTCCCCTTAAAAGGCGAAAAATCGAGCTCCACGCACTGCACGAAACGAGACAAATTCGCCACCGTTAAAATAACCTCACTCTCCAGGCGGCGGATAAAAACCAGGACCCGGCGATTGTTGGGATTGAGAAATTCCGTCGTACCTCTACCGAAGGCGTGAAAGCGTTTACGCAATGTGATCAAACGTTTGGTCCACCATAGGATCGAACTCAAGTTTTGCTGTTGCGCCTCGACGTTGACTGCCTCGTAATGGTTTTCCGGATCGATAATGATCGGCAGGAAAAGCCGTTGTGGATTCGCTTGCGAAAAGCCTGCGTTTCGGTCGGTGCTCCATTGCATGGGCGTGCGCACACCGTTGCGATCGCCAAGATAGATGTTGTCGCCCATGCCAATTTCGTCGCCGTAGTAGAGCACCGGGGTGCCGGCAAGAGAGAAAAGCAGCGCATTGAGCAGCTCGATTTTGCGCCGATTGTTGCCCAGCAGCGGCGCCAAGCGGCGGCGAATGCCGAGATTGAGCCGCGCCTTGGGATCGGTAGCGTAGACTTTGTACATATAGTCGCGGTCTTCATCGGTCACCATTTCGAGGGTGAGCTCGTCATGGTTGCGCAAAAATAGCGTCCATTGGCAGTTGTCCGGAATCGCCGGCGTTTGATCGAGGATATCGACAATCGGAAAACGGTCCTCCATATGCAAAGCCATAAAAATCCGCGGCATCACAGGAAAGTGAAATGCCATGTGGCATTCGTCACCGTCGCCGAAATAAGTGACGGCCTCTTCGGGCCACTGGTTCGCTTCAGCGAGCAGCATGCGATCGCGAAATGTTCGATCAACATGCCGGCGCAGTTCTTTTAAAAACAGGTGGGTCTCCGGTAGATTTTCACAGGTCGTGCCTTCGCGCTCGAATAAATACGGCACTGCGTCCAGCCGCAAACCGTCGACGCCCAATCCCAGCCAGAAATCGACGACATCGAAAAGCGCCTGTTTAAGCTCGGGATTAGCGAAATTTAAATCCGGCTGGTGGGTGTAAAAGCGATGCCAGTAATAAGCCTTGGCCACCGGATCCCAAGCCCAGTTGGACGTTTCGAAGTCCTTAAAAATGATGCGCGCTTCCTGGTATTTGTCCTGGGTATCGCTCCAGACATAGAATTCACGCTCTTTGCTGCCCGGGGCGGCGCGCCGGGAACGCTGAAACCAAGGGTGCTGATCGGAGGTGTGATTGAGCACCAACTCGGTGATCACCCGCAGCCCGCGGCGGTGCGCTTCACGCATGAACAGTTTAAAATCCTTGAGCGTGCCATAGTCCGGATGGATCTCGGTGTAGCCTGCGATATCGTAGCCGTCGTCGCGCAAAGGTGATGGATAAAAAGGCAAGAGCCAGAGCGCCGTGACGCCGAGATCGCTAAGATAGTCGAGCCTGCCGGTCAAACCCTTGAAATCGCCGATGCCGTCGGCGTTCCCGTCGGCGAACGCGCGCACGTGCAGCTCATAAATCACCGCGTCCTTGTACCAGAGCGGATTGTCGCCCAACGCAACCGTGGCCGTGTTTTTTTCCCGGTGCATGATCCTCAGCTGAAATAGTCGAAGTCCTGCTCACGTCGCACGCGCCGGCGCAAGCGAAAAATATGAGCCGGACAGGAGCGTGGATCGAGCTCAATGTAATTGCTCGTCCCTTGCCAGAGAAAACGCGCGCCAGTCAGCTGATCATGCGCCTGATAAGATGCGTCGCCGCCGAAGCCCAAAGCCTCGAGGTCGAGGGAAAGCCAGCCGGATTGAACGTGATGCGGATCGAGGTTGACCGCGACAACAACAACATTCATGCGGTCGCCACTCTGTTTCGAGTAGCAAATGATCTGTTCGTTATCGATGTCGTGAAACGACAAACCTGAGTTACTTTGCAGCGCGGGGTTTTCCCGGCGAATCCGGTTCACCCGGGCGATGAACTCTTTCAGACTGTCGGCATTCCCGCTGTGCCAATTTTGGATCTGGTATTTTTCCGAGTCGAGATACTCCTCGCTGCCGGGCTCCCGTGCTCGGTCCACGCAGAGCTCGAAGGCCGGCCCGTAAACTCCGTAATTTGCCCCCAGCGTGGCCGCTAAAACTAATCGCGTCATGAACGCCGGCCGGCCGCCAAACTGTAAATACTCGGTTAGGATATCCGGCGTGTTCGGCCACAGGCTCGGACGGAAATATTCGCGCACCTCGGATTTGGTGAGCTCGCGAAAATACTGAATCAGCTCCCGTTTGGTGTTGCGCCAGGCGAAATAGGTATAGGATTGGCTGAAGCCCAGTTTCGCCAGACGGTACATCACCTTGGGACGGGTAAACGCCTCGGCGAGAAAAATCGTCTCGGCATGATCCTTCTTTACTTCGGTGATCAACCATTGCCAAAACGGCAAGGGCTTGGTGTGCGGATTATCGACGCGAAATATGCGAATGCCCTGCTCGATCCAGAAATCCACCACACTCTTCAGTTCGTGCCATAATTCCTGCCACCCCTCGGTGGTGAAATCGAACGGGTAGATGTCTTGATATTTCTTTGGCGGATTTTCGGCAAATTGGATCGTCCGATCCGGGCGACGGCGGAACCACTCAAGATTTTGCGTTACGTACGGATGGTCGGGGCTGCATTGAAAAGCCAGATCGAGGGCGACCTCGATGCCGTATTCGTTCGCTTTCCTGACCAGTCGCTTGAAATCATCGAGGGTGCCAAGCTCCGGGTGAATCGACTTGTGACCGCCTTCCTGAGCGCCGATCGCCCACGGGCTGCCCGGATCATCGGTACCGGCGTCGTTAGCATTGTTCTTTCCCCTGCGTTGAGTGTGCCCGATGGGATGAATTGGCGGTAGATAAAGAGTGTCAAAGCCCATCACCGCAATGTGCGGCAAGCAGCGTTCGCAATCCGTGAAACTGCCATGACGCCCGGGTTCTGGCGAACAGGAGCGCGGAAACATTTCGTACCAGGAACTGAAACGAGCTTTGTCGCGCTCGACCACGACGACCAACTCCTTGGCGTAACGGGTGGCGAAACGTCGCTCGGGATACTTTTCTAACAAACCGGCCAAATCACTGCAGAGCGCGCGCTTGAGTTTATCCGCCAAACCAAGGTTTTTCGCCCGCAGCATCTGCGCGTATTCTCTAAGTTCCTTTACCTCGGTGCCGGCAGCCCGTTGGCTCGCCGCTTCGACAAGAATCGCGCCCGCTGCCAAATCCACCTCGGTGTGCTGCTCCACCTCGACTTTTTTCTGCAAGTCGCGGCGCCAGGATTTGAAAGGGTCGACGTAGGCCGTAAGAGTATACATGTAGCGACCAAGCTCAGTAACAACGAAGGCGCCTCGCCAGCGGTCGTTGACGATAAGTTCCATTGGCGCTTGGCACCATTGGTCGTCCGGTTCACGGCGAAACATCAGCGCGCAGGAAATGACTTCGTGGCCGTCGCCAAAAACATCGGCCTCGACCGCCACTGTTTCACCCGGCGTGCGTTTGATGGGAAACAGGCCGCCGTCAATTTCCGGTTCGACACCCTCGATAACGACACGGCTTCTTCCTTGATCAAAAGTGCTCGAAACTTGCCGCACTCGTGCGTTCCTCCTGAAGAACCGGTTCATCCATCGCACCGGTGCTGAAGAGCAGCGCGACGGGGAACTCTTTGAGCGCCACTTGTAACGGTAAAACTTTCCCCGTCCCGACGGCCAACGCTTCCGTGTGTCTACCGGTGACAATATTGACCCACTGAGCCGGCGCGTCCTTCGGCAGGTGAACCGCCGTGGAGCGCCAGAAAACGCCGCCCAGCGGCACGGCACCGTTGAAAACCGCCGCACCGATCAGGCGCGGCGTCACAGCCACCGCCCAAGCTGATCCCGAGCGCCGGGCGAAGGCGCACACTCGATCGCCAAGTTCACCCGAAACATCGAGCGGTAGATAGTCACCGTCGATCATGATCTCGGGGTACGCACGGCGAAAATTGTTTAGTTTATAGGTTAGGTAGAATTTGATCCGCCCGTCGTGCCAATTTTGACGCAAATCGCGCAGCAACTCCGGGCGGTCTTCTGTTTCGGAATGCTTGAGATTGTCAAGCAGCTGCGCTCGCTTAGCAAAATCAACTTGCCGCCGGTTGTCGGGATCGACGAAGCTTAAGTCCCACAGCTCGGTCCCTTGATAGAAATCCGCTACACCCGGAACCGTGATCTTAAGCAGAGTCTGGCCGAGTGAATTATACATGCCGCAGTGAGCAATCTTTTTTGCGACGGGCGCGAACTGGGAAAGAAACCGGTTGCTATCCGCGGGGACGAGCAGCGAGGTGACGAAATTGGTAAAAGCCTGTTCGTAAGCCAAGTCAGGCTTGAGCCATTCGGTGTGCATCTTAGCCTCGCGCACCGCTTTCACCAGATAGGCGCACAAGCGCGGTAAAAACTCCGTATGTCCAGTCTCCGAGACGGGATAGGATCCGATCAGTGTCTGATAAAGAAAATGCTCATCGTTGCGGTCCGGTGCCTCTTGGCCCTTAATTTTGATCTTCTTCCCGTGGTTAATTTTGCTCCAAGCCTTCAGACACTCATCCCACTGGTCCGGAATTTCGGAGAGCACGTTGATTCTTGCCCGCGCATCTTCGCCCCGTTTAGTGTCGTGGGTCGCAGTCGTGTTCATAGCATGGGGCCAACGCTCTTTACGCCGCTGGATAAAGTCATGAAACTCATCGACGTCCACGCCGAATCGATCCGGATCGCCGCCCACTTCGTTTAGCGATAGGAGGCGGTTGTAAACATACATCGTGGTGTCTTCAAAACCTTTCGCCATGAGCGGACCGGTGAGCTGCTGGAAGCGCATTACAAAGTGGGTCCAACGGGCTTTTTCTTCCGCGCTCAAATGCGCGGCAAAATCGAGAAGCAAGAAGCGTTCGATAAAATTCAGTTCAAGCAGCAAACCTGCGTTGGCTTCCTTGGCCCGCGCGATGGCGGTGCCGAGCTCGCAACGGTCCTGAGCGCTGAAACTGTCGGCGCTGACATAACTGCGGTAGACCGGGAAGAACGTCAGCACCTCCACCAACGCGCGTTTAAGGCCGTAGAGCGTGATGTCGGCAGCGTGACGGTTGCGGCTCGACACGCTTTTCAGAAGATAAGCCAGGCCCTCGATGTCGCCGGCCATATATTTGCCGATAATCAGCCGCTTTTTGTCGCTCATCAGCGCCGAGCAGGAGTCTTCCAAGCCGGTGAAACGGCTATAAATCTGGCTAAACCGACGGCGCTGTTGGCGCGCACAAAACATTCCGCTGACGAAGTTGAGAAATTCATAACCGGTGGTTCCTTCGATCGGCCATTGACCCGGCAGCTCCTCCTCGAAACCTAAAATTTTCTCAACGATCAAGTAGATTTCACCGGCCTCGCGCCGCAGTCTTTGGAGATAACCGAGCGGATCGTAGAGACCGTCAACGTGATCGACTCTAAGGCCGGTGAACCGGCCCTCGCGCGCCAGCTTGACCGCGAGCGCGTGGGTGTGGCGAAATACCTTTTCTTCCTCGACTCTAAGAGAAATCAACTCGTTGATGTTGAAAAATCTCCGGTAATCGAGCTCTTCGGCGGCGACTTTCCAAAACGACAGCCGATACCATTGCTGCGCCAACAAGCTGTCGAGTAAATTGAAAGTCTCAGGCTTACCCGGTACGCCGTTGAAGCGATTGACGTTGCTGTCGATAAACTCCTGAATCTCGCCGTTATGGCAGTAGAGTTCCCAGAGCATCTGTTTGATAAAGACGATTTGATCGGCCCGTTCGCCGCTTTCCTCTTTTGGTGCGATATTCTTAAGCGCGTACAGCACGCCGAGGAGCTTGATGAAATCAAGATCGCCGGCGCCGCACCTTTTGCGCAAGCGCGCCAGATTGTGCGTCAGGACATCGCCGTAGGACTCGATGCTCAGCGGAAACCTCATCTCATGGTAGCGGATACCGATGCCGTTCTGGCCGAAGTAAAGCGAAATCTCTCCCTTCTCCAAACAATCGCCGTAGAATTCGCCGAGAAACGGCGCAAGAATCTTAGCTTTCAGGTTTTCGTAGGGGTGGTTCCAATCGATGTCGAAGTAATCCTTGAACCGCGATGCTTCGCCGTTTTCGAGGACATCCATGAGCATATGGTTTTGCCCGTCATAGGCCATATGGTTGGGCACGATGTCCTGCAACCAACCCAAGTCGTGGCGGCACGCTTGATCGATCAGCGACGCGAATTCTTGTTCGCTGCCGAGCTCGGGATTGAGACGGTTGGGATCGACGATATCGTAGCCATGCATGCTGCCGGAGCGCGCGTGAAAGATCGGCGACGCGTAAATATCACTGACCCCTAGTTCGCGCAGATACGCGACCGCCGCCTCTGCGTCGGCAAAGCCGAACTCTCGGTTGAACTGCAACCGGTAGGTTGTCGCCGGAATTTTCATAGTAGTGTCCGCTCGGCTTCCATAGCGCGTAGGCTGCCGCGCGCCGCGAAGACGTCCTGTCGTTTATCTTCGCGGGCTTCGACATGCTTCGGTAGCCGCAGCAAGGCTAGGGACCGGGCATTGAGCTCGTAAACCTCACCGCCACGCATCTGCCGGGGCTTTTTCCGAATGGATTTTGGATCGTAGGTGTCGAGAATCGATTCCCAACGAACCTTGCGCCGGTGCGCGGGTAAGACGAAGGGAATCGTCTCGTGATGGGCGTTTAACAGAATCAGTAGTGTGTCGTCGACGATCGGATTGCCGCGTTCATCGGATTCTTCGATGGCGTCGCCCGCGAGGCGGAGCCCGAAACAACGGTTTTCCGCATCGTTCCATTCCTCATCGGTCATCTCTTTGCCGTCAGGCCGAAACCAAACTAGATCTTTGACTTCTGATCCACGAATCCGCCACCCTTGAAAAAAATGGCGCCGCCGCAGCACCGGATGGGCATGCACCAACCGGATGAGATGGCTGGTAAATTCCAGCAGCTCCCGGCGCGTCCGATCGAGTTTCCAATCAATCCACGAAACTCCGTTGTCCTGGCAATAGGCGTTATTATTGCCCTTCTGAGTGCGCCCTATTTCATCGCCAGCCAATAGCATCGGCACGCCTTGAGACAACAGCAGCGTCGCGAGAAAATTTCTTTTTTGCCTTTCGCGCAGCGCGAGCAACTGAATATCATCGGTCTCCCCTTCGGCGCCGCAATTCCAACTGAGATTTTCACTGTGGCCGTCGCGGTTTTCCTCGCCGTTGGCTTCATTATGCTTGTCGTTATAGCTGACCAAATCCTGCAGCGTGAAGCCGTCGTGGGCGGTGACAAAATTGATGCTGGCGTAGGGCAGCCGGCCGTTGTGGGCGT
This sequence comes from uncultured delta proteobacterium, assembly GCA_963816145.1. Taxonomy (GTDB): domain Bacteria; phylum Desulfobacterota; class Binatia; order UBA9968; family UBA9968; genus DP-20. The sequence goes on from CAWFJP010000030.1 coordinate 145,321, forward strand.
ATAAGTCGCTCGATCCCGTAAGACGAAAGCCGAGCCCTGCAACTTGTCCACCGTCGCCTTTCCAAAAGCGCCGCACGGTGTCGCGGTACGTCGCATTCCATTCCGCCCATAGCACAGGAAAATTGCCGACCTGGTAGCCGCCTGGTCCCAGGTCCCAAGGCTCGGCAATCAGTTTCACTTGAGAGATCACCGGATCCTGCTGAATAATGTCGAAGAAGGCGCCCAAGCGGTCGACGTCGTGGAGCTCCCGCGCCAACGTCGCTGCTAGATCAAAACGAAATCCATCAACGTGCATCTCCAACACCCAGTAGCGCAGGCTATCCATGATCATCTGAAGCACTCGCGGATGAGTCATATCTAGGGTATTGCCGCAACCGGTGTAGTCCATATAGTAACGCCGGTCATTCTCCACTAAGCGGTAGTAAGACGCGTTGTCGATACCGCGGAAGCACAGCGTCGGACCGAGGTGATTGCCCTCGCCGGTGTGGTTATAGACTACGTCCAAGATCACTTCGATGCCTTCGCGGTGCAACGCGCGCACCATGCTTTTGAACTCCGCCACTTGCTCGCCGGCGGTACCGCAGCAGGCATAGCGCGTCTCCGGCGCGAAGAAACCGATCGAGTTATAGCCCCAATAGTTGGTTAGACCGCTGTCTTCCAAATGCTTGTCCGCGACAAATTGATGCACCGGCATCAACTCCACCGCGGTGATGCCGAGAGACTTGAGATAACTGATCACCGGCGGATGAGCGAGGGATGCGTAAGTGCCGCGTAATTCCGGCGGCACCGCCGGATGGCGCTTGGTGAAGCCTTTCACATGCAGTTCATAGATGATGGTCTTGTGCCAGGGTGTCGCCGGCGGCGTGTCGTTGCCCCAACTAAAGGCAGGGTCGATGACAACGCATTTCGCCGCTCCCGCCGCGCTATCCTTTCCGTCACGTGATAGATCCTGATCCGGATGGCCGACGGCATAACCGAAAAGATCGTCGCTCCACTGAACATCTCCGGTAAACGCTTTGGCGTACGGGTCCAAAAGTAATTTCGCCGCATTGAATCGATGGCCCTGACTCGGCTCGTAGGGGCCGTCAACGCGATAGCCATAAAACTGTCCCGGACGCGCTTCGGGAAGGTAGACATGCCAAACCTGATGGGTCTGTTCTTTCATTGTCACGCGCAATTCAGCGCCCTTCGTGTCGAACAAACAGAGCTCGACCTGGGTCGCGTTTTCGGAGAAAAGCGAAAAATTTACGCCGGCGCCGTCCCAGGTCGCGCCCAGCGGATAAGGTTTTCCCGGCCAAATTTTCATCATCTTCCCTACAATCGGAACTAAATTGGGCCCTGCCCTTCCTTGTCGCGGACGAATAGCGCGCACGATTTCGCCGCGAGCGTGAAACCATTTTCCCCTACGGTGTCGAACTCCTGTGGCGACAAGCTGCCCGCGCCGCGCCAGGTTTGATCCGCGGAATCGACGATCTTGCGCCAATGGCCGCGCAGAAGCGAAACCGTTACCGTCGCTGCCGCTTCGCCTAGATTCGCCATCAACAACGTCCTGTCATCCGCGCGCCAACGATGCACTGCCAGCACCCTATCGCTTTCAAAGCCAATCACGTCCAATTCGCTTTTCTCGGCGGTACCGAGAGTTGGAATTGTTTTTCTTAGTGCGATCAGTTGGCGATAATATTTCAGGAGAACCATATGCTCACCGGCATTGCGCAGCTCATGATCGAGTTTGGCGCGCAAAAAATTTTTACCTTCCTGAGGATTGGGAACTTCGCCCTGCCATTGAAAGCCGGAAAACTCCGACTCGCGGCCGCGCCGAACTGCTTCGATCAGCCCGGTATCCGAGTGACTGACGAAATAGGGGAACGGCGACTTCTCGCCGTACTCTTCTCCCATGAAGAGCATGGGAATAAACGGCGAAAGAATGACCAGACCGGCGGCAAGTTTTAGGTCTTCGAAAGCCACGGTTTGGCTCAACCGGTCGCCAAGCATGCGGTTGCCCACCTGATCATGGTTCTGCGCAAACACGACGAAGCGTTCGGCCGGAATATCGCTCGAAGAGTTACCATGGCGGCGCCGGCGAAAGCGCGAATACTCCCCGGAATAGGCGAATCCGTCGCGGTAGGCTTTGACAAATTGAGCGAATCCGCCGTAGTCCTCGTAGTAGCCACTGTGCTCGCCGGTGAGAAGAGCACGAAGGCAGTGATGGAAGTCATCGTTCCATTGCGCGTCAAGGCCGTAACCACCCTGCTCGCGCGGGCGAATAAGGCGGGCATCGTTGTCGGCGCTTTCAGCGATCAGAAACATCTGCCTTTTGAGCCGCTCCGCGGTGCAATGAACTTGGCTGCTGAGATCTTCGAGAAAAGTTGTCGGTGCACGGTCGAGTATCGCGTGCACGGCATCTACGCGCAGCGCGTCGATGTGAAACTCCGTGAGCCAATACAAGGCGTTTTGAATGAAGTAAGTCCTAACTTCGTCGCTGAACGGGCCGTCGAAATTCAGCGCCGGTCCCCATGGGGTTTGATAGCGATCGGTAAAATAAGGACCGAAGTCGGCGAGATAATTTCCCTCCGGTCCGAGATGGTTGTAGACGACGTCGAGAATGACCGCGAGCCCGCGCTGGTGACAGACATTGACGAGCTGTTTCAAGCCTGGCGGTCCGCCGTAAGAGTTTTGCACTGCAAACGGAAACACCCCGTCGTATCCCCAGTTGCGCCCGCCGGGGAACTGCGCTACCGGCATGAGTTCGATCGCCGTGACGCCAAGCTGGATCAGATATTCAAGGTAGGCAATGACTGCAGCGAAACTGCCCGTCGGCGTGAAAGTGCCGACGTGCAGCTCGTAAATGATGTAATCTTTAAGCGGCAGCCCGGACCAGCCCTTGTCGTCCCAACGAAACTTGCCGTCGACTACTTGCGACGGACCGTGAACACCGTCGGGCTGAAAACGCGACGCCGGGTCTGCGCGCTCGGTTTGCGGTTTCAATTGGTACAAATAAAGATCGCCGGGTTTAACTCCCTGCCACTTTCGCTTCGTGATAACCGCGCTCGGTTTCTTGCATCGGCACGATCCGATTGGTTCCGAGTAGCCGGACATTGAGCGGCGCCAGATTAGGTGCCCAGACTCGAAACTGGCAAATTGATCCGTCCAAGATGCTCGCTCCGAGCGCTTCTCCTTGGTCTTGCGTCAGGGTGTGCTCTGCCAATTCCCCGGCTGCCATCGCTGTCGCATCCACACATCTGTTGTTACGTCTCGATTTTGTCATGGGGACACGCCTCTGAAGCTGCTGGGTGGGTCCGCCGAGGTAAGAAACAAAACCGCCAATGGCGGTAAGGTCAGGCATAGCGAGTACCGCCGGCCCTGACAGCCAACCGGTCCGGCTTCCACACCGCCCAGGTTACCCACGCCGCTGCCGCCGTATTCCTTCGCATCGCTATTGAGTATTTCGCTCCAAAGCCCGTCGCGCGGCGCGCCGACCCGGTAATTACTGCGAACCACCGGCGTGAAATTACAAACCACTAAGACAGTCGCGTGGTCATGCCGCCCAATGCGCAGCAGGCTTACGACGCTGGCATCGGCGTCGCTGCAGTCGATCCACGCGAATCCTGCCGGATCGAAATCCAGTTCATGGAGCGCCCCATGGTCGCGGTAGCACTGGTTGAGATCGCCGACCCATTTCTGCACTCCGGCGTGAAGCGGCATTTCGAGCAGTTCCCAGTCGAGACTTTGATCATGCCTCCACTCGCGTTGCTGGCCGAACTCGCCGCCCATGAACAAGAGTTTTTTTCCCGGCTGCGCGTACATATAGCCGAGCAGCAATCTTAGATTGGCAAAACGCTGCCATTCGTCGCCGGGCATCTTGTTCAACAGCGAGCGTTTCCCGTACACCACTTCGTCGTGGGAAAGCGGCAGAATAAAATTTTCTTGAAAGGAGTAAAGCAGTCTAAAGGTCAGGCGCTGATGATGATATTTGCGGTTGATCGGATTCTGGCAAAAATACTCCAGGGTATCGTGCATCCAACCCATGTCCCATTTAAGACCGAATCCTAATCCGCCGTTGTCTACTGGACGGGACACCAGCGGCCACGCCGTGGACTCCTCTGCAATGGTCTGAACATCGGGATAGTTTTCATACACGGTGGCGTTTAGCTGCTTGATAAACTCGATCGCTTCAAGATTTTCCCTACCGCCGTAGCGATTGGCCACCCACTCACCGTTCCGCCGCGCGTAATCGAGATAAAGCATCGACGCCACGGCGTCGACGCGCAAACCGTCGACGTGGTACTTGTCGAGCCAAAACAGCGCGTTGCTGACCAAATAACTGCGCACTTCATGGCGCCCGTAGTTAAAACTCCGACTATTCCATTCCGGTTGAATGCCTTGGCGCGGATCGGCATGGTCAAAAACATGACTGCCGTCAAAATAGGCCAGTCCATGCGCGTCGCCTGGGAAATGGGACGGCACCCAATCGAAGATCACACCGATGTTGTTTTGATGCAGCGTGTCGATGAGAAACATTAGATCCTGCGGCGTGCCGTAGTTGGCCGACGGAGCGAAATAACCGGTGATTTGATAGCCCCACGAACCGAAAAACGGATGGTCCATCAGCGGCAAGAATTCTACGTGGGTGAACCCCATGCGCTGCATATATTCGGCGAGAACCGGCGCCATCTCACGGTAGGATAGCGAGCGATTACCTTCGCTGCCGATGCGCCGCCAGGAGCCTAAATGAATCTCGTAGATAGAAATTGGCGCCGATAGCGAATTGCGCGAGCCTCGCTTGGCCATCCACGCCTTATCGCCCCAGGAATAATTGAGATCCCAGACGATCGATGCGCTCCGCGGCGGGATCTCATTGAAGATGGAAAAAGGATCGGCCTTTTCCAGCCGCTGATTCATGAAGCGCGAATGGATGAAATATTTGTAGAGCGCGCCCCGATCGACGCCGGCAACGAAGCCTTCCCAGATGCCCGAATTTCCGCGCGGGTGAAGCTCATCGGTTTCCTTGTCCCAATCGTTGAAACTGCCGGTCACAAAAACTCGCTCGGCGTCTGGCGCCCACACCGCGAAATAGGTTCCTTGGACTCCTTCGCGGACCCACTCGTGAGCGCCGAGTTTATTGTAAGCCCGCGAATGACTACCTTGGTTGAAAAGATACAGATCGTCATCGGTGAGTGGGCGGAAGCCAGAGCCAGAGCACATGCCGCTCCGCTCCTTGGCCGCCGCATAGGAATCTGCATTCCTGTCCAGAGTTTCGCTAATCATGGCGTTTTCACAACTCCGCTAGGTATGGGTGTGGTGTTTCGCGGACGAGAGAAGATCCGGCGATACTCAAACTGCCGCGCTGGACGACAACGATATCGTCGTCGGATACAAAATAACGCTCGCGATCTTGCTCGAAGTTTGTCCCGATCTCGGTACCAGCCGGAATTGCGTTATGCTTATCGATAATCGCCCGGCGAATCCGGCATCCCCGACCGATCTCCACCCGGTCCATAATGATCGAATCTTCGATAAGGGAGTAGCTATTGATCCGCACGTTGCGGCCGATAACCGATCCGCGCACCAGACTGCCGCTGATGATGGTGCCTTCGCCGACGATGGAATTGACTGATACGCCGCGCCGGCCGTTCTCGTCGAAAACAAATTTTGCCGGTGGATTATCATAAGCTACGGTGCGTATAGGCCAGCTCTGATTATAAAGATTAAACGACGGCGCCACCGACCGCAGGTCCATATTGGCCTCGTAGTAGGCCGAGAGCGTGCCGACATCACGCCAATAGCTTGGCTCTTCGCTCCGCGAAGTAATGGGAATTCGGTTCTTGCGAAAATCGTAGGCGAACACCTTGGTCTTATTTAGCAGCGTCGGAATGACGTCGCCGCCAAAGTCCTGGCTCGCGGCCGTTGGCCCCGTTCCCCCGCTCAACGCGTCGCAGAGAACCCGGCTATTGAACAAATAATTGCCCATAGAGCCCAAAGCATACTCCGCCTCGCTGGGAATTCGCTTCGGTTCACTCGGCTTTTCCTCGAAGCCGATGATGCGCCAGTCGCGATCGATTTGAATGACACCCAGGCTTCCGGTCGCGTCCTCGGCTTTTACCGGAAGCGCGGCCACCGTAACTTCCGCCTGCTTAGCCCGATGCTCCGCAATCATCTGGGCTACGTTCATCCGGTAGATATGATCGGCGCTGAAGACCGCAACGAGGTCGGGTTTATCTCGCTCGATGAGGTGCTTGTTCTGGTAAACAGCGTCGGCAGTACCGCTGTACCAACCGTCGCCCGTGCGCATCTGAGCGGGAACCGCTTTTACGAAACGATCCTGCAACAAATCGGAGAGGCGCCAACCCGCCTCCAGATGATCGATGAGCGATTGCGATTTAAATTGCGTGAGCACATAGATTCGGCGGATGCCAGAATTGACAAAGTTGGAAAGGACAAAATCGATAATGCGGTATTTCCCACCAAAGGGAACAGCTGGTTTGGCGCGGTCATTGGTCAGTGGGAAAAGCCTCTCTCCTCGTCCACCTGCCAGGACGATGCCAAGAACATTGTCGTTGTTTCGCTCTTTTTCCATTGTTTTGTTGCCTGCGAGCACGTCGGCTTTCTCGCTCCATAGCCACGCTGATGGCTGCAGAATTGAGGGTTGAACAGGTTCTCAACTACGCGCCATTAGCGCGGTCGCGGGATTTCGAAAATTGCCGTGACCATCTGGAACCACCAATCCAACACAAAGTAATCCCTGACAGGCGCAAGAAAGATACCAGCGCCGACGAAGGTGAAAGTGCTCGAAAGTAAAGGAATCGGACTTGTCGGAGAAGTAAATGGCGCCTGGAGTGACGGGTTTTTTCTACTTTGGAAGAGTTTTTCCTACAAATCTAAAGCGTTCTCGATGAACCTAATCCGACGGTGAGATAAGGCAGCCAAAACCCTCGAAGTCACGGAGCCCATTTAAAGATGATTTTCCGAAGCAGCTTCGCCGTACATATTCAGGTAGCGGCCAGGAGGGAAGGTCATCTGATTCGTTCAGCGACAGAGAGGCCCCAACAATCAGCGTTCCACATGTTGGCCTGGCATCGCGATCCATTCAAGGAAAGATTCAGATAGCAGTTGCTGCGCATCCGCTGATAGCCTGCAGCATTGAAATTAGAATTTTTCGATCACGCCGAAATCTGAAAGTCGAAAACCGCCGCAAGTCGCCACAACATTCCCGCATCGCAGTAAACAAACACATGCTCGAATTACTAAATTATTGACAGCATACCAATCTTGCCTCAATTATCCTCTTCTGCCGCGGTCCAGTTTGCGGCTTCCTCCGCAGTCAGTGAACCAATCGGGATGTACCGCGCATCCGAATATCCCCACGTCTCAACATCGTCGCGATATTGAGTGCGCGACAGCAGCGTGCCCCGGCACACGCGGTTCCTCGACAACGGCCCGCCTTTCTCGATCTGTAGCTGATCCAGCAGAGATCCCATCACCGGCGAAGGCACCAGAGGATGTTCCGACGGATAAATATATCCAAAAAGAATTAGATGGCTAAGGAGCACCCGCCAGTGTGGTCCAAAACGCTCCAACAGCCGTCGCCAGTCGAGACGCGCCGCGCACGCACGTATAAGATGCGCGACATCGGCGCCGTCATAGCGTTCGCGCTCCATGACAAACGCCTTGGACCAAATCATTTCTTCCGGTGGGCAGAAAATCACCGGTACATCGTACACCTCTCCCACAACCGCATGCTCAAACCAGCCACCGTCGACCGCGCAGACACCATTTCCCGAACTGAAAATGAGGTCGATATAATCCCGACCGCTGAAAATCTTTCCAAGCCAATGAGGATAGCAAAGCTTAGTTTCAAACTGACTCCCCGCGAGCGTCTTTAGAGCGAACTCGACGTCCGAAGGCCGCACGAAGATATCCATATCTTTCGTCTTGCGACTGATTCCGGAGTACAACTCCACGGCGTGGCCACCGCCAACGAGATATCTAATCTTAGATTCGTTGAACACTTCGAGGACACTGCGGTAAAAATCTTGCCGGTTGGACGTTGTCGACAAAACTGACTCGACGGCTTTACTCATTATGTCTCGGCTCCAAACTCTGCGGGATCTCCATTATTCGAAACCCAGGATGGTCCGGAAACACATGTTGTAAGAGCTTCATGGCGACATTGTAAACGGGCACACCGTTTTTCGTGCGTCCCTCCGGAGCGCCGTGATGCGCGTGCCCATGAAAGACAGCGGTTACCGGATATCGATTAAGCGGTTCCTCGAGTCTGCTCGATCCCAGAAACGGAAATATCTCGGCCGGCTCACCCACCACCGTGGCTTGAATCGGCGAATAGTGCAGCAGAACTATACGCGTTTCCGAGCGCAGCCGTGCCAGGGCTGATTCTAGCTTCAGTGCCTCATCGATCGCCTCGTGGACAAAACGTTTGACGGTTTCCTCGCCCCAGGGGCCGAGAGCCCGCTCGCCAAAGCCGCCGCCGAACCCTTTGACGCCGGCAAAACCAACTCCGCCAACCTCACGGGCGTCGCCGTCGAGCACTATGGCACCGGCATCGGAAATAATTCTTTTGACTTCGTCCGGTTTACCAGACTCAAATTCATGATTGCCGAGCACAGCTAAGACCGGGATTTTCAGGCTGCTTATTTCCTTCGCCAGAACCATCGCCTCTTCGGGCAAACCATAATCAATAAGATCACCACACAGCAGAAGCACGTCGGCACTTTGAGCGATCTGCATAATCAGGGGTCGCATCCAATCATGCGAAGTATTGTTGCAATGCAGGTCTGCGAGAGCGGCGATGCGCATGTCCTTCTCCCGGAAGTTTCTCGTCTGCCAATGGGCGCGATCGAAACGTTATCGCGTGCCTTTTGGCTGCCACTTTTTGGCGGTTCTAAGACTGCGCTTCTTCAAATTGATCGGCGCATCCGCGTGCGTAGAGGTTGCGCGCCGAGCCAAGCCCGGGGTCACCGCAGCCGTTCGACGCTTGCTGCCCGCATTTTTTTTCGCACTACCTCTTGGTCCTTTACCGTAGCCGGAGCCACCTGGTTTATTGCCACCGCCATCGGTCTTGTTGACGGTCGCCCAAGCGCGGCTCATGGCCTCACGTTCGCCAATCCCCTCGCGCTCGTAACCGAGCTCTATATGTCTGGCTTGGCGCTTTTGTTTGTCTGTGTACTTTGCCTTACTACCGCTGGCCATAACGCTATCCCCATATCGCTATTTGCTCGGTGTGATCTTCGCCGAACACTTCGTCGGGGCCGACGCGTATCCCTTGACGGGGAAAATTTCCACCGGCCCTTGGTTCCATTTGTTGAATGTGACGCGCAAAAGGCGTGCCGGTCAATTAACTGGCAAATCACCTATAAACGAAGTGTTTTCCCGAGCTAATTCCGACATGCACGCGCATTTGTCGGAGATTCGCCTACGGAGTTTTCCTACGCGCAGATTCAATTCCGTGGGAATCTCGATATTTGTGTGGCAAGTTGAAAACAGCAAAGCAGCGCGATCACTGCACGAGGCAGCGTTCAGATAATATGTGTTGTCGCTTCCGGAAGCCTAATCGTGCGACGATGCCTACGTCCGAGGTCGGTGCACTCACGATGACTGTCAGATAGCCAAGACAAGGTAGAAAGGTATTACGGATCCAATCGCGGGTGTTCTTTGTAGACGCTTCGACTGACCGTGGGGCACCTAAATCTCGCTAAACATGCATGAACGCAATGCCTCGATCTTTCTTTTGTAACAGCCCGGGTCGAGAAACCGCAGCGTGGCAGCGATGCTACTCAACAATGAATTGCCGTCCTGCGGGGTGAAACACACGCCGACCACTTCACGGTCTCCCTTGAGCGCGAGACTTTGCCGGACAACGACCGTCTGGTTCAAAATTCGACCGAAGAGTCCATGATCGCGCCCGAAGGAAAATACTGAAGCCGAAGAGCTCTTATTGGTCAAAGCGATTCTCGGGTTGGCCTCGATCCGCTGTATGACATTCTCTAACGTCGTCGGCCGGCGCAACACCAGATCGAAATGAATCATATGCATATACTGGGTGTTTAACTTCAGTGCCGAGGAAAATATATTCAAGTCCAGACCGCGGGTTTTAAACAGATAATGGGCGTCTCGTGCCTGATGTGTGCCAAAACGGCGATCATCATGTTTTCCGGCTTCGGGTGCCGCGATGAACGCGCCATCCTCGCTCAGATCGTTGGCCCGGCGCATACAAACAAAACGTGCCTCTGCCAAATTGTCTTCCTGTGCCGGCCCCAATGCGATGGTGTCGATTACTGCGGCCAAGTTATGCGTATTGCAACTCACCACCTGTACGAACCGGTCGCAATCCCTATCGAGTATTGTGTCGTTGATCCCGTGTGCATACATTTTACCGAAGCCAAATTCACTGCCTTGGGCAATAAAGCCGCAGCCGTTGGTAGCGTAACGATCATAATATTTCCGCTTGTTTTCATTACCCGCGGGTGTGCAATCGATCACCACCTTCGCGCGCCCGATCGCATCCTCCGCTTCATAGCAGGGCTCCATGCCGAGGTCGCTGAACGTTCCCCAACGCTCCTTGTCGACGCACAGTTTTGCGCCGTGGCCGGCCAGCACTGCCACTTTTGACCGGTCGGTCACCAAGGGAGTTCGTTTATGAAAGGTGATTTCGTCGATACCGAACGGCTGGCGAAAGTTGGCCAACAGGCCAATCAGCGGCTCGCCGATGGTTCCAGTTCCGACCACGTGGACGATGTTTTTGTGCATACGTGCTCCTGTCTCCGCTTTGCGCGTGACTTGCAGTTTTACATTCAGTTGTTTAGTACGCGGGCGCGAACCATCCCATGAATCTACGGTATGGGATCTTAGGTTCGGTGTGACGGATGAGCAACCGTTATGCCAACACCTCGCCGCTTGGTATTCACTCGCTTTGAAACTGTTTTGAGTATCAGCTCGCCGATAAGAGTCGTCAATTCATTAGTGGGTTTCATACAACCCAGGAAGAGTTTTTCCTGCGATTTTTAACTCTGTTGAATCTCCGTGATATCTCGGTACTGCGCGGCATGTAACCCACGAACAGCAGAACTCAACGTTGCAGATCATAAGACCGTGATGCCTTCCTCCCGATAACGGCGATGCATTCGCTTGACAAATTCATGTTTGTACAAAAAGTTGTCACCCAGTCCCCGGCCGCTCAATGTCACCGCAAAATCAACCCCCGAAGGATTGAACGCAGAAAAACGGACGAAGGTATCGCGGTGCGAATCTCGTTTGCATAGGGTTTTAAACATTTCTCGCACGACGTGGCAGGTTACCTGCTCGACTGCTTCCAGGTCGTTGTTGCAGTGCACCCTCAGCTGAACCTAGACCATCGAGTCGTTAGAGTGGCTGTGAAAGTTGCTGATGTTACTCTGCACGAGTTTGCTGTTGGGCACATAGACCGTAACTTGGGGAAGTTCCCTGATCTGCGTATTGCGCCAGCCTATATGCTCTACATAGCCTTCTTCCCCCGTTGAAAGTCTCACGTATTGGCCGACCTGCAGCGGTTGGTCGGCTTTGATGTATAACCCGGCAAAGAGGTTGCCGAGCGTGTCCTGAAGCGCGATGACGATTGCCAAACTGCCGATGCCAAGTGTCGTCACGCGCCTTTGGTTGCAGCGGAGAATTCGACGGTCTCCTGGCCCTTGTCGGTCTTCAGCAAAATTTGTTTTTTGCCCTGATCGACCCTCGCCACGGTACCTTCCAGGAGCGCCGCGTAAACGGAAATCGTGGGAACAAACAGCACGACGGCCGCAAATGCTAATAGCTTCCTCATGGTTTATCACCTCCTTTCTCTGTATGTTGTTGAGCGCGCTTAGAAGAAATCGCCGTGTCGCCCAGTGCGGTATTTGCGCAAGGCCTGTGCCAGATGCCCAGGGTTATTAAATTGCTATAATTTTCATGTCCATTGACGACCGACATGAATGCTCAACGGCTTTTGTAAGGGTTTTTCCGCTGAAGGAAAGTAGATATTTCCTGCGCTTGATTACCGATAACCGTGATTCACATCGACACTCGACCGCGCCTACATTTCGATGGTTCGCGCGCGATCATCAATTGCACTCCGTGAAACGCCCATTAAAGAGGTTATTCCCCTTGGTGATTTCGGTTGACCGGGGTAAGCCGCGGCGATTAATAAAAGTCCTCACAGGTTCGATGGATGGCGAACTGAACCGGCAACGTTGCTCCAGAAGGAAAAAGAGATCCAGGCGAATAGAAGGGAATAGTTTACGATGATGGCCACTTGTAAAGCGTTCAGCTCGCGGTTGGAAAAAGTACGCCCCAGTGACCAACTCGCAAGTGCGGTCTGCCCGAGCGCGACGAGCGCGAGCGCAATGCGCCGCCGTTTTGCCACGCGACGCCACTCGATCTGAACATCGGCACTCTCGGATAGTTCACTGCCGATTGGATCGGCGGAAAATGAGTGTGTTCCGGTGCGTTCTTTACGGTTAGCCAATCTAGACCAGAGCCGGTGCCACAGGCCGAGTTCAATTTTGCTTGGCGCCATGGGAATACGGCGTGTTTCTGGCGTCGCAAACCGGCTCGGACAGTCCTGCCAATAGTTACTAAAATGGTCGCAGTTTTGACTGACCCCGTTCTCATGCTTGGCGCGGTGCTGCGCCAGAATCTGGTGTCGTTGAGACGCTTGAACGGAGCCTCCCAGTCCGCCTTCGGCAGCTTGTTCCGATTGTCACACTGGTTGATATCTAGATTCGCTCATGACTCCAGTTGATAGCTCCAAGTTTCGCTGAGCGCGCGATCACCGGCCTGAAGAAAAGCGCGCAGCTCCAACGGCTTCCCCTTGGGCAGCCTTACCTGGAAACTCAAGCGCCAGCCCCCGTTCACCGGGTTTCGCAACAGATTTTGTTGCACCAGGGCTTGCGCAGAAATAACCGGGCGCGCACATTCACAGTGCTCCGCTCCCCCGGTTGGACAATGAATGAAAAGGCGCCGGCGACGCTGGCACTGTCGAGCAACGCGTAAAGCTTTACTACACGAGCTTCGCGCGACGGCCGCGCCAACCAGAACTCCTTGAAATATGGAAATTCTTCCCCGGTCGGCAAGCCGGTATCGATCGCCAAACCGCGTGCAGAGAGACCGAACACTTGACCTTTGGCCACCGCGCGAAAATAACTAGCGTTGGCAAAAACAACCACATGATTAAATTCGCTGTTTTTAAAAAACGGATAAGCGATGCGAAAACCGGCAAAACCCAGATCGGCTAGAATCCGATCGGCGAATTTGTTCTTACCGTAAGTGAAAAGTTGCTGCGAGAAAGGCAACGCTCGGCTAGCACCGGCATCGATGAGATTGATTCTAACGGTTTGGCTAAAATATGGACCGGTGCCGGGCGCGAGGGGGGGGCGTCATAACGGCCTCAAGGGTTCGAAGCTGATCATTGTCAGGCGTTCTTCAACCCCAACTCGCGGGTTTGTAAGTGTCGCTGATATAATCTTGCTAATGCCTCAAGGTTTTCACAAAGTTAAGCAACAGACTTCAGCACAGCCATGACCGTTTTTTCCCTTTTCTCTCAGTCTAAGTTATACCCCGTTCAGACCGGCGGTGCGACAAGCGGTTTCCATGCTTTCGTAATGTCCTAATCGGCTGGCCGTCGGTATGAAACAACCGAACCGATCAACAGACGCGGTCAAGAACTATCGGCGTTTTCGTAATTACGAAAGGCTGCACATGAGTCTGGGGGTACCACACTCCGTCCTTGGTGTATTTAAACAAGTACGGCCACAGTCCAGCTATTAACTTTCATCTGAGGCGGAAGAAGCGATTCGAAAACTTATCGTCTAACCAGCATAGCGCAAAGATAAACATGCTGCTCTGTGCCAATCGAGGGCCAGCTGGGATTTACCCCAGACCGGGCTTTTTTCATGCCTCCATTACGCATTTCAAGGGCGCGATTGCCATGCTGTGAACTTTGCCGGCTCACTATATTTCTCAATTTTCTTTCTGAAAACGTTCCCACAATAAAACTTGAAGGTTCAAAACGATTTGGAATCAGCAGCGATCGGAACAAGGGTGTGCCGTCGAAACACTTTTTGCCATAGTTCTTAACTTGAAAAAGCGCATGAGCTATCAACCCGAAGGGAGGGTATGGCTAATAACCACTAATTTTGCTGGGCGTCCTTTTTCAAGTGCGCAGCAAGCGCTGCCAATTTCTCGGCAGGCAAACCGTCGAGCAGCTTTGCCAAATCGTTTTTCTGCCCTTGCGCGGCAACGGTAACCGACGGCCGCCGCTGCGAGAGATCTTTAAGATACTGTTCCATTGGAAAAATCGAAAGTCCCAATACGTAGTCCGTTGCGGCCTTGCTTGAATCCTCCGAAAGCCGGTAAAACTCTGCTTCGTCGTTTAGCAAGTTTCGCAGTGTGGCATCCCACGCGTCTACGTTTTGGTCGGGAATCACCGGTATAGGAAGCCGGTTTTCGTCTCGGCGTTTCTCATAAGTCTCAATCCGGTGCACAGGCAAGGAGTAATCTACCCCTAGTTTTGCTTCGATTAGTCCACCCACATTACTTGCGAGCACAGGAATTCCTCGGAGCATCGCCTCTACCACAACCAGACCGAAAGCCTCGCCCCATAAGGATGGCACAAGCAAAATTCGCGTCTGTTTGAAAATCTCATCGATATTTTCGCTAGGCTGCAGAAGTGTTACATTTGGTAACAATGCACAAGCAGACCGATCGGCGGCATTTGTCGCCCAAGTGGGTACAGCGGCAAACATTACCTCTCGGAATCTTCGTGCAAGCTCTAAAAAAATAGGCAGACCTTTAATATTGGAGGGATTGATCATGGTTACGTAGAGATTATCCCATGACCCCAGCGGTGGAAAGGGTGGCAATCCATAGACCGGCACGCACGCGACAAAGGAATCTAAGCCGCCCCATTTCTCGATATAACTTTTCAGGTATTTGCTGCTGGTTAGAATACCTGCAACATCTTCTAGCATTTGCTTTTTGAATCGGTCGACCGTAAAGGCTTCCGGCCCGAACGGTAAAGTCGCCTGACTCTGGGATAAAAATAACGTACGTCGCGGATCGATTTCAGTAGCTGCAGCGAGCAGCATATAAGTAGGATCTTCGGAGATGATAATCCAAGTCGGATCAAACTCCTGTATCTGGGCTTTCAAGTGCTCATGAAGCCGTGCTCCATTGGCTAAAGCGTAAACTTTTACTCCATTACGGAAAAACACCTGACGGGATGGCGAGAGTTCCAGGATACTCACAGCAGATCTATCGTGTCGATTGAGACGTGCAAACGGTTTCAACTCTTCGGCGGGCGTCCCCACTAGAGCGATTGCTCTACATTCATGGCCTCTTTCCGCCAATCCCTCTAATAAACACCGACCCACTCGGCTGGCACCATTCAATACTGGCAGGTAGGGTAATTTTTGCGCAAATAGTATTTTCACTTCGGCCCTGATGAAATGTTCGACGTTACCACGCTTCTCTATTTTTTGCCGCTTATGCTGGTAAGGTCTTTTAATTCGTCCATCGACAAGGCATCCAGCTTATCCAAAATGGCGCCGATTTCCGCAGGATCAGATTGTCGGAACTGCTCCATAAGTATTGCCTTCGACAGAACCGCCACCGTAAATTCCTGAGTCACGAGCAACCGCGGTGAGAGTTCGACGTCAAAACTTGCTCGTATACGAGACAACACCTGCATCGCCAAGAGAGAATGCCCTCCCAAGTCAAAAAAATTGTCGTTTATGCCGATTTCCTCAAAACCGAGAAGCTCGGACCAGATGTTGGCAATTTCTTTTTCGACCGGGGAAGTGGGCGCGACGAATGGCACTGTGAGCTCAGGGCGCGCTCCGCCAAAAGATGAGACGGCCTCATGGATCGTATTCGGATCATTCAATGTCATGGCGATATGGATCAAGACGTCGTCCCCACCCTGGGGCCTGAATCGCGATCTCGAATCTTGTGGGATCACCGGCGCTGATGAAACCCCGTCTGACCCTTCATCGTTTTGGCGTGTCACTTTATCCGGATCCATTTTATAATCGGCCGCCATACTGGCGGTAACTTGATATCGCCAACCACCCTCGCAGACTTCTTTTTTTGCGCTTACTAGGGACTCAAGAAAGTTAGCGGCCGGTTTGTTTTTGGACGTCGGCATGAACCGAAGCTCCACAGAATCCGCGTCCTTTTCTATGGCTATCGTTCCTAACCTTGCCAACATTTGGTGTTCGACTCCGCGCCCCATCGCGCGGCAGCTGAGCAAGAATGTATCTACAATTACCGAGCGTGACAAAACCTGATAAATAATCACGCCGACGAGGCCATAGTCACCAAATCGATCACCAACGTGGACAATCAGAATTTCCTTGCCTTCCTGCTGCAAGTGTTGCAATTCTGATTCAGACCGCCGAATGGTAGAAACGTTAAATTGGTTCGTCCGGTAAGTGAGGTCGGCGACTCTTGCCAACGAATGAGCAGTGGCGGGCGAAATGTCGATTTGTAGTTGGAGCTCTGCGAGAAATTCCCCGAAAGTGAGTGATCGTTGTCGGACCGAGTCGCGCTGAAAATGTTCTCGATAGAGTTCCGTTCGACGCTTATCTTCAGTGGTTACTTTGCCATGATCAAAAACCCACAGATGATCGAGAAACTGCGGGGTACATTCCGGATCCGGCGGCAGCTGAATCGCCAAAACGTCAGCGCAGTTCGCTCTTACCTCGCCGCATTCAACCGGGTCATCGTCGATAAGAATAAAGGCATCGAGTCCCAGATTCAATTCCTTTGCCAACGATCTTAGATTTTCGGACTTAGGCCTCCAGTTGATCCGCGAAGCAAGGAAATGATCCCGCTGCACGAGCATTCCAGGATGGGCGTCAAATACTGCCTGGACATCTTCCTCATTATTCTTGCTGCAAAGACAGAGAACTATGCCCGCGTCGTGCTGCCGTAGGACGAATTCCTGTAGAGCTTTCCTCGTCGAATCAATTTGGACGGCCGTCGGCCCATCTTCTCCGCACGCCCCGCCCCATAGAGTATTGTCACAATCGAGGGCGATGACTTTGTGAGGAAGCTTTTTCAATGCGTAAATCTTCCGCGCGATCATAGTGGCTAGAGCCGTAAAGTACACTGGTGTGTAAGGCACGTGAGCGAGCTTGTCCGTATAATCGTCGCGACAGTCTGGAACGGGATAAAGCTTTGCCATATCTTCGTGATGCAGGACGTGTACACCGGCGATCTCTCCAGCCTCCGAGACCAGGTAGTGTTCCATCTTAGTGATGAAAGCATTTGCCTCCGAATCGGCAGCGCGATGCTGGGATGGAGGGCATAAACACACAAGAAATGTCGTGGGCACTTTCCCTACGGCAGCCCGGAGACACTGAAGAAAATCACCGACGTTTCGCTCTATCTCCGATTCAAACGAACCCGGCGCGTCGGTCGCGGGTGCGCCCCCCCAGTCTTCAAGCCGAACCAGAGTGACGTCTATATCGTTATTGCTGCTAGATAACGAGCCAGGGTAGGTCAGGAGATGTTGGAACAGCTGCCCATACGGCGCAAACTGAATCCGGACAGGTTGACGTAATTCTTCCATCCAGAAGCGCAGCGGCACTTCGACCGAATCAGCGGTAAACGATGCCGCAATAGTAAGTGAAATTTGTTCGTCGGTCGAACCCAAAGCGTTTGCGTCCATTACCTAATACC
Organism: uncultured delta proteobacterium; assembly: GCA_963816145.1. Lineage (GTDB taxonomy): Bacteria > Desulfobacterota > Binatia > UBA9968 > UBA9968 > DP-20. The sequence goes on from CAWFJP010000030.1 coordinate 163,027, forward strand.
TCAAATCCGTTTTCGCAAATCTACAATTAGTCTTTGCGTCTGTTCGGTATCTCGTTGAGCCGCTTGGCTAATATGTCCATCAGGCGTTTATAGGAAAGAGGCGGCGCCAAAAAGGAAAAGTCCCGGCTACCGATAGATTCAAACCGAGGCTGCTCGCTAGCGATAGCCGTTTTCTCAAATTCCGATTTCCATACTTCAGCAAGTTCGGGAAAGCCCAATTTCTGTGCGATATTGCATAAGATGTTTTCGCCCGAATTAAAATAGCCAGCTTGGTCGCGTTTCTTCACGCCGCAGAAGAGAATGCCCAGATCCAAATAATCTTCCAGTTCGTTCGCCAGACGAATTAAAACAACGTCTCTCTCAAACTGGCTCAGAGAATCCAACTGAACGCAGATGCTCTGTGCAACCTGCTGGTTCCACCTTAACTCGTTGTACCTTGCGACATACTCTTCCACTTCCGGGCCTACGGCGGCTCTTACATAGTCTTGTTTTGCAGACGAGAGACCTTGTTTGTTGTCGCCAAAATCACCGCTATCGTACGCGGCATGAAGGAGTCCGGCGGCTATTATGCGTGGCGCTGAACGAACACTCGTCAGGATACTCGCCGTGCCAACCAAGTGGGCAATGAAGGTTTTCCCGGACCCTCTGAAGCGTCCGGTGAAAAGGGTCATTGCGAGCTCGTAAGACTTTTTGACAGCAGCTATTTCCTGTTCATCGTACCCGAGGTCATACATCTGATTGAACAGCTGAATATTCGTTTGTGCAAAGCGATACAATTTGTTTCCCTTCAAAGTGTATGTGCCGATGTTAAATACGGGACGACTCCACTGCGTTCCAACTGAGGCACACTGACGACCTTGCCGGTCACGGCCTCGACCAGTTTCACCGGCGTACTGCCAAGATTCACGTCGCATAAATCACCGGCGACATAGGCGCTTCCTGCCAAAGGTGCAGAAATCGCGGTTGGCGCCGGTTGTACCACCTTCCGCAGCGCCGCTGCACTGCGCCAGTTTCCGGTATCGACTGCCAGCCAACATTGATATTGCTGCGGCGATGGCTCAAGAGTCAGGAACGCGAACGGTCTTATTTTGCGCAGCGGCTCGGCTTCTCTGGTTTCTACACAAACCAGGGTTGGATCGTTGGCTCGGCCTCGCGAGAGAGGGCGGATAACAACGCCGGATCGACCCTCACTGGCTTGACGTAGGAGCTGAGGAAGTTTTCCAAAGGTTTCCTGTGCGTCCAAATTCGGCCAAGCCTCGATGGTATCGCTTTTGTTCTTGACGATGCTGAGATCGAAGCGGTCTCGATCGACCGATAAGAACATCGCCACCATGAGCTCGGCTTGCTCACGAGGCAGCTCGGGTTGATAGCCTGGCTTGCCATTGGGTACCGTTAGCCCTGTCAGAAACCGACGATGACCGCGGGCAAATTTGATGATCGTTTCCTCGCTCTCGGGCACCGCCTTTTCACTAAACCAACGCAACGCGGACACACCCCATTTTGCATTGAAGTGGCGCACCGTTGCTAAGTTCCAGGCCTCGCTCCAACGCAACATAAAGTAGGGAACATCGAACCATTCATAAGGAGGCGGTGGCACATAACTAGTAACTGCGCGCGGCTCAATATAAACCGATCCTCCTGCCTCACGCACAGCCATGCCAATGTCGATATGTTCATGCAGGCTTAAAAGTTTTTCGTCCAGCGGACCGAGACGTTGAAGAATCTCAGTACGTATAAGCATGCAATGGAATTCTGCATAATCCCAAGCGCGTCGCTGCAGACGATCCTGAACTTGGTCGAGCTTCGTTTCGAAAAGATATTGTTCGTCATACAGAATTCGCTTGCCTTCATGTTCCTTGACGTGCAGAGTGCCGCCAGCCATGTGAATGGTCTGTTTTTCCAGCTCTCCAATGAGGTAGAGAGGTCCGACGATCCAGGCATCGGTGTCGTTTGCACATCGGACAAGAGCCGCCAACCAGCCGGGCCTCACCAGCGCGTCATTATCGATGAATACCGTGTATTTGGTCTTCACTTCGCGCCAGCCAAGGTTGCGAGCTTGGTTGGGAGACAGATATCGATCCAGCGAAATTACCCGGAAGCCTTTTCGCTGCGATTCCTCCTTAAGGAATGTTCGCAAGGGCCCCGGGCTGCCTGCGTCGATGTATATTAAGTCGAACGGAAAGTCTGTGTTTTCATAAATATTGATCAAAGATTGTTGGGCGAAGCTAAATCGTTCGCGAGGAACCACCACGATGGTGACCTGGGATTCCATGTTGAAGACTCCTACTGATCTAAACGAGAAATACCGCCGAGGTTACTTTGACAATTTTCCATGACGACAGTTCCGTCTCGCCAAAACGAACATAGGATTGTGGTGTTGTACGCTGATTTAGTACACGATTTGACACATGCCATTTTTATGCTTTTTAGATCCGTGAGCAAGGAGAAAGAGCTTCGAATAAAGTACATCACCCCGATGTAAGACTGCAAACTACGTTGACTCTAAAGTGCTAGGTGAGAAAGGACTACGGCTCACTGCTCAAAGCGAGCGTTAACTCTAGGAATCTAGGTCCGTAACGCAGAATTACATGGAAATGGAGGACGATTCATGGCGTACTCGTAGGGATAAATCTTAGCGCCGAATCATACGGAGAACGGCCTGAACAGCCAATCGGAACGCCTTAGAGAGTGAATAGAAGCAAGTTGCCGGACTTTTGTCCGCGTAATAATGACAAGCCCCAAAAACTACCGATGAAAGCGTCACTCAGGGCTTGGTTTCGTTGGGCTTGAGGGTCGCGCTTAAGTTCTAAGACGATTCACCCACGATCGATTTTAGAATGGCCTTCAAGAGGTCCTCTAGTTTCCACTCCGTGCTGCCAGTTTGCCGCAACTTTACCGAAACTAATTGCTGGTATGTGTTTTCGAACGGAAATTGAGTGAGCGTGATGTAACTGTAGGCGCTTGAATTCCTTGAGTTGACTACCATAGGTTGCACACAGCCCGGCTACCACTCCGGAACTGAAAATCCTCATGTCGCTGATCGATCATGCGCAATGGCGATTGTGTCTTTTATGTTTCCAGTGTGATTCCAGATGAAGTTAACGGAACCAGAGAAACGGTTCCATCCTCATGCTTATTTACCTCGTTTTTGTCGGTTTTTTCTAGTCGAGTTATGTTCTGGAGTTGGCTAGTGTTTTTCGTAATCAGTGGATCGCCGGTTCACCTTCGGCGCATCGCTCCAGATTTTATCGATGATTTGGAATCCCGTCCGATGAGATGATTTGGCTTTGCGGGCGCATTGTCCGTGTTCAGCCCGCTTTCGCGCACTCAGCGGACCGATCGGGACGAAGACTTCAACTGCAAAAGACTTGCAGGATATTCTGAACAGGTTACGCGGGACGCCTTACAACTTTCGAAAGCACAACGGAAGCGTTCGCAAGTCCAGCGGCCAACGCAAGATATCCGAGCTCGGCATATCCTCCCGACACCGACCGACTGGAGTGATTGCATACGAATTAGCGAGCTCTTGGGAGTGAGACACCATGCTATCAGCGAGCCGAGGGGGAATAGGCTTAGCGAGGCAAGTATTTTATTCTGGCCGGAGCAAGCGAGCATGGTGAATCGAGACTAGCCCCTTCCCCCCTTTGTCAACAACGGATGCGCACATTGCGCGATGTCGGGTTTTTGACAGTTAGTTTGTTGAAAACACCGAAAGCATGTACAAACTGGATAAACGTGAATGCAGTAAAATTGCAGAGTTAGAACCATCGTGATTGATGCTTAAAGGGTAACGCAGAACTCTCCCGTCGGGAACACGGGGTCGAGTCCCGTTCGGACCATCAAGTTTGCTTCCCTTGCCTAAAACGATGCAACAGCGGCCACACGATCGCGCATCTCAGCTCGGGGCTGTTCCGATGAAGCGCCGGTTGCGCGAATGCAATCTCGACGAAGCGCGGCAAGAAGAAGAACTTCATGCTTCTAAACACTACCTTCCGCGCCTTTCGCCACCGCGACTACTTGATCTACTGGCTCGGTCTATTTCTTGGCCATACCGGCACATTGGTGCAGACCACCGCGCAGACCTGGCTGATCTTTCAACTGACCCATTCGCCATTTTATCTAGGCCTAGAGGGACTCTGCCTGGGTTTACCGCGGGTGCTGTTTTCCGCCTTCGGCGGCGCCGTGGTCGATCGCACGGACCTAAAAACCATTTTTGTCCTGACCCAAATTTCTTTCGTCGCGATGGCGCTGTTTCTCGGCGTGATGCGTCATCTCGGGCTCATTCAGGTATGGCATCTCCTGCTGGTCTCCGCCCTCACCGGCTTTCTGGTTTCGTTCGAGCAACCGGTGCGCCAGTCGATCCTACATCATCTTGTGCCACGCGAAGATCTGCCCAACGCCGTCACGCTCTATCAAATGGTTTTCAATGGCTCGATGCTGTTCGGACCTTCGATCGGAGGTTTGCTGATTCCAGTGATCGATACCAAGGGCTGTTTCTTCCTAGCCACCATCGGCAATCTGCTCGTGTTAGTCACGATATTTCTCATCCGCATACCCGCCACGGAACCGTCGGCGGCCAAAACCAGTATTACGCGCGACATGATCGAAGGTCTTAAGCTCGCGTGGAAAACCCCGATGTTTCTGGCGCTTCTAACAGTCCTCGCCGTCGTCAGCTTTTGCACCAAACCCTATACTCAGTTCATGCCGGTGTTCGCGCAGACAATTCTCAACGTCGGCGCCCCCGGTCTCGGCATGTTGCTCATGGCGCCGGGCGCCGGCGCGATCTTGGGCGGGCTGACCCTCGCCTCGGTGCGCCGTTTTCCTAAACCGCCGCGTTTGCTGTTTGGCCTAGCTGCCGGATTCGGCATCTGCATCGTTCTATTCGCCACCTCGCGCAGCTTTCTCTTGTCGCTGGTATTCTTGTTCTTCGCCGGTAGCTTTCAGACCACATTCCTATCGTCGGTCGCCACGCTGCTACAATTCCACACCAACGAGCACAACCGCGGTCGTATCATGTCGATGTTTGGTCTGATCAATCGCGGCCTCGGCCCAATGGGCAGCTTTCCCTTCGGACTGATCGCGACCTGGATTGGCGCCCCTTGGACTGTGGCGATCTGCGGCGCGCTCACCATCAGCCTGGTCGGCTATGTGGTTAATTACCGTGCAAGTTTACGTGACGCCAAAGCGGTCGGTGAGAATTAACTATTGCTGGGAATCATCCCAAGCGATAGCCATCCATGCCGAAACAGCAAATCTGCCAGGGCGAACGAATGTTATGCTTCAGCGATAGCCAAAGGATCTCGACTTTGTACGCAGCAGAAAAGACGATTTTGTTCGTTGACGATCAAAATGACACTTTGGCAAGTTTCGCGACTGCCGCACGGACTCAAAGCAAGGCGAGTCTCTCTTAAAACTACTGATTTAGAGTGGCACCGAAGTCGGCCTAAATTTTTCCCTGTGACCTCAGGTGTTCGATGCGCTGGCGCACGATCTCACCGAGATCATTTGTCTCCAGCGCATCCGGGACTTGAATTCCTTCGGCGCCCAACTGGGTGAGCTTCTGATTGAGCGCGTCGAGGCTCGCGCGGATGCGCGCATGCTCTTGCAGATATTGCCGGCATGCGAGGATGTTGTCGTCGACCTCTTCGATGCACTTGCTCAAACGACGGCTTTCCTGGCTGAAAGTTTGGCGCAGATGATCGACGTTAGCTTGGATAATCTGCTCCTCGACGGGGCGGATCTGCTTGGCGATCTCGCTCTTCATGTCTTGCAAGGCTTGGAGCAAGCGTTCGTATGATTGTTCTTCCCTCATGAGATCCTCCGGCATCTGGATTTTGACTTCTCTCGTCGCGATGTAGTGCTGCGCCAGTGATTCCGACACCCGCCGTTTAACCAACACCAACGCCGCCTGGGTTTCATGAATGCGCTCGTCCACCAGGGCTTCGTCGCCGATGAGTTTAACCAACTGTTCCAAGGGTGCGGTGGCAAGTGTCATGGTTCGATTGGGTTTAACGGACAGTGTTACAGTCCGCCCCAGCTCAAGAGCCATGTATTATCCAGTCGCAGGTGAAACTGCAAGCATCACCAAATCTAAGGTAAGAATACGAAATACTTGATATTTTAAGAGGTAAAAATCAAAGATAAAGTCGACCTTAACGCACCATCTCGGGTCTCGTTGGCGCGCATTGACAACGAATGTAAGACGGTCTGGTGCGAGCGCTGGCGCGGCTCGATTAACGTTTGTTTTCAGTAAGCTGGCGCTTCCAGCCGAGGGTACGCGCCTTCGCGCCGACTTCTTCGGCTTCGGCGATCAGACCCTTCTGTTGATAGAAGATTGACAGGCTCGTATAAGCCAGTTCATCGTCCGGCGCCGCCGCGATCAAACGTTTCGCGATGTCGATGGCTTGATCAAGTTTTTCTTGGTGCGAATAAGTCATCGCCAGGGCATGCAAAGCGTCGGCGTAATTGGGATCTTCATCGAGGGCGCGCAAATAAGCGGCAACGGCATCGTCCAAGTGATCCTGGGCGAAATACTCCATCCCCTGATTGTAAAAATCTTCTTTGTTCACTGGGGCAGTTAGTTGGGCGATTTTGCGCCGAAATTATGAAGCTGCCATGGACAGCCGTTGGACCTGTTCAGGTCGGCATTGCTGCAGCAAGACTTTTTTGAGCATCGTCGGATTGACCGGCTTTTTGAAGATGACACCCTGCAAGCCTCCGAGGCAGCTGCGCTTGATGATGTGGTCTTTGTCGTAATTGAATGCCGTCATCAAGACGACCGGCAGTCCGGGCATGTTTTTCTTGACGGTTTGGTACAGCTCGTAACCGTCCATGTCGGGCATGACGACATCGCTCAACACGACATCGAAGCGGTGCCGCCTCAACCACTCCATGGCATGGACTCCGGAGGCCGCGGTCTCGATGCAGCAGCGCTCCGACTCCAAGAGCTGCTTGAGCGACTGGCAGATGCTGGCGTCATCGTCGACGACCAAAATGTTCAAGCCGCTTAATGGATAACACGCGTCGGGCGACGGCCGGGCACAAGGTTTGTCGCTGGCTGCGGCATCGACATGGAGATCCGTCATCATCTTGCCGTCGAGGTACTCGGTCGTGCCGTACTCGCCCTCTTCGGCCATTTTGGCCATGCGCGTGGTGATATCTTGTATTTTGCGCACCTGAGACGCCACGGAGTCGAGCCGGTCCGACTCGACAATGTAGTCTTCGTCGGTGGCGACGCGCTCGACATACTTCTTCATCAGTTCGGTCTGATTGACCAGGACTTCCAAACTATTATTGATCTCGTGGGAAAGCCCGATGGCGATCTCGGCGAGCGTCACCAGTCGGTCGCGCCGGCGGATCTCGCGAATATCCTTAGCAAAACCAATCGAGCCGATCTCCTGACCCTGATCGTCGTAGATGATCGACGCAGAAATTGCCACTGGCATCTGCTCGCCTCGCTTGGTCTTGAATATGGTTTCGAAGTTTCTCACCCGCCCCCTGCCTTCGCCATCGCTCGCACGCATCGCCGCCATCACTCGGCGCGCTTCTTCGAGATTGGGATAGATCTCCAGGACGTTTTTGCCTAAAACCTCGTCGAACGAAAAGCCGAGATTCTGCCGCGCACCGTCATTGTAGAAAGTAATCGTACCGTGACGATCGACCGAAATAATAATGTCGGGACAGCTCTCGACGAGCTTCTGAAAGTATTGAACCGGCAGGGCCATAGAGTCAGATGTTATCTTGTATCATAAGTCGAACGGCGTTATCAATGCAAGAGTCTTTTGAGACAACCCGTGTACGCGCCATTTTTCTCCCCTTAGTTCACTAACGATACGTTTATGCAACCGACAAAAGATACCCGTCAGTTGAACTGGTTTCTCGCCTGGGCGGTGGTGTTCTGCGATATCGGCACGTCGGTCTATTACGTTCCCGGCATCATGTACGGCCATGTCAAAGACGCCACGCCGTTTTTCGTCTTACTGACCACCGGCGGGTTCATCCTGCTCGCGCTGAAATACATCGAAATCAGCTGGCGCAATCCCGAAGGCGGCGGTGTCGTCACCATCACCACCAAAGCGTTCGGCCCCATGTGGGGATGCTTGGGCGGTATGCTGATCACGGTGGATTATTTTCTCACCACCGCGATCTCGTCGGTCTCCGGCTTTCAATACATCGGCAGCGCCTTTCCATCCCTCGATGGCCATATCATGGTGCTCGCCTGCATCGGCATCGGCGTCCTCGCGCTGCTCAACCTGATCGGCATTCGTGAAAGTGCGGGCGTCTCGCTGGTGATGGCCTGCGCGTCGTTCGTCGTCAATATGATCGTCATCGTCATCGCCATCTTCACGATGAATGCCGAACAATGGGGGGCGGTGCTCAGCCGGCTCGGCACCGGCAACAACATCTCGACCTATCAACTCATGGTCGGTTTCTCCTCGGCCTGGCTCGCCTTCTCGGGCCTTGAGAGCATCAGCCAACTGAGCCCAACCATGCGGCTGCCATTGCGCCGAACCACCCGCTGGGCCATGGCGGCGGTCATCATCACGATGGTCTTGACATCGCCGGTGTTGACGGCGCTATCCATTGGCCTGCTTCCGGAACATTTCAAAGCTGCCGAGAGTGAACGGTTTATCTCCGAGCTGGGACGAATCACCGGTGGGCTGGGGATCAAGCTCGCTGTCGTGCTCACGGCATCGAGCTTGCTGCTGTTCGCCTCCAATACAGCGATCATCGGTTCATATCATGTCTTTCTGGCCCTGGTGAAAGGCGAATTTCTTCCCAAAATCATTTCCCTGCGAAGCAAGACATTTAATACCCCCTATATCGCCATCGGCATCGCCACGATGATTCCGGTCATGGTGATCCTGGCCAGCCAAGGCGACATGAAGATATTGGGCGACATGTACGCCTTTGGGTTATTGGGTGCCTTCGTGTTTTCCTCTCTTAGCTTGGACTCGATTCGCTGGAACTTGGGCCGGCGCGACTTGGGCTTTTGGATCGGCGTCTTGACGACCCTTATGGTCACCGGCGCCTGGGGTGTAAATCTTGTCGAAAAACAGCTGGCGACGTTGTTCGGCAGCAGCGTCACGTTGATCGGCATGCTGATCGCCGTCGGCGTGCGTCGCTCCTGGTTTGTCGATGCCCTGACCAAGATACCGTTGATTCAACGCCTGCAAGCGCGCGCCTACCGGGCTTCGGAAGGTCTCGTTGAAGACGAACTCAAAGGCCTGGTCACCCTGGCTGAAGCCGTCGAACTCAAAGCACTCTACCCGTCGACGACCATGCTGGCCATACGCGACGAAAGCCCGCGGCTCATTCAAGAGGGCATCACGCGGGCCAAAGGCAAAGGCGAGTCGGCAATTTACTGCATCTATGTCGAAGAGTGGCCTGGGTTGTTCGCCGGCGACACACCCCATACCCCAAACGAAGAGGGCGTCCAAACTCTACGCGCCACGCTGCAAGCGGTGCGCGAGAAAAACATCGAAATCATTCCCATATGGACCGTCGCCCACAACGCCGCCGACGCCATCGCCAACGCCGCCAAAGCCCTCGACGTCGATACCGTCTTCATCGGCGCCTCGCGCCGCTCGGCGTTCTACCACATGTTGCGCGGCCATGTAATCAAAGGATTAATGAAAAAGCTGCCTAGAGACTGCCACTTGATGATCTGCAATTGAAATCGTCTCAATGAAAAACTGCGGCGATCTTATCCTAAGCAATAGCGAAGGATCTCACCTCTCCCAATACTCAACAACTTTGACCGTGGACAATCGCCATCGTCAGAAAGCGAATAGGGAGCGACTGTCCGCGAATGCAGATAGCAGGTCCCGCCGTGCTAAATAGCACGACCCCGTTGACACCGAAGATTTGAATCCGATACTCTGCCGACCCTGATCACATGAAGCGATTTATCCGCATTTCAGTATTCTTGCTGATATCACTCCTGGCTGCTGTCTCATCTGCCGACTTTACCGGCATAGGCCACGTCCATACGCTCGCGGAGACCAAACAGGTCTTTTTGAATCCTGACTGCCGCTCTACCAGCAGCTGCGATCTCAAGCGATTCACCCTGACCAAGGTGGTGAACGAGATTTGGTTCAGCGACAACGCTGATTATCCTACTTACAGTAACGGTGTGATCATGGAATATGAGACCGATTCCGTTGCTGCCCTGGAGAAATACGCCATCGTGCAGTTCAAAAAAGGCTGCGTATTCGACAGCTACAAGAATCGAGCGGGCAAGATCCAGCGAAACATCACCGACACAGTGGGGAGCTTTGGCGAGCAAATCCCTTTTTGCTTTCACCGATGGGTGATCGATTCGCTGGACCGCGATCCAGCCTACAATAGCGATCCAGATTACGGCAGATTTTACTTATTGCGGTGGAACAATCCTGGATCTTACGACAACCGGACCCAAAAATATTACGGCGCCGAAAAACCGAAAACGCCCGTTGTCTACATGGCCGACTATCCCGCTGGCGCCTTTATTTCCCGCACTGGAGTCAGAAATGTCGCACTAGAGTTCAACACCTGCATCTACAAAGCTAGCGACGTTCCCGCAGAGACCAGCAGAGACAACCTAAACTTTGCCCAGCCCATCAGCTGCTTTGAATGGCAGAACGTTTATGTCTACGACTTTGCCAAGGCAAGATTCCAGAGCGACTTGGCGGTTCTTCCCAGCTGGGAAGAACCGCCCGCGCCGGTCGAGATTTATCAACGCATGTTCATTGTCACTCTGTTGATGATGATCGTATTCATTGGTTATTTGGGCTGGCGGAGATTCCGCTGACACAAAAGCCGATTGGTTCTTATCCTATCACCCAACGCTACGGCTTTGGCTGCACAGCTCGACTTCCCGTCAAGAAGGTCGCCGCAGGCTGGGCTGGATGCTCGCGTGCATGATCGCGCGCGAGCTCCAGATTGCCGCTAATCGCTTCCGCTAAGCTAGTCATCGCTGGGTAAATCTCTGGCACAAACCTCGCCCTCTTCAACTATGTCAGGTGCACGAAATCGCCATAACCAGCTGAATCAATCAAGAAAAAAACGGTCTCAATGCTCGCCGAATGAGCTTACTGTGCTCCCAGTTGATTCTTCTCAACCAGGACGGGTAGCGATCTCTTTGAGTCTCCAAAAGATAGCGGACACTACGCACAAAATTAAAGTGGCCAGCGGAAAAATCCTGGTCCTGTATGGTAAACCCCGCAAGTTCCGCAAGCGTCCGTAAAGTCTTCGGCGAATAGGAAATCACATGGCGGGGCACGTCGAGCGCGTACCAACTTCTCGCCAAACAACCGGAAAACCAAATTCTGAGTGTTGGGGACCTTTACATAAACTAATCCATCAGGCCGAAGAATTCGATAAATTTCGTCAAACGTGGTTCGGGGATTCGGCAAGTGTTCAAGCACAGTGCTTAAGTGCACGACATCAAAAAAGCTGTCGGTAAAACCAGCAGCCTCAACCGTGCCGTTAAACACGTTCAAGCCGAGCGATCGGGCCCGTTGGCAACCGGTTCCGCTAGGTTCAACGGCGAAGGTATTTCACCCCACTGTTTCAATCGAAATAGGTAGGAGCCTCCTCCCGTGCCGATATCGAGCACTTTACCGGAACCGCGATAAGGGATGGCCCCTTTGGCGGTCACCCACGACAGCACTCTTGCCGCCATCCGAGTAACGCGGCTCTTGCGTAAGCTCGATTGTGAAGGATAGCCGTAATGATGTTCCACAATAAAGCGACGCCAATCATGGTGGCGCTTCTTTTGAAGTGATTCACGGTGGCGAAACCGACCATAATCCGCCGGATAATAGCGCAACAACTCTTGGGCAGTATGCCAAGGTTGAATGAAATAGGCTTGGCAATATTCGCAATGATAGATCGAGAACTCGCCGGCAATCCGATGAACTCGGTCTCGACCCGAGAACCGGCGTTGACCGTCCGGCTGACAACACGAAGGACGCTCAATCATACCCATCTCCGTCGTTGTCGAGGCAGCGGCGTTTCGCCGCTGCCCAACAGGAAAAACGATTTCAAGCCGTCGCACCGGTACGGTGAAACAAGCCCCGTTGGACAAACAAAGGGGCTAGGCCTGAACGGAGGATGAAGTGTCGGAAACGGAAGAACGCGGCAAGGCAATCCGGTGGCGACGAGATGCTTTAAGACCCAAAAAATTCAATTCACGGGCCAAGAAGACTGAAGCTAAGATTTCACTGGAAGACTGGACTTCAGGGAAGATGCCAAACTTCAGTACACCGAAATTTGGCGTAAATACCGGGTTGATATCGGTGACGTTTTCAGCGATGAAGATCTCGCTCTTGCCCGCCGGTGTTGGTGCACGTTGGGAGCCATCAAGATCCAAGACATCGAACAAAAGGTAGGAGCTGACGATAATTGAGCAAGCAATATTGAACGCGGAACCACAGACTACGACGCGGGAGAAATACCAACGGATTCATAAATTCGACTTCTTGAGTTTTGATCAATCAATGACTCTAGTCAAGATAACCGTCTGCCGCTCCGAATCAACCCCTAGGAACGATGTGCTTAAAGAACTCCTCCGCGACTTCCAGCAATGGGCTCTCCTTTAGTTCTCTTGTAAGACCTCGGGCCATGACGATCTGACTCCAATCTTCCTGAATGCGGTTCCGAAGCATGTCAATTCGTTGTTGGCTCGCATGATGGAGCAGCAATCTTCGGAGCATGTTCACATCCGATTGCAGATCAGTTTCATCATCTTTCAGGTCGATCATCTTCTCGCGCATGCGCCAACACGCGTAATCGCAGCCACGGGCATCGAGCACAGCGGCTTCGACAGCATGGGCGATGATCGCTAGCCATGAAATAAATAGACAAGCCGCTATGCGATCTCTTTGAGGATCATAGAAATTTCTCCCGTCACGTTATTTGATGTATGGCAAATCTTAGCAAGGCGCACGCCAGAAACTTTTTCCCGACGCATGAAACCGATTCGAGGATTGATACTCCGTCGCGACGAATCCGGGCGTGGGCAAATGGCAACGTGGCGCGCAAAAGCGTCTCAGTTTTACAGTCACCCGGGATCCTCTTCGCATGGTTCACAGTGATTTCCCTCATATTGCCGCGTGGCATATTGCTTGCTGATTAGCGTGCACAAGATTCACAAAGTGCAAAGTCCCGTGTCGAAAGAAGGTGAGTGAATAATGAAACGCTTCACAGCCGAGACATTGTGATGGTTCGATAACAGCAACATCGACGATTAGCGCCGCATCGACGGCATTAAAACAGAAAAAGGAGATAGGATTATGAAACACATCGGAACTACGTTATCCATGTTGGTTTTGGCTGGCTCTTTGGCTGGCAGCGCGATGGCAGCGGACAATGATGCGCCGGTAAGAGCAGCGACGGGCGAAAACTATTGCAACATGAGATTTCCCGCGATGACCCAAAAGAGTCTTGCGAGTAATCACCCGCAACTCAAGAACGCGCAGACGGGCGACATGATCGACTATTCGGGTCCCTGCGACGAGACCCCGACCGGGAAGGATCAGGTTCAAAAACAGACGCACGAAGAGTCGTTTATGTTTGGCCGAGCTTACGCAGACGGCGAATGAGCCGTGTCGAAACCACCGCCGCGCGGCGAGAAATAATCTCGCCGCGCCATTTTTTTGAAACCCAACTCGTCGAAATTATCATCTTTCCGGCCCACCCACTAAGCTGCAAGCGTGTCTAACAATGCACTCCATCATAATAATAGACTTACTCACCGCCAGGAAGCGATCCTCATGTTCCGTAGCGATCGTATCTAAGTTATCAACCGCCGGCCAATTGCGACCGAAAGGAATTATCATTAAAAGAATCGGTGAGGTCTGAATCACGAGGCTAATATCGGCCGAACCGCGTCAATATGCGGTTTTCTGTGCGCTGTCTGCCTCTTGCTGACCGGCGTCCCTTGCACTGCCGTCGCTGCTGAGCCAATGGACCAACTGAGCTTCACCGTCAAAAAACTTACCGATCTGCTCGCAGACACACCGGCTGCGAATCGACCGAACGACGAACTGCTCACAAATCTCATCAGGCTTTCTGATCAATGGTTCGAGTTTGCTGCCATGGCAGCAAGATCACTCGGCAGCCATGGGCCCGAACTATCGCCTGAGGAGCGCCGCCAGTTTGTCGAGGTCTTTACCGTTTATGCGCTGGGCTCGTACACCGATGGGTTGAAATCGCAAATCAGCGCGAAAATCTCCTTCGACCGCAAAATCCAGAGGGGAGATAACGCCGAGGTCGAAACATCATTGGTAACCAGCAACCGCGCAAAGCTTTCGATTAACTACAAACTGCACCGTGTCGGCGAAAGCTGGAAGGCTTATGACGTCGATTTCGAACACGTGAGTGTACTAAATACCATTCCTCGCAGTTCAACCAAATCATAGAACGGACATCGCTCGATGATTTGATCCACCGAATGAAGGAACATAGCTCGAACGGTTCATCGGCAGCGTATGCGGTTGTGCCGACGGCGTGGGAAGCGGGACGAACTATCCCCCCCGGCCAATGGCAAAGCCACTTTAGTCGAATCGAAGAACGATCTTTACCAGGCCGCAATTCGCGGTGAAGGGAATGTTCAGCAACGACGGCACGAGAACTCTTGGGAATGAATGACGGCTGGACGAAAACAGTGCTACTCGCCGGAGAATCAGACAGTGTTAACGCCGTCAAGATGTCGTGCGACAGAATACCGGGAGATTCCGGCGTGACGGATGCCTTCTATGAATTTGAGCTTAGTGCTGATCTTTATATCAACGATCATGTCACTTCGTTCGACACCGGAGTGATCGGCTGAGCTGGCGGGTTGAGCCGCGGCAACGATGGCGCCTTCGGCCCGGTGGAGGCCCAGTTGGTCGGCCAGATGGTCGGCGGCCATCCCACGGCCAATCCGAAATCACCGTCCGCGAATTTCGTCGCGGCGTCGTTTTCTTTCACTGCGCCGTCGGCCATAAGGCGAGCTATACGCCGCTGCCATGGCGCATCATGTTCAATGGTCGGTTTTGTTCTGCTTCCTGCCCGGCCAATAACTGGCGGGACGCTGAGCGGCTCGTTCTGCCAACGCGATTTCCTTCCACGCCATCAGCCCCTGGCGCAGATAGGCCGGCGCGAACCCAAGTTCCGTGCAAATATTTTCGAAGGAGAAGAAATAATTTGGATCCGAGTCCGAGATCCACCGTTCCGCTTCGAGAAATAGTTGCTGCTTTCTGTTACCGTTTGCGCCGAGGTTTCCTTGAAAACAAGCTATCGCATCCCACAGCACAGCGAGCATCAGCAGTTTTTCTGACTCTAGACTTAAGGTTCTCATACAGGTGGCACGAAACTGTTCGGGGATGAGAATGTCCGGCTGAAAGATCGCAAGCGCCTTATCAGAGTCGGGAGCACCAGACGTCGGCATACCTCTCACCCAGCGAAATGAAGCGTCGTTTCTGAGTTGTATGGATTGGCTAGCTGCTTTCTTGGCCCGCACTCGAATCCCTCCCGGCGTTTTGGTCTTGCTCCTTAGCTTAGAGCAACTGCCGGGCCAGCCGATCTCGGCCGGAATCCCCGGGTGATTTAATCGGTGCGTCGATTTCAGCCTGCCATTTCGCCACACCCTCCACGCAAATGCGCCCCAGCTCGCTGCCCGACCAGGAATGTTAAGAGTAGCTCCATTACGAGGGATAGTGCTGCGCCAGAGCCACAATACCAACCGCACCGACATTTCACCCAGTCATTCTAAGTAAATTGACCTTATGGCTCATCCCAACCATTCGTCCCGCCTAGCTATCAAGCTGTCTTACAAGTATTTAGCACTGGCTTCGGATTTGCTCTCTCCAAGAGTAGAACTTGGTGAAATGCATATCCCCGCCGAACCGAGCGCTGACTATGACCAGTATTTTTCACGTCGACATCGCCTCGACAATGGTTCTTGCCCCGGCGGGTCAGCAGACCCGGTGGCGGCGCATTAATCATTTGATGACTCAAAAATTTCGCGTATAGAATGTGGCGAATCCCGATCATGAACTTGTGTTTCATCCTGGTCCTGATAACGATTTTAGCGTTACGGCACTCCGCGGTTGTGTTTGTACCTGACAAATTTTCATATGAGTCTGCTAATAACCGCGGCTTATTCCAGAAGCATCGGATTGTAAGTTCGCTGGGCAATCAAATACAAGCTGCCCTCGGTAACCTGAGCGATATGGGGCAGCGTTCGCGAATAATTAAAGAATGGTTTCTGGAGTACAAAAACGCCTCGTGGGAAATTCTTCGCGCCGCCCGCGGCGCCGAATCCGATCTGGTGCAAGCGAGATTTCACATCGCGAACGCAGAAGCTTTTGGCGCCGCGACCGGTCACAAGCAAAGGGCCAAAAAAGAGCTCATCCGCGCCGATGGCTATTTGCAACACGCTGTTACGGACGTTGCGAGCAATTTGAAGCCCGTCGTGAACGCCATCCGTAAAGAAATTACCGACGCAAAGTTCGACCTGGAGATGGACCGCCCTGACACCGATATTAATGATGAAAAAATCAAAAACGACTTGGATTCGGTGATCCAATTGCTGCGCGGTAAATCACTCCAACCGGTTTCAAAAAGGTAGCCGCAACGGCCTTATAGTAAACAGCCGAAGCCGGCTATAACTCCAATCAGTGCACCGTTATGAACTGCTTACTTTATGCACGAAATTCCGGCGGGGATCGATTGAATGTTTTCAGCGCAGTCGGCCACTGCCGGGCGGCTCACCCAAGGCGAGCTCAACCGCTTCGAGCAATTGCGCTTTGGTAAAAGGTTTCGATAGTAGCGCAATTCCTTTGCACGCTGTATAGGCCTGCAACGCCTGATCCGCAAAAGCCGATGCCAAGATAATTTTTAAACTCGGACGCTCTTGCAAAATCGCCTCGGCCAAATCAGCGCCGAGCACTAGCGGCATACGTTGATCGATGATGCATAGATCGAAAGCATCGTCGGTCATCAACTTGTAAGCGGCAAGACCATCAGCTATACAGACCGCGCCGATACCAACGTCAGCCAGTAATTCTACCAACAACCGGCCGAAGACTTCATCGTCATCGATCACCAGTACCCGCATCAGGCCTTCCTCCCATCGATGATCTGAGTGCAAGGGGAGTGCCGCAGCGTGGTTCGATGGCGGTGAGCGGATTTAGCCAGCAGAATCGATTCGATTAGCGCGACCGCCGATCGGCCGGGTCGCAACTCGCTACCGACGACGTTAATTTCACTCGCCTTTCAAAAGCGGCTCGATCTTATAGCGGGCAAACATTCGATAGAGAGATCGCCGGTCGACGTTCAGTAGCCTGGCGGTCGCCGACACGTTTCCATGGGTTTGTCTGAGCACATGCAGCACGTAGCGTCTTTTGACATCCTCAAGGCTCGGAGTGTCAGGAAACAAGAATTGCCCATCTTCCGAAGGCGCAGCTGAAAGTCGTGAATTTTTTGGCTCGCCAACGTCTCGGGGCAAATCTTCCGGTGTCAAAACCGAGCGATAGGAGAGGGCGACGGCCTGCTCGATGGCGTTTTCGAGTTCGCGAATGTTCCCCGGCCATGTATACGCGCACAAGAGCGCCATAGCATCGTCGGAAATCATTGGGATCGCCTTGTTATTTTCCTCGCTATACTGCTTGAGAAAGTGCTGCGCGAGCAGCGGGATATCGTCACGGCGATCGCGTAATGGTGGCAAGTGAATCGCAACAACGTTCAATCGGTAATAAAGATCCTGGCGGAACTCACCCAGCCTGACAGCTTCGGCCAAGTTGAAATTGGTCGCGGCGACAACCCGGGCGTCGACTGGGGTCCAATCTTTGCCGCCGACACGGCGGACTTCATGTTCCTGCAGCACTCGCAGGAGCCGGGCTTGCAAGTTCGGACTGATGCCACCGATTTCGTCGAGGAAGCAGGTGCCGCCCTGTGCTTCTTCGAATACTCCCTTCTTATCGGCAATCGCGCCGGTGAACGCGCCACGCACATGTCCAAAAAGCTCGCTTTCGAGAATCGATTCAGTTAAAGCGCCACAGTCTACTGCCACAAAAGGCCGGTGCGCCCGCGGGCTATGTTCGTGAATCGCGCGCGCGATCATTTCCTTGCCGGTGCCGCTTTCTCCCAGAATCAGCACGGTGCTTTTCGCCGGAGCGACCCTGGCCACAGTCTTATAAACTTCCAGCATGGCTGGAGTCTTGCCGATAATTTTGCTGGCTGCTTGGCGCGAAGACATACCCTCGTTGGAATCGAGCGGCTGATCGCCTGGGCGTTGCACGGACCGGGAAGTCAACGCCCTTTCGACGGTTTTTTGCAGCTCGGCGAGATTCATCGGTTTCGAAATGAAATCGAAAGCGCCATCATGAATCGCCTCCACCGCTGTTTCGATGGAGCCGAAGGCGGTCATGACGATCACCGGCAGGCCGGGATACTTTTCGTGGACGATACGCGTAACTTCCAAGCCGGACGTACCGGGCATGCGCACATCGACGATCAACAAGTCATACGGGCCCTGCGCTAAGCATGCGAGCGCCTGGTCACCCGAAGTCACCTTTTGCACATCGTAGCCCTGGCCTTCCAAGGTCTCGGCAAAAAGCTGACAACTCACTTCGTCGTCGTCAGCGATCAGAATCTGTGCGTTCATTGCGATTCTCTGTTGGCTCTATAACTATCGGCGCGGCGGCGCTTGGCAGAGATACGGTAATCGTCGTTCCGACCCCCAGCCGACTTTCCACGGCGATCGAGCCGCCATGAGCTTTGACAATTTCTTGACAAATGACCAAACCTAAGCCCGTCCCTTTGCCAGGCGCTTTTGTCGTGACAAATAGATCGAAGACTTTCGGCAACATGTCTGGCGATATGCCCACGCCCGTATCGGTGAGCTTAATGACCACATAGGGTCCTTGATCAGCGATCCCGCCTGCGACGACGCCGGAGATCTTAACCTGACCGCCGCTATCGCAAGCATCGATTGCGTTGTCCAATAGGTTGATGAGTACTCGCTGGATGGATGTGCCGTCACCATAAATGACCGGCGAGTCATCGGCGAGCGCCGCGCTTATCTCCACGCCGCGCTGCTTGAAGACTGGTTGAAGCAAAAGCAACGTGTCCCGGATCAGCTCGTTGATATCGATTCGCTCCCGCGGTGAACTGCCACGCGTATACGACAAATAGTTTTGGATAATATCCCCCATCCGATGGATTTGAGTTTCAATGATCGCTAACCGGCGGCGGGCTCGATCGGGCAGGTTTTCTTGCGCCAGAAGTTGCGCATAACCCAATACCGAATTGAGCGGCGTGCCCAAATCATGGGCCACGGTTGCCGTCATCCGGCCAAGCGTGGCAAACCGCTCGACCGGGCCGATCTGCTGTTGCAATCGCAAGAGTTCCTTCTCAACTTTCCGGCGTTCAACGACCTCGGCTTGCAAAGCTTCGTTGGCCTGCGCTAGCTCGGCGGTTCGCTCCTGAACCCGATCCTCCAGTTTCGCGTGAGCTTGCCGCAATTCCGCTTCGGCGCGACGTTGGGCATTGGTTAAATAGTTGGTAAGGAATGCAACGATCAAAAAGACGCATAGGCGTACGAGGGCGTGGGAATCGAGCTCGATCGAAGCGATTGGCGCGATGAAAAGATAATCGAGGGCGAGAGCCGAACACACTGTGGCGACCAACCCTGCGCCGAGACCGCCGTACCACGCACTCAGCATGACCGCGAGAAAATAAAAGGTGAAATGACTGGGATCGAGCCGCGGCGGCAACAGGGAGGCAAGAAATGAGGCCAGAGCGACGGTGGCAAAAGGAACGAAGTAGCGGAACGGAAGCGGCCGGTCGATAACCAGCAGGTTCCGGTATCGCGACAGCAGAGGATGGTGACTTGTCGGACTCAAAGTGCGCACCGATTCGAGGAACGGATTAAAAGCAGATTTGATTTCCACGATTTCGGGTCCGAGCCGGCTAGCGGAGCCAAAAAATAAAGCCGCAGTCGCCGCGATCTCACCCTAAAGCGAGCTAGATGTACAAATTTCATTCCACCGGTCCTGAAGACGATTCCGATGATTCCCGCTCATGGAATGTCTACTTGATGCCATGCGCCACTGCAAGAACGCCACACCCATCCGACATTTTTGCCTCAATCCGCTGCACGACTGAGTATGGATGGACGATTAAAGACAAGCTCCAGAGGTGTCCAGCAGCCAACATCATCTCTCATTACTGGCCTCTCCTTTGCTCGGTGGCTCATGCAGGAGGGAAACTAAACATGAAGAATCCGATCCTGGACAGATTCTACAACCGCAATCGCTTCGCCGTCATACTCGCGGGCGGGGATGGAATGCGGCTTCGGCCTTTTGTGCGTAAACTGCGTGGGGATTTGTTGCCCAAGCAATACGTGAAATTCTTCAACCAACAGTCGTTGCTCGAAGCAACGCTCCAGCGGATACGCCGATTGGTCCCGGCAGAAAAACAATTTGTCGTCGTCACCGAAAATCATTTCGATCACCCTGAGGTCGCGGAGCAACTTAACAGCCATCCCGCGGTCGGCGTTACAATACAGCCCAGAAACCGGGACACCGGCTTGGGTTTACTTTTGCCGCTTGCGCAATTACATCGACGGCATCCCGACGCCATCGTCGCGGTCTTTCCATCAGACCACTTTATCGAGCAGGAGGGTTTGTTTCTCACCCATGTCGAAGCCGCCTACAATTTCGTCGAACGCGAAAACTCGAAAATAGTGCTGCTCGGGATCGCTCCCACCGCGCCGGAAACCGACTACGGCTACATCCTTCCGAGTAACCGGTGGCACAACGCGTTTCCATTCGGAGCCAGAGAGGTGGCGCGATTCGTCGAAAAACCCGACGCCATTCTGGCCCGCAAACTCATACTGCGAAGCGGCTTCTGGAATACCATGGTGATGATTTTCAAAGTCAGCACGCTGATCGAGCATGTCCGCAAGATCGTTCCGCAGGCGTATCGCATGTTCGAGGGAACGGACAAGGCCGGAATCGCGGCCGAATTTGAAAAGCGCATCGAGCAGGCCTTTGACGAGATCGCGCCGTTTAATCTTTCCAAAGATCTGTTGGAAACGCTCGCCGCGCAACAAGGCCGCGCGCTCGTGGTCTTACCGGTTCGCGGCGTTCACTGGACCGATTGGGGTTCGGAGGAACGCATCATGAAAACCGTGAAACTCCATAAAGAAACGCGAATCGGCCTGGAGTCATCGGGTGCCGCCTTCAATTCTTTGCTCAGGGAATTTGTAGCGGGATCGGCCTAGGGCGCGCCGAAGCATTTTGTCGCATTGTCCCAGAGCATTTTTCCCATGACCTCGGCTCCGAGGGATTGCCACGCCAGCACCTTGTTCGTCGATTCGGGAAAGCGCGATTCGGCGTGGGGATAATCGGATGAATACATCAGCACGCCGTCGCCAAGAAAATCGCTGACCATGCGCGCCATCTTCTCGCCTTCGTGGATCACCACGCTGGCGAAAAATCGCCCACCGGTCATGTATTCGCTGGGTTTATGGGCGAGGTTCGCCGGCAAGGCATAGGGCATATATTCGCATTGATCGTCCATCCGTGCCGCCCAAAACGGCAGCCAGCCGAAACCGGATTCGAGAATGCAGTAACGAATGTTCGGATAGCGGTCCATGATGCCTGCGCCGAAAAACGCCGTCACGGCGCGCATGGCGCCCCAAGGATGCGAAGCGGTGCGGCCGATGAACGGGTTGTCCCACAGATCGCGGTACCCGGGATAACCGGCGGTAAAACTATGATGCGCCACACATAATCCAGCCTCGTTGGCCGCGGCCCAAATCGGCTCCAGCACCGGGTGATCGATGGGCATGCCTTCAGCCAGGTTGGGATGGATGCCCGCGGCCCAGGGCGCGCGCGCCCAAGCTTTGATTTCCTGCACCGAAGCCTCGACGGCACGGCTGGTGACCACGATGAGCGATTTCAGCCGGTGCGGATACTTGCTGCAAAAATCGTCGGTGAAACGGTGGTTGGCGCGAATGAAGCCGACTTCAACCTCCACTTCATCGGTTGCCGGCGGCAGACCGGGCAGCATGAGCTGAACGTCCACACCCTCCTCGTCCATGTCGCGAATGCGCGCGCCAGCGTCATCATCAGCCCCGCCGGGCGTTGGGAAACGGCTCCCCATGAACGTCGGGAAATGCGGCTCGACATGTTCTCGCGGTCCCGCCTCGCCCAACACCCGCAGTTCCTCGCGCCAACCGGCACGTTTGATAAACCGGTAGCGGTGGCGATAGGGCGGCTCGAGTTTCTCACCGGCCCAGCCGATGCGAAAGGGCACCTTGCAGCTCTCCCACTCCGGCAACCGCCGGCGCATGGCGGCATCGAAGTACGGTTCCAAAGTTTCCGCCGATGGACTGAGATGGGTATCCGAATCGTAAATCTTGAAACCGTTGCGCATGAGTGCTCCTTCCTCGTGTGGCTAGCAACCCGTGTGAAGCTATCCATAACACGACTACCAGCGCCAGTGAACATTGGGTGCCTCGCCCATCCCATTTACAACTGACTTTGTTGCCAAAGAAAAAATCCTACAGCTCGGTTGGAAGCGTAAAAACCAATAGATCGCCATCACTTAACATCAACGCGAAGCAAAATTTCGATGATTTTATGCATCACCTTACTATATTTATCGTCATGTGTTATGCTTGCGCTACTGATTGACGAAGAAAAGACAACTCCATTTGAAGATTCGCGGAATTCGAAGTTGATCTCCAACCGAATTCTGGTTTGACTCTACTCGTCAGGGTCCTGCCGGTAGTTTTTCTCAGTTGGTCCAGAAAGCGTTTATCTCCCGTTAGCTGATCGCCACAGTGAGATGACGGCGATGGCAGCGGAATTGCTCGTTTAGTTCTCTGTTAATCCAGCCTGGTTAGGAGTAGCTACCCGGGCCGAGTAGCTATTGCCGCCTATTTCCGGAAACGCCGCCGGGTGGTGACACGGAAAAACCAGCGGGCCAAATTGGTATGCTCGTGTCAAATGTTATGAAACTTGAAAGTAGGTAGATTGGCTGATCAAAAAACCGGTATTCAATTGCTCCTGCGTGCTCTGGCTTCAAGAAACTATCGCCTTTATTTCACTGGACAAGCACTGTCGCTGATCGGCACGTGGATCCAACAAATCGCCATGCGATGGCTGGTGTATCGGCTGACCAAATCTGAATTGTTGCTCGGCGTCGTCGGATTCGCCAGCGACATTCCCGTCTTCGTTCTGGTACCCGTTGCTGGGGTGATCGCCGACAAATTCAAACGCCACCGGATATTGGCGATCACTCAATCTCTGGCGGCGCTCCAAGCATTTATCCTTGCGATTCTCGTGCTCACCGGCCACATCGCGGTTTGGCACATTGTCGCACTGGGCGTTTGCTCGGGGATCGTCAACGCGTTCGACATACCGGCACGCCAGGCGTTCTTGGTGGACGTGGTTGAGAACAAGGAGGATTTAGGCAACGCCATCGCGCTGAACTCCTTCATCTTCAATGGCGCACTGCTGATCGGGCCGTCGATAGCGGGTGTGGTGATCGCCTTTTTCGGCGAAGCGCCATGCTTCATTTTGAATGGCGTAAGCTATCTGGCTCTGATCGGTGCGCTCTTCATCATGAAGATTCCCGAGAGAACAATAGCCTCCGCTAATCTTAAGATTGGCCGGGGAATCCTGGAAGGGGCGAGTTACGCGTTTCGTTCGGTTCCGATCAGATCGATCTTACTGCTGGTCGCTCTGGTCAGCTTTATGGGAGTTTCTTACGTACTGCTCATGCCGGTATTCGCTGCAAGTATTCTGCGCGGCGGTCCACAAACATTTGGCTATCTTATGTCGGCGACCGGCGTCGGGGCTTTGGCGGGCGCGGTCTTTTTGGCGTCGCGCAAGAATATTATCGGGTTAGCCAAACTGATTGTTGTCGCAGGTGTCTTGTACGGTATCGGGCTCTCCGCTCTATCCTTGTCGCATTACTTAACTGTTTCATTGTTGATAGCCGTCATGATCGGTACGACATTGATGTTGCAGATGGCCTCCAGCAACACGATCCTGCAGACCATCGTCGATGATGCCAAGCGCGGCCGGGTGATCAGTCTCTTTGTCATGGCGCGCCGGGGCGTCGAAGCATTTGGCAGCTTATTGGCTGGCCTTCTCGCCCACAACAAATTGGTACGCCGAACACCTTTTTGATCGGCGGCATAGTTTGCGTGCTCGCCTCCCTCGCTTTCGCGAGCAAAATATCCTTGCTGAAAACTACCAGCAAATCCTTCTACGCAAATCAGCGAGCCATAAAGTTAGCCACCGGACCTGTCCCATAGCTCACGTGTGAACTTAGCCATTCCCGACTGCGTATGGCGGCATCGAAGGAAAGACTCCAGGGTTTCGGCTAAAGGATTGAGGTGCGTGTCCGAATCGAAGATCTTACAACTGTGGCGCCTTACCCCACCGCCCTCTTCCGCACATCGTCGAGAATCAAAACCAGCTCGTCCACATCCTTCGACTCGAATACCCCGTCGACCCCGCGCGGACTGAAGTCGGTGTACGGTGAATCGTAGAGCAAGCGCGCATCCATCGAACCATGCTCGGTTAGGTGATCAATGATCAAGTTCAGGAATTCAATTTGATTCGCACCCAAGGTTCTCCCGGTGAGAAACCCACTCAGAGATTTCTTGGCGGCTTCACGGTCCAGGCCGATCAATGAACGGACAAACAAACCTAACCCCTCGCTGGTCTCCTTAGCTTTTTGCACATCCTCGACGTTGCCGATTCCGCTCTCCGAGAGCATGCGCTCCAACTCTGCCAAGTCAGTCGAAGTCAGCGGTTCATTCATGCGCAGCTTATAGACTGAGAGGTGATTTTCATTGGCTTTGAGAAACTGACGCGCCTTGGCGCGGAATCGTTCGAAATCGCTCGGAGTCGAGAGCCCTGGCAAGGTGAATTCTCTTTCGCTGCCCATCAAGTCTTCGAAGTCGGTATAGATCGGCTTGCGCTGCTTTTTCTCGATCAACTTCACCAGCGAACGGAGCCTGCGTCTGACATTTTCCAAAATTGGCACCGTGACGTTCTGCCACCAGTCGTCGGTCTGCAGGTCGAGAATCAGCGGCAACTCGGCCTGAATCATCGGAATGCTGGATTTATCCTGGAGCAGACCGGCAATGCCCTTTACCTGATCGCGCAGGCGGGCAAACCAAGGCTCCTGGCGTAAGACCGCGAGCTGCAAATTGAGAATCAGCAAGTCGAAGCGCTTCGCCTCTTCGTCTTCGGCATCGAGCTCGGTCGGCAAGCCTGCCACTTCGTGCGACAGCTCAGTGTACGCAACGCCGTCTAGTTGACTCCACGCGATTGTCGAGGCGTATTTCTCGACCAGCCGCCGTTTGGGCCGGACGACGAAGTTGTTCAGATTCATCGCTGCCACTTCCATGCGCAGCAATTCCGCCGTCGCGCGCCGCACCTCATCGTCTGAGGATCCGGCGCCGAAGGTCGCGCCGGCCTCACCGCTCTGCCCGCCACCATCCTGTGTTGGTTCAACCGACACCTTCTTGTCCAGCTCGCCAATCAACTCCAGCCGCGCGTTAAACAAGCGCTTGGCCAACGATCCACTGAGATTGCCCTCGGTGACCGGTAGCTGTTGGCTGAAGTATTCGAGGTTCTGGCAATAGTCGAAAACGTAAAAAAACTCTTTGTCCTTGCCCGGCCCGAACAAGTCGGGACACAACCGGGTTCCCCGCCCGAGCATCTGCCAGAACTTAGTCTTTGAACGCACCAGCTTGAAGAAAACCAGGTTGACCACCTCGGGGATATCGATGCCGGTATCGAGCATATCCACGGAGATCGCGATAAGCGGCTCTTTGGCGAGGATGGAGAAATTATCGATCAGGTTTTGCGCATACTCGGTCTCGAAGTCGATGACCCGGGCGAACTCGCCTTTGTAGTGCGGGTAATTAAGATTGAACCGCTCAGCGATGAACTGCGCGTGATCGTGATTTTTGGCAAAGACGATGGTCTTGCCCAGGCGATCGCCGCCGGCGACTTTGAGGCCGCGCGTCATCAGATGTTCCAGCACCTTGTCGACGGTATCTTTGTTGAACAGCCAGCGGTTGACCGCTTCGGCTTCGACCCGATTGGGGATGCTACCGTCGTCGTTCCAGTCGAGCGCATCCCACTCTTCTTTCTCTTCCTCGGAAAGTTGTTCGTAGGAGATCCCTTCGCGCTGGAATCGCAGCGGCACCGACACCGCTTTGGGCGGCACCAGGAAGCCGTCTCTAACCGCTTCGTCGAGCGTGTAGTTATCGGTCGGCACGCCGCTTTCAAGGTTGAACAATCTGTAAGTATTGCGATCGACTTCGTCCTTCGGCGTCGCGGTGAGCCCGACCAACAAGGAATCGAAGTACTCGAAGATCGCGCCGTATTTTTGGTAGACTGAGCGGTGCGCCTCATCGATGATGACCAGATCGAAATGACCGACGCCGAAGCGCCGCTGGTCGTCACGCGACTCCTCGATCAAACCCATCATCGTTGGATAAGTCGATACATAAACACGGCCCTCGGTATCCTTCTCCGTCACGAGATTCACCGGCGACGTATCCGGAAGAAAGTTCTTAAAAGCGTTCACCGCCTGGCGCACCAGCGCCACCCGGTCGGCGAGGAACAACACGCGCTTTGCCCAGTTGCAGCGCATCAACAGCTCGCACAGCGCGATTACGGTCCGGGTTTTGCCGGCGCCCGTGGCCATGGTCAGCAAAGCCTTGCGGTCTAGATCCCGTTCGAAGGCTTCACCGACGCGCCGGATCGCCCGCGATTGGTAATAGCGCTCGACAATCGACTCGTCGATTTTAGCGTCGGCGAGGCTCTTGCGCGCTTCACGCCGTTGGATCAGCAACTCCAACTCAGGCTTCTTGTAAAAGCCTTGCACCGGCCGCGGCGGATAACTCAGCTCGTCCCACATCCAGTGGTCGTAACCGTTGGAGTAAAAGATTATCGGCCGTTGGCCGAACTGTTTCTCCAGGCAGTCCGCGTACAGCTTGGCTTGCTGTTGACCGACCCTTGAGTCGCGTTTGGTCCGTTTCGCCTCGACCAGGCCGAGCGGCTTGCCATCGTCGCCCCACAGGACGTAATCGACAAAGCCTTCGCCGGTATTGTTGGGCATGCCGGTGACGGGAAACTCCCGGTCTTGCGGATCGGCGAGCGCCCAGCCTGCTTCCTTCAGCAGCAGATCGATGAAGTAGTCGCGAGTTTCGGCTTCCGAATAGTCGTGATCGTCGGCCCGCGCGGCGTTTTGCTTTTTGGTCTCGGCGACTTCGATCCGCAATCTTTGCAGTTCGTCATCCAACGCCTTCTTGCCCGATAATAGTTGGGAGAGTTTTTCGTCGCGCTCGCGCAAGTCGCTCTCTAACTTCTGCAGTTGTTCGAGCGTCTGCGGCGAGGCGGCGCTGCTCTTCGGGAGCAAATCTGGGTTGAAGGAAAGATCGTCCGCCGGCTTCGCGCCACGCCCATAGCTGCGCGCCAGCCAGAACATGAAGTGAAACAGTTCCTTCGCCGCCGCTAACGCGTCGAGTTGGCGCACCGGCTTATGGCTGTGAACCGCGAGATTACCGAGGTCTTTGACGACTTTGATTTTGGCGAAGATCGCCGGGCCGACGGCGTTGCGAAAGGACGGCGCGTGAATCAGCGCGCTGAGATGGTCTTGATAGGGAAGTTTGAGAGCCGCGTCGTGTTTATAAAGCCACTGCACCGCCAGCTCCAACGCCCGGCGGGCATGGAAGCAAGAACTGCGCGAGTCCGGATAAACCAGCGACTCCGCCTGCGCCGCCGGATCGAACAGTTCCGGCCATTCATCTTTAAGGAAGTCGAAAAAGCTCACGGGAAATCCACCGCCGGGCTATCGGCAAATAGTTTCACATAAGGATCGTAGCGAAAGCGACCGCCTCGGACATATGATTCAGCGACGAGTTCGGCCATATTATCGTTTGCATGCAGTATAGATCGCTATTGGCTCCATATTATAGGCAGCGTGATATTTGGAAGTCACCTATATGATGGTCTCTTATTACCAAGCGGGCGCAATATGGCCAGCCTATAAGCCTGTCATCCGGTCACGGATGACTGTAACAACATGTCACAGCTCCATGTCATAGCTTGTCACAGCTCCCCGAGTACATAGTGTCGGTTGGGATCGGTCGGTCCAGTTGCCACCTCCCGAAGCAGCCCTTTGTCGAGCATCGCTTTGAGGTCCCGTTGCAGAGTGCGGCGGTTGACCTCGGGAAAGTTGCTTTCCAGCTCGCTTAACGTCAACTTGCCGTAGGCGAGCAAGTGATCGAGCGCTCCGGTCTGCCGCGGATTGAGCCGATGCGCCCTGGCCACCACGTCAGTGCGTATCGCGATCTCGCCGCGCGCTTTCACTTCGTCCAGCTGTGTGGCCAGCCCGCCGACAAAAAACTCCAGCCAGCCGGTCAGATCCATGCCCTGCTCTCGGACACCCTGAATCGCCCGGTAGAAAGCGCTCCGGTCGCGGTCATAATACTCGCTGATCGTAAACAGCCGCTTGAAGTCGTAACCCGCCCGGTAAAGACACAGCGTCGACAGCAGCCGCGAAGTGCGCCCGTTGCCGTCGACAAAGGGATGAACATGCACCAGTTGAAACTGCGCGATACCTGACATCAGCACGGGATGGATTGCCGACTCTGCGCGCAGCCAACTCACGAGCTCCTGCATCAGCGGCGCCACCTCTTCGGGCGGTGGCGGCGTGTAAATGATTTCACGAGTTCGGCTGTTCGCGACGTAATTTTGTATCTTGCGATACGCGCCGGGGCCGCCCTGCCCGCCTCGCACTCCCTCCACGAGCCGCTTGTGAATCTCGCGGATCAGCCCCTCAGTGATCGGCTCGCCGCTTTCAAGATACTCTGAGACTAGATTGAACGCTTCGCGATAGTTCAGCAACTCGCGCACGTCGTCGGGCTGCGCCTCGTCGACCTTCTTGCCGGCCCACAACCGCTCGGCTTGTTCGATGGTCAGTTGCGTGCCTTCGATATGCGTCGTGTGGTGTGCTTCCAAAAGCAACGCGCGTTGACTCATGCGCCGCACCCACGCCTCCGACAGCGTCGCCGCCTCCAAAAACCCGCGCGCCCGCTCGATCGTCGTCAGCCCGGCGGTGATGGCGTTGGTAATCGTGAAGCGCGGAGCGAACGCCGTCATTTTATAGCTCCCCTCGAAAAGCACGGTGCTGTAGCGAGGCGAAGAGCGCGTCCAGCTCCGCCAGCGACGCGCGCTGCGCCGTCTTCAGCTTCTCCACGGCTCGAACTCGACGGGCAGAATTCGCGCTGCAACTCGATGGGGGGAATGGAACATGGTCGTCGTATCTGCTCGAAGTTCAAGCCCGGTTTGGTTTACGGCCGTATTGGGCTTTTGCAACCTCTGTCGCATGTCCTCCTGCTCTCAAGAGCTCAGGAAGAACGAAAGGAAACTCGGTTCGATGCGCGTTTGAATCCACGCGGAGCAATGGACGACGTGCTGACGATGAAAGAACCTTCGGGCAGATCACTCGGCACGGGTGCAACGCGACCGAATTCGTGTAGTCGCGTAATCGTGAGCGAGAACGTCGCCGGCTTGTCGCACTTCTCTGTTCGCTGCGCCTCGGCGTTAGTCACGGCGCGGCAACTTCGATAAGCGACGGTCATCACGGTGACAGCGCTAAGATGTTGATGCATCTGAACATCGATGATGATGGCGTATGATCACCTGCTTCCTGTCCGAAGCGAAGACTTCGCCCAACCTCTGACCTCGCTTGAGACAAACAACAAGTGCTCGCGAAGCGACTGAACCGGCCAAGCCTCTTCGGATTGGTGGATGGGTCGCCGAAGAGTTCGAGGAAGAGGGATTGGGTGAGGGAGTCGAGTTGGGCGAGGGCGGCGCGGCGCTTGGCCCGCAACGCCTCCGCCCGGTCCAGCACCTCCGCAATCCGACGCTGCTCCGCCAGGCGGCGAGGAACATGAAGTCATGAATCGGCACTGCAGTTCCATTGCGCCGTTGACCGAGATATCGTCCTGGTCGCGTCGGTCATGGCGTGACGGGTCAAGCTTCGTCAGCGACTCGCATTCGCGAGATTCTGATACGCTGGTTCGCGTGCGCGACAAAACGGCGACGTTCCGACAGGTCCAGATATTCGCCGCGTCAATTAACCTTCATCTCCGGCATTGCCGAGGCTAGCCTGTGCGATTGCGCCCGGCAGACGGTGCGCGCGTCTCGGCACGACGTAGCTTTCGCATTGAGCGAGATTGTATCGAGCCCTGCGCGGCTCTGTCGGCTTGGCACACGGTAAGTCTTTGTGCCTGCGCGCGAGTCATTTCTCCGATTACGGAGCCTTTGGCTCACGCGAGGAACGCTCCGCCGCTTCGGGCTTGTCGCCCGAGTGAAGCACATCGGCGATGAAACTGCTACATCGTTAGGCGTGGACAGCGCGTCACCTGCAGCATCCCCTCCAGTTCCTTCATCCCCTGCTGAATCTCCGCTTCCAGTTTGCCGAGGCTGGCGAGGAATTTCGCCCGGCGGGCGGTGCGCGACTTCTTCGTGGACGACTTCCTTGTAGCGGTTGAGCGAGAGATCGTAGCCCTGCGCGGCGATGTCGGCCTTGGGCACACAGAAGCTTTGCGCGGTGCGCGAGCCGGCTCATCTCTTGCGTTTGGATTTTGCGTCTGCGGGGCGCTGGATTTGGATGTCGTCGAGCGCGAAGTTGTCGGGGAGATTATTTTGCGCGTTCGTCGGCGCTGAGCGCGACTTGGAACCGGGCCGAGTTTTTCTTCCGGCAACAGCGGCGTGCGTTTGTCGTCGAGGGACAGGCCGTCGGCGTCTACGTCGTAGAACCAGACATGATCCGTGCCACCGGAGTTGGTCTTGGTGAAAAGGAGAATCGCGGTGGAGACGCCGGCGTAGGGCTTGAAACACCGCCCGGCAGCGAGATGACCGCGTCGAGTTTCTGTTCTTCGACAAGTATCTTGCGCAGCGTCTTGTGCGCGTTGGACGAGCCGAAGAGCACGCCGTCGGGGACGATGACGGCGGCGCGTCCGCCGGGCTTGAGCAGGCGCAGGAAGAGGGCGAGGAAGAGCAGTTCGGTTTTCTTCGTCTTCACGATCTGCAGCAGATCCTTGGCGAGTTCTCGTAGTCGAGCGATCCGGCGAACGGGGAGGTTGGCGGGACCAGCGTGTATTTCTCCTCCTCGCCGGCGTGGTCCTGCGCCAGCGAGTCGCGGTAGCGGATGTCGGGGTCTCCACGCCGTGCAACAGCATGTTCATGCTGCCGATGCGCAGCATGGTGTTGTCGAAGTCGAAGCCTGGAAAAAGCCATGATGAAAGTGCGCATCAGCTTCGGGTCGCGAAAAATCTCCGGGTGCTGGCGCAGATACTCGCCGACCGCCACAAGAAAGCCGCAAGTGCCGCAGGCCGGATCGCACATAATGTCCGTGGGCCAGGCCGGACGATTTCGACCATTAGCGAATAATGTGACGCGGCTGCGGAACTGGCCGTTTTGACCGGCGCTGGCGATCTTGGCGAGCATGTACTCGTAGAGGTCGCCCTTGGTGTCGCGCTCCTCCATCGGCACCTTGTCGATCATGTCGACGACCCGCGCCAGCAGTCCGGGATGTGGAATGGTGAAGCGCGCGTCCTTCATGTGATGCGCGTAGGTCGACTCATCGCCGCCTAAGTTGCGCAGAAACGGAAACACATGCTCGCCCACCACTGCGTACATGTCGGGGGGCGAAATGCTTGAAGTGCGACCAGCGATAGTCCGCGTAGGGACGCGGCGAGCGCGGATGATCGTCATCGCCTTCGGGAAACAAGCGCCGCTCGATGGGCGCCTTCAGCCTTGTGGCTTTCAACTCTTCGAGCGTCTGCAGCTCATCGAGCCGCTTGATGAACAGCAGGTAGGTAATCTGCTCGATCACTTCCAGCGGATTGGAAATCCCGCCGGACCAGAAGGCATTCCAGATTTGATCGATTTGGCTGCGAATCTCGTTGGTCAGCATAAGTCTACAGACGACCTCCGCTCCTTCCCTTCGCTGAAGGCAGGCGGCGAGGTTCGCGCTCTCGCTACTTCATGCCGAGATTTTTTAGAAAGCCAGACTTAGTTAAGGCATCGACGAAGGAGTTGTCGTAAAAATCCTTCGGATCGGCGCTCTTCACCTTGGGAAATTCCTTTTCGTCGATATATTCGAATTGGCCGCGGATCGCTTCCGGCCGCACCGCGAGACTCATCGCCCAGTACGGTGCAAACGCATCATAGGTGCCGTCGATGGTCGGCGCGTCGTCGATCTTGGCGTATTTGCCGATGGCTTTCTTGGCCACCGCCGGGTCTTGGCGCGACAGCACCACGCCTTCGGCGATCGCTTTCAAGAAGGCGTACACCGTGTTGGGGTTATTTTTTAAATATTTTTCCGTGGCACCGTAGGTCACTTGAAACGCCGGGATATTGAGCTTGCCGACATCGACCAGCAAATTAAGTCCCGACTCTTTAGCCTTGATGGTGTTGGGCGCCGACAGCGTGCCGGCGGCGGTCTTGCCGCCAAGAATTGAACTCAAGATCGCCGGCACCGACTGCACGTAGAGGATCTGCACGTCCTTGTCCGGGACCAGGCCGTTTTTCTTGAGCGCCTCCCGCGTAGCCGTATCGAGAGCAGCGCGCGGTGTGCTCGCCGCCACCGCTTTGCCTTTTAAGTCTTGAATGGTCTTGATCTCCTTGGCGCCCCAAATTTGAAACACTAGCTGTTGCATCGTGCCGCCAAAATATTTCACCTGCCCGCCATGCAAGCGCGCGTTGATCAGATCCGGTCCGTCGGTGTAAAAGTCCGCTTCCTCGGAGATGACCGCCTGAGCCGACACCTGCGGCGTTAACAGCTGCAAGCTGGCATTCAAGCCATACTTCTTGAACAGCCCGGCTTCATAGGCTACCCAAATTGGCGTGAACGCGCCGCTAGGCTGCGCGTAGGTGACAACCACATCGGACTTCTCTGGCTTACCGCCGGGTTCGGCCGCGCGCGCTAACTGGACTAAACCAAACATCAAAACCGTGCTAGATACGATCGCGTGCAGAAATTTCATACCATTCCCTCGCCTATTTGAACTCTCCGAAACTGATCACTGACAACTAGCCACTAAGCACGATCCTCTATTTTGCCTGCCGCACATCGGCGATCTTCAACTCGACGCTGGTGTTGCCGTTCCACTGGTTTTCCGTCAACCGGTAGGCGACGTCAAGAGTCTCACCGGGCCGGCCGGGGTAGTCGTCGCCGACGCCGAAGATGACGCCGCTGACGATCTTGCCCCCGTGGCGCAAGCGCAGCCGTACACCGGCGGAAAAAACCTTGCGCTCGCAAACCTCGGCGCCGAACGTCGCGAACAGCGGTTCCGGATTGCCGACGCCGAAGGGTTGCATAACTTCCAGTTCGCGCATCAACGGCAAAGATAATTGCGAGAAATCCAACTGCGCATCGATCTCCAAGAGCGGCGAAAGTTGCTCGGCGGAAAGAGTGTGCCGTGCCGCCGCTTCGAAAGCCTCGGTGAACGGCGCCAATTGCTCCGGGCGCATCGACAAGCCGCCGGCGAACTCATGACCGCCGAACTTTTCCAAATGTTCGGCGCAGCCGCGGAACGCCTCGACCATGTGAAAGCCGCGGATGCTGCGCGCCGAGCCTTTGCCGACGCCGTCGTTGAATCCAATCACCACTGTCGGCCGATAAAAACGCTCGACCACGCGCGACGCGACGATGCCGAGCACACCGGGATGCCAACCCTCGCCGGCCAGGACCAAAGAATGGCGGTCGCCGCCAGCAACCGCCGCTTCTGCCTGCGCCAGGGCATGCAGCTGCACCTGCGCTTCGATGGCACGCCGTTCGAGATTATGTTCTTCCAATTCCTGGGCGATGCGCTGCGCGGTTTCGCTGGAGTCCGTCGTCAAGAGTTCGACGACTTTGATGCCGTAATCGACCCTGCCGGCGGCATTGATGCGCGGTCCCAAGCGAAATCCCACTTGCCCAGCGCTGACTTCGCCATCGCCAATCCCGGCGACACGTTTGAGTGCCACCACGCCGGGCCGTGTCGAAGTAGCCAGCTCACTGAGCCCACGTTTGATCAACGTCCGATTGACGCCCTTGAGCGGCACCATATCGGCGATGGTGCCAAGCGTGACGATGTCGAGGAAATGGCGGATATCCGGAGCGGCGCCGTTCTTGAACCAGCCGGCCTCACGCAGCTTGGCGCGCAAACCGATTACCAAGTAGAAGGCCAGCCCAGCGGCGCACATGCCTTTGTCCGGGAAAGTACAGTCCTTGCGATGGGGATTTACCACCGCCACCGCCGGCGGCAGTTCGTCGGGCGGCTGGTGATGATCGATGACGACGAGATCGAGCCCGAAGTCGTTCGCCGCGGCGACTTCTTTGGCATTGGAGATGCCGCAATCGACGGTGACAACAAGCCGGGCGCCGCGTTCTTGAAGCCGCTTCAGCCCTTCGACATTAAGGCCGTACCCCTCTTCGATGCGATGCGGCACATGATAGATCGGCTTGGCGCCAACCTCGCGCAAAAACGACACCAACACCGACGCGCCGGTGGTGCCGTCGACATCGTAGTCGCCCCAGATGCCGATCTGTTCCTGGTTGCGCACGGCATCGACGATACGACGTACGGCCGCGTCCATATCCGCCATCTCAAAGGGCGATGGTAAATCCGAGCGTAAACTCGATGACAGGTAGCAGCGGGTCGCGTCGTTGTCGGTAAAGCCGCGCAGGGTCAGGATGCGCGCGATCAGCGGTGAGAGATTAAGTTCTTCGGCGAAGCGATCGGCGGTCGCTTGGTCGACCGGTTTCAGTCGCCAACGCTTGGCGTGATCATGGGGCATGGGAGATTACCAATACGAGGAAAGACCCGATCTCACCACGAAGATCACGAAGGTTTCGGAAGATTAAATCTCCAAACTTCGTGATCTTCGTGTCCTTCGTGGTGAAACTATTCTTTTATGACTTGGCTGCGGCGACACAACAAACCGCCTACTTCTTAAAGGACTTATCCCACAAAAGAATGACCGGGCTGGCGATAAAAATCGTCGAATAGACGCCCGAGGTGAAGCCCACCAAAAGCGCGAATGCGAAGGGCCGGATCACCGCGCCGCCGAGCAGATAGAGCGCCAACAACACCAGCAATGCCGTGCCGGTGGTCAGAATCGTCCGGCTTAGGGTTTCGTTAATGCTGGTATTGATGATGTTTTCCAAACTTTCGCGGCGGACTTTGCGCAGATTCTCGCGGATACGATCGCAAATAACCACGGTGTCGTTGACCGAGAAACCGACGATGGTGAGCAGCGCCGCCACCACCGTCAGATCGAATTCGTAGTTCGCCAGCATCAAGGCGCCGACGGTTACCAGCACGTCATGGATCAACGCGATCACCGCGCCGACGCCAAAATGCAGACCGAACCGCGCGCCGAAAGCCGAGGCGAAGCGAATCCAAATGTACACCCCCATCATCACCGTCGAAGCGATGACCGACCAGGTGCCGCGCCAACGCAGATCCTCGCCGATTTTCGGACCGACATATTCGATCCGGCGGATCTCGAATTTGTCGGCGCCGAATTTCGCGCCGAGCCCCTTTTTCAACTGATCGCCCAGGGCCGTCACTTTCACCCCGGCCTTTTCGACGCGCACGAGAAATTCGTTGGCGCCTTCCTGACCGAAATCTTGAATCGTGCTGCCGCCCATTTGGATCGTCTCCAAGGCTTGGCGAATATCCGGGATCGTGGTCTTTTGTTGGAACTTCAACTGCACGATGGTGCCGCCGGCAAAGTCGACACCCATGGTCGGCCCTTTGAAAAACAGAAATGCCAGGACGATAACGTTGACCAAGGTCGACAGAATGATCGCGATCTTGCGATAGTGGGTAAACGGAATTTTGGTTCCGGACCGAATGAGTTCCATTGCTAGCCTCTAGATGCTGATTCGCTCAAGGCGCCGGGCGCCGATGCGGTAATCATAGTAAACACGCGTCAAGTAGACCGCGGTGATGATGGTAGTTAAGATGCCGACGCATAGGGTTACGGCAAAGCCCTTGATAGGTCCGGTGCCGAATTGAAACAAGATCACTCCGGAAAGAAATGTCGTGATGTTGGAATCCAAGATGGCCGGCAAGGCGTTTTGATAGCCGGCCTCGATGGCCGAACGCACCGCGCGCCCGGCGCGGATTTCCTCGCGAATGCGCTCGTTGATGAGCACGTTGGCATCCACCGCCATACCGATGGTCAAGACGATACCGGCAATGCCGGGAAGCGTAAGCACGGCCTGGAAACCGGCGAGGATCGCGACCATGAACAAGACGTTGAATAACAGCGCCACATCCGCCACCAAGCCTGCACCCTTGTAGTAGGCAACCATGAACAGAATTACCAACGCGCCGCCGACGGCAAATGAGGTCAAACCCTGAGTAATCGAGTCGCGTCCCAGCGAAGGTCCCACCGTGCGCTCTTCGACGATCTCCACCGGCGCCGGCAGCGCGCCGGCGCGCAGGACGATCGACAGATCGCGCGCTTCCTTGATATCGAAGCTGCCGGTGATCGAGGCGCGGCCGCCGCCGATCCGCTCTTGGATCACCGGCGCCGAGTAGACGTTGTTGTCGAGAACGATCGCCATGCGCCGCTTGACGTTGGCGGCGGTAATCTGCTCAAAAAGCCGCGCCCCCTGATCATTGAGAATCAGCTCGACGTACGGGCCTTGCAGCTGTTGGCCGGGACGGACCTTGGCGTCTTGAATATATTCCCCGGTCATCAGCGTCCGTGCTTCCAAGACATAAGGAATCTTCGCCGTACTCGCCCCAGCGACACCTTTGCCGGCCTGGCCATACAACACCTGGCGCCCCGGCGGGGCGCCGTTCTTGACCGCCTCTTCCGGATTGACGTTGTCGTCGACCAGCTTGAACTCCAATAGCGCGGTCTTGCCGATGATATCCTTGGCCCGTTGCGGGTCTTGGATGCCGGGAAGTTGGACCAGAATATGATCGATTCCCTGGCGCTGAATCACCGGTTCGCTGACGCCGAACTGATCGATGCGATTACGGATGGTTTCCAGCGATTGATCGACGATATAGTCGCGTAGCGCCCGCGTCTCTTCCCGGCTGAGCGTCATGTAAAATTCGGTGCCGGCGGCGCTCGTCTGGGGCGTCTTGGCTTCAACCAAGTTGCCGAAGTCGGCTTTGAGGATGCTGCGCACGCGCTCGACGCTGGCAGGTGCGACTTTGAGCTGCAGCTGTGTCCCTTCAACGCGCTCCACCGAGACCCCCGATATACCCTTGTCGCGAAAACTGTTGGTGAGATCGACCTTCAAACGCTCCATGTGATTCTCGATCGCCTTGTCGAGCTTCACCTCGAGAACCAAATGGCTGCCGCCCTGCAGGTCAAGGCCCAGATGAATGACATCCGACGGCAAGAATCCGGGCCACCAGCCAGGCATTTCCGCTCTGCCAGTGCTGTCTCTTTTGCCGAGAAAGTTGGGCGCAAGAAAGAGCAACGACAACAGAGCCAGTACCGAGAAAGTTATGACTCGGGTAAGAACGCCCCGTCGCATTCGATTAATCCTTTCCGTCTTTAGCGGGTGACTTGTCGACGGTAGTAACGGCTGAAATCTGCGGACGATTCACGCGGATGCGCACGTTCGGCGCAACTTCGAGGGTCACCACCTGATCTTTGAGTTCCGTCACCTTACCGTAAATTCCGCCGGAGGTCATCACTTCGTCGTTTCTTTTTAGTTTGTTGAGCATCTCCTGATGCTCTTTCTGCTTCTTCTGCTGCGGCCGAAAAACCATGAAATACATGATGACGAGAATAACGATGAACGGGAATATCGTCATCAACGGACCCGGCCCGCCGATGCCCGGCCCCGCCTGTGCATAAGCAAAATCGACCATGACTCCTCCTAAAAGGTTTTTTTTATGAAGCTTCGGCAAATTTGACGAGTTCAGCCCAAGGTTCCGGACGCCCGTCGCGAATCGCTTCCCGACACTTATCCATGAGGCGGTGGTAAAAGTAAAGATTGTGCAGCGAATTTAGCTGCGCCGACAGGATCTCGCCGGCCATAAACAAATGGCGCAGATAAGCACGCGAGAAGTTTTTACAACTGTAACAGCCGCAAGTTTCATCGAGCGGGCGCGGATCGTCGGCAAACTCGGCGCGCTTGATACTGACCTTGCCCTGCCAAGTAAACAGCGTGCCGTTGCGGCCGTTGCGGGTCGGGATCACACAGTCGAACATGTCGAAGCCGGCGCGCACGGCGTGAATAATATCCTGAGGGCGGCCGACGCCCATCAAATAGCGCGGCTTATTCTCGGGTAAAAACTGCACGGTGAAAGCACCGACGGAATTGAGCTTCTCCTCGCCCTCGCCCACCCCAAGGCCGCCGACGGCAAAGCCCTCGAAATTCAGCGCCGACAGTTCGTCTACACACCAGCGTCGTAAATCCTCGAACATGCCGCCCTGAACGATACCGAACATCAATTGCTCCGGCCTGTTTCGGGCATTCAAGCAACGCTCGGCCCAGCGGATCGTCCGTTCCGTCGACTCGCGCACGTAACTGCGCGCCGCGTCATGGGGAATGCACTCGTCAAAAACCATCGCGATGTCGCTGCCCAGGGCTTCCTGAATCTCCACCGCCTTTTCCGGTGTCAGCAAATGGGACGAGCCATCGATATGCGATTGAAAGCGCGCACCATCCTCGGTGATCTTGCGCATGGTTCCGAGACTGAAAACTTGATAACCGCCGCTGTCGGTCAAGATCGGCCCCGGCCAATTCATGAATCGATGCAGCCCGCCCAGCTTGCGTATCAGCTCATGCCCAGGGCGCAGATAAAGATGGTAAGTATTGCCGAGCAGGATCTGGCACCCGAGCTCATGTAAATCCCGCGGCAGCACCGCCTTCACCGTACCCTGCGTCCCTACCGGCATGAAGCAAGGGGTTTCGATCACACCATGAGCCGTCGTCAAACGGCCGAGACGGGCTTTAGTAACAGTGTCCTTTTTGAGGAGAGTGAAATGATCAGCCATAAAAATCGGCATGAGGCGCGAGGCATGAGGCGCGAGTAAGAATCCGGACTCATGCCTCGCGCCTCACGCCTCGTGCCTTCCTAAAGAATCAGCATCGCGTCGCCATAACTATAAAATCGATACTGCCGCTCGATCGCCTCACGATAAGCCCGCCGCACCAAATCGAGACCGGCAAATGCGGCGACCAGAATCAGCGGCGTCGACCCGGGCAGATGAAAATTGGTGATCAGGGCATCGAGCACGCGAAACTTGTCGCCGGGTCGCATATATAGCCTGGCGATGCCTTCATCGGCGGCCACCTCGCCCTTTTGCAGAGCGATCCATTCCAAGGTGCGCGTGCTGGTCGAGCCGACGGCGATGACTCTGTGGCCGGCCTGCTTCGTACGATTGATTTTTTCCGCGCTGGCGGCGCTGAGCGAGTAGCGCTCCCCTTCCATGCGGTGATTTTCGATCTCCGCCGTGCGCACCGGCTGAAACGTACCGGGCCCGACATGCAGGGTCAACAACGTATGATCGATGCCCTGGGACCCAAGCCCCCTCAGCAACTCCGGCGTGAAGTGAAACCCAGCCGTGGGCGCCGCGATGGCGCCGCGATGGGCCGCATAAACGGTCTGGTAACGTTCGCGGTCGAGGGACTCGGCGCCGCGCTCGCGCCGCACATACGGCGGTAAAGGCGGCTCACCAAGAGCTTCCAACCGCTCATCGAATTCGCCGTCGTGGTGGAAATCCAAACCGTATCGGCCGCGCCCAAGGTCGCCGATCACTTCCGCCGTCATGTTCGCGCCGAAACCCAGAACGCTTCCCACCTGTGGTTTTTTGGCGGCATCGACCATAGCGATCCACAAACTTCGACCGTCGTCGGGGAACCGCTCGATCAACAGGACTTCGACTTTGCCGCCGCTATTCTTTGTGCCGCGCAAGCGCGCCGGAAAGACTTTGGTATCGTTGAGCACCAGCAAATCGCCGACATCGAGAAAGTTGCCGAGTTCACCAAACACGCTATGAATAATCTCGCCCGTGGCGCGGCGCATCACCAACAAGCGCGAGCCAGCGCGCTCCCGGCTGGGAAAGGCCGCGATCAGCGACTCGGGCAACTGGTAATCGAATTCCTTGAGATCCATCGAAACCGATAAGGTAAAAGAAATTATGGCTGGCTTACTGCAATGACATTTTCACCACGCGGGGCGCGAACCTGTAGGGGGCAAGGCGTGCCCTGCCCCCCTAAGGGTGTCAATTATGCCCCGAAGCGACTATTAGGCTGGATGCGTACAGATCGGGAATCAAGTGTCCTTCTTCAAGAACGGCGTCAGGAGATCGATCGGCACCGGAAAAATCGTCGTCGAGTTTTTCTCCGAGGCGATTTCGACCAGACTCTGCAGATAACGGAGCTGCAACGCCATCGGTTGCGAAGCCATCACTCCCGCCGCATCGGAGAGCTTCTGCGATGCCTGGTACTCGCCCTCTGCGTGGATGACTTTGGCACGCCGCTCGCGCTCGGCTTCCGCCTGCTTCGCCATTGCGCGCTGCATCTCCTGCGGCAGATCGATATGCTTCAACTCGACGAGCACCACCTTGATGCCCCAGGGATCGGTCTGTCGATCCAAGATGTCCTGGATGCGGCTGTTGATCTTTTCCCGTTCGGACAAGAGTTCGTCCAATTCGCCCTGACCGCAGACACTACGCAGTGTCACCTGGGCGAGCTGCGAGGTAGCAAAAAGATAATTTTCGACTTCCCGCACCGCCAAATTGGGGTCAATGACCCGAAAATAAAGCACGGCGTTGACCTTGACCGAGACGTTGTCGCGAGTGATCACGTCCTGCGGTGGGATATCCATGGTCACCGTGCGCAGATCCAGTTTGACCATTTTTTCGATGCCCGGAATGACGTAAATCATGCCGGGGCCGCGCGCGCCGACCATGCGGCCGAGCCGGAACACTACACCGCGTTCGTACTCTTTGAGAATCTTGATGCCGCTAATAAGCGCGGCCGCCGCGATAATGATAAACGTCGCTATCGGTCCGAATCCAAACATGTCGCCCTCCTGTTGTTAGTCCGCCGCTTAGCCGCCCTAAACCCGGCGCACTTTTAGCATCATTCCATCGTAACCGATCACTTCGACCTTGGCGTTCACTTCGATGGGGTTATCCGCCCGGGCGTTCCAATACTCACCACGAACAAATATCTGTCCCGCCGGCGCCAGCGCCAATCTAACCTCGCCAACCTTCCCGACCAAGGCGTCCATTCCCATGCTCGGCTTAGTCTGTTGGGTGCGGAAAACTAAATAGCTCAGCGCCAGCATAATCGCGCCCACCGTGCCCACTGCGGTGAAAATGATGGTTTTGTCGACGATCAGATCCGAGCTCTCAGTATCGAACAGAAGCAGCGATCCGATGGCCAGCGCAATGATCCCGCCGATACCCAAGAAGCCGAAACTAGGCACGAACATCTCGGCAACCAGCAACCCTACACCCAATGCGATCAGCGTGAGACCGGTGTAGTTTAGCGGTAATAGTTGAAACGACGCCAATGCCAGCAACAAGCAGATCGCCCCCACCACGCCGGGGAAGATCACCCCGGGATGGGAGAACTCCATGTACAAGCCGAGCAGCCCGGCCATCATCAGCAGATATGCGATGTTGGGATCGGCCAGAGTATTTAACACTTTCTGCTTCAGGCTCATCTCATGACGATTTACTTTGGCGCCTTTAAGCGCCAGTACGTGCGGTATGCCATCAAGGTCGACCTTGCGGCCATCGGCTTGCTTGAGCAGGTCGTCGATGTCTTTGGCGACGATATCGATGACGTTTTTCTTGAGGGCATCGCTTTCGGTGATCGCCACGCTTTTGCGCACCGCCTGGATCGCCCATTCGGTGTTACGACCGCGCTTCTTGGCGATGCTCTCGCTGAACGATGCGGTGAAGTTCTCGATCTTCTCGCCCATCACGCCCTTGACCTCCTGGCCGCCGCCCGACACCGGATGGGCCGCGCCGATGTTGGTGCCCGGCGCCATCGCCGCCACATGGGCCGCCAGCGTGATGAACACGCCCGCGGAGCCCGCCCCGGCACCGCTCGGTCCGACCCAAACCATTACCGGCACCTGCGCGCCGAGCATCTCTTTGACAATCGTGCGGGTTGAAGTCAGCAGCCCGCCGGGGGTGTCGAGCTGCACGATCAGAGCGCGGGCGCCCTTGTTTTTCGCACGCGCGATGCCCTCGCGGATGAAATCATCCACCGCCGGATTGATGCTGCCGTCGATGGCGATCAAATCGACATGCGGCGCTGCGGCGTCCTTGGACTGCGCAAAGACACCGGCGCCAAGCGTGATCAGCACAAGCAACAGAATGGTTTTAAGCGTTTTCACCGCGCATCACTTTAATGACTTGTTTGATGTCTTCCCAGACCAGCTTTTTGTCCGCCGGATTGCGCAACAAGTATGCCGGATGAAAGGTCGGCATGAGTTGAATGCCATGGTAGCTGGCCCAGATACCACGCAGCTTGCTGATCGGCACTTTGCTATTGAGCAACGTCTGCACGGCGAATTTGCCCAAGCCGACGATGATGTCAGGACCAATGATGTCAATCTGTTTTTTCAGGAACGGTTCGCAGGCGGCCACTTCGTCCGGCTCGGGATTGCGGTTCTCCGGCGGCCGACATTTGACCACGTTACAGATGTAAACATCTTCCCGTTTGAGCCCCATGCCCTTGGTGATGATGTCGGTCAACAGCTGCCCCGCCCGGCCGACGAACGGCTCGCCCGTGAGATCTTCGTCGCGTCCCGGGCCTTCGCCGACAAACATCAACTTGGCGTGAGGATTGCCGACGCCGAAAACGATATTCGTCCGGCCCGAGCACAGCTTACAGCGCTGGCAATCTCCGATCGCGGCGCGCAGATCTTCCAAGCTCGCCGCTTGTACAGCCACAGAAGTCTCTGCAAGCATGTCGAATTCGGTACCAGCCAAGACGTTGGGAATTTCACTGGGAGTCATGGGTTTCGGTAGCGCTGCCGAAGCTTTCGGCAGGTAGCGCAGCCCGGCCTGTTGGCGCCGCTCTAGATGGCGCTTGAGCGTGGCGCTTAA
Organism: uncultured delta proteobacterium; assembly: GCA_963816145.1. Classification (GTDB taxonomy): domain Bacteria; phylum Desulfobacterota; class Binatia; order UBA9968; family UBA9968; genus DP-20. Next base: position 206,154 of record CAWFJP010000030.1, read on the forward strand.
CTCAGCCAGTTCTTCGCCGTCACTGGGCTCGGACATTGGGAGAATCCTTTCACCGCCGGATCGTACCACCCGACACCAGCGCGAAGCAATAACAGTAGAAACACTAATGGATCGAGGTGCGCACGACCAAGTGGCGCAACTGCTCGACATAGATCGAGCGAATTCGATTCAGAAACTCGGTCGCCTGCGGCGTCGAATAGTCCGAATAGGTGTAAGACAATCCGTGAAATGCGCCATGGTGATAAAACAGGGTGGCTTCGGCGAAAATCCCTGAGTTGAGATAGATGCGCTGGTTGGCGTTTTTGGTCGAGGCAAGAACGACTTTGAGTGTGTCGAGATAACCGGGATCGAGATTGACCCGGCGACTGCCGGAAACTGAATCGCGGAACTTATCTTCGATCGCTTGGGTCTGGAGTTTGGCGGCAGCGAGTTCCGCCGCGCCGCGCAGCGACCGCAACGACCAGTATCCGCGCCAGAGGCGTTCGCCCATCTCCTTTTCGTAGTACTTCGACTCTTGCCAAGGCGTGACCACGCTCCGCGCATCGATCTCCCCCAGCGTCGCCAGAAGCTCTGCTTCGACACCGGCAAGCAGCGCGAGCTCGGAAACCAAAAAGGAGATAAAATACTTCGCTGGCTTGGGCTCGACCGGCGCGCCCATTTTTCAGCACCGGCTCTTGAGCGCGAGGAAGTGATCGTAGATGCGGTCTGCCAATTCGTCTTTGCTCATGAGCGGTAGTGATTGCGACACGCCGGTGCGGTCGAGAAGGGTGGCAATATTCGTATCGCCGTCGAAACCGCTGCCCGCTTCGGCGACGTTATTGGCGACGATCATGTCGAGATTTTTTTCGCGCAACTTCTTGGCGGCGTTAGCGGTCAAATCTTGAGTTTCAGCGGCAAATCCGATCAACACTTTGCCGTCTTTGTTCTGACCAAGCTCTTTAACGATATCGGGATTGGGTTCCAGGCGCAGCTCGATGGGGCCTTTGCCGCGCTTTATTTTTTGATCCGCCGTAACGACCGGCCGATAATCGGCCACTGCCGCTGCCATCACCACCGCCGTCGACATGGCAAACTCTTTGAACACGGCGTCATGCATTTCCGCGGCCGTCGTGACTGGAATCCTGCGCACGTCCGAGGGACATTCCAGCGCCGTGGGGCCGCTTACCAGTACCACCGCGGCGCCCCGGCGCGCCGCGGCCCGCGCCAACGCATAACCCATCTTTCCGGATGAACGATTGGAGAGGTAGCGCACTGGATCGAGCGGCTCGCGGCTGGGCCCGGCGGTGATCAAGATCCGCTCTCCTGACAGATCCTTTTTTCTGAGCAACCGCTCGACCTCATCGGCAATTTTTTCCGGCTCGGGCAGCCGGCCTTTACCCTCGTAGCCGCAAGCCAGGAATCCTTCCGCCGGTTCCAAAATGTGATAGCCGACCCGGCGCAGTTTGCGTAGGTTTTCCTGCAGGATCGGATTCCCAAACATATGGATATTCATGGCCGGCGCGATCAGCACCGGCGCCTGGGTCGCCATAATTACCGTCGTCAAAAGATCGTCGGCGATGCCGCTGGCGATCTTACCGATGATGTTCGCCGTCGCCGGCGCGATCACGAACAAATCGGCCGAATCGGCCAGGTTGATATGGCCGATCTCGGACTCTTGGGTGAGATTGAAGGTTTCGCTAGCCACAGGATTGCCGGAAAGGGTTTGAAACGTCAGCGGCGTGACAAACTCCATGGCGCCGCGGGTCATGATGACCTGAACGCGATAACTTGCTTTGACAAGCAAACGCACCAGTTCCACCGCCTTGTAACAGGCGATGCCGCCGGTCACACCGAGAACGATGGTTTTACCTTTATCGATCTTCCCCACAGCGATAAACTAACCGATCCCGCCGGTCGGCGCAAACTTTTAGACAAGATGCAAAGCCGAGCGCCGATGACTGATAATGTACCCGCAGTTGCAGCGATGGGACATTTTGTCACTAACCGTTGGCAAAACAGCTCAGCGTTTTGACCGTTCGCTGGCCCTAACTTCTCTATTTTGCTATCGGTGCCGCTGCCATTGGAAGGGTTCAGTGTGGCATGAATTTAGCTCCTGTTTCAGCCACCGACGCAGAGAAGTTTGAAAGGAAATAAAGCGCATGAAGACCGTTTCAGCTTGACCGTTTGCCGTGGTACATATAAGTCAAGTTAAACATGGTGAAGGAGTTGAGGATGTTTAGAACGTTTCGCCGATGGTTACCGAGAATAAGAGCGGCTGGAGCGCGAGTCGCCGTAATCAGCCTTTTGGCCCTCGCCGTTGGATCAGTACAGGCACAGGAAATTACCGCAACTGACGAGGCGGGAAGTCCGGAGTTGAGCGTTGTGGTCGCTAGCGACACAACCACCGAAATGGCCGCCCAACCAAACCTGACGGCCGCCGCCCCAGGGGATGACTTCGATGAGGACCCTTGGGAGGGATTTAACGAGAAAATGTTTAACTTCAACCGCGAAGTTCTCGACCGCTTCCTATTGAAGCCGATCGCCACGGGCTGGGACTTTGTGTTTCCTGACCTGGTGCAACGTGGCATCCGCAACATGTTCGACAACCTCTGGGTAGTCCGCCGCGTGGTCAATAATACCCTCCAGCTGAAGCTCGCCGGTGCCGGCACCGAGCTTGCCAGATTCACCATCAACAGCACGATCGGATTAGCCGGCTTCTTCGATATTGCAAAGGACGGCTTCGGCATTGAGCAGAAGGATGAAGATACCGGCCAGACCTTCGGTACTTGGGGCATGGGCCCTGGCCCCTATCTCGTGTTGCCCTTCCTGCCGCCACTGACCGTGCGCGACGGCGTCGGCTACGCCTTTGATGGAGCGATGTTCCCAGCCTCTTACTTTCTCCCGTGGTGGAGCACCCTCGCCGGGACTTTGACCGAGACGGTTAACGAGCGCTCGCTCAATCTCGACCGCTTCGAACGGGTCACAGAGAGTACTGTCGACCTCTACGGCGCTGTGCGCAATGCCTACCTGCAACGGCGCGCCGCCGCGATCAAACAATAATTGAACGCCTTCCATTCGGTACCAACGCGGAAGATCGGCAACGGTCTTCCGCGTTGCTGTTTTAGGGGAAAGTTGCTGGGAGATCTCATCTCATAGGTGATCCCAAGTAGTCGGCGAGTTCGAATCGGCGGCCTTTCGAGCCAGCAGACTTTTAATTCAGCTGCAAAGACTGTAAGGATTAGCCGAACCGACCAGCGCAATCGTAAACAATCGAGACATCGATGCCCATCGCAAGTCTGCCCACAGGCACCGAGCTTTACTTCGAGACCCACGGCGTCGGCGAAGCGCTGTTGCTGTTTCCCTCGACGGCGTTTTCCGGCGAGGTCTGGAAGCCCTTCCAAGTGCCGGCACTCGCCCCGGCCATGCGGCTGATCCTGCACGATCCGCGCGGCTGTCCGCGCACCAAAGCGAACCAGCAAGTCTACACCATCGAGCAGATGGCCAACGACGCGGTCGCCCTGCTCGATCACCTGGAAATTTCCAAAGCCCACTTGCTTGGCCACTCCATGGGCGGCCGGGTCGCTTTGACCGTGGCGCTAAACTTTCCCGGCCGCGTCAATAGTTTGATCATGGCCGCCAGCGGCTCGGGTCTGGTCACTCGCGCCGGGCCCGATTGCATTCCCGGTTTGCCGCACTGGCTCGTGTTCGGCTTGGTCGAGAAAGGCTTCGAGAAATTTCTCCGCGACGAGTACTGTGAGTCCGAGGTATTTTTCACCAAGGAGTTTCGCGCCGCCCATCCGGAGCGCATCGAAGAGTTCTTCAAATTAGCGCGCGCGACTCACGCCAATCTGTCCGAATACGTCCACTTGAGCATCGCCCGCCACAACTGGGAAGCCAGTCATCGTCTCGGCGATGTCCGCGTGCCCACTCTGGTGCTGATCGGCAATAACGACAAAGCGCGCAGCAACCATCTGCTCCAAGCCGAAGCTTTGAAGAATCGAATTCCCGGTGCGGAGCTCACGATACTCGAAGGCCAGTCCCACGGCTTTTTCTGGCAAGCCCCCGATGAAACCAACGCGGTGATTCTCGACTGGGTATCGCGGCACGCATCCTGACTCGTTGGGTGAAGCGCCAAACTCTTATCTTTCTTCCGTAACGCGACTCCAGCATTTGTCCTTCAGTCGATATTTGCGCTACAAAGAGCCGCAAGGAGACCGACGATGCCTTACTGTTATCCACCCGATCCCAACACGCGCAGACCCAAGTTCACGCCGCCGCCTAACGCCTGCGACACGCACTTTCATGTCTTCGGCCCGCCCGAAGTGTTTCCGTTCGTCTCGACTCATGAATACACGCCGCCGGCGGCGCCACTGGAACATTACCGAAGAATGCTCGCGGTGATCGGCATCGACCGCGCCGTCGTTGTCCAACCAAGCGTGCATGGCCTCGACAACTCAGCGACCCTGGACGCAATCAAAAACTCCAACGGCAAGTTTCGCGGCGTCGGCCGCATAGACGACAAGACGCCGAACAGCGAACTCAAACGCCTGCACGACGGCGGCATCCGCGGTGTTCGCTTCAACCTGCTCGACCGCCCGCGCGGCAACGTCAACCTCGAGGGGCTCGACCGCTGTATCGAGAACATCGCGCAACTCGGCTGGTCCTTGGACCTGCATATCGACATGAAAAATTTGATCGCTCAGGAACAGCGCATTCGCGCCTGCCCGGTGCCGGTGATCATCGATCACATCGCGCGCGTCAAGCCGGCGCAAGGTTTGAACCAACCGGGTTTTCAGCTGTTACTTGACTTGATGAAACTCAAACATGTCTGGACCAAAGTCAGCGGCGCCGACAAGATTTGCGAGACCCTCGTGCATTCCTACTACGGCTTGCCGTTCGTCGAAGTGATCCCCTACGCCCAGGCGGTGATCGCCGTCGCTCCCGACCGGGTGATCTGGGGCACCGACTGGCCGCACTCGAATAACTTCGCCCCCGGCCACACGCCCAACGATGGCGATCTAGTGGATCTGCTCGCGGCTTTCGCTCCCGATGAGTCGATCAGACGCAAGATCCTTGTCGACAATCCCGCCGCACTGTATGGTTTCAAGTGATTTCCCAACTCTTGGGAGGAATTTGCCGTGATCAAAATGTCCGACGAGATGAAACGCAAGGGTGAAGGATGAAGTTAGGTATCAACCGAAGCAGAATTTTTTCCTTCCGCCTTCACCCAGCATCCTTAGTGATGTTTGGCGCGCCGCTACTTTTGCTGGCTACCACACTTGTGATCACGCACCGCGCCTTTGCTGCGGATCGCATCCGCATCGCCGTCTCCAACCCCAACATGCCAAATCTGACCTCACAGATGGCGCTGAAACGCGGCTTCTTCAAGGACGAAAATCTCGACGCCGAAATTATCCGCATGAATCCCAACGTCGCCATTACAGCGCTGGCCACTGGCGATATCGATTATTGCCAACTCTTCGGCGCCGTGGTCGGCGGCGCGGTTTCCGGGCTGCCGGTGCGGATCGTTGCCGGCTTTCTCGACAACTGGCCGATGACGCTGATCGCCCAACCGGAGATCAAAACGCTCAAAGATCTCAAGGGCAAAACCCTCGGCATCAGCAGTTTCGGGGCGACTCCCGACGTCGCCGCGCGGATGATGATCAAACAGGCCGGCATCGATAGTGAGAAAGAAATCAAAGTGCTCGCCTTGGGCTCCGACGCGGCGCGGATGACCGCGCTGACCCAGCGCATCGTCGACGTCGTCGTCATGTCGCCCCCCGCCGACACCCAACTGGAAAAACAAGGTTACAAAATCTTGGCGCGAGCTTACGAGCTATTCAGTTTTCCCTACCTCGGCCTGGGAACGAATCTGCGTAAAATCAAAGAGAAGCCATTAGAGATTCGCCGAACCATCAAAGCGACCGTCAGGGCCAATCGTTTCATTCGCGATAATCGGGACGAATCGGCGCGCACGCTGATCGCGTGGGGCAAGGTCGAGCGCGAATTCGCCTACGCTTCCTACGACGCGCTGCGGGTCTTGTTCAACAGCGACGGCGCCGTGCCCGATGAAGGCTTGAAGCTGGTCATCGACCAAGCCCGGCGCAATGCCAAAGTAAGCCGCGAGATCGCGCCGAACGAAGTAGCGGATCTAACCTTCCTGCGCGAAGCCCAGGTGGAATTGGGAATAAAGGGGCGGTAGTGAACGGAGCGCAGCCCAACGAATTGAACGTCTGGAACGGTTTGAACGACTTGAACAAATTCAGGAGCACTTAATGATCATCGACTGGCATGCCCATGTTTATCCGCCCGAGTTGGCGAAAGAGCGGCGCTGGGGCGGCGCGTCGCCGCTGACCATTGAAAACCTCCTCGAAGCCCATGAAAAAGCCGGCATCGAGCGCTGTGTGGTCAGCAACACGATTCATTACTTGAAAGACAAAACCGCCGACGAGTCGCTCGCCTTCCTGCGCCGCTGGAACGAATACGGCGCGGAGATTCAGCAAAAATTTAAAGATCGCATTATCGTTTTCACCAGCACGATCCCCTGCGGCGGCGTGCCGTTCAACAAAGAATTGGAGCGCGCCATCACCGAGTACGGCCTGCGCGGCGTGCTGATCAATTCGAGCCACCAGCATGCCTATCCCGACGATGACGAAGCCAAGCCGTTTTTCGAACTGGTATCGGGCCTCGGCATCCCGATGATGATGCACGCGCCGTCGGTCGGTTACGGCGAGGAGCGCATGCGCGACTACCGGCTGGCGTCGAGTGTCGGCCGGCCCTTCGATGAATGCTTGAGCATCGCGCGCATGATCGTGCGGGGCGTGTTCGAGCGCCACCCGAATTTGAAATTCGTCGGCTGTCACCTGGGCGGCGGCATCTGCGACGTCATCGGCCGCATGGACTACGCCTACGAGCTGGGCGATCAAGCCTCGGGGCTGGGCAGCTACGAACCCATGCTGATCACGAAAAAGCCCAGCGAATATTTGAAAACCCTTCACATGGACACGGTCGCCTACCACCCGCCGGCGGTGATGTGCGCTTATCAAACCGTAGGCGCCAGGCAACTGCTCTTTGGCAGCGACGCGCCGCCGCTCTTGTCGCTGCTGCCGCGCGCCAAGCAGCTCATCGAAGAGCTGCCAATCGGCGCCGCCGAGCGCGAAGCGATCTTCAGCGGCAATGCCCTGCGCTTGCTCGGGTGACTGCAGCGGGCGATTGACCTTTGACCGAAGGCAAGCTAAGGAAAGCTAAAACCAGCGGAACGAAACAGCATGAGCGCTAATCTGTCATCTCGCACCGGCCTGATCGGCGCCCTGATCATTCTCAGCTTGATCTATGCCGTCGCGCCCATCACCGGAACGGAGCCGGCGGCAAACCAAAGCATTCGCGAGCTGCTCGAAAAGAGCTAGAAAGAGCGCAAGGGTTTGATGTTCTACGTGAAGGGCCAAACCATCGGCGGCGCGGTGACCAAAATCGGCACAGACTACGTCGAAGTGAAAAATCAGACCTACAGCCGCATCATCATTCGCTTCGACAGCATCGATGCCATTGCGATTAATTAACTGAGCGGCAAAATATCTCTGGACAACGAAGGGAACCCTCATGGCCGGATTATCCTACGACGATCTGATCGAACCAACGATCGTCAAACAGGTATCGAAAAGCGTCGCCTACTGCCGCTGCACCCGCAGCAAGAATCTGCCGTTTTGCGACGGTTCCCACGAGGGCACCAATATGCAGCCGGCGATGATAGAGCTTGCCAGCCCGGAAACCATCGCCATCTGTCGTTGCTGGAGGTCCAAAGACCACCCCTACTGCGACGGCACCCACGGCAGGTTAGTCAAACCGAAAGAACGCCCGCCCAGAGCCCATGGTTAATATGGTCCAAGCCCATCGAGCTCCTGTGCGTTAGGCAACCTGTCCATTGGAACGATTGGAACATTTGCAACGATTGGAACAAAACCGAGGAGGTTATTTATGGTTGAAATGAAAAATCCGGTTAAGGAAGCCGACGGTAATCCAGAGATCGGCCATCTCCAGCTCTGGCGCACCGACTTAGCCTACTACTGGGTGATCAACTGCGAGCCGGGCCTGCAAGATGACATGCATTATCACGACAACGACGACCACATCTTCATGGTCCTCGAAGGCCGGTGCATTGTGCGCACGCCGCACAAAGAGTTCGACTTGAAACAATTCGACACCGTGCTGCTCAAGTCCGGCGATTCCTATCAGCTCTGCAATCCCGGTCCGGGCAGAATGCTATTACTGGGCGCCGGCAACAGCCATGTCGATGGCAAGCCGCGCTCCCGCGTGCCGAAGATTCCCAGCCACACGCCAATGAAGCAGCCGGTCGTGGCCTAGCGATCTGACGCGTACTTCACCCGCAGCTGCGACTCTTCCGTCGTACGAATCGACTAGATAGGCTGCCGCGCCCGTTTGATTTGCAAAAAGGTTGGGTGACGCCAACCACAAAAAAAACCGGCGGTGCATGAACTCACGCACTGCCGGTTCGAACTGGTCTAGGTAATCGACTTAGGCCTGCTGCACCGCTGTCAGCTTCCAGCCATTCGGCCCCACAGGGCGGCTGAAGGTCCAGAACTCCTCGAACTCCACCGGGTCGCTGTCACTACCGTTCAGCACCTTGCCGCTCTTCTCATCGACAGTGAAATCGAGCAAGTTGGCATGTAAGCGCACGGTGATGAAGTCCTCGCCGCTCTCGGTCCAGACTTCGGTGATCTCACTCTCGCGCAGGGCTATATTGTCCATGCGATTGCGCTGGCCGCGCAACTTGTGCTGAGCCAACTCTTCTTCCCAGCTTTTCATCAACTCGCCGCCGCAGAGCGTGCGCAGAGCGGTAACATCCTGCTTGTTCCAAGCGCCTTGGATCTTGAAAAAACTATCCTGCGCGGTTTTCAAAAACTTGTTGGCGTCGAAGCCCGGATCCATCATCGTCAGCGAGCGATAGTCGGCACCGTTGAAAGGCAGCGGCTCCTGCACGGGCGGATTGCCGGAATAACTCGGCGACGGCGCTTGATAGGAACTGTCTTGATACGGCATCGAGCCGCCGCCCGTCGCGAGAGCCGGCGTAGTGGCTGATTTGTATTTGCGATAGAGAAAAAACGCCAAGCCGCCGAACAGCAAGATTTCCAGCATGCCAAAGCCGCTGCCGCCGAGACCGCCGCCGAAACCGCTGGCACCAGCCAAACCCGAAAACAGCATCGAGCCCAAGAACCCGCCGAGCACGGCCGTGCCCAAGCCGCGCATAAAGCCGCCCGGTTGCGGCATCATCGGCGTCGGTTGCCGCGCCTGTTGTTGCGGCATGGCATCCTGTCGTTGTGGCGATGTCGGAGTTGTCGAGCGACTTGGAGCTTGGTAACTGCGCGAACCGCGGAAACCGCCGGAGCGGCCGCCGCCGGCACGCGCCTCGGCCAAAGTTTCAAGAGCAATTTGGCTCAGCGCGAAGACCGCGAAAAGCCCCACGGCCATGACAAATGATTTACGCTGGGGAATGGACATAGATACTCTTCCTCCTAAGGAGTTTGATCTCAGTGCCGGAAGTCTAACCATGCCAAGAAATCGAGTCAATGCACTATTTTTAATAATTCCCAAGCGAAAAATGCGTGTCCACGAGAGACCAAGACACTGGTTTCGGCGTTGCCTTTTTCAGCCTGTTATGGCACTTGAGCCCAACCGTGGCCGAATCCAAGTGGTATCAAGAACTCACGACCTACCAGTGGCGCGTGCTGCTGTGCGCTTGCCTGGGTTGGGCGCTCGACATCATGGACGGCTACCTATACGCCATCATCCTGTTCCCCGCCATGAGCGACTTACTCGGCACCGCCGAGAGTGCCGTTATCGGCTGGTACGGCGGCATTGTCCTGAGCATCTTTATGATCGGCTGGGCCCTGGGCGGGCTGATCTTCGGTCCCATCGCCGACCGCTACGGTCGCGCCAAAACCATGGCGATTACGATCCTGATCTACGCCACTTTCACCGGCCTCTGCGGTATCGCCAGTGGCTGGTGGGAGTTGGCGATCTTCCGGTTCCTCACCGGCTTGGGCATCGGCGGCGAGTGGGCCGCCGGCGCAGCGCTCATCGCCGAGAGTTTTCCGGAAAAATCGCGCGCCAAGGCCGCGGGCATTATGCAAGCCTCGGGCGGCCTCGGCTTTTTTCTCGCCACGGCGCTTTATTTGATCATCGGACCCTACGGCTGGCGCTGGGTCTTTGCCCTCGGCGTCTTGCCCGCCATCGTGGCCTTCTACGTGCGTCACTCGTTGGAAGAGCCGGCGCGCTGGACCCAATCCAAACAGACCGGCAACCCCTATCCCGCCCTATTTGCACGCGGGGTACGCCGCGATGTGCTGGTCGGCACCGGCCTCGCCGTGGTCGCGACCTTCGGCTATCAAGGTGCGGTGCAATGGGTCCCCAGCTGGATCGCCGCCATGCTCCACGCCCAGGGCGCCCGCGCGGTGATCCCCCAGGTAAGTTTGATCACGACGACTCTAACCACCGGCGGCATCATCGGCTGCCTGTGCATGCCGTTCATCGCCGAGCGCTGGGGGAGAAAGGGCGCGTTGTTTATTTATTTCCTCGGCGCGTTGCTCACTGTGCCGACGACCTTTTTGTTCGCCAAGGAGTTCAACCACGCCGTCTTCGCTTCGCCGGTGATGGGCTTTTTCGCCGCCGGCGTGACCACCGCCTTCGCGATCTATTTGCCGGAACTTTTCCCGACCAAAATTCGCGCCACGGCACAAGGCTTTTGCTTCAACTTCGCCCGCTTCTTTTCCGCCGCAGGCCCGCTGCTCGCCGGAGTGCTCACCTCCGCCCACGGCTCCTTCGCCCCCGCGATCGCCATTGTCGGTATGGTTTACTTGCTGGGTTTGATAGTTTTGATTTTCGCGCGGGAAACTCGCGGACAGCCATTGCCTGAATAATTCGTCAACGTGCAGTTAGCGAACCAACCCTGCAACGGCCGGGAAGTCGAGCGCGAGTGTTTTTATTCGGCAGACTTCGGCTCCAGGGCGCGCGCGGCTTCATGCTGCATCGCTTCGGCGCGTTGCCGGCGGCTGACGATCAACAAAGCGGCCGCGGCGGTGGTGCAAACGACACCGCAGACCGCGAAGGTCCAGTCGATGCCGATGGCGGAAGCCGAGGTGCCAATGATCAAACCGCCGAGGGACCACAACCCGCGGTCCATGAAGAACAAGCTCAAGACTCGCCCGAGTAATTCCTGCGGCGTTGCGGTTTGAATCACCGTATTGGTCAACGCCCGCTCGCCCACCTGGCAAAAACCCACCATGGCCAAAAACAAAATCGACAAAATAAACGAATGAGAAAAGGCGAACAGGGTCAAAGACAGCGCGAATCCGAGCACGCAAAAACAGATCGAGCGGGTGCCGACGCGTAGTTTATTCACCGTGGCGAGCGACAAGGATGCCACCGTGGCGCCGATTCCTGGCGCGGACATGAGTATGCCGAATCCCGACGCGCCGACATGCAGCACATTGGTCGCGAACATCGGCAAAAACCGGTTATAGGGCGCGCCGAACAGCGCCATGACGTAGGAAATCCCGACAATATAGAGCATGCGGCGGTTGCCGCGGAGATAGACAAATCCCTCCTTGATGTCGGCCAACAAGCCTTGCTTGTGGTGGCGACCTTCCCAGGGCGGCAGTTCCATCTGATAGAGATTGAAAATCAGATAAACAAAACTGAGCGCGTTGATCAGAAAACAGCCGGCGATGCCGATGTAGGCAATAATCAAACCACCCGCCGACGGCCCCATGATTTTCGAGAAATTGAAGACCGAGGACTGCAAGCCGATGGCGTTGAGCAGCTCATCCTTCGGTACCAAACTGTTGACCAGCGATTGCCGCGCCGTCTGGTTGATCGTGTTGACGACACCGAGAAAGAAGGCCAGAAGAGCGATATGCCAGAGTTCGATTCCTTCAAACTTCACCAGCAGCCAATAGGTGAATGCTTGCAACATTGCCAAGCTTTGCGTGATCATCAAGACGCGCCGACGGTCGAACCGATCGGCGATGGCGCCGCCCACGGCGCCGATCAGAAGCCGTGGCACGGTGTCGAATACCGCGATCACACCGATGGCGACCGGCGATTGCGACAGATGCCACACCAACCAGCTCTGCGCGACGTTCTGCATGAAATCGCCGGAGCTGGAAACCAAAGCCCCTTCCATCAATAGACGGAAGTTCCGATGGCGCAGGGAACGGAGAGTTCTCAATGATGACAGCGACAGCATGATGTTCGACAAATCTCAGCGGTGACAACCCTATTGTTATTCCAAATGCGCCGACAACGCAAAACGTCTTGCGAATCGCTGGTGAATCGGTTGATTCATCCGGCCGCCGGTCATAGAGTTTAATGCGAATAGATTACTCTAAGGGGACAACGCGGATGTCCTTCGTATCTGGCCTTCCTACGAGATTTCCGAATCCGAACCTTGAACCTTGAATTTTGAACTCTTGAACAAAGGAGACAAAGCCGATGTTTTCCATGCCCATCGTCAACTTACTGGCTGAAGGCAGCAAACTTGCCGCAACGGGCAAACGCGTCAACGTCCTGTGGCAGCACGACGACTGTCTCGCCTTCGTCGCGCGCGGGCGAGAATACCGCAGCGAGTTCCATATCAATCCGAGCGACGAAACCATGTACATGATCAAAGGCGAAATGCGCCTCCACTACCGCACGCCGGAAGGCAAAGAAGCTGTCGCGGTAATCGCCGAAGGCGCGATGATCTACACCCCCGCCGGCACACCGCACTCGCCGCGCTTCCCGCCCGACGCCTTCGCGCTTATTTCGGAACGAAAACGCCGCCCCGGCGAGATCGACAAGTTTCACTGGTATTGCCCGAAGTGCGACACGCTGCTGCACGAACAACAGTTCATCGTCGACGACTACGCCAAAGACCCGGTGTCGAAAGCCTATCGGCAATTTTTTGAAAGTTTGGAATTCAGAACCTGCAAACAATGCGGCGAAGTCATGCCGGCGCCACAAGCGCTATGACTTCACATCTGGAGCATTGGGAACCAAACAAACAGACTCGACGCATTTGTCCACATTGCGTTATTTCAATGTACGGGCGAGCTTTTGTGCGATGCTAAAATCAAACACTTGGTCGGGCAGCACCGGCTGTTTCGGCTTCACCCGCTCGGAAGCGTCCGCGATCATTTGGCGCTGAATATCTTCACTCACCGTGCCGTCGTCCAATAGCGCTGGGCCGGCAATATCATAGACGCGACTAGCGATTTTGTCCGGGTCTTTCCCGATGTCCACCCACGGCCCCTTGAGAAACTCAATGGCGTACTTGCGATCGGTTTTGATCAGCCGCATCGCCTTCAACATCGCGCGCACCACCTTGGTCACCAGCTCGGGCTGCTCGGTCAACATCGCCTTGGTCGTTGCAAGTCCCCCCTGCACCGATCGATACACGTCAGCCGCAGAAACGAGCTTGCGAAACCCTTCGTCTTGCGCGGTAAACGTCAAGGGCATTTGCAGCGGCGCGGCATCGATCACTTTAGCCTTCAACGCGGTATAGGTAACGTGGCTGGGGCCAGTTGCAAGAATAGCGACGTCTTCAAGGCGTACGTTATGCGCAATAAGAATTCGGCGCGCGAGTATTTCCGCTAAGGATCCGACTCCGCCGGTGCCGATTTTCTTGCCTTTCAATTGCTGGACACTGGTAATGTTGGGCTGGACGATGAGGTCGAAAGACGGTTGGTCCGTGACTGCCAATATCACCCTGATGTCAGCGCCCCTGACAGCGGCGGCGACGGCCGATCCAGTTGCCGAAGCGAACTGCGTGCTGTTTCCCAGAGTGGCCTGTATGGTTTGGATCGCTTGCATCACAATCAACTCTACATCGAGACCTTCCTCACGGAAAAAACCGCGCTCCTTGGCGACGAAATAGGGCATCGAAGTCGTGCTTCTCGCCGCCAAGCCCATGCGCATAGGGATTAGCTTGTCAGCACTCTCAGCCACACCGAGATTCTTAAGAAGGCATGACACGACGATGAAAGCGCCCACTAAGATTGGTCTTAGACTCATCATTGGATCCTCCGAAACTCTGTGCATCACCAAGCGACTTGCGGCCGAATCATGATGATTAGCCAACTTTTGCAAGTTTGAGTCAATGGGCTTTTAAAATCGGCGCTGCGAAATCATCCCTCGACAATGAGAATTTAGCCGCTCCTACGCTTCCAGCCCAATGCCTTCGCCTTGATCTCAGAAAGAAAACGCCGCCCCGGCGAGGTCGACAAATTCCATTGGTACTGCCCGAACTGCGACACGCTCCTGCACGAAGAACAGTTCGTCGTCGACGACTACGCCACAGACCCGGTGTCAAAGGCGTACCAGCGATTCTTTGAGAGTTTAGAATTCAGAACCTGCAAGCAATGCGGCGAAATCATGCCGGCGCCGGATGCGCTTTGAATAGGACCCTAGAGAAGAATTCGCCGCTAGTCAGGATTAGGTCGATGGAGATATCAATTTAATCCTAGCATCAACGAATCACCCGATCCGCTCGCACAAGCACGTTCGGCGGAATCGTCACACTGATCTGCTTGGCGGCCTTCAGATTGACCACGAGCTCACCTGCGACTGCCCGCTAACGGGCAGCGCAACGTCAAACATGGTGTCTACGACAACTGCGGCACGCCACCGCAGCTTGGGCAATGCTCCGAGTCAATATCGAACAACACGATTCCGACTTTGAGCCTTCGTCGAAAGGTATAGAGTGACAAAGATCGAGGTGCTAACGTGACGCCAGCACAAGTCTAGAAACCCACGGAGGCGCACATGTCCTTCCTTACTGACGAACAGAAAGACCTTGCGAACGAGATCGCCGCCCTACTGACCGAGCGAGGCGAGACGGTCTGTGTGGCGGAGTCCACCACTGGAGGCCTCGTGTCCGCGGCACTACTGTGGGTGGCCGGAGCGTCCAAGTACTACGCCGGTGGCAGCGTGCTCTACACGCTTGTCTCGCGCACGGCGCTGGCGGGTGTGCCGGCATCAATGTTTGAGAACTACCGCGGCACCACGCCGGAGATGATCACCGCTATCGCCGACGCCATGCGCCAGCGACTGGGCACCACCTGGTGCATCGCCGAATCCGGCCTCGCCGGCCCCACCCGCGGCCGATCCGGCCTGCCGCCCGGCCGCACGACGATCTGCGTCTCCGGCCCTGTAACGCGTGTCAACGTGCAGCAGACCGGCCTGCCGGACCGAGAGCCCAACATGATCGCCTTCACGACTCTGACGCTACGCTATCTGCGGGACGCGATTAAAGAGGGAGCACTAGTGTCGAGAAATATGTGATAGCGAGGGCCTTCTGCCATCGCTTCGAGTTCCCTCTCATGGATGCCCAACGACTCAACGCTCAGCCGCGAGCGGTGCGGGAGTTGACGAACGTAAAGCCGCAACTGTCACGCGCCACTCGCCGCGCTTCCCCCCCGACGCCTTCGCGTTAATTTCCGATCGCAAACGCCGCCCCGGCGAGATCGACAAGTTTCACTGGTATTGCCCGAAGTGCGACACGCTGCTGCACGAACAACAGTTCATCGTCGACGACTACGCCAAAGACCCGGTGTCGAAGGCGTATCAGCGTTTCTTTGAGAGTTTAGATTTCAGAACCTGCAAACAGTGCGGCGAAGTCATGCCGGCGCCGGACGCGCTCTGATTGCGTACGGGTGTTCGTTCTAGCTTGAAGGTTTGAGATTTGACACGTGAAGGTTCCAATCAATGGAAATTTTTGAGCAACTGAAACTGTTGGCACTACTCATTGCCGCATTTCCTAATCCTCCCGGGCAATGAATTGAAGTCTATTCCAGAATAGCCTCGACTCGATCCCAGCGCGACGACAATGACAGACATGTCGACGTGAACGATGACAATGTCACAATCATGCTCGAGAACAATCGCACCGCAATCTATCATAGAAGATCCGTCGCGGACAAATTTTACCGAAAATTCCGGCGGTGCCATGGACTGGCATTCCTTGTGCAGTTCCTTTCTCTCATGAGAAACATGGTTAACAAAGTATTGATCGTAGATAGTAACGATACCTTTCGGGGAACGCTCATGACCTTTATCGAGGGTTTGGGCCACCAAGTCTTCGAAGCCACTACAGGGCCAGAGGCGCTCGAAAAAGCCTCAAGCATTCATCCCAACTTGATCATGATGGACGTTCGCTTGCCGGGAATGAACGGCGATGAGGTCACCGCAAAATTGAAGTCGAATTCCGCCACACGAAACATACCAGTGGTGATAAACACCGGCTGGACCACGTCCTGTAACGTTGAAGACCGCATCCACCGCGCCCTCAATGCCGGGGCGGCGGAAATTATGTACAAGCCAATCCAGATGCCGGAGCTTCGCGGCGTCCTGCGCAACTATTTATTAGCCTGCTAGACCGCCAGATGGGTGAGCGCACCCGGCTGACAGATTATCGGTCCCAAGTCCTGCGCATTTACATCCGACCTTGAAACTGGTGAAACTTGAACGTATTACCTCTGCATCTCCATAATGAAATCTCTGAGTCCCGCTTCCACATCAAACTTCGACACGTAGCCCAATTCACTCCGCGCCCTGGTAATGTCCAGAGCTGGCCGCGGGCGTGACGATACTTCGCGCGTGAAGCGCACAGCGCCGAGAACTTTCTTCAACCCCAGCTGAATGTCGGCGATCGTCGCCGCTACGCCGGTGCCGAGATTGTAGGCTTGGTGCGGCAGATTCGCGGCATGCGTCATTAAGTTTAGTCCTTGGGCGATATCTTTAACGTAAACGAAGTCGTTGGCGTCGGCGATGCCCGGCCCCATGGGCGCCGGTTTGCCGGCGAGCGCGGCTTGCAGCATCGCGTACATGTCCATGCCGACGTTGCCGCCACCGGTGTAGGGGCCGTAGCCGTAGACCGACGCGAAGCGCGGCAGGGCGAGTTCGAACTTGTACGTCGCCGCGTAAGCGGTCAGCACTTCCTCGCACGCCGCCTTTCCTGCTTGATAGACCCGCGCGCCGCCGTCGCGCCACGCCTCTTCGTGAATCGGCACCGGCGGATTGCGCAGATCGTAAACGCCTTGACTGCTGGCATGGATCAATCGGCGCACTCCGGTGAGCCGCACCGCCTCGGCAACGTTCAATGTCCCAATCAAGTTCACCTGAAAGCCGAAGTACGGCGTCCGATTGCCTTGCAGCCCGGCGGTGTGAATCACCACCTCGGCGCGCGTGCGCTGCATCGCCTCGATCAACGCCGGCAGCTCCCGAATATCGCCGCGAATCATCGGCAACTCTCGTCCAAGAACTTTGCGCAAATAATCCAAGTTGGGCTGCAAGTCGAAAAACGTCACCTCATCACCGCGCTCCGTCAACTCCTTGGCCGTGTAGCAGCCGATCAAACCACATCCGGTAATCAAGACTCGCATGACAGTCCCCTCATCAAAATCCCGGAAGGGCGACCGCCGGTCGCCCCTACGCTCCTTGAGAACCCCCACCTCTCTCCTCCCCCGCGTCGCGGGGGAGGAGAGAGGTGGGGGATTGAACGATTTGGAACATCTGGAACCTCTGGAACAACTGGAACGAGCTTTAGATATTGAGTTCTTTCGACCGATCATAATCATGCCGCCCACCCGCCGCCGCACCGAGCGGGAAGATCCGGTCGATCGCCGCCAGATCGTCTGGCGTTAACGAAACATCCGCCGCCGCGGCGTTGGCTTCGAGATTGGCGATCTTGTACGTGCCGGGGATCGGCACGAAGAAGTCGCCTTGATGGAGAATCCACGCCAGCGCCAATTGCGCCACCGTGCATTTCTTAGCTCTGGCAATCCCTTCCAATTGCTTGAGCAAGCCTACGTTATGCTGAAAATTCTCAGCGTGAAAGCGCGGTCCGCGCCGCTTGGCTTCCTTCTCGCCCAGGTCCGCGAAGTCGTTCCATTTGCCGCTCAAGAATCCTCGCCCCAGAGCATAGTAAGCGACATAACCAATACCCAACTCCCGGCAAACCGGAATCGTGTTTCGTTCGTAATCGCGCGTCCACAAAGAATACTCGCTCTGCACGGCAGCAATCGGATGGATCGCGTTGGCGCGGCGCAACGTCTCCGGTCCGGCTTCGCTCAAACCGAGATGGCGCACTTTCCCTTGCTCGACGAGACGCTTCATCGCGCCGACGGTTTCTTCGATGGTCACTTTGGGATCGACGCGGTGAAGGTAATAAAGATCGATATAGTCGGTTTGCAGCCGGCGCAGGGAATTGTCGCATGCCCAGGCCACGTACTCGGGCCGGCCTTCGACTTCGCGTCCCTCCGCCCAGGGCTGGCCGCGCAGGTTGCCGAACTTGCTGGTCAGGACGACTTCGCCGCGCCGGCCTTTCAAGACTTTGGCGAGGATCTCTTCGTTGTTGCCGTTGTTATGGTCGGCGGTGTCGATGAAATTCATGCCGATGTCGATGGCCCGGTGCAGCACGGCGATCGCCTGTTGCTCGTCGGCGTCGCTGAGCTTGCCCTGAAACGGCGGACAGCCGTAGCCGATGGCGGAGACTTTCAAACCCTCCTTGCCGAGAAAACGGTATTGCATGTGAAACCCCTCCCGGCGAAATAATGGTCCACAACGGCATAGCGATTCAAGTTGCAATAACGACTATTTGTTTGCTAACAATCGCGCCAGTCCGGATAGTCGCTTAGCGCCGAATTTATCGGAAGTGGTTTTCATCAGGAAGTGACCATGAGCTGACACTCGTCTACAGAATGTGAAATTGGAGGATTTCCCTCGACATGATTCTCTTTTCGAATCGTCATTCCCGCGCAGGCGGGGAATCCAGGTTTGTTTTCCGCCAAATTAGCCTGGATACCCGCTTCCGCGGGTATGACGGAGCTGAGCGGTTTCTTCGTTCGGGAGATCATCTTCACATGCCTATTTTCGATGGAGAGCACGAAGGGTTCAGATATCAAATTTCCGAACTTCGTGATCTTCGTGTCCTTCGTGGTGAACAAGTCTTTCCCATAAGGAGTTGCCATGACGGCAAAGTTGTTCGCAACGTTCGGTGCAATCGCATTGCTCTTCGGGGTTTCGTCTCAGCCATCCGCCCAGGACTCGTTCTATAAAGGCAAAACCGTACGCATCATGGTCGGCGGCTCGGCCGGCGGCGGCTACGACACCTACACGCGCACCATCGCACGGCATCTCGGCAAACATATTCCCGGCAATCCCAGCTTCGTCGTCGAAAACATGACCGGCGCTGGCAGTTTGATCGCCGCTAATTACACCTACAAGATCGCCAAGCCGGACGGACTCACCATCGGCCACTTCATCGGCGGCCTGATGCTGCAACAGGTCATGGGCAAACCGGGAATAGAGTTCGAGGGACAAAAATTCGAATACCTGGGCGTGCCGGCACAGGATTCCCTGGTGCTCGGCGTCACCAAGGCCGCCGGCATAACCAGCGTCGAACAATGGCTCGCGACCAGGACGACGCTAAAATTTGGCGGTGTCGGCCCTGGCGCGGGCACCGACGATGTCCCCAAAGTCGTGCGCGCCACCGTCGGTGTGCCGATTCAACTGATCTCCGGTTACAAAGGCACCGCCGACATCCGCCTGGCGATGGCCGCCGGAGAACTCCACGGCGTAACCAATTCATGGGAGTCGTATAAATCGGGATGGAGCAAAGAAATCGATTCCGGTTCGGTGCTCCTGCTGCTGCAGACACTGCCCCAGCGGCATCCCGAACTACCCAACGTTCCGGCGATCCTTGATTTCGTTAAGAACGACGATGATCGCAAACTGGTGCAGACCGGCATCTTCGACTACAGCGCCATCGCCCGCCCCTACGCATTGCCACCCAAAACTCCTAAAGATCGAGTCCAGCTACTGCGCAAAGGACTAACCGACACCTACAAGGATCCGGAGTTTATCGCCGATGCGCGGCGCGCCCGTCTCGACATGAACCCGATCAGCGGAGAGGAGTTGGAGAAAGTCGTAGCGCGGGTTTATCAACTCGACAAAGCGCTGGTCGAAAAGCTTAAGGACATACTGCTCAAATAAAGCGGTGACAATTTCATTGCCATTCCCAGCTGAACAGCCGTAGGGGGCGGGTTTTAAACCCGCCCTGACAAAATGCGCGAATACTCAAAAGCAAACCACCATGGCTAACGCCAACGAATATCAAGGCCGCATCGCCGTGGTAACCGGCGGTAGCGGCGGCATCGGCGGCGCCATCGCCAAGCGGCTTGCCGCCGAAGGCGCCGTCGTCCATATACTCGATGTCAAACCAGGAAGCGTCGACGGTAGATTCCATGCGCTCGATGTCGGCGACGAAGCTTCGGTCAACCACGTCTTCGACGCCATTGGCGCCGAGCATGGCGCCATCGATTATCTAATCTGCTGCGCCGGCATCTACCGGCCGCAACCGTTTCTCGAGCTGAGCCTCGACGCCTGGCGCCAGACGCTGGATGTCAATTTGACCGGCATGTTTCTCTCTTGCCGCGCCGCTTTGAAATACATGACGCCGCATAAGTTCGGCCGCATCGTCCTCTTCTCTTCTATGGCCGCGCGCACGGGGGGCAAGAACGTCGCCCACTACGCCGCATCCAAGGGCGGCATTCTGGGCCTAGCCCGCGCTCTCGCCGTCGAAGTCGCCGCCGATAATATCCGCGTCAACGCGATCTCGCCGGTCATCACCGATACGCCAATGCCGCGCGCAGTGGTGTCGAAAGAATATTTACTCTCGCGCAAGGATAAGATTCCGCTAGGCCGCATCGGCGACGTCCAAGACATGGTCGAAGCCTGCTTGTTTCTGCTCAGCGAGGACAGCGCTTACATGACCGGCCAGGACCTGCGCGTGAATGGAGGCTCGACGCTATGGTAACGGCGGCGCACTCGCGTGTCACCGTCATCACTGGCGGCGGCAGCGGCTTGGGTCGAGCCGCGGCGGTTCGCTTAGCGCGCAAAGGCGACCAGGTCTGCATCTGCGATCTGAAAGCCGACGCGGCTAACGACACCGCCGAGCTGATTCGATCCTCGGGCGGCAGCGTATTTACCGGTGTCGTCGACGTGCGCGAGCAATCTCAAGTGAACGCGTGGATCGCCAAGGTGATCGACGAGTTCGGCAAGATCGACTGTTTGTTCAGCAATGCCGGCGTCAACGCTCGCGCCTTGGTCGCCAACATGACGCTGGCGCAATGGTCGCTGCTCATCGATACCCATGTCACGGGAACTTTCAATTTCTGCCAGGCGGTGCTGCGCCACATGGTGGCGCGACAATCCGGCGCCATCGTCATCACCTCTTCGGACTTCGCCATCATCGGCGTGGCCAACGCGGCGAACTATTGCGCCGCCAAAACCGCTCTCTATTCGCTGACCAAATCCCTGGCTTTGGAATTCGCGCCGCATATTCGCGTCAACGCCATCGGTCCCGGCCCCATCGACACGCCGCTCCTACGCGCCAACCGCACCCCGGAAGAATTCGAAACCGCCCGGCGCGCCTTCGAGAGCCGCTTGCCAATGAAAAGATTAGGTCAGCCGGAAGAAATCGCCGCCGTTGTGGATTTCCTGTTAAGCGACCGCGCGTCGTTTATCACCGGCCAACTGCTTCAGCCCAACGGCGGCCAAGTAATGTGGTAAAAAACAAGATGAAGCTCGAAGGATGAAGGATGAATTATCCGGATTAGGAATCGACGGCTTTCACTTCATCCTTCTGCCTTCATCCTTCATACTTATTTCAAAAGGTAGCCGAACATCTCCCTTGCCTTGCGCACCACATCCTGGCTCGGCGCGTTGACCTTGGGGAACTTGTCGCCCCACTCGAAGGGGCGGGTGGCGTCGATGATCATGCGCGAATTGGTAAAGTCGCGAATTTTTCTCTGGTCCGGCGTCAAGCGCGGATCGGCCGGCGTGCTGCGCATGCGCTTAACGATCTCGACGGAAGTCTCCGGATCGTAGCGCGACAAGGTCGCCCACATAAGCTGGTCGAGATTCGACACATCGATATCGTCGTCGACGACGATGACCATCTTCAAACCGTAGACGCTGGCGCCGCAGCTCGACGCCAACGTCGCCACTTGTTTGGCGTGGCCGGGATAGCGCTGCTTGATCGCCAGCGCCACCAGCATGCGCGACGCGCCGATCTCGTGCGGCCAGACTTGCGTCACGTCGGGCACGCCGGCGCTCCGCAGTTCGTTTTTGAGCATGGCCGAGCGCATGATGGCGCGATAACGCGCCATCTCGTCCGAGCCGCCGCCGATGGGCGGCACGCCGAGAATGATCGGATCGTTGCGGTGGTAGATCGCTTCGATCTCAAGCACCGGCTGGGCGCTCTCGTCCGAGGCGTAGTAACCGGTCCACTCGCCAAAGGGTCCTTCGAACTTGCGGTTGTCGTTGTTGAGAAAACCTTCGAAGACGATCTCGGAATTGGCCGGAAACGGCAGCCCGGTGATCTTGCCGCGCACCACTTCCACCGCCTTCCGCCGCATGCCGCCGACCACATCGTACTCGCAGACGCCGTAGGGATGCTCGGTGCCGGCCATGAAGAAAAACAACGGATCGCCGCCGAGCACCAGCGCGATTGGCATGCGCTCGCCTTTGCGAAAATATTTTTGCCGGTGCATATAGCCATGCTTGCCGGGAACCATCAATAGGCTCACCGACTTCTTGTCTTGAATCATCGCGCGGTAGCAGCCGGCGTTGATCCATTGCTCGTCCGGGTCCATGGTCACCGAATAACACCCGGTGCCGATGTAGCGGCCGCCGTCGTCGCGGTGCCAGACCGGCGTCGGAAACTTCTCGATGTCGATGTCGTCTTTCTGGACGATGTTCTCGAACACCGGCCCGTTGTCGACGAACACCGGAGCGAGATGCTTGGCATCGGTCTGGTAATGCGCGAAATAAGCGTCGCTCAAATCTTGCTTGGTCAATCCTTGAGGAAAGCCGAAGGTCATGGCGCGCCGCTTGCCGGCAAAGGTGTTGATGATCACGCGAAAGCCCTTGGGGCAGCCCGGCACCTCGTCAAAGATCACCGCCGGCCCATCATCGGGCGGCACCACCACATCGGTGGCCAGGCCGATATCTTCCTGCCACGACGCGCCGCGCACGGTCTTCAATTCGCCGAGCTTGTCCGCCTCCGCCATCCACTCGCGCAGGTCGGTAAAAGCGATATGCGGTTGAATCTTTGAACTGTCGAACATGGTTGGCTCCTTTGAGTTCAGAATTGCTTGTTTGTGGAAAAACTTATCACATCGGAATCGCCAAAGGGAATTCTCGGGCAGGCTGGAACTCCCTCGCCCGGATTCCGAAAACGTTTTGAACGGAGTGAAGCGGTTGAACGACTTGAACGTTTTGAACGCGACTCAGTGCCGATCCACCCATTCGCGAATGATTCGGTTGGTCTCCTCCGGCTTTTGCCAGAAAAAGCCGTGGCCACAGCCCTCGATGACTCTAAATTCCGCACCCTTGATGTTGTCGCGCAGATGTTCGGTAGTGGCGACATGATTGCCGGTGTCTGCGTCGACTTTATCCTCGCTGCCAACCAGGCAGAGCGTCGGCGCTGTGATCTTGGGCAAATGCTCGCCGGTCTCATGACGGTTGCGCGCAATGACATGCTCCAGGTAAGGTTCGAGCTTCGGCGCGTTATCCCAGAAGGCCGCGAATAATTTTGACAGCACTTCGGGATGGGCCTTAACGAACGCCTCAGGAAAAAAGAACTTACTCTGAAAGTGATGCCACATATGTTCTTTGTAGCCGCGCGTGATCAAGCTCTCGGTGGCATTGACGGTCAGCCCGCGCGGATAGTTGGGCAATCCCATGAAGCCTGAACCGGAAGCCGCTTGGATCATGCTGCGCACCCGCGTCGGATGATCAATGGCCATCCACTGGCAAACCCGCCCACCCATGGAGTGGCCGATAATATGCGCCGGCTCTTTGACGCCAATAGCGTCTAGTAAATTGATCGCATCGTCAGAGAACTGCCTCGTCGAGTATGGTCCCTTCGGCGCATCGGATTTGCCGACACCGCGATGATCGTAGACGATCACCCGATACCGGTCGACCAACGCCGGCACCTGCTTCAACTTCCACGGCTCTCCCGGCCATCCCGTGCCCGAGACAAACAGAAACGGCACGCCGTTGCCGAAAGATTCGTAGTGCAACTTTACTGCGCCTGTCTGTGCGTAGGGCATCTTCGCTTCGCTCCTCGATCAAATCGTTCAAGCCGTTCAACCGCTTCCCTTTAATTACCCTCAGGTACATGAGGCTCACGAACAGCGCTTCGTTCAAACTGTTCGGCCCCGCTAAACGTGAGTGGTTCGGCGTTCAAAGGTTCAACGTCTATGACTGAGTGTTCCCACCTTCTTCCGACAGAATGAATGCTTGGAAATCTATTGTTATTGATATTAGCTGTCAACTGAGGATTTCCTAAGAATCGAGCAAAAAGGGTTGATGCAAAACGCAGAAATCAGCTAATGTCAGCGCCGGAAAGGACCCTGCCCACATGCTCATTCAGGTGATCCGCAGCCTCGTTGCGGTGTTGGTCATCACCGCGTTGACCTACCCCGTGCCAGTTCGTGCCGCCGCCGAGTTGACCACCATCCGCATCGCTCACAACGGCTTTTCGAGCGAGATGCCCTTCTACGTCGGCAAGGACGCCGGTATCTTCGTCAAGCATGGCTTCAACGTCGAACCGATCTTTATCCTCGGCGGCTCGACAACCATCCAGGCGCTGATCGGCAAGAGCCTTGATCTGCTCATGGGCGGCGCCACGCCCATGCTTTCAGCGGTGATCAACGGCGCGCAATTGAAAATTATCGGTGGCATGAACAATCGCATTCCGTTCACCCTCTTGGCCCAACCGGAAATCAAAACTGGTGCCCAACTCAAAGGCAAAAAAATCGGCATCACCCGCTTTGGCAGCAACACCGACTTCATCGCCCGCTTAGCGGCGCAGGAATTTGGGCTAAATCCGAAAAGCGATATTACCATCGTCCAAGCCGGCGCGCCGGAAAGCCGCTTGCTCGCGCTCAAGACGCGAACCGTGGACGCGACGCTGTTTAACATCGAGCAGGCCGTGGTGGCGCGCAAGATGGGTTACAACGTGCTGGTCAATTTTCTCGAAAAAGACATCGACTATACCCACATCGCGATCATCGCCCGCGACGAGACGATCAAAACCCAGCCCGACATGCTGCGCCGCTTCATGCGCGTCTACGTCGAATCGATCCGTTATTTCAAATCGCACAAAGAAGAAGCGATCAAGAAAAGCATGCAATTACAAAAGCTGGCCGACCGCGAAGCGATCGAGACCGGATATCTGAGCAACGTCAAAGCGCTGCCCGACGACGGCCGGCCGACGGTCAAAGGCACCCAGTTAGTGATCGACGCTGCAGTCCTCGACGATCCGCGGGCTAAGAATTACACGCCGCAGCAGTTGATGGATCTGAGCTTTCTGCCGTAGAAGATAGTGGAGTGATGGAGTATTAGCTGTGTTGGGTTAAAAATCCGGAATACCCGTCACTCCAACACTCCGTTACTCCAATATTCCCGCTACCAAGGAGCCGTGATGAAACTTAATCTACGATTGATAACACTGGCCACACTACTCACAACCACCACCGCGTTCGCCCAAGACTCGTTTTTTCGTGGCAAGACCGTCCGCATCATCGTGCCTTTCGCCGCCGGCGGCGGCTATGACATCTACTCGCGTATCATGGGCCGGCATATGGGCAAGTATGTTCCCGGCAATCCGGTCTTCGTCGTCGACAACATGACCGGCGCCGGCGGTTTGATCGGGGTCAATCATGTCTACAAAGTCGCCAAGCCCGATGGCCTGACCATGGCGACG
Source organism: uncultured delta proteobacterium (assembly GCA_963816145.1). Classification (GTDB taxonomy): domain Bacteria; phylum Desulfobacterota; class Binatia; order UBA9968; family UBA9968; genus DP-20. The sequence goes on from CAWFJP010000030.1 coordinate 231,964, forward strand.
CCCATCGGCACTATGTTCGTCGACCAATTGATCGGCAAGCCGGGCATCGAGTTCGACGGCAGAAAATTCGAGTATATCGGCGCACCGGCACAAGACACCCAGCTGCTGATCGTCCACAAACGCACGGGATTAAAAAGCGTCGAACAATGGCTGGCGCATCCGACGCCGGTGAAATTCGGCAGCACCGGCCCTGGCTCCGCCAATGAATCGATTCCGAAAATCGCCAAGGAAGCGCTCAATCTGCCGCTGCAAGTGGTGTCCGGCTACAAGGGCAGTTCGGTGATCCGCCTGGCGTTCAACAGCGGCGAAGTCGACGGGGTGGCGAATGCCTGGGAATCGATGGTCTCGACCTGGCCGCAAGAGACGCAAAATGGCGACGCCGTGGTCCTGCTGCAAGCCGCCGGTAAACGCCATCCCGACTTGCCCAACGTGCCGCTGGTCATCGACTACGCTAAAACCGACATGGCGAAGAAACTCGTCCAAGGCGTGATCAACAACTTCGGTGCCACCGCGCGTCCCTACGTCGTCACCCCAGGCACGCCCAAAGCGCGCGTCGAGATATTGCGCAAAGCCTTCATGGATACCATGCGCGATCCCGAATTCGCTACGGAGTTGAAACGGGCCAAACTCGACTTGAACCCGCTCGACGGCGCGACCTTGGAGAAAAACATCGGAGAGTTGTTCGCTTTGGATAAAGCCTTGATTCCTAAGTTGACGGAGATTCTGAAATAAGAAAGAATCAGGCCGATACGAGTTCCTGGTTTTTGCATAAGGAGTAACCAATGATTATCGATGCCGATGCCCATGTGGTGGAGACCGAACAGACCTGGAGTTATCTCGACGGCTCGGACAAAAAGTTTCGCCCGCAGCTGTTCAGCTCCGCCGACAACTCCGCCATGCAGTATTGGTTTTGCGAAGGCAAAGCCATTGGCTTTCGGCCGCCGACTCTCACCGAGCAAGAATTGATCGCGCTCTCGAAAGAAACTGGCCGCGAGTTGAATACCGCCGCCAGCGCGCGCGAGCTGCGCGATGTCGAGCTGCGCTTGGCGCATATGGATAGGCTGGGCATCGACGTCCAGGTGCTCTTCAACACCATGTGGATCGCTCGGGTCGCCGACAAGGCGGAGGCGGAAATCGCCCTTTGCGGTTCATGGAACCGCTGGATGGCCGACATGTGGAAGCAGGGGAAAAACCGCTTGCGCTGGTCCTGCGTCGTGCCGGCAATGACCATTAACGAAGCCTTGCAGCAGATGCGCTTCGCCAAGCAGAACGGCGCCGTGGCGGTGAGCCTGCGACCCTTCGAAGACGACAAGCACTTGGTCGATCCTTATTTCTATCCGATCTACCAAGAGGCGACCAAACTCGATCTCGCCATCGCCGTGCATATCGCCAACGGCAGCCCGCAGTTGCTCGATCAATTCAAACCGCGCTACGACAAGATGGGCGGCTTCGCCCAGTTCCGCGTGCCGACGGTGATCACCTGCCTATCGTTGATGATGAGCGATCTGCCGAAAACCTTTCCCAACTTGCGTTGGGGCTTCATCGAAGCCTCCGCCCAGTGGGTGCCGTGGGTGGTCAAGGAAGCAACGCGCCGCACGGGAGCGAAAGGTTTTCCCAAGCTGCCGTTCAAAGATTTCAATATCTACGTCACCACCGAAACCAACGACGACTTCGACTACGTGCTGCGCTACGCCGGCGAGGACAACGTCGTCATCGGCACCGACTTCGGCCACACCGACGCCTCGAGCGAAATCGACGCCATCGATATCTTCAGAGCCAACAACGAAGTCACCGACCCGGTGAAAAAGAAAATCCTCGACGACAACCCGCGTAGGCTTTACGGGTTGTAAGGCGAACAGACCTTAAGCACGATGCAGCCTGCCGGAGCAAAACGACCACGGCGGCGCCGCTTCAACCCTCTGTGCGAGCAAAGATTGACTCCGGTGGCACCGCCTTAACGCTCGGGATCTTTCTGCTCTTCGATTACTAGCCGCTGAGCCTCTTCGTCGGACAACGACTCCAATTCGTCGAGTAGCGTCATCAGGCCCTGGCCATCCAAAGTCTTTCCTCGATGGGCTGAGATTACCGCCGCCATAGCCTGGACGGTCGGAGATTCGAATATCGCTCGCAGCGGTATTGCCAGCTGGAAATCATGGATCACTCGGTACACGACTCGATTGGCGGTCAGGGAATGGCCTCCCAGGTCGAAAAAATTGTCGTGGATGCCAATCGGTCGCACATCGAGCACGTCCTCCCAGACTTGGACTAATGTCGATTGCGTCTCGTTCTGCGGCGCGGCGTATGACACGGCGAGCTTCGGCCGTCCACGATCGGGTTTAGGCAATGACCGGCGATCCAACTTCCCGTTCGTCAGCGGCAAACTGTCCATAAATACAAAAGTAGACGGCACCATGTAATCGGGCAGTTTGCTTCTGATAAAGTTTTTCAGGTCGCTCACATTGAGAACAGCTTCCGGGCGCGCGACGATGTAACCGACCAAATACTCCTCTCCGAGCTCGCGGTTCCATGCCGTGACGCCGGCGTCCTTGACCTGAGGGTGGGCGAGCAATGCCCTCTCAATTTCGCCCAACTCCACCCGGAAACCGCGAATCTTCACCATCAGATCCTTTCGTCCCAGGTGGATCACGAATCCGTCCGGCAACATTCGGCCGAGATCGCCGGTCGGAAATAGGGTCTCGTCGGCGTTGTGAGAGTTCAGGGTTGTGGAAGACGGACGGCGGAACGGCCGGTTGAGGTATCGAGTTCGGACTGTGATCTCGCCGGTCTGCCCGGGTTGCGCTATGTTTCCATCCTCGCCGACTATCAGGATTCCCCTTCCGGGCCGCGGATATCCGACGGGAACCCCCTCCGCCGGCAGCTTGAAGTCTTGATCTATGAGGAAGGAAGCGAAGGTGTGCGTTTCCGTCGAGCCGATGGAAATTTCGCAGGTCGTTCTCGCCGGGAAATGCTTTCTATAGAGCTCGATTTCGACGTTGGACACGGGAGCGCCCGACAGATTGATCAGGCGCAAGGCGGAAAAGTTCATGCCGACCGGCAGCGACTGCGCGAACTGGCGAAACACCGCCGGCGTCGAATGAAAGCATGTGATTTGCTCCTCAAGCAACCAGTGCGGTATTCGATCTACCCCTTCGGTGCTGATATCGAAGGGATATATCGAGGCTCCGTTCAGCAAGGATTGATAGAGGTTTATGTGAGATGAACCAAAAGCAATGGAATGAAACAGGGTGAGCTTGTCGTCAACACCGATCTTGTTTATCCGGCCGTGGATGACGCCGTTGAACACGATATTCTTATGGGGGCATACGATACCCTTGGGCGTTCCTGTCGATCCTGAAGTATACAGGAGACACGCCGGATCCTCGCCTTCGATGGAAAGTCCCGGGTTGTCGGCGGCAATCGACTGATCGAGCTGGTCAACATTCAACCAACCCATCGACCGGCGCAGCTTCGGATTGGCGAGCCGCTCACCGCGGCTATTCGATAGCAACAAGCTAGCCCCGGTATCCGCGAGCATTCGAGCCTGTCTTTCGTCTGGAAGCGAGGGGTCCAGTCCTAGGTAGAATTTGCCGGCCTTTAACACTCCTAAGATTGCCGGGAACATGTCGATTCCATGTTGGAACAACAAAGGTATCGGCTCGCTCGTCGCGCCTCGCTGACTCAGGACTGCGTGCGCGATAAGATTCGCGGCGCGGTTGAGCTGATCGTAGGTCAGCGACTGGCCCCCGTCCTTGACTGCCAGGCGTTCGGGATAAAGGCGCGCGATGCTCTCAAAGCGCGCGGGAATCGACGTTTCCACATTCTCCATGAACTAACTCAACGAACATTTCGAGGGATGAACCTTCCCTCAATCGTCCTTCGGCAAGACCGGAAATTAAGGGCACCCGACCAGCCTGCCGATTCGTTTCTGTCCGGACCTTGCCCATTCCGTCAGAACTTATTGTAGGCCATGTCGATGCGCTGCGACAAGCCGGCGGCTTCGCCTAGTTCCGCGTGCCGACTGTGATCACCTGCCTGTCGTTGATGATGAGCGAGCTGCCGAAAACCTTTCCCAAGCTGCCGTTCAAATGTTTAGTCCGTTCGTTACAGCGGCCGAATTTGCAGCTTGCGGAACTTTACCAGGCCACGGGTGTACTGGATAGCGATCCGCCCACTGGTGAATCTGCTGTCCCGGCCTTCGGCTGTGCGCTCGCCGTTGAGCATGACGGTCATCAGCGAACCTTTCGCAGTGATCTCCATGGTGTTCCATCGTCCGCCCGCCTTCGGAATGGGTGGCGACACTTTGGCAATGTCGACGATTGCGCCGGTGCTATAAGCGGCCTCCGGACGATCGTCGTTGATATTCACTTCGTAGCAGATGGCCGAGCTGATCTTTTGCGGATCGCCGCAGCGAATGAAAATGCCGCTATTGGCCGGCGTATCGACCCAGAACTCCGCGCGGATCTGCAAGTCGGTATACGAGTTCTTCGACACCAAATAGCCATTGCCCTGATCCGCTTGCACGACGCCGTCCAGCACCCGCCAATTGGCTTTACCGACGGTGGTCCAGTGATCCAAGTTGGTGCCGTCGAGCAGCGTGATCCAGCCGGAGTCCGTCGGCTCGCCTGCCTGGTGAACGCAGCCGGAGATTGGCAGACCGAACAAAGCCAGCAGCACCCCCATCGCTCGCAAATGATTCATGTTAAATCCCCCGCGCGATCCTTATATGACCTTGGCGCCGCGCTCGACCAACAATCGACGGAGCAACGAACGATGGCAGCGCGCCTCATCGTCGCAGTAGCAACCGACCGAGAAGTCGGTTCCATGAGAGAGAGCCGCCAGCAAATCGAGCACCCGACTATTTTCAGGACTGGCCATCTCGTGGCGATAGCGCTTCACGAAAGCGGCCCACTGGCGGTCGTTTTCAGCCGTGAGCGCAAGTTTGACCGTTGCAGACGTGGGGGACAAATTGGGCAGCCAGACGTCGTACCAGTTGCCTGATGAAAACTTGGACTTGGATACGCCGCGCGGCGGCCTGCGCACCGTACCGATGCGCAAGCCCTCATTGGGAAATCTTTTACTGCCAAGACGAACGATTCGGATAGCCATAGGGTTCCGCCTTTCAGGCGCTGGACTCAGCACACAGAAAATAGTCTCGTAGCATTTTTTCAGCGCAATCCACCAACCCGTTTGTAGCACGATTTGACATGCACAATCTGCTAATTAATAGTCAACCGAGCCCAATTCATCAGAGAAGGACATTGCCCGCATGCCCAAAGACCTGCGCAGTTTCATCGCTGAAATCGAAGTCAAACATCCCGAAGAACTGGCGCGGGTGGCGAGAGCGATCTCGCCGCGCTATGAGATCACGGCGTTATTGACACAGTTGGAAAAGGCCAAACGATTTCCACTGCTCTACTGCGAGAAGGTCGAAGGCGGTGATGCCCCGGTGGTGATCAACGCGCAAGCGAGCCGCAAGCTGATGGCGCTGGCGCTGGAGTGCAAGCCGGAAGAGCTGGCGGCGAAGTTCACCGAGCGCCAAGGCAAGCCGATCGCGCCGGTGGAAGTTGCCGACGCGCCGGTGCAGCAAGTCGTCAAGCTTGGCGACGACATCGATCTGACCAAAGTGCCGCTCCTCACCCACTACGATGTCAACGCCGCGCCCTACGTTACCGCCGGCATCGTCGTCGCGGCCGATCCCGATAGCGGCGTGCGCAACACCAGCTACAACCGCTTGATGATGGCGGGCAAACGCGAGCTGCGCATCTTCATGGCCATCGGCCGCCACCTATGGACGCTGCACAACAAGATGGAGCGGCACAACGAAGCCCTGCCCATCGCCATCGTCGTCGGCGTCCATCCGCTCTTTTCGCTTGGCGCTCAGGCTTTCACACCATCCACCGACGATGAATACGCCGTCATCGGCGGCATGATGAACGAACCGCTGCGCGTCGTGAAAGCCAAAACCATCCCCGTGCTCGTGCCCGCCGACGCGGAGCTGATCATTGAAGGGAAGATTCTGCCGGATATTCGACGCGAAGAAGGCCCCTTCGGTGAGTTCACCGGCCATGCGGTCTCCAAAGATGAACGCCCGGTGGTCGAGGTGACGGCGATCACGCACCGTAAGAACTATATTTTCCAAGACGTCCATGCCGGTTACACTGAGCATAAACTCATGGGCGCGGTGCCGCGCGAAGCGGCGCTCATCCGCGCCGTGCGCCAAACCGTGCCGACAGTGAAAAACGTCTGTATGCCGGTGTCGGGCAACTGCCGTTTTCACGCCTATATTTCGATAGCCAAGCGCGGCCCCGGCCAGGCGAAAAACGCCATTTGCGCCGCCTTCGCCTCAGACATGCTGCTCAAACATGTCGTCATTGTCGACGACGACATCGATGTCTTCGATGAAGAACAAGTGCTCTGGGCGGTGTCGAACCGCTTTCAAGCCGACAAAGACCTGGTAGTCATCGCCCACGCTCAGGGCAGCGAACTCGATCCCTCCGCCGGCCCCGGCGGTGTCAACGCCAAGATGGGCCTGGACGCGACCAAACCGCTAACTGGCTTCGCGCCGGAACTGCGTGTGCCGGATGACGTGATGCGGAAAATTCGGCTGGAAGATTTCTTGCCGACAAAAACTCGGTCAGGGGTGAAGGGTCAGGGGTGAGGCGACCTCTCATCCGCCCAACGCTTTATCCTTCACCCCTAACCCCTTTCGATTTGCCCCAATGTTACTCCAACGAAAACCTCACACCAGCACCCTGCTCCACCGCCCAGCGATACGCCCACGCCGCCGCCACGGTATCCCAGATCGCCATTCCGACGGATTCGAAGACGACGGTTTGGTTTTCGCGCACGCGGCGGGGAATTTTTCCCAGGATGACGTCGCCCAGCTCGCCGGCGATTTTCTCCGCCGACCAACTACCGTCGGCGATCATCGCCATGTAGGGCTGGCGCGGTGCTTCGCCGCCGAGGAGCTCTTCTTTCCAGGACACGATGACACGGGAGTGTGTCACCGTCTGGCGCGGCAGTTGCCCGCTGGTGATGGAAACAACCAGCGCGCCCGGTTCGATCCATTCCGATTCGATCACGGTCGAGCGCGAACTGGTTGCCAAGCTGACGATCGGTTGGTTTTCGACCGCATTTTTTGCACTCTCGACAGCTTCGACTTCAATATTAAGAAATGCGCTCATCTCCTTGGCGAACGACTCGCGATGCTCTTTCGTCGAGCTGAAAACTTTTACTTTCTTCAGCCCCGGCAGCGCCCGGGCGACCGCGGTGATTTGACCGCGGGCTTGCCGACCGCTGCCGACCAGGCCGAGGGTATCCGCCCCTTTGGGCGCCAGATATTTACAGGCAACACCGCCCGGTGCGCCAGTGCGCCAAATGTTCAGATTTTTCCCGGCCACGAGCGCGAGCAGATCGCCGCTCTCGCCGTCGAAGAGCACGATAAAATACGCATCCTTGGCGCCCCGGAAAAGCGCGCTAACACGCATGCCCTGGCCCGCCCCCGGCACGGCGGAAGTCATAATGCGGTATTTATTCTTGGGTTCGAGCAGGCTGGTTTCGATGCGCGCCTGTCCGGCAATTTTGGCGCTGTTGAAATCTCCCATCGAAGCTTCGATCAACGGCAGTAGCGCGTCCATATTCTCCGGCTGGTAGTATAAGGGAGCCAAATCTTTCTCACCGAGCAGTAATGGCATGGTATAATCCTCCAGATTCAATCGACATTCTAAGTCCAGTCGGGGTGGTCGCTGTTAAGCCCCGGCCAAAGGGTAAAGTTCTAGTTGACATACTGGTATCTGACGGATAGCTTTTTCTCAATTCGCGCGAGCTTTCTCGACAATTTTTTAAATGGCGGTCTCTGACAATACCAAGGCGAAACTCCTGCGCGGCGTGGTGCAGGATAACGTCGACATCGTCCAGGGCGTTCGGACCAAACGCGCCAGCAAGCGCAAAGTGTCGCTACGCTACTGGTTTTCAGCGGGCATCGGCGTCGCAGGGCTGGCCTATTTGACGGCCCCCTCGCAAGTGGTTTCCACGGCCAACACGACGCCAACCGATGCGATCGGCACAGTTTCTGCCACCAATATCGCGCAAACACCGGAATCCGCGGCGCCGCTCGATTCGCCCCGGCCGTTGGACAAAAAAGCAGTGCCGCTGGCGATCAAGCGGATCGTTATCGATCCTGGCCATGGCGGCGAGCCCGGCGCCATATCGGACTCGGGCGTCATGGAAAAAGAAATCACCCTGGACGTGGCACTGCGCCTGCGCCGGCTCATGGCGAAAGAGCCCTATGAAATCCTCCTCACGCGCCAAACCGACCAATTGGTGTCGCTCGACAAGCGGGTGGCGTTTGCCAATGAAAACAAGGGCGATCTATTCGTCTCGATCCATGTCAACTCGATGGAACCGAAAACCCTTCGCGCCCTGGAAACTTATTATGTCGGCCCCACTGACGACCCGGCGACGCTCAGGCTGGCAAGCATCGAGAACAAGGACTCGGGCTACTCGCTATCGGACTATAAGAAGATCTTGGAAAAGATCTATGTCGACGAGCGCCATGACGAATCCAGGATCTTGGCCAAAACGATCCAAGCCCAGCTGCATCATTCACTTAAACCCGTCAATCCGGCACTGGAAAACCGCGGCGTCAAAACCGCCCCGTTTGTGGTCCTGATCGGCACGCAAATGCCGGCTATCCTGGTCGAGATCTCGGCGCTATCCAACGGGGAAGAAGTGAAGTTATTGACAAAAGAAGATTATCGCGAAAATATCGCCCTGGCCCTGCTCCAGGGCATCAAGAACTACGCGCGCAATTTCAACGTTCCCGCGAGGAAAGGCAATTAGGTCATGGAAGAAAGCAACGAACCCCTTTGTGTCGGCATCGATCTCGGCACCTCACGCAGCTCGATCTCCGCGTCCAACGGCGAACGCCATGTGATCGACAGCTACGTCGGTTGGCCCCTGGACATGGTGGCGCGCAAGATCGTCAAGAAAAGCGTATTAATCGGTCGCGAGGCGCTCGATAACCGCTCCATGCTCGATCTGCGCCGCCCGCTCGAACGGGGCATCATGAAAGAAGGCTCGGAAAAGGACCAAGAAGCCGTGCAGGAGATCTTGAAACATCTAATCAATCTGGCCGGCATCAAACAAAAGGGTAAAAACAAGTCGAAAGTTCGCGCCGTGGTCGGCGTCCCCGCGGAAGCCTTTCGGGTCAGTCGGCAGAACTTGCGCAATACCATGGAAGGTATCGCCGACAGCGTCATGCTGGTTTCCGAGCCCTTTGCCGTGGCCTATGGGCTGGAAGCGCTGCTGCACGCCCTGGTGATCGACATCGGCGCTGGGACGGCGGACTTTTGCGTCATGCAAGGGCGCTATCCCACCGAAGACGACCAGCGAACTTTATCTGCCGCCGGTGATTCCATCGATGAGCAGTTGGAAAAATTGATTCGCGAACACTACCCTGAGGCGCAGTTCTCGGTGCACATGATTCGCCAATGGAAGGAACGTTATAGCTTTGTCGGTGAACCCAAAGACCGGATTATCGTTACCGCGCCGGTAAAGGGCAAAGTCACCGACCTCGATATTACTACTGAGATGCGCGCCGCCTGCGAAAGTATCCTGCCGCCGATCTGCGAGACCTTGCAAGATATACTATCGAAAGTGGAGCCGGACTTCCAGGACAAAGTCCGCAACAATGTCATCCTCGCCGGCGGGAGCTCCCTGATTAGCGGATTGACCGATGCGATCCAGAAATCGCTGGCCGAACTTGGCGGCGGCCGGGCGACGGTAGTCAAAGATCCGGTATTCGCCGGCTGCGACGGCGGCTTGGCCATCGCCCGCGATGCGTCAAGTTCGGATTGGGAGAAGCTGTCGCTGTAAGTTCCGCCGGCGAATAATCCCAAGCCATGGAAAGTTGGACGAACTGCTCGCTGGCGTTCGCCGCCGGCATAGGCGTGGGCATCGCCCTGATACACGTAAAGCCCTATCTATTCGCCGCCAAGAAACGCCGCACCGAGCTAGTCGTCGCGCGCAGCCGTATTCTTGCCGGTATCAAAGAAAAACATGAGGAAGAAATCTTAGATGAAGCCTTTCGCACCACCGAAGCGATTAAAGGCGAACTAGATAAATCGCTGCAAACACTGCGACGCACTCTAAACGCGGTCACGATCCCGACGGTTCCCGACTCCCCACAGCTCAAACCGATCATTCAATTATCGAACCCAGTCAAGTCGGGGCCATCGACATCCTAGGTTTGCCGCAGACTTTGCTTGCGCCCGCCGCTAGGCACGGCGCACTTTGCAACTCAGCATATTGACAAGCAGCGGCGGGAATTGGATAAGTGCCTGCGGAGGCTTTGCGAATGAAATTTTGAAGGGAGTGTTGGCGACACTGCTCGCGTGTTGCCGATGGAACTTATGGCTCAAGACTTGATTAAAATCGGTTTATTCAATCGTGACGCAGCGATCATCGCGGCTGTCGATAAAGGCTTTCTCAAGCAAGAGAACATCAACGTCGAGATCAACACAGTAACCGACTCGCCGACCCTGCTGAGAAATTTGATCAAGGGCAACTATGATTTGATCCTGAACAACGCAGACAACGTCATCGCTTGGGCTGAAGGCCAGGGCGAAGACCCTCAGAAAAACGACTTTGTGATCTTTCTCGGCGGTAGCCAGGGAGTCGATCAGAAATTGGTCGTGACCTCCGCCATCAACGATTACCAGGATCTTAAAGGCAAAGTCTTGGCCGCTGACGCGGTCACCACCGGCTATGCGGTGGTCGCCATGGCGATTTTGAAAAAGTATGGGCTCGAATGGAAGCGCGACTACACCGTGACATCTTTTGGAAATACCGGGGCGCGTGCCGATGCCATGAGTCGAGGCGACGCGGTAGCAGCCATGATGAGCATGGCCGACGCCGATATCAAAAAACGCGGCTTCAAAGTGCTAACCGAAGCCAAGGATCACGTCAAGAATTATGCCCGCGGCCTGGGCGCGACCCGGCGCGACTGGGCGAACAAAAGCGAAGACCTAGTCGTTCGCTTCAATCGCGCCATGATCCGCGCCACCGATTGGCTCCAAGACAAAAACAACAAAGATGCAGCGGTGCAAATGTTGCTCACCGAGACCAACGGCAACAAAGCCCGCGCCGAATCGATGTACGCCAACACGCTAAGCCCGACCATGGGCCTGACACCGCGCAGCCGCATCGACATGGCGGGCATCCGGACGGTCATTGAGCTGCGCGAGGTCGCCGGCTTGATGAAACCCGGTGAAACCAAAGCCGAGAAATACGTCGACGAACGCTTCTACAACAAGGCGCTGGCGACATTGGGAAAGTAGCTGCTGATTCCCAAGACCCAGCCGTCTGAGTCTTGTTCCGAGTTCGGAAACCTTGAACTTTGAACGCTTGAACCTTGAACGACCATTGTGATGATCGCCCGCTACCACAACGACATGTCGGTGTGCGTCCAGAAGGTGCGCATGACTTTGGCCGAGCAGCAGCTTGAGTGGCAAAGTCATCCTCTCGACCTGCGCACCGGCGATCAGCAGAAGTCTGAATATGAAATACTCAATCCCAACGCCGTTGTGCCGACGCTAGTCGACGACGGTGCGGTGATTATCCAGTTGACGGTCGTCTGCGAATAGGGAGACGCGAAGCACGTGACCATTTGCAAGCGAGACTGCGCGGTACGTGACCCGATCCTTCAAGCGCGACACGGCAGACGCATCCTTCTCGCAAAACGGTCATTAACCATTTCCAGCAATCGATAACGCTCGCTGTTCTCGGCGTTTGCGATGACATGCGAAGCGACCACCACGCTGCTGGCAAATCTTTGCTCACTCCATGATTTAGGGCAGTAAAATTCCATTCGCCCAAGAACCTAAACTGTCGGCTGACGAGTTCTCCCGCAAAACTGCCGACGAGAATATTTCACGGGCGTGAAACCAATTAACTCGATGATTTAATTGGAGCGACCGTCAGATTTCCCGGCTCACCGGCAACCACTAGTAATAGTTGATTGTCTCAATATACCGCAGGATATTGGCCAATATCTTGTGCTAACAGCTAAAATAATGTTCCCGAATTTTCCTTTTACTGCCAGGAAGCTCCGACAAACACCTTGACAGCATTATAAAATCTTTATAAACGCTGATCTTCAAGACGAATTATTTGCCAACGGCGAAAGGAGCGTCGCCATGGACAATCATCAGATCTCGCAGGGAGCCGACGACGAACAACCGCTTGCAACGAACCACCAGAGTCCAGTTCTGAGCTTTCCGGCAAATCCCAACTCGTGGTTTCGCAAGCGGTTGGACCATGTCCGCAGCGAAGCTAGAAAAGATATCCAGCTCAAGTCGATTCGACCGCTTGATGAAAAATGATTCGGTGCCGCCGCGCCGGATCAACCCGAGCTCAAACCCCTTCTAAAAAAGTGCCGTGCCAGTGCGGTCAGGCCGCCGTTCATGCTAGCTTCCTAAAGCAGTCGTGATCGACGTCCGGAGTTATGCGAACAGGAAGAATACCATGAACTTTACCGTCATATTGCTCTTTATCCTGTTTTTGATCGGCGCCTCGCCCGCGCTGCACGCAGCCAATCCCTACCTAGCCAAGCCTGGCGAGACACCAACATCGATCCGTGTCGCCACTTGCGCGATTAGCGGTGGGTTTATGCATCTGTACACGGCGATAGACAACCGGTTGTTCGAAAAGTACGGCTTGAAAGTCGAGTTCTTGCTGGTGCGTGGCGCCGGCGTTTCAATGGCGGCGTTGGCGTCCAATGAACTTCAGTTTCTCTATTGCACCGCCGACGCGATCATCCCGAGCCTCGCCGCTGGCGCCGACGCCAAGATGGTCGCGTCTCCTTTGGTTGGCCTGCCCTGGGTGATCATCGCGCGCAAAGACATCCGGCGGGTCGAAGATTTGAAGGGCAAGATTTTCATCGCCACCCGTCCCGGTGGTACGCCGGACACGCTAATCCGCGTCCTGATGAAGCGTCTTAACTTCGGCGCCAACGATCTAAGTATTCGCCACATCGGCGGCGCCGGCCAGACCGAGGTTTATAACGCGTTGCTGCAAGATCTGGGACACGCGACCATGGTCACGCCGCCGCTCGACGCGCGCGCCCGGCGCGATGGACTCAACGTCATCTATCAACTCGACGATCTCAATCTGCCGGCGATCTACAGCAGCATCTTTACAAACAACCGCTTGCTCAAGGAACGGCCGGAAGTCGTGCAAAAATTCGTCGCCGCCATGGCCGAAGCGATTCATTTTGTCGAAAAGAACCCTGAACGTGCCAGAGCATCGGTGGGCAAAGTGCTGGCAATCAAGGACTCGGAATCGTTACAGGCCGCTTACGACGCCTATGCCAAGCAGTTGGTGAATCGGCGCGTCACCATCCCCGCGTCTCGGGTCGCCGATACCATTGAAGCGGCCCGTCAAGCCGGCGCCCAAGTGCGCCGCAAGCCCAGCGAGACCTACGACAACAACTTTGCGGAGAATTTAGAAAGAAGCGGCTTCCTCAAAGAGCTTTGGGGTAGCGAAGCACTGGGGAAGCGCTGGTAATACTACCGAGATTTTCGCCGACGGAATCGTTCCCCCGGCGCGAACCTGGGAACCAATCCTAGCTGAGCAGAGTTATCGTCCTAGCCCATGGAAGGAATGGAACTATGACCAGACGAAATCTTTTCTTAGGCATGCTGGCAGCAGGACTTTCGACCATTTGGAAGTCACGCTCCGTCGTCACCGCCGCAGCCTCGGCAAAAAACCTCGACGGGCTGCAAAAAAATTGGCGCGCGCTGCTTGCCGACGGCGTCAAAGTGCCGCTACCCAGCGAACCGCTGACGTTATCGAAAGACGAATGGCGCAAACGACTGACGCCCGAACAGTTCTACATTCTCCGCGAGGAAGGTACCGAGCGACCGGGATCGAGCCCGCTCAACGACGAGAAACGACCCGGCATCTTCGCCTGTGCTGGCTGCGGCCTGCCGCTATTTACCTCGGAGATGAAATACGAGAGCGGCACCGGTTGGCCAAGCTTCTTCACCACTATCCCCGGCGCCTTCGGCAAGACCACCGATTACAAGCTGATCCTGCCGCGCACCGAATACCACTGCATCCGTTGCGGCGGCCACCATGGCCATGTTTTTGACGACGGCCCGAAACCGACAGGGCAGCGCTGGTGCAACAACGGCGTCGCCTTGAAGTTCATCGCTAAGAGCGCCAAAGCGGCGACCTAGCAAAGCGAACCGGATCTCGCCACGAAGGACACGAAGAGCACGAAGTTCGGAAGAAGAACTTTCCGAGACCTTCGTGTCCTTCGTGCCTTCGAGGCTGTGTCGTAATGCGCGAACGCCCCACATCTGTCATCCCGAGCGCAGCGAGGGATCTCGTGTTTTCAGCCACATACGAAGAAGATATTTCTCGGCTTCACCTCGAAATGACAGTTGCGACACAGTCTGTTCGTGGTGGAAGGCATTCTCCCAAGGTTTCTAACAACGCTTTCGCGCCAAGCCTCAATATGCTAACTGACCTGACAGCAGGCTAGTTTTGGAGGCGCCGAATGTCTTTAGTCAAACTTCTCATCCCTCTCGTGCTCTTCGCACTGCTAATCGGCCAGCCCTTCTTGAGCCGCGCCGAAGTGGTCTACGTCGGCATCTCCACCCCCGGACTCTACGAGATTCCCACCGAGATCGCCCAGCGCAAAGGATTCTACCGGGATGAAAATCTCGATGTCCGCAAAGTGGTCATCCGCACCAACCTGCAAGTCCCGGCGCTGATCGCCGGCGAACTCGATTACTCCACGGTCAGCGGCCTGATCGCGCGCGCTTCGATTCAAAACCTGCCGGTCAAAGGCGTCATGGGCTGGTTCGACCGGCCGCTGCATATCTTGATCGCCAAACCGAACTTCAAACGGCTCACCGATTTCAAAGGCAAGAGAATCGGTGTGAGCGGATTGGGTTCAGCGCCGCATATTATTTTGCGCGAAGCCCTCGCCCAAGCGGGAATGAATCCGGACCGCGATGTCACCACCATCACCATCGGCGGTTCGGGCGATCGGTTGGCGGCACTGATCGCTGGAACAGTGGATGGCACACCACTCGATGTTGCCTATGTCGAGAAAGCCGAAAAGCTCGGCCTGGTTCCGGTGATCTACTTTGGCGATGTCGTGCACACGCGGCTTGGCGGATTCGGCGTTTCCATTGAGAAGATTCGCAAAAACCCAGGGCAGATCACCCGCATGATCCGCGCCACGCTCAAAGGCGTGCGCTTCATCCGCGACAATAAACCGGAAACGCTGGCGATCATGCGCGATTATCTGCACGTCAGCGCCGAAGCCGCGGTGAAAGTCCATGACTTCGCCATGCGATCCCTCAACACCGACGGCCTCGTCGCCAAGAACACCATGGACACGGAAATCCGCCTGGCCAAGGAACAGCTCAAACTCACCGAAGATATCCCGGAAGATAAACTGATGGACTGGCGCTTTCTCAAAGAAGTCCTCGGCCAGAAGTGATAACGTCAGCAACTGCCCCCTCAAGATATTTTGCTTTCACCACGAAGTATCCATGGGCTTACACTCGTCTACAGGTTATGGAATTAGCGGGACTTCCCTACCACAGGCTTCTCTTTTCGATTTGTCATTCCCGCGCAGGCAGGAATCCAGGTTTGTTCTCCGCCCAATTAGCCTGGATAGCCGCTTTCGCGGGTATGACGGAATCTAGGAGATCTCTTCTTTTCACAGAACATCCCCCCCATAGGTATTTTCGAAGGACGCACGAAGGACATGAAGGGTTCGGAGAGTTTTAGTTCTAACCTTCTTGCTCTTCGTGTTGTTCGAGGTGATTAAAAATTGCTCAGCCAACGGCAGAAGGCTGATTGCATCTCTCAAAACCCCAGATTATAACCCGTCTATGTTTCTGCTCCAGCTCCTGCTCGTGTTGATTCTTTTCATCGCCACTAGCACCACCTATGTTTCGGCCCTCGAACGCCACATTCATGCCGGCGCGGGCGGTAGCAGTCCACAGGAGTTGCCGCTGTTTGTCGCCAAGGATCTGGGCATCTTCGAAAAGTACGGCCTCGATGTCGATCTCGTGGTGATCAGCGGCGGTTCGCGCTTGATGCAAGCGCTGGTCGGCCGCAGTCTGGACTCGGCCAATGTCGCGGCAATGGCGCCGATCCGCGCCAATCTCGCCGGCGCGAACGTCGTCATCACCGGCGCCTTTCTCAATCGCAATCTCTATAAATTCGTCACGCGCAAGGAAATCCAAAAACCGGCCGACCTGCGCGGCAAGAAACTCGGCGTGGTCAATTTCGGCGGCGCCAACGAGTTCAGCATTCTGATGGCGCTCAAATCCTGGGGACTACCGCCCGAGTCGGTGAAAATCGTTCCCGCCGGCGACAGCATGACGCGCCTCACAGCGCTAGAAATCGCCGGCGGCATCGACGGTACCGTGGTGCCCTATAGCAACGCCGTCATCGCGCAGCAACGGGGTCACAACATCCTCGCCGATCTCGGCGAGATCGTGAAGGAGTTCCCCGACCGCGCGTTTATCACCGAGCGGACGTTCCTGGACAGAAAGCGCGATAACGCCAAACGGTTTTTCCAGGGCATCAGCGAAGCGCTCTATCGATTGCGCTACCAACCTCAGCTCAAAGACAAAATCGTCGCGATCACGGCGAAGCGCTTACGCATCAACAGCAAACTCGCCGAGGAAGCCTACGACGGCTATTACAACGTATTTTCATTCCCGCCGCGGGTTGGCCAGCGCGGCGTTCAGGACGTGATTGAAATCATCCAACGCGAGCCGGGACGGGCTAAAATCGATACGGACTTGAACCGCTTCGTCGACGAGAGCATCTTGGACCAGCTCGACCGCGAAGGTTTTTTTAAAAAACTCGAAAGCGAATTTCTCCGCAAATAAAAACATCTCAATTCAGGAGGCCAGCATCATGCCATCGAGAATCAAACATGTCGCCATCATGAGTCAGAACGCGCCGCGGATGTTTAAGTTTTATGAATGCTTGTTCGATCTCCGTAAAGCGGCGTCGGAAGCGACACCATCCTTGGAAACCGAGCAGGGTCGTTCCTTCGGCTATCCAATCTTGGCTTCCAAACGTGTCGCCGCACCGTTCGACCGCACGGTGATCGCCAGCGACGGCAACATCGGCGTGGCGTTTAACCGGCGCCGCCCCGGCTACAAAGGCGGGCTGGATCATTTCGGCATTCAGGTCGACGAACTCGAGGCGACCTTCGATCGCATCAAAAACAAATATCCCGAAGTCGGCGTCGTCAAGCGGCCGTCCAATCGTCCCTTCGCCGACTACAGCACCCACGATCCAGAAGGAAATATTTTCGATCTAATGCAGCCCGGCAAGACCAACGTCAAAGGCGTCTGGCTTGACGGCGAGCGCAAGCAAGAGCGTTGGATCGAACATATCACCATGCGCTCACTGCATCCGGAAAAGCTCGCGCAATTCTACGTCGACATTTATCAGTTCGAATACCAGGACAAGGCGCTGGAAGATCCGAATTTTTATCTCACCGACGGCAAGGTAAATTTGGTCTTCGCACCGTGGAAGATTCAAGACTACCTGGGCACCGAGCACAAAGGCCCCGGCCTCGACCACATCGGTTTCCACGTCGAGAACGTCGCGGCTTTGAAGAACGATCTGGAGATTCTCTCGAAAGCCGATCCCGAATGGCTGGCTCCGAAGTCGCCGAATTTGGCATCCGAATACGCCGTCGTGCTGGGATTGCTTCAGTCCTGTCGCTACGGCGAACATCAGCTTTGCGATCCGGAAGGCAACCTCATGGATGTATCGCATTAGCCGACCTGCGGAGTCGGACAGCGAAGTGCCGATGGCGATGCCGGGAAACCGATCGACGCACTTTACTAAAGAACCTGTCGCCAGCGAAGCAGGTGATAGCACCCACGCGGTTGGCGTTCTACTTCAGCCAAGACTGTGCAAGAAGCCGGAAGTTTTTAGGTGATTTGCGGAAAAATCATCGATGAACCTGCCGAGCGCGCGCCTTTCGCGGGGGAAATCTCTTTTGCGTCGATATAACTCAATTGGCCCTGAATCGGGTCTTGGCGGACAAGCCTACTTGCGACCTTTTCATGGATGCCACCGACCGCTCGTAGCACACCGTTCCCAAGATAAAGCTTCACGTCACCGTCCCGAAGCTCTGCGGCCTCGCCTTTACCTGTAGAAGCGCCGGCTGGAGTTGTAACTCCCGCAACTAGATCGTGATCGAAAATGACTTCTGTCTGGACTTGGGTACGCCGCCGGAGTCGAGAGCCTCTCGCGCCGCAAGTTTTTCACTTTTCATTGTCATTAACTCCGGTTCCTTTCAGGTAAAGAGGGGCTCAGAAACTATTTCTTCGAGGGGAAATTCTGTTTCACTGACGTTTACCAATGCCCTAGAATCAGCATCCTGTTTCCGACTTGATAAGATCCGGGTCCTTAGTGTTTCCCGCTTCGGTAAAAAAGTATCTGAACCTTCTCGACAGTGGCCATCCCGTCCAAGATCGCGCCGTCGATGATGGGAAGGAAAGCATCGATCTTTTCGAGAGTATCGACAATTTCAACCACGATCGGAAGATCGGTCGACAGATCGAGGATTTTAGCCGTACGCACGCGACTCCGCGCCCCAAAGCCTTCTACTCCGCGCAATACCGTGGCTCCCGCCAAGCCATTCTCCCTTGCCGTCCGAACGATCCATTCGTACAACAGCATGCCGGCATGTCGATCGCTTTCGCCGATAAATATTCGCAGCAGAGAACCTTCACTCGGAAGTGTCATGGTCAACCTCCTATGACATGGGCTATTATATTACCGACCCACACCGCCGCTAGGCCGAGCACCAACTGGAGACCGATATTGAGCAACGCAGCGGCACTTTGAGTGTCGCGGGCCAAGGAGAACGTTTCGAGCGCAAAAGACGAAAACGTGGTAAAGCCGCCGAGGATTCCAACAAAGATAAATAGACGGGCTTCCGACGTGAAAGCCAACCGACTCTCCGCCAGGCCCGCCAAAAATCCGATCACCAGGCAGCCCAACCCATTGACTGCGAGCGTACCATATGGGAACCACGGATTATCGAGCACCCGATAAACCCAAGTGCTGAGACTGTAACGCAGGACTCCGCCGATTAGACTGCCCACGCCGACTATAACAATTGGCAACATAGTCCTCCCGATCTCACCGTGAAAATAAAAAACCCCTACTTCAATTCACTCGAAGTAGGGGTTATCAACTCGCAGTCGCGAATGGTTTAACTGGCGAACCCCATCGCCGTTGTTTTTTTTTATTATGAGTATAAAGCTGGCGCCGAGTCAAGCTAGGCGCCGCTCACCAATTACTTTGTCAGTCCCAGCCCCTGCAAAAATCCCGAGATCTTTAGATAGTCCGCAAACGAATTATCGATGAACTCTGCCGGGTGCGCGTCTTTGGCGCGGGGAAACTCTTTTTCGTCGAGGTAGCTCAACTGGCTCTGAATCGGCTCGCTGCGCACAGCGAGAGCATTGTCCCAGTAGGGCGAGAATTGTTCGTAGGTGCCGTCGATGATTTTGGCATCGTCGCTGTCGGTGTATTTAGCGATCGCTTTTTTCGCTATAGCCGGACTTTGTTTCGCTAACACCGTCGCTTCGGCAACGGCTTGGAGAAAAGCGTAGAGCGCATTGGGATAAGCTTTGATAGTCTTTTCCGTGGTGCCGTAAGCCAGATGAAATCCCGGCACATTGGCCTGGGCGATATCGATCAGCAGACTCAGTCCGGCGTCGCGCGCTTTCAGCGTGTTCGGCGCCGACAAGGTCCCAGCCGCGGTGTTACCGTTGATCACCGCGGTAAGGATCGCCGGAATGGTTTGCAGATAGATGAAGCTCACGTCCTTTTCCGAAATCACCGCGGTCTTCTTGAGCGCTTCGCGGGTCGCTATTTCCGTCGATGTTTTGGGCGTCGTCACCGCGACGGTTTTGCCCTTGAGGTCGGCCAGCGATTTAACCCCCTTGCCACCCCAAAGTTGAAAGACAAAGCGTTGCAGCGTGCCGCCGATGTATTTCGCCGGCACGCCTTGTAAGCGCGCGTTGACCAACTCCGGGCCGGTGGAAATCACATCCAACTCGCCGGCTATCAGTGCTTGATGCGCGACCTGTGAGTTGAGAATTTTCAAAGTCGCATCGAGGCCATGTTTTTTGAACAGCCCCGCTTCCTGCGCCAGCCAGAGCGGCGTGAACGCGCCGCTCGCTTGGGTGTATGACAGCGTGAAATTGCTTTTCTCCGGTTTGCCGCCGAGCTGGGCGAGACTGAGCGCCGGGAAGGACGCGATCAAGAACAAAACGAATGACAATGCGTCGATCACACTGCGACGATGGCTGCGATCTGACAATAACATCGGTTCCCCCTTGCTGAAGCGTCGATATCAGATCGTCGATGGCGCCGTCAATCCGGCTAGCCGCAGATGAGCCGGAGCAACGAAGAACTCTCACGCATTGCGGTCGGCTACCGCCACGTGGTAGACGAATCCGGAGGATGAATTCATGGCCAAGATCAAGCATATCGCGATCAGAACCAACGATATCGAAAAAACCGCCGCCTTCTACAGAGAAGCCTTCGGTCTCGAACAGGTCGGCGTCGGCCAGAGCGGTATCTATCTGACCGACGGCTATCTCAACATCGCAATCCTCAACATGCGCGGGGTGGTCGAGGGCGAGACCATGAAGTTGGGCGTTGATCATGTCGGCTTTCAAGTCGATGATGTCGACGCGACGGTGGAAAAGATTCGCAGCCTCGGCGGCAAGCCGCTCAACCCGCGCAACGAAGTCCGCCACAGCGATCCGTCCAAGCCGCAGTCTTACTTCGAGGTCAAATGCGTCGCTCCTGACGATCAGGTCATCGATGTTTCCAACGCCGGCTGGGTCGGCGCCAGTAAGTAAGTCTGCGCTCGAATCGATCCGCCGATTAGCTGGCAGTGCGCGCTAAAGCGAGATAACTATTATTTTCGTCCCAGCGATCGGCGACGCACCTTGGTGAAGCTCAACGACTTAAGAAAGCGCATCGCCGGCCTCTATTATGGGTGGCGCATGATCGGCGTCGTCTCGGCGCTGCGCATCCTCGGCGGCGGCCTGCATCAATACGGCTTTACGGTTTTCTTTCTGCCGGTCACTCAGGACCTCGGCCTCACTCGCGCTTCCACCGCGCTCGCCTTTTCTCTGGCGCGGGCCGAGGGTTCGCTGACCGCGCCCATCGTCGGCTACTTGCTCGACCGCTATGGGCCGAAGCCGCTCATGCTCGCCGCCGCTGGATTTGCCGGCGTCGGCTATATTCTATTTTCGTTCGTAACCGATTACACGACTTTCTTGATCGTCTATTTGGGCGTGATCTCTCTCGCCTTCAATGCCGGCTTCGTCCATGCGCCCACGGTGGTCGCCAACAGTTGGTTTATCGCCCTGCGCGCCCGCGCCATGACCGTCGTCAGCGCCGCTGTGCCGGTTGGCGGCGCGTTGATCACGCCCCTGCTGGCCATTGCAGTGCAGAATCTCGGCTGGCGCTGGGCGGCGCTGCTCGCCGGCGTGCTCTTTCTCGTCGCGGGTCTGCCATTGTGCCTGGGCATTCACCGCTCCCCTGAAAGCATCGGCATGCAGCCGGACGGCGCGCCGCTCCAGTCCACAACGAACGACGGCAATGTAGACGAAAAACAGACGGCGCACGGCGCTGGTCCCGATGTCACCGCGCGGGAAGCGTTTCGCTCCCCGATCTTCTGGAATCTGATCTGCTCGATGACCTGCCGCTCGGTCGCGTTCACGACCGTGACGACTCATTTCATTCCGATGATGGTCTGGAAAGGCATGAGTCAGACCGAAGCTTCGGTGCTGCTCGCCGGATTCGCGCTGATCAATCTGCCGATTCACTTTCTGCTCGGCTGGATCGCGGACTTCGTCAACAAGCCCAAGCTGGTCACCATCTGCCTGTTCCTAGGTGTCGTCGCAGTCTTGCCGATGTTGTGGAGCAACTCGCTTTGGGCGTTGTGGTTCTTCACCGGACTCTACAGCGTGCTTGACGCGTCGATCCCGGTTTTTTGGGCTTCGGTGGGAGACTTCTTCGGCCGCAAATCCTTCGGCACAATCCGCGGCAACATGAATCTCTTCTACACCTGGGGCTCAATCCTCGGCCCTTTCCTCGCCGGCGCGATCTACGATCAGACCCAGAGCTACGCTCTTGTCTTCACCGGCATCACCGTATCGCTCGTCATCTCCACCGCCATGACGGCGCTCTTGATCAAACCGTGGGCGAAACTTGGAAATAGAGTTGGATGACCATATTTCTTCCCTTTGCGAGCGCGCCGTCGGCATGTATGCTAAGGGGAAGGAAGGGAAACGCCCCGTTGTATGCAATGACGCTGGCTGTTCCGAGGTAAGGTAAACCGTGGCCGCCGCCCCGATCGTCGACTTTATACTCACCGACCACGCAATCCGCGAGCTGGCAAGGCGGGGCATGGATAAACAAGACTTAGACGGCGTGCTAAAAAATCCGGGCCAGCGTTTGGACGTGCGGCCGGGTCGTGTCGTGGTGCAGTCCAAAACTCAACAGGATGGAACTGAATATTTGCTGAGGGTCTTTGTCGATATCGACCGTAACCCAGCCGAGATAGTGACGGCTTACCGGACGAGCAAAGTTACGAAATATTGGAGGGATCAGCCATGAAAGTTTTCTACGATCCGCATACAGACACGCTGAACGTAATCCTGAAGGACAACGTAGCCGTTCACGAAAGCGACGAGGATAAGCCTGGCATTATTCTCGACTACGACAGGGAAGGTAATCTAATCTCACTAGAGATTCTCGACGCCTCGAAGCGTGTCACTGATACCCGTAAGGTGGATTTTCAACTGGCTGAATGACACATCCTTCGGCACGATCCGCGGCAACATGAATCTCTTCTACACCTGAGGCGCCATCCTCGGCCCTTTCCTCGCCGGCGCGATCTACGATCAGACCCAGAGCTACGCTCTTGTCTTCACAGGGATCACGATATCGCTATTGATCTCGACGGCGATGACAGCGCTGCTGATCAAGCCGTGGGCAAGACTTGGAACGTCAGCTTAGATAGTAAATCACACGATTCCGTTAGATTGATAAGATTGTTATGTCAAACCCAGCGTGCTCCTTAGCGTATTAGCAGCGAGACCTACAGATCATTTCTGCCCTGTCGCAGGAGCGGCGCAAATAAGGAAACAAACAAAGCCTGGCGCTGATGCGTCCCACGGAACAGAGCTCGAAACATAGCCTGTTAGTTATCCATTGGTCGCAGGTTAATTGCCCGAGCACCCTCCATGGAAAAGCCAACCTCAAACGTTACCGGTGATCCTAGAGCCAAAGCGTCAAAATATCGCGGCAAAGAGCCCGTAACATGCCCTAAGACTTCTACCTCGAGTAGAGGTGTCTCGATCAACACATATGTAGCCTCCTTGCGGCGAATCTTGCCTTCAAAGCGAGAAACTATTCCGTTTTCGCCCTTAAGCGGTGCACGCACTCTTCTTCTAAACCGAGGCTCAATTGGCGCATTTTTTAGTGACTGAAAAATGCGGCCTGACTCGTCGTAACCCCTTGCCACGAACATTTCTCGGGCGTACCAAAATTGGGCATCGAAATTCGAATCACCCTCAGTGAAGCTTCGCTTCAAATGATCCAATATTAACTCCCGCGACGAGACATCTCCCTTTGCCATTAGAATCCGGGCAAATTCTAAATGAGCGGCCTTACTACTCGGATTTTGGTTTAAACATTCACGCAAAAGTTTAATTGCTGCTTCATAATCCCCCCTCGCATTAAATTTCCTGGCTAACCGTACAGCTATCCAGTCTTGTCTTGGATTCAAACTAAACGCGACACGAAGCGCACGCTCCGCCTTTTCGTGTTGGTCGATAAGCTCTCGGAACTGTGCTTCTGCTGTCTGCAATGCAGAGTCCTCTGGAAATCGTTGCAAACCCTCCTCAAGTATTCTTTCTGTCTCACGAGTAATCTCAACAACCTTCCGCTGAATAAGATCATCGTCCGGCTTGAATTCTAAGTCATCGAGCGATTCTCGAAGCTGGTCAAGCATCAACAAAGATTTAGTGTGAAACCCCCTTGATTCGGCGCCGGGTCCGGTTAAGTCCACCAACTTGTCAAAGGCTTGTTCGCGCAAATGTTGCCGTAAAAGTGGGTTAGTTGCCTTTAACGATAACTCCCGAGATAAGACAGCCTCCGAGTGTTTTATCAATGGATCAGAGGGGCGCATACGTGAAGCTGCATCTAAATACTTTTTTGCAAGCTCCAGACTACCTCCTTCGTGATTCATTTCAAAAATTGCGTGTTGTTGCAGTAAATACGGATCCTCACCGGCAATCTCATGTGCTGCATCATAAAACCGTCTACCCAACTCCTGGGACCGAAAGGTATCGCCAACGTTTCTACCCCTGACCAATTGCCAAAATGCCGTCGAATCACACGCGTAGTCGAGATTTAAACCTTTTAAGAGTCGCAAAAGCACGTCAAACCGCTGTTCTGGATCCACCAATACCTGCTCGAAAACCAACTGCGCTACGTGTTGATGGCGAGCCGCATACATCATATCACCGCTATATTTGTCGTGCCTCGCAGTTAACACATGTTCTAACGGCAGAAAAAACCGGTCTCGAAATTCGTTGAAGCGAATACCACTAACCCTAGATATTAATCCCGCTCGAACGGTCACACCTAAACGATTAAGAGCGCAGACATCTAGATACAATAGTTGAGCCTCGGTAGGCGAAATACCTCTGTACTCATCCAACAGAATTTCCTCGAACGGTCGCCCCAACGTCAATTCGTGAAGAGCAACGAGCAGCTGTCGTTCCGCACGTTTGACAAAAGCGTCCAAGCGCTCGGGAAAGGTGAGGTTTTCGAGCAATCCAAGAGCACGATGTGACTCAAGAAGTTCCAAAAGATCGCGGATTTCACGTTCGTTAAGAAACCGAACCGGAAACTCATTGCTTACGAACGGATCCAAATCAGCACACCGAATATTCCATTCGTTATCACGTTCCGCACCAATAATCGTAACTGGCAATTTCTCCGCCTTGCAGCTTCTGAGTAAAGCCTTTACCTCGTCACGAAATGTAGCAACTCGGTCAACAAAACAAAAAATGCGTTGTTTTGTAAGTGCGGAAACTTCACGAATAGCATCAAATCGGAGAGAGCCACCGGCTTTCAAAAACATTACGACCTTTTCAAATTCATGTGCAGCTTCCCATGCTATTCTCTTCAAGCAGACCGTTTTTCCATTTCCCGCCGGCCCTTTCAACACATAGAAATCTACAAGATCAGATCGTTGCTCTTCTTCTGGTAAAATCGCGTCGACTATTACCGTGTCAGTTATAGCTCTTCGCGCGTCTAATTTTTGAGCTATACACCCCCATCCTAAATCGTAACCCCGATAAAATTCTGCTGGACGCTGCGATTGAATTGGCATGTCAGGAAATACATGATCCACATCATCGGACAAAAAAGAAAGAAGCAGATCGCTCTCATTCGGATGAGCGACACCGAAATACGCACGTAGTGATGACTTTCCACCACCGTAGGACCGGGGCAAAATCCTTTGGTTCTTGGGAATTGCTTGGCTAATCGCTTCGAGAAATTTGTCAAACGTGGCATCAATTGGTGTAACTCGTTGCCGCGTCCAATAGCGCTTTTCAACATCTTCCAAATTCGGAGCTACGCAGAAGTAGCCCGGCCGATGCAGGTTTTCATCGAATAAATCAAACAGAATCGCCTGGATATGGGGGTCACTTACTGAATAGCCACAGAAAATAAAAGGAAACTCTCGCCCCCAATCTCGAACTCGTTCAAAAAGGCGACTGCGCTGCTGCGACCATTTTGCGTATTGTTCCGTCGCTAAGATGAATGGCGCGTCACGGTCATAAGGATGTCCGATACAACCATGCAATTTTACATATTGTAATGGAAAGGGATATTTCTTCATCTCCGTTTCTATTAATTGACCATTTTTGAAAAACGGAATCAGCTGCTGGAGTTTCTCCCCCTGCTTGTCGTAAGCACTCTCGATAACAAGATCCAAATTCGTACTTATGATTGCATGCCAGCGAAACGTCGGAATCAGCTTGTGAAATTCGGCAGCCGAAAACTCTTTGAGTATTTCCGCAACGAAAAGCTGAACCTGATCGAGGCTGGCTTCGTTAGCGGCAAGCTCAGCGACTTCGGACAGACCTCGATGCCTGAGCTTACCCCCCAAGAAATGATCACAGATCTGATCCCGAAGCTCTGGGCCCGTGGGAATAGACGCCGCTCGTGGATGTAAAGCACCGCGGCTTGCGCCTGCTCCAAGGAATAACACTGCTCGTTGCTCCGAGACAGCGGCAATTAGGGCCGGTGGTAGTTCGATATCCATGGGCGTGCCTTCTAATCCTTTTCCTTTGAGAATTCGGGTCAGCCGTAACAACTACATTAATCTATTTGCTTTTCGCGCGCGACCTTGCCAACGCCGCTACTAGCGGTCACTGCAGCTTTTGGATCCACTCAAATGAGTACTGGGATCATTAGAAACCCCAACAGGATCACGTCTTGCCTATTAACCTTCTCCTTCGGATCTAGCGAAGTACGCTCTTAGCACCCGCATCATGTTGCCGCCGAGGATCTTGCCGATCGCCTCGTCGGAATAATTGCGCCGCTGAAATTCCGCCGCCAAATTGTCGCGGTCCAGCAGTTTGGCGCCGATGCCGTTGCGCCGCACGACGCGGTCGTCACTCCAGTCGCGCTTTTTGAGCTCCGCCGCGTAGGACGGCAGATACGGCGCGATGCGCTTGGTGTCTTTGTACGAGCGGTGATAATCGTCTTGCGCCGCCACGCCGATGTGATC
Source organism: uncultured delta proteobacterium (assembly GCA_963816145.1). Taxonomy (GTDB): domain Bacteria; phylum Desulfobacterota; class Binatia; order UBA9968; family UBA9968; genus DP-20. The sequence continues at coordinate 258,866 of CAWFJP010000030.1, forward strand.
GACGCCGACGAGCTTGACGCAGTAGTCGACCCAATCGACATATTCGCCGACGCTGGTATTGGCGCGCACGTCCTGGCAGATCACCCCGCCCCGCTTCGCCGCCGCGACGATCAGCGGATCGGGCGCGCTGCGCGGCCGGTTGAACAGCGTGCGGCTAGTGGAGTGGCTGAAGATCACCGGCTGCTCGGACAATTCCAACGCTTCAAGGGCCGTGCGGTCGCCGGAATGCGACAGATCGATGACGATGCCAAGGCGATTCATACGCTTGATCGCTTGGCGGCCGAGCGATGTGAGTCCGCTGTCGACCTCGCTGGCATGGCCGCAGCCGTAGTAGCTGTTTTCGCTGAAGGCCAGGGACAGACAGCGCAAACCCAAATCGAAGAAGGCATCGAGCAGTCCCAAACTGTCGCTCAACGCTTTGGGATTCTGCAGACCCGAGCAGCACTCCCACTTTGTTGCGACTCTCCTCGCGATCAAGATCGGCGCCGCTGCGCAGAATATACGCCTGGGGATGCTCGCGCACGATCGCCTTGACGATTTCAAAGTTCTCGATGCTTTCAATCGTGTCGTCCCATGTCAGATTGGCGGTGCAACCGACCACCGCGACGTCTTGGCCCAGCAGTTGATCGATAAACGGCGCCGACAAATCCTCCGGCCAGGGCGCGCCGAGACAGTTGACCACGCCACCATTGAATGCGCTTGTACTCATGAGCAACTCCTCGATCGATACCGATTTACGCCCCAAGCCGTAATCGAATTCGTCTCCACGCGCAAGCCGACAACCGGTAAATTCCTTTGACTTGCACAACTCGACCATGTTACCTCGGCTCCATGGCCAACCCACCCGCAAGTTTCACCGGCGAGATCGGCATTCATTATCCGCTCCACGTGCTCAACCGCTACTCGCTGCCGAAACTCATCGGCCTTGCCGAGCGCGCCCGACAAATCATGGGGCCCTTCGGCTTCACGCGAGTTTGGACCAACGATAATTTGGAATATCGCAGCGTGATGGCTAGCTCCGCAGCGATCCTGGCCAAGGTGCCGGTAAAGCTCGGCACCGCGGTGACGGTGCCCTACTTTCGCAACCCCATCGATGTGGCGATGGCGTTTGCCACCATGTCCGAGTTAGCCAACGGCAAAGAAATCTCCCTCGGCCTGGGTCCAGGTTCGCGCTCGATCTTGACGCGTCACGTCGTCCGCGCCAAACCGCTGACGATCATGGCGGAACTGGCGGTCGCTCTACACACGTTGTTTGCCGGCGACACGCTCGAGCGCCGGGACATTCCAACCTTGGCCGACTATTTTCATTTGAACTCGGAACGCTACGCGCTGCGCTTCAAAACTCCGGCACCGATCCATCTCTACTACGGACCGAGCCTGCTCAAACCGACGGTGCTCGATCTGGTGGCGCGCCATTTCGACGGCGTGATTTTGCAAACGCTTTACGGCATCGACGATATGGAAGCTTCACTTTCACGGCTCAATGCCGCGCGGGTTCAAGCCGGCGCCGCTGAGCCGCTGCGCAGAACCATGCTGCTCAACGCTTCAGTATCGCGCGACGCCGAGGCCGCGCGCCAGCACGCGAAACGCTTCGTGTCGCATATCGTCTCGGGTTGGCCAGACGACGCCCTGCTAGCCAAGGGAATCGATCCCAGGGCGATCCAGGCTGTGCGCCAGGCCTACGCGGAAAATCGCGGCGTCGACGAAGCCGCCGCGCTCACTCCCGACGACGCGGTCGATCGCCTGATCATCGCCGGCACGCCGGCGCAGTGCATGGACCGGCTGGGCCAGCTATTTGCCGTGGCGGCGCGCCACGGCTTCAGCGAAATCGCCATCGGCGTGCCACTCGGCCCGGACGTTCCCGAAGCGATCGACCTGTGGGGCAACGAGATTCTGCCCGCGCTTAAGTAAAAGACTCTACCGGTTTTCCCGTGGGAAAGTTTTCATCTTCCATGCATCGAAGAATTTGAAAAATGCCCCGCTAAAACGTGACGGCGCAAAATCAAACCTTCTGTCATTTCGACCGAAGGGAGAAATCTGTCTTAGATCCCTCGCATTCGCTCGGGATGACGGGCAGCCGCCCATCTCCTTTGCGATCCTTGCGCCTTTGCGGGAGACGTTCTGAAATTCCCGTTCGTATTCGCCGCATTTAGATCACTTATAAAGCCCGCCGACAAAACCGCTCTTGTCGAGCCGCTGCAACATCCGGTCGTGGTAAAAACGCACCGGGTCGGTTTTCCGCCCCCGGGAGATTTTCATGGCGATCTCCTCTTTTGTCCATCAAGGATTCTTCGATCTCACGACCCTCAATCGATGCGGTAAACCCGAACGGCGTTGTCGTGAAACAAAGCGGCGCGCTCGCCGGCCGAGTAATTCTGGGTGATTCGCTTGAAGGCGTTCCAGAGATTGACGTAAGTGTTCGAGGCTTTTTCCACCGGGAAGTTACTCTCGAACAGGCAGCGTTCGACGCCGAACTTGTCGATACAATGCTCGATATAAGGTCGGAGAATCTGCGCCAACTCGAACGACGACGGCTTCACCCCGCGCTCGTGCCAGTCGTAACCCGAACGCAGCGAGCCGACCCCGCCCAACTTCACCACCACATTATTCAGTTGAGCCACTGCGGCGATACCGCGGCTCCAGTGGCGAAACACTTCATCGCGCTTACCGGCGTAGGGACCGACGCCGAGCGGCGCGCCGATGTGATTGACGATAATCGGAACTTGCGAGAACGTCCGCGCCAAATCGGCGACCTCGGTTAACTGCGGATGATAAACCCAAGCCTCAAAGCTCAGCCCAAGCGTTTCCAGCCAGGCAAAACCGGCGCGGAATTGGCTATTGGCCAACATTTCCTGCGACGCTTCATTACGTAAGGCGCCGCTGCCGTCCCAGGTCGCCGAGTGGCGAATGCCGCGGAACCGTTTGGGACTTATGGCGAGATGGGCTTCGAGCACCGGCGCCACCGCATCGCCCAAGGCGAGATTGGCGTGACCGACGATCGCCGCGGCGACGCGGGTTGCGACCGACGCGTCGCGCGTCACGCGCTCGGCGACCCCTTCGAGAAACTCGGTCTCGCCGAGCGGTTTGAATTCCATGGCGCCGTCCGGGCGATAACCGTAACCGCATTCGATCGCCACGGTCGACACGATGTTGTGGCCGCTGCGCAGATCCTCAAGCAATTCATTGAGCAAGTAATCCCGGGGCGGCCGCTCCCAGAGGTGGTGGTGCGCGTCGCAGATCGGCAGCGAGGGATCAAGCGCCACTTCGGTTTCAATCGAGTCAGATTGTCGTGACCTTCGATCATCCATCCTCGAGCCTCGATTCTTGAATTACCTATTAGCGAATTTGCCAGGCCCGCGGCAGGGTCAAATGGATGGCGAGCATCGCCAGAGCCCCGGCTCCGCCCATCAAGATTACGGCCCATTGCGTGCCAACAGCGGTCGCCAGCGCGCCGATCACCATGCTGCCAACCGTCATGACGACGTTGCTGAGCTGAAACATCGACATGGTGCGGCCGCGAAATTCCGGCGGCGAATAGGTCTGCAAGACGGTTTGCACAAGCGCATGACAACAGACGTTGGCCAGACCGATGACGATCATCAATCCCATAGAGATGTGGAACCACGGCGACGCCGCGAAAGCGACCACACCGAAACCATAAAGCGCCGCGCCACCGAGCATGAACATGCCGCGGGGCAACCGCTCGCCGATCGCCGCGATCATCACCGCGCTACCCAGGGCGCCGATGCCCATACCGGTGAGCAACAGGCCCTGCCCCGAAGCCCCAACGCCAAGAATGTCCCGCGCAAAGATCGGCAAGAGCGTGGTAAACGGCACGATAAATAACGAGGCCAGCATAACCACCAACAACCCGGTGCGCACCGTTTCATTGCGCCAGCTAAACCTCCACCCTTCGACGACACTGCGCGCGAAGGACACGCCATGGCCGGCACGATCCTCCGCCGCCGGCGACTGGCCCGTGCGCGCGCTCAACCGCATCGTCCAGAAGGTCGCTAAGAACAAAAACAACGCCTGGGTCGCGTACGAGCCGAAGCTGCCCAATTTGGCAATCAGCACACCGGCCAGCGCCGGCCCAGTGCTGCGCGCCACGTTGAAAATGATCGAGTTGAGGCCGATAGCATTGGTCAGATGACTGCGCGGCACCGCATCGGCGATAATCGCCGCTCTGGACGGCTGTAAGAAAGTCTGATCGATCGCCATCACGAAGGCGCTAACGTAAACATGCCAAGGCCGAATCGCCCCGGTGAAAATCAGCATGGTCAGCGCCGCGAACATCAGGCCATCGACAATCTGCGCGATGAGAATTTGCTTCTTGCGGGAAAAGCGATCCGCCGCGCTGCCCGCCACCGGCGACAACAAAAGCGTCGGGATCGCTTGGACACCGCGGATCATGCCGAGTTGCAGCGCGGAGTCGGTCAGTTCGTAGATCAGCCAGCCACGCGAGACCTGATCCATCCAAAACGCCATCGACGCAAAAGAGTGGCCCAGCCAAAGCAAACGAAACTCACGATAGTGCAGAACTTCGACGGCACGATGTCGATATAACCAATCCAACCGACGCCGGCTGGGCTGCGCCGCGGAACCGGCAGCCGTGGTTGCGAGCGCATCCGATTGGTTTTCTTTGTCGCGTGGAACGGAGCTCAGGACCGGCTCCCAAGTTGGTGGTGAAAACTCATGATGTTCCCGCTATAGCATGGGTGAAATTATCAGGCCAGCGCCGGTTAGTTTTGTGGGCGCAGAAACCGATGACGGAGAAGCTCGGCAGCCAGCCAAACGAAAACTGCTCCGGCGCAACTGCTGGCTAGCGAATGTCCCGCGCCCGCGGCACCATGACGAAGATCGCCACCATGCAGAGTGTGCCGACGATGCTCATGGACGACGCCGCCCAGGGCGCGCCGATCATTGCTGATAACGCGCCCACCGCCATACCACCAACCAGCAACAATACCTGGGTCATGTGGAAAATCGCGATGGCCCGGCCGCGAAACTCTGGCGGCGAATAAGTTTGAATGACGGTCTGCACCAACGCATGCGAGCTGACATGGCACAAGCCGATGATCGCCATCAGCCCCATCGACAACGGAAACCAATGGGACACGGAAAAGATCACCACCAGCACGCCGTAAAGCGCGACACCGCCGAGCATCAGTAAACCGCGCGGCATTCGGTCGCCCACCGAAGCGATCAAGATAGAGCTGCACAACGCGCCGATCCCCATAGCCGTCAGCAGCAAACCCTGCCCGCGCGCGCCGACAAGGAGCAAATCACGCGCAAAAACGGGCAGGAGCGTGCTGAACGGAATCATAAACAAAGCGGCGACAATCACGATCAGAATGCCGGTGCGTACCTCCGGGGTGCGCCAGCTAAATTTCCAGCCTTCGATAATGCTTTGGCCGAAGGACTCCTCGTGGCTGCCATGGCTGCTCGGGTCACCCGGCGTCACCTTGCTCAATTGGGTTGTCCAAACCGTGGCGAGAATCATGAATAGCGCTTGCACCGCATAGGAAATCCCGGTGCTGGAGAGAGAAATCAACATCCCCGAGAGCGCCGGCCCGGTGCTGCGCGCCATATTGAACACCATGGCGTTCAAACCGATCGCGCTGGTAAGGGTTTTTTGCGGCACGAAATCGGAGATCATCGCTGAGCGCGAAGGTTGCAAAAACACCTGCACGCAGGCCATCAAAAACGCCGTCACATAGACATGCCAAGGCCGAATCAAGCCGGTAAGAACCAGCGCAGCCGTCACAGCATATAGAAAGCCGCTGGCGAACTGCGCGGACACCACTTGAAACTTGCGCGGATAGCGGTCCGCCGCGCTGCCGGCGATAGGCGACAATAACAAAAATGGAATGGCCTGGATACCCCGCACCAAGCCGAGCTGCAACGCGGAGTTGGTCAGCTCGTAAATGAGCCAGCCGCGCGTCACTTGATCCATCCAAGTGCCCATGGAACCAAAAATCTGGCCGTACCAAAGCAATCGGTAGTCGCGGTGGCGCAGCGCTTCAAAGGCGCGCATGCGCACCAGCATGGCGACCGGCCAGGCGAGTTCTTCGCTGGGGCTTACTGAGTCGGCCTCATCCATCGGCGCGCCGGGCTGGCATTAGCAGGTTCAAAAGCTTCATAGAAAAATCGCGCGGCGACTGGAAACTTCGAGGGAAATCTCCAGCCAAACACAAGAATCGACAGTAACACGCGTAGCGCAGAGCGTCCAACCAACGACAAAAAATGACTATTGAATCTGCCGCGCCTTGGGCAGCGTCACGTAGATCGCAATCATCAGCGCAGTACCGAGCAAGCCCATGGAGGTCACCGCCCAGCGCGCGCCGATGAGTTCGGCGAGCGCGCCGACAAACATCGCGCCAAGCACTAAAATTACCTGTGTCATATGAAAAATCGCCATAGTGCGGCCGCGCATTTCGGCGGGCGAGTAGGCTTGAATGACGATCTGAATCAGCGCGTGGGAGGTGACATGGCAAAAGCCGATGAGCAGCATCATGATCATTGAAAGCGGAAACCACGTCGATGCCGCAAAGATCGCCACCAGCACTCCGTAAATCGCCACGCCGCCGATGATAACGATGCCACGCGGCAAGCGATCACCCGCCGATGCGACAACCACCGAGCTGAACAAGGCGCCGATGCCCATGGACGTTAGTAATAACCCCTGGCCTTTGGCGCCGGCATGCAATACATCCCGGGCAAAGACCGGCAGAAGCGTAGTGAAGGGTATGAGCAGAAACATTGAAATTGAAACGACCATCATGCCGATGCGCACTTCGAAATTACGCCAGCTAAACTGCCAGCCTTCGATGACAGTGCGAACGAAAGATTCGTGTTGGCAGGCAGCATTCCGCCCCACCGCGTCCACGTTTTGATCGCGCCGCAACATGAAGGTCCAAATGGTCGCCAAGAAATAGCAAAGCGCCTGCACGGAGTAGGATCCCGCAGTGCCGTAGGCGGCGATCACCACGCCGGCCAACGCCGGACCGGCGCTGCGCGCCGAGTTGAACACTACGGCGTTGAGCGCCAGACCATTACTCAATTGGGCCGCTGGCACGGTGTCCGAAACCATCGCGACCCGCGCCGGTTGCTGAAATGTCTGAACGCTCGCCAGGCCGACCGACGTCACGTAGACCTGCCAGGGCTCGATGGCGCCGGTAAAAATCATCATTGCCATCCAGGCATAGAGCAAGCCATTCAAAGTCTGGGCGATGAGGATCTGGGTGCGGCGCGAATACAGATCGGCGACGCTGCCGGCAATCGGCGACAACAATAACGTCGGCACCGCCTGCACGCCGCGCACCAAACCCAGTTGAAATGACGAGTGAGTGAGCTGGTACATCAACCAGCCGCGCGCGATGGAATCCATCCAGGTCGCCATCGATGTAAAGACCTGGCCATACCAAAGGAGGCGAAACTCCCGGTGCTGCAAGGCCGCCAGAGCGCGCGAATTTAATAGCGCTCGCACCGCCGCCGCGTAAGGCGATGCGGGCGAATGAGGATCGGCGCTTGCAACTGGCCGCTCATCATTTTTGTCGGTCGGTAAATCCAGAGTCGTGCTCGTGTCGGCGGGAAGCGAATCGATATGCTTTCGCCAAGAATAAAATTTCTTCTTGGCTATAACACGCGACTCAATAGGGTTCTAGCAAAGACGCGCGGAAGTTCGATCGCAGCTAAGCTATGGTTTTCACGGTTTGTGATTCCCCTGCAGAAATGGCCGATTTAGTTCGCCGCAAAAATCTGAATTCCTGCTTCGGATCGAGTCCAGATAGGATGTGCGCCAGAATGACGGCGGTCAACCTCCCGCCGACATCTAGTTCGAGGAAACCGGGCGTTGGGCGTGGAAATAATCAGTTCAGCGTCACGTACTTCTCGAGACGCGCCACTTCTTTTTTGTCGACATATTTGCCGATTTCTTTGCGGAACTGTTCAAGGGTCGTCCAGGGGCGGTATTCTTTGAACTCACGCACCATGCGCTTACCGGCGCCGGGGATCGACAGAATATCGTCATCGCTGGCGCTATTAAGATTCACCGGCACAAAGACGTACTGCTCCAAGCGCGCGACTTCTTTGACATCGACATACTTGCCGATCTCCTTGCGAAACTGGCCGATGGTCTTGTACGGCCGATATTCGCGGAACTCACGCACCATGCGACTGCCGGCGCCAGGGATCATCAATATTTCCTCTTGGCTGGCCGTGTTCAGGTTGATCTGCACAAACATCTTACCGTAGAGTTCGGCGAGCTGTTCTTTGCTCAAAGATTTCGCCAACAGTGCATTGAGATCGGCCATCTGCAAGAACGGCCGCTGTTCGAGAATACTTTTGACGATCGCCGCATTCATGTGCGGCAAGGCGAGCAGATCCTTTTCGCTGGCGAGGTCGGGGTTGACCAATTGCGATTGGCCGACTTGGCCGTGTGTCACAGAGATCCCGCTCAGAGCGAGCGCAACTGAAACAAAAACCGCAAATGAAAATCGTCGCAATTGAAACATTCTAATCTCCCTGTTCGTTCGACTGTTTTAGCACCGGATGCTTGTAAGTGTAAGCCAAACCCAAAAGTCCTAACTGGACCATCGCGCCCGGCGCTAGCAACGGCGGGGTCTTGGCGCGGATCGCTTGCCAAAATAACGCCATACCAGCCAAAGTCGGCTGCGATTCTAGTTTGAATTCGGCGCTGCCTTGAAAATGAAAGTAGACTCCCGCAATACCGGCAGCAACAAAACTCCCCATCACCCAGCGCATCAGCCGAAGACTTGCGGCGCCCCCGTTCGCGCTGTGCCACGCCAGCACCGCGCCTCCTGCCCCGAGCAATACTAAGGGCACCCATTGAATAGGATCTTCCGTGTGCTTGAGCAAGATCAGTTCCGTCAGGCTCCCCGCCATACCGAGCGCCAAAATGGCAAGCAGGATCTTTCTGACCTTGTCCAAGACCGATCGCTCATCGGTCGAGTTTATTTCCGCCATATTCTAAGCCGCTCGGAGCATCGCATCAGATACATATCGATTGGACGAGTCGCTGCTGAAACTGGTGTACGGCCGCGCCTGCAATAATTTAAAATAATACCTATTCCCAGAATATAGAAAGTCCCATCAGGAGATTCCACCCGTTAGGAATGATGCACTGCTAACGACGCGAATTCCGTCGAATATTTACCGCAAGCAATCTGGCGCAGCGTTTGCAGTTGAGCCTCAACGAACAATTTTTCCATCGGAGGTTTGCAATGAATCGGCATCTTCTACAAGGCATCGTCGTCGGCGCGCTGTTCGCGCTGCCGATCACCTGGATCGCCGCCTCGGACGCTTTAGCCGCAGGCAATTTTTTTGAGATACTCGCCAGCACAGTATTCGGCTTAGCCGCCGGACTCTGCGTCGGCGCTCTGATCGCGGCTAACTTCGCCATGTTGGCGCTGGAAGAAAAGGAACACGTGGTGGCACATCGACACGCGGAAGCTCACGCCCACGCGTGAGCCAGGCTGAAGACCCTCGGTCTGCGCCGCGGAGACGCGGAGACCTCCGAGCGTTTTGTTACAAAAGGCTCTGTGATCTCCGCGTCCTTTGTGGTGAATTATTCTCCTGTTATCGTCGAACCGCACAGCATTACGGGTTCTCGATCCTGGTGAAAAATCCTTCGCTTCTCCGTTCGCGAAGCAACGAAACATCAATTGACTCAGCTGCCCTGGCGCCTTTCAACTTCGGCGTGGCGTGGCCGCGAAGTCTTAGACCTGGATCCGAATCGCTTCGTCGATGGTGGCAACGATTACCGGCGACGCCCGTTGCGCGGCTACCGCATTACCGGTTGCTGCCGCTTCCGCCGTCAAGTGCACAGCGCCAGCCAAGAGCGCGCTAACCATCACACTGCCGGCGTCAATTTGGACCATTTTAAATTCCACGCCGTACTTCTCAAAGATCCCGTTAACACGGCCGACCCATAGCGGGGTGCGATTTCCCGTGACCGAACAGAATCTTGGTTGGCATCGACACCGTCCATTTTCCCTTGTCGAATCTCGGCAAATCTAGTCCTGCCCCGAGTATCGGTGAAGCGATCATGTCAGCTCATGACGGTTCGGTATGGCAGGCCCCGCTCTCTGATCGGGACGAGTGTAAGCTCAAATCTGTCATTTCGAGCAAAGCGAGAAATCTCTCCCATTCGGAGCACGGCGCCAAAAACGAAAAACTCGGCATCACGGCCGACTCGCTGAGTCAATTCCGGCATCTAACGAGCAAATTGCTTCGCGCCTTAGATCTCCCTAGATTGAATTCGAGGACCCTTCGGGTGGCGAAATCTCAACAGCACCGTGGCCGCCGCCATGAAGCAGATAGTCGCCGCTGCGCCTACTGTCCAGTTAACACCGACAACAGAAGCGGAACTCCCCAATAGCAGCCCGCCGATCGACCAGAGCCCCCGGTCCATAAAGAAAAAACTCAACACGCGGCCGAGCAAATGCGGCGGCGTCACCGATTGCAAGGCGGTATTGAGGCAAGCGCGAAAGGCGATAAAACAAAAACCCACCGAAACCAATAGACCCAGGGACAAAATAAAATAGTGAGACCAGGCGAACAGACCGAGAAAAACTCCGTAACCGAGTACGAAGACACACATCCAAGACAAACTCGGCCTGTGGTCGCCCAACGAAGCTAGCCACAACCCAGCGGTGGTAGCGCCGATGCCCGGGGCTGCGGCGAGCAGACCGAAACCGGTGGCACCGACGTGGAGCACGCTGGTTGCGAAGACGGGTACAAATGTTGCGTAGGGCGCGCCGATCATTGCCACCACATAGGACAATGCAATCGTCGAAAACAATTGGGAGTTACCGCGCAGATAACTGAACCCTTCTTTGACCTCGGTCCACAAAGCGCTGCTCTTGGCTTTGGCGCGCCACGGCGGCAGATCCATCTGCTGCAAGGTAAAAATCAACGCGAGAAAGCTCAAGGCATTGACCAGAAAACAGCCCTCCACATCGACGAGAGCAATCACAATCCCGCCGATGGACGGGCCGAGGATGCGCGAGAGATTGAATACCGAAGAATGGAGCGCGATCGCGTTAGCCAAATCCTCCTTGGGTACCAGGTCGTTAACCAGAGACTGGCGTGCGGTCTGATTGATGGTGTTCACGACGCCCAGAAAGCAAGCGAGAATAAGCACATGCCAGTAGCGAATCACGCCAAAAAAAACTACCAACCAGTAAATCGCGGCTTGCAGCATGCCGAGTCCTTGCGTGAGCATCACTAATCGGCGCCGTTCGAATCGATCGGTCAGCACGCCACCGATGGCGCCGAGGAGCAATCGCGGCATGCTGTCAAAAAAACCCACGAGTCCCAATAACAGCGGCGATTTCGTCAGATGCCATACCAACCAGGCCTGCGCGACGTTTTGCATGAAATCGCCGGCGTTGGACAGCAACGCGCCGAGCAATAGAAGGCGGAAGTTACGATTGCGCAGAGAACGCAGCGTTTTGAAGCGAGCTAAACTGGGCATGGCTTGAGAATTCTCATCATAATTCCATTTAGTTTTACGTGAATTATTATGCGACGCAATCCAGACGGAATACCGCCCGTCAGCGCGATTGATCGTTGCGGACGAGTCTGCTGGATCGTGGCAAGACGATCGCGTTCAGAAGGATGAACAGCGAGAATTTCTTGCAGAGCTTCACGAAGGATGCAGACTACGCTCATGACATTGATCGTCACAAGCGCCGTGGCAACGCCGCCGCCTTTGCTCAAAGAAGTCGGCAGCTTCATCGTCAACGGCGAAGTGATCCCCAAAGACGGCATCGTCCAGTTCACCTACGAGCCCGCCTGGCCGATCTTTCACTTCGGTCCCAATCCCGATGAATGATGGCCCAATGCGAAATTTTCCAAGGATCATTTAGACCAATACATGGCCCGACTCGTGCCCAACACCGAAGCGACGCTGCCGCAGCCGCGGCGTAAAACCGTCGACGCGCCGATCGCCCTGTTGGAAAAAATCGGCCCGTCGATCTTGATGGTCCACTCCCACTCCGGCGTCTACGGCGCGCTCAACGCGATCGCTGGTCCCGACTTGGTGAAAGGTTTTCTCAACGCCGAAGGCCGAACCGGCTGCGACCCGAACCTAGAGCAGATCAACATCATCGCCAAAGTGCCGATGCTGGTGGCCGCCGTCGATCACGAATGGAACAGCGAAGAGCAATGCCGCAAAGCCCTGCCGCCGTCAACGCCGCCGGCGGCAGGTCGGCCTTCCTAGCCCCCTACGATCAAAGCGTACGCGGCAACACCCATATGATGATGGACTTGAATAATCTCCAGGTCGCCGACTGGATTTTGGCGTGGGTCGAAAAGAATGTACCAAAGAAGCTGGCAGCAGTGGGCAAAAAGTAGGGCGTCCTAGCGATCTTCGCACACAATCGGCGCGTGGACTACCACAAACGATGGACTACTTATCGCCAGTGGTCGAACGAGTCGCAGTCAATCGCCGCAGCGCTTCATCCTCTGAAATCAACTCCAATTCAGCCAACAAACGTTCCAGATTTTCCCCGCCGAGGGTCTGGCCTCGATGCGCCGTGATCACCGCCGCCATCTCGGCAACCGTCGGCGATTGAAACAAGGATCGAAGCGGCAGCTCCAGCCGGAGCTGTTGAACGATTTGGGACACGATCCGTGTAGTAGCGAGAGAATCACCTTCCTTATCATAAAAGTTATCATGGATACCGTCGCGCTCTAGCTCCAAGACCTCTTGCCAACTCCCGGCTCGCTGTCGTTCGACTACTGAATTGGGCTCGACGTAGACGGACTTTGGATGATCCGGACGAAGGCTCGTCGGGGCCGGCCAGGCGTGGCGATCGATTTTTCCATTGAGATTCAGCGGCAGGGCGCAAGTTGGACGAATCCTGAGGGAATCAGGAAGTCGGGGGTTTTTCTTTGAGATAGCTTCGTAACGACTCGACCTTGGGCGCCGGAGATTGAGCTGCGATAAAGTAGCCAACCAGTTTTTCTACGCCTGATTTCCTAGTCATGCCCAGTACCACCGCATCCTTCACACCGAGATGTTCCATCAAGACTCGCTCGCCTTGTTCCGGCTCGACGCGATAACCGCGGATCTTGATCTGAAAATCTTTGCGCCCCAAATGAAGCAAACCGCACTGTGCCGTCATGCGCCCAAGATTGCCGGTGAGATAAATCCGCTCGCCGCTACCCTGCGGATAGAGGCAAAACTTTTCGCCACTTAGTTCCGGTAGTTGCCAATAACCCGAAGCGATGAAGCGACTCTTGGCGCGATCTGGTCCGTCGCGCCAAACAAAACAGGTTCGCCCTTGTCGTCGAGGATCAGCAACTCCTTGCCTTCAAGCGCCCAGCCCAGCGGCAGCGGGCCAGGACTGATCGCTGTCGACCGGTCCATCAGCCGCCAACTGATGGTTTGCGTTTCAGTGGCGCCAATTCGATGCAGGAAGACGCTGTCATGAGGAAAATGTTTTTGGTAACTCTCGACATCGCTGTGAAACACGGGAGCGCCGGATAAGTGCGCCGGGCGCAAAGCCGGAAACCGTTCCCCCGACGCCAGACTTTCGATCATCCGTCGATATACCGTCGGAATGGAATGCCAGACGGTAATCTCGTCACGGCGGAACCAAGCGGCTAGGCCTCAAACGCCCAATGCCGCCACGTCGTACGGAAACAGACACGCGCCCGTGAGGAGCGCAGCAAAGAGGTGAAGCTCGCAGGCGCGAAAGCTTAGGGAATGAAGCAGTGTAAGCCGATCATGGCGGCTCACAGGAACCTGGTTCACTGAATAACGGATCTCGTGGAGCGTGTTTAGTTGCATTTCCGCGACTCCTTTGAAGCGGCCCGTCGATCCGGAAGTATGCAATATTTACGCGTAATAATCGCCGGTGATCGGTATTCCCGGATTGTCATCGCGCGCCGTGCTGTCGGCGTCCTCCATCAAGACCGTTCGATACCCGTTGCAGAAGAGGTCAGCAACGGTCGCGCTAATCGATCGGTCGGTAATGATAACCGCCGCAGCGCGGTCCTGCACCACCGACACGTTGCGCGACGGCGGGAATGACGGGTCTAAACGCAAGTAAAACTTACCAGTCCTGAGGATTCCCAGACGCGCCACCACCATCGCCGAGTGATCCGTTAAACAAATCCCGATCGGTTCCGGCCCGCTGCCGCGGAAAGACACAATTATGGTGATCGAGCCGATTCGCCGCCCGGTTCAATCGATCGAAAGTAAAGCTCCGATCTCCCTGTTTCAAGGCTAATCGATCCGGATAGAGCCGCACGACTTTCTCAAACCTTGCGGCGATCGATTGCCCGACTTCTTCGGCGGCGAATTCGCTAAAGCCGCTGCCGAGATGCCAACACTTGTCCCACAGAATCTCTTGCTCCGCCAGCGACTTCAATCCAATACACCTAAGGATCTTCGCGAAACTCCAATTGGTTCCATAGCCGGTATCCTTGTCCTCATCATAAAATCGATTACCACGGCCACTTAAGCTTGCGAACTCGGATTGAGGCGACAAATGCTCAGCCACCCCACCAAAACCGATTAGTAATACATACCGAAAGAGACTCGATCGGTTGAGCATCCGGTCAGCGTGTTCGACGATAGCATTTGAGAAACCTGGAGTGAATACGTTAGTGACGCCAACACAAATATTCGGCTAAACTAGCGAGATAGCTGCGAACATACGATTGCGCCATCAAGATCTGGCATGGAAAATAAAGCTTTAACTCTTTCATCACACCATCTTTCATCACACCATCCTGACGACCCGACTGCTATCCGGTATAATTGCACGGAACATCCGCTGCAAAAATGTCCGCGGTGATGGGTCTGAACAATCTCCAAGTCACCGACTGGATTTTTGCCCGAGCCGAAAAGAATGTGCCGAAGAAAGCGGCGGCGATGAGCAGAAAATAAGTTCGCTGTAGAGTCCGATGACGCCAAAATCTCGTGACAGATTTCGTTGAAGGACAATCAGTTCAAACTCAGCCTGCGAATGGAGGACATCGCCCAATAACCGATGCCGATCCGGCTTTATCTGTTGCCCGGCTTTTCTTCGGCTCTCTCGGAGGATCGTGCAAGGACGAAAGACTCAGAAGGACAAACTACTTTTTGGTGATGGTCGAATTAACTTCCTTCACAAGAAGCTGAGCTTCAGCGTCCGACAGCAACGCTAATTCGTCTAAGATGGTTGCTAACTGGTCTTCGTCCAACCTCTTCCCTTGATGCTCGGTGATCACCGCGGCCATTTCAGCAATGGTCGGAGACTGAAATAGCGATTGCAGTGGTATCTCTAACTGATACTGCACGAAAATCCTCGACACCACTCGGGCTGCTGACAGCGAGTGGCCTCCCAGATCGAAAAAGTTGTCGTGTATACCTATGGGGTGAACAGCAAGAACCCTTTCCCAAATCTTCACTAAGCTATCTTCGGTCTCATCCTGTGGCTGCGCGTAGGGTATGCCAAGCTCCGGGCGCTCTTGGTCTGGTTCAGGCAAGGCTTTGCGGTCGAGCTTGCCGTTGGCGGTAGTTGGTAGGGCTTTCATCCTCACAAATACTGCGGGTATCATGTAATCGGCGAGTACGTTACTCAAGTATTTCCGTAACTCACGTGTTGTCGGACCCTTCTCAATTGAAGATGTAAAATAAGCGGCGAGCCGACTCTCTCCCAATTTATCTTTTCGATCCACGACAACCGCGTCGCGGATGGCCTTATGACTGCGGAGGGACGCCTCAACCTCGTTAAGATCCACACCATGGCCCCGAATCTTAATCCGGGCGTCCTTGCGCCCTTTGTGCACCAAGCAGCCGTCGGGGAGCATTAACCCAAGGTCCCCGGTGAAGTAAAGCCGCTTGGTCGGATCCTCTGGATCGTGCTTGAATTTTGCAGCGGTCAACTCCGGATTATGCCAATAGCCCAATGAAAGATGGGAACTGCGTACGACGATTTCACCGACCTCATGGTACCCAACCTGATCACCGTTATCGTCGAGAAGTAGAATTTCATTTCCAGGTGTGGGATAACCCACCGGCACATCGTCCTCCGTTAATTGGTTGTATCCGTCAAAATAAAAATAAGCCAGGTCATGTGTTTCGCTAGAGGAGAGACCGTTAGCGAGAAGGCTGTTATGGGAAAAATGCTTCTTGTACAGCTCAATGTCAGATTTCCTGGCGTGATCGCTTCGCAGTTTCAGCACGCGCAACTCTGGAAATTCGTCTTCGGTAGTCAACACCTCGCAGAGTTGTCTATACAATGGTGAAGCAATGTGGCAGATAGTTGGTTTTTGGTTCTTTAAGTAATCGCGTAGCTCCGCGGCGCTTGCTTGCTGCGCGGTAAACGGCAAAAGCGCAGCTCCGTTCAGGAGCGCGTAGAAGCATTCCTGGACAGCATTTGATGTTCCTGACGAGAGATTTGAGACTCGGTCTGATGGACAGCAGCGGAACACATTAGTGCGCAGCATGATACTGTGCAAGAATATTCTGTGAGTATTCACGACTGCCTTCGGTCTCCCCGTGGAACCAGAGGTATATGCAATTAAGGCTATGTCGTCCGGCGAAATCACTAAATTTGGGTTCTCGCCAGAAAAGTCTTTATCTTCCGTATCGCAAGCTAAGACTCTCGCGCTTTCTGCCATCAATTGTGTTGCCGCCCCCGTGTTGCGTAAGTCTGCTATCATGAATTGTGTTGAGCAATCATCAAGGATCATGCGCATTCGATTTTCCGGGAGAGACGGCTCTACGATCACGAAAAAGTGTCCCGCTTTTATGACTGCGATCATCGCTGCAATCTGCTTGATTCCCTTCTCAAACAACAACGCGATGGGTTCGTTGGAGGGGAGGGACCGTGCGATGAGATTATGAGCCATCTGATTGGCTACGGCATTTAACTGGGAGTAACTTACAAGCTCATGATCGGTCTCAATTGCGGTATGATCAGGATACTGCCGTACAATCTTCTCAAACCGTTCAGGGATCGAGGTCTCGACATCTTCCTTAGGAAACTCAATAAACATTCCAGAAGCGTGAAAGCATCTAGCCTGAATCGCTTCTTGTTCCGGCGGTAACTTCATACGGCCTCCTCTAGACTCACTCGCGGGAGTTTCATTCGTTCCATGGTGCGCGGTGATATCCGAATTAGCCGTATTATATGATCGAATTTACTCTTGACAAGTAAGGTAGCGGTGAGGATTTTTGCCCTGTAGAATTAAAGGAGATCGAAGGAAATCGCGGTAAGGAAAAGGTGAGTTGGCAGATCTCGGATTTAGCTTAAAAACTGAAAATCCAAATAGTTAACAAACAAATCTAGATGAAGGATTTCGCTCACGACCTGTGCAGGGTAGATGCCCGAATTTCGCCGTAGGATTGACCGGTACGACGTTTCGTTTAAGTCCGAGTAGTGACGACTACGCGGGAAATAGGCTACACTATTGTTTCTCGTACTTGGCCATCGCGTCCAACAGATCAATATCGTTACCCGGGGAGAATTTCTCAATGAGTGCTCGTATCATCAGTTTCCCAGTCGCCTTGATTAGCGTTCTTCTATTCCTTTCGCGATCACCTTACCTATTCGCCGCCGACTCCGCCGCCGCGCTCACCGTACGCGACTCAGGCACGCCACTCTATGCGCAGCAGGATCCTGAGACCGAGCCGATTATGCGGTTGCAGAAGGGCGAAACTCTGACGCCGATGGCCGAGAGCGTCGGCCAGGAGATCTGGTACATGGTGCGCACCAAGCAAGGCCAGATCGGCTGGGTACGGGCGGCGGACCTGACTGTCAGCAGTCAAGTTAAGGAATCGTTCAAGGAGAAAGAGCCGGCATCCTCCAGCTGGGGCGCCGTGACTGAAGACGGCAAAGCCTTCGGCGGTAGCTACACCGTCGATCCGAGTTCGACGGGAAGCGTTGCGCGCGGCTTCTGGACATTGCGCGACGCCAACGGCAGCACCGTGCTGCGCGGTTCCTGGTCGATGCAGTTGCATAAAACCGGGTGGAACGGCACCTGGAGAGCTGCGGTCGAAGGCCGGGGCGGCGATTTCACCGGCAGTTGGTCGGCCGAGCTGCCGACGGCGCGCACGGGTCGTATCGCCGATATGTTCGAAATGGCGGCCAAGGAAGCGGTCAAAGGCTTATGGACCGGCGCCAATCAGTCCGGCAGCTGGTCGATCAAGACCTTCAAATAACATCGACAACGTCGAGCGCAGCCGCAAAACCTGCGGTGGCTGCCTAAGTTTGTTGAAGACTACTGTCGTGCCACGCCAAAATGACGGCTCACGCAGGGTATTGTCGAATCGCAGCACGGGATTGGCCTACCGGCCGTTTCCAGCGTCGGAGGTCGATTCCGTGGAATCCCATTCGAGAACTGGGGAGAAACGGTCAATGGCAATTCGAATCGCCACTCTTTGCTCTGCACTGCTCTGCTGCGTGCTGGTCCTCGCCGACTCAACCAGCCTTCGCGCCGCTGCGGCGCCAGCGCTGACTGCGCGCGAGCCTGGGACACCGCTCTATGCACGCCAGGATCGCGAGTCCAACCCGATCATACGCTTGCCGAAAGGCGAAGTCCTAACACCGATAGCGGAGAGTGTCGGCCAAGAGATTTGGTATATGGTGCGCACCATGCAAGGCCAGATCGGCTGGGTGCGCGCGGCGGATGTCGGTGCCAGCGAGCAGGTCAAAGAAATTTCAATAGAAAAGGAACCCGAGTCGTCCAATTGGGCGGTGGTTACGAATGACGGCAGAACTTTCAATGGCAGTTACAGCGTCGATGCGAATTCGACCGACCGATCGGTGCACGGCGTTTGGGCATTGCGCGATGCCAACGGAAACACCGTGCTTCGTGGCGCCTGGTCCGCGCAAATGCAGAGCACGGGCTGGAAAGGCAGCTGGCGGGCGTCATTCGAAAGTAGCCAGGGCGATCTTACCGGCAGTTGGTCCGCGGAGCTGCCGGCCGCGGGCACTCGGCAGTTTGCCAGAATGTTCGAGTTGGCAGCCAAAGACGCGATCAAAGGCCTCTGGTCCGGCGCCAATCAGTCCGGCAGCTGGTCGATCAAAACGTTCAAACCAACGGTCGAATAATCCTCCTCGTCTAACCGGCGAAAAAATTTTCGAAGGCATCGCCCATGCCGTGAGCACCGACATCACACAACACCGCAGCCGGTATATTAGTATGTTTGTTGAAGACTCCTGCCGTGCCATGCTAATCAAAGCTACGGCGTACGCATGGCACCGAAGACTCGCAACAGCGCATCCTACCCACAAATTTTTCAATCATCGGCAATTGCCCAATGGATCACGGGGCCGGGAGATCGGCTTTAATGCTGCGCTCCTATAACCGCTTCGCGGTCCTGGCCGGCTCATTGATCGCGGTATTGCTGGCGCTGAGTTTGCTCTACATGCTCGGCATGTATTACCTCGAAGGTAAGCCGAGAAGTTTCATGCAGGCTCTGCAATGGGCCGCCGGCACGGCATCGACCACCGGTTACGGCGGCGATCTCTCCTGGCAGCATCCGGTGATGGTGGTATACGTCGTCTTCGCGCAGTTCATCGGCGTCATCTTGCTCTTCCTGGTTTTTCCGATCTATCTGATTCCGTTTCTCGAAGCGCGGTTCGAAACCAAATTGCCGAAAGAATCGGCCAATGCCAGGAATCATGTGGTGATCTTCGACTACGGTCCGGCGGTCGCCACACTGATCACCGAACTGGAGCAAGCGAACATTCCCACGGTTGTCATTGATGAAGACGAGAACGATGCGCGTCACCTGTTAGAACAAGGCCACCGGGTAATTTACGGCAATCTCGACGAAGGCGTTTTGGAAAAATCCAATCTCAGCGCGGCCCGTGCGCTGATCGTCAACAGCAGCGATGACCGCAACGCCGCGACGATTTTAGCAGCGCGCCAGTTGGGCTTCACGGGCGAGATTCTCGCCTTGGTCGAAGACCCGTATCATCGCCAACCGATCATTCTCGCCGGCGCCAGCGGCGCCTACACGCCGCGCCACGTCCTTGGCGCAGCCCTCGCCGCCCGCGCCAGTCAAAAAGTCAGCCCGACGGTCGCGGGCATTCAACATCTCGGCCACAAACTCCAAGTCGCCGAGGCGCGCATCACCCGCGACAGTTCGCTCGCCGGCAAAACGCTCGCCGAGGCCGATCTCGGCCAGCACGCCGGTGTGACGGTGATCGGCCAGTGGGTCAGCGGCAAGTTGATCGCACCGTCGGCGCCGAGCATGCGCCTCGAAGCGGGCGGCATCCTCATCCTCGTCGGCAACGACGCCAGCATCCGCAATTTTATGAATCTGTGCGCCGGCGCGCGCCAGCTGCGCCGCGACGGACCGTTTCTGATCGCCGGCGGCGGTGAAGTCGGGCGCAAAGTCGCCGAACTGCTCACCGACTGCGGCGAAGAAACTTTCATGATCGATACTCGCCCCGGGCCGGGAGTGAATCTGGTCGGTAACGTGCTCGACACCCAGATCCTCAAACAAGCAGGTTTAGAAAATGTCCAGGCGGTAATCCTCGCGCTCAGCGCCGATGCAACGACGATATTCAGCACTGTCATCGTCAAGGACTTAGCGCCCGATGTTCCGGTCATCGCTCGGGTCAATCGCGCCGAGAACGTCGAACGAATCTACGCCGCCGGCGCCGATTTCGCCTTGTCGATCAGCCAGGTCTCCGGACAACTGCTCGCCTGGCGACTGCTCGGCAAAGAATCGGTGGCCGTAGACCCCGAGCTACGGGTCATCAAAGTGTCCACCCGCGGCTTGGAGCATCTTAAACAAAATGATCTGCGCGAAAAAACCGGCTGCTCCATCGTAGCGGTGGAGCGGGGCGAGGACCTATTGGTGGAGTTCGGCGCTGAATTTAAGTTTCGATCCGGCGATGCCGTGTATGTCTGCGGCAGCGTGGAAGCGACGCAGAAGTTCTATCAGCAGTTTCCGCAGGAATAAGACCGGAGGATTTAACCACAAAGAGCACAAAGGATACAAAGGTTTCAGAACGGTTACCTGTCACACTCCACAACCCGGGGAGAAGCTCCAACCACTGGGAGCTTCCTCTCCTACAATTCCGGTTAACCCTTTTGCGTTCACCGCGCCATTCGCGGTGAAATATACGATTCCGAATCTTTTACTTTGTGACCTTTGTGGTTAAATCTTCCTAATTCCCCGGCGACAACATAGGGCGCAACTTTTCCTTGAGCTTGACTGGCATCGACAGACCGTCAGCGATCATGCCGCGCAGTTGCTCGCCGGAGATTGGGCCGAGAGAGAGTCGCGATTTTTCCGCTTCGGCTAGCAATTCCGGATCACGCAGGGTTTTTTGCAGCGCGGCTTCGAGGGCGCGGACTCGATCGACCGGCACGGCAGGCGGCAAGGCGTAGGGACGGGCGTAGCTATTGGGTTTCACCAAACCCAAGCGAAACAGCTGCTTCTCCTCATCGTTACGGGCAAATTGGTAGATCGACGGGACGCTTTTCTGCGGCAGGTCCGTGAGCGGCTCCTCGACCCATTGGGACAAGATCTGCCATTCGCCGGTTTCGAACTCTTTCATGTTGGTCACTCGCAGCGACTCCCAGCCGGTGACCACGCTGTC
The DNA here is from genome assembly GCA_963816145.1 of uncultured delta proteobacterium. GTDB lineage: Bacteria > Desulfobacterota > Binatia > UBA9968 > UBA9968 > DP-20. Next base: position 280,453 of record CAWFJP010000030.1, read on the forward strand.
GACCTCTCCCGACTTCATCGCCAGGCGGATCTCCGCGGTGCCTTTGAAACCGTTGACAACTTTCACGTTAGCGCCGAAGACCTCGCGCATCAGCATCGCGGCATGTTGAATGCCGGTGTTGGGCACCGCGCCGATCACCACCTGCTTACCGCCGGCAATGAAATCTTCCATTTTGCCGATGCCAGGCTTCTTGGTCACCACCATGATGTATTTGAAAAAATCCGGCGCGCCGATGTAATTGAACTTGGCGAGATCGAACTGCACCGACTTCGAGCCATAAATCTGCATCGGCACGATGCCGCCGTCGAAGCTATTGATCAGCGTGCCGTCTTTGGGCGCTTGATTGTAGGTATAGTTCGCCGAGATCAGCGTGCCCGCGCCGGGCATGTTGTTGACGAGAATGTTGGGATTGCCGGGAATATGCTTGCCGAGATGGCGCGAGATCACCCGTGCGTAGGTATCGAATCCGCCGCCGGCCGAGTGGCCGACCAGAATCGTCACGGTCTTGCCGCGGTAAAAGTTGGCGACCGCCTTCTCGTCATAGCCAGCCTCCGCGGCAATCGCAGCACGACCCATTGTCCCGAACAGCATCACCGCCACAAGCGTCGAAATATTTCGTTTCATAAGTCCTCCAGCCTTTATCGTCCCATGCTATGCCGACAGCTTGGCCATCAGAGATTGCGAATCCATCACCACGCCAAAGTGCTTGTCGAAGTTGTTGAGCGTCGCCTCCTGCTCGGCTTGGGAGAAGGACGCGTTGCAATCCGAGAGAAACAGCACTTTGAAATCGCGCATGGCGCCGTCCCGCGCCGTGCTGTCGCAGCAAACGTTGGTCGCCACTCCGGTGATGGCGATCGTGTCGCGTCCCATGGCGCGCAAAAGATTCTCCAACTGCGTGCCGTAAAAGCCGCTGTAGCGAAATTTTTTGACCAAGATATCTTCCGCCGTCGGCTTAACCGGCTCATAGATCTCCGCCCCCGGCGCGCCTTCGAAATTGTTCCATTCGTCATCGGCGTCATGGGTTTGCGGCTTTATATCGGCGAAGATACCGACGTCGGCGAGATCGCGCCGCTTGGTGGTATGAAGATAGATCACCGGCACTTTGCTGGCGTGGCAGAAGCGCAGCAGTTGTTGAATCTTCGGCACGATATCCTCGGACGACGGCAAGTAACGCGCGCCGCGCGGGTGTACCCAGATATTTTGCATGTCGACCAGGATCAGTGCGACATTTTTGGTCGTGATCGGCCAATGATCGGCGGGCCGGCCTTGAGTCGCTGTCATCTTCCCTCCTAAATAACATCAATTGAATCGCGCTGAACGCATCTAAGCAGCGACGCGCCAACCTGTCAATTCCATTCGTCTCCGATTGATTGGACAGCTCCGCAACGGCTATGGTAGCGTGCCGCAACGACATAGCATGAAAACCCCAATGGCTCGCAGTAAACCCGGCAAACAGCGCATCCACTTTTCCATGCTGCGCGATTATCGCGCCGCCGATCTGATCACTCTGGCGAACGCCGGCGCCGGCATGGCCGCCGTTTTGTTTATGATGAGCTACTTGACGACGGCCGAAGAGTGGCGGGTCTACTTGTCGCTCGCCCTGATACCCGTTGCCCTATTCTTCGATATCGCCGATGGCCGGGTGGCACGCCGTCACGGCGAACACTCGCCCTTCGGCCAGGAGCTCGACTCGCTCGCGGACATCGTCAGCTTCGGCGTCGCCCCTGCCGCCCTGGGCTATGGTTTGGGCTTGCGCGGCGGCCTCGATCTTATCATTCTAATTTTCTTCGTCGCCTGCGGCATCAGCCGGCTGGCGCGTTACAACGTCACCGCGAGTCAGTTGAGCGACGACAGCGGCAAAGTAAAATACTTCGAAGGCACGCCGATCCCGTCGAGCCTGTTGTTGGTAGCCCTGCTGGCGCTGTGCTTTTACTTCGGACGCACCGGCGAGAAACTACCCTTGGCGAAAATCGAACTCTTTGGTATTGGCTTGCATCCGTTCGCCCTGCTATTTTTTGCCAACGGATGCACGATGATCAGCAAGACCCTAAAGATCCCCAAACTGTAACGCTAACCAACCGTCGTGACGAGACATCAGGATTTATTAACGAATTGGATTCCACCTCTAAGAGCAGAAAGGGCTCGGATACTTTAGAATCCTATATTCGTGCTTTTCACGTCCTTCGTGGTGATAAAAATAAACGAAGGCAACCCTCATCCACAGAGAATTCACTAGGATCAAGGACACACCAATGCAGCGAAAATTGATATTTACATTAACCTTAATCTTCGCGATGACCTTTCTCTGCGGTCGGCTCGCCGCCCAGGACAAAGTTCGGGTCGCGATCTCGAATTTCTCTGCATCGTATATCCCCATGGTGCTCGCCAACAAGCGCGGCTATTACACTGAGGAAGGCATGACGGTCGAAATCATCTTGATGGCCGGACTCACCAGCACCCGGGCGCTCATCGGCAACAGCGTCGAGTTCGGCTCGGCGAGCAATCCGACCGCAGCTGTGCAAGGCGCCAAATTGAAAATCCTCATGGTGTTCAACGACAAGCCGCCCGGCAGCTTCATGGCGCAGCCGGGATTCAAAAGCATCGCCGAACTCCGCGGCAAACGGGTCGGCGGATCGACCGTCGGCAGCCTGGACTACGGGTGGCTGAAAGAGGTCCTGCCCAAGTTCGGCTTGAATCTGGAGAAGGATGTGAACTTCGTCCCGGTGGGCTCGACCAGCGCGCGCTACGTCGCGCTCCGAGCCGGCAGCATCGACGCCGCGTCGCTGAGCCCGCCGTCGAGCCTGCTGGCGCAGTCTTTGGGCTATCCAACATTTTTTAATTTCGCTGATCACTTGGAAGACATCCAAGCATCCATCGTCGCCAGCGACGACCGCTTGGCCCGCCAAGGCGACTTGGTGCGCCGCTTTATGCGCGCCACGGTCAAAGGGCAGCGCGTCTATCAGGGGCACCGACAAGAAAGTATCACAGCGATCATGGAATTCACCCGGCAAAAAGATCGCGACCTCATGGCGCGCGTCTACGACGATCACATGAAGACTGTCGCCAAGGACGGCACCATCAGCGAACGGCTGCAGCGCATTGTCATCGAGCGCAGCAAGCGATTCACTGGCGTGACCCGCGACGTGCGGCCGGAAGAGATTTTTGATTTTTCCCACTTGCGGCGAGCACAAGCAGAAGTCAGTCAGAGCGGCTGGACTCCCTAGAATCCTTCAGACACTTTTCGGCATGAAACGACTCAGTTGTTCGGCGAGATCTCTCACTCCGTTCGAGATGACAAAGCGTTACTATTTGTCATTTCAAGCATAGCGAGAAATCTTCCAGGCTCTCGGCAGTTCAGCCGAACTGAACCGCGCTGCTCCCGTGGTGTGCAATGATCCTGGGCAGCGACCCCGCTCAGTTATTGCTGGGCCGGGCAAACCAGCTTAACCGCTCGTCGATATCTTCCCACTCGATCACCAAACCCTTTACTTTTGTCTTTTCGCGATTTGGCCGGTCGGCATTGTCCGCCGGTCTTTTCGTAGCGCTGCGGTTTTGAGGTTTTGGCGCGACTCCAGCCTCTCGCGGAGCCGGCTGACGCAAGGTTGGATTCTGCGCGACGATCACCGGCTCGTCTGCTGCGGTGGTGCGCAGGACCCGTAATCTTCGCTGCAAATAGGTGTCCGTGGGCCATGACCATGTATGCGACGGCAGGCGATCCTCGCGGTACTCCGCGCCGTTGACCTTGCTGTTACTGAACACATCCAACCAAAAACTTCGCATCTTCTGATCATGATCTGGCTTGCTCATCTCGCGGTCCTCTCAATTCGTTTTGTTCGCTACGCGTAACGATAGGAATGGATAGAACTGACACCGCCGAAAAACTGGCGTCACACTACGCGGCTAGCTTCGGCGATTACCTGAGCCTAGCGCAGTTTGCGTACCATGGCGCGCTTGTCCATCCTTGTCACAAGATCGGCGGCGATGATCCAAATTTTGGACGGGACAGCTAAGGCAGTTTTGCCGCGGTGAAATGAGATCAATTACGGATCGGGTAGACAGGATAAGATTGGAGTTCCGTATTGCCGGGCGGTTCAGCCGCAACAAAAGAAACGCAAAAGGTATTCACCACGAAGAGCACGAAGCACACGAAGGTTTCGGAAATCAATAAGACCGAACTTCGCAATCTTCGTGTCCCGCGCGGTGAGATTGGATTTTTGCATCAAGCATGCAACTGAAGCGCTCTGGTCTATTTCAACCAGCCGGTTTCCTTGTACGCTCGGTTCGCGCCGGGATGCAGCGGCACACCGCCGAACTCGAAGGCAGCGGCGCCGTTGGCGCGCAGCGGGTCGAAGAGGCTTTTCAGGCCTTTGAACAGCGGGTTCATTTGCGGCAGCTTGTCGAGGTTATCGGCGATCGACCTCGCCATGGCGTAGACCGTGCTTTCGGCGACGCTTTCATGGGTGACGATGACGTTGATCACGCCCACCTGGACAATGTCTTCGACCACACCGCGAAAGGCGTTTTTCTCCACCGTTACCGGCCGGTAGAACGGAACCTGGGCGAAGAGCTTATCGAGCTGCGCTGGCGCAAACGGAATCACCCGAAGGTCGGCGCGCTGGCTCAGATCAGTGAGAACGGCGTTGGGAATGGGCGGGTGAAACTGCACGTCGATCTTGCCATCGATCAGCGCGTCAGCGCCCTCGGCGAAACCCATATGCACCGGCGTGAAACTGTCAAAGGAAATCCCCAGCACATTGAAAATCGTGTGGATATGCTGCTCCATGCCGCTGCCTTTGGTACCGATCGCGATCCGTTTGCCGGCGAAGTTGGCGACCGAGTGGATCGGCGCATTGGCCAACCGCACGAAGCACATGGGCCCGGCGTTGGCCGGCGCCACCATGCGAATGGCGATATTTTTCGTAAACGGCGCCGTGGCGTCTTTGGCGCGGCCGATCCAATTGGACGCCATGAAGCCAAACTCGAGGCTGCCGGCGTCCAATTGCTTGGCATTGTGGATGCTAGCATCGCTGGTTTCGACGACGCACTCATCGCCGGCCACTCGTCCCTGGTTGAATAGCTCCGCGATCGCTTGCCCCTGAGTATAAAAAGTCCCGCCGAGCTCCGAAGTTCCGATTCGAATTGCCATCGCCATGAGCCTCCCGTCTTTGTCTCTCAACGTCTTACACCAGCCCACCGCAGCGCTGCAAATGACGGGCGCGCTAAAATCACGGCGGCAACGACCGACTTGCGTCTAATGATAGCGTCAAGCCTCGACGCTACGAGTCCTGCCCTATCTCTATCTCTGTCCTCCGATCCAACCTTTTCAGTTGCTCGCCGCAAACCAACAGCGCTATAGTCGCGAGCGAATCGAACGATAAGGGAGACCAGCATGCCATTTGTTAATCGTGACGGCGCCGAGATCTATTACGAAGTACACGGAGACGGTTCGCCGTTGCTTTTTTGCAGCGTTACCGGCCTCGATCATCAAGCCTGGAAGTTTCACCAGGTGCCGGAGTTTTGCCGCGATCACAAAGTCATCCTGTTCGACTATCGCGGCACCGGCAAGTCGAGCAAAAGGATCGAGAAATATTCGATCCAGATGTTCACCGACGACGCCGCGGCGATCTTGGACCATCTCGAGGTCGAGCAAGCGATCGTCTGCGGCCATTCCATGGGCGGCGTGGTGGCGCAGCTCTTAACGCTCGACTATCCGACCATGGTGAAGAAATTGATCCTCGCTTCCAGCGGCTCGGCTCACCCGGGCGCCCACGGCATCCCGCTCGCCATGTGCCGCGACATGGTGCGCGACGGATTCAAAGCCTATATCCGCAAGCACACCATCGAAACCGGCTGGACCAAGAAGTTCGTGGCGGAGAATCCCGATCTGATCGAGAAGTTCTTGCAGGTCAGGATGTCCGGTATCGCGCCGCTGGAAAACTATCTCTACTTTGTCCTGGCGCGCCAGGAGCACGACCACACCGCTCGTTTGCAGAATATCAACGTGCCCACCCTCGTCATGGTCGGCGATGACGAGAACCATGGCGCCACCGACAACACCCACTGGGCTTCCGCGCACCAACTGGCGCGCGCGATTCCCAAAGCGAAATTAGTCATTCTCGCCGGCGAAGGTCACCATTATCTGGCAACCAATCCGGCAGCGGCGCACAAAGCGATCCGAGAATTCATCGCTTAGGAGCAAAATCCATGGCCACCGACCAGATCGATCTTAGCCGGCGCAACTTCCTCAAACTGGCGGGAGCGGCCGCGGTGAGCTCGGCCGGGCTTATTTCCGGTTGCGCCACCACGGCGACAACATCTCAAACCGCCGCCAGCGCCATCGACATCCACCATCATTATTTTGCGCCCGAGCTAATCGACGAGATCAAACAACATGGCAAGGCCCTGGGCGGCATCGAGCATTTCCCGCCAAAGCAGGTCAAAGAGAACCCCTATCGCATTCAATTTCCCAAGGGACGACCTTTCGCTCCCGATCCGCGCATGGCTGAGGTTCCCAATCGCCTCGATGCTATGACCAAGGGCCATGTCGGCATCGCCATGGTCGAAGTCCATACAGCCTCGGTCGGCTACGAGTTGGACGGCCCGCACGGCGAGACCTGGTCGAACATCTACAATGAGGCGATCATGAATTTGGTCAAGCGCCACCCCAACCGCTTCGCCGGCATCGCTACCGTGCCGCTGCAAGATCCGCCGCGCGCCGCCAAGGTCTTGGAGCATGCGATCGTCAATCTCAAAATGTCCGGCGTCACGATCGCTTCCAATGTCGTCGGCAAGTATTTCGCCGACAAGAGCTTCGATCCTTTCTGGGCCAAGGCGCAGGAACTTGACGTGCTCATGATCATGCATCCGGAGTGGGTCGCCGGCGCCGACAAGATGGAACCCTACAGCCTGCGTAACATCTGCGGCAATCCGGCAGACACGACGCTCTCGGTCGCCTATATGATGTACGCCGGTGTCTTCGATCGCTTTCCCAATTTGAAACTCGGCTTACTCCACGGCGGCGGCTATATCCCGTATCATTTGGGTCGCTTGGACCAGGGCAAGACCGGAGGCTCAGGATCTTCTGCTATCCCCGCAAAATATCCACCGAGCCGATATCTCAAGAACCTCTACTTCGACAATCTCGTCTATCGCGTCGAGACCGTCGAATATCTGAAACGCATGGTCGGCGCCGATCACATCATGGTCGGCACGGACTATCCCTTCGACCTCGGCGATTGGATGGCCGCGGAAAAGATTTACACGATGGAATGCAGCAGCGCCGAACGCGAAGCGATGCTGCACGGCAATGCCAGGAAACTCTTAAGAATCGCCTAGTGCACGACTGATCCCAAAAGAATCGCCGAAGCCAATGTTGCGGGGAATTGAATTTTGCATACGCGCCCTGGCATTGGTGTTGCTGCTCCACGCCGCCGCATTGGCGCAAGATACAGGCGCCAACGACGCCGCCAAGGCATTGCACACCCTCTTCGCCGCGGACTGGGACTACCAAATGGAGCAGCACCCAACCTGGGCGTCTGCTTTGGGCGATCGGCGTTGGAACGAGCGCTGGAGCGATGTCAGCCTAGACGCAATATTCAAACGGCACGCACACGCCGTCGAGATCCTGGACCATCTGACGAAGATCAAGCGCGGCGCGCTGACGCCGGCGGATCAACTCAACTACGACCTGTTCAAGAGAGATTATGAAAACGACGTCGAAGGATTTCAGTACCGCTGGTATTTGCTGCCACTCAATCAGCTTGGCGGGGTTCATACCTTAAATCAACTAGTCGATGTGCTGCGTTTCCAGACGGTGAAAGATTACGACGACTGGATCGGCAGACTTAACGGATTACCGACACTTGTCGATCAGACCATCTACTCTGATGCGTTTGGGGATCAAAAACGGCATCGTTCACCCGAAGATCGTCCTGCAGCGCGTGCCAGCCCAGATCGACCATCACATCGTCAACGATCCGAAGGCGAGTCTGTTTTATGCACCCTTCAAAAAGTTTCCGTCGCCGATAACTGCAGCGGACCGAGCACGGCTCGCGCAAGCCGCCGAAAACGCCATCGCTAACGCCGTGATTCCAGCCTATCAGAGGTTGAAAGACTTTATCGTCAACGACTACCTCCCCGCTGCGCCTTCTCAAGTGGGCATCTGGCAGTTCCCCGATGGAGCGGCGATGTACGCGTACGCCGCGCGCTCCAACAGCACGACGGATCTCGCGCCGCAGAAGATCCATGAAATCGGTTTGGATGAGGTCAAGCGTATCCGTACCGAAATGCAAGCCATCATTGACAAGTTAGGCTTTAAGGGCTCATTCGGCGAATTTGCCAAGTTTCTGCGCAACGATCCAAATTTTTACTTCAAAAGCGAGGCCGAGTTACTCGACGGTTACCGCGCCCTGAGCCGGCGCATCGATCCGTTGCTCGTAAAAATTTTTGGCGTCCTGCCGCGCACGCCTTATGGCATCGAGCCGGTGCCGGCAAATATCGCACCCGATAGCCCCGTCGGCCTCTACCGCGGTCCGGCCGCCGACGGTTCCCGCGCCGGCATTTTCAGCGTCAATACGTTCAAACCGGAGATCAGACCGAAGTACGAAATGATGGCGCTATCGCTGCACGAAGGCGTGCCCGGACATCACCTGCAAATTGCTCTGGCCATGGAGCAACAAGGCATCCCCAATTTTCGCCGTTACGGCGGCTACACGGCGTTTGTCGAAGGTTGGGGACTGTACGCGGAATCGCTCGGCGATGAGATGGGTTTGTACGACGATCCCTATTCTAAATTCGGCCAGCTCATGTATGAAATCTGGCGCGCCAGCCGGCTGGTCGTCGACACCGGCATCCACTATTTCCATTGGGATCGACAGAAGGCCATCGACTTCATGCTGGAAAACACCGTGAAACAGGAATTGGAAGTGGCCGCTGAAATCGACCGCTACATCGTCTGGCCCGGCCAAGCGCTCGCTTACAAGATCGGTCAGCTGAAGATCTCTGAGCTGCGCGCCAAAGCCAAGCAAACTCTAGGCGACAAATTCGACATCCGCCGCTTCCACGACGAAGTGCTCAGAGATGGCGCCATGCCGTTGGATCGGTTGGAGTCTAAGATGAATGCATGGCTCGCAAAGCAGCAACAATCGGAAACTAAACCGTAACGGCGCGAATCGACGTGACGAACGCTCGACGTCGACTTTACGCTAAGAGAGACTATGACCTGCCGAGTGATGCAAACGAAAAGAACTCGAAAGATTTTATGACAGCCATCGTTTCCCCCTTCGGTTCATGGAAGTCGCCGATCACCGCCGAAATCGTCGGCAGCGGCGAGATCGGCCTGGAACAGCTACGCATCGATGGCCATGACATCTATTGGATCGAGCGGCGCGCCCAGGAAGGCGGCCGTAAGGTAATCGTGCGGCGCTCTGCAACCGGAGAAATCATCGATCTCACACCCGCGGGATTCAACGCGCGCACCCGCGTGCACGAATACGGCGGCGGCGATTACGCGGTTTCCAAAGAGACCATCGTCTTTTCCAACTTCGCCGACCAACGGCTTTACCTCCAAGCCAATGACGCACAACCGCGGCCGCTAACCCCCAGTGCTGCGCACCGTTTTGCCGATGGACAATTCGATCGGCGAAGAAATCTTTATTATACCGTCCGCGAGGATCATTCCGGTCATGGCGAAGCCATCAACACCTTGGCTACGCTCGACCTCGACAGCGACAATACCGGCACAATCATCCATTCGGGCAACGACTTCTATGCGTCGCCGCGTCTGCGTCCGGATGGTTCACAACTAGCCTGGCTCAGCTGGAACCATCCCAACATGCCCTGGGATGGCACCGAGCTTTGGCTCGGGCAGTTAAACGGCGACGGCTCGGTGGGCGAGCGCCAGTGCATCGCCGGTGGCGCAAATGAATCCATCTGCCAGCCGCAATGGTCGCCCGACGGCACGCTCTATTTCATCTCCGATCGCAACGGCTGGTGGAATCTCCATCGCTGGAATGAAAATCAAATTGAAGCGCTCTGCCCAATGGAAGCGGAGTTCGGCCAACCGCAGTGGGTGTTTGGCGGTTCGCTCTACGGCTTCGCGTCCGAAAGGCAAATCATCTGTAGCTACAGCAAAAACGGCATTGATCATCTCGCCACACTGGACGTGGCCACCAAGATATTGCGCGATATCGAACTGCCGTATACGGCAATTTCCCAAGTTCGCGTTGCTGGAGGGCGCGTCCTCTTCATCGGCGCATGCGGAACGGAAAGCAGCGCGGTTATCGCACTGGATCTATCAACGCGACAGTTCGAAGTTTTGCGCAGATCGCGCGATACGGCTGTCGACGCCGGCTATCTTTCCGAAGCGAGAGCCATCGAATTCCCAACCGAACAGGGTTTAACCGCGCACGGCTATTTCTACCCGCCGAAGAATTGCGACTACGCCGCGCCGGCAAACGACAAACCACCGCTACTGGTCATGAGCCATGGCGGGCCGACCTCTTCCAGCTCCGCATCCTTGAAATATTCGATTCAGTATTGGACCAGCCGCGGCATCGCCGTGCTTGACGTCAACTATGGCGGCAGCGCCGGCTACGGTCGGGCGTACCGAGAACGATTGAACGGAAGCTGGGGCATTATTGACGTCGACGACTGCGCCAACGGCGCGCGCTACCTCGCAGAGCGCGGCGAAGTCGACGCCAATCGCCTCGCGATCCGCGGCGGCAGTGCCGGCGGCTATACGACGCTGTGCGCGCTCACATTCCGCAATGTTTTCAAGGCCGGCGCCAGCCACTACGGCATCAGCGACTTGGAAGCCCTAGTGAAAGACACGCACAAATTCGAGTCGCGCTATTGCGACAGGCTCATCGGACCCTACCCTGAGCGACGCGACCTCTACGTCGCGCGTTCGCCGATCCATTTCACGAAGAAATTAAATTGCCCCATGATCATCTTCCAAGGTTTGGAAGATAAAGTCGTGCCGCCCAACCAAGCCGAGATAATGGTCGCCGCCGTCCGCGCCAAGAAACTCCCTGTCGCCTATCTGACGTTCGAAGGCGAACAGCACGGCTTCCGCAAAGCCGAGAACATCAAGCGCGTGCTGGAGGCGGAGCTGTATTTCTACTCGAAGGTGTTCGGGTTCGAATTGGCCGATCCGATCGAGCCGGTCGAGATCGAGAACCTTTAAACTGCGCGCTCGGTTTCGCAACTCGATTTTTTCGTCATTCCGGGCAAGCTGGCGATGGCTAGCGCGACCCGAAATCCGGCGAGGAGGCGCGGCGGTCCCGGACTTCCCTCCGCTGAGGCTGTGTCGTAATGCGCAAATGCCCCGCATCTGTCATCCCGAGCGCGGCGAGGGATCTCGTGTTCTCAGTCACATACGAAGAAGAGATTCCTCGGCTTCACCTCGGAATGACAGTTGCGAGACAGTCTCCCCAGCGGGTTGGCGCAAGCCACCAGCTATCTGTGTTAACATGAGTCCATAGATTCCCGGTTGGGAACCAAGTCAATGAAGGTTATGCGACACGACACACCAGCGAGCTTTCTCGGTCGGGCAAAAAATCGGCGACCGAGCGGTTTGCGAAGTGCAGGATTGGATCTTTGAATCGAAGGCTATCCATGTACGATGTAACCAGACACGAACCGCTTATTGAGGCAGAATGGAATCAGGAACTGGCACTTGCGGCGATCGATCGGATCATCCGAGATACTCACGCGCGGTTTGATCGGCAACAACTTTGGCCAATTCACCCTCTCGACAAAATATCCGACGAACCGACAAAGCCTTTCAGGATGCTCTATTTCGGCGCGGCAGGAGTGATATGGGCGCTGGACTACTTACGGGTCGCTGGGGCGACCGCGATGCAACGCGATTTCAAAGACACGCTCATCGACCTTGCCGCGAAGAATCGTGCCGAAATGCAGCTGCGTGCCCCGCACACCTACTCGTACCTCATGGGCGATGTCGGGATTCAACTAGTGCAATGGCGCCTCTCGCCCAGCGATGTTTTGGCGGATCAAATCTTTCAAGCCGTCGAGGCCAACGTGGCCAACCCAGCGAGGGAATTTATGTGGGGCGCGCCAGGAACTATGCTAGCTGCGCTCTTTATGTTTGAAGCGAGCGGAGCTACGCGCTGGAAGGAAGTTTATTTGCAAAGCGTTGAACAACTCGTTGGCGAACTTAGAAAGAACGAGGAGCGCAACTGCTACGTCTGGATCCAGCACCTCTATGGCCGGTCGAGCGTGTATCTTGGAGCGGTTCACGGTTTTGCAGCAAATATTTTTTCAATCATCAAAGGTCGCAAATATCTTGACTCACAGACCCTATCACTCGTCGAGTCACGGGCTCGGGAAACCGCCGCACGTAGCGCGCAAACCGATTATGTCTGCGCCAATTGGCCCGCGGACCTGGGTGGCACAAGCAAACTCGTTCAACATTGTCATGGCGCGCCCGGCATGATCACCTGCCTTGCGGACTTGCCGTCCGGCCCGGCCGAGGAATTCGATCGATTGCTGATAAAAGCCGGCGAACTTATATGGCAAGCCGGCCCGTTGACGAAAGGCCCAAACCTCTGTCACGGCACCGCTGGCAACGGCTATGCTTTTTTAAAACTCTATCGGAGAACCGGCGACACGAAGTGGCTCGAACGCGCCCGCGCATTTGCGACGCACGCCATTGACCAGAGTGAGCGGCATGCCCAAAACTTCGGCCAGCGGCGTTACTCGCTTTGGACCGGCGACCTTGGGCTTGCCGTCTATCTGTGGGACTGCATGAGCGGCGAAGCTCGGTTTCCAACCATGGATATTTTCTGATGAAGATCTGCGCGGTCATCTTCGACTTATTCGGCACCATCGTCGAGGACTTCGCCGCGGCTTCGGCTGGTTCGAACCATGCCGAATTTCCGGCAGCGCTGGGCGTAGCCTACGATCCTTTTATGCAACACTGGCGACAACTAACGAACCGGCGGAGCCTGGGCGAATTTCAAACCATCGAAGCGAGCATCGAGCATGTTTGCAATATCATCGGCGCAAGGGTAACTGCCGAGCAAATGACGAAAGCTGTCGCAATCCGCTTGCAACTAACCCGACGCGCGCTGACGCCACGAGCCGACGCGGTCACAACTCTGGCACAACTAAGAAACGACGGCTTCAAGATCGGCCTGCTCAGCAATTGCTCCATCGAAATCCCCATGGTCTGGCCTGAGACGGAATTTGCCGACCTGTTTCATGCCACAATCTTATCCAGCCGGGAGCGGATCAAGAAACCTGCGCGGCAGATCTATATGCTCGCCTGCGAACGCCTCGGCGTCGAACCTGAAGAATGCATCTACGTCGCCGACGGAGAAAATCACGAACTCAGAGCCGCCGCCGATTTCGGCATGAACCCGGTATTGATACGAGCGAATTCGCATCAGCCTCAAGGTGAAGTGCGCCAGGAGGCGCGGGAGTGGCAAGGCCTGACGATTTCAACTCTGTCGGAAATTTTGCGCCTTACCGACAAGAACAACGCTTGGTGACTTCGGTATGCTTAGTCCTTGCCTATGATCATCCGCGATGCCACGGAAAGCGATCTGCCGGAAATAATCGCCATCTACAACGCATCGGTTCCCGGGCGTACCGCCACCGCCGATACGCAACCGGTCACAGTTGAGAGTCGACGAGCCTGGTTTCATGAACATCATCCAACCACGCGCCCGCTTTGGGTCGCTACTGAAAATAACGCCGTCGCCGGCTGGCTCAGCTTCCAATCGTACTACGGGCGGCCTGCCTATCATGCCACTGCTGAGATGAGCATTTACGTCGCCGCGGATTTTCAGCGTAAGGGAATTGGCAACGCGCTCCTGGCCAAGGCGATCGAGCATGGGCCACGATTGGGATTGAAGACTCTCCTCGGCTTTATCTTCGGTCACAACGTCGCGAGCCTGCGGCTGTTCGAGACGCTCGGCTTTCAACGTTGGGGCGTTTTGCCGCGCGTCGCCGAGATCGACGGCGTCGAGCGCGATCTAATCATTGTCGGCCGTCGAACAGCCTAGCCGCGACCATTGGATAACTACGACAAATTTTTCAAATTCTACGACCGGGTCATGGGCGATCGATCGCAGGCTGCGAACTATATTGCCAATCTAATCGAACACTATCACCCAAACGCAAAAACGCTGTTGGAAATTGGCTGCGGCACCGGCGGACTATTGGGCCGGTTTTCAGAATCCTACGATGTCACCGGCCTCGATCGCTCTCGGCCCATGCTCGCGATCGCGCGACAAAGATTGCCGCATATTCGCCTGCTCCGGCAGGATATGACGAGTTTCCAAATCAATCGCCGATTTGACGCCGTGGTCTGCGCCTTCGACTCGATCAATCACTTACATCGGTTTTCCGACTGGAAGAAAACCTTTCGCTGCGTCGCCGCCCATCTCAATGCCGGCGGCGTTTTTGTCTTTGACGTGAATACTATCGGCAAACTGCAACGTTTGGTCAAAGGCCCGCCGTGGGTTAAACAGTTCGGGCGGGATCTAGTGATCATCAAAGTAAACGGTGGGCGTGCCGGCGTCTTCGCATGGGACGTGAAAATCTTTGAGCACCAAAAAAGAGACGACTATAAACTCATCGGCGAGACTATCGAAGAAACCGCCTATCCGATGCAGCGCATTTTAACTTCTTTGCGAAGCTATTTTCGACAAGTCAAAGCGTTCGACCCCGAAGGCGCGCGGCCATCGGATCAGTCGGAGCGGTTGTATTTCGTGGGCAACGCCGGACCTGATTGAGAACAAAGGCCAACTGTGGCGAGTTGGCCCCTTCGGCGCTTAAGTTTTGCCGCGGCGGTGTGTTATGCTGCCGCTCTGAAAACCGGATGGCCCTCGGCCTTAAGCCAAGGAGATTGAATTTGTCGACTGGAAGACGTCTCCTCCTTTCGTCATTCCGGCGCAGGCCGGAATCCAGGTTTTTTTGGCCTTGTAGCACAAGTGCCGGCATGACAAACCTTTTCTTCGCCTGAAGGCGCGGGATTTCAACCATCCCCGAAAGGGACATTAATTTTGAAGTAGGCGCTTACAATGCAGCACACAGCTCCCAATGAATTTGACCACCCTCAGGGGTTTCTCGCCCTCGCCAAAAACGTCGGCATTAAAGACACGACGCTCGACTTGACCGTTATTTATTCGACGGTCCGAGCGCGGGCGGCGGCGATGTTTACGCGTAATCGTTTTCCTGGCGCGCCAGTTATTGTCGGGCGCAAACATATCGCCAGCGGTTTTGCTCAGGCGTTGGTGATCAACAGCAAGAACGCCAACGTCGCCATGGGCAAGCAGGGCATCGACAACGCCGTCGAGACCTGCCGCATCGTCGGCGCCGAATTGGGCGTCGATGCTTATGATGTCCTGCCCTTCTCCACCGGTGTCATTGGCCGGCCGTTGCCGATGGACAAGATCCGCGCCGGCCTCAAAGGTATTCGCAACGAGCTGAAACCGGACAATCTGAAACTCGCCGCTGAAGCGATCATGACCACCGACATGTATCCCAAGTATATTTCGGTCAAGGCCGGCAAAGCCACCATCGCCGGCATCGCCAAGGGCGCCGGCATGATCGAGCCCAACATGGCGACCATGCTGGTCTATCTGATGACCGATGCAGAGCTGCCCAAGAAGGCGATGAAGCCGATGTTGAAGCGCGTCGTCGACCGTACGTTTAACTGCATGAGCATCGACACCGACACCAGCACCAGCGACACCGTTGTCCTCATGGCGAACGGTCTCGCCGGCAAAGCGAAGTTGCCGCAATTTGAAAAAGGCTTGTTCCAGGTCTGCGAATATCTCACCCGCGAGATCGCCCGCAACGGCGAGGGCGTGACCAAACTCATCACCGTTGACGTGAGCCGCGCCAAAACCACGGGGCGAGCAAAACAAGTCGCGAAGTTGGTCGCCAACTCGCCGCTGGTAAAAACCGCCGTCTACGGCTCCGATCCCAACTGGGGCCGGGTCATCATGGCAGTGGGCAAATCATTCGATCCGAGCATCGAGCCGGCCAAGGTCACCATTCGCTTCGGCAGCACTGCGGTTTTCAAAAAAGGCTCTCCGGTCGACTGTGACCTCGAAGCCCTCCGGAAATATCTCGGCCAACCTGAAGTTTCCATCGGCGTCGATCTCGGCATCGGCAAATCATCGGCACGCGTGTGGGGCTGTGATTTGACAGAAGGCTACGTCAAAGAGAATGCGTATTACACGACGTGAAAATTACCGTGACCGTGTTCGTGGTTCGTGATCGTGCCGGAAAGAACTCGATCGGTTTATTCGTAATCTAGAAGGAAATTTTCGATGAACCAACAGCTCGCCAATTTTTTAGTCAAGGGCGGCCGCCTCATCGACCCCGAGGGGAGCCATGATGGCTCGTTAGACATTCGCGTTCGCGACGGCAAGATTGACGCTATCGGCGCGAATCTCGCTGCTGGCGGTGCCGTTGTTATCGACGCCAAGGATTGCGTCGTCACGCCCGGATTGATCGACGTCCACCTCCACTTGATGAAAGGCCTTGGCGCCTTCGGTGTCGACCCGGATATTTTCGGCGTTGGCTCCGGCGTGACGACTGTCGTCGACGCCGGCAGCGCCGGCCACACGCTGCTCAATGTATTTCGTAACTACGTCACCGACAACGCCAAGACCCGCGTGCTCAATTACATCAATCTGTCGACCCTTGGCGGCGTCAGCGGCCCCGGCTATAGCATCCTCGCCGACCCGCGTTTGATCGATGAAGCGAAGATCGAGCAGGCGGTCGAAGCCAACCGCGACATCATTGTCGGCATCAAGATCATCGCCACCGGCGGCGCGCTGGGAGTTCAAGGATTAAAACCGCTCGAGCGCGCCCGCAAGCTGGGCGATTCGCTCAAAATCCCTTTGCTAATTCATATCGGCGAGAGCTGGACCAAAGGCACCGAACCGATCGCCATCGGCGACGTGCTCAAGTACCTCGTCCCCGGCGACATCATCACGCATATGTTCACCGTGCACCCGGGCGGTTTGCTCGACGCCAACGGCAAACTGTGGCCACAAGTACGCGATGCCAAGGCAACCGGCGTACTCATGGACGTGGGCCATGGGCTGCACAATTTGAACTTCGACGTGGCGCGCAAAGTGCTCGACCAGGGGCTTCAGCCCGACGGCGTCTCCACCGACGGCCACCGCGGCAACCGCTCCGGCCCGGTGTACGATCTACCGACGACCATGGCTAAACTTATGGCGCTGGGGTTCTCTCTGAATCAGGTCGTCGAGATGGCAACGGCGAACGCCGCGAAACTGCTCGGACGAGCCGGCCAACTCGGCACCCTGCGCGCTGGCGATTCAGCGGAGATCTCGGTTTTGAAAATTGAAGACCGCGAGTGGCAGGCACTCGACTCGCAGAAGGGAATGATCCCCGCCAAGCAGACCATTACACCAGTCTATGCCATCCGCGGCGATATGATCTACGAACCACTCCCGGCAAACAGACCATGAAGAAGGAACGGCCGCAAAGAACTCATAGGACGCAAAAAAACTAATGGCGGGTGTTGAACCCGTCATTACTGAGCATTTGCGCTTTTTGCGTTCTTTGCGGCCAACCAATCCTATCTTTTTCTCCGCGTCGTCGTGCTGCCGAAGATCGATCCCAACACACCGCGCATGATCTCTCGTCCAACTTGACTGCCGATCGCTCGCGCCGCGCTCGTTCCCAACGCGCCGAGCAGTTTCCCGGCCTCTCCTTGCCATCCGCTACCGCTTTGCCCCGGTGCTTGCCCGGCTTCAGCCTGCGGCGTACGCGTTTTGAGCATCTCGTAAGCCGAATCGCGATCGACGATCTTTTCGTAGTGACCGTACAGTGTCGACTGTTTGACGACCTGCTCGCGTTCGCCGGCGGCCAGCGGCGGCAGTTGGCTTTGCGGCGGATAGATCAGCGCGCGCTCAACCGGCGTCGGTTGCCCTTTGTCGTTAAGAAACGATACAAGCGCCTCGCCGACGCCAAGCTCGGTGATCACCGATTCCACATCGACGTTCTTGTTCTGCCGAAAAGTCGTCGCGGCCGCCTTGACAGCTTTTTGATCGCGCGGCGTGAAGGCGCGCAGCGCGTGCTGCACGCGATTGCCGAGTTGGCCGAGCACAACCTCGGGCACGTCGAGTGGATTTTGCGTTACGAAATAGACGCCGATGCCCTTGGAACGGATCAGGCGGATTACTTGCTCGATCTTCTCCAGCAAGACATTGGGGGCATCGTTAAACAGCAGATGCGCCTCATCGAAGAAAAACGCCAATTTGGGCTTCTCCGGATCCCCCACCTCCGGCAAGCGCTCGAATAACTCGGATAACAGCCAGAGCAAGAAAGTCGCGTACAGCTTGGGGGCATTGATGAGCTTATCGGCGGTGAGAATGTTGATGATTCCGCGCCCTTGGCTATCGGTCTGCATCATGTCGTCCAGATCGAGGGCCGGCTCGCCGAAGAACTTGTCGCCGCCCTGCTCTTCGAGCGCCAGCAAGCCGCGCTGGATCGCGCCGACGCTCGCCGCCGAGACATTGCCGTACTGGGTTTTAAACTGCGCCGCATTGTCACCGACATGCTGCAGCATGGCGCGCAGGTCTTTCAAATCGAGCAGCAGCATGCCGTTGTCGTCGGCGATCTTGAAGACCATCGCCAGCACGCCGCTCTGGGTCTCGTTTAAATTGAGCAGGCGCGCCATCAGCAGCGGCCCCATGTCGGAAATCGTCGTCCGCACCGGATGGCCCTGTTCGCCGAAAACATCCCAAAATGCCACCGTATAGGCGGCAAATTGAAATCCGTCGATGGCGAGCTTGTCGAGCCGTTCACTAATTTTTGGGTTCGCCGCGCCGGCCCGGGCGAGCCCCGACAAATCGCCCTTCACATCGGCCATGAATACCGGCACGCCGATCCGGCTGAACCCTTCTGCGATCACGCGGAGCGTCACCGTCTTGCCGGTGCCGGTGGCGCCGGCGATCAGCCCATGGCGGTTCGCCATTCGCGGCAGAAGCACCAGATCGTTGTCCCCCTTGGCAATCGTAAGAACATCCGACATGGAAATAACCTCCCAGAATTCAATAACTTAGGCTCATGGGCGGCCGTTATTTAGCTTAAGCATTGAAGCCGTTTCATATATAGACTCATCCGGAGTGAATGGAAAGCCGGTAGCGCGCGTCCAAGTCACCAGAATGAGGTCGATTACATCGGGTCGAGCGGAGGGCGATGCAGTCAAGGCTTCATTCAAAAATCAACAACAACATTTTTAAGGGGGATTCACGAGTGAAAAGAATTTTGAGCGTATTTATTACTTCGATGTTTTTGGCCTCTGCCGCATTTGCCGCCGATGCTACGAAGGACGAGAAGAAGACCGAACCAGCCAAGGCGAAAGCCAGCGACACTAAGGGTGAGGCCAAATCCACTGAGAAGAAGGCCGATGGCAAGGCGAAAGCCAGCGGCGCCAAAGCCGACGCTAAGAGCGACGAGAAAAAAGCCGCCACTAAGTAAGCATTTTTCTGGGTTGTCTCAAGAGCAAGGTGTCCCTCCCCACCTTGCTCTTTTTTTTGCCCATCGACCTTTCGCCCGCGTTAAATACGATCAGCTGCTTCGAAGCGCCATCATTCGCGGCGCACTGACCGCGACTCAATGGGATTATTCGTGAGAGTCCTGTGGATGGCACTGTAACTTTGAATCACTATCAGATATGTTCGTCTATACTATTAGTTGCATGGTTCATGCGTGGTGGAGGGGACGCATGGGCGGGTTAAAGAATTTACCCAAAACAAATCCTAGGAGGATTGATCGATGAAAGGACTACTCGGTTTACTCGTCGCCGCCGCGTTTGTCGCCAGCGCCTCGCTCGCACTGGCTAAAGATTATCAAGTCACCGGCCCGGTTGTCGACGTGACAAATGACCAGATCACCGTTAAGAAAGGCACTGAGAATTGGGAAATCGCCCGCGATAAAGATACCAAGTCGACCGGCGAAATCAAAAAAGGCGACCGCGTCATGATCAAGTACAAGATGATCGCCACCACTATCGAGTCGAAGAGCACGGCCAAACCCGCCGATAAGACCAAGGTCGACACTAAGAAGACCAAGTAAGCTCATTCTTAGGAACTCCCTCCACCTAATACTCACTAACGGGCCGCGCTTTGCGGCCCGTTGTGTTTCTAGCCCTGACTTTTCTTTTCCCAGCTGTTTTGCTACGGTTTTGGAAATTCGCGGCAACGGGACGGCTAAATATGGCAACGCACCCAGAAGTCACTATTGTTCATAGCTCGGATTTACATCTCGGCACCGACGACAGTTTCAGCGACAAAGACCGTTTGGCGGTATTACCGCAAGTCCTGGGCGCGGCTAACGAGGTCAACGCCGATATTGTCGTGCTCGCCGGCGACTCTTTCGACAATCACCGGCAACCGGCCGATCTGCTCGAGCGAGCCGCCGGGATTTTGCGCGATTACGGCAAGCGCGTGGTGATCTTGCCGGGCAACCATGATCCGCTGACCCCCGACTCGGTCTATCGGCGCGGCGGCCTGGCGGAGGTTGCCAACGTCAACATACTCGGCTTGAACTGCGGCAAGTCCGTGATCTTCCCCGAGTTTGAGTTGGAGATTTGGGGCCACGCCCATGTCGACTACACCGACATGTCGCCGCTCGCCAACCCCCAGCCGCGCACGACCCGCTGGCAGCTGGCCGCCGCCCACGGCCACTACGTCGATGAAGAACGCGATCCCAACCGTATGATCGGCTCCTGGCTGATCCATCGCGAAGAGCTGCTTGCCATCAGCGCCGACTACGTCGCTCTCGGCCATTGGAATCAGTCCATCGCGGTCGGCAACGGCGACGTTAACGCCCACTACTCCGGCTCGCCGGAGTACACCGGCACCGTCAATGTCGTCAAGTTTACGAAAGACGGCCAAGTCGAGGTCGGCAAAGCCAAACTGCGCTAGCGGCCTTGCCTTACTCCCTTCTGTATTCATAATTCATATCCGCCCCAACGCGGCAATTCATCACAGATTCCAACATGTGTAGGTTGCTATTCCTTGCCGGCGCACTGCTATGGGCAAGCGTGTTATTCGCGCTAGAATCAATTGGCGCCGCCCAACCCGCAGCGAGTACTTTCAATAACGAACAAAGCGCAGCCAGTTTTTACCGCGGAAAAGTCCTCCGTATCGTCGTCGGTTTTCCCCCCGGCGGCGGGGCTGACGTCTACTCACGGCTGATCGCGCGCCATCTGGGCCGGTACATCCCCGGCAACCCCACCCTCGCCGTCGCTAACATGCCTGGCGCCGGCAGCATCATCGCCGGCAATCATGTCTTCAATAACGGCGCGCGCGACGGCAGCGAGATCGGCATGCTCAATGGCGCGGTGATCTTGGAACAGCTCTTCGCCAACCCCGGGGTCCATTTCGACATGGCCAAGTTCCGCTACCTGGCGGTCCCGGTCAACGAAACCTATGTGATGATCGTCACCCGCCAGTCGGGCATCGGAAAGTTCAGCGAGCTCGTTGGACCGGGTGCCAAGCATCTGACCCTGGGCGCCATCCCCAACTCGACTCTGGAACATGCACCGATCTTGATGCGCGAGGCCTTGGACGCCAATCTCAAGGTCGTCTCGGGCTACAAAGGCAGCGCCGATATCCGATTGGCCATCGACTCGGGCGAGATCGGCGGCTTTTTCAATCCCTGGAGCACGGTCAAGCCGAGTTCCCACGATAAATTCAAAAGCGGCGACTGGTCGGTCATCGCCCAGCTCGCCGATCAACCGTTGCCCGACCTGCCGGCGCATGGCGTTCCGACCATTAACGAGCTCACCAGAGACGAAAGCCCGCGTCTGCTGCTGCGCTATGGCACCAGCGCGCCCAATCAGTTCGGCAAAGTCTATATGCTACCGATGGGTGTCCCGGCCGACCGCGCTGCGGCATTGGAGAACGCCTTCGCCAGAACTTTAGCCGATAAGAATTTCTTAGCCGATGCGGAGAAAGGTAAGTTGGAAATCACGCCGATTTACGGCGAGTCGATTTATAAGATCGTTCGCGAATTTCTCGCCATGCCGCCAACAATCAAAGCGCGCCTGGAAAAAGCTCTCAAGAGATAAATACACGTGAGGGGGTGAAGCGTCAGCGGTAAGGCGTTCCGGAAAATCCCCATCCGAACACCTAACCCTTCACCCCTCACGCTTTGCGCCTGCATTACGCCGGCAACAGCAGCCGCGCCTCATCCGCATCCACCACCGGATTCTTCGGCCGTTTGCTTTCGAGCACGCGGATCACTTCCTCGGCGGCGCCCCACTCGCCGCGCTCGGAAGCTTCCAGCGTCACCGCGCCCAAATGCGGCGTCCAGAGCACATTGTCGAGCTTGAACAACGGATGATCCTTGGCCGGCGGCTCGCTGGCGATCACATCCAACGCGGCGCCGGCGAGCTTGTGCTTTTGCAGCATCTCACACAGCGCTGCTTCGTCGACGATACCGCCGCGCGCCGCATTGATCAGAAAAGCTGCAGGCTTCATCAGCCCCAGTTCCTTGGCGCCGATCATGCCGCGGGTTTCACGGTTGAGTGGGCAATGGATCGTGACGAAATCGGAATCCGCCAGCAGCTCGCTGAGACCGACCCACTTGCCGCCGAGCGCGGTCACGTGGGACTCGGGGATGTAGGGATCGCAGACGAGAAAATCCATCTCGAAAGCCCGCGCCCGGATCGCCAGGCGCGCGCCGATATTACCCATGCCGACGATGCCGATGGTTTTGCCGGCCAGCTCGGTGCCGATGAATTTCAGATAATCGCTCCAGCGATTGTCTTTGACCGCGCGGTCGGCCGCATGGGTGTGGCGTACCAGCGCGATCATCTGACCGAACACCAACTCGGCGACCGAGACGGCGTTGCTGCCGGGCTGGTTGGTCACCCAGACTTTCAGTTCCTTGGCCGCTTCCAGGTCCACGCGCGACGGATCGACGCCGACGCCGGTCCGGGCGATAATCTTCAAGCGCCCGCCGGCTTTTTCCATATGCTCGCGCTTGATTTGACCCTTGCGGCTGATGACCGCATCGACGCGCGCCGCCTCGATGTCCCAACGTTGCGGCTCGACCCAAGGATTGACGACCACCAGATCGACCCGCTCGCGCAACCATTTCAAAACTTCCGGTTGAAACTCCTCGACCAACACGCGCCCTAATGACATAAGTGCAGCCTCCGCGGTAATCGTGATGTTGCGCTGTATTCTAAACAGACCCGTGGCGGAATACTACGACCCACTGCTGGAAGAACCGAGTTGCTTCATAGCCGGTTCCCGATATACTGGCGCCAATTTAACGTCGAACTCCGGAGCCGATCATGACCCGCAGGTTTCTCCATAGCTTGAACGGAATTTTGACCGTCGCGCTGACCGTCCTGGCCACGACAAATTTCGCCGCGGCGGAAAAAATCCGCCTGGCATTGCCGTCGCGTTCCATGGGTTATCTGCCCATGTTCATCGCGCTGCAGCGCGGCTTTCTCAAAGACGAAAATCTAGACCTCGAACTCCCGGCCATGCTGCCCAACATCGCGCACAACGCGCTGTTGAGCGGCGAGGTGGAGTATCACGGCGTTGCCGACTCGGCGCTGCGCCTGGCCGCCAAAGGGGCGCCGCTGAAGTCGATCTTTTTCAGCGCCCGGTTGCCGAATTACTTTTTAATGGCCAAGCCAACGATCAAATCGGTCAGCGAACTGCGCGGCAAATTAGTCGCCGTCAGCCGTTTCGGCGGCACCACCGATTTGGCCGCCCGGGTCGCGCTCCAAGCCAACGGCCTCGACCCGCATAAAGATGTCGTCTTGATCATGATCGGCCTGGGCAACACGCGCAATGCCGCACTCATGGCCGGCTCGGTGGACGCCAACATCGCCAACCCGCCGGACAATTCCATGCTCAAACAAAAAGGCTTTCGCGAATTGTTGTTTCTCGGCGATGCCATGGAGTTCCCCAGCAACGGCTTTACCACCACTGAGCGCCGGCTGGCTGAGAACCGCGATCAGGTGAAGCGCCTGCTGCGCGCGTTTTACCGCGGCCTGCTGTTTTCCCGCGACAATCCCGAAGAATCGATCAAGATCGTCGAGCGCGAGTGGAAGCTCGACCCGGCGATGGCGCGCGACTCCTATCAATCGATCATGAAGGCCGCCAGCCGCGACGGCGCTTCTTCTGACGCCGGTCTGAAAGTCCATATCAAATTGATCCAGAATTCCGACAAAAGCATCGGTGACATTCCCTTGAACAAGATCGTCGACTTCCGCGTCCTCGAAGAAGTCCGGCGCGAGATTTCCCGCTAAGAGTAAATCAATGAAACTACCTATCGTTCTCGCACTTGTGTTTCTCGCTGCCACCGATGGTCGGGCCGAGCGTGTGCGCACCATCATCCCGCGAGCGACGCTGAATTACTTGAGCGTGCCCGTAGCTGAGCTTAAGGGTTACTTTCGCGATGAGAATCTGGAAAACGAAACCATCGTCATCCCGGGCAGCACCGCCATCGCCGCGCTGGTGAGCGGCGAGGCCGACTACAGCGGCGCTGGCGGTACCGGCATGCGGGCGGCGCTGCGCGGCGCGCCGATCAAATGCGTGATGTTTCAGACCGAGAAAGTGACCTGGTACTTGATCGCCGCACCGGAGATCGCCAAGGCCGCCGACCTTAAGGGCAAGCGCGTGGCGGTGGGCACCGTCGGCGACACCCAGGATTCGTTGATCACGCTTTTCGCTGAACGGAACGGCGTCGCGCCGCGCGATCTGACCCGTGTCGCCATGCCATCGCGCTCGACAATGACGACCATCCTCGGACTGAAATCGGGCGCCATCCAGGCCGCCACAGTCAACGGGGACGAGGCGATCATCGCCGAGAAGGAAGGGCTGCGCACCATCACCTTCTTGGGCGACCTCTTTCCCTATCCGTTTCAAGGTTTCATGGCGAGCGATAAAAAAATTGCCGAGCGGCCGGGCGATATCAAACGTTGGCTGCGCGCCATGATGCGCGCCCTCATGTTCATCCGCGAGCGGCCCGAAGAAGCCGCCGACATCGCCATTAAAAAAATTCCCATGGGTAGCCCGAGCCGGCCCGTCGTTATCGAAGGCATCCGCCGCTTTGTTCGGGCGCTGCCCGACGGCATTCCTGGAGTGCCTTCGGCCCAAGGGCTGAAAAACGTCATCGAGTTCGACGTCAAGGCGCCGTTAAAAATCAAAGACGAGGTCGCCCCGGAAAAATTTCTCGCGCTCAAGCTCGCCGCCGAAGTCAAAGAAGAGTTGGAACGTAAACGCTAAAAAGGATTTGTCATGATTCGGCTTGCCCATCGTGCAATCGCGCTTGCTCTGCTCGGGCTATTGGTTCAAGCAAGCGCCGTCCACAGCCAAGAAAAGAAAAACCTGCGGGTCGTATTCGTCAGCCTGTCATGGAACGCCCAATTGCCGTTCCGCATCGCCAGCGCCAAAGGGTTTTTCAAGGAGCAGGGACTGACGGTGGAGCAGATCTTCGTGCGCGGCGGACCGATCGCGATCGCCTCGCTGGTCTCCGGCAATGTCGATTTCGCCAGCATCGGCGGCGCCCAAGCGGCGATTCGCAGCAAGGCGAAGGGGCTCGATCTCAACATCATCTCATCGCTGTCGAACTACACCAACTACACGCTGATCGGCAGCAAAGAAAACAAGCGGCTCGACGACCTGCGCGGCAAAACCGTCGGCATCACCGGCGCCGGCACATTCTCCGACTTTACCATTCGGCTTTACCTCAAGCGCAACAATATCGACCCTGACAAGGACGTCGCCTTGCGCGCCATCGGCCAAACCGTCGTGCGCGCCGGCGCGCTGGAAAAAGGCCTGATCGCCGCGGCGCCGTTTTCCGCCGAAGATGCGGTAAAACTGCTCGACAAAGGTTTCCCGATGATCGTCAACCTGAACGAGGCCCTGCGCGTGCCGCAAAGCGTCTACGTCACCCGCGGCGATATGCTGGAGAAAGCTCCCGACACGACGAAAAGATTTTTGAAAGCGGTGATTCTCGGCATGCAGCTGGCCAAGTACAACAAGCAGGAAGCGATCAAGATCGGCTTTGCCGCCGGACTGCAAGGCGATCCCGATATCGTCAACCGTTCCTACGATCTTTTCAGCCCCGGCTACGCCGCCGATCTCTCGGTCGCCTGGGACGGCATACAGATTATGCTCGACGACGATATCCACACCGGACTGGTGGACAAAAAATTTACCCTCGATCGCGTCATTAATGACCGGATTTTGAAGCAAGCGCAGCAGGAGTTACGAAACGAAGGACGGCTGAGACAATGACCCCTGGGCGAGCTTCAAACTCGCCCCTACGTCAAGAATTATTTTGCGTTAGTATGCGTTCTTTGCGGCGAAACCTCCGATCTTGAAAGGAGATTCTGTCATGAACCAAGAACTGACCGCCAGCATCCCCTATACCGTGGACACGGGTGAAAAACTCGTGAACGAAACCTTCGGCCCGAATAACATACGGCGACGCAAGACGGGCAGCCACGAACTCATGACCATGGCCGTGCGCAATGGCCGGTTGCTTGGCGGCGAGATTTCACTGGAGCAAAACGGCTTCGTCTTGGTTGACCACAAAACCAAGGTCGCCGACTTCTTCGATACCCGGCAACTTGAGTCGGTGTACTACCGGGAAGTCGAGCAATTGATCAAACGAGAGTCAGGCGCATCCCGGGTGGTGATTTTCGATCATACGCTACGCTCCGGCGACGAAGCCGAGCGCGAAAAGAAGCTGATCCGCGAACCGGTCATGTCGGCGCACAACGATTATACCGAATGGTCGGGACCGAACCGAGTGCGCGAGTTTCTGCCGGACGAAGCGGAAGACTTGCTGACCCGCCGCTTCGCGATCGTTCAAGTCTGGCGCGCGATCAATCAACCGATCCAAACCAATCCCCTCGCGCTGGCCGACGCCAAGAGTGTGGCGATGGAAGATCTGGTCGTCGCCGAGCGCCGCTACCCACACCGGGTCGGCCAAACCTATCGATTGAAATACAACCCCAATCATCGCTGGTATTATTTTCCCGAGATGCGCCGCGACGAAGCGCTGGTGTTTAAAGTCTACGATTCCGAAATGGACGGCCGCGCGCGCTTCACGCCGCACACATCCTTCGACGATCCCAACACTCCGGCCGGGGCTCCGGCACGGCAAAGCATCGAAGTGCGCGCTTTCGCCTTTTATAATTGAACATTCCACAGCGAGAATTCACGAGAATGCGATTCAAGTCGACTCAAAGTTGACTTGCAAATTTCTGTCATTCCGGCGTCGGCCGGAATCCAGGTTTGTTCCGCTGAACTCTAAGCTGGATACCGGCTTTCGCCGGTATGACGGAACAGCTCTTCATCAGAGGCGATGCTCAATTCGGGTGACGGTGCGGCCTGATTTCAATCTAAACCGAAATGGCGTGCGGAGTTTGGAAAAAATTTCTCGCCGAACCATTCACAAGTTTTTCTGCTTTGCTATAATCATCTGCGAACATCAACCTTCCGAACTGTGAGCGTTTGATCCTGTTTTGCATTCAACTATCGCGTCACGAGCTTACGGCGACGCTTGGCGCAGCCCGATAATCGCCAAGTTCCGGCGCGCAATCCATTGATGGAGAAACCGAATCAAAATGTCTAAACCTATGCCGAAACCCGAGGTGGCTCGTAACAGGTTATTGCGTTGCCGCCTGTAGGGCGAGAATCTATGATTGCAAGGCTCCCTGCTAAAGTTCCATGAGAATAGCCCAGTCGGTTCAACTAACCAAAGACGAAATACGGATACTGACGAAATGGGCACGAGGTCGTCGGACCCCAACTCGGCAGATGCAACGAGCGAAGATCGTTCTATTGGCCGCCGAGGGACATCAGAATAATACGATCGCGAACATGCTGGGCATTAACCGAGTGCGGGTGGCGCGCTGGCGCCAGCGGTTCGCAAATCATCGGTTAGCAGGAATTGAAAAAGATGCTCCACGATCAGGCACCAAGCGTCGCTTTGACCAGAATTTGGGGCAGCATGATTCGGCGACTCTGGAGCAGCATCTCCACACAAAACGATTGTATCGCGATTTATCCAGCAAAGCCGATGTTTCCGACAGCTCCCCCCACACCATCCATGTAATTGACCCCTTACCACCTTCGATAGCACTGTCATCCCAGCAACGGGAGGCCCTTGATGCGATCGTTGAAGAGCAACCGAGTCTTCCAGCCTCAGAGTGGCCTGCACGCGCAATTTTAATGTGGAGCAACGGAGTCACACAATCAACTACGGCTCGGGATCTCGGTATTAGCGAGGAGACCATCAAACTTCTACGTCATCGCTGGTTGTCATCAATGGACCGTATTGATGCAGCAGAGAAGAGGTTGACCAAGGAATTGACCAAGTTCTTGTCACTCATTTGTCAGACTCTAAGCGAGGAAACACCTGCCGAAACGCCACTGGATGCTCCTGCGGATATCGCCAAAACAAGAACCGCCAACCGAGAGAAGCCAACTACGAGTATTGAATTGCGACCGGCGACTAACGCACTAATCGAGATCCTTCATCACAAGCCAAACGTCTACGGAATTAACAGAAGCAATTGGAACCAACGAAGCCTCGCGCAAGCATTTGAAATACTATATGGCCAGAGGCCATCAAAAAGTACGGTATCCCGGCTATTGAAGCAAGCTGGTCTCAGCTGGAAGAAGTCGAGAAAAGTTTTGACAAGTCCAGATCCCAATTACCGCGAAAAGGTCGAGTTGTTATTAACAACACTCCAATCTCTGAAAGCTGACGAGGATTTGTTCTTTATAGATGAACTAGGACCACTTCAGGTCAAAAGGTACGGAGGTAGATGCTACACTCCGAGGGGAAGCACGCCCACCCATCCGCAGAATCAGCGTACGAAAGGGTCTATCACCTTATACGGGGCGTTGAGTGCTACCACCAACCAAGTAACTTGGTTCTATAGGAATACGAAAGACTCAGCGGGAATGATCGACTTAGTCGAGATAGTTTACAATCAGCATCACGACAAAGCGAGAATCTATCTGACCTGGGATGCTGCCTCTTGGCACGGATCGAATGAGTTGGTGGAGTGGGCTGACAACTTCAATTCTTGGAACAACGCAAACAGCACCGGCCCAACTATCGAGTTCGTTCCGCTCCCGGCGAGCGCACAGTTCCTGGATGTCATTGAGGCAGTTTTCAGTGCTATGAAAAAGGCAGTGGTCCACAATTCGGACTATCAGTCGGAGGAAGAAATGAAGACTGCCATATCCGTGCACTTTTGTGAACGAAACGAGTTCTTTAAACACAACCCCAAACGCGCCGGCAAGAAAATATGGCAAATAGACTTCTTCGAAGACC
Organism: uncultured delta proteobacterium; assembly: GCA_963816145.1. Classification (GTDB taxonomy): domain Bacteria; phylum Desulfobacterota; class Binatia; order UBA9968; family UBA9968; genus DP-20. The sequence continues at coordinate 309,799 of CAWFJP010000030.1, forward strand.
AAAACTACATACGGTCTGGGAACTATAAGGAATGAAAAGGCATGAGCCAGTTTTTGGTCGATACAGCATTTATCATCGAGCGGACATACCAGACGTTCTTTGGGACTCCGCTTCTGACAGCACAGGGAAGCGACCTTACTTTCACCTTCGCCTTTGCAAGAGATTTTCTAAGGCTGCGATGCGAGTTGAGTATTAAGGCGGGAGTTCTGGTTATAGGAAGGGAATCTCACTCACTCACCACCCATCAGAACATTGAGAGTGTTATTATTTTTCTTCAGCAACTGAAGATTCCTTACATCCACGATCCGGCGAATCCCGGTTTAAAAATCATCGCCTCTATCAGTTCCCAATTCACGCATATCGTTTCGGGGGACAAGCGATGTCTACAACTGTGCAGCGACGACCTTACCGTCGTCCTCGTTGGAGGTGCTAGCCGCTACCAATACGACTGGATGTCCGCGGATAAGGTCGGAACGAAGATGGGCATCGCTCCGAAAGATATACCCACCTACCTAGCGTTAACGGAAGCATCGAACGCGCAAGCAATAACCAGTAGACAAGCGGTCCGGCTCATCGAGCTGTATGGCGACTTGGATTCTATTTACGAGACCCTATCAAAGGTCGCGTCAGGCCAAATCCGAAAGACGCTGGTAAAAAACGAGACTCGAGCCCGGGATTACTATTCGGAGAGTAAAGCTAACCGAGCCAAGGAGTCATGCTCCTGCAATGTTCAAACCTTTTCTTTGAGCGACTTGGACACTGACAGAAATCGGCAACTTTTGAGAACTCACGGTTTTCACTCACTTTTGCCACTATTGGCAAATCCTACGGATGCCCGGCTGGATTTGAATGAGATTACACCCAGACCAGACGCCTATCACGCCGTGGTTGACGTAAAGGGGATCCTAGAACTCGAATCTTTGCTTGTGTCATCAAAGCAATGTTCAATAGACACAGAATCCGATGACAAGGATCCTAGGGAGGCACATTTACTTGGAGTTGCCTTCTCGGTAAAGGGCGGAGAAGCTTATTTCGTCCCGCTGATCGAGGAGGACCTCAAGGGATTGACCAAAGATGATGTGCTGAAGTTTCTAAAGCGGGTATGCGATAGCGACATAGGTTTCATTGGACATAATATAAAGTACGATCACTTACTCCTCCGGCGAAACGGCATAAGGATTAAGTCGATTCACTTTGACACGATGCTGGCCGCCTATGACTGTCATGGTGACTGGGACTTTTTCAATCTTCGTGACTTAGCTCAGAGATTCCTGCACGAGAAAATCAAATCCTACTCGGATTTGGTCGATGAAGGCAAAACCTTTCTAGACTTGCCCTTAAAAGAGTTGGTTAACCACGCTTGCCAGGACGCTGACGTGACCATGCGACTGTATCCCATTTTCTTGGCGGAGTTGAACGATCGAAATATAATTGAACAGTATTACGAACATACCATGCGTCAGATGATGCATCTAGCTGAGCTAGAATTCCAAGGGATTGCAGCAGATTTGGGGCAAATCGATGCGATCAGGCGATCTCTTGGTAAAAAGGCTTCTGACTTGAAGGACGATATCTGTAGAAAAGTGGGGATAGCCTTTGACCTGGACTCGGAGAAGGATCTTTCGGGAGTATTTAAGGAGGCTATAGTTTTGAGGGGCTATCTCGCGCCAAGAAAGATCACGATGGCAATATTAGAGCAGATGGCCATTAGCGATCCGATTATGCGTTTGGTCATTCAGTATAAAAGACTCCGTCGTCGTATTTCGGGGCTGGAATCGATCTCCGCTTCTGTAACTGACGGAAAGATCTATCCGCTCTTTAGTCAAATTAAATCTCGTGCTGGTCTTCTGACCACGGTCAAACCAAGTTTGTTCGAGAACGATACATTGCCAGAACTCAAGTCTTGCTTCGATAGCGGTGTAAGGGATTATTTCAGGGATAGACAGCGAGCATTGGACACGTTATCGCAAGTGACTCATGATACTGCCCTAAGCGAACGCCAGACGTGTAAGTCTAACGCCGACGTTTTCACGACGGATCAAGTTGGGATGCAGAACCTTGACCACGAAGAATGCTTGCTTTCTCTCGCAGTGGGCCATTCCGATTCACAGCTGAGTAAAATGTTTCTCATGGATCGACCGAAGGTTGACATGATGCGGCATGATTTCACCAAGAGATATTCGACTATGTTTCGGTGGCTGGACAATTATCGCCGGAAAGCCCAGGCAAACGGCTATTCCGCGATTAACGGCAAGCGAAAATACATTGATGGTCTCAAGAGTTCAGATATTTCTAGGAGAGAACGAGCAACGGAACATGTGGTGAGGTGGTTGATACGTTATTAAGCGCCAGTATGTGGACCTATCCACCAGCCAGTTTTGAGATCTAACCTCAATTTCTGAACCAGGATTTGGGTAGCGTCCTAAATCCCAATTTTGGCCTGGGAACGTTTGACACCGGTTTAGCTTGACCCCAAGTTAATTCATTTCTCGCATCGAAGGATTAACAAACCCATTCGCTCTGATATATTAGAGATTAACAATCGGAATCGCTCGTTTGTCAGCACTGAGTCAATCATTCGTTGGGGGGTACTTAACTGTGATTTATTCAGCGCCGACCCCGCCGATTTGGTACCACACATTCTATGCTATGGAGAGCCGTGAATTGAGATGTCTAAAGCTATGCTAAAAACCGAAGCGGTAGCCACGCCGGCGCCGCCCAGCGAACCGCGAAAGATCGTCACCGCCGCCGAGATGGGCGCGCGCCAGAGAGAAATTTCCGTATCGGAATTTTTTACCAAGAATCGCCACCTGTTGGGCTTCGACAGTCCGCGCAAGGCGCTGCTTACTTGCATCAAAGAAGCGGTCGATAACGCACTGGACGCTTGTGAAGAAGCCGGCATCTTGCCCGAAGTCATCGTCAAGCTCGAAGTGGTGCCCAATGGCGGGATTACGGCGGCGCCGAGCCAAGCAACGCGCTTTCGCGTCACCGTGATCGATTACGGTCCCGGCATCGTGCGCCAGCAGATTCCGCCGATTTTCGCCAAGCTGCTTTACGGCTCGAAGTTCCATCGTTTGCGCATGAGCCGCGGCCAGCAAGGCATCGGCATCTCCGCCGCCGGCATGTACGCCCAGCTCACCACCGGCAAGCCGGTGCAGATCATTTCCCGCACCAGCGCCAGAGCGCCGGCGCACTATTTCGAAGTCCAGATCGACACCAAGAAAAACGAGCCGCGCATTTTCGAGAGTAAGAAAATCGACTGGGAAAACCACCGCGGCACACAGGTCAGTTTAGAAATCGAAGGGCGTTATCAAAAGGGCCGCGCCTCGGTGGATGAATATTTAGAACAAACGGCCATCGCCAATCCGCATGTCAAGCTCGTCTACCATACGCCTGAAGGCGAGATAAAGCAGTATCCGCGCACCATCGAAGAGCTGCCGCCGCAACCGCGCGAGATCAAGCCTCATCCCTACGGCATCGAGTTCGGTATGATGCTGAAGATGTTGCACGACACCAAAAGCCATTCTCTGGTGGGTTTTCTGTCCAGCGAGTTTAGCCGGGTGTCATCCAGTCTGGCTCAAGAGATTTGTAAAACCGCCAAACTCTCGCCCAACGCCCGGCCGCGCGATCTCCATGGCGCCGCCGCTGAAACCTTTTACAAAGCCATGCAGTCGACCAAGATCATGGCGCCACCGAGCAGCTGCATATCGCCCATCGGCGAACGGGCGATATCTGCACGGCCTGTACAAACAGATCAAAGGCGAATTTTACACCGCTGTGACCAGGCCGCCGGCGGTCTATCGCGGCAATCCGTTTGTCATCGAGGCCGGCCTCGCGTTCGGAAAAAGTCCGGAGCAGACGGTAAAAGTCAAAGAACCAAAGCATCCCGCTCGCCGAAGGCGAAGACAAAGACGACGACAACGAATTGGCGAGCGTGATCCGCTACGCCAATCGCGTGCCGCTGCTCTACCAGCAGTCGGCTTGCGCGACGTTTAAATCGGTCCTCGACACCACCTGGCGCAATTACGGCGTGGCGCAGTCGCGCGGCGCCCTGCCCGCCGGGCCGATGGTGATCTTCGTGCACATGGCGTCGGTCTGGGTGCCGTTCACCAGCGAGTCCAAGGAAGCCATCGCCGACTACGACGAGATTCGCAAAGAAATCAAACTCGCTCTCCAAGAGTGCGGCCGGCGGCTGGGAGTCTTCTTGCGGCGGCGCGAGCGCGCCAAGGGGGAATTTCGCCGGCGCAATATCTTCGCGCTTTACATCGAGGAAGTCGTCGATGCCTGCGCACGCTTGAAAGGCGGCAAGCTCGCCAAGGAAAAGCTCAAAGAACAGTTGCAAAAGATCGCCAGCAAACGCACCGGCGGCGAGAAAACCGACGAGATCCTGGGCCACGATGGCGGCGGGCCTGAAGGCCTGCCTCATTCGATCATCGTCACCGCCGACGGCACCGAAGGCGATGCTCCTAGCCTGCCAAGCTCGGATGAGAGCGCGGCGATGGCGCCTGCCGCAAGCGAGACCGAGCCGGAGCTGCCCATACTCGTCGACGATGATCCGGCGCCAGCAGCCAGAAACAAAAACGTCCGTGTAAAAGCAGCTAATGCCGATCAAGCCAAAGATGGCGCGAAACAGATGACGCTAGCCTTGGACAGAAGGGCCAAACCTACAGGAAAGAAAGATGGCGGCAAAAAAAGCAAAAAATAACGGCGTCGTCGAGAAAAAGCTCATCAGCATCGCCGACACGGTGATCACTGCGGCGCAGCGCAGCCAGGACCCAACGCTGAATATTCCGGTGCGTAGCCTGGCCAACGTCAACTTCAACCCCAAGCGCGGCATTATCGAGATGGGCCGGCGCAAGCAGGAGCGCACCTTCTTCAACGTCGGCATGGCCAAAAAATTCATGCAGACGGTGCTAGTGGCCGACGCCTTGGCCGAGCTGCAGCGCGCCAACTTGACCACCTCGCTGCGCGAAATTTACTACCGCACCAAACACACCATCAAAAATTCCCACGAGAACACCTTTGATGGCCAGAACGAGTCCGATCCGCTCATCGAAGATCTCGAAGTCACCCTCGAAGCGCTCCGCGAAGAACTGCATGTCAGCGCGGAAAACCGCGGCACCGTAGTCGGGCCGTTGACCATCGTCGACGATGGTGACCGCGTCGACTGCACCAAACTCGGCAAAGGCGGCTATTCGGTGCCCTCCATCGTCGAGCCGGAATATATTCAGATCAGCAAATGCACCGCCGACTTCATCCTGCTGGTGGAAAAAGGCACCCAATGGAACCGGTTATCGGAGGATAAATTCTGGCGCAGGTATAATTGCGTCCTGATCACCGGCAACGGCCAACCGCCCCGAGGCGTGCGCCGGTTGGTGCGCCGGCTGCACGAGGATTACAAACTGCCGGTCTACGTTTTGGTCGACAACGACCCCTGGGGCTACTACATATACTCCGTCATCAAGCAGGGGTCGATCAATCTCGCCTTTGAAAGCGAGCGCATGGCGATCCCCAAGGCAAAATTCATCGGTTTCTCCAGCGCCGACCCCGAACGCTACGGCCTGCCGCGCAACGTCGGCATCAAGTTGAACGACAAAGACATCAACCGCGCCAAAGAGCTGATGAAGTACAAGTGGTTTCAAAAAAAAGAGTGGCAGAACGAAATCAAAGGCATGCTTACCAGCGGCCTGAAATTCGAGCTCGACGCGCTCGCCAACAAAGATTTTCAGTATCTGACCAAGACCTACTTGCCAAGAAAACTGAAGGATAAGGATTGGCTTGATTAGTTTTTTGCCGGCGCGTAAAGACGGCATCTAACTTTTATCTGTCATTCCGAACGAATGTGAGGAATCCTGCCGCAGAATCTGAGTCGGGATTTCTCCCTTCGGTCGAAATGACAGCGGTCCAATCCAGCTGCGATTAGATTCTAATTATTCCCCGCCATTCACATCAATTATCGCGCCGCTGACAAAGCTCGCCGCGTCGGAAGCCAGGAACAGTGCTACGCCGGCGACTTCATCGGCGGTGCCGGCGCGGCCCAGGGCGATTTTTTTGAGCACCTGCGCCCAATCGTCCTGGCGAGTGCTACCCGCCGGGCGCGGCGTGTCGATGATGCCTGGGGCGATGGCGTTAACGCGGATCTCCGGCCCCCAGTGCTGCGCCATGTGAATCGACAGGTTCATCACCGCCGCCTTGGCCGCGCCATAGGCCGCCATGTCAGCTCGTTCTTTCTTTGTGCCGCGCCCTGATATCGAACCGATATTGACCATGCTGCCTTTGCCGCGCGCCATCATCGCCGGCGCCACCGCTTTGGCGCAGAGAAAGGCGCTCTTGGTGTTGACCGCATAGGCGGTCATGAAGTCTTCCGGCGCGAGATCGAGCAGCGGCGCGCGATTGAACGCCGGCATATGCGGGTTGCGGCTGTAGGAGCCGCCGGCGACGTTGATCAGCGCGTCTATACGGCCAAACTTCGCCAAGGTTTGATCGACCAGCGATTTGACCTGGGCCTCGTCCGACACATCCACCGCCAAGCCAAGCGCCATCACGCCGAGAGCTTCGATCTCCTGGACCACCGGCGGGATCGAGTCGGGCGGCAATGACGCGATCACGATGTTCGCCCCGGCCTTGGCGAACGCCACCGCGCACGCTCGGCCAATGCCACCGCTGCCGCCGGTGATGATCGCCGTCCGGCTGTCCAAAGAAAAACGCGATAAATCGATCATTGCTCTGCCCCCGCTATGAAAAACAAATTATTATTTCGAATCGAGTTTCGTGTGATTAAGATGAGTATTCGGAAAGCCGGCGAGTCAAGACCTTTTTGCTGCATCACCACGGAGCGGTCGCTTCAGGCGCCGCGCTCGCGGCGGTTGTAGCGAATCGAGTCGCAAAACGCCCAAACGATAAACCCGCTGCCGATCAGGCCCGTGACCACTTCCGGAATATGGATGACGGCATTGAGAAACATCATCACCGCCAGAGCGATGATCGCGTAGAACGCGCCGTGCTCGAGGTAGCGGTACGAGGCGAGGGCTTCTTTCTCCACCAGCATAATGGTCAGACTGCGGACAAACATGGCGCCGATGCCCAGGCCGATGGCGATGATGAATAGGTTATTGGAAAGCGCAAAAGCGCCGATCACGCCGTCGAAGCTGAAACTGGCATCGAGGACTTCAAGATAGAGAAACGAGGCCGCGCCCGAGCGCGCCACTTCGCCGGTGATCGCCGATTCGAAATTGAGCAGGGCGGAAACGCCGTCAACCGCAATGTAAGTCACCAAGCCAAAGATCCCAGCGGTTAAGAACTCGACCTGCTCGCTGCCGAAAAGCCAGCGGGAAATCGCGTAGAGCAGTAGCAAGACCAAACCTAGCTCCACCGCTTCGATGCGGCCGAGCCGCGTCAGCGGACGCTCGATGACCGTAATCCAGTGAATTTCCTTCTCCTGATTAAAAAAATGCTTCAAGCCGACCATGGCGAGAAATGCCCCGCCGAATGCAGCGACCGAGACATGTGCGCTGGTGAGCACGCGCGAGTATTGATCCGGGTCGGTGGCCGCCATGACCAGCGCCGACCATGGATCGATGCGCGCGATGATCGCGACAATGGCCAACGGGAATATGATCCGCATGCCAAAGACCGCGATGGCGATACCCCAGGTGAGGAAGCGATGTCGCCACACTGGAGTCATTTCTTTGAGCACCGTGGCATTGACGACGGCGTTGTCGAACGATAACGAAACTTCCAGAATCGCCAGCACGCCGACGATAAAAACCGTCGATAAAGCGCTAAATAAACTGCGCTGAACTTCCCACCCGAGAAAGGCGCCGAGACCAAGACCGACGAGGGTAACGACAAACGAGTTGCGAAAATAGCCCATGGTGGAATTCAGCTCCGCTGTGCAATAGCTTAAATTCACCTCACTGTCCAACGCTTTTTTGCCGGCCAACCGATTTGGCTATTGAAAGCAAGAAAGGGCGGTCATCGGATCGGCAATCCGATGCTTAGAGATCTGAATCAATTGAGGCGATTCAATCAATCATGACGGTACGGCAAGACAACGTTACGAGTCGTGGCAAACTGACGCCTAACCCCCCAACGGTAATTTGCGCTATAGGCAGCGTCGAGAAATTCATTAATCAGGACTTATCGATCAACTTGGCGGAGATTTAATCTCGGATTGGGATTACCTGCGCTCACTTAACTCCATAGGTCGCCTGCAGCCGGCCAATGAAGCCATTCTCGTCCAGCCTTCTTACAATCCGATCATCGATCAACTCTTCGATCTTGATGTTTTCCAGCTTCTGATTACGCGGCTTGAGCAGCCGTTGTGTGTTGCGCAGGCCATCAACCGACGGCAGAAGCTTTTTGTCGAGGCCGGTAACCAGATCTTGATAACCTTCTTCGGCGGTGGCCGGATCATTGATGCGCAGATGCTGCATGATTGTCTTGAGCACCACTGGCTTGGACTTTTGACTTAGAATAAATGCCACCGATTCGGCGAGCCCTTTGAGCACGCCTTCGAGGGCGTCTTGGCGCTCGCGCAGCAAATTCGTCCTGGCGATCAAGCCGAGACCGATGGTCGGAATATTGGCGTTGCTGAATTCGGCGAGCACGGTAAAACCCTTTTGTTTCAGCCGGCGGCTAAACACGCCGTCGAGGGCCGCGGCGTCGATGCTCCCGGCTTCGAGCGCTTGGGCGATCACTGATTGGTCGCCGACTTGCAGCACGTTGATATTGTCCCGTTGCGGGTCGAGTCCTAACGACTCCAGGCCGAGCATGGCACCCATCCACAGTCCGCCGCCAAATGCTTGAATGCCGAAACGCTTGCCGCGCAAATCCTTGACGGTTTTGATCCCCGGCGTCGCCACGAGATCATAATTCACTCGGCCATTGAGCGCGGCCACCATCTTGGCGTCGAGTCCGCCAGCCGCAGCACCGAGCAGGGTGCTGCCTGAAGACAGTGCAAGATCGATCTCGCCGGTGCCCAGGCCGCTGACCATGATCTGAATCTGGCGCACGAGAATCACCGTCGACTCGACGCCATATTTGGCAAAGAACTTTTGTTCGTGCGCGATCCACAGCGGTGCGATCCGCGCGTTGAGGGCGCCATGCGCCAGGACCATCTTGGCCGCGATGGCAGGACCAGACGAATTTAGGATCAGTCCAAGGATCAATGCACTAATGACGAAGAATTTTGCCATAATTGATTCTCACTGAGCCAGCACGGAAATTGAAGAAACTAGGATTCGAAAATATTTCCCGCAAAGACGCCCGGTTCGGAATCGTTGTCATTTCGACCCTTGGGAGAAATCTTTCTTAGATCCCTCGCGTTCCCTCGGGATGACGGGCAGCACCCGTCACCATTGCGGCCTTGGCGCCTTTGCGGGAGATATTCCGAAATATTCCTGCGGCTCCGGCGCGCTACTTCCTTCGTGGTAAGACTTCCGAAAACTTCACAGTGATCAGCGCCGCGCCACCGCTTTGGCTTGAGGGTCCGGCGCGAAGAATTTCTCGGCACCGCCGAGTTTGCGCGCTTCGGCTTCGATACCGGCGGCGTAGATCAAGGCTTGGATATTTTCTTTGCTGATGACGATGGAATAATCGTTGGCCAGATAGTCCAGCGCTTTGCGCTCCCTGGCGAGATCGCCGCGGGCGGTTTTTTTGAATGCCGCCGCGGCGGCACGCTCCTTGTCGGTGCGGATCACTTCCATGGCGCGATGCAACGCCCGTAGGAACGCTTCCACTTCCACCGGGCTAGTTTCCAGCTTGCGCCGGCTGCTGGCGAGAATACTCAACGGGAATTCCGGTATGACCTGAACCATGTCCATGAGCAATGAGTAACCCTTCGGTTCAAGCGCCACCCGCTCTCCCGGCGAAAACGCCGCGGCTTGGATAATCTTCGTCTCCAACGCCAACACCCGCGCCGGGCTGTTGCCCGCATAGTGAATCCGATAGTCGCGATCGCGTTTGAGACCACGGCGCGCCAGAGCTTCCACCGTTAAAAACTCTGTCATGCCGCCCGCCGAAGTCACGCCGACGACCTGTCCCTTGATCGCGTTGAGGGTGGTCACGCCGGGGCCGCCCATCAGCATCCAATTGACGTGGCGAACATAATTGCCAATCACCACGGCCGGGACGCCCTTGGCAATCGCTTGCACCACGGTCGTCGAACCGACGATCGAATAGTCCGACGCTCCGCTGACCATCGCCGCCATCACCGTTGGTCCGCTGCGCACGTAGACCGGGGTGACTTCGAAACCTTCCGCGGTGAAAAATCCCAACTCCTGGGCGACCAGGATCGGCAGCATGACGTTGAGAGAGTTGGTATTGTACGCGAGCGTGATCGGCTTAGCCTGAGCGTGATCGCCGGCACAGAGCCAAAGCGCCAACGCGGCGGCGAAAATTCTAAGCGAGCCGTTGAACATGTCTGGGTTTCCCCTGAATGAACCGGGGAGACACTATTTTTTTCCGAACAAATTGATGAAGCTGCCGTCGATCATCTCGCTCGCTGAAATTTTCCTCTTTAGCCGGCCGGTCTCGATCTCCTGCTCGACCGTGGCGGTAATGCCGGCGTCGAGGATGCGCCCGTCCATGGGAAAGGAATCGCGGTACTCGTCGTACCCGGCGGCGGCTTCGCCGGCGTTTAGGCCGACATATTTTCTCAAGGCGCGAATGCCATCGTCGCGATTCTCGCGGGTGTGCTTCACGCCGCGCTGGTAAGCGCGCAAGAATTTCGTCGCTTGCTCTTTTTCTTTGGCGAGCCAGCTTTCCCGGGCGATAAAGCCGACGTTAGTCCAGTTGGGATAGAGCTCTTTCAGATCGAAGAGCTTATTCAAGCCGGCCGCTTTGGCGCGCTCGGTGACGGGAAACCATAGAATGGTCGCATCGACGATGCCGCCGGCGAGCGTGGTAAAGCGCGCCGGCGTGCCGCCGATCTGCACCATGGTAACATCTTTCGGATCGACTCCGACATGGCGCAGCGCCGAGCGGGTGAGAAATTCCGACAACGAGCCGAAGCGGCTGATGGCAAATTTTTTGCCCTTACCGTCCTTCAACGATTTCACGCTCGGGCTGCCGTAGATCTGAAACGGCATAACATTGGAAATCGCCCAAAAGTTTTTGATATCCACGCCGCCCGCCCGGGCAAGCACCGTCTCCGGCACGCCGCCGGCCATGACCTGCACGTCGCCGCCGATCATCGCCTGAAGATTGGTCGCTCCGGCGTTGAACATGACGACGAGAACGTCCAAGCCCTCGTCTTTGAAGAAGCCTTTGTCCTGGGTCACATAGATGGGCAAGAAGGCGACGTTCACCGTCGACACGCCGACGACCATCCGGGCATCGATGGCAGCAGGCTGGACGCTGCCAACGAGCAATAACAGGGTTAGGCAAAGCCAGGATCGGCGCTCAAGCATTTATTTGTCCTCCGCCGCGGAGATTAGAGAGATCGACCCTTTCAGTCAAGCACATTTCGCTTCACGCCTTCGTGACATTCTGAGTTCTCTCAACGCGGCTTAGTCTTATACAGACCGTCGATGTAGCCACTGTCGTCGAGCTCTTTGATAAAACGGTTGTCGACGAAGTCTTCCGGTTTAGCGACCTTCGCTTTGGGGTTTTCGTCGGCCAACAAATCGAGCGCCATCTGCAAACCGGCGAGAGACGGATATTGTTTGCGCGAGATCCGGTTGTCCGGCGCAGCGGATTCATAGGATTTCGCCAGCACGTCCCGCTCTTTGATCTGCCCAAGATATTTGCCCAGCACTTTGAGCGCTAATTCCCGATCGGTTTTCATCAGCGCGACCGCCTCGACATGGGACTTGACGTAGCGGCGCACGATCTCGGGTTTGTCTCGGATCATCGCGCGGGTGGTCACTACGCCGATATGCACGAACGGCAAGCCGAGCTCGGCGACATCCGCCAGCGCGTTGAAGCCTTCCCGCTGCGCCGTGATATTTTGCGGCGGGCTGAACAGCGTCCCGTGAATTTTTCCCAGCCGCAGGCTGGCGATGCGCTCGCTGGTGCCGCCGACCACGATAAGCGATACGTCCTTCGGTGCCAGGCCCAGCTTTTGTAAAGCGAAACGAGTGGCGGTTGGATTGGCGCCGCGGATCGCCGACAAGCCCACCGTACCGCCTTTGAGTTGCTCCGCGGTTTTTATTTCCGGCCGGGTGACGAGGACGAAGTCGAGGGTCGACATGCCGCCGGCAACGTAGACGGTATTGGAGCCACGGAGCGCGCTTTCGACCACCACCGGTCCCGAAGCGAGGACGAATTGCAATTCGCCGGACATCAACGCCATGACCCCCACCGAGGCATGGACCCGCACGGCCTGCACGTCCAAGCCGTTACGCGCGAAAATACCGGCCTCCTTGGCGATCCAGAGCGGCAGGACACCGGCCGAATCGGAAACGTAGGCGGTCGTGGTTTTGCTGACCTGTGCCTGGGTCTCCAGCGCAAACAGGCTCAGCCAAACGAACGCCAGTAGGAGAAAAAACAGTTTAGCGATTTTCATCGGCAGCCCTCAAAGCCCATGGCCGGGAAACTAACCGAAGCGGCGCCGCGCCGTCAATGGCGCCTAATTTAATCTCGCGGCGAACCATTGACGGCGAAGAACATCGGTTGCTAAAGTGCGGCTATCGTAGGGTTCGCGAGTTCAAGTCAGCTTAGCGGAGGTGACCTATGGCGATCGGACTTTCACATGGCGGGACCAACGTTTATTCGGCGGGCGAGCGCTCCAATCAACTTTGGGTGGCCACCCAAGATGGACTCGTTCTGTTCGAGCGCGCCGGAATTGGCCAATGGCGCGAAGCCCAGCGCGCTCTGCGCGGCCAACATATCAGCGCGATCATCTTTGAAAAAACCACCGGCACCATGTTAGCCGGCACCTTCTTCGGCTCGATCCACGCCAGCACCGACGGCGGCAAGACTTGGGAACGGCGCGATAATGGAATGCCGATCCACGATGTCTACAGCTTGGCGTCCCATGTCATCGACGGCAAAGTCCGCGTCTACGCCGGCACCCAACCGGCGCATCTGTTCGTCAGCGAAGACTTGGGAATGCATTGGCGCGAGCTGCCGTCGATGCGCGAAGTGCCGAGCGCGACCCAATGGTCCTTCCCCGCTCCGCCGCATATCGCGCATACCAAATTCATCACTTTCGATCCGTTCGATCAGAACGCGCTCTACGCCTGCGTCGAGCAGGGCGCATTTTTGAAGAGCAGCGATTTAGGCAAGAGCTGGAAACAGCTGAACACCGTCGGCCTGTACAAAGACGAAAACCGCCCGGTGGAACATTTCTACGATGTTCACCGCTGCCTCATCGACCCGCGCAAACCCGATAACATTTACGTCACCGGCGGCGCCGGTTTGTACGTCACCCACAACGGCGGCGGCAGTTGGGAGCGTTGGACGGCGCCGGATTGGGCGCCCGACGTCTATCCTGACGGTTTTACTTGGAATCCGAAAAATCCCAACATGATGTTCGTCGCCGCCGCCGAGCATAACCCGGTAACTTGGCGCAAAGCCGGACCGGCGGCCCGCGCCGAGGGCAAAATTTATCGCAGCAAAGACTGCGGCAAGAACTGGGAGCGCTTAAGTGGCGGCCTGCCCGCCAGCTTGAAGCATGAGTTCGGTGCACTATGCCTCGAGGAGGTCAATGGAACCTGTTCGATCTTCGGCGGCACCACCGGCGGCGAGGTGTTTTGCAGCGAAGACAACGGCGAGACCTGGACAATGATTACCGACAAATTGGCACCAATCTCAAAGAAGGGACATGAGCGGCTGCTGGCGGCAAGCTAAAAAATGCCGTCTTTTATGCATCCCCCTCTTCTCCGATTCTCTCCCCCGTGACGGGGGAGAGTTAGAGTGGGGGTACTGGTCACATGACGCGGTGTTGAGCACCCCCATCTTAATCTTCCCCCGTCGAAGGTTGTGTCGTAATGCGTGAATGCCCCACATCTGTCATACCGAGCACAGCGAGGGATCTCGTCTTTTCAGCCACGTACGAAGAAGAGATTCCTCGGCTTCACCTCGGAATGACAGTTGCGACGCAATCTCTCGAGAGGGAGGATACCGGATCGGCCGGTGAACCCTCTCGGCGGAATTTGAATTTGTCCTATTCGCGGTGACTACCTCAACCGACAGGCCCGGCTCAGCCCTCGCCAAGCAATTGCTTGCGCGCAGCGAACAAGATGCCGCCATCACGCCAATGGACGCTGTGATCGACGCGGCACGCGCAGGTAAATTCACCAACGATCACTGTTTTCGCCTGCTGGCGCGGCTGTGGACGCTCAAGCGCATGCTTTACTATGTTTACGGCGGTTGGGCACAGGGCATAAACCTGAACGACTATCCGCCCGGCGTCGCCTATCTCTTCGGCAGGCAGACCTACGACGAGTCGACCCAGGAGATGCAGTACTGTGACGAGATTCTACGCCGCCGCTTCGTGCTGACGCAGCGCGAGTTATTCGTGCACCCCTACGGCCAGTTCGACACCGCCACCCGGACCGGCGCTTATATATTTTGTCTGCGCGCGCTCGCCAACTATCCGCACAACATCCGCATCGCCGCGCTTAATCTCGGACCGAAGGTCATCGAACTCGCCTGGACCGAAAGATTCGCCAAATTATTGCCCGATGAATCCATGCAGGCGGTTTTTCACAGCCAACTCGCGGAAACCCGCAGCCATGTCTTGATGGGCCGTCATCAAGTCGAACAATATGTACAGAAGGAAGTCGACGCCGAATTAGCCCGGCGCTTATGTGCGGAGACCAAGCGCGACTATTTATTCTTTCTCGAAGAAACCGCCCGCTTCGTCCTCGACATGGCCGAAGAGAAAGCCGGAGAAGTGACGGTACAGGCGGATGTCGACTAACGGAAAACAGCCGTTCAAGGGTTCAAGGTTCAAAGGTTCAACGATTTCCGGATTCCGACCTTGAACAAAACGTTTTGAACGGCTTGAACGATTGGAACCTCTGGAACTTTTGGAACAGCTGGAACTAATATAATTCGCCTGAACTACCAGAAGTCAAAATGACACCACCGAGACTCAAAATTGATCATGCTAAGTGTACCGAATGCCGCATGTGCTACGTCGTCTGCCGCGAGATCGAAATCAATGCAGTTGTCATCGCGCCGACTTCGCAACATTTTTTGGAGATCGATGAGCGCTGCACCTACCCCGGTTGCACGGTGTGCTTGATGTACTGCCCTGCGGAAGGCTCCATCGTCGAGGCCGCCACCGGCCGCTCCATGGTGCCGCCGCCGCCGGAAGTCTGGACGGAAAATAAACGCTGGCCGCGCATCCCTTGACCGAGAACGAATTGAACGGCTTGAACGTTTTGAACGATTGAAACCTCTGGAACAACTGGAACCCTTGGAACCAAGCCAAACATTAAGACGGATTTCCCCATGCATACCATTCTAAAAGACTTCCTGGAGAAATGGGTCTATCCGACCGGCTTCACCGGCCCCGGAGTCGACTTTCGCCTGCGCCAGACCGAGCGGTGCTTGCCGCTCTGGGACAAGCTGGTGCTCCAAGCGATCAAGGCCGCTGAGACCGACTTGAAATCCGGCAGCGACGAGTACAAAGCGGCCCGCGCCCGCGGCGGTTACGCTGCCGAAGGACCGTTCATGTCGTTGAAACAAATGTCGACCCAGATTCTTTCGGTCAGCACCGACCAGCAGCCAAAGTACATCGACCTGCAGCGCATGCGCGCTCGGCAGATCTGGGACGAGGTCAAACACGGCCAGCTCCACGCCGATGTCCTACTGCGCGGCGGCTTCATTGAGCGCGAAGAAGAATTGATGGACGATGCCCGCGCCAATACTCAACCGAAACTTTCTTACTTCGGCATGACCGCCATGTTCCCGCATATTCATCCGCTCGCCCGCGCCGGACAACATTATTACAACGAGTCGATGGCTTGTCTCGGCATCGCCGCGACGCTGAGCGTCATCGACGACGAACTGATCCGTCATCAACTGCATAGCCAATCGGCGGAAGAATTGATGCACTTTATGGAAGGCAAATATCAGATCGACGCCTACGCGCTCACACCTGAGGACCAGAAACCCATCGAAGCAGTGTTCGACTTCCTGCTACGCCCCTGGGCCCCTGAACCCAGCCGCGCTCTGGGCGGCAACGCGTAAATTGAGCACAAACATGAAAGTGAAAATCGTCGAATCTCTCTGCATCGCCTGCGGCCTGTGCCGCGAAGTCTGCCCCGAAGGCGCTGTCCATCCCAAGATGCAGGACATCCATCACATGTACGAAGTGATCGAGTACGAATGCACCGGCTGCGCCGAATGCCTGCCCTACTGCCCGGAGCCGGGAGCTTTGCTGCAATACTAGAGGCTCCCTGGCTTTTTCTTTTCCTCATCGCTTGCCAATCTTACCTTGACATCTAATTCGAGTCCGCACTAAAACGGACGGATTCGGAGGGAAGTGTATGGCGAGCGATCCACGCACCCATGGTTTGCATGAGACCTGCAATCAACGCGGCCCCAACCGGCCGTTATTCACTAAAGGGGGGCCACCCAATTACGTGGAGAAATCGCTGGCCGCCGCCGCCGAGCCGTTCAAAGGCATAACAAGCGACGGCGTCGTCATTCCCAATCTCTACGGTTTGCACAAGACCGGGATATCGACTCAGGCAATCCGTAAAGCTGCCGAAGCTTTTCTCGCATCGCTGACCGCCGAGCAACGCGCCAAGACGCTCTTTCCCGTCGACACCGACCAATGGCGCAAGTGGAGCAACATTCATCCGACTTTGTTGCGCCATGGCATGGCGCTCTTCGAGATGAGCGACGGCCAGCGCGATTGCGCCTTTGCGCTCCTGCGCGAGAGTTTGAGCCAACGGGGTTTCGAAGAAACCCTCGACATCATGCATTTGAATGAAACGGTCCGAGAAATGACCGGCCGGCTCGATGAGTATGGCGAAGATCTTTATTGGCTGAGCATTATGGGCGCGCCGTCGGCCAGCGAACCCTGGGGCTGGCAGTGGGATGGCCATCATTTGATCATCAATTATTTCATCCTCGGCAATCAGATTGTCGTGACACCGACGTTCTTGGGTGCCGAACCGGTGCACGCGGTCAGCGGCAAATACGTCGGTGTCCGCGCATTCAAGGGCGACGAAGACCGCGGCCTGGCCTTGTTCCGCGCGCTTTCGGAATCGCAACGGGTCAAAGCGGTGATCGCGCCCGAGACAACCGGCGAGGACTTTACCACCGCGTTTCGCGACAACCTCGTGCTCGATTACAAAGGCATCCGCTCCGGCGAGTTGTCGAGCGCACAACAGGAACTGCTGCTCGGCCTGGTGGACTATCATGTCGGCCGCATGCGCGACGGCCATGCGCAGGTCAAGATGGATGAAGTGAAGCGCCATTTGAACGACACGTATTTTTGCTGGATGGGCGGCGACGCGGCTGGACGGTGTCTTTTACTATCGCGTCCAGAGTCCGGTAATCATCGTCGAGTTCGACCACCAACGCGGCATCGCCTTCCGCGAGCGCACCAAGCCGTACAAGGACCATATTCACGTCATCCTGCGCACGCCCAACGGCAACGACTACGGCAAAGACTTGCTGCGTCTACATTATCAGCAAGGCCATCATGCGACCGGGCGGTGAGCATTTGGCATTGAGTCAGCGACGCCGGAGTGAAATTACCATCGCGCCCTGTGCGTGCTTGGCGCGAGCCATTCCGAGACTGAGGGAGGCATCATGACCGGCAAACCTCGCCATCGACTGATAATTCTCCTTTTGATCGCGTCGGTCGCCGCCAGCGCCCGCGCTGAAAAGATCCGCACCAGCATTCCCGGCGCCAATCTCAATTATCTCTCGGTTTACAGCGCTGACGAACGCCATTTCTTCCGCGATGAAGGCTTGGAAAATGAAACCATCGCCATCGGTGGCCCCGCCGGTATCGCCGCTTTGGTGAGCGGCGACGTCGATTTCAGCGGCGCCGGCGGCAGCGGTCTGCGTGGAGCGGTGCGCGGCGCCCCGCTCAAAGCGATTTTCTATCAGACCGAAAAACCGACCTGGTATTTGGTCGTTCATCCGAGCATCACTCAGGGCGCCGACTTAAAAGGCAAAAAAATTGGCGTCGCGCTGATCGGCGACAGCGAAGATCGCTTTATCACTTTGTACGCCGAACGGGCGGGCGTGTCGGCGAAGGATATCACCCGGCTATCTCTGGGCACGAGCATCGGCGACAAAATCCTCGGCGTCAAGACTGGCGCGGTGTCGGCCGTGGTTCTCGATCCCGCCGGCACCGTGGCGGCGGAACGCGAGGGGTTGCGCAAGCTTGTCTTCATGGGAGATATTTTCACGCTGCCCTTTCAAGGCTATGTCGCCACCCATCAAAAACTCGCCGAGAATCCAGCGCAAGTCAAAAGATGGATTCGCGCCATGACCCGCTCGCTGCTCTTCGTGCGCGACCGGCCCGAAGACGCCGCCGACATCGCGCTGCGCCGCCTGCGCTTGAGAAATATCACCAAGCCCATGCTGGTCGAAGCGATCCGCAGTTACACCCGCGCGTTTCCGCCCGGCGTGCCCGGCGTGCCGTCGGCGGAAGGGGTGAAGAGCATTCTCGAAAACGAACTGAGAATTCCCTTGAAACTCGATAAGCCGCTGGCGGCGGAGAACTTTTTCGACCTGCGCTGGGCCGAAGAAGTGCGCAAGGAATTTACCGTCAAAGGGACAAACCAGTAAAACAGTCGCGTTGACCTAGGGAGACATCTCCATGTGTCAGAGATATCTGCATCGACTCAGCTATGCCGCTCTGATTGCCGTTGAGATCTGGCTTTGCGCCTCAGCGCCAGCCCAGACAACGCTGAAAAAACTCCGCCTCGGCATTGCCGCCACGAGCGTCGGATTTCTCCCAATCTACGCAGCTCATCAAAAAGGATTTTACCGAGACGAAGGCATCGATCTGGAAATCATCTTGATGTCGCTGGCCGCCGCCAACAATGCATTCTTCAAAAACGAGATCGAATACAGCGCTGGGTTGACCGGTCTGGCCCTCGCGGTGGCACGTAATTATCCGGCGAAGATACTGATATTCACTGTCGCCAAACCGCTGCAATCTTTCGTCAGCCGCAAGGAGATTAAAGAGCCGCGCGATCTGAAAGGCAAGAAAGTCGCCGGCAGCTCACCCGGCGGTTCGGCAACGATCCTCGCCTATCAAGCTTTGAAGCACTTCGGGCTGGAGCCCGGTAAAGACGTGCAGGTCGTGCCCATGGGCGGCTCGGGCGCGGGGCGCCTCGCGGTGTTGGAACAGGGTGTCGTCGACGCGGCGCTGCTGTCGGTGCCGGAAAATATCATCGCCGTGAACAAAGGCTACAACGAGCTGATTTTTTTGGGCGATGTCGTGAGTTTCCCGCAAAATGGCTTCGGCACCTCGGTGACACGCATCCAACAGCAACCGGATGAAGTGTATCGCATGGTGCGAGCCACGCTGCGTGGGTTGCTGTTCGTCACCGACGAGGCAAATCGCGAACAAGCGCGCGACATTATGATGAAGCAATGGCGCGTCAGCGACCAAAAGCTCGCTGGTGAAATGATCGCCTTTCTCAAACGCGGTCTGGCCAAAGACGCGGTGATCAGTCCGCAAGCAGTGCAATACTTCATCGATTTGACCCGCGAGACCTCCAATGTCACGCAACCGATCTCCGGGGCCCAGGTCGTTGACTTCAGTTTTCTCGAAAAAGCGCGTAAAGAATTGGTTCGGTAGTTCCACAACGAGGAGGCTCTATGCTCGAATTTGCAGGCCGGAAAATCCCCACTGAACTGAAAGAGATCGTCGATCCCAAACATACGGTCCTGCTCGTATGGGACATGCAGAACGATCAAGCCGGCGGTTCATTTAACAAAGACGCGCTGATCCGCACGGCGCCGCCGCTCATTGCCGCCGCGGCCAATGCGGGCGTGAAGACCGTTTACACGCGCCAGACCCCGTTTCTCTGGAGCGAGGAGGCGGTCACCTGGATTCGCCGCGCGATGGTCAACGAAAAGGTCGATCATCCGAGCAAGTTGAAGCCGCGACGTTTGAAGGGCAGCACCAACTGGCAAATCATGGAACCCTTCAAACCGGCGCTCGAAGACATCGTCATCGACAAGCGGCGGCCGAGCATGTTCGTCGGCAACGAGTTCGAAACCATCGTGCACAACCTCGGCGCCACGACCGTAGTCATGATCGGTTGCACCACTGACGGCGGCGTCGAGATGACCGTGCGCGACGGCCACAACCGCGGCCACTTGATGGTCGTCGTCCGCGATTGCGTCGGCACCTACACCGAGGAAGGCCACAACGCCGCGCTCAAAAGAATCGAGCGCTTCGCCGATGTGGTGGAGTCGAAAGCACTGATCGAGATCTGGCAGCGCTAAATAACCATGGAAGAAAAAATACGCGCTGCCGTGGAGGCCTATCGTAACGGCGAAGACGAAGAACCGTTGGCGGCGTTGCTCGAATTGGATGCCGACATCGTGCCGGCCATGGCCGAACTATTCCGTGGCGAGACCGATCCCAATGTGCGCGCATTTCTCGTAAGAGTCGCTTGGGAGCGCCGCGAGCGAAATTCCGTCGAATTTCTCGTCGAGGCGCTAAGCGACCCCACGGAGGAAGTCTGGCAGTCGGCGCTTGACGGCACCGTCGCACTCGCATCACCGGAAATTCTCGAAGTTCTGCACGCCGTCAAGCTGCAAGTAAGGCCCGATGCCGCAATGGCCCGGCGATTTCAGATGTGCGTAGAGGAAGCGATTTTATATGTGGAAGGTTTGCTGCGTGCCAGATAACACCCTCACCTCGTTCCTCTCCCATCAAGGGCGAGGATGTAATTCAGGTTTCTGCGTCTCACTACCATCAGCAACCGCGACTTTTCAAACAATCGGAACTTGCTTCGTCAATCCCACTCTCCATTTGCCAACCCCACCCCTGTCGAGTTAATACTAAGGCAAATTTCACTCGGCATTTCGACCCAAGGAGACCTTCATGAGCGGCACGAATGGTAAAAAGGCACTGCACGTCGCGACATTTTCCGGCTGGTACCGTTTCGAGCAGAATGGCAAGCAGTTCACACAGACCAAACGCGATCTTTCGTACTGGACAATCACCTGCATGACCGTGGACCCGGAAGATCCCAAAGCGCTCTACGCCGGCACCGAACACTCCGGTCTCTTCTACACCAAGGACGCCGGCGCCCATTGGCACCGCGCCGATCCGCAGGTGCCGAAAATGTTTCTCTACTCGGCGCTGGCGCTTAACGGCGGCGTCATGGTCGGCACGATACCGTCCGCGGTCTACCGCAGCACGAACGGCGGCTGGGAAGAACTGGAAGGCGTGAGGTTGCACAGCGCCGGCGCCAATTTCCCGCCGAGTCCTGAGCTGCAGTCGCGCACGCGCTACCTCGCCTATGATCCGGAAAACAAGAATCGTCTTTACGCCGGCATCGAAGTCGGCGGCATGGTGCTGAGCGACGACGGCGGCCGCGGCTGGGAACCCTGCAACGAAGGGCTCACCGATATGGACATCCATGAGATCCTCGCCTCCGAGCAACATAGCGGCATGGTGTTTCTCGCCTGCGGCGAATCCTGCTTCCGCAGCCCGGACCGCGCCGGCCACTGGGAAAACATCTCGCCGAAAAATCACGACTACGGCATCTCGGTCGCCGAAGACAAAAACGGGGTCATCTATGTCGGTGCCGCGCACGGCCGGCCGAATCTATGGCTGCGCGAACAAGGCGCAATGTCGGCGATCCTGCGCAGCAGCGACAAAGGCAAGAGCTGGGAAACGGTCATCGACAATTTGAACGGCGGCGTCATGCATCTCTGCCCCACGCCCGACGGCAACGGCATGGTCGCCGGGACCTCGGACGGAACGCTGCTCGTCGTCGACGACAGCGGCGCGCGTGAAGTCGTCAAAGGCCTGCCCTTTGTCACCTCGGTGGAATTGGCAGCTTAAGAAATAAAGATTAAAGGCGGAAGGATAAGGGATGAACTTCGGATGTGCAAAAGCTTCCACTCCGAAAATTACTTCATCCTTCCGCCTTCATCCTTCGTCCTTTTCTGAATCAACCTGTGAGACCCACATGAAGGCACTACTAGTACTTGTATCTCTATTGCTCGCCACCCCCGCTACCGCCCAGGACGCGAAGCTGATCGCCGAAGGTAGAAAAGAAGGCCGAGTCGTCATTTACGGTTCTATGGAAACCGACATTTTCGAGGGTATTCAAAAGGCTTTCGAGAAAAAGACCGGCATCAAGGTCGATTACTGGCGTGCCGCCGGCGCCACCGTGCTCGAACGGGCGTCGAGCGAACGAAAAGCCAACAAAGTCGCTTACGATCTAGTCTTGAATAACGCCGGCCCGATGGAAATCTTGCTGACCGAGGGAGCGCTGGCTAAATACGATTCACCACTGGCCAAGAATTTTCCCGCTGAATTCGTCCATCCGCAGTTGGGACCGAGTTATCGAACCTCCATAGTCGGGATCATTTATAACAAGAGCATCCTCAGTTCCGACAAAGCGCCGAAGTCGCTGGAAGATCTTTTAAAACCCGAATTCAGTGGCAAACTGGCGTTCCCCGACCCAAGCCGCGGCGCGGTCGCCGTCATGTGGCCTATGAGTCTTTACAAACTCATGGGCAAAGACCGCGCCGACAAATATCTCCGCGATCTCGCGGCTACGAAACCGGTGATTGTCGAAGGCGTATTGCCCGCTGCCGAACGAGTCACCAGCGGCGAAACGCCGATCGCCATCAGCTATTTGAAGTATGTCATCAATTTTGGCCAGAAAGGCGCGCCGCTCGATTATGTCCGCCAGGAAAAAATGCTCGGCCACAATCATGCGATCGCGCTCAGCATCAAAGCGGCGCACCCCAACGCGGCGAAAGCGTTTCTCGATTATTTTTACAGCGATGACAGTCTGAAGATCATGGCCAAGTCCGGCGAATTTATGACCCGCAAAGGCATCTACCCGCCGCTGCCCGACGCGGAAAAGATTCAAATCGTCCCAATGGACGAACCCGACGCCAGCACGATGGCCGAGAAACGCAAGGAATACAGGAAAATATTTCAATGAAACTCTACACCTTCTTCCGCAGCTCCGCTTCCTACCGTGTGCGCATCGCGCTCAATTTGAAAGGCATTAGCTACGAACAGGCCGCGATCCATCTGCGCCGCGGTGGCGGCGAGCAACTGATGCCGGCTTACAAGGCGCTCAATCCGCAAGCGTTGGTGCCGGCGCTGGAAGACAACGGCAGGATTCTCACCCAGTCGTTAGCGATCATCGAATATCTCGAAGAAACCCATCCCAATCCGCCGTTGCTGCCCAAAGACCCGGCGGACAAAGCGCTGGTGCGCAGCATGGCGCTTGTCGTGGCTTGCGAAATCCATCCGATCCAGAATCTGCGCGTGCTCAATTACGTCAAGGCGACCTACAATCAGACCGATGAACAGGTAAACAAGTGGGCGCAGCACTGGATCGATCTCGGACTGTCGGCGCTCCAAGAGATGATCGTCGGCCAATCCAAGCGCGGAAAATTCTGCTTCGGCGACAGCGCAACCCTGGCGGACATTTGCCTGATCCCCCAGCTCGGCAACGCCCGCCGTTACGGCTGCGACCTGTCGAAGTATCCAACGATTTTAGAGATTGAAAAGAACAGCAACGCGATCCCAGCCTTTGCCGACGCCGCGCCGGAGAAACAGCCGGACGCGGAATGAAATCTGGCAGCAGTCAGCTAGCAGCGGTCAGCAATTAGATCGCAAAAACCGAAGTTGACAGCTGATCGCTGACACCTGACACCTATCCCCCATGTTCATCCTCAAGCAATTCTTGAAAGCGCTCCTGTTGCCACCGATGCCGTGGCTGCTGATGCTGCTCGCGGTGTTGATCTTCTGGCAGCGCCACTGGGCGCGCAAGCTGCTGTTCCTGTCGTTTGTAGTCATCCTGGGTCTCCACTGCGGCCCGGCAAACTACGCGCTGCGCTACCAACTCGAGTCGCGCTATCCGGCGTTACTCGATCCGCGTAAAGCAGGACCTTACGATGCCATCGTGGTACTCACTGGCGGCAGCCTGCCGGCGACCGGCTTGATCCCGTTTCCATCCGTTAATGAGCATATGTTTCGCCGTCTCGACGAGGCCTGGCGGTTATATCGCATCCAGCCCAAGCCGATCATCATCTCGGGCGGCCATGTCAATCCGTTCACCCCGGCGATGGGCGAGAACAAGATCGCCCGCGATTTCTTGATCAAGTGGGGCGTGCCGAAGCACGATATCATCGGCGAAGAAAAATCCCGCGACACTTTCGAGAGTGCATTGGAGAGCGAAAAGATATTGAAGAACCGTGGCTGGAAGCGCTACCTCCTGGTCACTTCGGCCATGCATATGCCACGTAGTATGCTGATCTTTAACGCGCGGGTGCCCGAGCCGATCCCCGCTCCCGGCGATTTTTCCATCGGTGAGTTCAAGCTAACGCCTTTCGACTTCTTTCCCAACGAAAGTGTCGCGCCGAAAATTTTCGCCACCCTTCACGAGTATGTCGGCTGGGCGAATTACTATTGGCGCCTGCACTTTTCCACTAACTAACCGGCGCAAGTCGAGTTGCAAATCCCCGGCAGCGTGATAAAAAATGCGCTTGAATTTCGCGCGCAGAGTTTTCTCGACGTCGGATCGAGAACCACCCGATCATGATCTCGGTAAGAAACTTACATAAGATTTTCAAGTCCGGCACCGATGCGGTGCATGCCGTCGACGGCGTCAGCATCGATGTCGCCGAGCAGGAGTTTTTCGTGCTGCTCGGGCTCAGCGGTTCGGGCAAAACGACGCTTTTGCGCTGCGTCGCCGGCTTGGAAAGACCCGACGGCGGCGAGATCGCCATCAGCAACGTCCTGGTCAGCTCCGCCGAACGCAACTTCTTCGTCGCTCCGGAAGGCCGCGGCATCGGCATGGTGTTCCAGTCCTACGCCGTCTGGCCGCATATGACGGTGTTCGACAACGTCGCCTTCCCGCTCATCAATGGACCGCATAAACTGTCCCGGGGCGGCATCAAGAAGCGCGTGTTGAACGCCCTGGACCTAGTTCAGCTCGGCGGCCTCGCCGACCGTCCCGCGCCGTTCTTGAGCGGCGGCCAGCAACAACGCGTCGCTCTGGCCCGCGCTCTGGCCGTCGAACCGAAAGTGCTATTGATGGATGAGCCGCTCAGCAACCTCGACGCCCGCCTACGCGAAGAAGTGCGCGACGAGATCAAAAACCTATCGAAGAAATTCGGCATCGCAGTGCTCTACGTCACTCACGATCAAGTCGAAGCCATGGCGCTAGCCGATCGCGTCGCGGTGATGAGCAAAGGCAAAGTCTTGCAATGCGCGCCGCCGCGCGAGCTTTACGATCGGCCATCGAGCCGGGAAGTCTGCGAGTTTCTCGGGTCGACCAACTTGATCGACGGAATCGTCGGCAACGGCGGCCAAGTCGACACCGATTTGGGCAAGCTCAACTGCGTCGTCAGCGACGGTAGTCTGCGCAATGTCAGCGTCGCCATCCGCCCGGAAGAGTTGCAGATGGCCGCCGCGCCCACCGGCTTGGAAAACGAATTCGCCGCCGAAGTGTTGGCATCGACGTTTCTCGGCGAGCTGACGGTATGCGACGTGAAAGTGAATGGCAAAGCTTTACGCTTCAAGACCACTCAAAGCACCGCACCGGCGCAACAGGTTTACATCCGGCTACCGGCTGAAAAATTGAAATTGTTCGTACGATCGTGATCAAGGAACGAAACACTATTTTCACCACGAAGGACACCAAGCGCACGAAGTTCGGAAAATTATAAAACGAAACCTTCGTGCCCTTCGTGATCTTCGTGGTGAGACCGTATTTTAGGAGAGCGACCCATGGCACTCACGCCCCAGGAAAATGACGACCTGACCCGAGTCGGGCCAGGCACGCCGTGCGGCACGATGATGCGCCGATATTGGCACCCGGTCGGCTTCAGCGCCGAACTCAAGGGCAAGCCGGTGCGGCGCAGGCTGCTCGGTGAAGATTTGGTGCTATTCCGCGATGGAAACGGCCAATTGGGTCTCATCGGCGCACGATGTCCGCACCGCGGCACTTCGCTGCATTTAGGCTATATCGAAGACGGCGGTTTGCGCTGCTGTTATCACGGCTGGCTGTTCGACGTGAACGGTCGCTGTCTGGAGCAACCCACCGAACCGGCCGAGGCGAACTTCAAAGACAAAGTGCGCCAGCCCGCCTACAAAGTCGAAGAATTGGCCGGCGTTGTCTTCGCGTATCTCGGTCCCGAGCCGGCACCGCTTCTGCCGCGCTACGATGTGCTCGTGCGCGACGACGGTGTGCGCTCGCTGCAAGGTCGCATCGCCAGCTGCAATTTTCTGCAAATGGTCGAGAACACCGTCGATCAACACCACTTCAAGTGGCTGCATCGCACACCCAACACCAAGATGTGGACCGACACGGTGCTGACATCCGAGTACTTCGCCTACGGCATCCGCGACACCTTCGCTCGCACCGGCGGCGGCGAGCGTTATCAAACCGTCAGCTATTTCATCATGCCGACGATGAACAAGACCGGCTATCATGTGCCGGACGAGCATCCCTGCGGCATGGCAGCCAATCACCCTGGCTATGAAGCGTTGCGCTGGCGCGTGCCGGCGGATGACACCCACACGATGCATTTCACCGTCTGCTTCACCCCTTTGGTAAACGGCAAACCGATGGGTAAAATTCCGCCGGACAGCGCCGAAAAAGGCGTGGTCGAGACCACGCCGGGGCGATACCGTTACGACGAAGCGACGGGATATCTAGCGCGTGGCGACCAGGACCGCGCCGCCCAGGAAAGCCAAGGTGAAATTTGCGACCGCAGCATCGAACACTTGGGCGTATCGGACAAGGGCGTGATCATGTTGCGCAAGCTTTACAAAGATTCCATGGACGCCATCGCCGCCGGTAAAGACCCCATCGGCACGATCCGCGACCCGGCGACAAATCGCATCGTCGAAATCAAGCCGGGAGAATTCAAAATCGGCTAAGCGACATTTTCGATCTCGAAGAGGACCATGCCATGCTGTCACGCGAAGAAAACGACATGTTAACGCAAGTAAGTCCGGACAAACCGATGGGCCAACTGATGCGTCGCTATTGGATACCGGCGCTGCTCGCCAGTGAAATTCCCGAACCCGACAGCGCGCCCGTGCGTGTGCGTCTGCTCGGCGAAGATCTGGTCGCCTTTCGCGATACTCAAGGCAGAGTCGGCTTACTCGAAGAGCACTGCCCGCACCGCGGCACCTCGCTATTCTTCGGCAGGAATGAAGAGTGCGGGCTGCGCTGCATTTATCATGGCTGGAAAATGGACTTCGAAGGCAAGGTGCTCGACACGCCGGCCGAGCCCGCCGACAGCACACTGAAAAATAAAGTCCGCCAAACCGCCTATCCGTGCAAAGAAGCCGCCGGGATTATTTGGACCTACATGGGATCCAAGCACAAGCAGCCGCTGTTGCCGGCTTACGAATGGCTGAGTATGCCGGCGGAAAAAATCTATGTCAGCAAGTCCATCCAAGAGTGCAGTTGGCTGCAAGGCCTCGAAGGCGAATGCGATTCGTCGCACCTGTCCTTCCTGCATCGATCCTTTACCGGCGAACGGCCGCGCGGCGGCGGCGATGGCGCGTTGTACGTCGCGGACACGGCGCCGACTCTGGAAGGCATCGATATGGACTACGGTATCCGCATGTTGTCCTGCCGCAAGATCGCCGCCGATACCGTCTATCTAAGAGTTTCGAATATCGTCATGCCCTGCCACGGCTTTATCCCTACCGGCGGCATCAAAGGTAACTCGGAAGGCTACACCATCCACTCCCATGTGCCGGTGGATGACAGCCACAGCCTACGCTTCAATATCCACTTTCGCCGCAACCGGCCCATCGAGTCGGAGGAACGGCAGCATGAAGAGGAAATCGGTCCCGACTTCCTCAAGATTCGCAATTTCAACAACGATTATCTTATCGACCGGGAAAAGCAGAAGCGCGAAAACTTCACCGGCATGGGACCGATCTTCATGGTGCACGACGCCTGCGCCACCGAAACCATGGGGCCGATCTACGATCGCTCGCAAGAGCATCTCGGCGTCAGCGACATGACGGTCATCGCCGTGCGCAAATTCATGTTGAACGCCGCGCGCGCCGTCGCCGCCGGCAAGGAGCCACCCCATGTGATCCGCAGCGCGGAACAGGCGGACATGCGCCACGTCGCCTGCATCGCAACGCAGATCCCCGCGAGCATAGACCCGAAGACCTACGTCGTCGAGCAGTTGAAAAAAGACAAGTATTGGGAAGCGGAGAATTAGCCGCAAAAAACGCACCTGAATGACCCTCGGCTTCAAGCTGAGCGGTTCTGAATTCGTCGACTGGAAGTCGACTCATCTTTTCATCATTCCGGCGCAGAGCCTGCCCCGGACTCGATCCGGGGCCGGAATCCAGGTTTTCTTTGGCCTTCCAACGAAGCCGAAGATGGATGCCGGCCTGCGCCGGCATGACAAATCCCTCTTTGCCTGAAGGCGAGGGATTTCAATCATCCCCGAAAGGACATTAAGAAATTGGATTGTCTCCCGCACAGGCGCCAAGACGCAAAGGTCTCGGGCCAAGCCCGTCATCCCGAGCCATGGCGAGGGATCTAAGAAAATTTCTCTTTTCGGTCCTGATGAAGTGATTCCGAACTTAACGTCTTTGCGGGAAAATCACCCGAATCCGAATGTCACCTCGACAAGTTTCTCATTGTATTGACTCCTCCTTCTTGGTAAGAGCGGGCTAGCTTTTACCCTGGAGGTCCCATGAAAGTCGTCGACGTTATCGCCGAGATTTTGAAGCGCGAAGGCGTAGAGTTCCTCTCCTGCTACCCGACCAATACCATGATCGAAGCTGCTGCGTCGGCGGGCATCCGGCCAATCGTCTGCCGCCAAGAGCGCGTCGGCGTCGGCATCGCCGACGGCTTTTCCCGCGTCACCAACGGCAAACGCATCGGCGTTTTCAGCATGCAAGCCGGACCAGGCGCGGAAAACGCCTACTCCGGCATCACGACTGCCTACTCGGACTCCACGCCGATCCTACTCTTGCCTGTCGGCCACGCGCGCAACACGTCGCAAGTGCATCGATTCTTTCGTTCGGTGGAAGCCTACGCTTCGGTCACTAAATGGACCGAAGAGATCACGCTGGCGAATCAAGTGCCGGAGATCATGCGGCGCGCCTTCAGTTATATGAAAATGGGCCGCCCTGGTCCGGTGCTGGTGGAGATCCCCAATGACGCCGCCATCGAAGAATTCCCCGCGGCGGCGATCGACTACACGGCAGTCAAGCGCACCGTCGCCGGCGCCAATGTACAAGATGTCGAAGCCGCTGCCAGAGTTTTAGTCCAAGCCAAACGTCCAGTGATCGTCGCCGGCCAGGGCGTGCTTTGGGCCGAAGCGACGGCCGAGTTGGTCGAGCTTGCGGAACTCTTGCAAGCGCCGGTAACCACACCGCTCGAGGGCAAGAGCGCTTTTCCCGAGCATCATCCCTTGTCCCTCGGCACCGGCGCCGGTGTCATGCCCCGGCCAGTGCACAGCTTCTTGCAGAAAGCCGATGTCGTCTTCGCTATCGGCGCGAGCTTGACTAAACACAACATCGTCGCCGCGCCGATCCCGGCGGGTAAGACGATCATTCACGCCACCAACGACGAACGCGACTTGAACAAACACTACGCCACTGATTATCCGCTGTTGGGCGACGCCAAGCCGGTATTGCAGCAATTCATCGCAGCGGTAAAAGATCAGCTCGGCAACAAAAAGCGCGAAGCCAACGGCGTCGCCGCAGAGATCAAAAAGGGCAAAGAAGAGTGGATGGCGGAGTGGCTGCCAAAGCTCACGTCGAGCGAAAAACCGATGACACCCTACCGCGTCATGTGGGAGTTCATGAATCTGTTCGACCGCAAAGATGTCATCGTCACCCACGACGCCGGCAGCCCGCGCAACCAACTCGTGCCGTTTTACCAAGCGCCAGTGCCGCGCAGTTACCTGGGCTGGGGCAAGTCCCACGCTCTGGGAACCGGTTTGGGTTTAATTATGGGCGCCAAGCTCGCCGCCCCGGAAAGGTTCTGTGTCAACTTTATGGGCGACGCGGCCTTCGGCATGACCGGTTTGGATTTCGAAACCGCCGTGCGCAATAACATCCCGACTTTGACAATCGTGTTGAATAACAACTTCATGGCCGCCGAAACCCACAGCATGCAAGCCTCCCACGAACGCTACGGCACCATGAATATTCTCGGCAACTACGCCGACCTGGCAAAATCCCTCGGCGGCTGGTCGGAGCGCGTCGAAGATCCCGGACAAATCGTCCCGGCGCTCCAGCGCGCCTACAAAACAACTCAAGACGGCAAGGCGGCGTTGCTGGAGTTTGTCACTAGCCGGGAGATCGCTTATTCAAGAATGAGAGATTGACGACAGATTTTGCTGGTGTGTGAAATGGGGGAGAATTAGCTCCTGAGTAGCTAATACTGATCCGCCGTGCACTTTGCATAGTAAACCTTCAGCTCAAGCCAGCAACAAAACTGAATGACACTTGGCTTCAAGCGACGGGGTTCTGAATTCATCGAATGAAAGTCGGCTCTCCCTTCGTCAATCCGGCGCAGAGCCTGCCCCGAACTCGATCTGGGGCCGGAATCCAGACTTTTGAACTCGAACCGGACTCGAATCGGGATGCCGGCTTGCGCCGGCATGACAAATCTTCCCTTGGCATGAAGGCGAGGGATTCTAATTCTCCCCGAGAGACACCAACTCATACCCCCCCCGGACATATTGACTTGCTCCATCGAAATGTTTACCCGTATTTGCCGTGGGCCGTACTCTTATCAACTGCCTTCTCGTGCTGAGCCTCGTTCTCGGCGTCGCGCCGGCGGGTGCGGTCTTCCCGCACGAGCTAAGCGAGCGATCGACTGAGCCTGGAACTCCCCTTGAACGGGAGGAAGCGGTCGCACGCTCCGCCGTCTCGCGGGCAGCGTCAAATCGGAGCGGCAAATATAGCCCAGCCGATCTCCCCGGACGATTGATAATCATTACGGCCGCGCCGCAATCGATTTCTGCGCAACCACTACCGCTCGCCCCTTCTGTCAGCTCTCCGCCTCATCTGCATCAGCTTTACGGCGTGCTGCGTATCTAAACTCGTCTCCGTTCATTCTAGTTTTGTGACCTGGCCCATTCCTGTGCTTCTATAGCTCTTTTTTCGGAACGGAGACCCCATGGATTCGGATCGCCTACTGCTGTGGATTGTTTTCAATATTTTCGTATTTGGCATGCTCACCCTCGATCTGGGTGTGTTTCACCGTAAGGCTCATGCGGTGTCGCTCAAAGAGGCCGGCGTTTGGAGCTGTATTTGGGTGAGCTTAGCGCTGGTCTTTAACTTCGGGATTTACTACCTCTGGGGACAGGAGAAGGCACTGGAGTTCTTGACCGGTTACGTCATCGAAAAATCGCTCAGCGTCGACAACCTCTTTGTCTTCTTAATGATCTTCCAATATTTTAACACCCCGGCGGAGTACCAGCACCGGATTTTGTTCTGGGGCATTGTCGGCGCGTTGATTCTGCGCGCGATCTTCATCGCCACCGGTTCGGCTCTGTTGTCGAATTTCCATTGGATGATCTACGTCTTTGGCGGCTTTCTTGTCATCACCGGTATCAAGATGTTCATGCAGGGCGACGAGAAGATCGAGCCGGAGAAAAACCCGGTGGTGCGGCTGTTTCAGCGCATGATGCCGGTGACCCACAATTATCACGGTCAGAATTTCTTCGTCTCGAAGGACGGGAAGAGACAGGCCACGCTGATGATGGTCGTGCTGATCGTGGTGGAAACCACCGACGTAATCTTCGCGGTCGACTCGATACCGGCGATCTTCGCCATCACCACCGACCCGTTCATCGTCTACACGTCCAACGTGTTTGCCATCCTCGGCCTGCGCGCCCTCTATTTCATGCTCGCGGGCGTTATGGAAATGTTTGTCTACCTGAAAGTAGGTCTTTCCTTTGTGCTGGTTTTCGTCGGCGTCAAGATGACCCTGGTCGACGTCTACAAGATCCCCATCGGCGCATCGCTTGGCGTGATTGGCGGGATACTCTTGCTTTCGGTCCTGATGTCCCTGGCATCTCAGCGCCGCCCGGTTCCAAGCAGCAGTGACGAGCCCCTCTAGACCGGCTGGGTTATGCGCCATGGCAGCAGCAGAGCGGACCAAGCTTGAGTTTTCCGAAGACACGAATTAGCTTAGCGCCGGAGGGATTTTCCATGCTGCATACCCAAGTAACTCGCCGGATCGTGTCGCTATCGTTTCTCATAGGAGCACTGGTCATCGCGCAAGGCACGCTATTCGCTCAATCGCTCGACGTTGAAGCCGCCAAGAAGGAAGGCAAAGTCACTGTCTACGGCACGACGGTTACGAACGTCATGGTGCCGATCCATACGGCCTTCGAAAAGCGCTATGGCGTCAAGGTGGACTATTGGCGCGCTTCGGCGACGGCTGTCGCCGAACGGGCGATCGCCGAATGGCGCGCGGGCAAGCCGGGATTCGATGTCATCTTCGCGATCAACGGCACGGTCGCGCTCTTGAAAGGCGAAAACGCTCTGGCCAAGTTCACAGCGCCGGCCGCGGCCAAGTTTCCTGCGCAGTTCAAAGACAAGGACGGTATCTTGACGGCGTTCCGCCATACGCCGATCAGCCTGCTCTACAATACGGAGTTAGTGAAGCCCGCCGACCTGCCCAAAGGATTCGACGACTTGCTCGATGCCAAATGGCAGGGCAAGATCTCGATCCCCGATCCGTCGCGCCACACCAGCACGGCGCAGTTTCTCTGGAACCTGCAGAAGATCAAAGGCGACAAATGGATGGACTACGTGCGCGCGCTGGCAAAGCAGAAGCCATTTTTGGTCGAGTCCTTCGCGCCGCTGCCGCAAGCACTAGTCAAAGGCGAAGCCCATATCGGCATCACTTATGCTCAATACACCACACAAGTAAAAGGGCCGTTGAGCCACGTAGTCTTCGACAAAGTTTTTACGGATTCCACAGACCTGGCTTTGGGAGCCAAGGTGGCGAGCCCTAACGCCGGCAAATTATACATCGACTTCCTCTGCACTCCGGAAATCCAAAAGATCATCGCAGACGCCGGCGACTTCCCCCTTGCCCCGGGCGTCTATCCCAACGTCAAAGACGCCGAGAAGGTCGTCGCCAACGCGATCTTCATGGACAACCCGAGCGAGGAGGAGTTCAAGAAACTGCGAGCCGAGTTTCGCAAGATTTTCGTAGGGCAGTAAAGACCGCGTCGACACGAACTTTCACATTGCGTCTTCGCCGGCTTCATTTTTAACAATCCCTTCGCCTGAGGCTTTGTACAGGAAAGGTTAATCAAGGACTGGGCTAACTTTCTTGTTCGATATCCTACGCATAAACTTTTGAACCTAGAACCTTTGAACGGAAATTTAGGGCATAACCCCATTCGCCCGCAGCGCTGACTGATAACGTTTCGGGATCTCCGGGTCTTCGTTTTCGTAGGTGATCATCCAACCGCCTTCATCGACACTGCGGAAGACATCGTCATCAGTCTTCTGGTGCGACACTTTGAAACCCAGCGGATGGATGCGGCTGCCGTAACGCACGGCTAGATGACGCGCCGGTTCTTTGCCGGTGTTGAAATGCTGGTGAAACCAGTCACCCGGCGGGCAGTAGATGCTGCCCTCGCCCCATTTGATGTCGATGATCTTGTCTTCGTGGCCGTCCGTGTACGGGTGCATGCCCCATTGTTTGTGCCACAGGAGCACGTTACCGACCGACTTCGTGCCGACGATGATCGCGCCCGGGCCATGATAGTGCGCTTTGTGGTATTTGCCCACCGGCCACTCGCCCAAATGACCGACCAGCGCGTTGCCGGCCATTTCAAATTGCGCCAGGCGCAGACCGGCGCCTTTCACTTCAAGGCTTTCCAGCATTGCGGCATTGATGTCGGGAATAAAATTGGTCTCCCAGATATTGATCAAGCCGCTTACGTAACGCTTTTTACCAACCTCGAAATAATCCTCCTCGCCGTAGTAACGGTCTTTGAAACTGTAGGGGCAATTGAAAACAAAATTCTCATCGCGGTAGATATCGAACGTTAAGGGTGCATTGGTCACGGCGAGAAAACGCACCGGCTCGCGGGAGCCATTGACCAGGCGATGGACCGTGTTCAGCGGCGGCGCGAACAGACTCCACTTGTTCCACTCGAACATTTTTTTGTTGCCATGGTCGTCCCACAACTCGGTGGCACCCTGGCCGTTCAAGATACAAATGACTTCTTCATAGAGATGGCGCTCTGGTTTGAGCGTATCACCCGGCGGTATCTCGCCGATGTAGCCGCCGGTAATCCCCTGCATGCCATGCAGGTGAATGAATGCGGCGTTGCCGCCCATACGGGCATAGGGCGCGACTTCGAGGGCGCGCAGATCGGCCATGCCATGGCCGTTGTGAATCGGCAGCCCCTGGCTCTTCATCCAGCGAACGTAACCGGTTTTTTCATTGAGTGGCGCAATGTCCATCGGTTCCTCCGTCGGTGGGTTAATGCTATCTACCCGCGAATTTTGTGATCGTTCAAGGACCAGATCAAGACATAAAGCCGAATTCGGATTCGACCTTGAACTCTTGAACCTTGAACACCGGCTATGCCGGTTTGTGCCAGAACTCCGGATTATTTTTGAAAATGTTCTTGGGAATCTTGGCATAGACGAGATTGACGATATCGACGGCTTCGCCAATTCCCAAGTCCACGGCCAGGCTCGACAGCGCGTAGGCATCCGCCGCACTCAGCCCTTTTTCCTCCTGGAGATAGTCGACCGCTTCTTGCAGCGCGATGCGCGTGGCAATGTTAAGATCGACGTCGAGGCCGGTGGTCAGATAATCGATCGCGGTTTCGACCCGCGGCTGCCTGATCGTCTTGCCCTTGTGCACGATAAACTGCAGCGTCGGCTTGAGCGAGATTTCAATCGCGCCGCCGTCCACCTCGCCGTCACCCTGCACGGCATGACCGTCACCGGTAAAGAATTGCCCGCCTTTGTTGAATACCGGCAGGAACAACGATGAACCGATGCCGGTGTATTTCAAATCGATATTGCCGCCCCAAGCGCCCGGCGGCGTCGATGAGACCATTCCCAAACTCGTCGGCGGCGACACCGCCATGATGCCCATGAACGGATTGAGCGGAATCTGAATGT
The DNA here is from genome assembly GCA_963816145.1 of uncultured delta proteobacterium. Lineage (GTDB taxonomy): Bacteria > Desulfobacterota > Binatia > UBA9968 > UBA9968 > DP-20. The sequence goes on from CAWFJP010000030.1 coordinate 345,053, forward strand.
CGTCGGAGAACAGCGCCACACGCCGTTCGAGATCGATGCGGATCAGTTTCGCGGTGGCGTCTTTGAGCAGCTTCGGTAGCACGCCTTTGCCGGGTCCGGTATTATTGACGCCATAGGGCACGCGAAACTTGATGTCGTGAACACGGATCTCCAAGGTATCGCCGGGATCAGCTCCCTCGATATAGATCGGCCCGGTGAGAATATGCACGCTGGCGCCCTTGGGGCGTTTCACCTCGGCGTAAATACTCTTCGCATCGGCGAGCACTTCATTGCCCGGAATTCCGTAACCGGCGAAAAACTTCTCGGGATCTTTATTGGTGGTCAGCCCCTGGTGCGACAGCGCTTCGATCTCGACGATCTGCCCCGATTTGATCGTCAACGCCGGCTGTAGATTCGCCGCGATATAACCCCAGAGGATCGTATCGGGCGTCGATTTCAACGTCGCGTCGGGCTGAACGGTAGGTTGGATCGCGGTTTCACTCATGGTTGCTCCGATTCCCGGCGAAGTTATCCGATCGACCGAAAGACTGTCAACGCGCGTCAAGCGGGCGGGTTTAAAACCCGCCCTCTACATTCGGAATTCCTCTTGGAATTTTTTGCACCCTTTGCGTTCTTTCCGGTCATATTTCCGAGTACTGACCTTCCACTCTGCGACCTCGGTTACTCTGCGGTGAGTCTTGTCGAATCCCGGACCAAAAAAAGGCGGTGAAGTCGCAAAAACTCCCCCGCCTTTACTTAAAATATTGAGAATCTAATCGCGGATCGCCAACGCGCCGCCGTCGACCGGCAAATCGATCGCATAGATGAACTCCGACTCGTCGGAAACCATGAACACGACCGCTTTGGCAATGTCCATCGGCACGCCGCGCCGACCGGCGAGATTTTTCACGAAACGATTTTCCGGCACGTCCTGTTGCCCGACCGGCGAGCCGATGCGGTTGGGAGAGACGGAATTAACCCGGATGCCTTCCGGCGCCAGTTGCACGGCGATGGAGCGGGTCAGGTTCAACACGCCGGCTTTCGCAGTAGTGTAAGCGGTCGCTTCTTTGCGGCCCCAGTGGCCCGAAGTCGACGCGATGTTGACGATCCGGCCTTTGCGCTTTTGGTCGATCATGACCTTGGCCGCTGCGCGGGTGCAGTACCACACGCTGCGCATGCACACGTTCATCGTCCGGTCCCACTCTTCTTCGGAGATGTCGAAAATAGTTTTATGGTCGGTCCAGGCCGCGTTGTTGACCAAGATATCGACACCGCCAAAAGCTTTCACCACCTTCTCCACCATGCTGTTGACGGAACTGGCGTTGGCGACATCACAGACGACCGAAATAGCTTTGCCAGGATTCTTGGCATTGATTTCTCCGGCGACCTTGCTGCCCCGCCCCGGATCTAAATCAACAACCGCGACCTTGGCGCCTTCCTCGACGAATAGTTTGCAAACATCTTCGCCGATATTGCGCCCCGCGCCGGTCACGATCGCCACTTGATCTTTAAGTCTCATGAGTTCCTCCGATTTAATTTGTTCTCTGCTGCATATCAAAAGGGTTGTGAAAGTTCCAGTTCGGCGGCCTTAACCGGAGACTCGGCAAAGTCCCCATCGAGCAAGGATGCGCGAACAGAAGATCGCCATCTGCGATCTTCCCTCCTCGATCCTGGATTTGTTCAATCTACGTGAATCTAACCGCGGCCGGTCAGAGGCTCACCTTCTCAACGTAAAGGTCCTTCAAGAACTTGCTGTTCTTGAGCTCGTCGAAAAAGCGCGGCTCAGTGATATCGGCGGGTTTGAGCTTGCCGGCGCGCTGGTCCGCCTGGGCGCTGACGTCGATGATCGCCTGAAGCGATTCATCGTTAAGCTCGGGCAGCGGCCGAAGTTGGGCGGAGTAAGCGTCGTACATGGTGTCGACCGAGATACCTTGAGTGCCGGGAAAGTATTTTTTCAAGATCGCCAAACTTTCGCTCCGTTTCGAGATGAAATAATGGATCGCCGCCGCGTATCCTTTCATGAAACGGCGGATGACGTCTTCGTCCCGCTTGATAAACGAGCGCGTCGTCATCAACAGGTCAGTAAGCACGGGAACGCTTTTGATGTCGATAATCTTGATGCCGGCTTTCTTCGCTTCGGCGGCGATATCCTCCCGAAACGGCACTCCCTGCACCAGATTTTTTGACAGTGCTAACGCCCGTTGCGGCGCCAGGCCGGCAGCGACCATTTCAACATCCTTGGCCGGATCTAACCCGGCGCGCCGCAGCATGACGCGGGCAATGAGATCCGAGCGCGCGCCGAGCGCGGAAACACCGACTTTTTGACCCTTTAAATCTTTGACCGCTTGGATGGATGAAGTGACACCCATGCCGTACTGATCGAAGCTGACATGGGAGCCAATAACCGTGACATCACCGCCGCTCGCCACTGGCTGCACCACTGCAAGCGGATTGCCGAAACCGATCAACAGGTCGACGCCAAGCAGCGATTGCACGCCGGCGCTCAGCGTGTCGCGGATCGGTAGCTCTTCGATGTCGAGGCCATGCTGTTTGAACAATCCCCCGTCGACACCGATGTAAGCCACCGCTGTGCCGATTTCCCAACCGGCATAAGCCAAGCGCAGCTTCTTCGGACCATCAGCAGCCCGAGAAACGCCGGCGGCAAAAACAACCAATCCAACTGCCAACCCCATCGAATAAATCCGAGGGAAGTTAAATCGACGAAAAATCATCATGCGGCATCATAGCCCACCAGAATCGGCGCGCCAAGAGGCCGGCGACTGTCATCTCGAGATAGCAGCAACCATTTGGACGCTACCGATTGCCGGGGCAAACTCTAAAATCGGCCAACGCTGGGAACGCTTTTACCAGGGACTCGGGTGGCGCGGCGCCATCGTCGAGCCCCAGCGCCAGCTTGAGCATGAAGGCATTGGCCACCGCCTGGCCGCGCGCGTGGTTGTTGAAAAAAACGTAGGACTTGGCGGTCGGCGCCTGGCCGCCAAGCTGCTTCAGTTTGGCCGCGAGCCGATGAATGTTTTCCGGCTGGTAGAAGTAATCGTAGCGCTCCCAGGCGCTGTCGTGGCGCCACCACTTTTCTCGATTGCGTCCGTGCAAGCGCAGATAGTTGAAATTGCCCTGCGCGGCAATCTCCTGATGGACCGAAGAGGGGAACTTGGGTTCGTCGATGAATGCCCAGGTAGCGTTGAATTTACCGAGTAGCGCTTCAGTTTCATCGCGCCGGTCGCTCCAGCTTTTGTGGCGTAGCTCGACGACTTTGGGCGCCATAGTAAAATTCGCCAGCGCCGACTCCAGCCGTTCAACATTGGCTGCTTCAAATGAAAAACTCGCCGGATATTGAAACAGCAACGCGCCCAATCGCCTCGCTTCCGCCAAGGGCGCGATGCCTTCACTGAAGCGCTCGACATCGGTCTTGTCGAACGCCGTCCACTTGGAGCCCGGCAGCTTGCCGTCGCGACCGAGTTCCGTCGGATGGGTGAACTTTTGCCAGACTTTTGCCGTGAAGATGAAGTCCGCGGGAGTCTTCGCGAGCCAGCCGCGCGCCATCGCGGCGCTTGCTGGCCGGTAAAAGGTCGAATTGATCTCGACACAATTGAAATGCGCTGCGTAGAACTCCAATTCATCGACCCTTGTGCGCCCGGCCTTGGGATAAAACACGCCGCTCCAACCTTTGGGCGGCAGGCCGGGATAGGAATAGCCGCAGGTACCGATAAAATAGTGCGCTTCGTTGGTCATCGAAAAAGCTCGTCAGCTATTGCCGGCGTTGCAGGCGCGGAAAACGCCTCTGATATTCCGATCTCAGCGGATTTGAAGATTTGCAACGCCAATTTTTTTCATCTAGGATATGCCGAGTTTCACGCCCATGGCAATTCCGCGCTAGTTATTTTGGAGGTTTCAAGCTCATGGCAACGATGATCGCCAACGATTGTATCAACTGCGGCGCCTGCGAACCCGAGTGTCCCAACAACGCGATTTCCCAGGGTGACCCGATTTTCGTCATCGATCCAAAGCTTTGCACGGAATGCGTCGGTTTTCACGACTACGAGGCCTGCGCGGCGGTTTGTCCGGTCGATGTCTGCATCACCGATCCCAATAACGTCGAGTCCGAAGAGGTTTTGATAGCACGGGCGCGCCAGCTTCATCCCGAGACCGACTTCGGTGATAGTTTCGAGTCGCGTTTTCGCAAGGGTCAAGGGAAGACGGCTGGAGCCACTGCAGCCCCTGCAGCCGCGGTTCAAGCCGCGGCCACATCGGCCGGCCCAAGTGCGGCGCAAGCAGCGGCCGACGCCAGCGCGGTCTCGGCATTCGTCGAGGCCGATGTGAATTATGTCGAGCTGCCGCCCATCGACTCCTGGAACATTCCGCTGCGTTGCTACAAATGCAACGCCGTCCAGGAACAGAACGTCAAGAACTTCACCATCGGCAACGTAATCTTCTGCCCACATTGCCACAAATCGACGGTTGTTCGGGACAATTTAAATTTTCATATCCGCACGCTGCTCAAAGACTCCTACGACAAGTGGGAAAACGAGCAACGGGAGTTCGTCGAACGGCGCGAGCGTGAGCTGGCGCAATTCGTCGAGCGGCGCGCTAAAGACGCCGCCGCCTTCGAGGCACACCAGGAGCGCGAGCGCGAGCGCATCCGCGAACAACTCGACATTATCGGCGACACCTACGACGCCGCCGGCAAACCTTACAAGAAGGGTTCGCGCTTTAGCTGGGGATGATCCCACCGCCCCATGTTCTACTCCTGGCTCCATTTGATCGCCCTGGTGGTCTACCTGGGGGCGGTCATCGGCTTTTGGCTCATGCTGCTGCCCGCAGTAGCAGTATTGGAGAATCATGACGAGAAGGTGCGATTTTTCGTCCGCGGCTTGAAGTTTTACAACCCCCTCCAGGTCGGCTCCCTGGGCATCATCTTGTTTACCGGAGCCTTCCAGCTCACCGAATTGAAAGCGGCATACCGCGAAAACTTTTTCAAATATCTCGAATACAACCTGTTCATAAAGTTGATCTTCGCCTTCCTGCTGGTCATGTTCAGCGTCTACCAGGCGCTTGGTATCGGCCATCGTTTCGTCCGGCGAACCGAAGGCGGCGACGAGGTCAGTCCCGAGCAGCTAAGCTCAATCATCAACCGCATGACCAGCGCCAACTGGGGTATCCTGTTATTCGCCGCCATCACACTCTGGCTTGGGCTTCGGCTTCACCCGTAAGCCGCCGCTGGCAAAACAGTTCTGACTAATGCTATGACCCGCTTAGCAGCGCTTTACATTTCGAGAGGAAATTCCCATGTCAAACAAAAGACTCCGGATCATTTATCGCTCCAATTCTCACGCGCCACTTTGGCTGGTTGCCGATAAATCGGGCTGCTGGCAAAAGAATGGTCTTGAAGTCGACACCTCGCCGCAACTCGTCCGCGAAAAAGCCGTCGAGTCGCTCAAGAACGGCAGTGTCGACCTGATCTCCGGCAATCATCATAATCTGTATGTCCGTAACGCCAAAAACGGCGAAGACTTCGTCCACCTGGCCCAGCCGACCAATAATTGGACTGAGAATAAACTGATCGTCCGGCCGGCAATTCGCTCGGTCCAGGATCTTAAAGGTAAAAAGATTGTCGCTGACAAGCTTACCTCCCACGCTGGCCTCAACATTTGGCTGTTTTTGAAACAAGAAGGATTGGATGTCGACCGCGGCGACATCGAACTTATCGAGTTGCGCGGTTCGTCCGAAGATCGCTGGAAGAAGGTGTTGAGCGGCGAATACGACGCCACCTTCGTCACCATCCCGCATGACAGCCGCGCCGCCAAAGCGGGCGCTCACGTCATCACCGTGCGGGCAATTCCGATGATCCGCGGCGTTACGCTGACGACCACCACCGGCTTTGTGAGAAGTCATCCCGGCGAGATTCGCCTGCTGACCAAAGGTCTGGTCGATGCCATCCACTTTTTTCTCACCCGCAAACAGGAGACGCTGGAGATTCTCAAGGAGCACGCAACCCCAATCTTGAAGCTTCAAACCGACCAGGAAGTCGAAACCCTGTACGACGAATGGGCACAGTCTTTGGAGAAAAAGCCCTATCCGTCCCTTGAAGGGATTGCCAACGTTTTCCAGCTCGCCGTGCGGCGCGACCCCGAAATCGCCGGCTTCAATCCACTGGCGCTGTGGAACACCCACTTCGTGCGTGAGTTGGACGACAGTGGTTACATCGATAAACTCTATCACTAAACCCGGACGCTGCCGCGTCCAGGGATAAAATGCCGGCCCATAAAAAAAGGCGGAGTCGAAGACTCCGCCTTTTTTCGCTGCCCCCCGTGTTTCTTACAAAGAAACTAGCGCTGGGTGATCTTCTCCCCGGCTGGCTCGGTCGTCGTCTGCGACGAGCGCGGCGCGGCTGGCTGCTGCGGCGCCGGAGCGGCCGCCTGCGAAGTGATGCCTTCGCGATAGACCAAGATTTCCACGCGGCGGTTCTTAGCTCGGCCCTGGGCGTTGTTGTTTTCCGCTACCGGAGCGCTCTGGCCGTAGGACACCGGAATGACCTTCATCGGGTCCATGCTCTTTTTCGTGATCAGATAACGGCTCACCGCATCGGCGCGCTTCTTGCCGAGTTCATAATTGTACTCTTCACTGCCGACGCTATCAGTATGGCCGGCGACCAAAAAAATCGTTCCCTCCGCACCGGAAACATCGCCCTTGAGGTCGCTCAGGAAACCGTCGATCTCGCGCTGCGCCTGCTGTGGCAAGCTAGCCGAATTAAACGCGAAGTTGGCGCCATCCTTCATGTCGATGACAATCTTGCGCTCCAGGCGAAGATTGGCGATGGCATTTAGAGCACGGTCAGCCTTGGCATCAACCTGTCCGAGGCGGCCTTCAAATTGGCCAAGCTTACCTTCGACACCGGTCATACGGTTACCCAGACTACCGATCTGGCTGTCATGCCCATCCAAACGCCCTTCCGTTTGCGAGATGCGCCCGGACAACGGATCGTTGACGTTCTCGCGAACCCAATCCCGGGTTGCCAAACAGCCCTGGCCCATGAGCAACGTCGCCGTTACCCCTGCGCCGATAAAATATTTAACGCCATTGCGGCTAAAACCATTCATACCTATTCCTCCTGTTAGTCGGTTGTTGATCAGTTTTTCTTTATCTTTCGTGCTTTTGGATTCATCGCATGAACCTTAGCTATCACTTGTTACAAGCATATAATCAAATTCTATACCATCCCCAAAAACAGCCAAAACTACCAAATTCACCGATTTTTATCGCTTTTTACTTAGTTATCATGGGGCAGCGAAGGGTTTTCCTACACCGCTGAAGGTTCCTGGAAATCACTCATCGCTTCTTATTCCGTTAATTCTATCTCGGCAGTACACCCTGAATCAGCTCAAATCTTATATTTCGATCTGATGCATCAGAGCATCCCGAGAAAATGGCTTCGCAATGATCTTCGCCGAAAATTCTCATCGTTCCCGGTCCAGCGCCGCCAGCTCTTCATCATCATCGACAACTAACGCGGTATGCTCGCCATGAAAACCCCCATCCTGGCTGACGAAGCGATGGAGCAATCTCTATTCCATCGATTTCATCATCGTTAACCAGTGGGAAAGTTTAGTCATTGTTCTCGGACACAAGAGTCCAAGAAAGCGGCCGAGGAGGATTGTCCCGGCGTTTCGTGATCAAAATAGCCGGCAGTCGAATACTTGAGGAAAGTGAGACCCGCAGTAAACCGCGATGGCACGTAAGGGGTGGCGGATGGAGATTCAGTGACCAAGCCCGCAGATCAAGAGATTTAATGCTGGTACGAAGGCTTGACGCGTTTGAACTCATCGACCTTGAGATCATGCTTCTTCAGCAGGTCGTAAAAATCGGCGCGATATTTCCCTGCGAGCTTAGCGGCTTGACTAACGTTACCTTCGGTCATCGAGAGAACTTGAACTAAATAGTCGCGCTCAAAGGCGTCGCGCGCATCTTTGAGCGATTTAAGCGCGTCGGCAGTCATGGCTTGCCGCTCCAGCGGAAAGCCGCCAGCCCGTTCCGCCGGCGATTGTTTCCCCTGAATGACGTAGTCCTCGGTCACCATATCCTTCTGGGTCATTGCCACCGCATACTCGATGGTGTTCTCCAACTCGCGCACGTTGCCGGGCCAATCGTGCAACATGAGCCGGCGCACCGCTTCCGGCGTCAGGCCTTTCACCTCTCGCTTCATCTGCTGACTGTATTTTTTTAGAAAGTGCTCGGCGAGGGGCAGAATGTCCTCTTTACGCTCGCGCAGCGGCGGCAAATAGATCGGTATGACGTGAATGCGGTAGTAGAGATCATCGCGGAACAGACCCTTTTTCACCTGCTCGGCTAAGTCTTTATTGGTCGCGACGATAACCCGCACGTCTACCTCGACGGGAGATTCACTACCGACCGGATAGAATTGCCGCTCTTGCAGCGCGCGCAGCAATTTGGATTGCGTCGCCAACGGCATGTCGCCGATCTCGTCCAAAAAAAGCGTTCCGCCATGGGCTTGGGTAAACAATCCCTTGGTGCTGCGAACTGCGCCGGTAAAAGCGCCTTTTTCATGGCCGAACAGTTCGCTTTCGAGCAGCGTCTCGGGCAGCGCGGCGCAGTTGAGCGCGACAAATGTCGTGTCCTTGCGGTCGCTGGCGAGATGAATCGCCTTCGCGACCAACTCCTTACCCGTGCCGCTCTCGCCGTGAATGTAAACTGTCGAGTCGAGCTTGGCGATGCGTGTGACCACGTCCAGAATCGCCCGCATCTTACCGCTGCGTGCAATGATATTGGTGAAATCGAAGCGCTCATGCAACAATTCCTTAAGCCGCTTGATCTCTGAGTTGAGATTGCGATTCTCCAGCGCACGCTCGATCTGCAGTAGCAAGTCGGTCGGCTCAAAGGGTTTGGTCAGATAACTGTAGGCGCCACGGCGCATCGCTTCGACGGCGTTTTCAATCGTGCCGTGAGCGGTCAGGATAATCGTCGGAATATCCGGATGGATCAAACGGAACTGCTCCATCAGAGTCAATCCATCACTTTGCGCCAACATCAAATCAACGACGCACAAGTCGAAAGCCTTGTCCTTGAAAGCATTCAGCGCTTTGTCTTCCTCGCCGAGAGCGGTAACCTCGTAATTCGCCGCCTCCAGGCGCATTTTGATCAGCTCCAACAGGTTGGGGTTGTCGTCTACGACTAAAATATTGCCCTTTGCCACGAGACCCTCATCTCCCCCGTTCGCGCCGCTTTTTTTCGATTTGAATGTCCACCTGCTTGGATTTCTCGATCAACTGCTTGGCCTTCTCAAAATCCTGGCGGGATTTTTCAAGTTCCAGCCGGGACTTTTCGGCTTCCTGTTTGGAGCGTTCGGCGGCGCGCCGGGATATTTCAATTTCTTGCTTAGACTTCTCAGCCTCGATTTTGGTTCGCTCTATTTCTTGTATTGTCGCATCTATTTCGTCTAGAATACCAGACCAGACCTTAGCCGGTTCGGCAAAGCGGCTCTCTGGATACTGCGTCAGCACCCGTTGAAATGAACCAAGCGCCTTCTGCCGATCCTTGCGTGGATTCTGCGGGTGTGCGTACACGACCCCAATATAGAAATTCGCCGCATCCGCCGGCGGTTGATCCTTGGCGATCGCGATAACATTTTGAAAGGCGTTGAGCGAGCCCTCATAGTCACCGCGAGCGAGCAACTGCTGACCTTGGGTCAAGGCTTCGCGCAATTCCCGGCGCCGAATCGATTCCTGAAATAGCCCGCAGCCCGAAATGATTATCAGCAGGGCAAGACAAAAACAAATTTGCTGCCACTGCCCAATTGGCTTTCCGCCCATAAATTTCCACCATGCGATGTAATAATGTTTTTAGCTATCGCCAAACCGAGGCCTGTGCCCTGACGGTGATTGGCGCCCGCGTGACTGCCCTGGCTGAATTTTTCGAAGATCGACCCAAGACTCTCCGCTGGGATGCCCGGGCCGGAGTCTTTCACAGAAACTTCCAGGATGCCATCGTGGGTCTTGGCCGCAACCGACACTTGCCCTCCCTTGGGGGTGAACTTGACGGCATTACCCATCAGGTTGCGCAACACTTGTAAAATTCTCTCAGGATCGAGCCGCAACGCCGGCATCGGTTCATCCAGCGCACTTTCAAATTGAATCTGCTTGGCCTCCACCAATGGCGTAATCTCGGCGACCGCACGTTTGATCAAGGGCTCGATATGCGTGGTCTCGAAATCGTAACGCATCATGCCGGCTTCCATTTTCGAAAGATCGAGGAACGTATTGACCAGGCTGATCAAGCGGTTGCTTTCCTCGGTGATAATGCCGAGCAGCTTTTGTTGCTTCTCCGTGGTCGCACCGCCGACGCCGTCGAGCAAGAGACCGGTGCCCTCCTTGATCGAGGTCAAAGGGGTGCGCAGTTCATGGGACATGGCCGCGAAAAAATCCGCCTTCAAGCGATCGAGCTCCTTGAGCCGCTGGCTCATCGAATTAAGCGCCACCGCCAACTCGGCAATCTCACGGGGCGACTTGATCTGAACCGGATGATCGAAATTGCCACGAGCAATTTCTTGAGTCTTGGCTTTGAGCGCGGCTAACGGCCGAGTAATGCTCTTGGTGATCAGCATCGACATCAGAACAAGCGCCAGCAGACTGCCCGCGGCGATCGACAACGCGGCTTCTCGCGCCTGCGCCGCGGTGGCGGCCAACTCCTTAACTTTAGAGTAGGTCGTCTGTTGTTGATTGGCGCGCAAGCGCTCAAGCTCATCCAACATAGCATCGACTAGATTGTCCTTGTCCTGCTTGAACTGCGCTTGTGGATAATTCTTCTTGGTGCGCACCCAGCGCGCCTCGAACTCGACCAATTCGACGTAACGGCGGTAGTTTTCACGCACCCGCCGCACGATCGCCTGGGCGAGAACATCGGCCACCGCCGCCGCGTTCTCGACACGCGCTTCGAAATCGATCTTCAAGCGAACAAATTGTAGATACCACGCTTCGTCGCGGCTCAGGACAAACTTCTGCTCGGCGCGGCTTTGCGACAACAACAGATCGGTGAGAAATTTTTCGTGGTCGAGCACCCGATTGTCGATACGTAGGATCGACTCCGCCTGGTTGCCGAAATCGGTCAGCTCGAGGATCGCATACGAACTTGCCGCCGCGACGATCGCAAAGATCGCCAGATAGCCCAGCGTCAGACGGGAAAACAGACTCAGATGCATGGCGACTCACTAGGTGGTTTTAGCACTGTTGGGATTCGGCTCAAAAGGCTCGCTCCGCGCCGATTCCGCGGCTAGGAATTTTTGGCCGAATTGTTCAAGCCGTTTGTCGGCGCTCTGATAACTCGACTGGGCATGGGCTAAGTGTTTGCCGAGAACGACAAAATCGTCGCGAAACTTGGCGAAATCGCCCTGCAACCGGCCCAGGTACTGAATGATTTCCTTGGTCCGGTCTTCGATCCGCAAACCTTTAAGACCCAAAATGATCGCCTGCAAATACGCGTAGAAACTATTGGGCGAAACCGGAATCACCCGCCTGCTCATGGCATACTGACACAGGTTGCGTTCGTCGTCGGCTTCATCCTTGATGACCGTTTCATAATAAACGTTTTCCGCCGGGATATACATGAGGGCAAAATCATAAGTCCCTTCGTCTGGCAGGATATACTTGGAGGCGATCGCGTCAATATGCTTGCGCACATCGACGGCGAATTGTTTCTTCGCCCGGTTGCGCTCCTCGTCGCTCGCCGCCTCCACTAGCCGTTTGAAATTTTCCAAGGGAAATTTCGCGTCCACCGGCACCAGGGAAGCGCCGAGCTTGATCACCGCGTCGACTTTTTCGCCGCTGCGAAAGCCATATTGGATCGAAAAATGTTGCGGCGGCAAGATCTGCCCCAACAAGTCCTCGAGAAAAAATTCGCCGAGTCCACCGCGCAGCTTGGGCGCCCGCAGGATGTCCTGCAATGACGCGATGTCTTTGCCGACTTCGTAAATTCGCCGATTGGTTTCTTCGAGGCCGCCAAGGCTTTTCTGCACGCCGCCGACCACACGCGCCGCGTTGTCGAGCCGTTCGCCCAAATTCTGTTGGGTGTCGTTGAGCACCTGAGCATTTTCTTTTAGACGCTCGTTGACCTGAGCGATCATTTGACCCAACTGCTGCTGCAAGGCCCGGGTGTTGTTATCCAGCGTCGCGCTCAGCTGCGAGCGCAGTTGATCGATCTGCTGCTGCATCAAGAGCATCGACTGATCTTCCGATTTCTCTTGAACCAGCGTGCGCAAGCGGCCAAGAAAAAACCAGCTAAGCAGAACCAAACCGACAAAGGAAATAAAAACGGCAACTAAGAGGGGGATAAGATCCACGACTGACCGTGGCCGGGCTAGAGCAGTCTCAGCGCATACTCGAGGATTTCGCTGAGCTTGCGGATTTGGGTTGCGCGCATGGATCGTTCTTCGCGTGGCGCGGCGAAGTAATCATCGACGCTCTTTTTCAAATTCCACTCCAAAAGCTCGATGCATTGATGCATGCTGACTTTTTCCGACTTGCGCCGGCGGGCTTGATGCAGCTCTTGTAGTTGAATGATCTGACCCATACCAGCGGCCAGGATAGGGCAGCGCAAAAAATAGTCAAGGCCTCGAAGACGAATATGGCACAATAAGGACAACGCCAAGAAATCAGCGCACCGCTGGCTGCTGTTGCGTGACGCAGTGAATCGCGCCTAAACCGGCCACCACTTCATTGCAGCGCAGGCCGATTATTTTTCGCTTGGGAAAACATTCTTGCAAGAGTCCCAGAGCTTTATGGTCGTTGCCATCGTCGAACACCGGCACGAGCACGACCTCGTTGGCGATGTAAAAATTAGCGTAGCTCGCCGGCAGCCGCGCGCCGTCGTAGAAAACCGGCGCCGGACAGGGCAAGCAAACGATTTCTAACTTCTTGCCGTCCTGATCGCGGGCGCTCTGCAAGCGCTCGTAGTTTTCTTGCAAGAAGCGGTAGTTATCGTCATGAGGATTTGCCTCGACAATACATGCAACTACCGTCGGATTGACAAAGCGCGCGATATCGTCGATATGGCCGTCGGTATCGTCGCCGACAATCCCTTCGCCGAGCCAGAGAATCTGCCGTACGCCAAGCGATGCTTTAAGAAAATCTTCGATCTGCGTGCGGCTCAAATTTGGATTGCGATTGCGGTTGAGGAGGCACTGTTCGGTGGTCAGACATGTTCCACTGCCGTTCACTTCGATGGAACCGCCTTCAAGGATCAATTTGTGCTCGAACACCGGCAATTGCAGAAGCTCTGCGATCGCGCGCGCCACCCGATCGTCTTCCTCGTAAGCTTGGTACTTGCCGCCCCAACCGTTGAAGATCCAATCGTTGAACGCCAGCGGCCGGTCCGTGGCGTTCCGGGTGACGAATGTCGGGCCGTAATCGCGCATCCAGACATCGACCGTGGGGATCTCCAGCAGGGTCACATTGTTCATTGCCGCTTTGGCGCCGTTGAGCCGCGCCGCCAACTGTGTTTTTGCGGCGCCATCGTTGACCAGCAAGTAAACCTGCTCGTGGGGCGACAGCGCCGCCACCATCTGCACCCAGATGTCCCGGACTTTTTCCAAGTCGGTCGGCCAGGTTTCTAAATTATGCGGCCAGGACAGCCAGGTGGCCCGATGCGGCGCCCACTCGGCCGGCATGGAATAACCCAAACTAGTAGGCGTGGATGAACTCGGGAATGAATTTGCCATGGAATGCTGTTTTCAATCTGAGGGATTAGCGGTCGAGCGAACGGGTCAGTAACGCGCCGTACGCGTCGATACGCCGGTCGCGCAGAAACGGCCAGGCTTGGCGCGTCTCTTCGATCTTGCTGAGATCGCAATTGGCGATGAGAATCTCTTCCCGCTTTGCGCCGGCATGGGCAACGATCTCGCCCAGCGGCCCGGCGACAAACGAATTGCCCCAAAACCTGATCTTGCCTTCGCTGCCGACGCGGTTGACCGAGACAACGTAAACCCCGTTGGCGATCGCGTGCGAGCGCTGTATCAACTCCCACGCGTTGCGTTGATTCCGCGCCACGGTGCGCGGCTCCTTCGGTATCCAGCCGATCGCTGTCGGATAAAACAAGATCTGTGCGCCGCCCAGCACCGCCGCCCGCGCCCCTTCGGGAAACCACTGATCCCAGCAGACCAGCACCGCGATCCTGGCGTAGCGCGTCTGAAAACTGGGGAAGCCTAGATCGCCGGGGGTGAAATAAAATTTTTCGTAATAGAGCGGATCGTCGGGAATATGCATCTTGCGGTACTTGCCGGCAATCGAACCATCGGCATCGAGCACCACCGCAGTGTTGTGGTAGATGCCGGCTGTGCGCCGCTCGAAGAGCGACGCGACGATGACGATTTTCTTTCGCCGCGCCACCGCGCCTAAAACTTCCGTGCTCGGCCCGGGAATAGGTTCAGCAAGCTTGAAGTTACGAGGGTCCTCGCTCTGGCAAAAATAACGCGAGCGAAACAGCTCCTGCAGGCAGACGATCTTGGTGCCCTTCTTGGCCGCCGCTTCAATGCGTTGCACGGCTTTGGCGAGATTGGCGATGGGGTCGTTGGCGCAGCTCATCTGCACCAAGGCAATTTTAACTTGCTCGGGATTTTTCGTTCTTGCCATGATGCCGGCTAATCTAACTGAAATAGCTCAAAGAAACAAAAAAAAGGGAGGGGAAAAGTAACCACCTTTCCCCTCCCTCGGACTGCGCTACCCTGAACTATTTAAGATGCTGCGCGAAGAAACTCTTGGTCTTTTCCCAGGCATCGGCAGCCGACTTTTCATGATAGCTGCCGCGCTCGTCGCAGAAAAAGCCGTGGCCCGCGTCGGGATAGATCTTCATCTGGAACGGCACCTTTTTGGTCGTCAATTCGGTATTGATCTGACCCACCTGATCCATCGGGATCAGCTGATCCTTGGCGCCAAAGAATAGATACATCGGGCATTTGATCTCGCCGGTGCGCGACAACGGGCTCGGATTGCCCATGGTAATGCCGCCGCCGTAATACGGCACCGCGCACTTCACGTCATTGGCGTGATGCGCCGCGCTCAAATAGGTCAAGCGTCCACCCATGCAGAAGCCGACCACGCCGAGAGAACCGGATTTGACGTTGCTTTGCGATTTCAAGTGTGCGATCGCCGCACTGACATCTTCCATCGCCTTGGGATCCTGCACCCGCTGCAGGGTCGCAATCGCCTTGGCCATGTCGGAGAACGGAATCACCCGCTCCGCCTCGCGATGAAAAATATCCGGGCAGATCGCCACGTAGCCTTCGGCCGCGATCCGATCTGTGACTTTCTTCATGTGATCGTTCACACCAAAAGCTTCCTGTATTACGACGATGCCCGGATAACTGCCGCCTTCCTTCGGCTGCGCCACGTAGGCATCCATCTTGCCGTCAGAAATGTTGAGTTGAACAGTAGAGTTGGAAACGTCCATCGGTACCTCCTTAGATTCGTGAATGACAGTTCAAAGTGGATTTTGTCTATCAAATTTCGCCGCAGCGGTCCACACCTCATCGAGGCGACTTCAGGAAAATTCAATCATGCTTGCGGCAGAACTCGAGAACCCGATCGACCACTGTTTGCGTCGACTGCTGCGGCGGCATGACGTTCCAAAATTCGTTATTGGGCAGTAACTCCCGCAGGTAATGCGCGCCCGAGGTCGCGTGGGACGGGTCGTCGCCGGGGATGATCAGCGACGGCGTCTTGATTCCCATCACCTCTTCGGGCTCGGCGCCGGGTGCGGTGTCGCGGTCAAACAAAGTTCGGCCGCTAGTGATCATCATCCCCAGGTAGTGTTCCAAATCTTGCTTGACGAAGCGGTCGGCGAATTCTTTGTCGCGCGCGATCATCCCGGCCCAGGGACCGGTTTCCGGGTCGAGCCAAAAACTTTTCTTGTCTTGGGCGCGCTCAACCACGCCTTTGAGCCCATTTTGTTTGGCAAACTCACAGTGGCGCATGAAGCGCGCCTGGCTGTTGGCCTTCCAACGATAGCCGCCCACCGGCCAATGCAGCAGCAAGCCACGGGTCGCTTGCGGATAATGCACGCCGAAAGCGAGGGCCATGGAACAACCCATGCAGCCACCGAGAATCCAGGCCGAATCGATCTTCAGATGATCGAGCAACGCTTTGCCATGACGCGTGAAAGTCGCCCAGGTCAATCGCTCGACCCGCCCGCCGGACTGGCCGCACTCGCGCCGGTCGTAGACTATCACCCGATGCTCTGCCGCGAGCGCTTGGATCGCGTCGATTCCCGTCCAGGCGCTCGCCACGCGCCACTTATCGATTGTCGCGTCGAACCCGCCCGGCGCGCACATTAAAATCGCCGTTCCCGAACCATGAACCTCATAGTAAGTGTCAATCCCATCGACATTGGCTAGCGGCATGAGCATCTCTCCTTTGGTTTGCTGGACTTCAATAACTGCGACCAGTAAGATTTAGCACGCTGCCCGCTCGGAAGGAAAGTTCGCAAGCCCATGCAGCGCGGAGGCAAGATCTGTGAGCGATCGCGACATCGAAGTGAAATTCACTGAACTGCTCAATGTCATGACGCAACTGCGCAGCGACAACGGTTGCCCCTGGGACAGGGAGCAGACCCACCTCTCGCTCAAGCCCTGTTTGCTCGAAGAAACCTATGAACTGCTCGAAGCGCTGGACGACGGCGGCGCGAAAAAGGTGAAAGAGGAGCTGGGCGACGTGCTGCTCCAGGTCGTCTTTCATTCGCAGATCGCCAGCGAAGAAAACCGTTTTACCATCAAGGACGTGATTGAAATTCTTATCGACAAGTTGGTGCGCCGGCATCCCTACGTCTTCGCCGGCGAACCGCTGCCGGAGGATCCCGCCGCCGCGCTCAAACAGCGGGCGCAGCTCAAAGCCAATGAAAAGAAAGACGGCGAAAGCAGATCAGCGCTCGGCAACGTGCCCAAAGCGATGCCGGCGCTGGCGCGGGCGCAATCGATCTCGCGGCGCGCCGCCAGTTTGGGCTTCGAATGGCCGAGTATCGATCAGGTCTGGGCCAAGGTCGACGAAGAGATGCGCGAACTCAAACAAGCCGTCGCGTCCGGCGACAAAGTCCACACCGGCGAGGAGCTTGGCGACCTTCTCTTCACTATGGTCAATATCGCGCGTTTTCTCGATGTCGAATCCGAGGCGGTCCTGGCGCAGACCATCGAACGATTTACTCGGCGGTTTCACCACATCGAAGCCAAGCTGCGCCAAGCCAACAAAGATTTCGCCCAATCGTCCATCGACGAAATGGACCGCTACTGGGACGAAGCGAAAAAACTCGAAGCCCAAGGGAAGCTCGCGAAATGAGCAAGCCGCAAGCAAGCATTGTTTTTCTCGACGCCGCCACCTACGGCGACATGCCGCTAACGGCATTCACCGAGACTTGGCACTGCAAGGTGCATCAAGTGACAAACGCCGCACAAACTGGTGAGCGACTAGCGGGGCACGCCATCGCCGTCACTAACAAAGTCGTCATTGACGAAGCGATATTGAATTCCACCGCCGTCCGCGAGCTGAAGCTTATCGCCGTGGCCGCCACCGGCACCGACGTCATCGACAAAGGAGCCGCAAGCAAACGCGGCGTCAAAGTCTGCAATGTGCCGGGCTACGCCAGCCAATCGGTGGCCCAATTTACCATGGCGCTGATCTTGGAGCTGGCCAGCCGCGCCAACAGCTATGCCGCCGCCGTGAAAGCCGGTGAATGGCAGAAGAGTCCGATTTTCGCTCTCCTAACATTTCCGAACATGGAACTCGCCGGCAAGAAACTTGGCATCATTGGTTTCGGCAACATTGGCAAGACGGTGGCGCAGATGGCGCGCGGCTTCGGCATGGAGATCCTCATCGGCGCTCGCCCCGGAGAGCTGACACCCGGAGCAGATCGAGTCCCCTTGGCAGAGCTATTTCGCCAAGCCGATTTCATTTCGCTGCACTGCCCGCTGACCGCCGAGACGAGAAATTTGATCAACGGCCAACCTTTGGCGTCGATGAAACCGAGCGCATTTCTAATCAATACCGCCCGCGGCGCTCTGATCGACGAGCCGGCGCTGATTGAAGCGCTAAGCAACAAGCGCATCGCCGGCGCCGCCCTCGATGTGATCACGCAAGAGCCGCCGGCCGCCGATCACCCGATCATCCGCGCCGCCTCCGAGTTGGACAGTCTCATCGTCACGCCGCACACCGCCTGGTCGGCGCGCGAAGCGCGCGAGCGGCTGTTAGTGGAAGTCAAAACCAACATTGAAGCATTTCTGCGCGGCGAGCCGCGAAATCTTGTGGCGCAATAGAACTCTTTGTGACAGGCCGGTCTCGGCTCCATACACGCGCTTCCAATAGATGAGCGCGGCGAGACAAGCCGGTTTTTCTCCGCGCAGCCGTATTCACGTTACATCCTTCGGGTATGGTGCCGGCTTGCCGCCGGCGCATCAACGTCGACCTTGACGTCGGGCGGCGAGTTGCGTGACAAAGTCTTGAGTAGCCAGGGTCTAACGATCAGGGTGAAACCTTTCGGCGCTGCGCGAGCCGACATCGATAAGCCGATCCCGCCAAGAATCGCCGTAGCGGCGATCAACGAGCGTGCCGTGGCCTCTTCCGACAAGAATGCGACTCCGCCGAACGCGGCGATCACCGGGACGGAAAGCTGCAAAGTGGCCGCACGGGTCGCGGTCAGCCGGTCAAGTACCGTATACCAAATGACATAGCCCAGAGCCGAAGTGATTGTGCCGGAAAGAACCGCCCAGATGACACCGACGGGCGAGGCCGTCAGCAGCGGCAATTGGACCAGCGCCAAAACCAGGACCAACGGCACCGCCCGCAAAAAGTTATCCGCGGTTGTTTGAACTGGATCGCCCACGCCGCGGCCAAGAAGTGAATAGGCGCCCCAGGCGATCCCCGCCGCCGCCATGAGCATCGAGCCAGCGAATGACGGCGCGGCGATCCCCGGAAAAATCAGATAGACCAGTCCTGTCATCGCCACGAACCACCCCAACCATTCTAACGGCGAAGGTTTCTCGCCCGCTCGGAGGGCGGATCCGATCATGGTCAGCTGCACCGCGGCGAAGAGGATCAACGCTCCGGTGCCGGCACTCAGGCTGCGATAGGCGTACGCAAAGGCTGCCGCGTAGAGAAATAGCAGGGCCCCGGCACCCCAGCTTCCACTCGATCTCGTGGGCGATAGGCGACTACCGAGAAATCTCCCGATCAGCCGCAACATCAGAGCACCCGAAACCAACCGCACCGCCGTATAGCTCGCCGGATCGATGGCCGCCGAGCCAAGAGCGAGCCGGCACAGAATTGAATTTCCGGCAAACGCCGTCAGCGCGATTGCGGTCAGCGCTACGGTGCAAACGGCACGACTGGTTTTCCTGCTCGGCAAAACCATCGACTGGGTGGAAAATTTTTCAGCCATGACCGTCTTATCGCACATTGGGAGCCGATCAAAAATACTGACAGTGATCGGCTTTGATCGCCTTTTCGTTCAAAAACCACGACGAATCGACGATACCCGCCGCTTCGGGAATGAGGCCCGCCTCGTCGACAGCGAAAGTCGCCGCCGCCAGCCGGCAAGCGTAAAGCGCGACATTTCCGGTGCCGGCCAGAAGTTTCAAGAAATCGTAGATACCCGAAATCCCTTCTTCGGCCATGCTCCGGCGCAGCCATAGGTCGTCAGACTCGTGACGCGGATCGATCGTAAGCGCTGCGGCGCCCTTTTCGGTCAGCGCGCGCACCGCCCAGAGCACGAAGAGAATATCGACCTGAACTCCCTCGCGCGCCTGCAAGTAGGCAAAGGTCAACGGGGTCAATAGCTTGTCGAAAGCGTCGTCGCGAATCACAATAGCCAGCCGTTGCATGATCCATCCTCACGCTGACGGGCGGTGAATCCTATCGCATGTCCAACTGGCCCACCGCCCGCAGTACAGCTTCCTGCAAAACGTCACTTGTCATGTAGAAATGCGACGGCCGCAGCCTCGCGGCCGTCGCTTATCACCCTCAGCTGAACGCCTTTGCCATGGCCTCGATCTGCTCTTTCGCCTCAGGCTTGATCTGTTCCACCGTGGCGAGAAAGTTCGGATGGGTCATACCTGTGCCGAGATAGGTCCAGCGCATCCCTTTCAACACAGTCTCGCACATCTCCTGACGCTCATGGTTTGCAAGCTTGCGCCCGCTCGCCCGATCGAAGGCGGCAACATCGAACTCCGACTGCTGCTGGAGACCTTGGTCGATGAAGGCGCCAATCTTGCCGTACTCCTCGAACGCCAGGTCGATTTCATCCGGCGTCGCCGTGGCCGCCATTTCCTCGACGATCAAAGTATCGATCTTGGTGTGCTGCGACTCCTCCAACCAGTGATGCTTCAACAGGCTCTTGAACTGCGAATCGAGCTCTTGGTTATCGCGTACGCTGTCGATGTAGTGCCGCAGCGTGATCCACTCGATATGCAGGACCGCTATTCCGACGCCCAGCGGACTGTGCGATAGCACGAAGCGTTTGACGTCTTCCGCTGGACCGATGAACTCACACTGGCTGCCAAAGCCCGCGGCAAAGTCGTTGCGGAACTGTTTGAACAGATGAATATGTTTGGCCTCTTCACCGGCGAATTTGAGCAGCGCGCGAGTGCGAAAGTCGTCGCCGCTCAACTGCGCCCTTGCGTGGTCGACGGCGAATGGCAAAATGAACTCTTCGACCAGACCGAACATGGCGAGATATTCGTGGCCGCGGATTTGGTTCAAGAGCCGTTTCTCCTCAGCGGATAGAAATCCCAGCCCATCCACCTGCGCCAACGATTCCGGCATGAACGGCTTGGCAAAATCCAACCGCTTGTCGCCGCCGATGAGATCCTCGATGCGCCAGTTGATCCGTTCCGATGTTTCCAAGGCGTCCTGATAACTGTAGTGATTCTTCATGACCCTTCCTCCGTAATTTTTTTTTCCGGCTCCGCGCCGTTACCATGGATCGATTGCGCAAACCATGCCAACGCCGTGTTGTAACCAAATAGTTTTAGAAATCAGGAGCTTAAGAAGTTAATTCAGGGATGAACAGACGATGAGATTTCGTTACTAACGAAATCTCGTCAGGGCGGAAAATGATTTCTCGTGAGTGTGATTAGCGTTTGCGCTCGATGCCGAGCGCTTTCATGCGCGAGCTGAGCGTCGTCGGCTTGATGCCAAGCAGGGTCGCCGCGCCGTTGGCGCCGGCGACTTTCCAATCGCTCGCTTCCAGGGCGACGACGATATTTCCCCGCTCCAAGTCTTCGAGCTCTTTTGCGGTGAGCACGCGCTTGGCAGCGGCTTCGCCTCCGGCCGCGGCCGCGGCGATCACGCCGATGCTTTCCGGCAGCGCCCGGTCAAGATTGAGTTTGCCATCACGGGCTGTGATCACGGCGCGTTCGATGATATTTTGCAGCTCGCGGACGTTACCGGGCCAGCGATAGGCTTCAAGGCGGCGGATACAATCCGCCGAGAGCGGTTCGATCGTCCGCCCCAGGCTCTTGGCGAATTTTTTCACGAAGGCCCCGGCCAGAGCGCCGATATCGCCGCGCCGTTCGCGCAGCGGCGGCAGCTCAATGGGAAAAACATTCAAGCGGTAATAAAGATCTTCGCGGAATTTACCCTCGCCGATGGCGCGTTGGAGGTCTCGATTGGTGGCGGCCAAGACGCGCACATCGACCTTTCGGGTCTGCGAACTGCCGACCGGCTCGAACTCACCTTCTTGCAAGACCCGCAGCAGTTTACTCTGCAAGTCCAAAGGCAGCTCGCCCACTTCGTCGAGAAAGATCGTGCCGCCATGGGCCATGGCGAAGCGGCCATCGCGCTTCTTAGTGGCGCCTGTAAAGGCGCCCGCTTCATGGCCGAACAGTTCGCTCTCTATCAATGTCGCCGGAATCGCCGCGCAATTAACTTTGATGAGCGGCTTGTTGTGGCGTCGGCTGGTGCGGTGGATGGATCGCGCGATCACTTCTTTTCCCGTGCCGGTTTCACCGAGAATTAAGACCGTCGCATCGGTGGCCGCAACCTCTTGCGCGTCATTCAAGACTTTTAACCAAGTCGAGCTCTGGCCGACAACGCCATCGGCACCCACCAGCGTTTTGATTTCTTCGCGCAAATATTCGGTCTCGACGGTGAGGGAATGTATCTTGTTCTCCGCTTCGATGCGCTCATTCACATTGCGCAGAATGAACGTGTAAAAAGGTTCCCGCTCGACATCAAAGCGCGCCAGGGTCGCTTCGGCTTGAAAGGGTGCGCCATTGCGAGCGATAGCGTTAAAACCACCCGGAACCCACAACGACCGCTGACCCTCCGGCCGGGTATCGAGATCGACGATCAAACGGGCGAGTTTTTCGCGTGCGTCGGGCACGAGAAAATGGCTGAAGGATTGCCCGATAACCGCGGCAGCGCTGCAGCCGAAAACTCGTTCCGCCGCCGGATTCATCTGCGTGACCGCCAAATAGCGATCGATCTCAACGATCGCGTCCATGGCATTGCCGACAAGCCGGCCCAGCTTTTGTTCGCGCTCGCGCACCTGAGTCTCAGCCCGCAAACGGCGCAATTCGGCGGCTGCCCTGGCGGCGAAGATCTGGAATAAAGCCTGCGTCCTCGGCTCAGCCGGCATGGGCCGCTTGTCGAGGACTGCGAGATGTCCGAGAATTTTGCCATCCAAGTCCAAGAGCGGCATGCCCATATAACTCGCCGCTCCGACTGCTTTGACATCGGGGTCGTCCCAATAAATGTTCAGCAAATTGTCCGGGATATGAATCAAACAACGCTGATCGATGACTCGTTCGCAGGGAGTTCCGTCGACGATCATCTCCCAGCCATCGAGCCACTGATCACCCATCCAGAAAGCCAGCGCCTTGAGCCGGCGCGATTCGGGGAAGTATTCCGTCACCCAGGCGCCGTGAGTACCGAGCGCCTCGGCAAGATTTTTCACCAACGCCCGAAAAAACTCGGCGCCGGTTTCAGTTGCGGTTCCTTCCAAGATCGTGCGCAGGGCGGCATCGACGTCGATCTTTTGCAGCGGCGAACGTTCCATTACGCACCTTGAAGCAAGGTAGCTAGAGTTCTAAACCGGATTGTTAAAAATACTAACCGCGGGCGCAAACGCGGCCATGATGACACATTGGCGGCGATGATACGCTCAGAACGGAATATCGTCGTCCACCGGCGGCTGGCCGCCGCCCATGCCACCCATCGCCATGTCGTCGACGCCGCCGGTATCCATACCTTGTTGCGGCAACCGAGTGCCACCGCCACCGCCAAGGAATTGAATGCGTTGGGCAACGATCTCGGTGATGTAACGCTTGTTACCGCTCTTGTCGTCGTAGCTCCGTGTGCGGATGCTGCCTTCGATATAGACTTGGCGGCCCTTCGACAGGTACTGGCCGCAATGCTCGGCTTGCTTGCCCCAGACCACGATGTTGTGCCATTCGGTGCGCTCCTGCTTCTTGCCGTCGCGATCGTTCCACTGCTCGGAAGTGGCGATGGAGAAATTTGCCACAGCACTGCCCGTCTGGGTGTAACGCACCTCGGGATCCTTGCCGAGATTGCCGACCAGAATGACTTTATTAACGGACATGCTTCCTCCCGAACTCCAGAAAAAACCTTGAGGCGGAAAAGTGCCCTCAACTTAACCCTGGCCATCGGGAGAGTCAACTCAATTGAGCTGAACTTCGGAAAACTTCCTAACATTGATTTTTGGCCAAGGCTTCTCTACAATTAGTTACTTATTTCCAATGAGTTCGACAGTTCAAATTTAGCTTTGTCTTGATGTTTTACGCAGTTAAATTAGCAGTCGTCATCGCGGTCACTATGCTGCTTTCGCTGGTGATCGTTCTATGCGGACTGTTCGATACCCAAGGCAAGCGGGTTTATCGCATCAATCAATTTTGGACTTGGTTGATTATCAAATTCAGCGGCATCACGATGACCGTAGACGGTCTGAATCGCTTAGACCCACAGCGCCAGTATCTTTTTATCGTCAATCACCAAAGCAACTTCGACATTCCAGTGCTGGTTCAAGCGTTGCCGCAGTTCCAGCTACGCTGGATCGCCAAGAAACAACTCCTTTGGATACCTTTCTTCGGTTGGGCGATGTGGGCGGCCAAACATATTTTCGTGGACCGGGCGGATTCGTTGGACGCGCTGAAAAGTTTGAAGCTCGCCAAGCAGCGCATCGCGGCGGGAATCTCGGTTGTGGTATTCCCGGAAGGCACCCGTAGTCCGGATGGCAAATTGTTGCCATTCAAACGTGGCGGCTTTCTCCTGGCGCTGAAAACCAAGACGCCGATTGTGCCGGTGACTATCAACGGTACGGGTAAGCTCCTTGCCAAAGGCGAATGGCGCGTCCGGCCCGGGGCAATTAGGGTCACTATCGGCGCACCGATCATGGCGGAAGAATTTCGCCCAAGAGGGCTGCGCGGCTTGAGCGCACAGGTTCAAGAAATCATCGCAGCTAATCTGCAAACCACTGAGCCATTTGCCAGAAACCAAGACAACATGACCAGAGCGACCATCGCGGCGCCAGGGAGAACCGTCTAACCCATTCATGGAACCATTGAAGATCATACCGCTCGGCGGCCTCGGCGAGTTCGGCTTGAACATGATGCTGATCGAGTATGGCGACGACGCCATAGCCGTGGATTGCGGTCTCATGTTCCCCGACGCCCATTTGTTGGGCATCGACTTGGTGATCCCCGACGTCAGCTATTTGCTGGAAGAGAAGAGCAAGCTCAAGGCAATTGTGCTGACCCACGCGCACGAGGATCATGTCGGCGCCCTGCCCTTCGTCTTAAAGCATTTCGATGTGCCGATCTACGGCACCAAGCTAACGTTGGGCCTATTGGCGAACAAATTGAAAGAGCATGATCTCGAAGACAGCGCCGAGATCCATGAGATCACCGCCGGCGCACCCTGGCAGATCGGTCCATTCACCGTCGAAGGCATCAGGGTTACGCACAGCTTGATGGACTGCCTCGCCTTGGCGGTCGAGACGCCGCTCGGGACGGTGATCCACACTGGCGATTTCAAGATCGACAACACGCCGATGGATGGCGAGATGTTCGACTTCCAACGCTTTGCCGCTTACGGCGAAAAGGGCGTGCTGCTGCTTATGTCGGACTCGACCAACGTCGAACGGCGCGGCCACACGCCTTCCGAGCGCGAAGTCGGGACGAATTTGGAACAGATCATCTTCAAAAGCACCGGCAAAGTCTTGGTTTCGACTTTCTCGTCAAGCATCCCGCGCATCCAGCAGGTCGTCGAAATTGCCGAGCGCTGCGACCGGCGCGTCGTGCTCAGCGGCCGCAGTATGATTCGTAACTGTGAAGTTGCCGCCGACCTGGGCTATTTGCGCTTGCCGCGCAGTTTCATGACCGACGGCGACCGCTGGCAAGGCTTGGCGCCCGACCGCCTGATGTTTCTCACCACCGGCAGTCAGGGCGAGCCCATGTCGGTCCTGCACCGGGTCGCCTTGGACGATCACAAGACACTCAAAGTCGAAAGTGGCGACACAGTGATTCTCTCGTCGAAGTTTATTCCCGGCAACGAGAAGGTTATTTCGAACCTGATCAATCACCTCTACCGCCGCGGCGCCGAGGTCCATTACGAAAAGGTCTCGGAGATTCATGTCTCTGGCCACGCCAGTCAGGAAGAGCTGAAAACCATGTTGCAGCTCACCCGGCCGCGTTACTTCGTGCCGATCCACGGCGAATATCGTCATTTGGTGCGCCACCGGCGGCTCGCTCAAGAGGTCGGCATCCCTGAAGAGAATTGTTTTCTCCTCGACGATGGCGATGTCCTCGAGTTGACTTCCCGCGGTGCCGAGAAGGTCAAGCCGATTCAAGTCGGCCGCGTCTTCGTCGACGGCAAAGGCGTCGGCGACGTCGGTGATGTGGTCATCCGTGACCGGCGTCATCTTTCCGAAGACGGCATGGTCCTGGCCGTCATGGCGATCCATCAGCAATCCGGCGAACTGGTCGCTGGCCCGGACCTGATTTCACGCGGTTTCATGCTCGCAGAAGAAAGCGAAGAAGTCATGGAGAGCGCGAAACAGGCCGTGCTGGCCGCGCTCGCCGACATGAACCGCGAGACTCGCACCGACCCGGAAGAGCTCAAAGAAGAAGTGCGCCGAGTGTTGCGGCGATTTTTCCGCAAGAAACTTGAGCGCCGTCCCGTGGTGCTGCCCTACATCATCGAAACCTAAGGGAAGCGAATTATGCCAGCTGTAATCGAAAAAGGTCGTCTCAATCGTGAAATCTGGGCTGTGGTGATTGCGCTCACGGCGCTGCTCATCGCCATTAGCTTGGTTTCCTATAGCGTCAACGATCGCTCGTTCAATACGCCTTCGGGCGCGGTTGACACGCACAACTGGGGCGGCTTTCTCGGCGCGTTCCTCGCCGACCTGCTACTCCAGGGCCTGGGGCTGTCGTCGTATCTCGTTCCGGTGTTCTTAATTGCCGGCGCGACGCAAATGTTCCGCGCCAGTTACAAGGGGGTCTCGCTGGCTCGCGCTTCGGCCTACGCGGTTCTCCTAGTGAGCATCGGCGTCTTCTTGAGCGTCATCATTGACAGCGAAAGCGCCCGCGATGCCGGCGGCATTGTCGGCGGTTTCCTTAAGGAAAGTATTTTGATCCCGCTGTTCGGCCGTTTGAGCTCGGTGTTGATCGCCTGCTTCATGCTGCTTTTGTCGATCATGATGCTGACTCAGTATTCGTTGCTCGACTTGATCGGTGCCACCAAAAAGAACTTCAGCGAATTCAAAAAATCCCTAGTACCGGCGATCAACGACCGGATGAAGGAACTCAAAGAGATAAATGATAAACGCAAAGGTGAAAACACCAAGAAAGAGAAAAAGGATTATACCCCGCCGACGATCCTGACCAAAGACGATCCCATCGACGACTTGGTCATAAGAAAAGCTACCAAGAAGCCGGTGGCGCAGGCGCCGGAACAGTTTAAGCTTCCGGAAGTCGGCGAGGGCTACAAACTGCCACCGCTGGAGCTTCTAGACCCGCCGGAGCATGAGCAGATCAGTATCGACAAGGACACCCTGCACGCCAATTCGCTGATCTTGCAGAAAAAACTCGAAGACTTCGGCGTCGAGGGCGAAGTCGTCGCGGTGCGCCCTGGGCCGGTCATCACCATGTACGAGTTCAAGCCCGCGCCCGGTGTCAAAGTCCGGCGCATCGTCATGTTGGCCGACGATCTCGCCATGGCACTGCGCGCCGTCAGCGTCCGCATCTTAGCGCCGATCCCCGGCGAATCCGTGGTGGGCATCGAGATCCCCAATCCGCGGCGCGAAACCGTCTATTTACGCGAAGTGATCGAGAGTGAGTCCTACCGTACCGCCGATTCGAAGATTACCTTGGCGCTGGGCAAGGACATCGGCGGAGTGCCGTTTACCACCGATCTCTCCAGAATGCCTCATCTCCTGGTCGCGGGAGCTACCGGCACCGGTAAATCTGTATCGATCAACGCGATGATCTTGAGTTTGTTATTCAAGAGCAACCCACAGGACGTCAAGTTCATCATGGTCGATCCCAAGATGCTCGAATTGACCGTTTATGAAGACATCCCGCATCAGTTGGTGCCGGTCGTCACCGATCCCAAGAAAGCCGCCGCCGCGCTGTTCTGGGCGATGGATGAAATGGATCGCCGCTATCGCCTAATGAGGGAAAAAGGCGTGCGCAATATCGACGGCTACAACCGGTCGATAGAAAAGGAGTCTGGGAACAAAAAAGATCTCATCCACCTAACCGATGAAGAACCGATGGAAGAAACGCCGGCGATCGGCGGCAGGCTGTCGAAAGACGCGCCCTTGGTCCATGGCCATTTGCCGCGCATCGTTATCATCATCGACGAATTGGCTGATCTCATGATGACTGTCGGACGGGACATCGAAGAGTATATTACCCGCCTGGCGCAGAAAGCGCGCGCGGCGGGCATTCATTTGATCCTAGCCACCCAGCGGCCCTCGGTCGACGTCATCACCGGCCTCATCAAGGCCAACTTTCCGGCACGCATTTCTTTTCAAGTGACCTCGCGCATCGATTCGCGGACGATCTTGGACTCCATGGGCGGCGAGAAACTCCTAGGCAACGGCGATATGCTCTTCCTGCCGCCGGGAACGGCAAGGCTCACCCGGATCCATGGCGCCTTCGTCTCCGATCAGGAAGTGCGCAAAGTGGTGAAATTCATCAAACAACAGGGCCGGCCTAACTACCGCACCGATATACTGGAAGCCAAAAAAGAAATCGAAGCTGCCGCTGCGGCCGACGAAGAATATGACGAGATGTACGATCAGGCGGTTGCCATCGTTACCGAGACCCAACAGGCTTCGATCTCTATGATTCAACGGCGATTGCGTGTAGGGTACAACCGCGCTGCGCGGATGATCGAAGTCATGGAACGCGACGGCGTCATCGGTCCGGCCGACGGTGCCAAACCGAGAGAAGTTTATGCGCAAAAAATCGAAGAAAACTAGGCAAATCCTTTGGATGCTGCTCGTTGCATCGGGCCTGGTGTCGACCGTGCAGAGCCAACTGGGCCGCGCTGCCGAAACCAACAGTGCCGATGCGGTTGTCGACGCCTTGCAAAAAACCTACGACGCCACCGTCGATTTCGTCGCCGACTTCCGCCAGGAGACTGAAGTCAAAACTCTCGGCCGGAGCCTCAAAGCGTCGGGGAAGCTCTCTTTCAAGCGCCCCGGAAGAATGCTCTGGACCTATGAAACGCCCAAGGGTCAGTTCGTCTTGGCCGACGGCAAGCATCTATTTTTCTATCAGCCCGAGCAGAATCAAGTGATCAAAAGCCCGCTCAAAAACGCCTTTCGCGGCGACATTCCACTGTCGTTTCTGCTCGGTCTCGGCAACCTCAAGAAAGATTTCAACGCAACACTCAAAGCCTCCGACGAAAGCCAAAGTATTCTGCGCCTGGAGCCCAAGGGCGAAGCCGGGGGTTACAGTGAAATCCTCGTTGGCGTCAGCAAAAGTTCGTCGGACATTTTGTGGGTCAGCGTGCGCGATGCCGCCAGCAATCTGACCACCTTGCGCTTTTCCGGTATGCGCAAGAGCGTCGGCTTGAAAGACAACCTGTTTCAGGTGCAAATCCCCAATGGCGCCGATGTCGTCGAACTAGGCCAATGACGATCAAGCAAAAATTCAGCATTGTCAGCCTTGGCTGCGCGCGCAATTTGGTCGACTCCGAGGTGATGGCCGGACTGCTGCAGAAAAATGACTACGAGATCGTCAGCGAGCCGGCTGACGCCGATGTTGTCATGGTCAACACCTGCGGCTTTATCGGCGCCGCCAAGGAAGAATCCATCGATACCATTGTCGAGATGGGCCGCCTCAAGGAATCCGGTAAACTAAAAAAACTGGTGGTGGCGGGATGCCTGTCCCAGCGCTACCCCACCGAGCTCGCCGCTGAACTCTCGGAGGTCGATCTATTCATCGGCACCGGGGAAGTGCCGCGCATCGCCGAGATCCTGCGCGAACATGAAACGACCCGGCAGCGCCAATATGTCGGCTTGCCGAGTTACATCTACGACCACGCAACGCCGCGAGATCGATCCACCCCGTCCCATACGGCATTTCTGAAAGTCTCGGAAGGCTGCGACCACAAATGCGCCTTCTGCATCATCCCGCAATTGCGCGGCCCGCACCGCAGCCGCAGCGTCGAATCGGTGGTAACCGAGACTCATCAGCTCGCCCAAGCCGGGGTGAAGGAAATAAACTTAATCGCCCAGGATCTCACCGCCTACGGTCGCGATCGCAAAGACGGGACGACGCTTTACGGCCTGTTGCGCGAGATGTCCCAGGTCGATGACCTGCAGTGGATTCGTCTGCTTTATTCGTATCCTAACTACCTCGACCCAGAGTTGCTCGAGCTGATCGCCAACAGCGCCAAGATTTGCAAATATGTCGATATCCCGTTTCAGCATATCAGTCAGCGGCTGTTGCAACGCATGCGCCGCGGCAAAAGCGGCAGCGCGGTGCGGCAAACCATCGAAAAGCTGCGGCAAGCGATTCCGGGGTTGACGCTGCGCACGTCAATCATCGTCGGCTTTCCCGGCGAAACCGACGTAGAGTTCGCCGAGCTTTTGGATTTTGTCGAAACTGCCAAATTCGACCGGCTCGGGGTTTTCAAATACTCCGAGGAAGAGGGCACCAACGCCGTCAAGCTCGGCGGCAAGGTGAGCGAAGAGGAAAAGGAAGACCGTTGGCAGCAAGTGATGGACATCCAAGCCGTGGTTTCACTAAAAAAAAATCAGGCCTTGATTGGCACCATACAGAGCGTTATGATCGACGGCGCCGATCCGGACTCCGGCCGGTACACCGGTCGAACCGAGGCCCATGCGCCTGAGGTTGACGGGGTTGTTTATATAGACGAGCAAAATTTCAAGGGGGACGAACCGCCCCATGGCGGTGACATGCTGATTGTGAAAATCACCGGCGCCTCCGATTATGACCTGATAGGTGAAACACTCCATGGCTAGACTCGACGTAGACAAAGAAAAAAAGCAGCGACGAGACTTCTTGAAACAAGCCTCCGAGATGCTCGCAGAGATGAAGCGCTCCTTGATGAAGGAAATGCAGACTCGCGTCAAAGGGGAGACCGAAGGTTCCAAGGATGAAGGCCGCGACACCTATGATCTCGCCAGCGATGAGCGCGACCGGGAGATCAATTTCATCTTGAACGACCGCGAGCGCGAGAAGCTTCACGCCATCGATGAAGCCTTGCAGCGCATCTCCGACAAGACCTATGGGTTATGCGAGAGTTGCGAGGGAGAGATCCAGTTGGGACGCCTCAAAGTCCTGCCCTTCACCCGCCTCTGCGTCCGTTGCCAGGAAGAGAACGAGAAGGAAAGCAAAAGGCAAAAGACTCTGGAGAACGAGCGCAGCTATCGCCGGCTCGACGCCACCGACGCTGAAGACGAGAGCTTTTAGTCAAGTAACATTCCCCGGCGCGCCGTTGATTCAAGGGCGGCGAGGCAATACCGAATCACTAGCCCGGTAATAATAAAGGGGGCGGGCACAAAGCGAGCTGTGCCGCCCCCTTTTAATTCAGCGCTTGTTAGCGAAGGGCTATTCGCCCTTGGCAGGGACGAAGGTCATCTTCGAGAGGAAATTCTTCTCACCCTTGGTGACGTACTCGACAGTGGCCGATGAGCCAAGTCCGACGTCGCTCATCTTCGTTTTCGATTCGACGATTTCAGTCGCCTTGGTTTTAGCGTTGTAGTCCAAGGTGACCAGCTTGCCATCCTTGGTAACCACGATCATGTAGTTCTTTTCAGTGTCCAACAAACCGATGTCACCGGAAACTTTTTCCGCTTTAGCCTTGGCCGGTTCGGCCTTCTTTTCTTCTTGTGCCATTGCTGGCAAGGCAAGAGATGCTGCGGCGATAACCGCGACCGCCCCGACAATTTGGTTATTTATTTTCATATAACTCTCTCCTTCTGATGCGTCTTTAGTCGGCAGTTCTTCAAGCGACCCTATTCGCCCTTCGCCGGCAGATACTCGATACTCGAAGCGATACTCTTGTCGCCGACTTTTGTATAGACGACCGTTGCCGCCGAACCAAGGCCGATGTCGGCGATCTTAGCAGGTTTGAACTCTCGCTGAATCGGCTGAAACTTCGGATCGTAGTCAACCGTCACGAGCTTGCCCTCTTTCGTGACGATAATCATGTAATTTTTTTCGGTGTCCAAGAGCCCTACATCGCCGGCTATCTTGGTTGCCTTTGCCGCTGGTGCTTTTGCTTCGGCCTTCGCCTCAGTCTTTGCGGCTGGTGCTGGTGCCGGTGCCGCAGGTTTGGCGGCCATCTCCTCTTGCGTCGAGCACGACGTAAAAGCTACCGACATCGCTACCAATGCCACTCCACTCACTGACACCAATCTGTTCATCGTTCCTCCCTACTGAGCTAAATTTTCTAATATTTGTTTCATTTACTTATCGTGACCCAGATGGTTATCTCAATACGCTTTAAGTAGGAATTTTCCTCAGCCATTGCGAAACACGGCTATCATGGTAGGACTTAAGTCTTACAGCATAACATTTAAGCAAAATCGCCTATTTGCACCCTTAATTATTTGATGTATGCGTAATTAAGCGTAAGTGAAAGGCGGAGAGACTTGCTATGGCCCCGATCAAAGTCGTGATTGCCGATGACCACACCCTCTTCCGCGAGGGATTGCGCAAAATCTTGTCTCTGGAAAAAGACATCCTCGTCGCAGGCGAAGCATCGAATGGCGAGGAAGCCGGCAAATTGGCCGAACGGATCAAACCGGATGTCTTGCTCATGGATCTCAAAATGCCCAAAAGCGATCTGGTGCAGAGTCTTCTCGAGATGAGTACATCGGCGCCCGCTACTAAAGTTCTCGTCCTTACCGCCTTCTCTGACGAAGAAAACGTCCTAAACGCAGCCAAGAGCGGCGCACGCGGCTACGTTACCAAAGGTGTGCCCACGACCTCTTTGATTCAGGCCATTAAAACAATTTACGGCGGCGGCACCTGGGTCGATAAGGACATCCCCTGCTGGCAGGCTTTCGAGGAAATCGCCGGCAATAACACCGGTATGACTCGCGCCGTCACGCCGCTCGGCGATGAAAGCATTCAGTCGCTAACTAAACGCGAGCTGGAAATCCTAAAACTCGTCGCCG
The DNA here is from genome assembly GCA_963816145.1 of uncultured delta proteobacterium. GTDB lineage: Bacteria > Desulfobacterota > Binatia > UBA9968 > UBA9968 > DP-20. Next base: position 377,717 of record CAWFJP010000030.1, read on the forward strand.
AGGGGCTGACCAACGAGGAGATCGGCAAGAAAATCTTTATTAGCGAGAAAACCGTCAAGACTCATTTAACCAATATCTTTGACAAACTTAAGGTGAATAACCGTTTCAAGGCGGCTCTGATGTTGATGGGGCAGCCGTAGAATTAGTCCACAGACCCGCCCCTACAACGCGGCGGTTTGTGCAGGATTCGGCGCGCAAAACACGCTAAACCCATCAGGTTCCACGGATCATGATGAACATGATTGGATAATCTAACGATCACCCACGCCGGGATGTCTATGACACCGACAACGGATAACCAACACCCGACCCAGCTGGAACACGAATGGTTCCGCGAACGCGAACGCGCCGCGTCTTGGTTGCGCCTGGCGTTCGCCGTGATTGCTATCTTCGTGATCCAACTTAATCCGTCACGCGTCGCTCGTTATCCCTCGTTGTCGACGGTCGCTCTAATATCGTTCTTGATCTATAGCGCCGGCGCGGTTTGGTTGGTCTGGAAAAACAAGTTTCCGTTCATTTCTCTGGGGCCGATCAGTACCGCACTCGATACCATTTGGATCGCACTAATTGTTATTTCCACCGGCGGCACCAGAACGCCCTTTTTCATTTACTATTCGTTCCCGGTTATTACCGCGAGCCTGCGATGGGGCCTAAAAGGCAGCCTGCCGGTCGCCGGCATTGGCGTCGGCATCTACATCGCTATCCGTCTCACCCTAGCCGCCGAGTCCATCAGCGAGCCGATCGGCATCGACACCATCGTCGTGCGCAGCTTCTATCTATTCGCTCTCGCCGGTATTTTCGGATACGTCAGCGAGTTCGAACAAAAGCAAAATCGCAAGCTGCTGGCCTTCTCGCGCGCCGCCGGCGAGTTGGCGGCATTACAAGAGCGCCAGAGAATTATGTACGAGCTGCACGACGGCCTGCTCCAATCGCTGGCGACTATGATCCTGCACGTTGAAAGCTACCGGGCTCGGGCTCGATCGGGCGAAACAGCAAAGGAGTTAGCCGGCGAGCTCGGACAGTTAGAAGACATGTCCCGAAAAACCATGAACGAGATCCGCCAGTTTCTCGCCGGTAAAGAACCGACGCCGATCGCGCCGGGTACGCTGATGGAGAGACTCAAAGACGAGCTGCGCTTTCTCCAAGGGCTGGGCATCGAGGCTTTACTCGAATCCGATCCGGAAGAGCTCATTTTGCCGCCGGAGATCGAAAGAGAACTCTACTATGTGTTGCGCGAGGCGCTGACCAATATCACCCGTCACGCGCACGCGACGAGAGTTGCCATAGATCTGCGCCAGAGAAATGACCGGGTCGACGGCTCGATTGAAGACAATGGCGTCGGCACGGATCTCTTTCGGGGTGTTCACGGTAACCGCGTCGGCATGGCCAGCATGCGCGATCGCATCGAAAAAAAAGGGGGAGGATTCGAACTACAATCCTCCCCCGGGCACGGCTTCAAAATTATTTTTTCAGTCCCGCTAGACTCGCCGAACCGGTTAGCGGTCAATCAATAAGACTCAACCCAAAAGCGCTCGCCCCACCTTACCTGCACGCCAGCGGACGATGCAAACTTATTCACCCTTGGCAGGAACAAAAATCATCTTGGTGAGAAAGTTCTTTTCACCTTTGACAACATATTCCACTTGCGCGGACGAACCGAGTCCCACATCGGACATCTTCGCCTTCGTGTCGACAAGTTGGGTCGTCTTGGTTTTCGCGTTGATATCTACTGTGACAAGTTTGCCATCCTTGGTCACGACGATCATGTAATTCTTTTCCGTATCGAGTAAACCGATATCGCCGGCTACTTTCTCGGCCTTGGCCTTAGCTGGCTCAGCCTTCTTTTCCTGCGCCGCTGCTGGCGTTATCCAAGCCACTACCGCAGCAACTGCTATTCCGATTAACAAGTTCTTAGATCTCATCCTCAGTCTCCTTATTAATTATTACCGCAATCCCACAGTAAAGAGTCGGCAGCCAAGTTACTCGCCTTTTGCCGGCAGGTACTCAACGTTGGTAGCGATATTTTTATCGCCTTGCTTAGTGTACGTCACGGTCGCCGACGACCCCAAACCTATGTCTGCGACCTTCGACGGCTTTGGTGACCTCATCGTCGGCTGAAATTTAGGATCGTAATCCACCGTCACGAGCTTGCCATCTTTGGTGACGACAATCAGGTAATTCTTTTCAGTATCCAATAATCCGATGTCGCCGGCAATTTTAGTTGCTTTCGCCGGTGCCGCTTTCGCTTCGGGTTTTGCTGCCGCAGCAGGCGCAACCGGTGCCGGCTTGGCGACCATCTCCTCCTGCGACGAGCAAGCACTGAGCGCGAAAGCGAGCCCAACCACCGCAGCGGTATTCGTAATCGATAAATAATTTTTCATTGATGCCTCCCAGTTATTAAGACTTAAGTCTCGTCTCTACGTCATTCGTCGTATACTTTACGAAGCGTCGGGTTGTCAAGCGGATAAACCAGGATTCTTAAAATGGTCGATTTTTTTGCCTAGATAATTGGTTTTACAGAGGGGAATGACCTGGCCAGCAGCAATAACCATTACCACACTTCATTCCGAGATATTCCGACAATCGAACGCGACACTTAGTTGCGACAAAAGGCCTTGATGCTATTTAGGCAACTAAGCATGTGAGGTGCGCTGAGAACGCTTGGCTAAAGCTGGCTCACTCGCGAATGCCAACACTTCACGACTCACAATCCGCACCAACATCAGGCTTTCATCACGCAACGCGAAGCCCTTGGAAAGCCAAATATCACCATTGCAACCAAATCCTCTATTTACCCCAAACTCATCTCGTCCTCGATGAATGATGATGGCTATCAAACCAGGCGATCATACCTGCAATCCAAAAGCGATGGCCCCACGCGCTCGCTCCAAGCAACATCTCGCTGCTCTCAGGTAGACCGTTCAACTCGCTCATAGCCATCCGACATCGCCAGCTCAGGATCGTTAGAATGGCAGCGAGACAGCCAAATTTGCAACTCGACTCAAGCCAATCGCGCAAGCGGTTCCAACCTCAACCTGGACATCGCCTCCACACCCTGGTCAAGTTGGTATTGATCTCACGCCCGTCCCGCACAAGGTCCACGCGAAACAAAAAAAAGGGGAGCCCATGGGGCTCCCCCTTTTCGCTATATCACTTCTGCGGAGTTACAGCCTAGAAGGTGTAACGCCAGTTCAAAGCCACCGTTACCCAGTCGCCGCCAACGCCACGCCGGCAATCGGTCGCGCCAGCGACTCCTACTTTGTCACAAATCCCAAGCGCATATCCAGCTTGGTTGGTGCGGTTGCCCAAGTTCGAGGCGTCATACCACAAGAAGTTCGCGCCTATGCTCATGCGCGGGGCGATGAAATACCATATATCCCACTCACGGAGCAATATGCGGTTACGGTGGAATTGACCCAGCAGCGAGGTAGGGCCACCGCAAGCCAAAACACCGAAATCATTACAACTACTTGATATGTCGGTCCGCTCAAAGTGCGTGCCGACTAGGACTGAGCCAGTTTGGGTTGCCGACCCCGTCAGCCAGCCCTTTGGGCTCCACAAAAACAGGTCGTGACCGATCAACCAGTCATGAGCGCGTTTCTTACCAACCGAGCCGCCCTTGTCAGCGGCCTGCAAAAACTGAGTCATGGCACGCAGGGTGTAGGGCCCGACGTTCCACACCAAGCCTGGTCCAATCGCGATAGCGGTTCCTTTACCCACGCTGTCCGCCCCGGTGTCAAACAAGGACTGCCGGCCGCCGTCGCCATGATCCTGAATCCGGAAACGTTCGAGGCAGACGGCGGAGCCCTCAGAGGCGCTGGGACTTCGGGTGTCGTTGTTACAGAACCAGGCGCCAGTCTCAAAGGTCAAGCCGCTGATCCATTTGTTCTTGACTTGCGAGAACGGCTGGATATTGCCGTACACGTTGAAGTTCTGACGGTCCGACATGGTCTGCGTGCCGTCGTCGCCTTCGGCGCTTGTCGACATGCTGAATTGCAGCCTGCCGATGCGGCCGGGGATGCCAATGCCGCTTAGGCTTCTATCATCCCAGTTGAACGTCGCACCGCTGCCCGCGCGGCCGGTGTTGAAACCGTTGTTGCGGGTGAGCAAGTCATACTCCATCTGTGCGCCGGTGCTACCCGAGCCCTGACGAGACAAGCTGCTGCCTGAGGCATTTTGCACTTCCATGCCGAACTGCACGGTCGGCAACCATGGGCTGATGTCTTCGCCATGGAAGTAGACCGCGCCGCGCTGCAACATGGACCCTACGCCGGTCGCTTGGTTGTTCTTGCCGTTACCCGTGCCCCAGCCGTCGAGGTCGAGACTCGCTTCCATTTCCCACAAGCAGTTGTTGATGCAATAGAAGATACTCGGGCGGAAACGCCGGCCCATGAGCTGGCCGTTGGTCCGACCCTGCTGGTCGCGCCCGTTCTCAAAATTGTAGCGGAAGTGAGATTCCAAGGAGAACCGCAGCCCCCACGCCTTGTCCGCCGCCTCGATATTCACACCGTTGCCGGGACGATACGAAAACGAGGGCATCGCTGCTGCCGCCGCCGTCGCCTCCTTCTTCAGCTCGATCTGCTGTTCTTTTAGCTGCTGGAGTTCTTGCTCGAGCACACTGATCTTGTCACTGACGCTCTGGGCTTGAACCGTCCCCGCAGTTAAAAGGAAAGCAGCTAGCATGCTGGCTAACCACATTTTCTTTCTCATCATTGCCTCCTTTTGCCTCCCTGAAAATTGACTACTTAATTAGTCCTACTTCCGCCGTTTTTTAGCCTATGCACCTAATTCTGTCAAGCCAAAAGTAGTAAATTGGAAAAGTATACCGATTATTTATAGGCTTTTAGTACCGGATTTGGCACTTTTAACCTACTCATTGACCATCTGTCAAGCCTTAAGTCGTAAGACTAAACGGGTTTTTCTACCGTCGCCATGAGCATTGTAAGTTTTGGAATTACCAAAAGAACTTCTGATCCCACGGCATCACGCACCTAGGAATGGTTGTTAACCAGAAACGGCTTGGCTAAACTCGGTCACCGAGATGTTGGCAAAAAGAATTATTCCCTGCCTCGATGTCAAAGCCGGAAGAGTCGTCAAAGGGGTAAAATTTCTCGAACTGCGCGATGCCGGCGACCCCGTGGAGGTCGCGCGCGTCTACGATCGCGAAGGTGCCGATGAGCTATGTTTTCTCGACATCACCGCATCCCACGAACAGCGAGGCATCATCCTCGATGTAGTTGCTCGCACCGCGGAGCAAGTCTTCATGCCCCTTACAGTCGGCGGCGGCATCAACCAAGTCGGTGATATTCGCGCTCTGCTCCAGGCTGGCGCCGATAAGACATCGATCAACACCGGGGCGGTCAAGCGACCGGAGTTCGTCCGCGAAGCCGCGCAGATGTTCGGCAGCCAGTGCATCGTCGTCGCCATCGACGCCAAGCGTGTCGGCGATCACTGGGAAGTGTTTACCCACGGTGGGCGGAATCCCACCGGAATCGATGCCTGCGAGTGGGCCGAGCGCATGGAGAAATATGGCGCTGGAGAGATCCTGCTCACCAGCATGGATCGCGATGGCACCAAGGCAGGCTATGATTTGGCACTGACCAGGGCGATCTCAGATCGTGTCGCGATTCCGGTCATCGCCTCCGGTGGCGTAGGCAATTTGGCGCATATCTACGATGGGCTCACCGAAGGTAAAGCCAGCGCAGCTCTCGCGGCGTCGATCTTTCATTTCCGCGAGTACTCCATCGCCGACTGCAAGAAGTATTTGCAGAGCCGCGGCGTCTGTGTTCGGCCGGTGCGTTAGCTTAGTCGAAGATTGACTCGCGCAAAGGCGCCAAGGCCGCAAAGGTGACGGGGCGATACCGGCCATCCCAGCGAATGCGAGGGATTTAAGGAGACTTCTCCCTGCGGTCGAACTAATAACGAATCCGAACTTGGCGCCTTTGCGCGAGATATTCCGGGTTCCCGCACAGTCAGTCTTTAAAACACCGCACGTTTGCGCGGTGGATCGTAGAACGGCAGCTTGACAACGGTCGCGCTGGCGCTTTTTTGGCGGTGATCGACGGTGACTTCGACATTGACCTGTGTACCAACTGACATGCAGGCTTTTTCGAGGGTCGCTAGAGCGAAATATTTTTTTAGCGCTGGGGACCAGGCGCCGGTAGTCGCGTAGCCGACCTGCCGATCGTCTTTGCGTAACGGCACACTGCCGCGCCAGGCGGCCAACGGGTATTGCGGCGCCAGACCCTCCTGTTGGTAGAGATACTCGTAATCTAACAAGTTGATCTCCAAGCCGACGATCTGTCGCGCCGGGCTTTGCGGATTACACTGTCGTAACGCCACAGCTCCGACGAAATGATCCTTGCGCAAATCCACCGTCCAGCCCAGACCGATCTCGAATGGCGAATAGCGCTGGGAATCGATCACCGCTTTTTCGGCGCCGATATAGTCGACTTCGAGAAGAATAAATCCCGCCTCCAGCCGTGCAACATCAAGCGCCAGTATGCCGGTGGGTTTGATGCCGAAATCGCTGCCCTGCTCGATCAAGTGATCCCAAATCTTGAGCGCATGCTCGGCGCCGAACCACAGCTCGTAACCCAGATCGCCGGTGTAACCGGTGCGCGAAATGACCACGGGAACGCCGAGAATCTTGCTGGAGGTAAGACGAAAAAACTTGAGCTGACTCAGGTCCACGTCGACAACGCGCTGGAGAACTTTCAGAGCATGGGGGCCTTGCAGCGCCAGGGCGGCAACTTGCTCCGAAACTTCTTGAATCGAAACTTCCATGCCGCGCGCATTGAGGCTCAACCAGCGCAAGCTTGGATCGGCAAGGTGGAAACGAAAATAGTCCTCGCCGAGGCGAAACACCGTGCCGTCTTGGATCACCGCGCCATCGTCTTCGCAGAGACAACTATACAGCGCCTGGCCGACGGCGCATTTCGCCGCATCGCGGGTGATCACGCGGTTGACGAGTCTGAGCGCGTCCCGGCCGCGAACGTCGTACTTGTACAGCGGCGAGACATCGATCAGCGCCGCCGTGTTGCGGATCGCGTGATACTCGTAGTCGTGCATCACGTCGTAAGAACTGGCAACGAAGTAGCCGGACCAGGTGCGCCAGTTGTGGCTCGCGCATAACGCCGCGGTGCGCGGGTGAAAGGGAGTTCCGATGGGCATCTTCTATTTTGGATTTTCGTCTGCGGGGCTTCTTTTGGATTTTAGATTCAAATGCAGCGGCTCGCGTTGACTTATAGGGCGAAATTACCAAATATGCCTTATTAAGCAAACCGCATCATGGTTTCATACGACGCAATCATCATCGGCGGCGGTCACAACGGCCTAACCAGCGCTGCATACCTTGCCCAAGCCGGCAAAAAAGTCCTCGTCTTAGAGCGGCGCCATGTGCTCGGCGGCGCGGCGGTGACCGAGGAGATCTATCCCGGTTTTAAATATTCAGTATGCTCCTATGTCGTGAGCCTGCTCAGGCCGGAAGTGATCCGTGATCTTGAGCTGCCGAAGTACGATCTCGAAATAATCCCGCTCGACAGCACCTTTACGCCGATGCCCAACGGCGACCATCTGTTCCGCTGCGGCGATCACGCCCAGACGCGCCGGGAGATCGCGCGCCATTCGGTGACCGATGCCGAGGCCTACGAGCAGTATGGCCAGCTGATGGCGCAGATGGCTTTGGCGGTCAAGCCCATACTCGGCATGATCCCGCCTGAGCCGACGACGTGGAATCCGAAGGATCTATTCGGTTTGGCGAAGGTGGCCAGTCATTTTCGCGATCTCGGCGACAAACTAGTCTACGAGCTTACCAAACTCATGACCATGAGTTCGGCGGATTTTCTCGACGAGTGGTTCGAGACCGACGTGCTCAAAGCGACCATGTCGGCCAGCGGCATCATCGGCACCTTTATGGGGCCGCGCTCGCCGGGAACGGCTTACGTGCTGCTGCATCACTACATGGGCGAGCTTGACGGCGCCTTCCGCTCATGGGGATTTGCCCGCGGCGGCACCGGCGCTATTAGCAACGCCATCGCCGACGCGGCGCGCCATTTTGGCGCCGAGATCAGAACCCAAGTCACGGTCGACCAAGTAACGGTCAAGAATGGCCGTGCCACTGGCGTCGTTCTAACAAACGGCGAAGAGATCCAGTCCAAAATTGTCGTCTCCAGCGTCGATCCCAAACGGACTTTTTTAAAAATGATCGACAGCCAGCATTTGGGCGCGCCGTTCTTGAAGCAAGTGAGCGATTTCAAAATCCGTGGCTCGTCGGCGAAGGTCAATCTTTCCCTCGATACCCTGCCGAACTTCACCAGCATGCCCGGCAACGGCCCCCATCTCAACGGCGCGATCTCGATCAGCCCTAGCTTGGACTACATCGAGCACGCCTACGACGATGCCAAGTATGGTGATTTTTCGCGCCGCCCCTACATGGACATCATCCTGCCGTCGATGCTCGACCCGTCCATGGCGCCGCCGGGGAAACATGTCATGTCGATCTTCGTCCAGTACGCGCCCTATCATCTGGCGAGCGGCACCTGGCCGGAGAAACGCGAAGCTTTAGGCGATGCGGTCATCGACACCCTGAGCGAGTACGCGCCCAACATGAAGAATATTATTCTGCATCGTCAAGTCGTCACTCCTTGGGATTTGGAACAGGAGTTCGGCCTTACGGAGGGCAATATTTTTCAAGGCGAACTGACGCTGGATCAGCTTTTCTTTCTAAGACCGGTGCCCGGCTGGGCGAAATACCGCACGCCGGTCAAAAATCTTTACATGTGCGGCGCCTGCACCCATCCAGGCGGCGGCGTCATGGCAGCGTCAGGGAGACTGGCGGCGTTGGAGATCTTGAAAAGCTCGCGACTGTAGCATTAACCGAACCGGTTTTACTCAGCGGCAAAGCGATGGCCGAAACTCCGATCACGGTTTTTTACGACGGCCATTGCGGACTCTGTCACGGCTTGGTGCGCTTTCTGATAGCTAGAGATCATACCGGTGACAAGTTCGCCTTTGCGCCGCTCCAGGGCGAGTATTGCGCCGCGGTAATTCCTCAAGCGGAACGCCAACGCTTGCCTGATAGTGTGGTGGTTCGAAGCGATGATGGACAACTGCTGGTGAAGACAGCAGCCGTACTATACGTTATCAAACGAATCGGCGGAGCCTGGCACGCTATTGGAATGGCCTTGAGCCTTTTGCCGACTTCAATACTCGACTTCGGCTATGACAGCGTCGCGCGAATGCGCCGCCGGCTTTTTAGCACGCCTGCAAACACTTGTCCGTTGGTTCCGGCAAATGTGCAGGGCCGTTTTCGACCCTAGCCCGGCTGCCTCGATCGGATTTTGAATCTTCGACCTGGTGAAAGAACGGTTTGAATGACAAAATCATGAGCAACTACGACGCCATCGTCATCGGCGCCGGTCACAATGGCCTGGTCACCGCCGCCTATCTCGCCAAAGCCGGCAAAAAAGTATTGATTCTCGAACGGCGCGCCGTCGTTGGCGGCATCGCCGTTACTGAAGAAATCTTTCCGGGATTCAAATTCTCCACATGCGCGCACCTCGCCGCCAGCTTTGCCGGTGAAATCAGCGCCGATCTTGATCTTAAGAAGCACGGCCTGGAATTCTTGCCGCTCGATCCGCTGCTGTTTGCGCCGAACTTGAACGGCGCGCCGCTGGTGATTCCGCGCGATCCAGTTGAAGCCGCCAAAGCGATTGGCCACCACTCAAAAAACGACGCGAGCAAGTACCCAGCGTTCTGCGCCAGACTTAAAACTATCGCCGGCTTCCTGCGCACCATTTACGGCCTGACTTTGCCTGACAAAGCGAACCCTGGTGAATTCAACCCGATGGAGCTGATAAAGGTTGGTCTAAAATTTCATGGTCTCGGCGACAAAGAAGGGTACGAGTTCCTGCGTACCTTGCCCATAAGCATAGCCGATCTGCTGCACGAATGGTTTGAAAACGATCTACTTAACGCCAGCCTGGCGGCAAGCTCCATGCTTGGCTCCTTTGTCGGGCCACACCAGCAAGGCACGGCGTTTAACTTGCTGCATCACCAGATCGGCGAGTCCAACGGCGTCCTGCGCACCGCCGGCTACGTGCGCGGCGGCATCGGCAATCTCACTGCCGCCCTCGCCCGCACCGCCCAGCAACATGGCGCCGAGATCCGCACTGGCGCCGAAGTAGTGAAAGTGCTCACCAAGCAGAGCGCCGCCACCGCCGTGGCACTAACCACTGGCGAAGAAATCACTGCGACATGCGTAATCTCCAGCGCCGATGTAAAGCGAACTTTTCTCCAGCTCGTTGAGCCCACCTACCTCGACCCGCATTTTCTCCTGCAAGTGCAAAACATCCGCAGCCGCGGCACGGTGGCGAAGATCAACTTGGCATTGGACGGCTTGCCAAAATTCAACCAGCAGGAATCCCAGGCTCCGCTCGGTGGCATCACCCACATCGGCCCGACGTTGGATTATCTGGAACGCGCCGCCGATGACGCCAAGTATGGCCGTTACTCCAAGCAGCCGTTCTTGGAAATCACCCTGCCGTCGCTCACCGATCCGTCGCTGGCGCCCGCTGGCAAGCATGTCATGTCGGTATGGATGCAGTCGGCGCCTTATAACCTGCGCGACGCGAATTGGCATGACCAGCGCGAGGCCTTAGGCGACACCGTCGTCAAGCTTATCGACGAGTACGCGCCCGGATTTAAAAATTCGATCTTACATCGACAGGTTTTAACGCCCTTAGATTTGGAGCAGACCTACGGCCTCACCGGCGGCCACCCCTATCACGCCGAGATGGCATTAGACCAAATCTTCTTCATGCGACCGGTCCCCGGCTGGGCCCGCTATCGCACGCCCATCGACCATCTTTACCTCTGCGGCTCCGGCACTCATCCCGGCGGCGGCATTACCGGCCTGCCGGGATACTATGCCGCCAAAGAAGTGTTGAAAGATTTGAAACAGAAGAAATCCTAAACCGGTCTCGTAGGAAATTCCCTGCGTCCGTGATAGACGAAAGACTACTTGTTCGGTTCATTTGTAAGGGCTCATTCGATGAAACTTTATCTCGGTCTATTGGAAAGTTCGCTGCCGGATCAAAGCAGAATCTTTGGCGAACTCGACGCCCAACTCGTCGACTTGCAGATTGCCTGCGCCGCGTATTTGACTCAGGCCGAAGGCAATCAGGCTAACGCTTACGAACTCGCCAGCTATTATTTTCCCAATACCATCGCCGGTTTTCTCGAATGGGGCGAACCGGCGCAGAAACTGCTCGATCAAGTCATATCCTTCGTCAGCAAATCCGGTGTACGCGAGTTGCGCGGCCCCCGTGGCGAAAAGCTCGCTTACGCTAGCACCGACGTAAGGGTCCTGCCGCCGTTACAGAATCCCGAGAAAAGCCTGGTCATCGGCTTCTCCGACCGCGCACGCACCGAAGTACTTCCACCAGCGGAAATCCCCACCGGCTATTACAAACTGCCGCAGACTTTTGTCACCACCGGTGCGCCGGTCATTTGGCCGAAGTTTTCCGAAGAGCTCGACGCCGATGGTTGCATCGCCATTGTCATGGGCAAGGCGGGCAAACGCATCCCACCGGAAAGAGCCTGGGAACATGTCGCCGGCGCGATGTTGATCGTCGATATCACCGCCCGCGATATCAACAAGCGCGAAGGACTCACGACCAACAACCTGCTCGGCAAGAACTTCCCGTCGAGCACTTGCGTCGCCCCGGCCATGTTGGTCGGCAAGGACAAGCAAGACCTAATGGCTTTGGAAGTGGAGCTCTCGCTCGACGGCAGCGTCAAACAGAAATTCGCGTTGCGCGATTGCGTGTTCACTGTCGAGCAGATCATCGCCCGCTGGTCGATCCTCGGGATAAAGCCGGGCGATTGGCTCGCCATCGGCGCAAGCATGGCGCTGCAAGGCGACCGCTTGCAGAATCCCGTGCCGCTGAAAATCGGTTCAACGATCCGCTGCGTGTCGCCAGCTATCGGCGAGCTATCGCACCAGGTTGTTGCCGCGGGAGGCATATGCCGATGAAGCTGGTTACTTTTTTCTACGACGAGCAAGAAAGAATCGGCGCTATTGATCACTCCGGCAATGTCGTCGACCTAATTAATGCTTACGGGTCCTATCTGAGCAAGGTTGAGAAAGCCGCCGCCGCAGTGCGCTTGGCCGCCGCCACCCTCGGCAGGGACATGGTCGAATTCTTGAAGCATGGCGACAAAGCAATGGACGCCGCCCGCATAGCCATCAAGCACGCAGCCACCGACAGCGCCGGTGACAATGTCGTTGAGCGCCAGCGCGTGCGCCTAATGGCGCCGGTGCCCCGTCCCGGCGCGCTCATCTCCGCCGGCAAAAACTTTTCCGATCATGTCGCCGAAATGTCGTCGAAAAAAGGTCCGGTGGCGCCGGTGGCGTTTCTAAAACTGCCGGGCTCGGTTATCGGCCCCGAGGACGACATACCGCATCCGCCGGAAGTGAAGAATCTAGACTACGAGGTCGAACTCGCAGTGATTATCGGCAAGCCCTGCGTCGATGTCGGTGAGAACGAGGCTTTGAACTATGTCGCCGGCTACGCTTCATTTAACGACATCAGCGCACGTGACATTATCCGCGGTGAAAACAAGAGCGGCATCCATCTCATGGGCAAAAGCTTTCCCGGCTTCGCGCCCATGGGACCCTATTTGGTCACCGCCGACGAAATCCCCGATCCGCAAAATTTAAAACTCTGGCTGCGCGTCAACGGCGAGACGCGCCAAGACTCGAACCTGGGCTACATGATTTTCAAAATCCGCGACATGATCGCCTACTGGTCGCAAATGGGTATCAACCCCGGCGACGTGCTTACCACGGGCACCCCGCGCGGGGTTGCCGCCGGCAGAAAATCGGATCAAGTGCCTTGGTGGCTCAAACCCGGCGACCTTGTTGAGGCCGAAGTCGAAGGACTCGGTTGTTTGCGTAACCGCATCGTCGCGGAATAGGGGGACTTTGCAGCGACTACGTATGAAGCATCGAGGTATATTTCGATTCGTCGAATCCGTCTTATCGGTCCTATCCGTTCCATTCCTCCTACTCGATAGCACGGCCTTGGCCACCCCGAACCGCCGAAACCAAGCGAGGCGCCGATCAAAGCCCAAGTCGGCAACTGCTCGTTCACCGGCACCATCATTCAATGATCGACAGCGCGGAGAAAGTGAGCGTCGGCAACAAATAGCTTAGGAGCCAATCGTTATGACGGATTCCGTCCTCAAACCCACCGGACTAGTGCACGGCCATACCGAAGTCCGATTTCTCAACGACACGATCCCCGTGCTCACCAGAGTCCTGGGGCTCGATCTGCTCGAACGGCACGATCGTGAAGCGGTTTTGAAACATCCCAACACCGGCTGGAAGCTGATCGTCCACGAAGGCGGTGCCGCGGTCAAAAACAAACCCGAGCGTAATCACTACGGCGTGCGCGTGGCGAATAACGAACAAGTCGATCACGCTTATCGATATTTGCTCGCCAACAAAGAAACCCTCGGCCTCACCAAAGTCGTCAAGCGCAAGGAGCGCGCCGGCTCCTACTCGATGTTTTTCGTCGAACCCGGCGGCAATTACTGGGAGATCGAGTCCTATGAGAATCGCCACAAGGCGGGCCTCCCCTACGAAGTCGCCTATCCGTGGAAGACGGTTCGCACCGAAGAACGCCTGCCAGGATGCGGCTACATCCCGCAGGCGCTGACCCATGGCACCATGGAGTGCACCGACTTGCAGGCGTCAAAGAAGTTCTATCAGCGAGGACTGGGCCTCGATGTCATCACCCATGTGCCGACCATCGAACCCCATGACGTGAAACATCCAACCACCGCCTGGTACGTCGTCAGCTTGGAAGTGCCGCCGAAAAACAAACACTATTTAACCCCGTTGCAGCGCTACACCGTCGCCGTCGAGACGCCTGCCGCACTCGCCGAAGCCCATCGAGAATTCACCGCACGCAAGGACGAGTTTGGCCTGACCGCAATCGAATCGATTCAAGAGAGCGGCGCCGGACAGTCCTTTCAGATCTGCGACCTCGATCGCAACTGGTGGGAAGTCGCCTACATTACAAATTAGCACGGCGACGGCAATTAACGATGAGGATAGCCAATCTTAGCTCTGGATTTAAACAAAAATGGTGGAGATTGCCTGCCCCACCGTCATTTAGGCGGAACCCGGAACGACCAAGCGAATCTCATTTTCTTAGGAGAACTGAATCATGAATATCCATCACATCGACAACAAAAAAACCGCCCTGCTGTTCTTCGACATGCTCAACGTCTACTTCCACGGCGATTCCCGGAAGAAAAGCAAAAAGCCTTGAAACCGGTGGTCGACAATGCCGTGCGCTTGATGAACGCCGCGCGCCAGGCCGGCATCCTGATCTACTACGCCATGGCCAATCACCGCGCCGACGGCCATAGCCGCTATATGGCGATCACCGACACCGACATGCGTCTGCGCCCCTGGCCCAACGACGACTGCAATCCGACCGTGCACGGCGCCACCGAAGGGTCCTGGGAGCAAAAAGTTATCGACCCGATCGCGCCCCAGCCGCAGGATTACATCATTCCCAAATACCGCTGGAGCACCTTTCACCAGACCTACTTCGATTTGGCGCTGCGCTCCCGCGGCATCGACACGATCATTATTTCCGGCGGTGCCGTCGACGTCGGCGTCGCCTCGACCGTCTACTCGGCCCGCGACCATGACTACAACATCGTCGTCGTCCGCGACGCGTGCAGCAATTCCCACGACGACTCCATGGCCGCGCTCATGAACACGGTCTTTCCCCGCCTGGCCCGGGTTCGCACCACCGACCAAGTCCTGGAAATGATACAAAACGGCGCCAAGTAGTCAGGTTTGGAGCCCATAAGATTTATCGTCGTCGAACGTCTCAACTAAGCAATGGCTACTAACCAATTTTGCGTTAACGAAAATCGATCGACGCACGTATTCTTTTCATCCTCCCCTTGGGAAAAGGGGGGAAGCAATCACTACAGCCACTTACTCAACAAATTGGCCGCATCACAAAGGCTTTAGTGCTTCTTGTGATTCTAACAGCGCCATCGTTCGTCCAGGCCCAGGACCTGTCTGCCCCAGAGAAGCAAAAAATCGAAGCACTGATTAGGCAAGTCGGCGATCTAAAAGAAGCCAAGTTCGTCCGCAACGGCTCCACCTATGAGCCGGCAACCGCGGTGCGTTTCATGCGCGGCAAGTGGGACGCCAACTTGTCCGACGTCAAATCCGCCCGCGATTTCATCGACAAGGTCGCTACTATTTCAGGAACCTCTGGCAAACCGTATCTCATCCGCTTCAAAGACGGCAAAGAAATCCCCAGCCGTGAATTTCTCCTGACCGAGCTGAAAAAACTCGAATCTTAAATCGCCAGTACTCGAATAAGCTTCGCTCCCGTTGAACCAAGTCGTCACCGCCATCCGCCGGGGCACTGCTCTTGCTCCGATGATTAACGGTGCGTTTCAGAAGTTCAATTCTCCCAAACCTGCTCGCAGTTCTCTTCCTGAGCGCCAGCGTTGCCGCGCAACTTGACCCGCATACGGGTATTCCAGAGACATCGAAAGAGTCCGTCGAATCAAGCTCCAATAAGCGCTTCGTCGTCCGCGTCATCGACGGCGACACAATCGTCGTCAGCCCGAACGAAAAAGTTCGCTTGATCGGCGTCGATACACCGGAAACCGTCCATCCGAATAAGATGGTCGCCTGCTTCGGCAAGGAAGCCAAACAATTCACCCGCGATGCCGTGGAAGGGAAAACCATCAGATTGGTCATGGACACAGTCAACGCTAAGCGCCGGCATAAAGACCGCTACGGCCGCACACTCGCCTACGCTTATCTCCCCGACGGCAAGATGCTGAACGCCGAACTGATCCGCCAAGGCTATGCCCACGCCTATACTCGCTTCTCGTTTCGCTACCTTGTAGAATTTAAGCAATTGGAGCGGCAGGCCAGAATCCAAACGGTCGGTCTCTGGTCAAGCTGCTCGTTGAACGAACCATAATCTTGGGAGGAATTGTCAGATGCCGATTGTGCTCCGTACCGCTCTGCTACTCACAGCTTCGAACGTTTTTATGACCTTTGCCTGGTACGGGCATCTCAAAAACTTGAGCAACCGGCCATGGTACATCGCCGCGCTGATCAGCTGGGGCATCGCCTGCTTTGAATACTTGCTCCAAGTTCCCGCCAACCGTCTCGGCCACACGCAGATGAGCCTTCCCCAGCTCAAGATCATACAGGAAGTCATCACACTCTCGGTCTTCGCGCCGTTCGCCGTGTTCTACATGAACGAACCGCTCAAATGGGATTATCTTTGGGCCGGGGTATGTTTGTTGGGCGCGGTATATTTCGTGTTTCGCTCGTAGAAACGGAACTCAGCCGGGATAATATCTCATTCGAAGCCTGAGCTACCCTTCGTGATTCTCCAAATACCTCTCCGCATCTATCGCCGCCATGCAGCCGCTGCCGGCGGCGGTAATCGCTTGGCGGTAAACATGGTCCTGGACATCGCCGCAGGCAAAGACACCGGGGATGTTGGTCTTGGTGCCATCGTGGGTGAAGATGTATCCGGTCGGATCTAGATCGAGCTGGCCGACGAACAGTTTAGAATTGGGTTCATGGCCGATGGCGATGAATAGGCCGTCGCATTTGAAGTCGGAAGTCTTGCCGGTTTTTAGGTTTTTGAACTTCAGTCCGGTCACGCCGCCGGCTTTGGGATCGCCGTAGACCTCTTCCACTGCGGTGTCCCAGACAAAAGCTATTTTCGGATTTTTCTCGGCGCGTTCTTGCATGATCTTCGAAGCGCGCAGTTGATCGCGACGATGGACGACGGTTACTTTGCTGGCGAACTTGGTGAGAAACGTCGCCTCTTCCATCGCCGTGTCACCGCCGCCGACGACTACCAACTCTTTATCTTTGAAGAAAAAACCGTCGCAAGTGGCGCATGCCGAGACGCCGTGGCCCATGAGTTTCATCTCGGATTCCAAGCCCAAAAGCTTGGCCGTCGCGCCCGTGGCGACAATCAACGTGTCGCAAGTGTAAATTTCTTTACTGGCGGTGATTTTAAATGGCCGTTGTTTCAAATCGACGGCGGTCACTTCGCCGAAAAACGTTTCGGTGCCGAAACGTAGCGCCTGCTTCTTAAACTCCTCCATCAGCTCGGGCCCCATGATGCCCTTGGGAAAGCCGGGGAAATTCTCAACGTCAGTGGTAATAGTCAATTGCCCGCCAGGCTGCGAACCTTCGATGACCAATGGTTGGAGATTAGCGCGGGCAGCGTAGATCGCCGCGGTGAGGCCTGCGGCGCCGGAGCCAAGTATGATGACACGGTAGTGTCTTTGCTTATCCATCCGGTTTCTGTAACATAAAAAGGACGAAGCAGAAAGCAATGGCGCGCTTCAGGATAATCGAAGATCATTTCGTTTAACCAAACCTATTCTTAAATTGAGTCGACGTCCTGAGCGAAGCAAAGGATCTCGAATCAGAACCGAAACCAAGCCTATGGCAAGACTCAGTCACTTGGACGAACAAGGGCGCGCGCGTATGGTCGACGTGAGCGAAAAGGCAGTCACCAGCCGCATCGCCACCGCCTGCGGCACCATTCAAATGCGTCCGCAAACTCTGGCGCTGATTCTCGACGACAAGATCGAAAAGGGCGATGTGTTTTCGGTCGCTCGCGTCGCCGGCATCATGGCGGCAAAAAAAACTTCCGAACTGATCCCCATGTGCCATCCACTCAACATCACCTCGGTCGAAGTCGAGCTGACGCCAGCTAATAATCCCGCCCGCGTCGACATCGAGGCCTCGGTACGCGTCAGCGGTAAAACCGGCGTCGAGATGGAAGCAATGACCGCGGTGTCAGTCGCCGGACTGACGATCTATGACATGTGCAAAGCGGTTGACCGCGAAATGACCATCGGCGAGATCCGCCTAGTCAAAAAAAGCGGCGGCAAAAGCGGCACGTTCATCAGAAAGGAATAATTTTGGAAATGCGATTTTGGATTTTGGATTGTCGATGAGGCGGGGAGTTTGCGAGGATGCCCCTAGTGCAGATACGTCCGGGATTCTAATCCAAAATCGAAAATCCAAAATCCAAAATGACCGGTGTTGCATCTATTCCTCAAACCCACCCGCGACGTGCCGATCCGCCGCGGCCATCCGTGGATCTTCTCCGGCGCCATCGAGCGCTGCGAAGGCGACGATCAGGTTGTCGACGTCGCCGACATTTTCGACAACAAGAAAAACTGGATCGGCCGCGGCCTTTACAATCCCAAGTCGCAGTTGCGCGTGCGCCTGCTCACCTGGAAAAAAGAGACCATCGATCAGGGCTTCTTTGCCGCTCGCTTGTCCCAAGCCTTGGACTTTCGCAGTGAGCAACTCGGCGCGGCGAATAATGCCTACCGGCTGATTAATGGCGAGGGCGATTTTCTCCCAGGGTTGATCGTCGACCGTTACGGCGATTATTTCGTCTGCCAGTTTTATACCGCCGGCATGGAGTCGTTCAAAGAAGAGATCGTCGCCGCGTTGTCGGCGCTTGCGCCAATGACGGGCATCTTCGAGCGCAGCGAGGGCCGGGTGCGCGAAGAAGAAGGGCTCGAAGCCGCCGTTGGTGTTCTCGCCGGCGCACCGCCGCCGGAGACGTTTGCCATCGAAGAGAACGGCCGAAAATTTCTCGTCGACATCCGCCGTGGCCAGAAAACCGGCTTCTTTCTCGATCAACGCGACAGCCGCCAGTTTCTTTCGACGCTAACCCGCGGCCGCTCGGTATTGAACTGTTTTGCCTACACCGGTGGCTTTTCGGTCCAAGCCTATGCCGGCGGTGCCAAGGAAGTCGTTACCTTCGATTCTTCCTTGCCGGCCTTGGAGCTCGCCGAGAAAAATTTGGCACTGAACGGCTACGCCGACGCGCCAGGCGAAGTCATCAAAGGCGATGCCTTCGCGTATTTGAAAGAAACCGACAGCAAATTCGACGTGATCGTCCTCGACCCGCCGTCGCTGGCACATCGGCGCGGCGACTTGGACGCCGCCACCGGCGGCTACAAGTTTTTAAACTTGCACGCGCTCAAACATCTCAATCCCGGCGGCATCCTGTTGACCTTTTCCTGCTCGCAGCATTTGCCGAGAGAGCTGTTTCAAAAAGTCGTCTTCGGCGCCGCCGTCGACGCCGGCACAAAAGTAACCATCATCAAACAACTGGGCCATCCGATTGACCATCCGGTCAGCTTACACCACCCGGAGGGCGAGTACCTGAAAGGACTCGCGCTTCGCGTGATGGACTAAAACTCAACCCCCGCTGTTGTCACCCTAGAGCGAATGCGCAGGATATCGTTAAAGAACCTTCGCGACGAATTCCCATGAAGAGATTTCTCGGCCGCGCCTCGAAATGACAGAACAGAGTGTCGGCGCGCCTGGAACCCACCGACAATTTCCCTTTGAGACCTAGCTCTTACTGTGGTAGACGAATCACGCAACTGCGGGCTCTCTGACCGCGTTGACGTTGGGTCGCGAGGAGTTCATGGCCTCATCGTACACCATCAAAGAATGGCCCGAAGAAGACCGGCCGCGGGAAAAACTACTCGCCAAGGGGGCGCCGGCGCTGAGCGAGAC
Organism: uncultured delta proteobacterium; assembly: GCA_963816145.1. Lineage (GTDB taxonomy): Bacteria > Desulfobacterota > Binatia > UBA9968 > UBA9968 > DP-20. The sequence continues at coordinate 397,356 of CAWFJP010000030.1, forward strand.
CGAGCTCCTGGCGATCATCCTGCGCAATGGCGACGCCGCGAGCGGTAACAGCGCCATCGATCATGCACGGCTTCTGCTCAATCAATTTGGCGGACTTAAGGGAATCGACGAGGCAGCGATCGCCGAACTGAGCAGCATCAAAGGCATCGGCCCGGCCAAAGTCGCCCAGCTCAAAGCCTGCTTGGAGATCGGCAAGCGCATCGGCAGCCAAAAATGGGAGACCGGGCAGCCGCTCCAGTCCGCCGAAGATGTTTTTCACCATTTTCGCGAAACCTTGGGTCGGGAGAAGCGCGAATTTTTCTACGTCGTTCTGCTCAACAACAAAAATCGCAAGATGCGCGAGGTCAAAGTTTCCGAAGGGTCGCTGACCGCATCGCTGGTCCACCCGCGCGAAGTCTACAATCCAGTCATCCGCGAATCGGCCGCGGGCGTCATCTTCGTGCACAATCATCCGAGCGGCGATCCGGCGCCAAGCCGCGAAGACATCGACATCACCAAGCGTTTGAAAGACGTGGGCGATGTCATGGGCGTGCGCGTGCTCGACCATGTTGTGATCGGCCATGACCGCTACTTTAGCTTCAGCGATAAAGGCATGCTTTAAATCGCGATTCCTGCACAATAAAATTTCCACCCATACCCAGCTTCATCCCCGGGTCGGACAACTTGTCATTTCGACCGCAGGGAGAAATCTCTTTCATGCAGCGCGCTATGAATCGAGATTAGCTGCTAATGCCGGGGATTTGATTGACATCACTACCGACGGCGTTTATCTTGATTGCACTATCTCAGAGCCTTTCCAATATCTTTTAATATAAAAAATGAGCGCACTTGAACTAGGCAGACCCAAAAGGAGTTTCGTCCCCGGGCGAGGCGTGATCTACGTGCTACTTTTCGCCATCGTTGCGGCTGGCGGCTATTTTCTGATTCCGCGCTTCGAGTGGCGCAAACCGCAGATCAAAATTACCCCCGACAGTGAGACCCTTGGCCTGGGATCGTTGCAGATCGAAGTCACCGATCAAGGCACCGGGTTAAAGTCGTTTTCCGCCGTGCTCACTGCCGGCGGCACCGATTACCCTTTGGCCGCCGAACAGTACACCGAACCGACACAGCAAAAAAAACTTACGGTCGCGCTGTCGTCTAAGCTCGCTGGCTTGAAGGAAGGGCCGGCGGTACTGCGGGTCAGTGCGCGCGATAATTCGTTGTGGAACCTGTTCCGTGGCAACGAGACCGTACTGCAGAAAAACATTACCATTGACATTACCCCGCCAACCATCGAGATCATCGCCGACGACCGTTACGTCAATTTCGGCGGTGTCGGCTTGATCGTTTACAAACCTTCGCCGGACACGGTGACGACAGGGATAAAGATCGGCAGCTACTTTTTCCCTGGCTATAAAGGGCAGATCAAGAGCCAACCCGAGCACTACATCGCCTTTTTCGCCCATGCCTACAACGTCGGCGAGGATGAGCGTGCCACGCTGGTTGCCACCGATAAAGCCGGCAACACTAGAGAAGTACGCCTCGCTTATACGCTCAAGAACGTCAAATACAAAAAGAGCACGCTGCAGATCTCCGAGGATTTTCTCCGCAATAAAGTCACCCCTCTGGTGACCGACGTCGCCGCGCGCCAGGGAACTCCCAAAGAAATCTTCATCAAAGTAAACAAAGTGCTGCGCAAGGAAAACGAAGACAAGATCAAAGCGATCACCGAAAAGTCGACGCCGTCGATCCTTTGGCAAGGCGCCTTCAGCCAGCTCAGCAATTCCAAAGTCGAGGCCAATTTCGCCGACGCACGGACCTACATCTACAACGGAGAGGAAATCGATCAGGCCTACCATCTGGGCTATGACCTCTCGGTCACCAAACATTACCCAGCTGAAGCGGCGAATCATGGAGTAATCGCCTTTGTCGGCGATTTGGGCATCTACGGCAACACGGTGATCATCGACCACGGGCTCGGGTTATTCACCCTTTATTCGCATCTGAGTTCCATCGAGGTCAAAGTCGGCGACAAGGTCAAGCAGAGACAGCCCATCGGCAAGACCGGCGAAACCGGCTTTGCCGGCGGCGATCACTTGCACTTCGGCGTCTATCTTCACGGCGTCGCGATCCTGCCGGTGGAATGGTGGGATCAGAAATGGATCAAGGACAATATCCAGCCCAAACTCGACGGCCTGACCGGCGAAAGCACAGCGGAAGCGCAAGAAACCAAAACCACCCATAAGCCCGCACGCAAACGGCGCCGATAAGCTACCGCAGTGCAGCATTGGTCCGCTCTACTGTTTTTAAATATTGCGAAAAATCGGAAATTCGCCGTCAACTGCGCCGCTGTACCAGCAGGATAAAACAGATCAAAGACGCCATCAGGGGGAAAATCGCGATGGCGGTAACCGCGGTGGGCAGGCCGTAATTATCCGCAACGATTCCAGCCATCAACGGCGCCAAAAATGACAGTCCCATATTGGCGCCGTAGATAAGCGCAACGATACTGCCGGACAGCTGTTGCGGTGCCTCGGACATTGCCGCCGAAACGATTACTGGCCTTAGCGCCCAGAGCAGCGCGCCTAAAAGGCCCAAACCGGCAACCAAGACAATTCCCGAGCCCAAGTGCGGGATCGCCACCACCATGGCGACGCTGAGCAGGGAAAACAGCACAATCAGATAGCGATGGCCGATACGGTCGGAAACCCAACCGACCAGCGCCGGCGCCACCCCGGCACAGAGAAACAAGATCGACATATAAGCGCCGGTCAGCGCCGCCGGCAGCTTGAGGTGCAACAAGAGGTACAAAGGCAGGAACGACGCCAACGCCGTCTGGCCCATGGCGCGCAAGGTCGATACTGCGACGAGCCCGCAGACGGTTTTGTTCTTGAGCACGTCATTCCAGATCGCCTTGCGATAGTCACGCGCGCGCGGCACCGCGAGCGTGCCTTCGGAACCTGCGACAGCGTACAGTGCACCCACTACCAAACCCGGAATCGCCCAAAACAACAACGCAGTGCGCCAATCGAAAAAATTGAGCATCAAGCCGATCGCGAGCGGCCCGATGACTTCGCCAAGATTGGCGCTGCTGTCATGAACGCCCAGAGCAAACGCCTTCCGGGTACGATATTTCTCCGACAATATCGCCAAGGACTGTGGATGAAACCAACCACCGCCAAATCCGCCGAGCCCCATGAAAACCATCAACAGCGGGAAACTGTAGGCCGCGCTCAACCCCAGTGACGCCAAACCAATCAAGGCGACACAGCCACCCAATAAGAGATTTCTCCGGCTCGCCAAGTCGGCTAAGAAACCCGAGGGAAAGCTCGCGACGCCAGCCATCAGCGTGCGGATCGAGGCCAGCGCGCCAGCCTGCGACATGCTCAGCCCCAACGACGCGGTGATCAGCGGCAGAATAACGCTGACCACGGCATTGAACAGATGCTCGGTCATATGCGCCGTGCAATTTGCAGCAAGCCGGCCCCAGTTAGCCACCGGCAGGCTTATAGCTTCGATATTTTCGGCTTTTGACAAACTCTCATCCTCATAAGTTTTCCCAGTTTCATATGCCGAATTGGCAATTGTCGCAAGTTCATTTGACCATCTCGGAGCAAACCCTTGACCCAGGATCAATCGATCTCGACGAGTTTTTTGCGCGCTGACCGGCCGCGGACAATCCTCACAGTGGACTTGGGAACCGCGAGGAATTCAGCCAACGCTTCGATCACAGCGCGGTTGGCTGCGCCTTCTTGGGCCGGCGCCCGAACGGTAACAAGAAACTCAGCTTCGGAAATTTTCTCGACACTGGCATGCCGAGCATTGGGCTTGACCGTGACCAAAAATTTCCGCGCCATGGCTCGGAGATTAGCGCCATTGGGCGCGTGGTCAACCCTTAAGTTGAATGGAAACGATCAACCTGCTTGCTTGTGCACCATCTCGAGCAGTTGCTGGTAGGACTTGAGCAAATCGGTGGAGGTCACGATGCCGCAGATCGAGCCGTCGTCGTCGACCACCGGCAGGCAATTGATACGCTTCGAAAGGATTTTGGAAACCGCATCGAGGATCGAGGTGTCGCGCTTCACGGTGATCGGATTGCGCGTCATGATTTGGTCGAGCGACTTCCCTCGTGAATTGGGATTGCGCGCCAGGCTCCGCAGAATGTCCCGGTCGGAAATAATACCAGCCAGCTTGCCATGAACGTCGACCACGATACAGTGGCGGAAGTGGCGATCGTTCATCAACCGCACCACCTCGTCGAAGCCATGATGCGTGCTCAAGGTCACGACTCTGGCGACCATCACGTCGGCCACTTCCGTGGGACCGATGACTAAAGAAACCTTACCCGGCTGCGAGTCTCGGGACGATTTTTCGCTTAAGCTTTGAAGCATAGGGCAACCTCTCAATCTGAGCGCTTAGAAGAATCTGCTGGACAACAACTAGGAGTTTTTAGCAATTCTCACACCAGCTTCTCCGCAAACCGGACCCAGCCTGCCAGGGCGACGAGCGATACACCGATTCCAAAGAGGCTTCGAAGAAGGCCAGCAATGGGAAAAAAGTTCCTTTAAAGTACCGGCAAAGTCTGTCCAACCTAGTCGAAAGATGTCAATTTTCTGTGGCTCAATCCGCAAAATTGAATGATAGCGGGGCGCGCCGCTAATTTCTCCAGTCATCTATCTCTCCCATGAGCCCTATGCTAAAAGGTTGCTCGACTGGATAATTTAGGGGAGGTCATGAATGACCCTTATTCTCAACAACAACGACGTTCAGAAGGCGCTCACTGTGAAAGATTGTCTGAATGTCATGGAGGACTCTTACCGCGAGCAGGCCGAAAGCCGCGCCGTCAACCGGCCGACATGCCATTCCTATCTGCCGCACTCATTGCCCAACTCGACTTATAGTTTTAAGTCCGTCGATGGCGGTGTCGGCAAGTACGGTGTCTTGGCCTTGCGCGTCACTTCGGACGTCGTCCAAGAACAAGAAATCCATGGCACCGTGCGCCTGGAAAAAATCCCACTGGCGGGGAAAGGACTATTCGTCGGCCTGGTGCAACTTTACAGCTCGGAGACCGGCGAGCTGTTAGCCATCATGCCCGACGGCTTGATCCAGCAAACCCGCGTCGGCGTCACCAGCGCGCTCGGGATGAAAGTCATGGCGCGAAACAATTCCGAGACATTAGGCCTTATCGGCTCCGGCGGCCAGGCCAAAGCGCATTACCGCTACATGACCGCGGTGATGCCGGTCAAAAAAGTCAAAGTCTTCAGCCCAAATGCCGAGCACTGTAAAGTCTTCGTCGCCGAGATGGAAAAGGAAACCGGCGTGGCCGGCGAACCGGTGGCAAGCCCGGAGCAGGCAGTGCGCGGCTGCGATGTGATTTGCAGCGCGACCAATTCATCGCGCCCGGTGGTTAAGCTCGATTGGCTCGAAGCCGGTATGCACTACAACTCGATCCGTGAGTTCGAAACCGATCTCGCCGTCTTAGACAAATGCGATCCGATCGCGATCCACACCAACTTTGGCGGCATTCAGCACTTCCAACCGCCAGGAATCAACGAGGACATGCCCGGTGTGCGCCGTGAGAAACCGCGCGATTGGTCGAAGTATCCCGAGATTTGCGACTTGATTGCCGGCAAAGCGCCGAGCCGGACCAACGATAAGCAGATCAGTTTTTTCTTGAACAACGTCGGCACCGGCGTTCAATTCGCCGCCATGGGCTACTGCGCCTACAAAGCCGCCAAAGAGAACGGCATGGGGCATGAGATCCCGAGCGAATGGTTTATGCAGGATATCAAGCCGTAAACGAGAAATTGCCCGCTTACCGGCCCATCAATTTCTTGAGTTTGTCCACCACATCCTTAGGCTGAGACATGACCTCAGTCGCCAAGGCCTGCACTTCTTCACCGGTGGTCGGATCCATGTCCAACCGCTTCTTCTTGGTCTCGGCGAGAAAATCCGGGTCTTTCATGGTTTTGGTAAAGGCGTCGCGCAGCATTTTCACCACCTCGGCAGGTATCTTGGGCGGTGCCATGTAGGGGCGATGAAATTCCCCGGAGGCCAATAGCGCCGTTGCCAAGCGCCGGCCGGTTTCCGTGGTTTTGTACTTGTCCATCAACTCGTAAACCGTCGGCACATTGGCGAGCTTCTCAAGCCTAACTTTTCCACCTTGCATCAGTTCGCGTGAAAAGCCGTTCTTGCGCCAAGTGAGAAAAGGCTCCCGCGAAAAATACGCCTCGGTGCTAAGTGACCGGCAAACGATCTCGCCGCGCTCGACGCCAAGATCGATCTCATTGCCGCCTTGATAGCCGGCTACGACGTTAAATCTCGCGCCGACGGTTTCCTCCAACAATTTCGGTACAAAGTACCCCATATTGCTTAAGCCGGTGGTGCCGCACTTGGGCGGTTCCTTGGCGTTGCGCACGTCTTCGATCGACTTGAACGGTGCGTCGGCGCGCATGTAAAGCACCTGCGGCGACTTGGTCGCGTTGCCGATCCAGTTAAACTTGGTCCAGTCGAACTTGACTTCAGAACGGCCAATCAACTGCTCGAAATAAAGCCCGGCATTGATCGCCCCCATCGTCAGCCCATCCGGCTTGGCGACGTTGTACACATAATTCGCAGCAATCATATGGCCGGCGCCCGGCATATTCTGCACAATGATGTTGGGACTACCTGGCAAGTATTTGCCCATGAATAAAGCGATGGACCGAGCATATAGATCGTACAGATCGCCAGCCACAGTGCCGACGATGATGGTCACGGTCTTTCCCTGAAAATAGGGAGTTTGACCGTAGGCTGGAAAAATCACGAATGAATTGATCGCGAAGAACAACAGAGCAGGTTTAATTCTCATTGTTTCACTTTCCTCCTTTGGCCGACGATGGAACTTTTGTTTCGTGGAACCTCGCGCATTTTTTCCGGTTATTCGGACAAGATTTTCTTAACCCGCTCGATGACGTCGGGCGGCTGCGTCATGATCTCGTTTACGAGGGTTTGCAACTCCTCTCCGCTCGTCGGGTCCATATCCATACGGCCCTTTTTAGCTTCGGCGATGAGCTCCGGGTCTTTCATCGACCGGGCATAGGCTTCGCGCAGCATTTTGACGCGATCCGGCGGCGTGCCCGGCGCCACCAGCATGAAACGGCCGAACTCGGCGCCGCCGAGTAATACACTGGCAATGCGCCGGTTGGTCTCGGCGGTTTTGAATTGGTCCATTAGCTCGTAGACCGTTGGCGTGTCGGCAACCACCGCCTCACGCTTGCGCCCGGTCTGAATGAGATGGCGATCGAAGCCCTTCTTATGCCAACTATCGAACGGTTCCCGGCCAAAATGCGGCAAGATAGTGTTGCCGCGGCATTGAATCTCGCCGCGCTCCACCGCCAGATCGATCTCGTTCCCACCCGGATAACCCATCACCGTGTTGATCTTGGCGCCGAAGGCCACTTCCAACACCCGGTCGACTATATATCCCGCGCTGCCCACGCCGGTGCTGCCGCACTTCGGCGCTTCTTTGGCTTTGATGATGTCGCCGATGGTTTTGAACGGCGCATCGGCGCGCATGTAGAGCAGCATGTAATTTTTCTCTTGCGAGCCAACGATGTGAAACTTGCGCAGATCGAAGCGCACTTCCTTGCTGCCCGAGAGCTGCTCCAGATAAATATTGCTGTTGGGCATCACCGCGGTCAGCCCATCGGGCTTGGCCACGCCGTAGACATAATTGGTCGCTGTGAGCGACCCACCGCCCGGCATATTCTGCACGATGAAGTTGGGATTGCCCGGGATATGCTTCGGCATGATCCGCGACAATAACCGCGCCCAGCGATCGTAAAATCCCCCAGCCGTTGCGCCGACGATAATCTTCATCTGCTTGTCTTTGTAAAAATCGCTCTGGGCAACAGTCCGGGGAGCCCACAGCGCGTTCATCAACATCGCCGCCACAAAAACCATTCCAAATCGCAACCTAATCAGTCCTGCCAATTTCATCCTTTCGCCCTCATCCTTCATCCCTAATTCCATTTTCCAAACCTTGAACTCTTGAACCAATATTCTACCAAGTCTCCGCCCGACCGCCCTGCACCCACCAGTTCAGGCGCGGCTCGACCTTCAGCTCGTAGCCTTTACCATGTTGCTTGGCGAGATCGAAACACTTTTTCGCCAGCGCAATATCGACGATGCCCTGGCCGCCCTGATTCTTGTAAAGAATGATTTGCTTGTCGTTGGTTCGCCCTTTGACTTTGCCGGCAAGCACATCGGAGATCTCGACGACTTTATCCCAAGTGATGACACCGTCCTGCACGGGCCAGTATATATCGCCCTGCTGCGAATCGATCGCCTGCGCTTTCGACAGCGCGACGATAAAGTCACAGCGTTTGAGCGTGCCGTCGTCGATCTCCCGGCGCGGCTTGTCAAGGTTGCCGCTTTTGACCAGTTCGATGTTGCTGCCGATGACCGAAATGATGTACTGCCCTTGTTCCAACCAGGCGCCGTCAAGCACCGGCACATTGGTATTGGTCATGCAGAGAATGATGTCGACATCCTGCGCCGCCAGCTCCGGCTTGTCCACCGGCCGCACCGTCACGCCAGTGCGAGCGCTGATCTTTTTGGCAAAGCCTTCGCGATGCGATGGCGTCGGACTGAATACTTTGGCGCTGTCGATCTTGCGCATCTCGCAGAGGCCGGCGAACGTCGCCCAAGCCTGCTGTCCCGAACCGTAAATGCCGACCCGTCGCGCATCTTTGCGGGCGAACAGATCGAGCCCTGCCAAGCTCGTCGCCGGCGTGCGCAGATCTGCCACCCCGGTAAAATCCCGCGGCCGATGCGCCATCACACCCAAAAGCGATCCGGTGTCCGAATCGTAAATCAGCGCCAACTCAGTCTGATCCGGATTGAATGGCGGCCGCTTCTGCGTCGTGCCCGAGATCGCTTTACGATGGAGCGCCACCTGCGCCCCCACCGCGCCGTAGTTCGCCGAGCCGCCGGCGTAAATGTTCAGAACCGTGTCGAAAGTCCCTTCGCCGACGTTGCGATGGAGATTTAACCGTTTACGCGGCGCACAGACACCCGAGGGCGTTATCATATCGCGCAGCGCATTCTCCGTGATCTGCACCGCGTCCGTGATTGGAATCATCTGATCGACATCGTCTGAATGAAAAAAAAGTGCCATCGTGAATCTCCCAAAAACCACAAATATCATTAACCGCTAAAATCGGTGTCCCATAGTCTTCTCATCTTGTTTATTGGTTCTTCAGTCAACCCCGGCATCTCCGCGCACGCCACCGCCACATCGACATGCGTGGTATTGGAAAATCCCACCAGCACCGCGGCGGTCGTCTGATGCATCAAGCCGAAGCGAATCGCAGCTTGGGTCAGATCATTGCCCGCGACGCCGAGCGCGGCTTTAACCTTCTCCGTGCGTTGGAGATCGAGGGGATAGTCCGAACCTGGCGACAGCGTGTTACCGCTGCCGCCACCGCCGGCGCTGGGATCGGCGGTCAGAGCGCCGGCGGCGAGAATGCGGATGATAAAGGCGCCCATGCCTTTGGCCGCGGCGCGCTCGAGGATCAAACCGTAATCCTGCGCGCTGAAGTTCTTCGGCACCGGCTGGCCGGCGCTGGGGTTGAGCAGATTGTAGTAGCACTGAAAGCCGTGGAACTCGCCGCTGTCGACCAGCTCGTGCAGCGCCGGGGTTTCGCCGAGGCCGCTGAAACCGAAGAAGCCGACTTTGCTGCGGGCCCGCATCGCTTTGAATCCCTCAATGACGCCGCCCTGACCGAGCACGTCGTGCGGCGTCAGACTGAAGCGCTTTTCCATGCCGCGCGTCTGGGTCACACGGGTATGAAGTTGCACGAAGTCGACGCGCTCGCGGCCGAGTCGATCGAGCCCGGCTTCGACGGCGCGAACCGTCGCCGCTTTGATATCGCTCAGGCAATCGGCTTCGAGCCGAATCTTGGTCGAGATCACCGGATTGACACCGAGGTCCTTGAGAATGCGCCCCAGGTTCTCCTCGGACTTGCCCAAGCCGTAAGCGAACGCGGTGTCAAAAAATGTGATACCGGCATCCAACGCGCGCCTAACGACTTTTACTTGCTCGTCATAACGGGCTCTAACCATAAGCACGGCGTTGTTGCCACAGCCGAAACCGATCTCGGAAACCTTCACACCGGTGCTGCCGATGGTTCGATAACGCATGATTACCTCCACGGGAAAAAAATTACCCAATCATCGCCTTGATTCGTCCGATCCCCCCTTTGGCAAAGAGACTGTGTCGCAACTGTCATTCCGAGGCCAAGCCGAGGAATCTCTTCTTCGTATGTGGCTGAGAATACGAGATCCCTCGCTTTGCTCGGGACGACAGATGTGGGGCATTTGCGCATTACGACACAGCCTCAAAGGGGGGAAGGGGGGATTTTCTTAGGCGAATGACTCAAATCCCCCTCGGTCCCCCTTTTTCAAAGAGGGAAGCTCGGAGCTCGCTATCGATAAAATATTGCGACTTCATAGCATCGCCAGTAATGCCACCACCGCATGCGTGTCGCTCAGATCCGCCAGACAAGCATCGGCCTGCCAATACTCCAGCTCTTCTACCGGATAACGGCCAGTGCCGACAAGTACGCATTTCATGCCGTTGGCGCGGGCGCACTCCAAATCTTTCGGCGTGTCGCCGACGATGACACATTCCCCCGCCGCAATCGTTCGCCCGGCGGCCATCTCCCAGCGCGTTCTGGCGATCGCCGGCAAGTCCGGCCGGTGCTCGGAATCGCTGGCATAGGCACCGCGACTCAAGTAGCTTCCCAGACCGGCGGAATCGAGTTTCACTTGAGCCGTCGCTTCGAAGTTCCCCGTAACTACGCTCGAGTGAAACTCCGCTACGGCGGACAAATGCTGCAACAGCGAATCCGCCCCGGGCAGCGGCCGAATCGTCGTCGCGCCGCTGGCCACATGGTGACGGTAGCTCGCCTGCAACTGCGACGTGAATTGCGCCCACTGGTCCGGTTCAACAATGATCTCCACACCGGCTTTGGTAAATATATCCTTGACGATCAGCGGATCGGTATTGCCGTCCGGAACCACCGTGCGAATATCGACGGCAAAACCGAAGGTTTTCAAAATAGCATCGTTGAACGGCAAATAACCGTTCTGCGTCCGCGTCAGCGTGCCGTCGATGTCGAAAAGAATCAGTCGTTCCATGGTGAAAAAGACAAGTATTTGCAACAGACGCGGCTTCGCCTCTTGGTTCTCCTATCGCAAATCTCGGTCCCTGTCGCTATCTCGCCCATAGTTCTCGGTTTCGCCCCTGTCTGGTAGCCGCGACATTGACATTGCGGTCGCTACAAGATAGAAGTTTTTCGTAAGTTTTGCGCGACTGGCGTCAACGTGGAATCGACCACGAGGGAGTGCAAAGCATTAAGACGGCCGAACGCCTGGGTCTCTTAACGATAGAGGTCCAGGTTTTTTTGTGGACAACGCGCCGTAAGTTAACCGCCGACGCCTAATTTTTTCCACTTCAAATCCTGCCATAGCATGATAGTCCTTAGTTAGTATGGAGTTGAGGCATGATTAAGCAATATCTTCTGTCCCCCGGTCCAACGCCGATCCCCAACGAAGTGGCCTTGGCCATGGCCGAGACAATGATTCATCACCGCACGCCGCAGTTTAACAAAATCTTCGACGAAGCCCGTGACGGTCTCAAAAAACTTTTCGGCACCAAAAACGATGTCCTGATCCTGGCGTCTTCCGGCACCGGCGCCATGGAAGCAGCGGTGGCCAATCTGTTTTCGCCCGGCGATAAAGTCTTGGTGATCAATGGCGGTAAATTCGGCGAGCGCTGGTTGAATATTTCCAATGCCTTCGGCCTAAATCCCATCGAAATGAAAGTCGAGTGGGGCCAGGCTGTCAAAGTCGCCGATGTCGAAAAGCAGCTCAAAGCCAATCCCGACATTCAGGGTGTGATGATTCAGGCGAGCGAGACGTCGACCACCGTACTGCACCCTATCAGAGAAATCGCCGAGTTAACCCAGAACGGCCCGCTCTTCCTGGTCGATGGCGTCACTGCCGTCGGTGTCGTCTCGCTGCCGCTCGACGAATGGGGCCTCGACGTGCTCGTCACCGGCTCGCAAAAGGCGCTCATGCTGCCGCCGGGCTTGGGCTTCATCGCACTCAGCGACCGTGCCTGGGAGAAGACCAAGAAGGCCAAGCTGCCGCGCTTTTACTTCGACCTGAACTTGGAACGCAAAAACCAGCAGAAGGGTTCCGGCGCATTCACCCCGGCGGTCTCGTTGATCTTTGGCGTGCGCGCGTCGCTGCAAATGATGCAGCGCGAAGGCTTACAGAATGTCTACGCGCGCCATGATCGCTTGTGCCGGGCGACTCGCGCCGCAGCCAAGGCCATGGGGCTAAAGCTCCTAGCGCCCGACAGCCCGAGTCCGGCGGCCACAGGAATTTATCTGCCCACGGGCATCGATGCCGACGCTGTGCTCGAATATCTGCGCGACAAGATGAACGTCACCCTGGCCGAAGGCCAAGATCAACTCAAAGGCAAAGCGATTCGCATCGCCCATATCGGCTTCATGGGCGCCTTCGACGTGATCACGGCGATTGCCGCCTTAGAGATGGCGCTCAGAAAATTCGGCGCGGAAATCCCCTTCGGCAAAGGCGTTGCCGCGGCGCAGGAAGTTTTGATGGAGGCGCTGGCTTAGCGAAGTCGAAATTCGCGGATGGAGGATAGCAGATCGCGTCGATCTCTATCGTGGACGTAAAAATCGATTCTTCAGGATTAGTGTGAAGATGTTTTCACCACGAAGGACACGAAGAGCGCGAAGTTCTGAATCTTAACCGTCCGTGTCCTTCGTTGCGAACAAAACAATCGGGACGTGATGGGTTCATCACACGATATCCTGAGAAAATCACAGCATGGAAGCAAAGATGAAGATACTCGTTACCGACTCCCTGGCACCGGAAGGCCTGGCGGTTTTTCACAACGCCGAAGGTTTTGAAGTCGACGTCAAGATCGGTCTCAAACCCGACGAACTGAAAAAAATCTGCGGCGCCTACGACGGCTGGGTGATCCGTAGCGGCACCAAGATCACCGCCGAGTTGATCGACGCGGCCAGCAACCTGAAAGTCATCGGCCGCGCCGGCGTGGGTTATGAAAACATCGATGCCGACGCCGCCACCCAACGCGGCATCGTCGTCATGAACACTCCAGGCGGCAACAACGTCACCACCGGCGAGCATACCATTGCGCTGATGATGTCGATGGCGCGCCATATTCCCCAAGCCGTCGCTTCGCTCAAAGGCGGCAAGTGGGAGCGCAATAAGTTTGTCGGCGTCGAACTCTGCAACAAAACCATCGGCGTCATCGGCCTGGGCAATGTCGGCCGTATCGTCGCCGAAAGGGCCGCCGGCTTGTGCATGAAAGTAATCGGCTTCGATCCCTTCATCGCGCCGGAAAACGTCGCCCGCATGGGCGTCGAGCCCAGCACGCTGGAAGACATTTTCACCAAGGCCGATTTCATCACCGTCCATGTGCCGCTCACCCCGGACACCCAGGGACTGATCAACAAAGCTGCTTTCGCCAAGATGAAGACCGGCGTGCGGATTATCAATTGCGCCCGCGGCGGTATCGTCGACGAGCAGGATCTCGCCGACGCAATCAAAGCCGGCAAAGTCGCCGGCGCCGCGCTCGATGTCTACGTTGACGAACCTCCCGCCGCCGAGCATCCATTAGTGAAGCTTGAGCAAGTCGTCACTACGCCGCATTTGGGCGCATCCACCGATGAGGCGCAGTTGAACGTCGCCATCGCCGTCGCCGAACAGATGGTCGACTTTCTCGCCAGAGGCGTAGTTCGCTACGCGGTCAACGTGCCGTCGGTGAGCCCGGAACTTCTCGAAGTCTTGCGCCCCTATCTCACGCTGGCAGAAAAGCTCGGCAGCCTGCACAGCCAGATGGCCGGTGCTTTGCCCAAGGAAGTTCAGGTCGAGTATCGTGGCGATGTCACTCAGTACAACGTCGCGCCATTAACCGTGGCTGTGTTAAAGGGTCTCCTGTCCCCGGTGATGGAATCCGCGGTCAACTATGTCAACGCGCCGGTGGTCGCTAAAGAGCGCGGCATCAAGATCGTCGAGTCCAAAGGCGAAGGGGTCGGCGATTTCACCAGCTCCATCGTCGTCAAGGCCAAGAACGGCAAACAGGACTTGGAAGTCGAAGGCGCGATATTCGGTGCCAAACATCCGCGCATTGTCCGCGTTAACGATTTCTATCTGGAAGCCGTGCCATCGGGCTATATCTTGATCCTGCAAAACAAGGATGTACCCGGTGTCGTCGGCGCAGTGGGAACCATCCTAGGCAACAACGGCATCAACATCGCCGGCATGGAGTTAGGCCGCAGCGAAAAGGGCGGCAACGCGATATCGTTCACGCATGTCGATGAAGCGGTCTCGAAAAAAGCCATCGACGAGCTGCTCGCCTTGCCGCAGATCGTCTCGGCGGAATTGGTCAAGCTATAGGACGATTTTTGGATTTTAGATTTTGGTTTTAGATTCCAATCCAAAATCGGCAATCCAAAATCCAAAATCAAAATATGTCAAACGTCGCAATCATCGGTGCCCAATGGGGTGACGAGGGTAAAGGCAAGATCGTCGATCTGTTTACCCACGACGCCGATATCATCGTCCGTTTTCAAGGCGGCAACAACGCCGGCCATACGCTCGTGGTCAATGGCAAGAAGACCATCCTCCACCTGGTCCCGTCCGGCGCGCTCCACGCGAACAAACTTTGCGTCATCGGCAACGGCGTGGTTGTCGATCCGGAAATCCTGATCGAGGAAATCGACGCGCTCAAAACCCAAGGCCATCTCCAGAGCGACGAACAATTACGCATCAGCGAGCAGGCCCATGTAATCATGCCCTACCACAAGGCGATCGACTTGGCGCGCGAGCGGCTGCGCGGCAAAGGCAAGATCGGCACCACCGGCCGGGGCATCGGCCCGGCATACGAAGACAAGGTCGCGCGCATCGGTATCCGCTTCATCGATTTGCTCGAGGAGGATACCTTTCGCGAGAAGCTCGAGCGCAATATTGAAGAAAAGAATTTTTACCTAAAAGCGATCCTCCAGGAACAAGCCCTCGACTTTAGCGAGATGCACGATAGCTACAGCCGCTATCGCGAGAAGCTCAAAGGCTATGTCGCCAACACAGGACTGCTGCTCGCTCAGCGCATTCACGCCGGTAAGCGCGTTTTATTCGAGGGCGCCCAAGGCACTCTCCTCGATGTCGACCATGGCACTTATCCCTACGTCACGTCTTCGAGCACGATTACCGGCGGCGCGTGTTCGGGTTCCGGCGTCGGTCCGCAACATATCCAGCAGGTGATCGGCATTTCCAAGGCGTATACGACAAGAGTCGGCAGTGGGCCGTTTCCCACCGAACTCGACGGGCCCGACGGCGAGACGCTTCGCAGAGAGGGCGCGGAGTTTGGCGCTACTACCGGCAGGTCGCGTCGCTGCGGCTGGTTCGACGCCGTGAGCGTGCGCCATGCCGTGCGAATGAACGGACTCACCGGCATCGCACTGACCAAGCTCGATGTCCTCACGGGTTTCAAGAAAATCCCCATCTGCACCGCCTACCGCTACAACGACCAGAGCATCAGTGAATTCCCCGCCAGCTCGAAAGTTATGGCGGGGGCGCAGCCGGTCTATGAAGAATTGGACGGCTGGACCGAGCGCCTCGACGACGTGAGAGAATTTGCCGACCTGCCGGCCGCGGCGCAGAAATATGTCCGGCGCATCGAAGCAGTGATCGGCACCGAGATTGTCTTGGTTTCCGTCGGCCCCGGCCGCGAGCAGACCATCGTCCTGAGAAATCCCTTCGATCGGTAACTCGGCAAATCGTCCGGGCAAGGCGCGCCTTACCCCCTTCACCGCAGCGGAAATAATTCCCTGCGCTCGCGCGATTAACCTTGAATAGCCCCGATCCCCTGTTTATCATGTCAGCGACTATACACTCGCATGGAGGACGTTATGGAAGGTGAAGCCAGCAGCAAAGAAAGATTGGCCGGCGATTTGAAAAATCTGGTCGCAGACGCCGAGGAACTGTTAAAAGCCACAGCAAGCCAGGCGGGCGATAAGATCGCTGTCGCGCGCCAAAAAATCGAGCAAAGCCTGATCGAAGGCAAAAAGGCCTTGGCCGACGCAGAGAAGACACTGGTCGCCAAATCCAAAGAAGCGGCCGAAGTCGCCGACGACTACGTTCGCGAGAATCCCTGGAGCGCCGTCGGTGTCGCGGCCGGCCTCGGGCTCATACTCGGGTTGCTGATTCGCGGTAAATAAGCGTTGCCCATGTTCGACAGCAGCAGCCGTCCGGGCGGGGGTGACTCGCCCGGGATTTTGCATTCGTTACGAGCGCTCAGCACGGCGCTCGCGTCGGCCTTTCACACCCGCGTCGAACTGTTCGTCACCGAGCTTGAGGAAGAACGCGAGCGGCTCAAGCAGACCCTGATCTTCACCATGCTGTTGCTCTTCGGCCTCAGCATGGGCTTCATTCTTCTGACCATTTTTCTGGTGGCGCTGTTTTGGGAGCGGGGCTGGATCGGTGCCATCGGCTTGCTGTCCTTTCTCTACTTGGGCGTCGCGACATTTGCCGCGGTCAAATTGCGCAACTCGGTTCTCAGCCGCCCAGGGCTGTTCCCCGCCACCCTGGCCGAGCTCGGCAAAGACCGCGACCGCTTCAAGGGTTGAGGCCATGGCCAATCGCCTTGAAGAAATCGCCCGGCGCAAGCAAGCCTTGATCGACAAGGCCGCTCAAGAGCGCGCCGATCTAGCGCGCAGTTACGCCAATTTGAAATCACCCTTCGACCTCAGCTCGACCGTGTTGGGCATCGGCCGCACGCTAAAAACCCACCCCATCGTCGCCGCCGGCCTCTCAAGTTTTCTCGTCAGCGGCTACGCCGGCAAACTATTGAAATCGAGCATTGAAGCGCTGCAGCTCTGGAAGCTCGCCCAGCCGATCTGGAACTGGTGGCGCAAACGCCGCAATAAATAACCCGGCAGGCTAATCCTAGCAGTCCTTTCTCGTCTTGAATCCGAATTAACGATTGGAACGTTTTGAACGGCTGGAACGATTGGAACTACGCGGCGAAGCCGCGCTATTCCGTCCTCGCCCGCTCGACTTTTCTTGAATCCGCCGCGCCCTTCATCGTCACACCGTCCCAGGTAATCGCCTGCACTACCCCTAGCGCGCTTTGCGTGCGCAGCGCATGGCCGCGCTTTTCCAAATCCTTTCTTGGTTCCGCCGCGATGCCCGCTTCGACACCCATGCGATCGGGCATCCATTGATGGTGAATGCGCGCCGACTCGACGGCAGCGGTCACCGGCATCTTGAATTCAATTAGGTTGAGGATCGTCTGAAACGTCGCATTGATAATCCGCGGCCCGCCGGAAGCACCGACGACGATCTCAGGCCGACCATTGTTCAGGACAATAGTCGGCGACATGCTACTGAGCGGTCGCTTGTTGGGCTGGAGCGAGTTGGCCTGATTGCCGATCAAGCCGTAGACGTTACCGATGTCGCCATGGATCGCGAAATCGTCGATTTCGTTATTGAGTACGATGCCGACCTTGGGCACTAGCAGTTTCGAGCCGAAGCGCGTGTTGACCGTCTGTGTGCAAGCCACGGCATTACCGTCGCGGTCGATGACGCTGAAATGCGTGGTGCTGCCCTTCTCCCCGTTGTAATTGTAGTAGCCATAATAAGTCGGAGCGTAAGTCTTGTCCGGGGAAATCCGCCCGCGCACCCAGGCAGCATAGTTCTTATCCGTCAGCTTGCGGACCGGCACATGGACGAAATCCGGATCGCCGAGGTGCTCCGCGCGATCGGCAAACGCATGTTTCATCGCTTCGGCGAGCAAGTGTAAATAAGGTGCCGAGTTATGTTTGAACTCGTCGAACTTGTAACCTTCGACGACATTGAGCATCTGCAACAACGCTACCCCGCCCGAGCTCGGCGGCGGCATGGTGATCACCGTGCGGCCCCGGTAGCTGCCGACGAGCGGCTCGCGCCACACCGCTTTGTAGTTCTTCAGATCGTCGAGGGTCATGACGCCGCCCTCTTTCTTGACCATGTCGACGATCGCCTCGGCGATCCAGCCGCGATAAAAAACCTCGGCGCCCTCCTGCGCGATCGCTTTGATCGTCGCCGCCAGTCGTGGTTGGCGGATCAGCTCGCCTTCCTTGGGCACTTCGCCGTTGGGCATGTAGACGCTCCCGAGATCAGCGAAGCGCTTCAAGTTGTTGACGCCGCGTTCGATGGCGACGCGCAAGGTCGCGTCGAGGGGAAACCCTTCGGCCGCAAGCTTCACCGCCGGCGCCGCCAGAACCGCCAGCGGCAAAGTGCCGAACTTTTTGCGCACCTCGATCAATCCCGCCGCCTCGCCGGGCACCGCTACCGCCAGCGGCCCTGTGAGGCTCGCCGCCGGCACTGGTTTGCCATCCTTCAAATATAACTCCCGGCGCGATGCTGCCGGCGCGGTCTCGCGAAAATCCAGTGCGAACGACTTCTTGTCTTTGGCGCGGTAGATCACCATGAATCCGCCGCCGCCCAATCCCGACGACGCCTGATCGACCACCGACAACGCCAGCGCCGTGGCGATCGCTGCGTCGACGGCGTTGCCGCCGCGCTTGAGAATCTCCATGCCGGCCTGGCTCGCCAACTCGCTGTCCGCCACCACCAGCCCCGCACTCGCTTGCTGCGACCGAGCAGAGACATCCGCGGCAACGAAACTAACGATAAAGAGAAAACAGAAGAAAATCCTCGCCCGGAGTAAGAATCGCATATGAATCGGGTTTAATGCTTTGCCTGCGCGTTTGCAATCAATTGCCGGGTTGATGATAAATTCCGTCTCACCACGAAGGCACGAAGAGCACGAAGGTTTCGGAAAAGTAGGATTCCGAACTTCGTGTCCATCGTGCCTTCGTGGTGAAAACCATCTCTCCCTTGCCAATCGGCAACAGCTATTTCATATTGAATTGAACCCGCACACGTTTCGCCACTCGAAACAAAACCATGCAAACCGTCCTCGGACCATTTCATCCCGATTTGGAAAACGCCCTTGTCGACGCAATCTCGCAACATAAACAAGCCGACCTGCTCCGCCCGCTGTTGATCCTGGTGCCGTCCGATCTCATCCGCCGGCGCTTGAAGATTCTCCTGGCCCAAGAGCGCGGCTTGGCGCTGCTCAATGTCCAGCTGCTAACCTTTCACCAATTGTCGTTGCGCCTGAATGGCGAATGCGGCAGCGCGCCGACGGAGTTGCATAGCGACCTGTTTCTCGAAGAAGCGCTGCGTCAAATTATCCGAACCGGCAAGCCCGGTGCCCAGCCCTTTGCCGGCGTCGAGGATCGCGCCGGCGGTTGCGCCGCATTGTGGCAGACCCTGCGCGACCTGCGCGACGGATTGGTCGATCCAGAGCTAGCGCTTACCGCGCTCGGCGAGGGCCATTTCACCGAGCGTACCGGCGTGCGCACGGCGCAGTTGCTAGAGCTATTGCAAACGTTGCAAACCTTCTGCGACGAGCAAGACATCAAAGATCTCGCCGATCTCGATCGCCGCGCCACCGAACAGGCGCCGTCGTCGCCCTTCCTCCAACAGTTCAAAGAAATTTTTTACTATGGCTTTTACGATCTGACGCAGATTCAATTGGACTTTTTCCGCGCGGTAGCTAGCCACTATCCAACCAGGTTGTTCTTTCCGCTGCTCACCGCCATACCCGGCCATGACGCTTGGAATTTCGCCGCGCGCTTCTACGAGCGCTATGTCCAGGGACGTGCGGCGGAATTGGCCGGCGAATCAGACTCGCCTCACGCGCTGCCCGCCAACGCCCGGCTGTTCGACGGCGACAAAGGCCGAAGCTACGCGAAACCCGACAAGCAGTGGCAGTGCAAGATCGTCAACACCTTCGGCATCGAGGATGAAGTCGCCACCGCGGCCAAAGAGATCGTGCGGCTCATCGACGACGGCAAGTTGGCGTTTAACGAGATCGGCGTGGTCGCGCGCGGTTTGGAATCCTACGGCACGGTGATCCGGGACCGCTTTGCCCAACATCGCATCCCGCTCGCCGGGCGCCTTGAAGAACCGCTGGTGCTGTTTCCTTTGACCAAGTCGGTCATTCTGCTGCTCAATCTGCCGGCCAAAGATTTCCTGCGCAGCCAGGTTATCGACCTGCTGTCATCGCCCTATTTCCAATTACCAAAACTCGCCGCCGAACCCACTAATGCCCGCCCCGATCTCTGGGACTTGGCGACCCGCGAGCTGGTGATTTGCAAAGGCGTTAGCGAATGGCGCCGGCTGCGCCGCTTCACCCAGCGCGATTTGTTGCTGCGGCAAATCTCCGACGACGACGAAGCGCGGGTGATCCAAATCACCACGGCGCAGTTGCTTTCTCTCGCTGACGTCGTCGACGCGCTGGTTGCCGATCTCGCTGGTCTACCGAACCAAGCGACATGGCAAGAATACAGCACGAGATGGAAAGCCTTGCTGGAAAAATATCTTGGCATCGCGTCTATGGACGAGACCGGAACGGCGGCAGCGTCACCGAGCCAAGCGATCCTCGGCGTCCTGGGCGAGCTCGCCGGCCTCGATAAGATTTCTGACAAGGTTAGCCTCGGCGATTTCAGCCACACCTTCGAGCACTGGCTCGAACGCACCACGGTGAGCGACGACCGGCGCAACCGTGACGGCGTCATGGTGCTCGGCGCCACGGCGGCGCGGGGCTTGTCGTTCCGCGCGCTGTTCGTCCTCGGCATGAACGAAGGGGTGTTTCCGCGAACTATCCGCGAGGACGCTTTTCTGCGCGACCGCGACCGCGAAGTTTTGGAAACTGATCTAGGCTACAAGGTCAACCAGAAACTCACAGGTTACGACGAAGAAAAGCTCTTGTTCACCCTGCTCGTCGGCGCCGCCGGCGAACGGCTTTATTGCTCCTATCAGCGCGCCGATGACAACGGCCGCGCGCTGGCGCCGTCGTGGTACGTCGAGGAATTGAGACAAGCCCTCGTCGGCCAAGGCCGGCAATGTGAAATCGTCACCATACCGCGCAGCTTGATCGAAAAATCCACGATCCCGCCCTTCGACCGCCAAGACTTGCTGCTGCCCGATGAACTCGCTATCCGCCTGACCTTGGAGAATCAAGATCCGACCTCATTGATCGAAGCCACCGGCAATCTGCCGGCGCTGTACCAGCAAGGACGCAAAATCGTCGGCGAACTCGATCGCTCGGGCGACCGTTTGTTGGGCTATGACGGATTGGTCGGCGAACTCGCCGCTTACTGGAAACATTTCGCCGAGCGCGGCTTGTCGCCCACGGCCCTGGAAACCTACGCGCGCTGTCCGTTTCAATTCTTCGCCCGCCACGTGCTGGGGTTACAGCCGCTCGAACGGCCCGAAGAGATTCTTGGCCCTAATCCAGCGGAGTTCGGCGAGTTGGGCCATGAAATTCTCAACGGCTTCTACGCCGCTCTGATGGATGGCGGTTATTTCGCTGGCAAGGCCGCAGCCATGAATACGGAAACCACACTGTTAGCGGTCGCCAGCCGCGCCTGCGCTGAGTATGAAGCGAACAATCCGGTAGGCTATCCGCTCGCTTGGGAAACGTTGAAAGAAGGACTGATTCAACTGCTGCGCCAGGTGACCACCAAAGATCTCGAAGAACTTTCGATCTCGGGCTTTGTCCCGGTGAGTCTCGAAACCGATATGGCGCGCAGCGTACCAGATGACTGGCCCGACGGCGTCAAACGCCTCACCATCCGCGGCCGTATGGACCGCATCGATCAGAACACGCGCGACGGCAACGCGCTGCGCGTGATCGACTATAAATTTAAATTCGGCGGCGCGCAGGCGACCCAGGACAAGAACCTTGTGCGCGCCGCCCTGCGCGGCGAGCGTTTGCAGCCGCCGTTTTATTATTTGCTCGCCGAGGCGTGGTCAGAACCACAGGTTGGAAAACCTGCCCCGGCCATCGAAGCCGATTTTTACTACATCGCGCCGCGCTGGTCCGACGGCCCGCTGGTCACAGAATCCTACGATCGCGAAGGATTGAGCGGCAACCTCGGCGCCGCCACTAAAGCGACCATCGAGTATCTCGCCAATGGCGTGCACCAGGGCCGTTACTTCATCCACCGCGGCGAGCATTGCGGCCGCTGCGAGGTCGCCACCATCTGCCGCAAGAATCATCCGCCAAGCCTGTGGCGCGCTGAAAACGATCCGCTAACCGAACCGCATTACGCTTTGCGCGCCAAAGATCCGAAAAAGCTATGAGCGGAAATCCAGAAAAAATAGCGCTGCCTGACACCCGCGACCGCCAAATCGCGGTCGGCACCTTCGACCACAATCTAGTCGTCACCGCCGGCGCGGGCACCGGCAAGACCACCTTGCTGGTGGACCGGCTGGCGCATTTGATTTTGCGCGACCCCGAACCGGTCAAAATTACCGAGATCGTCGCCCTGACCTTTACCAACAAAGCCGCCGATGAAATGAAGTTACGCCTGCGCGAGCGTTTGCAGACTTACCTCGCCGTCGAGCTCGACCGCCAACCGGAAAGCGACGCTGAACGGAAAACCTTTCACGCTGTCGAAGAGTTGATCGCCCGCTACCGGCTCTCCAAGGATGACATGGACGGGCGCATGCGCGAGGCTCTGCGTAATCTGGAACGCAGCGACATCGGCACGATCCATAGCTTCGCGGCGAATTTACTCCGTCTCTATCCCATCGAAGCCGGCGTCGACCCGCAGTTCCGCGAGGACGAAGGCAGCGAATTCGACCGTCTGTTCGACGAACAATGGGACGCCTGGCTCGATCAGGAACTGGCGCTCGCGAGCCCGCGCGCCGAAGATTGGCGCAAAGTGCTCGCCCGCTGCCAGCTCGATCAAATCAAAGCTCTCGCTCGCTCGCTCTCGGCGGAAACCGTCGAACTCAATCAAGAGCCGGCGCAAGGGATCGCCGCGCCGCTGCGCGATTGGCTCGGTAAATTAGCCGCCCTAGCCGCCGCTTTGGACGCGCGCCATCCCGAAGACCGGATGAATGAAAAACTCGTGCGGGCCGCCCACGCAGTGATCTACGAGTTTGAAAAATCTGGCCGACGCTCGGAAGACTTGACCGATTGCTACAAGCTCCTGGCGGAAAAGTCCGTCAGCCGCACTTTGAAAGGCTGGTCTGCCGAGGACAGCGCCGCAGCCCAAGAACTGGTGCGCGCCGCCAAAGGCTTGACCGGCGTCGACGGCGAGTTTACCGCTTTACTTTGGCGTCTGCTCACGCCCTACGCCGAAGCGTTTCGCGAGCGCTTCCTGCGCGATGGCCATATCTCTTTCGACGGCCTGCTGGTGCGCGCGCGTAACCTGGTGCGCGATCACCAGCGTGTGCGCGCCGAACTCAAGCGCCGCTACCGGACGATCTTGATCGACGAGTTTCAGGACACCGACCCGATCCAATATGAGATTCTGCTCTACCTGGCCGAACAGCCCGACCAGAGCGTGTCGGACTGGCGCAAAATTAAATTGGCACCGGGTAAATTGTTTGTCGTCGGCGATCCGAAACAATCGATCTACGCCTTCCGCCGCGCCGACATCGAAGCCTATTTGGAAGTGGTCGAGAAGATCGTCCTGGCGCAAGACGGCATCGAATGCCGGCTGACGACAAACTTCCGCAGTGACGGCGCCATCCTCGACGTCGTCAACGGTGCCTTTGAAACATCTCATCCAAGCGCAACCAGGCTTGCAGCCACCTTACATCGCCATCGAGCCCGCGCCGGGCCGCGCCAGCATCTCAGGCTCGCTGGCAAAACTATCAGTGAGAAAAATTATCGCTCCCGACGACCAGACCGACGCCGAAACCGCTCGACGCATCGAAGGCGAAAGTTTGGCGCGCTGGTTGAAAGAATTAGTGTTGGGCAAGGCGCAAATCTTGAACGCCCGCGGCGAGACCGTCCACGCCCAACCTAAAGATATCGCCATCCTGATGCGCAAGTTGACCGACATCCACGATTACTTGGAGCCGTTTCGCCGCCAGGGTATCCGCTACGTCGTCGAAGGCGAACGCCATTTCTACGCCGCCAAAGAAATTATCGACGCGGTTAACTTACTACGTGCGGTGGAGAACCCCTACGACCGCCTGGCTCTGGTAGGCGTACTGCGTTCGCCTCTGGGTGGCCTCACCGATCTACAGATTTACCAGCTACACCGGCAAAATCGGCTCGACTATCGCGACAGTGCTAAGCTCGGCAGTGAAGGACTTTCCGGCAACGCTGACGCAGCTCTATCAGGCGCTGACCCAACTCAATGTCGAAACCAGAACACTGCCCATCGGCGCCGCCGTCGATCGCATATTTTCAACTTTGCCCGTGGAGCTGCTCGCCGCCTGTCATTTCCACGGCGAGCAGGCGGTGGCCAATTTGGCCAAGCTGCGCCAGCAGGCCGAACAACTCGGCCGCGAGGGATTAACCACGCTCAAGGCTGCGATCCGCCAGCTCGAACAGCGCGTCCTCGACGTCAAAGACGAAGGCGAAAGTGTGCTCGCCGAAGAAAACTTGGACGCCGTGCGCATCATGAGCATCCACAAGGCAAAAGGGTTGGAATTTTCCATCGTCATCCTCGCCGGCTGCCAGACCGGCACCGAAGGACGCCACAGCGCCGAAGCTGAGTCCACTTTCGACTGGTCGACCGGACTCACCGGCACCCGCGTCGGCCAGGCCGCCGATCTCGCCGGCCTCTACATCGCCGAGAAGAATCGCTTGCGCAACCTTGAAGAACAAAAACGGCTGCTCTACGTCGCCATGACCCGCGCGCGCGAGCATCTGGTTCTCTCTTGCGCGCCCGCCAACCGGCGCTCCGGCGGCAGCTTTCAAGCGATGCTCGACACGACGCTAGGCAACAGCATCGCCGGCGCGGAATCCTCCACCCGCGTCGCCCTTGGCAAAGGCATGGTCAAGATCGAAGTCGTCCATCAAAGTCTCAGCGCGCCCAGCCATGCGCCGGCCAAAGCCAAACGCCCGAAGAAAAAGCCCAACTGGAAACCCTATATAGAAAAGTGGGCGCGCCGGACGGAAATTTTTGACAAGGCGCAACAGACCACGCCGTTTCTCACGCCGACGCTGCTCAAACGCCAGGAAGACGCGAGCAGCGAAGCTGGTGATAAGCTCAACATCCAAGCCGCCGCGCAACACTCCGGCGCTAGTGGTCGGCGATCTGACGCACCGATTTTTGCAGTCATGGCAGTTTGACGGCGAGACATCGAATCTCAATGAGCAATTGCGCAGTTTCATCGACGGTGCTTTGCCGGCGGAATTCGTTTCAGAGCGTAGCGAGATCGTAACCGAGCTGCACGAGATATTGGAAAATTTTTTCCACTCGAAGGCCTACGCCGAACTCGTTGGGGCCAAGATCCTCGGCCGCGAAGTGCCGCTGCTGATGCCGTGGCAGGATCAGATCATGGAAGGCGTCATCGATTTGATCTACGAGAAAGACGGCTTGCTTTACCTGGCCGACTATAAGACAGATAGAATTAAACGCAGCGAATTGCGCGCCGGCGCCGAGCGCTATTGTCAGCAGGCGGAGATTTATATCGAGGCGGTGAGAAAAAGTTTGGGCCGCCAAGTAGCCGCGTTCAAGCTAATTTTTCTCCGCGTGGGCGAAGCGATTGAAGTCGGAACCAAGTCGAACGCAGAATTGACGCTGTTTTAGCTATCGGCCGCCAACCACAGGATAGAGCAAAAATGAAAATTTTTTTCTTCGACATCGAAACCGTTCCCACCGACAAGTCCTTAGAGGACAACGGCCTGCTCGAACCGCAGATCAAACTCGACGAGGCCGAGATCATCAAGAAATTAAGCCTGTCGGCCGCCACGGCGAAAATCATTTGCCTGTGTTACGCCATCGAGCCATCGGTCAGCGGCACCGTCGAAGTCTTGAAGGGCGAAGAGACCGACATCATCAAAAATTTTTGGAAGATCGTCCCCGACTGCAATCTTTTCGTCGGCCATAACATTTTGGACTTTGACCTGCGCTTCATCTACCAGCGCTCGGTGATCCATCAAATCAAACCCAGCCGCGACATCCCCTTCACCCGCTTCCGCAACGCGCCGATCTACGACACCATGCACGAGTGGAGCAAATGGGGCCGCGAACACGCCAGCCTCGACTCATTGTCGAAGGCCCTCGGCATCCCCTCGCCGAAGGAGAATCTCGACGGCTCGAAAGTCTACCCCTACTACCGCGCCGGCAAACTCCCCGAGATCATCGAATACTGCAAACGCGACGTCGAGTCGGTGCGCGCGGTTTATAAGCGGCTGACGTTTACGAAATAGTGCCCGGTCCGTTGTAGGGGCAAGCGGCGCTCGCCCGTCCGATAGAAAGACTCTTGTAACCACGGAGGGCACCGACATCACAGAGGGGACGATTCGGATTCGGAATGTTAACCGAAAAGAACGCATAGAGCGCAAAGTTAATCTCAAGACGGATTTCGATTCGGTACCTTGAAAATCCCGCAGTTAGTGCGGGATTTTCAAGGTACGGCCGGCAAACCTAAACACTGCTAATTCGCCGAGCCAAAGAGGCAAACCCGATCGTCTAACACTAACTCAAGGCGAGCAGCACCACCGGAAGCGACCGCCCATGTCGTTTGACTCCCTATCTCTCAGACTATAAATTGAGCGAATAAATCCACCGGTCTTCGGCAGTTTCGTCGTTAGCCGAGTCCGCAGATTCAGATCGCAAACGTAACCGATCAATTCAAAGTCAGATTTCTTAGGAGGCATTATGGATCATCCCACCGAGTCGACATTCAATGAACCGACAGACAAAAAGACCAGGGCTGGCCTTGGCAAATTTCTCCGGCCCAATACACCCTACGACGACTTCATGGAAGCGCAGGGCATCCCGATCTTTCGCGATATCGGCGTGCGCCGGGTGCAGGACTTGCCGCGCAAGCCGTGGAAACGCATGGGCGGCAACGGCACGTTCATTCAGCTGCTCGGTACCGAGGGGCTGTGGGGCTGCTACGTCGTCGAGGTTCCCGGCGCCGGCGCGTTGAATCCCGAGAAGCACCTCTACGAAGAGCAATATCTGGTCGTCGACGGCCGCGGCACCACCGAAGTCTGGGTCGATGGTAATCCCAAGAAGTTGACCTTCGAATGGCAAAAGGGTTCGATCTTTGCGATTCCGATGAATGCGACCCATCGCATCGTCAATGCGACTTCGAGCCCGGCGCTGCTGCTCGCCGGCACCACGGCACCTAACATCATGAACAACTTCGGCAACGAAGATTTCATATTCAACTGCCCCTATCAGTTCAAAGACCGTTTCGATCCTAGCGACGACTATTTCAAATACAAAGAGGATGTCACACCGGATCCGGTGCGCGGCCTGGCCATGCGCATGACCAACATTATCCCGGACGTGATGGGCTGCGAACTGCCGATGGACAACCGCCGCTCGCCGGGCTATCGGCGTATCGAACCGCATATGGCCGGGCAGCATTTTTACTATTGGATCGGCCAGCATGAAACCGGCCGCTATTCGAAGGCCCACGCTCACGGCTCGGCCGCCGTGCTGATCTGTCTTAGCGGCAAAGGCTACACTTATACCTGGCCGTCGAAGTTGGGCACCAAACCCTGGGAGGCCGGCACTACTGAAGAAATCCGCCGCCAGGACTACGAGCCGGTCGGTATGGTCAGCGCCGCGCCCATGAGCGGCAACTGGTTCCACGCCCATTTCGGCGCCAGCAAAGAACCTCTGCGTCTCACCGCGTGGTTTGGCCCCAACGCGCCGGGCCGCGAACGCGGCCGACCGGGCGAAAAAGCGATCGATTACGGCGCCATCGATATGAAAGATGGCGGCACGGCGATCCCCTACAACGAAGAAGATCCGTACTTGCGTAAAGAGTTCGAGGAAACCCTCGAGAAGGTCGGCGCCAAGTCGCGCATGGAACCGGACCTCTACAAGAACTCCTACTAATCAGGTTTCGGGTTTGCGGTTTCGAGTTTCGGGTTAACACGACACCCGGGACTCGAGACCCGTAACCGTTCTCACTCCCAAACACTTTCCAAGATTGACTGAGATTTGTCAGGAAAAATTATGGCCACCGCACCTAGAGGTTCGTTTTCCAATGCCAACCGCCACATGCAGGAGGAAGAAAACCTTCAGCTCACGAGTGTCGGCGTCGATATCGGCTCGTCGACTTCACACTTAGTTTTCTCCCGGCTGGAATTGACCCTCGAGGGATCGCGCTACAGGGTGACCAAGCGCGAAGTGATCAACGAATCGCAGATTTTGCTGACGCCCTACGTCGACGACACTAGGATCGATGTCGAGGCTCTAGGAAAATTCATCAACGACCAATACAAGATCGCCAAAATTGACCGCGAACACGTCGACACCGGCGCGTTGATCCTCACCGGCGTCGCCGTGCGCCGGCGCAACGCCCGGGCAATTGGCGAACTATTCGCCCAGGAAGCCGGTAAATTTGTCGCGGTCAGCGCCGGGGACGGCCTCGAAGCGACCATGGCCGCCCATGGTTCGGGGGCCGTGGCGCACTCGGCTAAAATGGGCGGCGTGGTTTTGAACATCGACATTGGCGGCGGCACCAGTAAGTTCGCCGTCTGCAACAATGGCAAGGTTCAGGAAGTCACGGCCATCGATGTCGGCGCGCGGTTGCTCGCGTTCGACCAGGACGGCGCGGTGGTGCGCATCGAGGAAGCCGCGCGCAAGCACGCCGGCTGGGCCGGCTTCTCTGTGGAAATGGGTCAGAAGATCTCGGACGAGAATCTGCGCAAAATGGTTTCCGGCATGATGGACAAGCTATTCGCCATGTTGAAACCGGAATCGGTGAATGACGACATCAGATCGCTGCTGCGCCTGCCCCCGCTTACGTACACAGGTGAAATTGATTGCGTGATGTTTTCCGGCGGTGTGTCGGAGTTTATTTACAATCGCGCCAAGACCAGCTTCGGCGACCTAGGGCCGCTCATCGCCGACGAAGTGCACAAGCGTGCCGGCAGCCTGGGCCTTTTGATGATGGAGCCCAACGCGCGCATCCGCGCCACGGTCATCGGCGCCTCGCAATATACCGTGCAGGTAAGCGGCAATACCATTTTCATCTCGCCGGACGACGCCGTTCCGGTGCGCAACATCGCGGTGGTCGCGCCGGAGTTTCCGCTCGGTCAAGATGAATTCACCAAGGATACGGTCCGTGATGCGCTGCTCAGCGCGCTGCGCCGTCTCGACCTGCTGCACGGCCGCCAACCGGTCGCCGTGGCCTTTCACTGGGACGGCTCGGCGACCTTCGCGCGCCTGCAAGCGTTTTGCAGCGGCGTCGCCGAAGGGCTCAAAGATATTCTCGCCAAAGGTCATCCCTTGGTCTTGGTCAACGACGGCGACATCGGCGGCATCATCGGCCTGCACTGCCAGGAAGAACTGAAGTTGCAAAGTGCCATCATCTCCATCGACGGCATCGCGCTCAGCGATTTCGATTTCATCGATGCCGGGGCCTTGATTCCGTCTTCCGGCGCCGTCCCGGTTGTTATCAAGTCGCTAATCTTCCCTGCTTCCCCGGAGAATTAAACGTGAGCTAAACGAGTTGATCTCGAAGCACGAACCCCAATAGCGCCCGGTAACAAGGGGACATGCGGCCCTCGCGCTAGCCATCAATCAGCACTGCTATCGAATGTTTTAAGTGATCTAAGCCGGCGCGTGGGCTGTGTAGTCGCGAGCGACCTCCAAGCCAACGCCGTCGAATCCCGCGAAGATATCCTGAGCCCGGTCAAGCGCGGCTTGCACATGGGGCAGAATATTTTCGCGGCCGATGACTTCGACAAAATCGGATTCCTCGATAAACCGAGCCGGCTGATCGCGCGCGCCACAAAGCAACAAGACTCTGCTGGATCGTTTGATGCGTTTGGCGAACATTTCAATGGCGTGAAGACCCGTGGCATCGATGGCCGTCATGTGACGTAGGCGAAGTATGACGATCCGCGTTAGAACCAAGTGAGGCTACAGGTCGTTGCCCGCGTAGGATAGATTGAAACTCTTATTCACCAGCGGGAAATCGGGCACGATGTTTTTCAGAATGGCATAGTTGAGCGCCGGCCAATTGGCGAAGGAGGGATCCTTGATCTTAACTCGCCGGAGCGATTGGTTCTTGCCGCCGACCACCCAGTGCCATATCGGGCCGCGCCAACCTTCCACCAAGCCGAAGGCTCCTTCGCCTTCTGGAAGTGTGTCTAACGCCACGGCGAGCCTGCCGCTCGGCAACGCCTCAAGCGCCGACCCGATCAAACGCGACGCCTCACGCGCTTCTTCTACGCGCACCATCATTCGCGCCCATACATCTCCTTCAGCGTGCACGATCACCCGTGGTGGCAATGCTGAATAGGCGGCGAAGGGATGGTCGCGCCGCGCATCTGCGTCGATCCCGCTCGCCCGTGCCGGAACGCCGACCACCTGCATTTCGCGCGCGGTCTGTTGGTTCAATCGCCCGGTGCCGTGCAAACGATCAAGCACCAGGCCGTTGTTGGTCGCGATGTCAACAACCTGATCGAAGTCGGCAATGATGCGGCTAATTGTGCTCAGCGCGTCGGCAATCTGCTCCGCATCGAAATCTCGCGTCACTCCGCCCGGAACCAGGGAATCACGCAAGAGCCGGTGGCCGAGCAAACGCATGTTCAGGCGAAATAGATCCTCGCGCAAGCGCAGCGCGTGCACATTGGCGAACGCAAATCCGGTATCCGTGCAAATGGCGCCGACGTCGGCGATATGATTGTAGAGTCGTTCGAGTTCAAGCAGGACGACGCGCAGATACGCTGCGCGCGGTGGAATGATTACGCCGGCAAGCGTTTCAACGGCTTGACAAAAAGCCATGGCGTGCGCCACGCTCGAGTCGCCGGAGATGCGCTCGGCCAGTTTGACCCCTTGCGCGGGCGTGGCCGTCTCGAAAAGCTTCTCTATGCCCTTGTGAACAAAATACATGCGGGACTCAAGATTAATAATCGTTTCGCCTTCGACGCTGAAGCGAAAATGGCCGGGCTCGATGATGCCCGCGTGCACTGGGCCGACGGTGATTTCGTACAGCCCTTCACCTTCGACGCGGCGAAATGGATAGGGTTGGCCATCATCGGAAAAATCTTGGCGAGCGGTCGAGTCTTTCAACAAAGGATGATAATGGGCCGGCCAAAATTGGTGCAACGGCAAGCGGCGCAAATCGGGGTGTCGGGTCGGCACCAGTCCAAACAGGTCATGAATCTCGCGCTCGAAACGGCTCGCGAGATACCAGCGCGTCGCGAGCGACGGGAATGTCGGATCCCCGGCGGGGACGCTGATTGAGGCGACGACGAACCCAGCGGCGCCGTCAACCTCAAAAACATAGCGCAAGGTGAAGGCTTTGGCTTCTAACCGGGTATCTTCGGCGACGATAAGTTCCGGACGAGCATGGACTTCCGCCCGCAGGTAATCGGCGAACCCGATCAGTGTCTCTCGCGGGACGC
Source organism: uncultured delta proteobacterium (assembly GCA_963816145.1). Lineage (GTDB taxonomy): Bacteria > Desulfobacterota > Binatia > UBA9968 > UBA9968 > DP-20. The sequence goes on from CAWFJP010000030.1 coordinate 428,848, forward strand.
TGACACGCAGCTCACGCGGACTGCGCAGTTGGATATCGCTCGGATTCAGATTGGCGGCGACCAGCCGCTGCTTTAGCTCCTTCAAATCCGCCATCTATACTCCCAAAACTTTCAGCACTTGCTGGAGCGCGGTTACAAACGGGGAGGGTAGGGTGAGTCCCAGCACAACCAAGACTATGAAATTCGCGGCGAGGGGCGCGAGCCACAGCCGCAGCGCATCACCGCGCGGGAGATCAGTCGGAGGCTCGCCGTATAACATTCCATTCACGCTCGCCAACATTCCCCCGAAAACGATGACGAGAAGGATCACGCCTGTTCCCGCCGCCCACGGTTGGCTCGCAAAGCCGGCGCGAAAAATCATGAACTCGCTAATGAACGGCGCAAACGGCGGCAAGCCGATCAGCGCAAGTGTGCCGGCGAGAAAAAGCGCGCCGGTCCACGGCGCCACCTGCAACAGTCCACGCACCTCGCGAATTTCCGCACTGTGATATTTGAGTAGAATATTGCCCGAAAGAATGAAGAGCAGCGATTTCGACAGCGCATGATTGACCACATGGAAAAGCGCGCCGAAGATCCCCCAATACCCGCCGAAGCCCAAACCGAGGCAAATGATACCGATGTGTTCGACGCTCGAATAGGCCAGCATTCGTTTATAGTTGCGCTGGCTGACCAAGAAAAACGCCGCAACCAGAAGTGAGAACAACCCTACGCCGATCAACAAACGCGCGGCAAATTCCGGCCCGACCGCCACATCGACGACCGCCTTGAATCGTATCATTGCATACAAGCCGACGTTGAGCAGTACTCCCGACATCAGCGCGCTGATCGGTGCAGGCGCTTCGCTATGCGCGTCCGGTAGCCACGTATGCATCGGCGCGAGCCCCGCCTTCGTTCCATAGCCGATGACGATGAACACGAACGCCAGCCGTACCACCTCAGGATTGAGTGACCCCGCGGCGGCGCGCAGCGCGCTCCAATTGACGGCGATTTCACCGGCCTTTGCGGCCCCGGCGTAGTACACCAGCGCGGTGCCGATAAACGCGAGCGCGATGCCCACGGACGACAAAATCAAATACTTGTAAGCGGCTTCGAGTGAGGTACGAGTCTGGTGCAAATTGACCAGAAACACCGTCGCCAGGGTCGTTCCTTCAATGGCGACCCACATCACGCCGAGATTATCCGTCGTCACCGCCAAGAGCATGGTGAAAATAAACAGCTGGAAGAGCGCGAAGAACAACCGCGCGCGCGACAAATGCTCGCCGTCGAATTCGGCGCGGATGTAGCCGACCGCGTAAAGCGAAGCGATCGCGCCGAGAAAAGTAATGATGGCGATCATGAAAGCGGACAACGCGTCAACGCGAAATAGATCACGGACTGCGCTGAGGACTGCACCGTTCCACACCTGGGCGACGATGACCGCTCCCGTGGCCAACGTTGCCAGTCCCGCCAGGGTGTGCAACAGTTCGATCAGCGCACGCCGGCGGGCGACAGCGATCAGCCCCGCCGCCGCGAGCGGTATTAGCAGCAAACTAACCAGTATCATTCTTTCAATTTTTCCAATTCGCCGACGTCGATCGAGTCGAAATTATCCTTGATGCGATAGACAAATACTTCCATGATCAGCACGGCGACCAGCACGTCGAGAAAGACCCCCATTTCGACGATGAAGGGCACGCCGTACGTCGCCAAGAGGGCGAGCAAGAAGATGCCGTTTTCCAACATGAGGAATCCAAGAATCTGCGTCACCGCCCGGCGGCGATTGACCATGATAAAGAAACCAATCAGGACGCCGGCGAACGCGAGCGGGATGGCATCTGCCGTGGGCAAAGAATTCGAAGCGGCGATAGGGGTCATCACGTAAAACGATAGGATCGTGAGTATGCCGCAGATAATGAGCGCCGGCGCGGTCCCCAGATACGGCGCCGCAACTCGCGCCAGGCCGATCTTTGCCACGGCGCGATTGAGTACGCGAGGAATCATGATGGCTTTGACGACCACAAGCGCAACGCCGACGCCGAACAATTCGAGACTACCGCTGTAGAGCGCGATCAGCATGGAGAGCATGGCGAGCACGAACGATTGCAATCCGAACACGCGCACCTGTCCCTCCAGACTGCTTCGGACAATCAGCAAGATGGTCAATCCGAGGGCGACAAACGCCAGCAGATTGACCGCCTTGGACAGCACTTCAGCAGACATAGCAATTCCCATCATTTGATAAAAAACGCGGTCACTACGGCCAACAACGCGATCGTAAACGACCCGGCTAAAAGTGCCGGCACACGGAAAAGACGGAGCTTGGCGACCGCTGTTTCCACTAACGCAATGGCCAACGCGAAAAGCACAAGTTTAACGGCAAGCGCGAGAAAAGCCCCAACGAGGGCGACCGGCGTGTTCGCCAGCGCGACGCCCCAGGGAAAAAACAAGTTCGACAACAACGTCAAGAACAAAAACAATTTCATCGCAGCCGCCCATTCCACCAGCGCGAGTAGATGGCCGGAATATTCCAAGATCATCGCTTCGTGAATCATCGTCAGTTCGAGATGAGTGGCGGGATTGTCCACCGGCAATCGCCCGTTTTCCGCCAGCGCAACAATGAAGAACGCAAAGAACGCGAGCAAATGCCCTGCGTTTAACATCAAGAGCGGCTCGGCGGCAAAACGCGTGATGATGCCATCGAGACTGGTCGTGCCGGCACGCAGAGCGATACCGAAAATCGCGATCAACACGGTGGGCTCGGCCAGCGCGGCAAGGGCAACCTCGCGGCTCGATCCCATGCCTCCAAAAGCGCTCCCCGCGTCCAACCCCGCCAGCGCAAGAAAGAAGGTGCCGAGCAATAATAGATACATCAGAGCGATGATGTTGCCCATGAAGCCGAGCGGAGCGCGGGTCGTCAGCACCGGGACGATGAGCGCCGACAAGAGCATCGTCGTGGCCAGCAGGTAGGGCGTGAAGCGAAAGATCCAAGAGGTATTTTCGGAAACCACCACCTCTTTCAAAAGCAATTTCCGAATGTCGGCGTAAGGCTGCAAAATACCCGCGCCGCGACGCCCCTGCAGGCGCGCCTTCGCCTTGCGGATCACGCCGACAAGCAAGGGCGATCCGAACATGACGATAAGCAGCTGCAACAGCTGGATTACTATTTCTGTAAGCATAGGCCGTTCTCGTAAGTATTACGCATTTCTCGGGCGGCGGGACTACACCGTCAGGATTAATAACGCGACGAGCGCCACTAAAATATAAACCAGATAACTGTGTACGTTGCCCGATTGTAAGGCGCGCGCCGCGCGCGCCAATGCCTGAATCAGGCGTAGAAGCGGCCTATACAGTGTGTCTTCAAAGACCGAGCGTCCTTCGTTGTAATACGCGATGGTGCGCACGAAATAACGCGACTCGGGGTGAAACTCGATGTCGAGCTGCTTGACCGGGCGATACAACAAAGCGAAAACGCGCTTAAAGGGATTAGCGAAGGCGGTTGCGGTGTATTCAAAACGCGCCGTCTGTAGCGCGCGCCCGCAGCCCCAGGTCTCGTAGTAGCGGCGCCACTTGTTGACACCCATCAGGCGCAGCGCAAGCGGAATCGCTACCAGAAAAACGACAAGTCCGAGTGCGATCCACAACGGCGCGACCCAGCCGAACCCGTCGTTGGCCACAACCGCGTTCCAATCGAAGTGCATGTCGGCGTGCCCGCCCATGAGATCGAAGACCGTCGCTTCGAGTGGCGCCAGTATCAGCGATGGCGCAACGCCGAGGACGACACACACGAGCGCCAGCAGCGCCATGGCCGCGCGCATCGTCCATGCGACTTCGCGCGCAAGCGCGGCGGGATCGCTCCGCGGCAGGGCCAGGAAGGTGATGCCGAAAGCCCTGACAAAACACGCCGCGGCGAGGCCGCTCGTCAGTGCGAGGGCGGCGACGCCGAGCGCGAAAATCAAATTGACCTGTGCGCGGCGATCTGAAAACTCAACAGCAGCGACTGAACCGTTAGCCATTCACTGTAAAACCGATGAACCGGGGGGCGGGGAATGCCAATGAACCGATCAGGAAGAAGACCGCTGTTTGCGGCATGCACTTAATGAGTCCGCCCAGTTCTTCCATATTTCGCGTATGAGTCGCGTGCAGAACCGCACCGGCGCCCATGAACAGCAGGCTCTTGAACGCGGCGGACTAAGCGGGTGATAAAGGGCTGCCACGAGCGCCAGCGCTGCCAGGCCCGGCAAACTAAACGCCTGGAACAACATTGCAGCACCCAGACCGAGCATAATAATGCCGATGTTTTCGACACTGGAGTACGCCAGCAAGCGTTTCAAATCGGCGTCGATCAGCGCATACAGGACGCCAAGCACCCCCGAGACCGCCCCGACGATGAGCAACGTCGCGCCCCACCACAGCGGCCCGGATCGCAACCAGCAAAAGCGACGGGCATCAGGCGTCACACCGAGCTTAATCATCACACCGGAACAGCGCGGAAACGTGACTGCCGGCAGGATGGGCCACGGCACAGACATGCTCCGGTTGGCCCGCTTTGGACCCGACGCCCAGCGCTGAACATACAAAAAATCAAGTTGCGTGAGGTTGTGTCGAGTTTGCCCGCCGCCGCGCCCCATTGGGCGAAAGACATTGTCCCGGTGGCCTGCGCTAACAACAGGAACCCCACCAACAACGCAGCAAATCCCGCGTGGGTCATGACAAAGTAAACCCAGCCTGCACGCAGCGTCTCCTCGCGCTCGCGTTCCGTAATCACCAAAAAATATGATGCCAGCGACATCAGTTCCCAAAGCACAAGAAACGTCAGCACGTTGCGCGCCAGCGCGACGAGAATCATCGCTGCGACAAAAACGTTGAATGCGAATGCCATCCGGCGAGCGAATGTTTACCGCCGTCTCTCGCGTAAAGACCGATCGAGTCACCCCGGACGGGATTGCCAACGGCAATGACCAGCGCGAAAAACGCACCAGCCGGACTCGCCGAACGCGGCGACGCCGTCGGCAGCAGATCTGGCTGTTAAGTTCCATACTGCTGAAAGCGAGCCGGACACAGAACACAATTGCCGCGATGGGCCAGCCACGCACTTGTTTATCCGCGACGCGAGAGCGAGTTGGCGAGCGCGCTGTAACCAACGCGCCGACTGTGCCCGCGCTGAAACAAGCGAAGGTGACAAGGAACAAATCGACCATCAAGGTTGAATCAATGATCATTGCGGTAGATGCGAAAGCTGGATTGGAACTGAGGCCTCAAGGCTGTTTTTCCAAGGCAGCGAGGATGCCCAGCAAGATTGACCGGGGCTCCGGCGGACAGCCGTGCACGACGGCGTCCACAGGCAAAATCGCGGACACCGGGCCGACGACACCGTAGCCGCCCGCGAATACGCCGCAATCATGCGCACAGTCGCCGATCGCCACAACGATTTTCGGCGCGGGAGTCGCGTCGTAGGTTCACTTTAGCAAGTTCTCCTTTTCGGCGTGACCGGGCCAGTCACAAGCAAACAATCGGCATGACGGGGTGAGGCAACGAAATGCATGCCAAATCGTTCGAGATCGTAGTACGGGTTGTTCAACGCACCGATCTCCAACTCGCAACCGTTGCAAGACCCCGCGTCCACCTCTCGAATATGCAAGGAACGGCCAAAGCGTTTGCGAGCGCGCTCGTCAATTTGACTGGCTATAACTTCAATTTGCGTGTCATCCGCCGAATTTAGCGCTTCGGTGACGACAGGTGTTTTCAATAGATACTCAAACAATGACGTCATCGGATTGCGATCTTGGTCGTAGCAATATGGTCGAGGTAGATGTTTTCCATTTAGAGCCCCTTGGCTCCCTTACCTTTCAGGTATGTGATGATCTCGGTATTCAGGCCCTTAGCCTCAGAAAAATCGGCGCCGGTGACAATTGCGCCGGTAAAGACGGTGCCGTTTAAATTTGCTTTTTTAAAACTTACGTTGATAAGCATTGAGTTGGATAAATCGGCGTTGGTTAAATCACTTCCGGCAAGATTGCCGTAATTTAATCGGCAACCCTTAAGATTGGCTCGGTTAAGATCTAGGGTAGAGAGATCCATACCCGAGAGATAAAGATTCCTGAGGTCGACTCCGGCCAGGCTTTCGTGTTTTTCAATTTTTTGCAAAATACGTTTCATATCTTTATCTCCCCGCCAGAGGTTATATTCGTATGTGCCACGCTCCTCACACCGTCCTTCAATCTGGACCGTGGCAAGAGATTTCGCCTTAAGCCATGCGCCGTAACCTTTCAGAATCTCCCTGGTTCCTGTGCTGAGATCATAACGATCGAAATCAAAATTAATGTCGGCAAGAGGCCCTTGCTCCCCGCTATTGCCCAGAGTTTCCTTCTAGCCGGTTCAAGGTAATTTGATATCAGGAGTTGCCAGATACTTTTCCCCAGCCGAATGAACTTACTCTTTATTTGCAGATAGCTCCACGTTCCGTAGGGTGTCTCTAATGGTTTGTGGTTTGACAGGAAAAACAAGGAAAGCCGCGGCCTTTTCCTTCACGGCTTTAACCAGAGTCTGCTTCGCGATGAGGGAAATAACCGCAACTACAGGCACTCGCCCGGCGAATGCCAAACACTCGTCCAATATGTCCACATCTTTGGGATAGCGCAGTTGAACGATGATGAAATGCGGCTTATATAAAGGGCACACGCCCCGGGCGCGGTGAGGGGTTTCAAGAGCAGCAACTTCGTAACCTTGTTCACCCAGTAAGGCGAAAAGCTCATTGTCCGCCTTCTCACCAATCAACAAAACTTTTTTCTTCATTTCCGCCATTGTCATCTTATCTGTCTCCCCTCTGGCTTATGCGATCCACCGCAATTTTCTCGTTACTCACGTGCGCAGGCCAACACCGAGGTTCATAGGGCCTCCCTATATTCGCGCGAGCACCAGGAGCGTCGCGTTGATAACTAGTTGCCCGCGTTGCATATCAGCTGGTATGAACTCATCAATTTTACTGCACCATCGTTTAAAGCTAATATTCTGATTGAAGCGGTGGCATTGGCATTCACTTCGCGGCGCATCCTTCAGATCATCTCCTTGAGCATAGATACCGCCTCCTCCACATGACTTTGGAAATAGCGCCGCATAATGTCCATGAGCTCGTTCAGCAGCGGATCGCGCAAAGAATAAAACACTTGGTTGCCTTCCTTGCGGCTGCTGACGATCTGTCGACCTCGGAGTATCGCTAGATGTTGCGACGCGTTGGCTTGCTCGATCGCCAAACGCTCGATGATGGTTCCCGCGGACAATTCTCCGTCTCGCAACACTTCAAGGATGGCGATTCGGGTCGGATGGGCAAGGGCTTGAAAGATACTCGCTTTAAACTGTCTTAATGTTTCGGGCATGACGAAATCTCCGATAACTGCGATATTGGATATTGTAACGGCCAATTAGTATATTCGCAATATCGAATATACTAATATGATGGTTAAATACTCCTACCCTCTGGCACAATTAAATAACTCACGTATTTTCAATACCTTATGGATAAGGCTGTTAGACAGCGAGGGGTCGACGCTAAGCAATTTCATTAGTTCGAAAAGCAAAAGCCGAGAGAAGTCTCCCGGCTTTTGCTTTGCCGCTGGCTTGAACTATTTGAACGTTTTGAATGGCTTGAACGCGTGTAAATCTAAACCCGAAAAAACCGCTTGGCATTGAGTCCCAGCACCTTGGCCTTCTCATCGTGGGTCAAATCCGGCCGCTCGATGGTTTCGTGAATCATCTGCCTGGCGGCGATCAAGTCGACCTCATGGGGATAGTCCGAGGCGTAAGCAAATCCATCGGCGCCGCACTGTTTGATGACGAAGGGCAATATCCATTCATTGCCCTCGACCCCGACCAGCACTTGGCCGCTTGAAAGATAGTCGTTGAGACTGCGCGCGTGACCGGTGCTAGTCGTGTAGACATTGTCGTCGCGGTCCATGCGGTCTTTCAACAACAGCACCCAAGCACAGCCGCCCTCGAAGAAACCGATATGCAGATCTTTGAAGCGGTCGAGCACGCCATGATAAACTAGCGAGACGAATTCCAGCGCCAACGGCACCGGATGGCGCAGCACGCGTGAAGCCCAAGGGTCGGTAAAGGTATCCTGCCCAAGACCCACACCCGAACCGCCGTGGACACCGAGCACGCAGCCGAGACTAGCCGCCTCCTCGTAGATCGGCCAGTAGTAGTCGTGACCCAGATGCAGGGGCAGGCCGCGCGATGGCAACATGGCACCGGGCAGTTTTAGCTCCACCACCAAACGGCGCAGCTCATTTCTCGCCGCATTGACATCTTGCATGGCAAGCAGTCCCATGGGGAACAGCCGCTTGTCGACTTTGCGGTAGCGCTCGGCGACATAGTCATTGAAAGCGCGGCAGATCCGCGTCGCATAATCGGCCTGCTGGAAAAATCCCACCGACAAACCTTCCGAAGGAAACAACACGGCTTCGCTGACGCCGGCTTTTTCCAAGAATGCGACCCAGTCCTCGCCGGAGCCCTTGCGCTCGCTGCTGGCATCGACGCGGGGCCGGCGCGGCGGCTCAACCTCGCCGGATTTGCGCACGTTGCGCGGGTAGTGAATATTGTCCAAGCTCGCGAACACACCCTGCCGATTGCGCACGGGTGTTAACGCAACCTCACGATCCACCGGATCGAGAAACTGCACCATCTCAGGAATCGATTCGATGATATGACCGTCGCAATCGAAGACCACAATGCTTTCCGCCATTTGAATCCTCCGAAGAATTGATGATCTGGAATCAATCTGTCTCTATCACAAAGTCGAATCAGCATGAAAGGCGTTGCCGATGACCATTGATAGCGACATCGGTACGCCGAGCCATCCGCTCATGCGCGACGTTTCGCATAGCCGAATAATTCTTGGTGGGAGGATTCGTCGTAAATCCTAGCTAAAACATGACAACGCGGGAACCCCAGGCAGTCACAGCGCGCCACAATCGAGTACCACAGCGATGATTACGTCAATCTCGCGCGGCTTTCTTGACATTCGCTGCCGATATGAATAAGTAACGTCGCCAAAAGCAACATGTACATGTCCAAATATCGCGCCCGATCTTGTCCCAAGTGCGGTTACTATCTTGGCTTCTCGATATCACAGCGGCTGCCTAAACCAGCCCAGGTCGCCGTGACTAATTTTTGCCTCAATTGCAACTACAAATTGCCTGTGGTTAGTATTGTCAGAGGGGTTCGGCGGACGCCGCGTCCGCCTAAGCGTGGGCTCTTGCGCTTGATTTCAGAGAGGGGTCGCGGTGCGGCGATGTCGTTCAACACCCACAAGCAGAGCAAATCCATGGGCAATGCTATCGGCAATACCGACTACGGCCGCCATCTGCGCGTCATCGGTCAGGACCTGGAGAACCTCCACTTCAGCAGATTTAATTTAGAATTTACCGGTGACGCCTACCTAGTCTGGGTAAGGTCAGAGTCGGCAACCGGAAACCAGAACCCCCTGTTGCGAATCAGCCGTAGCCGGCTACAAAAGCTGTGGAAAAATCGCACTGAGCTGCGCACTGTCGGTCACGAGGAAACCTATACCGACACCACCGCGCAACCGGCCAGGCGCTTACGGTACTCACTCCAAGATCTCGACCGGATCGAGCGCGACCGGCGCCAGCTGCGACGCCGCCATAGCGGCAACGCCGATGGTCATGGACTTTCGCAACTGCTGCGGACGATCGGTGAGTTGATCGAACAGCGCAACGAACGCCTGCTCGGCATTTCGTGGCAGGAACTTTCGATCAGTATGATTGTCGAAAATTCCCAGGGCCGCAAAGGAATCGATGTTTTCAGGCCCGACAATCTTTACGACCTTTGGGTGAAGATGTATCTGAAGCGGGACAACCGGGCGATCTCCGACACGCCGCGCTAAATTCCCCGCGCGGCCGCACGGCACCGCCAACTATGCTATTTTTGCGCTAAACTAACGCTCGATGTTTCGATTCCGGTCGGCAGTAAAAGCTGCTCGTGCAATGCCACGCGTTTGTAGAGCGTTACCGGGATGCGCATGGTAAAAGTTGAGCCCTTTCCCGGTTCGCTGTCGACGCAAATCTCGCCGCCAAGAATGTCCATGTATTTTTTGACGATGTAGAGCCCCAGCCCCACGCCGCCATGTTGCAGTACCAGATGAGCCTCGTGCAATTGGCGAAATTTCTCGAAAATCACCCCGCGCCGTTCGCTCGCCATGCCGATGCCTGTATCAGCGACCGTGAGTTCAAGAACCTTGGCCGGCGCTAAGTAATTCAGCGAGATCACCACGGACCCATGATCGGTGAACTTGACGGCATTGTTGATCAAGTTTTCGGCGATGCGCTTGAGCTTGGGCCGATCGCTTTGCACCGTCGGCAAGTCCGCCGGGTAGTCCCAGATGATTTTGACGTTCTTGGCCAGCGGGGAGTCGTACTCCGCGCGCAGCTCGGACATAAATTCCCAAAGATTGATCTCGTTCTTGGCGGCCCGCAGAGTTTCGGACTCGATGTCGCTCACTTGCAAAACTTTACTGATGAGACCGCCAAGCTCTGTCGACTGCCGCTCGATCGTCTCGATCGCCTTCTCCTGAATTGGCGTCAGTTGTCCCAACATGCCTTGGTTGAACATGTCAGTGTAGCCCGAGATGACGTTCAACGGCGTCTTCAACTCGTTGGAAACCACCTTGAGAAACTCGTCTTTGATCTTGTGCGCATGACGCAGCTCTTCGGTCTGCTGCTGGCTTTGGCGGTACAACTGCGAGTGGTGAATCGCGATGGCGGCCTGCCCGGCCAGCGTCTTTAAAAACTCGATTTCTTCGGCACCGAAACTATGCTCTTCGCGGGCAGCATAAACGAGGCAACCGAGGTTCTGGCCGTTGGCCACTAAGGGCATTCCAAAAATCGACACCAACCCCTCTTTCTTAAAAAACTCCAGATTCTCGACACGCTCGTCGGTAAATACGTTGCGGACGATTACGGGCTCAACGGCTTTCATGATCCCGTCTATAAAGCTGAGCGAATCCGCGTCCAACCGTTCCTTGGCATCGAAGCCCTTTGCGGCAACCATGTCGATCAACTGGGATTGCGGGTCGCGGAGCCGAACTAACGCAGCGGCGTAGGGCAGATGGGTTAAGGTTTTCTCCAACAATGCATTCAGAATGCTTCTGGTTTCATTGGTCGAGGTCACAGCGGCGTTGACATCATGCATCGCCTCCAAGCGCTCGCGCTGGCGGCGCAGTTCTTCTGCGGCCCGCTGCTCGCGCCGCACCTCCTCCTCTTTCTCACGGGCCGCCCGGCGCATTCGGCCGACTTGCGCGAAGTAACCGTAAAATAGCGAGATGACGAATGGAAAGGGCAACTGGACGAAAAGCTCCGGCTCCAATACGGTCGACGAACTGAACAACGCGTAGGCGTAGAGCAGCGGCGCTAGAATCGTCACGACTAGGAGCCCTCGTGAGTCGTTGCAGATCAGACTCAAGACGACAGTGACGACACAGGCGATGTAAAAGTCCGGACTAGTCGCGCCGGTGGCGCTCAACATTACAATCAGCACCAAGGTGTCGAAGACCAGCAATGGCCCATAGAAATATGGCGAATCGAAAAAATCATCGGCCAAAAAATACAGCGTAGCGTGGCTCAACAAATAGAGACTCAGAATCACTTGGACCTGGGTCGCGGAAAGCCAGGCAACCTGCGCGTAGTAAAGTAGATAGGAGGACAGAATCACCAGCGGCCAGCGCAAACGGATAACCGTTTCTTTTCGCGCGACCCCGAAAATGAAGTCGACATTCCACGGCCGTTGCTTGTTAGCGATTTCACCGCTGCGCATGGTCTGCATGATCACTGTCGATGCTCTTTAAGATGAACTTGAACCCTCGGTAAGAATTGACAGCACATCACGTGCCATTGGCTCGAGTGGTCATTAAACGACCGGCAGCGGTGAAATTTGTCTCGAATTGTCAATGACTTGACCATCGGCTGATTCAGCCGTGGGCTATACGCGCCAGCGACGCCGGACAATTTATACTGCGACGGCACAAAAATGTCGTAAGTTGCCTTCAGACCCCCGCAAGGACAGAAATGTTCAAAGTATGCAGGATCCTTCAGCCAGCAGGGTGTTTTGACTAACTGGCAGCAGCGGCCAGCTTGATCTTTTCTTGGGCGGCGCGCACCGCGCGGAGGATTTCGGCATAGCCGGCACAGCGGCACAGATTACCCGCAAGATATTCTCGAATCTGATCATCGCTCGGATCGGCGTTTTCTTCTAACAGTGCTTTGACCGACAGCACGAAGCCCGGCGTACAGTAGGCGCACTGCAATGCGCGCTCTTCGACCCAAGCTCGCTGGATCGGATGGAGCGCATCACCGTCGCTCAAACCTTCGAGCGTGAGGATCTCATGGCCGGTGGCGCGCGCTGCCAAGTGTAAACAGGCACTCACCGGCTTGCCATCGAGCAGTACCGTGCAGCTGCCGCACGCGCTGACACCGCAAGCTTCGCGCACGCTCCAAAGCTGGAAACGGTCGCGCAAGACTTCCAACAGAGTATCGGCGTCATCGATGACAAGCGAAACATCCCGCTGGTTAAGCCGTAAGTGAATCTCGCGTTTCATGAAATTAACCTCTGGATACTGTGACGCCGTTTTTCTCGGCTAAAGCGCGCAACACTCGCTCTGGCGTAATCGGCAGGTCGCGTATGCGCACGCCGACGGCGTCTTCGATCGCATTGGCGATCGCCGGTGCCACGGTTAAGGCACCGGTCTCTCCAGCCCCCTTGGCGCCGAAGGGCCCGTCCTCATGCGGCACCTGAACGATGATCGGGCGAACCAATTGCGGCATGTCTTTGATCGAGGCCACCTGATAGTCGAGCAACGAACCGTTGATCAGCTGGCCTTCGTCAAAGATCATTTCTTCGAACATCGTCAAGCCTAGATGCATCAGCGCGGCGCCCTGGAGTTGCTGCTCGCAATGGCGCGGGTTGATCGCCGTCCCGGTATCGCCGACGCTGTACAATTGCAGCACTTTCACGTGGCCGGTTTCAGTGTCGACTTCAACTTCGGCTGCCGTCGCCGATGGAAACCAATATTCCGTACACTTTTCCGACTGGCCGGTTTCCGGATCCATATGCGCCGCCGTCGGCTGACACACCGCCTCGGCGGCCAGCGTCGTGCCGAGGCTGCCGAATTTGGCCAAGAATATCTCCCCGACAGTCATGCCGCGCTCTTCTAAACCGCGCACATAGATGCGGCCTTTCCCCGCGGTGAGATCATCCGGATCCACTTCCAGTTTTGCTGCGACAACCTCGCATAACTGCGCTTTGACCTTGGCCGCGGCCAGGCGCACGGCATTGCCCATGTGATAGGTCGAACGGCTGCCGGCGGTGATGGTATCGTAGGGTGTAACGTCGGTGTCGGGTTGCACGATATGCACGCGATCGGCGGTGATACCAAGTTCCTCGGCGACGATCTGACTCATGGTCGTCTCAGATCCCTGCCCCATCTCCACCGTGCTGCTCAAGACATTGGCCGTGCCGTCGGCATTGAGAATGACGATGGCACCGGAAATCGACGGCGTCAGCACCGCTTTGACTCCGGCGGCGATGCCTCGGCCGCGTCGCTTCGTGCCGCTTTGGCTTGGTTGGGGTTTCGACCATTCGATGGCTTGCGCAGCTTGACGGATCGCTTCTTTGATCCCGAACGAGCGCACCACAGTGCCGGTGGCGAACTTTTCACCCTCGTCCAGAGCCGGTCGCAAGCGAAACTCTACCGGGTCGACGCCGAGTGCGCGCGCGATCATGTCAGTCTGCGAATCATAGGCCCAGATGACTTGCGGCACGCCGAAGCCGCGAAACGCGCCGGCCGGCACCTTGTTGGTGTAGACGCAATAAGAATCGATCCACACGTTGGGTATCTTGTAGGGCCCCGCCGAGGTGTAACCGGATTTGTGACCGATGCGCGGGCCGATTTCAGCATAGGCCCCGGTATCCCAATACACTTCGCATTTGCGCGCGGTGATTGTCCCGTTCTTGATCGCAGTTTTTATTTTGGTCACCACTTTGTGCTTGGTGATCGTCAGGAACTCTTCTTCCCGGGTCAGCGCGTAGCGCACCGGCTTCTTGGTGAGCAAAGCCAGCGCCGTTACCAGCGGTTCCAATTTGGCGTATAACTTCGCGCCATAGCCGCCGCCCAAATACGGCACCCGCACGCGAATCCGGTGCATCGGAATTCCGAAGGTGGCGGCAAGCTCGGTGCGCACGTAGGACGGGGATTGGCTCGCAGTCCAAACATTGAGCCGATTATGTTCATCCAAATAAACCAGCGTCACATGCGGCTCCATCGGCACATGCTGGGCCGGCGGTGAGCTAAACGTATCGTCAAAAACTCGATCCGCTTCGGCAAACGCCTTGTCGACATCGCCGACGCGGAGTTTGAACTGATAACAAATATTGGACTGTTGTCCGGCTTTGACATGGGCCAAATCCGCGAAAGCCTTAGCCGGTCGATGCTGTTCATGAACCAGGGGCGCGTCCTTCTTGACTGCATCCAACACGTCAAAGATCGCCGGCAGCGGCTGGTAATCGATCTCGACCAGCTGCAGCGCATCCTCGGCGGTCCGATGATCCGCGGCCGCCACCGCGACGACGGGATCGCCAACGTGGCAAACTCTGTCCACCGCGAGGATCGGCTGATCGCGAAACGCCGGACCGAAGTGCGGATCGACCCCCGGCATCTTCGCGATATCGGCACCGGTGAGCACCGCGGCGACACCGGCCAACGCCGCGGCCTTGGATTTGTCGATGCGCAAAATCCGCGCGTGCGGGTAAGGACTTCGCAGCACAGCAACATGGAGCATTCCCGGCATCTCGATGTTGCCGACATGCAGCGCCCGCCCGGTGACTTTGGGGTTGGCGTCCTTGCGATAAACCGATTGCCCGACGACTGAAAAATTTGTCATGAGTTTATCCGTTGACCTGCTCGAGCGCCTTTTGCGTAAACAGCCGCGCCATCTTGCGCTTGTACCAATCCGAGCCGCGCAAATCGGACGACGGCGAGATCTGTGCGTCGACCGCGGCGAGTATTTTGTCGATCACTGCGGCATCGACGACCTGGTCATGAGCGAACTCCAACCCGGAGATCAGCAGCGGCGTCGCCGCCACGCCGCCGAGCGCCAGACGCAATTGCTGACAGCGGCCGCCCTGCTTTTGCATGAACGCCGATACGCCGACACAGGGCCAGTCGTTGGCAGATAGGGTGCTGTAGCGCAGATAAACTGCGCGACTGTTAGCCGGCATTTGCGGGATTCTTACCTCGGTGAGAATCTCGCCCGGCTCCAGCGCCGTCTCGTACATGCCGCGAAAGAAATCTTTGAGCTCGATCGTGCGCGCGCCTTTCGGACCGATGGCTGAAACCGCGGCGCCGAGAACCAACAACGGCGGCGGCGGGTCCAAACGATAATCGGCGTGGGCGAGATTGCCGCCCACCGACGCCGTCTGGCGCACCCGCACATTGCCGATATGGCTAAACGCCTCGGCGACGACCGGAAAAGCTTGACGGATCAGCGGCGACAGCTCGATCATTCGATGCGTCGCCAGAGCGCCGAGTCGAACACCGTCGCGATCCTGCGTGATATGACTCAGTCCCGGAATCGTCTGCAGATCGACCAAATACGGATAGTGCAGCGCCCGCTGCTTCATCAAGATGACCAGCGTCGTGCCGCCGCCGATGGCGCGGGCGTCTTCGCCATGCATTTGTAGGAACTCCACGGCTTCGGGCAAGGATCGCGGCTGGAGTAGATCGAACGAGCGGATAGTCATTGGTATTCCTGAGTCGGTTTCGTTTCTATCCTTACGCTATTTCAGAATCAAGTTGACGGAGCACCAAAACGCATTTGACAGAACCACCCAACTCTGAGATGAATCGATTTTAATAGGAGGGCAAAGACGATGTTTACGAGCATTAGACATATCGCGGTGATGACCGAGAACTGGAACCGCGAAGCAAGGTTTTATCAGACGATCTTCGGCATGAAAAAGATCACCAATGGCATGACCGACGAAAAAGGCGATTACAATCCCGAACGCGGCCATCTGAGCGACGGCGTCATCGGCCTGGCGCTACTGCAACGCCAGCCGGGCTTCAGGTCGGGCATGGACCATTTCGGCTTCGCGGTCGAAAGCGTCGACCTAGTGCGCGAGCGGCTCAAACAGTCTTATCCCGACGTCAATATTCACCAAAGCCAAAGCCATGTGCCATTTGCCGGCCTGCGCGGCCACGATCCGGACGGCAACCAGTACGATCTCTCGCAGATGGGTATGGCCAACGTGCGTGAAGGTTACGTCGAGTTTGGCTGGGAGCAGCCGCGCTGGATCAATCATATCTGCATCCGCAGCGGCAGAACGGCGCATATCGCCGAGTTTTATCAAAAAGTTTTCGACCTGAAACCGGTGGAAGGCCTCTCCGGCGACAACAGTTATTACTTGACCGACGGCAAGGTCAGTCTCGCGATCCGGCCGTGGAGCATGGTTACGCATCGCGGTTTTTACTCGGGCCTCGACCACTTCGGCTTTAAAGTCGACAACCTCGAACAAACCAAGAAAGATCTCGACGCCCTCGGCGCCGCCCATCCCGAATCGGCGGCGCGCCGCGTCGACATCGGCCGCGACGGCCCCAACCACATGAAAAACCTCGAGGCCTGCAAGCTATGCAAGCACGCCCTGTCCGATCCGGACGGCGTGCTGCTAGATTTGACGGACTGAGGGATCGAGGGGTCGCCAACCGTAGTGGAAGCTCTCGACTGGGGCTGAAGACAGATCGTTTGGGAGGAGCTATGGAGTTTGCCAACATCAACGACACCATGCGGACGGCCAAGGATCAGGACAAACGCTTCATGCCGCTTTTCGGCTCGGAGACTTTTCGCTCGTGGATCCTATATTTCCGCCCCGGCGAACACACCGACATGCATTTCCATATGTCACCGGAAACTTTCCTTGTGCTGCAAGGCAAAGCGTCGGTCAAAGGCCTTAAGGGCGATGAGCGCGTGATCGGGCAGAACGAGATCGTTTTTTTCGGCGCCAAAGATTATTATCAAATCACCAACGTCGGCGATGAACCGCTGGTGCTGGTCGGCAACCGTTCCGAAGCGTTCGGCGGCGCCCATGTGACCGCGAAAGAATAGACTCGGATTATCTCCCGCAAAGACGCGAAGGCGCAAAGGTGACGGGATAAAATGCAGCTGTCATCGCGTGTCTGCCTGCTGCTATGTATTCTTTCCGTCACGGCGCGGCATTCCCTCGCCGCAGAGGAAATCAAAATCGCCTCCACCGGTGCCGGACTTAGCACATTGCCGCTGGAGGTCGCCGCGCGCAAAGGCTTTTTTCGCGACGAAGGCTTTGACGTATTGACGATAACGATGCGCACTAACATCGCGGTCAATGCGCTCCTCACTCGAAGTGTCGAATTTGCCACTCCCAGCACGTCCGCGATAAAAGCCGCCAGCGCCGGCTTACCGGTGAAACTGGTTGCCGTCTTGCTTGGCCGTCCCGACTACTTTCTCACCGTCAAGAAAGATGTAAAAACCGTACGCGATCTCAAGGGCAAACGCATCGCCATCGGCAGCTACGGCGCCGCCGCCGACTTGGCCCTGCGCGCAGTCGCCAAGCAAGACGGCTTGGACCCCGACCGCGAGCTCATTCGATTGCAAATGGGCGGCGCCGCAGCGCGCTACGCTGCGCTCGTTTCCGGCAGCGTCGACGCAACTATCTTGACTCTGCCTTACAACCTGCAAGCGGAAAAAGCCGGCTACAAAGACCTCCTCTGGTTCGGCGAACGCTTAGAGCTCCCGCTCTCTGGCCTCGCCGTCCGGGACGAGACAATTCAGAAAAATCCCAAACAAGTCTACGGCATGATTAGAGCCGTCTTCCGCGCCATGGCGTTCGCCGGCGCCAACCGCGAGGAAACCATCCAGATACTAATCAACTGGTTGAAGCTCGATCGTGAGGTTGCTGCAAGGAGCTATGAATTAGGGAAGCGAAGTTGGTCCGACGGTGGTATCGTCTCCGACGCCGCGGTCCAGACGCTGATCGATCAGTCGATGCTCGAACTAAAAAGCAAAGATCCCGTCACCCTGGACAACGTGCGCAACTGGAGCTTTGCCGAGCGGGCGCGGCGGGAGTTGGATAAAGCCATCCCCGCACGATAGTTTAATGGCCCAAGCTCATCTCGGGAATTACCAATGGCCGCTCTCAGCAAAACCAAAATCGACCGTCTCGGGGATCGCCTGAAACGGGGGTCCCCGAGCGATGATGACCTCAGGTTACTCGATGAGCACCGAAGGTCGTTTAGCCCCGCCTATGACTCTGTCATTGGAACAATCCGAGAAAAATTGCATCTAGATCCCACCGGTAGACCAGCTAAATCGACCAGCTCAATTGCCGAGAAGCTTCGCCGCGAAAGCATACGGCTAAGCCAAGTCCAAGATATCGCAGGTTGTCGTGTTATAGTCACGGACATAATTGCTCAGGACAATACAATCGCCACGCTGCGTGAAACATTCTCTGACATCAGAGTGATGGATCGCCGATTGAACCCCAGCCACGGCTACAGGGCCGTGCATGTAATTGTGACGACCGAAGGTGGAAGCGTAGAGATCCAAATCAGAACATCCTTACAGCATTTCTGGGCAGAGCTTTCAGAGCGCCTTGCCGACGTGGTAGACTCAAGCATCAAGTACGGTGGTGGCGACACGGATATTCGAGAACCTTTGTCAGCAGCGTCTGAATCAATTGTCATACTAGAAGACTTGGAAAGGAAGTATGGTGTGGGCTCTGCAAGGTCTGGTGCACAAAGCGCTACGTGGCTAGCGCTTCACCAGCTTGTAATGAGCTTGAAAACTCTGCTGACCGCAAACTTTCGTGATGTGCTTTCCAAATTCGAAAAATCTCAAGGGTAGTCGAAATGCTATTCCTAATCGAGTATAAACGCTCCGAAGGTCGAATCGTAACTTTCAAGACATTTGACGATTCCGAGCGATCCAAAGCGGAACGATCGCGTCTGCAAATCGAATTAGAGTTAAACCAACGGCAAATCGATCATGAAGTTGTTTTGTTAGACGCGGCGGACGAACAGGCGCTACGTCGCACCCATCGTCGTTACTTTGAAGACGCTGCACAAATCGCGAACTCCCTGAACGGTGGCAGCTAACTATTGGCCGATACTTTTTCGACGTTCAGACCTAAGATGTCGGTTTAAATGAATACCGCGATTCGAAAGCTCGTTAACACTTACAATCCACAAACCGTCCTATGGAAAGCCTCCACACCTCCCTCATCTTGGTATACCGACCCAAGATTTTTTGAGGTAGAACACCGAACGATTTTTCACCGCTCGTGGCAGCTCGCCGGCCGCTCCGAACAAGTGCGCGATCCTGGACAATACATCACTTGGGAAATCGCCGGCGAGCCGATCCTGGTCGTCCGAGGAAGCGACCGCGTTCTACGAGGCTTCTTCAACGTTTGCCGCCACCATGCAGCTGCTGTCATGACAAAACGCGATGGCAAAGCCGAAAATCTTCGCTGCCCCTATCACGGTTGGACATACGATCTCGAAGGCAAACTCATCCTAAGTCCGGACTTTGCCGGCGTCCAAGAATTCGACCGGAGCACCAACGGCCTCGTGCCAATTCAGGTTACTGAATTTCAGGGCTGGGTATTCGTTAAACTCGACAGCGACGGCACGGCACTAGATGAATATGTCGGCGCCGATCTCATCGAACGTTTAGAACCCTTAAACCTTGAACGATTGAACTGGTTCGAGCGCCGATCCTATTGCCTGAACTGCAACTGGAAAGTCTTCGTCGATAATTATCTCGACGGCGGCTACCACGTGCCGCATATACACAGCGACCTAAGTAGTGTTCTGGATAACAGTAAATACCGGATCGAAATCGGCGAACGTTATTGCCTACAATCGAGTCCCATCGCGTCCGAAAAAGGCGAAGCGCAGACAGCCGCCGTGCGCAAAGGTGAGCGCGCTCACTATTTTTGGATCTATCCCAATTTCATGATCAATATTTACGACGAAGTGATGGACACCAATCTGGTCATCCCGCACGGCGTCGACAAAACTGAAGTGATCTTCGACTACTATTTCGCTGATGTCTCCGCATCGGCACGAGAACAAAATCTTGCCAGCATCGCTGTCAGCGAACAGATTCAGTCCGAAGACGTCGCGACCTGTGAATCGGTGCAGCGAGGTTTGAATTCCCGCGCGTACGATACCGGCCGCCTATCGGTTCGGCGCGAAGCCGGCGAGTATTTGTTCCATCGTCTGCTGCATGCCGATTTGAAGTCCGGGATCTCCAAGCAGCCGTGAGTTTTGCTAAGCCGCAAATTTCGTCGTAATATTCCGATCAAATCCAATGCCACCGAAAATTTATATTGACGGCCAAGCCGGCACCACCGCGCTGCGCATTCGCGAGTGGCTCGCGGGGCGAAATGACCTCGAAGTCGTGACGCTTCCGGAAGAGCTGCGCAAAGAGCCGGCGGCACGGAAAAAGGCGCTGCAAGATGCCAGCATCGTGCTGCTCTGCCTTCCCGACGACGCGGCCAAGGAAGCGGCAGCGTGGCTTGCCGACTCGCCGGTGCGGATTCTCGACGCCAGCACGGCGCATCGGGTGGCCGATGACTGGGTTTACGGCTTGCCCGAACTCGTCGCTGGCCAGCGCGAGCTGATCACCAAAGCGAAGCGGGTGGCCAATCCCGGCTGCTACTCATCCGCGGTCATCCTACTGACCCGGCCGCTCGTCAACGCCGGTTTGATTGCACCCGACATGCCGCTGGCGATTCACGCGCTGTCGGGCTATTCCGGCGGCGGCCGGGCATTGATCGAACGCTGGGAAGATCCAAAAAAGAAGTTAATCCATTTGCCTCATGAAGCGCCCTACAGCATCGGCAAGCTGCACAAGCATATCCCGGAGATTATGCGCCACGGTGCCATCAGCGCCGAGCCGCAGTTTCTCCCCAACGTCGGCCCGTTTCGCTGCGGCATGCGGGTCGAGATCATGATTCCTGCAAAGGCTCTGCCGAAAGCCGGCGTCGGCGAAGCGATGTGGGAAGCGTTATCGGCACGTTACGACAAGGAATTATTTATCGATGTCGAACCGCTCACCGATGCCAGCGAGGCAGACGAGATGAGCTTCGATCCGCAGGAGTTCAACTATACCAATCGAATTTCCTTGCGCGTCCTGCCGCACCAGTCGGGCCATGTCATTTTAATGGCGCGCCTCGACAATCTCGGCAAAGGCGCCGCCGGAGTGGCGATTCAGAATTTGAATCTCATGCTCGGCGTCAACGAAGAGACCTGCTTGCCGTCCTAGGTCAGCGTCTCACTTGCCAGCGCGACTTCCGTCGGCGCTTCGCGCCGACGTTCGACGAACGGCAACATCCAGTGGCTCAACACTCCTAACGTCAGCGAACCGATGCCGCACAGTAGATAGAGCATGTCGGTGCCGCTGCGATCGACCAGCCAGCCGGCGGTTAAGTTGGACAAGATGCCGGCAAGGCCGCTGCCGACCATCGACAGAATGCCCTGCGCCGTCGAGCGCAACTTCTCCGGCGCGACGACGTCGAGATAAAGCGGGCTGCCCAAATTCAAACCGACCACCATCACTCCATGCAACGCTTGCACGGCAAATAGCATGATCGGATCGGTAATCAGCGCCGATAGGATCCAACGCAAACCGCCGACGGTGACCCCGACGGTGAGCATGCCGCGGGCGCCCAGCCGCTTCAAACCACTCCCTGTCGACAGCACCAGCGGGATCTCGACGATCAACATGAGAATCCACATATTGCGAATCGTGCCCAAATCACCGCCGCGGGCGCGAATAAAAATCGGAAACAGCCACATCGGCCCATGCATGAGAAAGTGAGCAAGCAGCGAAAAACAGAGAAACCGCACAAACGCGCGATTATGCAGCAGCTCGCGCCAATCGCCGCGCGCCGCGCGCAGACCGACGGCGCCTTTCTGGGGCAACGAAAAGGCGATGAATGCCGCGATAAAAACCAAAGACGCCGTCAGCGGAAACATCAAGCCCAACGCCGGTTGAGAAACATTGGCGCCGGCGGCAGTCCCGTCTGCGTGCGGCAGCGAAGCCAGCGCCCAGGGCAACACAAGCACAAGGATAAAATAACCGCCCGAGCCCCAAGCTCGCACCCGGCCGAAGGCGTGGCGCCCGGCGTCGCGCAAAATCGCCAGACTCACCGACATCATCAATGGAAACACCGCCGTGCCGACGACGGCGAGCGCGGATGTCGCGATCACGATCGACCAGAAACCGTGCGCGTAACCAAGCCCGAGGTAGCCCAGCGCCGTGCCCAAGGTGAGAAACGCCAGCACGCGCGTGCGCGCGCCGGTGCGGTCCGCGACTTGCCCCCAGAACGGTTGAGAGATCATGCCGATCAAAGGCGAGATCGCCAAGACAAATCCGACTTGGGTCCCCGTCAACCCGGCGTTCTCACGCAGATAGAGTGTAAAGTAGGGATAAAAGATCCCGAGCGAGCCAAAATAGGTGAACCAAAACAGCGTCAACGGGATCGAATGCCACATCGGCCGATGATAGCATTCATCGTCGCCGTCTACGACGGCGGTTCCAAGTGTTCCAGATGTTCCAATCGTCGGATTCCGAATTACACTTGGAACCTTTGGAACCCATGGAACTATTGGAACGAGAGGAAAGTTAGCCCACATGACGGGCACCGCTGGCCAATCGCGAGCCGCCCTCCTCATCTCAACCGCAAGCTTTTTTCTTTGGAAACATTCAATAACTTGCAACGGAAACTAAGGGATAGCATAGTGCCTCGAATAGGCATCAACATGGGCTCGACGATCTCAACCACCGACGTAAAAATGCGCGTGCTCGTCATCGATGACGAGAAGAACATTCGCACCACTCTTGCCTTTTGCCTCGAACAAGCTGGCTGTCTGGTAACTGCGGTAGCCTCTCCCGAGGGCGCCTGGGACGCGCTTAGCCAACATGCTTACGAATTGGCGTTCCTCGATGTCCGGCTCGGTCAATCGAGCGGCCTTGATCTCATTCCGAAACTCATCGCTGACTGTCCAAACCTGATGGTGGTTATGGTGACGGCCTACGCAACCATCGACAGCGCGGTGGAAGCCATCAAGCGGGGGGCCGCCGATTATCTCGCCAAGCCATTTACCCCGGCGCAGATTCGCCTCATCGTCGATCAGTGCGTCAAACAACGGGATTTTAAAAGGCAACTGACCGACCTGGAGGGCCGCCTGCGCGAGGCCGCGCCGGAGACCGATCTGGAATCCGACTCGCCCAAAGTCCGCGCGGTTTTTGAAATCGCCGCGAAAGTAGCCGCGTCCGATGCGCCGGTATTGCTTCGCGGTGAAAGCGGCACAGGCAAAAGCGTGCTCGCCCGCTGGATTCACTCGCTGAGCCATCGCAGTCGCCAACCCTTTGTCGTTGTCAATTGCCCGACACTCTCCGAAGAGTTGCTAACCAGCGAACTGTTCGGCCACACCAAAGGAGCCTTCACCGGCGCCGTGCGTGATCAGCCGGGTCGTGTCGAGGCCGCCGAGGGTGGCACTCTGTTTCTCGATGAGATTGGCGATATCTCGCCGGCCCTGCAAGCAAAACTATTGCGTTTCATCGAGGAAAAGGAATTCGAACGGCTCGGCGAAAACAAAACCAGGCACGCCGACGTTCGAACAGTTGCCGCCACCAACCGCGATCTTGAAGAACAGATGCGCAAGGGATTGTTTCGCGAGGATCTGCTGTACCGTCTAAACGTCGTCGAATTGGAATTGCCGCCGCTTCGGCAACGGCCCGAGGATATCCTGCGCCTGGCGCGGCGCTTTCTCGTGTTCTTCGCAAGATCGGTCCGGCGACAGACGCCCGAGCTCTCAAAAGCCGCGGAAGCGGCGCTTACCGCCTATGACTGGCCCGGCAATATCCGCGAGCTCAGAAACACCGTCGAGCGGGCAGTGATCCTTTGGCCTGCCCAGGTGATCGAACCGGAAGCCTTTCCCGCGCATATTTCCGCGCGGGTTAAGCCCACCGATGCGCCGCAAGTAGGTGGAAACTTCTCCTTGGAGGACATCGAGCGGGAACATATCACTCGCGTAATCGCCCGCTCGCCGACCTTGGAGGACGCCGCGGCCATCCTCGGCATCGATGGTTCGACGCTTTGGCGCAAACGCAAGAAATACGAGAGTTGAAACCGAATCAATGCAGCTTGCCGAGCCGCTTCAAGGCGGCGGTCGCAGCTTCATAAGAATGATCTGCGGTGACCGCCATATAATAGTACTGAACGGCGCGCCGTTCGTCCCCTTCACTCTCGCACAGAAAGCCCAACCAGTAGTAAGGCTCCGGCCGATCCAGTGCCCGTGACATCGCCGCCTTGAGATAAGCACGCGCTTCGATGTTGGCCTTGCGCTCGCGCGCGAGCTCCGCCAAGTGCATCAGATCGTCGAATGAACCCCCCGATCCCAGCCGCTGGCGAAAAAGAATTTCCTCCGCTAACAGCACAATCACCTTGGGATCGAAGGGCTTTTCCAAAAATTCCACCGCGCCGAGCTTCATAGCTTGCACGGCGTTGGCTGCCGAACCATAGGCCGTAACAATAACGACCGCCGTCTTGGGACTGAGAGCGCGGATATTTGCGAGCACGTCGAGCCCGGCCATTTTCGGCATATGGAGATCGACGAATGCGATGTCTGGGTGTTTATTTTTGCAAATATCCAAAGCTTCGTCGCCGTCCTTGGCCACATCGACCAGATAACCTGCCGCCTCCAGGACCATCGCTAAGTTTTTGCGGATATTCCGCTCGTCGTCGGCCACCAGAATTCGCGATTTCGATTCCATCATGGCAGGACTCCCTCCGAGGCGGTTTTAACTACTGCGGGCAAGGTAAACCAAAACCGGCTCCCCTTGCCGGGCACGCTTTCCACGCCTATTTCACCGCCGTGGGCACGGACAATTTCCTTGGCGATATACAGCCCAAGTCCAGTGCCCTTGTCTCCCGATTGGGGGACTCGGTAAAATTTTTCAAAGATTCTTTCTTGATATTCTTTTGGCACTCCCGTACCGGTATCAGCCACAGTGAAACGCACGGAACCGTCGATGGCTTCCGCGCCTAGCGTGATACTCCCGCCCTTCGGCGTATGCCGCATCGCATTGCCGATCAGATTGGAAAATACATGGCCGATACGATCGTGATCCGCTAGCACGCTCAACTCCTGTAGCGAAACTTCGGCGCTTAGGATCACGCCTTTGGCGTCGGCATCGGCTTTGAACTCATCGACGGCGTCCATCATCAGGTCGGATACGCTGGTCGGCAACGGATACAGCTCGACGCGTCCAGATTCGATCCGAGAGAGATCCAGGAAATCGTCGACCATGCCCTGCAGTCGGTCACAATCCTCACGCGCGGCGTAAAGCAGCTCGGCCTGCTTATCGGTGAGCGGCCCGGCGACCTGCTCGGTGCAAAGATGAACCGCCATGCGCAGCGACGTCAGCGGTGTGCGAAATTCGTGCGCGACGGTGGCGACTAGATCATTTTTGAGCTCCTCGAAGCGGCGCAAGCGCGTGACGTCCTGCAGGATCACCGTGGCGCCGACAACCACACCTCGGGTCTCGTACACGGGCGCCCCTCGCGGCAGGAAATAACGATCGCCTAAAAGTGTGGAAAGTTGCACCGCATCCTCAAACCCCCTGGGGGAATAAGCTCCTTTGCCGCTGAGCACATGGCTGCGAATCCGTTCGATCACCGCGATCGTCGACGCATGGACGCTCTTGAGCGGGTCTTTTGACGAAGAATCGGTTCTAAGTCCGAGCAACGTTTCCGCCGCTTGGTTAACATTCTGCAAGCTGCCTTCCACACTGAAAATCGCCACCGGGTCCGGAATGCTATCGATGGCCGCCTGCATGCTCAAGTGGGCTTGCAGCAAATCTCCCAGCGAGCTTTTGCGATAGTCGGCCAAGCGCCCCGCCATGGCGTTGAAGTCCTGCGCCAGGCGCGCCAGCTCGTCGTGCCCGTGCACGCGGGCGCGCGCGTCGAAATTGCCTTCGCCGAGTTTGCGCGTTGCTTCGCTTAAGGCCGAGAGCGGCTGCAGCAGGCGACGAGTCAAGAACGTCGAGACCAGGAGTCCCAGCGCCAATGCCGCCAGCGCCACAGTAATGGTGATCTCATTCATGCGCTCGCCAGTGCGCCGGACGTCGTCGCTCTTGCGCACCATGGTGTCTTGATTGATCGCCAGGATCTCGTCGGCGGAGGCTTTGACCTTATAGAATGCCGCTTCGAGCTCGGAGAAGTAAAGTTTGCGTAGCTCGTCGGCGCCTGTCGTTGCCTGAAGATGATCGAACTTCGCTTGATAATCGGTCCACGCCGCGCGTAGCCCCGCGGTAAACTCCTTTTCCCCAGCTTCGGTGATATTGCCTTCTTGTACTTTGAGCTCGGCTTCGAAGATGGGTCGGAATTTCGCAGCCTGCTGGACACCTTTTTCGTGCTGCCCTGCAACCAAGAACAGCGCCGCGCTGTCCATCCGCTCAATGGATTCCTTCATGCGTTGCGCCGCAAGCACGCTGCGGTAATTGTCCTTCAAGATCGTCTGCGAGTGCGATCCTAGATACGAGATTGCCACCACCGAGAAATATACCCAGGCTGACCAGCGCCAGCGCGATCGGACTTTGCGCAAGCAAGAGTTTCCTGTAGAGGTTCATTCCTTGCTCTCCTGATCTTCCAAGGACACGATGTGAAGATCGAAGCCGACAGCCGTGGTGACCAGCTTAAACACCGGCGATTGTCCCAACAGACGACGCCACCATGATTTATGCGAACGCCCGACGACGATGTGGCGAACACCATGATCGCGGGCAAATTCGAGCAGGGCTTCGACCGGCTTTTCCGACCTCAGCCGGACGACTTCTGCGCCCAGGTCTCTGGCTCGTTGTTCGTCTTCCAACAGATAGCGCTGCAGCGTCGCGTCGATGCGGTGGCCCGATTCGCCTTTAGTTTCCACGTGGACAACGAACCAATCCGTATTTAGTCGCCCCGCCAAACGCGATCCTTGACGGAGCAGTAGAACACCATGAGGCGGCGGGCGAGTCGGCAAGCAAACCATCACGCGTTCGCTGGCGGCGGCTCTGCGCCCGGCGTCATCGTCGTCGGCTTTCGCTGAGACCGCGCGGTCGACGCTTTCCGCCACTTCGCGCAGTGCGATTTCCCGCAATACCGTGAGTTTTTCCGGCTGAAAGAAGTTTTCCAGCGCCCAGCCAACCTTATCCGGCGCATAGATTTTGCCCGCCTTAAGGCGATCGATGAGATCTTCGACCGCTAGGTCGATATCGACCACCTGGTCGGCTCGCTTCAGCATCGAGTCCGGAACCGTCTCGCGAACGATCACGCCCGTTGCCTGCTTGACCATTTCGTTGAGACTCTCAAGGTGCTGCACGTTGAAAGCGCAGATCACGTTGATGCCGGCGTCGAGCAGTTCCAACACGTCTTGATAGCGCTTCTTGTTGCGGCAGAAGGGTGCGTTGGTATGAGCTAGCTCATCGACGATCGCCAGCTGTGGATGGCGTTTGAGAATGGCGTCCAAGTCCATCTCTTCGACAGTCACGCCGCGATACTCGACACGCTGGCGCGGCACCACTTCGAGTCCCTCGATCAGCGCCGCGGTGTCGAGCCGGTCATGCGGCTCGATAAAGCCCAAGACGACGTCGACCCCGCGCTTTTGCAGGGCATGCGCTTCCTCAAGCATCTGGTAGGTCTTGCCGACGCCGGCGGCCGAGCCGATATAAACTTTCAGTCGGCCGCGCTTGGCACGCTCGACCAATTCTAAAAAATCTTCCGGTCTTTTACGCTCGGTCTGAATCAACGATTTTTCCCCGCGATGAACAAGGCTAAAAATGGCTCAAGCCAGCAAGCCCACTCGACCGCATGACCCGACCGAGCGCTTACCGGCAGCATAAAGATATACCGATTCTATTTGCAAACAGTTAAAAGTACCCCGGTAATCTCACCTCCTCGATATCATTGCCCGACCTGATCGAAAGTCGAACGGGACGGCAAACCTTCATCGATTATAATCTTTTGGCTTCACTTTATGCGTCTTACCTTCAGCGCCCGTCAAATTGCGTCCGCGCCTTTTTCGCCGGTGCGAATGCGGATAATTTCTTCGACCGTTGTTACGAAAATCTTTCCGTCACCGATTTGTCCCGTGCGCGCTCCCTGCACGATGGCGTCGACCACTCGTTCCGCCTTGGCATCGGTGACCAGGACTTGAACTTTGACTTTGGGTAGAAAATCGACGGTATATTCCGCGCCACGATAGAGTGTCGGAATGACCCTTTTGCCGACCGAAGCCTTTGACTTCCATGACCGTCATGCCTTCGACCCCCATCTTGATGAGCGCCTCCTGCACGTCGCCCAATTGCGATGGTTTGATAATCGCGGCGACCTGTTTCATACAAATCCCCCCTTTTAGAACTTTTGATTCCTTTCGGACGGACACGACGATCGGATGTTTTTCCGCCAGCGGGCCAAGGCAACGAGACACCAGATCGCCTCTACCACCCCAAAAGGCCAGGCGCCCTGGAGAAATCCATAGGCCGAACCCAGTGCACAAGCCAAGGCGAAGCCAAGGACAAACCAGCGGCTGTAGACCTTCGAGCGCATAGCAGACCAGCATCGCTGTAACCGCGAACAAACCAAAAAGCGTAAGCCTGTTCATGATCGAGCAGATAATGTTGAGGTAGCTGGCCGCCGTCCGTCGCCGCCTCAATGATCGACTTCCCACGGAGAGCTTCGCCAGTCAAACACGTCCTTCAGATGGAGTGTCTAGTTTCCTGCGACGATACCCCTCCTATCCGCGTCGAATGACCTGAAGAACTGGCGCCACAAAATGTACTCCTCAATCGCTACCCAGATGGTCACAAAAAGGAAACTGCCCCAAAGAATAAAAGTGAAAAGACGCATCTCTCTCGGGAGCAAGTCTGGCTCGATCGCTTCTATCCAGATGACCACGCCGACGAAGGCCAATAGATGCACCAGCATGAACCGAGCGGCGTGCATGCGTTCGTAAGCCAACTGGATCTCCAAAACGCGGCGCGATTGTGATTCACCGGAATCCAATCCCTCGTTGATCTTGACTCCTATGGTTTCCTTTGGCGACTTCATCTAGTGCTCAACCCAAGAACGGCCGGCTCAGAACGCGTAAATCAGCTGCATGCCAAGCGTCGTCTGCTGACTATCGGCGCGGGATTGGCCTTTTTGATAAACTGGGTGGTTGGCCCAGTCCTGACGCAGTTCGACGCGGCCGATCAGCATCTTGGTGAACTTATAGCTGCCGGTCAGAGTCATTTCGCCGAGTGTGGCATTATTTTGCGGGGTGGTCGCCGCAAGACCAAAGGTCCGCGCTGCTTGATTATCGAAGAAAACCTCGCCGCGCAGCGCCGTGGTGAAACGATCGGTCCAGCCCCAGGATGCGATGGCCGATAGCGCGTGCCAGTAAGCATTCTGGTTACCAGTGGGAGTCGAGGCATTCGCTTCGCCACCGAAGGTATACTCGAGCAAGATCGTCAATGGATCCATCGGTTTGATCGTCGCAACGCTGCTCCAGGTCACTCTTTGGCTTCCGGTGTTATGGAATTGCTCAGGCCCAAATATGATATTGCTCGCCAAGGCGAAGGCGTCGCTGGGCGTATAGTTCATCACCGACGAGACCGGACGGTGCGCTGTTATTGTCGTGCGGATCATCCCAACCGGTCACCACGCCGACACTTGCGGTAAACGTTTTGGCGAATGGATAGCTAAACAACGTGCCGAGATGACGCAGCGGCACGCCATAATTAAAAGCGAAGGAACGAGAAATATTGTCGTTATATGCGCCCGGGGAGTTTAGAATCTCCGTGCCCAATGGCGTAACGAACAAACCACCTTTGAAAGAGATCCCCTCACCCACGGGTATCGTGGTTGAAAGATAGGCCTCACGGAGCTCCGCCGAAGGTCCGCAGCAGAACCTTGGACCGGTCGGGTTCCACTGGGTCGCCTCGTGCAGCAACTCGCCATATCGACCAAAATCACCGGAAACCCTGAAACCAACGCCCCAATCCTTTTCCGGCTTTTCTATCGCGACATGAAAATTATTAACGTAAAACTGATTATTGTCTTTATAAAAGTAGCGGCCGGAGATATTCGATCCAAAACCCGGATGATTGGAGCTCCAAATATAAGTCGATTCAACAAATCCGCTAATGCCGATGCCTAGCGTCTTTTCCAACGATCCCTTGCCGTCTGCAATCCCCTTGTCGAGCAAACCGACACTGCCGTCCAGACTCAGCCAGCCCGGACCTAGCGGCTTTTCTTCCTGAGCGCTAGAAATCCCCAGTGTCAAAAGTAACAAACTTAGTAACGTCCCCGCTAACATAAATAATAGTCTTTTCATCTCCCAAGCCTCCGCGTATCTATGACAAACTTTTGTTTATTGAACTGCACCCTAGGTGAGATGCGTATATTCCTAAGCTCCATGAGCTGGAATCGGCTAGCCACGAAAATTGCAATCAGGTGCCGGCGCGCGTTCCCTACGCGCAATTGCCGACACGGACGCGGATCAGGTTTTCGAGCGGCATAATAGCCACTTCACCGTCCGACATTTTGCCGGAGCGAAGCGTCATGACAAGCATCTGCGCGACTCGAACCGCCTCATCGTCGTCAACAATCACGCCAATGCTGACTTCACTGGAATCGTCGCTATACGTGACGCCGCGGTATTGTTTTAAGCTTAGCTGATCGCAACCGTCCCCCTCAGTCTCGGAAACCGAGAAGCGTCGGATTCTTTCGTGTCGCAGCGCTTCTTTGATTTCGTCCAGTTTGAATCGTTGGAAGCTCGCTTCAATCTTCTTCATAAACGGCTCCCAAGGGGCCTTTACTTCGCCTGAGGCGGAACGGTTTGAACTGACGGTTGAGCGGGCGCAGCGTTCTCCTTGGGAGCATCCTTGGTCTCTTTCTTTTCCGGAGCGGGTGGCAGTGGCGTCGCTTTGCCAAACTGCCGATCGAGCGCCAGATTGACCATCAGCACATTGACTCGCGGTTCGCCCAAGATGCCGAAGGTTCGCCCTTCCACATTCGAATCCACAACGGCCTTTACACGCTCCGCACTGACGCCGCGTGCTTTCGCGACTCGCGGCGTCTGCCACATCATCGCTTCAGGTGAAAGGTCCGGATCGAGACCACTACCGGAGGTCGTGACAAGTTCGCCAGGAACGAGCGTCTTGGCATCCGGATTTTCTGCCTTCAGCCGTTTGACATCGTCCTTGATGCGGTCCTGCAGCTTCTTCGACGTCGGGCCGAGGTTGGAACCTGATGAGGCAGTCGCATCATAGCCCTTCTCCCCCGCTGCCGACGGCCGAGGCTGAAAGTATGCGGGATTAGCAAAGCCCTGGGCAATCAACTCGGACCCCACAACTTGTCCTTTCTCATCCGTTACGAGACTGCCGTTTGCTCGCCAAGGGAAGAGCACTTGGGCGAGTCCGGTCATGACGAAGGGATAGACAAGTCCCGTGAGTACGAGAGTTACGATGGTCGCGCGCACTGCGATGATCATAGTTTTCATATACAGCTCCTAGACAAGTCCGATAGCTTGCAATACTACATCGACGAGCTTGATCCCAAGGAAAGGGGCGATGACTCCGCCGACGCCATAAATCAATAGGGAGCGAGCCAGCAATGGGCCGGCGCCGATCGGCCGATACTGCACACCCCGCAAAGCCAATGGAATGAGCAAAATAATAATGATCGCGTTGAAAATGACCGCTGAGAGAATCGCGCTCTGCGGCGACGCCAAATGCATGATGTTCAATGGCGCGATTTCGGGATACACAGTCATGAACATGGCGGGAATGATGGCGAAATACTTCGCCACATCATTGGCGATGGAAAAAGTCGTCAGCACGCCGCGAGTCATCAGCATCTGTTTGCCTATTTCGACGACCTCCAGCAGCTTGGTCGGATTGGAATCCAAGTCGACCATATTGCCGGCCTCTTTCGCCGCCTGCGTGCCCGTGTTCATCGCCACGCCGACATCGGCCTGCGCCAGCGCGGGTGCATCGTTGGTGCCGTCGCCGGTCATGGCAACCAGTTTTCCCTTGGCTTGTTCTTCTTTTATGAGCCGCATTTTTGCTTCCGGCGTTGCCTGCGCGAGAAAATCGTCGACGCCGGCTTCGCGCGCAATCGCGGCCGCGGTGCGCGGGTTGTCGCCGGTGATCATCACGGTGCGAATACCCATGGCGCGGAAGCGCTCGAAGCGCTCCTTGATGCCGCCCTTCACCACGTCCTTCAAATGAATCACGCCGAGAATCTTGTTGCCTTCGGCGACAACCAGCGGCGTGCCTCCGCTATCTGAGATTCCGTGTGTGATGCCCTCGACTTGCGAGCCCACCGTCCCTCCCAATTCCTCAACGTAGGCGGCGATCGCTTCCACCGCCCCCTTGCGGATTTTACGTCCGTCGAGATCGCAGCCGCTCATGCGGGTTTCAGCACTGAAGGGAATAAAGTGGGCGCCGATCTCGGTCACGTCGCGACCGCGCAGCCCGTATTTCTCCTTGGCGAGCACGACAATCGATCTCCCTTCCGGGGTTTCATCGGCCAGGCTCGAAAGCTGCGCCGCGTCGGCCAAGGTCTCCGCACGGGCGCCGTCGACGGGGATGAACTCAGTGGCCATGCGATTACCCAAGGTGATCGTCCCGGTTTTATCCAAGAGTAACGTGTCGACATCGCCTGCGGCCTCGACGGCGCGCCCGCTCATCGCCAATACGTTCTTGCGCAGCAGACGATCGATGCCGGCGATGCCGATAGCCGAAAGCAAGCCGCCGATCGTCGTCGGAATCAAACACACGAGCAAGGCGACGATCACGGTTAATGAAACGTTAGGCATGCCGGAGTAAAGCGCCAGCGGCACAAGGGTCACGCAGGCGAAAAGAAAAACCAGCGTCAGGCCGGCGAGCAAGATATTGAGCGCAATTTCATTGGGCGTTTTTTGCCGCTCCGCGCCTTCCACCAAAGAAATCATCCGATCCAGGAAGGATTCTCCGGGGCTCGCCGTGATGCGCACGACGATGCGGTCGGACAACACTTTTGTACCGCCAGTCACCGCCGAACGATCGCCGCCGCTCTCGCGAATGACCGGCGCGGACTCGCCGGTGATCGCCGACTCGTCGACCGATGCGATGCCTTGAATCACGTCGCCGTCGCCGGGAATGATTTCGCCCGCTTCAACGACAACGGTATCTCCTTTGCGGAGCGCCGACGCGGGCACTTTTTCTTCACGGTTGCCGTTGACCAAGCGCCTCGCAGTAGTTTCCTGGCGCATTTTGCGCAGCGTCGCGGCCTGGGCCTTACCGCGACCTTCGGCGACTGCCTCGGAAAAATTCGCAAAAACGACGGTGAACCAGAGCCAGAAACTAACATTGAACGTCCACCACAGCGGCTGCGATCCTGGCACGGGCGCAATCATGTCGCGAGCCAAATCAGCGTCGTAATCACGCTACCGATCTCGACCACGAACATGACGGGATTTTTGATCACGTGCTGCGGCACGAGCTTGCGAAAGCTCTCCCCGATTGCTGGGCGGAGAATTTCCGGGTCGAAAAGTGAACGGTCTTTTAAGCGAGTGTCTGCCATGTTAGTAAACCTTTCCTGCCAGGGCGACAAAGTGTTCGACAATAGGCCCGAGCGCTAGTGCGGGGAAGAAAGTTAACGCCCCAACGATAAGAACCACGCCGACCAACAGCACCACAAAGAGCGTCCCGTTTGTCGGGAAAGTGCCCAAGCTTTCGGGCACAGCCTTTTTGCCAACCATACAGCCGGCAATGGCGAGAACTGGAATGATCATTAAATAGCGGCCCATAAGCATTGTGAGACCCTGTGTCACATTGAACCAGGGAGTGTTGGCATTCAGTCCGGCAAAGGCCGAGCCGTTGTTGCCGGCGGCGCTACTGTAGGCGTACAAGATCTCGCTCAGCCCGTGCGGGCCATTGTTGTTGAGTGACGAGAGGCCATATGGCGCCACTGCCGACCAGCCGGAGAAGTAGAGAATTATCAGCGGAAAGATCAGCACGTAGAGCATGGCGAGCTTGACCTCCCGCGCTTCAATTTTCTTGCCCAGATATTCGGGAGTGCGCCCGACCATCAAGCCGGCGATAAACACGGAAACAAGAACGAAGACCAGCATAGCGTAAAGCCCCGCGCCGACACCGCCGAAAATCAATTCGCCGAGTTGAATGTTCAACAAGGGCACCAGGCCGGCGATAGGATTGAAACTATCGTGCATGGAGTTGACCGAGCCGTTTGACGCGTCGGTCGTTGCCGTCGCCCAAGTCACCGAGTTAGCGACGCCATAACGAACTTCTTTCCCCTCCATGTTGCCGGCGGTTTGATCCACGGCCAAACCTTGCATCACCGGGTTGGGCTTCGCTTCGAAGTAATAAGCCGTCGTCACGCCCATAAAAAACAAAATCGCCATCGCCCCGAAAAGCGTCCAGCCTTGCTTGGTGTCGCGCGCCATGAGGCCATACATGTAGGTCTGCGCCGCCGGGATCGCGAGGATTGCTACCATCTCGATAAAATTTGCCAGCGGACTACCGCCCTCGAACGGATGGGCGCTGTTGACGTTGAAAAAACCGCCGCCATTGGTGCCGAGTTGTTTGATCGCAATCTGCGATGCCGCCGGCCCCATCGCCAGAGTCTGCTTCACTCCTTCCAAGGTTGTCAGCTCGACGTAGGATGAAAGGTTCTGCAGAACTCCCTGCCAGACCAGCACCAACGCCATGACGATGGAAAATGGAATCAGGAGATAGATAACAGACCGATTTAGATCCACCCAAAAATTGCCGATGGTTTTGGGCGCGCCGGGCTCAAGGCGATAGGTCAAGCCGCGCGCGATCACCAACATGACGCCAATGCCGACGCCGACCGAGATAAAATTGTGCCAGGCGAGCCCCGCCATCTGAGTCAAATAGCTCATCGTCGACTCGCCACCGTAGGCCTGCCAGTTCGTATTGGTGGTGAAGCTCGACGCTGTGCCGAAGGCGAGATCAGCCGGCAACGGGCCCGAGGTTCGCGGGATTTAACGGCAGCACATGCTGCAGCCGTTCGATGGCGTAAGTCACCAGCATCGTGACGGCGCTGAAGAGCAGCATTGCCAATACTATACTGTTTCCAGTCTTGTTGCTCTTTCGGGTCAACACCGCACAGGCGATAAATCAACCTCTCGATCGGGACCGAAGAACCGTGGCAAAGGCTGGCCGTCACCCTCGAAGATACGAAACATGTAGATGCCGATGGGCTTGGTTACAGCCAAAATTACTAGTGCGTAAAGTAATATCTGAATCCATCCAGTTAGTGTCATGACCTCTCCCGATTTCGCACGCGTGCAAATCTATCGCCGCGATTTCGCAGCAACGCGATGCAATTCTTCACTAAGATTTTTCTCTAAAACTTCTCTGGCCACAGCAGGGCATAAATCAAATAGCCCATGATCAAAAACGACACGATTATTCCGATCACATATTCCAGTGTCATATGCCCTCCCTTACAGACGATCGCAGCCACGGACGTACACCCATGCGATTATAAAAAACACCACCGTGACAATAATAAGTATAACGTCAGCCATTTGACCGCTCCTAAGAATCGACTAAGCTGCCAAATCGCTAACGCAAGCGGAATGCCACCTTCTTCCGCAGCAAAGTGCTGGCTTTTCAGACCAAATAGCCAGTGACGGGTTGTACTTTGCAGGATGTACGATCGCCGTGATTGCAAAATGCAACGGCGCAGTGAGAGGTGACTTGCCAGGAGGAGAAACAAGATCTTGCTCCGTCATCTCGGTCGGCTCTCTCGACATCAGGCGCCTACAAGCTATTCCACCTTTTGCCTTAACGGTAGCGAGATGTTCAGACCGGCTGAATATTTGCGAGGCTAAACTCAGCTCACAAAGCGGCTAAGGGCGCTATCCATGGCATCAATCATTGAACAAGCGGAGATCGTGCTTCTGGTTACAGCAATCGTGGGCATGCTGGCTCGCCGACTCCGCATCCCCACCACGGCGGGACTAGTGGTCGCCGGGCTCGGCCTCGCGCTCGTGCCTGGGACCATCGACATAGCTTTAACCAAGGAGCTGATCTTTGATGCATTCCTGCCACCGCTGGTTTTTGAAGCTGCATTGCATATTAATTGGCGCGAGCTGCGGAAGGATTCGGCTGTAATCCGGACGTTGACCACATTAGGGGTTTTGCTAACTGCCAGTGCGACTACGGCCGGGATGCATTATCTCCTTCACTGGGGTTGGCAAGCCGCCGCCGTGTTTGGAATATTGGTCGCCGCGACCGATCCTGTATCGGTCATTGCGACATTCAAGGAGGCGGGGGTGACTAGCCGGTTGCGCCGGTTGCTTGAAGCAGAGAGCCTGTTCAACGATGGTATCGCGGCCGTGGCTCTCAGCGCCGCGATCCTCTTTATAATGGGCGAGAAAGTCACCGCTTTTGATATTGGCCGGACGCTGATTGCGAGCATTTTCGGAGGAATATTCTGCGGCGGAGTCATTACATCGGGAATCCTGATGCTCGCGGGCCGGACCACAGACCATTTGACTGAAATCACCCTGA
The DNA here is from genome assembly GCA_963816145.1 of uncultured delta proteobacterium. Lineage (GTDB taxonomy): Bacteria > Desulfobacterota > Binatia > UBA9968 > UBA9968 > DP-20. Next base: position 465,504 of record CAWFJP010000030.1, read on the forward strand.
CCACAGTGGCGGCTTATGGGTCATTTCTGCTGGCGGAGCGATTGCACCTCTCGGGAGTGCTGGCTTCGCTCACCGCCGGGTTAATTGTCGGCAATGCCGGTTACTTGCGTTCAATCGTTAGCCGCCAAGCCATTGAGTCTTTCTGGGAGTACGCCGCGTTTCTGGCAAACTCATTCATCTTTGTTTTGATCGGCATCCGAATCTGGCAGCAGGATTTCGCCAGCGTTGCCAGTATTGTCCCAATTGCCGTGGCTATAACCATTGTTGGCCGTGCAGTTGCGATCTATCCCTGCTGCGCTCTATTTGCCCGCTCGACGCTCCGAGTGGAACCTCGGCACCAGCACATTTTGTTTTGGGGCGGTCTGCGCGGGGCTCTCGCGCTGGCACTGGCACTCGGTCTAACTGCTGGGTTGGCGCAACGGGACGAAATTATCACGACAGTTTTTGTGATCGTTGCCTTTTCTATTTTCGCCCAGGGCTTAACGATGCCCACCCTGCTACGCAGGCTGGGAGAGGTCCAGTAGGATATTCAGATCTCCCTGATTATCAGCAGATCGATTGCGCAATTATTGCTTTTTGAAAGAACGCTATGGCCGACAGCTTGCAAATTGCAACCATCGAGAGTTGTACCTTGCAGTCGCAGGGATAGTTTTGAGCCAGCCGGTACATTCGCCTGCTATCTAAATGCCCGCCAGCAGTGCTTATTCGATTCATGCGTTAAAGAAAGTACGATTAGAATACTTTGACGCTCGGACCGTGGCACGCGTCATGCTTTAAGCATCTATCAAATGTACTGGCGTGAGGTCGCTATGAAGAAAGTCGAAAAAATCTTGGTTCCCACAGATCTTTCAAAATCCTCGCTGGCAGGTGTCGGATACGCCCTTAACCTCGCCAAAACGCTCGGCGCGGAAGTAACCGTTCTTCACGTCGTGAGTTATGAGGATTTCTTACGTTATGGGGAAAAACTCGCCGAACAAATAGCCAAAGACCCAGCGTTCCGCACGCCTGATCCTTTCATGAAGGAATACGAAACGGCGCTGCAACGATTTCTCGCTGACAATTTTTCCGACCTGATTCCCTCTGTTCAGGTCCATGAACAGGTAGACGTAGGCGACTTCGACGAAAAAATTGTCTCGCAAGCAAGGAACCTGAATATTGACCTGATCGTTTTCTCGGCCCACGAAAGAAAGGGTATTGCTCGCTTCCTGAGGGGTAACATGACCGAAAAGGTAACCCAAAAGGCACCATGCCCGGTGCTATCGATCCGGTTGGAGCGGACCGAGAGAAAGCTTCAGGCCGCGTGATGGTTTCCTTAGTCAATACGAACGCGATGGCCAAGGTTCTTTTTATCGTCCAGAGATGAGTCGGACGCGGTGCAATCATGAGTAAATCACAGGTTCGCATTCTCGTCGTCGACGATGAACGCAACATTCGCAATAATCTCTCCGCGCTGCTCGATTCTGTAGGGTACAAGGTAGACACAGCCAGCAACGGCGACGACGCCCTGCTGCGCGTCAAAGCAGGGCTCTACGATATCGTCTTGGTCGATATTCAGATGCCGAAAATGGGCGGCCTCGAACTGCTCGGCCTCCTGCGCGGGCTCAGGCCGAGAATGCCAGTCGTGATGTTAACTGCCCACGGCACGGTAGCGCGGGCGGTCGAGGCGATGAAGCTCGGAGCGGTGGACTTTATAGAGAAGCCGTTCGATCCGAAGAATCTGCTCTTGCTCTGCGAAGAGATCCTCGAGCGGCAAAAACTCGGTATGAGCGGAACTGTCGATGAAATGCTTCACCTGGCGGAACTGGCTCGGCAGCGCAAGGCCTACATTGAGGCGCGCGTCCACCTAAAGATTGCCATGATGCGGGATCTCACCCGTCCTGAACCTTATTATCAACTGGGGCAGCTTTCTGAGCTTAACGGCAACCCGCGCGAAGCCGTGCACTATTACTATATGGCCCTAGAGGCGAGTTCCACGTTCGCGCCGGCGCGTGAAGCTCTCAAACGGCTGGGGCATCTCGATGCCAGGCCAACGGCATAAAGGCACAAACCCATGTCCATTATCACAATATCTCATGAAGCTTTCGGCGATGGTCGAGCAATCGCGGAGCGGGCGGCGGAACTCCTCGGATATCGCTGCATTAGCCGAGAAGTGCTGATCAAAGCTAGCGAGCGTTACGGCATCGCGGAGGCAAAATTAGTCGAAGTCCTGGAACAAAGACCGCATCACTGGTGGGCCGAATGGCTGCAGAGCCGCGGGATTTATCGCATCGTGCTCCAAGCAGCGCTATGCGAGCTCGCCCAAGACGGAAACATTGTTTACCACGGCCGCGCCGGTCAGGAATTTTTCCCCGGCATCCGTCATGTGCTGAATGTTTTCGTGGACACCCCGACGGAGTCGAGGATAAGACAAGTCATGGCGCGCAAGGGTCTCACCGAGGAAGCCGCGCGAAGATACCTGGAAGAGTTGGACAATATCCGCGCCCGCCGCACTCGAGAATTATTCAAAATCGACTGGCGCGATCCGACACGATACGATCTCGTGCTAAACACCGCCAAGACGACTGTGGAGACAGCGGCTCGCATGATTGCCGAGGTTTCTCAGCGCGAGGAATACCGGCCAACTGCCGAGTCTTTGCAAGCCGTTAAGGATCTAACCATCACCGCTAGGGTGGAGGCCACGCTTGTAGTCTCCCGTCTGGAAATTTCAAACCTCGAAGTCGAAACCCGCTGCGGCGAGGTTCACGTCGGCGGCGTCATCCTCGCGGAAAGCATCAAAGATCTCGTGGCCGATAGGATTAGAAAGATTCCTGGCGTGACGGGAGTAAAAACTCATTTTGTGATCACGGCACCGGAGCATTGCTTGTATGGCGACTCACGGTAGAAAATTGTCTCGACTATGGATCATCCATGAGAGCCGCCTGACCCATTTGAACCGTACCACCCGTTTCCGCGCCGCAAACCCCGCGCTCGAAAGGGTTGGTGTCATTTTGCGACAACGAGCTCACTCGTGACGACTTTACGCTATCGAACCTTGCTGTTTGTGATTCTCGCCCTCACTGCGAGCGTTTTTCTGTTGCCGACCTTTGCGCAGACGCCGTCTTGGTGGCCGTGGCAGCAGGCGATTCGCCTCGGACTGGATTTGCGCGGCGGGACCCATTTGCTCTATGCAGTCGACATCGACCAAGCGATCGCCAACGGTGTCGAGCGTCAACGGCAGGATCTTGAAAGAGAGCTGCGCGACGCCCAGGTCGGGACGGTGACCGTCGACCGTGATCAGCTCTCGATCCGCGTGCGCTTCGGCAATCGCGACAAACGCACGCAGGTCACGGAGCTAATCCGGCGCCGCTTTCCAAATCTCCGCATCGCCGAGAACGCTAACTCGGAGGCTTCGGACTTGAGTTTAAGTCTAGAGCCGCGCGAGGTCACGCGCATGCGCGACAGCGTCGTTGAACAGGCGCTCAAAATCATTCGTAACCGCATCGATCAATTCGGCGTGGCTGAACCGACGATCCAGAAGCAGGGATCGAGCCAGATCGTTGTGCAGTTGCCGGGCATCCAGGATCCCCAACGCGCCAAGGAGCTGATCGGCCGCACGGCTCAACTCGAGTTCAAGCTAGTAGCCGTACAGCCGGGGCCTGGCGTGGAGTCACTGCCAGGTAAGGGCGACGCGGGAGGACGTGGCAACTTATCTTGTGGAAAGGCGCGCCCTGCTCACGGGAGACTCCATTGTCAACGCCTCGGTGCGACCGGGCGGTGGAATGGAGGGCATGGCGGTGGATTTTCAATTCGACGCTCGTGGCGCCCAAGTATTCGGCGACCTCACGAAAGCCAACATCGGCCGCCAGCTGGCGATTGTTCTGGACAACCAGGTCGAATCGGCGCCGGTGATCCGCGATGCCATCACCGGCGGGCGCGGCCAGATCACCGGCAACTTCGACGTCGCCGGAGCCCAAGATCTGGCCAACGCGCTGCGCCACGGCGCGCTTCCCGCGCCGCTCAAACTGATCGAGGAGCGCACGGTCGGCCCGTCTCTCGGCCGAGACTCTATCCAAAGCGGCATCGTTTCGTTTGTCGTCGGCAGCGCGCTCGTGTGGATCTTCATGGCGGTTTACTACCGTGGCGGCGGACTGATCACCGATCTAGGATTGCTCCTGAACGTACTGCTGCTGCTCGGCGCCTACGCGGCGTTTGGTTTTACTTTGACGCTGCCCGGGATCGCCGGGGTTGTGCTGACCGTCGGTATGGCCGTGGACGCGAACATCCTCATCCTCGAGCGCATGCGCGAAGAACTGCGCCTGGGCAGATCCGCTCGCGCCGTCATCGAGGCGGGCTATGACCGCGCTTGGAGCGCTATCCTTGACAGTAACATCACACTGTTTCTCTCTGGCGTCATCATGTTCCAGTTCGGCACCGGCCCGGTGCGCGGCTTTGCCGTGACACTGTGTCTCGGCATCGTGACGACGCTGATAACTTCGGTGTTCGCAACCCGCGTCGTGTACGACTGGCTCGTCAGTCGGAAGCGCCTCGCAACGTTAAGCGTATGAAACCAAGTGGCAGCAAGACATCCGAGCGATCGAGCCAGGCCGCTCCAGCCGTCGAAGCAAAATTTTTTGCGTTGATTCCAGCCAACCCCGGAATCGATTTTGTGAAGCTATCGCCCCGAATGGCGATGCTTTCCTGTGCGCTGATTCTGCTTGGCTTTGTTTCGATGTTTCTACGCGGCGGACTTAACTATGGCATCGACTTCATGGGCGGGACGCTGCTCGATGTGCGCTTTTCCAAATCGACTTCCGTGGCCGACGTCCGCGCAGCTCTCGACCGCTCCGAACTGCGCTCGGTGAGCGTGCAAGAGGTCGGCGCCGGCGGCAATCAGTTTCAGATCAACGGCCGGTCAGCCGGCGATGAAACCGGCGCTGCGGTCGCCGCGCTCAAGACCGGCTTGAGCGCTCGCTTCGGCGCGGGCGCCTACGAAATCGTGCGGACGGAATCGGTCGGTCCGAAAGTTGGACAAGACCTATGGCGCGACGCGACATTGGCTGTGCTAGCTGCCACCGCCATCATGGGAATTTATATTGCCGCCCGCTTTGACTTCTCAGTCGGCGTCGGTGCGGCCGTCAAGCTCATCCACGACGTGCTGATCACACTCGGCGCGCTCTCGCTCGCCAATATGGAGTTCGATCTGACGGCGGTCGCTGCGCTGCTCACCGTCGTGGGTTTTTCGGTCAACGATAACGTCATCATCTCCGACCGCATTCGCGAGAGCCGGCGGAAAAATCGCCGAGAGCCTCTGCCCACGCTCATTAACCAATCGATCAACGAGACACTGTCCCGAACCGTGATCAACAGCGGCACCGTGGTGCTCTCAACGGGTGCCCTATTTTTGCTCGGCGGCCCGGTGATCCATAGCTTCGCATTCGCTCTCCTGGTGGGGTTCGTGGTCGGCACTTACTCGTCCATCTTTGTCTCGACGCCCATCGTGCTCTATCTCGAAGCGCGCAGGCGCCGGGTTAGATAAATGATGATCCACCGCGGAGCGACTTCGCAGCAATTTTCAATCGCAGCAGATGAGCACCGAGAGGAGGATGCCAATGACAGTATCGGAAACTCGCATCCTGGTCGCCGATGACCAACGCAATGTCCGCGGTAATTTGAAAATGATCCTTGAAGCCGCCGGGTATCGCGTGGATGCAACCGGCGATAGCGAGGAAGTTCTCGCCAGATGTCATGGGCGCCATTACGACATTGCATTCGTCGACATCAATATGAGCAAAATCGACGGCCTTGAGTTGATTCGATACATTCGGACTTTGAGCGAAAACACCACGGTGGTCACACTGAGCCAGTATGGACTCGTAACCAAAGTGGTCGAAGCCATGAAGCTCGGCGCCGTAGACTTCGTCGAAAAACCGATCGATCCGAGAAAAACCCAGCTACTTTGCGATGAGATACTCCGGAGGCGGCAGTTGGCGAAGAATAACACCGTGAACGAACTTCTCCACCGTGCTGACCTAGCGCTGGAACAGAACGCTCTCGTGGATGCACGCGTCTACCTCAAAATGGCGATGCTCCGCGATCAATACCGCGCCGAGCCCTACTACTGGATGAGCGAACTGTGCGAATCCCAGGGCGATATTCGCGAAGCGTTGTACTATTACTGCAGAGCGATCGATGCCGGCCCGACCTTCCAACCCACACACAAAGCCTTCGGTCGCTTAAAGCAACTGGCGACCGGGACTAGTGGTTAAGAGTCTCGGCCGGCGGGCGTTCGCTCGTTGCGAAAACGGCCAGAAACAGCAGGCCGCACAGGCTCACAGATGCACGCGATCGATGCAGAGAAGTTGACGGCGTTACATGTCCGACTCGCCAAATCCCTCAGATCCTCACCAAGCTCTTGATCGCTGCGCATGGCGCGGCAGTGCCAACCCTGTTGATCGCGACGCTGCGCGACCAACTTCGACCCGCGCTGCTCAGCCTACTATCGCTTACACTCTTGACCGGTGTGCTGTTCCCCTTGACCCTCTTCGTTATTGCGCGGCTGATGTTCCCGACGCAAGCCAAAGGTAGTCTGGTAACGCGAAATGGTGTCATCATCGGCTCCGAGCTGATCGGACAGAATTTTAGCTCACCAGCGTACTTCCACCCGCGACCGTCGGCCGCCGGCGCCGGATACGACGCGGCTGCTTCAGGCGGCACGAATCTCGGCCCGTCCAACCCCAAACTCATAGACGGCGCAGCCGATGACCCAAAAACGGCTGAGGCTGACGAGTCCTTTGCCGGGATTCGGCAGCTGACGGAAGAATACCGAAAGCATAATGGATTGGGGCCGGAAGTCGCAGTTCCCATCGATGCCGTGACGCGTTCCGGCAGCGGGCTCGACCCGCATATCAGTCCCGCCAACGCGGCGCTGCAGATCGCACGCATTGCCCGAACCCGCGGACTGAGCAATGACCTCCTGCGCAGCCTGGTCGCCAGACACACGCGGGGCCGGCAATTCGGAATTTTGGGCGAGCCGAGGGTGGCGGTTTTGCCACTGAATCTAGAGCTCGATCGAACCGCGCCTGCGCTGAACCCGGCTTCACCGCAGGGCTCTTCGCGATCGGAGTCGCAATAATGCGCTGGCTCGAATACACAATTTTTCTCGCTCTCGTCGTCGGGTTGGTTAAACCGGTCGGCCTGTATCTCGCCCGGGTCTTCGAGCGCAAGCCCACTTTCCTCGATCAGGTTTTGTGCCCCATGGAGAGGATGTTTTATCGCGTTTTTCGAATCGACCCCGAACACGAAATGTCGGCGCCGGTTTATCTAGTTTGCTTTATTTTATTTACGGTCCTGGGAACGGTGCTGTTGTTCGCCGTGCTGCTGCTTCAAGCGTGGCTGCCGGGCGGACCGCACGAGCGTTACCTCACCACGCCGATGACCGTGGACCTGGCGGTGAACACCGCCGTGAGCTTCGCGACCACGACCACCTGGCAGGCCTATGGCGGCGAGACGACGCTGCGCTACTTGGCGCAGTTATGTGGTTTGGCAGCGCAGAATTTTCTCGCCGGCGCCGCTGGACTGGCGGTCGGCATCGCTTTTATTCGTGGTTTCGCCCGCGATCGATCGGCCACCATCGGCAATTTCTGGTTTGACCTCGTGCGCGCGACGTTGTGGGTGCTCCTGCCGCTTTCGCTGATCGGCAGTTTTGCGCTTGGTCTGGCAGGGAGTGCCGTTGAATCTTGCGCCCTACACCGAGGCGCATACTTTGGAAGGCCAGCTCCAATCGATCGCCCAGGGACCGGTCGCCGCGCTGGAGTTTATCAAAAACCTGGGGACCAACGGCGGCGGCTTTTTCAACGCCAACGGCGCGCACCCGTACGCGAACCCGACACCGTTGACGAACCTTTTAGCGCTCCTGGCGATCGCCGTATTGCCGGCCTCGTTGACGTTCACGTTCGGAGTCTGGACCCGTCGGCGCCGCTCCGGATGGCTGCTGTTAAGTGTCATGGTCGTGATCTTCACCCTGGGTTTGGCGCTGTGCGACTTCGCCGAGAAGTCAGTTCCGTCACAGCTTAACGGAGCTGAACGTTTCGGGCGGAAACATGGAAGGGAAAGGAGTTGCGATTCGGCGTCGGCGGGTCGGTGCTGGCAACGCTGGTGACATCGAACGGCGCGACCGGCGCTTACAACTCGATGATCGACTCGTACAAACCCGTCGGCGTTGTCGTGCCATTGATGAACATGCTCTTGGGCGAGGTCGTTTTCGGCGGTTTGGGAACCGGTTTGCAGAGCATGGTGATGCTCGCTTTGGTCGGCGTCCTGCTCGGCGGGCTCATGGTTGGTCGAACACCGGAATATTTGGGCAAAGCGATTACCCCTCCGGAAGCGAAACTGCTCGCGTTGTACGCGCTGGCAACTCCGTTCACGGTCTTAACTCTCTCCAGTTGGGCTCTCAGCACCGAAATGGGCCGTGCGGGCCTTGTCACCAATACCGGGCCGCACGCTCTGAGCGAAATTGTCTTCGCCTATGCCTCCAACATGGCCAACAACGGCATGACCATGGCGAGCCTCAATGCGAACAGCGTTTTTTACAATGTGACCACCATCTTGGCGATGTTGGCCGGACGCTTCTGGCTCGTCGCTTTGGCCCTAGCACTAGCCGGCCGTTTCGCGGCGCAAGGTCGTCGGCCGATATCGCTCGGCAGCCTGCCCAGCGACACGATGACTTTTGGCGTGTTGGTTCTCGGCACGGTGCTGCTCGTCGGCGCGCTGTCTTTTCTGCCCGCTTTAGCGCTGGGGCCGATCATGGAGTTTTTGCAGTCGTGAGCGGAGCTTCATCCGACAATGCAGCCGGCGAGGAATCTTAAAATGAAAACAACCGAGCTGATAATGAAATCACCAGAGAATAAGGCCAAAGACTATAGCTTCGGACCAGCGGCGAATATCGAGAAAGCTGGAACAAGGTGACCATCAGTAACCAAGAATCCACGGGAGGAACACAAAGGCAGACCGACCCTTCCGCACACACTCACGGGGCGAATATACGTGGGTTATTGAGGCGAATTCATACCTTTGATTCCCTCAGCATCCGCGACTATCGACTCCTTTGGCTCGGGCAAATGGACACCAGCATGGGCCAATGGATGGACAGCATCACCCGCGGCTATCTCATTTACCATATCACCAGCTCACCGCTGCAATTGGGCCTTGCCGCCGCGATGCGCGGCATTCCGCTCTTTCTTTTCGGTATCCTTGCGGGCGCGGTGGCGGACCGCTCCAGTCGTAAAGCGCAACTCATCGTTGCCCAAGTCACCAACGCGGCTCTCAACATCATCTTGGCAACGCTCGTGCTTACGAATCGTGTCCAGCCCTGGCATGTTTACGTGACGGGCTTCTTAGTCGGCACGGTGCAGGCCTTTCAAAATCCCGCGCGCCAAACTCTCGTGAGTGATGTCGCCGGTCCTAAACATCTGCTGAACGCCCTGGCGCTCAACTCCATGGCGCTCAACAGCTCGCGTGCTATCGGGCCAGCCTTGGCAGGTTTGCTCATTGCCACCGTCGGAGTGCATGGCTCCTACTACGTTCAGGCGTTCATGTTCGCGCTCGCAACTCTCTGGACCATTCAAATGCGTATTCCCGAGCGCAGCGCCGAGTCAGGACGCGTTGCGACGGAATCGCTTTATCAAAGCATCAAAGCGGGTTTTGTCTATGTGAGGGCAAACGGCAACATTCGCACGCAGTTGATCCTGGCGCTCGGTCCGCTTACTCTCGGCATGCCCTTTACCAACATGATGCCGATCTTCGCGAAAGATGTTCTCCATGGCGGCCCCCAACTTCAAGGATTCTTACTGAGCGCCTTTGGCATTGGCTCATTGATGGGCGCTGTAGTGGTGGCTTCCATCCCGCGCCGCAATGCCTACGCTCTGCCGGCGGTCATCGGCGCTGTGGTTTTCAGTATCTCGGTTTTCTTCTTTGGCTTGTCGCATTGGGTTTGGTTGTCCTTAACGTGCGCTTTCATGAGCGGCGTTTTTATGACGACTTACCAGACCCAGGACCAGGCGTTGCTACAGCTAAGTGCGCCGCGACATATCCGCGGCCGCGTGATGAGCTTTTATTTACTTAGCCGCGCAACCGTGCCGATCGGCACGATGTTCGCCGGCGCCCTTGCTCATTACTTCGGCGGCCCCGCCGCCGTTCAAATGATGAGCCTGAGTGCGCTCGGCTTGGTAGTGCTGGTCATCAGCACCCACTCTGGGTTCCTCCGTCTAAAAGTCGATCTTGAAGAACACGCCGACGCGCCGGTCGTTGGCGATTGAAAAGTCGACAACGGCGCGAGAATAAAAACTTTCCACGAGGTCTAGAGCATCATGGATCGACTTACGCTTTTTGGTCTATTTGCGGTTACCGCGATGGTGATTTGCTATGCACTTGAAGATCGTAGCCGATGGTTTGCCTTGGGCTTCGCGGTCTCCTGCGCCCTAGGATCAATATATGGATTTCTTCAAGGCGCATGGCCGTTTGGGTTGGTAGAAGGTATTTGGTGCCTCGTCGCGCTCCGACGATGGTGGACCAGAGCAGCAATTTCAAAATGAATCACTACCGGTTCTCCCGTCAAACTGGCCGTGGTAAAACAGACTCACCACACCCACGTTGGAGGAACCAAAGAAAGCGTCCGAGCTGTTCTTTAAGTGTCTTGAGAACGAAGGGGTCGAATACATTTTCGGCGTACCGGGTGAGGAAAATGTCGATATCATGGACGCGCTGTTGGAAAGTCCTATCAAATTCATCACCACGCGGCATGAGCAAGGCGCCGCTTTTATGGCTGACGTCTACGGCCGTCTCATCGGGAAAGCGGGGGTTTAGACCGCTGGTTGCGCGGAAGCGTTACGTTGGGTAGTTACCCGGATCGGTAATATCATCATGTCCCGGCCGGCGAACTGAAGTTTCTGCTGCAAGGTATAGGGGGTGTGGTTATGCAGTAGCCGGGTAAACACAGTCTCCTCCTCGAAAACCAGCTTGCCGCTGAAGAAAACCGTGCGCGGGAATTCTTTGGCAACCGAGTTACAGGTCTGCTCGAGCTCGTCGATCAGATCGACGCCGAGCTCGTAGCGATACTCCGCGTACCACCCCAAACAGGTCGCGAAGTCGACGAAACTTTTGAGGTCCTCTTCCTTTTTTCGCTTTAGACTTTCAATTTCCGCGTGGCCTTTGAACTGGCCGGCGTCGATCACACCCACCGAAATAAATACGATATTCTTATAGTGATTCGGGAACAACCGTTGGATGTTCAGCAACGTGTGCACCGCAACGCCGTCGAACTCGCGCACGATAATCGCCGCGGTCGGCGCTTGCACATTCTTCACGGGTGTCGGGGCTTTCAAATCAGGCTGGAAGGGAATCCCCAAAAGCGTGTCATCGAGGGTCTTAAGAGCGCGCTGAACCTTCTCGTAATGCCAATGCACCGCCTGGCAAACCAACACAAAAGCCAGGGTCACGACGATGGTCAGCCAACCGCCTTCGAGAAACTTCGTCGCCACCGTGACGCAAAGAATCGTGCCGGTGGAAAGCAACCCTAGCCCGTTGATCGCAAGTTTCATGCGCCACGGCTCCGGGCTCCGTCTCACTTGCCACCAATGCCGGCACATGCCCAACTGCGACAGAGTAAAGGTCAAGAACACGTTGATGCTGTACATGACGACCAATAGTTTCACCTCGCCGTGGGTGTACGCCAAAAAACCCAGGGCCGCGATGCCCATAAACCAGACGCCGTTGCGCGTCACCAGCTGATCGCTCAAGTGGGACAAGCGATGCGGCGCCCAGGAATCCAGTGACATGTTCGATAGCACCCGCGGCCCATCGAGAAAGCCCGCCTGGGCAGCGACGATCAATAGCGCCGCTTCGGTGATCAGCGTGACGATCACCAAGCTCGCCGTGGTCGTTGAATCGCCGCCAAAAAAACCTCCGTAGATATTGCCGAACAGACTCGCGTTGAGGGTTTTCCCCGGCTCGTGCATCACGCGGTTGAGCAAGTAACAGAGCAGGATGCCGCCGGCGGTAAACGCCAGTGACGTCGCCATGTAAAGCATGGTCTTCTTGCCGGTAAGTACGCGAGGTTCGCGCAAGATCTGCAGGCCGTTGCTGACCGCCTCGATGCCCGTATAGGTACCGCCGCCCAGGCTGTAGGCGTGCAGCAGTATTCCCAGCGTGGCGAGCAGGCCGATCCCTTGAACATCGCGGTTAACTTCTTGATACGTGTTCGCCACCAGTGCCGGCATATCGGCGGTATGCGGCACGATACCCAGCGTGATCACGATAATATGCATGACGATGAAGAGTAAGAAGATCGGCAACATGACGAGCACCGATTCCCTTACCCCGCGCAGATTGAGAAAAATCAACGCGAAGATCAGCAATATTTCAACGGCAAACTTGTAACTCGCCAGCGGCGCCGGCAGAAAACTGAACATTGCGTCGGCGCTGCTGGCGATCGAAATGGTGATCGTCAGCATATAGTCGACCACCAGCGCCGACCCCGACACCAGGCCCGCCCGCGAGCCGAGCAGCTTGGTGGCCACCAGATAGCCGCCGCCCCCGGTCGGGAACAGCTCAATGATCTGCGAATAGCTGGCGGAAATGATGAACACCGTCACCGCCGTGAGAATCGCCAGCAACAGAGCCAGATGTAAATGCTGCCCCAGCGCCAGATAAGCTTCCTCCGGACCATAGGCCGAAGAGCTCAAGCCGTCGGCGCCCAGTCCAACCCAAGCTAGGAAAGCGACTAAGGAGATTTGATGAAAGACTTTTGGATCGAGCGGATCCTTGGCTTTTCCAAGCAGCAATTCTGTTAACGATTTTTTGTTCGGGAGTTCCATCGTTTTTACTAAAGATCCTTTTTGCCAATCATCTCGTCATCGTCCTGTCGCCTGGCCACTATGGCAAACGGGGCAGGATCTCAGAAGTTGCCGCAATAATTTCCTTTAGGCCGAACAGAAGAATGACTTTCAAATATCGGCGCCACAGATGCAAACGAAGGCGTATACCCGACCGGGTTTGTTGCACTCGGTGACGCTCACGACAGTGGAGAATTCATGAGTCATCCGGTGCTATTGAGCGAGGCGATCGAATACTCGACCGCCGCCCTGCTTGCTCTCATCGCGCAGAATGTTCTTTTGCACCTTCGAGCTTGGCGTCTTGGGCAGTTCGTCGCGGTATTCGATAAAGCGCGGGACTTTGAAGGCCGCCAAATGCGGCTTACAGAAGTTCCAAATATCATGCGGCTTCACGATCTCAGGCGTCGCGCCTGATTTTAATACGATATAGGCCTTCACTTCTTCGCCGCGAATCTGATCCGGCACAGCGATCACCGCCGACTCGGCAACCCGCGGGTGTGAATTGAGCACCCGTTCCACTTCTTCCGACGAAATGTTCTCATCGCCGCGCCGCACCATGTCTTTCACCCGGTCAACGAAATAAAGGTAGCCGTCGGCGTCGAGATAACCGAGATCGCCGGTGTAGAGCCAGCCGCCCTTCAATGCCTTTGCCGTGGCCTCGGCGTTCTTATAGTAACCCTGCATCACCGTCGGACTCTGCTTGACGATCTCCCCTGCTTTGCCCGTTGGCAGTGGATTGCCTTGCTCATCGTGAATCGCCACGCGGTGGACTTCCGGCGCCAGCACGACGCCGCAACTGCCAAGTTTTTCCTTTGGCATGTTCCGCGGACCGATCACGCTCAGAATATCCTCGGTCAAACTGTAAGATGGCACACCAATGACTTTGAATCGTTCTTCGAAGCGCAAGTGCATCTCCGGTGACAACAAAGTCACGATCAGACGCAACGGATTGTCGCCGTCTTCCGGTTTCTCCGGCAGGCTCAGCAAGATTTGCGGAATCGTCCGCATCAAGCTCGACGTGGTAATTCCCTGCTCACGCACTTCGTCCCAGAAACGCGACGCGCTGAATTTTTCGGTTAACACAATGCTGCCTCCCACCGACAGCATGGCGATACAGGTGTGACACAGCGCATTGACGTGGAACAGCGGCAGCACACAGAGCACGCGATCGTTTTCATTCCAACCCAAGCCTTGCGCCCGCATGCGCGGCGCGAACGCGTAAGCGTACTGCGACAGCATCACCCCCTTGGGCCGGTCGGTGGTACCGGAGGTGTAGGTGATTGACGCCAGCTCTTCGGGATTGATGTCAATCTTCGGCGCTTTGTCCGAAACGCCGCCTAAGAACAAGCTCCACGACTGCGCGCCGGCGAACTCGCCCGCGCCGGTGACGATTACGTGCTGGAGGTTGGCGAGTTTAGCGCGCACTGAATCGATCAGCGGCAACAGCTCGGGCGACGTAAGCACGATGGACGCCTCGGAGTGGTGCAACACATACTCGGCTTCTTCGGCGATGTACTGGGGATTGAGCGGCACGAACACCGCGCCGATCCGGGTGACCGCGAAGACAGAGAACAGAAACTCACCGCAGTTGGGCAGAAAGAACGCGACGCGGTCGTTTTTTTGAACGCCAAGTCGGAGCAAGCCGTTAGCGACCCGCTCGACTTCGCGTTGGAACTCGGCATAGGTCCAGCGTCGGTCTTTAAAAATCAGTGCCAGCTTATCTGCATGAAGCGACACACGGCCGGCAAGCAGTTCAGTCAAGGTTGCGGGATTTGAATGATTCATCGTTAAAACAGTTTCTTGGCTTGCTGCAAAACGGCATCAATAAAATTTGCCGCTTCGCCGAGATAATTTTCGGGCTTAGCCAGCGCTTGCCAGTCGATCGTTCCGGTTGGGATCGAATCGCCAACCAGACGCCGGACAACTTCTGCCAGCGGCTGATTTTCTGCCACGGCGACAGCGCAAGCGTTTTTAACCAACTCTTCCGCTCGCCCGCGCGGCATTACTTGAGACAACGCAAACACCGCCGCTTCGGCAAGAATCACATCGTTGGCGTTCGCTATATTTGCGCTCATCGCGGCAGAGTCGACCTGCAAATTCTCCGCCAGATAGACCGCGTGTTTCAACGCGCCGCCGGTGAGCATAATCATCTGCGGCAACGTTAGCCATTCGACCTGCCAACCATGGGTGGCACGCTCCTGTTCTTGAATCTGCGCGTTGTGCATCGCTGCCAGCAAGCCAGCGTTGGTGCGCGCCGCGGCGAGAATGAGTTCGCTGGTGATCGGATTGGATTTCTGCGGCATGGTGCTGCTGCCGCCGCGCCCTTGCTCGCCCGACTCAGCGATCTCGCCGACTTCGCTTTGCGCCATAAGAATTATGTCCTGCGCCATCTTGCCGAGCGATCCGGTGACCAGACTCAACCAGCCGGCAAACTCGACGAGACTGTCGCGCTGCGTATGCCATGGCATCATCGGCACGGCTAGTTTCAATTCCTTTGCCAACGCTTGCGTCACTGCCAAACCTCTGTTGCCGAGCGCCGCCAAAGTCCCGGCGGCGCCGCCGAATTGGACCACCAGCAATCGCGGCTCGAGTTCGCGCAAGCGCTCGACATGGCGCAACAACGGCGCCAGCCAAGCCGCGGCTTTCAAACTAAAAGTAATCGGCAACGCCTGCTGGCTGTGCGTCCGACCGGCGAGCACCGTCGATCGATGGGTTTTCGCCAGCGCGCTCAATCCCTTTACAATTGCCGTCAAGCGTCCACGCATCAATTCGATCGCCGAGCGCATTTGCAGCACGCACGCCGTATCCATGATGTCCTGGGTCGTGGCACCCCAATGAACGAAAGGCGCCGCATCCGCGCTCACTCGCCGGCGCAGTTCCTGCACCAAAGCGATGATCGGAAAACCGGACCGCAACGTTCCCCTTGCGATGGCAGTAATGTCGATCTCATCAGCCCGTGCCTTCGCGATTTGATCAGCCGCCGTCGCCGGAATTACACCGACGAGCGCCTCCGCGCGAGCGAGTGCGATTTCTACATCGACGAGCATGCGTAGATACGCGGCGTCTTCGAAGATTCGGTTGACCCGGTCATCACTGAACAGCGGGCCGAAGATGGTTGAGTCGAGTACACTCATGGACCGTAAAAATACACTGCAAAGCGAGACGAATCATACCCTCTCCCCTTGCGGGAGAGGGCGAGGGTGAGGGGTATCTGATCGAGCACCCTCACCTCGATCCTCTCCCATCAAGGGAGAGGAATTTATGACCTTCTGAACGAATTGCCATATGAATTCCAAACTCCCCATCACATATCGAAGAACACAGTCTCGTTTCCGCCCTGAAGCCGGATGTCGAAACGGTAGACAGTCTTGCCATCCCGCTCGCTCCGCGTCGCGATCAAGCTTTTGCGCCGCGCTTTATTTTTGACCGACTGCAACACCGCATCGCTGGCATTCGTTGCTTCGTCGTCGAAGTAAATCCGCGTGTAAGCGTGCACCAGCATGCCGCGGGCGAAGATCACCATGTTGATATGCGGCGCTTGCACCGAATCGTCGTTGCCTGGAACCGGACCGGGCTTGATGGTTTCGAAGCTATAAAAACAATTCGCATCGGTGCCGGAACGGCCCCACCCGGTAAAGGTTGCATCGAGCGGTTTCTCTTGCTTGTCATCCGGGTGGTTGTAGCGGCCGTAGGCATTGGCTTGCCAGATCTCCACCATGACGTCGGGAATCACGACGCCGTCGCCGTCAAAGACTTGCCCTTCGATGCGAATGCGCTCGCCTTGGGTCGAGTCGGTCGCCATGACGTTCATCGTTTGGCGCGTCAGGCCAATCGCATAGAACGGTCCGACGGTTTGCGAAGGTGTTTGCTTGCTCATTGCGGCCCCTCGAATGGCGTGGATTTTCGGCCGCGCAAGACAATGTCGAAGCGATAACCCAAAGCGAACTCCGGCTCGGTGACGTCGTGCGCATAACTCGCCATCAGCCGCTGCCGGCCGCTCTTGGTCGGCACAGAATTAAAAATTGGATCGAGCGGTATCAACGGATCGCCGGGAAAGAAAAATTGCGTCACCAGCCGAGTGACGAAGCTTGGCCCGAACAGCGACAAATGAATATGCGCCGGCCGCCAGGCGTTGGGATGATTGAGCCAAGGATAAGCGCCGGGTTTGATCGTGATATAGCGGTACTCACCCCTATCGTTTGTCACGCAGCGCCCGGCGCCGGTGAAGTTGGGGTCGAGCGGCGCGTTGTGCTGGTCGACCGGATGATGATAACGCCCGGCCGCGTTGGCCTGCCAGATCTCGATCAACGTATTGGGCACCGGCTTGTCGTCTTCGTCCAACACCCGGCCGACGACGATGATGCGCTCGCCCAGCGCTTCTTTGCCGGTGTCGGCGTTGCGCGTGAGATCGCTCTCGCCCGGTTCCAATTTGATGTCGCTGAACAACGGCCCGGTGATCTCCGACAGTGTTTGCTTGAGCGGCACCAGCTTCTTGAGCGGCCCGCGCTTCACCGACGAACCATAGGCTTCGAAACTGTAAGGCGGATGGGAGCGCCAGTCGCGCGGATTATAGGGTTTGATGTTCATCATAAAAGTCTGCCTCGATCACGAATGATTGCACCACGACATGTCCATGAGCTTACGCTCGTCTACAGAGTATGAAATTGCAGCCCCCCTGCACGCCCCCCCGATTCGTCATGCGGGCGAGGGCCGGCATCCAGGCGACGGAGGGGGGATGGATACCGGCTTTCGCCGGTATGACGGAAGCCTTATGGCAATTCGTCGCCCAAATCGTGCTTGCGCATGTATTTTCTAAGGAACTCACGAAGGACATGAAGGTTTCGGATAATAATTTCTCTGAACTTCGTGTTCTTCGAGTCCTTCGTGGTGAATAGTCTTATTTCCCGTCCGTTTCCATTTCTTTGTACACCCGCTTGGCCACGGCGAAGGCCGAGTTCGCCGCCGGCGCGCCGGCGTAGACCGCGACTTGCAGCAGCACTTCTTTGACTTCTTCTTTGGTCACGCCGGTGTTGCGCGTGGCGCGGATATGCGCGCCCAACTCGTCGAGCCGGCCCAACGACGCCAGCATGGCGATGGTCAGCATGCTGCGTGTGCGCTTTTCCAGTCCCGGCCGCGTCCACACCGCGGCCCAGGCGTGCTCGGTGACGTAGCGCTGCCAGTCCGCATCGAAATCCGTTTTATTCGCTTCCGCGCGCTCAACGTAAGCCTCGCCCAGCACCGCTTTGCGGGTTGCCATCCCCTTATCGAATAGTTCGTCAGACAATTTGCACCTCCTGAAGAAACTGCATGATGCGCTCGGCAACAGCATCGGGCTGCTCAACACATGGCAAGTGCGCCGCCTTCTCAATCAGAGAAAAACGCGCGCCCGGAATCAAACCCGCCAGCTCGCGGCCAAGCCCCGGCGGCGTAGCAATATCTTCGGCACCGCAGAGGACAAGAGTCGGCTGTCTGATCTGCCGCACGGCCGAGCGGAAATCCGTATCACGCAGCGCCGCGCAGGTGCCAATATAGCCATCCGCCGAAGTCTGCCGCAGCATCAAAGAATAGCCGCGAATATCGGCCGCGCATTGCTCGCGAAAGCCGGCGGAAAACCAACGCTCCATGGTCATCTGCACCAGAGAATCGACGCCCTCGGCGCGCACCTTGTCGATGCGCTGCTGCCAAGCTTCGGCGGTCGCGATCTTGGCGCCGGTATCGCTCAGCACCAGCGCCCGCACCCGAGCAGGGAAATTCAAGGCGACAGCTTGAGCGATCAAACCGCCGACAGATACGCCGCAAAGGATCGCCTGTTGAATGTTGAGACGGTCGAGAATCGCCACCACATCGCCAGCCAGATCGGCGGCTGAATAGGGCGGCGCCGGCGCCTCGCTCAGACCATGGCCCCGGAGATCGTAGCGAACAACATGATAATGCTCGGCCAATCTTCCCGCCACGTCGTCCCAAATGCGCAAATCGCTGCCCAAAGAGTTGGCAAACAGTAACGCCGGATTGCCCGCAGCACCTTCGGCCCGGTAGTACTGAACGCAATCGCCTGTCTGCAAAAATGCCATGGAGCTTGAAGGTCCTATGCTTTAGCTGATTCGGCGGCGCGGACCTGCGGCATTACCGCCGTCGCCCACTTGCGCATGACTTCGTAGTAAGCTTTCGGCGGCAAGGTAAGCAAGAAGTTTTTGATGCCGCGCCGGGCCAACTCACCGATCCGCTGGGCACATTCCTCAGGCGTGCCGGCGATGGCGAAACGCTGCTGCAAATAATCGGTGATCAAGCCGGGATCGGAGCGCTCGTCGATCTTTTTCGTTACGTCGAAGGCGCCCATAAACCGTTGCACGCCAGGCCGTTCTTCAGGCGGCACCGTTTCCAAGGTAAAGCGAAAGTTCTGATGCGCCCGGTTGGCCAATCGGCCGCGTGCTATTTGGCGCGCTCGATCACCATCGTCGTCGATGCAGGCGATGCCCGCGCCGATGAGTTCGATCTCACTGGGATCGCGTCCGGCCTCGCGCGCTCCCTGGGCGACTTGTTCCTTGGCCCAATCGACCACTCGCAGATCGAAACCAGAACCCAAAATTACGCCGTCGGCAATCCGGCCCGCGGCGTGCAAGGCCCGCGGCCCTGCCGCTGCCACCCAAACCGGCACCGGAAAGCGCCCGGCGCGCAGCGGCAGATCTCCGGCCTCTCGCTCCTTGCCCTTGGGAATATGAATCGTCTGTCCATTCACCAGTTCGCGAATCACCCGCACGCCGTCGGCAAACCTTGTCAGCGGGACTGCCGTTCGCGCGAGCGTGTAAGTTGTCCCGTCGCCAGTGCCCAAGCCAAGAATCGCCCGGCCACGGGAAATCTCGTTGAGCGTCGCCGCTTGGTTGGCCAATACCACCGGCTCGCGAAAAGTCAGGGTCATGATCGCCGTACCGAGTTTGATACGTCCGGTCCGCAGCGCCGCCGCGGTCAAGACTTGAAAGGGATCGAGCCCGCTCATCAGCGACTCGCTCAAAAATATCCCTTCATAGCCAAGCTCCTCCATCTCGACGGCACGCTCGACTTGAGCTTGATAGCCTCGCTCACCGGCGTTACCGGCCAATGAAAATCGAATCGCCATCTCAGTCCGGAAACGTATCCGACCCTCCAAGGCAAAGTCAAATTACCGGATAAAATTCTCTTTGACTTCCGCCAAGCAACAACCATAGAATCCGATTGAACCCTTAAACCTTGAATTCTTGAACGAAAAACCTTTGGAACATCTGGAACCCCTGGAACGATTGGAACCGTAATGCTTAAGGAGGAAATCATGTCCGAACCCTTAACCCTAGAAGTATTTTCCGATTTTGTTTGACCCTGGTGCTACCTCGTCACCGGGCGTGTCGAGAAAATCAAAAACGAATACGGTCTCGGAATCAAATTCACCAACTTCCCGCTCCATCCGGAGACACCGTTGGAAGGCAGCGTGCGCGGCCCCGAAATCATCGCGCGCAACGGCCGGATGAAAGTGAACATGGAGCGCGAAGGCTTGCCCTTCAACGCCGAGCGCAACATGTCCTACAACAGCCGCCTCGCCCAAGAACTCGCCAAATGGGCCGAGACCAAGGGCAAGGCAGAAGAAGTCACCAACGCGCTGTTTCGCGCTTACTTCGTCGACGTCAAGAACATCGGCAAAGCCGAAGTGCTGGCGCAAATCGCGGAGGAAAACGATTTACCGAGAGACGAGGCCACTGATGTCCTGCTCAGCCGCAAATACAAAGACCCCGTCGACGACGACTGGCGCCGTTGCGCCGCCTTCGGCGTTAACGCCGTGCCGACCTTTCTCGCCGGCAAATACTTGATGGTCGGCGCGCAACCCTATGAAGAGTTGAAGCGGCTGGTTGAGCATGTATTGACGGAGAAGGAGCCACAAGAGGACAGCAATCAGCCAAATTGATTCAACGGTACCTGGTGGCGTTGTTGACAACTGCATGCCCCTTGGCTCCAAGCCGAGGGGTTCTGAATGCGTCGACTAGAAGTCGACTCTTCCTTTCGTCATTCCGGCGTAGAGCCTGCCCCGGACCTGATCCGGGGCCGGAATCCAGGTCTTCTTTGCCCTGCCAACGAAACCAAAGATGGATGCCGGCCTTCGCCGGCATGACAAATCCTCTCTTCTCCTGAAGCCTGCCCTGAGCTACGTCGAAGGGCGAGGGATTTCAACCAGCCCCGAAAGGGACATTAACGGTTCAACAGCGCCACCGCCACCAACCCAACTGCCAATCCAAGTAATTTCTGCCGCGACAGCCGTTCGCGGAAGCAGATAAACCCCAGCACCGTGCTCACCGCCACCACACCAACGCTGTAGATGGGGTAAAGCTGCGAGCTCTGCCACCCGCCCAGACCGAGCATGCGCAGCAGCGAGTACATGGCGACATAGTTGATGGCGCCAAGTCCCAATCCGGCGGCGAGATGCCGCAATGAAGTCGAGCATGCGCAGCAGCGAGTACATGGCGACATAGTTGATGGCGCCAAGTCCCAATCCGGCGGCGAGATGCCGCACATGAAAGTCGGTCATCGAGAGCACTCCCCCGCCGAAACCGATCGCGAGGCTTGAGACGAAGCCAAAGGCGAACGCCGACATGACATAGGCGTGATAGGTGGAGTCGTCGAGATACTGAGATTGCAGATATTTGAGAATAGTGAAGTAGCAACCGAAAGTGGCGAAAACCAGTAGCGGCAGAACCTGAAACAGTTTCGAGCGAAGTTCGTCGCTATGCTTCTCCGGCGCGGTGCAAAGAAACAGCGCCACCAACGCAGCCGACAAACCAAGAATCTTCACCGTCGTCAAAGAGTCGCGGTAAAGCACGAACGCCAACACCGACGGCACCGCCACCGACAGCCGGCTCGCCAACGCCGCGACGGCAACGCCCGCCCGCTGCGCCGTGCGGGCGAGCAAGAAAAAATTCACTGCTAACAGAATCCCCTGGATCGCCGCCAGGCCGATCCAAGGTTCGCGCGCGATACGGCCAACCGCCAAGGAGTTTCCTAATAAGAGAGTGCCGATCGCGACGCAAGTCAGATAGTTGATGGGGATCGCCCAGAAAAGATTGACGCGCCAATTGTCGCAAGCGCGGAACAACACCGGGATAACGCCGGACGCCAGGATGGCGAGAGCGATATAAACCATCCGATGTCAGAACGACAACCGGCTCACCCGTTGCATCAGATCGCGATTGGCAAGCTTAGCCTCGGCCAGGATCTTGTGGTCGTCGAGCCTCGTGAATTGCCGGTCGCGCATAAGAATTTCGCCATCGACGATCACGGTCTTAACGTCGCTCGCCTTTGCACAGTGGACGATTTGGCTGAAGATGTCGTTGACCGGCTGACTGTGCAAGGTGTCGATGTCGACGAGAATCAAATCCGCCCGCTTGCCGACTTCGATGGTGCCGCAAATTGAGTCCAACCCGAGCGCTTTGGCGCCGCCGATGGTCGCCATCCGCAAGACATCGTTCGGCTTTATGACGCCGGCGTCTCGATGATGAACCTTCTGCAATAGCGAAGCCGCTTTCATGGTGTCGAAGAGATCCTGCGAATGATTGCTCGCCGCGCCGTCGGTGCCGAGCGCGACGTTGACGCCTTGGCGCAGCATCTCGACCACCGGCGCGACGCCGTCGCCGAGCATCATGTTGCTCACCGGGTTATGCGACACCGACGTGCCGGTTTCTTTCAGGATCCGAATTTCATCATTCGAGACATGCACCGAATGGGCGAAGATCGAATTGTGCGCTGGAATACCGAATTGCTGTAAAAATTCGACGACCCCGTTTTTGCTATGCTGGTGGCGCACGGCATCGACCACCGAGTGTGACTCGGCGACATGGGCGCTAATGCCCAGTGAATTTGCATCGGCAAATCGGCGGACTTCTCGGAGCAATTCTGGCGTCGTATTGATCGGCGGCGTGTTCGGTCCGGTCATGAAGGTCAGCAGTTGAGAATGCTGATACCGCGCGACCAGCGCTTCGATGAGACGGAACGCCTGTTCGGGCTTCTCCTTGGTGCACTCCGGCACGATTTCGCCGGCATCCATGATGGTTCGCGCGAACACCGCGCGCAATCCCGCATCCTGCATCGCCCGGATCGCTTCCAATGCGCACTCGGGACTGGGATTCAGAAAGTTATGCTCACAAACTGTGGTCACGCCGCTCCGAATCGATTCAACACAACCAAGCAAGCTACCGGTGTAAAAATGTGCCGGCGTGAGCACCCGCGCGCAGCCGTAGATCCGCTTGAGCCACGGCATCAGCTCCAGATCCTCCCAGACCGCGCGCAGCAATACTTGATAGAGATGGGTGTGGGCGTTAACCAGTCCGGGCATGAGCGCACAGCCCGAAGCGTCGACGACCTGCTCATCGCTCTTTATTTCAGGCGGCGACCCAACGCCGATCTCAGTAATCGCACCGGCACCAACGCGCACGTAGCCAGTGATCGTCTTGCGATCGGTCATCGTAATGATGAGCGCATTGGTAACAATCATGCGTCCCATTGGTCTGTCCTCTGTCTCTGTGTCACTTCCCCGACAGCCGGTCGACAAAACCGCTCTTGCGAATCTCCTCCATCAACGTCGCGTCGATAAAATCTTCCGCCTTAGCGCCCTTGGCCTTCGGCGTCGGCAGCGCGTCGATGACATTCTGGATACCGCGCGGCTCCGGGGTGGGGAAATCGCGAAACGATTTCGACAACCGTTCATAGAGCGGCCCGATCACCTCGGCGTCGCTGTTGCTCTCGCGCAGCACCGCGCGGGCCACATCGGGTCTGGTTTTGAACGCGTGGATGCCTTCGATCAGCGCCTGCAAGTAACGCTTGACCGTTTCCCGCTGGTTCTTGAGCAGAGCGCCGGACACCACCACGCCGTAGTTGGCGAACTCCAGAGGCAGCTCGGTCAAATCGGCCAAGACGCGGCAACAGCCGGTGGCGACGATCTTGGCCACGCCGGTGGAGCTCACCAGCGCAGCGTCCATATGGCCGGCGATCAGCGCCGCCACCCGCGTCGGCGTGTTGCCGGATTGAAAGAAGCTGACGTCTTTATCAGGATCGAGCTTCCAATAGCGCAGCGCCACCCGCGTGATGATGTCGGAACCTGAGCCGAAGCGGCTGATGGTGACCTTTTTGCCTTTGAGCTCGGCCGGAGTCTTGATGTTGTTGCGCACGACGAACATCGGCTCGATTCGATTGATCGGCACCGCGACGACCTTCAAGCTGTGACCGGCCAAGGCCAGATTGAGCATGGCCGGCGTGTCGAAACCAGCAACGCCAATGTCGCCCGACGACAACGTCTGCGCCATCAGCGAACCGCTCGATAGATAGATCGAGCGCACATCGACGCCATGCTTGCGCCATAGGCCGGTGCGGTCAATGACTTTCAACAGGTCGGAGCCGATGCCGGCGCCGCTGTAGCCCATATTGAGAAGCGGCAGATTCTGCGCCGCTGCGAGGACGGGAGACAACCAGATTAAAAATATCGCGAGCAACGAGCGCGAGTATCGATTCATCGGATTCACCTCAGTGACGGCATAAGTAATATACTCGACGCCGAACCGTCAACGGCTCGGGCTGACAATCTATCGCTTGACGCGGCCGATCCACTTGACCGCCATCCCCAAACCGGACTAAGTTAATGGCAAATCCAAACGACGAGGTGACCCATGGCACAAGACGCAATTGAATTTCGACATAAGATCCCCGAGTTCGAGGGGCCCAAAAAGACTTGGCAAGTTTGCACCAGCGACTTGATGAAGGTCCAAGTCCAGGTGGTAAAAGACGGCGGCGAAAACAACCTGCACACGCATACCGGCGAGGACGCCTTCTGGTACGTCATCAGCGGCGCCGTGAGATTTTACGGCGAAGGCGACAAAGTGATCGGCGAATACCAGAAAGGCGAAGGCCTCCTGGTGCCGCGCGGTTTTAAATACTGGTTCGAAAGCGCCTCGAGCGATGTGCTGGAAATTCTCCGCGTCACCGCCAAGGACCAGAGCATCGACAATAAGCGCGTTGATCTGTCGCCGCAAAAAGATTGGATGATTCAGCAGAATACCTTCGGCGCGCGGCAATAACTAGAATACCGTAAGGGGTTAGGGGTGAGGCGTTAGGGCGTGTCCGCCCCAACCCTTTACCCCTTACCCTTCACCACTAACCAACGCGCTGTAGCGCGGCTATTTCCCAATTTCCAACTCCCTCAGAGCCTGGCGCGCCAGGGAGAAATCCCGCACTTCGTCGAGCGGCCGCTTCTTATCGCCCAACGTAATCATCGGCGCCTCGAGTTCGGCGTCGCTCATCAAGCCGTCTCGGCTCAAACCTTTCAATTCGTATTCGTAGAAATGGGCCGCCACTTCCGGCGTCTGCGGCCACTATTGCAGCAAAGATTGGAGGGTTTTGTGTTGATTTTCCAGGAAATCACGCCATGGCCCATATGATCTTCGCTTCTAGCGCTGCGCCGGGTTTTTTAATATATCTGCGTAAACTTGCACTTAGGGGGATTCCCGATGGGTTCACGTGCCAATCGTTTCGTTTGCATTGCCGTACTGCTAACCATCTTCTGCGCGTATACCAGCGCGCGCAGCGCCGAGCTGATCCCTCTGCGCGCGACCTATGCCTCCGTCGGCGGCGCCTTTGCCCCGCTTTGGATCGCCCAGGATAAAGGCGTCTTCAACAAATATGGCCTAGCCGTCGACCTCAAATACATGCTCTCGGCCACCGGCACCCAAGCGTTGCTGTCGGGCAGCGTCGACATCGTCAATCCGGCGACGGAGTTGATCGAAGCCGGCCTCGGCGGCGCCAGAGTCGCTTTCATCATCGGCATCCTCAATCGTGCCGTGTTGTCGATTTACAGCAAGCCGGAGTTCAAACAACTCACGGATTTGAAAGGCAAGGTCCTCGGCGTAACGCTGCCCGGCTCGACAACCGATCTGGCCGCGCGGATGCTGCTCCAGCAAGCCGGCATGATCCCAGGCAAAGACATCCAGATCACTCATTTGCAAGGCATGCCCGACATGATCACGGCGTTAAGCCAGGGGCGCATCGACGCCGGCATCGTTTCCGCGCCGACGACGCTCAAGGCCAAGCAAGCCGGTATGAAAGAACTGGTCGATATCACGGCGCGCAACATACCCATGATCCACGCGGGGTTGGCAACGACCCGCGACTTCATCAAGAGCAATCCTGATAAATTGCGCCGCTACGTGCAGGCGTACATCGAGGCCAACAAAATCGCCCGCACCGATGCCGAGACCACCAAGCAAGTGATCGGCAAATGGACCAAGACTGAAAACAAAGAAGACCTTGACGAAACTTACAACACCTATATAAAGGCCTGGGAGCAAGCGCCCTACGTTTCCGGCGCGGCAATGCAGGCGGTGTTGAATTTCGCCATCAATCCCAACGCCAAAACCGCCAAACCGGAGCAGTTTATCGACAACTCGTTTGTCGCCGAATTGGACAAGTCCGGCTTCATCAAGGAACTGTACAAATAAGAGGGAAAATCCTCTTTCACCACGAAGACACGAAGAACACGAAGGAAAAACATAACTTAATTTTCCGCACTTCGTGCTCCTTCGTGCCCTTCGCGGTGAACAGATCGGTGCGCATTAGTAACCAGGAAAAACCCCTTGGACTTCGGCTTCACTCAAGAACAGCAACGGCTGATCGAGCGCGTCAGCGCTCTGGTCAGCGATCGCATCGCGCCGCGGGCGGCAGGCTACGACGCCGATTTCGCGGCGCCGCTCGACGACATCCGCGATCTCCATCGCGAAGGCTGGCTGCTCGCCAATCTCGATCCGCGGCGCGGCGGCCTCGGCTTCGGTCTATACGGCGACGATCCGCTGAGTTTTTTTCTCATCGACGAACACTTGGCCTACGGCAATCCCTCGACTGCCCACTGCTTCCAAGTGCACAACAACGCCCTGATGATGATCGATGCCATGGCGAGCGACGGCCAAATCGAAAACTGGATCGAGCCAACGATCGCGCGCGCCGCCTTGATCCCCGGCGCCGGCGCCGAGCCCTTCGGCGTGCCGCCGACGATTGCGACGAAAGTTGCCGGCGGTTATCTGGTCAGCGGCACCAAACACTACGCCACCAATGCCAGCATGGCCGAGTGGCTTTGGCTCGGCCGGGTGGCTTCGGATTCTCATCCAAAGCCGATCATGCTGATGCTGCACAAAGACACGCCGGGCTTGACGATCGACAGCGGCGCGTGGCGCCCCACCGGCATGCGCGCCTGCGTCAGCCCTTGGCTCTATTTAAATGATTGTTTCGTGCCCGAAGAAAATCTTTTGGGCCGGCCGGGGCAGTTCCTCGATGAAAACTGGATGGGAAAAATAAACTTCGCCTTCACGGCCAATTATCTCGGCGCGGCGCGGGCGATGTACGATTGGTCGCTGGCCTATATCCGCGAACGCAACGGCGGTAAAGACAGCTACCGCCAGCTGCGCTTCGGCGAGCTAAAATCCCTGCTCGACGCCGCCAGACTGATTCTCTACAACGCCGTGCGCATGTTCAAGAAGAGCCCGGATCAGGCAATGATCGCCGCCCACGAAGCCAAGTGGATGGCCAAAGAGACTTTGGAGAAAGTGATGTGGAGCGCCGGCGAAATCTGCGGCTCCACCGCGCTCTTCGTCAACCATCCATTGGAGCGTTTCTACCGCGACATGCATTTGCACATGATGCATGGCCGGCACGATATCGCCGCGCAAATCGTCGGCGCTGCGGAACTAGGCGAGGAATACGACACGAATCGAAATCACTGAGCCCGCGCCGCGCGGGCGTTCCAATCGTTCAAAACGTTCCAGCCGTTCAAGCCCTCACCCTGCCCTCTCCCGCGTCGCGGGAGAGGGTTCTCTATTTCAGTCCCAGTTCCTTGAACGCGTCTCGGGCAAAGGAGAAATCGCGCACTTCGTCGAGCGGCCGTTTTTTGTCGCCAAGTCTTTCGATGATCGCGTTAATTTCGGCGTCGGTCATGGTGCCGTCGCGATTGAGACCGGTCTTGAGCTCGGCATCATAGGAGTGCTCCGCGATATCGAGGGGCTGCGGCAGCCACTTGATCAGCGTCTGAAGAGAATCCTGGCGATTCTCCAGAATATGTTGGTGGGCCCGGAGGAGCGCTTTGAGCGTGCGCCGGACCAGCTGGGGATTTTCCTTGAGCAATTTATCCGAGGTCAGCATGCCCGCGGAGGGCAGACCAACTTCCGGCGGACCGAGAAGCGCGTTGTAGCCCATCTTGCGCAGCATCAGGTCGTGCGGCGGCGCCAGACAAACCGACTCTACCGCGCCGCTAATCAGCGCCTGCATGCGCACCGGCCCGTCGCCGATGGCGACGGATTGGATCTGGCTAATGTTGAAACCCTTGGCTTGCAACATCTCCTCGGCAACCAATTGATCCGTTCCTTTGATCGTTGCCACGCCAAGCTTTTTGCCGCGAAGTTGTTGCACCTCTTTGATCTCGGGCCGCACCATTAAGAAATACGGCCCTTTCTTGATGTGCACGAAAGCGAGCTTGATCGGCAGTCCCTGAAGCGCGCCGCGAAAAACACTGGTGAACGGCGTGGCGAAGGCGACCTCGCCGCTGGTCACCGCCGCCGCACCCAGTCGAGGGTTCATCTGGATGATCTCGACGTCGAGGCCCTGTTCTTTGAAGAAGCCCTTTTGCAGCGCCATGTATTGCGGCAGCGCCGAGCTGCTCCGGCTCGCATAGGCGATGCGGACTTTGGGCGCCTCGGCGCCGTATCCGGCTACGGTCAGCGCTAGAAACCCAACAACCACCGCGGTGAGAACCAATTTACTTCGCATCATGATACACCTCACTGAATCCCCAACTCCTTCTGTGCTTCTCGCAGCAGCGTGTAGTCGACCAGCCGCTCCGGCGGAAAGTCGACGTTCTTGCCCACCGCGGTGCCCAGGGTCTCGATCATATTCCTGAGCCCTTTGTCTGTGGCCAAGCCGTTCTCGCTCATCGCCGGCACGAGCGATGTATAGACCTTGTCGGCCACCGTCTCTTGCAGCTTATAATCTTTGGCGATGAAGCGCACCGTGTCGGCGCGATTTTTGAGAGTGAACTGCAAGCCGCGCAAGGTGCCGCGCAACAAACGCTTGATCAGCTCGCGCTTGTTCTTGAGTGTCGCATCGGAAACCGTAAAGCCGCTCTGAGGAAATTCCAAATAATCGCCGGTGTAAGCGAGCACGCGCAGCCCCATCTGTTCAGCGTAAATGTTGAACGGCGGCGACAGCGTGGTCGCGTCCATCGACCCCGCCTTCAATCCCTGCAAACGCGTCGCCGTCGATCCGGCCACGATGCGCTTGATATCCTTGTCGGGGTCGAGCTTGCCGCTCCGGGCATAAACTTTCATCGCCAGGTCGGTATCGCTGCCAAACGAACTGATGCCGATGGTCTTGCCGCGCAGGTCGGCGGCACTGCGGATCTCCGGCTTGGCCACGACATAGAATGTCGGCTTTTTGAAGAGCCATATTACCGTGCGCACCGGCACGTTCTGGCTGGCGATCGCCCGTGACGCCGTGCCGACACAACCGCTCGCCTGCAAGTCGCCGGTCAGCAGGGCGGTCACGGCGACATCGCACTTCGTGTGCAATAATTTCACGTCGAGCCCGAGTTCACGGAAAAAGCCGCGCTCGATAGCCAGATCGAAATGAAAAAAATTCAGGCTCTTGCCTGGATTACCGATGAAAACCTCTTCGCCCCACCCCTGAGAGCCCCACAGCAATGCGAGCATGACGAGACAAAGATATGCGATATGTCTAGCGTTCAACATGCGTTGTCCCCAACCGCGGAGTGATGGAGTACTGAAACGTTGGAGAAGTGGGCAGGACCCATCATTCCAGTACGCCATTTCTCCAACACTCCAGTCTCCTAAACCGCATAGAACGCCCGCGGATTGTCGTACAAGATTTTCTGCCGCAATCGCGGCGCAATATCTTCGCGAACGTTGAGTGCGTTGACGAACTGATCTTCGCGCGACGGATCGTTATGCGGATAGTCGGAACCGATCAACAGATGATCTTCACCGGTGTATTTGGCGATATAGGGAATATCCTCGTCGGCTTCGCAGGCGATATAGAGCCGGTATTCGCGGAACAGATCGGCGGCAGTGCCGTATTTGAAACGATCTTTGAGCAGCCGGCGGATGATGTGAATCAGAAACGGCGCCCATCCCGCCGCCGCTTCGATGAAGCCGAAACGCAAACCAGGGAACTGTTCGGGAATCCGGTTGGCGACCAGATCGCGAAACGCCAACAGTGGCATCACCCGGGTGTGGCCAAAGGTATGGTTGCGCGCGAGATCGAACATCTCCAATATCTGCTTCACGCCGCAGCCGGTGTGCACGCAGATCGACAGATTGTGTTTCTGCGCTTCCTCGTAGACGGGGAAAAGATACGGATGGTCGAGCGTGTACTCGCCTTCGATGCCGCGGAAGAACACCCCCACCGCGCCGTTCTGCTTGGCAAAGCGGATTTCGTCGATGGCGGCATTCATCGATTGCAACGGCAAGACCACCACCCACTTCATCAGCCCGCCCGACTCGGCGCAGGCCTGAGCGAGGAAGCGATTGTAGGCGCGGCACAGCGCCACTTCCAGCTCTTTGTCCTTGGTGTTGTAGACCAGAAATAAGGTTGGATAGACGATCTGCATCGCCGTATTGAGCTTTTCCATGTCGGCCAGCCGGCCCTTGATATCGGTCATCTCGCGCGTTGCCGGCGTCGAGTCCTTGCGCCCCGCCTGGACCTTCTGCTCCGACGGCGTGACTAGCGCAAAGCTGCCTTTGCCGGCCGGCTTGGGAAAGATCTCGCCATCGATTAGCCAAAATGCGTTGCGGTTGCCGTACCAGGTGTCGTCCGGCACCTGCAACATGATCGGCCGGCGCAGCTGCATCGCCTGATCCATCAGCGCCCACATCGCAGCGCCTTCGGATATATGCGTGTCGGCGTCGATTATTCCTTTCATCACTCACCTCCAAAAAACATCTCAGCGGCAAGCGAAACTGCAAGCCGCCAAGGCCAATAAAGCCGAAGATGCAAAGACCACACTCACCACGAAGGCACGAAGGACACGAAGGTTTCGGATATTTTTTATTCCGAACTTCGTGATTTTTGTGTCTTCTTAGGAAACGCATGTGCAGGTACGATCTGGGCGACGAAATGGCATGAGGCTTCCGTCATACCGGCGAAAGTCGGTATCCAGCCCCTCCCTCCCCTGGATGCCGGCCTGCGCCGGCATGACGAATCAAGGGAGCAACCCTGTGGTGCTGGGAGAACTGCAATTTCATACTCTTCTGTAGACGAGCGTAAGCTCATGGACACTTCGTTGTGACATCAGACCGTCTCACTAAAACAAATTGTGCTCGATTGACAAATAAAGAATTGCACCCAGATTGGGGGTGTTGCGATTGAGACCGACCGGCATGGCCGCGCCGGTGACGATCTGCAACTTATCCTCGTTGACAATCGCCGTCCTAAAGCCCGGCGACAGGATCGACAAGAACGATCGCTCCCTCTTGCCAACACTATCGAAGCTTTGGTCGAAGACCCCGGCCCACTCCAACATCAGATGAAAGCGTGGGAATAGTGCGTAAATCGCGCTACCGCCGAAATTAACCAAAGTCAGAGATTTCTTTGCCGAGTTGCCATCAGTGTTCGCCGGCGCTTTGACATGCGGAAAGAAAGTCGCACCGACGTTGCCATTAAGCCCGATCCGGTCGGTAATCTTCTTGCTGACTGGCAAGTTCAACTGATATCCGAACACGTTATTGCCGTTGTGTCTTTTGCGATCGCCGGTTGGGAAGATCAGACTAAAACGCGGCGCCACCGCGGGCTGGAGATCGCCTTCGTAAAGCAACTGGTATCGATAGTTAAGCAGGACATCACCGAGGCCCGAGACACGCGAACCATCGTCGACCAGATGGTAAGATGGGATGGTGTACGAAATCTGATGATCCTGAGAGAACACCGGCCATTCTTGCGTAAAAGTAAATCCCCACCCATGCGTACCGCCTGACTTCACGTACGTAGCAGTGAAAATATTCTGCACCACGCCGGCTTCTTGGTTGTAAGCTTCTTCGACGAGATAACTATTGTCCTCGATTACATCGATCGGTCTTTCATCCGCCGCGTTCACGCTACTGGCTAGCCACATCACTACCGCCAGTGCTGCGCCAGCACACCTGTTGTACCGCATCATACCCCCAATTTACGTATTAGCTATTGAAAGTAGCGCAAATCGACCAATTATTGAACCGTCAGAGCCTTTGCTTTGGGGGCTTTCCTTGGCTGCGGCGTCGAGTACCACTTCCATCCCTTTGAGCGTTGGCCTGCCGTCGTCAGGCGTGGCTCATATGGCACCGTTTTAGACGAATCCCATAATCCGTATTGCTGCCCAACCGGCTGATCCCGATCTTTTTCCGCTTGAGCTGCTCCGGGTTGCTAGTCCCCTCAACCGCCACGAAAGTGTCAGGCAACACATGTTTTACACCGCCAACGATTTTGATTTTGGCACCCTGCAGATAGGCACTCACGACAGGCGGACTACCGGCCAACGCCACAATACTCTTACCGATCAACCCTTGCAGCGACAGGGAGCCGCCGCGGGATATATCGATGGATCCGTTCGCGCCCACATCGCTTCGCCTTCGGGAATACGCGATCTGCGTCAATCACACCGTCCATGGTTAATCTCCCTTAAGCTGCTTCTTAAATGCAAATCGAAGTGGTCGGTTCAATAAGAACTCAGCCCTCAGGAGTAATGGATCCTGCTTAGTATGGAGAAACGGCAAGCGTCAAGAGAAGAATCCAGCATCGAAAAACTCACGGCAACGATCGGGCAAAAGAGCGCCTAGTGCAGTTTCCAAGCCGAGACAGACACGCTTGCCTTGGTAGCGGCTGTCGGGACTTCCGGAGTATTCTTGGTATTTGTGTCATTCCCTTTAGATTTTGTTCCATCGCGGAACACGAGGATCGGCCGTAGAACTTACAAGAGGATCGTGGTACGAGACGTGCTGGTCAATCGCCATGGGGGATAGTTACATGGCGCTCGACCAGCTGAGTTCGGAATCCAGCGATGATTGCATTGGATGGGATGATTCGGATCTCGGGAGATCCATCACCGATCGCTTTGAACGAGTTGTCCGGCAGTATCCTCATCGGCTCGCCGTCAAAACTCATGAACAACAACTGACTTACGACGAGCTCAACCAAGCCGCCAATCGCCTCGCCCGCCGGATTGTGACTGCGCAAGGAACAAGCAACGAACCGGTCGCCATACTGATGGATCAAGGCGCGGGTATGATTATCGCTATTCTGGCCGTCCTGAAAGCGGGAAAAATCTACGTCCCGCTTGATTGTTCAAGCTCCGCCGAAAGCCTCCAATCCATTCTATTGGATTGTCAGACTAAGTGCATAGTCACCGATAATGCGCATAAGCCACAAAAAGCCAGAGGCACTCAAATTATCAACCTTGACGAATTGGACGCAACTATTTGCACAGACAATGTCGCGCTGGCGCTCACTCCCGACACATGGTCGTCGATCATTTACACTTCGGGTTCAACAGGCGTACCCAAGGGCGTGCTTGAAGACCACAAATACATTCTTCGTATCATTCGTGCTTACAGTGAAAATGTTGACATCTCACCCAATGATAAGCTTATTCTCCTTTTTTCATTGGCTTCTAACGCTTCCCTCGGAAATCTCTTTGGTGCTTTGCTCAACGGGGCGACCATTTACTGCCTTGACCTAAAAAACGAAAACATGGCTCGGCTTGCGGCGTGGTTAAGGCAGGAAAAGATTACGATTTACCATTCCAGCGCTAGCCTTTTCCGAAAATTCGCTGAGAGCGTTCAAGACGGCGAAATTTTCCCAGACGTCCGTATCGTTCAACTGAGCGCCGAGCCCGTTTTGCCGGGAGACTTTGAGTTATGCAGACGGCACTTTGTACCCGAATGTATTTTCATTAATAGTTTTGCGACAACGGAGGTGGGGCCTTTTCTGCAATATCGACTGGAGCTCGCGACTTCTTTTATGGGAGACGTTTTGCCCATAGGCTTTCCCACAAACGGAATGCGGGTTTACCTTATTGACGACGACGGGCGACAGGTGGGTCCTTACGCGACAGGTGAGCTTGTCGTCCAAAGCCGTTACTTGTCTCTCGGCTATTGGGACAAACCAGAGCTGACCGCAAGCAAATTCCTTCCTGACCCGGAAGGTGGCGATCAATGGCTGTACCTCACAGGAGACCTTGGCCGCATGACAGCTGATGGTTGTTTTTTCCATGTTGGCCGCAAGGATTTTCAGGTTAAGATTAGAGGATATCGGGTAAACACCGGCGAAGTTGAAATGATCATGCTCTCTCACCCTGGCGTCAAGCAGGTGGCTGTCTTGAGCCAGACGAAAAAAAATAGTGAAACGTACCTTATAGCTTATTATGTACCGGCCCAAGAGACGATCCGCACGGGAGCAAAACTGCAGGCCTATCTGAGAGAACGCCTTCCGGAGTATATGGTTCCGTCGGCTTTCGTAAAGGTCGACGTTTTGCCAACGGCGCCAAGCGGGAAAGTGGATCGGTGCGTGCTTGCGTCACTGAAGAATGTCAAGGCGGAATGCGAAAGCTTCTTCGTCGCCGCTCGTACGCCGATTGAAGAAACGTTGACAGAAATGTGGACGGAGATTCTCGGAACAGAACCAGTCGGAATTCACGATAATTTTCTGGAGCTCGGTGGCCATTCGTTGAACGCTATTCAAATCATCGCACGGGTGCGTGCAATCTTCGGCGTCGAGCTATCCATGCAGTCCTTGATCGACGCGAACGCGGCAACCGTAGCCGTTATCGCCGGCTGGATCGAACAATTGATTCAGAGCCAGGGACACGAGACGAACAGCCACTCATATGAAATTCGCGGATGACAACGTCCCTGACCAAAAAAACTCATCGGCGTGGGTGAAATGACTTTTGTTAAAAATCATACCAATTCCTCGTTCTATTTAGTAAAGGCCGCAATCCTCCAAAACGGCTGGCACGATTTGAACGGGCGGAACTTTCATTCTGAGTTCCACAACGACACCGCCATGCGCAGCTTGCCATGTTCGAGGTCTGCCAGCGCCTCATTGATCTGCTCGTAGCGATAGCTTTGCGTGATCAGGCTTCTGAGCTCAATGCGCCCCTGCTGCGCCATTTGAAACACTTCGTCGACGTCATTGGCTTGCCGGCTCGACACCCCGGTGATGGTGATTTCCCGGGTGACGAAGTTACCGCTGCTGATCGTGAACGGGCCGCTGCCTAAGCCGCCGATAATCGTCGCCGTGCCGCCGGGCCGGGTCGCTTGAATGATCTGATCCGAGGTCTTGGCGTTGCCGATCGCTTCGAAGGCCTTATCGACACCGCCCGAGGTCAATTTGATGACCGCTTTCACCGGATCTTCCGCGCTCGCGTTGATCGTGTGCGTCGCGCCGAAGCTTTTCGCCGCCGCCAATTTATCCTCGGTGATGTCGACGGCGATGATCGGGTAGGCGCCGAAGCATTTAAGGAATTGAATCGTGTTCAATCCGATGCCACCGCAGCCGATCACCAGCGCCGACTCATTGGGCTGCAATTTGCCGCGGTGTTTAACGGCGTTGTACGCGGTGGTCACCCGGCAGCCCACCACGCTCGCCTCTTCCATCGAAATGCCGTCGGGAATTTTGAATGTCATGTACGCCGGCACCGACACATACTGGGCAAAGCCGCCGACATTCCAACGCGTCACCACCGTGCCGTCTTTTTTTCTCAAATTCGGCGGTGCCGGCCGGCGCTCGCAGAGATTTTCATGGGCGCTCAAACAATAGCGGCAGCGGCCGCACTTGTAGCGCATGCCGATGATCACTCGATCGCCGACCTTGAAGTCCTTGCACTGCGCGCCAATCTGTTCGACGGTGCCCGCCACTTCATGGCCGAGGATCGTCGGCGGCGTGAAGCGATTGCGCCCTTCGATGACTTTCAAGTCGGTATGGCACACGCCGCAGGACGCGACTTTGATCAACACATCCTCATCGTGGACGTCCGGCATTTCGAGATCTTCGATCTTCAACGGTTGACGAACTTCATAGAGAACAGCGGCTTTCATGGCGGCTCCTTTCAGCGCACAACAAACAATAGAAAGGGCAACCACTGGGGTTGCCCCGACATAAACCTCTCGGAATTTACTTACGCCAGCGGAACGCTTGGGGTCAAGGGAAAGAACACTCGTGACCGGCTTGCTTATTTGATCGCCTTCGCCCGCTCGATCATCTCCTGCGCCGAGATCTCCTGACCGTAAAGCGGATTGGTCTGCTCGAACAGCCTGGAGCGATCGAGTCCACCCAACACCGCCGGATCAAAACCGGCGTCACGCACGAGCATGGATGCAACTTTCAAGGCTTCTTGGTCGTCACCGGCCATTGGGATACCAATACGACCTTGGGGGCGATTGGCGTTACTCCTGAGCCGATTGACGCCCAAAGTGTTGAACGCGCGCACGACGCGCGCGCCGGGGAGCAATCTTTGCGTCGTCAAACCGACGCCCTTTTCACGCGCCTCCTTGCCGATCTCGCCGTCGCGCGCCAGCACTGCGTTGCCGGTGTCTATAACGATCTTGCCGACGAGATCTTTGGCATAATCTTTGGAAATCTGCGCCATTGAGCCGTAGGGAACCGCGATTAAAATCACATCGCCAAACGCGATCGCCTCGCTCACTGTCCCCGCACGCGCCCGCGGCCCGGCTTTTTCGACCAGCGGTTTTAGATTCTCCGGGTTGCGCGACGAAAATAGCACTTGATGCCCCGCCTTCACCCAAAACTCTCCCAGCGTGCTGCCG
Source organism: uncultured delta proteobacterium (assembly GCA_963816145.1). Lineage (GTDB taxonomy): Bacteria > Desulfobacterota > Binatia > UBA9968 > UBA9968 > DP-20. The sequence goes on from CAWFJP010000030.1 coordinate 502,225, forward strand.
ATATTGCCCGAGCCGATGATGCCGATCTTCAGTTGCGAGCTGGTAGCCGATCCCTGCGCATTCACTCCCGCTGGCGCACTCCCGAGTAACAACCCGATCGTTAAGATATTGACGAATCGCCGGCGGCTGAAAAGCAACAAACCCATGGTAGGTTCTCCTCGGTCGATCACAGCGCACGGTTCCCGTGCGAACGGCTTGAACGATTGGAACTACTTGAACGGTTTGAACGCGTTCCCATTTTTTTATCGCGGATACAACTCCTTGATAAATCCATCCTTCGCCAACTGCTCCAGCGGCGCCGGATCGTAGAACTTGCGCGCATCTGCGCCTTTAGCCTTGGGGTTGCGCTCGGCCAAGTCTTCCATCACCGCTTCCATTTCCGGCAAGGTCACCGTGGGAACATTGCGGATGTAACCGAGCACGTAGCTTTTGAACGCGCTCATGAGCAATTTCGTATCCGTGTTGCGCGTGTACTTGCCGAGCACGCGCACGGTGAAGTCGGGGTTGGCCTTGGCATACTTGATGCCTTCCAACGTTGCCTTGAGAAAGCGGTTGAGCGTCTGCGGCCGATTGCGAATAAACGAATCCGTCGTCACCAGTGCGGTGCCGGGATAGCGAAACTTAACTTCGCTCAAATTCAGGAATTCCTTGTAGCCGGCTTCCTTCGCCTTCTCCAAAGTGGGCGACGAAATCAAGCCGCCTTTGATCACACCCTGCTGCATGAAGAGCAAGATTTCCGGCACACCGCCGGTTTGGATCATCTTGATGTCCTTGTTCGGATCGAGACCAAATTCGGCGACCGCTTTGCGCAAACCGAGATCGGTAAGCGAGCCGAACCGGCTGACGCCAAAGGTCTTGCCTTTCAAATCCTGCGGCGTCGCGATATCCGGCGCCGTCACTAGGCTCATGGGAATGACATTGATCGTCGTCGCGATGGTGATCGCATCCGAACCTGACAAACGCGACAGCGCTGCCGCCGCGCCCGATCCCTGGACGATTTGGGCATCGCCGGAAACCAAAGTACTGATCGCTTGTGAGCCCGAGACATAAATCACGTTCACATCGAGGCCGTATTTTTTGAAGATACCGGCGTCCTGCGGCACCCAAGTGGTGATCGAAGTGGCGGCAATCGACGAATAGCAGACGTTGAGCTTCTCTAACTCCGCGAGTTGCGCACCGACGCCGATCCCGGCGCAAGAAAGCGCCAACGTCAGTGATAGCGCCGCTATCATGCAATATTTTCTGCAACGCCGCATTGAAGCTCCTCCGTTCTTGTCCAGGGGAATCCCGTCAGCTCTCCGTGGCTGACGTTAGAGAAGGGCCAACCCAGTGTCAAGGCGCAATTGTTTACCTGGCGCAATTGTTTACCCCGAGTCGCTATGATATTTCCGGTCCTGTCAATGATGTTGATGGGAGCATCGTAAAACGGACGAAAGGTAGTTTAAAAATGCGCGCTTTCGACGTCCACGTTCATCCAAGCACCCGCGGGCTGGATTATCACGCCTGCGGCTACTTCAAAAGAAATCTCGCCGAGATCCCGCAAACCCCGGCAGGCTTCGCCGCTGTTTATGCCAAGAGCGATGTTCAAGCCCTCTTAATCGGCTGGCACCCATCGACGGTCAACGAAGGCGCGCGCAACAGCAACGAACATGTGCTTGACCTGGCAGGACAATTTCCCGTGACATTTCCTGGCATCCTCGCCGCCCTCGACACCAACGCCGCGGATTTGACCAGCGTCGCGCGCTACGCCGAGGAACTGGTGAAGAACGCCAAGGTCAAAGGCTTCAAGTTCCATCCGCCCGATCAAGGTTTTTACCCCAACGACAAACGGTTCTACGACATCTGGGAAATTATTCAGTCAAGCGGCAAACCGGCACTGTTTCACGTCGGCTTCACCGTGCTCGGCGCCAACACCGAAGGCGGCAGCGGCATCGCCCTCGACTACGGCCGGCCGATTTATCTCGACACGCTCGCGCGTGATTTCCCCAAGATGAAAATCATCGCCGCCCATCCCGGCTGGCCCTGGGAACAGGAACTGATCGGCGTCGTGACGCACAAAAAGAATCTCTTCGTAGACACCTCCGGTTATCTTGCCGAACAGCTCCCCGATTTATTTCAAAAAGCCATCGGCAGCCGGCTGCAGGACAAAGCGCTCTTCGGCACCGATTTTCCCTACGTCGATTTGGAAAAGGCTTTGGTGAGTTTCGACAAAATGAATTTCAAGCCGACGGTGAAGGACAAACTGCTGTTCGGCAACGCCCAGCAGCTATTCAATCTTTAGCCCGCGGGCAACGTCGCTACCGAGCTGGATGGACGCAATCCATGAAACGACTCCTACTCTTGGTCATTATCAATTTTCAATTGTCTATTATCCATTCGTTTGCGGCGCAAAGCGCCGCAAACGCCAAACTCCGCGTCGGCTACCCCTCGCCCAGCGCTGCGTTTTATCCGTTGTTCGCCACCAAGGAAGCCGGGCTCTTAGAAAAGTACGGCTTCGACAGCGAAATGGTTTACGTCCAAGGCGTGAAACTGGTACAAGTCCATGTCTCCGGCCAGCTCGACACCTCGACGGTTTCTTCCGTGGTCTACCTGCAAGCATCGGTGGGCGGCGCCGATCTGATACAAGTCGCCAGTTCCATCGACAACCAAATCATGAAACTGATGGTGCATCAGAGCATCGCCAAACCACAGGACCTCAAGGGCAAGACCCTGGCGGTGACGGGATTCGGTTCGCTGACGGATTTGCTCGTGCGCCCGGCGCTGAAGAATTGGGGATTGGAGCCTCAGAAAGACGTGAAGCTGGTGCAAATCGGCAGGATGCCCGACATCGCCACCGCCATCGCGCAGAAGACCGTCGACGGCGGCATGCTGTCGTTTCCGACGTCGCTGCACGCGGAAAAGTTTAATTTGAAAACTCTCATCGACTTTGCCGAGTCGGGCTTCGAAAGCCCGGCAACTACGGTAGTCGTCAGCCGCCGCTACGCCAACGCCAACCGCGACACCGTGCTGCGCTTTCTCAAGGCCTATATCGAAGGCACCAAAAGACTTCTGACCGACCGCGAGCTCGGCATCCGCGCGCTGCGCCGCTACGGCGGCGTCAGCGACCGCGACATGCTGGCGACCACGCACGACCTGTTCGCTTCGCGCTATATTAAGAAAATTCCCAAGATCAATCCCAAGGGCGTGGAGAATTCGTTGAGCATGATCGCCGAGAACAATCCCAAAGCCAGGGGCCGCAAGGCCGAAGAATTCATGGACCCGAGTTTCATGGATGAGCTCGAAGCCACGGGATTCATCAAATCGGTGTGGCCGTGAAGAATTTTGGATTTTGGATTGCCGATTTTCGATTGACGAGCTACATGCGGGACGACTCACATAAGTGCAACCATAAGCCCGTGAATCGATTCGCAGAGTCGCAATGAAGACAACATCGTTTCTTGATTCGTCATTCCCGCGCAGGCGGGAATCCAGGTTAACTGGGTTCGCCTGGATCCCGGCTCGCGCTCCGCTTGGCCGGGATGACGACCATGCGGACTGGTGGCGATTGCTATTCGCGTCAATCTGCGTCTCAACCTTTTTGATTCTGCTACTCCCCCCCTCCGCCGCCCGTGCCCAACAAGAAAAAATGATCGTCGGCTATAGCGCCCAGGCCGGCGCGTACGCGCCGATCTGGATCACCAAGGAAGCCGGGCTGTTTCGAAAAAATGGTTTGGATGTCAATCTGGTTTTCATTCCCGGCGGCCCGACGGCGGCCGCTGCGATGATCGCCAACGAGGTCCAAGCGATGGCCATGGCCGGTCCCGCGATCGTTTCCAGCAATCTCGCCGGCTCCGACTTGGTGATGACTGCCGGCATCGTCAACACCTTCGCCTTTCAATTGGTCACGGTCAAAAGCATCACGACGCCAAGCCAGCTCAACGGCAAGCGCATCGGCGTCAACCGTTTCGGCGCGGCGCCCGATGTCGCGGCGCGCTACGCCTTCAACCATCTCAAGATCGATCCGCGCGAGGTAACGATCCTGCAGTTGGGCGAGCAGTCGACACGGCTGGAAGCGATGAAAGCCGGCCAGCTCGACGCCGCCATCTTGTTGCCGCCGATCACCACCATCGCGCTAAAAGACGGCATGAACATCTTGCTCGACATGTCCGAGTTGGGCGGCGAGTTTTTGATCACCGGCATGGCGAGCAGCCAGAAATATTTGACGCAGAACCGATCGTCCGCCGCGCGGCTGATGCGCGCCTTCGTCGAAGGCATACACTATTTCAAGACCCAACGCCGGGAGAGCGAAAAGATCATCGCCCGCTACATGCGCACGGACAACATGGAAGCGGTCGGCGCCACCTGGGAGTACTTCGCCGCCAAGATCGTGCCGCGCAAACCTTATCCATCGGTGAAAGGCGTCAAAGCGCTGCTCGACCTCGCCGCCAAAGATCGCCCCGAAGCCGCCAAGGCGACGCCGGAGCGCTTTATTAACGCAACTCTGCTAAAGGAATTGGACGACAGCGGCTTCATCGACGGCTTGTATCGATGAATAAACCCGTTCAAAAGTTCAAGCGTTCAAAGGTTCGGATGGAACCATTGGAACGGCTGGAACAATTGGAACCACATTCCGACATTGAACCTTGAACCCTGAACGGGAGCGACTGAAAGGAGCGACTATTAGAATGTCCGCGGAAAAAATCGCATCGCAGGCTTATTTGGAAGTCGCCGCCGCCCACGGCGTAGAGTATGTTTTTGGTCTGCCGGGCACCAGCGGCCAGGAATTCATCGGCACCATCGCCGACCAGGAAAAGATCCGCTTCATCCTGGCGATGCACGAAACCTGCGTCGTCTCCATGGCCGACGGCCACGCCCGGGTCACCGGCCGGCCGCAACTGGCGCAAGTCAGCACACTGCCCGGTTCGGCGAACTCGGTCGGCGCGCTTTACGACGCCTACCGCGACCGCTCACCGGTGATCGTGACTTCGACCAATGTCGATACCCGCATCGACGGCCGTGACTCCCACACCGAAGGGAAGAATTTGGTCGAGATGACCAAGCAGTTCACCAAATGGAGCGCCGAAGTCCATCGCGCCGACCGCATCCCGGAATACCTGAACCGCGCCTTCAAAGTCGCGTCATCCGCGCCAACCGGACCGGTCTATTTGGCGCTGCCGAGCAACCTGCTCGGCGAACCGATAAGTGTAGCGAATCCCGAAGCTGAACGTTCGCGCGTTTCGCCGCGCATCGCCGGCGATCCCGACGCCTTCGTGGAGGCTGCCAAAATGCTGGCGCATGCCAAACGACCGCTGATCGTCGCCGGCAGTGCCATTGCGAAAGCCGGCGCCATTGAAGAACTAATTAAGTTTGCCGAGCTGGTCGAGGCACCGGTGGTGATGGAACCACGCTATTCTTTTCTATCCTTTCCGACCAACCATCCACAGAGTTTTCAGATCGCCGAACGGCAGCCGTCTTTCGAGTTGCCGGTCTGGGGCGAGCCCGATGTGATCGTCGCCATCGGTTGCCGCTTGATCCGCGAGTATCGCTACATCCCGGATCCGGTAATCAAACCGTCGACAAAAATTATCCACATCGAAGAAGATCCCTGGGAGATCGGCAAAGTTTTTCCCGTCGATATCGGTATCGTCGCCGACGCCAAGAGCGCGCTCAAGTCGTTGACCGAATGCTATGCGAAGGTCGAGCCCGCGATGGCTGTGAAATCCGAGCGCCGCGAATGCATCCGCAAAGCCAAGGATCAAGCCACCGGCGAAATCGATAATCGCGTCAGCAAAGGATGGGATGGCACACCGATCAACGCCGCCCGTCTCGCCCGCACCATGGACCGGCTCGTCGAGAAAGACGCGTTGATCGTCAACGAAAGCCCGACCAGCAAAGATCTCTTGATGTCCAACTTCCAGTTTTCGCTCGGGCGGGATTACTTTTCCAACTCATCCGGCGGCTACTTGGGTTGGGGCTTGGGCGCCGCCATCGGCGCCAAGCTCGCCTCGCCCAAAAGGCGCGTCGTCGCCTGCCTCGGCGACGGCAGCACTATGTTCGGCCTCCAAGGTCTGTGGACCCTAGCCAAGTATCGCATTCCTCTGGTCGTCATCGTTTTCAATAATCGCGCTTACATGGCTGTCAAGAATCAGTTTCGCGGCTCTGAGGAAAGAATCCGCATCGCCGCCGACATGGGCGCCGAGATCACCGGGCCCGAAATCAATTTTGCCCGGCTCGCCGAGACTTTCGGCATTCACGGTGAACGCGTCGAACACCCCGACGCCATCGAAGCGGCGCTCAAACGCGCCTTGGATCAAACCGGCCCAGCGCTGGTCGATGTCGTGATCAGCCAGAACACTCGGAAGGATTAGCTGGGTCAACATGTTCATGATCCGGTACGCAAGAAGAGAATTCACCACGAAGGACACGAAGGCTTCGGACAATTGTTGTTTCCAACTTCGTGTTCTTCGTGTCCTTCGTGGTGCAAAACACTCTTGGGCAATTTCACACGGTATATTTTAGGAGGCAACCATGGCTCAGGATGCGAAAGACGCCTTCGAGAAAACTTCGTTGGGCGCGCAGAACAAGGCCTACGACCTGATCGCGCAAATGGATCCGGAGTATTTCGAGAAACTCAAAGGCCTTTATGTCGACGGCACCTTCGGCCGCGACGGCGCGCTGCCGCGCAAGACCAAGGAGTTGATCATGGTCGGCATCTGCTGCGCACTCAACCGCCCGCGCGGCGTCAAACTGCACAGCGAAAGAGCACTGACGTTGGGCGCCGCTCCGCGCGAAGTCTTGGAAGCCGTCGAAGTCGCCGCCATCCCCGGCGGCATGCCCGGCCTCTGGCTCGGCGTCGAAACCTTGAACGAGATTCTCAAAGCCAAAGGCATCGAGTTCAAGTGATGGCGTCGTTTCTTTGCAGGAGCGACCGGCCGGTCGCCCTTTCGATTTGAACGGCTTGAACGGACCCCGGCGAAAGCCGGGGGATTGAACGACTTGAACGAGTTCTATTATTACCATGAGCGATGCGAATAAAGGTCCCCTCGCCGGCATCCGAGTCCTCGACTTGACCCGCGTCCTCGCCGGCCCTTATTGCACCATGTTCTTGGGCGATCTTGGCGCTGAGGTCGTGAAAGTCGAGCAGCCTGGAGTCGGCGACGATACCCGCGGCTGGGGCCCACCCTTCGCCGGTGGCGAGAGCGCGTACTTTCTTTGCACCAACCGCAACAAGAAAAGCCTCACCGCCGACTTCAAGTCAGCCGACGGTATCGCGCTTGTCCGTAAGCTCGCCGAGCGCGCCGATGTATTGATCGAAAATTTTCGTCCCGGCGCCATGGATCGTATGGGCCTCGGCGAGAAAGAGTTGCACGAAAAAAATCCGCGTCTTGTCTACGCATCACTTTCGGGATTCGGCGCCGATGGGCCAATGGCGGACATGCCCGGCTATGACCTGATCGTGCAAGCCTGGGGCGGCTTGATGAGCGTCACCGGCACTGCCGAGAGCGGTCCGCTCAAAGTCGGCGTCGCGATCATCGATCTGGTCGCCGGCTTGATGCTCGGCAAATCCATCGTCGCCGCGCTCTATGCCCGAGAGAAAATCGGCGTCGGCCAAAAGATCGACACTTCGCTGCTCGAAGCCGAAGTCGCCGCGCTGATCAATGCCGGCAGCAACTATTTGGTCGGCGGCAAAGTTCCCGGCCGTTGGGGCAACGCCCATCCGACCATTGTGCCGTACCAAAGCTTTCAGACCGCCGACAGTTTTTTGGTGCTGGGCGCAGCCAGCGAAGCGATCTGGAAGCGCCTTTGCCCGGCGCTCGGACGCGGGGAGCTCGCCGACGATCCACGCTTCGCCAAAAACGCCGACCGCGTCGAGCATCGGCAAGAACTGATCGCCCTGCTCGCGGCGATATTTCTCAGCCGCACCACGACCGAATGGGTCGCCGCGCTCATCGAAGCCGACGTCCCTTGCGCGCCGGTGCAAACCATCGATCAAGTTTTTGCCGCGCCGCAGGTGCTGCACCGTGACATGCTGGTGGAGATCGATCATCCCACCGCGGGCACGGTGAGGTTAGCCGGCATCCCGGTAAAATTCTCCGCTACACCGGCATCGGTGCGCCTGCCCCCGCCGCTGCTCGGCCAGCACTCCGAGGATGTCTTGTCATCCTGGTTGGGAATGAGTATCGAAGAGATCGAGCAATTAAAGCGAAAGAGCGTCCTATGAACGGTAAAACCTTTGAAGATTTCCACGCCGGCGAGCGCTACAGCACCGGCCGGCGCACCATCACCGAGCACGACATTTTGACCTTTGTGAATCTCGTCGGGCTCACCGAACCGCTGTTTTTGGATATGGAATACATTCGCAACGATAGTTTGTATGGTGAGCGTATCGCGCCGGGCAGTCTCACTTTCGGCATGGCCGAGGGACTGACTGTGCAGACCGGTTTGATTCACGGCACCGGCATGGCGTTCGCCGGACTCGATAAAATGCGCTTGTTCGGCCCGGTCAAAGTCAACGACACCATCCAAGTGGAGATCGAAGTGCTCGATAGCAAACCCGTGCCCGCCCGCGGCGGCGGCATCGTCCGCTACCGTCATTGGGTCAAGAATCAACGCGGTGAAACCATCATGGAGTACGATGTTGCGCGGCTGATCCGCGGCAGGGAGGACAGCGGAAATCAGAAGTCAGAAGTCGGCGGTCAGTAGCCGGAATTCAGAAGGTCCGAGACTTCTGACTTCTGACTTCTGATTTCTGGCCAACCGCTAGCAACGCAAAAACCTTAGCAAGCGAGAATAAGATGACTACAGCAAAAATAAACTTCGGCGTGCTATTGCCCACCCGTGAAGCGATCATGTCGGCACGCGCCGATCCGTCGGGCCTGTACCGGATCGCCGAGCGCGCCGAGGCGTTGGGCTTTCACTCTGTGTGGGTCGGTGATAGTTTGACCGCCCGGCCGCGCATTGATGCGCTGACGACTCTCGCTGCCATCGGCGCGCGCACCCAGCGCGTGCGCTTGGGCACGGCGATATTTCTCGCCGCCTTGCGACACCCGATCCTACTCGCCTATCAGCTCGCCAGCCTCGACTGGATAACCGGCGGTCGTGTTGATCTAGGCGTCGGCTACGGCCGGCCCAAGGAGCCGGCGGCGGAGCATGAATTCGAAATATTAGGCCTCGATCCCAGCGCGCGCATGAAGATGAGCGAAGAGCTGGTCCAAGTGATGCGCCGTCTCTGGCGCGAGAACGACGTTAGCCATGACGGCAAGTTCAGCCGCTTCGAGCATGTGACCATCGAGCCCAAACCGATTCAGCCCGGTGGCGTGCCGATCTGGCTGGCGTCGAATAATGTCGAGCCCGGTTTGAAGCGCGTCGCGCGGCTCGCCGACGCCTGGATCAACAACATCAAAAGCCCGGATTTATTCGGCGAGTGTTGGCAGAAGATTCAAGACTACGCCGCTGCCGCCGGCCGCAAACCCGAATCGATCCAATCAGGAATTTATTTCACCCTAGCGGCAGGCGGCAAAGAGGCGGTGATCGAGGGGCAACAGTTCTTGGCGCAATACTATAATCGGTCGTATGAAGCGGTGGCCAACGCCATGCTCTGCGTGACCGGTTCCTGGGACGAAGTGATCGATTGGACCGAGAAATATATCGAGGCCGGCGCCCGCACCGTAGTCCTACGCTTCGCCGCCAACGACCAACTCCGCACTCTCGAAACCTGCGCCGAAACGCTCCATCGCCGCGGTCTGCTCGGATGATTGGAACCACTGGAACGATTGGAACCTTTGGAACCACGCGCCGCGCGATTTTTGTCAGTCCGGAATCTCCAGCACAACTTTGCCGAACTGCTGCGCTGCTTCGAGATAGCGCTGCGCCGCCGCGGCTTCGGCGAGCGGAAAGACCCTGTCGATGATCGGTTTGATCTTGCTCGCATTGAGAAAGCTGATGAGCTGAAAGAACTCCCGGCGGCTTCCCAAGGTCGAACCGTAGATCTTTAACTGTTTGTTAACGATCGCCGCGATATCGTCCTGGGGCTGGCCGCCCGCCGTGGCGCCGCAGGTCACCAAACGGCCGCCGCGGGCGAGCGACGCGAGACTCTGCCGCCAAACCTCGCCACCGACGCAATCAAGCACAACATCGACACCGCGTTTGTCGGTCAGCGATTGAACCGCCGCGGCAAAATTTTCTCCCTGATGATTGACGCCATAGTCGGCGCCGAGTTCCTTCGCCCGGTCGAGCTTGGCATCGCTGCCTGAGGTGACGATTACTCGCGCGCCGATTTGTTTGGCGACCTGCAATGCCGCACTCGCCACGCCGCCGCCGATGCCGATAATTAGCATCGTCTCGCCCGGCTGGAGCGCGGCATTGGTGATCACCATGCGCCACACCGTGACGAACACCAACGGGAATGCTGCGGCTTGGTGAAATGAATAATCGGCGGGGATCGGAAAACAGTTTTGCGCCGGCAGCTTCACATACTGGGCGTAAGTTCCTTCCAACCGCTCGCCCAGCACACGCAGCCGGATACACATGAAATCCCGTTCGGTACGGCAAAATTCACACTGCCCACAGCCGGTCGGAGGATAGAGACAAACAGCGTCGCCCACCTTGACGTTTTCAACCTTAGCGCCGGCCTCGGCCACCACCCCGGCACCGTCGGCGCCGAGAATATGCGGCATCGCCACGACCATGCCGGTGGCGCCTATACGGTTCCAGATATCGATGTGATTAACCGATGCCGCTTTGAGTTTGACGATGACTTCGTCGGGCTCGGTGATTTTCGGCGGCTCGCAGCTTTCGTAGAAGAGTTGCTCCGTGCCGCCGTACCCATGCATGCGAACTGCTTTCAATTCCACTCTCCAAAGACATCATTGGTTAACAAGGCGAAACTTTGAAGTCAATTTGATTGTCGAAAAACCGGCGCTATATCCACAGTTAAAGCGACAGCAGATGCACGGCCAGCTTGGTGCAATCGAAACGAACTTGAGATCTGCGAGATTTTTTGAGGAAGGGTGTCCCCTTGTCGGGGACACCCTGGGGGTGATACCGCAAACGTGAACCGAGGAGGGAGTCCACGCCTGCGCCTGGGAACACCGGTTGCCGGCCAGAGCCGGCGAGATCGAAAACTAGCGCATTCGATTCATTGCGTACTGAAGCTTCTTGAGTTCGCTTTCAAGGAACATGTCTTTTAGTTGATGGCGGTCCATATGGGCTTCGAGCAATTCCGCCGGGAACATCTTCGCGCCGCAGCGGTGACAAACCGCCGCCCTGAAGGTCGCGTTCTCGTAGTGAATATCGTAAACTTCACTGACTTCGTTGGTGACCACAGCTTCCATGTTGTCCCTCTCTGTCATAAAATTACAGCTCGATTCCTCTGTGGAGCAATCGATATGCCATCTGGTTGCGCTGCCAGTGACTGCGGCAAGTCGTTGAATTTCCATCAATTTGCGATACCGTGTCGAGGACGACCCGGTACAGAATAGGACACAAAAGATGAACGCGGAGGGAATTGTCTAACATTTTTGTTCTGCGTTACCTTCCCGAGAGTAAGCCGCCATGACTGAGCTAGCCGCGACGAGCGCCGCCATTTTGTTCACCGAGCAGAAAACCCCAACCGGCACCATCGGACTGATCGAGCTCAATAATCACCGGGCACTCAATGCCCTGACCCTGGAGATGTTCCAAGCCGTGGAACTGAAACTGTTGGAATGGCGCCAACACAGCGACATCGTCTGCGTGATATTGCACGCGGCATCGGAGAAGTCTTTTTGTGCCGGCGGCGATGTCAAAGCCCTGGTGACGCAACTGAACGCCAGTGCCGGCATCGAAGTCGCCGCCAATTTCTTCGCGCACGAATATTTCGTCGATTATCTAATTCACTGTTATCCGAAACCGCTGCTTTGTTGGGCCGACGGCATCACCATGGGCGGCGGCATCGGCGTCATGAACGGCGCCGCTTGCCGCGTCGTCACCGAGCGCACACAGATGGCCATGCCCGAGATCGCTATCGGCTTGTACCCCGATGTCGGCGGCAGTTATTTCTTGAATCGCATGCCGGAGGGCGTGGGCATGTTCTTGGGGCTCACCTCGGCGCGCTTCGACGGCACCGACGCCGTCAGCATCGGCATGGCGGATGTGCTCATCCGCGCCGAGCGCAAGCGCGCGGTTTTCGACGGCCTGGCAGAGTTGCTATGGACCACGGACATGGCAAAGGACCGAGAACTTCTGCGCCGCTATTTGGTTTCATACGCGGAGTACATTGAACTGGGTCAATCCACGGTCATGAAACACCAATCCACCATTGCTGCGTTGGCCGTCCAGCCAAACATCGCCGCCATCGACGTCGCCATGCGCCAGTGGCGGGGTGACGACGAATGGCTGAACAACGCCGTACATGGTTATCTCGCGGGTTCACCGACCTCGGCGCGCGCAATCTTCGAACAGATCACCGGCGGCCGCGGATTATCGCTGAAAGAAGTCTTTCTGCGCGAATGGGACATGTCTCTCAACTTCTGCGCCAAATCCGATTTCCGCGAAGGCGTGCGCGCGCGTTTGATCGACAAGGATCAACAACCGCGCTGGAATCCGCCGACACTCGCCGCTGTGGAGGATAAGGAAATCGCCCGTCTCTTCTCCAAACAGCACGGCCAGCCGGACCGCTTGCGCGAGAAGTTCGATAGATTACTCTAAAAAAATTCTATTACCGCAATCCGGTTTCTGACCTTGAACCATTGAACTTTTGAACCTTGAACGGGCATTCCGATGCCCGCTTGACATCAGCAATCCGTTCGCGCAATGGATAAAGCACTATGAGCGCAAGTGAAGTGATAAAAGTCGAATTTCCGGTGATGCGCTACGACATCACCATGCCGCTGCTCGAAGGCCGCGTGCCCATCGAGGGCGTCGTCCTAAAACCAGTCAAATCGTCGTCGATGATCAACAAAGAAGATCCGAAGCTCAAAGCCGGCGACTTCGGTCTGATGGATTTGAACATCGGCTACTTCCTGCCGGCCATTGAAGCGGGCTGGGAAATCATCGGCTTGCCGGTTTTTTCCAAGCGCAAACCGGCCTACCAATTGATCTTCTGCCACGTCGACGCCGGTATTCGCTCACCCAAAGATCTCGCCGGCAAGCGCATCGGCTCGCGCACCTATCGCACGGCGTTGACCGTGTGGGCGCGCGGCCTGTTGCGCGAACGCTATGGGGTAGACTTTGCCAATGTCACCTGGGTGCTCCAAGCCAAAGAACTCTTTCCGGTTCACGACGCCAAGCTGAAAATTGATTATGTCGACGAAACCAAGAACATGGCGCAGCGCCTGATCGCCGGCGAACTCGACGCGATGATCACCGACATTTCGGACACGAAAATGTTCGAGAGTCTGGAACATCATCCAAAGATCAAACGTCTCTTCCCCGACTACGTCCAGGAAGATCTCGATCTCTACAACGACACCGGCATCTTCACGCCGGTCCATATGATCGTCATGAGCCGCAAACTCGACCGCGAACGACCGGATCTCGCCGGCAAATTTTACGCCGCTTTCGAAAAAGCCAAGGCCTTGGCCTACGACGACACTTTGAGCGACCGCGGCGGCTTTTCGGTCGTCTACCTGCGCGAGCAACTCAAAGAGCAAATGGCCAAGTGGGGCGACCCGTGGAAATACGGCATCAAAGCCAACCAGACGACCATCGACGCATTCATTAAATACAATGTCGAACAAGGCATGATCCGCCAAGCCCCAAGTTATTCGGACATTTTCGCCGCCGGCACCCTGGACACTTGACCGGAAAGGATAAAGGCGGAGGGATGAAGGATGAAAATAGCTGCGGCGAGATCGTAGCGAACATATTGAACAGCTGGGACAGTTGGAACCTTTGGAACATCTGGAACCATTGGAACATCTCGATCGATTGAACCTTTGAACTTTTGAGCCTTGAACCCTTGAACGAATCTTTGAGGAGCGAAGAATGTTATCGCGCGAGGATAATGAATTAATCACCCGAACCAACCCCGGCACGCCGATGGGCAATCTCATCCGGCGCTACTGGGTTCCCGCCCTGTTGTCCGAGGAGATTCCGCGCAACGACTGTCCGCCGGCGCGGGTGAAATTGCTCGGCGAGGAGCTGGTGGCGTTTCGGGACAGCCAAGGCCGCATTGGCCTCGTCGGCGAACACTGCGCCCACCGCGGCACCTCGCTATTCTTCGGCCGCAACGAAGAGTGCGGCCTGCGCTGCGTTTATCATGGCTGGAAGTTCGACGTCGACGGCAACGTCTTGGAAACCCCGGCGGAGCCCAGCGGCAGCGACTTCGCCAAGAAGCTCCATCACACCGCTTATCCAACCCACGAAGCCAACGGCGTCATCTACGCGTACCTTGGCGCAAAAGAGAAAGCGCCGTTGTTTCCCAATTATGAATGGACCCAGGTGCCGTTGGAATATTCCTACGTCACGAAATGTCTGTTGGAATGCAATTATCTCCAGGGTCTCGAGGGCGAATGCGATTCGTCGCATTTGTCGTTTCTGCATCGCAGCTTCACCAACGAGAGCAACCAACCGCTCTACAAGGGCGACCCCACTCCGGCCTATGACACCGAAGATACCGACTTTGGCGTGCGCTTGATCGCCACGCGGAATTTCGCGGATCAGCACTATGTCCGCTTCTCGGCGTTCGTCATGCCGGTCTACGGCTGTGTGCCGGCGGGGCGCAAGACCAACGAGCTTGAGGGCTATGAGATCCACACCTATGTGCCGGCCGACGATACCCACTGCTGGCGTTACGATATCGGCTTTCACCGCGGCCGCGTCGTCCAGCCGGAAGAAGTGCACCGGCGCAAACAGATCAATCCCGACTACACCAAAGTGCGCAACGCGCGAAATAATTATCTGCAGGATCGGCAGAAACAGAGGACGGTGAATTTTACCGGCATCGACGATTTTTTGAATCACGACGGCTGCGCCACCGAAAGCATGGGCGCGATCTTCGATCGCACCAAAGAACATCTCGGCGTCAGCGACAAGGCGGTCATCGCCGTGCGCCGATTCCTGCTTACCACCGCCAAGGAGTTGCAGGCCGGCAAAGAACCGCCCCATCTGGTGCGCGATCCGGCGCACAACTGGTTCCCGCATATCGATTGCTTCGCCCATCTGGTGCCGCGCCATCTGCCGTGGCAAAAGAAGTTCGACTTCTTGACCGCTACCGCGCAAAAAGAAAATCCCATGTCCTACGCCGCGCGCAAGAAGGCCGCATCGTAATAGCCAACTCGATCGACAACTGGGAGTGTTCAATGACAGCAATCAAGAAAATACCAACTCGCACCCTGATCAAAACGGCCGAAGCAGAACTGCGCATCGCCTGTAAAATCCTCGAGTGGGAGATCGGTGATATTTGGGGCCATGTCGGCGTGCGCCTGCCCGACAACAAGGGCATCGCGGTGCAAATGTTTCGTCCCGCAGAGGAGAGCAAAAAGGATTGGCTCGTCCATTTCGATTACGGGCTTAGAAAACTTGCCGGGGTCGGCAACCCGCCGCGGGAATCGGTCATCTACACGGAAATCTTCAAGGCGCGTCCCGATGTCAACGCCGTGGTGCATTGTCACGCGTCGACCTGCGTCGCCTTGAGTCTTGCCGACACCCCGGTCTCCTGCGTGCATGTGCAATCGGGGCGATTCGGCCGCGGCGTGCCGATCTATCCCCGACCCATTTACATCCTGGATGAAGATGAAGGCGCGGACCTGGCGCGCACTCTGGGCGACGCCAAAGGCATGATGATCAAAGGCCACGGCATCGTCGCCGTCGGCGCATCCATCGACGAAGCTTGCCTGAACGCAGTCTACATGGAGCGCACGGCGAAAATTATGGCTGACGCGAGGCGCTTCGGCTTCACGGGCGTGCCGGATGATTTCATCGAGACGCTGGCCGGCAGCAAGGAGAAATTGCTCACGCGCGGCACGCGCATGCACCACTCCTCCGAGTGGAAGTATTACGCCGAAAAAATCAGGCAGGGCAAAACCTGGACCCGCGGTGGCGGCGCATAGGGTTAGGCGAGAGCCTCGGTATCGCCATGAGTTCCAAATCGCATCTGTAACGGATATTTTTAAAGGGGCGGTCAGGTCATCCGCCCTTGTTGTTACACGCAACCGCTTCATTGTAGGAGAGAGGCCATGTTCAAAAAAACCTTGATCCTTTGGATTCTCGGACTCCTTCTCCCCGCCGCGCTGCGCGCCCAAGAAAACAACCTGGTCGCCTACGCCGGTTTCGCCGGCTTTCAAGCGCCGGTCTGGGCGCCCAAAGACTTGGGGTTGTTCAGCAAATACGGCTTTAACGGCGATGCGGTGTTTATTTCCGGTTCAGTGCGGCAGATTCAGGCGATTCTCGGCAACAGCATCCAATTCGCCCAAGCCGACGCCGCCACGGCGCTCAACGCGATCAACAATGGCGCCGATTTGGTGATCCTGTCCGGCTCGCTCAACAGCTTCCCGTATAGCTTTGTGACCTCCAAGGACATTCGCAAACCCGAAGATTTAAGCGGCAAAAAAATTGGCATCCTCGCCGTCGGCGGCGCCACCGAGACCGCGACCTTTCTCGCCTTGAAGGCGTGGAACCTGCCGCGCCAGTCGGTGACGATCTTTCCGGCCGGCGATTCGGCTGCGCGAATTATTGCGCTCACGGCCAAAGCGATCGACGGCACCATGCTTTCCTACCCCGATATCAACGAAGCGTTGCGCCTCGGCTTGCACGAGTTCGCCAAGATGAGCGATGTCAAAGGCTCGTCGTTTCCGATGAACGTCATGGTCGCCCGCCGCAGTTGGGCGGAAAAAAATCGCGACACGGTTAAGCGCTTCCAGCAAGCCTACGCCGAAGGCGTCTATCAGTTCATGAACAACAAGGAACGAGGCATCGCTGTGCTCGCCAAGCGGTTGCGCTACAAAAACCCCAAGGCCGTCGAAGAGACTTATCAATACTTCGCCAAAAGCTTCTCCTTTCCCACGCGAGTTTCCCACGAAGGCTTGCGCAACACCTTGGAGATCATCGCCCAGCGCAATCCCGCGGTCAAAGTGGATATGAATCTGGCCAAGTATCTCGACGAAAGCACGCTCGACGAACTGGAACGCGAAGGCTTTTTCAAACGATTCGGCGGAAAATAGAGATCGTCGATCAGCGCCTCGTCCGCCGAGTCGTCGAAAGCGGCTTCATCGACGCACTCGACGATCAGAAGAACCACCAACGAATTCCTTTATCCCGTGTAGGGGCGACCGGCGGTCGCCCAATTCATTGGCCGCGCGCCTCGCGACTTCTTCGCCTTGACTCCAACGCAAGCCTTACCATATAAAATAAGTCGCGCCGAAAATCTAAAGATCGAGACGACCAATCGCTAGAAAGGAATCCTGTCCATGCGAAAGATCTCGCTTCTATTGATCGGATGGTTCTTGCTGACAAACAGTCAAAGTGCCCACGCCCAGTCGGCGCAGGCCGTCGCCGCAGCGAAAAAAGAAGGCGGCAAAGTCATCGTTTACACGTCGATGGAAACCTTCACCGCCGACGCCTTGAAAGCCGCCTTCGAGAAAAAAACCGGCATTCAGATGGAATACTGGCGCGGCGGGTCGACGGAAGTGCTCGACCGCGTCCTGAGCGAACATCGAGTCGGCAAACCGGGCTTCGACGTGGTCGCCATCACCGGCGATCATATGCGCCTGATGGCCAACGAAGGAGCCATTGGCAAGTACGACTCGCCCTCGCTCAAAGCCTTCGCCAAAGAAGCCATCGATCCTGTGCTCGGCGCGCGCTACCGCAACATCATGTACGGGGTGATTTATAACAAGGCGATGCTCAAGGCCGGCGAATATCCCAAGACCCTCGAGGACATCGTCAAGCCGGAGTATCGCGGCAAACTGGTCATGCCGCACCCCACCGGACACACCTTGACCACGCAGTGGCTCGCCAGCTTGGATAAAATAATGCCGAAGCAACGCGTCGAAAAATTCATCCGCGATCTGGCCGCGGCCAAACCGGTATTCGCCGAGTCGATCGTGCCGGCGGCCGATAAAGTCGGCAGCGGCGAAGTGCCCATCGGCATCACCTTCGCGCGCTTCGTTTTGACCTACAACAAACAAGGGCGCCAATCTCGACTATATCCGCGACTACAACATGTTGGGCGACGGCCAGTACATCAACATCGGCGCGAAACCGGCCCGGCCGGCGGCCGGCAAAGCGTTTATCGACTTCTTTCTCGACGAAGAGAGCATGAAGATCCAGGCCGACACCGGTGAATTCGTCAACCGCAAAGGCGTCTACCCGCCGCTCCAGGACGCCGACAAGATCAAGTTCGTGCAAATGTACCAGTTCACCAAAGAAGACTTCGAGATCAAGAAGAAAGAATATCAAAAGATTTTCTTCCAGTGACTTGAAGGAACAATTCGGAAGGGGATATCTCACCACGAAGACACGAAGATCACGAAGGTAAGAAAAGAAGTAAAACATTTTCCCGAACTTCGTGTCCTTCGTGCCTTCGTGGTGAACAGGCTTTTTCGACTTACACCACAGCTTAGAAAACCTTAGGAGATACCGACAATGGCAGAATTCATCATCGACGCAGACGGCCATATCATGGAAGACCACAAAGACATCTTCGCCCACATCAAAGGCAACTTTGCCGAGATGAACTGGCACTCCACCTGGCCGATGTTCGACGCCGACGGTTGGCAGCGCGGCTTGGCGCGCAAGGGCAAGCGCGAAGACCCCGACGCCGAGCGCTGGATCAACTTTCAAAACGAGCATGGCATCGACATGGCCGTGCTCTATCCGACATCGGCGCTCGCCTTGGGCATGATCCAACTACCCGCCTGGGCTTCCGCCCTGGCGCAGGGCTACAACGACTGGCTCTACGATCGTTTCATGACCCAGTCGCCGCGCTTGAAAGGCGTCGCCCTGCTGGCGCCGCAAGATCCCAAGGCCGCCGCCGCCGAACTGCGGCGCTGTGTCAAAGATCTAGGCTTTGTCGCCGGCCTGTTGCCGTCAGCGACGAATAATCGTACGCCGCTCTACGGCTCGCCGATGTTTCACGAAATTTACGACGAAGCCCAGAGATTAGACGTGCCGCTGACGATCCACGGCGGCGTCAGCCAGAATCTCGGCCTCGACCGCGTCGCCAGTTTTCTCGAAGCGCATATGTTGGAACATCCGGTCGGCCTGTTTCTCCACATCACCAACATGATGTTCCAGGGCGTGTTTCAGGAGTTTCCCAAACTGCGCGTCGCTTATCTCGAAGCCGGCGCCGGTTGGGTGCCGTTCATGATGGACCGCATGGAAGAAGACTACGAAAAATTCGCCGCCCGCCTGGCGCCAAACTTGAAGCATCCGCCGAGCCACTTCTTTGAAAGCGGCAACATCTTCGTCACCATGGAAGTCGAAGAACGCACCGCCCCCTACGTCGTCAAACTGCTGCGCGACGACGTTATCATGTGGGCCTCCGACTTCCCCCACGAACGCGAGCGCGACCAATTCGGCGGCGACCTGCCGACGTTAAAAGCGCGCAAAGACCTGACCGATGAGTTCAGAAAGAAAATGCTCTGCGACAACCCGGTAAGATTCTATCGCTTGAGCGAAGGCGATATCGCCGCCGCAAGGAAGGCGAAGGGAAACTAATTCTTAACGTCAATTCGATAATGCGACAAAAAGGCGTCGTGGTTTACACGACGCCTTTTTGTTTGGCTAACCGTACAATCGAGTTTCGAGCGAGGTATGGAAACTGCACACCCATGCGGGCGGGCTAGGCCCGGCTGAGCTACCCCAACGATAGCTCCAATATCCGTCTCAGACGCTTCCCAATGGCTCGTTCAGCGAGCTTACGGTCGTAATCTCCCTGAAGATTGAGCCAATACTGCGGCGATTGTCCAAATGCGCGCCCAAATAACAATGCTAATTCGGCCGTCACCGGCCTCGTCCCCTTGACGATATGCGACACGCGCATCGGCGCCACGCCGATGACGCGAGCAAATTGCGCCTGAGACATTCCACGCTCCTCGAGGATCTCGCGCAAAAACTCGCCTGGATGAACCGGGGGCAAACCATTTTTAATCATAAAAAACTCCCGTTTAGTGATAGTCGACAATCGCTACATCGAAGGCATCCCCGTTCGCAAAGCGAAAGCAGACTCTCCATTGATCGTTGATTCGGATACTCCACTGTCCCTTCCGATCGCCTCTCAATGCCGCCAAGTGGTTAGATCGTGGCAATCTTAGATCGTCAACCCGAGTCACAGCGTTCAGTTGTGTAAGACGCATGCCGGCTCTTCAAAGGATATTTCCGGAGGAAAGCGACGAGAACGCCCCGTCGAATAGAATCTCTCAGTCTCCGAATCGGCAAACGACTGGATTATTGCAAGTAGGATAAAAAGCCTGTTTATGCCGGTCAAGAAGGGCGCCCGAAAAACCTTTTCGGTGGGCGACATTAGAAATCTCTACCAATTCGGCGGCGACCTGCCGACGTTGAAAGCGCGCAAAGACCTGACCGATGAGTTCAGAAAACAAATGCTCTGCGACAACCCGGTAAGGTTCTATCGTCTAAGGCTCCGTGTTCACAGTAGACCCTCATCATAAATCTAAAACCTAACGTTTTGGGTGAGAGGCGCGGTCCGCCGCGTCCTTCTCCACTCATTGGTTAGGTTTGTCTACCGCGTTTTGCTAAGACGATCAGCCATGCGCGACTGCCAACCTGGTCCGGTTGACTTCCAACGCGCAATGACATCCACAGGAAGACGAATCGTGATGAGCTTGCGCGGGTTGGCGGATACAGGGCGACCGCCCTTCTTCAAGGTTGCACGCGAGAGCATTGCCGAAGTCAGCTCTGGCAATTCCACGTACTCCTTAGCTTTTATGATATGCGCGTCGACTCGCGTCAGGTCAGATTTTAAAGAGCGGCGCGATGCGCGTTTTTTCACGGCCATTGGCTTTCCTCATGCTAAATATGTGTCGATCCTCGCCTCTCGGTGTGTACCCAATGACCACCACTCGACCTTTCAAGAGTCCATAGCAAATGATCCGGGTCTCGCCATAGTCTTTGCGCGTGTCCTCAACTTCCAACGTCACGCCCTCAAAGACAATTGCCGCATCCTCAAAATCCAGGCCGCGAGTTGCAAAGGTCTTTTCGCGCTTGGCCGGATCGTAGGTAATGCGCATTGAGTTATTGTAACTACAACAACTGGCGTCGGCAAGTGCTGTCTTTCACGTCGACAGCAACCTAACGGGTCGGCGGGTGAACCGTGGCCCGCAGGGCCATCGGTTCCATCCGCTGGTTCGACCGCCGCAGGCGATCGCAACCAGCGTGGCTCACCCGCGGACCCGTTCGCACGACCGTCTGCGGTCGGGCGAACGCTTTGGGTGAGAGGCGCATTTGTCAGCGTCCTTTCAACCCATTGGTTAGGCAAACCGCCTTTCGATCAAGTACTTAAAAAGTCTCTCAACCCAACCACTAATCTCATATTGCTTGAGCGCGTCAAGCCAACGAGTTTTCTGGAATTCGGGAGCCCAAAACGCATCCGGTTGTTGGAGATAGTCTTTCGCGCGTTCGCACACAGCCTCACTGCCAATCCTCTTCCCAAACCACACCTCCCTACGATGACAGAGTTTCTCGATTCGGACGTGCCGTGAGGAGGGATAACCAATTCCGAGGGCGTAGAGATGCGCGTGTGCGGTCTCGTGAACCAGTGTTGAGGCGATCTCCTCTACAAGAGTCGACTCCTTGCTGACATGCTTCTCGTCAAGACAACATAGTTTCAATGGCGGAAAAAATTCCCCCACTGCGGTGCCGAGCGGCATAATCAGGATACCGCGGACATGCAGCCGTAGCCGTTTGAGGCATTGGGGAGAAGCTGATGCCAAAAGATCCAGGGCATGGGAAAGTTTCTCTTGTATGGCCGCCCTCGATTCACAAAAGAGAAACCCGACCGGTACTTCGAGATACTCCTGCCTTGGCGCAAGCCGCCAAGCTACCCCCATGGCAACATTGTAAATGGGATGACCGCTCGACTCCTGGGATTTATGCTGGCTCAAACAGATGCTCTCTCGTTTTGCCTAACCAATAGTATCTGGTTCCGTATAGAACTTCATAACTTCTGTATAGCACGACTCAAGAAAAATGAGCCGGACATTTTTGGCGAAAGTACAAAACCTTATCACACTAAAGCAACTTATGAACGCGACAAATGCCGAAAGGTCTTTCAGTATATTGAGACGCGCAGGCTAAGATTCGACCAGTATGATCCCCACGCTACCGGCCGGGCTACGTAGACTAGATCCCGGCAAACAAAGGGTCTACTTTGATTACTATCTCGACTACTTCTTTCTCATCGCTCCGCAACCCACCCAGCCTACTTCAAACTCACCCCCTGCGCCGCGTAAGCCCGGTCAATGAAGCCGGATTCATCGAGCTTGCGCATGATGCGCGCGTCGATCACTTCTTCGGTTTTGATCTCGCCGATCTTCGGATTGCGGGTTTTGAGCATTCTCTGCACATTACGCAAACCATCCAAAGACGGGAACGGTTTGCGGTCGACGCCGTTTAATAAATCTTGATAACCTTCCTCCGCGTTGTTGGCGTTGGCCTTGAGTCTTTTCATAATCGTTTTTATCACCGTGGCTTTGTTCTTCGGCGCGACGGCAAAGGCTAATGCTTCGATCTCCGCCTTGAGATACGCCTCTACTACGTCGGGGCGTTGGCTGAGAAAGGTTTGCGGCACGACCATCGCCTGGCCGACGGTGCGCTGGGCGAGGTTGGCGGATTCGCCGAGAACCGTGAAGCCCTTTTGCCTGAGGATTTTGCTGAACACGCCGTCGAGCGCGGCGGCGTCGGCGATGCCGGTCTCGACGGCTTGCATCATGATCGGTTGATCGCCGAGCACCTGCATGTTGATCTGATCGCGGGTTTGATCGAGGCCCAAATGTTCGAGCCAAAAGAGCACACCCATCCAGCCGGTGCCGCCGATACTATTCAACGCAATTTTTTTACCGCGCAAATCTTCCGGCCGTTTGATGTTCGGCCGGGCGATGAGGTCATAGCTGTTGCGGCTGGAAAAAGTCGCGACGATCTTGAAGTCATGGCCCGCGCCGACCGCCGCCAGCGTCGCGCTGCCGCCGCTGCGGCCGAATTGGATGTCTCCCGATGCCATGCCGGCGACGAGCAGCGGCGCGCCGCGGACATAAACTTGGTCGACCAGGAGGCCGTTTCTGGCGAGAAATCCCTGCTCATCGGCAATCCACAAGGGCGCCACGCGGCCATTCATCGCAGCGTAGCCGACCACGACCTTAGTCAATGCCGTTGCGGCGAAAACGGAGCAGACTGAAATCAACCAGATCAAGACCGCATAAGCAAAAATTCTGCTGTGCAACATAGTCAGACCCCCATTGGATAACGGCAGAGAGATCTTGCCGCTTACAGGATTCGGTTGAACCATAGGAGCGAGAGCAGCGCGGAGAGCAGCACGATGATTGCCGCTGCGGCGGCGAAGAGGGCGGTGATTTCCATGTCCTTCTTTTCCAATAAAAATTTGGAGTTGAGGGAGTCGTAGACTTTTTTAAGATCGGTAGCTGTGCCGGCGTAAAAATATTGGCCGCGGGTCAAGTCGGCGATCGCTTTGAGCGTTTCCTCGTCGAGGCGCACACGCATGGACCAACCTTCGAAGCCAATGGTCTCGCCGGCTTTCGTGCCGAATCCGACGGTGAAGACGCGCACGCCGCGGTCGGCGGCCATCCGCGCCGCTTCCATGGAGTCCGGGCCTGTGGTCCTCTGGCCATCGGTAAGCAAAATGATCGCGGCAGAGGCGTAGGAGCCGGGCGCTACCGGTTTGAAGTCTTGCTTTTCCGCTTTGCCGGTCTGGTCGAGCGGCATGCCGCGTGGCGTGTAACGCCCGGAGCCGTAAATCAACGAGCTCACGTCAATACCAGCATCGGGAAAAATGGTCGCAAGTGAAACGATGATGCCGCTGCCGATGGCGGTGCCCCGTTGCAGTTGGAAGCGATCGATGGCGCCGATGATGTCTTCGCGATTATGCGTGGGTACCTGCACCACCGCCGCCGTTCCGGCGAAGGACACCACGCCGATGCGTACGTTGGAGGGTTGGTCGGCGACGAAGGCCTTGGCCGCGGCCTGAGCTGCGGTAATGCGATTGGGCTGGACGTCGACGGCGCGCATGCTGCCGGAAACGTCCATGGCGAGGATGATGGTTTGGTATTGCGACGGCAGGGTGATCACGGCGGCCGGACGGGCGACGGCGACAAGCATTGCGATCAGTGCCAGCAAAAACAGCAGCGGCGGGATGTGGCGGCGAAATCTCTGGCCCGCGCCGATCGCTTCTTTCACCATGCTCAAACTCGCATATTTGAGCGCGCTCTGCTGCTTGCGGCGCAATAGATAGAAATAGCCGGCCACCAGCGCCGGCACGACCAGCAGCAGCCAGAGCATCTCAGGCCAGAGGAACTTCATGGCTCCCTCTTAAGTGCTGCGGCAGGCCGCCGCCGGCCAACTGGCTGCGCCGCTTGCGCAAATCGGCGAAGCGGAGAATCGCATTTGCCAAATCATCGTCGGTCGATAACTCCAGCGCGTCGACGCCGGCCTGGGTGAACGCCGAACGCAGCTCCTGCTCGCGGCGCTCGGCCAAGGCCGCGAAGCGCTTGCGGAAGGTGCGATCGTGGGTGTCGACGAATAATTGTTCGCCGGTCTCGGCGTCGCGCATCGTGATCAGTCCGAGGTCGGGCAACTCCATCTCCAATGGGTCGTAGAGCCGCACGGCGATGATCTCGTGGCGCTGCGCGAGATTCGCCAGCGGGTTGGCCCAGCCGGGCGTGCTGATGAAATCGGAGACGACGAAAACCAGCGAGCGTCTTGGCATGACGCGCAGAGCGGTCTGGAGAAAATCGCCCAAATTGGTCGCCGCCGAGCGCGAAGGCTCGGGCCGGGAAAGGATTCTGTGCAAAATATGCAGCGCGTGGCGCCGGCCGCTGCGCGCCGGAATCACCGTATCCACGCTGTCGCCGTAGAAGAGCGCGCCGACGCGATTGCCGTGACGGGTCAGGAGCCGCGCCAGCACGGTGACGAATTCAGTCGAGACAGAACGCTTCTTCACGCGGGCGCCAAAGTCCACCGACGGGCTCAAGTCCAGCAGGAACCAGGCCATCACTTCCCGGTCTTCGTTGTAGACCCTCACGTAAGGTGTCTGGAGACGAGCGGTGACGTTCCAATCGATGTAGCGAACGTCGTCGTAATACTGATACTCGCGCAGATCGGCTAGGTCGAGCCCGAAACCGCGAAACAGGGTCTGATAGTTGCCATGCAGCAGCCCGTCCAGGCGTCGAAGCACCGTCCACTCGAGATGGCGCAGGATGTTCTCGGCGCCGGCCGTATGCACAGATTCTTGGACAGGACTCATCGGCTGATTGCTCCAAGCATGAAAAAAAGCGGCAAACCGTGCAAAAACTCACGCCGTTGAAAAGCATCTCCGTTGGCTCAAGGCAGATTCTTGGACTACTGGACTCGCCGAGTTATGAGGAGATGGATGGGAGCCTAGCACTCCAATATTCCAGTACTCCAACACGCCAATTTTACAAGCTTGCGCCAACTCTAACATGGGTCTCCAACGGCTTTTCGGGAGCCGGTATATGCTCCATGATACGGCGGATCAAGTGATCCGGCGTCATGCCATCGGCCAGCGCTTCATAGGTCAGCACTAGCCGATGGCGAAATACATCGAGAACTAGATCTGTGACGTCTTCCGACAAAACATAGGTGCGCCCGCGCAGAAACGCCAGCGCCCGCGCGCCCTCGATAAGATGAATCGAGGCGCGCGGGCTGACGCCGAAAGATACGTACTTGGCCACTTCGGCAACCCCAAAGCGATCGGGGTCGCGCGTCGCCGAGGCGAGCCGCACCGCATATTGCTTGAGCGCCGGATCGACGTAGACACGCTGACACTCGCGCTGTAGCGCGCTCAGTTGCTCAGGGGTGGCCAGCGGCACGACGTCGTTGGCAGTGCCGGTGACTCGGTCGACGATGACGAACTCTTCTTCTTCGGTGGGATAACCGACGAGCACCTTCATCATGAACCGGTCCACTTGCGCCTCGGGCAGCGGATAGGTTCCTTCGGTTTCGATCGGGTTCTGCGTCGCCATCACCAAGAACGGTTCGGTCACACGATGGCTCTCACCGGCGATGGTAACCTGGCGTTCTTGCATCACTTCGAGCAGCGCGCTTTGCACTTTCGCCGGCGCCCGGTTGATCTCATCGGCCAGCAGCAGATTGGTAAAAACCGGTCCCAATGCAGTGGTAAATTCGCCGGTCTTCTGATTGTAGATGCGCGTGCCCACCAGATCCGCCGGCACGAGATCCGGAGTGAATTGAATTCGTTTGAACGAGCCGCGAATGGTTCTGGCAAGTGTCTTGACCGTCAGCGTCTTGGCGAGACCCGGCACGCCCTCGACGAGCAGATGCCCCTGCGCCAGTACCGCCACCAGCACGCGCTCGAGAAAACGATCCTGGCCAACGATGACCTTCTTCACCTCGTAGAGGATGCGCTCCATGAGCGAAGCAACTTCTTTGTGGTTTGTTTCTCTGTCCATAAGCCCCTTTTTGCTGGCCCTTGCGATTACCCTAGAACGGCGGCACGCCGACAGCGGTTGCAGCATTTTCAATGGGCACCGCAAAGCCAATGCCGACAAAAAAACGCTGGTTCGTCGGATTAAGAATCGCGGTAACGATGCCGACAACCTCCCCCCGGGCGGTTACCAGCGGACCGCCGGAGCTGCCGGGATTGGCCGCAGCATCGAACTGAATGAGATTGGTCAGCAAGCGTTTCCCATTCGGGGAGAAAAACTCGCGGCGCAATCCGGAGACTACTCCAGCGCTCGCCGAAGGACCTATACCAAAAGGATATCCCACCGCGACGACCTGATCGCCTATGGCAAGGTCCGCGGTGGAGCGCATAGTGGCCGCGACCAAATCGTCGGGAATCTTATGCGCCTGCAGCACGGCTAAATCATTCTCAGGCTGCGTACCGGTCACCGTGGCGTCGGATTCGAGCCCGTCAGCAAACACGACTTGCACCCGCTTGGCGCCGAACACCACATGAAGATTGGTCAAGATCACGCCCTTGTCGACGATCACGACGCCGGTGCCGACGCCCTTTTCGCTCTCTTCGCCGTTCTTGTTCGGTTCCATGCGACGCACCCGGACGATCGACGGTCGAATGATCTCGTACGCTTTCGCCGCCGCGGACGGCAGAACATTGGTCTCGAGCGTGTGCAGCACCGCGGCGTTAATATCTTCCTGAGTGACCGGACGCGGCGCCGGCGCAAATACCCCGTGGGTCAAAACCACCAGTAGCGAGAGCAGCACGGCGGCTGCCAGCCAAAGCGGGCGTTCGTGGCGCGCGCAAAAGTTTCGCCAGCGCGCGCGGGGTTTTTGACTTGGAACTTTCGCCGAAGAACTGTCGTCGGATTGATCGGGCCTTGCGGGAAGATGCAGATCGGCCGTCGGCGCTGACCGGCGGGCAACCGATGAACGGCTGGAACTGTAAAGCGTAACTCTCTTCATGTGCGGCCCTGTCAATTGACCCGCGCCCACCGGCCTTCCGTCGAAGCAAACCCAACAACCTGAACTTTTATCTATCGCACGGCTAGCCGAAATTAAAGCCCGCTAGCCGCACTATGGCTAGGAGGTAGAGCCGCAACGAATCTTTTCAGATGCCGTTGCTCGCATGCCGCCGACATGCGGGTCCAGCGCGGCCTGGGCTTCACGACTGCGGAGTCAGTCGAAGTGACACCTACCGCCCCATCAACTTCTGCACGAAGCCCTCTTCCTCTAACTTCTTCAAATAGCGGTCGCTGACGAAGTTCTTGGCGTCGAGCTTGGCCAATTTCGGTTCCGCTGGCGACCAGCGGGTCGACCACCGCCTGCATGGCGCTCACCGATGGATATGGGATGTCGGGGATCTTGTTTTTGTTGTACTCGTAGGCTTCTTTCAACAACTCCTGATCGTTGACCCGGCTAAACTGCGCCAGCGCTTTCATCGTGTATTCCGGTTCGGTTTTGAAGATCTTGATCGCCTCTACATAGGCGCGCAGAAAGTTGAGGATACGCCCCTCGTTTTTCTGAATCAGCTTTGCGCTACCGCACATGCCCGTGTTGAAATAGGGTATGCCCAACGCCGTGGCGTCGGCAACGACATTGAAGTTGAATTTCTTGGCAAATGCGCCAAAGGGCGCGTTAAAAACCGAGCCGTCGATGCTGCCGGAGCGCAGTGCGGCCAACCGCTCGGACTCGTTGCCGATCTGCAGGATCGTCACCTCTTTCGGATCGACACCCACCGTTTTGAGCATCGTGCGCAAGCCAAAATCCGACGACGACGCGAAGCGGCTGATGGCGAACTTTTTGCCTTTGAGATCACCGGCGCTTTTGATGTCGGAACGCGTAACCAACTGGTAGCCCATCTTATCGTCGGTCATGGCGATGTAGAGAATGTCGGCGCCGCGCATATTCGCCGCCACGCCGGGCGGTCCGGTGAGCTGCCCCAAGTCGACGTCGCCGGACAGCA
Source organism: uncultured delta proteobacterium (assembly GCA_963816145.1). Taxonomy (GTDB): domain Bacteria; phylum Desulfobacterota; class Binatia; order UBA9968; family UBA9968; genus DP-20. The sequence continues at coordinate 530,777 of CAWFJP010000030.1, forward strand.
TTGCTTGAATCACCGTACTGCCCCCGGGAATGTAAACTACCACCGAGGACAATCCATACTTGGCGTAAAGCCCGCGCTTCTCGGCCAACGACACCAGCAGCGCGTGCGGATTGACCGAACTGTAAGCGATCCGAATGGTATCGGCGGCGTGAGTTAAATCAGCCCAGGCCGCGCAGAGTAGAGTTAGCGAAACAATTTTGGCGAATTTCATGGTCATCTAAAAATCTTTCCTTTGCGTCTTTGCGCCTTCGCGAGAGAAATATCCGAACGACTTATAGCGAAAACAACTCTTTGGCATTCTTATACAAAATCTTCTCCTTGGTCTCGTTCGACAGCTGTTTGTGATTGCGCAAATCGATCAGGTTGTGCGGGAACTCGTTATCCCAGTGGGGTATGTCGGAGGCGTAGAGAAAATGCTCGGCGCCGACGTAGTCGACGGTGTGGGTCAACTGCGATTCGCCGGGCTCGACGCTGAAGTAAAGCTTCGCCTCGCGCACGATCTCGCTTGGTTTCTTTTTCAAGAGCGGCATTTCGATCTCGGCGCGTTTTTCCCAGTGCTCGTCGAGCCGGTCCAAGTAATACGGCAGCCAGGTGGCGCCGATTTCCAGAAACGCCAATTTCAATTTCGGGAAGCGCACCGGCAACCCCTGGCAGACGATGCTGGTAAACTGGAGGAGGATACCGACCGGGAACGCGTAGGAATGGACCTCGGCAAAGGTCGACAATCCGGAGGTGCCGAGCTCGCGCGATGTGTTGCGCGTGCCATGGATGCCGAGCACGATGTTGAGCCTCTCCGCTTCTTCATAGATCGGATCGTAGAATGGATCGCCCAGTGCCAGCGGCAGACCGGTCGGCAAGATTTCAAAACCTTTGAGGCCTAACTCGGTCACTGCTCGGCGCAGCTCCTCGGCGGCGGCTTTGGGCGAGCGCATCGGCAAACAGCCGACGCAGAACAGCCGGTCGGAGCGCGCATTGTACTCTTTGGCAAACTGCGTGTTGGCGGCGCGTGACACGGCGATTTGATACGGCACTTCCTGATTCTTGGCGATATTGCCGGAGCCGGTGGGAAAGCAGACCGCTTTCTCGATGTCGTACTCGTCCATGATCTTATGCCAGTTGTCGACCTGTTGCGCCGCGCTCAGCCCCTTCCACGTCCGCGCCATCTCGAACCCGTCCATCATGTCGTTGTCCCAGGGCTGATCGCCCGGCCACAAACCGGTGGGCCGCTTGATCCAGGGTTCTTCGAGATATTTGCGAATGTCCGATTGCCGTTCGAGCACATGACCGTCGGTATCGATAACCGGAAAGTTTGCCATGGGAATACCCTCCTACATGAGTTCAGACTTAGTTCTTCTAGTCTGGTACGAACGTGGCTGTCAATGCGCGAGCGGAACTAGAATTGGAGTGGTGGAGTAATGGAGCGATGGCAAAACAATCAAGAGCGACTCACTCATCGTCCGATAGCCATTACTCCAACCCTCCATTACTCGAATCATCCACACCCCACATACTCCGCCAACGCGGCGCGCCAATCGCGCATGGGCGGCAAACCGAGCTGTTCCGACAGCACGCAGCGCAGCGGCGTGTAGCGCGGCCGGGCGGCGACGCGTTTCATGTCGCGCTCATGGGTAATTTCAATGAGGGAATCGATTCGGTCGCGCGCCAACCCAAGCAAGCGCCCGGCTTCGAGGGCGAATTCGTAATACGTGCAGACACCTTCGTTAACGACGTGATAGGTGCCGTACCGGCCGATAGCGCGAATCGCCATCATCCGCTCGATCAGGTCATCAACAAAGGTCGTGCTCGACCAGATATCGTCGATGGCGCGCACCGTCCTGCCCGCTTTGAGATCGTTGGCAACCGTGCAGAGAAAGCTGTTCTTGCCGCTGCCATAGACCCAGGACGTGCGCACGATGAAGCTGCGCGCGCACGCAGCCCGCACCGCCGCCTCACCGGCAACTTTTGTCCTGCCGTAATTGTTGACGGGTCGCGGGGCGTCTTCAATCGTATAAGGCAAACGCCTCACCGGCTCGCCGTCGAACGCATACTGCGTGCTAAAATGAACCATCTCAGCGCCCACTTCGTTCGCCGCTTCGGCCACGAAGCCCGGACCGTCGACATTTACCGCTTGAGCCCTTGCCGGTTCCTGCTCCGACTCGTCTACTTGGAGCACCGCGCAATTGATAATCAGCGCCGGCTTGGCATCGGCGACGCAACGCCGCACAGCAGCGCCATCCGTAATATCGAGGTCGCCATGCGTGAGCGCTAGCACCTCATGCTCGCGCGCCATCCGCCGCGCCAAGTGACTGCCGACCAGCCCAGCCACGCCGGAAATAAGAATTCTCATCGCGTCAGACTGTAAAACGAGATACGTAACTCAGCAAGCGAAGCAAACGGGTTTGAAACCCACCCCATAGTTCCGAATTCCGGCTTTGAGTTTATTTTGCGCCCTTTGCGCTCTCTGCGGTGGAATCTCCCCCTCCTCTTTCCTCCCCCGCGTGCGGGGGAGGATGAAGGTGGGGGTGATCGCCGTGAACTCTGCGGTGAATTTTTAACGGCAATCAGAGCGCGTAGCTCTTGAAGAACTCCCACATCTCCCGGTTGGCGTCGATGATATCGGTCGACGGTCCGAGGATGCGCTCCAAGACTTTCTGCTTGCCGCCGGGCCAAACATGGCCGGCGCCGGTGAGTTTCCAGAGCACGACTGACGCGCCGTCGCGGCAGTTAGGATAAACATATTTGGTTGCGCTATGGCCGCGCGGGGTGCGATCGGTGCGCCGCTCGGCGACCGTCGGTTCGGCCTCGCAACCGTTATGATCAGCCCAGCGCTTGATCATCTCGTCGATGTTGGGATGAAACACTTGGCTTTTGGTTAATGGGAACGGCGGTCCGAGGCCGCCAGGGTAAAGAGCGCGCGGATCGTCGGTGCTGTGAATATGCAACACCGGCACGGCGCGTGCCGTTTTGATGACCGGTAGCACCATGCCACCGGCCACCGGCGCCACCGCAGCGATCACATCGCTCGCCTCCGCCGCCAAACGGTGCGCCATCATGCCGCCGTTGGACATGCCGGTGGCGTAGATGCGGCGCCGGTCGATGGGAAATTTCTCGGCGAGTTTGTCGATCAGCGCCCGCACGAAACCGACATCGTCGACTTTGTTGATCACTGAGTAAGCGCAACAGGTGCCGGCGTTCCAGGTGAGCAGCCGCCCGGACAAGCGGCCGGTGCCGTTGGGATAGACCGTGATAAAATTTTCACTCTCCGCCAAGGCGTCGAGGAGCGAGTATTCTTTTTGATTGGCGCCATGGCCGCCGCCGCCGTGGAAATTGACGACAACAGGCAACACCTGACGCTCCGCCGCGCGCCGTGGCACATGAACGATGGCGCTGCGCTCGCGCCCGCCATGTTGCAGCGTCACGCTATGATCGCCGGGGATGAGCGTCGGAGAAACAGCCAAAGCCGATGCAGCGCCAAGAAGGAGCATCGGCACCAACAAGAACATCGACGCGGCCACGATTTTCCATTCTACGCCGATTTTGTCACGGCTTAGCATCATGTCCCAGAAATTGAACGGGGAGCCAAAGCCCCCCGTTTGTAAAATTCTAGTAAATTTATGCGATTAATATTCGCGCCGCTGTTTGAGCTGTTCAAGCTCCTGGCGTTGGCGCAAGATTTCCTGTTCGTTGCGCTGGATCGCCTGATCCTGTTCATTGCCCTGGATTTCCCGACCTTGCAAGCCGTCGCCGATCAAACCGCCGGCGCCGGCGCCGAGCACCGTGCCGATCATCGCGCCCGCCAAAGGCTTGCGCACCGCGGTGCCGATCAAACCGCCGGCGGTCGCCCCGCCCAAGGCGCCAATGCCGATGCCCTTTTCACGCGTGGTGATCGCACCGCCCGCGCAGCCCGCTGCCAAGGTGGCCACCAGCGCCAAACTTGCCAACGATTTGATAGTGTTTTTCATGGTCCCCGCCTCCTAGCTGGGTTAGACGGATGACTCGCGGAAATGTTTACTGCCCCGCATAGAGGCTGTGTTGTAATGCTCACATGCCCCGCATCTGTCATCCCGAAAGCAGCGAGGGATCTCGTCTTTTCAGCCACATACGAAGAAGGGATTCCTCGGCTTCACCTCGGAATGACAGTTGCGACACAGTCTCAGAGCCTGGAATATGAATTACTTTCCGGCTAGAGCGAGAGTCAAAAATGTTCTGACCGGTTGCCCGCTTGTGCTGGCGTTTCCAACTCGGGTGTTCTGATCTCCAGCAAAAGAATCGTGAGCGTGCGCCTAACGCAGCCGTTGAATCATCGCGATCCGGTCATCGAGCCCGGGGTGGGTAGATAGGAAGCCGCCCCCTTTGTCGCCGGATATGCGGCGAATCCAACTGAGAGAGTCGACCATGACATCTTTGGAATATCCGGCACGGAGCAGGATATCGACGCCATGATTATCGGCGTTGAACTCTTCGTTTCGGCCGTAACTGCGCGTTGCCAGTTCGCCGGCGATGGGCGCCACGGCTCCGGCGAGCGGAGATAGTTGCTGCAATCCCGCGCTCAAGGCGTTGATCGTCGCACCGAGCACTTGCGCCTTAGCCACATGTCCCAAGTCTTGATGCGCCAGCTCATGAGCCAGCACACCGCGCAATTGGTCATCCGAGGCGCGCCGCAAGAGTCCCATGGTCAGGTAAAATTGGCAGTTGCCGGCATTGGCGGCGTTGATCTCGTTCTGATTGATGATGCCGACCTTGACTTGATCGAGCCGGCAAGGTTTGTCCATGGCCTGGACCAAAGGCACCATCACGCGGCGCAAACGCGCGGCGTCGTTGGTATCGACGCTGCGCGAACTGTAGCTTTGCAACCGCGGTTGCGGGTGGTCTTGCGGCACGCGCTGGCTCGGCGGCACAGCCGTGGTGAAACAAGCTGAGAAAGCCAATGGCGCCAAGCACAGCATCGCCAGTGCAGCACGTTGAGAGCGGCAGAATTTTGCCGTCCACCGGCTAGCGCCAACGGACAACTTTCTCGTCTTCATATGAACACCATTGATCAACATCAATCCTAGGACGCCGGCTGTTCACCATTAGCCGCTGTGGCCTGGATGCCCCGTTTGTCTTCCATCAGATCGAGCTGCACGCTGCCGAACAAGATTTTGCTGCTCAGCTTGACCGGCAGACGCCGTTCATCGGTGGAGATCCAGACCGCCGCCTCGCGCAATCTGTTGGCGTAGCCGGACTTCTTCAAATTCTGCACGCTCGGCACGATTTTGTAGGCTTCGACAGTCTTACCGGAAGGCAACTCCACCGGCTCTTTCTTTTCGATGAACAATTCGAGGAGATAATGATAACGGCCGCCGAAGATCTTGAAGTAAAGCTTGTCGCCGACCTTGAAGTCGACGCTGCGAGCCAAATAGACCGCCGTGACCGGATCGAAGGTGTTCTGCGAGTCGAACTGATAGATCTTGGTGCGCTTGCCATTCTGCTGGCGAGTGACCGCCCAACGCTTGGCGGTCAAATCGAGCTTGGCTTCGGTGTCGATGATCCGGGAGTTTTCCCGCTGGTTAAAAAGATAATGGTTCGGCGACAGAGACTTGGCATCAAATGTCGAGCTGATGGTATCACGCATCTTCCAGATCAAATCGAGAGCCTTGGCGGTCTTGGCGTCGACTCGAACTTGATAAACCCGCTTGCCGTCGACCATGCTCGATGTCGTCGTCACCTCCGCCGTCGCTACCGAGAACAGGCCGTTCCAGGTCGCGCGGTACACTCCTTTCTCTCCCCTGTCGAAGGGATAGAATTTGGGAGTGTATACCGGGAGGTTGTCCGCTTTGATGGTCGCTTCACCGGCTTGAGAGACCGAGCCGGCAAGCAAACCGAAGACGCTTAGTGTCGCGAACAGCCAGTTGAGTTTAGGTACTTCCATGTCAGTCCTTTAGACGCCCCGCAGCAAAAAAAGTTTAAACTTAATATACCATATTAGGCGCTTCACCCCAGCCCAACTAGGACCGACCCCCGCTGCAAGAAAAGGCGTTAAGTAGCTGAAAATATTGCAGCCAACCGGCGCTTGGGCTACATTCGAGGTGATTCTACGGATCACCTATGAAAATGCCACGAACGGTTTTGCTGTCTGTTCTTATGAGTCTGCTCAGCGCCGCGCTGCTGTCGGCTCAGGAAGTCCGTCGATCGAGCGTCGCTAGCGAGAGCGCGCTGCCGTCGCTCGCTGCCATTAAAGACTGCCTTAACCAGCCCAACAGCCCGGAATGTCTCGACAAGCTGTTTCGCGATGCGCTGAAAAATCACACCACTCTCGAAGCCCTCCAATTGATTCAGCGCTATGAAAAAGACGATGCCGACCTACGGCGCGACTGCCATCCGGTGGTCCATGCCATCGGCCGGGAAACCTATCGGGTGAAGGGCACGATCCACGATTCGTTTACCGCCTGCGACCAGACCTGTCATTCAGGCTGCTACCACGGCTCGGTAGAGCGCTTTCTGCGCGGCGAAGATATTTACAACCAGGCCAACCGGCACCCGAGCGCTGCCGAGTTGAAGCAAAAAGCTGTGCTCGCCTGCGACCCCAAGCTCGCCGACCGCTTTCGCTTTCAATGTTTTCACGGATTGGGCCACGCGCTGCTTTTCTTCACCGGTTATAAGCTTGTGCCATCTTTGGATGCCTGCGACGTGCTGCCCAACGGCTGGAGCCAATCGTCTTGCTACGGCGGCGTGTTTATGGAGAATGTCTTCAACGCCACGCCCGAACTGCGCGACCTGAGCGCCACCGACTATCACTACCCGTGCAATAAATTAGCCGCCAAGTACCGCAGCGAATGTTACGTCATGCAGACCTCGCGCATGAGCGAAATGGGCCTGACGACGGAAAGAATCTTTCAAGAATGCGACAAGAGCGGCGAGTACCGTTATCAATGCGCCCTTTCGGCGGGACGCGACCTGTCGAACTACGTGCGCCTTGGACAGGTCGAGCCGACCGCGCAAAAGTGTCAGGCCGCCGGCGGCGACTCCAAGCGCGCCTGCATCCGCGGCGTGGTCTACGCTCTCATCGATAACACTTGGGACGGCCGCTATGCCATGCCGTTCTGCGCCGCTCTCGCCGACGGCAGCGATCAAAGCGACTGTTACCGCGAAAGCATCGCCTATCTCAAGGACACTTTTGAAAAATCCGCCGCGGACATCGTCAAAGAATGCCGCCAACTTGCGAATCCATCCGAGCGCTGCGCCGAACTCGCCGCCCGGTAGCCCATGGCACAAGTTCCGCTGATTTATTTCCACCACACCGTAAATTTTGTTGCGCGACTAATGCCGCGAAGCCGGCGTTTTTTAATGTCGTTTTCACAGGGAAATTTTGTCGTGCTGCGCTTGCGTGCAGCGGTCGTAAGTGCAAAAGTATGCGCCACCAAGCCGGAGATCTTTTGCCAGACTAGCCATGGAACCACCACTCTTAATGCTCATCGACGACGAGTTCGGTGTGCGCGAGTCGCTCAAGATGGTCTTCTCCAAAGATTACCGCGTTATCGACACCGACTCGCTCGCCGCGGCGATTCCCAAGATCGAGGCGTTCCGGCCGAGCGTCGTCCTGCTTGACGTGCTCATGCCGAAAACCGACGGTCTCGCCGCATTGCAGCAGATCAAACAGATCCATCCCAACTGTGAGGTCATCATACTCACCGGCATCAATTCCCAACAGCTCGCCGCCAAGGCGATCGAGCTCGGTGCCTGCGATTTCGTCGGCAAGCCCTTCGACATCGTCGTCCTGCGGCAAAAAGTCAGCCGTGCGCTGGAAAAATTGGCGCAACGATCGGCGCCGCCTGCATCCTAACCACGAAAACCGCCAACCAAAAAGCAAGCATGCTTTTCACCACGAAGGACACGAAGAGCACGAAGTTCGGACAGAAAATCGTCCGAATTCTTTCTGTTCGTATTGCTATCGCTCACAATTTGCGCCGCAGGCGCAAATGATCTCGAATTTGAACACACTCGGATTCGGAAACTTTTCCCGCCAAGGCGTAAATACGGCAAGTTCGGATTCGATGTCATTTCGACCGAAGAGAGAAATCTTTCTTAGATCCCTCGCGGTCACTCCGGAGGACGAGCATCAGCCCGTCACCTTTGCGGCCTTGGCGTCTTTGCGGGAGATATTGCGAGTTTCGGTTGCGGCTCCGCCGTGCTGTGCTCCGCGCGGTCAAGAAGCATAACTCTAAAATGGTCAGCAATCGCCATAAGACAGTCTACCTTTTCGTCCTTCTCTGCTGTCTACTTGCAAGCTGCAGCAAGCTCAAGCAATGGGCCTACCAAGGCATCGACCGCGACCAATGGCAGCAGCCGGACAAAGTGATCGCGGCGCTGCAAATCCGCGAGGGCGAGCAGATCGCCGATCTTGGCGCCGGCGGCGGCTATTTTACTTTCTATCTCGCCAAGGCGGCCGGCCCCAACGGCAAGGTCTACGCCGTCGATATCGACAAAGGCACCAACGATTTGATCGCTGAGCGTGCCAAAAAGGATGGGATCGCTAACGTCGCAACCATCCTTGCGAACTCAAATGACCCGCTGCTGCCCCAATCCGGCGTCGACCTGATCTTCACCAGCAACACCTACCATCACTTCGACAACCGGGTTGTCTACTTTTCCAACCTGCGCAAATACTTGAAACCCGGCGGCCGCATCGCGATTATCGACTTCGACCGGCGCGCCTGGCTCGAAGGTCTATTACGCCACTACACGCCGAGCGAATTCATCAAACGGGAAATGGAACAGGCGGGCTACACGCTCCGGCAAGAACCAACCTTCCTCGACCGCCAGTCATTTCTGATTTTCACGCTCGGTTAAAGAGTCAATCGATAAAACTGCGGGGAACCCGTATCGACAAACCAGCAGCGCGAATCGGTATCGAACTATTTCCCGAAAAAGAAACTTTTCGCGACGCAATACTGTTGAACTCTTCCACCTAAATCCGGGTTTGTTTTTCTCCGAACGCTTGCCGGTGTGACAGAAAATAGGTACTTTACCCTGCAACCGGAGTTTCCTTGACGACCACTTATATTCTCAAAGACTTAACCGAACCGATCCGCAACAACTCAGGGCTCGACTACCGCAAGGAGTTAAACGAGGCACAGTATGAGGCGGCGACGGCGATCGAAGGGCCGCTGTTGATCATCGCCGGCGCCGGCACGGGTAAGACCCGCACGCTGGTCTATCGTGTCGCCCATCTGATCGAACAAGGGATCGATCCCAGGTCGATCCTGTTGTTGACGTTTACCCGGCGCTCCGCCGAGGAGATGATCCGCCGCGCCAGTTTATTGATGGACGGGCGGTGCAGCCAGATCGCCGGCGGGACGTTTCATTCGTTTGCCAATTTGGTACTGCGCATTCACGGCCGCCATGTCAACCTCGCCCCGTCGTTTACTATCATGGACCGGCCCGACAGCGAGGACATCATCCAATTGATCCGCTCCGATATGGGGCTCAATACCAAAGAGAAACGCTTTCCGCGCAAACAGACGGTGGCGGAGATTTTGAGCATGTCGCTCAACAAAAAGATTCCGCTCAACGACCTGTTGGAACTCGAATATCCCCATCTGGTCGAAGTGAATTTCGAGCTTGGCGAGATCCAGCGCCGCTATACCGATTACAAAAGAACCAAATCCCTGATCGACTACGACGATCTCTTGATCAAGGTTCGCGACTTGCTCGCCGATCATCCAGAGATTCGCAGCCGGCTGTCCGACACTTATCGTTTCATCATGGTCGACGAGTATCAGGACACCAATCACCTCCAGGCGGAGATCGTCCGGCTGTTGGCCGCGACCCATGACAATGTCGCGGTGGTTGGTGACGATGCTCAGAGCATTTATTCGTTTCGCGGCGCCAACTTTCGCAACATCATGGATTTCCCCAAGCAGTTTCCCGGCGCGCGCCTCATCAAGCTGGAAGAGAACTATCGCAGCACCCAGCCGATCTTGAACCTGACCAACGAAATCATCAGCCGCGCCAAAGAGGGCTACGAAAAGCGCTTGTTCACGCGCAAAAGCGTCGGCACCCGGCCCAAGCTGGTCCAGGCGGGCAATGAACAGATGCAATCGCAGTTCGTCTGTCAAAAGGTTTTGGAACTCCGCGAGCAAGGCGTGCCGCTGTGGGATATCGCCGTGCTGTTCCGTTCGAGCTTTCATTCCTTCGACCTAGAAATCGAGCTGGCGCGCCACAACATTCCATTCGTCAAACGGGGCGGTTTTCAATTCATGGAAGCGGCTCATGTCAAAGATCTGCTGGCTCATTTGCGCATCATGGCCAATCCGCAAGACGCGGTGTCGTGGAACCGAGTCTTGATGCTGCTCGAAGGCATCGGCCCCGGCGCCAGCCAGAAAATTATCAAGTGGCTGCTAGAAGGCGGCAGCGCTATCGAACGGCTGCGCAGCTACAACGCCAAGGGCAAGATCGCCCAAGGGCTGCGCACTCTCGCGCAGGTACTGGAGGAAGCGGCCAAAGCCGAACTGCCGTCCGAACAGGCGCAGTATTTGATGCAGTATTATCTGCCGATCCTGAAACAGAACTATCCCGACGATCATCCCAAGCGTCTGCGCGACATGGAACATTTCCAGGGAATGACCGAACGCTATCGCAGCCTGGAACGGTTGTTGAGCGACATGGCGTTGGAACCGCCCAACGATAGCATCGGCGGCGTCCTGGCGGTGGATCCCGACGAAGGGCCGCTGATCCTATCGACGATTCACTCGGCCAAGGGGTTGGAGTTTCACTCGGTGTTTATCATCTGGGCTCTTGAAGGCCGCTTCCCGTCGCTCTACAACACCAACTCCCAAGAAGACCTGGAAGAAGAGCGCCGCTTGCTCTACGTCGCCGCCACCCGGGCGAAACAGAATCTGTTTATCTCCTATCCGACGCGGGTTTTCGACAAAACTCTGCGAATGGTCTTGTCTCAACCTTCGCAGTTCATCGACGGCATGTCGTCGCGCATGCTCGAGCCGGTCGCCCTCGTGCCCGAGGGATCCTATTGGAATTGGGAGAGTTGATGATGGTGCAGCTCCTGCATTATGTGGTGGTATTCGTCAGCGGCGCTGTATTAATGGCGCTGGAGATCGCCGGCAGCCGGATCTTGGCGCCCAACTTCGGCAGCTCGATCTTTGTCTGGGGCAGCTTGATCTCGGTGGTGATGACCGCGCTCAGCATCGGCTATTACTGGGGCGGTTGGATGTCAGCGCGCGCGCCGTCTTATGGCAGGCTCGCCACCCTGCTGGTGATTCCCGGGATCGTGATTTTTTTCCTGCCCTTCGTCTATCCGGCTATCAATGACTGGATCGCCAGCATCGACCTCGGCAATCGCTTGAGCCCGCTCGTCGCCTGTAGCGCTTTGTTCCTCCTGCCGGGTGTATTTCTCGGCACCGTCTCTCCCTATGTCATTCGTTTGGCGGCGACCAAGTTACATACCGTCGGCAGCACCGCCGGCACGCTTTACGCGGTCTCTACCGCCGGCAGCATTTTCGGCACGCTGCTTACCGCTTTTTATTTGATTCCTGTTTTGGGCGTTAGCAATATTATTCATTCTTTGGGGGTAACGCTGGTGGTTCTATCGTTAATTGTAGTACCTTTGATGCGATTTCAACGCGCGGCCGTCACGCGCGCCGTCACGGCGGGCTGGCTATTTCTAGGCTCATTCGGCTGTTTCAGTTTGGCGTCGGCGCCGCTGGTATGGGCGAAAACCTTGTTGCAAAAAGACACATTCTATCATCGCATCCGGGTCGAGGAGGACGAAGATGCGCGCTACATGTACTTCGATCGCACGCTGCAGAGCGCCATGACCCTAAAAGACCCGACGGCGCTGCGGCTGGTCTATTCGCGCTACACCTCGATCGGCATGACGTTCCGCCCCGATGCCAAACGCATGCTGCTGATCGGCCTTGGCGGCGGGTCGATTCCGAAAAAGCTCAATAAGGAGTTCCCGAATCTCGTGATCGATGCCATCGACCTCGACCCGGAGGTGATCCGGATCGCCAAAGATCACTTCAACGTCGTTGAACATAAAAATCTTCAACTCACCGCTCAGGACGGCCGGTTATTTTTAGCGCGGACCCAGCACCAATACGACATCATCTTGCTCGACGCCTACTTCACCGACTCGATGCCGTTTCATCTGGCCACCAGACAGTTCTTCGAACTGGCCCAGAAAAAACTCGCCCCCAACGGCATCGTGGTGGCTAATCTCATTAGCGCGGTCACCGGCCCTTCCGGTAAGATCGCGCGTTCTTTCGTCCGCACCCAACGGCAGGTTTTTCCGCAGACCTATGTTTTTGCCACGCGCCGGCCCGACAACGTGAGCCTGGACACGATTCAGAACGTTATCGTCATCGCCACCAGGGACAAGCAGCGAGTCGATATCAAGGAAATCGTCAAACGCGCCACCACGCTTGATAAAGGTCTCTTTCCCGACCCAGTCCAAGACATCGCCGTCGCTTACTTTGACCGCCCGTTACCCGAAGACACACCGATCCTAACCGATGATTTCGCGCCGACAGACAATTTGCTCAATCCTTAGCGCGCTGTTATTGGCCGGCTGCTCGACCTTCCAAGTCTCGGCACCCGAGCGCGTCGTTCGGGTCAAGGCGCTGGCGGATCCGCAGTTCAGATCGAGAAATCCCGGCTGGGCTCAAGAGGCTCGCGGCTTGATCGAAGCGGCGTCCGACTATTACGAAGAAGAGTTTGGCATTCGGCTGATCACGGCGAGCGTTGCCCCATGGCCCGAAGATGAAAGAGTGCCTTCCACGCCGACCTTGCTGGCGCGCTTGCAGAAACAATTCCCGGTGGCTTCGGCAGACGGCAGCTATGACATCGTGATCGCTTTCACCGGCGAGAATGTCAGCCGCATCCTCACCGCCGGCCGGCCGCGCGTCGACCGCATCGGCAACTGCAGTCAAGGCCTGGCTCGATATATCGTCTTGCCAACAAATAAACTTTTTCGCTACACCGGGCTGACCACGACGGATCTAGACCCCGATGTCCTCACATTGGTGCACGAGATCGGCCATGTGTTCGGCGCCGAACATGTCGAAGACGTCAACTCAATCATGAATGAAAACTTCGACTACCGTGGCCAATTCGACGCCAAGAACCGCAAGATCATCCAAAACAACCGATCCTGCCCGTTTGCCAAATAACTCGCACGGCGATAGTTCTGTCGAGCGACAACCTGGAACGATTGGAACACCTGGAACCATTGGAACCGAACACCGAATGAGTTCCAGACGTTCCAAATGTTCCAGAGGTTCCATCCAATCAACCCATGCTGAGTAACATCCGAGTCATAATGGTTCGTCCGCGCGGCTCGGGCAATATCGGCTCGGTGGCGCGGGCGATGAAAAACTTCGGCGGCGCCGAGTTGGCCATTGTCGGCACCGCGCGCATCCAGAGTTTTTGGGCCAAGGCGATGGCCGTGCACGGCCGCGACGTGCTCAGCGAAGCCAAATGCTACGATACCATCCGCGCCGCCATCGCCGACTGCACGCTCGTCGTCGGCACCACTTGCCGCGCCGGCCTCTATCGCGCCCATAGCCAATCGCCCCGCGAAGTCGCACCCAGCGTCGCCGCTGCCGCCAAGCAGGGCAAAGTCGCGCTCCTCTTAGGTCCCGAGGACCATGGCCTCAGCAACAAAGATCTCGAGCACTGCCAGCTTTTGGTCGATATTCCGTCCCATCCTGCCTACCGATCGCTCAACGTCGCCCAGGCCGCGGTGGTTTGCTTGTATGAATTCTACGTCGGCACGTTAGCGAACTCGGCTGATGACGCGATCCAGCGCGCCGAGGCCGAGACCATCGAGCGCCTGTTCGACATCATGCGCCATGCACTGCTGAAAATCGGCTTTCTCGATTCGGAAAATCCCGAACACATGCTGCTCGCCTTCCGGCGCATCTTCGGCCGCGCCGGCCTCGAAGAAAAAGACGTGAGAATCCTGACCGGCATGTTCCGCCAGATCGAATGGTACGCCAATCAAGGCTGGAAAGTGGTAGCGGAAAAAGAGAAGCACGGGCTCAAGATCAGATAACTTTAACGCAGCCTAGTGATGCTATAGGCGAAGAATCAAAGATTCCCTTCACCACGAAGGACACGAAGAGCACGAAGTTCGGAATCTTGTCTTTCCTAAACCTTCGTGATCTTCGTGGTGAAAGAGATTTTCCGTCCGGCGGTGCTTGACCACAGATCTGGACCGCCTGTTCAAGCCGCGCTAGAGTGCGGCAAATCAAAGTAGATAGGTACTCCAGGAGGACAAATGAACGTCAGCGATTTCAATCTCAAGAAAACCGCCCTGCTGTTTTTCGACATTCTCAACGGCTACGTTCCCGAGCCGGCGCCGGGCCAGCCGCGGCTGTTGAAACCGTGGATACAGAACGCAGTGAAGCTCAGCAAAGCCGGCCGTGCCTCCGGTATGCCGCTATTCTTCGCCAAGGGCAACCACCGGCCGGACAACGCAACCACGGCGCTGCTCCTCACCGACACCAACAACTCGCTCACACCTTGGCCCAACGGCGAAGTCACCAAAACCAAAATGCACGTCATCGCCGGCGACAAAAGCTCGAATGTGCTCGCCGACCTGGGGCCGGAGCCGGACGATTACTTCATCGTCAAATACCGCTGGAGCGCTTTCTTCCAGACCTACCTCGATCTCGCCTTGCGCACCCGCGGCATCGACACGCTCATCGTCTCCGGCGGCTCCACCGATGTCGGCGTCACCTCGACTTTGTATTCCGCCCGGGACCTGGACTATAACACCATCGTCGTCAGCGACGCCTGCGGCACATCCCACGACCAGCGCGCCCATGACATGCTCATGGAGCTGGTCTTCCCGCGCATGTCGCGCGTCCGCACGACGGCGCAAGTGATCGAGATGATCGAGAAAGCTCTGAGATAATGCGCAATAATTTTTTCACCACGAAGACACGAAGAGCACGAAGGTTTCGTAAAATTAAGATTCCGGACTTCGTGTCCTTCGTGCCTTCGTGGTGAGATAGAATTTCCGTTCAACCAACAACGACAACAATTTGATAGAAGGAGTCACCCATGGCATCGGAAGTTACTGCCCCCGTCGGCATCAGCAAGAGCATCAAACAGATCGGCCGCATGGATCTGCCCGGCGGCGGCTCGGTGGTGGTCGAGAACGGCTATGCCTACGTCGGCCACATGGACCCGCCGCACGGCACCTCGATCATCGACGTCAAGGATCCCAAGAATCCCAAAGTCGTGTCGCATATCGAAATCCCCGAAGGGCTGCACTCGCACAAGGTGCGCGTCAGCGGCGATATCATGCTGGTCAACTACGAGCGCTACAAAGCCAAGCAGGAGCTGCAATCGGGGCTCAAGGTATTCGACATATCGAATCGATCGAAGCCGCGCGAGATCGCCATGTACAAGACGCCCGGCAAAGGCGTGCATCGCTTTACCTACGATGGCCGCTACGCCTACATCTCGCCGACCGTCGAGGGCTATCAAGGCAATATCGCCATGATGCTCGACATGAAGAACCCCGAGCGGCCCGAAGAAGTCATGCGCTGGTGGATGCCCGGACAATGGGTCGCCGGCGGCGAGACGCCGAATTTCAAAGGCGCCGACACCCGCTGCCATCACCCGATCCGCCGCGGCGACCGGCTCTACATCAGCTACTGGCATGGCGGCTTCGCCATCGTCGACATCTCCGACCTGAGCAATCCGCGCACCGTCAGCACGCTCGACTGGAGCCCGCCTTACCCCTGCCCGACCCATACGACATTACCGTTGTTGAACAAAGTTATGGAGCGCGACTGGCTGATCGTCACCGACGAAGAGGTCGGCGAAAAGCTGAACGAAACTCACAACGCCTTTCTCTGGGTTGTCGACATCACCAAGGAAGATCTGCCGCTGCCGGTTGCCACATTCATCGTCCCGTTCGAGGGAAAATCGACGAGCCATAGCCGCTTCGGCGCGCACCAACCCGCCGAACAAGTTTACGGCAACACTCTCTACGTCACCTGGTTCGCCGGCGGCCTGCGCGCCGTGGATTTCACCAACCCGTATCAGCCCAAAGAAGTCGGCTACTACGTCCCCAACCCCGGCAAAGGGCATGACGTCGTCATGAGCAATGATGTCTTCCATGACAAAGACGGCAAGCTCTACTTAATGGACCGCTATGACGGCCTGGAAATATTGGAAAGCCAAGTCTGAAACGGCGGGTTTCAATGGTTCCAGCAGTTCCAATAGTTCCAAAGTGTAAGATCGGCCAGACCCGTCGCACGCTTCGCTCGGGATAACGACTGGAACAATTGGAACCTTTGGAACAGCTGGAACGTTATCGTTTATGAAGCTTTACAACGTCGCCTACTCGGGAAATTCCTACAAGGTGCGATTACTGCTGGCTCAGTTGGGAATCTCCTGCGATATCATCGAAGTCGATATCTTGAAAGGTGAAAGCCGCACAGCTGAGTTTCTCAAGATCAATCCCAACGGCCGCACACCGGTGCTCGACGATGACGGCTTTATCCTAGCCGAGTCCAACGCCATCCTCGCCTATCTCGCTAGAGGGACTAAGTATCTCCCGGACGATCGCAAAAAATTTGGTCAGGTATTTCAATGGCTGTTCTTCGAGCAGTACAGCCACGAGCCGTTCATCGCTACCTCACGCTTCTGGCTCCAGCACCGACCCGACTCACCGGAAAAAACCGCCCTCTTAGCCTCCAAACGCGACGGCGGTTGGGCGGCGCTTAAAATCATGGAAGATCATCTGCAGAAGCACGATTTCTTCGTCGGCGACTATTCCATCGCCGACATCGCGCTATTTGCTTACACCCATGTCGCTGACGAAGGTGGGTTTCCGCTCGCTGAATTTCCGAAGATTCGCGGATGGTTAAAGCGCGTCGAAGAGCAGCCTAAATTTATACCGATGTCCTCTCGTAATCTCTAGCTCACCGATTCGGCTTCAGCCGCATAGCGATCCAGCACGTATTGGCTCATATTCCGCGCCAGTTCGCCTTCGCCGAGAAAGATTTTCCCGGCATTTTCCTTTGCCAGCAACTGCGCTTCTTCCTCGCTATGCGTGCGCACGACGGTTTCGATGCGCGGGTTGACTGTCCGGGCGATCTCGATCATCCGTCGAACGTCCAAAGTATCCGGCGTGGCAATGACCAACATGCGCGCGCGCTGGATATGCGCCTGCACCAACGTCATGGGCTCGGAAGCATCTCCGGAGACCGCCGCAAGTCCCTTCTCCCGCGCCGCTTCAATGATCTCGCGATTTTCCTCAGCCAGCACGAACGAGATACCATGCGCCGCTAATTCATCACCAATGCGCCGCCCAACGCGGCCAAAACCAACGAGAACGACATGGCCAGTGAGTCGCTTGAGGTCGATCGTCATGGGCAGCGTCGCAAGCGGATCGTCGGGGCTCTCGAAAAGTAGGGCGCGCTTCGACTTGGCGCGGATCCACGCTTGCAGAGGCTCGATGGCGCGAAAAACCAGCGGGTTGACGGCGATCGAGAGAATCCCCCCGGCGAGAATTAGACTGCGGGCCTCTCCCGGCAATATGCCAAGAGACAGCCCCAATTGGCCAAGGATGAAGGAAAATTCACCGATCTGGGCTAACCCGGCGGAGACCGTGAGGGCGGTGTTGAGCGGATAGCGAAAGAGCAGGACCAGAAGAAAAGCGGCAAGGGATTTGCCGATAACGATGATCCCCACAACCGCTAGGACGTGATACGGCTCTTGGACCAGCACCTGGGGATCGAAGAGCATGCCGACCGAAACGAAAAACAGCACGGAGAAGGCATCCCTGAAAGGCAGCGACTCTTCCGCAGCCCGGTGACTCAACGGCGACTCCCGCATGACCATTCCCGCGAAGAATGCGCCGAGAGCAAACGAGACTCCGAAGAGCACTGCAGCGCCGTAGGCGATCCCAACTGCTACCGCAATGACGCACAACGTAAAAAGCTCGCGCGGTCCAACGCGCGCGATATGCCAGGTGATCCAGGGGATAATACGTCGGCCACCGATCACCATAAGGCCGACAAAAAGCGCAACTTTGCCGAAAGTCATTGCGAGAATGGTCACCAAGCCTTGACCGCCGACTTGATCGCCCCCGGAACCGCCGAGCCACAAAGAAAACGGCGGCAACAGCACCAAAACGAGCACCGTGACCAAATCCTCGACCACCAGCCAACCCACCGCGATGTGTCCGTTGACCGTTTCTAGAACGCCCCTGCTTTCGAGAGCTCTGAGCAGCACAACCGTACTCGCTACCGACAGCGACAGTCCGAACACGAGCCCCGCCGCGAGATTCCAGCCCCAAAGATTGGTAACGGCGATGCCGAGCGATGTCGCAACGGCGATCTGCACGATCGCCCCGGGAATAGCGATCTTGCGCACCGCGAGCAGCTCGTCGATGGAAAAATGCAGTCCGACACCGAACATCAGCAACATAACTCCGATCTCGGCGAGCTGAGCCGACAGATCGAGATCAGCGACGAAACCGGGAGTAGAGGGACCGATGATTATGCCGGCGGCGAGATAGCCGATCAGCACCGGCAGCTTGAGCCGCGCCGCCAGAAAGCCCAGGGCCAAGGCCCCGCCAAGCGCGGCGACAATCGTGGTTATCAGGGCAACGTTATGCGGCATGGAAAGGCACTCGGTCTTGGAGCATCGCGGTCACACTTCTCCGCAGCCTTGACCGGCGCTTATCTTCGTATGAACGCATGCCAAAACATACGACATTGTCGAGCTAGTGCAACCACAGTGCGGCAAAATCAGGAAGGGATGTTGCCGCTGCAACCTAGGAAAGCTTTCTCCCCTCCTCCATCTCCTCCAAGGTCCGCGGCCAATCGTCTTTGAGCAAGCGTGACAGGCTGCGGTCGGCGAGCAATTTGCCGCCGGTCTGACATTTCGCGCAGTAGTTGGTTTCGTTCTCGGCGTAGACAATGCGCTGCACCGGCGCGCCGCAGACGGGACAGGGCTTGCGATACTTGCCGTGGACCGCCATGTCGTCGCGGAATGCCGTCACTCGCTCGGGGAATTCGTTGCCGGTGTCTTTGCGAAGATCGATCGATCCACTCCGCATGCACTCGCGTGTCGCCTGAAAGAGGCTTACGATTTCGTCGTCGCTCAACTGCTTGGTCTGCTTTATTGGCGACAGCTTGGCGCGATGAAGAATTTCGTCCGAGTAGGCGTTACCGATCCCGCTGAACACATAGGGATCGGTCAAGGTTCGCTTCAGCGTGTGATTCTCGCGCGTCAGTGCGGCGCGAAACGACACCAGCTCGGCATCGAAAATCTCCAGCCCACCAGGATCATGCTCTCGGAGTTGCTCGCGGCCCTGAACGAGATGCAGCGACGCCCGCTTCTTGGTGCCCATCTCGGTCAAGAGCAACGTCGCCATAGGGAAGTCGAAGGCCGCATGGCCGTACTTGCGCGGCACGGCGATGCCGCGCTTCTTCCAATGAAACCGGCCGGTGATCATGAGGTGAAAAACCAGGAACAGCTCGTCTTCGAGCTCGAAAACGATGCGCTTGCCGATGCGCTGGAAGCCGACAATCTTCTTGCCTTCCGCCGCCCGAATCGGCGGCTCGAAGGTGCGCAAGAGAAACGGATTGCCGAGACGAATTTTTTCCAGAGGCTGATTTAATAAACGTGCCTGCAGGGCTTCGATGTAAATAGTGATGTCGGGAAGTTCCGGCATGGATGAATTAATGGAATAATGGAAAATGGATAATTGAGAATGGCAGATCGTGGACTCAAATTTATCCGCGTTTGCTTCGCTGCATACAAGTTCCTCCCACCTTCCCATTTCCTCCCCCGCGCCGCGGGGGAGGATGAAGGAGGGGGCTTGAACGATTTGAACGTGTTAAATCCGAGCACTCTCCCTTGCCGTCAAGAACTCCTTGGCCTGCATCGGGAACAACACGCCCAACAGCAAATCCTCATCGCATTTCGCCAGCGGCCCGAGATCCTTGACCGCCTTATCCCAATCCGCCGGATCGGCCATCTCGCCGGAACGGATCGAGTAGTCGGGCTGTTTGTCTTTCATGATTTTCTTGATCAAGTCCGGGTTCACCGCTCCCGGCGGCCGGCCGTATTTGCCTTTGACATAATCTTGGGTCTCTTTGGTGACGATCTTGTAGCGCTCGCCGGCGAGGACGTTGAGCACCGCTTGCACGCCGACGATCTGGCTGGTTGGCGTCAGCAGCGGCGGATGGCCCAAATCTTTTTCCACGCTCGGGGTTTCTTTCAGCGCCGCGTCCATCAAGTCCATACGCTTGGCTTCCTTCAACTGCGCCACCATGTTGGAGATCATGCCGCCGGGAACTTTGTGGATGAAAACTTCGGCGCTGACGCCGGTGTAACCGGTTTCGTATTTTTCATACTTCTCTTTGATCTGGCGGGTGATCAGCGATGGCTCTTCGAGCGCCTTCAAGTCGATGCCGGTGTCGAATGGCGTGCCGGCGAGCGACGCGACCATAGTTTCAGTCGCCGGGTGGGCAGACCCGAAAGACAACGGCGACAGCACCGTATCGATCATGTCGACGCCGGCGAGCACCGCCATCAAATGACACATGCTCGACGTCCCGCCCATGTCGTGGCAATGCAGCAACACTGGGAGCTTGCCCTTGGCGCGATCTTTGATGCCTTTGATGATCCGGTACGCATTGAAGGGCGTGAGAATTCCGGTGGCATCCTTGAGCGACAGCCAATCGGCGCCTACATCGATCAATTGCTCGGCATACTCCAGCCATTTCGCCAGCGTGTGCACCGGGCTCACCGTGTAATTGACTTCCACATGGGCTTCGCCGCCGAACTCTTTGACCGCCTTGGTCGCCGTCTCGATGTTGCGAAAGTCGTTGGTCGCTTCGAAGACGCGAAATACATTGATGCCGTTAGCCACCGCGCGCTCGACGAACTTGTAAACGATCTTGTCGGTGTACGGCCGGTAGGCAAGAATATGCTGGCCGCGCAGAAGCATCTGCAGTTTGGTCTTGGGCATCACGGCTTTGATGCGCCGGAGCCGATCCCACGGGTCTTCGTTCAAGTAGCGCATGCAGACATCGAAGGTCGCGCCGCCCCAAACTTCGACGGCGTAAAAGCCGCAGTTGTCGATGGAGGCGCATAACGGCAAGAGATCGTCGGTGGTGACCCGGGTGGCGAGTTTGCACTGCTGGCCGTCGCGCGGTGTCAAGTCCGTGATCTTGACCCTGCGGCTGCCCGCCGGCTCGGTGAGCAGTTTGTTCATGTCGGCAGCCAATTGGTTCAATACTTCGTCGCTCATGGAAATTCTCCTCTAGTTTCACGGTGGATCGGACAGCCTCCGCGTTGGCACCGTTTATAGGCCATTTCATGTAGCGACAGCAAAGACCTGAACATCCTCGTCACCACGAAGGCACGAAGAGCACGAAGTTCGGAATAATAAATTCCCAAAACCTTCGTGTCCTTCGTGCCTTCGTGGTGAAAACTCTTTCCCAATTGGACGCAATAGTCCAGTCCAAGTTTTGCGCCTTGCATTTCCGAACTTATTCTCCTACAAACCGGCAAATGAAGATCGTCCGACTTTACACCGGCGCCGATAGCGAATCGCACTTCGAAGACATCGAGGTTGAAATGAATCCGCAAGGTGTCGATTTGGTTTCGGCGCTGCATCCGGCCCATGGCATCATGTTCCGTACGGCGACGCCGAGCCATCAGAGCGGCTATCATACCGTGCCGAGACGACAATATGTCATCACGCTCGCCGGCCAAGTCGAGATTGAGACCGGTGACGGCACCGTGCGCCACTTCGGACCAGGAGACGTGATGCTCGCCGAGGACACCACCGGGCGCGGCCATATGACCCGCGTGGTCGGCGACCAGCCGCGCCACTATGTCTTCATCCCGTTGAAATAGGAAAAGCTAATCGACTCACAACCCGTTTCGCTCCGACGGGACCGTTTCTCCGTCGCTATCGTCCCCTGCTCGAACTTGATGCCATCCATGATGGTCGCGACGCTGGGCATCGCCTTGCCGGAGATCCGTCTGACATTTTCGCTAACCGCACTTCAAGCCGGCAGTCTCTTTTCCGTCATGATGCTCATCGCCGCGGTCACCAGCGGCGTCGCCGGCCGCCTGGCGGATAGAATCGGCCGCAAAACCGTGCTCATCACCGGTCTGAGCCTGCTCGCTTCCGGATTCGGCCTTGCCGGGATCAGCGGTCATCCGCGGTTCTTCTTCCTGCTCCTCGCCGTCACCGGCATCGGCTACGGCTTCACGCCGCCGTCGCTCTACGCCATCATGTCAGACCTCTTGCCCAACCGCCGCGGTTTGGGGGCGAGCCTAGTCTCCGTGACCTATGGAATCGGCGGCGCCATCGGCGCCGTGCTGGCGAGCCGGATAACCGCTGCCTTCGGCTGGCGCGCTGCGTTCGTCACCGTCGGCGCCATCGCCGCCGCTGACATGTTGCTGCAACTTTGTTGGATTCACGACCGCCATCCAAGACGGACGGCGGCAGAATCAGGCTCGTTCCGTGACGCGCTGTCCTTGTCGATTTTGATTCTTGCCCTCGCGGAGTTCATCGGCGGCTCGGTGTTCTGGGCTTCGGCGGCCTGGACGCCGACGCTGCTGCGCACCGCCAAGCATCTCAGTTTACAAGAAGCGGGTTGGATCATGGGCATCTTGAGCGTCGCCAACATGCTCGGCTCGTTTACTCTGGGCAACCTTTCCGATATCTTCGGCCGCAAGCGCGTCATCGCGCTCAGCGCGTTTCCCGCCGCGGCGGCGGCCTTCGTCCTGTTCTACTGGCTGCAAACCCCGCTGTCTCTCGCCATCGGCATCGCCGTTTTCGGCCTCATCAAAGCTTCGGTGCCAGCGTTGGTCGTCGCACTGGCCCAAGAGGCCGCGCCGCCCGGCAATGCCGGCACCGCCAGCGGCATCATCATGGCGCTCCACTACTTCGCCGGCGTCATCGCCCCGCTGATCGCCGCCCAAATCATCGTCGACACCGGCGACATTGTCCTGGCGATGATCCTGACGACCGCGTTGCCCTTGGTACTCTACGGCTGCCTGATCGGCGCAGTCCGCGAGCGAAACCGATAAATCCCATTCACCACGAAGGCACGAAGGACACGAAGGTTCCGGAAAATATTATTCCGAACTTCGTGATCTTCGTGTACTTCGTGGTGAGAATCATCGCCGCATTGAACCTGAAAATTCACCGCAACCAGGAAAACAGAAGCACCAGCACCATCCCAACCAGCATGCCGATGACGGCGCTTTTAGTTTTGTAAGCGATGGCGACGGTCACAGCCAAGGCGACGGCGCGATACGGCGCGGCTTGCGCATCGAAGCGCGGGCCGGACATGAACAGCGTGATCGAGATCAAGCCGCACAGTAGCGCGTAGGACAGATAGCGCAGCAGACGGTCCCAGGTATCGGGGAAACTCTTGCCGACGAGAAACAACTGCGGCAGGGCGCGCAGGACCAACGCCGACAATCCGAGAATGAAAATAAGCTCTAAACGCGAGAAAGCCATTTTTCCAAAGTCCAACCCAAGAAAGCGATCAGCGCCGCCGTCACCAGCCAGCCCCAGCCGGGATTGAATAGCGCGCCGGGAATCGCCGTAACAATGCTCGCCAGACAAATGAGCGGCATGGTCTTGCCCTTCATCTCCGCCACCAGCAGGCCAGCGAAATAACCCGGCAGAATGAATTTCAAAGCCTCTTCGAACCCCGCCGGGAAACTCAGCGCCACGCCAAACCCGGCGGCGGTGCCGGCTACCCAGACGGTGAACGCGGTGGCGCCGATGCCGGCGAAGAATCCCAGGTTGCCGTAACCATCGGCAACGGAACTGCCGCCGCTGACCTCGCGTTCTTTTTGAAATTGTAAATACGGCACGATGAAGCTACTGGCGCTGACGACATGGGACGCGAGCACCAGCGGCAAGCGCCTGACGTCGCGAAAGAACGGCGCCAACGCCGTGCTCATCGGCAGGAAGCGCAGGTTCATCAGCAAGCCGGCGACCAATACCGTCGCCGCCGACTTGCCTTCAGCGAGCGGCACGAGCACTGCGAATTGAGCGGGACCCGAGTAAACCCAAGCCGACATGAGCACGACCTCCTCAAGCGTCAGCCCATGGGCCTGCGCCGCAATCCCCCAGGCAACCGACGACGGCACGAAGGCGATCCAGATCGGAATCGCCGCCTTCATCCCCTGGCGAAATCGCGGCGCAAAAGACATCACCCTCGCTTAACGGAGAAATCGACAAATAACATTGGAAAGAATGAAAGGTGAGGGACTTGCTTTCGCCACGAAGTGTTCATGATCTTCTGGTCGTCTACAGAGTATAAAATTGCATCTCTCCCCCCCCGGCGCCACATGGTTCCTCTCTTGATTGGTCATGCCGGCGAAGGCCGGCATCCAAGGGAGGAACGGGGATGGATACCGGCTTTCGCCGGTATGACGGAAGAGTCAACCCAATTCGTCGCCCAGATCGTACCTGTACGTGTATTTTCTAAGGAGAGCACTCACGACATTGCCGTCAGAAGTCTCACTCTCACTTATATCGCTGACCTTTCCAAGAATCCCACCCCCAGCGCACCACCGGGCGTATGCCATACGCCCTACCCAAGATTTGCGCCGATACTCTGCGGTTTCTGCGCCTTTTGCGGATCATTATCCGAATCCGAAAGCTGTGAGTCCTTTGCGTTCTTTGCGGCAACGTCCCGATCCGATCTCGTGACTCACGCCTCTAGCCTCGCGCCTTCTGCCTAACCCGATCCCGCCACTTGCTGCTGCTTGCGCGCGTAAATCCAAAAGCTCGTCACCACCGGCGACATCACCGCGATCATCATGATCGCGATGGCCGCGGCATCGCCCAGCCCGCCGCCATGCCACTGTCCCCAGATGTACGTCGACAGCACCTGGCTTTTCGGCGACGATAAGAATACCGCCATGGTCAACTCGCGGTAGGCCGACAGTGAAGTCCAAATCCAGGTGTAAACCAGCCCCGGCTTGATTAGCGGCACGATGATTTTGGCGAGGATCTTGAACGACGACGCGCCGCCCACCTGCGCCGCTTCCTCCAACTCGCGATGCACTTGGATCATGCTGTTGTTCAACACCCGCGTACCGAAGCTGATCCAGCAGATTACATAGACAGCCATGATGACGAAGATCGTGCCATAGAGCGGCACGACGTTGGACACTAGCAACGCCACATACGCGATCGCCAAGGCGAACAGCAAGTTCGGCACGGGATGGGGCAGAAAGGCGACGGCATCCAAGGCCACCCGCCAGCGCAATTTCGAGCGCGTAACGATCCACGACACCGCCGCGCAGATCAAGACAATCAATGTCGGCACCGCGACCATCAGGAGCACCGTATTCATCGCCGCTCCCAAGATCGCGCTGTCGAAGGCCGCCGCGGTGTAGCGCTCGAAGGTCAACGTCGACAGCGCCTGCCAAGTTGGCGCTTGGACGTAGGGCAGCAGCGATACCCAGAAGATCGCCAAGAGCGGCAACACGAACGCCAGCGTGAAATAAAGTCCGAGCAACCCCCACGCGATCCAGCGCCAGCGGCCCAACTCCACCGGCCGCGGCTGATAGGCCTTGCCGGAAATGATCTGATACTTATGGCTATGCTTAAGCGCAATGAAGTACGGGATCATCAAGATCAACGACAACCCGACCATGATCGTGCCGTAAGCACCGCTCAAACCGTAGCGCGGCAAGCCCTCGTTGGGATTGATCATGAAGTAGATCGCCGTACTGAAGGTAAAAATGTTATTGGCCATACCGATCACGCCGGGCACGTCGAAGGCGGCGATCGCCACGGTGAACATCCAGATAACTGCCGAGAACAACGCCGGCCAAATCAACGGCAGCTCGATGCGCACCAGCGTGCGCCATTGGCTCACGCCATGGACGCTGGCCGCTTCGACGAGAGCCGGGTTCATACTTTTCAGCGCGGCGGAGATCATCACGTAAGCCAACGGCGTCAAGGTCAATCCCTGCACCCAGCCGATACCGGTCAACGTCGCGATGTTGAGCGGCGCGTTGGTCAGGCCTAACAGCTGCATGAGAAAAATATTGATCACGCCGATGCGCGGGTGCAGCAAAAACACCCAACCCATCGCCTTGAGAAAGGTCGGAAACAAGATACCGATGCTAAGCAAACTCATCGCCAGCGCTTTGTAGGGCATGTCGGTGCGCTCGACCAACCAGGCGAAGATAAACCCTAGCGGCACCGCCACCGCGATGGTCACCGCGGAAAAATAGAGAGTCGTCCACATTACCTTGTAGGTGTAAGGATCGGCGAGGATCGCCGCATAGTTCCTGAGCGAATAATCCGACGCCTGCCCCGGCACGCCGGTGCGCAGGCTCATCCAGATGATCATCCCCAAAAGCAGCAGAATGGAAAGCGCCGCAACCCCCGCGACCGCTACCAGCGACAACTGCGACCAGTTGATATTCGTGCCGCGGGGCTCGGGCATGAGGACTTGAGTGGACATGAAGACCTTGTTTTTTCGCTAAGGAGAAATTTGCTCTCGTCATTCCCGCGAAAGCGGGGAATCCAGGCTTCGCAACGGATGGATACCGGTTCTCACCGGTATGACGGATCAATGGAATGGCAACTGCCAGTCGACTCAAAGCGCATTCGTGACCGACACTCCATCACTTCAACATGATCTTGTTTAGCTCTTCCTCGAGCCCGGCATCGGCCTTGAGAAACACCTCGCTCAATTGTTTGGGATCCTGCAGCTTGATCTTGTTGGTCTTGACGTATTTCGCCAAAATCGTCCCCTCGACCAGATGGGAGCTGCGATAGTCCTGCTTCTCCAGCACGCTTTGCGCCTCGCGGGTGGTCATAAAAGCAATGAAAAGTTTGGCCATGTTGGGATGCACGGAGTTCTTCGGCACGCCCAGCTGATAATAGGATGAAGTCGCAGGAGATGAACCCGCCAAGCCGACCAGCGGCGCGTTTTTGGCTTGCCATTTCCACATCGCCTCCAGCGGCCCGCCGGTGCTCGCCATGATCGGAAACTCGCCGCTGACGATGCGCTCTTCTTCACCCTGGCGCAGCCGGCCGCCCGCAAGCGGCGCCAATTTACGTGCGAAGTTGAGCACTTTCTCCTTGCCCCACATCGGCGTCAGACGGATCAACCAGTGAATATACGCCGGAATCGCCATTTTCCCGGCCCAAGCCGGCGATAGCGCCGGATCGATCAAATCTTCGTAGCCTTTCGGCGCTTTATCTTTGGCAATCGCATTGGAGTTATAAATGATGCCGTGAAACGACGAATACACCAGCAACGACTCCTGCGGGGTAATTTCCATCTCCTTGGTCACCCAGGGAAAGATTGCCGCCCAATTGATCTTCTCCAGCGCCTTCTCCTCTTGCATATCCGCAAACGTGCCGTCGGAGCCGAGATACATATCGGTGGACGATTTCGAACCCGCCTTCTGCTCGGTGATAATCCGCGCCGCCATCTGCGGAAAGCTGGGCCCGCCGCTCAAATTCAGTTTGGCCTTGAAGCCATAGCGCTTGGCGAACAGCGCTTCGAGTTCGGCAAAACCCTTCTTGCCGCCGAAGGTCGACGTGCTCGCGACCAGCGTGACCTCGCCTTCCTTCTTCGCCTCGGCGACGATCTGCTCGAGCTTCTGCGCCTGCGCGAGCGGCGGTAAAAGTAACAAAATAGCAAGTATGAGTTTCAGCACAGCATGACTCCTTCTGGAGTGAGACGATAAAGGTCGAGAATGGAAGATAGAGCATGGCAAGACACAAGAACGATCCGTCATTTTCAATTCTCCATTATCCATTATCAATTAGTTGAGCGCTTCCACCGCATCGCGACTCGAATCGAATGTAATTGCACCGTCGGCATGGCGCATCACGCCGACCGGGTCTTTGCCTTGCGCCACCGCGTCGATGGAGTCGCGGATCATTTTGCGCAGCATAAGAATCCCTTGGTCGGAGCTCGCCAGATGCTCTTTGGTCCGGTCGGCGATCACACCCTGGGTTTCCTGGGCGACCCGATCCTGCTCGCGATTGGGTAGATTCCACCAGCTGTCCTGCACCCTTGTGTACACGCCCGGTTCGCTCTTGCGAAAGCCTTTCACCCGCAGCGGCTCAGGCCGCGTCGGCTTGCCGTCCTTGTGTGGGTAGAAGTCGATATAGAAAGTATTGGTCGTGTAATCGTCCTTGGGCACACGGAAGCGGATCACCTGGCGCGGTTGCTCATCGACGCGCGCAGCTGAGTGGCGCACATGGGAGGGAAATACGAAATGCGAGATGCGCGGCTTGGCGACACCCTCGACCCAGGTGGTTTCCTTGAGGCCGAAGGGCGTCGGCTCCCATTTGATCGTCGGCCGCTTCATCGCCATGTTGGGATAGCCGGCGGCATGGAGCGCGATCGAGTGCGCGCCGTCCGCGGAGTTCTCGGCGCGCTGCAGCCAATTGCAGAACTCCTCGCCGCCGCCGACCACCCGGCTGCCGTCGTCGCGCACCAGCAAATCGTACGGTGGCAACAACGGCGCCGGTTCGGGGCCGATGTAAGCGAAGATCAAGCCGCCGGCGTCCTGGGCATGGTAGGCTGGATGCTTCACGCGCTCTTTGAACCTGCTATCGGCCGGCTCGGCGGGTTGATCCAGGCAGTTGCCGCGCGCATCCCAAAGCCAGCCGTGATAGCAGCAACGGATGCCGTTGTCCTCGACTCTGCCGTACTCCAACGACGTGCCGCGATGCGAGCAGTGCAGCGCCACCAAGCCCAGCCTGCCGCTGCCATCGCGAAATAAGACAAAATCTTCGGCCAGCAACGTCACCTTGGTCGGCGCCGCCTTCGCCTGCACCTGATCCGAAAACGCCACCGGCCACCAATAACAGCGCAACATCTCCCCCGCCGGCTTCCCTGGGCCGACGCGGGTCATGAGTTCATTTTCTTCAGCAGTCAACATATCAATGATCCTTCAAGGTTGAAGTATGAAGGATAAGGGCTGAAGTAAGAACGAAAACCATCGGAATCTTATTTCATCCTTCATCCTTCCGCCTTCATCCCTATTGCTTTAGCATCTTCGTCAACTCTTCTTTAAATTCCAAGCCGCTATCCTCGCCTTGCAGGTAGAAATTGATCGAATCCTGCGCATCCTGCAATTGCAAGCGATTCTGCTTCAAATACTTGTTCATGATCGTGCCTTCAACCAGATGCGAAGTGCGGAAATCTTGTTTTTCCAGGATCGCCTGGGCCTCTTTCGACGCCATGAAGCCGGTGAACAGCTTCGCCAAATTTGGATGCGCCGAGTTGCGCGGCACTGCCAGCTGGAAATAGGACGGCAGCACCGGCGTCGAGCCCATCACCGCCACCAGCGGCGCGCCCTTGGCCTGCCACTGCCACATCTGTTCGGTGGCGCCGCCCATGTTCGCCGCGATGGGAAATTCGCCGCTGACCACCCGCTCCTCTTCGCTGTAGCGCAGCCGGCCGCCGCTCAGCGCAACGAGTTTCTTGGTAAAGCTTTTGACCTTGTCCTCACTCCAGATCATCGACAACTCGACCAACCAGGATACATAGGGCGGGATCGCCAGCTTGCCCGCCCAAGCCGGGCTCAACTTCGGATCGACCAGATCTTCGTAACTCTTCGGCGCTTTATCCTTGGGGATCACTTTCGAGTTGTAAATCATCCCGCGCAACGAAGTGAAAATTAGGACACCTTCATTGGGAAAAATCTCCATCGGCTTGGTGATCCACGGAAATATCCCGGAGTAATTGACCTGCTCCAGCGCCTTTTCCTTGTGCAAGAGCGACACATGCGACTGCGACCCGTGATAAATATCGCTCGACGCCTTGCTGCCGTTTTTCAGTTCAGTTATCGTCCGCGCCGCCATCGAGTTCATCTCGGGTCCCGCGGCAAAACGGATCTTCATATTGAGACCGAAGCGCTTGTTGAACGCCGCTTCGAGCAGATTCAAAGTCTTCTGCCCGCCAAACGTCTGCGCCCCGGCAATGAAAGTCAGCTCCGACTCCTTCTTCGCCCCCGCGATCAACTGCTCCAAAGTCTCCGCCGCGACGGCCGAATGAACTGAAAGCAGCACCACCAAGCCAACGATAATTTTGGCACAAACTCTCATCGCACTCTCCCATCCGAGCAACGTTGAACCTTGAACGCTTGAACCTTTGAACGAATCCGATCCCCTGGAACGTTTGCAACACCTGGAACCCTTGGAACGTTTTATTAGTCCAACAGTTCTTCCCTCGGCTCCAACCGTATCAGCACATTCTTCGCCGGATCGCGCACGACCGCCAGCGGATCGCGCCCTTGCTTGATCGCCTCCATACCGTCCTTGTAGATTTTCCGAAGTAGAATGACGCCTTTGTCCGTCGTGACCAGATGTTCGGTGGTGCGGTCGAAGATCACGCCCTGGCTCTCCTGCGCGGCGCGGTCCTGGTCTTCGCGGGCGAGCCAGCCGATCTCGTCGTCCCAGCGATACTTTCCGAAAACCGTATCTTGCACGCCTTCCGCCGAGCGGTCTTTCATCAGCTTCGAAGTAATCTTGCCGTCGACCTCGTTGGCGAACTCGACGGTGTAATGGATCGTGCTGGTATCGTCCATCGGCACGCGCCAGCGCATGACTTCGCAGGAACTGCTGGCGCGGTGCTCGGTCGGATGGCCCTCTTCGACGTTGCCGGTCTTGTTGATCGTCGGCATGACGAAAAAATTCACATGCGCCCAATTTTTGCCGGCGACCCGCCGCGTGTAGGTGTTGAGAACGCCATGCTCGAAGATTTGCGGATTGATTTCGCCTTCTTCCCAGGTCGGCGTTGTCAGGCCGCGGTGCAGCCACTTCAAATGGTTTTGATCCACCGAGTTTTCGATCATTTGAAAAAAATTACAGTTGACGATACGCGCGCGCATCGCCCGCTGGCCATCCTGGCGCGCCAGAACATCATAGCGCGGCAACAACGGCGCCGGCTCCGGTCCCATGTAGACGAACAACACACCGCCCAACTCTTGAACTTTATAAGAAGGCTGCCGCACCCGCTCCTTGAACGTGCTCGCCGGCCCTTCGCCAGGCGTCTCCAGCACCTTGCCTTCGACGTCAAACAGCCAGCCGTGGTAACAACAACGCAACCCGCCGCTCTCGATATGGCCGAACTCAAGTGAAGTGCCGCGATGCATGCAGCGCAGCGCCAGCACGCCAAACTTGCCAAACTCGTCCTTGAACAACACCACATCCTCGCCAAGAACCCGCTTCTTCTTCGGCTTGCCCTGCAACTCATTGGCAAACCCGATCGGCTGCCAATAGCGTCGCAACAACTCCCCCGCAGGCTTGCCCGGCCCTACCTGCGTGTACATGTCGTTTTCTTCTTTACTCAGTGCCATAACCCTGTCCTTATGTTATTAGAATCATTCGCGTTTGTTTCATCACGAATATCCGAGTCGCAGCGAAGGTGTCAAGCAAAGCATTGCCGCCGGATCGCTCGAAGCAGGATCGCTTCGGAAAGATGTTTAGTTTTCCGCTATTTCTTTTCTAGGCTTTTATGGGCGAACTGTCGACGAGATTTCGGTTCGAAGTGTCATTTAACCCATTGCTAGTGCCAAGAATTCTTATGGTCCTCCGCCATCACCTTGTGACTCACCACTCCGCGGCATCAAGCTAGACAACGCTAAGTTCCAAGTTGAATTCGCACCCACCCTGTGCAAATCTTTGATTACTCATGGCCGACCAAACCGCGACATTATTGCGTGAGCTTCCATCCATCGATCGCCTGCTCAATCATGCGCGCTGCGCTGCGCTGCTGACGCGATACAATCGCGATTACGTGACGCAGAAGTGCCGCGGGGCGTTGGATCACCTGCGCGCGAATATCCGCCAAGGCAAAGGCCAACTCCTGAGTGACGACACCATCCTCGACCAAATCGAGGCGCAGATCGAACTGGAAAGCCGGCCCGGCCATATCCGCGTCGTCAACGCCACCGGAACCATCCTGCATACCAATCTCGGTCGCGCCCTGCTGTCGCAGGCGGCCATCGACGCCATGGTCGCGGTAGCCGGCACGCCGATCAATTTGGAATACGATCTCGCCGCCGGCAAACGCGGCAAACGCGAAGAAACCTTAGAGCAATTGCTGGTCGATCTCACCGGCGCAGAAGCAGCGACCGTGGTCAATAACAACGCCGCCGCCGTGCTATTGGCGCTGAATTCATTGGCCCAAGGCAAGGAAGTCATCGTCTCGCGCGGCGAACTGATCGAAATCGGCGGCGCATTTAGAATTCCCGAGATCATGGCCAAGAGCGGTGCGATTCTGCGCGAGGTCGGCGCGACCAACAGAACCCATCCGGCGGATTACGAAAACGCCATCAACGAAAACACCGCCCTGCTGCTCAAAGTCCACACCAGCAACTACAAGGTCGTCGGCTTCACCGCCGACGTGGCGCTCGAGCAAATGGTCGCAATCGGCAGGAAACATAATCTGCCGGTGATGGAAGACTTGGGCAGCGGCGCGTTGATCGACCTGAGCAAATTCGGCCTGCCCAAAGAGCCGCTGGTCGGCGAAAGAATCGCCGCCGGCGCCGATGTCGTCACTTTCAGCGGCGACAAGATTCTCGGCGGCCCGCAAGCGGGATTGATAGTCGGCAAAAAAGATCTTATCGGCAAGATGAGCAAGAATCATCTGCAACGCGCGCTCCGCTGCGGCAAGTTGACGCTCGCCGCTTTGGAAGCGACGCTGCGCCGCTATCGCCAATCGCCGAACATCGTCGAAGAAATTCCAACCCTGCGAGCGTTCACCCGGTCGGTAGAAGAAGTCCGGGCAATGGGCCAGTCATTGCTACCGCAACTAGAAATCGCACTCGGCAAAGATTTTCTCCTATCGCTGCAAGACTCGACCTCGCAGATCGGCAGCGGCGCCATGCCAACTGAAGAACTGCCGACGGTCGTGATCACCATCGAAAACTCAAAACTAAGCGCCAACGCCATCGCAAAACGATTTAGACAAGCGAATCCGCCAATCATCGGCAGAATCAAAGACGACCAATTTCTCTTAGACCTAAGAACGATCTTCGACGCCGAAGACCTAGTGCCAAACCTCCGATCCGAATAATTTTCCATTCTCCATTATCAATTAATTAACCCCATGCCCTACATCATCGGCACCGCCGGCCACATCGACCATGGCAAAACCAGCCTGATCAAAGCGCTCACCGGCACCGACACCGACAGATTGAAGGAAGAAAAAGAGCGCGGCATCTCCATCGATCTAGGCTTCGCCCATCTCGACCTGCCGGATGGTACTTCGGCTGGCATCGTCGACGTTCCCGGCCACGAGCGCTTTATCAAAAACATGCTCGCCGGCGCCCACGGCATCGATCTGGTGCTATTCACCGTCGCCGCCGACGACGGCGTCATGCCGCAGACCGAAGAGCATCTCGACATCGTTCATTTGCTCGGCATCAAGATGGCGATCTTCGTCATCACCAAGGCCGATCTCGCGCCGGCGCGCATCGCCGACGTCGAAGAAGAGATCGACATCCTCACCCTCGGCACGAGTCTCGAAAACTCACCCAAGATCGCGGTGTCATCGGTGACCGGCCAAGGCCTTGAAGAGCTCAAGCAGCTGATCTCCAAGACGTTGAAATCCGCCGATCACGCCGCGCCGTCCGGCTATTTTCGCCTGCCGGTGGACCGCGCTTTCGTCCTGCAAGGCCATGGTGTCGTGGTCACCGGCACTTCGCTCTCCGGCGAGATCAAAGTCGGTGAGCAGGTGCGCTGCTTGCCCGGCGACAATTTGTTCCGCGTGCGCAGCTTGCAGGTGCATGGCCAATCGGTTGAGCGCGCTGTCTGGGGCCAGCGCGTCGCGATGAATTTGACCGGCCCCGAGCGCGCCTCCATCGAGCGCGGCCAGGTCATTTGCCACGAGAAGCTGGCGCTCACTTCGAATCGCTTCGACGCCTTTTTGGAAGTGCGGCCGGCGGCGGCCAAGGGCATCAAGAACCATCAGCGCCTGCGCATTCACATGGGCGCCGCCGAGCGCCTCGGCAAGATCGTCCTGCTCGGCGACAAGGACAAGGCCGAGCCCAAAGAGTCGGTGTATTGCCAGATTACCCTCGAAGAACCGCTGCTGGTTCTGCGTGGCGACCGCTTCGTCGCCCGCGACGAAACGGCACAACGCACCCTCGGCGGCGGCACCGTCATCCACCCCTGGGCCAAACGGCACAAGCGCGGCGAAGCCAACTTGCTCGATCGGCTCAAAGCGCTCCACACCGGTGATTTCGCGCAATTAGTTGAAGAGTTCTTGAACGACAGCGGCGACTTCGCAATCGCCATCGACGCGATTTATCAGTTCTTGAACCTGCGCGAGGAAGAATCCCGGCAAAAAGTCGACGCTTTGAAATCCCTGCGCGCGGTCAACGCAGAGGGCGAAAAAGTCTACACCACCGAGTTGAAATGGAGCCGGCTCAAGGAGCGGCTGCTCAAGAGCCTCAAGGAATTCCACGCCGCCCATCCGTTGGTCCCGGGCATGGACATGGAGGAGCTGCGCGGCAAGCTCGGTTACAAGCTTTCGCCGAAAATCTTTCGCGTCGTCGTCGACCTGTTCAGCAAAGAGAAGTTGATCGCCAAAGAAGAAAATCTCTTGCGCTTGGCGAGCCACCAGGTCCAGCTCGGCGGCCAAGAAAAAGTCTTGATGGAAAAGATCAAAAAGGTTCTCGGCGAGCAGCCCTTGGCGCCGCCCGATTTGAAGGAAGTCGAAAAGCAAGCCGGCGTGCCGCGCAATCGTTTGAGCGAAGTCATTCGACTGCTGGAACGCGAAGGCGCGGTCGTGCGCATCACCACCGACATGTATTTCCTCGCTTCGAGCATCGAACAACTGCGCGCGACCTTGGTGCAATTTTTGACCGACAAGGGCGAGATGAACGCCGCCGCTTTTCGCGATCTGATCGGCTCGAGCCGCAAGTACACGATTCCTTTGTTGGAATACTTCGACCGCGTCGGCCTGACCATCCGCATCGGCGACATCCGCAAGCTCAAAGTGCCTCTCGCCGCGGTAAAATCGCCGCTACGTTGAATTCCTCAGACAATCGAATTAAAGTCTCCTGGCTATGATGTTAGGGAAAAAGAAAGCCGTGCGCTTGACGCAAGAGGTCAAAGCCGCGGGTTGAGCTGCCAAGCTCGGTCCGGGTGACCTGGCGCAAATCTTACACGACTTACCGAAGTTCAACGATCCCAACATGCTGGTCGGCACTGAAACCGCCGACGACGCAGGGGTGTACCGTTTACGCCCCGACCTGGCAATCGTCAATACCGTGGACTTCTTCACGCCCATCGTCGACGATCCTTACCTGTTCGGGCAGATTTCCGCGACTAACTCGCTGAGCGACGTCTACGCCATGGGCGGCGATCCCAAGACCTGCATGAACATCGTCTGCTTTCCCAAAGGCAAGATGGATATTTCCATCCTGGGCGAGATCCTCAAGGGCGGCGCCGATAAGGTCAAAGAGACCGGCGCTGTAATCATCGGCGGCCATAGCATTATCGATGAAGAGATTAAATACGGCATGGCGGTCACCGGAGTCATCCATCCGGACAAAATTTTTCGCAACGTCGGCGTCCAAGAAGGCGACGTATTGATTTTGACCAAACCACTAGGCACCGGTATCATCACCACAGCGCTCAAACGCGGTAAGGCATCCGCCGAAAGCATCGCGCAAGCCGTAACCTCGATGACCACCCTCAATGCTGCCGCTTCATTCGTCGCGCGTAAATTTCCGGTCCACGCGGTTTCCGATGTCACCGGCTTCGGGGTCCTGGGCCATGCCCAGGAGATGGCCAGCGGCAGCGGCGTTACACTGATTCTGGAGTCGGCAAAGCTACCGCTGCTCAGAAGCGCCGTGCGGCTCGCCGAAAAGGGCTACATCACCGGCGGCTGCAAGCGCAACAAAGATTATCTCGACGATAAAATGGTAATCGAAAAGAGCGTCAGCGAAGGTCTGGCCGAAGTCGCCCTCGACCCTCAGACCTCCGGCGGCCTGCTCATCGCCATCGGTAAGAGACATGCCGCCAAATTGATCGACGACCTGCACGCCGCCGGCGTCACCGCCGCCTGCGAAATCGGATACGCGACCTCACAGCAGAAGCCCTGGGTGCGCCTGGTTTGATAGCCACGGCTGCTCGACTCCGTTAAAATCGAACTTCCATTGGTTACGATTGCTGAACCCGGCGCAGGCAAGTGCGCCGCTCTTCGCGAGAATCTGGCCGCCAACGGTTGACTACCGAAACAAGTAAATTCACCGGCCATCTGCTAAACTGAGCCCATCCTCATGCTTGTCCCCTTCGCCCTCGACCGCCTCGCGCGGCTATATAACATTCAACACAGGTATCGTGATGGGCTTGGGCAACTGCGACAAGCGCCGGCGGTAGCGATCTTCCGGGTGTTGCAGGCGCTCGGCGCGCCGGTGCACCGGATCGAGGAATCGCAAGACGCCTGGCGGCAGCGCCGCCAAGAACTGTGGCAACGGGTCATTGAGCCGGTGGTCGTCGTTTGGGCAAACCAACCGGTGATACTGAAGGTTCGTGTACCCGCACAACTAGCGGAAACCTCTGCGAGCTTTCGCATCATTTTTGACAGCGGATCGACCATGGCAGGCGAACTCGGCGACGATCCCGCCAGCAACCCCGTCACCCGCGCCGTCGAAGGTTCGCGTTATACCACCCGCCGCTTCGTGGGCCCCGGCCCAATCCCACTTGGTTATCATCGGCTCTATCTGCGCATCGGCGGTCTCGAAGTCGATAGCTTTTTGTTCTGCGCCCCGCCTCAGGCGTACGCGCCCGCCGAAAATAGCAAGCGCTGGGGGCTCTTCTGTCCGCTGTACGCGCTCCATTCCGAGCATGGCTGGGGCGCAGGTAATTTTTCCGATCTGAGCCAGTTGGTCGAGTTCACGGCCGGGCTCGGCGGTCACGCGGTCGCCACTCTGCCCATGCTCTCGAGCTTCTTAGACGAGCCCTTCAATCCGAGCCCTTACTCTCCGGTGAGCCGGCTGTTTTGGAATGAATTCTATCTCGACATTGAAAACATCGCCGGGCTTGACGATTGCGCCGCGGCCAAGGCGCTGCTCTCCACCGACTTCAAGGCCGAGTTAAACCGGCTCCATGACGCGCCGCTGGTGCCGTACCGTGAGACCATGGCGCGCAAGCGGGAAATCCTAACGGCGCTGCTGCGCGCCATACTCGCTAGTTCTTCTCGACGGCGCGGTGACTTTGAAAGTTTCATCGCCACCCACCCCACAGCGCATGACTACGCCGAGTTTCGCGCCAAGACCGAGCGCGAACGCAAGAGCTGGTTTGATTGGCCGGAGGAGAATCGCCAAGGCCAACTTCGAGCACAGGACTACGACGAATTTGCCAAGCTCTATCATCTCTACGTTCAGTGGCTGTGCGCCGAGCAAATTGCTGAGGTCGCCGCGAGCGCGCACACTCACGGCACCGCGCTCTATCTCGACTTCCCCCTTGGCGTCAACCGTGACGGCTATGATGTCTGGCGCCACCGGGATCTATTCGCCCTCGGCATCAACGGCGGTGCTCCCCCCGACGGTTTGTATA
Organism: uncultured delta proteobacterium; assembly: GCA_963816145.1. Classification (GTDB taxonomy): domain Bacteria; phylum Desulfobacterota; class Binatia; order UBA9968; family UBA9968; genus DP-20. Next base: position 568,347 of record CAWFJP010000030.1, read on the forward strand.
TCAAGGGCCAAACCTGGGGCTTTCCGCCGCTTCAACCAGAAGCGATCCGCCTGCAGGGCTACGGCTACTATATCGAATGCCTGCGCCATCACATGGGCCTGGCCGACATGCTGCGCATTGATCATGTGATGGGGCTGCATCGCGCCTTTTGGGTGCCCGATGGTTTTAGCGCCACTGACGGCGTCTACGTTCACGACCGCGCACCAGAGTTCTACGCGATATTGAATCTCGAATCGCACCGCCATCGGGTGCAGATCGTCGGTGAAAATCTCGGCACTGTTCCCGAGTCCGTCAACGCAACCATGGCGCGGCGAAAAATCTACGGCATGCATGTCGGCCAGTTCGGCGTCAGCGGCGACCCGAGCCGCGCGCTTGACGCTACTCCCGCCGAGGTTGTCGCCAGCTTGAACACCCACGACACGGCGACGTTCATGGGATTCTGGCAGGAGAAAGATATCGACGATCGTGTCGCTTTGGGGCTTCTCGATAATGAACAAGCCGATTCTGAGCGTCGCTACCGTACCGCGCAGAGAGACGCGCTAATCGCCTATCTGCAGGCCCAGGGTTATATCGGCGAGGAAGCTTCTGCAGCCGCCGTGCTGCGCGGCTGGCTGATTTATCTCGCCGGACAGCCGGCCGAGTTCCTTTTGATCAACTTGGAAGACCTCTGGCTTGAGCCCACGCCGCAAAACGTCCCCGGCACTTGGCAGGAACGGCCCAACTGGCAGCGCAAGGCCGCTTACTCCATCGAGAATATCCGCAGCCAAGCTGCCCTCCACGATCTTTTGCAGACAATCAGCGACATCCGTGCCCGGATAGTTTAGAATATTGCTCATGTCCGAAGCACCGCCGTTCAGTCTGCTCACCGCCCATGACAGCTACCTTTTCAATGAAGGCAGCCACTTTCGCCTCTACGACAAATTGGGCGCCCGAACGGTCCATGAGGGTGGAACCAGCGGCACCTATTTCGCCGTCTGGGCGCCCAATGCCGAGCGGGTTTCGCTCATCGGCGAATTCAACGGCTGGAACCGAACCAGTCACCCACTTAACGCCAAAGGCCAGACCGGTATCTGGGAAACCTTTCTACCGGGCGTCGGCAAGGGCGCACTCTACAAATTTCACATCGAGTCGCGCTTCAACGGCTACCGCGCCGACAAGTCCGATCCATTCTCCCTGTTCAACGAGATTCCGCCCAAAAATGCATCGATCGTTTGGGATCTCGATTATGATTGGAACGATCAGCAATGGCTCGCCGGCCGCAAGCAGCGTAACGCTCTCGACAAGCCAATGGCGATCTATGAAATGCACCTGGGCTCGTGGCGGCGCGTCGCCGGCGAAGGCAACCGCTCGCTTTCCTACCGCGAGCTGGCGCCGCTGCTCGCCGACTACGTCGAATATCTCGGCTACACCCATGTCGAACTGTTGCCGGTGATGGACCATCCGTTCTTCGGCTCCTGGGGTTATCAAATCACCGGGTACTTCGCGCCATCGGGAAATTTCGGCACGCCGCAGGATTTGATGTACCTGATCGACACCCTGCATCAACGCGGCATCGGCGTCATCCTCGACTGGGTGCCGTCCCACTTCCCGAGCGACGAGCATGGCCTCGGCTACTTCGACGGCACCCATCTCTACGAACATGCCGACCCGCGCCAGGGTTATCATCCAGACTGGAAGAGCTACATTTTCAACTACGGGCGGCACGAGGTGCAGAGCTTTCTGATCAGCAACGCGCTGTTCTGGCTCGACAAGTATCACATCGACAGTTTGCGCGTCGACGCCGTCGCCTCCATGCTCTATCTCGATTACGCGCGCAAGCACGGCGAGTGGATTCCCAATCAATACGGCGGCCGGGAGAATCTCGAGGCCATCGACTTTCTGCGCCGCTTCAACCATGTGATCTACGAGAATTATCCCGATAGCCAAACCATCGCCGAAGAGTCCACCGACTGGCCGATGGTGTCGCGGCCGACCCACTTGGGCGGTCTCGGCTTCGGTCTCAAATGGGACATGGGCTGGATGCACGACACGTTGGAATACTTTCGCAAAGATCCGGTGCACCGGCGCTACCATCAAAGAAATCTCAGCTTTCGCATGCTCTACGCCTTTCACGAAAACTTCGTCCTGCCGCTATCGCACGACGAATCGGTGTACGGCAAAGGCTCGCTTTTGGAGAAAATGGCCGGCGACGATTGGCAGAAGTTCGCCAACCTGCGCGCGCTCTACGGTTACATGTATGCCCAGCCGGGCAAGAAACTGCTGTTCATGGGCGGCGAATTCGCCCAGCGGCGGGAGTGGGTCCATGATTCCAGTCTCGATTGGGAACTGCTCGACTATCCCGCCCACGCCGGCGTGCAGCGCTGGGTGCGCGACTTGAATCAGCTCTACCGCGAAGAGCCGGCGCTCCATGAACGCGACTGCGACCCCGCGGGGTTCGAATGGATCGATTGCGATGACGCGGAGAGCAGTGTCGTGAGCTTGCTGCGCAAGGGTCAATCGACCGCGGCCCTGGTAGTGGCCGTGTGCAACTTCACGCCCGTGCCGCGCTGGGGTTATCGCCTCGGTGTGCCGCGCGCCGGCTTCTGGCGCGAGGCCTTGAATAGCGACGCAGTCGAATACGGCGGCAGCGGCGTCGGCAATCTCGGCGGCCTCGAGACTGAACCGGTGGCGCACCATGGCCGGCCTTGGTCCTTGGTGCTGACCTTGCCGCCATTGTCGGTAATGTTTTTCACCAACATTCTGTAATTCATCTTCGCTAACGATGAAGATCGCCATGATCGCTTCCGAGGCCGGCCCCTTCGCCAAGACCGGCGGCCTGGCCGATGTCCTGGGTACGCTGTCTCCGGCCATCGAGCGGCTCGGTGACCAAGTCACGGTGATTCTCCCGGCTTACCGCAGCGTGCTCCGGGGCGAGTTTGCACTGCAAGAGACCGGCATGACGCTGTCAGTACCGGTGTCTGCTCGCCAGGAACAAGCGGCGGTGCTGCGGACGTCCATCGGCAAATCGGTCACCGTCTATCTGGTTCGCGCCGATAAGTATTTCGACCGGGATTTTCTATATGGCACGCCGACCCAGGACTATACCGACAATGCCGAACGCTTTGTCTTCTTCTGCCGCGCCGCATTGGAAATCCTCGCCGCCGAGCCGGTCGACATCCTCCACGCCCATGACTGGCAAGCCGCTTTGACCCTTGTGTTTTTGAAGACCCAAGCGCCGCGCTATCGCGCCACCGCGGGTGCGAAGACCGTATTCACCGTCCATAACCTGGCCTTCCAAGGAATCTTCTCGCCGCTCGATTGGCATCTGTTGAATCTCGAGAGCGCATTTTTCACGCCGCAGTTCTTGGAGTACTACGGCAACATTAACTTTCTGAAAGGCGCCCTGGTTTTTGCCGACAAGCTTACGACGGTGAGCCCGACCTACGCCCAGGAGATCATGACGCCGGAACAAGGATTCGGACTCGAGGGCGTGCTGCGCCAGCGCGCCGGTGATTTGGTGGGAATCTTGAACGGCATCAACGACAGCCAGTGGAATCCCTGGACCGATCCTCTGATCAAGCATCACTACGGTGGGAACAGCTTGACGACCAAGCGCAGATGCAAGACAGCGCTGCGTCAACAGGTCGGCCTGCCGGATAAGCCCGATACCCCCATCGTCGCGATGATTTCCCGGCTGACCGCCCAAAAGGGCCTCGATCTGGTTGAAACAGGCTTTCCCGAGCTGATGGAACGGGAACTCCAATTCATTCTACTTGGCAACGGCGAGCCGCGCTATGAACAGTTTTTTCGCGCTGCCGCGCTCCAGTATCCCGAGCGTGTCGCCGTTCGCATCGGCTTCGACGAACGGTTGGCGCACGAGATCGAAGCCGGCGCCGACTTATTCTTGATGCCGTCGCATTTCGAACCCTGCGGTTTGAATCAAATGTTCAGTTTAAAATACGGCACGATTCCCATCGTCCGCGCCGTCGGCGGCTTGAAAGACTCCGTCCAGGACTACGATCCGGAAAACAACTCGGGCACCGGATTGGTTTTCACCGACTACAATGCGGCGGCCATGCTCGCGGCCATCGATCGCGGCCTCTCGGCCTATGACGACAAGAAGAATTGGACGGCTTTGCGCCGCCGCGCCATGGCGATGGATTTCTCTTGGGAGCGCTCGGCGCAACTCTACCGGGATCTGTACAGAACACTTGTACCGTAACGAAAGGTTGGAGCAAGAAGAATGATGTACGTGCTAGGTGTAGTCATGGCCGGCGGTCGCGGCGAGCGGCTCTATCCCCTGACCCAGCATCGGGCCAAGCCCGCCGTCCCCTTCGGCGGCCGTTATCGGATTATCGATTTCGTGCTGTCGAACTTTGTCAACTCGGGCATCTTATCGATTTACGTCGTTACCCAATTCAAGGCGCAATCGCTCCTCGAACACCTCGACCGCGGCTGGCGGGCGACGGACTTCTTGGGCGACCATTTCATCACGCCGGTGCCGGCGCAAATGCGCTCGGGCGACGACTGGTACCAGGGCACCGCCGATTCGGTCTATCAGAACCTCTATTTGCTCGAACGGCACAAACCGACCTTGGTGGCGGTCTTCGGCGCCGACCATATTTATCGCATGAATATCCGGCAAATGATCGACGAGCATAGAAACAAATCGGCCGAAGTCACCGTCGCGGCGATTCCCGTGAAGCTCCAAGAGGCCTCGCAATTCGGCGTCATCGAAATCGACGCCGATTGGCGCATTGTCGGTTTCGAGGAAAAGCCCAAAGAACCCAAAGCGATTCCCGGTGAACCCGACTATGCACTGGTGTCGATGGGCAACTATCTTTTCAACAATGAAGTTCTCGTCGATGCCTTGAAAGCCGACGCCGCCAATCCCGCGAGCAACCATGACTTCGGCCGCGACCTGCTGCCGGGCTTTATCAATAACGGCCGCATGTTCGCCTATGATTTTCGCCAGAACTACGTGCCCAACCCGTCCAAGGGCGAGGAACACAGCTATTGGCGCGACTTGGGCACCATAGAAGCCTACTACGACGCCAGCATGGACCTTTGCTCCATCGATCCGTCGTTCAACTTATACAACCGCGCCTGGCCGCTGCGCACCGTCGGCTACGCCGACCCGCCGGCAAAATTCGTCTTCGATTGGCCCGACCGCAGAGGCATGGCGGTCGATTCGGTGGTCGCCGAAGGCACGATCATCAGCGGCAGCGATGTCCACAACAGCATTATTGGGCGCAACGTGCGCATCCATAGCTACAGCCATATCGAAAATTCGGTCATCATGGACTGGGTGGAGATCGGCCGGAACTGCCGCATACGCAATGCCATCATCGACAAGGCCAACGTGATTCCATCCGGCACGGAAATCGGCTACGACTTGGAGAAAGATCGCGAACGCCACTTCGTGTCGCCGACCGGCATCGTCGTTCTCGGCCGCGGCCCGCGTAAAACCACCTGGATCATGAACAACCCCTAGTCAGAGCCACGCTTCGGCAGAGCGCCATCATGGCATGCCGCCACATGAGTCGAACCATGGAACGCTACATCTGCATACACGGCCACTTCTACCAACCACCCCGGGAGAATCCCTGGCTTGAAGCCATCGAGCTGCAAGATTCTGCCTACCCCTACCATGACTGGAATGAACGCATCACCGCGGAATGCTATGCACCCAACTCGGTGGCGCGCATCGTCGATGGCGACAATCGCATCATCAAGCTGATCAACAACTACGCCCGTATCAGTTTTAACTTCGGCCCGACCTTACTGTCATGGCTCGAGGACAAAGCACCGGAAGTTTATGCGGCAATCCTCGACGCCGACCGTGACAGCCGGCAGCGTTTCTCCGGCCATGGCTCAGCGCTGGCGCAAGTCTACAATCATATGATCATGCCGCTGGCCAACAGCCGCGACCGCAAGACCCAGATCCGCTGGGGTATCGGCGATTTTACCAAGCGTTTCCAACGCGCGCCGGAAGGCATGTGGCTGGCGGAAACCGCCGTCGACATCGAAACATTGGAGCTGCTCGCCGAAGCGGATATCCGCTTTGTCATTTTAGCGCCGCACCAGGCCGCCCGGGTCCGGCCCATCGGCGAGCGCCAATGGCAAGTGATCAACGGCGAAGTCATCGATCCCAGCCGGGCCTATCGCCAGGCGCTGCCCTCGGGCCGCACCATCGCGCTGTTTTTTTATGACGCGCCGATCGCCCGCGCGGTCGCCTTCGAAGGCGTGTTGTCCCAGGGCGAACGCTTCGTCGACAAACTCATGGGCGGCTTTTCCGATGGGCGGGATTGGCCGCAGCTGGTGCATATCGCCACCGATGGTGAGAGCTATGGCCATCATCATAGATTCGGCGACATGACGCTGGCCTACGCCCTAGACCAGATCGAGACCAAACAGCCGGCGCGCCTAACCAACTACGGCGAGTTTCTCGAAAAACATCCACCGGTTTTCGAGGTCGAAATAGCAGAGAAGACTTCCTGGAGTTGCGCCCACGGCATTGGACGCTGGTGGAGCGACTGCGGTTGCAACTCGGGCGCCAACCCCGGTTGGAACCAAAAATGGCGCACGCCGCTGCGCAACGCCCTCGACGGCCTGCGCGATGCGGTCCTGCCCCTCTGGCAACAGCGGGCTGCGGAGTTTTTCAAAAACATTTGGTTCGCCCGGGACTCCTATATCGAGGTCATCCTCGATCGTTCGGCCCGATCCACTAAGCGATTTTTCGACCGCCACGCAGCCCGGCCATTGACCGGCGCGGAAAAAATTGAAGCCCTCAAGCTGCTCGAGCTGCAGCGCCATTTGTTGCTCATGTACACCAGCTGCGGCTGGTTTTTTGACGATATCACCGGCATCGAGACCGTCCAGGTGATACAATTCGCCGGCCGCGCCGTACAACTAGCCGAAGAACTCTTCGGCAACGCTTATGAAGAGCGCTTCATCGAGCGGCTCGCCAGCGCGCGCAGCAATCTGCCGGATCACGGTCGACGGCAAAGAAATCTACGACAAACTCGTCCGCTCCGCCCGGGTCGACTGGGAGCGGGTCGGCGCGCATTATGCCGTGAGTTCGTTATTTAATGCGATGCCCGACCACGCCAAAGTTTATTGCTACCGCGCCGAGCGAAAAAATCTGCAGACTTTCGTCGCCGGCAAGGCTAAACTAGCGGTGGGCGACGTCTTACTCAGCTCCGAAATCACCGGCGAGACTACCGCGCTCAGTTTCGGCGCCCTTCATTTAGGCGATCACAACGTCAACGGCGGCGTGCGGCCCTCCCTTGGCGAGGCCATCGAGAGCTACCTCGTCCGCGAATTGGCCGAGCCGTTCATGCGTGCCGATTTCGCCGAAGTCCTTCGGCTCATGGACCGCCGCTTCGGTGAATCGAACTATTCGCTTGCGCTCGCTGTTCCACGACGAGCAGCGCAAATTGATCGAAAAAATTTTGCAGGCCGCGCTTGCGGAAACCGAAACGTTTTACCGGCAGATATACGATCAGCGCGCGCCACTCCTGCGATTTCTCAATAGCTTGAACATGCCGCCACCGAGGGCGCTGCGCGGTCCTGCCGAATTGGTTATCAATGGCGACCTGCGCCGACCAACTGGAGCAGGACGAGATCGACATCGAGCGGGTAAAACAGTTACTCGCCGCGGCAGCCGCCGAGTCGATCGCGCTCGACAGCGCGACATTGGAGTTTACCTATCGAAAGACCCTCGAACGCATCGCCGAAGCGTTCGCTGAAGAACCGCAGCTCGCGCGACTCGATCGTTTGAATCGAGCCACCGAAGCGCTCGCGCTGCTGCCATTCACGGTCAATTTGTGGAAAGTGCAAAATTATTTTTACCAGACCATGCAGCGCTGTTCCGACGCCGATCGGCAGGGCCTGGCTTGGGACGATGGCGACAAAAGCGAATGGAATCGCTGCCTTAAAGAAGCCGGCGAAAAACTTGCGGTCCGAGTCCTCTGATCCCATCGAAAACGCCAGCGCCCATCTCACAGACGCCATCGGCGCCGCGGCCGATTAACAAGAGTCACTCGTCAGTGAGCAGCACATTGACTTCCCTTTGCAAGGCAGCCTATCACAAGCGGCCGGCAATCGGCGACGCTAGAACGTTCGCGAACAACACGCCATAGAGCATCGTCATGCCGCCAAGCCCAAAGCTCCAGGCAAACTATTGGAAAATCGACGGCAAAGCTTGTAGAACCTGTGATCTACGCAAAATAAAAACTCAGCCCAAGTCTTACTTCAGCCGCCTGCGCATCGGTCGGGTTATGGCAGACTACCCCTCCCCGCAGCCCCCGTCGAGGCTGGGATTTCACTCTCATTCATCCGGTATTGTGAATCTGCTTGAACTAAACATTTTCACGACAACCCCTACTTGCTGAAATCAGCCGAGCAGGCTAGGTTGTTGAATTCAAATACGTGGAGAAGGAAGGTGCCCGGTGGTGCCGCTGGTCTTCAAAACCAGTCTGGGGGCCGTAAGGTTCCCGGAGGGTTCGACTCCCTCCCTTCTCCGCCAAGAAAGTTTTGACAATTCAATAGGTTATATTTTGCGAAACTAGTCTGTAGCCCATCGGTAGCCCAAAATCGGATGACCGGTATTATCAAGAGAGCGCGAATCACAACAATTTTCACTTCTTCTTTTCCGTTTCCTCAGCAATGTTGGTGAAAAATCGCGACACATACCATGTTAGGCGAGTGGCCATCGTGATTTACAATTGCGCAATCTTTCACTCCGATATTTTTTGACAATTAACCAAAAAAACCTTGGGAACAGGCGACGGGGAGTGAACCTGTGCCGTCCAGGTTGGAAATTTTCTATTAAAATTAATCGTTTCTTCTATTGCGGCAAGAACTTAGTGGATACTTTGCGCTCCTAACACCTTCTTCCGGCCTTCAGCAATTTCAACGGGTTTCACACGTTATACTTTTGTCGTGGGCACGTTTTGGGCACGGGGGTCGAACAATTTTGTGATTGCCACATGTGTATCGATCAACCGGCAACTCTTGAATCTCATCCTCGAATAACCTTAACACCGCTCGCTTGATGTGCGTCTTGTTCGCTAAAGCGGAAGCGAAATTGCTCCAGTCCGGTCGCTGGCAGGGTGAAAACAGTGCTCCCATTAATCGGGGTCCCCGGAACCCTAGGTACAGGTTCGATTCCTGTCGGGCGCCATAAATAATTTTTAAAGAGCGTTTCCCAAAATTCCAGTCGAAACAAAATGATGGAGTTGCCCATAAACTTGCCCAAACTCGTTGGCTCCGTCGCCCATTGTAAATATTATTCGTCACCGGCCGTTCCATTTATTAGAGCATCTTCGTTCGCGACATGTTCCCCGCAAGTAATGAAACCCCATCGTGCGGTTGTCCAACAGAGCCATAAACAGAATGTGCGCGTGCCTGGGTAACTCAGCGCTATCGCAGACAAGGCTCCGCCGCTCTGCTCGACAACCGCAATATGCAGATCACAGTGCGCCCGCCGGCATTACGACGATTTAACTAGGAAACCGATGGAGAAAGTTCCAGGTGGTCCCGGGACGAGTGTTGATCTAAATTCACGCCGACATGTTGAATGCCAGCAAAGTCGAATGGGATAAAGATACGATTAGACCGAAGGTGGGAGTCGCGAAATATGAAAGTGGAGCAGCAGGTGAGACAAGTGCGGCGAATTTTTCACTCTGAGAAAGACACTTGAAATCTTAGAATATGTCGAGCTGAGTGGGACAATTGGATAAGGCTCAGAAAGGTTTCTTGTATCCCTAAGAGCCCGATCACAAGTGAACCCAACGGTTACGGATGGAAGCCTGGCTGTCCGAGCGAACTAGCCAGCTACGAAATCGTACGCTGACGAGGGAAGCGGAGTTGTGTTGTGCTGACGTTGTTTTCAGTTACCGGGCTCACCTCGGGCCGCTGAGGGCGAAACTGTTTCTTATCGAGACCGTAGAGACGCATTTTGCGAAAAAGCGTTCTTACACAAATGCCGGAGTTAGCCGCGGCCTGATCGATGCTGCCGTGAAACGCTTCGAGTTGTTTCACTAAGTATGCCTTTTCTTGTTCTCTGATCCACTGCACGAACGTTACGCCGGTTGAATTGTTTGCTCGATTTACCTCACGCGGTGGAGGCTCGTCCACAAGATCCACCTTCGCGATTACCGGTAAAGGCGCCAGTACCACAGCTTTCTCGAGCACGTTCTGCAGTTCGCGAACATTGCCAGGCCACGAATGATGCATAAGCTGGCTCATTGCTTGCCGAGAGATTTCCGTAATCCCCTTTTGCACCGCGAAGGGGTGCTTTCGTAGGAAATTCTCCACCAGCAACGGGATGTCGGCGCGCCGCTGTCGTAGCGGCATCAGCTCAATCGAAACCACATTTATGCGATAGTAAAAATCGCTCCGCATCTTTTGTTGCACAACAAGCTCCTTGCCAGGAACGTTGGTTGCGGCGATGACCCGCATATCGATATCATACTTCCGATTCCCACCCAGCCGTTGGACCTTGCGATCCTCGAGGACGCGGAGAAGTTTTGCCTGCATCGATAGCGACATGCTTTCTATTTCATCCAGGAAAAGCGTACCCCCATGGGCTAACTCGATCATTCCCGCCCTTGAGTGATCTGCGCCTGTGAAGGCTCCTCTCTCGAACCCGAAAAGTTCGCTCTCGAGCAGTGCGTCTGGCACACCCGCACAATTGATCGTCACGAGTTTTCCCTCGCGCCGCGCGCTTCGCTCATGAATCGCCTTTGCGACGAGCTCCTTTCCAGTGCCAGTTTCGCCTTCTACCAACACCGTCACATCCATGTTTGAAACCATCCGGATGGTTTCAAAGACACGGTACATTTCGGGAGTTCTGCTGAGCATGCCGACAAATTCGAAGCTATCAGCGAAGCTTCGTCGCATATGTCGAACCTCAGTAAAAATTTGACCCTTTTCTAACGCAGAACTTGTCGAGGTTTGCACAGCTTCAGCGTTGATTGGCGTGCTAATGAAGTCACTGACGCCTAACTTAAGCGCCTTGACCGCGACCTCAATGTCTCTTTCACCGGTGATGACTATGACCGGAACGTCCGAGTGCACTTTTCGTAGACGCTCAATGAATCTGATCCCATCGAGGTCTGGTAAGTGAACGTCGGTCACCACCAGGTCCGTTGAGCCATCAGCTACTTGCTCCAGCGCCTGTTGACCCGACTGCAGCACAGACACCAGATAGGCACATTGAGCAAAAAGACGCTGTAGTTGTGCGCAAACCACCGCGTCAGAATTAATGAGGAGAATTCGCGGCAAGCGCGGCTCGTCCTGGGGCGTTTGCGTTGTCGTGCCTTCGCCCATCTTAGTCAACGAAGTGATAAGTCATGACAGCAACGGATATTCCCTGAATGTTTCGGTCATGTGTCATTTTTTTGACGCAACGGTTAAGTTCTGACCGAATCTGGCAACATCGTGGCTCCGCGGTGAGTAATCGCCGTAACACCGCCAAAATACGATGAACGTTCCAATTAAGGAACTAGATACGCGCGACTATTGATATTTGCGAATTAAAGTGACTTCTTTTTGCGCCAATTACCTAAATAACGGGTCACAATATCTCGCAAGGCTCAATAGTTATAAAGATGACGATCAATTGTCAACAGTTTCGGTGACAGACTGATCAAGGGTGAGGAAGGGAGCGGCTGGAACGACAGGATTAAACCGATGGTGATGCGAGAAATGAGTGTTAACGAACTCCTCAGCGAATTCTTTGATGAGATTTATGTCATAACTTCAGATACTTACAGATGCCAAAAGAAGGAGTTTTGATCCAATAAAATACCTTTTTGAGAATTCCAGGCAGCGAACCGAGGGACCTGCGGTGGACATCTATGCACAGAAATTGCGCAGGCCGTTTTTCAAAATCAGCACAGCAACCGTTGCACAGATCGCGTCAAATTCTGTCGAAATTTTCAACGCTGCCCCAACTAACATGATGATCACATGGAGATTCGACGGGGTTAACTGGTCGGACAGTTTTAAAATCTCTTCGTTTGTACCCAACGTCTTTCGCAGTTCGCAGCTCATTTCGGCAAGGTAGCGAATGCCATCTCGCTTGAGTTCCTCATGGACAACCTCGAACCATTCATTTCGTTCGATCAGATCTGGCCTCAAAATGTCGATGAAGTTAACCGCCACGTTGGCCTGACGCACAGCGGAAAGAAAGGTTACGATACCGGCTGCCCGCGTCGGCTTTGCACATCCCAGCAACTGCATGCCCAAGACGGCGTATAAGTCGTCGGTGCCGACGGAAAAAAGTTTCATCGCACCGTCAACCAGTGCGGTCTCTCGATCTTCCGTCACGCAGTTCGCCCCTATGATTCAAAAAAGATTTTTATGCCATACCAATCAGCAGTGATATTTGACCAAGCTCGAACGCTAATTACCGCTGTTAGACGCGCAAACTAACCTCCATGGCGGAACGGATTCAAAGCGAAATGATTTTGGGACTGCGAAAGTTCTTGAAGCCGTTCCGGCTATCGATGATCAGCACGTTTTGCGCCGCGATCGTTGCGTAGTCGAAACTTGGATGGTCGTTTAATAACACGACACAATCCATCGACGCAACAACTTTCGCTGAAACCTGGATTGATTTCATCAGCGCACCAGCGATCTCTATGGATTTCAACTCGGGATCGGCGAACTCTACGGAAACACCCTTCTGTCGCAAACCGCCCAGGACTTCGAGAGCGGCGGACTCACAGATCCCGCTTGTGTCACGCGGATGACTAATACCCAAAGCTAGAACTTTTGCACCCTTGAGACTCTTGCCTTCGCCATTTAGCGCATCGGCGAGTCGTTCGATTATGAAAGGTGAAACTTGCGCGTTAATGTCGGTCGCCAATTCAATCATCCGCAGGTGAAATCCCGCCAGCCCGGTCTTCGACGCAATGTAGCGTGCGTCGACCGGAGCTACATCGCTACCCACGCCGGGTCCAGGATGAAAGGCCATGAATCCAAACGGCTTGGTGCGCGCCGCGTCGATCACCTCCCAAACGCTAACGCCAAGCTTGTGAGAAAGTACTGCCAATTCATTGATGACGGCAGTGTTTACCGTGCCGAAGGTATTTTCCAATAGTTTTGCCATCTCCGCTGTCTCGACTGATGAAACTGGAATTACCGTGTCGACAAACTGTTGGTAAAATATTGTCGCCAGATCAGTACAATAAGAGGTTATGCCGCCAATAACTCTTGGCGTATCATGGATGCTGCTGCGTGAGTGATCGAGACCGAGCCGCTGAGGTGCGTAGGCAAGGAAAAAATCTTCGCCGACTTGCAGCCCGCTCTCTTCCAAAACGGCTAATATCAACTTGCGCATCGCGCCTGGATAAGCCGTGCTTTCCAGTACGATTAATTGGCCCGGTCGCAAATGATTTTTGATCGACTCGATGGCCGCGACGACATACGATAGCGACGGTTCGTTAGCCTGTTGTAGCGGCGTTGGCACGCATATCACCACCGCATCGAGTTGCTCAACCGCTGCTAACGATTGACTGGCCTTGATCTGACTCTTCTCGACGAACTGCAAGAGTGTCGCGCTTGGCACCTCAACGTAGTCCGATATCCCAGCGTTCACAGCGTTCACACGTGCTCCATCGAAATCGACGCCAGTGACGCTAAAGCCTGCCTTAGCCATCTCGACGGCCGCAGAAATCCCAGCGTATCCCAGACCAACAACACCGACGGCAGCGCTGCGATTGCGAAGCTTGTCTTCTAAGACTGACCGCGAGTCGGTCATTTGTGAATACTGCGGTTTGAAATGGCCCAAACTCATATTGGTTCTCCTATGAAAAGTTCCCTTTTCATCCTTTTTCCAATTTTGTCGGCGATCACGCACAAAGCGACTTTCAACCTGTCGTCTCCATTGATGCCAACAGTCTCTATTCGTTTGCTGAATGAATTGAGATTTTGCCCAGGGGCGGGCCTTGGCAAGGTGGAAGCAAGTTCGCTGCTCGATCTTCCGGTCTCAAAATTGAAGTTTTGTCCGGAAACGTTTAGGCATTAACAAGTAAGGAGGCACTAAGAATAAATTTCGGGATTCCACTCCCGATGATACGAGAGTGTTCCAAAGAATTTTAAGATTTCTTTCGCTTAAAATCGGTCCGAACTCTTTTCCAGCCACCAAATATCGATCGATCAACCCATGGACGATCGTTAGATTTAAATTCCTCAAGGCCCGCTGCTTGCAGCGTAACGCATCCAGCACAGAAGGGGCAACATAGACAATTTGATGTTTAGCCATATAGCTGAGCAAAAGGTAAAGATGTGTGGCGGCAATCGATCCGTCCACCCAGCTTAAAATTCGCTGCCAATTCACTTGTTGCCCGCAGTTTTTTAAGAGACAAATCAAGTCAAGGAACGCCACCATGCCGCCGACGACGTTAAAATCACTAGCCCAATGGGAAGCGACGTAGGCGATTTGAAGCTCGTTGCTAAGACGGTTTACGCTTCTTCCTTGAAACTCTGAAGGCTGGAGCTGGGCTTTTACATTTTCGAGGCCAAAAAGCTTGTCATGGCTCACTCTATTTTGCGACGAAAACAGTGCGCGATGAACTTCTATCCAAACGCCTTTTTGGGGATGGTACCAGGGCATATCGTGATGATGGTTTTGGTAAAACGTCTTGAACCGCCTGTAACGCTGGCGATAGCCTAGCTTTATGAGCAAAGCGTTGATCTGAACCAAGTCGCTGCTGTCAATGAGAAAGTCTATGTCCCGCATGGCTCTTAAATGTGGCGCGGGATAGTGCTGACCACAAATCGAAATACCCTTGAGAAGGGCAAGAGGAGCCATCTGGCTTTCGCAACCATCAATAATCTCAACCATAGCGTCAACGTGCTCCATGGTGAGCACTCGCGCAGTTAGATCAGCTCCTCTCAACAAAGGCCATGATGGCGAAGCTGGGGCTTGAGAATCGGTTTTGGTGGCGTGGACTAAGAGGGCGCCCAAGCCATTTGCGAGCGCCCAACGGATCTCTGCTTCGCCGAAGCTCGCTAACCTTAAGTCCGACCGGTCTTGAGAAATAGCCTGCAGGAGAGAGATCAGTTGCAAAGCCATTGGCCTCTCGTTGCTCAAACAGAGCCGATCAGGGTAGCTTTGATGAGGGCGTAGGTTTCGCCAAGACCAGCGGTCATGAGCTAGTAAGCAACGATTCGTTCAGCAATGCCAATGGCCGCGTCCGGGGCGTTTCCGGAGTGAGATCCGGGATTTAGAGCGCCGGCGAGCAATTGCACAACCGTCCTGGGTTTAGGCACAATTCGAATCTAAGGTCGTGTGGCTTCCGGGCCGTATTGCACAAAGAACACGGCCGCAAGCGGAGTCCGGCTTTCACTAATGCCGCTTGGAAATGCGCCCGTCGGGATCCATACCATCCGCGATGGCTCTATTTTGCAGCTTGGAAGTTCAAAACTCGGTGACTCCCGCCGCAGTCAAAGAGCGCGTCGATAGGGATACACGTACATGGTTTTGAGGTACACCGGCGAAATTTCATCGCTAGGTAACGGATCCCTTCGTATAACAACGACAAAGCGGTTGTCGATTTGCCCCATTTGCTTGGGGCAACGAACATACATGCCGTGCCCGCAAATTCCAGTACAGCACCACGGACAAATAGGAGGTCGTCGCGCAATTTCCGCAATTGTATACTAATGCCCTGCGCGAAAAGATAAAGAAACTCACCATCGCACCTTGTTTTGTGAGATATTCGCTTTCCATTAGGAATCTAAAACTCCCCCGACGCAACGTCTCAGCCGATCGTTGTAGTTTAGATCCACAGACGTGCACTCGGATTGCCTTTGGCCGTAGTTTGCGCTTAAAAGTGCCGCGGCCTCGGCGCTCTCACAACAAATAGTTGCTTTGCAATCACAAGTCTTAAGGATGATTTTTCTAGGCTTTCACACATTTTCTTTATAGGTGAGGAAGAACGACAAATTTCACCACACGACGATCGATCACCGCGCGGTGAGTTAGAGATTTGGCAACAAATGCTACGAGGTCGATGAGTGTTTGGGGGGGGCGAGGCAAATCGTTCGGTCGTTTTGAAACTACCTCAATCGCGAACCGATTTTGCAGGAAGACGCTCGGCGTTACAATTAACTTCGCTCTGTTTAACTGCTACCGGCGAGCCGACGGAGACAATTAAAAGTCCCTGCTATCTCTTACTACGGTATTTCTTGTCGTTCCAACTATTATTATTGCGGTATTTCTTTTCACTCCAACGGCTACCCTCATCGCCGTAACCGGAACCTCCTCCGGCAAATGCCGGTACCGCAGTCAGCGTTAAAATGACGGGCGCGATATAGGCGGCCCGCTTGATGACTTCCCTTCTTGTGATTTTCTCAGACATGAGGCCCTCCGCATTCTCGTTTAGAGTTAATATTGTCGACCTCGCAAACGAATAACTTATAGCGAAACGTAACAGGGCGTGCAAGATCACTTCTCCCCATTGGCGCCAAATTGGCTCATTCCAGTGATTTGTTTACCGGAAAGATCTTGCAACGTATTCTTCACAATCTCACATGTCGCGGCAAGATCACCGATGGTTAATTCGAAGCAACGAGTGTTTCTAGCGATCTCAATCGCTCCGTCGAGTCCCTCTCCTTCATGGGCAAGCGCGTTAAGAGCATTCGCAAACAGACGTGCTGCCGCCTCAGCTTTGGTGATAGGTTCAATCGTCGGCGTAGGCGACCGGGGCCGTTGCCGCAAGAAAAATACCGTGGCGAAAGAAGTGGGCTCTCTACCGACGTCGCAGGGCAGTAATTCAACCGGCACATGCATAGTTGTGGATAGGCGGAGAGTGCGTTCCGGTAAGATGAATGGTTTCGCCGGTTCCTTCTTGAGACAGAGCGCGTGAGGGTAAGGATGAACCTCCATTCTTTCCAATCCTACTGGCGCCAGCTCATCGCTTAAATAGCGAAAGCCGTGGTGTAAGAGTCCCCAAGTGGTGGTCGACTTACCGCCTCCAGACGCTGCGACCAGCAAGAAAGACCTTCCCTCGAACTCAAGCGCGGCTCCATGAAGAAAATAGAGGTCGCGCCGAAGCTTTTGCAACTCGATGGTCAAATCCTTTTCAAACAGAAAGAGAAATTCCCCATCATCCGTCGCGACCAATGTCTCCGATCCGTCCCTGGTTATCACAAAACCCTGGGACGTCTGGTCTCGACTTATGGAATAGTGTAATTGCGGTCCCTTACTTTGCCCTTTGAACGAGCCGTAGTTAGCCAGTATAAGGGACGCCGCCCGGCTATCCATACAGTTAACCCGGACGTTGCAACCGAATACGGACAATTCTATCGGGTTCATAAAGCTTAGAGTAGAGGGAAATGCTTAGTCTCCGATTTTTTGGATTCCCGACATTTGCGACCGTGTTCCAAAAGATCCAAATCTCGGAGCTGCGCCATGGCTTGCAATACGTCTTTTACGGCTGTCTTTAGGTCCACCTCATACAATTCCACGAGATGATTTGCTATTTCATCGGTTGAACAGTTACCATCACAATGCTCCCATACAAGGTTGGCGGTTTGGTTGAGTTGGTGAATCAATCCGGCCTTTCGGTCTAAAATCAGTGTTTCTCCTTCGACAATCCGCACGCTGAGATCGGAGCGCCGTTTCGGACGATGCTCAGGCGCGGGTGAGACTGGTGATAAAGATGAATCCCCAGCGGAAATCCTTGTAGCCAATCCTTTCACTGTCCCTTGATTTCTTACTGGCTTCATAAGACCTCAATGCTTTCAATTTCGAATATTGTCAGTTCGTCACACTCATATCCGCTTGGTCGACTATGAAGCCACTCAGCGCACCGCTCCCCTCGGCATCAAGTCCATGGAGACAATCCAAATATTGGACCACGGGACTGACACAACTCGCGGGCGTGGCCCCTACAGTCCGGATTTGAATTTCCGGCGCTTGCGGCGGTTCATAATTGCTGTCAATCCCCGTAAAGTTCTTCAGTTCTCCACGCCGCGCCTTTGCATACAGCCCTTTTACGTCGCGGCGCTCACACTCCTCCAGCGGCGTATCGACAAAGACTTCGATGAACTCGCCGGGGGCAAACAGGCCGCGCGCCAATTTGCGCTCGGCTCGGTACGGTGAAATAAATGCGACGATGACGATCAGCCCCGCGTCCACCAATAGTTTCGCGACCTCCGCCACCCGACGGATATTTTCTACGCGGTCGGCCTCAGTGAAGCCTAAGTCTCGGTTAAGCCCGTGGCGGACATTATCGCCGTCAAGTACGTAGGTGTGCTTGCCGCCGGCGTGCAATCGCTTTTCCAACAGGTTGGCTATTGTTGACTTTCCCGAACCCGAAAGTCCCGTGAACCAAAGACAACGGGCTTGCTGATACTTCAACTCGGCGCGGGCGGCTTTGGTTACCTCGAGGGCTTGCCAATGGACGTTTACCGCGCGGCGTAGAGCAAAACGGATCATGCCGGCGCCGACCGTCTCATTGGTCAACTTATCGATGACGATAAACGCGCCCAACCTTTGGTTCTCAGCGTAGGGTGCGAAGGGTATTGCGCGATCGAAGCTAACGTTGACCGCGCCGATTTCATTCAAGGCGAGCGTCTTGGCGGCGAGACGTGTTCCAGAGTTGATGTCAAGTCGATGCTTGATATGGGTGATACTGATGTTCGACGCTTTAGTGTGGATCAAGCCCGCGTAGGAGCGACCCGGGAGCAAGGCGTGGTCGCTCATCCAGAAAAGATCCGCCTCAAACTGGTCGGCGCATTCAACCGGGTGTGACGCGGTCGCAATAACATCTCCTCGGCTCGCATCAACTTCGTCACTGAGCACCAAAGTTACTGACTGCCCAGCGTTTCCTTCGCCCGCAAGATCGCTACCGATGACAATTTCTTTTACACGGCTAGCCACACCGGAGGGGCTGATGCGTACACTGTCGCCGGGCTTGACCGACCCACTGCCGATACGTCCGGAAAATCCACGGAAATCGTGGTTGGGTCGGTTGACCCATTGCACCGGCATGGCAAAGGGTTGGCTAGCTTCGCTCGCCCGAGTCGGGACGGTTTCGAGCCAGTGCAAGAGGCTCGTTCCGTTATACCAGGGCATATCGGCGCTGCCGCATTCAACGATATTGTGACCCTCAAGCGCCGACAAAGGGATCGCCGTTATCGTTTGAAAGCCAAGATCCTGAGAAAAGCAGCGATAGGCAAGTTCGATTTCGTTGAAGACCAGTTGCGACCAGCCGACAAGATCCATTTTGTTGACCGCCAGCGCCACGTGGCGGATCCCCAGCATCGAAGCGATGCGGCTATGGCGTTTGGTCTGAGTGAGCACCCCCTTCCGGGCGTCGATCAGCAGCACGGCCGCCTGAGCCGTCGACGCGCCGGTAGCCATATTGCGGGTGTACTGCTCATGACCTGGTGTGTCGGCGACGATGAATCGGCGTCCGGGCGTGGCGAAAAAGCGGTAGGCAACATCGATCGTGATGCCCTGTTCGCGTTCGGCATGCAATCCGTCAACCAACAACGCAAAATCCAACCGCTCGCCCTGGGTCCCGAATTTTTTTGAGTCCGCCTTGAGTGCCTCCAGTTGATCCTCAAAGATCATTTTGGTCTCGTAAAGCAAACGACCAATCAGTGTCGATTTACCATCGTCGACGCTGCCACAGGTAATGAAGCGCAAGGTGTCCATCAAAAATAGCCTTCCTGCTTTTTACGTTCCATAGAGCCGGCGCCGTCGTGGTCGATAATGCGCCCCTGTCGTTCGGACGTCGTGGCACCCAGGGTTTCGGCCAAGATCTCGTCGAGCGTTGTCGCCTGACTCTCGACTGCAGCGGTTAACGGATAGCAACCTAGGGTACGGAATCGCACGGTACGTAATTCCGGCTTTTCTCCGGGTTCGAGCGGCAGCCGGTGATCATCCACCATAATCCACTGACCGTAGCGCTTTACCACCGGGCGCTGGGCGGCGAAGTACAACGGAACAATTGGAATGTTCTCCTGGCGGATATACGTCCAAATGTCGGCTTCCGTCCAATTGGATAGCGGAAACACTCGGATTGTTTCGCCTGCATTGATTCGCGTGTTGTAAAGATTCCACAGCTCGGGGCGCTGCGCTTTCGGCTCCCAACGATGGCCTGGTGCGCGAAATGAAAAAATACGCTCCTTGGCGCGAGACTTTTCCTCGTCGCGCCGTGCGCCACCGAAGGCCACATCAAACCCATGGAAATCTAGGGCTTGTTTCAGCGCTTCCGTTTTCATGACGTCTGTGTGGTACGCCGAGCCGTGGGTGATTGGGCCGATACCCTCGGCAACGCCGCGTGGGTTCGTGTAGGTGATCAGCTCAAAGCCAACCCACAGTGCAGTGCGATCCCGAAACGCAATCATCTCCCGGAACTTCCATCCGGTATCGATGTGCATTAACGGGAATGGAATCGGTCCAGGATAAAATGCCTTCTGTGCCAGGCGCAGCATCACCGAGGAATCTTTGCCAATCGAGTAGAGCATCACCGGCTTGGTGGCAGTAGCCGTTACTTCGCGGATGATTTCGATCGACTCCGCCTCCAGCTCTGAAAAAATGGCATCACTCATATTTGCAGATATTAACCCCATATTAGATTCTCGACGATCAATGATTTCGCAGTACCCAGGCACCATCAAATGATCTCATGCAAGACCGCCATGGTGAGGCTCAATGTGGTCACGGTCTGAGTGTTGGTGTTGATCGTGGCGAAATTCGAGTTCACAAAGATGACCCGGCAGCCATCTTTACTATAGGCCTTTGCACGCCTGCGACCCCTTGAAAAATCTATCAGCTCGCCGAATCGTTGAAACAGATAGAGTTATAAAGCCCTGCAATGATCTCGCTCGATATCAAAAAGTTTGTAAGGAAAAGACTTCACCGGGAGTATGCATGTGCAGGGAAAACCCTACTAAGGATTTAATTGATTTTGATTGAGTATTATACATCAGTAACATTCCCTCACTGTCCAAGACTTAACTCAAACGCCGCCTCACGCGTGTGCAAGAGACAGGTCAGTCCCCGCTCAACAAAATTGTTAAATCCGTTCAACTTTCGAACCGCGCTAGCGCAATTGGTGTGGCCAAGACCTGGTAAAGCAATGTCTTTTCATCCCAATGAGTGATAAGCGCAGAGATCCGGGTTCAATGTAACTTGAAACAATTATGTGGTACAGGGATTGCGCTTCCAGCGAGAAACCAAATTTCGAGGCCCTCTCCGAAAGGCAAACCAGTCGTGAGGCTGGGACGCACAGCCACGGGTCAGGCAAAAACCTGATAGCCGGGTTACGGAAGAACGGGATTGGGTTTCGCGCGATAGGAGAATTTCATGTCCAATCGACCTATTCTACGTTTGTCTTTCGCTCGGCAAACACCAATTTGCCCCCGTTGGAACTCTCGCATTAAAGACATCTTTTTCATCCTGATTTTGCTGGCGTTCATTAGCCTGACTGTCACCAGCACAAACGCAGCTTCATATAATCTTGCAAATTCCGCATCAACGGTGCCAGCGGGAGGAAGTGTTAAAGTTACTTGGGTTGCGCCGGCGGGAAGCTCGGGACTGGACTGGGTTGGGCTCTTCAAAGTAGGCGATCCGAATCGGAGCTTCATACTCAATAAACTGAGATACACAAACGGCTCGATTTCCGGTTCATTCACGACTACTGCTCCGACAACTCCCGGAAACTACGAGTTTCGATACCTGCTCAACGACGGTTATACCGACGTAGCACGGTCCGGCGCCATCGCAGTCGGCACGGTCAGTTCACAAACGCCGCCGCCGGTTGGCTCGTATAGTCTTTCACCTTCAGCATCATCGGTCCAAGCCGGAGCAAGCCTGACAGTTTCCTGGACTGCGCCGTCAGGAAGCTCGGCACAGGACTGGGTCAGCTTGATCAAAGTCGGCGACGCAAACCAAGGCTACATACCAAATAAATGGATCGTATACCGGTGGCAAGACATCCGGCTCATTTACCACGACGGCGCCGACAACGGCGGGCAATTACGAATTCAGATATTTGCTCAACAACGGCTACACCGATGTAAAACGGTCCAGCGCCATTGCAGTCGGCACGGTCAGTTCGCCAACGCCGCCGCCGGTTGGCTCGTATAGTCTTTCACCTTCAGCATCATCGGTCCAAGCCGGAGCAAGCCTGACAGTTTCCTGGACTGCGCCGTCAGGAAGCTCGGCACAGGACTGGGTCAGCTTGATCAAAGTCGGCGACGCAAACCAAGGCTACATACCAAATAAATGGATCTATACCGGTGGCAAGACATCCGGCTCATTTACCACGACGGCGCCGACAACGGCGGGCAATTACGAATTCAGATATTTGCTCAACAACGGCTACACCGATGTAAAGCGGTCCAGCGCCATTGCAGTCGCGGCCGCCGCCACGCCACTCCGCCGCAGACACCGCCGAGCAATCCGGTGGTTCCGCCCGGTTCTTGCGAGACCGGGGTGTCGGTTGCTCCGTGTAAGCCGGCTAATCAGCGTCTCGTTGTTGGTTGCTCAAGACGGTAGTGGTCAGTTCAACAATATCCAGGCCGCTATCGACGCGTCCCTGCCTGGCGATACGATTCAGGTGAAAAACGGCAACTACAATACCAATCTTACCATCCCGGCCAAGAAGAGCGGCACGCAGAGCCTGCCACTGGCTTTGGTGAATTACCCAGGCCACAGTCCGAGAATGAACGGCAATTTGTCGATTTATGGCCGAGTGGGTTTTGGTCGAAGGCTTGAACTCACTCAAGCGGATAATACCCTCACTATGTATCGTGCATTTGACCAGTATGCGTCAATTTGGAAGGCCGGACATATCACGATCCGCAACAACTGGATTCACGATGCAAGCTTCATGGGTGTGTATTCGAGGGCAGCGTCTCCGATATTCTGTTTGAAGGCAACACTTTTGAACGCAACGGCCTTAGGTGCGAACAACTGTGTCAGGACAGCTGGGCAGATCACACTGGCCAGAGGATTCGGATACGTCCATTGTCACGGAATCTATCTGGACAGCTTCAGTTGGCGATCCTGCGGCAGCTCGGGTCACCGTTAGACGCAACAGATTTATTTCCAATGCGGGTTCTGGGCTTTCAAAACCGACTCGACGGGACGCAAGGCAACCAATTATTTGATCGAGAACAATGTATTTATCAACAACCAGCGAGCAATGAACATTTCGGATCTCAATAACAGCACGATCCGCAACAATACCATTGTCCAGTTTGACTATCCTAGACCGAATAGCTTCAGACAAGGGTTGTTTCATGATCAATCATATTCCTAACAATATCATTGCCAACAACGCTTGTTACTTGGCGCTCAATCCAGCGCAAGAGAACATACTTGCGATGTGGAATCCAGATCCCAAAGATCCTACGGAACAATGCGAAATGGTCGTCCAACGCTTTCTTCGGCTGGCCAAATACCTTTTGGATTTGGGGCAACAACACAGTAACTGATTTTCTTAGCAGCTATAGGCAAACAACTGGCGATGCGGGTGGGATCACTATAACAATCGTCAAAGCCGATGGGAGCGAGGCAGGATTCGTCAATGGGCTCGGCAGCGACTTCCACTTAAAATCATCTTCACCGTTGGTCGGCTCAGGTAATCCCAACCTATTGCGCCGCGGTCGATTTTGACGGGAAAGCACGGGCCAGCGGACGCTGTGATATCGGCGCCTTTGGCTACTAGCAGTAGCTCAGCCCGCTGCTTTCGCTTTAGGCGGCGGGCTGAGCTAACTTACTCATTCACCAAATCCAATATCTGATTATAGGAGGCGACGAGTAGCTGTAGGTTGCGTCAAGACACTTCAAATTTCGCCATTTTGGATTTCGAATAGATTCATCCTAAGTAGTTACGCGGTATTCTAACTTTCGTTATCATTTGAATTATATCCCGTTCCGTACGGCTAGAAGCCGAGAGATGCTTGCCGAAACGGATATGTGCTTATTGCGCATATCCCTGCGCCCTGTCCATAGTTTTGACAAATAAAGCGTGAATGCGAACGAGGTGACTTCGGGCTGTCTCGTCTCGTGTGCTTACAGACCTGCCGCCAAACCGTAGCCTTTGTCTCCGTTCATAACAGCGCCAGCACCGAAAGGTTCTATGCTCAGGTTGCATCGCAGCACCGAGATCTGGTGCTCGCGGCAAATGCTTATGACTGCGGACAGACGTTCTCCGTCAATGCTATCGGATGAGACGATGAGTGCGGTGATTTGCCGTTTCACCAAGACGGAGGCCAGTTCCTTGCCCGAACCGATGATTGGCAACCGATCCACTCTTCGTCCGACCAGAGTTGGGTCGTCATCGATAAAACCCACCGGCTGCAACCGAAGAGAGCTATTGTTCGAGAGTTCACGAAGGACGAGTTGGCCATGATGTCCGGCCCCGTAGATAAGGGCTTTGCTATAGCTCGATTGCTCTCGCTGTCGCATGTAGCTCAGGATTCGAAACGTGCTCCTGCTGCTCACGATCAACGTTCCCAACAGCAGCAGATAGATTACAAAATAGGTAATGGTCCCATCGGTGGGAGGCGCATTTATTACCGCTAAAATGTAAGACAAGAAGACGCCGGTGGTTACGGCTATGCCGATATTGATCAGGTCCCCGACCCCGATGGCGCGCCACACCCCTCGATACATATTAAACATAAAGAATGTCGCCAATTGAATCAGGAGTACCAAAGGGAAAGTTTCCAAGTACCACTGCTTTTGGGCTGACGACCAAGACAGATTATATTTCAGCACAAAAGCGCCCCAGTATGCGACGGCGACCAGCGCGATGTCTATGAATCCGAGAAAAAACCGTCGATCGAACGACAGCCCTTCGTACCAGCGCAGTACCGATCCGGCGTGGAAAAGGGTTGCCTCTTCATAACCCAGCCTGCGAATGCCAATATAGGTCACCAAAGCAACCGCGACTAGAATAATTCCCGCGTTGCGGTACTGGGCCAGAACCGAAACGAGCACGAGTATCGCAAGCGATAAGCTGAGACCGTATAACACCAGCACCACATTTCGATGTGACAATCCCATCGCCAATAGACGGTGATGGATGTGGCTTCGATCCGGCTCAAACATTCGGTTGAATGATCGGATTCTGGTTAATATGGATCTTCGATAAGGCTGGACTACCTTCATGCCGCCGACAAATCGCCGAAGCATCGACAGCAAGGTATCGATAATCGGAAGACCGAAAACCAGTAGCGGGATCACAACCCCGAGAGCCGTGGCTTGTTTTTGCGAACCCGTGACCGCGGTGGTTGCCAGTAAATAACCAATAACGAGACTGCCGGAGTCGCCGAGGAAAATTGTCGCCGGGTTAAAATTATAAAAGAGAAAGCCGGCCAACGCGCCGATAAGGATGACTAGTAACAGCGCATCCGAAGTATCGCCTCTCATTATAAAGATGGTTGCGCTTGCCCCCGCGGCAATAATCCCGAGCCCGGCGGCGAGACCGTCCAGGCCATCTATAAGATTAAAGGCATTGGTAACGCCGATGATCCACAGGAAAGTCAGCGGTACCGCCAACATGTTAAGAAAATTGAAGGGGCCCCTCCCAAGAGAAGAAATCGGCTCGATATAAATACCGAACCCAATGACCACTCCGGCAGCCAGCATCTGAAATAGAAACTTTAGCCAAGCCGGTAGCGGTCGGAGATCGTCCCAAACACCGATCGAAAATACAACAGCCGTACCGCAAAGTATCGGCGCCCACGCAATGCGATCCACCGGGATCCTGTTGCCGCCCAAATACTCCAAGCCGAACGACGCAAGAACTGCAAGACCGATCGACAGAAATACACTGACGCCGCCCAACCTTGGCACAGCCACCGCGTGAATTTTTCGTCCTCCCGGTTGATCGACCGCGCCGATCCGCAACGCGAAGGCACGGACCAGTCGTGTCAAGACCAAAGATGCTCCGAAGGAGACCAGAGCGAGTGCAAGGTACTTGAGCATAAGCCTTAAAAATTTGTAAATTGAACCCGCGATACAAAGAATGAAAAGAAAAGCGCCGTTAAGACCTACTCTAATGGTTACGGTTCACAGCAAGATTCTTGAGAATGTCGGAGTAAACAGTAGCTAACCGTTCCCGGGAGAAATGCTCGGTGATATAGGTTTTTCCGTTACACCCAAGAAACTGCCGAAACCCAGCATCTTGGTAAAGATTCTTGATTGCTCCCACTAGTGCGGTAGCGTTTCCCGGCTCAATGAAGATGCCCGCCTGAGCTTTTTCCAAGATCTCACGGGCCTGCCCGTCCACACCCAAGATCACCGGCCGGCCACAGGCCATGAACTCCAACAGTTTGGTAGGGATGACAGTTTTGAAGACTTCGGCTTTCTTGAGGAGGACAAGGCATATATCCGACGCCTGAATGAGTGCGGGTATCTTTTCGCGGGGTTGCTGCGGCAGGAAGAGAACATTTCTCAGGCCCTCGCGCTGCGCCAATGAAATAAGCTGCTCTCTTTCCGCTCCGTCGCCGACGAACAAGAAAAGAATGTTCGGCAATACACCCTGCAATTGTTTGGCAGCCTGTAGTGATACTTCGAGCCCGGACGCATTACCCAGAGTGCCGATAAACGACACTATGAATCTTCCTTTGAACTGCGACTGATGCTCATTGTCGACTGCAGTGCCGTTGGAAGAGAAGACACTAGCTTCAACACCATTTTCCACGACGGAAATTTTAGCCGGATCGACCTGCCACTTTTGAACGAGCTGCTCTTTAAAAGCGGGCGTTACAACAACCACGTGGGTAGAGGTTCGGTAAAGAAAGGTTGCCAATCTCCCCAATGACCTAGCCATCAGCGAAGCATCACCCCCAACCCCCACTGCCGAGAGCGACTCCGGCCAGAGGTCCCTCACCTCGAATATGAACGGCACACGCTTGGCGTGCCCTAGCCACCAGCCGGTCAAACCCACCAGTAGCTGTGGAGACGTGGCAATGATGACATCGGGCCGCTCCATGAATGTTCCAGTGAAACAAGATGACAAGCAAAATGAGCCGTAGTTCAGGATGCGTTCGTGGGTTTTACGATTGGGTAGCGGAAGCAACCAAGTACGCACGATCTCAACGCCGTCGAGCTGCTCGCGGCAGACTACACGTCGCAACTTCGACCGGTATTCGAGTGGCACCACTCCCGTGGGATGATTAGGAAAGCCGGTGAGAACAGTCACTCGATGACCGCCCCGGACCCAATGACGCGCTAGTTCCGACACGCGCGCTGACGGAGCACCCATTTCGGGCGGAAAATACTGGGAAACGTAAAGAATCTTCATCGGTAGGCGCGCGCAGTGTGATTTTTCGAGAAAAGCAAATCCGTGACAGCCACGGACCAACCGGGGGCACGAGGCCAAAAACACAACCCATGTGGTTGTGCTTGCGGCGAATTGTCGACACTGCAAAAACTTTTAGGGAGTGAGAAAATCCGAAGCGGTCTGAGCGGACGAGACCGTTTATGCCCGTCAGGAAGAACAAGTAGCAGAATGTCTCATGGTCAGTAATTCAAAACAAATGAACCCGAGTAACCCGCCAAAAGTATCCGAGAATAACATCGACCATAGAGGAATACCTGGACGGCAAAAGCAGTTGTGTCAGTTCGATTGAATATGAAAATATCAAACTCGTCACGATCACGCTCGTAAGACTCGGCAGCCTGGCAAGCCTTTTATCGAGTTGCAAGTAAGCGGCTACGCCATAGCCAAAGGGCACAAACAATACAATATTGGCTAGAATGTCGAGCTTAAGAACCTTGCCCCATTTCAAAACAAAAAAATGCCAGTTTAGATTGGCGGGCGCGCTGATCTTGCCATCGAAAGACCAGAGAGTGAGGATCAGGATGAAACTAATGCTAGTGATAATTATTCTTACGCCGATGTGTCTGCCGGTTTTACGCTTGTAAACCGTCGGACCCGACACGACCAAGTCTGAACTGGTCGACAAAAACATCGCAAATCCACGTATCAGCCCCATAGACCCCGCTTAATCTTGAGTGGGATTTCGTTATAATCGACCTTGGGTTTCAGAGTACGGAATTAATTTCGGATGGCTTGAAACTCTGATCCCGCCAGGGTCCTCTTGGTTTTCGAAGGGTGAAAACCATTACACAACGGTATCGTGAAAGGAACGACAATTTATTAACCAGTATTTCGTACAGGTATCCCAAAACGTAGCTAAATGCCCACAGCCTTAGGTACTCTGGTCTGCCCTCCCACATCTGGATGTCGACAACTTCGAAACCTGCGTCTGCAGCATAGCGGGCCACCTCTTCCGGACTATTGCACTTGTAAACCGTTGGGAACGTGTCTTCACCTCGCCGACCGCGCTTTTTGTTGATATACTCATGAAACTGGTGAGGAGTTAGGCGCGCAATCATCGCGACATAGTGTCTCTTGTTCGGTGTTTTTGCCAAGAAGCATCCATTTGGTTTCAGAACCCGATGCACCTCGGAAAAAAATCGGATTGGATCCTGGGCATGTTCGAGCACGTTATTGCTGAAAACAAGCTCGAAGCTGTTGGCGGCATAGGGGATTTCTCCGCTGGGTAACGGCAGGATCTTAAACTCGTCCAAGAACTGATTTTCCTGGATGGCAGGAGCCGGGTCCACTCCAGCTATACGTTTCGCCATCCCTCTAAAATTCATGGCCTGCACGATGCCGACGCCAGCTCCTAAGTCCAGAATCGAGTCATTTGTTTGAAGCCTGTTCAATATGTAACCTCTAAATCCATCGTCACCCCAGTTGCCAGTGACGCCGGGATAAAGCTTGGAGTCAAGCCATCGTGTTGCGATTGACATAGCTCACAACATCAAATTATTGGCCGATCTGCGAAAAGTCCGATTTACTATTCCAAGGTGTAAGGTCCCCGTCGGACAACGCCGGGGGCTTTTAAGTGCCATACAATCAAGATTGAGATTTGATGATATACAGCACAGCGTCACCTTGAAATGGAGCAGTGAAAGACTGCAGACCGGCACCGGTCACAGCGGGTCCAGCTACGGTTTCGCCCGATGACGGGATTGAACCATTCGACATGGAGCTTACCTGACGTCGTTGTAAGGTCCACTGTCGCGCTACTCTTATAGATCGATCTTAGCCGGGATTCCAACCAGTAGGGTAAGGGTTTTATCCACGATTCCAGCCGGTGAGATCCCACAGGCAGATAAACAAGGTATTCAAATCCAGGATTGGCTAGGCAATATTTTGTCGAACATATATCGGGATGCGGGATCATGGCCGCCAAGTTTACCCGTCTCGCGTATGACAAAGTTTGGCCCATAGCCCTGCGAGCTGATTTATTAGTGGGTGAGAAGTTGGGACTTCCATATGGATCCATGTAGATAGGATTGAGACCTCTGGTAAAGCTTTTCCATACCCAATCCTGGTCTCCTCCCACCCCAAAAAAGTGATCCGTGTCACTAATCATAACTTTCTTCCCGCTAGCAACGGGCGGATCGTTATCATAACTATAACTGGCGCCGTCGTTGCCTGGAGATATCCAATCGGCCGGCCCGGCAAGCAATGCATCCATCGCGCCTTTCCGGCCTTCGTAAAAGTAAGTCATCCCTACCGGATGTTGTTTTGGCTTCTTCGCTTCATAGGCTTTAATGTAGTTCACGAAGTGATATTGCCAATCCTTTGTTTCGATCGGGCTCTCGTTCGTAATTTCGTACAATACGTTATCCAAGTCATTGACCGTGTCGACAACCTTTCTGACGTAGGCTTCTTGGAATTTGGTGACGGCGGCTGCGCTCAAGGTATGAACTTCCTCCCCTTGGCCGTTGCCGTTCATATCACCGTTCACTCCGTTGACGTTATTTGCCTTGTTGAACGGATGTCCCGGACCAGGGATCGAGGCGCGCGTTCTTCGATTCGATGCTCCAGCCTTGAAAAAGCATGACGGATACGTAGATGCCGCGATCGCGGGCGCTCGAGACTCTGTCACGTAATCGGTCGAAGTATTCCTGATTGAATCGGCTCAAATCAAACTTTGGCTCTCCATCCAGTGCCATGCCCGGCCCTGTGCGCTGAAAACAGAAGGGTAAAAATACTCGTTGTTGTTTGTCTTTGTATGCTCCCAGGTCCATAAACGGATAAAGTTGTGGTTGTGTTGGCGCAGGAAATCCAGGTACGCGTCAAAGTCAAAAGGCCGGCGGTGGATATTTATTCCCCTTGTCCTGAAATTGGCCCAGGTATGGGATCCCGTCAAGTATACCGCTCTGCCGCTTACCATCGGTAAAATAGCGAGGATTGGTTGGATGAACCTTAAGCGGCCCCATGACCGGGTTAGCTTGCAGAGGGCTCGCTTCAACCAATAAGAATATCCCTGTGAACAAAATGGCAAGCATTCTTACAAAAGGAGACCGGTTTTGCGAAAAGTTGATGCGGGTCTCGAAACTCCTGGTCAGACGTACTAGAAGAAGTCACGGCCCGAAGTCATAAGCCCCGATATCACACGTTCCGGTTGTTCGTGACTTGCCATCGAAGTCGACCGTAGCGCAGTACGTAGAATCACCTGTACCTTTTAAGGGTGAACTGCTCAGCAGATGCAGGTCTCCCGCCTGCGCATTAACGAAACCCGCCTCGCTGCCATTGGCGGTAACGACTGCCTTGGTAATGCCAGCAGTATCACCCATCATTGATTTATAACTGTTGAGAAAATCTTTCACGCTATTGTTGCCCCAAATCCAATTGGTGTTCGGCCAGACAAAGAACCCGTTGTGCGAGAACCTCACACCGT
Source organism: uncultured delta proteobacterium (assembly GCA_963816145.1). Taxonomy (GTDB): domain Bacteria; phylum Desulfobacterota; class Binatia; order UBA9968; family UBA9968; genus DP-20. The sequence continues at coordinate 599,082 of CAWFJP010000030.1, forward strand.
TCTGTGGATCCTTGGGATCTGGGTTCCACATTGTGTTCATGTTTTGTTGCGATGGATTAAGCGCTAAGTAACAGGCGTTGTTGGCAATCGTGTTATTTGGGATATGATTGATAAAGAAGCAGGCCTTATCTGACGAGTTTGGTCGAGGATAGTCAAACTGAACGATCGTGTTATTACGGATTGTAGAATTGTTCAGATCAGAGATATTCATCCCTCGCTGATTGTTGATAAAAAGATTGTTTTCGATCAAGTAATTGGTGCCCTGCATGCCATCGAACCTGTTTTGTAGCCCGGATCCAGTATTGAAAATAAACTTGTTGCGCCTGACGGTTACGCGAGCGATAGCCGGATAGCCAGTTGCGTTGCCCAAGTAAATTCCATGACAATGAACGTATCCGAATCCTTGGGCTGTGTGATCGGCCCAAATGTCGCTGACGCAGTTTTTGGGTCCTAAACCATTGCGTTCAAACGTGTTGCCTTCAAACAGAAGATCTGGGACACCATTGGCATAGACCCCCATGAAACTCGCATCGTGAATCCAATTATTGCGAATCGTGATATGTCCAGCTTTTTGTATGCTCGCATACTGACCGTAGTCATGATACATGGTAAGGATATTATCGGCTTGAGTAAGTTCGAATCCTTCAACTAGAATCCATTCGCCATAGATCATCAAGTTGCCATTAACTTTCGGAGAATGACCAGGGTAGTTAACTAGGGCCAAGGGCAGGTTTTGTGTGCCGCTCTTCTTAGCTAGAATTGTCAGGTTAGCGTTATAAGTTCCGGTCTTGACCTGAATTGTATCGCCCGGTTGGGATGCATCAATGGCTGCCTGAATATTACTGTACTGCCCACTACCATCTTGGCTAACGACCAAAATACGTTGGTTCACGGGTTTGCAAGGAGCTACGGACAATCCGGTCTCACAAGTGGTGCTGGTGGTAGCTGTAAACCAAGCACTCGCCTCTTGGCTATCGTTGTACCCGGTCAAATAAGCCTTCGCCTTGACAAGAGCGGTGTTTGTTAGTGTGAAGGCACGATTGTAACCAGTTTGCACGAGCCGCGGATCGTCAGTGCCACTGAGAGCGCGGTCGTGTTACCGAACTTCATCGAGCACGCCGGACAAAGAACAAGTTGGTACCGCGATTAGCTCCGACCTTCAATGCTTGAATGCTCCCGGCAAAAGGACGGAGGCTGACTCTTTCAAAACACCATTCACATACAGCCTTATCGCCGTTCCATCAAAGGTAGCGGTCAAGAACTGCCAGATCGGTGGTGTATCGACCAAAACACAAGAGATATGTTTTGCCCAGCGTTACTATGGCCATAGAAGCGATATTGATTGAATTGCAGCCCAACTGCTGGTTCCACCAATATCGATTTGGAATGTATTGCTAGCCGGAGAATCGGCCGAGGCAAAAATCCCGCTCCACTCGGCCTGGTTCGTTTTATTCGCCTTGGCCCATAGAGAAACTGAAAATGAGCCGGTCTGAGCCGCAGAACTCGCCTTTACGTAATCGTTTGCTCCGTCAAAACTCAGGCCCCCCCCAACTTTCCCTGCGGTAAAAGTAGGACTATTGATTAACGTCCCTGTATTACCATTGCCGGAATAGTCGCTAGCGGCAATCAACGATCCCTCATCGAATTTCCAAAAAGCAGTGAGCCCGCTTGATGTTTGACCCGTGGCCAGACTAGTGACTGGGATGGCCACACTAAGCAACAGGAACACAGCTTGGAACAAAATGGCGACCGACAGCACTGTGCTCGACAGTCCTATTTTCGAAAACGAAAAGTAGGGACACGGTGAAGCAGAATTTAGTCCGCTTGCAGCGATCGAAATCACTTTTATACGATCCTAAGCTATTTATTCCGATCGTTTTCGCTTAGCATGACTTGTTCAAGGGTTTGATGCTGATATCGGTCACTTCAGCCGTGCGCGGCATACTCAAGGCGGCAAGCACGATTTTGGCTAAGTCTTCCGGCTGTATCAACTGCTCCGGAATATAGGGCCGCTTCTCGATCTCATGTATCAGCGCTTGCATCGGCGTCGCAGTCCTGCCCAGAAGCACTGTCAAAACCCGCATCCCTAGCGGGTTTATTTCTTCGCGGAGACTATCCGCCATCGACTTCAGCGCATGCTTAGTCGCCGCGTACTGTACCGAATGTACCCCCGCGTGCAACAATACCACTCGGGAGTTCAAGAACACGATTTGCCCTTGATGCGATTTCAGCATCGGTAACAGCGCTTGAGTCAGTACGTAGGGAGCGCGGACGTTGATGCGATATTGCCAATCCAGGTCTTCTACCGGCGCGTCGGCAAACCATCCCCGGGCGATCGCGCCGGCACCGTGCACGACGAGGTCGACAAATCCAAATTCCCTCTGTATCCGCTTCGCGAACTCGCTGACCGCGTCATCGTCGGTCAAATCGAGCTGGTAGGAAAACAATTGCTCACTTAATTGGCTACCCTTCGCGACGGCATCCAAACTCTCTTTGATGCGTCCCACTAGGCAGACTTTGGCGCCTACCGCCGCCAGCTCCAGAGCAATGGCTTTGCCGATGCCACTGCTCGCACCCGTGACGACCGCGACCTGATCTAAAAAGTTAGCCATGACTTAGCTTCTTAAGGGATTTGCTATTCCCCTTGCGTTTCCCTTAGCAGACAGTGGTCGACTAGCTTGTCGGCAGCATTTTTGATCGCTGCGAATTTCATCGCGGATCGTTCCGCGATGTCGAGCAACGTATACCGCCCATCGGAGCAATTGAGCACCCACAACATGGCCAGCTCGGATTCTTTTCCGCCACTCTGGCCGCCGGTCATGCTATACAGTCCTCTCTTTCCGAGCTGGGGTTCACACTTGGGGTTTTGATTTAGATAGCGATTATTATGCTCAAGAACTTCGAAGACCGCCAGATATTTCGCCAGCGAATCAGCGAGTGATTCGGGGCGAACCAGGTCCAAGTCATCCGCCGATGTATGGTATTGCGGATAGCGGCCGTGCGGCGTGCGCATTAGGCAGCCCACCGGGAGGTTAAAGCCCGGGGAGCAGTATTGTCGCTCATCATAACCGTACGGAGAAAAGTCGAGAATCTCGTAGCGATCGCCCGACTGTCTCAAAACATGCTCCACCGCTCGGTCGATTTCCGCGTCGCCCCGACGTGATCTTTTGTACGTCATCGGTCCGGCATCGCCGGCGCACGCCACGACCAAGCCGTGGCGCACTCTGGCAACCCGATCTTCGTTGAGCGCGAGCCATGTGATGGGCCCGATGGCCCCAGGCACAAACAAAAACCTGTAAGAAAATCTCCGCCGTTGATTCGCGAGGACCTGTGCCAGAAAGGTTGCCACGGCAATTCCGGCGAGATTGTCATTCGCCAATGACGGATGACAGACGTGCGTCGATATCAAGATCTCCTCTTGGGTCTCGCCCTGCAGAAAACACTCGCCGAACGTTAGATGACCGTCCTCCAGGGAAGATTCGATGACGACTTCGTATTCATCTTCGCGCAATGTTTCGAATTGCCGGTGCGATAAACAGAAGCCCCACCTTTCGCTGTAATAGGAGGTCCGGTAGGGAATCCAATCGGGATGTTCCGGCGCCGTAAACAAGTGCTCTTTCAATTCAGCAAGCGACACTTTCTTCCGCACCGGCGCGCTATAGTTCAACACATGAAGATTGCAATGTTTGAAATCGATGATCTTTTCGCCTTTTGAATCTTTAATGTATGCTTCGGTGACATTCCATTCTCTCGGCACTGTCCAGTCGAACACCTGGGTTCCCGTCGGGATCTCGTGAATCTTCACCGGGATGCGCTCGGTCAATATTTTCAGTGTTTCCCGTACTCCGTTCCCCGTAATGCTGCGACAGATGGGAAACAGACGAGCGACCAGGTTGTGAAGTTCCGCACCCACGGACCGTGAGCCGGTGATTGCGTCATTTGTCATATCATTCGCGCTTTTCAAGATAGTCATTGAACACACAGGTGGCGCGCGCCTCAGGACACGATCCTGACTTCCGGAACGGGGACGATAAATTTTCCCCCACGGCTAAGATACTCGGCTTGTTGCTGAACAATCTCGTCGGCGAAGTTCCAGGCCAACAACAGCACGTAGTCGGGTTGATCCGCGATAAGACGTTGGGGTGGAACAACCGGAATGTGCTGGCCGGGAGTGTACAACCCCTGCTTGAGACTACTTCGGTCAGCAATGTAGGCCAGGTGTTCCGGACCAATATCGAGGTAGCTCAGTAAAGTGTTGCCCTTCGCCGGTGCGCCGTATCCGGCCAGCCTTTTTCCGGCAGCACGGAGTTCCCCTATCGTGGCGTGAAGATCGGTTTTGATCTTTCGCGTTGTTTCGGCAAAGCGCCGGTAGGTGTCGAATTGATCGATTCCCAAGGATCGTTCTTTTCGAAGCATCTCATCGACACTCGATTGCTTGTTTCCTTCTCCTTTGCGCTGAACGAACACTCGCAGTTGCCCATGGTGAATGGGCAGACGTTCAACGTGAACTACTTCCATTCCCGCATGATCGAAAAGATAAACCATCGGCCCTAATGCCCAGTAAGAAACATGCTCATGGTAAATGGTGTCAAAGGCACCTTGTTCCAAGAGGTCCACCAGATAATGTGCTTCAATAACAAACGCACCGCCGGTCGCGAGAGCGGTTTTGAGGCCGGTAATAAAATCATAAAGGTCCGGGATGTGAGGGAAAGTGTTGGTCGCGGTGATGACCTTCGCCGTGCCCCACTTTGCGACGATCTCTTTGGCCGTCGTTGCGGAGAAAAACCCTACATACCGATCGATGCCATTACCACTCGCCAACTCGGCCAAGTTAGCGGCGGGATCGACCCCAAGGACCTTCACCCCGTGGCGCTGAAAACCGCCTAGCAAAGTGCCGTCGTTACAGCCGATGTCGATGACGAGATCCTCCCCACCCAGCCGGAAACGTTCGACGACGACGTCACTGAGTTCATATAAATGGTTCTTCAAAGTATCGGAAGCGGACGAGACATATAAATAGTCCTCGAACATCGCTTGGGGAGGCACGATATCGGTCAATTGCACGTGGCCACATTGGTGGCAGAAACCGACGCGCAAAGGGTAGCTCGACTCTTGCGCCGCGAGATCTCCATGAGCTAAAAATTTATTGGCGAGCGCGGTATGACCGAGATCCAGAAATTGCTCCACGGTTGTCTGGCTACAGACAATGCATTTTGTCCTCAGGCTCGAGCTATTTTGAGATTCGTTAGGGTTATCCATTCGTTACTCCACTAAAAGAATTTGAGATCCGTGTACTTCCGGTCCGACGGGAACGGCGGTCAAATCAGACAGGGCTGCGCAGACCGAACCCTGCCGCTCTTGAGGGACGATAAAAAGCAAAAACCCACCGCCTCCGGCGCCGCATAGTTTCCCGCCGATAGCCCCTGCCTGCAGCGCTTTTTGATACCAGCAATCGATCTGCCCAGTCGTTATGGTGCTTGCCAATTGCCGTTTCAGACGCCATCCCTCGTCCAGAATGACACCGAACGCCGTCAAGTCATGATGTCCATTGGAAAGCAGTTTTTGCAGCCGTTTCGCCTGCTCGCGCATCATGATCAAGGATTCCATTTTCTCGGCGGTATTTTTTTTCTGTTCGGTTAGAACCGAACTGCTGTCGCGCTGGTGCCCCGTCCAAAACATAAGGACCTGATCGAACAAGGCATTCACTGTACCGTTGAGCGCGCGCACCGGATCTACCGTCACGTCGCCCCCGGGCTTGAAGCAGAAGAGGTTGAGACCGCCGAATGCGGCGGCATACTGGTCTTGCTTTCCTATGGGTTCCTGAAGCACGTCTATTTCGATGTAAGATGCCTCTTCCGCCAGTTGCCCCGCCGATACCCGTTCGCCGCGGTAGGCGTGCAGCGCGTTCAACAAACCGACGGCAAAGCTGCTCGATCCCCCCAGGCCGGTCGAGGCCGGGAGATCTCCGACGGTGCTGATATAAATTGGCGGGGCGATGTCCAAAAACTTCAGACATTCGCGGGCAATTTTATTTTCGATCTCATCGACGCGCTGGACTTGCTCGCTCTTTGAATAGTTTAGACGAATCGCCTCGTTGAACACATCGCCGTGGCGTTTGACCGTCACATAGATGTACTTATTGATCGCAGTGCTCAGGACGTTGCCATGATCGGCCTCGTAGAACGCGGCCAGATCGGTGCCACCGCCAGCAAAACTCACTCGCAGCGGCGTCCGCGTGAGAACAAATCCGGGATTCATTGTTTTCCTGAAATCAGCCATGCTTAAGCGCCCAGTCATAGGGAATTTCCGAACTGGAAGGGTCCAGCCGCAAGCATTTCCTCGGGATCGTGTGGCTCCGTGGCGCAGTTTGCCATGATAACCATCTTGTCTCCGTACGCTTTGTAGCCATTGGCGATACCCGGGGGAATTTGCACGAGACAGTAATTATCCTCGCCGAAAAATATTTCCTGCAACTGATTCTTAGTCGGCGAATCTTTGCGAATATCGTACAAGACTAGCTTTGCCCGCCCTTGCATGACCGCGTTATTCACCGTCATGGTTTGATGAATATGCCACGCCTTAACCGTGCCGGGCCAAGCGCAGGAAAAATAGATCTCACCGAACCGTATGAAATGCGGATCGGTGGCCTTAAGCATGTGCATGATTTTTCCTCGTTCGTCGACGATTTGACGCAACGGTACGATTTTTACACCGTCGATCATGTTAGATACCTCCCGCTGCCAGTTGCGCGGTTTCCACCTGCCAGCGCAGCGACTGATCCAGTTGGCCGGAATCAAGCAGGTGCTGCAGCCATTTGAGGCGGGTAAATCGCTTGTCGGTGAACTGATCGTGGGTCAATCCGATTCTCTTGAAAGTATCGTATAACTCCCGTGCTCCTTGCTGCGCCGACCACAGAAAAGAAAAATTCGGAAACACCCGGGCGAACTTGCCAAAGTCCGCTTTATAGGTCCGTTGATCGGCGCCGGACTGCGCGAGCACTTCAAGTTTGCAATCCGGAACGGTTTCGGCGACGATCGCCGCCAACTCGAAAATTTGATGGTTCAAATGATTTGCGCCATTGTTGAAGGCCTGGTTCCAAACGTCGGCAAGGGGAGCTTCTAGTACGGCGAGAAAAGCTCGGGAGACGTCCTGGACATGCACGACCGGCCGCCACGGTTTGCCGTCACTGAAAAGCGTAACCTTTCCGGTGGTCATGGCCATTCCCATCAAATCGTTTAAAACCGTGTCAAAGCGCATACGCGGTGAGACCCCGTAAACTGTCCCATTGCGCAAAAACGTCGGCGAAAAGTTATCCGAAGCCAATGCAGAAATCGCGCGTTCACTTTTAACCTTGGATCGAGCGTATTCGGTCTTGGGATCGAGCGGTGACTCTTCGGTGACGACCGCTGCTTCCGACATGCCGTACATGATGCACGACGACGAGAAGAGAAACCGGCGAACTCCGGCCTCTTTCGCAAGTTCGGCGAGTCTAACCGAGGAATGGTGATTGATTTCCTCGGTCCACTTTTCATTCATGTTGCCGATCGGATCATTGCTCAAAGCCGCCAAATGTACGACGGCATCAAAGCCACGCAGATCGTCGATATCGACGGCGCGAATGTCTTTGCGCAGCCACGTTATCGGAGTGACGTCGGGCACGAGCGTGCACGGGCTGTAATAGCCGGTATCCAGGCCGACAACTTGGTGCCCGGCCTGGACAAAATGGGGAGCCAGAACGGACCCTATGTAACCGTTGTGACCGGTTACCAAAACACGTTGAGCAGATTTCTTGCCATTACCATTGATCATTTTATGTCACCTTCCTTTGAATCACTTTTAGCAGTGAGTTTTCATCGTTGACCATTTCAAACAAGCAGCCGGCGGCCCGGGCCGCCTGTTCATCGCGTTCATCATCACCGATGTAAAGCGTCCGTGTGAGATCCAAATCATGCGCTTTCTGTGCCTCAAACAGCATGCCAGGTTTCGGTTTTCGGCACGCACAACCGGCATCCCATTCATGGGGGCAGTAATAGATCGCCTCAATTTCGCCTCCGGCCTGTCTGACCTCTTCCAGCATCCGCTTGTGAATCTCACCCAAGTCGGCATCCGCCATTAGTCCGCGGCCGATTCCCGCTTGATTAGACACGATTACGGTGCGATAGCCGGCTTTAGTAAGCAGTCGCAACGCCTCTTTAGCTCCCGGCAGCCAATGAAAATCGTCCCAGGTCCGCACATACTGAGCGGGTGGCGGCTTCAAATTCAGAACTCCGTCACGGTCGAGGATCACGGTGGGTACGCGGCTGAAGAAGGATTCCGTTAACGGCAGTCGATGCAACGCGCCAACGCTGTAGTAGCGGTGGTCGGTGCTAAAAGCCAACAACTGACGTTCCCGGGCGAGCCGGGCGTACAACGCATCTTCTACCGAAACATTGCTGTCCGGCAGCAATTCAACGAGCGCTTTATCGACCAACGCATAGCTGATTTCGACGCCTTGCAGCGCCGGCGCCGTGCAAGTTTTGTCGTAAACCTCGACGTACCCATCCGAACCCACACGCACGCTGTTACGGGTGTAACCGTCCTTGTTGGTATAAACCGTAATCATCGCGCGGACCGAAGACGCGACAAATCTTGCCCACATTTTGGCGAAATTCATCGGCCAGTAGTTATCGCAGTAGAGCAATAGAAAATGGCGATCCAAAAGCGGCGTGGCCTGTTTGAGACGTCGCGCGGTCTCGTCTTCAGGCGCGGTTACCGAATATTCTATTTTAACGCCCCAGTGATGACCGTCTCCGAAATAATCCTGAACAACTTCAGGAAGATATCCCAGCAACAATAATACCCTTTCGAATCCCTGATCCCGCATTTGCTCGATTTGGTAAGCCAGGAACGGATGGCCACGGATCTCGACCATCGGTTTTGGACGGGTGTCCGTCAACGGTTTGAGGCGGGTACCGCGCCCTCCGGCCAAGATAACTGCCTGACGGGGCCGCTCGACACGTGCGGTAGCGGAATTCGGCAGAGACGCATTCATAAAGTTTCCGTCAGCTCTAAGCTAAGCTGACCTCGGCTAAAAAGGCGATCAAGATGGTAGATTCGCCGAGACCGGAATGGATACTAAATGACAAATACTATCGGCGGAGCCCGGATGTTTGTCCGGCGATATATTGAACGGCATCGTTGACTGTTTCTCGAAAGATTCTTCTCAGTGTCGAGACTGAAGTGCGGCAATGGGATCGGAGCGTTAATCGGCTCCCTGCGCAGGAACTTTCGCCAGTGCTTTAATTTCCAGCGGTCTCTGGCTTCGCCCCTTGCACGGAGCCTGGCTTGCAACGTTTCCTCCCGGCAGAAGCAGCGGATTATGATCAACTTCGCCTGATATTTCTGTGCGAGGCCTTTGATAAAAGCGCGCCATTCCGAGGATTGCATCTCTTTAACATGTGGAACATCGAGCAAAACCGAATTGCCTATTTTCAAATTCTCTTCACTAATCGTGTAGAGAGCTTTGTAAAATCCTGACCGCAATTTTGTATAACGCGGCCCATTTCTTGTATTCGGATAAAAAGCGTCTGCAATGAAGTTGTTGTCTAAATAGACTGCAGAAACGCGACGCAGAATTTCCTTAGCAAGATTGCTCTTTCCGGTTCCTGCGACCCCCATGACAAGAATTAAACAAGGGACCCTGGGAAAGTATCGTCGCACCGACGTATTTCTCTAAAGTAATACTAGCACTCGTTGCCTGCTCAGAGGTCCTGCCGTTGTATTCCGCGGAAGAATCTTGATTGTTATGTAAGAGCCGCACGAAGGTCTTGAATTCCAGGCGCCTCGGTTCCAGCCATCAATTGATGGGCCGTAGCCGCTTCCACTAAACAGGTCGTTATTATGTGGCAAAATAGACCGTGGATGCTCTCGACTAGCCCGTAGCTCCCCTTGGGAGTCGGTAACCAAAGATATCCGTCCACCATATTCTTGAGAACCCCACCGTCGAAACCCAGGAAAGCCAGGGTTGTTACTCCGTGAGACCGCGCCAGTTCAACCGCTCGCACCAGGTTCGGCGAGTTGCCGCTAGCGGAAATGACCACAAACACGTCTCTAGCTTGGGCAAAGTTTTCTAGCTGGCCTGAGAAGACGCGTTCATATCCCTCATCATTGGCCAACGCCGTGAGCCAGGACACATTATCGTTTAGACTCATTACGCGCATCGCTTTCAAGCCGTTACACTTGGTTGCTTTGCCCAAGTCGTTGACCCAGTGAGACGCAGTAGCCGCACTGCCACCGTTGCCAGCGACGTAGATCGTCGCCCCGCTCTCCCGAGCCTCCATCAAACGCAAAACGATCTCGTCGATTGCATCCAAGTCAACTTGACGCAAGAGAACCTCAAAAGACTTCAAATAATCGGTCACTATGCGCTTGCCCAGGAAAGTCTGTCGGTTATTCATTATTGCACCTCCTCTGGTTATCGAAAACTCTTCGGGTCAGCGGCTTCCGGCTAGCCGTTCTCCGGAATCTCTTTACTATTGCTCCGTTGAATCCAATCCCTCCCTGCGCGAATCCGCCCGAGCCACGTAGGCCCAACAATTGCCTTTACTGCGTTAGTCAATTTTTTGCGTGCCCTCTTCCTGTTCAGAAACAACGATAGGGCAGGAAACGTAATTCTCTGATATCCTCGTTCGCACCACCAACGTTGATCGGCATAACCGAGTTGGGTTAAGAGGTCTCCCGCCGTGTCGTGAAAGAGGTACCTTTGCATCGGGCTTAGCGCACTGTGCCAGTCGCCGCTTCGGCCCTGACGGAAAAACCCATCGGGTAACGCAAACCGGCTCGCACCGGTTCGCTGTTTCTTCATTTTTTCAAACTGGTGTCCTTCCCAAATCGCCTCGATTGTCTCGGGGTCGGCCGGTAACCCGATAAACTCAAAGACCGATTCGAGTATCGGTTTTCCAATGACCAGAAGGTCTTCGTATCGTACCTCCAAATATTGGCCCGCGTACTGCTTTGCTTTTCTTGCCTCCAACGTGTGTGTTTTCCACGAAGCCGCGGCTTTCTCGGTATTTTTGGGCGCCCACAACCTGCCCCATTGTTGCGATGCCGCTAGCATCGACGCCGCAACGTCGCGTCCATCCCGGATCAAATGAATAAATTTCGCATCCGGTAACAACCGATGAATCTGTTCAACGTGCTGTGCATAACCGGGATGTTTGTCGAGAATCACGGTTGCCGATGGCTTCAGTGCTAAAACTTTTTCATAAATTTGTTTTAAAAAATCGCGCAGAAAACCGTAGAATTCGTTTTCCGTCCAAACGGTCGGCAATCCGATGATACTGCCATCCCGGTGCAGCCGAATTTGATTGTTCCACGCGTCAACCCAAAGAGCCGTATAGTGGTTGAAGAGCATTAATTCCGCGGTGGTACAGACATCCGGATGCGCACCTATCATCGCCTGTAACCAGGTAGTGCCGCTTCTGGGCGCTCCGATGATAAACAGACATTGTTCATTTCGGATCATCAGAACTCCTAACTAAAATCGGGCAGGTTCGAAAATAATACGAAAGAGGAGGACTGATTACAGGGCGAGAACACGATGCTTAATGCTGCCCTGCACACGTCCGATACGCCATCCCAACTGCCGCACAAAACGTGCGCGCCCTGCCTCGCTCCCAAGATTAGGAAGTAGCGCCATCATTCGAATCCAAGGCTTTACGTTAGCCCTCCACGACAGAGTAGGCATACCGAGAGGACGATACCTCTTGTAAAGGAGAACATTGTATTCAGCCCAATTACGCGCTTGACAAAATGTTCCTTTCAAGGTTTCACGATGGCGAATGTGAACGATGGCGTCGGGGACAAATTTGAGAGCTGTTCCCTTCAGTTGGATCTTGAAACAATAGTCAGTGTCAAAAACGTAGGGCATGGTCTCATCGAAACCACCGACGGCTACATGTAGTGCGCGCGTGACGCCTAGCCCGCTGCATCCGGCAAAGGGAAGATAGGGGGGATAATATTCCTGAACCTCGTCGCGTTGCGGCGCACCCCGAGTCTCGCGAACCCAACCGCAATTGAGCTTATCGACGTCAAATCGAGATGCCACGAAGTCATATCGTTGAAGTGCATCTCCGATCGCCGCGACCCAGCCGGGAGCTACTTCGTCATCCGCATCCACGAATGCCAGAGCATCCCCGTTGGCAACCCGCCCTGCGGCGTTTAGTGCGTAAGGTGCCCCCTTGCGAGCGGATGCATCAATTATGCGGAGATGAGGAAGACGGCCCTTGTAACTCTCCACAATTCTACGCGACTGATCCGTGGATCCATTGTCGGCGACGATTAGCTCCCATGGTTGTGTCCAGCTTTGAGCTGAAAGTGCATCCAGTTGTGTGCCTATTGTAGCGGCACCGTTAAAACACGGAACAATCACACTGAGCTTCATATTTAAAGATCCGTTCTCTGGCACACGTTAAATGTTGCCCGCGCGGTTGTCGTTTGCTCACGTTGTGAGTCTTGGCTGTGCGCTGCCGAAAAGCCACCAGAACATTGTGGCGAAGCATCTCGAAACCGCCTTATTGTTGTTCCACCCATAGGAGCTACGACTCGCGTCAAACGAAATATTGCCGTGTCTCCCCCTCCTGCGCGTGGAGTCCGTTCAAGAAATTAGGATCAGCTTCTAGGTACCAGTTCTGTCGATGCACACGCCCGCGTTTAAGCAGATCAGGCACTGTAACAAAGGAAAACCTTTTACCCAGCCGTTCAAGAATCAACGCGACCGCTTCAAGCATCGGGCCCCGGTCCGCATAACGTTCTTCAAGAGTCATATAAAGTGCGTCGTGAAAATTAATCACGCTGCCGGGCTGAATCTTGCTAATTACGTGCTCCGCCATCCAATTCGCACCGTAATCCAACCAATCCTTGGCAACGACATTCCAATTCACTACCTGGTAACCGAGCCAATATGCGTCGAAGCGGGACGCCAAATTTTGATGGCCATAGGGAGGACGAAAGAGTTTGTCCCCGTACGGAGCGAGCGCCCTGGCACAGTCACGCATTTGTTGTAAACGTTCGCGCCTGCTGATCAGCGGAAAGGACGGATGATTCCAGGAATGATTCCCGATCGCATGCCCTCCAAGGGCGACTCTACGTACCAGGTCGGGATGGTTTTGGGCTACCTTGCCAATCATGAAAAATGTTCCTTTGGCGCCATGTCGTTCCAATACGTCAAGCAACGGAGGTGTGAATCCCGGGTGCGGACCGTCATCGAATGTGAGCGCCGCGACTGGCTCTTGGGTATCAATGTGAGTTATTGTTCCGAGAAGATTGCGTACGCACACGTCAAACAAATACCCGGGGATTTTTGCGATTCGCTCAAAGGCCATTCTCTTTTCCTTTTTTAGTCTGACGTCAGGATCAGCCAACACAGCATTCATTCGAATAGGACCGCATCGTAGAGCGCGCCGATCAGAGTCTAAGGCAGATTCGGTAGCGCGTTTAGATGCCTAGGCAAAGAACGGCTCTCTTCCATGTCAATTCGATCTATTTCCCAATTAAGCAGAGGTGTCAGGACGCCGGAGCGATCCGAGTTGAAATGGTACCCCACCTCGCTCACGTCAAAAGACAATATATGCTCATGGTACGTCAGCACCTTTACGTTAACGCCGGGGCCCACAGATAATAGGTACCGTCCCGGCCTGAGTAAATGCGGAGGAATTGTACAAGTGGATCTGTATAAGCCGGCATCTCTAGCGCGGCCCTTCCACGCAGTGGTGTCCGTGTCCCACGACACCCATAAAATATTACCCAACGTATCTGTTATCCGATGACGTATGTTGAAATTCTGAATTTTGGCGACTAATTCGTATTCGATCTCTACTTTGAAGTGTTTGTCATAGTCGACTACCGCTGCGGGTTGACCATCTCGTACTACGATTTGCGCTGACACAATTCGCACCGGCACTGTCGGCGAACTCGGATCGGGATTAACCCATTGCGCGGCACTTTCGCTACCAGACAAAAGATAAGACGACACTACCTTAGATGGCGAACCATCCAAATATATTTGCCCACTCTCAATCCAGAGAGCGCGGCTGCATAGCTGCGTAATGGCGCCCATATTATGGCTGACAAATAGTACCGTGCGTCCATGTCTCGCCACGTCACCAATTTTCCCCAAGCATTTTTGCTGAAACGACGCATCCCCAACTGCCAGCACTTCATCAACTAGAAGTATCTCGGGTTCCAGATGAGCTGCGACGGCAAAGGCGAGCCGTAAATACATGCCGCTTGAATAGTGTTTAACCGGTGTATCGATGAATTTTTCTGTTTCCGCAAAAGCTATGATCTCGTCAAACTTTCGACTGATCTCATTTTTTGTCATTCCCAAGATAGCGCCGTTGAGATAGATATTTTCTCGACCGGTTAGCTCAGGATGAAACCCAGTGCCAACCTCAAGTAGGGAACCGACGCGACCATAAATGTCCACGGTTCCTGTCGTTGGCTCAGTTATACGAGAAAGGATTTTCAGAAAGGTGCTTTTACCGGCACCGTTACGGCCAATGACCCCGACAATTTCGCCGCGCTCAATTTTACATGACAGATCCCTGAGAGCCCAGAATGTACTAGTTCCATTCTCACCAGAGATCGGCCGGCGGACGGTCGCGTGGGAGCTGTATCCAAGAGACGCGCTCAAACGGCGTAGCGGAGCCATCGCAGCATTGGTCACAGTATCGCGCAAGGTCTTGTACCCAACACCCCGGCTGCCAATACGATACTGCTTGCCGAGGTTCGCGATTTGGATAGCGATGTCGTTCATAAAACTATTTGAGAGTTGTGATGAGTCGAGAGTTGAGAGTCTAGAGTGAGTTAGGAAATCAACCTTTGGGACGTTTACCCAACGAATTCCGGAGTCCGCTGAGCATTCTCGCTAAATGTTCTGCGTCCCTATAAATGAGTCCAGAAACATGTTCATCAAGAAATCCTTGCCTTTGAGCAACTCTTATTTCCGAAACGGTTTCTAACAGAGAGCCGTACGCGATCTCAATAAATCGCTTAAATTCAATACTAGAAGACCGTGACGAGCCCTCAGCGATATTCGACGAAACGGATACAGCCGAGCGGCGCAGCTGATTTGTAAGCCCAAAGCGCTCATCATCCGGCAAACTCTGTGTAACCTGATAAATTGTACTGGCGTAATCCACCGCCTTCTGCCACACGTCCAGTTTTTCAAACCCGAACATGTTCGCCTCTCAACGCTCCACGCTCAACTCTCACCTCTCTGCTCTTAACTCTTGGCACTGAACGCTCAACTCTCAACCCTCATCACTTCCTCAGACCACATCTGCGAAAGATTTTTCCATGCGCCGAAAATAAAATGCCCCGCCCACCAGAGTGGCCAACGCGACCATAGAAGAAGCAAGAATCATCAGTCCCGGAGCCGTATCGGTTCCCAAGAGAGCCCAGCGAAACCCCTCAACCACGCCGACCATGGGGTTCAAAGCATATAGCGTACGCCAGGGCTCGGAGAGTAAACTGCTCGAATAAGCTATCGGGGTGGCAAACATCCACGACTGAGTCAAGAATGGCACAGCGTAGCGCACGTCGCGGAACTGGACATTAAGAGCCGTAAGCGCCAATCCCACGCCAAGGGAGGTGACAAGAGCGAGCAGAAGAAGGGGCACGAGCCAAAGAATTTGCGCGGTGAGGTACATCCCGTAATACCACATCATCGCCATCAGGATCACCAATGCTAAGGCAAAGTCGACGACCCCTGATAGCACCGCGGCGATCGGAATAGCCAGGCGCGGAAAGTATACCTTCGTGATCAGATTGGCACTTGCGACTAGGCTGTTGGACGATTGGCTCAAGCCGTTAGCAAAAAATGTCCATGGGACCAAGGCGGCAAAGCTGAAGATGGGATACGGAACTCCGTCCGACGGTACTTTCGCCAGGTGTCCAAAGAACAGACTAAAGATCACCATGGTAAAGAAAGGTTGAATGATCGCCCAGGCAACGCCTAACGCAGTTTGTTTATAGCGAACGCTGATATCCCGCCATGTCAGGAAATAGAGCAATTCGCGGTATTCCCAAAGCTCGCCCAGCCTAAGCGATACCCAGCCATGCGAAGGTTCTATATGGACGTGCTGCGCCTCGCCCAGCACTTTTCGGATGTCAGCTTCTGCGACGGACATTAATTTACTCCGTTACTAATAGGGCTCATACTGTTGGGTCCTCGTTTAGTTTGTATCCGAAGCGACCTCGCGCATGAAGAAAGATTCCTCGCTCCTCTCGGAATGACATCCTATTTTGTGGTCTGTCATCCCGAACAAAGAGAGGGATCTATAACCAAACTGAGCCACATCTTACTGTTGTGTTGGTCGGGGAAGATTTCTTTGGCGCTATCTTTAAGATTTTCCTGACGCAGCACCGCCATACCTGAGCCGTTTTCATTTGAAGAGCAATCGTTTAACCCGCGGCCAGAGCGGCATAAGATGACGTACGGCCGCGGACCACAAACGATACTTACTTTTGTTCATCACCAGGATAACCGGAGCGGGAATCACTCGCTCGCATGGACGAAATTGGCGCTTGAACTGATAGACGGCGCCTGATCGCGTGCCGAGAGAATAGTACTTGACACCGGCTCGGTATAAATCTCGCATTGCTTTCCAATGCAGAAGACACGCGGGACTTTCTTTACCGTCAAGCGCAGCGGTCTCGAGTGCTCCGGACATATAGACGGAATTTGAGCGATCCCGAACGATCAGAATGGCCGCCACGGGATTTCCCTTCAATGAAGCCACGTACAAGCGAACACATTGATGGGCTTGCGCCAAACGGATCAGTTCCAGATAACTCGCGAGCGGCCGATATCGGAAACCCTTACGCGTGGATAGCTCCTGAAATAGCGGCCACACGGCTTCAAACGCTTCCGGGGAATCGCTCACAGACAGATCGTAACCGACCGTCCCGGCCTTTTTTATTTTACGCCGGGCAACGGGCTGGAAGTTTGCTAACATTTGCCCGTCATCTTCCACTTGCTCGACGATAAGCTCCTCGGAGAGATCCCGGTAGAAAGGAAAGGCATCGGTTCGCTCGCTGTATCCCAAGGACGCAATCCGGTCGAGATAATTCGCATCGGAGTGACTGAAGCGCAAGAAGGTATAGCCCGCATCCTTTGCCCATTCAGCGAGATGCTTGCAGCGCCGCATCCGAAACCGGAAGTTCGGAACCTCAGACTGACCGGGCCGCGGTGAACCAGACCGATCTTCAGGCCGGGTAATCCGATGGTTAGAATAGAAGCAAAGGCGCTGGGCTGGTTTTGGCAATGAAAAACCAGATATTGAGGGGAAAAATACATTCTACGAAACGGTTCATTCCAATACGGGTACTGGTAGAGAGACGCCTCGGTTTGCAGCAATCGCGCATTCCACGCGCTTGACTCTGCCTGAGATATTCTCAGCCAACCGGTGTCTGTTCGAGCTTCCGGAGAGCAAAGATTCACCACTGCCGTAGAAGAAGTCTGCGCGATGATCGGTTCCGATCTATTACCAAAGCCTTATTCGAGTAATGTTGAGAAAAAGAATTTTTACGTCGTGCGAAGTAACAGGAGAACCGCAGAAATATATAGCGAAGGAAGTTCGGCTGTGCTTCCACCCAGGGACAATCTCATGATCTCGACGGTCTAAATTCAACCCGTGGAAACCCGGCCAAACGCCAGCATGCCCGGACTGATAACCAATCGACAGCAAGACGCGTGATATAAAAGACGACTAGCCAAAGTCACGGACCGTTTGAGATTGGGCACTATGCGATTCGCACCGGGCGCGAGCTCTAAGAACGGTGGAGAGGGTTCCACCCAGCATTGCGTGCATCCGGCTTGCCGCAGAGCAAAGCGTATACTTGCCGGCGAAAAACCGTGGCAGTCTGTGCCTCTGCGTATCGCGGCGCTGCTCTGGCCTCTAACATTGCCCTTGAGCCACTCTCGACACCAACTGATACGCTGCAAGATTCTTCGATTCCCCTCCCGGATTAGGAAAACACCGCCCAGTCGCAAAAGCCTTCTCGCTGAATCCAGAAAACTATTCACATTGGGGATGGTTCTCAAGACATCGACCATGGTTATCGCATCGTAATATTCTTCCCTGAGTTTGAGCCCCTCCAGAAATCCGACATGAACAGGCGCCCCTGTTTTCTGCCGTGCCCATTCGGCCGCTCTCGCTGACGGCTCCACCCCTTCCACGGTCCATCCGTCTTTGGCCGCGGCCTGCATCATCATCCCTACGCCGGTTCCGATATCGAGCAGCCGACCCCTTTGAGGACAGATTCTATTCAGCCGGGCGACAATCGATTCGAACCCCGAGGAACGTTCCTTATGAAATTCAAAGACCTTGTTATCCGCGTAGTAGTCTTTGTCCCAATCGCCTAATGAATCGCCATCCGTGCTACTCTCTGGACCGTTATTGGTCACGAACCAAGCGTGATCGCAGCGATGACATGTTCGAAGTCCTCTACCATCCGGGAGGGCTCGAATGAGCGGACCGCGACACAATACACAACATTCGCTCGGAGTCATGGAATTGCCGTCTCCCGCAATAAAATCCGTACCTGCTGGACGGACTATCCTTGAATCGGAATTGTTCACGCTATTAGGCTGCATCACTATCCTGCGCGGCCGGCTGCGCCAACCACTCGCTCGATCGCTCCGATGATCCGGACGGCAGCTCGCCCATCCCAAAGCGGCGGGGTTTCGATGTTAAGGTTATTTTGCGCAATCGCTTCACGTGCGGCTTCGACTATGTTCTCTCTACCGGTGGACACAAGCCTATTCGTGCCGCGTTCGATCGTGATCGGGCGCTCCGTATTGGGCCGTATGGTCACACATGGGACACCCAAGATGGTTGTTTCCTCTTGAACGCCGCCGGAGTCGGTGAAAACCACCCGAGCGCGCGCCATCAAGCCGAGAAATTCCAGATACCCCAGCGGCTCCACCAGTTTTATCGGATGCCAATCCACTTCCGAACGATAGATACGCTCGCGAGTCCGCGGATGCACCGGGAACAGCAATGGTATTTGCGTCGAGACCTGCCGTCAGTGCTCGACCGATCTCAGACAAAACCTGCAAATCGTCGACATTGGCGGGACGATGCAAAGTGATGAGTCCGTAACCGCCCTCTTCCAAGCCAAAATTATCCCACGGCCTGGCAGCTAGAGCGCGGTCGAGATGCGACCGCAGGCTATCGATCATGCTGTTTCCGACAAAGTGTATGCGCTCCCGGGAGATCCCTTCGCGCAACAAGTTGTCGTTGCCACTGGGTTCGGTGGTAAATAGCAATGAAGAAATATGGTCCGTCAGCACGCGGTTGATTTCTTCGGGCATGGAAGGGTCAAACGAGCGCAGTCCGGCCTCCACATGGGCGACCGGAATGAGAAGTTTACTAGCCGTGAGGGCACAGGCCAGGGTCGAGTTCACGTCACCGGCGACGACTACCAGGGATGGTTTGCGTTCGAGACAAACTTGCTCGAAGGCGACCATGGTGCGCGCCGTTTGGTCCGCGTGCGAGCCCGATCCGATATTCAAGTCGATATCCGGCCGTGGCATCCCCAAATCATCAAAAAACACAGCCGACATTTGCGTGTCATAGTGTTGACCAGTGTGAACGAGAATCGACGCCAGCCCACGCTCCCGGGCTTTTGAATATCACCGGTGCCATTTTCATGAAATTAGGCCGCGCACCTACGACAAAGCAGATCACGAATTCTTAACCTCAATCTCCCTAAGATGCACCGAGAGATTTGCTTTCATCTGTCTAGTAGTCGTCTGACAGTTGACAAATAAGGTCACGCTCGTTGTGTAATCAACTCCGGTAATGGAGCAGTCTTGGCCGGAGTTAACAAGTCTATCAGTCGCCGACTATTCAGCGCTTGATCATGTTGACGTTCAACCAGGGCACGCGCCTGATTTCCCAGCTTAATGCAAAGAGAGTTATCCTTGGCCAAACGGGCGATCGCCGCCGCCAGTGCAGACGGATTGTCGGGTGGAACTAGCAAACCTGTCTCACCATCCCGAACAATTTCTGGAATACCGGAGATTGGGCAGCTAATAACGGGGCGTCCCGTCGCCATCGCCTCCATAAAGACAGTCGGTATGCCATCCATACTTCCAGTTTTGCGATCTTTTCGGCAGGGAAGTATAAAAACGTGACAGGCCGCCATTTGACGAGCCACCTCTTGCTGAGAGATTGGGGAGCCAATTTCAACGTGATCGGTCAACCCAAGCAGTTTGATTTTGTGTGTATAAGTAACTTGCGCAATGGTCCGTCTCCATAGACATGCACATGAAAAGGAATTCCCTGGTCGCGCAATAACGAGCACGCGTCGATAAGCGTATCGATCCCTTTCTTCTCGATAAAATTACCAATGCAAAGAATTTGTAACACCCCATTGACAGGTCTGGGTGGTGTGTCCCTAAACAGTTTCAGAGGAACTCCCACATATACGGTCTGTACACGGTCACGAGTGGGGCTAGGTAATTCGCGTCTCAGAATATCGCGCGCATAATTATTTACAACCAATACCTTACTAGCACGACGCAGCTTCCATGGAAGAGTGTCGTTACGTAGCGTCAATTCGGGCAGTAGATATCGTACGCATGAACTGTGAAAGAAAACGGAATGCCGCTAACCCGACTAGCAATAGCGGCACATGTGGCCGGATCCGTCGCAAAGTGGGCATGAATGTGGTCGACTTTTGCGCGCTGAAGCCGCCATCCGGTGGCTAATCCTCGCGGAGTCAGACTCCAATAAGTCTTGCATTAGCGAACGGGTTGAAGCCTGCAGCCCAATGCAACGAAATCAACGTACCTAAAACACGGATCGGCCGGGTTACGAGAACCCAGAGGGCGATGAACATGACCTTCAGGTTGACCAAAACTGCCGCCATAATCGCGTCAGGCTTCAACTGTTCAAATCTTTCATAGTCTAGTTGGAACCGCGGAGCGGGATAATAGGCACCATTATCAGTTCATGACCAGCCTTTTGAACTTCAATCATTTCATTTGCGATAAAAGTAAAAAGCCTGGGCACGATGTAAGCGATGCGCATGTTTGCAGACTCCACTGCTAATCCGTTAAGACGATACTGGAAAACGATCCTTGCCCGCGTAACCGTAATAGCGGGTAGAAACGGATGATCAAATATCTAGTGAGCTTTCGATTTATCCGAGTGCAATAGGGATGGCGCACGCCTAAATCTATCCCAAGCGATACGCGCGGGCATCATGACGCGTCGTCTCACGAATCCGCCCGCGCACACCCAACGTTCGCCATATTCAAAAAACTCTTGATCCTCCGCCATCAACCCTACGATTTGTGCACAGATTCCATTGGCTCTCTGATAATAGGGAGAGGCTATCATTGGCTTACCGAGGCGGGAACTGAGACTGTAGAGGGACCATCCGCGAAATTCAAAATGCGGTAAGTAGGATCGCAAGCCGTTGAGTCCTCGGCTAAAATCGACTTCAGCCTCACTTACGACATCTGAACGCCACGCTTCCCAAAGCCCGATCAAAGCGTGACACATTCCATTGAACACACAATCAAGCACCGGGCCGGGTATTCTTCGTAAATAACGCCCTGCCAACCTCCCGCCGAAACCCCCCTTTCTCGATCGGGTGGTGAAAACCTAGCCACGTCCGATGCGCCAAATCTTCCCATGGATCGGATCCTTCGAGCTGGCACGCTCGCACGAACAACGATAGAGCAAAGCCCTGTGTAATGCTTGAATGCCAGGGAGCTTTAACCCCTTGCATAGGAAGATCTACCGAGTAGGACCACCCAATTCCTTCTCCTAGAGACACACTATTGTTCTGGAGCCAACGTAAAACACAAATTAGTTGT
>CAWFJP010000031.1:0-90000 GCA_963816145.1 uncultured delta proteobacterium
CACAGGGTTGCCCCTACCGGATTTTGAGTCCTTTCTGTCTAATTTTAACTATTTGTAATTACGAAATAATTTCGTCCAGAATATGAAACTGTGTAAGAAAATGTGTAAGTCCACACTCCATCGAACAGCGTTGTTTCTAACTATCAAGACGACAACGCCGTCGTTCAATGCGCACCCGAACTGTCGACGCGTCGCGCACGCCGACAGCACGCAACCTACTTTAGTGGATTTCGATACTGCCTTAATTTCTCCGACGACCGACTCTCGCCACTTTGAATCGTCGCGTCGATCAACTCAATCCTACCGATTGATTTCTTTCCTCTTCCTCAGACGGCTGTCGGTAACCACTGGCTGACAACGGGGTATTGTTTGTTATGGCATACCTTTTCTTGACTTTGATCGTCCCTATGACAAGTATAAAACTAGTCACAGACATGAAATCGTGCATCGGGATGGATTGACCAACTCACGCTGCCGATGCTTTTTGTTGGTGCACGGGCGTGAACCACACTCTGGAAATAGATTTCCGAGAAATTCGCTCTGCGCGTACACTTCCATATTAGCTACTAGGGTAGTGAATTTATTGACTTGGTTCTGATGATTAATGATTTCGCCATGCGTTGGTTGACGGACGAAGCATCGTGACAGAGACTCCAAAAAGCAGCACCCCACCTGTAGAGGCCGATCCGTCACAGAAACTAGAAGTGCCGGCCGAACCGGTCCTCAACCACTGGGTCAAGGTCTGGGATTTGCCGACGCGACTTTTCCACTGGATGCTCGTGTTGCTGGTCGCGGTTGGCGTGTTTACAGGGTTCGTTGCGCCCGAGTGGTGGATGGATGTTCACGTCTGGACCGGCTATGGGCTGGTTGCGCTCATGGTATTTCGACTGGTCTGGGGTATCTTCGGGCCTGAGTACAGCCGAGTTGTAAGCTTCATCTATCCGCCGCGAGACACGTTCGAACATCTACGGGGCCTGCTCCTGCTCCGACCGCCTCATTACGTCGGCCACAACCCGACCGGCGCGTTGATGGTGTTCGCTCTGGCCGGCGTGCTTATCGCGTTGGTCGCGACCGGACTGCTGGTACTGGGCGGCGAGGAACAACAGGGGCCGCTGGCGGCGGTCATCGGCTATTCGGTGGGCTCTGCAGCCAAGCAAGTCCACCTCTGGCTTGTGATTCTCTTGCTTGCGATGGTGACTTGCCACATCCTCGGCGTGGTCACGGAGAGCCTGCTTACCCATGATAATCTCGTGCGTGCCATCATCACGGGATGGAAGAAACTCCCGCCTGGAGCCCCTGTCCCGGCGCTACGTTCGGCGCGGCCCCTGCTCGCCGTCGCGGTCCTCGCGGTATTGGCGGCAGGGGCAGCAGCGACGCTCACGTGGTTGTCGCGGCTTCCCGCGCCGCGCAGTCTGCGGGTCCTGCCGGAGAACACCACGTATAAGAAGGAATGCGGCGTGTGTCACTACGCCTTCAATCCCAGTTTGCTTCCCGCTTCATCATGGGCCGGGCTGATGGCCAACCTCGGCGAGCACTTTGGGGAAGACGCGAGCCTTGGCGGCTCCACTTCCAGCACCATCGCGGCATGGCTCGTGGCCAATGCGGCCGAGACGTTCGACACGGAATCGGCAAACCGCTTCCGCATGGTCGCGCCGGATGAGCCTTACCGCATCACTTCCACCCCTTACTGGGTGAACAAGCACGCCGGCCTTGCGCCGGATGTTTTTGCGCGAAAGAGTGTGCAGAGCAAAGTGAATTGTAACGCGTGTCATCGTGACGCCGAGAGCGGTCGCTACGACGACCAGGCCATCGCTATCCCGGAACAATAAGAAACAGAGGAGTCAAACGCTATGAAAGTATCACACGTGATAACGGTTATGGTGGTCGCCTGCGGCCTGCTGGCATCCTCGGAATCTGCCGCCGAACCGCGGCGAGATGCTATTCTTGCCGCGCTGCTTGCCCAGGCGAAAAAGGACGAGCCCGGTTTCACCCGATTCTCCGCCGAGCGCGGCGCTGCTTTTTACAAGGCCAACCACAAGGGCGGCAAACAGGGCACGGCGTCCTGTACGTCCTGTCATGGCAATTCGCCGCTTGATAAAGGAAAGACACGCGTTGGCAAAGACATCGAGCCGATGGCGGTGTCGAAAAATTCGGCACGCTACACCGACAAAGACGACGTCGAGAAGTGGTTTACCCGCAACTGCAATGATGTTCTTGGGCGAGCCTGTACGGCCAAAGAGAAAGGCGACTTTCTCACCTACATGATGGGGCAATAATCCCCCCGGGATAAAAAGGAGATATGATAATGCGTACCAACATTGTGCTTTTGCTGCTGCTGGTGATCGGCGTTACGGCTTCGTCCGCCCAGCGGGATGAGCGGGTTCCGCCGGTTACGGACCCGGTGGTCCAGAAAGAATGCGGCAGTTGTCACATGACGTTCTCGCCGCAGTTTCTCCCGAAGCGTTCTTGGCAGAAGATCATGGATACGCTGTCTGATCACTTCGGCGA
Organism: uncultured delta proteobacterium; assembly: GCA_963816145.1. Classification (GTDB taxonomy): domain Bacteria; phylum Desulfobacterota; class Binatia; order UBA9968; family UBA9968; genus DP-20. The sequence goes on from CAWFJP010000031.1 coordinate 2,509, forward strand.
GAACGCGAGTCTCGGCGAAGCCCAGCGTAAGGCCGTGCTCGACTATCTCCTCGCCAATGCCGCCGACAGCCCGAAGGCTGGCCGCGAAGGCCGAAGATTCGCGGAGAGTATTGCCTCAGGACAAACACCGTTACGCATTACGGAAATCCCCCGCTGGGTGAGGGAACACCGGGAAGTGCGGGCGGACAGGTGGAAGCGCCCCGAAGTCAAGTCAAAGGCGAATTGCCTCGCGTGTCACAAGAAGGCCGAGCAGGGTATTTATGAGGACTAAGCGTCCAGCTCCGGTACCACGGCCTGCTTCCGTCTCGAGGACGACAGCGCGACGATCGACTGACCGCTTTCGACTACGCAGACGAGCGTGCCTGCCAGTCCGTCGTTCCGTAGGCAAAGGCACGGCAATTTCCCCTCGATCTTTTCAAGTGACTCCTGAGAATCAAGTGGTGCCGGAGGCGAGACTTGAACTCGCACAGGATTGCCCCTACCGGATTTTGAGTCGGCTAGCTCTAACTATCTTGAATTATTGAATTTTGGCTCCATAGAAATGTGACTGTGTAAGAAAATGTGTAAGTCTCACACTCCATCGGACGGCATTGTTTCTAGCTTTTACCATTCTCGAACCTTGCTGGCCAAATTTAGCGTAGATCTCTTGAACGCCTTTTACAGGGCATCCTGATCTTTGGCTGGACGCTGCTTAGATTTTTCTAATGACTTGGATTGAAAAGGGCTGATCAGGTCATGTCGCCGACGCTGCGACTTCTCTCCGGCGACGCAAGAGTCTTACCTCTATGCCGTAACCTGAATCACCAAACAATATCGACGCTCCCCCGATCAGCTCGATAAGGAGCAGATCCGCTCGTAGCCGATCAATGCCGCTGCAGACTTCACCAAATGGCGACACCTCTCGTCGTCGGCGCACCTGATTGAAATCTAAGTCGCTTTATCAAACCTGAGGGTTCGTTTCACAAGTTCGGACGCAACGATGCAGCTGATTCCGGCTATCACCGCGATCACGAAGTCGATCCTGTGCAGTCGTCCGAATTTGAAGAGCTCCCGCAAAGTTGGGACGTAAAGAATAAGCGTCAGAAATGCGAGGGCCGCGCCCACGATCCACCATAGCGCGGTATTTCTTCGGCCCAGCGTCGTAAGGAGGCTTTGCAATCTCGATCTGCTGGTCAATATCAGTCCTAAGCTGGCAAAAACCATGACCGTGAACGCAAGCGCCCGCGCTTCCTCGGTGCTTTGGTCGTGATGCAGCCCGAACCCATAGACGGCTAGCAGCGCTACGAAAACGGCAGCTCCCTGCAGTGTGCCGAGCATGACTGTGCCTCGATCGAAAAGGGACGTTCCGGGCAGTCGCGGCGGCTTTCGCATGGTGTCGGCGTCCTCGGGCTCGGCCTCGAACACGATCGAGCAAGCGGGATCGATGATCAACTGCAGGAACAGAATATGTACCGGCAACAGCAGCAGGGGCCACCCAAGGGCTAATGGAACGAAAGACATGCCGACGATAGGAATGTGAACGGCAATCACGAAAGCGAAGGCTTTGCGCAGGTTGTCAAAGATCCTCCGCCCAAGGCGAACTGCGGTCACGATCGAGGAGAAGTCGTCATCGAGCAGCACCAGATCAGCCGCTTCGCGCGCCACGTCGGTGCCACGTCCACCCATCGCTATGCCGATATGTGCGGACTTCAACGCGGGGGCATCGTTCACGCCGTCGCCAGTCATAGCGACCACTTCGCCGTTCGCTTTTAGTGCGCTGACAATACGCAGCTTGTCTTCCGGCACCGCTCTGCAAAAGATATTCACGTCGCGGACACGGCACTGCAAGTCCGCGTCGGAGAGTTCGGCTAATTTCGAGCCTGAAATATAACGGTTCCATGACTTTATTCCGACCTGGCGCGCGATGCTGCTGGCCGTTGCCGGATAATCGCCGGTAATCATGATGATCCGCATGCCAGCGGCATGACTTTCAGTTATAGCCGGCGGCACTGTCTCGCGTATCGGGTCGGCAAGCCCTATGAGCCCGAGGAATTCGAACGCAAAATCGTGCTGCGTCGTGGGCAATTCGTTCCGCTGGAAGGCCGCCTTTGCGACGCCCAGAACTCGCAGTCCCTGCTGGGCCATCGCTGTTGCCTTTTGCGCAAGCTCTGTGATGTCATTAGCAACAAGGTGGCACAAATCGAATACTCCCTCAGGCGCACCCTTTGCAGCGATAACGTAATGGTGATGATCTGGCGACTGCCATACCCGCGACATGGCAAGTAGCTCGCGTGAAAGTGGGTATTCATTGATCAGTGTCCAGTCAAGGTGGACGTGTTCGGTGCCGTCGAGCTTCTGGGAAGTGACTTTCTGGATCGCCTGCTCCATCGGATCGAAGGGATCGCGACGACCTGCAAGCATGCTGAACTCGAGCAGCTCGTGGAAACCATCCGGTAGTTCCGCCGTGTTCAACTCGCTGAGATCGAGCGTCTCGCCACGCGTGTGCATCCGGGCAAGCGTCATGCGGTTCTGCGTAAGTGTTCCGGTCTTGTCGACACAGAGCACTGTTGCTGATCCCAGCATTTCGAGCGCCGGAACCCGTCTCGTCAATACGCGGCTCTGCGCCATCCGCCACGCGCCCAGGCCAAGGAAAAGCGTCAGCACGACCGGCAATTCTTCAGGCAAGATCGCCATCGCGAGCGTGATTCCGGCGAGAATCCCGTTCAGCCAGTCGCCGCGCGTCAAACCGTAGACGATAGCGACCAACAGACTGAGTCCCCCGCCGCACCAGGCAAGACGCTTGACTAACAGTGAAGTCTCCAATTGGATGCGCGTCGGCTCCGAGGCTACCTCAGCGAGTGCGTTGCCGATCCGGCCGAGCGCGGTGCGCTCCCCCGTGGCGAGCACCCGGGCGGTGCCCTTGCCTTGCACGACGAGCGATCCGGAAAAGACAAACGGCGATTCGCCACCCCCGGGCGGCCCCATTCGTTCCGGCATGCTTGGGGCGGGAAGCTTGGCCACTGGGACCGATTCACCCGTTAGCAAAGATTCGTCCGTCGCGAGATTTATCCCCGACAGGAGTGCGGCGTCGGCTGCCACACGGTCACCTTCGGAGAGGACGAGAAGATCTCCCTGCACGACTTCGCGTCCGGGTACGCGCAGCAGCTCGCCATCGCGGAATACCAGCGCACGCGGACTGGAAAGGTCGCGCAAAGCGGCGAGCGCGTGCTCGGTCTTGTGTTCCTGGACAAAAGTGATGCAGATAATTATCAGGACAAAGCCGAGAAGCATGAAGGCTTCGCCCCTGTCGCCGAGCAAGAGATAGATTGCGCCGCAGGCGATGAGCAGCAAAAACATTGGCTCGCATGCTATGCCAGCCGCAATGACAAGCAGGTTGCGCGGTCTTGCTGTGGGTAGTTCATTGAATCCGTCGCGCGCCAGTCGAGCGGCGGCTTCAGTTGCGGAGAGCCCCGTTGCAGGGTCGACGACCAGCATTACGTCTTGCCGATTCATGGCTTTGTCTTCACGGTTCATCCCCTCAACCATTCGGTAACGTAAGATTCCCATAAATGCCTCCCTGAGTGAAATTGATTCAAGGAAGCTATCACTACCGTCAGGGGAAACAGTCAAAGGAAAGATCTATGAAAAAATAACGCCCGGAAAATTACCGAAATTGCATCGGTGGGAGCGGCCTCTCACCCACCGCGAAGCGGTTTAGTCCAATTCTTCAACGACTCGATCCTGCGAATTCAATTGGTGGCGTCGATCAGTTTAGTCGCTCGGTCGGAGGCGAAAAATGGACTTCTGATTCAATCCACGTTCCTACGTTTGCGGTAGTCACATGAGGTCACTGGACCGGTTTACTAGTTGATCTATTTCCCGAATCGCTGTGATGTCATGGCAGGTAGTAATTTTCCAGATCGCTGCGGCTGAAGCGCCAGATGATTCCGATTTTTGTGCTTGGTACGATCCCTTTGCGATCCTCACTAGGCTGTGGCCTCTTTACGTCTTCGCAACGCGGATGGAGACGGGGTCAGAAAACTTTTTTCATTCGGTCTTAGGGTGATTCACGAGGAGCAATTGGTGCCGGAGGCGAGACTTGAACTCGCACAGGGTTGCCCCTACCGGATTTTGAGTCCGGCGCGTCTGCCATTCCACCACTCCGGCACGGACGTGATTGCAGACCCATATAAATAACCAACCATCGATTGGGATACAAGAGGTGTGCGGCCTAGGACTGAGTTGGGTAGCACTGAGGACTGAGCGACAAAACTCACACCTCAGCACTCAAAACTCAGTCCTTAAAACAGCAGTTTCCAACACTCCTGGATCGAACCGACCGCGGCCAGTTTCGGATGCTTGATATGTTTTAGCTGGGCGACGTTGCTGGTCGGCAGGATGCAGCGTTCGAAGCCGAGTTTGCCGGCTTCTTTGACTCGGGTTTCCGCCTGGGAGATGCCGCGGACTTCGCCGGCGAGGCCGACTTCGCCGAAGAATACGGTTTTGGCATCGAGGACGGCCTCGCGGCTGCTCGACGCGATGGCGGCGATGACGCCGAGATCGACCGCCGGCTCGTCGACATGGACGCCGCCGGCGACGTTGACGAAAATATCTTGGTCGAACAGTTTGGCGCCCATTTTCTTTTCCAACACGGCGACCAAGAGTGCGACGCGATTGTGGTCGACGCCGATGGTGGTGCGCCGCGGCACGGCGAGAAATGACCGGCTGACCAGCGCCTGCAACTCGACCAAGATCGGCCGGGTTCCTTCGATGCTGCAAACTACCGCCGAGCCGGGCACTTGCAGCGGCCGCTCCATTAAAAATATTTCCGAGGGATTGCTGACCTCGGCGAGGCCGACTTCTTTCATCTCGAATACGCCGATCTCGTTGGTCGAGCCGAAGCGGTTTTTGACGGCGCGCAGGATTCTAAAACTATGGCCGCGCTCGCCTTCGAAATAGAGCACCGTGTCGACCATATGTTCGAGCAAACGCGGCCCGGCGATGGCGCCGTCTTTGGTCACATGGCCGATCAAAAACGTCGTTAAGCCGGTTTTTTTCGCCAGCACGATGATCGAGCCGGAGGTTTCGCGCACCTGGGCGATGCTACCGGGCGCGGAGGGGATCACCGACGAGAACATTGTCTGGACCGAGTCGATCACCAGCAGGCTGGGTTTTATTTTCTTCACATGCTCGAGGATGCGCTCCAGCGAAGTTTCGCTGAGCACGAGCAGATTGGGCGCATCGACGCCGAGTCGTTCGGCGCGCATTTTGATTTGCCGCTGGGATTCCTCGCCGGAAACGTAGAGGCAAGTGAGCCCCTTTTGACTGATTGCGGCGAAGGCTTGCAACAGCAATGTCGATTTGCCGATGCCGGGATCACCGCCAATGAGGATCACCGAGCCGGGCACCAGCCCGCCGCCGAGGACACGGTCGAACTCGCCGATGCCCGACTGCACACGGCCTTCTTCGGTGGTGTCGATGTCACCGATGGAGGTGGGCTCTTCCTTGCTGCCGAGGCTCAAGCTCGCCGCGGGTAGAGGTGGCTTTTTCGAAATGCTCCTCGGCAAAAGTATTCCACTGATTGCAATCGGGACATTTGCCGAGCCACTTGGCCGATTGGTAGCCGCAATTCTGGCAGGCGTAAACGGACTTCGCTTTGGCCATGGTGGGTTTTTTATAGCAGGAAAGCGGGCGACATCGCCAGGTTGATAATTGTAACGTTGATGCAATAATTCGACATCCATGCGCGCCGATTTTATCGCTGCCGAGTTGCAATCGGTTAAAGATGCCGGGCTCTATCGTCAACTACGCCTCGTGGACGGCGACCAAGGCCCGACGTTGACGCTCGATGGCCGCGAGGTGATCAACTTCTCGTCAAATAACTATCTCGGCATCGCCAACCATCCGGCCTTGGCGGCGGCGGCGAAGGAAGCGATCGACCGCTATGGTTGCGGCTCGGGAGCGTCGCGGCTGATTTCCGGCAACATGACGCTACACGAGGAGTTGGAAGCTAAGCTGGCCGAATTCAAAAACACCGAAGCGGCCTTGGTGTTCAACTCCGGTTTTCAAGCCAATGTCGGCATCCTGTCTACCTTAACAGACAAAGGCGACGTCATTCTGAGCGATTCACTCAATCATGCGAGCATCATCGACGGCTGCCGTTTGTCGAAGGCGCAAACTTTCGTCTACGCGCATGGCGATCTCGCCGCCCTCGAAACCTGCCTTAAACAAGCAGCGCCGGCGCGCCGCCGGTTGATCGTGACCGAGACCATCTTCAGCATGGACGGTGATCAAGCGCCGCTGGCAGAGATCGTCGAACTCGCTGAGAAGTATGACGCCATGGTGATGGTCGACGAAGCCCATGGAACCGGTGTGTTCGGCGCCAACGGCGCCGGTGTGGTCGCCAAATTGGGATTGGCGCCGCGGGTGTTGATTCAAATGGGCACGCTGGGCAAGGCGCTGGGCGGCTTCGGCGCCTATGTCGCCGGCAGCCGGTCTCTGCGCGATTTGCTGATCAACCGCTGCCGCAGTTTTATTTTTACGACTTCGCTGCCGCCGGCGGTGATGGCGATGACGCTGGCGGCCATCGATCTGGTACAAAATGAGCCGCAACGGCGCGAGACGCTGCGGCACAATTGCCAGAAATTAAAGCTCGGCCTGAGCCGGCTCGGATTTGAGTTAGGGAAAAGCGAGAGTCCGATCTTGCCGCTGATCGTCGGCGACGCGGCGCGTTGCATGGCATTGTCGGCGGCGTTGCTCGACCGCGGCGTGTTCGCCCAAGGCATCCGCCCGCCGACGGTGCCGGTGGGAACTTCACGCTTGCGCATCACGGTGATGGCGACCCATAGCGACGCTCAGATCGATCGAGCATTGAACGTCTTCGAGGAAATCAAACGCCAATGGCCACCTACCACGACAAGTTAAAACAGCTCGACCATAGTTACCTCTGGCATCCATTCACGCAGATGCAGGAGTGGATGAACGAGGATCCGGTGATCATCAGCCGCGGCGACGGCCATTACTTGGTCGACGATCATGGCCGGAAATATTTGGACGGCGTGTCGTCGCTGTGGTGCAACGTCCACGGCCACCGCAAGCAAGAGTTGGACGACGCGCTCAAGGAACAGATCGATCGCATGGCCCATTCGACCTTTCTGGGATTGAGCCATGTGCCGGGCATTCAATTGGCTCAGAAGCTGATCGAGATCGCCCCCAAGGGGTTGCAACGGGTTTTTTATTCCGACAGCGGCGCCACCGCGGTGGAGATCGCCATGAAGATGGCGGTGCAATACTGGCAGCTCAAAGGCGACACAGAGCGGGTAAGAATCGCTACGCTGGCGGAGTCCTACCATGGCGACACGGTGGGATCCATGAGTCTGGGCTACTCGGAAACTTTTCATCGTTATCACAAAAGCCTGTTGTTTCCGGTGCTACGAATCACGCCGCCGCATGTGTTTCGCTATTATCAGGGCATGAGCGAAGCTGAAGCTCTCGCTGCGGCGATCAACGACGCAACGGAAAAACTCGCGGAGCATGGGGAAAATTTAGCTGCGGTGGTGATGGAGCCGCTCATGCAGGGGGCGGCGGGGATGTGGGCGCAGCCGCTGGAGTATCTACGGGCGTTGCAGGATCTCTGCCGGAGCCACGGCATTCTCTTCATTCTCGACGAGGTTGCCACCGGTTTCGGCCGCACCGGAAAGATGTTCGCCTGCAACCACGCCGGGGTGACGCCGGACATACTTTGTCTTGCCAAAGGCATCACCGGCGGATATTTACCGCTGGCGGCGACGCTCACCACGGAGGAGGTCTTCGCGGCGTTTCTCGGCGAGTACAAGGAATTCAAAACCTTCTTCCATGGCCATACCTACACCGGCAACCCGCTCGGCTGCGCGGTGGCCATCGCCAATCTCGAACTGTTCGCCAAAGAAGATATCGTCGAAAAAATGCCGCCGCGAGTGGCTCTGTTGCAGCAGCGATTGCGCGAAGAGTTTTTGCCGCTGGCTCATGTCAGTGATGTCCGGCAGTGGGGGTATATGATTGGCATCGAGCTCGTCCAGGACAAGGCGAGCCGGCAGAGTTACCCGCCGGAGAAACGGGTCGGTCATCAAGTCATCCTCGAAGCGCGCAAACGCAGCGTGATGATCCGGCCGCTGGGCGACGTCATCATACTCATGCCGCCTCTAAGTATCACCGACGGCGAGTTGGCGACCTTGCTCGATGTCGTGCACGACTGCATCGTCACGGTGACGGGAAACTAGATGGGCCAAGCCGTCTTTATCACCGGCACCGACACCGGCGTCGGCAAAACCTTTTTCGCCTGCGGCTTGGCGCGGTGGTTGAAGTCTTACGGCTACAGCGTCGGCGTCATGAAGCCGGTGGAAACCGGCTGTGCCATGCGCGATGGCGCGCTTTACCCAGGGGACGCGTGGAGTCTAAAGGAAGCATCGGGTTGCGCCGAAACGATCGAGCGAATTTGTCCGTACCGTTTGCCCGAACCCCTGGCGCCAAGTATCGCCGCGGAGCGCGCCGGGGTGCGAATCGACATCGATCGAATGCTCGCGGTGCTCGATGAGATCAAGGGCGCGCATGACATTACGTTAGTCGAAGGCGCCGGCGGGCTGATGGTGCCGCTAGTGCCGAGCTATACCTTCGCCGATTTCGCTCGCGTCGCCAAACTGCCGGTGATAGTCGTGGCGGCAAACAAGTTGGGCGTTATCAACCATCTGTTGCTCACCTTGGAGCATGCCAGTTGCAAGGGCCTGACCGTTCTTGGCTATGTCCTGAATAGCATCTCTAATGAGCCATCGCTCGCGGCGGAAACCAATCGCGAGGTCTTACTGGGTCTCACCGGCGTGTCTTGTCTCGGCGAGCTGCCGTTCCAGGAGACTGCTACCGATGTTTCCGGTGCAGTCGAGTCGGAACTGGATCTTCGAGCCATCAATTTGTTATTGGAGAGAATATGAAAAGTGCAACCGCTATTTTAGCCCTGATGGTTTTGACGCTGCCGTGGGCGCCGCTGAGCGCTGCCGACAAAGTGATTATCTCTTACAGCAGCCGCAGCTATGCATTCCTGCCGGCGCAGATCGCTGTGGTCAAAGGGTTTTTTAAGGACGAAAACCTCGAGCCCTTGCTGATTCAAATGCGCAGCCAAGTGACGGTGCCGGCGCTGCTCAGCGGCGAGGTGCATTACACGCTCAGCTTCGGCAACATCATCGGCAGCGCCATGGCGGGCCTGCCATTCAAAATCCTCGCCGTGTTGACCGACAAGCCGCTGCATAGTCTGGTCGCTCGCCCGGACATCAAAACCATTGCCGAGCTGCGCGGCAAACGCATCGGCTCGCAACGCATCGGCGGCTCGGATCAACTGGCGGCGGAGGCGATACTCCAGGCCAAGGGCATCGATGTTAAGGATGTCCAATTTATCACCCTGGGCGGCGACGAACCGGTGCGGGTGGAGATGCTGCGCAAGAATCTGGTCGACGCTATTTGCACCGTGCCGCCGGGTCCGGTGCGCTTGGCGCGCGAGGGCTACAATGTTCTCGGCGGGCCAAAGGACTTGAAGATCGGCAACCCGATCTCGGCGGTGGCGGCGACCGATACGCGTTTGAAGATGCAGCGGGAAGAGACCAAAAAAGTTCTGCGCGCGGTGCTGCGCGGCCTGCGCGCCATGCATGAGCGGCGCGACGACACCATTGCGATCATGAGCAAGTGGTTGAGTCAAAGCGCCGATGTCGCGCGCGATTCCTACGATTCGATCCTGCCCTCATTCAGCCTCGACGGCGGCACCGTCGACAAGACCTATGAGTTCGCCATCGAATCGCGCAAAGCCACCGTGCGCGCGGACAAAGCGATCCCGCTCTCACAGGTGCGCGACCTGTCGCTGTTGCGCGAAGTGCAAAAAGAATTGCGCTTGCAATGAGCCCAATGGGCTCGTCCGAACTACGGTTTTTGTCTTTTTCCTTCGCCCATTGAGTCAGGCACAAGTCTGTCGCCTAAAAGAGATTTCTCGCTGCGCTCGAAATGACAGCGGAATAGTCGAATTGTCATCTCGAACGGAGTGAGAGATCTCGGCTTAACTGGACCTCTACAATATTTCCATTGCGTTGATGCTAAGGCGTGCCGTTTGGCGCGGCGGGGCGCCGTCGGCGCATGACTCATAACGTTGCCGTTGAAGGTTTGCACCAAACCGGCGGAGCAAAACCGGGCAAAGCCCAAAACCGGCGGGAAGCCAAGCGGTTAAAGGCGGGTTGAGGCTGCGTTTCGGACTCGCCGCGGCGACAACTCGATGCTTTGGGATGGCGAATTAACATAAAATTTACATGGTTGTAACAAAGTCTGGGCTTGTTAAAATTAGACGTCTCCGAGCTAATAGTCGAAGCCTAGGTTTTAGCCCGTCCCCGGCACATCGGCTTTCGGAGTGAATCAGGATGGATGCGAATACCTATATCAATCGTGAATTGTCGTGGTTGGAGTTCAACCGGCGCGTGCTCGAAGAAGCCAAGGATGAGAGCGTGCCGCTGTTGGAGCGGGTGAAGTTTCTGGCGATTTTCAGTGCCAATCTCGATGAATTCTTTATGGTGCGGGTGGCCGGCTCAAAGCCATGTTGTTCGAGGGAGATAACCGCAGCGATCCCGACGGTCTCGCGCCGGCGGAAACCTTGACGGCAATTTCGGCGCGAGTGCACGAATTGGCCGCGGAACAACATCTATGTTTTCTCAACACCCTCATGCCGCGGTTGAGCGCCGAAGGAATTCATCTGGTTCGACCCGAAGAGATGAGCGGCGAGCAAGAGCGTTTTCTCGAAGAGTATTTTCTGCGCGTGCTCTATCCGATAGTTACGCCGCTGGCGATCGATCCGGCGCATCCGTTTCCTTATTTGGCCAATCGCTCGCTTGGTTTGGTGGTCTCGTTGCGGCCGATTCTGGCGTCACGCCTGCCCCATACCGATCTTTCCATCGTTAACATTCCGACCCACGTGGCGCCGCGTTTCATCCCTTTGCCGGCGCGTGAAGGACAACATGCCTTTATGCTGCTGGAAGATACCTTGCATCACTATTTACCGCGCCTTTATCACGGCTTCGAAATTGGATCTTGTCACGCCATTCGGGTGACCCGGGACGCGGATTTCCTGGTTTCGCGCCGGCGCGACGAGGACCTCATGATGACCATCGAAAAAGGAGTTCGCGAGCGGCGCATGGGCGATGCGGTACGGTTGCAATACGACCCCGACCTGCCGGTCGAGACCGTCAATCAGTTGGTTGAGCAGCTGGAGCTCACGCCTGAAGATCTCTACCCGGGAAAAGGCTTCACCGCGTTTACCGATTTGTTTCAGTTATACGGTGCCGTGAACCTGCCGCGGCTCAAGGATCGGCCGCATCCACCGTTACCGGTGCCCGCGTTTGAACGCGCGCCCGATATCTGGAGCGCGATTCGCAGCGGTGATGTCCTGGCGTTTCACCCGTATCATTCCTTCGACGCGGTGGTGCGCTTCGTCGAGGAAGCGGCCAAGGACCCCAAGGTTTTGGCGATTAAGATGACGTTGTATCGTGTCAGTCCAGCCTCGCCGATCGCCCAAGCGCTGGCGCGGGCGGCTGAAGCGGGTAAAGAAGTGTCGGTGCTCGTCGAGTTGCAAGCGCGCTTCGACGAGGAGGCCAATATCACCTGGGCGCGCGCCCTGGAAGAAGTCGGCGCCCACGTTGTTTACGGGTTAGTCGGTTTTAAGACCCACTGTAAAATCTGTTTGGTGGTACGCCAGGAAACCGATGGCATTCGCCGTTATTGCCATCTCGCCACGGGAAATTACAACGTCAGGACCGCCGGTGTTTATAGCGATCTCGGTTTGTTCACTTGCCGCGAAACCTTCGGCCAGGATCTAACCGAGCTATTCAATTTGTTGACTGGATACACGCGGCCGCAAAAATTCAACCATTTGATATTGGCGCCGATCGGATTGCGCGAGTTTTTCATCACCAGCATACGCCGCGAGGCGGATCATGCGCGGGCCGGGCACCCGGCGCGGATCATCGCCAAAATAAACAGTCTGGTCGATCCGTCGGTGATCGACGAACTCTACCTTGCGAGCCAAGCCGGGGTCGAGATCGATCTTATTGTCCGGGGGATGTGCAGCCTGCGGCCCGGTTTGCCGGGGATATCGGAGCGCATCCGGGTATTCTCCATCATCGACCGCTATCTCGAGCATGCGCGGATCTTCTATTTCCACAACCACGGCAAGCCGGAATACCTACTGGCGTCGGCCGACTGGATGCAGCGCAACTTCGATCGCCGAATCGAAATCGCCTTCCCGGTGCTGGAGGGGCAGCATCAGGCTAAGCTCAGAGAAATCTTGGAAACCCAGCTAGCCGATCGTGTGAAAGGCTGGCGCATTCAGTCCGACGGCAGCTCGCTTCGGATGCGCACGGAAGGCGCGGACTCGACGCGCTCGCAAGAACGGCTTTATGAGATCATGGGCAGCGAGCGAAACGGTTCGGCGCCTCGAACGACTCACGACTTCGGTTGATGACGGCCCGGCTGTTTTGGTTCGGAAATTGTTGGTAGGCGAACGAGAGCGTGACGGCTCGGTAACGCCGTCGACCACTCGGTGCCGCCGGCAATTTTCAATAGTGATTGACGTGGCAGTGATTAGCTTGTCCTGTCTGTTTGGTTAACAGGAAGCGTCTTGGCTTAACTACTGGGTCACGTTCTCCGCGCTGAATTTCCTTAGCCTTGGCATGCCGATCCAATATCCTAAAGTTAACAACGTGCCGACGGCGCAGCCGAACAGCAGCGATCCGGGCGCGCCAATGAGTGCGGCCATAAAACCCACCTCCGTCGCGCCGACGCTATTGGCGCCTTGAGAAAACATCTGAAACACGGCGAATGCGCGTCCGCGTACCTGCTGCGGCGTGAGCAGGTGAAATGAAGTCTGGCGCATGACCGCTTGGAGCGAGTTCGATAGGCCCATGACGCCGAGAAGCACAAGTGAAATCCATAAGTGCACTGAGAGGGCGAAAGCGCCAAGCGCCAAGGCGTAGGCGAGAAACGACCAAAGGGCGAGCATTCCTTTGCTTCTTATGTCGCGAATGACGAGCAAAGTGACGGTGCCGATCATGCCGCCGACCGCCGGCGCGGAAGACAGCATGCCGAAGCCGGCGGGACCGACCAGCAGAATATCTTTGGCGAAGATCGGCAAGAGCGGCCGGTAATAGCCAACGCCGACGATGACGAAATCGAGCAGCACCATGGCGAGCACGACTGGTTCCGAGAACAAAAATTTCACGCCGCCGAGCAGGCTGGCAAGGGCAAGCTTCTCCCGGCTGGGTCCGGCGCTGGCCGGGATTGTCAGCGAGACGATGGCGAAGACGGCGGGCAGGTAGAAGAGCGCGTTGAATAGATAAGCGTTGCCGGTGCTCATCCAAGCCAAGCTCAAGCCGCCGAGCATGGGGCCGATAAAATGCGAACCTTGGGAGATCGCGGAGTTGAGCGATACGGCGTTGGTTAAATGAGTTCGCGGCACCACGTAGGAGATCAGCGACATGCGCGTCGGATTGAGCACGATGTTGAGCGCCGATGTGATCGCCGTTCCGGCCTGGATATGCCAGACTTGAATCAGTCCAGTTAGGGTCAGCATACCGAGGGTAGCTGCAACTAAGAGATTTCCCAATGTCGTTAGTAGGATCAGTTTCTTGCGGTCGACAAAATCGGCCAAAGTGCCGCCGAAGAGTCCGAAGACAAAGATCGGCACGCCCTGGGCGACGCCGGTAAGCCCCAACTGAAACGCCGATCCGGAGATCTCGTAGACCTGGTAGAAGTTCTGTGTCTGGCGCATCTGCTGCGCCGTGGTCGCGCATAGCGAGAGCAGGAACAGCAGACTGTAGTCGCGGTAGCGCAGCGACGCCCAGGGCGATAGGCGCGCCGCCGGGTGCTGAGTTGGTGTGGTATCTTCCGACATGTTGCAGGCTCGACGAAGTCTAGGCTATTTGAGCCGCCGCATCACTTCGTCATGAATGGTTCTGAGCGTGGTGCGTTTGGCTATGGCGATGCGTTTCAAGTCGTCGTATTCCGGAGCGGCGCGTTCGGTGCCGTCGGGTTGGGTGACGATCTTGATCGTCACCTCGCCATAACGGGTTTTGACGGTCTTCGACTCTCGTCTCAACAAGATCCGGTTCACGGCATAGTAGCGCACGCCGATGCTGCTGGTCTCCTGCAAGATGATCGCGGCGAGCCGATCGCGCATGAGAGGGTTCACAGATGGCGGTGAGCAGCGTTGCGGGGCGATTTTTCTTCATCTGGATCGGCGCGAGAAAGACATCGCGGGCGCCGGCGGCGAACAGTCGCTCCATGACATGATCGAAGTGCTGCGGGTTCATGTCGTCGATGTTGGTTTCGATGACCAGCATCTCTTCTTGTTGCAGGTTGGGAGCGCTTTCGCCGATGATCAAGCGAAAAAGATTAGGCCGGTTGGGAAATTCTTTCTGCCCCGTACCGTAGCCGATCTTATCGATGGTCATGCTCGGCTGATCGCCGAAACTGCTTCCCAACGTTTCTAATATAGCCGCGCCGGTGGGGGTCACTGTTTCACTTTCCAGGTCGATGCCGAAGGTGGGCAGACCTTTCAAAAGTTCGAGCGTCGCTGGTCCCGGCACGGGCAGCGGGCCATGCTGGGAACGGATTATGCCGCGGCCGAGTGGGATTTTAGAAAAATGCAGCTTATCTATTCCCAATTCCTCTACGCCAACCGCGGCGGCGACGATATCGACGATGGAATCGGTGGCGCCGACTTCATGAAAATGCACATGCTCGACGGCGACTCCATGAATCTTCGCTTCCGCTTGGGCGAGTCGGGTAAAGATATCGATGGCACTTGCTTTAATCGAAGCGCTTAATTTACTGCGTTCGATCAGTCGGTGAATTTGTCGCCAAGAGCGCGGCGCTTCCTGGCGCGGACAGATGACCTGGAACTGCGTAGCACGAACGGCGTGGACCGACTTTTTCGATGTCTTGAGAGCGAACTTTAGCGTTGGAAGCTTTTTCAGTTCCGCTTTGAGTTTCCCCAGCGGTAAACCGAGATCGAGCAGCGCGGCAACAAACATATCGCCACTGATGCCGCCGATGAGGTCTCCGTAAGCGATTCGCATAACGTGTTCGTGGCTCGTGCTCGTGGCTCGGATTCCGGACGATCACGAACCACGAACTCGATCACGACTCTTACCAATCCCGATGCACTTCCTGGCCGCCGGTTTCGATGCGGATAATCTCCGACTTGAACGGTATGTCGTGCAAGGTGTCGATCAGCCAGTTAATCACTAGCGGGCGCGCTTTGGGATTGCGGATCGAGTGACGCTCGCCTTCAAAGACGTAGAGCAGCTTCGGTGCCGGGCACTCGCCCATGAGCTGGTAGACGAACTTCATGTCGCAGTGCTCGTCGTCTTCGCCGGCGACGACCATGTAGGGGCAGGTGATCTTTGCGGTAACGCCTTCGAGCGACAGGGTTTTGCAGAACTCGTCGAAGGCGGCCTCGTCGTCGTAGCCGGACATGTACATGTAGTTCAACTTGAACGTCGGCGACGACATGTTGAATATCGCGAACTGGCCCGGCTCCATGCAGACGCCGCTGACGGCGCAGGCTTTGAAGCGTTTCTCGGCGGCGACCACCCGCGGCGCCCAGTAGGAGCCCATGCTCGACGCCATGACGCCGAGACGGTCGGCGTCGATCTCGGGGCGTTTGACCAGATAGTCAGCGACTAACCTGCCGACATCTTCGACGTTGGACGCGGTGCATTTGATGCCGCCTTCGCGAGTCTCGCCGTGACCGGGGCAATCGACGGATAAGAGCGCAAAGCCGCGCTCGATGAACGGATCGCCGCTGGCCGGGTGATCTTCTTTGACGCCGTCCATGCCGGGGATGTACATGACGCAGGGGACTTTTTCGCCGGCCTTGCGGCCGGGCGGGAGATGCAGGAGCGCCTGCACTTTCTTGCCGTCATAGGGCAGTTCGACGCGCTCGATCGG
Organism: uncultured delta proteobacterium; assembly: GCA_963816145.1. Taxonomy (GTDB): domain Bacteria; phylum Desulfobacterota; class Binatia; order UBA9968; family UBA9968; genus DP-20. The sequence continues at coordinate 18,496 of CAWFJP010000031.1, forward strand.
TCTTCCCGCGTACTGAATAAACTTGTCGTAAGTGGCTCGCTTGCGTTCCTGCCAATGGATGCGGTCGCGGTTGCCGTCTTCGTAAATCGCCCACATGGCGTTGGTGTAGAAACAGGCGGCGATATAGTAGTGGTCGCGCGCCTCAGTGAAATTGCCGGCAGCTTCGGCTCGGCTGCCTTGTTCTTCGCGGCGCGCCGCCGCTTGGGAGAATTCGCGCGGGATATCGACGAATTTTTTGATGCGACTGCATACTTCGTGCAAATCTTTCTCGACGCCGGGGCCGCAGTTGCGGATGATTTTCCCGGTGCGCCCCTGGTCCCAGTCGATGCCGCGGGTTTGAATCACTTGATCCAAGATCCAGCGCTGCTCGCGCCAGCGTTTCATTTTTCTTTCGGTTTCTATGCGCATGGTTCGTCTTTCCTTAGTTGGTCATTTGGACCGGCAATGAGAAACAAGATTTTCACCACGAAGGACACGAAGATCACGAAGGTCGGAGTTTAAATTGTCCGAACCCTTCGTGTCCTTCGTGATCTTCGTGGTGAGTAAGTATTTTGTCATTGTGCGCCGCAACGCAGTTATTTTGGCCGGACGAAGCGGTCGTCGACGAATTTTCGCAAGTCGGCATTCCTTAACTGCGGCGTGGTTTCCAATAGGCTGTCGCGCACCGCTTCCAGCCCTTTGAGCCCAGGATAGGGCGGATTGGAAATCGCCGCGTCGTATTCTTTGTAGCCGCCTTCGAGGGTGCGATCGTCGGCACGCAGGTATTTTCTAAGAATTCTCAACGCGGCGCGGCTGTCTTCTTTGTATACTCTAGCGCCGTCGCTGAGTGAAGCCATGTAGGCGCGCGCGACTTCGGGCTGGCTCTGCACGAACGAACGTTTGGCGGCGATGCCGGAGAAGGTGAATTCTCGGCCGAGATCAGGGATATGCAAGAGCGCGCGATAGCCCAAGTCGCGGGCGGCAGTCGATGTGGGCGGTGAAAGGATGCCGGCTTGCACCGCGCCGGCGCGCATGGCGGCGAGGATTTCGGGGATGCCGCCCAGTGCGATCATGGTTACGTCTTTTGGATTGACGCCGAACTGTTCCAGCGCCATACGCGCGGCGAGATCGCTGGCCGAGCCGATACGCGTGATGCCGATCTTCTTGCCTTTGAGCTCGGTGCCTTTGGCGATGCCGGACTCGGCGAGCAGGGTAAAGACCATTTGATGGGTGGTGGTGCCGATCCAGACGAAGTCGGCGCCCTGAACCCAAGCGGTCAGCATCGGCGCCGGCGACAGATGGCCGAATTGAATCTCGCCGGCGAGCAGCGCCTGGACCGCCGTGGAACCGCCGCGAATGTAGATCAGATTCGAGTCCAAGCCATGTTTGCGAAAATAGCCGTCTTCGTGAGTGAGCCAAAGCGTGCCGATGCCGGCCGAGAGAGCGCTATAGGCGGTGCGCACCGGGGTTAGTTTCGTTTGAGCTTTGACCTCGGCGCGAATTAGCAAAAGATTTAGAAGGCAAACAGCAAAACAAAGCCAGCGAAATGGTGATTGCTTCGTCAGCAAATGCAATTTTCTTAGATTCATTTCGTGATTGGTCGCAGGGTTTACTCAGTCAATCAACCGCGCCTCGTAGACGCCGTCGACTGTAGACAAATTGATTCTGGATGGCAACTACGCATGTCTCAGCTGTTCTTTTTCATACCATGTCATGACCAGGTTGCCATTCACCCTGGCAGAGGTAGTTTGCGACCACACGCGTTTACTCAACTCTCTCTTGGCAGAACCCCTGTGATTCCAGTAAAGTGACGGAAATTTTAGCCGAGTTGTTGCCGCTCAGTTAAGCGTCTTGAACGAAGCGCAGCGATTTGCAACCCGGCGCTGTTAATAGCGGCGCCGGTTCGATGTTGCGATCATGTGCAGTACAAAGATCCTAAGAATGATGACAAAGTTCATACTCGCTAAGAGTGCTGGGACGTATGACGCTAAGGAGATTGGGTATGGCGGATAAGAAGACGCGCGCCGTCAGCAAGCGAACTCGGGTATCGGAGCGCAAGCAGCGAGGCCGTGTCGACCGTGGCGCGATGTTTCCCGTGCCGCCGCCTGCTAGCGACGCGCCGCCGGACTACGCGGCTTGGCTCGCCGACCTCAAGTCGCGCATTTATCAGGAGCGCCTGCGCGTGGTACTCGCCAGCAATTCCGTCATGGTGCTGCTGTACTGGGACATCGGGCGCAGCATCCTCGACAAACAGGCGAACCAGGGCTGGGGCACCCGCGTCATTGACCGCCTTGCCGTGGATCTGCGCGACGCTTTCCCGGAGATGAAAGGGTTCTCGCCGCGCAATCTCAAGTATATGCGCGCCTTCGCGGCGGCGTGGCCCGAGCGGGAAATTGTGCAACACACCGTTGCACAATTGAGTTGGCGGCAAAACCTCGCCCTTATCGAGAAGCTCGCCGACTCCCGCGACCGGCTCTGGTATGCCGCGAAGACGCTTGAGCATGGCTGGTCCAGCAATATTCTCACGCTCCAGATCGAGGCTCAGGCGCACCGGCGGCAAGGCAGGGCGCAATCCAATTTCCCAGCCACATTGCCGCCGCCGGATTCCGATATGGCGGTGCAGATTTTTAAGGACCCTTATCTCTTCGATTTCCTCGGAACCGACGCACCGCGCCGCGAGGCCGAACTTGAGCAGGGTTTGGTAACGCATATCCAGAAGTTCTTGTTGGAACTGGGACAGGGCTTTGCCTTCGTGGGTCGACAGGTGCATCTGGAGATCGGCGGCGACGACTTCTATCTCGACCTGCTCTTTTATCACCTCAAGCTTCGCCGGTATGTGGTGATAGAGCTCAAGGCCCGCAAATTCCAACCCGGTGACGGCGCGCAACTCGGTATGTACATGACCGCGGTCGACCGGCTGCTATGCCACCCTGACGACAAGCCGACCCTGGGCTTGCTGCTGGTGCGCGACAAGAACCGCGTTTTGGTCGAGTACGCCCTCGGTGGCAACACAAAACCGATCGGCGTAGCCAAATGGGACACGCAGCTCACTCATTCCCTGCCCAAGGAACTCCAGGCGAGCTTGCCGACCATTGAGCAGATTGAAGCGGAGCTAAGCCGCGATGAGGATCGCCGATGAAGCGACTCGCCGCGACACTGCGCGAGCAGTAGGCGGAAGCCGCGAAGCTGGACGCGGTGCGCACAGAGGTTAATTTCGTTTGACCTTCGACCTCGGCGTCAATGAGCGAAAGTTTTAGCAGGCAAACCGCGAAATAAAGCCAGTGACGGGCTGAGTAGTGCGCCGGCAAAAGTTTTTTTTCTTGGATTCATTTCGGGTATGGCGGCAGAGTTTATTTAGCCAAATAACCGCGCCTTGAAGACGCCGTCGACTGTAGACAAATTGATTCTGGATGGCAACTAGCTATGGATCAGTGTGTCTGTTTCACAATATGTCATGATCAGTTGCCATTAACCTTGCGCCAATCCTACCCTTGTCAGAGCGCCTGTCATTCCAGTAAAGTAATCCGAGTATCGATCGAGTGAGTTGTCCTACAACCTCATGGATTATTAATTTCCGATCGCGACGCATGAATAAAAAAGACCTTAGCGAACGCGACATCTGCACCAAGTTCATCACGCCGAACCTTGTGGCAGCGGGTTGGGACATCGACACTCAGGTTCGCGAGGAAGTCGGTTTCACCGATGGGCGAATCTATGTCCGTGGAAAACTCCATGCGCGCGGAGCACAAAAGCGGGCTGACTACATCCTTTATTACAAGCCCAACATCCCAATCGCCGTCATCGAGGCGAAGGACAACAATCACTCGGTCAGCGCCGGTATTCAGCAGGCCCTCGGTTATGCTCAAACGCTCGACGTTCCGTTCGTCTTCAGCAGCAATGGCGACGCATTCCTCTTTCACGACCGAGACGGTTATAGCGGGTGCCATTGAGACCGAACTCCCGCTCACCGCTTTCCCTTCCCCCGAGCAGCTCTGGCAGAAATACAAAATCTTCAAAGGCATTCCGGACGACGTCGAACCCGTTGTCGCTCAGGATTACTTTTCTGAGGATTCGAATCGTTCACCCCGCTACTACCAGCAGATCGCGATCAATCGGACGGTGGAGGCGATTGCGCGCAACGAGGGCAACAACCGCTATCTACTCGTCATGGCGACGGGCACCGGGAAGACTTACACCGCCTTCCAGATTATTTACCGCCTGTGGAAGAGCGGCCTGAAGAAGCGCATCCTCTTTCTGGCCGACCGCACAGCGCTCATTGATCAGACGGTTCGCGGCGATTTTAGCCATTTCAAGGAGGCGATGACGGTCATCAAGCACAAGCAGATCGACACCGCCTACAACATCTACCTCGCCCTTTACCAGGGGCTCTCCGACAACAAAGACGAACGACGCCTACAAGCAGTTCAGCCCGGAGTTCTTCGATCTCGTCATCGTGGATGAGTGCCATCGCGGCAGCGCCCGCGAGGACAGCAAGTGGCGTGAGATTCTGGAATACTTCAACGGGGCCACTCATATCGGCCTGACCGCCACACCGAAGGAGACCAAGGAAGTCTCCAGCACCGATACTTTGGCGACCCGCTCTACACTTACTCGCTCAAGCAGGGAATCGACGATGGCTTCCTCGCTCCCTACAAGGTCATCGGTCGACCTCGACATTGACGCTGGAAGGCTGGCGACCCCCGAAGGGATTCAAGGACAAGGACGGCAAGATCGTCGAAGACCGCATCTACAACCGCACCGACTTCGACAAGCACCTTGTCGTCGAGGAACGACGCCAGCTCGTCGCGCAGAAGATCACGGAGTTTCTCAAGGGCAGCAACCGCTTCTCCAAGACCATCGTCTTCTGCGTGGACATCGAGCACGCCGAGGGGATGCGCAAGGAGTTGGCCAACGCCAACGCCGATCTCGTCGCTGCCAACAGCAAATATGTGATGCAGATCACGGGAGACAACGAAGAGGGCAAGCGCCACCTGGATGACTTCATCAGTCCCACCGAGCCTTACCCTGTGATCGCCACCACGTCGAAGCTCATGACCACGGGCGTGGACGCGCAGACCTGCAAGCTCATCGTCCTCGACTCGAACATCGGCTCGATGACTGAGTTCAAGCAGATCATCGGGCGTGGCACCCGCATCAATGAGGACTTCGGGAAACACTACTTCACGATCATGGACTTCCGGAACGTGACGGCGCTCTTCGCGGACAAGGATTTCGATGGCGATCCTGTCCGGGTAAAGGAAGCTGGCGAGAAGGACGACATCTCCGATGCCGAGAATGAGACCGACGAGCACACCGGTAACCGACGACCTAACCGGAGATGAAGTCGACTTCCCACGAGCCAGAGAAGCCGGACATCACAATCATTGCCGACGATCCGGCCGAATATCGTGCGCGCCGCAAAGTGATTGTTAACGGCGTCGAAGTCAACATCATCAAAGAACGCGTTCAATACATGGGCGACGACGGTAAGATAATTACTGAGAGCCTGCGCGACTATACTCGCAAGAACATTCGCACAGTCCTACGCTACGCTCGATTCGTTTCTCACGTCATGGACGCAAACTGACAAGAAACGCGCGATTGTCGAAGAACTGGAGAAGCAAGGCGTGATCTTTGCCGCCTTGAATGAGGAGATCGGTTCAGCGTTCGATCCGTTCGACTTAATCTGCCACGTTGCATACGAGCAAAAACCGCTCACTCGCAAGGAGCGCGCTGAGCGGGTGAAGAAACGCGATTACTTCACCAAATACGGCGACCTCGCCCGTAAGGTGATCAGCCGCGCTACTCGACAAATATGCTGACGACGGCGTGCTGGATTTGGAAAACCCGGAGATCATCCGGCTCGACCCTCTCAACAGACTCGGATCCCCGGTGGAAATCATCCGCGCCTTCGGCGGCAAGTCCGCCTATGACGCGGCCATCCATGCGCTGACCGACGAACTTTATAAAGCCGCCTGAACCAAGGACCAAATGCCCAACATCTCCTCCATCATCAAAAACGTCCGCAACATCATGCGGCAGGATCGCGGCGTCTCCGGTGACGCCCAGCGCTTGGAACAGCTCGGGTGGATGCTCTTCCTGAAAATCCTCGACGAGAAAGATCAGGAACTCGAACTCATCCGCGAGCGCTACAAATCCGTCATCCCGGAGAAATTCCAGTGGCGGAACTGGGCCACCGACCCGGAAGGCATCACCGGCGACGAGCTGATCCTTTTCATCGACCACCCGACCGATGGGCTTTTCGCCACTCTCAAGAATCTAAATGCGCCACATGCCCCGCAGCGCGCCGCGCTCGTCCGCGAAGTCTTCGACGGCTCGAACAACTACATGAAGTCCGGCTACGAGATGCGGAAGGTCATCAACCAGCTCAATGGCTTCGACTTCAACAACTCCGACGACCGCCACATCTTCGGCACCGTCTATGAATCCATCCTCATCGAATTGCGCGACGCCGGCAACAAGGGCGAATACTACACGCCGCGCGCCATTACCCAGCTCATGACGCAGATGACCGCGCCCAGCCTCGGCGAAAAAATTCTCGACCCCGCCGCCGGCACCGGCGGTTTCCTCAGCGCCGCCATCGATTTCATCCGGGAAAAAGAAGTCCGCACCCTCGACGACGAAGCCGTCCTCCAGAAATCGATCACCGGCTGGGAGCTGAAGCCCGTCTCCTACGTCCTCGGCCTCACGAATCTCATCCTGCACGGCATCGACGTGCCGGACTGGCATTACCTCGACAGCCTCAAGACCGAATACAACTCCATCGGCCCGAAGCAGCAGGTGGACGTCATCCTCGCCAATCCGCCGTTCGGCGCCAGCATCGCCGACGGCGTGGAGACGAACTTCCCGCAGTCCTTCCGCTGCCGGGAATCCGCCGACCTCTTCGTCATCCTCATGATCCAGTTGCTCAAGCCCGGTGGCCGCTGCGCCATCGTGCTGCCCGACGGCTGCATCACCGGCGACGGCTACAAGGAGCGCATCCGCGAAAAGCTCCTCACCGACTGCAACCTCCACACCATCGTCCGCCTCCCGCAGTCCACCTTCCACCCCGCCACCGTCTCCACGAACCTGCTGTTCTTCCAGAAAGGCACGCCGACGAAGGAAATCTGGTATTACGAGCACCGCTTGCCCGAGGGGCAGAAGAGCTACTCCAAAACCAAGACCATCCAGTTCGACGAGTTCGCGCCCATGATCGAATGGTGGGACAAGCGCGAGGAAAGCGATGTCGCGTGGCGCGTGAAGGTCGGGGATTTGAAGAAGGGCTTTGATCTGGATGTGAAGAATCCAAACTCCACCATCGAGGAGCACGATCACACTGTCGAAGGCTGCTGCATCAATTGGCCAAGCGGCAGCAAATGATCAGCCAGCTCGTCACTCAGTTGGAATCGTCGCTCAAAGCAAATTGATCGTGGCACGTCTCGGTGATTACATTCGGGAAGAGTGCCAACCCACTCGGCTCTTCAGGGGCACAAGACCTCCGTCTTATCGGCGTGAGCAATGAGCACGGTTTGCACGCCAGCTCGCGCGATACCTCGGACGATCTCGCACGCTACCAGCGCATCGAAAGAGATTGGTTCGCTACAATCCCATGAGGGTGAACGTCGGTTCCATCGGGCTTGCCGATGATGATTCAAAGACCGGCTTCACCAGCCCGGACTACACCGTCTTCTCCTGCCGCAAGGGACTTGACCCGCACTATCTGCTGACACTTTCTCAAGAGCGACTACGGACTCGAAGCCATCGCCCGCAATTGCTCCGGTGCCGTGCGCAAGCGGCTTTACTACTCCGGTCTCGCTGAGATCGAACTGCCGTTCCAGAGATCGACGGAGCAGCGCGCCTTGGTCGCGAGGATTCACAGCATCAGCGAAACGATCCGCTTCATCCGTGAGCAGAACAGCGATCGCCATGAACTGCCCAAGCTCAAGCAAGCCATCCTGCAGGAGGCGATTCAGGGCAAGCTGACCGCCGACTGGCGCGCTGCCCACCCGGACGTGGAACCCGCGAGCCAGCTCCTCCACCGCATCCAAGCCGAAAAAGCCCGCCTCATCGCCGCCAAGAAACTCCGCCCCGAAAAACCCCTGCCCCAAATCACCGCCGCCGAAATTCCCTTCGAGATTCCGAAAGGGTGGGAGTGGTGCCGACTTGGAGAAGTTGGTCATCTTCCAAGGCGGATGCAGCTCAAGTGCGAACGACCGGAGCACGGCAACGACGCGGCGACTTCATACGGCCCGTGACTGTCCGGATTTTGGCTTGAACGGGAAAACCAGTTCCTCGCACGGAGCACACAAGACGCGTTGCGAAAGTCGAAACCGAGACCTGCTCTTACCATGAGATCGGTGATCGGCGGATCAAAAGGTCTTACTGGAACGTGTCGCTATCGATCGCGGCATTGCGGCCGATTCTAATTCTGGCTCTCATTCGATAGCGTTGCATTCTGATGCATTTCCTCAATTAAGAATACGATCGCCAGCTTCGCGGACGTTTCACTCACGCACGGCGTGATTCAAGGGATTGCGCCGAGCAAATCGGCATCGAAGAACAACCTGAAACGAGGTGAGCTATCGAAGAAGCCCGTCCCCTTTCCACCCCTCTCCGAGCAAACCGCCATCGTGGAGCGAGTGGAGGCGCTGATGACGACCTGCCGCGCGCTGGAAGCGGAGATCGAGCACTCCCGCACCCACGCCGCCCACCTCCTTCAAGCCGTCCTCAAAGAAGCTTTCGCGCCGGCCTCATTATGAGCACCGAAGATCAAGTCGTGGCACTCGCCGCTCAGGCTCACAGCACCGGTTGGTCGGTAGGGAATGACGTGTCGGCGCAGACCAGGAAGGCGCAGCAGACCTGCAAGCAATGGCAGCAATCGGTCAAGGAAAGATTCGGCAACCGTTTCCAGGATGAGTGCAGTATCGACGGGGAGAAAGGCGCACCGTCACAGAAGATCGATTTGGTAGATGTCGAGGATCGTGTCGCCTACGAACTTAAGGCGTCGCCGAACAATGTCCACATGGAGATCTACCGCGACGTGTTCAAGGCCCTGGTTTTCAACGAGCGAAATCCGAAAGAGCGTATTACGACTCTCATTTTCATCGCGCCGAAAGCAGGAATTCAGAAACTCGGAATGGCATTCCCCAAGGACGTCCAATCCATTTCCGCCAGACTGGGCTTGGCTCTTAAGCTGCGGGAATTGCCATGAAAGCCAGATCTAAAGAGCTTTTGGACCGAGCCATCGCCGCCACGGTGTCCGCCATTGAGGTCTACAACAAGCCGGATTTCCTTTATCGCGAAGAAGCCTTCGCGGTGCTCGCCATCAATGGCTGGGAACTTCTGCTCAAAGCAAAATGGTTGGCGGATCACGATAATCGGATTCGGTCGCTCTATGTCATGGAGCCTCGCTCCAAACTGGACGGCACCAAGAGTAAGAAGTTACAGATCAAACTGACTCGATCAGGCAACCCGTTTACCCACAGTCTCGATTTCCTTGCCAAGAAACTGGTCGAGGCGGGAGCTTTTGACAGTAACGCATGGGCCAATCTCCAGTTGTTGCTGGAGATGCGCGACTCCTCAATCCACTTCTACAATCTTTCGGGCGCGTTTCCCGTGCGCCTTCAGGAAATCGGCACCGCGAGCCTGAAAAACTTCGTTGCTGCTACCAATAGCTGGTTTGGGCGGGACATGTCGGAGTTCAACTTCTACCTGATGCCGCTGTCCTTTATAACCCTTCCTCAACAATCTGATGCTATCGTGCTCAATCACGAAGAAAAGAAGTTCCTCGCCTTTGTCGATAGTCTCGAACGTGCAGACGAAGATGCGAATTCGCTATATTCCGTTACGGTGAACATTGACGTAAAGTTCACACGATCGAAGGCGAAGGATGCGCTCGGTATTCACGTCACCAACAATCCGAACGCACCCGAAGTCCGGCTTACCGAAGAACAGATTCGAGAGCGTTACCCGTGGGACTATGATCGATTGACGGAAGAATGCCGGAAGCGGTACACCGACTTCAAAGCGGTGCAGAAATACCACGACATCCGAAAGCGGCTTCTCAAGGAAAAGCGTTTCGGTGATATCCGGTATCTGGATCCAGGAAATCCTAAGAGCCCCAAGAAACCGTTATTCAATCCAAACATTATGCAAGAACTGGATAAGCACTATACAAAGAAATGAGGGCGGGAGGCGGGGACAAGGGATAGGCAATTTCCCGTTGAAGGGCCGACGGCTCGTGTGTGAGAATGCCTTCGCACCGATAAGTTTCACAGGCGGGCAGGCGGCCTTGCTATAATGATCTGAATCAATCTTGGATTTTGTTGCGAAAGGTGAACCGGACGCGCGCTTGAAGAAGAGATATCGGAAACTCTGATGGCAATTCAGTTGACTGACGCGGAGATTATTAGCCTACTCTCAGAGCCCAAAGCTCTGCCCTCCGACTATCAATCGCGACTGCAACTACGGGCTAAAACCGGCCATAAGGAACGGGAGCTGGAAACCAAACGGGATGATCTCTCGGCAGACATTTAAGGAGACGTGGGTGACAGTGCTTTCGGTTAGCGCAGTGAATTCGCACGAGACTTATGGCAAACCGGCCGCGTTGAAGACATCGCTGTGGCGCCATGCCTTCACCGGTAAACTTTAGAAAAATCCCATGCCCGAAAACCCGCCGCCGCAATCCAGCATCATCCTCTACCAGACGGAGGATGGCCGGACGCGAATTCAGTGCCGGTTTGAAAACGAAACGATTTGGCTCACGCAGGCGTTGATCGCGGAACTGTTTCAAGTGACGGTGCCGACGGTCAACGAACATCTGAAAGGTATCTTTGCCGAGGGCGAGCTGGCCGAGGATGCAACTATTCGGAAATTCCGAATAGTTCGATCCGAAGGCGCCCGACAGGTCACGCGTGAAATCGAGCACTACAGCTTGCCCGCCATCCTCGCGGTCGGCTACCGGGTGCGCAGCCATCGCGGCACGCAGTTCCGCCAGTGGGCGACGGCGCGATTGAGTGAGTATCTGGTCAAGGGTTTCACGATGGACGACGAGCGGCTGAAGAATCCGCCGGGCCAGGGCCAGACGGATTACTTCGACGAGCTGCTGGAGCGCATCCGCGACATCCGCTCCTAGTGAGCGGCGTTTCTATCAAAAGGTGCTCGATATTTACGCGACGAGCGTCGACTACACGCCAACACGGAGATGTCGCAGCAGTTCTTCGCCACGGTGCAGAACAAGATGCACTGGGCCGCGCACGGCCACACGGCGGCGGAAGTGATTCATCAGCGCGCCGATGCGGCGCAGCCGTTGATGGGGCTCAAGAGCACGCGTCCCGGCAAAGTTATTCGCCGAGAAGATGTTACCGTCGCAAAAAACTATCTCAGCGAAGTGGAGCTGCAAACGCTCAATCGGATCGTCAGCCTGTATATCGAGTTCGCCGAACTCCAGGCGCTCGACCGCAAGCCGATGACGATGCGCGACTGGATAGCAAAGCTGGATGAATTCCTAAAGGTTTCCGGGCGCGAGTTGCTGGATCACGCGGGAAAGATTTCCGCCGAGACGGCCAGAGCCAAGGCGGAACGCGAATACGACCGTTACCGGGCGTTGACCGACGCCCAGCCGCGTCCGGTCGATGCCGATTTCGAACAGGCCGCGAAGCAGTTGCAAAAAATGCCGCGTCCGAAGAAACTCAAGAAGCCCAAATCATGAACGGAGCCGAAGCCTAATGCCTCGATTACATCTCTCAACAACTGTACGTGCGCAAAGTGGCGGGTAAGGTAGCCTTCAACCATGCGGTGGAAATGGCTGCTGTAGCTAGGTGCCGTTCTGGGCCTGATTTCTCTTTAAGTGCAAACCCGTCCAGGGACTGGGATATTCTATAAGCTACTAAGTTTCAAAGAATTTCTTCTTTAAAAGCAAAACCGGTTGAACCAAGCCGAAACCAGAGCCCAAAGCTCGCTCTAACCCAGAAACGCCTTCTCAAACGGGGCGGTCTAATATGAAAATTCTATATCTAGATTGGCAAGACCCGCATTCTCGGCAATGGATTCCCGTGGGAAAACTGAGCGCCGAGGACGGTATCTATCGGTTCGTTTACACGAAGGGTGCAGTGCTGTCTGAAAACTTCATTCGATTTGGCTTTATGCAGGACTTGCATGAAGTCTATAGATCTCGGGATTTGTTTCCATTGTTTGCCAATCGTCTCATTTCTAGGAAGCGACCGGAATACCGGGATTTTCTCCGTTGGCTCGACCTCGTCGAAGAAGAGGCTGATCCCTTGGTCTTGCTTGCCCGTACCGAAGGGGTTCGAGAGACCGACTCGTTAACAGTCTTTCCTTGCCCCGAACCGGACAATGACGGCAAATACGTCGTTCATTTCTTTAGTCACGGCCTGCGTCACCTATCGGACGATGCGCGGGTTCGGATCAACGCCCTTCGCGCTGGTGATAGATTGTATCTTTTGCCGGACCCGCAAAATCCTCACGATGATTATGCGATTGCGCTCCGAACGGACGATCCCGCAACCATCGTGGGGTATTGTCCAAGGTATATTTCTCGCGATTTCCTAGAGATTCTTAAAAGCAAATCCGACGCCGTTAGGGTCTGCGTGAAACGGGTGAACACTGACGCGCCGATTCAGCTACGATTGCTCTGTACCCTAACAGCAGACTGGCCGGAAAAATTTAAGCCTTGTTCGAGCGACTATTATCAAGAACTAGGTAATGATGAAGACGCCACCCCAGCTCATGCAGCCTTGAACGACCTACCTGTATAGTTCCATAGTACTACGTCAACTCGAGCTCAATTGAGCCAGACGGTGCCGATGTCAGCGGCAACTGGCGCGAACACAAGGAAAGCAATGAACACAACGGCTGCCGTTTCTTATTGATCGGAACGGCAATCTTTGCATCGTCAGATGTTTTATTACGCCGATTTGACGGCGAGATATATGTGCCCCGGCGGAATCGCGCTGACTGTAGCAAAATTACGCTGCTTCGCAAACTTAGCGGCTTGTGTGAGGCGTCAAGCTGGTTGAATCTGCTAAACATTTGTGGTTATAAAGGGACCGTTATTTGTCTGTCAACGTAACTACGGGAACTTACGATGTTATTTGATTTCGCTAACGTCCTGGTGTTCACCGCGCTGGGTCTTGGATTCGTCGGCGTCAATCTGTTGATCGGCAAATTGTTGCGGCCGGCCAATCCTCAGACACGCAAGCTGTCGACCTACGAGTGCGGCGAGCCGTCCACCGGCAGCGCTTGGGTCAACTTCAATATCCGTTTTTATCTGGTAGCATTAGTATTCATCATCTTCGAAGTTGAAATCGCCTTTGTGTTTCCTGTGGCGGCGGTGTTCCGCCGCTGGGTGGAAGGCGGCGTCGGGCTGTTTGCGCTGGTCGAAGTGCTCATGTTCGTCGGCATTCTGTTTCTTGGTTTGATTTACGCCTGGGTCAAGGGCGACCTGGACTGGGTGAAGAAGGTCAAGGCATAATCGCCTTGGCGATCGGAGTCTTTCTATGAAACCGCTGATCAATTCGTTGCCTGAAACGGTTTTTACCACCAATGTCGACCATCTGCTCAATTGGGGCCGGGCGTCTTCGCAGTGGTACATGCTGTTCGGATTGGCTTGCTGTGCCATCGAACTTATGCAGACCGGCGGGCCGCGCGCCGATCTCGACCGTTTCGGCGCCGTGCCGCGGGCAACGCCAAGGCAATCGGATCTGATGATCGTTGCCGGCACGCTGACCTATAAGATGGCCAAGCGCACCAAGCTGCTCTACGACCAGATGCCCGATCCCAAATATGTCATTTCCATGGGCAGCTGCTCGAATTGCGGCGGACTATTTCAGCTGGCCTATTCGGTCTGCAAAGGCGTCGATAAGATCGTCCCGGTGGATGTGTACGTGCCCGGCTGTCCGCCGCGCCCGGAAGCGCTGACCGAGGGGTTGTTGCGGATTCAGGACAAGATGATGCGCGAACGTTGGCTGGTCAAGGCGCCTGAAGTCGAAGGCGATGGAGCCGGAGCTTAAGATTCGACCATGGAAGCCAAAGAAACCTACGCGTCGCTGGAAAAACTTTTTCCCGGCAAAGTCCGCGACTTCAAAGACGATGTGCTCGAGCCTTACCTAAACGTCGAAAAAGAGCATATCGTTGAAATCTGCCATTTTCTGCGAACCGCACAGAGTTTTAGATTTGAAGTGCTGTCGGATCTGACCGCCATCGATTGGCCCAAGGAAGAAAAGATTCAGGCCGTTTACCACCTGTTTTCCTACGCTCACAATCATCAGATCGTCCTTAAGGTCGATTTGCCGCGCGACAATCCCAAGATCGCGACGGTCGAAGACCAGTGGAAAGTCGCCAATTGGTTCGAGCGCGAAGTGTACGATCTCTTCGGTGTGATCTTCGAAGGCCACAGCGACCTGCGCCGCATCATGTTGCCGGAGGATTGGGTCGGCTTCCCGCTGCGCAAGGATTATGTCGAACAGGAAGAATATGACGGCATCAGCACTCAGCGCGCGCCACTGGTCGAAAAATTGTTGCGATAAGGTTTATTGATGAGCGATAACGCCGCAGATACTGGCTTTTACGCCGAAGAGATGACCATCAATGTTGGGCCGCAGCATCCCAGCACTCATGGGGTGTTGCGCTTCGTGGTCAAGACCGACGGCGAGATGATCAATGAAGCGATTCCCGATGTTGGTTACTTGCATCGCTCCATCGAGAAGATTGGCGAAAAAGTTACTTACCACGGCTATGTGCCGTACACCGACCGGGCCGATTATCTGGCGGCGATGTTTGCCAATCAGGCCTTCTGCATGGCGGCGGAAAAGCTCGGCAAGACTGAAGTGTCGCGCCGTGGCGAATTTTGCCGGGTGATCGCTTGCGAGCTCAATCGGATCGCCAGCCATCTTATTTCGGTGGGCACTTTCGGCCAGGATATCGGCGCCATGACGCCGTTCGTCCACGCCCTGCGCGAGCGCGAAACCATCAACAATTTGATGGAGGAGATTTGCGGCGCCCGGCTGACCTACAATTATATCCGCATCGGCGGCGTCGGTTACGACATTGTGCCGTCGACGATGGCTAAAATCGCCGAGTTCCTCGATCATTTCGAGCCGATTGTCGAGGAGTTCAACCGTTTGCTGTCAGGCAACAAGATTTTCATCGAGCGTTTGGCTGGTGTCGCGGTGGTGACCAAAGAGGACGCGCTGTCCTATAATCTGGTCGGACCCAATCTGCGCGGCTCTGGAATCAAGTGGGATATCCGCCGCGATATTCCTTATTCAATATATCCAGAATTGGATTTCGAAGTTCCCGTCGGCACGGCCGAGGTGGGCGCCCTGGGTGATAGTTTTGATCGCTTTTGGGTGCGTATCCGCGAGATGCAGGAGAGCGTCAAAATCTTGCGCCAGTGCATGAAAATGATCCCCAAAGGTCCGGCGATCTCCAAGGTGCCGAAAAAATTTCGCCCGCCTGCGGGAGAATATTATGCCCGGGTTGAAGCGCCGCGCGGCGACATGGGTTTCTATGTGGTCAGCGATGGCAGCGAGTATCCCTACCGAGTGCGCATTCGCACCGGTTCGTTCACGGCGATGAGCATCATCGACAAACTTAGCAAGGGAATTATGGTGGCGGATCTTATAGCCTTAATCGGCAGTCTCGATGTCGACGCGCCGGAGATCGACCGCTAGTTTTTTCCGAGATCCATATGCAAGCTCTTCTCGACCAAATGATCCAAGAGGGCGCTTTCGCCGGCGTCCCTAAAGAAGTCGTTTACGCCATCGCCATGGTGCTCACGGCGGTGGTGGTCTTGTCAGTGTTCGTTGCGCCGCTAGCCGGCGTGACCAGCTGGCTCGAACGGCGGGTCTGGGCGCGCATGCAGTCGCGCGTCGGTCCCAACCGGGTCGGGCCGCAAGGGATACTCCAGTGGCTCGCCGACGGCATCAAGAACATCATGAAGGAAGACATCATTCCGGCGGCGGCGGATCAGAAGCTATTTCCGCTGGCGCCCTATGTCGTTTTCATGGGCTTTCTCTGCACCTTCGTGGTCATTCCCTTCGGTGAAAATTTGATCGTCGCCGATCTTAACATCGGCATTCTCTATATTCTCGCGGTGACTTCGCTGGTGGTGGTCGGCATTCTCATGGCCGGTTGGGCGTCGAACAACAAATGGTCGCTGCTCGGCGGCATGCGCTCGGCGGCGCAGATCGTCAGCTATGAAATTCCCGCCGGTTTGGCGCTGTTAAGCGTGGTATTTCTCTCAGGCACGCTGAGCATTCAGGGGATCATCAAAGCCCAGGGCTGGGCCCCTTGGGATTGGTTCCTTTTCCACAATCCATTTACTTTCTGTGCCTTCTTCCTCTATTTCACTGCGGCGTTGGCCGAAGGCAACCGCACCCCGTTCGATATCCCCGAAGCCGAATCGGAGCTGGTCGCCGGTTATGTGACAGAATATAGCGGCATGCGCTTTCTGTTTTTCTTCTTTGCCGAGTGGGGCAATCTTTACGTTATTGGCGCTGTGGCCACGTCGCTGTTCATGGGCGGCTGGCAAGTGCCGGCGTTCTTTGACGGCTATCCTGCGCTCAAAGGGGTTGCCCAGTTCGTCACGTTTTTCCTAAAAGCTTATTCCTGGGTGTTTGTGGCGATGTGGATCCGCGCGACCTTGCCGCGCGTGCGCGTCGATCAACTGATGGCGCTGTGCTGGAAGTATATGGTACCGCTGTCATTTGTTTGTTTGATGGGCACCATCGGCTTTATGTTCATGTCCGATCAGGGACGGCGGATTTTTGGCGCGATCACGCTGGGCTTTGCCATCGCCACGATTATCAATTTTTTCCGCCGGGTCGGCTTTCAATTCCGCGCCGCTAAACCCGAAGCTTATTGGAAGCCGCATATTTAGCTATTGAGGGACTATGGGCATTGTTACGAGCTACGTAAAAGATATTCAGGCCGCGATCACATCGACCTTCGAAGGGATGTCGATTACCTTCTCCCATTTGATGCGCCGGCCAATGACCATCCAGTATCCGGACAAGATCCCGGTGCCGATCCAAGAGACCTTGCCGCTGCGTTACCGCGGCATCCTCGAAGTCGATCTCGATATTTGCACCGGCTGCCTGGCTTGCGAGCGTATTTGTCCGATCACCTGCATTACCATTGGCATCGACATGAACAAGGAGACCAAGCAGCGCCAGTTCGCTCACTTCGATATCGATGTTTGTAAGTGCATGTATTGCGGCCTGTGCTCGGAGGTCTGCCCGACCGGGGCGATCCGTCACTCGCAGGAGTTCGAAGGCGCCAGCTATAACCCGGCGGGCCTGGTCCGCCATTTCGCGCCGGAGCCGTCGAATCTCTACAAACCCAAGAAGGGTGGCGAGACCGAGCCAAAGTTGGTCGCCAAAGTCGATATCGGTCTAAAATATCTGGACGAATTTGCCACGCCGGATGGAGGAGGGGCCGCCGAGGAGGAAGCATAGGCGTCTGGAGCGGGGCGGTATCTCCATTTAGTTGCATGCCCCTTGATCCCTTACGGATCTTCCGATAAGTCAGCGAAAACGTCTGCAACTTTCCGCGTTCCCAAAAGCTGAGTAGGGTATGAGTGTATCAACGGCGGTTTTTTATCTAATTGCGCTGCTCACCATCGGGTCAGCCGGCATGGTGGCGTTCTCGCGCAATATCATCTACTCGGCGTTCTCCCTGCTGGGCACTTTCATGGGCGTCGCCGGGTTGTATATTTTCCTCGGCGCGGACTTCGTCGCGGCGGTGCAGGTGCTGATCTATGTCGGCGGCATCCTGGTGCTGATCTTATTTGCGGTCATGCTCACCCACCGAATCACCGATGTGACGATCACCAATCGCGCCGCCGGCCGCATCCCGGCGCTGATCGTCATCGGCGGGTTGGTTTACTTTCTGATTCAGACGGTGAAGACCACACCCTGGCTCAAGGCCAAGGATGTCGTCTTCGCGGCGACGACAGCGAAGATCGGTGATGCATTCCTATATGACTACCTACTGCCGTTTGAGCTTGCCTCGGTGATCCTGCTGGCGGCGATGATCGGTGCGGTGGTGATATCTCGTAAGGAGATCAAAGAGTAGTCATGTCGCCCAACGATCTCTCCTCGTACTTGACCATCGGCGCAATTCTCTTTGCCCTCGGATTATTCACGGTGTTAACGCGACGCAACGCCATCAGCGTGTTGATGGGTGTCGAACTTATTCTTAACAGCGCGAACATCAATTATGTCGCCTTTTCCCACTTCGGCAGCGGCAATAGCGCCGGGCAGATTTACGCGATCTTTGTCATCATGTTGGCGGCGGCGGAGGCGGCGGTGGGGCTGGCGATCGTCTTAGCGATCTTCAAACTGTTCCACACCATCGATGTCGAAGCCGCCGAAACGATGAAAGACTAACAATTTTGGATTTTGGATTATCGGATGACGGCGCGACAATTCGAGGCGGGGTATAACACCAACCGTCTTCTTCAATCTAAAATCCAAAATCCCAAATCCAAAATGGGGCGGGGTTTTTAGGGGTCATAAGGTTAGATGGATAACCCAATACAGACGGACTTTATACGCTGGATCGTATTTCTGCCTTTGCTCGGCGCCATTGTTAATGGCTTGCTCGGCGCCAAGATTCAAAAAAGTTTGGGCAAGGGTGCCATCGGCGTGATTGCTTGCGCGCCGGTGATCGTTGCCTTTGTCTTGTCCGTCAACGCCTTTCTCACGCTCAAGGGGCTTGAACCGGAAAAGCGCTTTATCATCGACAACCTCTATCGCTGGATCGATCTCGGCTCGCTCAAGGTCGACATGGCGTTTCTGGTCGATCCGTTGTCGTCGGTGATGATCCTGGTCGTCACCGGCATCGGCGGTCTCATCCATATATACGCTACCGGTTACATGCACGATGACAATGGGTTCTGGCGTTTCTTCGCTTATCTCAATTTATTTACCGCGGCGATGTTGACCTTGGTGTTGGGCGACAGCCTGCTCCTGCTGTTCGTCGGTTGGGAAGGCGTTGGTCTTTGCTCTTACGCGCTGATCGGTTTTTGGTACCAAGACCATGCTAACGCGCGCGCCGGCAATAAAGCTTTCATCGTTAACCGGGTCGGCGACTTTGGCTTTGTTCTCGGCATGTTCTTACTGTTCTGGTCCCTCGACGCTCAAGGTCATGGATCATTGACTGTTCGCGAGATGGCCAAATGGGCGCCGTCGATCAAGGATTCGCTCATTTGGGGTTGGCCAGTCGTTACCGTTGCCACGCTACTCCTTTTCGTCGGCGCTACCGGTAAGTCGGCGCAGATTCCACTGTTCGTCTGGCTCCCCGACGCCATGGCCGGGCCGACGCCAGTGAGCGCACTGATCCACGCGGCGACCATGGTCACCGCCGGTGTTTACATGACGGCGCGGATGAACGTGTTCTTTTCCATGGCACCGGCAACTTTAAATGTCATCGCGATCATTGGTGTCGCCACCGCGTTACTGGCGGCGACCATCGCGCTGACGCAAAATGATATCAAAAAAGTTCTGGCCTACTCGACCGTCAGTCAGTTGGGCTACATGTTCATCGGTGTCGGCGTCGGCGGCTACGCGGCCGCTGTGTTTCATCTGATGACCCACGCTTTTTTCAAAGCCTGTCTCTTCCTCGGCGCCGGCAGCGTGATTCACGCCATGCACCATGAGCAGGACATGCGCAAAATGGGCGGCTTGAAGCAGTGGATGCCGATCACCTTCGCGACTTTCATCATTTCGGTGCTCGCCATCGCCGGTTTCCCGCCGTTTGCCGGTTTTTTCTCCAAGGACGAAATTCTTTGGCTCGCGTTCACCAGTGAACATGGCAACAAGTTCGTTTGGTTCTTAGCCCTATGCGGCGCCGGCATGACCGCGTTCTATATGTTCCGCCAACTATTCATGACCTTTTACGGCAAGTGCCGCGCCGATCATCACACCCAGGAACATCTGCATGAATCGCCATCGCTGATGACCATGCCGCTGGTGGTGTTGGCGATTGGCGCGGTGTTTGCCGGTCTGATCGGTTTGCCCGGCGTGTTGGGCGGCAGCCAGTTTGCCCATTGGCTGGAACCGGTCATTCATGGTCACGCGGAAGGCCATGCCTCCCATGCCTTGGAGTGGGGCTTGATGGCAGTTTCAGTTTCGGTGGCATCCTTCGGGGTCTTTATCGCTTTTCTCATGTACCGGCGCGAGTCCTTGTCACCTGATACCTTTGTCAATCTTGCCGGCGGTCTGCCGTATCGCCTATTCGATCGTAAATGGTATGTCGACGAAATCTATCAAGCGATTTTCGTCAATGGCACGTTGATGCTAGCGCGTTTCTGGTCGGCATTCGATGCCTATATCGTCGACGGCATCGTCAATGGCGTGGCCGCGGTGACGCGCTTCATATCTTGGCTCGACGGCTTGTTCGATGCCTATATCGTCGACGGGTTGGTCAATGCGCTGGCCAATGTGACCTACTGGGCGGGCAACCGCTTCCGCCGACTGCAGACCGGCAATATCAACGGTTATCTCTACGGCATCATCATCGCGATGGCGGTCGCGGTGTATGTAAAGATCCGATACTGGACCTGATTTTCATTGGAGCATAGAGAAGATGCAAAATATTCTCACCTACATGACGTTTATTCCGCTGGCAGGGGCGGCGGTGGTTTTGGCGTTGCCCAACAACGCCAAGCTGGTCCGCTGGTTTTCCGCCATCGTCACCGTGCCGCCATTGTTGATGGCGATCTGGCTGTTTAACAATTTCGACCGGACTACGGCTAAATTTCAGTTCGTTGAAGATTACCATTGGATCCCCGCCTACAACATCAGCTACACCATGGGCGTCGATGGTTTGAGTATTTCCATGGTGCTGCTCACCGCGCTGCTCAGTTTCATCTGCATTTTCGCTTCGTTCGGCATTGAAAAAGCGGTCAAGGGCTATTTCTCTCTGTTTCTCTTGCTCGACGCCGGCATGATGGGCGTGTTCTGCGCCCTGGATTTTTTCCTGTTTTACGTTTTCTGGGAAGTCATGCTGTTGCCGATGTATTTTCTCATCGGTATTTGGGGCGGGCCGCGGCGCGAGTATGCCGCCATCAAGTTTTTTCTCTATACCCTGTTCGGCAGCGTCTTGATGCTCTTGGCGATTCTCGCGCTCTATTTTACCGTCGAACCGCACACCTTCGACATGCGGATTTTGATGTCTCAAGCGAGCAAGTACAGCACTGCGGTGTTGCCGATGTGGCCGTTTAACGGCTGGGGTTGGAGCTTCCAGCATGCGATCTGGATGGCGCTGTTTATCGGCTTCGCGATCAAGATCCCGGCGTTTCCGTTTCATACTTGGTTGCCCGATGCGCACGTCGAAGCACCGACGGCGATTTCGGTCATCCTCGCCGGCGTGCTCTTGAAAATGGGCACCTACGGTATTTTGCGCACCAACTTTCCCATGCTGCCGGTGGCGACCGCCGATTTGGCTTACTGGTTTCTTGGCGCCCTCGGCGCTTGGAATATTATTTACGGCGCGCTCTGCGCCATGGCGCAGAAAGATCTAAAGAAATTGGTCGCCTACTCCAGCGTCAGCCACATGGGTTACGTCATGCTCGGCATGGCGAGCTTTACCACCCAGGGGTTGAACGGCGCGGTGTTGCAGATGTTCAATCACGGCACCATCACCGGCATGTTGTTCCTCTTGGTCGGTGTGGTCTACGATCGGGCGCATCATCGTGAGATTGACGGCTTCGGCGGCTTGGCGGCGATCATGCCGGTCTATACCGGCATCACCGCGCTGGCTTTCTTCGCGTCCATGGGATTACCGGGGCTTTCCGGCTTCATTTCGGAAATCTTGGTCCTCCTCGGCACCTGGCAAAAGTATCCGGTGTTGACGATTTGCGGCGCCAGCGGTGTCATTCTCACCGCAGGATATTTGCTCTGGACGATCCAGCGGGTTTACCTTGGACCGCCCAATGAGAAGTATTTGAAAATGGCCGACATCAATGGCCGGGAGATTTTCACCCTGGTGCCTTTGGGCGTGATCGTCATCATTGTCGGAGTTTATCCCAGCGTGGTGCTCGACATGCTGCGCACGACCTTGGACTCGATCAATGCAATCGTTATCCCGCATTTGCACGGCTAGATCATGGATCTGAAGAACGTCGCGAGTCTCACATTCTTTTGTCCGGAGATCGTTCTCTCCGCGACGATCTTGTTGATCATTGTTCTCGATTTGATCGCGCAGAGCCGGCGTTGGCCCGCGGCATTAGCGCTAATCGGCTGCCTGTGCTCGCTGATCGTTTCCTTCGATCTATATAGCGCTCAACCAGGGTTGTTGTTTCACCGCATGATCGTTCTGGACAACTTCAGTATCTTTTTCAAAGTGTTTTCCTTGGTGGCGACGATCCTGTGTATTCTCATGTCCATTGGCAGCAAGGAGATCGACCGGGTCCATGAAGGCGAGTACTACGCTCTGCTTCTAACTTGCACGCTCGGCATGTTTTTTATGGCGTCGTCGAGCAATCTCTTAATGGCCTATCTGTCCCTCGAAATGGTCAGTCTCGGCTCCTATGTCTTGACCGGCTTTTTGCCCCATAGCCGGCGCTCCAGCGAAGCGGCGCTGAAATATTTGATTTACGGCGGTGTCGCTTCCGGCACCATGATCTATGGCATGAGCTGGATCTTCGGCATGACCGGCAGTTTGGATTATTCGGCGATTCAACTCGCCTTAAGCCAGGAAGGAATCAGCAAAGCGGCGTTGTTCATTGCGTTTATTTTCATCTTGGCAGGCTTTGGCTACAAGATCGTTTTCTTCCCATTTCACATGTGGTCGCCGGATGTCTATCAAGGCGCGCCGACGCCGTTTACGGCGTATCTCTCGGTGGCATCCAATAGCGCCGGCTTGGCGATCATGATCCGCTTCTTTTTTCCCGGTATGTCTAAGCTTATGGCCTCGGGCGACTGGGCATTTACCGCTGGGGTGGAATGGCCGCAGGTACTTCTCGCCTTGAGCATGCTGACCATGACGATCGGCAATCTCTGCGCCCTCAATCAGCGCAATGTCAAACGCATGCTCGCGTATTCCGGCATCGCCCACGCAGGTTATATGATGATGGGCCTGGCGATTCTCAACAACGAGGGCCTCGCGGCGATCCTGTTCTACGCCGTGGTTTATATGATCATGAATATTGGCGCCTTCCTGGTCGTGGGCATGATTTCCAATGTCACCGGCGATGAGGATATTGAAGACTACCGCGGCCTCGCCTGGCGCGGCGCCACAGTGCCGGCAGTTTGTCTGGCGATTTTTCTTTTCTCGCTGACCGGCCTGCCGCCGTTCGCCGGCTTCGTGGGCAAGTTCTTCTTGTTTTCGGCGGTGGTGAAACAGGGCGGTGCCTTCGCCGTGCTCGCCGTCGTCGCCGCCCTCAATAGCGCCGTATCGCTCTACTATTATGCCAAAGTCGTCAAGACCATGTTTCTTGACTCGCCGACTGCCGAAGATAAACAAATCACTTTGGCGGCCAACAACTTTACTTTGCTGTTGCCGCTGACTTTTCTGACCGTCCTGTTCGGCCTTTATTTCGCACCGCTGGTGCAGTACACCAACCACTCTCTGCGTTTCTTCATCAAGTAGTTATCGAGCGGAAACATTGCTTGGCTGCAATGGGCGCAGCATGCTGCGCTTCGTTATTGCGCGCCAAGTCATGTCATTCAATATCGCCCGCAAGCTCTTTCCCACGACTTGCACCTTGACAACTCTTCCTTGGCCAAATAACTAAGAGCAAGGTTTATTACTAGGCGATCGTTAGCCACTTCCGCGGGAGGATTCATGTTAGACAAGGTGAAACGCAAGGCGATGCTGCGGCAGATGGTTTTGCTGCGGGCATTCGAGGAAAAACTTGAAGAGCTTTATCAGCGAAAAGCGATGTATGGCAGTACGCACTCTTACCGCGGCCAGGAAGCGATTGCCGTGGGCGTATGTTCGGCGTTGCAGCCGACCGATTTGATCGCCAGCTATCATCGCGGCACCGGCCATTTGATTGCCAAGGGCGCGGACTTATACACCCTCCTTTGCGAATGCATGGGCCGCGAGGAGGGTTATTCCAAGGGGCGCGGCGGCAAGATGCATATGGGCGATATGGCGTTCGGTTTTCTCGGCAACACCGGTACCGTCGGAGGCACCGTGCCGACGGCCACCGGCGCAGCATTATCGGCCAAAATCCGCGGCTCGAAAGAAGTCGTCGCCAGCTTCTTTGGCGACGGCGCAGCCAATCAAGGTGTCGTGCACGAGGCGATGAACCTCGCCGGCGTCTGGAAGCTACCGGTGATTTACGTCTGCGAGAATAACCAATACGCCATGACCGTGAGCTTGGAGAAGAGCGTAGCGGTGAAACAATTGTCCGTGCGCGGCGCGGCTTACGGGTTCGAGGGCAAGACCGTCGACGGCAACGATGTCGAAGCCGTTTACGAAGCGACAGAGCAAGCTGCGACTAAAGGACGCAGCGGCGGCGGCGCGACGTTTCTCGAATGCCTGACCTATCGTTGGGACGGTCATTTTGGCGGCGATCCCGGAACCGCCTATCGGACCAAGGAAGAAATCGAATCGTGGAAGCAAAAGTGTCCGATCAAGAGGTTGAAAGAAAAGTTAATCCAAGAAGGCCATCTTACCGAGGCGGAATTTCAAAAAATGTCCGATGACGTGTACGCCGAGCTGTCGGCCATCGCCAAGCGCGCTGAGGCGGCGCCGTTGCCGAAGAAAGAAGTCGATCTCGCTTCTATCTATGCGCCAGTTGAGGTGGCCCATGGCTGATGCAGCGGCGAATCAAAGCGAAAGTAAACAGATGCGCATGCAGGAAGCGCTGCGCGAAGCGCTCCGTTCTGAGATGGCGCGCGACCCTCGCGTGTTTGTCATGGGCGAGGATGTGGCGTTGTTTGGCGGCGCTTACGGTGTGACGCGCGGCTTGATCCAAGAGTTCGGCGACAAGCGCGTGCTCGACACCCCGATCTCCGAATCGGCGTTGGTTGGCCTGGCTGTCGGTGCAGCGATCAACGGCATGCGTCCAGTGGTGGAAATTCAGTTTGCCGATTTGCTGCCGCTCGCCATGGATCAGTTGGCGTCGCACGCGGCGCGTTATCATTATATGACCGGGGGCCGAGTGAGTGTGCCGATGGTGATCCGCACCAAGTTCGCCACCCGTGCCGGCGGCGGACCGAGCCACTCGAGCTGCAACCATGGCGCGTTCATTCATTTTCCCGGATTGAAGATCGCCATGCCGACGACGCCAGCCGACGCCAAAGGGATGCTACTATCGGCGATTCGCGATCCCAACCCGGTGCTGTTCTTCGAGAGTCATCATCTTTATGGCGTACGCGGTCCGGTGCCGGAAGGCGACTATACCGTGCCGATCGGCAAGGCGGTGGTGCGCCGCGCCGGAAAAGACCTGACGATCGTCACCTGCGGCGGTATGGTGTTAAAAGCCGACGCTGCTGCCGATGAACTGAAGCAGAAAGGCATCGATGTCGAGATCGTCGATCTGCGCTCGCTCGCACCGTTGGACAAAGAGACGATTCTTGCCTCCGTTGCGAAAACCAAGCGCGCCATCGTCCTCGACGAAGGACCGATAATCGGCGGCATCTCCGCTGAGGTCGCGGCGATGATCCAAGAAAACTTATTTTCCGACTTGAAAGGTCCAGTCGTGCGCATCGCCGCGCAGCCGATCCCACCGCCGCACAGCCCGCCGCTGGTCGACGCGATGATCCCCGATGTCGATCAGGTTGTTGATGCTGTGATGCGCTTGGCTGAGGGCGGCAAGCTCGCCTAACTGCACCTTCGAATTGCCGAAAACTTTTCTCCTTGAGCTCGCGGTGACGGTGGATTTAGCGCCGTCCGCGAGCTTTTTTCTTGGCGAGGGGAGAAAATTGATCCTGCTCAGTGGTTTTCCGCGAGTTGAGCAATCTGATGGAGCGCACCGTGTTGTAAAAAGCCGGTGCGACCATCGAACCGGACAACTTGGCTCTCAGGCCCGCTAGTGCTAACTAGGCTGCGTCCAAAGACAGCGGCTCGGTGCTAAGATCGATCTTTCCAAAGGCATCGTTCTCGACGATCTCGAACGAACCATCATCGAAGCGGTGCTGAGCCGCACCGGATGGAATCCTACGCCGGCGGCGCACCTGTTTGGTGGTCGCGCGAAATGCTGCGTTACCATATCGAGAGAAATACGCCTTGAGAGCACCAGGCACCGGAACAGATTGTTAAATTGCCCGGTGAAAGTTCAATTGCCCACCTGATTTCACCGGCATTCCGACAACAAACGATCCAGTCTGCGCATCATGTCACCGGAATCATGATGTGGGTTTGATACGGTTTATGTTGCTTGATGGCGTCGTACCAGCGCTCGATATGCGGCTGTTTGGGACGGTCGATGGGTAAATTAAACCAGCGGTAGGCCCAAACACCTAGCGGAATATCGCCCAGCGAAAACTCCTCGCCGCCGAGAAAGCGGTTCTTTGCCAGGTGATCCTCGACCATTTGCCAAGCCCTGACAGTTTTATCGAGCGCCGCTTGAATCGCCTGGGGATCGCGTTTATCCGGCGGAGTTCGAATCGTCGCGAAAAACAACGGTACGATCACCGGATTGAATGCCGAGAGCTGCCAATCCATCCAGCGATTGGCATTGGCCATCCCCTCGGGTGATGCAGGCAACAGTTTGCCATTGCCGTATTTGGCGTTGAGGTAACGCATGATGCTGTTCGATTCCCACAGCACGAAATCGCCGTCCTTGATGGTTGGCACCAAGCCATTGGGATTCATGGCGGCATATTCAGGATCTTTGTTGCCGCCAAACTTGCCGCCCCAATCCAGACGCTCGAATTGCACGCCGAGCTCGCCGCAACACCAGAGCACTTTTTGCACGTTTGAAGAATCAGTTCGACCCCAGATCTTAATCATCGTCGCCTCCGTTAGTGGCAGTTTTGCCGCACTACTTATCATCGTTTCCGTCCAATGGGTAGCGCCGCTGGCCGCTGTAGTTTTACGGCAATTTCTGCTAGGAGTGACGGATCAAATCTATCGGAAAGCGAGTTGGGCATGAATAACGTGGCGATCTTTACCGCGGTGATGATTGGCAGTGCCCTGTTCAGCGGGATGACCTGTTGGGCGCAGGATCAGGCCGACGGGCGTAAGCTGTACGCCAGCTATTGCGCCAGTTGTCATGGTGAGAAAGGGAAGGGCGATGGCGTGGCGGCTAGATCGCTGCCGGCCAAACCCGCCGACCACACCAATGGCGCGGTCATGAACCAGCTCAACGATAAATTTCTCATGGAAGTCATCACCAAGGGTGGCAGTGCGGTGGGCAAGTCCAATTTCATGCCCCCCTGGGGCGGTGCTCTTAATGAAAAACAGATCCGCGACCTAGTGGTTTTCATACGGACCCTCGCAGTTCCCCCCTACAAGGGCGAGGCGCCGGTGAGTAAGTGAAAAATCGCTAAATTTCTCGTCTGACCCCCTTGACGATTGGCTTTGCGAGATTAAATTGACCGCATCCAACCGTTCTGGATATCTAAATCTTTGTTTTACTTAGGAGGGTGCTATGGCAACTAAGATCCGTCCCCTACATGATAGGGTGATCGTGAAACGCATTGCAGAAGAGGAAAAGACCAAAGGGGGCATCATTATCCCTGATACGGCCAAAGAAAAGCCGCAAGAGGGCAAAGTGATAGCGGTGGGTCCTGGCAAATATGAGGACGGCAAGCTCATACCGCTGGGGGTCAAGGCTGGAGACAAGATCCTATTCGGCAAGTACTCCGGTAGTGAAATTAAACTGGACGACGAGGAGCATCTGATTATGCGCGAAGATGACATCCTTGGCGTGATTGAATAGGGAGGAAAGGAAAGATGGCTGCTAAGGATATTCGTTTTAGCGAAGACGCGCGCAACCGAGTTTTGCGCGGTGTGGATTTACTGGCCGACGCGGTTACCGTTACTTTGGGACCCAAAGGCCGCAATGTTGTCTTGGAAAAATCATGGGGTTCACCGACCGTCACCAAAGACGGTGTCTCGGTGGCCAAAGAAATTCAGCTCGAAGATAAATTTGAAAACATGGGCGCACAGATGGTCAAAGAAGTCGCCAGCAAAACTTCCGACTTGGCGGGCGACGGCACGACCACGGCTACGGTGCTGGCGCGAGCCATCTACAGTGAAGGGTTGAAATTGGTTGCCGCCGGACATGACCCGATGAGCATCAAGCGCGGCATGGATAAAGCCGTGGGGAAGATCGTCGATGAACTGAAAGTGATCTCCAAACCCACCCGCGACCGCGATGAGATCGCCCAGGTCGGGACGATCTCGGCAAATAACGACAAAGCAATCGGTGCGATTCTTGCCGAAGCCATGGATAAGGTCGGCAAAGAGGGCGTCATCACCGTTGAAGAGGCCAAAGGCTTGGAAACGACGCTCGATCTCGTCGAAGGCATGCGTTTTGACCGCGGTTATCTCTCACCGTACATGGTGACGGATCCAGAGCGGATGGAGTGCGTTTACGACGATTGCTACATTTTGATCAATGAGAAAAAAATCTCCAGCATGAAAGACTTGCTCCCCGTTCTCGAAGCGGTAGCCAAGACCGGCAAGGCGCTGGTGATCATCGCTGAAGAAGTCGAAGGCGAAGCCTTGGCGACCTTGGTCGTCAACAAGCTCCGCGGCACCCTCAAAGTGGTCGCGGTCAAGGCCCCTGGTTTTGGCGATCGGCGCAAGGCGATGCTCGAAGATATCGCGATTCTAACCGAAGGTAAGATGATCGCCGAAGAGTTGGGCATCAAACTTGAAAATGTCACTGTGAAGGATCTTGGCCGAGCCAAGAAGGTCATCATCGATAAGGACAACACCACGGTGGTCGAAGGCGCCGGTAAAAAGTCGGCGATCGAAGGCCGCATCACGCAGATTCGCACGCAGATCGAAGACACTACGTCGGATTACGACCGTGAGAAGCTGCAAGAGCGCTTGGCGAAGCTCGCCGGCGGTGTTGCCGTGGTCAAAGTCGGCGCGGCGACCGAGCTCGAGATGAAAGAGAAGAAGGCCCGCGTCGAAGACGCGCTGCACGCCACTCGCGCGGCGGTTGAAGAGGGCATCGTGCCTGGCGGCGGTGTGGCGCTGATCCGCGCCTCCTCGGTGCTTGCCAACATGAGAGTTTCGGATGACGAGAAGGTCGGCGTCCGGATCATTCAGAAAGCGGTCGAAGAGCCGCTTCGTTGGATCGTTAGCAACGCCGGCGCCGAAGGTTCCGTCGTTCTCGACAAAGTGAGAAACGGCAAGGGTGCGTTCGGATTCAACGCCGCCACCGAAGAGTACGAAGATCTCGTCAAGGCCGGCATCGTCGACCCAACTAAGGTCGTGCGTGTGGCGTTGCAGAACGCGGCTTCTGTAGCCGGTATGCTGCTCACCACCGAAGCGATGATCGCCGACAAGCCGGAGAAGAAAAAAGACGCTCCGGCCATGGGCGGCCACGATCACGACGACTTCTAAAAGTTACTGTCGATCGAATCAAAAAGGCGCTCGGGAAACCGAGCGCCTTTTTTTGTGCTTATAGCCCGTTTATTCCCATCCCAGCTGAGTGAAATTTTAGTTTAACAAAGACCGACGGCGCAGGCGTGCCCAATTCGGTGAAAGGCAATAACGGTGTTTATGGTTTCAACGCAGCCACCTATTATCGGTTTCAAGAGCGGCTTGGCGCCTTTGAAAAGTTGCTTTGCTCGTTTCGCCCCGAGTATGACAAGTTCGAAGCGATTAGGGACTTTTTTGCAGACAATCTTCGACTGTGATGCGTGCCATAACAACCAACACTGGGAAACGGAAAAAGGGGAAGCTATTGAGCTTCCCCTTTCTGACCGGCGGGCCGCTGGACGGTTAATTTACGCTGATGGCGATCTGCTTGGGTTTGGCTTCGTCCGCTTTAGGAACATGAACCTCCAGGATGCCGTCGCGGAATGTCGCATTGATGCCATCCTGCTTGATTGTCTGTGGTAGATAAAAGCTGCGGGCAAATTTCCCCGAGGTCCGCTCCGAGCGATGATATCTAACACCGTCCGCTGGTTCCTCGAATTTCTTTTCACCGCTGAGCGTCAGAGCTCCTTCTTTGAATTCGACGCTGATCGTTTCCTTCGTCATTCCGGGTAGCTCTGCTCGAATCAGATAGGAATCCGGGCTTTCCAAAATGTCCACCGCAGGCGACCACCCGCTGGAGTAAGGCTGTAAGTGGCCATTAGCCCTGTCAAGAACACCATCGAAAAGCGCGTTAATCCGGGACTGCATCTTAGTTAGCCCGTCAAACGGCTCCCATCTTACCAAATCCATCGGTTACTCCTCCCTTCAAGTGAGATTTATATTAAAAAGCTAAGAACGCCTGAGTGAGTTGTCAAGTCGACTGCCGACCTTGACAAATCGAATCCGCAGTCACAAGTTTTGCAAGTATTTCAACATCTTTTGCGACGCCGCTATGACAACAGCGATCCAAGGAGCAGTGGCCCACGAATCAGCTACCTGACAAATGCTTCGAGGATGATTAAATTGGTCAACATGAGTGAGCAAAACTACATCAACGATGGCATGACCACTGATACCCTGGACGATCGCCCAACCAGTCGGGGGCGAAGCAATCCTTCGCCGCTCGATGCCGCTTGGCCTGACGACGCGATGATCATACTGCCGCTGCGCAACTCGGTGTTATTTCCCTTGGTGCTTGCGCCGCTGAGCTTTCGCCGAAAGATGAGCGTTCAGGCGGTTGAGGAGGCGGTGCGCCGGGAAAAACCGGTCGGCGTTGTGTGCCAGCGCGATCCCGCGACGGCCGCGCCGCAACCGATCGATCTTTACTCGGTTGGGACCAGCGCGCAAATCTTGCGCGTCGGCAGACTCCCCAACGGTCTGCATCAAGTTTATGCGCAGGGCGGGCGTCGGTTCAAAATCGTCGACTACCTGCAAACCGAGCCCTTCCTGGTCGCGCGTGTGACGTATCTCGACGACGCGAAACCCGACTCGAAAGAGTTTGAAGCGCAGGTTCTGCATTTGCGCCAAACGATGCAGCATGCGCTCGCGCTCATGCCGGCTTCTGCGCCGGAGGTTTCCGCAGTCGTGGAGGGTCTGAAGGATGCCTCTGGATTTATCGATTTCGTGGCTTCGTGGCTCGATGTGTCGCTGGAAGAGAAACAGGAAATCCTGGAAACCATCGATCTCGATACCCGGGTGAAGAAAGTCGCGGCGAAGCTGCGCCGACAGGTGGAAATCCTCGAACTTACCAAAAAGATCGGTACCGACGCGAAGGATGCGATGGATCGGTCGCAGCGGGAGTATATGCTGCGCGAGCAGCTGAAGGCGATCCGCAAAGAACTCGGCGAGTCCGAGGGCAAGGCGACCGAGTTCGACGACCTGAAAAAGAAAATCGCCGCGGCTAAAATGTCCGAGCAGGCCGAGCAAGAAGCGCTGAAATCGGTTGCCCGGCTCGAGCGTATGGCCGAGGGCGCGCCAGAGTACTCGATGGTCCGGTCGCACTTGGACTGGCTGCTTGACTTGCCGTGGAATATTACAACCGAGGAGAATATCGATCTCGCCAAGGCGCGCGCCGTACTCGACGCCGACCACCACGATCTCGCCAAAGTGAAAAAGCGGCTGATCGAATTTCTTGCGGTACGCAAACTCAATCCGCAGGGCAAGAGTCCGATCTTGTGCTTTGTCGGACCTCCGGGCGTCGGTAAGACATCCCTGGGTCAAAGTATCGCGACGGCGATGAATCGAAAATTTGTCCGGCAAAGTTTGGGCGGGGTGCATGATGAAGCCGAAATCCGCGGCCATCGGCGCACTTATATCGGCGCACTTCCAGGTCGTATTATTCAGGGCCTAAAGCGCGCCGGCAGTAAGAATCCGGTGTTCATGCTCGACGAGGTCGATAAATTGAGTGCTAGTTATCAAGGCGATCCGAGTTCAGCGCTGCTTGAGGTGCTAGATCCGGAACAAAACGATAGCTTTCAGGATCATTACATCGATGCGCCCTTCGATTTGAGCCAGGTGTTGTTTGTCGCAACGGCCAATGTGCTCGATACCGTTCCCGCACCGTTGCGCGACCGCATGGAGGTGATCGAGCTGCCAGGGTACGCGGAGGAGGACAAAGCGATCATCGCGCGCCGCTATTTGGTGCCGCGCCAACTAAAAGCCGTCGGGTTGACCAACGAGCAGATGACCATCAGCGATGACGCCCTCGGTGAAGTCGTCCGCGCCTATACGCGTGAGGCCGGGGTGCGCCAGCTCGAACGGGAGATTGGCGCCATCTGCCGCGGCGTCGCCACTCGCTTTGCTGAAGGGAACAGCGAGCCGGTCAGCGTGAATGTGCACTCGGTAAAGACCTATTTGGGAACGGCAAAATATTTCAACGAAGTGGCACTGCGCACGAGTCTGCCCGGCGTGGCCACCGGTCTCGCTTGGACGGCCGTGGGCGGCGATATCTTGTTTGTCGAAGCGACTAAGATGAGCGGTGAAGGCAAGCTTCTTCTCACCGGACAATTGGGCGACGTCATGAAGGAGAGCGCCCAGGCCGCGCTTAGCCTAGTGAAGTCGCGCTCGGCATCGCTCGGGCTCGATGACGGTCTGTTCAAACGGCTGGACTTGCACGTGCATCTGCCAGCAGGGGCGATTCCCAAGGACGGGCCGAGCGCAGGAGTAACATTGTTCACTGCTTTGGTCTCGTTGCTGACCGGACGCCGGGTACGCAACGACGTGGCGATGACCGGCGAAATTAGTTTGCGTGGCCTCGTCTTACCGGTGGGTGGTATCAAAGAAAAAGTTCTCGCCGCCAAGCGCGCCGGAATCCACACCGTGCTGCTCCCGGCACTCAATCATAAAGATCTAGAAGAGTTGCCGGTTGGTGTGCGTGAAACGATGCACTTTGAATTGGTTGAAACTGTCGACGATGTGCTTGAGCATGGGTTGGAAACTGCGCCGGAACATCCAGTGCTTAACCCGAAAGTCCATGCGCCGGAACAAACCGACCTGGCGGCCTGGCAGCATTGAGCATGCGTCAATTCCGTAGCACACTCGATCGTGTTGCATAGAGACAGAAAGCGTAACTCAATTGACAAGGGCGTGCTCAAAGCGAAGGAGGTAAAACGTTTATGGCTCAATGGAATCTCTTTGCGGATATGGATGCTCTGCGGGATGAGATCGACCGGACTATCGAAAACTTTGGTTTTAGCCGGTCGCCATCGCGAGGGCCGGCGTTTCTCCCCGGGCGTGAACCGAGACGCTATCCCTTGATCAACCTGCTGGAAGACAAAGACAACCTTTACATCGAAGCCTTGACTCCCGGGGTCGATCCGAAAACCATCAACGTTACTGCGTTGCAAAATCGTTTGACTCTTTCGGGCGAGAAAAGCGGCGTTAAAGATATTCGCCCGGAAGCGTTCCACCGCAACGAGCGAGCGAGCGGCAAGTTTGTCCGGACCATCGATTTGCCGATGGAGGTCGATGAAGCAAAGATTCAAGCGGAATATAAGAACGGCTTGCTGTTGTTGACTCTGCCCAAGGCTGAAAAAGCCAAACCTAAGCAGATCACGGTTAAGGTAAACTAAAAGATTATTTACTGGAGGAACCCATTATGGCTGAAAGAACTGTGGCAGCTAACCCTCAAGAAAAATCTCCGGCTAGCCGGGAAGAGACTCGCAGCCAGGAACAATATATCACCCCGCCTGTCGATATTTATGAGACCGCGGAGGGACTGGTGGTGACAGCCGATCTGCCGGGTGTTGCTAAGGAAGGACTTGACGTTAGAGTCGAAAATCATCTTCTGACCATACGGGGCAAGGCCGCGCACATCGGGTCCGGCGAGCCGGTCTACCGAGAATACGGCTTGGTGAATTTCTTTCGACAGTTCGAATTAAATGAGCGGGTCGACGCGAGCAAAATTTCCGCCGAACTCAAGCATGGTGTATTGACACTAAACTTGCCAAAAGCGGAAGAGGCCAAACCGAGAAAGATTGAAGTTATAACCGCGTAGCTCTACAGCGATTTCCTTCAGGCCTGTGCCGCCAGGGGACGGTCGGGTTCGAATACCTAAAACTCAAGAGCCGTGGGAAAGGCGCATATGACATGAGTTCGCGCGCCTCCCGCGGCATTTCTATTCGGGAGTCGCGATCGTTGTCACCCCCTTTAACCCGGATCATTGACATATCCAGCTTTGCAACACCTAGCGATTACGAAGTCTCGATCGGAGTGCCTAAGCTGCCTCTCGTCACGGTTCCTAGAATAGAGATTGGCTATTACGTGTCTGAAAATTTCAGAGGGGAAGCGCTGGCTTCCCCTCTGCTGACTGATCCCTGCCGGTGGCAATTTAGTTGAGCGTAATCGCAATTTGGCGCGGCTTGGCTTCCTCTGCTTTGGGAACATGAATTTCCAGGATACCGTCACGATAGTTAGCCTTAATGCCGTCTTGTTGCACTGATTGCGGCAGATAGAACGACCGGGAGAACTTGCCGTTTTCCCGTTCCGCGCGATGATACGCTACGCCATCGGTCAGCGGCTCAGACTTGCGTTCGCCGCTGAGCGTTAAAGTCCCATCATTGACTTCTAAGTTGAAGTCTTCTTTCGTCATGCCTGGAAGCTCGGCGCGGATCAGATAAGCGTCCTTGCTTTCCAAGATATCCACCGGAGGCATCCAGACTCCCGCGGTCGCCGAAGGCAGAGTCCGTGGACGGCCCAACCCCTCATCGAACAGATCGTTGATGCGGTTATGCAGCCGGCTCAATCCTTCAAAAGGTTCCCATCTTACCAGTTCCATAAATGCCCCTCCTTTCAAGGGTGTCGATTAAGATGGCGAAAACCTAAGTACGCATGGGCGACCTGTCAATCGGCTTGACAAACTAGCCGGGTGCCACTAGTTTTTACCGATTCGCCACGGTGAAGTGTGGGATCGGACCAGGGAAATCCAATGCATAAACAACCACTAACTATCTCGATTTCGCGTTTGGCGAAATACTTCTGGCCGGCGGTTGCATTGTCGTCGGCGGCTTTCTTGCTGGTGCAGCAATCATGGTTGGGCGGCGCCACGCTAACTAATCCGAAGGCGCCGCCGCGCTCGGTAACGCCCCGCGGCGAATTGATGCCGGAAGAAAAATCCACGATCACGATTTTTAGGCAGGCGTCGCCGTCGGTGGTCAACATCACTTCCATCGGCATCGAACGCGACATGTTCACGCTTAATCAATATCAGATACCCCAAGGCACGGGTTCCGGTTTCATCTGGGACAATACCGGCAACGTCATCACCAATTTTCATGTCATTCAAAATGCCGATGCGGCGCAGGTGACGTTGGCGGATCAGTCCACATACAAGGCGCGCGTGGTCGGCGTGTCGCCGGACAAAGATTTGGCGGTATTGCGGATCGATGCGCCAGCCGCCAAGCTGCAAGCGATTCCGTTAGGCACTTCCAAAGATTTGCAAGTGGGCCAGAGTGTCTTTGCCATCGGCAATCCCTTCGGTCTCGATCAGACGCTCACCACCGGCGTAATCAGCGCGCTCAATCGCGAAATCGAGTCGGTGACACGCCGGCCCATCCAAGGCGTGATTCAATCGGACGCGGCGATCAATCCGGGAAACTCCGGCGGTCCCTTGCTCGACAGCGCCGGCCGTCTGATCGGCGTCAACACGGCGATCTACAGTCCATCCGGTGCATCGGCGGGAATCGGTTTCGCGATTCCCGTGGATACGGTGAACCGCATCGTCACCGAGCTGATCCGCTCTGGCAAAGTCACCAGACCGGGCTTGGGCGTGCAAGTCGCCGATGAACAAATCGCGCAGCGCTTGGGCGTGAGTGGTGTGTTGATCGTCGATGTGGCGCAGGGCAGCGCGGCGGCGAAGGCCGGAGTGCAACCGACGCGGCGCGATAACACCGGCAGAGTGAGGTTGGGCGATATCATTACCGCTATCGACGGCAAAAAAATCGAGTCGCCCAATGATTTGTTTCTTGCCCTTGAGAAGTACAAAGTCGGTGAGTCAGTGAATTTCACCCTGTTGCGAAACGACCGAACCGTCCAACTTAAGATCGCGCTCGAGGCGGTTCAGTAGCAATGGGCCGGCCAAAATCGGCTATGCGTTCGGTCAGGTTTTTCCGACGAGATCTTGGGCAATGTTCTGATTATCATCGCGCTCATAGGCGGCGATGATTTCTTGCACCAAATGGTGCCGCGCCACATCTTTTTCGGTAAACGTCACGAAGCGGATGCCATGCACGCCGCGCAGAATGCGCGCGGCTTCCTTGAGCCCCGACGCCTTCCCCGCTGGTAGATCGATCTGAGTCGCATCGCCGGTGATTACTGCCTTCGATCCGTAGCCCAAGCGCGTTAAAAACATTTTCATTTGCTCCGGTGTGGTGTTCTGCGCCTCGTCGAGAATCACAAACGAATCATTGAGCGTCCGGCCGCGCATGAACGCCAGCGGCGCGACTTCGATGGTCCCACGCTCGACCATTTTTCGCGCGCGGTCGAAATCAACCATGTCATGCAGCGCGTCGTACAGTGGACGCAGGTAGGGATTGACCTTTTCCGCAAGATCACCTGGGAGAAAACCCAGTTTCTCGCCGGCTTCGACCGCCGGGCGGGTGAGAATAATTCTCACATAATTGTTCTTCATCAATTCCGCTACGGCCATTGCCATAGCAAGGTAAGTCTTACCGGTGCCCGCTGGGCCGATGCCAAAGACGATATCGTAGCGGCGAATTGCGTCGATGTAGGCTTTTTGGGCGATGCTTTTGGGCGTGATGGTGCGCTTGTGCGCCGAAATATAGATGGTGTCGAGAAAGATATCTTGCAGCTTGGCACGGTTGTCGCCGCTCAAGATCCGGATCGCATAATCGACATCGCTCGCGTAAACCGGATAGCCCCTTTCTAAAAGACTGTAAAGTTGGCGCAGTATTTGACTGGCCAGTTCGACTTGCAGCGGGTCGCCTTCGATCTCCATGGCCGAACCGCGGACGCGGATTTTGAGCTGTAACGTGTTCTGGACAATTTTGACATGCTGGTCGTGCTGGCCCAACAGGTCGCGGAACAGGCGTGGATCGTGAAACTCGATCTGGTTGACGCCGATTTGCTCGACGCGTTCGGCGATCTGGTTTTTTTCGTCTTTCACTCGCATTCTCCTATGAGTTGGACGATGATCTCGCGGCTGCGCGAGCGGTTGTCGAAGTCCATCAAGATAACTTGCTGCCAGGTGCCGAGACTCGGCGCACCGTCAACAATCGGGATTGCCAGAGACGGCCCGAACAGTGTGGCGCGCAGATGGGAAAAACCGTTGTCGTCGCCCCAGCGGTCGTCGTGGTGATAGCGTCGGTCGGAGGGAATATGTTTCTCGAGGAATTCCTTTAGATCTTTGATTAGACCGGGTTCATGCTCGATGGTTGTCAACGCCGCCGTGGAGCCGTTGACAAACAGAGTCGCCGCGCCACTGCGCATGTGCGCGGCGCGAATTTGTTCCTTGAATTTGGCGGTAATATCGATGATGTCGCAGAAGCCGGTGGTAGATACGGTGATCGTCTTGGTGTGAATCGTTGTCACGCTAGCAGTTGATCCTCATTTGCTGACAGGAATGCACGGTTCAACAACAGACACGCAACTACTACTACTGCAGCGGTGGCTACGCTGGTTGCTGTGATTCAGTGATTTCATGACGCTTGCTTAACGATCTCCTCGGCGCGTTTGAGCGCAGCGGCGATCTTTGCCGGCTCCTTGCCGCCGGCCTGGGCGAAGTCCGGCCGGCCGCCGCCACCGCCGCCGACCATGCCGGCCAGCTCCTTGACGATGTTGCCGGCGTGGAATTTCTTCGTCATTTCTTTGCTGACCGAGGCGACCAGGTTGACATTACCATCGCTGGCGCTGGCTAGAACTACGATCCCGGAGCCGAGTTTATCTTTGAGCTGATCGGCGATTTCACGCAACTGTTTACCGTCGACGCCGTCGAGCTGAGCAATCAGAACATTGGCGCCGCTGATGACTTGCTTTTGCGAGATCAAGTCGGGAATGCGATCTTTTTCCAGCTCGCCACGCAGCTTGGCGATCTCTTTTTCCAATTCCTTCTGGCGATCAAGCAGTCTCTTCACTCTGTCGACGGCATCGTCGGCGTTGCCGCGAAGAAGCGCGCCGATCTCTTTGACGCGTGACTCGTAGCTGTTGATCAGATCGAGCGCACCCTCGCCGGTGAAGGCTTCGATACGCCGGACGCCGGCGGCGACGCCGCCCTCGAAATTGAGCTTGAACAAACCGATCTCCCCGGAAGCGCGGATATGCGTGCCGCCGCATAGCTCGGTGGAAAAATCGCCGATCCTGACCACCCGTACGCGGTCGCCATATTTGTCGCCGAAGAAGGCCAGAGCGCCTTGGCGAATGGCGTCGTCGTAACTCAGCTCCTTGATCGACACGCCGGCATCCTCGCGCACGTGGAGATTAACTTGTGCTTCGATCGCCGCCAGCATGTCGTCGGCGATCGCGCCGGTGTGGCTGAAGTCAAAACGTAGCCGCTCAGGCGTCACCAGCGAGCCGGCTTGACGCACATGTTGGCCCAGTTCTTTTCGCAGCACGGCGTGGAGAATGTGGGTCGCCGAATGGTTGAGCATGGTTTTGCGGCGATGCTTGGCGTCAACTTTGAGCTCAACCTTGTCGCCGACTTGAATGCGGCCTTTTTTGACTCTGCCGCGATGGGAGGTCAGTTGCGGGGTTGGATGATGGGTGTCGACGATTTCCACCCAGTCGCCGCGCTCGGTGCTAATCACACCCCGGTCGCCGATCTGTCCGCCGGACTCGCCGTAGAAAGGGGTCTCGGCGGTTAAAAGCTCGATATCTTCACCTTCCACTGCTTCGGTCTTGCTACCGGCAGCGCCAAAGATTCCAATCACCGTCGAGTCGCCGTCCAGCCGATCGTAGCCGGTGAAACAGACTTGGCCGTTTAGCTGGATCCTCGATTCCATACTGACGGTTTCGCGCGCTTCGCGGCCGCGGCTTCGTTGCGCTTCCATGAGCTTGGTGAAGCTCGCTTGATCGACATCGATATTGTCGGCGCGCAAAATGTCTTCGGTGAGATCGAGCGGAAAGCCGTACGTGTCGTAGAGGCGAAACGCGACTTCGCCGGGGAGCGTGCGTTTTTTCTCCGCTTTGAGTCTCGCGGTGGCGTCGTCCAGGAGAACCAGACCGCGATCGAGAGTCTCGCCGAAGCGTTCTTCCTCGATGCGAATAACCTCGCGGATGCGCTGCTCTTCTTGCTTCAGTTCTGGATAGGCATCGCCCATGACTGCCGTGACGGTCTTCGCGACTTCATGGAGAAACGGCTCATTCAAGCCGATCAAGCGGCCATGGCGGGCGGCGCGGCGCAACAGACGGCGCAACACATAACCGCGTCCTTCATTGCTCGGCGCGACGCCATCGGCGATCAAGAAACTGACGGCGCGGGAGTGATCGTCGATGACGCGATAGGAAATATCCGCGGTCGGATCGACGCCATATTTCTTGCCGGTCAGACGTTCCGTGGTGGCGGTGAGCTCGCGCATGATGTCGATGTCGTAGTTCGACAATACTTTTTGCAGCACCGCGGTGATGCGCTCCATACCCATGCCGGTATCGACATGCTTGGCCGGCAGTTCCGACAGGCTGCGGTCCTCGGCGCGGTTGAACTGGATGAAAACCAGATTCCACAGCTCGATATACCGTGCGCAATCGCCGTTCACTTTGCATTCGTGACCGGCAACGCTGGGCATGTCGCAGGCGGCCGGGCCGCGGTCGAGATGGATTTCGCTGCAGGGGCCGCAGGGACCGGTCTCGCCCATCTCCCAGAAGTTTTCTTTATCGCCGAAGCGGCTCACCCGTTCGTGTGGCAGGCCGCTGATCTTGAACCAGAGCTGCTCCGTTTCTTCATCGTTGAGATAGACGGTGGCGTAGAGCTTGTCCTTCGGCAGACCCCATTCTTTGGTCAAAAGCGCCCACGCCCACTCGATGGCCTCGGCTTTGTAGTAATCGCCGAAAGACCAATTGCCGAGCATCTCGAACAGCGTGTGGTGGTAGGTGTCGCGGCCGACTACTTCCAGGTCGTTATGTTTACCGCTGATGCGCAAACACTTTTGCGCGCTGGAGGCGCGCGTATAAGGCAAACGCTGCTGGCCCAAGAAAACGTTCTTAAACTGCACCATGCCGGCGTTGGTGAACAGCAACGTCGGATCTTTGTCGGGTACCAACGATGAACTGCGCACCACGGTGTGGCCTTGTTTAGCGAAATAATCTAAAAAAGATTTGCGGATGTCGTTACCGGTGATCATAGCCATCTAGTCTTCGTCAATGCGATATTTTAGCAGTTCGAAAATCACTTTGCTGCTGAAGCCGCGCCGCTGGAGCAGGGCGACGGCACGGTGCTGCGCTTTGGCGTCCTGCAGGCTCACGGCGCCGAATCGCTTAGTCAATATTTTTCTAGCGCTTTCTTGTTCGCTCAAGTGTTGCAAACTCTGTTGCATGGTCTCACGAATCACTCTGGAATCGATGCCCTTGAGGCGTAGCTCCTGCTCGACCCGTCTGGGGCCGTAGCCGCGGCTCTCCAGTCGGGAGCGCGCCCAGATCTGGGCAAAGGATAGATCGTCGAGATAGTTCAGCGATCGGAGCTTGGCGATCACAGTGTCGCTAACTAGCGGCTCGCAGCCCTTCTGGCGCAGGTAATTTTTGACTTCCAATTCGCTACGCGGCCGGTGGCTCAAGTAGCGCAAAGCTATTTGCAACGCCTGTTCAGGCGAGTCGACGGCGGCGGCGCTGGCTTTCGATCTTTTCAGCGTCTATCCAAATTCTCAGAGTTATTTGGTTTTGCTCTTTTTATCCGCCGCCGCGGGTTCGGCCAAGGCCTCCGCATCGTGCGGCTTCAAACCGTACTTATCCATGATCTTGGCCATGATACTTTGCGCCGTCTCCGGATGATCCTTGAGAAACTGCTTGGCCTGTTCTCGGCCTTGACCGATGCGCTCACCGGCATGGGAATACCAGGCGCCGCTCTTCTCGATGACGCCCATCTCACTGCCGATATCGACGATCTCGCCGTCGCGCGAAATCCCGGTGCCGTAGAGAATGTCAAACTCAGCTTCTTTAAACGGCGGAGCCATTTTGTTTTTGACCACTTTGACCCGGGTGCGGCCGCCGATAATGTTATCGCCGTCTTTGAGCGCGCCGATGCGCCGGATATCCATGCGTACCGAGGCGTAGAACTTGAGCGCATTGCCGCCGGTGGTGGTCTCCGGGTTGCCGAACATGACGCCGATCTTCATGCGGATCTGGTTGATGAAGATGACCACGGTGTGCGAGCGGGCGATGGTGCCGGTAAGCTTCCGTAGAGCTTGCGACATGAGGCGCGCTTGCAAGCCCATGTGCGAGTCGCCCATCTCGCCTTCGATCTCGGCTTTGGGCACAAGCGCCGCAACCGAGTCGATGACCAAGACGTCAATGGCACCGCTGCGCACCAAGGTCTCGGCAATTTCCAAGGCCTGCTCGCCATGGTCCGGTTGCGAAACCAACAAGTCATCGGTTTTGACGCCGAGTTTCTGGGCGTAGCCTAGATCCAGCGCATGCTCGGCATCGATGTAGGCGCCCATGCCGCCGCTTTTTTGGGCTTCGGCAACGATTTGCAGTGCCAGGGTGGTTTTACCGGAGGATTCAGGGCCGTAAATCTCAATGACCCGGCCGCAGGGCACGCCGCCGATGCCGAGCGCGATGTCAAGTCCGAGAGAGCCGGTCGAGATGGTCTGCACGTCTTTGACAATGCCGCCCTCGCCGAGTTTCATGATCGCGCCTTTGCCGAACTGTTTCTCGATCTGACTTACCGCAAGGTCGATTGCCTTCTCACGATTCACATCCATTGCCTGCCTCCTAAACGATAGACTGGTCTTTAAGCTTGATGACTTTCAGTTGTGAATAGACGGCCCCCGTGGGCTGAAGTACACTTTGAAACAGAATCACTCGGTCAACTTTGGTTGCACCGAATTCGTGTTCACGCCAGTTGTTCAATTCCTGTTTAAGAATTCCCGGCGACCGCTCGGCTTGGCGCCAACGGCCGATGGTTAGATGCGGTGTAAAGCCTCTGGGTTCGCCGGGAAACCCCAGAGGTAACAACACTGCATCCAGTCGCGTCGCCAACCGCGTCAGCTGATCGCCTATGAAGCCGACCCACAATACTTTCGGTTGTCTCAGCCCGGGAAATACCCCTAGACCTTTAGCATTTATGATGCAGCGCGGAAAGGGGGTTATGGCGAGTTCCAGGACGTCACCGATGGCTTCCAACTGGCGCGCTTCGATATCCCCGAGGAACTTGAGGGTCAGGTGAAAATTCGCCGGCGCTACCCAGCGGACAGCCGGCAACTTGGGTTTCAGGTCGGCGATGGCGGAGAGGATATGCGCGACCGTAGTTGGCGAGATTTCAACGGCGATGAAAGCGCGGATCACGGCGGTCAATCGTGCGAAAGCCGTAGCCGTAGCCAGTTCAACGCCGCTTGGGCGGCGCCTTGAACGATTCGTTCGCGGTCGGTCAAGACCATGAGGTTAAGGAGCTTGGCTTCGTGAAAGTTTTCCTGGCAGATGCTCACCCAGACCGTACCGATCGGCTTTTCGGGGCTACCGCCGGAAGGGCCGGCGACTCCAGTGACGCTCAATCCGATATCGGCGCCGGTGCGTTGGCGAATGCCTTGTGACATTTCCAAAGCGGTCTGTTGGCTGACCGCGCCGACGCGGGCCAATGTTTCTGGACCTACGCCCAGGGAGCGAATTTTCTCTGCGTTCGAATAAGTTATTGCAGCGCCGAGAAAGTAGGCCGAACTACCGGCTACTCTCGTGATCCGGTGGCTGATCAATCCTCCCGTGCAAGACTCGGCGAGGGCGAGGGTTAGCTGTTTCTGCAGAAGCAACTGGCCGACCGCTTCTTCCATGGTCAGCTCACCGTTGGCATAAATGTAGTGGTCGAGGATAGTTTGGATTTGGCCGC
This sequence comes from uncultured delta proteobacterium, assembly GCA_963816145.1. Lineage (GTDB taxonomy): Bacteria > Desulfobacterota > Binatia > UBA9968 > UBA9968 > DP-20. The sequence goes on from CAWFJP010000031.1 coordinate 61,478, forward strand.
GCAGTTCAGTGAACCTTTCCACTTGTGCCGCTCCGCCGCTTACCGTCAGGCGTAGAGTGAGATCGGGAAAATGGGCGCGGAAGGCCAGCTTTGCATTGTTGCTCAAATCTAACGGCTTCATCAGATCATCCAACTTGGACTCGGTAATGCCATGAATTTTGAACGTAGCCTCGTGAATCGTCGACTGAGTACCGTTCTGCTCGACGATCCACGGCAGCACCGACTCGTGCATCATGGCGCTCATCTCGTGGGGCACACCGGAAAGCCAGATCAGCTTCTTGCCTTGACCGAGATCGACGCGGAAGCCGGGCGCCGTGCCTTTGGGGTTTGGTATGATTACCGCGCTTTCCGGAAAGAGCGCTTGTTTAAGATTATTTTCCGTAAACGCCACGCCACGCTTTTCGAAACGTGCCTTGAGCGCCGCCGCCACGCCGTCGTCCAGTTTGGTGTTAATGCCGAGAAACCCAGCGACCGTCTCGGTGGTCAAATCGTCCGCGGTCGGTCCCAAGCCGCCGGTGCCGATGACGACATCGCCGAGCTCCTTCGCTTGACCAAAGGCCCAGATGAGTTTTTCCCGGTCATCGCCCACTTTGATAACGGCGCCGACGCGGATGCCTAAAGCGAACAAGCGATCGGCGATAAATGTCGAGTTGGTGTCGACCACTTTGCCCGTGGTCAGTTCATCCCCAGTGCTGAGAAGTACCGCAGTTTCGATCATAACCACCGCCAATAGAGTAACGTTTGGACGATTGCAAATGCGTAAATTCCCGCCAGCACATCGTCGAGCACGATGCCGGTGCCGCCGGGGAGATTTTCCAGTTTAGCCGCCGGATAGACTTTGGTGATATCGAATATGCGAAACAATAGGAAACTCAGCAGCAACGGCGCCCAACGAAGGGGCGTGAGAAAGTTTGCGATTAAGAAGCCGACGATTTCATCGGCAACGATGATTTGCGGATCTTTCTGCTGGACAATTTGAGCAGCGTCGGTCGAGAGTTTGATTGCGAAGAGTGTAGCACCTACCAACATGCCGATGGCAAATAGCGGCGAGGCTTCGGCGACCCGGTTGAGCCCGAGAGAAATGGGCACAGCCAAAATAGTCCCCATAGTGCCGGGAAAATAGTGCGAGTAGCCGATCCCAGCGCCGGTGACGATGACAAGAGTCGTTTTGCGTCGTAGGTCGCTCACAGTGAGCGCGATACTATTCAGGAAAATGAGAAAACGCCAGGTTTGGCGTGCGGCAAAAATTTGTCTGAAACTACAAACGTCTTACGGCTAGGACTGTGGCGTGGACTTCAGCTCGGTCATGTATGTGCGCATCTGGTTTTCAAACAACCGATGCAAGGCGGGTTCAAGCTGGTCTTCCGCCGGGAAGTCGATGCTTAAGGGATTGATATACTGATGGTCTTTATAGAGTTCGAAGTGGAGATGTGGACCGGTGGATCTGCCGGTGGAACCGACAAAGCCGATGATTTGTCCTTTGGTAACGCTCACGCCAGGCTGGATGCCTTCGGCAAAGCTGTCCAGATGGGCGTAACGGCTCGAGTAGGTTGAGTCATGTTTGATGTCGACCGCTTTGCCATAGCCGCCATTCCAACCTGCTTCGGCGATGATACCATCGCCGACGGATCGCACTGGTGTTCCTCTCTGCGCAGCAAAGTCGACGCCGGTATGGGGAAGGTTAGTGCGGAGAATGGGATGAAATCTCGACTCGGTAAAATGCGACGTGATGGCGCTAAATTCCAACGGGAAGCGGAGAAACGAGCGTGCCAAGCTTCGGCCCTCTTGATTATAATAACCGCCCACGCCTTGTTGCCGCTCAAAGTAGACCGCGGTGTATTTTTGTCCTGCGCTATTTAGTTCTGCCGCTAGGATGCGCAGTCCAGTTTTAGCTTCTTGGCCCTTGCGGCTGCGTTGCTCGTAAAGGATCTTGAAGTTATCGCCCTTACGGACCTCCTTTTCGAGATCGATGTCCCAGGTGAACAGATCGGCAAGCTGGGAGAGCAATGCCGGGTGGACGCCGGCTTTGCGGCCATCGTCGAAAAGTGAATTTTCGATGGATGCGCTAACCGTCTTTAATTCAACATCGAAGGGCTTTTCGCGGCGCTGGACGAAAATGCCGCGGATGCCTTTTTCCAAGGTTAGAGTGACGGAGTCATTTTGATCGATCTCTACGGCTGTCAGCTGGCCGCGCGTTAGCGACCCACGGCCGCGAATGAGCGATTTGCTGAAGAAAAGTTGAGCCTCTTTCCCGGCTGGTAAGGTTTCGCTGCCGATATTGCGTGTCATGGTGCGCGCCCAGAGCAGACTTTCGGCCCTCGACACGTTATTCCGGGTCAAGACATCCGACAGCGTTTCTCCCGGCCGGACGCGGTAGCTCACTAGTTCACGTTTCTCCGAAAAATCGATGGCTGGTGGGCTTGGCTGCCGCAGTAGGGCGCCATGGGCCTGGCCCTTCGTCAGGCGCCTTACCGGTGCGCTAGCTTGAACGGAAGCCGGGGCTGGAGCCTGCTTACCGCGAACAACCTGCTTCGGTCCCGGACGCTGCTTGGCTGCCTCGCTGTTTAGTGGAGCTACTGCGAGTGCGGCAACGATCAGCGAAGAGCCTAAAATTTTCGGTAAAATCGAAGTTCCTGGCTGCTCAGGGCGACCATCGCCGAGCTGCCCAGCTGGTGTGATTTGGCAAGCCATTGTAAACAAAGATTCCACCTTATAGTCTGTCAGAACTGGGCTGTCAACCCCAAAATTTGGTATTGATAAAACTCCAATACCTCGGACAATTCGCGGTGTTAGCCGTGAAGTTAGCTTAATCGGACTCGCCAAAAACGAAGCGCCGCAAGGCGATCTCAATGAGGAAAAGTGCGAAGGCCAGGATCAGCAGCGGCTGGCGCACCGGACGGTAGTTTTTCGAAAGGCTTTCACGCCTAAGGGTGTTGGTCGACCGGGGATTGATCTCGCCACCGCTGCCTTCAGCCAATCGCGCCAGCAGCCGGTAGTTGAATTCCGGGCGCGGTACTTCGGCGCTGCGATCGTAGGCCAGCGTGTAGGCGACCGGGGGGAACGGGATGCGTTGACTGGCCCGCTCTTCGGTAACATCAATGCGGTAATCGCCGCTGGAGATCGCCGGCAGGACGGCTTGGAAATGGCCGGGCGCGAGTTTGGTAAGCGCCCCGTCGGTTTTGCCGCCCTTGCTGCTGAGGCTGAAACGGAACTGACTGTTGGCGCTGCTATCCTCGTACACCGACAAATCGAGGATCGATTGCCCGCCGGTAAAGCTGACGCGGGCTTCGTATAACGGGATCAAGTTCTGCTCGCCCGGGCTGAGCCAGTCCAAGATTTGGCCCCAAAAACCTTGTAGTCCACCCCATTGGACCCAGCTGCGTGTCCAGCGTCCCTCCATATCGCTCGTGAAGGCGACCGATTTGCCTTTGCCGTAACGCCATGAGGCCAGCAGCGGAGCGCGTTGGTCGTCGCGCGGGATGATCAGATCAGCCTGGGCGCCCCGTTTAACCTCAGTGTCCATATAGCCCAGCACGGCCGGATAGTTTCTTACGCCGAAACCGGCCAACAATGCTGAGCTGCCGGACTGTACTGGAATGAGCGGACGATTGTCCCGCGGCTCGTCGCGAGGTTTGTCTTGCAATTGTTCAAGGACGATTTGCGGTAACGTCGACGGATCGATCGTGTGGTGGAACAGGCCACCGCCGTATTGGCTCACCCGCTTCATGATTCTGACATCCGCGTCATTGCTAATTGCTACGGCCGAGACGGTGATCTTGCTGTCGTTTTTCATGCTGGCGATTAGGTCTACCAGCTCGCCCTGACTGCCGCGGGTCACGCCATCGCTGAGTAGGATGACATGCTTGCGCGACGCGTTGACGCGTTCGAGCTGGCGCCTAGCCTCCTGCAGTGCCGGTAGAAAGTAAGTTTGTCCGCCAGGCCTGAGCCGGTCGATCTGGTTGTCGATGACGCCGCGTAGTCGCGCCATCGATTCCAGGTAGACGACGACAAAAGGAGTGTCGTCGAAACCAACGACGCCTAATAGGTCGATATCTTTGAGCTGGCGTGCCACCGCCTTGGCGGCTTCCTTGGCGTAGAGAATCCGGTTGTCGTCGCGCATACTGCCCGACTTGTCTATAACCAAGACGACGGCGCGGTTTTTTTCCGGCTGTTTGGGCGGTTCTTTCGGTACCACCGGCAGGATTCTTTCGATTGGCGTCTGGCGATAACTATTCTGGGAGAAACTGGCGTCAGCGCCGAGCATGACGAACGAACCCCCGTCGGCGATATGGCGCTCGATGCTGGCGAGGTAGCCGGCCGAAAAACGCTCCTGCGGCACATTATTGAAAATGACCACTTTGTGACCTGCCGGCGCCGGCGCGCCGTCGGCGCCGTGTGAAACCACGTCGAAGCCTTGGCGGCGGACGATTTCGTCCAAGTAGCGGCCCGAGCCGCCAGAGCCATTGACGATCAGGACTTTCGCTTTTGTGCGCACGTTAACCCAGGCGAGGGCGTGATTATCCGCGGAGAACGTATCGGTGGCGGCATCGGCGGCGGCGAAGCTCGCTTGAAAGGCGGTGAGCGCTCCGTCGGTAAGGTTGGCTTGGTAGCTGAAACTCTGGCTTCCCGGACGTAACTTGATTTGCTCGGTTTTGAACGGCTGGCCGTTGCGAGTCAGGGTGAGCACGCCGTCGACCGCGCGGTCATTTTGATTATCCAGGCTTACCTTTAGGTTGAGCAGTTCGCCGCTCATGCCCTGGCTGGGTGCGATCACTTTGGTCACCGCGACGTTGGCGATCACCGGTCGCTCAGCCGGCAGCATGGGGTAAATTTTAATCCCAGCCGCGGCAGCGGCGGGCAGGAGCCGATCAACATTGCCATCGGTTTCCCAACCGTCGGTAAACAGAAAAAGCGCGCGCGGCGCTGCCGGCAGGGCGAGCAGTGAGGTGAGAAGATTTTCCAGATTGGTTTTCTCCGGCTGGCTGGCGCTGGCATCGCCGGTGAGAGCTTGGTTCAGATTGGAGCTTTCCTTAGCCGTGGCGCCGAAAGTATAGATGCGGTCGCTGTTGCCCGGCGCCAATTGCTTGGTGGCGTTTTCCATCCAGGCGCGCATGCTCGCCGGCACGCTGCGCGAGACATCGTAGGCAAAGATCCGTTCTTCCTGGCGCGACTGTTGGCTCGTGGTCTGCGGGTCGGCAAGGGTGAGTATCACCAGTGCCAAGATCGCCGTGCGCCCCAGCAATACCCACAAACGCCGGTCGGCGAAGCGCAGCCAAAGCACCGGCAGGAGGAGGAAGAGCCAGAGAAAATAGGGCCGGGCAAATTCGAGATTGGCAAACCAGTTTTTCATAACCGTTGTGCCGCCCGGGAAAGACCGCGCCAGAATTTTACCGAAACCATGCGCGGGCTCAAGAACCATTCGAGAAAGAGCAGCGCTAGTGACGCGACCATTAGATAAGGCCAAAAAGAAAACATCACCGACGCGCTGGCACCGCTTGGATTTCCGCCGCCAAAGGCGATGGCCGAGGCTGCGCGCAGGTCGGATTCACCGCGGTCGAGCAAATTGCGGGCGAAAAGTTCCGTCGCGCCGCCCCGGGTCAAGCGATAAATGCCTTGGAAAAATGCCCCGCCAAAAAACGCCGCCCCGGGGGTTATCGCCAGGCTTTTGCCGTCCGGCAGAATCATTCGATCGCCGCTTTGAACCTTGCCGAGAAAAATCGCTTCGCCGGTGGCTTGGCTATTGGCGCCGCGGCTGTCGAAAAACCAGTCGAGTAGATTCAAGGTAAATACCGACATGGGCAGGTTTTCGCGCCCCAAGTATGGCAACGGATCAAATCCCAAGACGAGATAGCGCGCGCCTTGCCGCTCGGTGGCAAATGCCAAGGGACCGGCAGCGCTGTCGATGATAATATCGCCGGCGGTTTGCGGTTTGAGCGGCCGGGTGTAAGTCGGCCGGAACAAGTTGAAGTTGATGTAGCGGGTCAAGACATGCGGGTCGCGCCAGTTGGAGACCGTCATATTGCTAATGGGCGCGCCAAGTTCGGCCAAGGAATCGTTTTGCGGCGGTAAAATGAACAGCGCCGCGGTCGCCGGCAGCGTCGTCGGGCTGGCGAAATGAAAGATTTCCAATCCGTAACCGGAGCGTTCGGCTTTGTCATAGTCGCTCGGCGCGATGGTATCGATTTGCACGCCGGGGATCGCTTTCAGACTCTCCAGCTCGCGCGGGCGCGGCGTAATGCCCAGTATGCGCAGATTGCGCGACGCCGGTGCCACGGCGAAGCGCCGGTTGTCGAGGGGTAAAGCATCGCGGTTGGCGATCTCGGCTTCGTAGGTGGAATGATCGGCAAAACCCTCGAAAGAAACCGACGCGCTCTGGCCGCTGCCGACGACGATCTCGCGGTTCGCCACTGCGGCGCCGCTGCCTTTCAAAACGATCTGTAATTTCTCATCGCGCTCAGAGTAGTTGGCGACCTCGACCTGGGCTTCCAAGCGCGCGTTAGCGAGTGAAGAACGTTGGACTTCAAAGGACGTGAGCGCGTAATTGCCGCGCGGCTGTCCCACCGTGATCACGCGCGCAATGTCGCTTTGGCCGCGGGCCGGGTGATCGGTGAGCAGATAAATTCGTTCGTATTTCTGCTGGAGCGCCAGCTGTGAAAGCAGATTGTCGTAATCGGCAGGCGGTTCGGCCAAATCGTAAGGCACCTGTGCGGCGAGGATTCCTGTCGCTTCGGCAGGTGAGAGCGGCGCGGCATGAAGTTTTTCCAACCTTGGCGTGGTCAGATACAGATCGACTTTACCGCCGGCGCCGAGTTCGTCGACGAGCGTGCCGGCGCGCTCTTTCGCCAGCGCAAAGCGGCTCTTACCGTCTTCCAGCGCCTGCATGCTCGCGGAATTATCCAAAATCATGGCGATGTTGGTGGGGCGAATCGAATATACCGGTTCGCTCAAGGCGAAGATCAACAGGGCCAACAATAACAGTTGGAGAAAAAAAATTGGCGGTAAATTGACGCGCCCCCAAGGTTTTGCGCTGGCTACTTCGCCCGCTTCCAAAAACAGCAGCAAGCTGGAAAACGGTAAACGTTGGGGTTTGCGACGGATGAGATATGGGATTAGAAGCAGCGGCAGTATCAGCAGACCGAACAAGGCGGTGGGATTGAGAAACTGCATTGGCTTACTTGAACAGGCCGATGGCCGGCAGTGTCGCGAAGACAAAATCGCTTAAATCGCGATCGGTGACATAGATAGAATAATGAACACCGCTTTGATGGCAGAAACTGCGCAGTTCGGCGTTGTGGTGTGCCAGCTTTGATTGATAGTCGCGACGGGCCTCGGCATTCCACTGATATTTGATTTCTTGCTCGGTCTCGCTGTCGACCAATGCCAAGCTCCCGCTGGGAAAGCGCGGATCGACTTCGTGGCGCGACAGGATTTGGATCGCGGCGATGTCGAGATTGAACGCCCGCAATAAATTCAAGCCGGGCTGATAGGATGCCGCGGGCATCATAAAGTCCGAGATCAAGATGGCTTTGCCGGGCCGGCGCATTTTCTTCAAATGGTCGCCCAGGGCGGGCGCTAGTTGCAGCGGCCCGCCTGGGGTGGCGGTGGTAGCGAAGTCGACGCAATCGATCATGCGCCGCCGGCCGCGGTAAAACGGCGAGGCCTTCATGCCGCTTTTCTCCTGGAGTAAGTGCAGCTTAACGTGGTCGTGATTGGCTAGGATTACATAGCTCAGCGCCAGACCGACATGAGTCGCCGGGAGATATTTCAGTTCGCGCGACGGATAGCCCATCGACGCGCTGGCGTCGATGAAGACATAGGCGAACAGGTCGACTTCCTCGCGAAAAAGCTTGACGTACAGCTTATCCGTGCGCGCGTAGATGCCCCAGTCGAGATAGCGCAAGTCGTCGCCCGGCGTATAGCGGCGATAGTCGGCGAACTCCAAACTGGTGCCGCGCCGCGGCGACGAGTAGCTGCCCGTATGGCTGCCGAGAAACTCCTTGTGCGTGCGCAGGCGCAGGGCTTCCAGCTGGGATAGAAACTGCGGTGTAAAGGGGTTGGGCAGCATCGGTGGAAACTAGTCTAATCGACGTAGGCGATGGGGTCGACGGCGCCGGCTTCTTGAAAGCCTTTGACGCGCAGCTGGCAGCTGTCGCATAAACCGCAAGCGCGGCCGTCTCTGCCAGGATCATAGCAGCTCCAGGTCAGACCATAGTCGACGCCGAGTTCGATGCCTTTGGCGATGATGGCGGCTTTGCTCATGTGCAGGAGCGGCGCGTGGATTCTCAAGAGGGTTTTGCCTTCGACGCCCGCCTTGGTGGCGAGATTGGCCATATTCTCGAACGCACGGATATATTCCTCCCGGCAATCGGGATAACCGCTGTAGTCGAGCTGATTGGCGCCAAAAAAAATGTCGTCGGCGCCAATCCGTTCGGCCAAGGCGAGACCGAAGGACAAAAAGATGGTGTTGCGCGCCGGCACGTAGGTTACGGGAATGCCATGGGAGATTGCCGTGGCGCTGCGGCTTTTGGGAACCTCGATTTGATCGGTGAGGGCCGAACCGCCGATGGCGCGCAGATCGAAGTCTATCACCAAGTGGCTGCTCGCGTTCAAGAAGTTAGCCACGCGCTTTGCCGCTTCGATCTCACAAGCATGACGCTGGCCGTAGCGGAAACTGAGCGCATGAAGTGTAAAGCCGGCCTGTTTGGCGATGGCCGCGGCGGTCGCCGAGTCGACGCCGCCGCTCAGCAATACGACGGCAGGTTTGTCAGACATAAATCATGAGCGCGGAACTTTGCTGCCTTCCATCGGGTAGCGTTTTTCATACCAGCCGACGATGCCTTCGTTCAGCACTTTCATATTGCGAAAACCGTTTTCGTAAAGAATGCCATAGGCCAGACTGGCCAGGTGATGGGGGCATGCTCAATAGAGTACCACCGGTCGGTCGCGCGGAATGCTCTTTAGATACTCTTTGAACTCCCCAAGCGGCGCCGACTGGGCGCCCAAAATATGCACCTCGTCGAACTCCTCTTTGGTTCGGACATCAATCAACATCGGCTTGGCGCCGGTTTTGAGTTCGTCGACGAGTTGATCGATGCCGATAAACTCGGGTGTGACATCCGGCGGTAGAGTTTGTTGGGCAAATTCCGGATACTTCGAGGGATCGGCATGGGCGCCGGGCACGGTGATGAGGCTTAGACCGAGCGCAAGTCCAGCGGCAGTCAGATACAGGTTCGATCGGATTCGCTTCATGGGTTTGCCCCCGGAGCGGTATATTTAGTCAGCTGTGCCAGCGTATCCAAGGATTGGACCCCGGTGGTGCGCTGTCCGTTAATAATCCAGGTCGGATAACTTTGGATATCCTTATCCTTGCAGACCGCCGCTTGTGGCGCTTGCGGGCCGCCGGGGCTGCATTCGACATAAGGGAGCCGTTTCACCGAACTGCCGAATAGTTTCTTTTGTTCCTGGCAATGCGGACACCATGACGCGCCGTAAAACTTCGCGTCGGACTTTGCCAGATGTTCGGCTAGCCCTTTGACCCATGGATCTTCCGGGCCGGGCGCGTCGCCCCAGTAGCCGGCGAAATAGAGATGGAGCGCGACGACGATCGCGGCACCGACCCCGGCGCTCTTGCCCAACCAGGGGCCCCAGGAAAAGTTCGGCAAGTTCGCCGGCTTTTGGAAGGTGGTCATGATAAAGATGACCGCCATGATGCCGAGGGAAGTGAGGCAGTAGGGACAGGTGGCCTTCAGATCGAAAATTGCCATAGAAGTCAGATATAGACTAAACAGCAAACCGAAGAGCGAGATCACCCAAGCCCAGCGCCATTGATTGTCAGCGTAGCGGTTCCACGACACCGCAGCGAGCACCCCGTAGGTTAAAAATCCCCAGAAAGAAGTCGGCATGCCGAACAATGTCGACCATTTGCTGTTCAACACGACATCACAGCCGCTGCCCGCGACACAAAAGGCGACCAGTTTTTCCGCCCAGGCGGTGTAGGTGAGATAAGCCGACAAGATCATGCCCAGCGTTGACAGGGCAAAGAGCGGCCAGTTGGGTCCATCGCGCAAGAGCGCTTTTGCCGGTTGCTTACCTTTGGGGTTTTTCTTGTCGCTAGCCATCGATCATCCTTTCAACAAGGTTTCTACGTCGTTTCTGAGCCGCGCCAGACTATCCATCGCGCGGCTATCGTAGTAACCGCGGATTTGCGCCTGCGGATCGATCAAGACAAAGCGCGGGCTGTGCGGAATCATGCCGTTACCTTCGAGGCTGTCGGGAAGCGTTGCGACGCTCAAGTGAAAGCCGTCGCGGACAAGCTTAATCACCTGATCTCGCTGTCCGGTGAGAAAGTACCAGCGTTGTCGATCGGCTTCATGTTTGTCGGCGTAGGCGCTTAGCACCTGCGGCGTGTCCCGCTCCGGATCGACGCTGATGGAGACGAATTGGACGTTTGCTTTTGACGCGAACTCTTTTTGCAGCTTGGCCATGGTTGCTGTCTGCAACGGACAAGTGTCGGTGCAAGTGGTGTAAATAAAGTCAGCGATCCAAATCTTGCCGCGCAGTTCCGTCATGGCGACGTCTTTGCCGCTGCGTTCGGTGAGTGTGAAGTCCGGCACCGTGCCATATTGCTTCAACCCGTCGTCGTCGGCGCGATCCGCCAAAACGACGCGCGGCGGCGGCCCGAGTTTCAGCCACAACACCGTGCCGAGGATCACGCCCAAGCCGATTACGGCAGCACCTAGCAAGAAGAACCGTTTTGCGTCGTTCATATGGGAAAAAAGGTATCGACAATCGATTTTATCGGTTAAATGGCCATTTGTGTAGAGCGGTGTGGGAAAACGTGACTAACTTCGGTTGCCAATAATGATTCTTCGCCAGTCCGAGAGTGGATCAGCCTTATTCTATCCGCACGTCAGAATTCACCTCGCCTATCCCGGCGGAATCTTCTCGATCAGTTTTCCTTTCATGAAAAGCTCGTAGCCTCTTAGCGACAGCTCATAAGCGCGCGGCGAGTGGTCGGACATGTCGGAGACGACCAGGTCTAAAATTAGCAGCGTTTCGCTATTAGGCTGGATGTCGTAGTTTAGTTTGAACCGGCCGATGGTGTTTTTTACCGGGGTCTTGCGTTGGGCTTTCTTCAATATAGCGGTGATGCTTTTAATTTTTAAATGAAATGCGTCGAAGGCGCCGGCATCGATGGGCGCACGGAACACTTGGGCGGAGTTTTTGCCGAGATACTTGGTCAGATCGATCGGCTCCGAAGTGACAGCGAGATCTTTCCAGCCGGTCTGCCAGAACTTCAGGCCCGGTTTGGGGCTGACTGATATTTTATCGATGGCGACGATGACTTTGTCAAAATCGCCGATGGCATCGCGGTGGTCTTTGATCCGGATTTCCAGGATGCCTTGTCCACGCTCGGCAGCTTGCGCGTGAATCGATGCGCCGAAGATCAACAGCGCTATGATTAGGATTTTTCGGATTCGAGCCATTTAATGTCTTTCAAAACTTCTTTGACGAGCCACTTGTCGCCGTAATAGTCGACGCGCCGCATGCCCTTGGCGTCGATCAGGGTTGTCAGGTTGGTGTGCTGGATCTGACCGTTGCCGTGGTCTTTGACGTTGACGCCAAAATTTTTCCAAACTTCGGCGATATCCTTTTGCGCACCGGTGAGGAAATGCCAGTGTTTCACGTCCGCTTTGAACGCCTCGGCGTAGGCTTTCAGCTTGGCCGGCGTGTCGCGTTTGGGGTCGGTGCTTATGCTGAGTAGTAAGTAATCCTCGCGCATTTCATCTTGGAGGGCGCGCTGAATCGCCGCGAAGTGGGCGCTGAAGAGCGGGCAGACATCCGGGCAGGTCGTGTAGACGAAAGTGACCAGAACGACTTTGCCGCTCGCCGCTTTGAAGTTAAACTTTTTGCCCGCTTGATCGGTCAGCGTGAAGCCCGGCGCGGCGACGTTGGTCTCGCGCCGGCCGATCTCGCCTTTCTTGGGCGGGATCGGAATATGCGCGCGCAGCTCAGTGGTCAATAGACTCAGCGCAATGAGTACTGCGCCAAGGCCGATGCTACTTTTCGATTTGGAAGTCATAGGTGACTTTTAGCTGCTTGGACTCGTCGGGCAGGTCGCCGCGAACCAAGTAGGTCGACGAAAACTCTCGGTCTTCGCCCGGTTTCAATTGGACCGGTAGGAGCAATGCGCACTCGACCAGATCGAGATGTTGGCGTAGATCTTGGGGTTCGACGCGGTGGACGATGCGGGTTGCGACGGCCTCTTTGGATAAATTGCGGACGCGGTAGGCGATGGTGAACAACTCGTTGGCACGCACGCTGGTTTCGCGGGTCAGCGGCGTAGCTTCGATAACTTTGTTACTTGGCACGGTGGCATCGTATTGCACTCGTAGGCCGGCGGCCCAGTCGAACAAGACGCGCCACAGGCCGTTTTCCTTGACCAGTGTGAGTTCTTCTTCGCCTTCGATGAACTTCAATTTGTCAGCGCGGCGCAGATCGTCGAGGGTGGTAAGAATCTCCTTTTGCTTCTGCGGCGGCAAAGCGTTGAGTTTGTCGGGGTCCCACTCGAGCAAGAGTGTCGACAAGTTATTGGCGTCGGGCAGCTTGACTTGGAATTTAACCTTGGTTGCGGCGTTGTTTTCCACCGTGCCGACCTGACGCACCTCGATCATCTCGGCGAGTTTGGCGGCGACGGTCAAGGTGAAGCCGCTAAATGGCCCCTTTTCCTGGATATAGAGTTCCTCCGACTTGATCAGCCGGTCGCGGTTGGAGATCAGGCGATAAGCTTTCTTATGATCGTGGGCGTAGGCGCTCTTGAGATAGGCGTTGATCGTCCGCACCGGCCCAGACTCGGCGCCGTTGCTGGATGCAGAGAGAAAGTAACAGGGCGGCAGCGCCAGCGCGATGGCGGCGGCCGCGGACCAAAGTAGATTGGCGATGTTCATGGTTTAACCGATTCCAGCGGCGACGAGGTAACTGCGTAAGTGACGCTTAACTGGCGCACCGTTTCGGGCAGGGTGCCGCGTAACAAGTAGGTTGTGACAAACTCTTCTTCTTTCCCCGGTTGCAAGCGTACCGGCAAGATGAAACCGCAGTCGACCAGATCGAGATAGTCGCGCAGCTCTTGCGGTTCGACCAAGTGGCCGATGCGCGTCGATAGGGTTTGTTTGCCGGTGTTTTTGATTTTCATGCCGACGCGAAAGACTTGCCCGGGACGCGACGCGACTTGGGCTTGTTCGATCTTGATTTCCACAGGTGATGACGTCGGGATCGCCGGCTGGAAGGTCAACTTGACGCCGGCTGCCCAGTTTAAAAATACTTTCCAACCGCCGGCTTCTCTGACCAGGTTGAATGTCTCCTCGCCAGCCACCAAGGCGATGGTCTTGTCGCGTCGTTGCCGGTCGATGGAGTTGAGCAGCGTCTTGCGCTCGGTAGTGGATAGCGATTCCAGTCGTTCGCTGTCCCAATCGAGCATCAATGGGTTCAGTTTCGTCGCATCCGGCACGTTGGCTTTTACTTTCACCACGGCGTGCTCCTGATCGATGACCAGTTCCAGAAGGCTAACGCTAACGCTCTGCGCCACGGCTCGCGCCGCTTCGAGGATAAAATCGCGAAACTCGCCGCGAGCGCGGCTGTAACTATGCACATCCCTTAGACGTTGGTCGGCGCTGGAAATTTGCTCGTAAGCGGTGCGAAAATCGCGGGCGTAAAGCGCCTTCACATATTTACCCAGGGCCGTAGATATTTCTTCGCGGTCATCAGCCCTGGCCGGTTGTGCCAAGAGCGCGACGAGAGCAATAACGGCGGCATATAACGGCAGAGACAGAGATCGGCGCGCCGAGAGGGGTTGTAATTCCATCGAACTTCCAGGGGAGCCGCAGTTTAAGCCATCATGCCGGTGTGTCAGCGACCCTGAGCCGGGATCGTCCAGAGATACAGGGTGCGGCCTTCGACGCGCTCGATGCGGTCGGGTTTCCAGTCGCCCATGTCGAAGGCGTGGGAAACCACGCGGGAGCCGGGTTTGAGCTGACTTAGAATATTCGGTTTTAACTTTAAATTCACATCCGGCAGTAAATACATGGTGACTACCGATGCCGCAGAAAGATCGACCGTGAGAATGTCTTGCTGGCGAATTTCGGCCTGCTCCTGAACGCCGGCCTTGCGAATGTTGTCGCGCGACTGTTTCACCAGATCGCCGTCGATTTCAAAGCCCACGGCTTTGGCGCCTTTTTTCGCAGCGGTGATGACGATGCGGCCGTCGCCGGAGCCGAGATCGTAGACGACATCGCCCTTCTTGACGCCGGCGAGTTCGACCATCTTGTCGACGACCTCCTGTGGCGTCGGTACGAACGGCACGATCTTTTTGTTTTCAAAGATGCTGTCTTGGGCGAACGCAGCGCGGTCGAGCGGGTTAGGTGCAATGACGGCAAAAGTCGATAGGACGCTCAATCCTAAGCTAGTAATTACTTTCGCGACAATTCGTTGCTTCATGGAATGACCGGCCTCCTTAGGTACTCGTTGCAAGGCAATTAACCATAAAATTTCTACCGTAGCCAGATGGACCTAATGGGGTTATTTGACTTTGAATTCATAGGTTAATTTAATCTCGCGATGGCTTAGGCCCGCCGCGCTGTTGAGCTGGTAAGCCATGGCAAATTCCTTTTCTTGCTTCGCATCGAGCGTCGTCGGCGTCAGCAAGCCGCACTCGACGAGCTGCAGGTCCTCGGCTACTTCCGGCGGTTCAAACAAATGGCCGACGGTGAATATCACGGCGTGCGCGCCGGGATTTCTAATCTTAAGATTGACCAGAAACAGCTCATCGTTTTTGGCTATCACTTCGGTTGTGGTGAAGCGGATATCTAGCTTGTTTCCGTCGGCGAGTTTGCTCTGCAGAAGCACGCGCGTGCCGGCGGCCCAATCGAGAAAAACCTTCCATGCATCGGCTTCTTTGATGAGCTCGATCGTCTCTTGTCCCTCGATGTTGAGCAGCTTGCCGCTCTGATTGCGGCTGTCGAGTTCGGCCAAAAGTTCTTTTTGTTTCTCCGTCGGAAGGGCATTCAATCGATCCTCGTCCCAATGTAACAACAAATCATTCAGTTCGGCCGGCGCGGGGACGCGGTAACCGACCTTAATAACGAGACTGTCACCGCTTTCTTGCCGGTCGATCAGCCAAACTTTCATGAAGCCGGCGAGTTTTCTCGAAACTTCAAGGGTGAAGCCGGTGTAAGCGCCCTGGCTATTCACAAAGTTCTGACGCGTTCGCTCCTGCCGGTCGGCAGATGAAAGATGGTCGTACGCCTGAGCGAAGTCGCGTGCGAAAGTCGCCCGCAGATAGCCGTCTACGGTCGCGAGCGGGCGATTCGATTCGCGACTCCTTGGTGGAATCAGTAGATAAACGCCAAGCGCCGATAAGACCGTCAGCAAGGCTGCGAGGATAAGTTTGCCACGATACATAAGATGTTGATCGACGCCGCGAATCGCCAACGGGTGCGCCGCATTGTTGATCAAACCGCATTCAACGCTGAATGCCAACCTTCTTGATCGCTTCTTTGACGCGTTCCGGCGAAATCGGTCCTAGGACGACGTCCCGGATAATGCCTTGTCCATCGACGAAAAAAGTCGCCGGTGGACCGAAGATGCGGTAAGACCGCTTCACGGTGCTGTTCAGATCGAGCGCGATCGGGAACACCAGCTTGGCCTCCTTCGCGTATTCAATGACTGCGGCGCGGGTGTCCTCGACGGCGATGCCAAGCACCTGATAACTGCCGCCGGCCTTTGCCGCGAAATCGTTGATCAGCGGCATCTCTTCGCGGCAGGGATCGCACCAGCTGGCGAAGAAATTAATTAACAGCGGCTTGCCGCGAAATGTCTCGAGTCCGACAGATTTGCCTTCCAAGGTTTTCAAGTCGAAGGGAATGGCATTGCCGCCGATGGCGGGCGCCGTGTTTTGCGGTGCCGGGTGCACATGTTGCGCCCAGGTAGGATTGGCCATCAAAGCCATGCCGATTGCGCAGCTGGCAAAAAGCCGTGCCGGCCCGGTCCACCGCGGGTTCCTTGAGGTACTTTTTTGCGTGGGCATAATCATTGTCGCACCGCCGCGCTTCTGAGCACGACACGCGAGTCTTCATCGTCGGTTTCAGTCCAGGCGACATGAATTAGATTTTTCTTGAGCGCCAACACGGGTCGGCTGGCGTTCCCTTTGGCACTGCTGAGCTGTTGAATCGGACTCCAGGTTCGGCCATCGGCGGCGAGAACCCTCAGGTAGATTTGGGCTCGATTGTTGGCGTCGAGGTTGCTCCAGGCGAAGTAGACCTGATCGTCGTCGCCGACGATCAGGTTATTATAGAGTGTTTCCGGCGCCGTGTTGGCGTGGATCATTGTCCTCGGCGCGAATGTCTTGCCGCCGTCCTTCGAAACGCTGTAGTAAATCCCCGCCTCTTGTTCCCTCCGGCCTTGGGTGAACCAGCTGACGTGCAGTTGGCCGCGACTGTCGCGGCCAATGCTTGGGCCGGAGTGGGGACAGGAGGGGACTTGCCAGCCGTCGTTGCTGATTTCTATCGGGGCGCCGAAGCTGGCGCCGCCGTCGGTCGATTTGCGCAACACATGGTTGCGAATTTTGTTAGCATCGACTTCGCGGTCGACCATATAAACGGTTTTGCCGCCATCGGCGAAGTCGATGCCCAGCTTGCAACATTCGCACAGACCGTCGCCGACTTGATAATTCTTTGTCAGTGCCTGACCGCGAGAATCGATCTTCATCAAATACAACTGGCGTGGCTTGGGATTATCGATCCGGCGGTCGATCCAGGCGACAAGCAAGTTGCCATCTGGCATGGTTTCAATGATCGGAAAACGGCCGGCGTCTTGAACTTCGTTCAACGTGCGTGGCGGCGTGAAGCCGCCGTTGCCGTCTTCAATTGCAAAGCGAATATTGGCTCGGGTCTTGTCGCCTTTCGCACCGGGGATGGACCAGACGGCAAAGATTCTTCCACTGCGGTCGAAGGCTAGTTTCGGCCCATTTTCTTCGCCTTGGACGGCTTCGACGCTACCGTTGACCCTTATCGCCGCGGTCCAAGTCTTCCCGCCGTCGCTGGATGACGCGATTAATGCATTGCGCATCGGCGATGGTGCGCGATCGCCGCCCATCGCTCCGTGGCCAGAGTGTGGTTTTCCGCCTGGCCAAGGCGTGTCGTGGTCTTCGGTCCAGACGGCAAACAATCTCCCGTCGAGGCTATAGCGCAAAAATGGCGTCGAAGGATTTGCTTCAGACCTGCCAATCGCGACCTCAGGCCCAAACCTGAGCTGCACCGATTGTGTTGTCACCGGCGGTTGTGCGGGTTGAGCGCCGCAACCAATACAGACGATGAGAAAACTGAACAATGACCATCTACCGACAGCCCTTTTCATGCGGGACTCCTGCCCAATTTAATGAATGAGTACAATAATTCAGGGCGTTTACCACAAATGCATTTGTCGTAAACGAGCCTGACGAGTTGGCGAAAATAATTCGGAGTGACGAGAACTTTAAATTAGTGGTGGTGCGCGTTGAGAAAAAGGCGAGGGGTTGAACGACGAGGCTTCGGTTATTGCTTGGTCAACTTGGTGTGTGACAGCATGTTCGACGGCGACGAAGGCAAATGTCTGCACGAGTGAGGCGTGGGCATTTTGCGCAACCGAAAGGACAAAGCAATCGGCCGGCTTTGATGTTGGGCGCTTGTGATGGTCGCTGTGACTGTGCTCGGTAGTATCGGTATGATCATGAGTTTGTTCGGCAGCGACAGACTGCTCAGCTGCGGGAAATTGCTCGAAAAAGTGGTGCACCCGATGCGGTGCCGACGCCGCCAGAAAAAATCCGAAAGCGGCGACTATGCTCAAATACAAGCCGCGTACGCTTGCGGAAACTGGTTTTGGGGCGTTCATGGTCTGTGTGACTAATAGTAATCCGACCGCGGTGGCAACTCAAGCCATTCTTGGGTCCGATTATTTGACTGTGAACTCCACCGTGTCGCGGGCAGCCAATTCGGTTTGGTGATCGCTGGCGACCACCCGCAGTTCCAAAATGTGTTTTCCTGGTTTGATGCCGTTCAGTGTGCCTTTGGCGCTTTCGAACATGCCCATCAACTCGCCATCAACGTAGGCGTGGGCGTGATGGCCGCGTTTGCCTTTGGTGAGCTTGAACTCGACCGGGACTTTGTCGCCCTTGACGACCTCGCCTTTGGTGGGTGCGAGGATCTTGATGCTCGCGCCCTCGGCGGGCTGAAGCGGTGCGGCGGATGATTTCACCGGCGCGCTTTTGACTGCCGGTTGCTCTTGGCCATGTTGATGCTGGGCCTGGGCCATGACCGGTAAGGGGGTCAAAAATAGAATCAATATACCGTTCCGTATCACCATTCGATTATTCTCCCTTGATGCAATTTCACCATATTGGGCCCATTGACGAAAGCCGCGCGTGTATTTCATTTCTCTTAGACGTGTTAAAGAGCGTAGCGCTTTTGGCTCCCTTCAAGAAATTCTGCCGTTTGTCAGCGCCGTAAGCGGAACCGATAAACGAATGTAAACTCGGCTGGAACATTCTGTCCGTCTGCTTGCGCCGGTTCGAAGCGCGATTGCTTGACCGCTTTGAGCGCTTCTTCATCAAAACCGCCGCCGCCGCTTTTGACAATTTCCGCCTTGGTCACTTTGCCTTCCGGGTCGACTTCAATTCTCAATGTTACATCGCTTTCGAGTCCGGCGCGCAGCGCCATCGCCGGATAGGTGGCGCGCACGGTTTGAATCGGCTTGGCTTCGCGGTTGGTTCGCAACACGGTCTGCGCGGGTAACCCAGGGCGTACCGGAGCCGCGGCCCAAACCCGAAGCCGCCGTGCCGCCGCCACCGCCGGCGGTGCCAGTACCCGGAACAACCCCGACCTCGCCTTTGCCAAAGAGGTTTCCGGCACCGGCTTCACTGCCGCCGCCTTCGGTTCTTGCTGTGGACGGAGTTGGCGAACTTTCCGTTCGCGCAACCGGGGTCGATTTTGCCTCAGCAGCTTTCATGCTTTCATCTTTCGGTAAAGCAGCGGGTGCTGGAACCGGCTTTTCAATTTTGACGATTTCGGGTTTGGCGGCAGCTTTGGTTTCTTTGATTTTCTCCGGCTTAGCGGGCAGCGGTTTTTTTACTTCGGGGTCCGGCTCGACCTTTTTCACCGACACCGGTGGAGCCGAAGGCGGTAAATCGACCAGTCCGATGGGCTGAAATTCCTGGCGGCGAAGACCGTTTTGAACTAACGCGGAAGCGAGCGCCAACACCAGCAGGTGAACGACCAGTGACGAGGCAAATGGCAACTTGAGCGAATCATCTCTCATGGCCGACTGTCTTTGGGTTTGATCGCGATGGCCATCTTGGCGACTCCGGCTTGGCGCGCCGCGTCCATGATCTCGACGACGACGCCATGCTCGACTTTTTCATCAGCGTTGATCAGCACCAGCAAGTCCGGATTCTTCGCCAGCCGGGATTTCAAGATTTCGCCAACTTGGGCGCGCGGCACATCCTGCTTATCGATTGCGATCGTACCGTCTGGCTTGATCGTTACTGCGGCGCTTTCGTTGGGCGTTTGCTGGCCGGTGGCGGCTTTCGGCAGATTTACCGGCAGGCCGCCATAGCGGGCCATGGATAACGTCGAGATCATGAAGAAGACCAAGAGAAAAAAGATCGTATCGATCATCGGGATGATCTCGATCCGAGCTTTTTTGATTTCACGCCGGCGCAAGCGCA
Organism: uncultured delta proteobacterium; assembly: GCA_963816145.1. Classification (GTDB taxonomy): domain Bacteria; phylum Desulfobacterota; class Binatia; order UBA9968; family UBA9968; genus DP-20. The sequence continues at coordinate 81,231 of CAWFJP010000031.1, forward strand.
TTACTTGTTCTCACTGTCAGCCAGAATCAGTTCCAGGCGCGAAGCATAGTATTCGATCTCTTCCATTTCTTTCTCGGCGCGGTTGGAAAAATAGTTGTACGGAACCAGCGTGAGAATCGCTATCAGCAAGCCGGTTGCGGTGGCGATCAGCGCTTCGGCAACGCCGCCGGTGACGGCGTGGGGTTGGCCGATGCCAACCTGAGACATGATGCCGAAAGAACCGATCATGCCAGTGACAGTGCCGAGCAGGCCAAGCAATGGCGCCAGAGTGATGATCGTGTCCAGTATCGTCAACCGCTGCTTGAGCACCGGCACTTCCTTTTGCGCGGCAACTTCAAGGGCTTTGGTGACGGCATTGCGGTGCATCAAACCGGACGCCATCACGCGCACCAATGGCGCATCGGCTTGTCGCGTCGATTCGACGGCTTTGCTCAATTCCCCGCGTTCGACCAACTCGAGCAGGGTTTCTGCTAACTGCCGGTCGCCGATCCTGCGCCAATAGAGCCAACGTTCGATGACGACGGTCAATGCAATTATGGAGCAGGCGAGCAGCGGCACCATGACAGGCCCGCCTTTGATGACGATATCGATGAAGTCAAACATTGAGTGATTGATTCTCCCGTAAAAAATTCAAACTATGAATGCGCCGGTTCCGCTCTCAGCGGCCGAAGCGTCCTCACCGGTTCGCGGAAGAACAGGAGCAACGTCATGCCAAGAAAATAGGAACAAGAGACTACGCCAAAGGTGGTTTGAAATCCCGAAGTGCTCATCAGCCAGCCGGCCAGCAGTGTCCAAAACGGCGACATGATGAAACCGATGCAATAGTACAGACTGAAGGCGGCATCGAGGATTTCTTCATCGGTCACGTCGGTGAGCAGAGCTTGGGTCAAGGTTTGGCGCGAAGTGACGACCGCACCGTAGAGAATCAGATTGGCGAACAAGCTGATGGACACATGGTCTTGCAGGCTGAGCCAGACTGTCGATAGCCCCGACAGCAACAGGGACATTTGCAGCGTGCGCGTGCGGTGAAACCGATCGGAAACCCAACCCCATGCCATGGGTCCGAGCAGGCCGCCGACTTGAATCAGCGTGAACAAGAACGCCGCATAGGCCATATCGACTTTCAGATCATTGACGAAGTGAGGCACGATGTAGGTTTCATTGATTCCCTGGCCGAGCCCTGCGCCGCCGACCATCAGGACCAGTGAGATCAGCAGAATGTTTTTGTTCTTGAGACAGCGCTTGTAGGCGTCCAGACCGACAGGAGCCAATTTCGATTTTTGGATTTGCGCCGGATTCAATCGAATGGTGTCGCGCAAGGCGAGACAGGCGAAGCCCATGAGAACACTGGGAATACCGACGATCCAAAAAATCGCTCGCCAGCCGATGCGAGCAACCAGCACCGCGGCGAAGATTGGCGCGACCAGGCTACCGAGATTGGCCGCGGTCGAGTGAAACGCCAACGCCCGACCGCGCGCTTTGCCAAAATAGGACGCCAAGGCGGTCGAGCCGACCGGATGCTGCGGGCTGGTGCCGATGCCGCCGAGGACGCGGGTCACCATGATATATGGGTAGCTGTTGGCAAAGCCGGTGGCGACGACGGAAATTCCCAGCAGAATATTACCGACCCCCAAGATGATGCCGCGCCGCACGTATGGGACGATGAATCCAAAAAAGGCCTGAAGAAAATTACCGACAAAACCGTAGACCGCGGTGATCGCGCCGATGGCGACAAAGCCGATGCCAAGATCGCGCATCATCAGTGGATAAAGCACGCCGAGCATGGACGACTGGAAATGATTCAAGAAGTGGGCGCCGCAGACAATTGAAAAAATTGCCGTCTTGCCTGACGGATCGGTCGCCGGCATATTGCCGGCGGTGTTGTTGATGATTTTAGTTGTCACCTCTAATTATCTCCAATAGCAGAATCGCCAAGCGCGCGGATCCAGCACCGCTGACGATAGTTTGCCGTTAGCTAGACTTCGCTGCATTATTCGATCGCCTACCATATGTGAATCGTAATTCCCGCCCTGACGTTAAACGGATCGCCGGGCGTGTAATTCGAGCCATTCTGGCCGGGCAGTCCGGCAGCCAGTTCGTTGGCGAGTACGAGACTCGAAAACATGCTCGGCAGCGCTATTTGGTGTTGGCCAGGTTTTGAAACTGCATGAAGAATTCATACCGTTTCCAAGTATATTTTAGGAACAGATCGAAAATCGTCGAGGTCGGCGTGAGGATACTGCCGTCTTCGATGCCGTAACGGCGGCCGATGTGGCGCATCTGTAATCTCGCCTGGAGGCCGGAGTCGTGGCGCGCGGTAAATCCGGTGAAGGCAAGAAAACGCGGCGCCAGCGGAACCTTGTCGCCATTAACAAACTTTGCCCAGGTGTAGGAAATATCCGAATCGAAGGATAGCCAGGGCAGGATATCGTAACGAACTTCACTTTCGATGCCTTGACGTCGGCTCGCCCCACTGGGCTCGAAAGTTCCCTCGTCACCGACAAATACCAGTTCGCTGGACAGGTAGGAATTCCACAACGACGCGCTGAATTCCACTTTGTTTAAAAGTTTTGTCCGCACGCCGAGCTCTCCGGACCAGTAGCGTGCCAGCGCCTTGGCGGGATCCTGCACGACGACGCGCGCGTCGTTGCTGTGAAAGCCGCCGCCCATGTTGAGGAACAAATTGGTTTGTCGCGCGATGTCGTTGTCGGTGAACGGGGTAAAAATCCAATTCATTTTGGGATTGATCATCGACTTGGACGCTGCGCCGGAAATCGGCTCGGTGGCAGGGCCATCTTGCTTGACGTTGAACCAGAAGTTGTCGAGGCGCGCGCCCAATTGAGCCCGCACCCACTCCGCCAGGCGAATTTCTTGGTGCGCGAACCAGCCGAGATTGGTTTGCTGGACACCGTTATCGTTGGTGGTGCTCAGGCGCACGCGGTCTTTCTGGTTGAACAGGCCGAGCTTGATATGGTCGAAGCGGCTCTGAAAGCCCACGAGCGTTTCAGTCGGCAGGCCCCAAAGAAAGTAGCTGCGCCGGTAGGTGATGTTGTTGCCGGCCAGAAATCGCTTGTCGTTCTGCTCGATCCCGTCTCCATTGACCGGGTCATTGAGAAACAAGCTGAAATTCGACCAGAGCCGCAGCTTGTACCAGGAGGCCCAGGTTTGGGCGGTAAGACTCTGATTGGCATCGGTATAGTTATAAATAAAGCTAAGATTCTGCCGTTCCGACTTTCCGCCTTCGCTGGGATCGTTGGAACCGAAACGGCCGATCTCGCCACTGCGAACCTGCCTCGACGGAATCTCTCCCGAGGCGTCCCAAGCGGTTTTGAAGAAAGTCCCCAAGAAATTTAGGTTCGAGTTTGCCGTTGAAAAGAGATTGAACTTAGTCAAGATGTTGTAACGGATATAATTATTGGGATTCTTGAACGCGCCGTCATTGTGGAAGATCTCGGCGGCGATGTAGGGCTTGAATAAAGTCCCCGAGGGCGGCGCAAGAATGCCGACGTAGCGTTGGGTGTTATAACTGCCGCCTTCTAAGGTGAGCGTGCTGTCTTTGTCGCTGCGTTTGGTGATGATGTTTATCGCACCGGAGGTGGCGAAATCACCGAGGTGCGGGAAATAGGAACCCTTATAGACTTCCACTCGATCGATGGTTTCCGGAATAAGCCAATGGAGATCGGCGTATCCTTGACCGTGGGCATGGCTGACCATATTTACCGGTATGCCGTCGACGGAAACTTGAAAGTCGGTGCCGTGATCCGAATCGAAGCCGCGGAAGAGAATCTGGTCGGCCTTGCCGCCGCCATGGTGCTGGCCGATGATCAGTCCCGGCACCAAGCGCATGACGTCGCTCGGGGTACTGCTCGGACGAAGCTCGAGGTCTTTTGCCGTTCGGGTTTGTTCTGTTGCCGCTGAGGTCGGTTGCTGCCCCCAAACATACTCTTCAATGGGATCATACGTTGGGCTCTGAGCGAATCCCCAACTAGCATGGACAATGCACGCAACCGGTAAAACAAATCTCATAAGAGTGAAAGCGGTTTTCATCATGCGGAGCCTTTTATAATAGTATCAATTTAAAATTCGTGTTACGATAAAGCAAAAAAATTTAGTGTTTCATCTCTGGTGTCGTGGTGACCAATTTGCCGTTTTGCACACCTTTGGTGGCGATCAGCTTGCTGGCAACTTCGTGGACCTTGTCGGCGCGGCCGCGAATGACGATGACTTCTAGACAGTTGTGTTCATCGAGGTGGATGTGCAGGCTGGCGTTCACCGCTACCGACGCTTTGTGCTGCATATCTGCGAGTACGTCGCTCAGGTGATGGACGCGATGATCGTATACCAGGGTGACGACACCGATGACCTCGGTATCGCTTTGGCCGACTTTTTTCTGGATAAGGTGGTCGCGAATCAAATCGCGAATCGCTTCCGATCGGTTCTGATAGCCCTCGCTGCCGATGCTGATATCGAAGGCGGCCAACAAATCTTCTTCCAGCGAAACACCGAAGCGTGATAGGTGATGCATATAAATCTCTTTGGAATTTCGTAACACAAATCGTAAATATGTGTCAACTGCGACTCCGAATTCGGTCAGTTGGCCGCACTCCTTTGCTATGCTAGATCTATAGTGACGTGACGCTATTTGGCACTCTAGCAACTTCACTCCTATTTGCCTTTGTGGCCGGCTGTGGCCGCAACGAACGTATGGACCTGATCTATGGGCAAAGATGCGCGAATTGCCATGGCCCGGGCGGCCGCGGCGATGGGACAATCGCCGCATCATTGCAAACGCCACCGCCAGACTTTCGTGATACGGTTCAGCGCAAAAGCAACAGTCAAATTAGAAGAGTCATCGCCGAAGGTAAGGGCGCTATGCCGGCGTTCGATCCCGCGCTACGGCCTTCTGAAATTAACGATATGTTGCAGATGGTTCGCTTCTTGAGCCGGGAAGGGCGCGATCTCGCTTGGTGGGAGAAGTACGATACCTTGATCGCGGCGCATTGCAGTATTCCGTGGGAAGCGGCGTTGGGGCTCGACGATGCGCCGGAGAAAAAACCGTGAAATTAAGCATAACTTATTGCCTTGTCGTCTTAGCGCTTGCGGCTAATTCCGTTGGCAATCAAGCAGTGGCGCATGAAGTTCAGCAAAAAACTGTTGAACGTCGTGCGGTGGTGATCCCAATTAATGATTTTACTCTGGTCGATCAGAATTCGCGAGAGTTTCAATTTTCTAATTTGACGGGGCGCGTGGTGGTCGTGGCGTTCACTTACACCACATGCCCGGATGTTTGTCCGTTGCTCACGGCAGCGCTGCGCCAGGTGCAAGTTGGCTTGACTCCGGATGAACGTAAGAAGGTTTTTTTGCTTTCTATCACCACCGATCCTGAGATCGACTCGCCGAAGGTTCTTCTCGGTTACGGCAAACGCTACGGCGCTGATTCCTCCAATTGGTCTTTTCTTACCGGCGATCAAGCGGCGTTGCAAAAAGTCTGGAAAAACTTTGGCGTTGGCGTAAAACGCCAGGCACGGGGTTTGGTGGATCATACGCCGCTGACGGCGGTGGTCGATCGTCACGGTAAAATGCGCGTGGCGTATGTTGGCCCGGCGCCCGATGCGAAACTGGTTTTGCGGGATGTTCGTGGTTTACTGGCCCAATGAAGCGGCGACTGCCATGAGCGAAATCGCTGCTAATGTCATTCGCCTTGTGCGCTGCCAAACCATCGCAATGAGGCTCTCTGAGCGCCGCCAAACAGCAGCTATGATGCCTATTTTTATCGCTTTTCTCGTGTCAATTAGGGCTTATCTCGGCTTGACAAGGTGATAGGTTAAAACTAGACTCAAACTTGAGTTTTTAACTGTAAACAGCGATGGCTAACGATCACGTCGAACAGCTTGAATTGACGATTAATCAGCTCATCGAAAAGCATGAGCGGATAAAACGTGAGAAACAGTCGATCGAAAAAAAGCTGCAACAAAAAGAAAGCGAGTGGCATCATCTCAAGGGACAGTTGCGTCAATACGAGCGCGAGCGCATCGAGTTGCGTGAAAAGCTCGATAGAATTTTGGGCCACTTTGCGAACTTGGACTTGCGCGAATAGGAAGACTTGAGGCGATGAAAAAAGCGCTTGACGTCGAAATCCTCGGTCAGAAATTCACCATCAGCAGTGAAGCCGAAGAAGGCTATATGCTCAAAGTAGCGGGTTATGTCGACGCCAAGATGCAGGAATTCATGCAGGCGTCGAAGCCTGTGGCTAAGTCGAACGTTGCCATGTTGGCGGCGCTGAACATCGCCGATGAGTTGCATCGATTGAAAGATAGCCATGAGGCGGTACTGAATCGATTGGACCAACTATCAAAAAAAATATCGACGACATTGACTGAGGAGGGTTAGGGCCGATCGGGGTTTCATCCGGCGGGCTCGAGCCAGCGCCCGGGGGACTCCAGATCGAGTCGTGTGGTTAAGATGGGGGAAACGGGTAAAGCACTAGCAATGGATGTGATCCGCTGGATTTGGCTATTGATGGGTTCTTTGGGAACTCGGCGACCTCGTCCGGAAAATCCAAAAATTTGCATGGAATTCCCTTTGACAGCACTCTTTTGGGTGCCCGTGCGCGTGCCTAGCGGCGGGCGATTGTCTCGGGGACCGAACGCGCCGAACCGGCGAGCCAATCTATAGCCAGGTATATCCCGCGAGCTAAGATTCCCCACTTTACCTCTCAAGCGCCCGCTTATTATGGATGCGGTGCTGACACTAGAGAGACGAAATCTGTTGCGGCAGGCAGCGCTGGAGCGGCGCAATCTCCTGTCCAAGGCAGAGGTGTATCTCTGGAGCCAGCAGATCCAAGCAAGAGCCCTAGCGCTCGATTGCTATCGCACCGCCGACGCCATCGCGATTTATAGTCCAATACAAAACGAAGTCGATACCGGCAGGCTTCTCGACCACGCGCTGGCAAGCGGGAAAAGAGTTTTTCTGCCGCGCTGGTTGGGCCAGGAATTTGGTTTTGGCCAGATCGCTTCAAGGTCCGAGCTGGTGGCGGGGCGTTTGGGCATACTGGAACCGATCGGCACCCCGGGCTTGGCTGATGCGGATAAACAAAATTCGTTGGTCTTTGTGCCGGGTGTTGTTTTCGACACCCGCGGCAATCGGTTGGGACGCGGCGCGGGTTATTATGACCGGCTGCTTGCGCAATTCGATGGGATTACGCGCATCGCCGGCTTGGCCTACGAGTTCCAAATCGTCGAGGCGGTGCCGGCTCAGGAATGGGATTACGGCATGCATTTCATAGTTACAGAAGAGAGAACCATCGACTGCGGTTTGAATCTCCGGCTTGCGAGGGCCGGGTCGATGGGGAATTGAGAAAGGAGGTATTTTAATTTGGATCAGAGCATGGTGTTTGGGATAGGCGGTGTGTTGGGCGGGATTTTGCTCGCGGCTGTATTCGCTTGGATCAAGAGCAAACAAGCGCGCATGGAGACCGAGCAGGCGCAAATGGGCGCCGCGCGAATCATCGAGGAAGCGAAAAAGGATGCTGCTGCGATAAAAAAAGAGGCCGAGCTGCATGCCAAGGATAGTGTGCTCAAGGAGCGTGCTGAGTTCGAAAAGGAAGCACGTGAGGGTCGGCGCGAACTGCAAAATCTGGAAAAGCGGCTGATTACCAAAGAAGAAGTGCTCGATAAGCGGGTCGAGTCGGCGGATAAACGCGATGGTGAATTTGCCCGCCGGGAACAATCACTCAAGGCGAGGGAAAAGGGCTTGGAGGACAAGTTCGCGGAGTCGGAGCGACAAGTGGACGAAGCGCGCCGGCACTTGGAGCAAGTCGCCGGTATGACGCGCGAGGAGGCCAAGAAAAGCCTCATCGACCAAATGGTCGAGGAAGCCAAGCTTGAATCGGCCAAGCGCATTCGGGTGATCGAAGAAGAAGCGAAAGAGGAAGCGGTTCGCAAAGGCCAGAAGGTCGTTGCCCTCGCCATCGAGCGGCTTGCCGGCGACTTTGTCGCGGAACGCTCGGTGACGGTTTTTCCTTTGCCTAACGATGAACTGAAAGGCAAGATTATCGGCCGCGAGGGGCGCAATATTCGCGCCCTGGAAGCAGCGACCGGAATCGATTTGATCGTCGACGATACGCCTGAAACGGTGGTGATCTCGGGTCACAATCCAATTCGCCGCGAGATCGCCCGTCTATCGCTGGAAAAATTGGTCGCCGATGGCCGCATCCATCCGGGCCGCATCGAGGAAGTGGTGCGCAAATCGGAGCAAGAGCTCGACGAGTCGATCAGAGAAGCCGGGCAAAAGGCGATCTTCGACGTCGGTGTTCCAGGGGTTCACCCGGAGATTGTTAAGCTCTTGGGCCGGCTTAAATACCGATACAGTTATGCCCAGAATGTTCTACTCCATTCCATTGAAGCGGCCTTTATTTGCGGCGCGATGGCAGCCGAGTTGGGTTTGAACGAGAAGCAGGCGCGCCGGGCTGCGTTGTTGCACGATATCGGCAAGGCAGTGGATCATGAGGTCGAAGGGTCGCATGCGATCATCGGCGCTGAATTGGCGCGCAAATACGGTGAATCGCCGAAGATTGTCAACGCCATCGCTGCGCATCATGAAGATGTCAAAGCGGAGACGATCTTGGCACCGCTGGTCGATGCTGCCGACGCGTTGTCGGGAGCGCGCCCAGGTGCGCGGCGCGAAATGATGGAAACTTACACGCGCCGATTGGAAGAGCTCGAACGAATTGTCAACGAGTTCAAAGGCGTGGAAAAATCCTACGCTGTTC
>CAWFJP010000031.1:97500-587069 GCA_963816145.1 uncultured delta proteobacterium
CCCTCCAAGATAAGGTATCCCAGGCCATAAGGCCTCTAAAGACCCCTCGTAGACTACGAGGTTGATAGGCCAGGTGTGGAAGGCCAGTAATGGTTGAAGCTAACTGGTACTAATTGGTCGTGCGGCTTGACCATATTTATCAATGCTACTCCGTAGTTTTTCGTTGTGCCCGTATTCAGTTGTGAGAGAACAGATTAAACTCTGAGTTGGAGTTGAGTTTTTTAATTTGGCACTCTTGTCTCAGCGTTTGAACGATTTCCGGTGGCTATAGCGGAGGTGTCACACCCGATCCCATCCCGAACTCGGCCGTTAAGCCCTCCAGCGCCGATGGTACTATGCGGTCGCCGTATGGAAGAGTAGGACGCCGCCGGATTTAAATAGAAAGCCCCAATCTCGCAGGAGGTTGGGGCTTTTGTGTTTCTACCGACTTCTTCTAATCGCTATTTGCTTCGGCATCTACTTCGAAAGATTCTTCGAGCAAAGCCGCTGATGTTCGGCTGGGAATGGAAAGTCGAATCCGGGCCAACATTAATAATTGTCCTTTCATTGACTCCACCCCAGTAAAGCAGTACGCTTCACTTTCCTACTTCAGTAAGGGGCCTTCTGAATGAGGACGGTGCAAACGTCCAAGGCCTCTAATCCGTCTATCTTCTTGCGAACGATCACTAAAGGATATTCCGACCAGAGCGTGGTTTCAGTAGTCGATCAGCCCATGTTCTGCCCTTTGGCAGTCTAATTCTCAGGCTCAAAGACAGCAATTTTCTCATTGGAGGAGAACATGGGTACTAAATTATACGTCGGCGGTCTGCCCTACTCGGTAACCGAAGGCAAATTACAAGATATTTTCTCAGCACATGGCACCGTCGAATCAGCCAACGTCATTTCCGACAAGTTTACCGGACAATCGCGCGGCTTCGGCTTTGTCGAAATGAGTTCCAGCGGCGAAGCGCAAAAAGCCATCGAATCGCTCAACGGTACGCAGCTCGACGGCCGCACGCTAACGGTTAATGAAGCCAAGCCAATGGCTCGGCGTGACGGCGGCGGCGGCGGTTCTCGCGATGGCGGCGGCGGTCGCAATCGCTGGTAGGACAGTCTTAATTAGCTAAACGCTAATTGGGGGCAACTGGTCGGGTTGCCCCTTTTTTCTTTTCAAACGCGTGCGGTTTCGTTAAGCCAAATCCGGTAGTTCGGATGGACTACCCTTTCAGCGCTACCATTCGCAGGATGGCTCGCCCGATCGCTTCACGAATCGACACTCTCCGGTCACGAGGGTTTACGGTAACCTCGCTACCATTCACCTCACCGCAAACCATGGAGGCTCTATGGCCGAAATCGAATCGGTTAAACAAAGCGCAAATTTACTGCGGACGATCATTCGCAGCATCGACAAGAAACTCGAGTACAGCCTGGTCGATCCCACTCAAGAAGGCAGATTCTCTTTAAAGCTTACTACCCGCGGACGCGAGGGCTTGGTTTCCATCCGCACCGACGACCTGCGCCGGGCTGGAGTTGACGATGTACGCAGGAATGGCATCCGGCAGAAAATCAAAAGTGCGCGGGATCATCTCCTGTCGAATTATGTCGTCGACGTCATGGGCAAAGAAATTGCCAGGATGCTAAAGCAGTCCGGCGCCGGCAAGGATGATAGCAAATCTTCTTTCTTCTACCGGCGTCCACAGGGAAGAAGATAACGGCATTAATTGTTTCACAGCCGATTCTGACGATGACGAGACAACCGGCAAGATGGGCAGCCAAACCCTTGGTCTGCCCATCTTCACACCCTCATTCCAATCAGCCTTTAAAAAATCTCCGCTCCAGCTGTTTTACTGTTGAGGCGAATCGTCGATAGCGAGCCGGTTGTGGACCGATTCAATCGGCCACCGGCGTTCGGGAATTCCTGAAGCAGCGATCGCCGCGAAGCGTCAAACCTAACGCCTTCTGATGGAGTTAGCGGCAAATGATCTCGGGTCCATCGATACCGGGGTCAGCCAGTAAAAATCCCGTGCCGACCGCTTGATTACCGTGATTTTATCCTCTACTAAAAAATCCCATTGTGATTAAGATCAATAAACTTTCCAAGTCGTATTTCGCCCGCGAGCTTTTCACCGACGTCACTTTTCAGATGAACGCCGGCGAGCGTTTGGGCCTGGTCGGCCGCAACGGCCATGGCAAATCGACGCTCTTCAAACTCATCCTGGGCGAGGAAGAAGCCGATTCCGGCGAAATTGTTATTCCACGCAACTATCGCATCGGCCATCTCGAACAGTATCTCCACTTTACCCAGCCGACGATCTTGGACGAAGCGGCCATGGGACTGCCGGAAGACGAAGCTCATTCAATATACAAAGCTGAAGCGATCCTGTTCGGCTTGGGTTTTTCCGAGGCCGATCTGGCAAGAGCGCCGGGCGAGTTTTCCGGCGGTTTTCAGATCCGTATCAACCTGGCCAAACTCCTGCTTTCCGATCCCAACTTGCTGTTGCTCGACGAACCGACCAACTACTTGGACATCACCTCGGTGCGCTGGATCGCCCGGTTTCTGACCAATTTCACAGGCGAGTTGATTTTGATCTCGCATGATCGCGCCTTCATGGACAGCGTGACGACGCACACGGCGGTGATCCACCGACAAAAGATTCGCAAATTCGAAGGTGGCACGGCCAAGGCCTATGAGCAGATCGTCCTCGAAGACGAGATCCACGAGAAGACCCGCGCCAACGAAGACCGCAAGCGCGCACACGCCGAGGCGTTCATCAATCGCTTTCGCGCCCAGGCGTCCAAGGCCAAGATGGTCCAATCGCGCATCAAGATGCTCGAACGGCTGCCCAAGCTCGGCGACTTGGCCGAGATCGAGTCGTTGGATTTTGAATTTCGCTACGCCCCCTTCGCCGCGAAGACGTTAATTGATGTGCGCAACCTTTCGTTTGGCTATCAGCCCAAACATCTATTGTTCAACAACATCAATCTGTCGATTAACGCGCGCGACCGCATCGGTGTCATCGGCAACAACGGCAAGGGCAAGTCAACGCTGTTGAACGTTCTCTCCGGGGGTCTGACACCGCTGTCCGGCGAGATTAAAGCTCACCCCGATTTGAAGCTCGGCTACTTCGGCCAGACCAACATTCAGCGTCTCGACCCCAAGCTGACCATCGAACAAGAGATTCAGAACGCAAACGGCGCTTTGACGCGTACCCAGGTGCGCAATATTTGCGGCACGATGATGTTCAGCGGCGACATGGCCTTGAAGAAAGTCACGGTGCTGTCAGGCGGCGAGAAGAGCCGCACGCTGTTGGGCAAGATCCTGGCCCATCCATCGAATTTGTTATTGTTGGACGAACCGAACAACCATCTCGACATGGAGTCGATCGACGCCTTGATCGAGAGTCTGCAAAACTTTCCCGGCGCGTTGCTGATCGTCACGCACAACGAAGGCATTCTGCGCGCCCTGGCGACCAAGCTGATCGTGTTTCACCGCGGCAATGTCGATGTAGTCGACGCGGGCTACGACGAGTTCCTCGAAAAGATCGGCTGGGAGGACGAGAACCAAGGCGACGGCAAGAGCAACGGCGGCCCGAAGAAGCCGACGACACGATCCAATCGCGACGAGAAAAAAGAACAGACAAAGGCCGAGCGCAGGGAAAAAGCCCGCATCGAAAAGCTCGAAGCGGACATTATCAAAAACGAAAACGCGCTAAAGAAATACAATGAGCAACTCGTTCTCGAAGCCAACCGCAACAACCTCGCGCAGATGCGCGAGCTGTCGGTAAAGATCAGCCAGGTGAAAAGGGAAATCGAAGATTTGTTTAGTCAGTATGCCGAGTAGCAGCCGCCAATGGAGTTTGTCCGGTTAAGAAAACTCCCACCCTGGCGAGACTTCGCCCGACGCTTCGGCGAATAAAGGAAATTGATCGTACGCAGGCGATCATGCTCTCAGGGCTCTCGTCTGATCACACCAGATAAATCATCGCTGCCGAACCGCCGCCGGCGCAAGACATCGCCTTGACAAGCCGCGCGCCCTTCGGTAGCTCACCATCATATTCGCACTAACCCGAGTCGGCCACCCAAGGAGGCATCATGTATCGGAGACCTGAAACCAAAGCGGCGGAAGAAAAGGTTTACAAACAGAAACAGATCGGCGAGTTCATGACCACCTGGAAGGATTTTCCCAGGCCAGGGCTCGCGGCGTGGGCGGAGCGCCGGAAGGCCGGTTTGATGGGCACGGCGAAGAGCACGCATTACACGCCGAGGTTCCGCCCCTTCGACATGCTAAGCATCCCCAATCAATCGATGGTGATCCTGGAGAACGAGTATCACCGCATCGGCGTCGAGAGCGTCGTGGGCGTCCAGGACGCATTTCATCGCTACGTCGACTCGGACATGATCTATTTCCAATTTTGCGGCAGCAGCAAAGTGGAAACCGAGTTCGGCGTCTACGAAATGGAGCCCGGTGAAGTGTTGCTGGTTCCCGGCGGCATCGCCCATCGCTCCATCGGCCGCAATGACAGCCTGCGCTACTTCTGTCAAAGCCACGAGGCGGTGGACTACGTGATGAACGAGGACCAGTACACGAGCCAGACTAGCTTCGTGGTCAAGCGCATCGGCGGTCCCAATTGGACCGCGCCGCAGGAGGCGAATGCGCCGGCGAATGGGCGGTTATGGAAAAGATGCATTTCTGGGACGACGGCCTGGACGACCGGACGGTGGTGGAGCGCGATTACGAATCGCTCGTCGGCGTCGCCGGAATAGGACGCGGCAAGCCGGGAAGTCTGGTCCGCAAGCTGCGCGCCTTCGATCATTTTACGGCCGTCGTCGGCAAGGGGCGCGAAGACGCCGGCACCCAAGCGCTGATGGAATCGGCCAATATGCGGATACGCACCTACAACATGCAGGACGAGCAATTCGCCTTTCATCGGGCGCTGCGCAGCGAGGAAGTGCGGATTCAGTTCCGCGGCGATGCGCTCGACCTTTCCGAGTTCGAGAACGTCGAAGTTTCTCCCGGCGAGATCACCATCATCCCGCTCGGCATCTCGCACAGTGTGATCAGCGTCCCGCCGGAAGATGAGAACTTTCTCCGGCTCAACTTCTACAGCAAGGTTCGCTGGCGCGTCCCTATCGATCCGACCAAGCATTATTTCAACAGCAAATTCCAGATTACGACGACGGTGCACAAGCAGGCCGAGTGGCGGGAGAAACTTGCGGCGGCGCGGTGAGCGGATTCGCTCCCTGCTCAGCATGGGTGGACTGATCGAAGGATCACAACTCGGCGCCATGCCACGAATTCTTGCGCCACGGGAGAGGTAAGGATGCAAAACTTGTCTCGATCTACTTGAAACTGGATCCTGTTGGAATCTTTGCAACGTTCGTTTTGTCTGTCCTCTTCCAACGGACTGATCATCGTTCGGCATTACGATCCCCGCGCGTGATGTTGGGTAACTGGACCTGCTTCCCCTATCCGTGCTTAAGCTACACCATGACGATCCCCTTCACGCCGCGCTGGTATTTCTTCGTCGCGCTGGTCTCCATCACCTTCATCGGGCCGCTCTCGCTCCATCTTTTCATCCCGGCGATGTCGGTGGTGAAGGAAGCCTTCGGGGTCTCGACCGGCATGGCGCAGCTGACGATGTCGCTTGCGATGCTATCGATGGCTTGCTTCACGGTCGCCTACGGCGGCTTGTCCGACCGCTTCGGGCGCAAGCGCGTGCTGTTGGGCGGGCTGGTGCTGTTCACCTGCGGCGCCGCCACTTGCATGTTCGCTGCCAACCTGCCGATGCTGCTCGCAGGTCGCATATTGCAGGGAGCGGGGGCGGGGTGCGGCGTCGTGCTGGCGCGCGCCATCGCCCGCGATGTATACGGCCAGGACCGCGTTGCCCAGGTGATCGCCTATCTCACCGCCGCCTACGTGCTGGGGCCGATGGTGGCGCCGCCGATCGGCGGCCAGCTTACTACACTGTTCGGTTGGCGCGCGCTGTTTGTGTTGGCGTCGGCGGTCGGGCTGCTCGTGATCCTCGCGGTGGCTTTCGCGGTGCCGGAAACCCGCGCGCGCAATGTCGCCGCGCCACGCGGCGTTTACTCCGGTTACAAGTCATTGTTGCGGCGGCGGCGCTTCGTCTGCTTCCTGCTGCAGCCCGGACTAATGTCGGGGGCCTTCTACACCCAAGCGACCGCGGCGTCGTTCCTCGCCGCCGAACATCTCGGCGCCGATGCCGCCAAGATCGGCTTGTGGTTCTTCGCCTTCCCGATCGGCTTCATGACCGGGAGTTTCATCTCGGGCCGAATCGGCGCCAACCGTTCGATTGAATTCATGACCATGCTCGGCGGCGTGGTGGGGGTCGCCAACGGTGCGCTGCTCGCCGCGTGGCTCTATTTTGGCGGCATCTCGATGGCCGCACTCTACATCCCGGGAGTCTTCGTCAGTCTCGCTCAAGGGCTCTCCATGCCCTATGCCCAGGCCGGCGCGATGGCGGTCGACACCGAGCTTGCCGGTTCGGCTTCGGGCGCGGTGGTGTTCTCGCAGTTTTTCTGGCCGGCCGCGTTGCAGCAACTCACCGGACTGCTGGCCGACGGTACCTGGGTGCCGATGGCGGCGGTGCACTTTGCCGCAGTGACTGCCGCGCTGCTCGCCGGCTGGATGGCGGCGCGGGCTGAGACGTGACCCGACGCCGGCTCGTAAACTCCCTTAACCAGCAAAGGTCGCTTGGTTTGACCATTAATCCATTACCGCGGTATTTAAGCATGGCATTGGCGCTCTCAAAAGTTACGGCTCAGGGACAGATTTCCGTTCCGATGGAAGTGCGACGAAAACCCGGGATCGGCCCGGGCTCGGCGCTGGAATGGGAGGAGCAAGGCGACGCCGTCGTCGTTGGCAAAGCCGGCCCGTATACGTCGGAAGACATTCATTGGGCAATCTTTGCGCAACCGGTACCGGCTGCGAAGAAGGTAGAAGAGTTCGATCAAGGCGTGCGGCGTTATCTGAAGAAAAAACATGCGCGCCGTTGACACCAACGTCTTGGTCCGTCTGGTCACGCTCGACGACCATGCAGGTTGCTGCCGCGGAATCATTCGTGAGTAAAGGGGCATGGGTATCTACGCTGGTTCTCATGGAAGCGACATGGGTTCTTACTGCTGTGTACGACCTGACTCGCGCGGAAATCGCGACGGTCATCGACATGCTTTTGCATACCGAGATCTCACCACTCAAGAGTCCGATAGCGTGGCCGCAGCACTCGAGTAGTATCGCAACCGCCCGACGTTGGGGTTCGCCGATAGTTTGGTCCTCGAAATAGCGCGGAAAGCCGGCCACCTTCCGTTGGGAACCTTCGACCGAAATCTCTGCAAACTCGACGGAGCCGAAGGACCGGAGCTTTAACGAATCCTTCCCTGCTGTCCGCTCGTCACGGCTGATAACATTATTCAAGATAGCAATGGGGTTGGTTTAGAAATCACCGCCGCAAGATTGTTTAGATATCCGGACCCCCAAACACCTCACCTCAATTCCACCGCGCGATAACTTTCTCACTTACGGTGAGATCCGCAGCTTCGGATGATGGCGCCGAAAGTAGACCGCCATGGCACCCGCCGCGAGTAGATTGCCTAGCAGGACCGACGGCCATGTCAGAGCTCGCAATATGGGTTCGGCAAAAACCATTGTGGCGGCGACAAATCCAAATTCAAAGATAATGAACAGCAGTAAGATGCCGAATCCGTAGTTAAGATCACGCTCCGCGAGCGAGAGGAGTTTCGAGGCCATTCCGCCAATCACACAAAACACTAAACCGTGAATCCAAGAATAGAATATGACGAACTCCATCGAGATCGGAACCGTCGCAGATTCACGGACGGCTCCGGAAAGAGACAGCGCGGCGCCCAAAACGTTGGGTGTGTAAAACGGTCTACCGTTATAAAGATCGAGGATGAAAAACCATACGGCAATCGTCGCCGCGCCAATCAGGCCGGCAACGAGACCTTCGACGTACACGCGAGAAATCTCTGAAGATTCAGAAACGACGGTGGGTGTGTTCGTGGTGTGAGATTGAAGCGCCATAAGAGCTCCTTCCCGGGCTTGATGGCCCCGTTCACAGCACAACAGCAGCCGCTCGATAGCTATCCTCTACCAGGCAAAACGCTAGCATCCACCTCCCGCGTGGTCAATATATAAAAAGTCCCGACGCATGCGTGACCCCGGTAACCAGCCCCGGGAATTTTCGTCGGCCTCGCCCAGGGGCTCGCCATGCCCTGCGCTCAACAGCGAGCTTGCCGGCTCGGCCTCGGGCGCGGTGGTGTTCTCGCAGCTGTTCTGGCCGGCCGCGCTGCAGCAGCTCACCGGGCTGCTCGCCGACGGTACCTGGGCGCCGATGGCGACGGTACATTTCTTCGCCGTGACGGGAGCTCTGCTCGCCGGCCGGATGGCGGCGCGGGCTAAGGACTAGCCCTTAAAAATAGCGGCAACCTGAACCCATGACCCTCAGCGTTTTGTTTCCAATTCTAGACCTTCGCTTCGAGAATGAGATTGAACGGCGTCGATTTGGCTTTTCTGAAATCGCGAAAACCGGCTTTCGTGAACACGCTGGCTAATCGCGCCTCACCGGCCTGAGCGCCGAGAGCGGCCGCGCCATCCTCCGATAGCGAGTGCGCGCAGCAAAGGGTTGTCGAAGCCGAGTAGTAAAGACGGCCCACCGTGTTCAGGTTTTCTTCGACTCGATCGTTGGCGAAGGGCTCGACCAACATCACCGTACCGTCCTCGGCCAGCGCGCTTTTGGCATGCCGCGCGGCGCCCACGGGGTCGCCCATGTCGTGCAAACAGTCAAAGAAACAGATCAAGTCAAAACCTTCAGCGGGATAACTCATGGCGCCGGCCACTTCGAAGCTAACACTATTTGCGGTCTTCGTATTGCGCGCCAGGTTGCGGGCGCTTTCGATCGATTTGCCGTGATAATCGAAGCCCCAAAAGCGCGACTGCGGAAACGCTTCGGCCATGAGGATGGTGGAATGACCATGACCGCAGCCCACATCGGCAACTTTGGCGCCGGCGCGCAGTTTTTTCTCCACGCCGCGGAGAGCCGGAAGCCACTCGCGAACCAAACTGTTCCGGTAGCCGTTGCGATAAAAAGCCGCGACGCCGCAAAAGAGACGCTGATTGTGCTCGTCCCAGGCGACGCCATTGCCGGTGCGAAAGGCATCGATCGACTTCTCTTCGTCCAAAAACATGGAAGCGGGTACTTCCCACGCAGGCGGCATAAATACCGGGCTGTCGTCTTCAGCCAATACCAGTGACTGCTCCGGCGTGAGTTCGTAGGTGGCGCTCGTGGCATGATAGACAACATAGCCGGCCGCCGCCTGGCTATTGAGCCATTCGCGCACGTAGCGCTCCGCGCAGCCCGAGCGCTTGGCGACTTCCGATGAATCGAGCGGTCCGGCGTGCGCCATGGCCTTGTAAAGCCCGAGCTTGTGTCCCAGCACGGTCATGACACCGCCATAACCGGCGGCTAAATCGGCGACTGCTTTTTCGACGAATTCATTGAGCTTTCGCTCGTCGATCTTCATGATAAAATCCTCCTCGCACAAAATTTGTTGTGCATGAAGATAACCTCACTCGGCGCGCGAGGGGAGAGGCAGTTTGCGCAAAATGGGTCCGTTTAGGCCATGAAGGACGAAAAATGAAAGCAGGTCCGAAGAACGTACGCGTCCGCCTTGTGGCGATTCCGGAGGTCATGGCTTCGACGTTGATGGGTCTTTATGACGTGTTGAACTCGTTGGCTTTGCTCAGCACTTACAGCGAAGGTTTGGCCGGACGTGCTCGCTTCGACGCCGAGATCGTCGCCACCACCGCGGGTAGGCTCGCCTCCGCGAGCGGAGTGCCCATCGAAGCCAGGCGTTCAATCGAGCAAATCGATTCGGCGGACGTGATCATCATTCCATCGATCCTGGTCGAGCGGGGAGAGTGGCAACAGGGTAGATATCCGGCGATCGTAAAGTGGCTAACCGATATGCATGCTGCGGGAGCGCAACTGTGCTCCGCCTGCTCTGGCGTGCTGTTGCTCGCGGAGACCGGTCTGCTCGACGGCAAAGATGCGACGGTTCACTGGATGTACGCGGCGACGTTTCGCCGGAATTTCCCCAACGTGCGGCTGCGGTTGGACCGGGCGCTGGTCGCCGCCGGAAAACATCAGGAGTTTCTCATGTCCGGCGCCTCCACCTCGTGGCACGATCTCGTTCTTTATCTGATTGCCCAACACGCGGGACCGACGGCGGCTCAAGCCGTGGCGAAGTTCTTCGCGTTTCAATGGCATGCCGATGGTCTCTCGCCCTATGTCGTATTCGAGCCGGTGACCGATCATGGCGACGCCGCGATTCACAAAGCGCAAAGCTGGCTGAGCCGCCATTTCTCGGTCGCCAATCCCATCGAACAGGCGGCCCGCGTCTCAGGGATTCCCGAGCGCAGTTTCAAGCGGCGCTTCAAGAGCGCCACCGGGCACGCCCCCATCGATTACGTTCAGCGGCTGCGCGTTGAAGAGGCCAAGCGACGGCTCGAACGAACCGGGGAGCCGGTGGATGAGATCAGCTGGAAGGTTGGCTACGAAGACCCCGCCTTTTTTCGCCGGTTATTCAAGCGGATCACGGGCGTGACCGCCGGGGCATATCGACGCAAATTTCACATCCCTGAAGTCGAGATCGTTTGAACCAAGCGAGCGACACGGAGCGTCTGGCACGAGCTTGGTTTTTGAGAAGTTATCGAAGCCATTCTTGCGCTGCGCGTCTCGTCCGTCCGGCAGAGCAGGTTGAGGAAGTACCGCGATCCTATGGCGCTCTTGGGGTGCCTAGGCCGATCTCTTCAGATTCTCTTCTCGCTGTGGCGGCGGCTCCGACCTCGCCAGGAACGTCACCCAGATCCGTGTCGCCAGCCCACGCAGCTGGGGCCGGTCCTCGCAAAAATAGATAATCCGGAAGCCGATGGCGCGCAGCGCTTGGCGAATCCTTGCCGTCATAGGAGTGAAATTTTTACTCCGTTGTTTCGCTACTGCCAAGCAAAACAAGATCGGCTCGAATCCGACACGTCCGTGGATGTCATGTCGATTTCGCGAACATCCGGTAAACAGCCTGAGCCCCTTCGAGCAGCCGGTGATCCTGGTTACGGTGACCGATGAGCTGAATGCCGACGGGCAGACCCGAAGGTCCGGTAAACACCGGCAGCGTGACGCAAGGCGTATAGGTCCAGGTCGACAGGATGTTGAACGAGGTGTCGCCCGTGCTGGCCAGTCCTGCCGGAGCCTCGCCGAGAGCACTTGGCGTGAGCAACAGGTCGATATCCTTCATGGCGTCGGCGAGATGTCTGCGGCACTGGTCGAGGACGGCTTCGGCTTCGCGGTATTGTTCGTAGGAGACATTGAGCCATGCGGCGAGTTTGTCGCGCTGGAACTCGCTCAACAGATCCCAATGGTGATGCCGTTCCCAGGTGAGGGCACGAGAGAACTCGTAATCGTTGATGCGCCGGCCCATGGCCTCGAACTGTTCGAACGGCTTGCCGAGATCGACATCGGCGACCTTCGCGCCGGCCTTGCCCAGCGCGCTTGCGGTCTCTTCCAAAAACCGTTTCGTGTAATCCTCCGCACGGTCCCAGAACATGGTGCGGCAAAAGCCGATCTTGAGATCGTTCACCGCAACGGCGGCCAGAGGTTTCCCGGCGAATCCCGTCAGCGCGGCGCGAAACAGAGCAAGGTCCTCGACGGCGCGAGCGAAAAGCCCCACGGTGTCGAAGGACGCGGTGTTCTGCTTGACGCCCTGGGTGCTCACTTCACCGTAGCTCGGTTTGTAGCCGATGCAGCCGCAGAACGCTGCGGGGCGGATCACCGATCCAACCGTCTGGGTGCCGAAGGCCAGCGGCACCATGCAATCGCCGACCGCGGCGGCGGAGCCGCTTGAGGAGCCGCCGGGCGTATGCTCGGGGTTGTGCGGATTGGTCGTCTTGCCCCAGGGAAATCGACTGGCAAACTCGGTGGTCACGGTCTTGCCCAAAAGCACCCCGCCGGCCGCCCGGCTCAGCGCCACGCACGCGGCGTCCGCCGCCGGACGGTTACCTTTGTAGATAGGAGAGCCGTACTCCGTCGGCAAATCGGCCGTGTCCATGATGTCCTTGGCGGCGAAGGGAACGCCGTGAAGCGGTCCGCGGCTCGCGCTCCGGTCGCATTCCCGGGCCTGCGCCAGGGCAAAATCGCGGTCCAAATGGACCCAGGCTTTGACTTGCGATTCGCGCGCATCGATGCGCGCGAGACAGGAGCGCAGCAGAGCTTCGGACGTGAGTTTGCCTTCGCGAATGCGCGCCGCGGCATCACTCGCCGACAAGCGAAATAAATCCGCCATGTGATTCTCCTTGAAAGGATGCAAAGAGGAATTCAACTCGACCGCTGAATCCGCAAAGCGTTTGGCAACATAACCGAGCAGCCGTCGCGAGTGCAACAAGATATTGAACATGGGAGTGGCGGCGCGAATAACCGAGCAACGAACAAGCGCGGACTGATCGAGCACGGGCGGTGATGGCGACGCTCTTCCGGCGCAATGTGTGAACCGACAAACGTTTTGGTGATCATGATCGGTTGAACATCACAGTTATAGATTAACCCGGATTTTCTTCGGGTTTCGAGTTTAGGTCGGTCGGCCAGCCCGAGAATGTGTGATTGCCAGACCTAACCATACGCCCTCAGACTTGTCCTTAACGCCGAGTGCAATCAGCGTCAAGCCGCGCGTCCCTTGACGCTGCGGTTCGATTGGAACTATTGTCCGCATCATCAAGCTTGGTCCGGCTGCGCGTCGATTACCGGTCGCCAATTTATCATTGTGAAAAAGGGGGAAACTCCGATGGCTGACAAGATCGTTTCGGCGGATGGGCATATGGATTTGTTTTATCTGCCGGCGGATACATTCACGTCGCGGGCGCCGGCGCAGCTGCGCGAGCGCGTGCCGCATGTGGTGGACGTCGGTGGCAAACCCACTTGGATCGGCGACGGCGCCAACATGGGCGCGCACGCGGCGTGGATGGGGCGCGGACAGATGACCACTCATCGCGGCCGGCGCATGGCGGAGGCCGGTTGGCAGCCGAGTCATCCGCCCGATCCCAAGCTCAGGCTCGCCGACCTGGACCTGGACGGTATCGAAGCGGAAATCATCTACGGTATCCGCTTCGTCGAGGACAGCATCAAAGATCCCGAGGTCATCGCGGCGACCTACCGGGCCTACAACGATTTCATCGCCGAGTTCTCTTCTTACAATCCGCGCCGCTTCATCGGTATCGCCAATATTCCGGCGACATCCGCCGAGGCGGCAAGCGCGGAGTTGCGTCGCGTCGGCAGAAACGGCTTGGGGCTGCGCGGCGCGATGATTGATTGGTTCAACGGGCCGGAGCCGATCTGGCATCAGATGTGGGAGCCGATGTGGAGCGCGGCGGAGGAAAATCAAGTGGCGCTGTCGTTTCATATCGGCGTCGGTCATGGCACGACGACCTGCGGACCGATCAGCGTCGAGCAGAAGCTCAAGGGCGATTTGCCGCGGGTTTCCCACGCAACGCACCAGGCGGTGGTGGCGATGCAAGCCGACGAATGTTTGGTGGCGATCCTGCTATGCGGCGCGCTTGAGCGTCATCCCGGACTCAAAGTCGTCATGGCCGAGAGTCATATCGGTTGGATTCCCTATGTGTTGGAGCGGGTCGACATGAAATTCAAAGAGGGCATGTACGACGACTTGATTCGCACCAAACCGAGCGAACAGTTCAATCGGCAAGTGTGGGCCACCTTTCAAGACGATCGGGTTGGCGCGCTGTTGGCGGAAGAATATGGCGCCGAGAGTTTTTGCTGGGCGTCGGACTATCCGCATGCCGATGGGATCTTTCCCGATTCGCAAAGTTTTATTCGCGACACCATGGGGCACCTGAATGGCGAATTGCAACGCAAACTCACGTTCGCCAACGCGGTGCGGCTCTATGATCTGCACTGGCTGCTGTAAGCGCCGAATGGGATGCTCAGGGGACGCATGATGAGACCATTCAAAGCGCGAGTGTTGTTATGGGTCTGGGCGACTGCTGTTGCGTTATGTCACGGTAGCGCCAACGGCGCGTCCGACGAGATGGTGAAGGGCGCGCTCAAGGAAGCCAACCTGATGATCTACGGCACGACGCAGATCGATCACATGCACGCGCTGATCAAGCAGTTCAATCAGAAATATCCCGCCATCAAGACCAGCTATCTACGTCAAGGAACCACCGCCGTCTACGAGAGAATTCTACGCGAGCAGCGCACCGGCTTGTTTAGCGCCGATGTCTACGGCGGCATTGGCGGACTGCAAGCCTGGCTGCTGGCTCAGAAGGGGGCGCTGGCGCCGTATCCGTCGGCGGAACGAGCGACGATCAGCAACAACTTGAAGGACAAAGATGGCTACTGGACGGCGGCGTACACGGTGAGTTTCGTTACAGCCTTTAGCACCAAAGAGATTTCCCGCGCCGAGGCGCCGCGCAGTTACGACGATTTCCTTTTGCCCAAGTGGAAAGGGAAAATGTGGCTCAACGAGGATGATATCGAATGGTACGCCACCATGTTCGAGATCATGGGCAAAGATAAAGCGCCGCAGTTCATGCGCCGGCTGGCGCAGCAAGACTTACGCTACGGCCGCGATCCGAGCCTCGCCATCGAGCTGCTCTGCGCCGGCGAGTTTCCGCTGATGATCGGCATCCATTTTCATCACACCGAAAGACTTAAACAGAAAGGCTGCCCGCTCGACTGGGTGGTCACCGAGCCCGGATACAACCGCCCGCCGATCGCCATCGGTCTGGCCAAGAACGCGCCCCATGGCAACGCCGGCAAGCTGTTCATCGATTTTATTTTATCGCAGGAAGGGCAGCGGGCGATCCAAACCATCGCGCTGCGCTATCCGGTGCGACCGGATGTCGAGCTGAGCGGCGCGCTTTTGAAGCTGAAGGGGATTCGTTTCTGGGACTCCAATTGGGACACGGTGTTTCGCAACATCGACAGCCATCAGAAATCATTCCGGCAGACTTTCGGTTTTAGCTGACCGGTGACGGAGTTGATCGGGCTCGCGCTTAATTTGCTGGCAGCGTCGGAACCGTGAGGAACTACGATCCCGGTGGTGCTCATGTCGATTTCGCGAACATCCGGTAGACAGCCTGGGCTCCTTCCAACAGGCGGTGATCCTGGTTACGGTGACCGATGAGCTGAATGCCGACGGGCAGACCGGAAGATGAGAAAAGGAATGAGAAAAGGGGACGCGAACCTTTTTACGTTTCAGGCCGAGCCTCGGTTCGCGAGATTTGCTATCCTGTCATCAATCGAAGCAGCGCGCGGACCGAGGTATTCCGACGAGGGATGCCCTGGGGTTCAGTCGGTTGGATTTAACGTTGCTTAGACATGTGGCGGCTGCGGTGGTTATTTTGCCAGGGCCTCTATTAGATCAGATTTAGCTATCACCGAGGGCGAATTGGAAGAAAGCGAAGCTGAAAAAGAGACAGGCCGAGGGAACCGAAAGGTCGCGAGCCCGCGCCATCAGGAGGCGATCCGGATGAAGTGCATTCGCGCTTCGGGCGCCTTTGTCGAGTTCCCGAAACCAGAGGTCGAACAGTCGATTCCGGAGCGGTTCGAAAAAATCGTCGGCATAAATCCGCACGGGATCGCGGTAAAGGCGGAAGACCAAGCCGTGACCTACGCTGAACTCAACGCGATGGCGAACCGGGTCGCCCGCAAGATTGTGCAACAGCGAGGGAGTGAGGCGGAACCCATCGGCGTGTTGTTGGAAAAAGGTCTGGAGCAGATAGTCGCGATACTCGGAACTTTGAAGGCCGGCAAGTTCTTTGCGCTTTTGGACCCGTCTTTCCCGGCGGCGCGGAATACCGGCATGTTGGCGGATTTACGGCCCGGACTCGTCATCACGAATCAAGATAGTGTTTCGCCGATCGGAAAACATCAACGGAGCCAGTATCGTTTTCTGGAGATCGAGCCTTATGATGCAGAAACCCCGGGTACGGACCTCGAACTGCGCATAACACCCCGGCGAGCTTGCTGCTGTCTTATACACCTCGGGGTCAACTGGAGAACCCAAGGGTGTCCTCCAGAGCCATCGCAACGTGCTTCACAACATGATGCTGCGCACCAATATGTTTGGAATCGGTGCCTGCGACAAGCTGAGCGTCCTCGCTTCCGGAACGCCAAATGCGGTGATGAACACATTTCTTGGTTTGCTCAACGGCGCGACACTGGTTTTGTTTGACGTCCAAAAAGAAGGCACGATGCGCCTCGTCGATTGGTTTTTGCGGGAGAGGATCGCAATTTGTTGGACCACTGCACCCCTATTCCGCAAATTTTGCGAAACTCTCAACGGGGATGAAGAATTCGTTGACCTTCGTCATGTCATATTGGCGAGCGACCAGGCTGGCAAATCGGATTTTGATCTGTTCAAGGAGCACTTCTCCGTCAACACGGTTCTTTCCAACGCCTTGACCGGTAGCGAAACGGGACTCTTGAGAACTTTCATGATGGATCATGAAACAGAAATTCTCGGCAACGATTTGCCTGTGGGCTACATGGTCGAGGACAAAGAGACTCTCCTTCTGGATGAGGAAGGCAAACGACTCGACTTCAACGAGGTGGGCGAGATAGTTGTGAACAGCGAGTATCTATCCCCTGGCTACTGGCGCAGGCCCGACCTCACTGAAGCGAAGTTCAAACCGGATCCCAGCGGCAGCAGCAGGCGATTATATTTCACCGGCGATTTAGGTCTGATGCTTCCTGACGGCTGCCTCGTCCACAAGGGACGAAAGGACTTTCGGGTCAAGATTCGAGGTTACAGCGTCGAGATTGCGGAAGTCGAGAAAACTCTGCGCGAGCATCCCCTCATTCGGGAGATCGTTATCGTGGCACGGCGCAATGAATCGAGGGAAGCTCGGTTGGTCGGGTATTTTGTCGCTTCTTCCCAGGAGGCTCCTCGGGTTAGCGAGCTACGAGCATTTTTGAGCAAAAAGCTGCCTGACTACATGATTCCCTCGGCTTTTGTGAAGCTGGATGCAATGCCGCTGTCATCAGGGGGCAAGGTGGATCGCAGCGTTCTTCCCGATCCCGACAATCGTCGACCGGATCTAGCCACGCCGTTCGTCGCGGCTGGAACTCCGGTGGAAAAAGGCCTGGCGGCGATATGGGCTGAAGTTCTCTCTCTCGATGGTGTCGGAATGAACGACAATTTCCTCGATCTTGGCGGTCATTCATTGGCCGCGACGCAAATTGTCTCGCGGGTGCTGCAGCAGTTTCAGTTGGAGATACCCGTGCGTTCTTTTCTCGAGTCTCCGACGGTTGCCGCGATGGCGGCTGTGATTGCAGAATATCAAGCGAAAACAATCGGCGAACCGCAATTGGAGCGAATTTTGGCCGAGGTCGAATCCATTTCGGAGGAAAAAGCGAAGCAATTCCTCGCCAAGTCAGGGAAGATAAACAGGTCGAGAGAATCCGAGTAGCGATCTTTTAGATCGCCTAGGCACTCTGGCTATCATGCTAGCCTGATACCGCGATGCGGCTCCAATCCGCATCCGGATCAACGACCCATGGCGGATCTGTTTTACTTGGAAAGATGACGGTCCGCATGACGTTGAAATCGTCGACTATCATTAAGAAGTAACAAAATGAAAAAGAATGGAATGCGACCGGTGCCTCCAGATGAAATTCTCAACGAGGAGTTTTTGAAACCCCGGGTCAGACGGCAAACGCGCCCGCGAAGGCGATCGGGGTGCCGCCCAACCGGATCACGGCGATTCTAACAGATGCCAGAGGCATCACGGGAGATACGGCGATCCGGCTGGGAACGTTTTTCAAAATTTCGGCGGAATTCTGCATGAACCTGCAAATGACCTACGACCTGCGCAACGCCGCAAAGGCTCTGCCGGCGAGGGTGAGAAAGAGCATCGAAGGCAACAGGAGCGTGTTGGTGTAAGTCGCAAGACTGAGGACGGCAAAAGCGTAATCGTGCCAATCGCTAGTCGCTGATAAAAGTCTGTCTCCGCCACCGCTCCTAAATCTTGACTGTGAGCGATGCAGACGGTCTCTTATCCCCACACCTCGCGCGCCGTCCTGACGACGAGTTCGAGCTTTTGCTGTTGTTCTTCAGGTGAGATCGGGTTGCCGAGAACCGACGAAGCAAAACCGCACTGGGTGCTGACGCCGAGCTGCGCCAGCGGAAAATACTTGCCGGCCGTCGCGACGCGCCGGCGTAGGTCATCCATGCGCTCAAGCCGGCCGGTTTTAGCTGGTGATCAAGCCGAGCACGATGAATTTGTCTTCGGGGATGTCCTTGAGCGCCGCGAACGTGCCGGCGCGCTCGTCGTCGTACTCGAGCAAGAGCCGCTGTGCCTTGAGCCGCCGGAAGAGCCTACGACCGATCGATTCGTAACCGCCCTCGGCGAGCCACCGGCCGCCCTGATTGCCGCGTCAGAGATGGAGCGCAAAAGTGACACCTGGAAATCCCGCGATGATGCGCATTGTCGAGCTCGATGCCAAGCGTCAACCATTGGTCCAGACTCCACCCTTGCGCTTCGTAGAAACGCCGTGTCTTGGCGTCGAGCATCAGCCCGTAGTGCGGCGCATCGATTTGGATGTAAGCGAGCACCCAAGCGCACCAGCTCTTGAACCTCTTCGCGCAAGAGCTGAACGATGTCGGCGAGAAAACTATCCAGCGTCGGGTAGGCGGCACGGGAGTGTTCGCGCGACCAGAAATTCGCCCAGAGCCCTGGGCTCGGCAGGGTAATTTTAGCAACGCGGCTGGTTTTGTTCTTCAGAAAGGCGAACTCATCGGCGGATAACCAGCGCTTGCGGACGAGTTTACCGGTCGCCCCGAGGTTTTGCGGGCGCGCTGTGCGGACTGTTCCTTGGGCATTATGCCACTCGCCCCAAAGAAATGCGTCCATGGTGAAGTCGCCGAAGCCCTCGACTGCCGCAGTCATTTGGCTCTGAAAAGACTGCCGGCGCATCTCGCCGTCGGTCACGATTTCGAGCCCGGCTGCCTCTTGCATCGCGATCGCGTCACAGACGGCGCGATCCTCGAGTTCCCTCAAGCGTGAAGCCTCGACCTCGCCGGCCGCAAACCGGCTGCGCGCCTCGCTCAATTCTTGTGGTCTGAGCAGGCTGCCAACCACGTCGGCATGAGCGGTTATCATAGCGCGGAAAACCCCAGCGGGGATCGTGACGGATAATGCCAACCGATGCTCAGAGTCTAGTGCAGGGCGCGAGGCCGTTACAAGTCCAAATCGATAAGTTGAAAAAGCGAACTAGGAATCCAAGCACGGCATCGTGCGCTTTAGGCGGTAGTTGAAACCTATGCCCTGGACAATGCGGTAAAGTTCACAGAGCCCAATTTGACGTCGAAAATGAGGCTCTAAGTGGAGAAAACAGTCTCCCACGGGAGAGCATTTCTGAAGTCGCGCCAGCTTTTCGCGGTTCGACCAGCGCACCTATCAGCAAAGTATGGACTTTAGACTTCAGTGGACGGCGGTAGGGTTTGACGTCTGGCCTGCAATTGGGTTATTCGCCTCGAAGACATTCGGCGGGATCGTGAAGTGAGTGAGGTCTTTAAAAAACCTTGCGAGCGCGGACGTCTGCCGCCGCGCTGATGGGAGGTCTGCCATGGGAAAGAAACACTTGATCGTGCGGTTTTGGGTCACCGTCGTTGCGGTTTTAGCCGTGTTTGCCGACGGTGCTTTGGCGCAGGCGCCCTTTTATCAGGGTAAGACCTTAGCGATTGTCTTGGGCACCGCCCCCGGAGGAGCGGGAGATCACCGCACAAAGGCCCTGGTTCCTTCTTTGCGGAAATACATTCCCGGCAATCCGACCATCGTGCTCGAACACAGGGCCGGCGGCGGCGGCCGACAAGCAGCCAATCATGTTTACCAAAACGCCAAGCCGGACGGGCTGACTATCGGCGCCTTGAGCGGCAGCATCGTCGCACTCAACATCCTCGGCGCGACCGGTGTGATGTACGATATCGATAAGTTTATCTACCTCGGTACGTCGGAAAGCACTTCGCATCAGATCCTGTACACAAGAAAAGAACTTGGTCTGAGCAATCCCGAGAAGCTGCGAGCGGCTTCCGGCCTCAGGCTCGGCGCCCAGGCGGTCGGACATCCGAACTATATCGCCGGGCGGCTCTTTGGCTATTTTCTCGGTATGAAGGAACCGAAGTTTATCGTCGGCTACACGACTCCGGAGATCGAGGTAGCTCTCTTGAGCGGCGAGCTCGATGGCAGGGCGAATAATGTCGCCCAGCTACTCCACCGCAACCCCGATTGGGTGGAGAAAAGCGTGATGGATATCCACGCGATCTTGGAGATTCCGAAAGGAGCCAAGCATCCGCGCTTCGGTCGTGTCCCCGAGATCGAAAGTTTTGCAAAATCTCAAAATGAGTCCAAGCTCCTGACCATGTACCGGACCTTGAGACTCGTGGGCGTGCCTTACGCTTTGCCGCCGGGGACACCGAAGGACAAAGTCATGATTCTCCAGGACGCCATGCGCAAGGCTTTCAAAGACGCCGAATTTCATCGCGAATACAAAAAGCTCACCGGCGAAGACCCCGATCCGCTGATGCCCGAAGAGATGGAGAAAGCGATCAGGGAAATGCCGCGCGACGCCGAGGTGATCGAGCTGCTAAAAAAACTTTCCGGCGAGGGCCCGCTTCCCGGACGATAACCGCAAAGGCCGCCTAGTGTGCCGACCCAAAAGTTCGCTACATGATTCATCCGTCATTCCGGGCAAGCTGGCGATAGCTAGCGCGATCCGGAATCCAGGAAAATCGCCAATCTGGATGCCGGCTTTCTCCGCCATGACGATATCAGGCCGTCCGACTTGTTTTGCGAACTTCTGGACCAGGACACTAGGGAGCATGGCTGCGCGTCACGGCATGAGTAGGATTCTTGCGGTCTTTCTCTCCGCGGCTTCGGTCGGGAATTGGTCCGAGCCCGATGCAGTTCGACAAGTTGACGGCCGTGCAAAGGTAAAGATCCGCCCCTCGCAGCATGTGCTGGGAATAGTATTCTCTGAGGCGCCCCCCGGCAGCAAAACGGTCCGACTCAATTGGAAAGAATAATCATCCATGCAATCCTAATTCAGAATTTCAAATTCGTCGGACTAGATCTCAACCCACCGTTCGCTTAACCGTAGCCAAAAACCTTTCGCTCGACGGTTCCCGCATCCGCGTCGTACCAGTTGCGCCATAGGTTCTCCATCTCCCGGCTGCGGATCACTACGCTCCAGTTTTCCGTCCGGGCGATGATGGCATGGGGCGCGCCGACCGGAATGATTACGACCTCTCCAGCCTTCTGGCGGACCGGCGGCAAGGGGCGCAACTTGGCCCGCCCCGGTTCGCTGCCATCGTCGATACGCTGGTAGATTTGCTGCACCGTCTCGCCTACCAGTATGCCGTAAACGGCCCAGCCAAGCTCGCCATGATCATGCGGCTGGCGGCTGGTGGTGGAGCGCTGATGCGTCGGGCGGATGCAGAAGAGGTGGTTCGGATCGCTGTAGAGTCGCCAGGAGCCGTAGCCGTCCTGATCCACCGGCTGGCCGTAGGGGATGCTTTTTCGGGCCAGCACCCGCGCCAGCGAGTCTTTGACGTGATCGAGCGACGCGGGGTTGGCGAGAAACCGTTCCAGAGATTTTTTTGTCCGCTCAAGGATTCGCCCGACCGTGGTCTCGGTTTCGAATGCGGCGCGGGTCTCGGTGATAAGTTCTTCAACGGGATTGTTTGCTTGATTCATAATTCCGGCTCCTCAGACGCTTTGCTGAAAGTCTGCCGAGGTGGCGAGGGTAGCCAAATGGTCGATGATATGAAGCGAGACTCGATGGGCTTCCTCGGAAAAAGAGGCGCAACAGTCCTCCAGCACGATCACCCGAAAGTCCGCGTCGGCGGCATGTCGCACGGCCGACTCGACGACAAATTCAGTGGCCACGCCCATTAAGACCACGGTGTCGATGTCCCTGCTCCTCAGCATGCTCTCGAGAGCGGTTCCGAAGAACGGGTTCATGCGCGGCTTGCGGACGATGGGCTCGTCGCCGACGGGTTTAACCTCATCGGCGATTTCCAGAAGCTCGGCCACATCCACGCCGGGAGCGGACAGGACGGGGATTCTTATTTTCTGCAAGAATTTATTCCGCGGTGAAAAAAAAGCCGGTTGGTAATCGATGACGACGTGGACAACGAGGATAGCCGCATTGCGCGCCGCGTCTAACACGGACTTCGCCGACTGGCCCACATGGCGCTCGCGGAACATGGAGCTTTTTCGCACGGTGGCTTTTTGAATGTCCATGGACAGCACCGCCGTCTTGGCGCGATCGAGATTTAGATTTGCCATAGGTCAACCTTCCACTTCGCCTATATCAGTTCAGATCGAACGCTGGCAAGCGGACCGGCTGACAGCACGGCAATCCAATGGGCGCGGAGCGTCACTCGCCACGATACTTCAAACCGTTCGCAATCAGCTCGAACGATTTCGCGCACACCCGCGGGACAGCTTCGCAGCCGCGAAATCAGCCGCAAAACAGCCGGCGTTGTCCTTCGAGCGGGTTGACTCGCGGAAGAGCCGTAGAGTATTTGTTGGCTGGAGCCAGTCACGATGTACCCCCGATCGTTTGAATACTTTGTTGCCGATTCCTTGAAAGAGGCACTCGATATGCTTTCTTCCGGCGGCGAAGAGGCAAAGCTCTTGGCCGGGGGACAGAGCCTGCTGCCGCTGCTGAAACTTCGCCTCGCGCGCCCGCGTTGGCTGATCGACATCGGCCGGTTGGGCGGACTCGCCTATATGCAAGAAGATGCAACCGGTTTGCGGATCGGCGCCCTTACGTCGCACCAGAGCGTTTTGGAGTCGCGCTTGATCCAGCATAAGTTTCCTCTCATGGCCGATGCCGTCAGGGTGCTCGGCGACAGTCAAGTGAGAAACTGGGGCACCATCGGCGGGGCGTTGGCGGAGGCCGACCCGGCTGGAGACTGGGGGCCCGTCGCTTTGGCGCTCAAGGCGCGCATTCGCTGCGTCAGCCCGCGCGGCGAGCGCAGCTTCGACGCTGAGTCCTTTTTCGTCGATGCCTACACGACGCGACTGGATCATGATGAGCTTATCAGCGAGGTGATCTTGCCGACTCCGGCGCCGGATCAAGGGGGCGCCTATGTCAAGCTCGAGCGCCGCGCCGGCGATTTCGCCGTGGCCAGCGTGGCGGTCCAACTTGCCATGGATGGAGGCAAGGTTTGTCGCGCGGCGAGCATTGCGATGGGCGCCGCGGGATTGACGCCGATGCCGGCGCGGGATGCGGCTTCTTTTCTTATCGGAAAGGAAATCCGGCAGGATACGATCCAGGAGGCGGCACGGAGGGTTGCCGCGGCGGCGCAGCCCATGGAAGATATCCGCGGCTCGCGGGAATACAAGCGCGCCGCGCTGCAATCGATATGCAAACAAGCCATTGCGATCGCGCTCAGGCGCTCCCAGGGCGAAACCATCGAGGCCGGACATGGCGCTTAAGAAGCGCATCACAGTCAGCGTCAACGGGCAGAGCCACGAGCATGAGGTGGAGCCGCGGCTCCTGTTGGTGGATTACCTGCGCGACGTGGTTGGACTTAAGGGGACCCACTTCGGTTGTGATACGACGAGCTGCGGCGCGTGCACGATCATCGTCGACGGTCGCAGCACCAAGTCCTGTACTTTCCTGGCCGTGCAAGCCGATGGCAGAGAAATCCGCACCATCGAGGGTTTGGCGCGGGACGGCGAGTTGCATCCGATTCAAGAGGCCTTCTGGACGCACCATGCGCTGCAGTGCGGCTTTTGCACCTCGGGCATGGTGATGGCGGCTTATTTTCTGCTCTCGAAAAATGCCAACCCATCCGCAGCCGAGATCAAGCAGGGGATTGCCGGCAACCTTTGCCGCTGCACCGGTTATCTGCCGATCGTGGAAGCGGTGCAAGCCGCAGCGGAGAAACTCAGGTCCGGCGGACCGACATCATGAGCGACGAGGCGAAATCTACGAAGCTCGTCGGCAGCGCGATCCGGCGCAAGGAAGATCCGGATATTCTGCTCGGAGAAGCGCGCTACACACAGGATGTCACGCTGCCGCGGATGCTCCACGCGGCGATCCTGCGCAGCCCCTATGCGCACGCGCGCATCCGCAAGATCAATCTGGATCGCGCTTTGGCGCTGCCCGGCGTGATAGCCGGTCTCACCGGCGCCGAGCTGCAAAAAATCCCGTACCTCAAACCGCTGGCGCCGTTTCCGTTTCAAAGCCGCGATCCTTTTCAAAAGGGCAATCCCACCATCAAGTTCTTCGACCACTATTGTCTCGCGACCGATAAGGCCCGCTTCGTCGGCGAGCCGCTGGCGGCGGTGGTTGCCGAGGACCGCTATATTGCCGAGGATGCGCTGGAGTTGATCGATGCCGAGTTTGACGAGTTGCCGGCGCTGGTGGATACGGAGACTGCTCTTGCGCCGAACGCTCCTTGTCTCTACGAGGAGTGGGGCGACAACGTCATGCTCACCTTCCACGTCTCCGGCGGCGATGTCGAGCGGGCGTTTCGCGAAGCGGACCTTGTCATCAAAGAAGAGATTCGCAGCGGCCGCTTCACCGGCACGCCCATCGAGACTCGAGCCGTGGTCGCCAACTACGAGGCCAATACCCGGATGCTGACCGTCTGGGACACGACACAAATCGCCCATCCCATCAGCACGCTGATCGAAAACACTATCGCGCTGCCGCAGCTCAAGGTACGCGTGCTGGCGCCACGCATCGGCGGCGGCTATGGGCAGAAGTGGTCGTTTTATGCCGAAGAAGTGCTCATTCCGCTGCTGTCGATACTGACTCGCCGGCCGGTCAAATGGGTCGAGACGCGCAGCGAGCATATGGTTGGCACCATCCACGCGCGCGAGCAGATTCACAGCATCGAAGCGGCCGTGCGCAACGACGGAACGATCCTGGGCATCAAAGACCGCATCGTCGCCAATATCGGCGCCGCCTATCCGACCGGCGGTCTCGCCTCGATCGTCACCACCGGCATGTTCGTCCCAGGCGCCTATAAAATTGCCAACTACGCAGGAGAAGTGATCGGGGTGGTGACCAACAAGACGCCCTATGGGGCCCATCGCGGCTTCGGAAAATCCGAAGCCTGTTTCGTGATCGAGCGTTTCGTCGATCTTATCGCCGCCAAGCTGGGACTCGATCCCCCTGAAGTGCGCCAGCGAAACTTCATTCCTCCTGACGACTTTCCTTACATTTCCGTGACCGGTCCGCGCTACGACAGCGGCCAGTATGGGCGGGCGTTGAGCCGAGCCATGGAGCTGGCGGATTACACCGGCTGGCGCGCACAACAGGCCCGATTGCGGGGAGAGGGGCGCGCTATCGGCATCGGCACCTGTCTGGTCGTGGAGCCGTCCAGCTCGTCGCGCATGGGATCCTACAACGCGGGTTACTACAGCGTGCGCATGCGCATGGATCCCAACGGCAAGATCGCAGTGTTCCCGAGCGGCAGCGATGAGGGCCAAGGCCACGCGACCTCGATTTCCCAACTCGTCGGCGACGAGTTGCGCGTGCCTTTCGACGATATTTTAGTCGTGGAAGGGGATAGTCTCGCCTGCCCTTACGGCTCGGGTTCCTATTCGAGCCGCTTTTCCGTGGTCGGGACGACGGCGGCGACCCTGGCCGCGCGCCAGCTTAAAGAAAAAATTCTCAGCCTGGCCTCGGTGCTGTTGCGCGTTCCGGCGGCTTCGCTGGAGCTTGGCGAGGGCGAGGTCTTGGTTCGCGACCATCCCAAACAAGCCGTAACTCTCAAGGAGATTGCGCGCGCCGCTTACTTCAGTATCTTTCGTTTGCCCGAGGGGATGGAGCCGGGACTGGAATTCATTTTTCATTATCGCGACCCGAACATCGAGTTTCACGCCGACGAGCGCGGCCGGGTGGCCATGTTCAGCAGCTTTCCCTACGACGCCGAAGTGGCCGTGGTGGAAGTCGATACCGAGTCGGGGGGGCTTAAAATTCTCAAGTTCGTGTCCGTCCACGACTGCGGCAACATGCTGAATCCTCTCATTGTTCGCGGCCAGCATCTGGGCGCGCTGGCGCACGGCTTCGGCGGCGCGCTCTACGAAGAGCTTCCCTACGATGACAACGGGCAGCCTCTCGCCACCACCTTCAAGGATTACTTCTTGCCGACGGTGATGGAAATGCCCGAGCTGACGATCGATCATCTGGTGACGCCCAATCCATTTACACCCGGCGGATTCAAGGGTGCGGGTGAAACCGGCACCGTCGGACCGCCGGCGGTGCTCGCCAATGCGGTGGAAGACGCGCTGCGGCCGATGGGTGTCAAAGTTCGCCAAGTGCCGCTCAGCCCGTCCTACCTGTGGTCTTTAATCGAGCAAACAAAGGTTTCGCAGCCGTGAACTGCCAAATGATCTGACGGAAAGCTAGATAACCGATTCGATTCTCGAAGGAGGATGAGCCTATGTTTATTGACTACGATTCTCACTCCCGGTTAAATTTTTGGCAACGGTGAGCGCCGAATATCCGCATTCGCCGGGGTAAACCATAGGGTCAGTTCAAGCCTTAATGCATTTGCTCGTCTTCGCTTCGATGACCGGACGACTGAGCTTATTGAATCACCTCTTTAAATCTCTTCACGCTTAAACTACTCATATCGATCGTGCTCCTGCCGTCGATGACTTGCTCGGCAAGCGCCTCGCCAATTGCCGCCGAGTGTATGAATCCATGGCCTGAACACGACGACGCAATCATAATGCGATCGTTATCCGGGTGAACCCGATCCGCTGATGCCCGAAGAGATGGAGAAAGCGATCAGGGAAATGCCGCGCGACGCCGAGGTGATCGAGCTGCTAAAAAAACTTTCCGGCGAGGGCCCGCTTCCGGCGCGATAACCGCAAAGGCCGCCTAGTGCGCCGACCCAAAAGTTCGCTGCATGATTCATCCGTCATTCCGGGCAAGCTGGCGATAACTAGCGCGACCCGGAATCCAGGAAAATCGCCAACCTGGATGCCGGCTTTTTCCGCCATGACGATATCAGGCCGTCCGACTTATTTTGCGAACTTCTGGACCAGGACACTAGGGAGCATGGCTGCGCGTCACGGCATGAGTAGGATTCTTGCGGTCTTTCTCTCCGCGGCTTGAGTCGGGGATTGGTCCGAGCCCGCTGCAGCTCGACAAGTTGACGGCCGTGCAAAGGTATTGAGCCGACCCTCACGGCACTCGCTCCATGTCGATTCTGGTTTCAACGTGATTATTAGACAAGTCGATTGCAACCGATTGCAACCGGCTTGACAATTCTCAGGGGGAGCGATACAGGCGTCCGGGTATAGATAGCTCGGGCGCGCTGGCCTGACAGTGCATGGCTCAGCGTCCGAAAGGTCCAGTGACACATAGCAGGAGGTGGACAATGCGATCGTTTCGTCTCCTTTACTTGGGCCTAACCGCCGCACTCGCTGTGCTTCAGTGGCTTTCTGTCGCTGCCGCCGCGCCGCTGGATGATTTAGTCGCCGCCGCCAAAAAGGACGGCACCGTGAACTTTTACGGGCCGTCCACGTTGAAGAGCGATGGCGCCCAAGCCCTCGCTCAAGCCTTCAACATAAAATACGGCGCAAACATCAGCGTAAAATTTATTCCCTCCGGATCAATGACCCGCGATGTCGGCAAGGTTGTGACTCAGGCGGCCACGGGCGCGCCCCCGGAATGGGATGTCATGGTCGCCACCGATGCGCACCATGCGAGCCTTTGGCTGCGCAAGCTTCACAAGCCATTCGACTACAAATCCTTGGCCGTGGACGAAAAGTTGATCGATCACGACGGCGGTTCGATCTCTTTTGTCCACCAATACATCGTGCCCGCCTACAACAGCAGCATGGTTGCCTCGAAGGATGCGCCGAAGAGCTGGGAAGACCTGCTCCAACCAAAGTGGAAGGGCAAGGTGGGCGTGACCACGGCGACGCACCATTTAGCGCGGCTGGCCCTCGGACCCTGGGGCGAAGAGAAAACCACTGCCTACGTAAAAGCTCTGGCACAGCAGAATCCCGTCGTGGGCGAGTTGGGACCCACCTATACTCGGCTCCAACTGGGCGAGATCCTTGTCGCGTTCAGCTTGACCGACAGTTATATCCACCTCGCCAAACAGACGGGGGCTCCTATCGCCGAGGCTGTCGAAGTAGAAACGGTCATCGCTCCTTCCTATCACGTGGGCGTGCTCAAGGGCGCACAGCATTCCAATGCGGCGCACCTCTTCACGGTCTTTATGACGATGCCGGAGGCACAACAGGTGTGGGAAAAAACCGTCGGCGTAAGTTCCGCGCTGATTCCCGGAACGGCGTATTATCAGAAAGCCAAGGGTAAACAGAT
The DNA here is from genome assembly GCA_963816145.1 of uncultured delta proteobacterium. GTDB lineage: Bacteria > Desulfobacterota > Binatia > UBA9968 > UBA9968 > DP-20. Next base: position 125,892 of record CAWFJP010000031.1, read on the forward strand.
GATCTACATGCGTAAGGATCAGTCGGACAAGGTGGAATCGCTGGCGAAGACTTACGGCAAGATGATCGGTCTCCTATAGAGACCGCGCGAGGCGCGATTGCGATAGCTGCGACGGTCAAATGCCGCGTCGACCTCGTCCATCAACCGGTATTGCGTACCATGTCCTAAACCGGCGCGCCGGTCGGTTACAGTTGTTCGAGAAGCCCGCCGAGTATTCTGCGTGTGAAAAATTCTCGCTGAAGCCCATCACCGTACGGGCGAAGACTGGATGATCAACATCGCCAAGCAACTTGGGCTTGAAGCGACAACGCATTCGCGCGGTCGTCCAAAACCAAAGTACATAGACTCCCGCCCCCCTATCCTTCTTTAGGACCCTGAGCCGCGCTACCGTGCCAAATCGCCGAAAAGGAAAATTCCTCCGCGAACAAATCAACGGGTCAACAAAGCCGAGTTGAATTGACAGAGTTTTTCACAGGTGCGTATAACCAGACGGGAGGAACTCGCTATGATCCGAGTCGCGGCCGTCATTTGCAACATAGTTTGGCTTCTGGTCTTCTCAACCGGCGTTGGGCGCGGCGCGGAGCGGAGCCGGGAACAGCCGCAAACCATCCGGATTGCCTATGTCTCCCCGGTAACCACGATGGCGCCGATCTGGATCGCCAGCGAGACCGGCGCCTATCAGCGCGAGGGCCTGGACGCGCGGATCATCTACATCGACGCTAGAGTCGCCGTCGCCGCGCTGGTCGCGGGCGAGGTGGACACCATCGTGATCTCGGCGCCGTCCGTGATACCGCCGGTTTTGAGCGGGGCCAACATCGCTTTTATCGCCGGGCTGCACAACAAGATGATCTTCTCCTTCCACGCGCAACCCGACATCCAGAGCCCGGCCCAACTTCGGGGCAAGATCGTCGGTTCCAATCGGCCGGGAACACCGGCGGACTACGGCAACCGAGTCGCCCTGACCAAAATGGGCTTGAAGCCCACCGACGTGCAACTCCTGCCTCTGGGCAGTTCGGGAGTCATGTGGCAGGCGCTGCAAACGCGCCAGGTCGCCGGCGTGACCCTGGCTCCGCCTTACAGCTTTAGAGCGGACGCTGAAAAATTTTCCCGCCTGATCGATACCTACGACAGACCCTACCAGAACACCGGCGTTGTGGTTCGGCGAGACCGAATCCATTCCATGGCTGATACGTGGCTGCGCTTGCTGAGAGCCCTGCGCCAGGCCAATCTGCGCTGGTACGAAGATCCCAAGCTCGCCATGTCGGTGCTGAAGAAATACACCCAGCAATCCGACCCCGACGTGCTCCAGAAAACCTACGATTTCGAGACCAACCCACCGGGCTTTACCAGGGATCTCAAGGTCTCCGACGCCGGCCTTCAAGGCATCCTCGATTTTCTGTCAGCGACCGTTCGCCCGGAGGCGGCAAAAGCTTCGCCAAAAGATTTCTACGATACAACCATATTGGACCGGCTTGAAAAATAAACGAGTTAAGATGTTGAGAGCTGGCGCATCGGGCCGGAATTGCGAGGCAAGAAGGTGCACTTGGCTCCAATTCCGAGTTCTTCGGCCGAGGCTCGGCGCACGAAGCGGGGCGAGATCGCGCGGTACTACGGCGTGCGTGGTCCGTTCCTTTCCCTTCACGTGAACTTGCTCGGCAACCGCAGTGAGTTCTCCGCTCCCCTCGAGTTAAGCCTTCGGAAAGAGCGCGAGGACTACATCGCGGAAGTGTCTGGCGCCGTCGCCGTCGCCAACATTATCGCTTTTGTCAGCGAAGCGATCGATCCAATATCGATTTTCATCGGCCTCACGCGGCGTGACCTGATGGCGCAAGCGGTCCGTTACCTCCTCTTCGGTGAGGGCGAGACCGGGCTGGTTGTCTATACTATCCTCCTACGTTACTGGGACTGGACGCCTAAAGAAGACGTGCGTCCCCTTATCTTCCTAATGTCCGACTAGCACTCAGGTCCCGCAAGCTGCCACTTGCGCAGGCAACGACGTTCGTGTTGGTGATTCAGCTTGAAGACTGCCAATGAGATCGGTCCAACGATTCCGCCGAACGTGCCCGCGAGAGGCAATAAGGTGATCAGAGAAGCGTCGGCAAAAGCCGGAGGGAGGTAGCGAATGAAAGAGTCGTACAAGGTAAGACCTAGCCAGTCGCCTTGACCTCGAGTGATGCGTTGTGTCGGGTAACCGGCAGAGCGAAGCGTTCACAGAGGTACAACCGGGCAGTGTATTGAGCTCCGAAAGCACCCTTTTGAGGTGGCCGACCTTATTTTGATATGGGGAAGGCAACAGTCATGTCGAGCGATTATGGCGAGTTCGATGAGGCCCCCACGGAGTCAGAGACCACCGGCACGGTTGGAAACTTTCCTCGCGGAAGCCGAGAGACCCCGGTAACATCCGTTTCTGCGCAAGCGGATCGGTCGGAGAAGGCGCGAGGCCACAATGCCGACATGCACGTTAGCGGGGAGTCGTACAGTTCCATAGTACCGAAGAAACCAGCGAACAAGGGCTGGGTGCCAAAGCCTGCGGAGTTGGCGGAGGGAAGGGGACTGACCAAGGAGAACATCGAGCAATCGCTACTGGACCGGACACAGAGCCGGAAGAAGAACGGGAGACCGTTTGTCGCCAGGTCGCGCGGGTTGCTAGGTGTACGTGAAGCGGCACGCAGGGATAGGAGGTTGAAGTTCACCAACTTGCAGCACCATCTTACGGAGGAGTTGTTGGGAGCGAGCTTTTTCGAATTGAAGAAGCAAGCCGCGCCAGGAATCGACGGTGAGAGGTGGCAGGACTATGCAGTGGATTACGAGCGGCGGATCAAAGATCTGCACGAACGAATACACTGCGGAAGGTACCGAGCCCAGCCGTCAAAGCGGAGCTACATCCCGAAGGTTGACGGAACGAAGCGACCGTTGGGCATAGCAGCGCTGGAGGACAAGATCGTTCAACAGGCGGTGCGCACGGTGCTGGAATGTATCTACGAACAGGACTTTCTGGGGTTCAGTTACGGCTATCGTCCGAGACGAAGCAGTCATCAAGCCCTGGATGCGCTGTATGTGGGTATCAGTCGGCGCAAGGTGAACTGGATAATCGACGCGGACATTCGAGGCTTCTTTGACAACATCAGTCACGAATGGCTGATGAAGTTTGTGGAGCACCGAATTGTCGACAAGCGGATGCTGCGGCTTTTGAAGAAATGGCTTCGAGCCGGAGTATCGGAGGATGGCGAGTGGTCGCCTACGAAAGTGGGAACACCGCAGGGAGCGGTGATATCACCGTTGTTTGCCAACGTGTTCTTGCACTACGTGGTGGACCTTTGGATCAATGACTGGCGCAAGCGCCAGGCCGAAGGTGAAGTCATCATCGTGCGCTACGCCGACGACTGTGTGATGGGATTTCGCGAGGAGTCCGACGCCCGAAGATGTTTGGCAGCTCTGGGAGAGCGGTTAGCCAAATTTGGCTTGGAACTGCACCGAGAGAAAACCAGACTGATTGAATTCGGGAGATATGCAGAGGAGCGGCGAAGCAGACGCGGTGATGGGCCACCGGAGAGCTTCGACTTTCTGGGTTTCACCCATATCAGTGGTAAGACTCTGGGAGGCGAATTCACGATCCAGCGCCTAACGGCGCGCAAGAAACTCCAAGCCAAACTCGCAGAGCTGAAAGCGGAGCTATTGCGGAGAAGACACGACGACCTGGTGAAGGTCGGGGAGTGGTTGCACCGAGTGTATAGGGGCTGGTGTCAGTATTATGCGGTCCCGGGCAACTCCACACGGCTGCAGCAGTTCCGCAGTGCGCTCCAAGTCATGTGGCTGCGCAACTTACAGCGACGCAGCCAACGCGGCCGCCGCCTGACTTGGGCAAAGTTCTCCAAGCTCTGTAGACGCTGGCTACCGACGCCGAAGATCCTGCATCCCTATCCTAGCGTGAGGTTTGCATGTCAACATCCGCGGTAAGAACCGTATGCGGTAGCGCCGCACGTACGGGTCCGTGCGGGGGGCGGTCAGCAATGACCGTCCCTACCGCGATTGAGGCTAGGATCGAACCGATTTCTCCATTGATTAAATGTGGAAGATTTTCCCCACACGTCTACAAAGCCTTTTCCCCCGCCAACCAAGATTCTTGCGTTACGTTTTCAAACTTCTTTCGACTGTCGGTTGATAAAATCAGTGCCGGCGACCGAGGACCCGTACGCTGAACTTCAGCTCGGGGCCCGGCGTGGGGGCGACTTTCATGCGCATCTGATAGTCGGAGGGAGCGAGCTCCATCTGCAACCGGTGAAACAGCGTCGCCATCGTGAGCGCGATCTGCACCTCCGCGATGCCCACACCGAGGCAGGTGTGCTCACCGAGACTGAAAGGGGCGAAGGCGCCGGCTTTCTTGTGCTCGTTTCGTGGCGGCGCGAAGCGCGTGATGTCGAACTTGGTCGGAATCGAATAGAACTGCTCGAGAAAGTGGGACACCGTGATGGCAATGAAGAGCGGCTCGTCCTTTTCCACCAGGTGACCGGCGAACTCGAAGTCGCGGGTGGCATTGCGCATGGCGGCCACCGCGATCGGATACATGCGCAGCGTCTCCATGATCGCGCCGTGGAACACCGGCATGGTGCGCAAAGACTCGGGGGTCACCGGGCCCGCTGCAAACACCCGGTCGACCTCGGCCAGAACCTGCTCATGCACGTCGCGATGCTTGAGAACCGCGTAGAGCATGGCCGAGGTGGTGTTGGCCACGGTGTCGAGGCCGGCAAAATACGGCCCCAGCACCGCCATCATCAGCTCCGCCCCTTCGAACAGGGTTTCGTCCTGCTTGGCGGCTGCCATGATGTCGTCGATGAGGGTGGGCTGCTTGGTATCGACACGGCTGGGGTCGTAGCTGTCGATCATTCGCTGGCCGAGCTCGAAGATGCGCTTCTTGGCGCGCCGGTAGTCGGGCATCCGCAGCATGATGCGCGGCCGCATGTGGACCACGAGCACGTTGAGCGCATGGCGGATGAAAAGCCGCAGATCGTCGACGTACTCGCCCGGCGCGCGCCCGGCCACCATGATGCCCAGCTGCTCGGCGGCGAGATGCTGCATGGCCGGAACCACGCGCAACCTTTGCCCCGGTTGCCACTCGTCTTGCAGCATCCGATCGGTGATGTCGATGAGCTCTTGGTAGCGTCCGCTGATGGATGCGCGGCCGAAGCCGCGCTTCATCACCTTGCGGATCTTGTCGTGCATTTCACCGTCGGTATTGATCAGGTTCTTCTTGGCCCCGAATTCGTCGACGAACTCTTGCCAGAATTCCTTGGAGCGTAAATGGGTGTCGCCTTCGCGCGCGATGAAGCGATTGGCCTCCGGGCCGGCCAGGACGGTGTACGGCTTGTTGAACAAACGAATGCGGAAGATGGGGCCGGCTTCGCGGTAGCACCTCACGAAGAAGGCCCCGGGATCGGTGCCCATCTCCCAGGCGTTGCCGATGAACGGTAGACCGCGCACGAAAGGGGGTCGCGGTGCGCGGAGCGCCGTGCTGTGCGGCGCGGTTCCTGCGGACGGCGGCGGCACTCCGCCGGGCAGGGCCACCGTCTCATTTCCCGGCGAACCCGGCAGGCTGTTGGGTGTAGTCGCGAGCTCCATGGCAATCACTTCTCCTTTGCGTAACGGGTCAGAAAAGCCTCCACCCCGTCTCTCACCAGCAGCTCCTTGCGCCGCGCAGGTGAGGGGATTCCCAGGGTGCGCGGCCAGAAGAGACCATTGATGGCGAGCCCCCAGAAATGCAGCGCTGCGGTCTCGAGATGCGGGATGCGCAAGCGGCCGCGCCGTGACTCTTCGCGCAGCAGGGGGCTTATCCCCAAGAGCTCGAAGGGATCCATCTCGGAGCGAAAAGCACGGCGCAAGGCGGGGGTGCGGATCGATTCGGCCAGGACCACGCGAAACAGCCCCAGCGCCTCGGGGTGAAGCAGCCCGTCGAGGAGCGCAAGCGCGAGCCCCTCGAGACGCTCCGCGACCGGGGCCTCGGGATGTGCGCCTTTTTGGCTGGCCGTTTCGAGAACGCGCCCCCATAGCTCGGCAACCACTTGGTCGAAGAGTGCATCCTTGCTGGCGAAGTGGTTGTAGACCGTGCGCTTGGATACGTGCGCGAGCTTGGCCACGTGATCCATGCTGGTGGCGTGGTAGCCCTGGTCGCAGAAGCTCCGCACGGCCGCGCGCAGCACGGCGGCGCGTTTTTTCTCGGTGCGCGTCTGGGATTCCGCGGGTGCCTGGCGCGAAGGCCGATGTCCGACGTTCACGGAGGGGATTGTAGCTCGGTTTGGGCTGGAAGTAAACTACACAGTGTAGTTCACTAATGCTGCAGCGATTTCCCGATTCGGTGATGCACTCAACTGCCCATGGCGTGCTGGCGCCCAACGCGAAGCTGCGTCGTGAAATCGTTCCAAGTCCGCTAGAGCAAGCAACCGAGCCCTGATGCGATCGCGCGCACGCGCGGGGCACGCCGGCGCGCATGAGTCGGGCCAGGCTGCTCAAACGGGTCGTCGACATCGACATCGATCACTGGCCGAACTGCGGTGCTGCCTTGAAGATCATCGCCGCCATCGAAGATCCGCCGGCATTTGTCAAAATCCTCAGCCATCTCGGTCTGCCCAACCCGCGCCCCGCCGCAGTGATTCGATTTATTCCAAACGACCTGAGCAGCCGAAAGCGCTTGCCAACGCAAGCCGACGCGGCCAAAAGGAATACTTCGCACGCCTCCGACCGGCGCATCGACCGAGTCGACCGAAGTAACAACGGGATTTTCATCAAACAGAAATTAGATTGACAGTTCCCTGGTCCGGCGATATAGCTCACCAGAAAAAAAGGTGGTTTGAATTTCCTATACGTCCGCCGTTGCGGGTGATCCGCGGCGCCGACGATCCCGACCAAGGTCCAGACAATGAGATGGAAATCCGTCAGGCCGTTTCCGGCTCCCAATATCTCCGGCGCAACAACGCGGGCCGCTTCCCGTTCGCCGAAAAGCGCCAGGAGGTAAATCGCGCCATCGACGAGTTCCTCGCATCCTGAACATGAGCGGCGTCTTTACACGAAAGTATCCTTCGTAAGGGATGAGGTTCTCCATCGGGCTGCTTTCGCATCTTAGACGTAGAAAGAGGGCAGCTGGCATGCGCACAAAGTCTCTTCTCCCACTCATTCGACGTAGCTTTTTGACGCTTTTGCTTTCCTTGGGAACGGCATCGGCCGGCGACACTACGGATCCCGACCCGGTCGCTCTTCCGGCCGCTGCTCCATGTAACTTCATCGAATGTACGCACGAGATCCAACCGTGTGGGAGCGTTTGCGGTTGGCTACCGAACGGAACCGTTCGGTCGTTGAGTCTTGTTCCCCGGCTCGACAATTCGCTCGTTGACATTACACTGGCAAAGCAACCCGACCTTCAGGCTGCTCTTAAGGAACCGCCGAGATCCAAAGATACCGCAAACGGCAACGTACGCTTCAGTTACATGACGACAGCCGCCGAAGGAGCCGAACCGAGCGGTTCCGAAAGCATCAAGCCTAGCGCCGCAACGCCGGAACCACATTGGTCGCATTTGCCGATCTGGGGCGCGGAGGCCGAGGCAAGAGGCCATCGGATTCCGCTTCCCTTCGGAATCGGAGCCACTTTCTACGACGCGCGACAACCGGTCAACGTCAGAGACCTTAAACTAGGCGCCGGTAGTGGCGCTCCGGAGTCGTCCCCGTTCGTGAAAGTCAAGGGTCCGATTACCTCCTGGCAGCAGAACGTCTCGACCAGGATCGATGTATGGCTATTCCCATTTTTCAACATATACGGCGTTGCCGGGTACACCAGGGGAAATACCAGAGGCACCGTGACCGTTACCGGTCCGGTGCTCGGACTTTTAAATCAGGATCTACCGCTGTTTGCCGAATTCCACGGTCCGACCGTGGGCGGGGGCATGACCCTTGCCGCTGGTTTTAAGGTGACTGAGTGGCAAGACCTGCACGCTTTCATGATCGGCGACATCAACCATACGGTTACATTCCTGTCCTTCAAAAATGAAAGCTTGATCGCGGGCACGAAGCCCCACGCGACAGTGCCCTCCATTAGAGTCGGTTTGCGCGGCGAAGTGACGAATTTCATTTCCGCGGGCATGTGGGTTGGGGGCATGTATCAGGCTATCCAGGAAGAAGTCGCGGGTTCGGTGGCCGGCCGATCGATTGAATTTATCATCAATCAGCGTGCAGCGGCTCCATGGAACACCCTGGTCGGTGGTCAGATCGAATTCGGTACACACTTCAACGTCATCGTCGAAGGAGGATTCGGACCTCGTTCGTCGATTCTGACCAGCGCAATCTTCCGGTTCTGACCGTCCCGTCTTTCACAGATAGTTTGTCGGCCGCCGGATCGTGCGCCAAATGTGCGCGATCGGGCTGTTGTCGCATTTCAAGCCTTCCTTCGGCTGCTTGAAATGACGCCCGACGATGTCGACGAACGGTTCCCAGCTCACGACCGCGTTGGGATCGAAAGAATAAATGCAAAGATCTGGAAGGCCTGTTTATCGTAGGGAGCCCCGACGACTGCGCTGCGGAGATCGAAAAGTTCCGCGCCCGAGAGGTCGAACACCTGGTGTTTGATTTGAGACTTCAATACGACGGTTACGAAGAGAGCCTGGAACTGAGCGCTCAGGAACTGCTTGCGAGATTCCCGTAAACCGACGCTTGATATTACATGGCAAGACTCTGAATTGGTCCACGGTCAACATTCCGCGCCACGTGAGTCTACAGTCACGGGCAAACTTCACAATGGTTCCGGCGGCTTGAGAGTGAAACATGTGGAACGACTGGAACGGTTGGAACAAATCTTTAGCAATCAAAACGACCGTGCCCAAGCAGGCCGAATGGCCAAGGAATCTTACGGCGGCGCGGTGAGTCTAGAAAATCGAGATGTAAAAGACTGTCCCCGATAACAGACCGGGTGATGCAGAGACTAAAAAATTCCTCGAAAAATTCGCAACAAAAATTCCATCGGTGTGTCGATGATCCGATCGACGATCCCAGTCATGAGCAGCACGATCACGATCGGAAAACCGTAGCGCTCGATGCCGGCAACTTTAGACGCGAGCGGACCCGGCAGGAGACCGACTAAAACTCGACCGCCATCCAACGGCGGCAGCGGAAGCATGTTGAATACCGCTTTCGGTGGGCGAACTTAGTGAATGGAAATGTTAGGTCAGCCACGCGCATCGGGTCATTTAGAGAGAATCTGCGTCTCGCTGGTTATTCACGTGACGCACATTAGCCAAGCCTGTCCGCGGATTTATTCTCAATGTTGACAAGACTCGGTTAGCTAATGGATAGTGAGCAAATGCAACGAAGACTACTGCCGTCCGGCACCGATCAAAGGAGTAATATGACATGGATACGATAGACCGGAACGATGCCTACACCGTTACTTCGCTGGACGATCTCGCGAAGATTTATGCCCAGCCGTTGCCCCACATCGCCGCCAAGGAAAGCGACCACATCACCGAGGTCGGGCGCGCCTTCATCGCGGCATCGCCGTTCCTGGTGTTCGCCACTTCGAACGGGACCAGCATCGACTGTTCGCCCAAGGGCGATGCGCCGGGCTTCGTGCAGCTGCTCGACGACCGCACGCTGCTGATCCCCGACCGGCCAGGCAACAACCGCATCGACGGGATGAAGAACCTGCTCGTCAACCCGAAGGTCGGGATCATTTTCATGGTCCCGGGATCCAACGAAACCTATCGCGTGACCGGCAGTGCGACGATCAGCACGGACCCGGAGTTGCTGAAGCGATTCGAGGTGCGCGGCAAGCCGCCGCGCGTGGTCATGGTCGTCGCTGTCGACGAAGCCTTCAATCACTGTCCCAAAGCGTTCGTGCGGGCGAAGCTGTGGGATGCGCCGGCGCGGCCGAGCAGCGCGCCGAGCCACGGCGACTTCGCCGCCGCCCGCGACGGCAAGGACGCCGCCTACGCCAGGGATTATAACGAGAAATATGCCGAGCGCCTGAAGACCGAGCTTTACTGACCCGGCTGCTGCATCGTTCCCGCCGATCATGAGTTAGTAGATTCAGTGTGCTTTCAGACATGGCCGGAACTCATGAACTCACCACGAAGATCACGAAGGACACGAAGTTTTCGGAGGGTTAAATCTCCGAACTTCGTGCTTTTCGTGTCCTTCGTGGTGAGCATGGGCATTTCGTCCTTGGCTACTTGTCGACATTACGGCAGGAAGCTCAGGCAAGTCTGCCACCAGTGCGACACGTGTAAGCCCAAGTTGCGGAGGAGACCTGCATGATCGCAAACGATATCCTGCTTGACGCCTTTACGCGCGTCCGCGAGTCGCTGCACCGGACCTTACTTGACCCCGATGCGCTGTGAGCTCAGAAAGTTAGACCTCATGGGAGTCCGAGACGTTATCTGGAAGGGCATACCGGACGGAAAGATGCTTGCCGCGGACATGAAAAAAATAGGCTGAATGACGACGAGGATGGATAGCAAGTTACAACACCTAGTTCTCAAGGCTGCGCATAATTCCCTAACCAGGCGTCGCCGCAACGGTGATGGCCGCAGCGCGGCGTGTGTTCAATCAGCAGATCGGACAAGGAGGAGCTGCCATGTCGTTTTACGAAAGTGGCCCGGTTCGCATTCGCTATGAGGAAGCCGGTTCCGGTTTCCCGTTGTTGCTCGTCCCCGGCGGGGGATTGAACTCGACGATCGACGGCTTGAAGCGCGGCGGGCCCTTTAACGCCATCGAGGAGTTCAAGGGAGAATACCGTGGTATTTTTTCCGACATGCGAAACGCCAATGGCGGCCAGTCTTGCGGGCCGCTCGAGATCAATCGGCCGTGGGATGCCTATACCGATGATCATATCGGTGTGATGGATCACTTGGGAATCGACAAGTTCGTGGTCATGGGCTTCTGCATCGGCGGCCCATTGATTTGGAATCTTCTGAAGCGGGCGCCTGATCGCATCGTCGCGGCGGTGCTGGCGCAGCCGAGCGGATTTCGCCCGGAGCTGCCCAACCACTCATACGATAACAACATGAACGGCTGGGGCCCGGAGTTGGTCAAGCGCCGGCCCGATATCACAATGGAAATGATCGACAAATTTCTGACCAAGATGTACCGCACCGACGCCGACTTCGTCTGGACCGTAACGCGCGATTTCGTGCGCAACTGCCGGACGCCCGTATTGATCCTGCCGGACGATACAAAGCCGCATCCGTACGCTGTCGCCATGGAGAGCGCGATGCTCGCGCCGAAGGCGGAAGTGAGCATGTTCCCGTGGAAAGAGCCGAAGGAGCGGATTCCTTTGGCGGTGCGCCAAATACGTTCCTTCCTCCGTTCGCATCGGCTCGGTGCTGTTTAGACGGCGTTGTCGCTCGACAACGCCATTGATAGCCAGCGACCGCGCGCACCTATGCACGTGTTGTCAGGGATCGTTCGAGTGTTTCACGGATAAGCCGGGTGTACGGAATACCGCGTGCCTTGGCCTTTGCCTTAACTGCGTCAAGCAATGGCTTGGGGACGCGCATGTTGATCTGTGCTTCTTTCTTCTCGAACTCGAATCGCACCGGTTTGAATTGCGAAAAATCGAGATTTGAAAGGTTTTGAGCGAGAAGGTCTTCTGCTTATTTATTTGTCAGCTTACGCGTCCAGTTGTAGCGCTGAAAATGAGTCGCTAAGCTTGGAAAACAGTAGATTTAAGAACGACTGCTATTAATTTACAGTGACTTAGCTTGGTCCGACCGCGGAGCTCGGCAGTCAGCCGGGCAGCATGGTGGTTTTCGATCTGAACAGGGGTGGTCAGCCCGACGCCGCAACGGTCATCCGGAGCGGCAGCAACGCATCGGTGACACCGCGGCGATAATCCGCGTCGTTATTGCCAGGAGAACCGACTGGGTGATGCGTTAGGCCGAGCTGGGCGGAGGATGTGTAGTAGGAAAATTACTACCTTGGCGCAGTCGTGTCAGCGAAGTAAGCGCAGCTCAACTTTAGGCGGCGATGCGAACCTAAGGGTTGTTGGAAAATGATTTGTCCATAAGTGAGCCACTTCGGTAAATTCCCTCGCGTTCCTTGCGCCGAACACAGGCGCAGTCCATGCCACGCCGAAGCTCACCAGCTGCGAATGTGCACCGATGCAAAATCCGGTTCGATCTATCGCAATTATGCGAACAAAGCTGAAAGCGACATCCTGGAAAGCTAGCGGAATCATTGTCGACACTCTTTCGGCATCCGTGTTGCTCTTCTGAATCATCTGTAGTTCGATCGTCGCTGCACGCACCCGCATCCGTTGGAGTGACACCTTCAAAATCGGCGCCGGCGTTTCAAACCGGTTGGCCGCCAAATGTCAACAAGCCCTGCGTTGCTCAGGCTTTCGACCAAGGCGATTAACCCGGCGGAGGTTCCAAATGGAAGAGCAAGCGAAGAAAAAAGTTCATATTACTTGGGAGGAGGCCGTCAGGGCGGAGGCGGAGCAAGACAAAGCGAGACAGGCGCGCTGCCGGCCCATACCACCAAGTCAGCTGAAACTTGGCACCACGCTTTTCGTTCCCGGACATGCCCCGAAATTAATGGCTTCAGCGCTGCGTCTCTGGGACGTTGCGTCTAACCGCAGGCTTAGGACAACGACGGAAACGGCGGGAGCGCATTCTCGAATATCGGAGATTCGACACGAAGATCCGCCGGTGGAATCCCAACGCGGTCGATTCGGACCACTCGCGGTTGGCGTAAGGGAAGAATCTCGGCGATTTGATATTAAGCGCGGCCCGACGAAATCGGCAATCGCAATAATCCTGGGGATGGTTTTAGCGGCCGGTGTCGGGACGGTGTCCTATCTGAGTGTCAAGCGGGGAGCCATTACTCAGCAACACCCAGGTCATACGTCTGAGCCGGAGTTGACGGTTGGCGGCTCAAAGGCCCAGTCCACCGCGCCTCAAATCGCTTCAACGAAGCCTGAACCCGTTCGGCCGGAAGGCCAAGAAATCGTCGCGAAAAATGGGCCGAGCTATTTGGGGGACTTTGATGTCGTCGACAACTCCTTTGTTCGCGATAAACCCGAATCAAACGCCATCATCATCGCGACCCTGCAACCCGGCACGCGGGTGAGGGTGGAAAGCAAATCGGGAGAGTATCTACATGTTCGCTCATTGAACGATGCGCAGGTTGACGGTTATGTGCATGAAGAAGACGCCTTCTTTCAGGCGCATTAAAGAATGAGGGTCTATCTCCGTCGGACCGACCCCGATGCTCGGCGAACCCTTAGACTGCCAGGGTAGTCGAGATGTAAAAATCAGACTATCTTGAATTTCCCTTTGGCGTGAAGCATCGATCTCGCCGGCCGCTAACTGGCGCGCGTCTCGGGTGTCAATCCATGCCCGATCGCTGTTATTGTATATACGTAATCGATGTTCGACCGGGATCTGCGAAAGGCCCGGAGTAACCGGCGCAAGCACGGCGTATCGCTCGACGAGGCCGCCACGGCAGTCCTTGATCCGTACGGCATGGACGGTGAAGATTTGGATTCCTCGGCTTCCGAACTCCGCCGGTTGCGCCTAGCCAAAAGCAGCATGGGTAGAGTGCTGCTCGTAGCGGATACGATAAGGAGTAAAGACGATGAAGAAACGACGCGGATCATCAGCGCGCGGCGCGCGAGCCGGAAAGAACGCAAGCGGTATGAAGCCGAAGACAATTGATTTTTCCGATATTCCCGAATTGACCGACCGTCAGCTATCGTCCATGCGGCGGGTCGGCAGACCGACTATGGGTGACGAGCCGAGGAAGCTCATCGCGATTCGTTTGGACGCAAAGGTATTGGCTTGGTTGCGCAAGACTGCCGCGAAAAAAGGGCTGCCGTATCAGTCGCTCGTGAACGAGATTTTGGCGAGTGAGATGCGCAAGGCGAGTTAGGACTGAGTGAGGCGAACAAAAAATATCGAGTCAAGCATCTTGACTGCTACGACACTAGACCTGACCCCGTGCGCGATACAAGCTGAGTCCCTCGACATCAGCGTGCTCGGACGCGATATAACGAGTCTCTTTGCAGCGATTGTCGATCGTCCCGGCGATGTTGTGGCGTTGCTAGGGCAACGTCATCGCTATCGCATCGAGCAGATCTGATCAGACACCCTAGATTTCAAAAGAGTGGAATGCGACCGGTCCCGCCGGAGGAACTTCTCGATCCAGCTTAGCGTGGTCCGACCCGCGCACGTTGGTCGGCGGTTCTGACGGATGAATGAGGCATCAGAGGACACGACGATCCGGATCGACACGTTTTTCAAAGCATTCGCGGAATTCTGGACGACCCGGCAAATGAACTGCCACCAGCGTAACTCCGAAAAGGCGCTGCCGGCGAGGGTGAGAAAGTGGAGCGAACACAACAGGAGCGTGCCGGCAAGTTAGGACTCAGCGGCGCGCATAAAAAATACAAAGCAAAGAGCTGACGCTATTGGCATCTTGACTGCCACGACTCTAGACGTGATCCCGCGCCTCTGAAAGGCAATTTGGTCGCGGGAGCATTCTATGTATATGAAAATAAACGTATTTCTCTCTAATGACCGAGCAAGACATCAGGACTGTCCTGAATCTGCTTGATACGTACGGCGATTTGCCGTACAGTTGGCTTGGTAAAGGAGATTCGCCATGGCCTCTATGGAAGCGCACGAAATTGCGGAAAGCCAGAGCAACAAGACGGCACGCCTTGAAGCACGGATCACGGAAGAGCAGAAGGAGCTTTTCACTAAAGCTGCCGCGCTGGTTGGACGCTCTCTGAGCGACTTTGTTGTGACCTGCGTCTCTGAAACCGCCGCCCGCACCGTGCGAGAACACGAGGTCATGACACTGAGCGTCCGTGATCGTGAAATTTTCGTCAGCGCTCTTCTCAATCCTCCAAAGCCTGGAGCACGACTCCGCACGGCGGCGCGACGCTACAAAGAACATGCCGGCAAATAGATGCCGCCAGAGGCTCGGGCGTCATCATGGCTTGTCGAGCGGCTGGGGAAACATGACCGCGCGGCCTTCACCTGCGGCAACAAAATTCTTGACCGCTATCTGAAAGAGATAGCCAGCCAGGACGCCCGGCGCCTGGTGGCCGCGCCCTTTGTTCTTGTCGAAACGGCAGCGCCCAGAAGGATCTGCGGTTACTATACTCTTTCCTCATTCGGCGTTGCTCCCGGTGAGTTGCCCGTCGATGTGGCGCAGAAGCTTCCGGGCTATCCCATTTTGCCGGCAACGCTTCTCGGCCGGCTCGCCGTCGATCAGCAACACAGAGGGCAGGGCGCAGGCGAGTTTCTGCTCATGGACGCGCTGCACCGCGCCCATACTCAGACATCGCAGATCGCTTCCTTCGCCGTCATCGTCGACGCCATCGATGAACAAGCGGCGCGTTTTTATCGGCATTTTGATTTCCTTCCGTTTCCGGACCGGCCGGACCGGCTTTTTCTTCCGATGAAAACCATCGCCGTCCTATTTCCCACAACATAGAGCGAACAAGGTTCGAGCAAAAGAAAAATTGCATCCCAGACGTCTCGCGCAGTTACTCTTTACTGCAATGTCGGCGCGCGGCGCGCGAGCCGTAAAGAACGAAAGCGGTATGAAGTCGAAGCAAATTGACTTTTCCGATATTCCCGAATTGACCGACCGTCAGCTATCGTCCATGCGGCGGGTCGGCAGACCGACTGTGGGTGATGAGCCGAGGAAGCTCATCGCGATTCGTTTGGACGCAAAGGTTTTGGCTTGGTTGCGCAAGACTGCCGCGAAAAAAGGGCTGCCGTACCAGACGCTCGTGAACGAGATTTTGGCCAGTGAGATGCGCAAGGCGAGTTAGGGCTGAGTGACGCGGCAAGCAATGCGCGATAAGTCCGGAAAGTCGTGAAGAAAAGTCCAACCCCGATCACTCCTGACCCCGCGCCTCGTCCGGCGGGCGCCGATGGCGGGGATGCACTTTGCCGCGTGGGTGGCGGTGCGGGGTGATACTTGACCCGAGGCCGGCGCCGTAAATCCCTTAACGAGCACGGGTTGCTTGGTTTGACCATTAGATAATTACCGTGGTAATTTAATGTCATGGCTTTGGCGCAATCAAAAGTGACGGCTCAGGGGCAGATTTCCGTTCCGGCGGAAGTGCGGCGAAAACTCGGCATCGGCCCAGGCTCGGTGCTCGAATGGGACGAGGAAGGCGACGCCGTCGTCGTGCGCAAAGCCGGCCGGCATACCTCGGAAGAGATTCATCGGGCGATCTTTGGTCGGCGGGCGCCGGCGGCGAAGAAGGTGGAAGAGTTCGATGACGGCGTCCGGCGTTATCTGAAGAAAAAACATGCGCGCCGTTGACACCAACGTCCTGGTCCGTCTGGTCGCGCGCGACGACCCCAAGCAGGTTACTGCCGCGGAATCATTCGTGAGCAAAGGGGCGTGGGTGTCGACGCTGGTTCTCATGGAAGCGACTTGGGTTCTCACGGCTGTGTACGACCTGACCCACGCGGATATCGCGACGGCCATCGACATGCTTTTGCACCACCGAGATCTGACCCTTCAAGAGCCCGACAGCGTGGCCGCTGCGCTCGAGCAGTATCGCAACCGGCCGGCGTTGGGGTTCGCCGATTGTATGATCCTCGAAGCAGCGCGGAAAGCCGGCCACCTGCCATTGGGAACCTTCGACCGCAATCTCGCCAAACTCGACGGCGCCGAAGGATTGTAGATCCAACGCATTTTGCCTTTTCCAAATTTCCGCCTGTTCGCGAAAAATTCTCTGGCGGTTGGTTCCGATGGCGTCGGCTCATTATGCGACGGTGGCTGCAGCGCTGCTCTCCGGCTGGGTGGGGGCGCGGGCCAAGGCTTAATGCTTTTCAGTGGAGTCAACGCGACCGGGAAGCCGATTTGGTGCAGGTCTGGAATTACGATCTCTGTTGACGACATGTCAGGTCTGACATACACTTGGCGTCGGTGGCCTCGGCAGATAAACCGCTTGTCTGGTTGAAAGGAGAAATAAAAACTCCGCCGTTCTCGTCGACCGCCAGATTGGAAGCAGGGTATTTGCTTCGCAGGCTGCAGCAGGGCGATACGCCGGCGATGCCTCATTCTCGACCGCTGCCGTCGGTCGGCTCGCGTTGCCATGAGTTGCGAATCAACGACGAGCGAGCGACGTGGCGGATTATTTATCGGATCGATTCGGACGCGATCATCATCATCGCGGTCTTCAGTAAAAAGACCAGGGCGACCCCCAAGGCGGTCATTGACGAATGCAAAAAGCGATTAAGGAATTACGACCATGCGTAAGCAAAAGAAAAAACGTCTGGAGGCGAAGGGTTGGAAAATCGGCACCGTCAAAGAGTTTTTGGGTCTATCCGACGAGGAGTCCGCATACATCGAGTTAAAGGTGAAGCTTGCAGCCGGTCTGAAGCAGCGGCGGCAGCAACAAGGTTTGTCGCAGCTGGAGCTCGCGGCAAAACTTCAATCGAGCCAATCGCGTGTCGCCAAGATGGAAGCAGGCGACCCCTCGGTTTCCTTGGATCTGTTGGTCCGTTCCCTCATTACGCTCGGGACTTCGGACCGCGAGCTGTCTCAGATCATCGCCACTCGCCGAGCCGCGTAACCGGACGTGCCGTAGAGCAATTGACAATCGGCTCGGTGGGTAATCCGGGATAATTCGTCCAACCTGAAAGACAGGACCGCGCTCTCGCGTTGACCACGTGGTGAGACCGACGCAAATCCGAAATATCAAACTGCAAGATGCGACCCCGGTGCCCCGGTCTGGGGCTTTTCTCCGATCGCGAAGGTATATACTCGCCGCTTCGCCGATGTCTTCTTCTCACATTTGTAATTCAGAGGGATGCTGGCCCAACGCTATCAGCGTTCCTTGATTGTGACTACAATTAGAACTACAATTCTCGCGTGAATGAAATCGTCTTCTCTCCGGCCGCGGTGCGCCAGTTCAAACGGCTGCCTGCCGCGGCCCGAAGGCTGATTAAGGAGAGCATACGCGAACGTTTGTCGGAACAAGATCCTACGGAAGAAACCCGCAATCGCTTTCGGTTGCGGCGAATCTCTGAGCACGCGGATTACGAGCTTCGCGTTGATCCGTGGCGCGTATTTTACCGTGTCCAAAATAAATCAGTGACAGTTGAGCTGATTGGACAGAAGAAGGGGAACGTCCTCTTGATCGAAGGGAAGGAGTTTGCGCTGTGAAAATCGAAAGTCTCCGTGAAGTTAAAGCAAATTTGAGCAAGATCGTTAACGAGTTGCCTTCGGAACGGTCGGTCGTGATCACCAAAAATGGCCGTCCTTGCGCGGTGCTTTTCCCTGTCACCGAGGACACAGACATTGAAAGCATGGTGCTCGCGCAAAATAAGGAGTTCTGGCAACTCATGGACCGCGCTCACAAAGAAGGAGAAAAAAAGGGGTTTACCAGACTCGAAGACTTGCCTGATTAGGCGATGCGACCGGTTCCGCCGGGAGAAATTCTTATCGAGGAGTTTTTGCAACCCCCGGGTCTCACGGCAAGCGCGCGAGCCAAGGCGACCTGCGCAACGCCGAAAAGGCGCTGCCGGCGAGGGTGAGAAAGAGGATCGAACAAAACAGGAGCGTGCCGGCGAGTTAGAACCGAGTGACGCGAACAAGAAATATAAAGTAATGATCTGACGCTATCGGCATCTTGACTGCTACGACTCTAGACCTGACCCGATTTCCTGTGCTGTTAACAAAAAATTTGACCCCTTTGGCTGGTTCCCGCCGTTTCTCACATCTGGAGCGAGAGAAACTCATCGATGGCGCGGTTCACTTCTGCAGGCCGCTCGGCGAAGGGGAAATGACCGCAACCGTTTAGCTTCACGTACTGTGAACCGGCAACAGCCTGGTGGATCTCGAGCTCGTATTCCGGCGTCTTGGCCGGATCGTCGACGCCGCGGATCAAAAGCAGCGGCGGCTCGAGAGTATGAATGCGGTCCCGGACATCGAACTGATCGATCGCGACAAAATCACGATACTGCGACAATGGACCCACCCGACGGTGACATTCGACGAGACGTTCGCCCAGCTCCGGCTCCATAAACGAAAATTGATGCCGCATGAGCTCCAGCCATTGCCGGTACGACTCGGGATCCGCCGTGGCTTTCGAGCGCAGCTCCAGCGCCCCCGGCGCGCGCTCGCGCGGGCGCATGCCCGTCGTCATCAGCACCAGCGCCTTGACCTCGTCGGGATAGTCGAGAGCGTATTGGAGCGCGATGCAACCGCCCAAGGTATAGCCCACCAGCACCAGCTCTTTCCGTTTGCCTTGCGACCATAACCAGCCTCTCAGCCATTCCGCATATCGCTCCACACTCGTACAAGCGGCTCCTTCGGGATGTCCCGGCAAGGTTGGCGCGAGGCTGCCCGGATAATGCTCGAGCTGATACACGAACGATTCGGCGCACCCGCCGGCGCCGGGCCCGTGAATGAAAACCATCTGCGTCATAGGTTGTTCGGCCTCCTTGGGTCCTAGGCTAGGCGCACAATTGACTCAGCTCCCGCACATCCGCCAGCCGATCGAGTCTCTGTACCAGATCGCGCACGCGCCGCGCCCGGTCGGCGCCGATGACGGGTTCCGCGTTGGCCAAAAATTTAGCTTCGATCTCCGCATCGCTCATGGGATTGTCCGCGGTGCCGCCGGCATGCTCGACGAAAGTTCGGTGGCGCACGCCGGCGACGGTGGCGACCGCCTCTGCCTGATCGCTGCGCAGTGAAGGATCGGTCGTCACTTTGATCTTCTGGCGCAGCGCGACTACGGCCGGGTCGCCGGCGCGCTCGTCCATGTACTGCGGGATGCGCGCGGCGCCGTCGATCCAGGCCACGGCGGCGCTGTGATAGATGCTGAATTTCGATTGCAGACCGGTGTCGGGAGTCTCGACTCCGGTAACCGAAATCACCAATGGATTGACGCGCAGCGCTATCGCTTCGATGCGCGTGGGATCGACGCCGCCCTGGGAGCGTATGGCGATCACCGCATCGATCGCCGGATGTTGAACCACGCCGCAGGCGTAGGGTTTGTGCCCGTTGCGCTCGATTTCCCAGCCCGTGCCCAAATTCTGAACGAGCTCGTCGGGCGACGCCGCGTCACTGTAAATGCGGCAATAGCCGCGCTTGCCCTCGATGATTTCCAGCGAGCCGTCGAAACCGCCCTCGGCAAGCAGGGCAGCCAGCACCCCGCTCGATGCCGCCTTGCCGGCGTGAAAGGATTTGCACATGGTGCCGCGATTTTGCTGCATGCCCGCGGATTGGGTCGCGGCGATCGCCATCGCGTAGGTCAGCCGTTGGGCGTCGAGCCCGAGTAGTTTTCCTGCCGCCACAGCCGCGGCGATGCTGCCGAGCGTGCCGGTCAAATGCCAGCCGCCCTTGTGATGCCCCGGCGCCGTTCGGCCGCTGCGTACTCCGGCTTCGAATCCTACCGCGTAGGCCATGAGAAATTCCGCGCCGCTCGCCGACCCTCGCTCCGCCAGTGAAAACAGCGCCGGAAGGGTCGGCGAGCTCGCGTGCAGCAGAGTGCCGCCCATGTGGGTGTCGTCGTAGTCGAGCAGGTGCCCGGCCTGCCCGTTGGCGATCGGCGCATCGAGGAATCCAAGTTTTAGACTGCGTCCGAACACCGTCGCCTGGGGTTTGCCGCCGCACTCTTGCAGCACCAGGAGCAAACGATCGAGCGTCGGATGCCTGCTCCCGGCCAGCGCGCAGCCCAGCCAGTCGAGCACGCCGCGCCTTCCTTCATCGACGGCTTTCTTGGGCAGGTCGGAAAATTGCGCCGCTGCCATGCGCGCGCAGAATTTTTGCGTCACGCCGATAATTTCTTGCGCTGCTTGGTTCACGCGCCACCTCGTTCATCCAACTGACACGGTGTTGAAAAGCCTTGATTCAGGCTGTTCAAAAAGGTCCAGATGCGAGGCGCGCGAGAAATCGATCCTTCGACTTCGCTCAGGACAGGCTCGAGGCGTATTTACTGATACGTTGGAGCGAGGCGATCGAGCGCAACGAAGCAGGTGGGCCTTTTTCAACGGCCTGCTAACCCTGACTTACTCCAGCCGGCAACTTGATTGCAATGGGATGAGAAAGCGCGCGAGGGTCGGGGACTTGAATTCTGTTGAGCAGATGAAGAGCAAACTCGGATTAAAAGCGGCACATCGCGATTGTTCTAAGTTGAGCGCTGATTCGCTCGTAATCCAAAATTGATTGGGTGAAGCTTACGGGTTCAATTTTACCGGCGAAAATGAGATGCTAAGCTCCGAAAACGCTAGGTTTTGGGACGAAAATCCTGAAGCTGCAGCGACTTAGCTTGGTCCGACCCCGCACGTCCTCGATCTGACGCTTTCGGCATCTCGACTGCTACGACTCTAGACCCGGCGCCTTGCCCAGCGACCCTCAAGGCCCTGCTGTGATGTCACCCTTGACCGATGTTCGCAATAATGAGAACATCGAATATAGGACCTATGGCGAAAATTGCGGTTGTCTTTTATCAGGATGACTCGAATGCGGTCCCGGTGCTCGATTGGTTGAATTCGTTGCCTGCGAAAGCCCTGGATAAATGTCGCGTTCGAATCGAACGGTTGCGCGATTTGGGACATGAACTGCGACGTCCGGAAGCCGACTATTTGCGGGATGGAATTTATGAGCTGCGGGTGCGGCTCGGAACCACGAACTATCGAATGCTTTATTTCTTTCACGGTCGAATTGCCGCCGTTCTGGCGCATGGGCTGGTCAAGGAAAGCGAAGTGCCGCCGCGCGATATCGAGTCGGCGATCCAACGAAAAGTGAGCTTTCAAAGGGACCCGGACCGACACACGTTCAAGGAGTGAAAAATATGGCGCGGGCAAAGAAGAAAGCGACAGCGGATGCGGTTGAAATTCTCCACCGTCGCTATTATGCGGGCAAGCCGCAACGACTCGCGGCTCTGGAACAAGCGCGGGCGAACGATCACGTGGCTCGCAAGCTCACGGCGCTGAGAATTGCAAATGGGCTAAGCCAACGGCAACTGGCGCGACTGATCGGCACCACGGCATCGGTTATTTGCCGTCTCGAAGACGCCAATTACGAGGGCCATTCCCTGGCCATGCTCAATCGAATCGCCGCGGCCTTGAACCAGCGGGTCGAGATTCGCTTTGTGCCGGCAGAACGGCGACTACGTTCAGCGTGATTTTAGGCCCGCCGGATTGTGACTGGTGCCTCCAGATGAAATTCTCAACGAAGAGTTTTTGAAACTGCCGGGTCTGACGGCAAGCGCGCTCGCCAAGCCGACCTGGGCAACGCCGAAAAGGCGCTGCCAGCGAGGGTGAGAAAGAGGATCGAACACAACAGGAGCAAGCCGGAGAGTTAGAACCGAGTGACGCGAACAAGAATATTAAGTAATGATCTGACGCTGTTGGTATATTGACCGCTACAGCTCTTGACCTGACCCTCGGGCCTCCATCGCCTACCCGGCCGGCTCACGATTCATCCGCGTCACCGGCACCAATCTGGAGACCATCGCGCGCGGCCGCTACAACAAAGAGGCGGGCACGATGGTGGTAGAGCAACGCCCCAATTTCCGCGGCTCCGCCTGACCCCGCTTAGCGTAGTTCGACTGGCGCGCCTATCGCGGCGCACGCCACCAGCAATGTCAAAATAAAAGACTTTAGCTCAATGTCGGCGCGCGCGTCGGTTGAGCCATTGGAAAAGGGAGAGTATACTTCCGCCCAGAGTTTTTTTATGGCTCCCGGCAAAAAAGCGAAAGGATCGAGCATGGAAGCGCTGACGATTAACGCTGTCTACGAGAATGGCAAACTGACCCCGCTGACACCGCTTCCGTGCCACGATAAGGAGCAAGTCCTGCTGAAAGTGGTGCGCCACAGCAACGTCGAGAAATCGCAGGGTCTGCTCAAAGGTCTGGACCCGGAAACCGTCCAGGATGTTGCTGAAAGCCATGAGTTCTCAATCCTCGCCTAAAGACCTCGCCGCAATCCCGTCCGGCAGCCGCGTTTTTATCGACGCGAACATTTTCGTATACCATTTTACCAGCACGCCGTTGACGGCCGCGTGCACGGCATTTCTCAAACGAGTCGAAGTGGGTGAACTCGAGGGCATCACCTCCGTTATAACCTTGGCTGAGGTTGCGCATCGGCTGATGATATTGGAAGCGATCCGGACTCACGGATTGAAAGCCAATGTCGCTGTCAGGAAATTGAAGGAAAACCCGTCACTTGTGCAACAGCTCTCAGATTACCGCACCGCCACCGCGATGGTTTCGACTTTTAATGTCTCCATCGAGCCGGTCACTTCCACTCATTTGCAAAGCGCCCAAGAGTTCTCCGTAACCGGCGGACTTCTAACCAACGATTCTCTTACCGCGGCCGTGATGCAATCGTTATCTCTCACTGACCTGGCTTCAAACGACCCGGATTTTTCGCTTGTGCCAGGATTCAACGTTTGGCAGCCAAAAGGTTAGATCGGGCACTCACTGATCTGGGCGCAGAGAATATAGCGATTCAGGCCGGGGCAGGTTACTAAGAGCCATTGGCAGATGCAGCTCTCAATTTCCGCGGGGCCAACGATGACGTTGTTGACGTGGTGGAACTCCTCGGGAAAAAGATTGCCGTAAGCAAATAAGCAAAGCCTGGCACTGGCATCTAAACTATCTATGCCCAAACGAAAACGCCGGGGCAAATTCCCGGCGTTCGGTCAATCATAAGTAAAGATTTGATTCCAAAAACTGTTTTCTGAGCGGCGCGCAAAAAAAAATAAAGCAAAGATCTGCCGCTATTGGCATCTTGACTGGCACGACTCTAGACCGGACCCCAAGCCTCCTCGCGACTTCCCTTATTTTCGCCGGCTATCGTGGACCAATCGTAGTATAAATCTACTGATTATGTACGATCGGAGATGGACTTTATGAGAGAAGGTGAATATTTAGATTCTTTGATTGACGAATATGAGACCCGTCTAGCGCAGTCCTTGGTTAGGAATAAGAATGGCGAATACAAGGTGTCAGATATTCTCAAGGAACTGGCGGGTTCGGCAGATTGGAGCGTGCCGGCGGCACATGAGATATTGACGCTCGCTGAGGAATACGGTGCGTTTATGCTGCGTAACGCCTTGGCAGTAGCTGTTGTGCTTGGGAAGGAAGATGGATCTAAAGGCTTTTGACACGGCGGCGGTTTGAAGTACGGCCGAGAAATTTGTCACAGAGCTGTGATGCCTACTTCGGTAAGAAAGTTGAAAGTTGAATCGTAAAACTCAGGTGATCGAGTCGGATCACTCGGCTCACCCGGCGGCACAAAGATTATCATTCCTTGCCGAGCGCGAGTAAGCAGGACTCGATAAGCGTTAAGTAGGTAACGTCGGTTGTCGAGATTGCCGATATTGATCCATCGATCACCGCGAAAGTCATGATAGCTCCAGCCGGATCCGGTGAAACGCAGGTCGCCGTCCCAAGTCACACAGGTCCAATCCAATTCCAAGCCCTGCACCTGAAACTCTGTCGCGGCATCTTCGAGATAGTAGCTTGATCGCGTGTCTTCTTTGTCGTTGAGAAACCAATGCACCGGGTCAACGTCCACTCGAATATCAATCGCGTGAGGTTTGAGGCGTTGCGCTTTCGACGAGGCGACTAATCCGAATCGCTCAGTTCCCCTGGCATGGGAGCGAATCCATTGCTTAGCCCGATTCAAGTCGCGGGTAACAGCGACGGGATAACGATCGGCCAGTTGTATGAAGGCGTCTCGCGCCGATCGTTTTTCGCAGTCCAGCAGCGCTTTGACAAACGCCGACACGTTTTCAGCGCGGAACGATCTCATCGACACGGCGAGATGCAAGCAGTCGTCAAAGTGAGTATTCGGCCGCTGGCGAATGACTTCTAAGACTTTGCCAGCGGCATATTCGGTATCGGTGAGTCTCGATGAAATATGCATGTGCCATTGCGGGAATCTCGAATTCACAGCGTCAAGCCACGCATCGATTCCGGCTTCGCCTATATGGATTTCCTGTCCACCTCCGACAAGGCAAACAATGACGGCCCATTCGGTGTGGCGATCCATGCACGAAATCAGGAACTCCGGCTCGGAGTCGGAGAACCCTGGCCGATTCTTTCTTCGCTTCATGAAATTCGCGGTTTGTCGCAAGTTCCAAGCGCGTTGGGCTTCGTCAAAGATCACAACATGTTCGGCCGGAGGGCCGGAGTCGACCAATGCCTCGTCGCGAAAGTTATGAACATTCTGGATGAAAGCTTTGACGCTCTCGCCAACTTTGCCCTTCCGTACTCGAACGCCAAGTTCCTTCTGACGTGCGACCTCATCGCGGGTCAGCGCCTCACGGAGCACAGCCACGAGCGGACCGTTCCCCGAAAGAAACACGGCGTGTGTCGGTTGGTTGACGTCCCGGCGTCGAGTTGCAACATTCAGCCCAACTAGGGTTTTGCCAGCTCCTGGAACACCTGTAACAAAGCAGATGAGTTTGCGCCTTTGATCTCTTGCCTCATCGACGAGTTCTTCAATGCGGGATGATGTGACGCGCAGATTCTGCGCTCCCGCATCGTAACGGGCGATCGCTTCAACCGAATGTTGCGCATAGAGAGCGCGTGCGGCCTCGATAATCGTGGGCGTGGGACGATACGGAGCGTTCGGCCATTGTTGGTTGTCGATGACTGCGCCGGTTACAGTTCGCAATGCTAGGTCAATGGCGTGGCGAAAACCGGCGGGATGCACGTTAATAGGGTGATAGACCTTGTCGGCGTCGGCGTGAAGTGTCAATTCAGCGGATTCACTGGCTTCGGTAGCGATGAGAATCGGCACGATCGAAGCAGTATGGCTCGCTTCGTGAAAATTCTTCAGGTCTAACGCATAATCCCAAACTTGATCCGTCGCCGCGCGGTCAAAATTGCTTTCACCAATTTTGAACTCAATCACGAATACGACAGGGCCGACGACCAGTACCGCATCTATCCGCCGGCCCATCCGCGGGATGTTGAACTCCAAAAACAACGCGCCGGTTAAACCGGCGAGCTGCTCTTGCAGGAAGCCGATCTCTGCCAACCAGGCGTCCTTCTGAGTCGGCAAGCAAAGAAAACTCGCTGTTTGTTGCCAGTCGTCCGACAATTGTATCTGGTTGGGTTTGTAAAAAATCGGCAATGGAAGACGAGTACCAGGCTCGGGAGGATACTGATGTTGTCGCCGGTAGTTCGGGCGGTGCATCCATATTCGCGATGATGCCAAGAAAGTTTGTTGAAGTGAAGCACGAATTGTTTGCACTTCGTTGCGGTTCTCACCGCTGTGGATGAATAATGTGCAATCGGATAGTAGCACCACGCGCGGTTTGGCCCGGTGTTTTCAGTTGTTTAGATGTCCAGGCACGACCCCGCAGTCGTCACATTAGCAGAGGCCGTTGGAAGCCGGCGGCCAGTCTGTTTTCGCTACAGGGAGCTTGTTAAAGTAGGAGAGTACGCTTGAGAGGCTGAGAGCATAACAAATAAGCCAAGCTGACAAGCCTGGCACCGGCTGTCACGACAAGGGTTGTCCGTCAGGCAACCCAACGTACCGCCCGTTCTGTTGGCGGTGCAGGTAGTTGCCTGTCCTTACGCGGCCACAAAATGATTGCACATTCGTCGTATAATCATTCTCGCATTCCAGGTACTTGACTTGGATATCGTAGAATTATCATTAGTTCAGGGAGAGGTGTCCCAATGACCGATATAGGGTCAAGGCAGGTCGAGGTCGTGATTCTGCTGAAAAACCCGGTTGATTTATTGTGTCGTGGGATGGCGGGTATCGTTGAAGATTTGTCGCCACTCTTTATGTGATGTATGCGCGTCGACGTTTGGATCACAGGACAAATTCTCACCCAGTAATCATGTGGGAGTTGTTCGCCTGTGGACCGATACGGCTGTTTCGGGAAAGATCCTCCCCCAGCTCTTAACGCTTCGATCACAGTTAGAGACGTTTTCTCGAGTGCAACGGGGGCCGGCGATCGATCCTGTTGCCGGAGTGACGCTTTTGCAGTTCATGGAGAAGGCATCGAACGGCGACCGCTGGCAAGTGGCCTATCTCTGGGCAGGAAGTACGACTGGACTTGGAGCTTCCCTATGAAGGGTTTCACCGACGGCAGCGGCTCCTTTGCGACGTTGGCGAGAAAAAGGCCGGCGGGTCATCTTATGACGGGCATAAGCATTCGAATCGAACCAGGACCGAGGGAGGCGAGCAGGCAAAACAGCGGCACATACGGGCTTAATCTCGGGCTGTTACAGAGATGAGCCGGTTGGAATGGCGGAGGAGACGTTGCGCTTGGCGCTAGAGGGTTGGCCGGAGTTCGACGGCGTGCGACAGAGTTCTGGGCCGCGATGTGGTCTTGTACCCCAGATCAGGGACGAAACGGCTAAGAAAGCCGAACCGTCATCGCCACCCACGCAATGGTGATCGATCGCTCGAAGTCTGGAATGGATCGCCAAGGTATCGCCCACGTACATTGCGTTGTATTCGACCAAACTCAAGCGAGAGCAGTTGGCGAATCGGAATAATGCCGTTCAACAGAAAGTTCTCCGGTCGCAATCGCTCGCAGGGAAGGACCTGTCCTGGCAATTCATCGAAAGAGATTGCACGGATGGTACGGTCGATGTGGTGAGAGGTTGAGGCCAGCTAGCCGGGAGATATTTCTGAGCTCCTGTGACACGCTTTTTGATCGTTGGTGGATCATTGATCCGGAGAACGCAAATCAACCCGGTGTATGCGGTTCACAACGCAATGGACGGCGATATGATGACGCTCAAAAATTTTTGTCAGGCCGTAGTGCCGAGGACCCCGCAAACGACCTGGAGAGCAAGCATGGAGCTCTGGGGCCACTCTCCCGATTTCGCTTCACGGGTCGTACATTACGGCTTGATACCGACCCTGTCGAGACGGCCCCGATTTGTTGGCCTTTCCGCCGGCAAATGAACTCCTCGCCATAGATTGCACGACTGGGACTTCCTAACGAAAACAACGAGCGTCTGCAAACTCATCAGCCGAGCAGAACGAGTACGAGCAGCCCTGCAGGGCTCTGGCCATTCGTACATTGACATACTTCCCGATCTGATTGTGAACGACCTCGACCGAGAAGTGCCATTCAGCGGGACGATGTACCGAGACGGCCAGGCCACGGACGTGGCCGTCGCGGCAAGGGAAGAGATAGACAGTTTGGTGGGTCGCGCCAGGAGTCCGCCCTTCGCCATTCGCAGGGTGTTTTCTGAAGCAAAAGCGATTATTAAGATGGCTAGCATCGAGGCTTAGCTGATTCTCCAAGCAAGAGGGTCAGGGTCAAGGGTCAGGTCTAGTGTCGTACCATCTGCAGTGCAAGCGTCAGGCATGAGTATTGAGTTATTCAAGTTGACCACACGTCAATCCGCTTCCAGGTCTTTCAATTTAAACAATCGTCCAGCTTTTATCTCGCTCTCAATTCCACAACTTTTTGCTCGCGGCCGCGACGCTCTCATGCAGGACGCGTAACTTCGCCCACGCGACCTGCGGGTGCACTCCCCGCCTAGGGAAACGCTGCCAATCTATTTCCGCACCCCGCTAAAGTCAGAATTGTTCTTTCGAAGAACAGCGCGTCATCAGGGGCGCTTTGCGCCAGCGACGGCTTCGTTTAACGGACCCCAGTTCGTCATCTTCGATAGAGGCGTATCGATGGGGATTTCTTCCGAGAGGAGAACGTTTTTCAAGCCCTCGTCGGTGGAATGGCCGTTTTCCGGCCAGACATCCTTGATTGCTTCATACGCCCGGCGCGTCATCTCGGCGCTTTCAAGCTTGATGAACTCTTGCAGCAGGGGAAGCACTTCGTCGCGTCTGGTTCGGGTGTACGCGATGCCTTTGAGAACGCCGCTGATGACATTTCTCACTTCCGCCGGCCGCTCTCGGATCCGATCGTCATGAGTGGCCAGACCGCTGAGCGGCAGGTCGATCACATCTTTGACGAAGACCAGGCGCCGGAATCCCTCTTTCTCCACGAGGAAATCGTAGGGAATCGCCGTCATGACCGCGTCGACACGTTTTTGCCGCAAGGCCATGACCCGGTTATAGTCCGAGCCGAGGCCGATGACCCCGACCTGCGCCGGGTTGACGTCGAACTTTTTTCAGGATGGCGAGCAACTCCTTGTGGGGCGTTGCGCCGGTTTGGCTCACCGCGACCACACGGTTGCGCAAATCGCGCACCGACGCGATCTCCGGCGACACCAGGAGCAAGTGATGGGTCTTCGCCGCCAAGATCATGATCTGCTTGATCGGCAGGCCGCGGCCCGCGCCGCTCATGACCCTGCCTAGATTGGTAATGTAGGGAATCTCCTTTTGCACCAGCGCGGGCACGGCGGCTTGATTCGACAGAATGACCGGCTTGATCGTGAAGCCGTACTCACGAAACAAGCCCTTCTTCATTGCGACGTAAAGAGGAAACCAGGAAATGGAGTTGGTCTGGGTTCCCAAAAGCAATTCTGGAAGATCTTGGCTGCGAGCTCCCGGGACGAAGCTGACGCCGATAATCGCCGCCAGCAACGGCACGATCATCAGTTTGATTGTCGAATTCATGAGTTGTTTTACGATGTCGCTCGTTCTTACTGGAGCGGCGCTGTTGTTGTCAAGAAACCAGGTAATGGTTCAGTTAGGAAAAGATCTCTCACTTCGTTCGAGATGACAGCTCGCTACATTGCATTGTCATTCCGAGCGGATGCGAGGAATCTTTCCCTGGGTGCGATTCAAAGAAAACTCAAACTGCACCATTACCAGAAACGAGCGCGGCTTGACAGTTATTTTCATGCACTGATATAGCCAAAGTAAATTAATCTGATCGCCGTGTGATGCTTCGCCACGACTAGCGCATCGTTCGAATCACCGGCCATTCGACAAGGTCTTATGCCGCTCAAAATCGGTTTTATCGGTCTCGGCAGAATGGGCAAACCCATCGCCGTGAATATCGCCAAAGCGGGCTTTGACCTGACGGTCTATGATTTGCGCGAGGAACCCTGCCGAGAACTTGCGTCGCTTGGCGCCAAGGCTGCCTCCTCGGCGCGGCAAGTCGCGGAACTTTGCGATATAGTCGAGATCATTGTCGTCGACGACGACCAGACCGAGCAAGTTATCGCCGGCGAGCTAGGATTAATTCATGGCGCTCACCCGGGATTGATCGTCGCCCTGCACAGCACCCTTCTGCCGTCCACGGTGCGCAATATCGCTGCGATGTGCGGCGCCAAAGGCGCCGTGGTGATCGACGCGCCGGTCAGCGGCGGTCAGAAGGGCGCCGAAGACCGGCAGCTCTGCTATATGGTGGGCGGAGAGGCGGAGGTTCTGGAAAAATGCCGGCCGATTTTTGCCACATCCGCCAGCCATATCTTTCATCTCGGCGAGCTTGGCACGGGCGCCCTGGCGAAGATGCTCATTCAAGTCGTGGTCGGCTTGAACATGATCGCCGCTCATGAGTGCGAGTCGCTTTGCGCCAAAACCGGGCTGGATTTCAAGTCGCTTCAGGATGTGTTGCACGTCAGCGCCGGGCAGAGTTTCGTTCTCGACCATTGGTTGGGGCGGTTCAAGCGGCCGGGCGAGTCCGAAGCGGTGCGCCGCGAGCGCGCTGAGGTTTTTTCCAAGAGCTTGTATCCCGCCATGGAACTTGCCCGTGACGTCGGGGTATCGCTTCCCGGTACCTCGGTCGCCCAGGGGCTCATCATGCGCGTGATGGGGATCGATTAGCGCGATAAGGCGCGCGGAATTCTAAAAACATGAACGGCCGCGCCTCAAAGCCGGTGTGGCGCTAAGGGGTCGATCGAAACTCAGTTCCGGTGTTAGACCGTGGCTTACGTTAATGTAGTGTCTAGACAGTGTTGGTACTTTATCCGGCGTATATTGCCACGAAGGTCACAGCGCGGCTGCGCCGCAACCGACGAAGATTCGGAATTGAATGATTTAACCGCAAAGGGCGCAAAGAACGCAAAACAAGATTTCCGAGGTATTCCTAATGTAGGGGCGTATGGCATACGCCCTGGGGCGGCGGGTTGGGGATTGCACGGCGACAAGATTTGCCCAGGCCGCGCAAATTTTCAACTATAGTAGTACGAAGAGCACGAAGGAAGAAGAATAACCTCGAGAATTTCGTTCGCCTATCTAATCCGGTTTTCCGTTCTTCGTGTCCTTCGCGCGCTTCGTGGTGAATCGAGAAGTTTCTGGCGCGTAGGATTGTATTCACGGATTCTACGTTGACCTCTCAAAGAATGACTGCGTGCAATGATTACGCGCTGCGTTAGAAAGATGAGAGTTATTTTATGTCGGTAATGATTGGCGTCAATGATTTTATCTCCGCCGGACCGGAGACTCTGGCTGGAAAGTTCCTGCGCAGGTTTTGGCAGCCGGTCTATTGCGCTCACGAGATTCTCCCGGGGCGCGCTGTGCCGATCCGGGTCATGGGGGAGAATTTTACCCTGTATCGAGGCGAAAGCGGCACGGCGCACCTGGTGGGAGACCGATGCGCCCATCGCGGCACTCAACTTTCGGTGGGCTGGATCGAGGGAGACGCCATTCGCTGCTTTTATCACGGCTGGAAATACGATTGCTCGGGGCAGTGCGTGGAACAGCCCGCGGAACCGAAGTCGTTTGCCGAGAATATGCGCATTCCGAGTTATCCCGTGCGAGAGTATCTCGGCTTGATCTTCGCCTATTTCGGCGCAGGCGACCCGCCCCCTTTCAATCGCTTTCCCAAATTTGAAGACCCGCAGTCCGTCGTGGATGCGATCCGCTTCGATCGCACCTGCAATTACTACAACAACATCGAGAATTCGTTGGACAACACCCATGTGCGCTTTGTGCACAGCCGCCACCGCGAGTCCGCGCGCGACCACGCCGCCGCCGGGGATCCGGTGATCAAGGTTGAGGAGTCGGACTGGGGCGTGCGCCGCTATGCGGGATACCCCAACGGGACGGAAAGCGTGTTTTTCTTCGGCATGCCCAACATCAATTACATCATCGGGCAGGTGGTGGACCGGGACGTCAAACGAGTCGAGTCGCTGATTTTCAAGGTTCCGGTGGACGATGATCGCCATCTTCACTTCGAAGCGCGCTTGATGCCGTTTCCCGGCGAAAAGGGACAAGAGTGGCTCAAGCGCCGGCGCGCGCAAAGAGCCAAGGAGGCGGCGGACCGCCTGGAACTGGTCAGAGCGGTCCTGGAGGGCCGGCAGCGCTTGGACGACATCGACCCGGGCCGCACGGATCACGTGGTGATCGAGGACGAGGTGGCGCAAACCGGCCAGGGAGCGATCGCGAATCGCAGCCGGGAGCATTTAGGGCGAAGCGACATAGGGATCGTGTTTCTGAGAAAACTTTGGGAGCGAGAGCTTCGAGCGTTGGCCGAAGGCAAGCCGCTGAAACAGTGGGTCTATCGCCCGGACATGTTGCCAATCTATCCGGGCGCGTAGAATCACTGGGTCGAGATTACGGTTCGAATCACCCAATGTGTGATTAATTTTTGAATGTTTCACTCAGGTGTTAACGTTGCTCCGTCCTAGCGTGTCTCGGTCAATCCTTTGAGAGCCGAGCTGGCGCACCGGGATATGAGGATGTACGAGATCGATCAAATGGGTGGGAAAATCTGAGCTTGGGCCATTCAATCTTGACAATCTTCCGGCCCCTTTTCCGCTTCCCGTTTGAAATTAGCATGAAATGGACTGAAACAGTGATGCGTTACGTGACCGGATTCGGCGCCCTGTCATTGGTTGCGTTTATATGGATCTCCGCGCCGTCGGATGCCGCCGAAGATATCGATATGGCCAAAGTCAGAGCGTTGGCGGCGCTTCCGGTGAAAGAAATTCTCGGCGATGCTGCCGGTGCCCGAACTGCCCCGCGCAAACTATTGGAAGACCGTGCGCGGCAGTCGCGTGCCGGTCGTCGTCATGTTTTATTCCAACGTGGATCAGGAATCGCAACGGCTGGCGACTTTGGTTCGTTATATCTCGATCAAATACAAGAACAAGATTTCCTACTATCGCGTGATGGTCGCCGCCAACGGCAAACCGGCCAAAGGGATCGCCGCCGATTATGAGAAAAGCTATAGCTTGGACAAGACTCCGGGGATTCTTTTCTACGATAACGATGCGCAAAAAATGGTCTTGGAGGGCGAGCAATATATCGACGCGAACTTCAAAGAATTTCGCACGCCGAGCCTGCTATTATGGAAAGTCTATTACAACGCCGTGTGCAGTTATATCGACAAAAACATCCTCGACTGACGCAATAAAAAGCAGCGGAGCGCGCTTGGGAGCTGGGAGTGTCAAGCAAATCAGCAAACCGCCGGCACGACTCGAAAAACAAGCGACCTTTGCATTAGTCCAGGGATCGAATCTTGCCCGGTGATTTTCGCCGACCAAGGAGTTGCCGCTTGCCATCCAACATTGCGCCATGGTAGAGCGCAGCCATGGCGACGAACCCGCTGAAGCTGATAGTTTTCACGATTTTGTTTATGTTCCTTGCCATGATCGCTGCGCGGGAAATCCGCGCCGCCGCGGCAGCGGAGACTCAAGGGGGAAAGCTTGCCGGAATGGTCAACATCCCGGCCGGGGAATTTACGATGGGGCGCGACGGTGGCGCAAAAAACGAAACGCCGGCGCATAAATTATTTCTCCCAGCCTTCCATATCGATCGAAATCTCGTTACCGCCAGAGAGTACGCAAAGTTCATCCAGGAAAAAGGTCCCACCGGGCCCAAGGGTGAAATGTATTTGGATGTCGCGGATGCCGACGTTCTGGTCCACAATCGAGACGGCAAGTGGCTGCCCAAGGAAGGTTTTGAGAATCACCCTGCCGGTGAATTGAGCCGGCACGGCGCCGCCGCCTATTGCGCGTGGGCCGGTAAGCGGCTCCCCAGCGAAGCGGAGTGGGAAAAAGCCGCGCGTGGAACCGACGGCCGGCTCTACCCGTGGGGCAATGACATGCCCCGCCCTGATCTGGCGTTTATCGGCGGCTTTCGCGGTCAAACGGTTGCCGTCGGGCAGTTTCCCAAAGGGGCAAGCCCCTACGGGGTGCTCGATATGGCCGGACAGGTTTGGGAATGGACTCGTTCGATTTATAAACCCTATCCCTATAATCCAAAGGACGGACGCGAGGAGCCGGCGACCGCCGACACGGTGGTCGCCCGCGGCGGTAATTCATCCAGCGGTCCCGACGGGCTTACGTCCACATCCCGTGAGGTCGTTGACGCCGGTCGCGCCGCCGGAGGCCACGCCTACATAGGATTCCGTTGTGTATCCGACACGCAGTTGGTTTTGTAAAAATCGCCCAGCACGACCGCTCCAAAGCGGGAAAAAACTCGCGGTAAATTTTTCAACCGGTGAATTTGTATGTCGCCACAGAGCGCCTGCCGCATCTCGCCGGCCATTATTTCGTTGACTGGAGACAGATACGGTCCAATGTTTGGGAAAGCGCACTGAACCAAAAAAAGTGCAGAACTCTCGATTTCGAGAATCTCCAAACGCGCGACTGCTAGCTGTTTACAGCGGCCCTCTTGAGATCGGCGGCCAGCTTGATGTTTTCGGACCGGGTGACGCTGACGTTGAAATTGTAGGCGGGCGAGCGGAACTGGCTGAGCGCAAATTGCTGGCCCTCGGCTCGGCTGGCGTGGATGCAATTCTCCGGCACGTGGACGATGTAGTTTCTTATGTGAAACCCTATGACCGCGTGATAGACGCAATTGTTCGAGCCGATGCCGGTGACGACGATATGGTCCCGGCAAGGGCGGAGATCGAATTTCCTCAGCTGCTCTTCCATGGACGTTTGATAGAAGCAGTCGTGGGAATACTTTTTTACGACCGGTTCGTTAGCAATGGGTTTAAGCTCCTCGACAAACTCCACCGCTGGGCTGTCGTCGATGAGCGAGTACTCTTTACCGAAGAAGGTGAATTCGGGATGATCCTTCGTTCTCACCGATTGAACGTGGATGATGT
Source organism: uncultured delta proteobacterium (assembly GCA_963816145.1). Taxonomy (GTDB): domain Bacteria; phylum Desulfobacterota; class Binatia; order UBA9968; family UBA9968; genus DP-20. The sequence goes on from CAWFJP010000031.1 coordinate 160,806, forward strand.
TGCCATCGGCCTGGCGAAAGCGGTCCAACAAAGCCCTGATGTTGCGGATGACGGGTTTGAGTGTGGCGCCGTGCCGTTCACAGCCTTCAGCCTGCATGTCGACAATGATGAGAGCGGAACCTTGTGGAGAAAGCTCGATTGCCTGTTCAGCGTCCATGAGAACCTCCCGAAGAGTGCATCACATGTTCTTTACCGAGATCGGGCCGCGCGCGTCAAGTAAGTGTCGTCGAAATATTTCTGCGGCGGGTCCGAAATATCGATTTGTTTCAAAAGCACCGCGATGTTTTCCTTCTTGAGCCGGATATCCAGATCGGCCGCGTAATAATCCAACGCTTTTCTCTCGATGGCAATATCGCCGCGGAGCCCGGCTTAGTGGTCAAATCTTGCCTTGTGATTTTCGCTGACCAAGGAGTTGCCGCTTGCCATCCAACATTCCGCCATGGTAGAGCGCAGCCATGGTTGCGAACCCGTGGAAGCTGATAGTTTTCACGATTTGGTTTATGTTCCTTGCCATGACCGCTGCGTGGGAAAATCTGGGGCCAGGCCTTTCAATCTTAACAATCATCCAGCCCCTTTCTCGCTCTCAATTTCATAACCTCTTGCTCGCGATCGCCGCGCCTTCCGGCCGGCAGGACACGTAAGTTCGCCCACGCGGTCTGCGGGCGTCCTCGCCCGCCCAGGCCGCAGTCGGTGCCGGCGATGGCGTTTTCTCATGTTTAAGGAATAACCATCGGAACCGAGCGCGGGCACGTGTTTGCGCAACGGGCGGTGCCTTATGTTGAGCTACGTTCTTGCCAATAACGAGGACGCCGTTTTCCGTGGGCTACGGCGAGAACAACAACCTCTTCGCCGTGCAGCTCGTAGATAATCGAATAGGGGAATTTACGAACGATGAATCGCCGCCGTTGGTTATCGAACTTCGGCCAGCGCAGCGGGCTCTGCGAGATGAGACGGACGCCGCGGTCTACTTCAGTTTCAAAGTTTGCAGCTAATGTGGCGCCGCGATCATGATACCACGAATAAGCTGCGGCATAGTCTTCGGAAGCGCCCGGATGAAACGTAACCTTAGCGAGAGCCACGAATCCGTTCTCTCGCTCGAGACTTTACAGCGGCCCAAGGTATGGGGCGGACGATTCCTTGTTTGACTTCATCGGAGCGGCGTTCGACTTCCGCACCCCAAGCTGCATCGACATCGTCGTCGCTCTGCGGATCTAGGCTCGCCAGTAGTTCCTCGACGATTTCGAGTCGATCGTTTTCGGGAAGTCGTTTGGCTGCGTTGACAATGTCTTTGGCAGGGCGTGTCATGGATCAAACCTCACAATTTCAGTCGGTACAGTAAAACCCCGCTCTTTTAGCCGGTTACCGAGCAGGACTTAAGTTTATTACCATTTCCAGAGGGGCGCCAGGGTCATAGGCGCCAGGGCCTGAGTATTGACTTGTTAGCTATCAGAATATTCTGTACCGCTCGACTTGAGTCCATTGAGGGGCTCTCGCTAAATGAAGAGGCGTCAATTGTTTGTATTGAACATCGTGAGCGTCAATGACGAATAACTATTCGTCATATCACCCCGCTTTCAGTTCGCGTTCCAACCGTTCCGCGAGCCATATTCGGGCAAGGGTCGTCGCGTCCGTTGTTCGCTGGCGCGCAAGCTTGCTCAGCACGGCCTTCATGGCCGGCGGAAGACGCATATTGAGTTGGGCGGTATTGTCCTGGAAAATCGCTTCTCGAAGAACCTCGTCTAAATCGTTGTGATCCTCGACGACTTCAGATACGCCCGTTTCTAGCCGATCGAATACGTCATGGGATTTTGTCCAGCGGATAACCTCTTCATCCGTCGACTTGCTCGTCAGGCGGGAAGCTTTTCGATTTGTCTTTTTCATCTTCGGTGTCTCCGATAACGCCTTTTTTGGGCTTCGGTCATGCCGTTCATATGAAAAACTCTTAGCCGATGGTCCGGTAAAACACGATAGACAACATGGAGGTATGATCCGCTTAAATTCCTTCCGAGCAATTCATAGACCTCGTCAAGCCCGCGTTGACTGCGAATCTTCAAGTAATCCGCCGCTAACAGTTCATAAAAGTCTTGTTTGGTGTAGCCGTGCCGAAACGCGGAGCTGGTGAATACGGCCTCCATTGAGCGGGATTCTAGCAATTGCTATACGTCACCGCAAACCTCAATCGACTGTTCTCGCCGCAAGGGAATCAACTGGGGCCAGGCCTTTCAATCTTAACAATCTTCCGGCCGCTTTCTCGCCCTCATTTCCACAACTTTTTGCTCGCGATCGCCGCGCCGTCGCGCAGGACAGGTAACTTCGCCCACCCGATCTGCGGGTGTACTCGCCCGCGTAGGCGCCAGTCGAGCGGGCGCCAAGGGGCCGTAGCCACGCACACTCGCCTCGGTGCCCGGCAGTGCTTTAACCTGCCGGCACTTTGGCCACGGGCTTGCCGCGGAGCCCTGCCTTAACAAGCTGCGCGAGAAATTCGGCGAACGGCGCAATGTTCTGCCGCACGCTCGCATCTTCAAGAGCAGCCATGTAGGCATGGCGCCGCTCCAAAGGCACCACTGTCCAGGGGTAACCGCCTGAAGCCAGCATCACGTTCATCAGGAAGCGGCCGATACGGCCGTTGCCGTCCATATAGGGGTGGATATAGACGAAGATGAAATGCCCGAGCACGACCCGCACCGACGGCTCGGATTCCTGCGTCAGCATCTCGAAAAATACCGGCATGGCATCGCGCACCGCTTTGTAGTCGGGCGGAACGTGCATTGAGCGCCGGATATAGACGGGCGCGTTGCGATGCCCGGCAAGGTCTGCAGGCCGCAGCAAGCCAGCGGTGACGCTCGGTGCAAACATTTCCCGGTACCATGCTCCGTGATCCTCCTCGGCGACGTTGCCGGGATTCTCGCCGGCCAGCACCCGGCGCACGCTCTTCTGCACGGCCTGGAATGCCAGCCAGTAGCCTCTTGCCGCCAGAGCATTGCGGTGCTCGCGGTCCTGTTCGTTTGCATCAGGGTTCCAAGTGCCGCCGCGCACCCGCTCGATCAGCGCGGGGCTGACGCGGTAGCCTTCGATCGATAGCGAGTGATAGGCGTCGGTGACATAAACATCCTGCACATGCTTGAGATAGGTCTCGATATTCTTCGGCCGTCCCGGCGATTCAGGAAATTTTTCGATGACGGGGCCGCGCATCTGCTGCCACGTCAGGCGGATGCGGCCCGCGTAAGGAGACGCTTCGCGCCGGGGAAGCACGAGATTGATCCTGCCGGCGAACGGGTCTTGTTCACGCACGTCGTAACCGGCAGCGCGCATGGCGCTGACGATGTCATCCGCAATGCGGTCGCGGCCGATGTTGCGGAACGCTCCGGCAAGCCGTCCGGCAATCGTGCTGTGCCCGCCCTCCAGAAGGCGGTTTAGCACTTCGGAAGCATCGCGGATCGCCGCAAGCGCGGCGCGCGCGTCGGTAGGGTTGTTTTCGAAAAACGCGGGCGAGCTGGCAATGAGAGAAGCAAGCAGCGAAAACAGCCTCAGCCCTTCTTTCTCCTCGATATCTTTCTCATCCGGGATGGCGGTGCGAACATCCAGAAGCGATGTTCCGTAGGGAAGCGGTGTCGCGTTGTTGCCCCCTCGCGGCGAGCGCACCACGAGCTGGGGCGGCACCGTTCGGTTGCCGGTATGCAGAGAGAGGGAATGCTCCGGTGATAGACACCACGCGCGGCCAAAGCGCTCGCGCAGGTAGGCCGCGCAAAAGGCCCAGAACGAGGCGTACCAGGCTGTGCTTTCACCGGCGGCGTCATCCGGGCGCGCGGCTATGTACCAGCCCTTGATGACCTCTTGCAGGAAGCCGTTCTTTAGCAGGCGCTCCCGGTGGGCACGGGAAAGATCGGCTGCCCGGATCGCGGCAATGCCCTGGTCCTGAAGCGCCTTCAGGGCGTCAAGGGATTCAGCCAGTTTTTCCTGTGGCGATGGCATCGGTACGTTCCATTATTAGTTTTTGGTGCCGGATATATGTTAGTTTATTATGTTGTACTATTATTAGTTTATTATGCTGTAGCATTTTTAGTTTATTCTGTCGAGCGTCTTTTAGTCTCTTGTGCGGGTTGATTTTGAGCATATAAGCGAGTGCTAAAGTAAGGCTAAGCATAGAGAGCATAGAGCGATCGAGAGCATAGAGGGTCGCATCTTTACTTAAGGCGTTCGGCTGTCGATTACCCACGGGTTATCGGGCCGAGCCTGGGTATTGAGTTATTTTTTCCCGACCGACGGGACCCTAGGTACAGGCTCCGGTCTTGAATCAATGCAGACGAAAGACCAATGGGCGACCCGAACTCCGTCTTGAGTCGAGTTTGATTTTTGGAAAAGAACTTTGAAAGGCACCGGTGGCGTGCTGATAGCTGATGGCCGGCGGGCCGTAGACCGTGACTTGGTCCTCTTTTAGCCGGGCATAAATTTTATGCTCGTCATAGCGCTTACGCGCTAGCGCCTCTTTCCGTCGCCGAAAAGCTCCCCGACCAATTTTCGCACCGGCTCGATGTCCTCGTATTTCGCCAAACTCGTCAGCATGTACTTGCCGCCCTCTTTGGGGACCTGTAACTCCAGGAATTCGAGCATGTCCTTGGGAATATCCGTGCGAAATGAGTTTCTTCCGGTGTTCTTTTGCCAATTGAGTTGACCGTCGCGCGACAAAAACCAGTTGACGTAAAGCTGCGCCGCATTGGGATGGGGCCCGTCTTTGAACATGCTGATATGACCCGAGCCGCTGGCGATGGCGTCGCCTTCTTTGTCGCTGAAGATTTGCGCCACCGGCAAACCTTGCTTGCGCGCGCTTGCGGTATTTTCGATCTTCGCCAGCAAGTTGATTTGATATTTCCCCGCCGCCAGCCAATCCATCATCTGGCGCTCGTCCTGAGCGAAAACAACATCCATCTCGGCCACCAGCCGGCGCAGATATTTGGCCCCAAGATCGTCATCGTAATAGAGGAAGCGCCAACTGCCGACGTTGCCCAAGCCGCGCGGATCGTTCGACACGAACTTGCCCTTCCACTTGGGGTTGAGCAAATCCCACCAGGACTTGATCTCGCTCGCTTTCACCAATCCGGTGTTGATCGCGCCGATCCCCGAGCCGGCATCGCCCTGCGACATGAACACATACCGGTTGTCGCTATCGGCATAAAAATGCTTCTTGCCCCACCACTTGGATAGATCGCGGACTTCGGGTGAAAGTAGAATCTCGGGCAGCGATTTGAGCGCGCCGGCTTTGTGGTAAAGGATCATCGGCGGACCGCCGCCGACCGCAACATCGACAAGATACTTGCCCGCGCGTCGCTCGGCGAAAACTTTCTTGGAAAGATCGCTGCCCTGGCCGCCGACGAAATTTATTTTGATTTTTGGATACGCGTCGGCGAAGGCCTGAATCGACTTGGCGACGCCGGCCCGCGCCTGCCCATAAATCGTCACTTCGCTTTCCTTCTCGGCAGCGGCGACGAGTTTGTCCCAATCCGGTTGTGGCTGGGCGAAGACAGCGGGAAGAAAAATCAAATTGACCAGCGAGATAGCAGATCAGGCTACCAACCCGCATCGCCAATACTTTCGCGCCGGCTGCCAACCCCATAGCGTCGAACCATAATCGAATACGTCCCCGGTTCGCAAACACAAGCGGCGGCCGATAGGGTGGCATCGAGCTAGTCCCGGGTTTGACGGACACCATGAAAGGGCTTAAAAATCCGGGAGAGGTTTTCGCTCGGAAAGCCGAAGCGATTTAGCGCTGAGTTTTAACCCTAGACCGACAATAAAAATTCGCTTCGACTCGCCATCGTGATAGATGAACCATCCGCTCAGGGCTCTCTGCAATAAGATTTCCTTCCCCCGCCACGGGGGAAGGCAGGATGGGGGCCGTCCCTCGCTGCGATGGTTTGCCCCCACCTTCATCCTCCCCCGAAGCGGGGGAGGAAACAGAAAGTCACTGCCGGTTATGCTTCTGGCCCGCTGTGTACTTCAATTTTGTACTCTCGAATTCAAATAAAATGCGTTCAGATATTGTCGGTTTAGAGTTAAGTCGAATATTCCCCGCAGCTTGCTGCGGGCGCAAAATTGTTGGGGTTTCCAAAGGGGGTTGAACATCCCCTTTGGTCGCGATCGGGGTCCATACTCCGATCGCGAAATGCCGGGTTGATTGAGCGGCCGCGCGGCTGCTGAAAAGTTTATCGCTTAAGCAGAGATCGGAGGGGAGAACATGGAAGAGGGTGTGACGATTGCCAAGGTGCCGGACTGGATGACGCTCAAGCCCGAGATGATGGCGCATCTGATCCGGGAGCACGAGAAGTTGGGGCGCACCCTGAGCGAAGCAGAGACCGTCACATTGCTGCGCAGCTTGGGATTCGAAATCAGCGAGCCGAAGTGATGCGGCATAGAGGGCCGCTTCGAGCAGAAATCCCAAGGTCATTCCTGCCTGGATGGCCCGAAAATCTGCGGCCAGGTCTTTCAGTTTTAACCCTAGACCGACAATAAAAATTCGCTTCCACTTGGCATCACGTGAAAGATGAACCATTCTCTCCGGGCTATCTGGAATAAGATTTCCTTCCCCCGTCTCGGGGGAAGGAAGGATGGGGGCCGTCTCCGGCTGCGACTGTTTGCCCCCACCTTCATCCTCCCCCGAGGCGGGGGAGGAAATAAAAAGTCACCGCCCGTTATGCTTCTTGGCCTCCGTGCACTCCGACTTTGTACTCTCAAACTCAAAAAGAATACGCTTCAGATATTGTCGGTTTAAGGTTAACAATCCTCCAGCCCGTTTCTCACCCTCAACTCCACAGCTTCTCACTCGCCATCGCGGCGCCGCAGCACCGGCTATTTCACACATTCGATGAAGCTGATCGGCGGATAATCCAAAAGGCTCGTCCAGTACTCCTGGTTCTTTTCCGCCAGCCCGGCCGGCGACAGTCTTGGCGCATGCCAGCGAACCTGGCGAAAGCCCGCCTGACGGAAGGCGTCTTCATGAGTCGCTACGCTCAGGTAATAGTTTTCGATGTCGAAGGGACCGTCTTCGAGATAAAACGTCCAGGTGATCGGCGCGCCCTCGCGCCAGTCGCCCACCACGGTAGTTTCGAAGCCGTACTTGCGGTACGAAGGCGCGGCGGGAAAATTCAAGGCCGGGTTGCAGTTCACCGTCAGGAAACGACCGCCTGGTCGCAGCGAGCGCGCGATGCCATCGCACATCGACTGCAGCTCGTCGCGATTGTGGGCGTAGTTGAGCAGATAAGCGGCCACCGCCAGGTCGAACGGCTCCATGCCGGATAATTGCCGCGCGTCGCCGACGATATAGTCGATGCCGAGCTGATGCTGGCTCTCCTGACGGCGGGCCAGCTCGATCATGCCCGCGGACAGATCGACGCCGGTCACCCGCGCCGCGCCGTGCTGACGAATCATCCTGGTATAAAAACCTTCGCCGCAGGCGACGTCGAGCACCGCCAGGCCGCGCGGATCGGCCATCAACTCCATGAGCGTGTAGCACTCGATGAAGGTCCGCCAGGGTTGCTGCTTGGAACGCTGGTACTGCTCGGCAATGGGATCGTAGTTCGTGGTCATCAGCGGCTCTACTCCGGTTTAAGCAGGTTGCCGATTCGCGCCGGGCGAGTTGGCCGGCGAATTTCTCAACTCGAATTCCGGCGGCGGCGGACACTGCGGATTCACCCACTGGATGACCTCGGCCCAGCCGGCGCTGTCGGGGTCATGCTGCAGGTAGCCATGGATCGGTTTGACCGCCGTCCAGCCGTCTTTGATGTGGATGCTCAGCACCGGATCGAAGAGTGTGGCGCTCAAAACTGCGGCGACGTAGTCCTCGATGGCCATCGTCGAGCAGTGTTTGCAGAAGCCGGGCAATCGGCTGGCGCCGACCAGACGCCACAGTTTTTCGTCCTGCACGAGAAAGCGCGCCTGATCCGTCAAGGCGTGGGCGATGCCATGGTGTTGCTGGTCGGGGTGCACCATGATGTCGGCGCCGTAAAGCGTGTGTCCCTCGGGATTGTGATCGAGGAACGAACCGCCGGCGGTGAGGATATCCCACGGGTCGTCGATGTGAAAATCCATCAGGCGCAGTCGCAAAGTGAAATGGACGCCGGCCACGGCATTACGAGACTCTTCGATGGCCACGAACTGCCCCTGGGGAAAGACCTGGCGGTGGTCTTCGAGTTCTTCGGCCGTGTAGGGCTCCTCGCTGGGGTAGACCATTTTGCAGATCTCGATGATCGCGTCGTAGTCCGAGGGGGCGACCAGACGGATGCGGTAGTTGGGTGGAAGCATGTCAGGCTGCATAGGTCGTAGCTGAAACCCCTTTCATCGTTACGGGTCGACGCTTGCGCCCCGTGCGCTCTGGCCGGAATGAGTCCTGTAATATGCAAGCGGGCCGTTGATCTGACGCGATGCTATATAGTCTGGCTCGCGGGCCGTCAAGCGAGTGACGCCGGCGTTCAGCCGCAGACGCCGCCGAGCAGGCCGCTCTTCAATCCGGGATTCGGCGTGTTGGCGCCGAGCCAGATCGAAAAGAACGCTTTGGCGAAATCGTCGCCCTTGATCGTGCCTTTGGCCGCGCCGTTGACATCCACTTCGAGCCCCATGCCGGGTCGATATACGAAGGTCAGGCGTTGGCCGGTTTTCATATCCGCCATCCAGCCCTTGAGCGTCTCGAGATAATCCCTGAACGGCGCGAGCCGCTTGTCGAACCCTTCGTCCCAGGCTTTGTTGAGCTCGGCGGCGCTGACGTTGCGCAGGAACTGAAGGACCAGTCGTTTCGGGCTGCTCGAACCGAGCAGCAGATTGGCGTCGGCGGAGGTCTTGGTCACGTAAAGCGCCGCGACATAGACGTTGACCTTCAACATCGTCGCCTGCCGGAGCCCCAAACCGTTGAGCGCGAGGGCGCGCCCGTCGACCTGGAGCTGATCCGGAAAACTGACGCCTTTGCATTCCTTTCCCTGTGCCGGCGCAACGGCCAACGCCATGATGATGCCCAGTGAGACCAGCAATAAATTCCGTGTCATCTTTGCTCCATGATGGTAAAATTTGCCGGTTGCCTGAGCGTTGGCGGCGATTGCTCGTCACCCAACTAAACCTTGCGAGCAGCGAGAGACATCATAAGCGGTGAAGTCTTGTTTCTTGCTGTCAATCCCCGCGTAGGCTTTCACTGTTCCCATGCCAGGAAAGTCCTGACAATCACAGCTCGGCTCGCCGGCGTTCGAGAACGTAGGTCAAGAGTTTAGCGTCCGCCTTCGTTTGTCTGCTGGTGAAGTTTTCCTGACGCGAGCGCAGACCCAGATCAAGTAGAGAAACTCCGACCCTCTCGCTTGCCTGTCGCTCTCCCGGTGTATTTGTTTGCGCAAAAACGTTCGTCGAGCCGTTTAGCCTGTGATTTTCATTTCCGAGGCAAGAATCTTGCCGTCCGGTGAGCCCTTCCAGATAACGTTTCGCGCCACGCCGTAAAGTTCCGCCAGCGTATAGAGCGGCGCGAACGGCACGTCGTCCATGAGAATGCGGCCCGCCTGATGGAGAATCGCGATGCGCTTCTTGTGATCGCCGGTGCGTTGTTCCTCGTCGATGAGCTTGTCGAATTCCGGATTGTTGTAGTTGATGCGCTTGGAACCGCCGGTGCGAAAATATTGTTCGAAATAGACATCGGCGTCGCTACCGTTGCTGCCGGCGTAGTAGAACGGCAACTTGCCGCCGTTGACGCCGTCCTTGCCCCAGTAGATGGCGTACTCTTGCGGCACCAGCTCGACTTTGATGCCGGCCTTGCCCAACTGATCGGCGATCACTTCGCAAACCTCTTTGCCTTTGAGGTGGCGGTCCGGGGCCAAATAGAGCTTGGTCTCGAGTCCGTTCGGATAACCGGCTTTGGCCAGCAGCTCGCGGGCTTTTTTCGGGTCGTAAGGATAACGCTTGATCTTCGGGTCGAAGCCCACCCAATTGGAGCCCAGCGGGCCGTTCACCACCGCGCCGTGGCCGTCGTAGATATGCTTCAACATGACGTGGGGATCGAGGGCGTAGTTGATCGCCTGGCGCAGGAGCTTGTTGTCGAAAGGTTTCATCTGCACGTTCATGCCGAGAAAATACATGCGAAAGCCGACCACCTCCTGAAGCCGAACGCGCGGATGCTTGGCGATGCGGTCGACCTCTTCGATGGGCAGATTGCTGATCAGATCCGCCTGCCCCGCCGACAGCCCCGCCACGCGCGCCGATTCCTCCTTGACGCCTTTGATGATCACCTCGCGGATTTGCGGCTTGGCGCCCCAGTATTCGTCGTTGCGCCGCAGCACCAGGTTGCCGCCGCGCTGCCAGCTGACGTATTTGTACGGCCCGGTGCCGGCGGTGGCGTTGTCCAGATCGTCGCCGTATTCCTTCGACAGAATAAACCGCGTCTCCAGCCTGGTGAGCAAAAGCGCGTTGGGCGTCTTGGTCGTAAGAACGACGGTGTAATCGTCGGGTGTTTCGACCTCGACGCCTTGCACGTAGGCGCCCTGCAAGCTGCGCTTGTCGTTTTGCAATTTGTCGATGGAGAACGCCACGTCCTTGGAGGTAAACGGCGCGCCGTTGTGAAACCGCACACCTTTGCGCAAGTGAAAAATCCACTTGCGCCCCTGAAACTCCCACGACTGAGCCAGCACGCCGACATATTCGTTGCGGTCATAATCCATCTGGATCAGCGGCTCGATGACGTGGCGCCAGATCCCCGTGATGCCGCCGCCGCTGTAGCCGTAGGGATGGAGCGAGTCGAGACTGACGCCCTGATAGATGACGATGCGATCTTTAGTTGCCGCCGCCGCCCGTGACGCCAAGGCCGGCGCCAAGAGGGTTCCCAATCCTAGAGCTGCGCTGTGGCGCAAGAATTGGCGCCGATCGAGCGCCGTGTCAGGTTTACGCATTGGAGTTCTCCCGCGCTAAAGTGAGCCCGTTATATTCAGCCTGCCACGAACCTGTCAATAAAAATCTCCGCGGTATCAAGGATCATGGATCAACTGTCGGATCATGCTTTCTTGCTATCCATCCTCCCCGATTCCCCCCGCCACTCCACAGCTTCTCACTAGCTATCGCCGCGCCATCGCGCGGGACAGGTAACTTCGCCCGCGCGATCTGCGGGTGTACGCGCCCGCCTACGCCGTAGTCGTCACGTTAACAAAAGCCGTTGGACAGGTGCGGCCGGTCTGTATTCGATACGGCAAACTCGTTGAGGTGAGGAGTGCGTGTGAGTTGCGCGTCGAGCGGTGAATAACTATACACCACACTGAGAACAGTGTTAGAGTCTTAGTTGAGCACGAGAATAATCATCGGGTCCTGGCGAAGCTAAATTTGCATGAGTCTACACGATACGCACGATTCCTTTTCCCTGGAAGCCCGAGAGTGACGTAGAGCGACCGAACTCCTGGTCGCGCGGCAAGAGGACTTGGTAAATGGTTTCATGATCGAATTGGAGGTAATGCGGAATGTTGCGCTCATGGACCGCTCTCGTGATAATTTTTTTCCCGTTCCTTCATCATTACAGTTGGGCAGCCGAACCTCTAACCAAATTAATCGCGGCTTATGGCACCATCACGTCGGGGTATTCCGTAATATGGGTAGCCAAGGACGCGGGGATCTTTGCCCAGAACGGGCTCGACGTTGATGTGCTGTTAATCCAAAGCTCACCGATCTTGGCTGCGGCGATGCTATCGGGCAACGTCCCGGTGGCGATTATGGGCGGCGCTGCAGCCGTAACCAGCAATCTCTCCGGGAGCGATTTGGTCCTGATCGGCAGCCTGAGGAAGACTTCAAGCCTGTCTTTCCTGGTCACGACGAAGGAGATTTCCAGACCGGAGCAGTTGAAGGGGAAAATTCTCGGCATCGACCGCTATGGCGGCGCGGGCGATTTTATTTTGCGGCTGGTGTTGGAAAGACTCGGACTTAATCCCGACAAGGACGTGACGATCCGGCAAGTGGGGCAATCACCGCTGAGACTCGCCGCACTGCAAGCCGGACTAATCCAGGGAACGACGCTCTCTGCCGAGGATAAGGTCGCCGCAGATAAGTTAGGTTTGCCCTTGCTGATCGATGTCAGAAAGCTCGGCGTGGAATTCTTGGGTGCGGATATTGTCGCGACGCGAAGGATGATCAAAACCGAGGAAGCCACGGTTCGCCGGTTTATGAAGGCGCTGGTCGAAGGAATCCGCTACTACAAAACTCACAAGGCCGAAACCATGCAAACGATGGCTCGCTACATGAAGGTTAAGGACCCGGCGCTGATCGAGGCCGGTTATGAATTCAACGTGCAGGAATACCAGCGCAAGCCTTACCCCTCGGTGGGCGGCATTAAAGTATCGTTGGAGCAGATCGCCCAGACCAATCCAAAGGCCAAGACCGTCAACGTTGAGCGTTTTTTCGACGCGCGCTTCGTTCGCGAGCTTGATCAGAGCGGTTTCATCGATGGTCTATACAAGTAACCTTGAAGGCGATTTGCCGGACCCGTGATTCGGACCGACGAGTGAGCTCCAGGTTCTAAATTCATTCACAACGCTGTTCGAACGGAGGATTACGGAATGAAGTTTGTCAGCGCCGCGGAAAAAATCCTTTGGGACGACCAGTTCGACTTGATTTGTATCGGCTCGGGCCTTGGGGGAATGGCGGCAGCGGTAGCGGCGACCGAGCTCGGGATGCGTTCGCTGGTTATCGAGAAAGCGAATAAGATCGGCGGCACGACCAGCTGGTCGTCGGGTATTGTCTGGGTCGGCAACAGCCATCTCGCCCGCTCAAAAGGAGCGACGGACTCCGCCGCCGAAAGCCGCGCCTATCTCGACTATCTCGGGGGAGGACGCAACAATCCCGAGATCACCGGGTGCTTCATCGAACAGTCGCCCAGAGCGTTGCAGTTTTTCGAGCAGAGAGTCGGACTGCCTTTTTACGTTCTGGACGGCTTGGCTGATCATTACTATCCATTAGGTCAAGGATCTAAACCTTGGGGGAGAAGCCACCAGCTGCGTCCCTTTGATGCCGGCACTCTCGGCTCATGGCAGAGCAAACTCGATCGCACACCATTCGCCCACGGACGGATGACTTTTGAAGAGATGACCGCTGCGGGTGGTTGGGGCGGCTACCGTAATCTCGACGAGAAAGTCGTCAATGAACGTCAGGTGCAGGACATTCGAACGCTGGGGGGCGCGGTGGCGGGCCATTTTTTCAAAGCGGCACTCGATCGCGATATTTCCTTTCGTCTCGATACGGCGGCGAACCAATTTATTGTCCAAGATAACCGCGTGGTGGGAGTCGAGGTTTCTTGCGACGGAAAGACTCTCGCCCTCAGCGCAAGGAATGGTGTGGTCTTGGCGACCGGAAAATACGATTCCAACTCGCAACTCATGGGCTGGTTCGATGAGTTCAACCCTTGGCCGCCCCATGGCTCGCCGAGAAATCGCGGCGATGGTTTGGTGATGGGCCTGGAGATCGGCGCAGCCTTCACCGTCATGCACTGGAACTTGAGCATCAAACTCGGCCGCCACGTTAAAGGAGAAAGCGTCGACGGCCAACCGATTTTGCGCGTTGCTGGCACCCACGAGTTGGGCCATCCCCACGGCATCCTGGTGAACCGTGCAGGGAGCCGCTTCGCCGATGAGTCTTCGTTTGGAGACGTCGCCAGCAAACTGCGCCATTACGATGCCGGCAGCCATCAGTTGCTTAACGTTCCCTGCTATTTTGTTTGCGATGCGCAGTATCTACGCAAGTATGGCTTGCCGCCGGTACCGCCCGGTGCCGACCCTCCGGACTGGCTGCCGCGCGGCAACACGCTTGCCGACCTCGGTAAAATTATCGGTGTGGACAGCGCCGGGTTGACCGCAGCGGTGGAGCGCTTCAACGGATTCGTCGAGAAGAGCGAGGACGCCGACTTCCAACGCGGCCGCATGATCTGGTCACGACAAGCGGCCGGAGATTTGAACCAGAAAAATCCGAACCTCGGCGTAATTTCAGAACCTCCTTTCTTTGGCTTTGAGATGCAGCCGTTCGGCGGCAATTCCATCGGTTTGATCACCAGCCGGGATGCCCAAGTGCTTCATGTACGCGGCCGTCCGATTCCGGGTCTCTACGCCTGCGGTGACGTGGTTGCGCTCGAACATGTCGGAGTTGGATTTCAAGCGGGGCTGCCGCTCGCGGGCGGAATGACTTTTGGCTGGCTCGCGGCCCAGCACGCCGCGCAGAAATTTTTCTGAGCGGGAGTAGCGATAAATCGGGGAATACGACTGTGTCTCGATCCTTCCGTCAAATCGCGCAGGAGGTTGCCGTGAAAAAACTGGCCGTCATGATCTTCTTGTCCATGCTGGCGGGCCTGGGGATTCCCGGACAGGGATTCTCTCAGGCGAACTTCTATCAGGGCAAAACCATCAACGTCGTCTATGGCGGCGGTCCGGGAGGCACGGTGGATCTGCGCTTCAGAGCTACCGCTTCTATTCTCCGCAAACACATACCGGGAAGACCGACCTTCGTCATCGAGTACATGCCGGGCGGCGGATCGCGCAAGGCCGGCAACTATATCTACAGGGCCCGAGCGGACGGGCTGACCATGGGCGTCATGCTCTCTAGCTTTGTCCCTCTGGCCGTGCTCGGCTCGAGCGGGGTCCTCTATGACATCGACAAGCTAAACTATCTTGGCTCTCCCACCAGCGGCGAACCTTACATTTTTTTGAGCCGTAAGGAGGCGCGGCTGGATAGCATCGACAAGCTCCGCAGCGCCTCAGGCGTGCGCATCGGCGCTCAGTCCGTCGGCCACAACCTCTATAACATCGGCCGCATTCTCGCGTATGTACTCGGCATGAAGGAGCCAAAGTTTGTTACCGGGTTCGCCCAAGGCGCCGAGGTCAATCTGGCCATGATGCAAGGCGAGCTCGACGCCAGATGGACCATCCAGGCTACGCTAGTGCGGGAAGCGCCTGACTGGATCGACAAGAAGTTGATGGATTTTCACGTCGTCAACGAGGTTCCGAAAGGGCGCAGACACCCTCATCCGGTCTTTGCCCAGCTGCCCGATATCGAACGACTGACGAAATCGGAAAAGGAGCGCAAGCTTCTGGCCATGCAAAGGGCCTTTGTCAGCGCGGGAACTCCATTCCTCTTTCCTCCGGGAACACCTCCCGACAAGGTGCAGATGCTGCGGCAGGCGATGCGCAAGACTTTTGCCGACCCCGAATTCCACGCGGAATTCAAAAAATTGGTCGGCGAGGAGCCCACGCCGTTGCCGCCGGAGGAACTCGAAAAGGCGATTCGCGAGCTGCCGCGGGAGCGAGAAATCGTCGATTTGTTCAATAAGCTCTCCGGCGCCGACGCCATGCCGCTGCCCTAGGCTGGGTCACCGACAGCATCATCACTGCTTTCTCGTAAGCGCGCGGCTGCTTGGCGCTCGGGCTCTTTCACCTGGGGAAATGTGTGATTGCCAGACCTGGCCGCAGGTTCGTGACTGCTGACAAGAATTAATTTTCAAAATGTCGAAATCCGGGTCGGCCAAACGATTATGGGTGTAGGACAACAAAATCAAAGGAGAGTGACATGCAATTCATGATGCTGATGATTCCCGCCGTCTACCAAGGCGGCAAGAAAGTCGACCCGGGATTTGTCCCTGATCCGAAAAAAGTCGAACAAATGATGCGCTTTAACGAGGAATTGGGCCAGGTCTTCAAGATTCTGTCATTGAACGGCCTGCATCCAGTGAACACGGGCGCCCGCGTGTCGTTCAGCAACGGGAAAACGACGGTAACCGACGGTCCCTTCATCGAAACCAAAGAAGTGCTCGGCGGTTATTGGTTGATCGAGGCGCCATCGAAAGCGGAAGTGGTGCAGTGGACGCAGCGTTGCCCGGCCGAGGAGGGCGACGTCATCGAGATCCGGCAGGTTTTCGACGAAGCGGATTTCGCGATCAAAAAATAGCCGGCCCCGGCGCGCGGGGCGGGATTGCGGTCGGTGCGCTGAGCAAATGCCGCGTCGAGCTTCCCGCCGCTTTTTCCTTCCCGGCTGCCTAGCGCCATTGAAAAAAGATTCTCTCGAATCTCGCCGCAGCTGTTCAGCTGGAAGACCGCTCGCGAATTTCAACGGATCTGAAAGATTTTCTTGCAAATTTTCTCGTAGTTCGGACCTCTCTCCCGTCGTCGCCGATGCACGCGCGAACACAGCGCGCATAACTGATGCACCGGTGGTGAGTCCGAGATAGCGCGATTGGTTGAACGATAGGAACCGATAGAGGATCCGACACGGTCAAGCTGAGCTGATCCGGATTGCATCATGGCAAATCATTTTCACTTGGCTCTGCTGCACCTCGGCTCGATTTGAGCGCCTGCGTTCGACAACGAGTACCACCGAGATAAGAAATAAAAATATTAAATGGCTTTTTTATCCGCTCTTTTCTTATCCTGTCATTGTTTTTCTCCCGGCCGCGTTGGTTCTTCGATTGCAGGGATTGCATTAGGTTGCTCATGGGAATAAATCAAAGTCCATCTAAGAGCTCATGGCTAAAATAAAACGCACAAGGCCGGCTCGTCATCGCGGCGGCCAGTCTGGATCAAAGACCGGCAAATGGATTTGCGCTGCGGATCATAAGTAAGCCACATTATGCATTCTTCCTTATCGTCCGATACGGAGCAGGAAACAGCAAAAATACTATCACAGGTTATTCGGCTATTATCGCGAAATGTGGCGCCGAGAATCGTTGAGCCGGCAATATGACCCAAGACAACCTCAACACTCCAAACGAGACGCGTCTGCTGAGCCGTGAAATCGTATTGGCACACCAGCAGCAATCTTTTCACGCGCTGCTGCGGCACGTGTGGCAAAGCTCGTCATTTTACCGCGACCTTTATTCCGCTTCAGGTATCGGGCAGGCCGAATTAGCAGAGGTGACTCCGTCCGATCTACCGATTATCAATAAAAAGCTGCTGATGGAAAATTTTGCCGGCGCGGTTACCGATCCTCGATTGAAAAAAAACGATTTGGAACGCTGGCTTCACGAAAATCGCAATCCGGCGGCCAACTATTGCGATGACTTCATTGTCGTTCATTCATCGGGATCCTCGGGTAATCCCGCGATATTTGTTTGCAGCCGGGCCGATTGGCAGCTGGCCGCTAGCGCCATGGCCGGCCGTTTGCCGCCGCCGGCAAACTACCCGGCGGGAAAGACCCGGGTCGCGTTTCACCTCGCCACTCATGGCAACTTCGGCGGAGTCGCGGTAGCGGCGCGTCTGTCTCGACGGATCTACGAAACGTTGATTTTATCCGTGCACGATTCCCATCAAGAGGTGGCAAGGAAGCTCAACGATTTCCAGCCGCATCAACTGCACGGCTATGCCAGCGGGGTGCACGATCTGTCCCTCCTGGCAATGACAGGGGAATTGAGGATTTCCCCCAAACGGATCGTTGTCGGCGGCGACAAGCTCACAGCGAGCGTGGAAAGAGATATCCGCCGGGTATGGAATGTCCCGGTTTATGATTTTTATAGCGCTTCGGAGTCCAATTATATCGCGCTAAGGCAGTGCGGCGATGATGAGATGACGGTTATCGAGGACTTAAATATCCTCGAAGTTTTGGATGACGCGGATCGACCGGTGCCGGAAAATCAAGAGGGAAGAGTCGTGGTGACCAACCTCTACAACCGCACTCTGCCGATCATTCGCTACGAACTGGGCGATTATGTCTCGTTAGGGAAGGAAAACCCTGGTCGACTCTATGCCACGATAAAAGATATCAGGGGCCGCGCGATAGATGCATTGCCGATAACGCTGCACGACGGTCGCAAAGATAGGTTAAACTCGCATGTATTGAGTGCGATTTATGTTCCCGCACTTGAAAAGTTCCAATATATTTCCCAGCGAGCGGATTACTTCGAGATTTTATACGTCAGCGCAGAGAATCTCGACGCTGTGATCCGGACTCAGTTCCAACGCATCCTTGATTTAAAAGGCGCGGCAAAAACGACTTTCCAGGTCCGGCGAGTGGCACGGATCGCCAGCGATCCGCATACCGGTAAATACAATCTCGTCAAAATACACCATCAGCCGAGAACGGACGGCCTCGGCGTGATCGGCGAATTGAACCGGTTTCGCGAGAGCGCGGCCGATGAGCGCACTTTGACCGGCGCTTTTGGTGAACCGGTTGAGTCGATGGCGCGGCAATGTCCGGACGAGTTGAGCCGGAACACTGACAGCCATGCGACGCAGTCGGAAACAATCGAACCGAATCGCGTCCCGGTTAAAGCGCAATCGTCCATCGATGCCGAGGCGCGGCGCCTCGCTCGATCGGAGTCACGCCGGGGTCAAGGAGAATATCGCACGAGCCGCCTAAACCGACGCCTCACGAACCCGCCGCCGGAGCAGCAGGTGATACAAGCAAAGTCTTTTCACCCGTCCGGGACTTTCGTTGAGTTCATGAAAGAAGAGATCGAGCGCTCCATCCCTGAGCGATTCGAGAAAATCGTCAGCCTGCACTGCCATCGAATCGCGGTCAAAACGGCGGATCGGGCGGTTACCTACGCGGAGCTCAACGCGATCGCCAATCGTTTGGCCCGGGAAATTATCGCCGGGGCGGGGACCACCCAGGAACCCGTCGCGCTTCTATTTGATAACGGCGCGGCGCTATTCGCGGCCATGCTCGGAGTATTGAAGGCGGGGAGATTCTTCGTTGCCGTGGACCCCTCGTTGCCGAAGGCGCGGATCGCGGTCCTATTGGAAGACTCTCAGGCGACGCTGGTGGTCACCGATGGTCAATACCTTGCATTGGCCGGCCAAGTGGCAAGTACCCGCTGTCGACTACTCGATCTCGAATCAATCGATCAGAGCATTCCTGCAACCAATCTCGGTTTGCCAGTGTCGGCAGACGCGCTGGCTCTGATATTTTACACCTCGGGTTCCAGTGGTGCGGCGAAGGCCTTGCTGTGGAGTCATCGGGTTCTGCTCCATCACCTAATGCTCACAACCAATGCTTTCCATGGCTGCGCGGAGGACAGGATAAGTCTTTTGGCATCCGGAACTTCGGGCGCTGTCACCAATGGCTTATTCGCTCTGCTCATCGGAGCGGCTCTGCTGCCGTTCGATGTTCGAAAAGAAGGCATCGCGCGCCTACCGTCCTGGCTGTCGGAGGAGCGGATCTCGATCTGCTGGTTTAGCCCCCAGCTGTTTCGCAACCTTCGCGAAGCTTTGGGAGGCAGGGAACAATTTACCGATCTTCGTCTGATTCGCTTGGCGGGTGAGGCGGTTTACCGCAGCGACATTGACTTATACAAACAACATTTCCCCGGCAATTGTCTTCTCGTCAATGCGTTATCTTCCAGTGAAGCGGGGTTCCTGAGCATCTGCTACGTCGATCACAACTGCGACATTTCCGGGAATGAAGTGCCGGTGGGTTATCCTGTGGCGGATAAGCAAATTTTCTTACTGGACGAGGAAGGTAACGACGTTGGCTTCAACCAAGTCGGCGAGATCGTCGTGCGCAGCCGCTATCTTTCCCTAGGCTATTGGCGCCGGCCGGATCTCACCGACGCTAAGTTTCGCGCCGATGGTCCCGGAGACCGCGACGAACGTCTTTATTTCACCGGGGACATGGGTCTCATGCGCCCCGACGGGTGTCTTATCTACAAAGGGCGCAAGGACTTTCGTGTCAAGATCCGCGGCTACGGAGTCGAGTTTGCGGAGGTGGAGAAGGTATTGCTTGAGCATACCGGCATCAGGGAGGCAGTTGTGGCGGCGCCGGAGAATGAATCGGGTGAGGCTCGTTTAGTTGCCTACGTCACTTGCACTAGCCAACCCAGCCCCAGCGTCACGGAGCTTCGCGGCTTTGCTAAGCAGAACCTGCCGGACTACATGATCCCATCAGCGTTCGTGATACTCGATGAAATGCCCTTAACGCCCAATGGCAAAGTCGACCGTCGAGCGCTTCCTGACCTGGATCACGCCAGGCCACAGCTGAACACCCCATTCGTTTCACCGGGAACTTCCATCGAGAAACAGCTAGCCGACATCTGGGCCGAAGCCCTGGACCTCGCCGAGGTTGGGATTCATGACAATTTCTTTGACTTGGGCGGGCACTCGCTCGCCGCCTTCCAGGTGATTTCGCGGGTCAACAATCGCTTTCAGTTGGAGCTGCCTGCTCACTCGTTGTTCCGGTCGCAGACAGTCGCTGAGATGGCTTTGCTCATCACGCAGAGCCAGGCGCACACTTTGAATCAGGAAGATCTGGATCGCATTCTGACTGATTTGGAGTCGGTTTCGGACCTGCAGGCGCAAGCATGCGTCGCTCGAGAGAACGCCGAAAACGTCGGAGTCAAAGGCAAGTGAGTTCGGCGCACTCGATCATCCGCTAATTTCATTTCAACGGATCTGAAAGATTTCCTTCCAGGTTTTCTCGTACTTCGGAAACTCTCTCACGTCGTCGATGGTCAGCATGTAGGGCGTCGCCGGGCGGACTTTTTCCATGGGCTCCACTTTGGGATGAGCCGGAGTTTCGCCCGCTTGAGCATAGACTTTCTGTCCTTCTTCACTGACGGCCCAGCGAACCCAGAGTTGCGCGGCATTGGGATGCGGCGCGCCCTTCATGACCATCACCGAGCCGCCGACTTCACCCACGCCTTCGGTCATCAGCGGTTGAATCGGGGCGCCTTTTTTCATGCGCCCGGGAAAATGGTGCGAGTAGCAAGTAAAACAAATGGCGCGCTGACCGGCCATGAGAAACTCGGTCAACTGCGAATGGCCGCGATGAAACTCCGGTTGATTGGCGGCGATTTTCTTGAACAGGTCGATGGCCTTGTCATCGCTATTGTATTTTCGTTTGGCAAAGCCGACGAGCATTTGATAATCGCGCGGCTCGCCCATGATGTTGTCTTTCCATTTAGGGTTGGCGAGCTCCTCGTAATTTTTCGGCTCTTCGCCTTTCTTGACCAGATTGGTGTTCCAGCCGGCGATGTAGAATTGCATATCGGTCGCGACCCAAAGGTCGCCTTTCAACTGGGCCGGATACGCCGCGGCCTCGGGTATGGCGACGTGCTCGACGATTTTCAGGTCCAAGATTTGCGGCAAATAGGTCAGCGCCCCGCTTATGACGTCGGCAATGACGCGTCCTCCCTTCTGCTCGGAGAGCACCCGCGCGATCAGCTTATCGCTGGTGGCGTCGATATGATCGACGGTCACGCCGGGAAAGCGCTTCATGAACGCAGGCGGAACCACCGACATCGTCTGCGGCGATAACGGCGCATAAAGCGTAATCTTTCCTTCCTTTTTTGCTTTCTCATAAAGTTGATCGAGGGAATCCGCTGCAGCCGCGAACAGCTTGCCGGCCGAAGCAGCGCAGATTATGAGCGCCAAGACGAGCGTCGAGACAAAGGTTGCGGGTCGGATTGAACTCGATAATTTTCTCTTTTGATTCATCTTTCTTCTCCGTAAGCCTCGTTCCATGATTCTGAAACAATATCCGGGAAAACTCTCCTTGGTTGCGGGCGCCGATGTAAATGCGTCTCTGCAACTCCTCCATGGAGGAAAACAGCGAAGATGTCAAACCTTTGGGCCGGGAACCGAAACGGTATCGCACCTTGTCCCAGGCGACGACGAAGAACATCGCGCGCCCATTCTGAGCGCATGTTTGCGCGGTGCGAACCCCGATTCGAGCGTTACCGGCCAAGTGAGTCGGTCGTGCGAATGATCGAGTTCGTCCAGCTAGTCAATAACCTCCGCTTTGCTTTACCCTTGTCGTCCCTCTTCACCTGGCAGCTCGCCCAGTCGAAGCCTCCCAAGCGATTGTAATTCGACAATTCGAGCCATTATTGATATTTGTATGGCTCTTCATTGCCAATCTGGGTTTATGTCGAAAAATTCTCGATCCAAAATAAGGCGTGAATTGTCTGCTCAAAGGTCTTCTCCGAATCAGTTCGAAGGCATGCTCGGAGTTAGCTTGCCGATGCTCGAAGTATTCCAGCGCGTTATCGATGCCGCGTCCGCAGATATTCCCGTCTTGATCACGGGTGAAACAGGAACTGGGAAAGACCTCGTTGCCAGCGCGATTCACAATCGAAGCAGAAGAAAAGACAAGCCCTTTGTAGCTGTTAACACGGGCGCGATGGCTACGGAACTGATCGCCAGTGAGCTATTCGGCCATGAAAAGGGCGCCTACACAGGCGCCAGCGCCGTGCGCAAAGGCAGTTTCGAATTGGCCGACGGCGGGACAATCTTTCTCGACGAGATCAGCACCATGGATGAGAAATGCCAGGTGTTTTTGCTCAGAGTCCTAGAATCAAAATCCTTCCGTCGGGTGGGCGGTGAGAAGGACATCCGCGTCGATGTTCGGGTCATTGGTGCGACTAATGAAAACCTAGAGATGGCGGTCACAAAAAAACAATTTCGTGAAGATCTCTACTTTAGATTTGATGTCTTTCGCATCAATCTGCCGCCGCTTCGGGATAGACCGGGTGGGCTACAGGTTCTCTCGCAAAACTTCTTGGAGCAATTTAATCATATGTATAACAAGCAGCTGCGGAGCGTTTCCGCAGAAGCACTCCGCTACCTCGAAAGTTATTCCTGGCCCGGCAATGTGCGTGAACTCAAGAATGTTATCCAGCGCGCGGTCCTTGTTGCAAAAGGTATTGAGCTGACGCCTGATCTGCTGCCAGCGAGAATCAAAGATGTCGGAGAGTCGGCTCGTAATTCATTCTTGGCAAACTTGCCGATCCATGTCGGCATGACTCTGGAAGCTGCAGAGAGAGAATTTCTCGCCATGACTCTCGGGTCTGTAGCAGGGAATAAGACGCGAGCCGCGTCGATCCTGGGGATTAGTCGCCGCACTCTTTACGACAAACTCAAGCGACACCGCCTGGCGTAAAGCGCCAGAAAAGTTTTTGCCCGCAAGGCGAAAGATTCTCGCGGCGTAAGAATCTCGCTCACCTTTCATCGATCAGTTAGCTCACAGCGTATAGAATCCGCACACTTTCCCCACGGTCACGGAACCGCTATTCCAAGCCCGTCGTAACCTATTGAATTCCTTTCGGACCAATAGCTTGGCATTTCTCTTGCTGTAGATTTTTGCTGATTCGGAATTTTATCACAACGTTGAGACGCGGAATCGGTAACGTTTATTAACGATGATTCTCTCGCAATGAAAAAGCGCGTTTCCTCTCCGAGTTATTAGAGGCGCTCTTCGACTGGTCGGTTTTCTGTGAGACTTGAGAAAATCATGGTCATCGGTGCGGAAATTCCGCGGTCCTTGAATGCAATATTTCAAGCAGCGAATTCTCACATCACAAAAGTCCCGAGCGGGAAAGTGGCAGTGGCGCGCGCGCAACGTGAGATGTTCGATGCGGCAATCTTACTGTCCACAGGTAAAGACATGGATTTAACGGAGACCGTGCTTAACCTCAACGACATTAGCGGCTCTATGGAACTGATTATTTTATCTGACCACACGGATACGATTCAAAGTGCGGTGCCCCAAAAGACTCTGGTGAAATTTGTTTCGAGCGTGACCGTTATGACGACGCGAGAATTGGAAAAGCATCTAAACTGGTTCTAGAAGAAGAAAGCGTCACAATGAGCGATCATCGGCATATCGAGTCTAGCGTGGCTGGCAGGAGTGTTCTCATCGCCTTGCTGCTTCTGACCTTGGCGGCTTGTTCCACCACATCCCCCGCGAAACCGCCCGAGACCACGACGATTCAACCGCAACAACCAATGGCGGCTAGCCCGAGACAAACCAAGACGGCGCCTTCTAAATCGGGCTCAAGCTTGGACGCACTTCGCGAGGGCGTCCCGCCAGCCTCAGGGCCATTAAAGGATATCTATTTTGATTTTGACCAATATAACTTAAGCGCGGACGCCCGGGAGATGCTCAAGTCTCACCCAGGATGGCTGAAGAACAATGCATCGGCTCAGGTGGAAGTCGAGGGGCATTGCGATGAACGCGGTACTGGCGAATACAATTTGGCGCTCGGGGCGAAGCGCGCCCAGGCCGCCAAAGACTACTTGGTCGCGTTGGGAGTTCCAGCGGAACGGTTAACGACGGTCACCTATGGAAAAGAGCTTCCGGTCTGCGGCGAACACACTGAGGAGTGCTGGCAAAAAAATCGCCACGACCGGTTTGTCGTGAAAAATGTTCGCCAATCGGCGGATACTTTTTAACCCGATTAATTTCCGCGATCAAAGACGGAAGGCTTCACCAAGAGTTATGGAGGTCTGCTATGGCCAACGAAAAACTAGCCGCGCAAGAAGTGCTTCTGGATGTGAGCGTCGCCGAGGCGTCGAAACTCTACAAGTTCTACCTCAATCAGGAGAGCAAGATCTTGGGGGCCGCCGCAGTCATCGTCTTCCTCCTGCTGTGGGAGTTTATGGGCGGCGCCTTGAGCGTTTACAATCCCATCCCAATTCTGCGCATCAACCCCATGTTCATGAGCGCGCCGTCGCTCATTTTCAAGGCGGCGGTCGGCCTATTCTCGTCGGGCGAGATTTATAATGACCTCAAGGTTAGCGGCATCGAGTTTTTTGGCGGCTATATCCTGTCGGTCGTTGTCGCTATTCCCTTCGGCATTCTGACCGGTTGGTACAAGAGGGCTAGTTACGTCTTTGATCCTTTCGTCAATGCCATGAACGCTACCCCGCGTGTGGCTCTTCTGCCGCTGGTGATCATTTGGCTGGGCATCGGCATTCCTTCCAAGGTCGGAATTATCTTTCTCGGCGCGGTTTTCCCGATGTTGATCAACGCGCGGGACGGCGTAAAAACGACCCCGCTCAATTTAATCAACGCGGCGAGGAGTTTCGGCGCGTCCGAATGGCAAGTATTTAAGAGTGTCGTCTTCCCCTCGACCCTGCCGTTTCTGCTGACCGGTCTGAGAATCGCCGTCGGGCGCGCACTGGTTGGCGTATTGGTTGGCGAGCTCTACGCGGCGACAGCGGGGATCGGTTTCATGATCACCGTGGCCGGCGCAACGTTCCAGACAGATAAAGTATTTGTTGGTGTATCGATCTTTGCATTCTCCGGGATCGTACTTACCGAAATTCTCGATCGAATCGAGCACCGGTTCGATAAATGGCGTCCCAAAGTGGGATCAGGCGCATAGCCATCATTGTTGCTTATTAAGGCGATGAAAATGTCGTTCCAACTCTTCATATTGAAGGTGCCGAAAAAGTACACACGAGGCTGGAAATGGATTTTGTTTATAATTGCCTCCTCTCATTCCATCTCGCGGGTGTGGAGAATAACACTTCCGTTGCCGCAGTGGTTTATGCGCAAGCACACCTATTCGAATTCATTTGATTCCTAGAAAAAGACCATCTCGGTACAATTCGTCATCGCCGCGGGATTAGCTGAGAGCGACTTCTGAAAACAATATATTCATCGAGCCGCTCGCCCAAGCTGCTTCGAAGGCCGCGGGAAAATTCCCTTATACGTCATTGCAAAATACACCATGAGCGCAGCAAACAGGTCTTGACCGGGATCTAGACGCCGAAAAACAGCGTTCGTAAGGATTTCGGGTAATTGCAAACGGAGTATGAAGCTAAATGACTGAGAGCGTTGAAGCGCAAATTGAAACGGTAACAAAGAGGACTGTAAATAATAAGTGGAGCGAGTATCGCCTGCTTTTTTATTCGGCCTTGATCGGGGTTGCGGGCGGACTTGGAGCCCAGATATTCGTCTGGATTTTGAATTTCACCGAACACCTGCTGCTAGTGGGAGTCGCCGGTTACCAGCCGCCCGAACCGGGAAGTTTGAATCCTCAGCCCATTATTGGCCCTTGGGGGTTGTGGCTGATTCCACTGGTAACCACCCTCGGCGGACTTCTCTCGGGAATATTGGTCTACACCTTCGCTCCTGAGGCGGAAGGTCATGGCACCGACGCTGCTGTGGAAGCATTTCACTTCAAAGGCGGTAGAGTCAGGCCGATTGTTCCATTAATTAAGGTGTTCGCGTCCGCCATCACGATCGGATCCGGCGGAGCGGCAGGACGCGAAGGACCAACCGCGCAAATCAGCGTCGGTTTCGGTTCGATGCTCGCGGACCTGTTGCACCTGCCTGATGACGAGCGGCGCATCCTGGTGCTGGCGGGAATGGCTGCCGGCCTCGCCGCGATCTTCCGATCCCCACTAGGGATGGCGATCTTTTCAGTGGAAATTCTCTATTCGGGCATGGCCTTCGAAACCGAAGCTCTTATCTATACGGTAGTCGCGTCGGTCGTCGCATACGCGGTGAACGGCTTGTTTGTCGGCTGGTCGCCGATTTTTCTGTTTCCTCAAAACGTTCATTTTACGCAGCCCATTGCGCTCATCGGTTATGCGATTCTCGGGGTGGTCGCCGGCGTGATCGGTGCCATTGAACCAGCGATCTTTTATGGGATTAGGGATATATTTCGCGCCATAAAAATTCCCAATCACGTAAAGCCCGCGATTGGCGGTCTCTTGATGGGATTGATTGCCGTCGTGGTTCCCGAAACGATCTCCACCGGATATGGCTGGGTTCAGAAAGCGATGACCGGCGATTACATCGGCTGGTCACTGATCTTTCTAGCCCTCGCAAAAATTGTGGCGATGTCTTTGACGATATCGTCGGGCGGCTCGGGCGGGGTATTCGGCCCCAACGTGTACATCGGCGGTATGGTCGGCGCATGGGTCGCCTTTGTCGCAGACCGTTTCATCCCGGGCGCCGGTTTTAACACCGCCGCCTTCGCGGTCGTTGGCATGGCCGCAGTTTTCGCAGGCACCGCGCGGGTTCCAATCGCGACGTTGATCATGGTCGCCGAAATGACTGGCGGCTACGGGCTTATCGTTCCATCGATGCTGGCGACGATAATCGCTTTTGTCGTGGAACGAACCGTATCGGCCGGGTTTAAATATCCTCGGCTATACGAGGCACAAGTAGAGTTGCGGTCCGATTCCCCAACGCATTTGGAAAGCATGCTCCAAGCAACCTTTTCGGTACTTGAACGCGGCCCGCTCGTGGATCTGCGCAACGTTACTTTGCCCCATTTAGCTTCTCTGCTGCGCCATGGCACGCCGATTCCCATTCACGGAGGTCAAGGCAACTTATCGAATATAACTTTGCCACAAAATTCGCTGCTGGCGGGTCGGACTATAGCAGAATTGTTCGAGCCGTTTCCCGAGCTACTCGCTGTAGCGATTATCCGCGATCAGCAGATCCATATGCCACGCGGATCCACCCTAATCCATGGCGGAGACCAAGTGTTGATTGCGGCAAACCAAGCGGCAAGTCTACAAGCTTTCAAAGAATTGGCCGGCAGCACTTAACAAGGCATCATTGGGATGGTTTGAAAGACGCACTAAACTGCTCTTGGATGGATTGTACTTGCCATGAGCTGGTACTAAATTCGCACTAGGTCAATCAAACCAATGAGGAGACGTCAATGGAAATCGTTCTTTACTACGCCCCCAACACCTGCGCGCTCGCTCCCTATGTCACGCTGGCCGAGGCCGGCGCCGATTTCGAGGTCCGGCCGCTCGATTTCCGCAAGCGGCAGAATTTCTCGCCCGAGTACCTGAAGATAAACCCCAAACACAAGGTGCCCGCGCTGGTGATCGACGGCAAGATCCTGACCGAGAACGTCGCCATCCATCAATGGGTCCATCGAACCTTTCCCGGCAGCGAAGATCCTGCCCGCCGATCCGTGGGAGCAGTTGCAGGCGATCTCGCTGCATGGCTGGTGTGCCAGCGGCATCCACCCCTATCTGAGCCGGATCAACAACCCGCCCAAAGTCTGCGACGCCAACGGCGCGTCCGATAGCGTGATCAAGTTTGCCACCGAAGCGCTCTTCGAGAACTTCAAAATCGGTGATGATTTGCTCGCCGGGCGCGAATACTTCTTCGACCATTTCACCGCCCCGGACGCGCATTTCTTTTGGTGTTGCCGGCGCGCCACCCAATTGAAAGTGGACATCTCAGGCTTCGCCAACGTCGCGGCGCATTTCAAGCGCATGCAGAAGCGCCCGAGCGTCAAGAAGCTCGTCGCCTATGAGAAAGAAGTGAATGAAGGGTTTGCCAAGACGGCCTAGGAACCACTCGAGTTGCGCAGACACACGCAGTTGCCGAGCATCGCGCGGCGCCTTACGAGGCATCAGCGAGACGGACACCAAAATTTTTCGAACTGTGATTAAGATCAACGCCGAAAATAGCAAAGTCAAGATTCAGGACTCTGCCCTGAATCGTTCTCGGGAGTAATATGCCACGAACCGCAGCCGTGATCGGCCGATCAGGTTTTCGCATTCCAGCCCTTCTGCTGATCGCCGTCATGGCGCTTGCGGTCGGCTGGGCTCGCCGCTTTCCGAAGCCTGAAGTCACGACGATTAAAGTCCCCAACCCCGCCGAGCTCCAGCGATATATACTGTCGCGCAAGCCCGACGTAGCGCAATTCAAGTTACGTGGACCCTTTGCCGTCACCGAGCGCAAAGACCTGGAAATCCCGCTGGCTTCCGGTCTCACAGTGACAGCGGACTTGTACCTGTGCGCAGTGGCCCAAAAAGCCCCTTTGGTCATCGTGTTGCACGGTTACGACAATTCCAAGAGGGACCATGCCTTCCAAGCGATGCATTTGGCCTCCTGGGGCATGCATGCCATGGCCATCGACTTGCCCAATCACGGTCCGTGGATTGCCAACGGCAGAACTCTTGCCAGGCTGGTCGACGCGATTCATCGGAGGCCGCAGCTCGTCGACGAGCGCATCGACGCGGACAAGATCATTCTGATGGGCCACTCATTCGGCGCGACCGCCATCGCCACCGCGTTGGGGGAAAAAGCCCCCGCGTTGGGTGGCGTGCTTCTCGATCCCGCCGGCATCGGCCGGGAATTGCCGAAGTTGCTGCAGCGGATCACCCGTCCGGTGATGGTGATCGGTGCGGACGAGGACATCTGGCCTACTCGCAACCGCGGGCAATTTTACCGCTTCATTCCGCGCGCGGTCGGCGAGATCTCGATACGGGACACGCTCCACGAAGATGCACAGTATCCGAACGAGCACACGCTGCGCGCATTCGAGGACAAGCCCGATGACACCGAGGAAGCGCAGATCGCTTTCGTCAGCGCGCTGACCGCTTCCGCCTTCGGCCTTGCGGCCACCGGCGGCATAGACTATGGCTGGAACAGCTTTGACCAGGCCATTAAGAACGGCACTTTTTTCAACGCGAGGAGAAAATAATGGTCATCCCTTCAGTCCTATCGTCGGTGCAAGGATGGAACACTGCGGCAGCGCGCCTGACCGTTTTGATCATCATCGTGCAGGCGCTTGGGCTTCGAGCTGTCTGGCCACAGGAACCCAATGAAGCGCGGCTCGACGAGGAAATCTCCAAGCAGGACAAAATCTACCAAAGGCGGGGCGCCGATATTCCCCGTGGCTACGTCACCAACCGAGGGCTCACGAACTACGCGGAGCTTCTTCCCGCGGGTTTCTGCGCCGCTCTCGGCAAGCTTGGCAGCTCGGATCGCTGGCTCGATATCGGCGCAGGCTCCGGACAAGCGATACTGGACTACTATGTGCCCGAAGCCGGTGCGGCGTCCGGCGAAAATTGCGTCGGGCCCGGCGCCAAGGCTCGCGCTGTCGCGATGTCCATAGAGGAACGGCAAACCGACAAGTGGCGAGAGCAAGCCGCGAGTCTCGGCGGCGACCGTATGCGCTACCTCAGCGGCAAGCGTCTGCGCCAATATTCGCCCGAGGAGTTGGGGAAATTTCAGCTCATTACCGACGTGTTCGGCGGTTTCTCCTATACCGAGGACTTGTCCCAGTTCGTTGACAAGGTGCTGAGCTTGCTGGAGGTCGGCGGCGCCTTCTACACCCTGCTGCCAGGCGTGCACTTAGAGAATGACCAGGATAAACTCGGCATCTTGTATTTGACCGAGCTGGAGGGGGCTGCCGGCCGCCCCGAGAAAGTGTGCTCCTGGTTGAAGAAGACCACCTGCGCGAAAGTCGGCTGCGAGTCCAAGAGCGACTGGAAAAGGCCCACCGAGCTGATAAAAGTCGAGAAGGTCTGCAGCGATGTCTCTGTCCCGCGCATGAAATTATTGGAGTTCGAGGCGGGATATCCTCCCGGCCGGCGCTTCCAATTGGAGCAGTAGGGGTGGTGGAGTTGAATTCACAGCGCCGGTGCGCGATGAACAAAACGAAAAGCTGGAAAGTCTGGAGGTAAAAATCTTAACGTTCATTGCCCGTGTGAATCGTTCTCAGGATTAACCTGCCGGGAACCGCGGCCGCGATCGACCAATCAGATTCCAGCCCTGCTGATCGTCCTCATGGCGGCTTCGGTCTTCCGGCCACCGGCGGTGTAAATTATGGCTGGAACAGCTTTGAGAAGGCTATCAACAACAGCCGCCTTTCCAACACGAGGAGGAAGTAATCGTCGTGCGTTCAGTTATATCGTCAGTGAAAAAATCGAGGACCGCGGGAACGCTCCTCGCCGTTGTGATCTTCCTGCAAGCGATTAGCGCTAGCGCTGGCTGGCCACAGGAATCCGCTCCACCGCGGATCGACGAAGAATTCACCAAGCAGGAAACAATCTACCGCGGCCGGGGCGCCGACGGTACGAGAGGCTATATTACCAGCCGAGGGCTTTCGGACTATGTGGCACTACTTCCCTCCGGCTTCTGCAACACGCTCGCCAAGCTCGGCAGCGCGGACCGATGGCTGGATATCGGAGCGGGCGCCGGACTGGCGATATTGGACTACTACAATCTCGCAAAGTGCGCTCGGCGTGGCGTCAAGGCGCGTGCGGTGGCGATGTCGATCGAGGATCGCCGGAGCGATGCATGGAAAAAGCAGGCGGCGAGCCTCGACGCCAACCGGCTACGCTATCTCACCGGCAAGCGTCTGCGGCATTATTCACCCGAGGAGCTGGGGAAATTCCAGATGATTACCGATGTCTACGGCGGCTTCTCCTACACCGAAGACTTGTCCCAGTTCGTAGAGAAGGTGCTTAGCCTCCTGGAGGCCAAGGGTGTCTTCTACACGATGTTGCAAGGCGTGCGTTTAGAGAATGGCAAGGACCAACCCGATACGGCTTATCAAACCGAGCTGCTGGACCCGGCCAGTGGCAACGTGAAAGTTTGCTCCTGGCTGAAGAAGATAAGCTGCGTGAAGGTTGGCTGTGAGTCGAGCAGTGAATGGGCACCCACCGAGCGGATCAATATCCGGAAGGTCTGCAGCGATGTATCCGTTCCGCGCTTGAAATTATTGGAATACCAGTCTGGGGCTCCTCCCGGCAGGCGATTCCAATTGGCGCCATAGGGCTGGTGGAATTGCATTCATGCGTGCCGGTGCGCGATGAATAAAAAGCGACATAGAGGGTCGACATAGAGGGTCGCATCTTTACTTAAGGCGTTCGACTGTCGATTACCCACGGGTTATCGGGCCGGGCCTGGGTATTGAGTTATTTTTTCCCGCGGCCGTCGGTAGAGGTGCGCTTGGTCAGCGTCTTGGAGAATGCCATGACTAACGAAGGGCAGATCAGTTATCTGAAAGCCTACCACCGCCTCGGCGGCTGGTTCCCGCGCGCGGCCAAGGACTCAGCGAGCGTCCGCTGAGAGGACCGCGCTCTCGCATCGACCGCGCGTGGTGCGACCGACGAAAATCCGAAATCTCAAAATACAAGACTTGACACCGATGCGGTCTTGTCGAGAGAGCCGAAGAATGGCAGTGGTCTAGTCTTTGTCGGAGTGCTCGACACGACGGGAAGTTTGCCGACTTTTTGAGTCCGTGGCCGATGGGGCGACCGCAAAACTGAATTGAATGGATCAACGAGCCGGATAAAGCGTCGGAGTTGGATGACCCACGATCAAGCGCGCAGCGAGGCCGGCCTTTCGGTAGCGAAGAGTGAATGATCAACATCGCCAAGAAACTTGGGCTTGAAGCGACCATGCATTCGCGCGGCCGTCCAAAGCGAAAGTAAAAGACTCCCGACCCCCTTTTCGCTTGCCACACTAGTCAAGCCCTTTCGCTCCTTTGGACTTCAAGTAATCTCTGGTCGAAGGCGTCAGTCCCGTGGCGCCCTCGAAGGAGGCGCCATCTGCGACCACGTTCGTAAGATCGGCACCCGCCAATTTTGCTCCGTCGAAACTTGCATGGGTTAATTTGGCGTTTCTCAGGTTTGCGCCGGTCAGGTCGCAGCTGTTCAGGCGCGCGTGATTTAAGCAACAACCTTCCAAATCCGCCCTCCGCAACTCTAAGCTGGAAAAATCCATGAAGGATAGAAAGAGGTTGCGCAGATCAACCCCGACCAAACTTTCATGGTTGTAAACCCGCTTCAGGATATGTTTTAAATCTCTTCCGTTCGGCATTTTTCAGCCTCCTCAATTGTTTGTCGTCGAGGGCTGCGGATTTTCGAGCATGGCTCTGGCGGATTCCGGCGTCAACGAATCCGCGACCACGGCCGCGGCGCCGCGCGGCAAAGCATTCAGAAGAGCCCGGCTTATGTGCGCAGAGGCCGCCAAAACGATCGGAACACCTCCTGCCAACGCCCGACATTCGTGCACGTCGGATAGCGCTGCTCCATCGGATTTGTGAATGCTGAGGATAATAAGATGCGGTCGCTGCGGGTAAACCAAATGCCATGCGTTTTGAACACAGTCGCAACGAACGACATGATGTCCTTCCCGCCCGAGAGCAGTTGCAAGCGCGCTATTTGTTTCATTGTCGATCAGCAGAATTTTCTTTATTTCTACTCTTCGTGGCCTTTTATCGATGCTCTTCTTGACGAGGGTATGTAAGGTTTCCATCTTTGAATCTCCTTTGGTGCGCCGAAACATCCTTTTTTCTGTCCGCCCCATGCCATTTGAACGCGCATGGAGAACTCAAAACCGTGACGGCTGCATGCGCAGCGTCGGGGTTTCCCGGGTTTCGAACAAACGAGATGTCGAAGCGATCAGAGATTCAGCGCGGACTCGAGAAGATAGAGAGAGGGTCGGGCGGCGGGATCGCCTTGAAACCGGAGATGACCCAACGGGTAACCGGGCAGAATTGGCGGATCCGTTTTGATTTCGATAACGTGTCGCGGCACGTGTGGGAGGTCGGTAACACCTTCGTTCGGTAGCGCTAGCAGGAACGCTCTTCCGTCGGCGCGAGACGGTGTCGCGTTGTCGACCGGCAGGTGAAAGCTAACGTTTTGATTAATCCGCAGTGTAAACTGTCGCAACGATAGAATTCTGTTGGACAGAATGCCAAGGCCAAGGAGACAGAGAATGAGAGGAGTGATTAGTCGTTTACTCAATTTCGCTACGACTAATTAAATCATTTGTGCCGAAAAACTCAATAGCACGGATTTATCTGTCGCGGGAGTGGAGCGGGCTGAGGACCAAGGAGTTGGGGCGGCGGCTGCATCGGGACGCGTCGATGATTAGCCGGTTGTACGGTTGGTACCACGGACCATCGGGATAAGCCAACGGAGGAGAGGCTAGCCCGTAGATCTGGCAAAATAATCAATACTCAGGCCTAAGCACTAGCTGACCCTAAGCAACTGAGCAAACTAAGCAACTGAGCAATCCCCTTCTTCTTGCCGGCGCTGACTTTTTGGCTCCCAGCCCCATTCTCGCCCTTAGCTCTACAACTTCTTGTTTGCCATCGCGGCGGCTTCCCGCAAAAGACGCAACTTCGCCCCGGCGGACGGGCGCTGGACTCGCCTGCCTAGGCCGCAGTCGTCGCGTTAACAAAAGCCGTTGGACAGCTACGCCCCGTCTGTTTTCGCCACGGCAATCTCGTTGAAGTAGGGGAGTGCGCTTGAGAGGCGAGAGCGTTAAGCAACTAAGCAACCCGTGACCCCGGCGCACTGCTCGGAGCCGGCTCGCTTGCGAGTTGACACAACGCAGCCCATGCGGCTAAGTTCCAGCGCAAATGGCCGGCGGCGACCGTGCGCGGTTTCTGGCTCAGCCAGACAAAAAAAGGAAATTATATGAAGCACAGCACGCAAAGAATTCTCACGACTCACGTGGGCAGCCTGGCGCGAACCGACGGCCTGTTGCCGCTGCTTCGACTCAAGGAACAAGGTCAGCCCTACGCCCGCGAAGAGCTTGCGCGGCAGGTGCGTGAGGCGGTCGCTTACGTGGTGCAAAAGCAGGTCGAAGCGGGCGTCGATATCGTCACCGACGGCGAGCAGGGCAAATCGGGCTTCTTCACCTACGTCATCGAACGATTCAACGGCTTCGAGCGCAAGCCGCCCGCTCCGGGCAAAGAGATGAGACCGCGCTCGGCGGGCCGGGAGTATCTGGCTTTTCCCGACTACTACGCCTGGTCCGAGCGCATCGCCGCGCCGTTCGGCGGGCGCAGCGGGCGCGGCGGCAGCGACGCCGACATCTGCACCGGCCCCGTCAGCTATAAAGGCCAGGCGGCGGTCCAGGCCGATATCGCCAACCTCAAAGCGGCGGTTGCCGGCCGCGCCCATGAGGACGTTTTTGTGCCGGCGATCGCTTCTTCCTACGTCGCGTCTACGTTTGCCAACGAATACTACCGCACCCTCGAGGAGTACGAGCAGGCGGTGTCCGACGCGCTGCGCGAAGAATACCAAGCGATTGTCGACGCCGGATTTATTCTCCAGATCGACGATCCGCGCCTGGTCACCTATTACATGATGCACCCGGAGTTAACCGTCGAAGACTGCCGGAAGTGGGCGGAAAAGCGTGTCGACGCGATCAACTACTCGCTGCGCGGCATCGCCCCCGAGAAGGTCCGCTTTCACACCTGCTACTCGATCGATGTCGGTCCGCGGATTCACGAAATGGACTTGAAGGACATCGTCGACATCCTTCTGAAAATCAACGCCGGCGCCTATTCGTTCGAAGCGGCCAACCCACGGCACGAACATGAATACCATGTCTTCGAGCGGGTCAAGCTGCCCGCCGGAAAAATTCTCATACCCGGTGTGATCAGCCACACGACAAATTTAGTCGAACACCCGGAATTGGTCGCTGAACGGATCGTGCGCTTTGCAAAATTAGTCGGGCGCGAAAACGTCATCGCCGGCGCCGACTGCGGCTTTGCCGCTTCGGCCCTGAGGTTCAACGATACCCATCCGAGCGTCGCCTGGCTAAAGTTTGCCGCCTTGGCGGAGGGCGCCCGACTGGCGACCGAACACTTGTGGAATTGAGCTAAAGGATCGCGCCGCACTCAAGTATTGTAGCGTCCTGTCCCTGAAGTTCGCTGTATAACTCCGTGGTCATTCCGTCCGAAAATCTCCCCTTCCCCTCTTTTCCAAAGAGGGGTTAACATCCCACGGAGAAGATTCTCCCTTTGAAAAAGGGGGGACAAAGGGGGATTTGAGTTCGACTTGAGCCGCGGTCACCGTTTGGACTTTTTCAACGAATTTCAGATACACCACACGAGACATCGCGGCTTTGTTCCTTCACCGATAGAGTGCATCGATAAATCCGGATTTGTCCATCTCTTCGAGTAAACTTACGTCGATAAAATCCCTCGGGTTCGCTGTCTTGGCCGCGGGAATCCGCTCGCTGGCATCTTTAATGATGGTCCTAAAGCCTTCGATCGACGGATAGGGCTTGGGTTTGACGATCTCGCGCAGCGCTTGGTAGGCGTCGTCGATGCGCTTGTCGTCTTTGGTTTGCCGGTATTTGGCAAAGGCCTTTCTGGAAATATCGGGATTGGTCTTCACCAGGTGGATCGCCTCGACGTAGGACTTGAGAAAACGCCGGACGAGATCGCGCTTGCGCGCCAGCACCCGCTGGGTCGTGACCAGCCCGCTGCCTTGAAACGCAATGTTCAAATCGCGCAGATTGAGCAAGATC
This sequence comes from uncultured delta proteobacterium, assembly GCA_963816145.1. GTDB lineage: Bacteria > Desulfobacterota > Binatia > UBA9968 > UBA9968 > DP-20. The sequence goes on from CAWFJP010000031.1 coordinate 196,542, forward strand.
TTCATGCCGGCGCGCAGCGCTTCCAGATGGTCTGGAGGCGAGATCAGAGTGGCGTCGATGGCACCGCCGGATATCGCCATCAGCCGTTCCGGACTATCGCCGACCTGGAGCAGCGTGACGTCCCGCTCGCTCAAGCCGTAGCGCGGCAGCACGTAGATCAAACGCAAATGCGAGGCTGCGCCGAAGCGGAAAACGCCGATCCGTTTTCCCCTGAGATCTTCCATGGATTTGATATTGGGACGCGCCACCAGCCGGTCGTCGAGGGTGTCTTGCACGCCGGCAATCATCACCGGATCGGCTCCTTGCAGCCTGGCGGAGGACATGAGGGAGCCCGTCATCTGGCCGAAATCAACCTCGCCCGCCACCAAAGTTTCGATCGCCGCGCGGGTGTAAACGATTTCCGCGCTGATGCCGTTCTTGGGTAAAAGCCCGCTGACTTCGGCAACCCACAACACCCCTTGGCTCGGCGAAACCGCCGAGAACGCCACTCTGACTTTATCCGCGGCAAAACTTGGCGGGGCAAGAACAATCACCAGCAGAATGCTGAATCCAAGAACCGGCAATTTGTTGCTGCCGGATAGGGATCGCGGGCAGAACATGATGGACCCCCGGTAGGTTTTTTGGGTAGTGGTTCAGTCAGATAGAGATCTCTCACTTCGTTCGAGATGACATGGCGAGTATTCTGCTGTCATTTCGAGCGAAGCGAGAAATCTTTCTCAGGCTGAAAACGTCCGCCCGACTCAAACTGAACCGCTAGCGTTTTTTTTGCGCACGCCGCAGGTGCCGAAACCTTCCACAGCTGCGTTTGGTCGGACGATAGTCGAGTCATTGCGCAGCGTCAAGCACAATCAACGTCAGCACTTGGGGTTAAATCGTTGCCTTTGATATCGCTGCAGATTCTGGAAAAATCTGGGCTTAGGCCTTTCAATCTTAACAATCGTCCAGCCCCTTCCTTGAACAACCCTACTGCCCCCGCGAGCAGACCTGTGATGAACCCACTCTGATCGAGTTCGCCGACGCAATCTTCCGGCTTTGCGTTCTGCGCTTTGGGATGTTTTTTTGACCGAAGTAGCGGGGGAATTCCGGCGAGCCGAGGCGCCGAATTGACCGCGCTTTTGATCACCGCATCCTAGGACTCTTCGAGCACAGCGCGATCTCCGATGCGAAAGTATTTGCCATGGTTTTCATAGGAAACCTGGCAGGGCAGGAGGGCAGGCAAAAGTTATTGACCGAAGATACGGAAAGTGTATCTAGGACCTCAGTACGAAGCGAAGGACTCGAGGCAAGAACGGGATCACGCCCCGCGGGCATTTCCGGGACGACCCGCAGACAAGGAGCAAGTCCACGTCACGTCTTAAAGAACGGAAGTTTTATCAGCGCGAGGAAAATATGATCGCCAAGAGTTCAGTCAAATGGTCGGCGAAAGCATGGAATGCTACGGCGGCGCGCGTGGCCGTTGTGATCGTCATGGCGGTGCAGTCGCTTGGAACTGGCTGGACTCAGGAGCCTGTGCAACCGCGGCTCGACGAGGAATTCGCAAAGCAGGAAAAAATTTACCGCAGACGGGATGCCGGGAGCTACACTGCGAACCGCGGGCTGTCGAACTACGCGGAGGTTCTTCCCACCGGCTTCTGCGACGCCCTCGGCAGGCTCGGCAGCTCGGACCGATGGCTGGATATCGGCGCGGGCGAGGGGCACGCCATACTCGACTACTACGCACCGCAAGGCGATGCGGCTGCTGAAAAGTGCGGCGGATCCGGTCCCAGGGCGCGCGTGGTCGCGATCTCCATCGAGAATCGCCGGACGGCCAAATGGGAAGAGCGGGCCGCGAGCCTCGGCGCTGACCGCATACGGTATCTCTCCGGCAGACGTCTGAGCCAGTATTCGCCCGAGGAACTTGGCAAATTCAAGATCATCACCGATGTGTACGGCGGCTTCACTTACACGGAGAATTTGTCCCGATTCATCGAGAAGGCGCTGAGCTTGCTGGAGATCGGCGGCGCCGTCTACACGGTGTTGCCGGCCGTGCACTTGGAGGATGGCGCGGACAAACTCGGCGCCTGGTATAAGACCGAGCTGGTGGATGCAGCCAGCCGCCCGGTAAAAGTTTGCTCCTGGCTTAAGCAGACAAGCTGCACAAAAATCACCTGCGAGTCGAAGACCGACTGGGACGAACCCACGCAGTTGATAGAGATTCGCAAGGTTTGCAGCGGCGTTTCGGTCCCGCGCACGAACCTTGTGGAGTACATAGCGGGGGCTCCTCCCGGCAGGCGATTTCAATTGGAACCGTAGCCGGATATCACCTGCGCGCAGCTTGGGCCAGGCGATTTGCGGATGGACGCGGCCGCCTAGCCGCTGTCGCAACGTTAATCACGAGGGTTAACTCGGTGACATTGCTCCATGTGCTGGAGCTCAGCGCGGCCACAGACTTTCACTTCTCGGCAACTGCGCGGGTCTGCGAAACTCGCTAGTTGTCTAGACCGTCTTGGCAAACGCTTTATTCTTTTCCTTCTCGTAGGCGAGCAGCTACTTGAAGCTCGGACATTCCTCGATCCCGCGAAATGCGCCGCGACGTTGAAAAACGTGAAACCTCAGCTAGCCAACCGCGTACCTGAGAACGTTGCCGGCAATTCGCTGAGTTCTCCCCGACAAAGCCGCCGGTTTGACACAGGGCTGAGTTCGCGGCTACAAAGTTTGCTGTCCTGTCGCTGGGTGGACGCCGTAAAAGGTTAGGACTTCGCCTGTGCCGAAGTCGAAACGAAGTTATTTCGGTGCGGATCTGCACATGAGTGTGAACGAACGCATAAGCACCTACGACTCGGCGTTCAGAATCGCTGAATTCATGCTCAACCTGCTGCCGATGCAGGATCCGCCGACCCGGAATCGCCTGGAGGAATATGTGCGCAAGCATTTGTCCGAGGGCGCAGGCGGGTTTCGCTGCTCTTGCGATCAGGATTTTCTCACGATCCGCCCGCGCGCATGATACGCCCGCAGCCTGAGTATCGCACCGTTCGCTCCGACAAACTCAGGTCGTCCGCGCGGTGAGCGCCGGCTTGCGGCGAATCGGTCACGCGTAGCTTATGATCCTATGTACGCTTTGCTAAGATGTCGCAGACCATGGAAAGCTTTGACCAGATCGTTGTCGGCTTGGGCGCTATGGGCAGCGCCAGTGTCTATCAATTGGCAAAGCGGCACAATCGAGTTCTCGGCATTGACCAATTCTCCGTGCCCCATGACCGCGGTTCAACCCATGGCGAGAGCCGCATCATTCGCCAAGCGATCGGCGAAGGCGAACAGTATGTGCCGCTGGTGCTTCGTTCCTACGAATTGTGGCGCGAGCTCGAAAAAGAAATAGGCCAGACAGTTCTGACAATCACCGGCGGCCTGATCTTGGAACCGGCGAAAAGCGCGGTCCTCGCTCAGGGGCGCCATAATTTTTTGGCGCAAACCATCGGCTGCGCAAAGAAGTTCAACATCCGTCACAGCATTCTCGAAACCAAAGAGATCAGAAAGCGCTTCCCTCAATTCGTCCTGACGGATGAGGTCGGCTACTACGAATACGAAACCGGCTATTTACGGCCCGAGCTGTGCGTGCGGGCGCAGCTGCAGCTTGCCAAAAACTACGGCGCAATCCTTCGGCTGAATGAAAAGGTTATCTCCATTAGCCCGCATGGCAACTCTGCCATCACCGTCGTGACCGACCGCTCAACCTATACGGCGGAAAAACTGGTCCTATCGGCAGGGGCGTGGTTAGCCGGTTTCTTGCCGCCTGAGCACGGCGAGATTTTCAAGATTTATCGGCAGGTCATGCATTGGTTCCGAATCGAAGACGGCTTGCAAGAAGCATTCGCACCGGAGCGATTTCCTATCTTCATTTGGATTTTCGACAAAGGCGGAGATTTTGCTTTTTACGGGTTCCCAAGCCTCGACGGCGTGACGCTAAAGATAGCCGGTGAACAATACCGCGAATCCACCTCGGCGCAGCGCGTTGAACGAACCATCAGCGCGGCAGAAAACGGTTTCGCCTACTCGAGCTATGTGCGCGATCGGTTTCACGGGCTTACTGCCGTATGCGACCGCGCCGCCACTTGTCTTTACACGACAACGCCGGATTCGCATTTCGTGATCGATTTCTACCCTGGCAACGATCGAATCCTCATCGTATCGCCTTGCTCCGGCCACGGCTTCAAGCATTCGGCGGCGATCGGCGAGGTGGTTTGTGAACTGGTCACGCTCGGTAAAAGCAAAATCGCAATCGATGGATTTCGTCTGGATCGCATCGTCAACTGAAGCGGAACCCTCGAAGCGATTGCAGTGGCGGGATCAGGTCATGCGATGGCACATTCCGGTCGTTTGCCCCACGATTGTTAGAAAAGCTTCAAAATCTTGGTTTAGGCCCTTCAATCTTAACAATCGTTCAGGTTCTCGGTTCCACAACATCTTGCCGGCGATGGCCGCGCCCTCGCGCAGCACCCATAACTTCGCCCAAGCAATCTGCGGCTGTACGCGCCCGCCGAGGCCGCAGTCGTCAGGTTAACACAAGCCGTCTCGGTGCCGGGCTTGCGTCATGACAGGTCTCCAGGGAGTGAAGGTCGTGTTGTGAGAGCACGGCTTCCGACCGCGATGGCGAGCGCGACGACGATCAGAATCGCCGCGAGTGCGAACGTAGTCCGCAGAAAGTAAAAGATTCCCGCCCCTTTTTTGCGACCTCTCCGGTTTAGCCGGACCGGATCGCGAGTTACACCGAGACGAACGGTTCTCGTGTGGTGGGGTGATTCGGTTTTTCCGTGTCATGATTGTAGTTCTCGCATTCAGTCGGTCTTCACATTTCGAATAACCGCTAGATGCGCAATTGCAGTGCCAGCCGTTAGACTGAACGCAATCGCTACGTGTGAAGCCGTTGACGCACCCGTCGACATTCTAGTGAGGCATTTTGGCGTGCGCTTTGACCGCTTCGCTACAACCCACCGTCCGGTTTCATGGCAATCCGGGGTCGTTGTTGCGGGCTTTTGCGGCAGAGTCTGAGTTGGCGTGAATTTTGTAACGGCTATGCTTGTTCGCAAACGATCGGGAGGTTGTATCGAAAGGAGCGCCGATTACCGGGCGGAAGTGCCAAGATGGATAAGAAAAACCGCCAAGGACTGTGGAGCCGAAGAGATTTTTTCACGCGCATCGGGTGGGGAAGTTTTGGGCTATTTGGCTTTATGGCGCTGGTTGGCTTTATTCGCGCCGCTTTCCCGAGAGTGCTTTTCCAGCCGCCGTCATTGTTCAAGGCTGGGTTTCCCGCAGAATACGCGGTCGGCGAAGTGAACGACAAATATATACAAGAACAACGAGTGTGGATTATTCGCGAGGACGAGGGGATTTACGCACTGTTCGCGAAGTGCACCCATTTAGGCTGCACGCCGCGTTGGCTGGCCGTGGAAGATAAATTCAAGTGTCCTTGCCACGGCAGCGGCTTTTATCGATCGGGCATGAATTTCGAGGGACCGGCGCCGCGACCGTTGGACCGCTTCAGAATCTCCATCGGCGAGGATGGCCAGCTAGTGGTGGATAAGAGCAAGGTGTTCAAGATGGCGGCCGGTATCGACCCCGAAGATCAGTATCCTGACAGCGTGCTGAAGGCTTGAGCCATGCTCCTCCGATGCGGTCTATCGTCAGAAACTTGGGCGTGAAGCGACAATGCATTCGCGCGGTCGTCCAAAGCGAAAGTAACAAGACTCCCGACCGCTTTTTCGACCCCCCGAGTTTCATTCGTTTCATCGGATTGGTTGCCATCCTGCCGCTTTTAGCTGCGCATAGTTTCGTCTCGTGATGCTGTAATCGAACAACGCCGAAAAATTAGGACGATCGGCGGCTGCGACTTTCGTCGGCTCGGCGCGAGTCGCGACTTCGTCTTTCAAAACGTCATCGGGCAGCGACCCGTCTTCGGTCATGCTCGCTTTGGTAACTTCGTAATCGATCTTGAGGGCTGCTAGAGGCGAAGGATCGCGCTTACCATGACGACCTTCACCGGGTCGCCGCGCACCGCGGCACTCACCGCCGAACTTGCCGAACTGCTGAATTGAAACTGTCCCGACAATAGACCCGGAGTCGCCACGCCGCCGGGAGCGCGGATAACTTCGATATTGAGCCCTTCTTCGCGAAAGTAACCTTTGTCCATTGCGCAAATATGATCCATATAAGCGGCGCTGAGCGTCGCATAAGATACTCGAATGTTGTCGGTTGCGCGCGCAACTGATGTAGTTGATATGCTCGTCAGGAAAATCGCAAGGCAGGCCCATCTTTGGGTTGGAGAAATTGCATGGAACAAAAATACCTTCATTCGATACCAACAGGGTTACGGCGCGTGGATCGCTACCTGCTCAGGCGAACGAATACTATGGTTCTTTCACTTTGGCAGGAAATCGTTGGTCGCGATGTCCGTGAGGGTCGGTCGCTTTTTCAAGATCCCCGCCACCTCCATGACGTCGGCGACGGCTTTCAACGCCCGTTCCGTCATCCGCCCATCGCGGCTGTAGGCCGGCACCGTTGCCTTGATCCCGGTCATGAGTGCGTCGCGCGGGATCGCGCCCATCGAGGGCTGGAGGGCGTCGGCGATCTCCTCGGGTTTCGCGGCGAGAGCCCACTGGTTGGCGCGGACTAGCGCCCGCACCAGCTTGCGCACAAGCTCGGGATCCTTCTGGATCACGTCGGGCCGGGTGACAAAGACCTGCTGAAGGTACTCCGCGAGCGCCGGGTCCTCGCCCCGCGCGTTGTCAATCAGCAGAATGGCGTAGCCACGCGCCACCGCCGTGTCGGGCAGCGGCGGCGACATGAGCGCGACGTCCACTTTGCGTTGCTCGAGGGCCGCGAGCCAGGTTAACCCGCTGCCAACCGCAATGACATTGGCGTCCTGCTGCGGCACCAGCCCAGCCTTGCGCAGGGTGTATGCGGCGAGGTTGGCGGTCAGCGAGCCGGGTTGCGTACTGCCGATCGTAAGCCCGCGGAGCGCTTTCAGCTTGTCGGCGAGTGGTGATTTCTCGGTGATCCCCTTGGCCTGCGCCACGTCTTTATGCATCGCCCAGTTGATCAGAGCGCGGGGAATCACGCCCATCACCATGACGAGGCGCCGACCTTCCTGCCAGGGAAGGATGACCTGATCGCTTGCCGTGTAGGTGAAATCCACGTCCCCGGCGATCAGCGCCTTTATGTCCGGTCCGCCGCCGCTGGTCACATTCAGTTCCACGCTGAGGCCTTCCTGGGCAAAATAGCCCTTGGCCTCGGCGAGATACACCGGCGCCGTCGTCAGCGCCACCACCGGCAAGGTCATCTTCACCTTGCGCGGCGCCTGGGCGTGGGCGGGCGCGGAGATCAGCAAGATGAGAATGACGAGCGTGACGAACGCAACGAGCACGCAGGATCGGCTGTTATAAGAAGAAGGTGTCATAAAAGTATTCTCCAACTGTAATGTTACGACGCGGATGAAGCGGCCAGCTCTTTCCGACTCCAACCTCTTGCATAACTCCATTCTTCCATGGCACGCGGATGCTACTGCGCGGATGAAGAGGCTGTCAACGGTATTTTTACGGCCTGTTGTAGCAAAGTGAATCTGACAGGGTCTAATAGCAACGTAATTATGTCAGGGTGGAAGGATGACAACCCTGACGATGAAAGACGAGAAACGACTGGACGTAATTCAACGAGTGTATCGCAGCGAGCTGACTGTTGAGGCAAGCCCACGATACTGGACTCAGCGAACGGCATTGTTACCGGGTCAAAGCGCGGGTGAACAAGGTGACATGGGATCACTTTTACATCCAGACTTTCCAGCTTTTAGTTTTGTTCATCCCGCACGGGCGCTTTTGCATTCAACGCCAACGCCACTACGGTTCCAATCGGAATCGCCTCCCGGGAGGATACCCGCTTCGAACTTCAATAGTTTTGGGCGCGGGACAGAGACATCGCTGCCGACCTTCTGGATGTTGATCAGCTCGGTGGGCGTGTCCCAGTCGCTCTTCGAATGGCCTAGTATCAGGCTTTGCTTCTTTGACAACACTGTCGTGTATCCAACCTTATCCCGGTGAGGCGGATGTCCATAAGTTGCCAGCCCCCTTGAGTGCATATGCTTCAGTCGCAGTTCTTAAGCTTGGATTCCTGACAGCGGCGTGCCATCTCCTGCGCGGTTTCAATCTGCTCGGCGGTCATTTTTGACGCGATTCCATCTCGATTCTTTGCCGCCGTATCTCCAGAATCGCCGCCCAATGCTGCGGCAGCGAGGTTAAACCACATATACGCGCGCACAAAGTCCAGCCGCACGCCTGTGCCATGGGTATACATCACACCCAGATTAACCTGGGCAAATTCGTTTCCCTGCGCAGCGGCGAGGCGATACCACTTCACGGCTTCCGGAAAATCCTGCGGCACGCCCTGGCCTTTTTCATACGCCACACCCAGACTGTACTCTGCCGGTGCGTATCCCTGAGCCGCCGCGAGGCGATACCACTTTACAGCCTCGTGAAAATCCTGCGGCACGCCTTGCCCCTCAGCATATATCGAACCCAGCCTCGTCTGCGCCCATTCGTCTTCCCGCCCCGCTGCGATGCGATACCACTTCACGGCTTCCTGAAAATCCTGCGGCACGCCTTGCCCTTTCTCATACGCCAGACCGAGGCTGTACTGCGCCGGGACATTTCCCTGCGCTGCCGCGAGGCGAAACCACTTTACAGCCTCCTGAAAATCCTGCGGCACGCCTTTCCCCTCTGCATAGATCAAACCGAGCCGCCGCTGCGCCCATTGGTGTCCCTGCTCGGCAAGCTGGCGAAAGAGTTTCATCGCCTGAACATAGTCGCCGCGCTCGTACGCAACGCTTGCGTCATCAAAAGGGTTTGCTGCGGCAAAACTACAGCTGCCGAGCAGATAAAGAATGGCGAGCAAATACAGGTTGGTTTTCATGGCGATCCCCATGCCGTTACCGACTGTGGCTTGCCTGACCGCGACTGTCACACGAATACGCTGTTGACGTCATGAATCCTGGGTCATCGCGTAATCGAGTGGGCACTGACTTAATGGCAAATTACTCTCCCATGGCCGGTTCCTCCCTTTCGCAAAGGGAGGTTAGGAGGGATTTTTCATGGCTTGAAAGATCGTCTTCTGCACAAAATCCCCCCAACCCCCCTTTTCTAAAGGGGGGTGAAACCTACAAGAACAGCATTTCTCAACAAATTTTACCCACTCGATTACGCGAAGAGCCTGAATCTTAATATTGCTAATTTTTCGGCTTGCTCTTTATCCGTCCCGGCACGGCGTTGCGCATGCGCTTGAAATGCGCCGCGACGTTGGCGAAGCCTGCGATTCAACCCCCAAATGCGTGGCGCGGCCCTGATCCAACTGCGAGCCATGTTGCATTACCCTACGGGTCCAATTGGAAGCGCCGCGCGGGAGGATATCCCGCCTCGAACTCCCATAGTTTCAGGTGCGGGACCGAAACGTTGCTGCAAACCTTCCGAATATTTATCAGCTCGGTGGGCCTTTTCCAGTCGCTCTTCGACTCACAGGTAACTTGCGCGCAGGCGGTCCGCTTCAGCCAGGAGCAAACTTTCTCGGGGCGGCCGGCGGCATCCTCCAGCTCGGTCAGATACAAGATGCCGAGTTTGTCCTTGCCATCCTCTAAATGCACGCCTGGCACCAGCGTGTAGAAGGCGCCGCCGATCTCCAGCAACCTCAGCACTCTCTCGACAAACCCGGACAAGTCCTCGGTATAGGAGAAGCCGCCGAACACGTCGGTAATGATCTGGAATTTTCCAAGCTCCTCGGGCGAATACTGGCGCAGACGTTTGCCGGAGAGATATCGTACACGGTCATCGCCGAAGCTCGCGGCCTGGTCTCGCCACCTGTCGGTCCGGCGGTCCTCGATGGACATCGCGACCGCGCGCGCCTTCTCCACGGACCGGCCGCATTTTTGAGCCGGCGCCGCGTCGACTGCGGACGCATGGTAGTCCAGTAGGGCCTCGCCGGCGCCCGCTCCGATATCCAGCCATCGGTCGGAGCTGCCAAGCCTGCCGAGCGCGTCGCAGAAGCCGGAGGGAAGAAGCTCCGCGTAGTCCGAGAGCCCTCGGTTGGTGACGTAGCCGCTAGGCACTTCGGCGCCCCGGCTGCGGTAGATCTTTTCCTGCTTGGTGAATTCCTCGTCGAGCCGCGGTTGAGCGGGTTCTTGCGGCCAGCCAACTTCCAGCCCAAGCGCCGGCACGACGATGGCGATCACAACGGCCAGGCGCGCTGCCGCAGCCTTCCATCCTTTCCCCGACGATGTGACTGAACCCATGACGATTACTTACTCCTCGCGTTGAAAAACGTCGATAACGAAACGTTGTTGACGAAGTGGACTAGCGCTGTTCAGCGGCCATTTCCCGGTCGCAGGTCAACGGTGGCGGAATTTGTCCCGTTGGTCAACAATGCAACCTTCCACGCGCACAATCTCCGATCTTTGCGGCCTTTGCGTCTTTGCGGGAGATACTCCGAAATTCGCTTGCGCGTCTGTCGCGCCGGTTTGTTGCGTCGCCGCGGTGAAACAGAAATTTGCGATTACCCCGCGATAGGGTGTTCACGTTCCACGTTTACGACTCGCGTTTTCTCACCGCTTACTTTGGCGCAGCCGCTTTGCGCCGGCCGATGGCGGCCTCGGCTCGCGGGCTGATCGCGCGCTCCACCGCGACGTTCAGCAGCGCCGGCTTGTTGGCGGCGAGCGCGCGCTCCAACGACGGCTTTAGATCGTCGGGACGCTCGACAAACTCGCCGTAACCGCCAAGGCCTTGCACCACCTGATCGTAACGGCTTTGACGCAGATCGGTGGCGACGGCGCGACCGTAGAGACCGAGCTGGATTTGCCGGTCGATGCCCCACGCCGAATCGTTGCCGATGATCGCGACGATATTCAGTCCATGGCGCACGGCGGTGTCGAATTCCATGCCGTTAAAGCCAAAAGCGCCGTCGCCGGTGAGCATGAAGACGCGCGAATTCGGATAAGCGACCTTGGCCGCCAGCGCGGTGGGCAACGAGGATCCCAACATGCCGAGGCTGGAAACGTTGAACCAGCGCTTCGGTTTGACCGCCGGGAGATAAGACCTGCCGAAATGACAAAAATCGCCGCCATCGAACACCAGACAGTCGTCGGGGCGGAGTATGGATTTTAGCGTCTTGTGGACGAAGAGCGCGTGCATCGGCGTGTTGGGCTGCGCGAGCTTTTCCGCCCACTCGGCCTGGGCCGCCGCGCGGCGCGCAGTTCCTCCAGCCACGGGAGATCCTTCCACTGGTAGTTGGCCGCCTCCTGGGTCATCTGCTCCAGGATGCTCGTGACATCGCCTGCCATGCCGACATCGACGCCGCGATTGCGGCCGATCTCCAGCGGCGAAGGATCGATCTGAATAATCTTCGCGTTCGCCGCGACATGCGGCGGGCGGCAATAACCGATGATGAAGTCTTGCTTGCGGCCGAGCAGCACGACCACGTCGGCGTCGCGGACTTTGGCCGCCGCGCGATTCAGGCCGCGCTCGAAGTAGCCGAAGACGTAGGGGTGATCGTCAGGAACCAGACCGCGCGACTGCTCTTCGGTCACGATCGGCAGGCGCGTCGTTTCGATGAAGCGTTGCATCGCTTCGCCCGAGAGCGTGTAGCCGGCGGCGCTGCCGGCGATCAGCAGCGGCCGCTGCGCTTGGCGCAAGAGCGCGACCGCCTGCCGCACTTGTTTGGGATCGCCGAGCACGGCGGCATTGGGCCGGTAGGCATCAGGAGCTATCAACGTCACGTCGTTTTCCTCGACGCTTTGCTCTTGCACGTCGATGGGAATCGTCAAATGCACCGGCCCGCGCCGCCCGCTGAACGCCAGGCGCATGGCGCGGGCGATGTATTCAGGAATCCTGCGCGCATCCGGAACCATGAACGAACCCTTGCACATGGGTTCGGCCATGCCAACTTGATTGATTTCTTGTTGGGCGCCGCGGCCTAAATCATGGGTGTCTGCGCAACCGGCGATGGAAATCACCGGGCCCTCGGTGTGCATCGCATTGGTGAGGCCGGGAATTGCGTTGGCGAATCCCGGCGTGGTGTACATGCAGACGCCGGGCTGCTCGGTGATGCGGCTCCAGGCATCCGCCATGTGGACGGCGGCTTGCTCATGACGGGTGTCGAGGACGCGAAAGTCCTGATCCGCCATCACGTCCAATACCGGCAGTATGTGATCGCCCGCCAGAGCGAAGATATTTCTGACGCCTTCGAGCTTGAGCGCTTTGCAGATCAGATGACTTCCCGTGAGTCGGGCCATGTTCGCCTCCTATTGGTCAAAATCCAGCGCTGACGCCTCGATGGGTAATGGTTCAGTTTGAGTCGGGCGCAAATCTTCATGAGACAGATTTCTCGCTGTGCTCGAAATGACAGCAGAATAGTCGCATTGTCATCTCGAACGAAGTGAGAGATCTCGGTCTAACTAAACCACTACGCCTCGATCCCATCACGCGCAAAAGGCTTTGTGAGACGTCCCGCGTGATTTCGTTTAATACAGCGCCGCAGTGCCAGTCAATGGATGATTGTAGCAGCGCGGCCGAAATCTCATGTCCGCTCGACGCCGCAGCTCTCGACGAGATCCGCGAGATCTTCGACGGTGGCGAGGCGATTACAGAGGTCGAGCAATCGCCGTGGCCTGAGCAAGGTCGCCTGGGGTTGCAGAAGCCAGGTCATTTTGTCGAGCAAATCGGCGTCGCTCAGCGGCGCGTCCGGATGACCCTTCGGTTGATGCACGATGATTTCTTCGGTCCGCCCATCGTTCAGTTCGGCCACCAGCCGCACACCGAGAATACCCTCGGTGTCAAAAGCGCTGTCTCTTGCCGGGTCGATTACCAACTCTATTTTTGCCATCGCCGACTTCACCTCGGCGGATTCCCAAGGTGATGCTTCATATTCGCAGGGCGTCAAGCGGCCGCGCAGGAGCGCCATCGCCATCACGTAAGGCGTGCTATGGTCCGCCGCCTCCCGGCTTGACGGCGCAAAGGCTTGGGGCGAGCCCTGCACGCCGCCGCAGACATTGCGGTGGCCATGGAGGATGAGTTTTCGCACTTGCTCGGCGCGGATGCCGTTTCGATAGAGGCCAAGGGTCGCCTCGATGGCCGCCTGTGTGTTGATCTGCGCCGGATAAAGTTTCAGCATATTTCGCGTCATGGTCCAGCGTCGACCGAGTTGTTGGACCGGTCGCGGATCGAAACGAGAGCGGCGAGGCGATTTTAAATGCGCCAGAACGATCTCCAACGCATCGTCGGTGGCGGTCACGCCGAGGGCGGCCAACTCGGCCGACTCCACCGCGCGCTCCAGAGCCAAGCCGACCGCAACGCTCTTGATCACTGGAATGGTCTCTGCCGGTCTGATCCAGGTATTGAGCACGGTGCCGGTCGCTGTCGAGAGACCGCAGGCGTGCACCGCTTCAGCAGCCGTTGCGCCGACCAGACGGGCGGCGACGATCGGCGCGACCCAGGCGACGTTGGTCACTGGGTGAAGGCCGCGCTCCCAGAAATTGAGCGATTCGGCCAAGGCGCCTTGCAGCTCGTAGGACGCGACGATGCAAGTGAGCAATTCCTCGCCGCTGCGCCGATAACGCTCGGCGAGAGCGAGGAGCGCTGCCGTGGCGTCGCTGAAGTGGCCGGAGGCGCCGCCGCGACGCAAGACGAAGATGTCATTGGCGTCGAGAAATCGAACCATGGTGCCATTAACCAGCGCGGCGAGTCCGGCGGGAACTTTTTCCGTCGTGCCGATGATCGTCGCGTCGGCGCGACCGCCCTGGGCGATCGCATGTTTTCGCAGGGCTAGGACGGTCGCCGCTGCGCGCGCGCCGAGAGCGCAGGCGAGGGTGTCGGCCAAGTGCCGTCGCGCCGCGGCTTTAACTTCCGGTGGGATGGCATCGTAGCGCAGCGCAAAGGTAAATTCAGCCATCGTCTGCGCCAAGGTCTTCAACGTCGTTTTTTCGCTCGCCATCGTGTTCGCTTTATCTGATCATGCTTTATATGGCGGACTCGCTGTCGTCCCCTGAACTGCGCCCTCCGAAATGCACGCGCCTGATATTGTTCGAGCGCATTGAGGTTATTATCTCGTAATTACCGCTTCGGGCAATAAGCACATCGGTCAGGAGCTTTAACGACCGGGGGGCGCGAATCTTTCGTTCTTGACTGAAGAGAGCCAAGACAGTATGGCAGAGGAAACGTTTTGAAGGGGGTGCCATGAAAAAGTTCCGCTTCAACACCAAACGATCGATCGGTCGATGGCTCATTTTCTCTGCGCTGTCGTTGGCGTTCGCCGGCCCGGCGACCGGCGCAGTCCCTTATTATGAAGGGAAGACTATCGAAGTCGTCATCCCGTTCGGGGTTGCCGGCGGCTCGGATGTCTGGATTCGCACGATAGCGCCGTATCTCGAGAAAAATATTGCCGGCAATCCCAAATTCACCTTTCGCAACATCGCTGGCGGAAGGGCAATCCCCGGCATGATGGAATTTGCGCAGAAGGCTAAGTCCGATGGGCTCATGGTTTTGGTCAGTTCGGCGACCAATTATTTTCCAGTCCTTTTGGGTGACAAGGCCGCCAAGTACGACTTCAAACAGTGGAAGCCGCTGCTGGTAAATCCTGTTGGCGGCGTCATGTACGTTTCTCCCAGCTCGGGTGTCAAACGGATCGAGGATCTGGCGAGAGCTAAGAATCTGATCTATGGCGGGATCAGCGCCATCGGGCTCGATATGATACCGCTGATCACTTTCGAGCTCTTGGAGCTGGATGCCAGGGGCGTGCTCGGTTTCAAGGGCAGGGGAGACGCGCGGATCGCGTTTGAACGGGGTGAAATCAATATCGATTATCAGACGACGCCGGCCTACAACGCCACCGTGGTGCCGCTAATCAAGGAAGGCAAAGCGATCCCGCTGATGAGCTTCGGCCAGCTCGACGAAAAGGGCGACATCATCCGCGACCCGGCCGTGCCTGATCTACCGACGGTTCCGGAGGTCTATGAAAAGCTCAAGGGCAAGAAGCCTTCGGGCAAGTTCTGGGAGACCTACAAAATTTTCATGCCCTCCGCATTTGCCGTGCAGAAAATTCTTTGGGTCAAGGGTGATGCCCCAGCGGCAGCGTCGCAGGCTTTCTATGCGGCCGCCGACCGGCTCGATAAAGACAAAGAATTTCACGTCAAGACCGAAAAAATATTGGGCGGCTATCCTTTACTGCGTGGTGATCGCCTGGAAAAAACCATCCAGCAAGCTTTCCAGATCGACGCGGAAACCCAACGATTCGTCAAGGAATGGACGGGCAAGAAGTACCGGGTGAAGTTCGATTAGCCTGATGATCGACAACTGCAGTAATGGAGTGATGGAGTATTGGAGTGGCGGAATAGCGGAATGATGCTGGTGAAAACCAGCACTCTGCCATTCCAGTACACCAATACCCCAATCCCCCCCTCGCATGTGGGACGCCGCCCTAATTGCTCTTGAGAGGTTCGCCGATCCTCTTCATCTAGGCATGCTGCTGGCCGGCGTGCTGGCCGGCACGGTCATCGGCATCCTCCCCGGCCTGGGAGGTATCGCCTGCGTCGCCATCCTGCTGCCTTTCATCTATACGCTCGACGTGCACACCGCGATGATCCTGCTGGTCGGATCGCTGGCGGTGGTTCACACTTCCGATACCATCACCTCGGTGCTGATCGGCACACCAGGTTCCGCCGCGGCCGCCGTGACAATTCTGGATGGTCATCCACTGGCCAAGCAGGGCCAGGCTGCGCGGGCATTGAGCGCGGCGTTTTTGTCGTCGATGATCGGCGGCCTGATCGGCACGGTTTTTTTGACTCTCTCCCTGCCCATCGCGCGGCCTCTGGTGCTGCTCTTCGGCTCTCCCGAGTTGTTGATGCTCTGCGTTCTTGGCCTCTCCTTCGCCGGATTTCTCACCGGCGGTGCGCCGCTTAAAGGCGGGTTGGCCGCTTGCCTGGGGCTGTTGCTGGGCAGCGTCGGCTCCGCTCCCGCGGATGCCGTCGATCGCTATACCTTCGGCCAACTCTATCTGCTTGACGGCATTCCTCTGGTCGGAGTGGCCTTGGGAATCTTTGGCATCGCGGAGATTGTCGATCTGTTGGCCAAAGGGGGGCAGATAGCCGAGCGAATCCCTTTGGGACAAGGCTGGCTCCAGGGGGCCAAAGATGTGTGGCAACATTGGGGCATCGTGGTGCGCGGCTCGCTTATCGGCGTGTGGGCGGGCATTCTCCCCGGCATCGGCGCTACGGCGGGATCCTGGATGGCCTATGGGCACGTGGTCGCCATGGCCCGCGATCGCGAAAAATTTGGCAAGGGCGATATTCGCGGCGTTATTGGCCCGGAAAGCGCCAACAATTCCGTCGAGGCCGGGGATTTCATCCCGACGCTGCTGTTCAGCGTTCCGGGCGGCGCTCCGTCCGCGATCCTGCTGGGCGCGTTGTTTTTCTACGGCATTCAGCCCGGCCCGCGCATGGTGCAGGAAAATCTCGATCTGATTTTTACCATCATCTGGAGTTTTGCCATCGCCAATACGATCGGCGCCGGGCTGTGTTTTCTCTTGAGCCCGGCGCTGGCGCGGCTCACCTGGATTCCCTTCGCTCGGCTGGCTCCGGCCGTCGTCGTGACGATTTTTTTTGGCGCCTTTCAAAGCTCCGAGCAGTTCGGCGATATCTACGCTATGATCGGGTTGGGATTGCTCGGCTGGCTCATGAAACAGTTGGGATGGCCACGCGCGCCTTTTCTCGTCGGCTTCGTCTTGACCAAGCCGACCGAACAGTATCTATGGCTATCGATTGAACGCTATGGCTTCGATTGGCTGTGGCGCCCGGGAGTCATAGTTCTTGGTATGTTGTTACTCGCCTCGATAATTTGGATCGTTCGCCAAAAACGCGATGGTAAAGACAGCTCGGCCGAGGAATCCGACGGGGAGGCGGTTCTCTTGGGAAAACTGCCGTCGGTTGTTTTCACAATTCTAGTTTTGCTTGTCGTGGCGGCAGCGCTTTATGAAGCGCAAAACTTTCCCTACCTGGGCGCGATATTTCCAATGGCGGCGACGATTCCGGCGATTTTCATGGCGGCAGCCCAGATCGTTCTTGAAGTGCGCGCCACCCGGGAATCGCCGGGGATCGAGACACGGAAGAAAACTAAATTGGCCCTCGGTTATATTCTTTCGCTCGTCGCGTATCTCTTGCTGATCTTGTTTTTCGGCTTCGGCATCGCCACCGCGCTTTTCACCTTCGGTTTTCTTTACGGCTGGGTCCGCGCGGGCTGGTTTACTGCCGCTATCTACACCGGTGTTTTGGTCGGTCTGACCTCGGTCATGAGCTGGCTGCTCGGCATGCACTGGCCGGGAGGTATCCTGCTCGGATAATGGTAAATTCTCGCACACCCGTCGACGTTTTAGTGATCGGCGGCGGCAACGCGGCGCTGTGCGCAGCGATCACGGCGCGGCGCCGCGGCGCGCGCGTGCTCTTGCTCGAAAGCGCGACGAAAGATTTTCGCGGCGGCAATAGCCGGCACACGCGCGATATCCGCTATATGCACCGGGCGGCCACCGATTATGTCACGGATGCCTACGGTGAAGAGGAGTTCTGGCAGGATCTTCGAGGAGTGACCGGCGGCGCGACCAACGAGCGGCTCGCTCGCTTGACCATTCGCGAGTCCGAAACCCTGGGCGATTGGATGCCGGCCAACGGCGTGCGCTGGCAAAAGCCGCTGCGCGGCACGCTCCATCTGACGCGCAGCAATCTCTTCATGCTCGGCGGCGGCAAGGCGATGATGAACGCCTACTATGACACGGCGGTGAAACTCGGTGTGGAGATCGCCTACGAAACCGAGGTGCGTGAATTGAAAATGATCGACGGTCGATTTGCCTCCGCCGTGGCGAGTCGCAACGGCTCGTCGAAGGAATTCACGGCGAAGGCCCTCGTCGTCGCGTCCGGCGGCTTTGAAGCGAACATTCCCTGGTTGAAGGAATACTGGGGCGACGCCGCCGAAAATTTCATCATCCGCGGCACGCCGCACAATCAGGGCGGCATGCTGAAAGAGCTGCTCAGACACGGCGCTAAGCCGGAGGGGGACCCGCGCGGCTGCCACGCCGTGGCGCTCGACGCCCGCGCACCGAAATTCGACGGCGGCATCGTCACCCGCTTGGACAGCGTGCCGTTCGGCATCGTCGTCAATAAAGCGGCGAAGCGCTTTTACGACGAGGGCGAAGATTTCTGGCCGAAGCGTTACGCGATCTGGGGAAAACTCATCGCCGAGCAGCCCGAGCAGATCGCTTATTCCATCATCGATGCCAAAGGACTGCCGCACTTCATGCCGTCGGTGTTTCCACCGGTGGAAGCGGGCTCGATCGCCGAGCTGGCCGCGGCTTGGGAACTCGATCCGCGCGCGCTCGAGGCGGTCGTCGATGGATACAACCGCTCCGCGCGCGGCGGGCGATTCGATCCCGGCAGCCTGGACGACTGCCATACGGACGGCTTGGTTCCGCCGAAGAGCCATTGGGCGCGGCCCATCGACACGCCGCCATATTATGGTTATCCGCTCAGGCCGGGCATTACGTTTACTTACCTCGGCGTCACCGTCAACGAACAGGCGCAAGTGATCATGCAAGACGACGCGCCGGCAAAAAATGTCTTTGCCGCGGGCGAAGTGATGGCCGGCAACATTCTCGGCCGCGGTTATCTCGCGGGCTTTGGCTTGACGATCGGTTCGGTGTTTGGCCGGATCGCCGGCCAGGAGGCGGCGCGCTGTGCCGGATTTTGATCTCGTCAAAGACGGCGCGCGGCAGATGACGATCTGCAACGCCTGCCGCTACTGCGAAGGGTACTGCGCGGTGTTTCCGGCGATGGAGCAGCGCCGGGTTTTCACCAAAGCCGATCTCACCTATCTCGCCAATCTTTGCTTCGATTGCCGCGACTGTTATTACGCCTGCCAGTACGCGCCGCCCCATGAGTTCGGCGTCAATATTCCCAAGTTGATGTCCGAATTGCGCGCCGATACCTATCGCGAGTTCACCTGGCCGGTGATTTTGTCGGGTCTGTTCAAGCGCAACCTGCTGGCGGTAAGCGGGATCACCGCCGCGTCGATTATGATCATTTTCGGTCTCGTGCTCGGGTTTCAAGGCTCGGAGGTTTTGCTCGGTACCCACCTCGGCGAAGGAGCTTTTTACCGCGTGGTGCCGTTTGTCGCCATGACCGTGCCGCCGTCGCTCATCGCGCTCTACGGTTTTATAGTTTTCATCATCGGCGCGGCGCGCTTTTGGCGCGAGACTCAGGGACCGATTTCCGCGTTGGTCGATTTGCCCGCGCTGTGGCGCGCGACCAAAGACGCTTTCGGTCTCGCCTATATGAAAGGCGGCGGCGCCGGCTGCAACTATCCCGGCGAGAGTTTTTCGCGCTTAAGAATGTGGCTGCACCATTTGGTTTTTTATGGTTTTCTTCTCGACCTGGCCGCCACGACCGTCGCAGCTTTCTACGACCACTTTCTCGGTTGGCAGGCGCCTTATCCCTATTTCAGCGCGCCGGTGGTGCTCGGCACCGCCGGCGGCGTGGGTTTGATCATCGGCACCGCGGGTCTGCTTTGCTTGAAATGGAAAAGCGATCGCGCGCCCGCGGACGCAAGCATGTTCAACATGGACGCGGCGTTTCTCTTGCTGTTATTTCTAACCGCCGTTACCGGTCTTATATTGCTCGCGTTCCGCGAAACCGCGGCGATGGGAACGCTGCTGGTCATCCATTTGGGCGCGGTCGCGGGACTGTTCATTACGTTGCCTTATGGAAAGTTTGCCCACGTGGTCTATCGTTACGCCGCATTGGTGCGCTACGCGATCGAGCAGAGGCGAGTCGAAACACACTCTTCATAAAGTCCCCTTGTGAGTGATACGCAGTATGTGGGGATAAGGGGGCTTTGTTGACTAAGTGGACTAGTTCGTGTCCCAGCGCAACGCGGCGCGCACCGCCGCAGCGTCATGAGCCTCGTCGACACGACGCGAGCGGCTTTCGTAAGCTTGCCAAGTCGCTGCGTCCCAAATGCGCGTGCTCAGGCGAGCCTTGAGCAGCTGACGCACGCGAGGTAAATCGCCTAGCTGCAAGGCAGCCATGACCATGATCTGGTCGTAGAGGTCTTGTTGGACGTGGCTCGCACCGAGTTCCCCGTGGCGCTGGCGCACGGCCAGCATCCGCTCAAGCGCTTCGCGGGGCTTGTCCTGGTAAAAAGCCGCCGCGGCCTGGGCGAGCTCGTGCGCCAGCGCCGCCTGTGTGGAGCTCGTCCCGGCAGAGCGCAGGTATTCGATCGCTGACTGCACCGCCGATAGCCGCCCGCTGCGCATCAGTGCCATGACGTGATGCATGGAGGTAAACCATACCGTGCTTTGCGTAGCGTTGAGCAAAGAGGCTTGCGCCAGGCGCTCCCAACGCGCCAGCCCGACGTCAACACCCTGGAATTCCAGGCGCGCCAGCAACGAGGCGCCATTTTGAACGTCAATGTAAAAGGTCGACGACTTCGGATAAACCTCGCGGTCAAACAGATCGAGAACCTCGTCGAAACGGCCCTGCAAAAACTTAAACAAGCTCAAATGCCACCACAGGTGGCCGCGAAACAGGTTATAGTCGTTGAGAAACCGCGCCGCATCGCTGAGCAGTTCGATGCCCTCCCGGACACGGCTTTGCATCTCGAACACATGGACCAGGCCATGCAAGGCCCAGAGATCCTGCGGCTGCAAAGCCAGCGCCTCGCGGGCGCAACGCTCGGCCACTTCGTACTGGCCAACCTCTTCCATCGCGAAGGCATGAGCCGAAAGAAAGTGCCCATAACCGGGCGTCCGGGGGCCCCAATGGCCGGCGACTCCCGCGCTCACTTCGGCTTGATGTCGTTTGTCACCGGTCCAGAAAAGCGTGCCTGTGTGTTGACGCAAAGCCAGCAAATCCAATGGCCACTCGACCAGGATTTGCTCCCAGGCCGCCGCACGGGCGGAAAGATCCTGCGCAATCCAGGCACGCAAGGCTTCTTGGTGCAAACGCTCCCGGGGATTGGCGGGCAAAGCCTCCGCCTGCCGCAGGTGTGCCCGTGCCCTGGGCTGGGCGTCGAGCGTATATTCGGTCATGAGAGAGTAGCCCTTGAGTACATGAGCAAGGACAAACTCCGGAAACTCCTGCAACAGTGCGTCCAGGCGATCCCCTGTCCCCAGACGGTAGTAGTAGATGTCGTCAATCAGGGCGTCGAAACGCTCAACAGCTGCGGAGCTGGCCGCAGTGAGCGAAAGGCCACGAATATCCATGATGTCAACGTGGGTCATAAATTCTGTAGAGGAAATTCAAACCGACTTTTTATCCTGACCGAGCAGTATAGCCGGACCCGGCAGTTGTCAATCGCGTTTCTGTTTGATGAAATTCGCGACTTTGCTTCGGTCGGATAATGGAATAGCGGGCAGCTATTCCTTCTAAACTTTCTTCCTTCCTGTTTGGTTCATCCCGCACAGGCACTCTTGAATTCAACTCCACAACTTCGTGCTCGCTATCGCCGCGCCTGCGCGCAGGACGCGCAACTTGGCCCAGGCGATTTGCGCAGGACGCGGCGCCCGTTGAGGTGTGCTTGATTTTTTTATGAGTGACCATGATCTTCGCGGTTCCCGGACTGCGAAGCATATTCCATCGGCCTACGGCTCCAACTGGAATCGCCTTCCGGGGGGATTCCCCGCCTCGTACTTCAGTAATTTCATGCGCGGGACGGAGACGTCGCTGCAAACCTTGCGGATGTTGATCAACTCGGTGGGCGCGTTCCAGTCGGTCTTCGACTCGCAGGCGACTTTTGCGCAGGTGGTCTGCTTCAGCCAGGAGCACACTTTTACGTCACGGCCGGCTGCATCCACCAGCTCGGTCTGATACGAGTTGTCGGGTTTGTCCTTGCCATCCTCTAAATGCACGCCTTGCACCAGCGTGTAGAAGACGCCGCCGGTCTCCAGCAAGCTCAGCACCTTCTCCAGGAACTGGGACAAGTCTTCGGTATAGGAGAAGCCGCCGTACACGTCGGTAATGATCTGGAATTTTCCAAGGTCCTCGCGCGAATAGTGCCGCAGGCCTTTGCCGAAAAGATAGCTAATACGGTCATCGCCGAGACTCGCGGCTTGCTGTTGCCACTTGTCCGTCCGGCGGTCCTCTATGGACATCGCGACCGAGCGCGCCCTGCCGGCCAACTGGGCGCACTTTCCAGCCGGGACCGCGTCGTCTACGGGTGCATAGTAGTCGAGTATCGCCTGCCCTTCGCCCGTTCCGACATCAAGCCATCGGTCCGAGCTGCCCAGGCTGCCGAGCGCGTCACAGAACCCGGAGGGAAGAAGTTGCGCATAGTCCGAGAGCCCTCGGTTGGTGACGTAGCCGCTGGGAACTTCGGCGCCCCGGCTGCGGTAGATTTTTTCCTGCTTGGCGAATTCCTCGTCGATCCGCGGTTGAGCGGGTTCCTGTGACCAGCCAGTTCCCAGCCCAAGCGCCTCTAGGACGATGACGATCAGAACGGCCAGGGGCGCTGCCGCAGTGTTCCATCCTTGCACCGACGATCTGACTGAAGCCATGACAATTATTTTCTCCTCGCGTTGAAAAAAGTGCCGTTCTTAATGGCCTGGTCAAAGCTGTTCCAGCCATAGTCTATGCCGCCGGTGGCCGCAAGGCTGAAGGCGGAGGCGGTCAGCGCGCTGACGAAAGCGATCTGCGCTTCTTCGGTGTCATCGGGTTCGTCTTCGAATGCGCGCAGCGTGTGCTCGTTCGGATACTGCGCATCTTGGTGGACCGTGTCCCGTATCGAGATCTCGCCGACCGCGCGCGGAATGAAGCGGTAAAATTGCCCGCGGTTGCGGGTGGGCCAGATGTCCTCGTCCGCACCGATCACCATCACTGGAGCGGTGATCCGCTGCAGCAACTGCCGCAATTCCCGGCCGATCCCGGCAGGATCGAGGAGCACGCCACCGAACGCGGGGGCTTTTTCCCCCAACGCGGTGGCGACGGCGGTCGCGCCGAATGAGTGGCCCACCAGAATGATCTTGTCCGCGTCGATGCGCTCGTCGACGAGCTGCGGCGTCCGATGAATCGCGTCGACCAGCCTGGCAAGGGTTCTGCCGTTGGCGATCCACGGGCCACGTTTGGGCAAGTCGAGGGCCAGGCTATGCATGCCCCAGGAGGCCAAGTGCTTCGCTTGGAAGGCATGATCCTCCTTCGAATTGTCGAGACCGTGCAACACGATCACCAGGGGAGCCTTGCGGGCCGCCGCGCACAGGTACAAGTCCGCTGTCCGCCGTGAGACCGGAAGCCAGGGAGATTTCCAGGTCTTTGCGCTCGCTGACGGCAAAGGGCCCGCGCAACCTGAATTGTGCGACGTCGGGTTTGCGGGATAGTAGATATCGTTGGAGCTCGGCGGGGTTATCGGTCTTTATCGTCGTGACTTCAAGGCCCGGAAACCGGCGAGCACAGCCGACCGAATGCGCCATGAGCGCGATCAGCAGCAAGGGCTGAAATGCGAAAACCTGATCGGCCGATCACGGCTGCGGTTCCTGGCATATTACTCCCGAGAACGATTCAAGGCAGAGTCTTGAATCTTGACTTTGCTATTTTCGGTTTTGCTCTTAATAACACTTCGAAAATTTTGCTGTCCGTCTTGAAATGGAAATGGGCGGCGCGATTTCTCCCCTCTCGCTGATGCCCCTTCTCGTCCTCGAAAGGCACACCGAGCTACTTCTACTTCTCGGCAACTGCGTGTGTCTGCGCAACTCGAGTGGTTCCTAGGCCGTCTTGGCAAACCCTTCATTCACTTCTTTCTCGTAGGCGACGAGCTTCTTGACGCTCGGGCGCTCCTGCATGCGCTTGAAATGCGCCGCGACGTTGGCGAAGCCTGAGATGTCCACTTTCAATTGGGTGGCGCGCCGGCAACACCAAAAGAAATGCGCGTCCGGGGCGGTGAAATGGTCGAAGAAGTATTCGCGCCCGGCGAGCAAATCATCACCGATTTTGAAGTTCTCGAAGAGCGCTTCGGTGGCGAACTTGATCACGCTATCGGACGCGCCGTTGGCGTCGCAGACTTTGGGCGGGTTGTTGATCCGGCTCAGATAGGGGTGGATGCCGCTGGCACACCAGCCATGCAGCGAGATCGCCTGCAACTGCTCCCACGGATCGGCGGGCAGGAGCTTCGCTGCGGGGAAGGTTCGATGGACCCATTGATGGATGGCGACGTTCTCGGTCAGGATCTTGCCGTCGACCACCAGCGCGGGCACCTTGTGTTTCGGGTTGATCTTCAGGTACTCGGGCGAGAAATTCTGCCGCTTGCGGAAATCGAGCGGCCGGACCTCGAAATCGGCGCCGGCCTCGGCCAGCGTGACATAGGGAGCGAGCGCGCAGGTGTTGGGGGCGTAGTAAAGAACGATTTCCATTGATGTCTCCTCATTAGTCTGATTCCCGATAATTCCCGCCTCTTGAGTCGGGCACAAATTTGCTGGGCTTTCCGAAGCGTTCGGACATCCCCTTTTGGTCGTGCGCGGGGTTCAAACTCGACTCACGAAGTTCGCTTGACCGACCGATTGCGAACTTGGTTCTCCGGGCACCGTCTGGATGGCCATCGACTTCTTCACTTCACGAGCAGGGGTATTAATTCGGCGGCTTTTTCGCAAGTCTCCAATCGGTCCACTGCTTCGATCACTTTGTCGACGCGCTCTTCGGTCAGCACCGCGCGGGCCAGTTTGCGAAACTTAGCTCGCAGCACATCCCGGCCCACCATGTTGTGCGGCGAGCCGGGCGGGTAGGGCTCAAACGCCTTGTGAATTTTGCCGTTGGTCAGCTTCACTTCCATCGTCGTGTTGTAATTCTGATCTTTTTTCGCATTCGGGTCTGCGTAACTCTTCACCTTTCTGGCCAGCGCGAGCACCTTCGGGTCGGTCCAGAGTTTCGGGTCCATGTAGAAACTCAGATCGTTGTCATTTTTCAGCAAACGAATTGCCAAGGAAAATGGCAGGCTGAATTGCGCGCTTGCCGTGTCATGGGGCTCATAAATCGCCCCGCCGTGTGTCACCGAGGTTTCGGATATGCCGACGCGGATCTCATCGATGTCGTCCGCGCCAAAGCGATGCTCCTCGATCAGTTTGGCGAGCGTGTAAATGACTCCCTGCACTGTAGCGACGCAGGGATAGAGCTTGAACCAGATACGCATGATCTTGAAGTCGCTGCCGAGAGCGCGAGTGATTTCTTCAGGCTCCGACTGATCGGCGAAGACTTTTAGAAAGCCGCGCTTGCCTTCGATAATCGTCGGCGGGCCGGTGAGGCCGAGCTGCGCCAGCAGCGCGGATTGAATACCGCCGCGGGCGGCGACGCCGGCGATCACGCGCTTCACCTCGCCTCCGGTTTGATCGTATTCCATGGTGCCGCTGGAATGCATGCCGGCGATGCCGAAGGCATGGAGAATTTGCCCTTCAGTCAAGCCGAGCAGTCTTGCCGCTGTCGCCATCGCGCCGAAGGGCGCGCCGATGCCGTGGCTGTGGAAGCCGCGCTTGCCGGCTGAAGGCCGCACCGCCAGCAGTATACGATACATGATGTCCCATCCGACGACGACGGCGGCAAGGAAATCTTTGCCGGTGCATGGGTATTTTTCACAGAGCGCAAGCGCTACGGGAACCGTGGCGGCACCCGGGTGGCCGCCGGCTGCGAAGCCGACGTCGTCGAGCTCGCAGCCTTGACCGAACGTGGCGTTCACGAATGCCGCGTCCAGGGTCGGAACTTTGGCGCCGTAGTTGACCACGGTGCTTTCGCCGCGGCCGCCCATTTCGACAACGTATCGATAGGCAATCTTGTTCCACTCCAGAGTCGAGCCGATCAGCTCGACGCCGATCTGATCGAGGATGCAGTCTTTGGCCTTTTCAATCGCCTCGCGCGGAATATCTTCAAAACGCAGCCGCGCGGTGTGGAGCGCCAGTTGTTCAGTGATACCGGTTGTCATGTTTAATTTCCTTTCGAGTTGACTTACCACGAAGTTCCCAGCGCGGCAGAGCCGCAAGCGAAATTCGGAATATCTCTCGCAAAGACGCAAAGGCCGCAAAGTTTGGAAAATAGTTTTGAAAAACGTTCCTCAGTATAATTTATATTTTTTCTCCGAACTTGGCGTGCTTTGCGCCTTTGCGGGAGGCAATTCCCATGAACGAGTCCTTGCACCGCGTCTCGACGATTGGGCCGCTCTATGCGCGGTTCGCCTTGGCAAAGTCGGCCGCATGGGTTCCCGCCAAGCGGCCGAAGACCGCGCCCTTCATCAGACCCGATCCGCCGGGATAATTATTGAAAAACGATCCGCCGGTGATTTCTCCCGCGGCAAAGAGTCCGCTGATCAAATTGCCGCTGGTGTCTTTGACCTCACATTTCTCCGTAATGCCGACGCCGCCGAAGGTAAAGGTGATGCCGCAGGTTACGGGAAAGGCGTAAAACGGCGGCATGTCCAGGCGCTGCGCCCAGTTCGACTTCGCCGGGCTGATCCCGCGAGTGCATTTGCCGTCGTGCTTCGATGGATCGAACGGCGCGTCGTTCACGCCGGCATTGAATTCATTCACTGTCGTAACCACGTTCGCCCAGTCTAAGCCAGGCAATTTTTTTGCCAAGGCCTCGATGCTGTCGGCGCTGACATGAAAACCGCGGTTATACTCCGAGCGCAGCAGCGGACGCGTCTTGTTGTCGAAAATTTGATACGCGGTCCGCCAAGGCAAACGCAGCACCTCGCGGCCGCATTTCGCGTAGGTGTAGGTAAAGAAGTCCTCGCCTTCATCGACGAATCGCTTGCCGTCGATATCGACCATGATCCCGTAAGGATAGGAGTAGCGATGTTCGTAGGCGCACTCGACATCGGGAGCTGCCGAGTCTACTAGGACGGCATGGCAGCCGCTCCAATGGCCGACCGGCTGCGCGCCGAAAGCCAAGGCAAAATTCAAAACCTCGCCGGAGTTGTAGCGCGAGCCGCGAACTTTGACCAAGTCCCAGCCCGGTCCGAGATAGCGGGCGCGCATTTCCGGATTGGCTTCGAAGCCGCCGGCGGCCAGAATGACCGCGCGGCCGTGGAAGTCGGCTGTTCCTTCGCTGGTTTGCACGCGTACACCGGCGAGTTTGCCTTTGTCATCGACGATCAACCCTTGAGCTCTAGCTTCGTAAAGAATTTCGACGCCTTTGTTCTCCGCAGTCGGAAAAAGCATCTCGATCAGTCCGAGGCCGCCGTCGTTGACGGAGATAACCCGCCCGGGCGGGAATTTGATTCTCCCTCCCGTTTTAACCGCGTGGGTGCTCGTCGCAAGAATCCACTTGACGTTCATCTCGGTGAGCCATCGCGCCGTTGGATAGGATTGGTCGACGAGGATGTTGGTGAGTTTCTTATCAGCGGCATACTCGGTCACCTGCATGACATCTTCGAAGAATTCCGCGTTGGTATAAGTACCGACATCCATTTTTGCCGCTTCCTCGTCCGTCACGTCGGGGAGCATTGGACGCATGTCGTCCAGACTGTTGTACGTGAAGCGAAAGCCGCCGCCGGAAAATCGCGTGTTGCCCCCGCGTGCCGGTTTGGGACATTTGTCCAAAAGCAGCACGCGCGTTTCCCGTTGTCGTGCCGCCAGAGCCGCCGTCAATCCAGCATTGCCCGCGCCGACCACGATCACGTCGTAAATCTCTCCTGCCATACTTATTCAATCTCCTCGCTGACTCAAGCCGTTACCGGGGTGAAACTAAAGGGTCTTTACATTGGGGGAAACGCCCGGCGGCCGACTTTTGCTTCTAGAGGTTCTTGCTTTTTGTTCCGTTCACCCCGCGCAGGCACTTTTGAATTCAACTCCATAGCTTCTTGCTCGCAATCGCCGCGCCTTCGCGCAGCGCGCGCAGCTTGGCCCAAGCGATCTGGGGATGGACGCGGCCGCCCAGGCCGCAGTCGGTGCCGGCGATAACGTTTTCTTGGCCGACGAGATCAGCGAACGCGATGATGCGGTCGGCGACCAGTTCCGGGTGCTCGACGAGATCGGTGGAGTGGCTGACGACGCCGGGGATGAGAATTTTTCCGGCGGGCAGCTTCATATCGCGCCAGACTTTGTATTCATGTTCGTGGCGGACGTTGCCGGCTTCGACCAGGTACGCCTGGGCGTTGACCCTGAGCATGATATCGACGATGTCGCGCAGCGGGAAATCGGTGGTGTGCGGACCATGCCAGCTGCCCCAACAAATGTGAAAGCGCACGCGCTCCGTTGGGATTCCTTGGAGCGCGTGATTCAAGATCTCGACGCGCTGTGATGCGTAACGCCTGTACTCCGCGACGTTCGGCTGGGGATCGAGCATGTCCCAGGCGCCGGGCAAGCCGGGGTCGTCGAGCTGCAAGATAAATCCCGCGTCGATGATCGCGCGATATTCTTCGCGCAGCGCCGCGGCGATCGCCTCTAAGAACTTCTCCGTTGTCGGGTAGTAGCAGTTCTGATCGCGGCAGAACATCTCCAGGCTGCCGGGGGCGATGGCGCTGACGAATGCTTCGTCGATGCCTGCCGCATTGGCGGCTAACTTCAAGTTCACAAGCTGATCGTGCAAAAAAGTTTGCCCAGTGTAGGCGATGGGCCCAGTGCACGTCGGTCGCATGGCGGCGGTGCTCGGTGCCCCGAGGCCGGTGTCGGCGTAGAATTCAGCGAACTCGCGCTGCTCCCAGCGCACGCCGACGATGCGCATCGCTGCTCCAGGCGCAGCGGTGTCGGGGGCGATGGTCTGCGCCGAAGTTGCCGTGAAGCCGGAGAGGCGGTCGAAAATGTAGTTGCCCCAAGCGCCGCGGTCGGTGGCCGCACGCATGGGCTTGCCGAACTCGCCGTCGTTGGGAATATCGATGCCGGCGCTTTTCTGCGCGACCACGACCTCGCCGATAGCGGAGCGCAGCCGCGTTTGCAGTGCGGCTTCGTCCTCAGGCGCGCTGGATTTCTTCGCCCACATGACGCGCAGGTCGGCCGGCCGCGGCAGACTGCCGACGTGGGTGGTGAGAATTCGTTCCGTGCTTCGTTTCATAGGCGCTGCCTCGCGGCTGTTTATCTGTAAACTTGGCCAAAGATGTTGGCCGAGGAACCGGTTATGTTTCCAGCAATCGAACCCTTGCGCGATCTGGACCGCTTTGCGAAACCTACATATCCTATTGACTCAAAGTTGGTTGACGGTCAACAAGCGACGGCGCCAATGAAGCAGAGAATGAAGCAGAGGATTTGACTTTGAGAACCCGACTATTTTGCAATTCGGAAAAGGAGAGCACTCATTGATGCACTCGGTCGCGGCGCAATCCAGAAACTCGTGCGCGAAGATTCCGAATTCCAAAAAGGCGTCGAACTCGGCTTTTACGAACACCGGCAAGGTCAGACCAATCGACGGATTGTTGAGCGGGGATTGAACCCCACTCAAGACCAAAGGGGATGTTTAATCCCCTTTGGTCTTCTCGGTAATTTTGTACCTACCTCAAAAGTCAGGGTTTACTGATAATTTACTCAGGTGAGATTTTCACGCCTCGGTGTACCAGGTGGTGTGGCGATCGACTGGAAGGCGCTTGGCCATGGTCGCCTGTTCGGAGTAGCCCAAGAATATACACGCCACCGGCCGCTCTTTCTCTGTGAGTCCGAGGACTGGGCCAACGAAGTTTTGGTCGATCCAGTCGCCGGTGCTGGGATAGCTGCCCAGGCCGCGCGCGTTGGCGGCGACCAGCAGGTTCTCGATCGCGCACCAGCAGGCGGCGTAGTTCTCCTGGTCGGTGATTTTTTTTTCATCGCCGACCATGGAAACGATGATCAGGACCGGGGACGAGAAACATTTATCCCGAGCAAATTTGAGCGCTTCTTCGCTCGCCTGCTCGCCCTTTTTCTCCGCGGACCAACGCACTGCCGCCTGCCGAGCTCCGACCAATTTCTCGCGCCCCGCTCCGGAGAACACGTGGAAACGCCAGGGATGGGTCAATTTGTGGTTGGGCGCCCAGTGGGCGGCGTCGAGCAGCTCTTCGATCCACTCCCGAGGAATCTCGGTCTGAAGGTACTCCTTCACCGAGCGGCGCGTCTTGATTGCAGTGAGCGCATCAGCGATGGGGCGCTCCGTTGTGATTGACATGATCCGACCTCCTAAGTCTTGTACAAATTATAGGTGTTAGAAATTTAAGCCAACTTTATTTCTGGTTCGAGGAATATCCCTGGATCAGGGAGTTGTCAAACTAGGGCTCAGGGACTTTTATAACCTGCCTATCTGGCAAATCAAGTTTCCGCGTCAGGTCGTCCAGCGGCATATTCCGGGCGATTGCACGTCGCCAACTGAAAATAGACTCCCACCGCATTTTTAGGTTTCGTTTGGCGATTTTTCCGGCCTCGTCGCGATCCATGATCATCGGTGTGTCGCTATGCCGATTCGTCTAAAAACAGTTTGAGAATACAAACTTTGCCGATCGACTTCGCAAAAAATCGCGCTTTGGCTGTGGGAATTATGCCAATGGCTGGCCCCGACTGTCTTTTGGTTCTTATAGACTGATCTTGAGCCTGTCAGAGAAGTAACGTGACAGTGCCGTCGGGTCGAAATGAACCCCGCAAAGTCCGACATGACCGTCGGGACGCAGGAGGTAAAATGAGGGCTGAGGGATTTGCGCGCGTGCAAGTTCCCGGTCGTTGGCTGGATCGTTCGGAACGCTGTGGATGCGCAAGAGGTCGCCGAGGTCGGGCATGCCGGCTGGTGGCGTTTGCCCGAACCGCAGCAAGGTGAATCGCGTGTCGTCGAGTTTACCGAACAGGTCTTCGGTGGGGCCATTGGGCATGAGCTTGAGCCGCAGCCACGGAAAACGATCGCCAGCATGGGGTGCTGTCTTAGGCAGGCCCGGCAGTGTTTCCGACAATGTGCTGTCGGGGTAGCGAATGCCGATTTGCGAGATGGTGCGAAAGGCCAGCTTGCGAATTCTGGCGAAGCCCATCGCGAAGGCTACCATCCTCGCCATGATTCTCGTGCGAAACAGTCCGGCTAGCCGACTGTCTGAGACGATCAGCGAAAACATCCGGTCGGTCGTGCTCAGCAGTCGCTCAGCAACCGGGATGCGTTCTTCCTCGTAGGAGTCGAGCAGCCCTGCGCCCGCGCGTCCCGAGACGACAAGGGCCAACTTCCACGCCAAGTTGTAAGCATCCTGCAGGCCCGTGTTCATGCCTTGGGCGCCCACTGGGCTGTGAATGTGCGCTGCGTCACCCAATAGAAAGCAGCGGCGATCGCGAAAGCGTTCGGCGCGCCGGTGATGGATGCGATAGGTGGAGAACCAGCTGCACGTTTTGAATGACAGCTCGGTCCCCGCTTCCTGGTGCAGCGAGGGAATTACTTCTTCGAATGTCAGATTGTCGTTATGCCGCAAGCTTGGCGGCAGAATACCGACGAGCCGCCAGTGATCAGTGCCGCGCATCGGAAAGAACAGGTGAAATCCTTCGCGCCACAGATAAACATTGAGTTCCTCCGGCACCATCGGTCCGGTCGCTTGGGTATCGGCGACGAAGAACACATGCTCGTAAGGCGCGCCCTGAAATGCGATGCCGTTCAGATCGCGCACCGCGCTGTGAGCGCCGTCGCAGCCGGCCATCCAAGTCGCTGTGACTTTACGAATGCTGCCGTCCGCTTGCTTGAGTGTCGCCGAGACCTGATTGGTTTCCTGCTGAAGGCCAATCAGTTCGGTGTTCCACTGAATCGTCATCCCTGAGTTCAGCAGGGCGTCGCTCAGAAGCCGTTCGTTGTCGTCCTGTCCCAGGATCAGGACAAAAGGGTAGGGACTCAGATCGCGTCCAATGTCCCCTACCGGGACTCGCGCCGTCCGCCGCCCTTGCGCCCACAACTCGGCAGCTACGGTGCGTTTACCAAGCGCGAGCGCCTGATCGACGATACCCAGGTGGGAGTAGATTTCCAGCGTGCGCGCCTGCACGCCGAGCGCTCTGGTCTGGAGAGTCGGACCTGAGTGTCGGTCGATGATCAGCGCTTGCATACCGCGCCGCGCCAGTTGATTGGCGAGCATCAGCCCAGTCGGGCCGGCGCCGATGACGAGAACATCCGTATCCATGGGACACCTTGTGAACAAAAATGCTAGATATCGAATCGATCTTATCGCCGCACCGCGAGACACAGCGTGCGATCGAAATTTCATTTCGCATGATTCCCTGGCCAAGGCAAATTCGTTTTACCGCGGTTGGTTGACTGTCGATCGACTTGCACTCCTTCGTCATTGACTGGGGCGACCGCATTCGTGTAGCTAGGACCAACGACATGGGTATGGTTCGGAGTGATTTCGTTTCGGGTGCATGGATGCGGATAGATTTCTCGCTTTGCTCGAAATGACGGATTTAGGAGCGCTGTCATCCCGAACGTAGAGAGGGATCTCGCCACCCTGAAACACCACCAGGGCATGGGTTTTATCCGTTCTAATCTGCTTTAGCTGGGAGGAAGCTGCTATGCGGCAAGATCGCCGTTTGTACCGGTGGGCCGGCGTCATCAATCGATTGGACGGAGACTTCGTGGCGTCGACGAAAATTTTGACGCCTGCCGATCTCAAAGGGAAAAATCTCGGCGTCCAGAGCATCGGCGGCGGCATCTGGACATTTTCGATGCTGGCGCTCGATCACTGGGGTCTGGTGCCCGAGCGCGACAAGATTCAGTTTCGCATCCTCGGCGATCAGTCGGTGATCGCCCAGGGGCTGGTCGCCGGCACCGTCGATGCCGCCTATCTCGGCTACACCTTCAGCAAGACCGTGCAGCGTAATGGCTTTCACGTTCTTCAAGACTTCGCCAATATCGATATTCCGTGCCAAGGTATCGGCGTCGTCGCGCGCAAAAGTTTTTTAGATCAGTCCCCCGATATCGCCGAGCGGACGCTCAAATCCTTGAGCGCTCGATCGCCTACTATCAGGACCCGGCTAATAAACAAACTATCGTGGCGATCATGTCGAAGTGGCTGCGTCTGCAAAGAAGCCAAGATGCGGCGGCGGCGGGGTTCGATCCCAAGTTCGGCCGCATGAAGGCGGAGACACTCGTCGACGAACGGATCGTGCGCAAGCTCGAACGGGAAGGTGTTTTCAAATGATCGACGCAATCGCCGAGGTTGCGAGCGTGCTAACCACAACAGTCTCGCGCAGGTGCGCTTACTATCGGTACAGATAGCCAGGTGAAACGGGAGATCGAAGATTTATACTGCCAAAATGGAGGGTAGGGGGGCTCGACTGCAGAATCCTCGATCGCGATCGTCGCTTCACCGGGAACCGATTTCAAATGCGTAGTCTCCAGTCGCCGGGTTGCGCGGGTTACCCACGGTCAAGGTGTAGGTGCCGCCTTTGGTCAAGGTCTGGACTCCCGGCTCGCTGCATGCGAGGCAGGCATTGAAAACTTCCATGCCATTGTCGTCGACCAGGCGCCAGTTGATATATTCCATTCCCTTGGCGCGATCTAAAAGATGAAGGTAAACTTTCTGACCGGGCGCGGCGCTGAACGTGTATATGTCCTCAGCGCCCGGAGCTTCGATCCGGCCCGCTCCAGCTGACGGCATTCCCGGTTTGATCTTGTCGCCGATTTTGATCGGCAGGCGGTCAGGCAGCGGAATATTGTACAGCTGCAGGCGATAGGTCCCGGTCGAAGGATCTTTTTGATTCCCTACCGTCAAGGTATAAGTGCCGCCGCGCACCAACAATTGAGCGCCAGGTTCGCTGCAACCCAGGCAGCTGTCGAACAGCTCCATGCCATTGTCATCGACCAGCTTCCATTTGACGTAGGATAGCCCGGTGCTGAATTCCCAGACGCGGAAGTAAACGTTCTGCCGAGGCGCCGCGTTGAAAGTGTAGACATTTTCCGCGCCGGGGCTCTCTACGACGCCGGCGCCCGCGCCGGGCACCGCTTCTTTGATCGCATCGCCGATCTTGATCGAAAACTGTTTGGGCTCGGGCACGGCGAACAATTGCAGCTCATAGGTTCCAGTGCTGGGATCGTTGTCGCCGGCTACGGTGAGCGTATAGTTGCCGCCTTTGGTGAGGATTTGCACGCCGGGATCGCTACAGCCGAGGCAGGTTTTAAATACTTCGGTGCCGTCCGTGTCGGTCAATCCCCATTTGATGTATGACATGCCCGTGCTATGGCGCAGTTGGCGGAAGTAAACCCGCTGCTTGGGCGCGGCGTTAAAGGTGTAAACATCCTGGTTATAAGGTGACTCGATAGTTCCCGCACCCGGGCCGGGAATTCCGTCGGCGATTTTGTCGCCGAGCTTGATTGCGAACGCGCCCTGGGTCGTGATCGCTTTGCCGGCGCCGGCCGGCGGTGTGGCGGTCGTCGACGGGGAGCTAGCGGGTTGCGAGTTTCCTGCCGGATCATTTGACGAACTTTGCGGCGGGGCGGCTTTTTGAAATGAGTTCTTTACCGCGAAGGCGCCGGCAATCACAATCACGACTGCGGCAACGGCGATCAACAAGCGACGATTGGTTAGCGACGCGGGAGCGTGGCGGGGCGCTTTTTCGCTCCCCGGAGACAGCAGTGGCTGCGGCGGTTCTGGCTGCCCAAGCAGTCGCCGGACCGCCTGAATGAGCGGCGCGAACTCGGGCGCTGCCGGATCGCCTTGCCAGTTCATCAGCTTGGCGGTCTGGATGCGTTTGAACTCGAAGGGAATCGCCACGTCTTCGATCAACACCGGTATGAGGCGTTCCCGATCGACGGCGGCCGCCGCTTCGGTTTTCACCCACCTCGATTGCACCGCATCCCTCGACCACAAAACGATGACGCAACGCGCCGCCTTCAACTCTTCCTCGATGACCTGATCGAAGGCCTTGCCGAGCGGGATCTCGCGATCCCACCACACCGTCCAGCCGAGGGATTCCAGGGCATCGGCATATTTCTGCGCCGTCGCCCGGTCCGCACTGCCGTAACTGATGAAAATATCGTTCATAGGTTCGCTTCAGGATCGTGCTATGGAATCGGGCGTGGATTGATTATTAATCCGGCAGTGTGTCGATTAATAAGCAGCGCCCTGCGAGTTGTCGGCAAAGTATTGGCAACCGGCATCGAGAGAAAATGTACGCTGCGGGTTATAGCTTGTAAAGGTTTGAGACTGACGCCGGTCCTCGATCCGCCGCATTGGTAAAATATCGCCCTTGACCGGCTATCGGCCGCGCAATAAAAATGAATCCATCTGGTCGGTCGGCTGGAGTATCCATGTCGCAACCCAATCGATTCATCTTGACGATCGCGCTCGCACTGTTCCGCTGCCTGGAGGATTCATCCGACAACGTCGGTCACGTCGCCGAAGCGAAGCCGGCCTGGCAAATGGAATGGGACAAGACCGTCAAAGCCGCGGAAGAAGAAGGCGCGGTGGCGCTGTTCATCACTGGAGCCTTCGAGCCGGTGTTTCGCGAAGCGTTTCAAAAGAAATTTCCCGAGATCAAAGCGACCCTGGTCACCGGGCGCGACCCTACAACGGCACATTGAGCTATTTCAATCGCGCGCCCCATCCCAATGCCGCCAAGGTCGCGGCCAACTGGCTCCTATCGCGCGACGGACAGGGCGCCTGGCTCGATGCCAATCAAAAGAGCGACGGGCTCTACGATTCCTTGCGCGATGACATTGCCAAGGACAAAGTCAGCGAACGCGCGCGGCGCGTCAAGGGCGCCAAGTTTCTCTGGCTCGATCCGGCATGGATCGGCGACCTCGATGTGATCCGGGACATCATCAAGAAAGCTCTTGCCAGTAGGGGCAAGGGGAAATGAAGACCGAATGCCACAACTCCGATGGCAATCTGGTGCAGGTGGCAGAGTCTGTCAACGACGCGAGAGCGGTAAGTAGATTACGAACGCCTGACACTAAGGCGCGTTCCCGGATCAGAGATAGCCCGCGTCGTCGTGCCGCATGAGTGCCGCCGCTCCACACGAATCTCGATAAATCAGCTAGTCGTCCAGGCGAAATCCCAGTTTGATCGTCACCTGCCAGTAGTCGACTTTGTTATTGGCGACGTAACCGCGCGTGTCGACCACTTGAAACCAGTGGATATTGTGGAGCGTCTTGCCCGCCTTGGTGATGGCGTTTTGAACGGCGTCTTCCATAGAAGTGTGAGAAGAGCCGGTGAGTTCGACCTGCTTGTAAGTATGATCATCCATTGGAGCCTCCGTTTAGATTAAGTTCGGAACAAGCCCGTTTGCATAACCAAGGTCTTCCGCTACCAATTATTCAAGCATGGCAGAATGGTGAGTCAAGCTGAAGAACGAGATTGTTGTGCGCTGAATGTTAGCACCGATGGAGCGGTCTTCCGGCGGCAAGATTGTTGAAACTGCGCCGCTTGACCTCAGCACCCATTCTTTAACGAGCTCGACTGCCATGCGCTAAAACCGGCCTTCTTTTTCCAGCTTCTTCACCGAGCTGTCGTTGACCAGTTCTTCGGCTTTCAAGCGGCGAATCTTTTCGTTGTTTTTGCCGAGCAGGCGAATGACGTTCCGGATGCCGTCGACGCTCGGATAGATTTTTTTCTCATAGAGCCCGAGCATGATCTGATAGCCTTCCTCGGCTTCCTCGACACGCCTGAGGCGCAGTCCTTTGGCGAGACTCTTCATCACCGCCGTCTTGTTCGCCGGGTCGCGAATAAAGGCGAGACTGTCGAGCAGTCCGCGCAGCACGTTTTCGACGATCGCCGGCGACGACACAGCAAAGCTGCGCCGCGCCATGATTCCCGATCCCTGATAAGGGATCGGCAGCTTTTCGACGTCGGCGAGGATACGAAAGCCTTTGCTCTCGAGCGCTTTGCCATATGTATAGCCCAAGAAAGCCGCGTCGACGGCGCCGGCGGACAGCCCTTGCGCGATCACTCCTTGGTCGCCGAGCGCGCGGAACTGAATGTTGTCGCGCTCGGGCACCAGGCCCCAGTAATCCAACGTCAGCATCGCGAAGATCCACGCGCCGCCGCTCAAACCGTTGACGCCGATGCTCTTACCCTTCAAGTCCACCGGAGTTTTAATCTTGGGATTGACGACGAAGGCGCCGGTCAGCTTGTTGATAAAGCCGGCGAGAAAAACCAGATCGGTTCCTTCGGCGATGGCACCGATGTTGGCCGCCGATACCGAGCCCCAGTGGACCTGCGATTCTCCGGAGCTCACCGCGGCGATGCCGACCGCGCCGTTGCGCACCTGTACGAGGGTAAGATCGAGCCCATGCTTGCGGAACAATCCTTGATCCTGGGCGACATAAACCACGCCCTCCCGTTCGCTGATCGCGCCGATGGTCATTACCACCTTGGTCAGCGGCGTGGCGATTTGCGCCATTGAATCGTCGGGAACCGTTAGAAAGATCAGGAGAGTAACCAAGACGACCCGATGAAGATTCATGCTTGCAGGACTCCTAGCGCATTTGTTTGCCGGCAAATTAGGCCTACGAATGCCATATCGGCATCCGCTGAAATTGGCAACGCGCGCCATGACGAAATACGCTCGGCATCAACCATCCGGTGACAAAGCGCGCGACCCAATGAGATTGAGCAATCCTCCAACGTAACCTCATTAGAGTCTTTCAACCTATCGCCGCGTAAGTTATCTGTAGACGATTCGCAGCTGGCCGGCTGTTGTATTGCCGACGCGAGAGCCGGCCGGAGCATCGCGGTATTGAACGGATGAATCCTGCAAATTTTTTGACGGCGATCCGCGCCATGGGCAAAGAGCGCATCCGGCTCCTCGGGGTTCTCACCGCCGGCCATTTTGTCATTCACTGGTTCCAGCAGTTCTATCCGGTGATTTTGCCGGCGCTCAAGTCGGGATTGAATCTGACCAATGTCGAAGTCGGCGCACTGACTTCGGCCCAACAAGTCGTGGTTGGTCTCGGCCAGTTGCCCACGGGCATGGCCGCCGATTCGATGGTGCGCCATCGCGGCGCGATTCTCGCGTTGTCGCTGGTCTCCATGGGGGCGGCCTATTTTCTTTTGGGCCTGCCGCTTTTCATCTGGGCATTGCTAGGCTCGGCTCTGATCGGCTTGGGCACGGCCCTTTGGCATCCCACCGCCGCGGCATCTTTGTCGAACAGTTTCCCGGAGCGGCGCGCCACCGCGCTCTCCATTCACGGCACCGGCGCGACGCTCAGTGACACGATCACACCGCTGTTGGTCGGCGTGCTGTTGGCAAATCTTTCGTGGCAGACGGCCGCGCAGGTGCAATTGCTGCCCGGGCTATTATTCGCGTTTCTGCTCTGGCGCGCCCTGGCTGGGGTATTTAGCGACAGCAACGCTCCGCGCCAGCGCGTTTCGGCTCAATTTCGCGATGTCGCCGCCGTCGTCAAAAATCCGGCCTTCTTGGGATTGTCGGTTGCCACCGGTCTGCTTTCCATGTCGCGGCTGATCGTCCTGACTTTCTTGCCGATTTACCTGCAGGAGCATTTGCACTACTCGAGCGTCGCGCTGGGGATTTACATCGCCCTGCTGCACGCGCTGGGAACCATCTCGCAACCTATTTTGGGCCTGCTCTCCGACCGCTTCGGGCGCAAGGCGGTGCTGCTGCCCTCCTGTCTCTTGCTCGGATTGTTTTTCGCTCTATTGGCCGTGGCGCCGCCCGGCATCCCGCTCGGCTTGGTGATCGTCGCCATCGGCCTGTTTTTCTACACGCTTTTTAATATCTTCAATGCCGCGGTCATGGACGTTGCCGGCTCGCATGTCCAGGCGGCCACCTACGGGCTGACGTCGCTGATGACTCAACTCGCGGTCATTCCCGCGCCGATGATCACTGGTTATTTGATCGGCGCATGGGGCATCAAGTTCGCCTTCGTTTTGGCGGGAGCGTTTCTGGTTATTGCCGGGTTGGTGCTTGCGCCCTTGCAGTTGTATCGAGGGACGCAAAACTCGTAAGGCATTTCTCGATCGCATCGCTGCGCGGTTTAACCGAGTGTCGATACGCTAGATATCTGGCGTCGAACTTTCTCGAGGTTGATCTAGTGAATATCCGCGAGGCGGCATGATGCCGCGCCCGGCGTATTCGAGGGTTCGGCGCAGATAAGTCAGGAATGAGCCGCTATAACGGTAGCGCCGGATGCAAGCATCGAGCTGTTTTTGCATTTCCTCCTCATAACCCCGCCACCGAGAGACGAGATAGTGCCGCTCGATCCAATCGTCGATCGTATATTTGAGAAGTTCCATAAGCTGCAGCCGAGCGAGCAGATTGCCGGTCTGCGCAAGTCGTACGAAACTAATGCCGATAATGTCTCTGATCCGTCTGTCGTTTTGGTCTGGTGCGGCGATGAATACGTACATTTTATCCCGGTACTTATCGACGTATGGTTTGAACTTGAGCGTGGTCTTCATACGGAATCGGCTTCTTCCCAATCCTTTGGGGTCTCCACA
Organism: uncultured delta proteobacterium; assembly: GCA_963816145.1. Lineage (GTDB taxonomy): Bacteria > Desulfobacterota > Binatia > UBA9968 > UBA9968 > DP-20. The sequence goes on from CAWFJP010000031.1 coordinate 235,916, forward strand.
ATCGCTGAAAGCGCCGGTCTAATGCGTAGGTAAGCCGATCCCAATCGATGCCGCCGTATTCACGGCGAACGTTTGCCCGGATGAATCGATAGCAGCTCGGGGCGTTTCTCCGTATCCACGCGCTGTCGAATGTAGCGGGTTGTTTTCTTATTAGTAAGTCATTCAACGTCGCAACAGCCGTTGCAAAATCCATGCTTTGACTCCGAGCTAGCTCATTGAAAAACAGCAAGTCTCATTACCTTTACTGGAGATCCTGAAAAGCGAACGGTGCGTGCCAAGCCGAGTTCGAAGGAACCGCGGCCACCGCGTTTGCGGGAAAGTTTAGAGCCTCAACTTTGAAACGTGATTGAAGTAAAATGCCTGCGCGACGCACCACAGGCTATTTAGAAGCGCGCGTTGATCCATTTTTGCATGTAATCGAAGGTGTTTTTGACCGTGTTAGAATACTGCCCTGGCGTCGTCTCGCAAATCCTGCAAGGGCGAATGCCGTGAGAAGCGCCCTCGATGATGATGTATTCCTTGTCCGCGCTGGCCGAGACCTCGTAGTGGATTTCGTTGTCGCGTAAAAAATAATGGCCGCCCATGCCGAGGATCAGGATCGGCACGGTGATCTTTTGCAAATGACAGGGCGTCGAGTTGTTGTTCGAGCAATAATCGATATCGTCGAGCGCATGTTTGGCGCGGATCGCGCGGGTGCCGAGGAAAGATCTGACCGTCAGGAATTTCGAGCCATCGTAGAATGATTTGGCGCGCTCGGGGTTCTTGGTATCGGCGACGCGCACGCTTTTGACAATTTCGGTTACGATGGTGCCGTCGTTCTTCAGCAGCTTTTGCGGTTTGACCGTGCCGGGATGAATCGTCAAATCCATTTCCGACAGCCGGCCGGCCTCGCTCTTGTGGATGACGAAGGCGTCATCGTCCTTGTAAGAATATTTGCCGGCTTCGATGGCGCGCAGTTTTGCCAGGGCGGCGTCGACCAGCCGATTCATGCGCGCCGCCTGGGCCTTGAAGTAGCGCTCTTGAAATTCCCGCGAGTAGGCGCTGGGTCCGGCCGCATTGAAACCGTTCTTTGGGCTAAACGGATCGAGCGCGGCGATGATCGGGTCCGGCCTATCGTCGCGCTGCACCGACGGATTGATCGAGCGCAATGTGTTGACGGCGGTGCCCGGATGGGCGTCGCGCAAGATGATGCCGTCGGCCGGCGGCAGGCCGGCAAGTTCGTTGGTGCAAGGGATCAGTTTGTTTGCGCCCTGGCAAACCGACGGGCCATTTTGCGCGACGTTTTGATAGAAGGTCATCAACGGCGCGCCGCCGCTGCCACCGTAAAGCAGAATCTTCGACGCCTTCACAGTGTCTTTCAGATATTTGACGCCGGTGGCGACGTCGAGCGGCAGGTCGTTCCAATAATCCATCGCTTCGTTGTTGTCCGAGCGGCCGTTCATGCAGAGCACGTAATAGCCGCGCTTGACCAGCTCGGTGCAGGCGATGTCGTTCAAGCGGTTGCCGTCTTCGTGCATGTTGACCACCGCGACCCGCGCTTTTACGCTCGCATCCGGCGTGTACAGCACGGCTTTGACGGTCGGACTGAGTTGCAGATAGACCGGCGCGTTTTGCGGGAGAGCATCGCGCGCGAGAATCGCGCTGAAGGCGACCATTAAGGAGATTGGGCAAAACCATCGGCGCATAACGAGCTCCTTCGATATAAAATTTAGCCCCCGAGCTTCAGCGAAAATAGCGCAACATCTCGGCGTTGTACTTGTTGTAGACGGCGCTCGACGCCGGCTTGATGACGAAGAGCTTGCGACCTTGCATGAGCCGCGGCGGGTTCGGCAGGACGTCCTTGCGCGCCGGGATGCGGCTGAGTTGGCGCATTGACGTTTGTCCTTCTTCGGAGAGAATGAAGTCGACGTAGAGCCGCGCCGCGGCGGGATGGGAATTCTTCGCGGTGACGGCGATGCCGATGGGATAGACGAACCAGGGGTCAAGCGGCACCCAGTCGATGGGCGCGCCGGTTTTTTTGAGCTCTTCGACGCCGGTCGGATACTGCGAGATCAATAATGGAAACTCGCCCGCCATCATCAGCTGGTTCATCAGCGAGCTGCCGATGCGCGAGTGAATTTTTTGCTTGCTGAGCGCCTCCATGTATTGCCGCCCCCTGTCCTCGCCCATCGACTGGAGCATGGCGAAGTACCATTCGGTATGGCTCAGGACAAAGCCCATTTTCTCTTTCCACTTCGGCTGCAGCAGCTCCTGATAACTGTTCGGCACTTCATCGGGCTTCAGCATGCGCGAGTTGTAGGCCATGGTCACGGCGTTCAAGTAGGTCGCGTGCCAGATAGCCGTCCTTGTCGCGCAGTGCTTCGATATAATCCTTCGCGCTCCGGCGAGTAGTACTTGGCGAGCAGTCCTTTCTCCGACCAGGTTCATGATTGGAAACACGCTCGATTGATAAACGTCGGCAAGGTTGCTGTTGGTGCGCGCTTCGAGCAGGTAGCGTGTCAGAAGCGCGTCCTTTCCCGAGCTGTAGAACTCCATGTTGACGAAGGGATATTTTTTCTCGAAGGCGGCCTCCAGCGCTCTGGCATCCGAAGCGTTGGAGGAGACGTAGACCATCACCTTGCCTTCTTTTTTCGCGTCCTCGATGAGTTTGGCCCGCTCTTTGGTTTGGGCTTGACCAACGCCAGGATTTGTCAATGTAAGAGTAGCCAGTATGGCAAATCTCGCTGTGAGACCGATCTTCATGGTTATTCCCTCCGAGCGCCGTTGAATAGTTCGATTAACTTGCCGGGCTGTCGCCAAACTAGGCAATGCCGGCCGGTTCGTCAATGCAAAAATGGCCGGCGCGGATTCTCCCACGATTACGTTCCGTCGACTGCCGCGGCCCGACTGCCTGGCCTTCGACAGCAGCCTTTGCGAAGCGTGCTGTCAGGTTTCCGTGCGTATCGCCGCAAATTGTTTGATGCCGTATCATTGGCATCATTTGTTGTGCCCACGAAGCGACGGCGAGCTATCGCAAGCCGATTATCGTTTGTGGTGAAACGATTCGGTCTGGAGTCCGAAGCAAACAGTGGAAAACTCGTAGCCCGGATTTGATGGCCGCCAATAAAGGGGTAAAAACCTCCAGAAACGGTGTTCGATGACATAGCGTAATAGCTTTAGCCCGGAGTTCAAGCGAGAAGCGAGAAATTTGAATGCATCGAACTTTTCTTTAACCTCCGACGACCACATCAATCGCTGGATTATCAGAAGCCTATGAAGTATGACTTCGATAAAAGTGCTACCGATTTAACTGTCCGCAAAAGTCGGGGTAGCTCACCATGTCGAACGCCGACCTTATTCCCCAATCTGTTGATTGCCCCAAACCTCTAAGCATCCACCACATGCTGGAAATTCAGGCGGACCGAAGGGCCAGCGCTGTTGCCATTGCCGGGTTGGGAGATCGTCCGCTCTCCTTCCGTCAGCTTCTTTTACAAGTAGAGCAAGCGGCGAAAACACTAAACGCCCTGGGTATCGGCAGAAACGACCGGGTTGCGATGGTAAGTCCAAACGGACCGGAAATGGCTTCAGCCTTTCTCGCCTTATCCTCGGCCGCTACCTTTGCCCCGCTCAACCCGTCGTGTCGGACCAACGAATTTGAATTCTACCTCACGGATCTCGGTGCCAAGGCGTTGATTGTTCAATCCTCGGCGGACTCCGCCGCTATCGCAGTCGCTAGAAAACATTCCATTGCCATCATCGAATTGTCGCCATTGGTGGAAGGCGACACGAGGGGTTTTTCTATCCGAGGTGAAAAGCGGCCAGCCATATCCCAAGGTGGGTTTGCACAAGCAGACGATGTCGCGTTGATCCTCTACACTTCCGGCACAACCGCTAGGCCGAAAATGGTTCCTTTGACCCATTCCAACCTCTTGGCTTCTGCGGGCAACATTGCAGCCACTCTCCAGCTTAGTGAACTGGACCGCTGTCTGAACGTTATGCCGCTTTTTCACATCCATGGACTTGTCGGCGCCGTCCTTTCCTCGATCGTGGCGGGTTCCGAAGTGGTTTGCACCTCAGGCTTCGACCTCGAGCAATTTTTCCCTTGGGTGGCGGAGTTCCGTCCCACCTGGTACACGGCGGTTCCGACCATGCATCAAGCAATCCTAAAACGAGCCCATCGAGACGTCCTATTGGGCCATTCCCTGCGGTTGATCCGTTCATCGTCCGCCCCATTGCCGCCAACAGTCAAAACAGAACTAGAAGACCTCTTCAAAGTACCGGTCATTGAAGCTTACGGGATGACGGAAGCGTCCCACCAAATAGCGAGTAATCCACTACCCCCGCGCCAGCGCAAGGCGGGCTCCGTGGGTGTGGCGACCGGTTCGGAGATCGCCATTGTCGACGAGCAGGGCAAGTTTTTATCAGCGGGCCGGCCAGGGGAGATCCTCATCCGTGGCGCGAATATCACCCCGGGTTACGAGAACCATCCAGAGGCCAACAAAGAAGCCTTTACCGACGCGTGGTTCAGGACGGGCGACCAAGGCTATCTGGATGAAGACGGCTACCTTTTCATCACAGGTCGTCTCAAGGAAATAATCAATCGCGGTGGGGAAAAGATCGCTCCACGGGAAGTGGACGATGTGCTGATCGATCATCCTGCGGTTGCACAGGTTGTAACTTTCGCTGTTCCTCATCCGACTCTCGGTGAGGATGTGGCGTCCGCGATCGTTCTCCATGAGCGCGCATCGGCCACGGAAAGAGAAATTATCGAGTTTGCCGCCGAGCGACTTAGTGATTTCAAGGTGCCGCGTAAGATCTTCATCGTCGAAGAGATTCCTAAAGGCCCCACCGGAAAACTGTTTAGAGTGGGTCTGGCCGAGAAACTAATGAAGTCGCCCGATCATCCACAGAACCTGCCAAAAGCAGAATACACCGCGTACCGCACGCCGTTAGAAAAGGCACTGGCTGGGATCTGGGCCGAGGTATTGCACCTGGAGCGGGTGGGCGCACAGGACAATTTTTTCTATCTGGGAGGCGATTCTATACTGGCCACTCTAGTGGTCTCTCGGGTGCGCCGAGTTTTGCACCTGGAGCTGCCCCTGATCAACTTCTTTGAGAAACCCACCGTGGCGGAGATGGCCTTGAGCCTTGAGACTACCGGTCAGGCAGCACCAGCCCCGCAACCTCCAACTCTTGAGCCGATTTTCAGAGATAGAGAAATACCACTTTCTCATGGACAGGAGCGCATGTGGTTCATTGATCAACTTGAGAAAGGCACGTCGATTTACAATCGTCCGGTCTTTATTCGACTCGACGGCGACCTGAAAGTGCCAGTTCTTGAACAATGCCTCAATGAGATCATTAGCCGTCATGAAATCTTTAGGACCACCTTTCCAGCCGTGAACGGGCAACCGCTCCAGGTCATTTCCCCACTTCAGCCTCTGACCCTATCTGTGAGAGATATCAGTCGTTTGCCAGAAGGCGAGAGAGAAGGCGAAGTGCGACGTCAAGCTACCGATGAGACCGCGCTTTCATTCGATTTAGACCGAGGGCCGCTGATTCGGGCCGGATTGCTCCGCCTGGGCGAGCAGGAGCACATACTGTTCCTGACGATGCATCACATTATCTTTGACGGTTGGTCTGAGGGAATACTATTTCAGGAATTGTCCGTGCTCTACGACAGTTTCTCCGCAGGTCAATCGTCGCCGCTCTCGCCACTTCCTATACAGTATGCAGACTTCGCTGTCTGGCAAAGGCAGTGGCTTCAGGGAGAAGTATCTGACTCACAGCTGGCCTATTGGAAAAAGCAGCTTGCCGGCGCCTCGGTATTGGAGTTGCCCACGGATCATCCCAGGCCGCCCATTCAGACTTTCCGCGGATCGAAACAATGCTTTTTCGTGCCTAAGTCCCTGACCGAGCGGCTCAAGGCCCTCAGCCGTGAGGAAGGGACGACGCTGTTCATGACTCTACTTGCGGCCTTTCAGACCTTGCTGCATAGGTACACCGGAAAAGATGAGATCATTGTCGGCTCACCCGTTGCGGGCCGAAACCGGACTGACATCGAAGGTTTAATCGGGTTCTTCGTCAACACTTTGATCCTGCGCACGGATTTTTGCGGTGATCCCAATTTTCGCGAGCTGCTGGGGCGGGTGCGCAAGGTAGCCCTGGACGCTTATGCCCATCAAGATCTGCCCTTTGAGAAATTAGTAGAGGAACTGCATCCGCAGCGTAATTCGAGCCACTCGCCTCTGTTTCAGGTGCTTTTCGTACTCCAGAATGCCCCAACGAGGGCTCTACGGCTTGCGGGACTAACGACGACTCCCCTGCATGCGGAGAGCGACACGGCAACATTTGATTTGAGTCTCTTGATGGTCGAGGAGGCAAACTCACTGAAAGGGACAATAGAGTACAATACCGATCTGTTTGACGAAGGCACCATCAGTCGGATGATTGGACACCTCCAGATTCTACTGGAGCATATCGTGACCGATCCCGGAACCCCCGTTTCGCGGATGGCACTATTGACTGGTTCCGAGCGGGATCGATTGCTCGGCGACTTGAATAACACCAACGGAGAATACCCCAAGGACAAGTGCATCCATCAACTCTTCGAGGCTCAGGTAGAGCAAACACCGGAGGCTATCGCGGTGGTCTTCGAAGACCGGCAGCTAACCTATCGGGAGTTGAACGCCAGGGCCAATCGGCTGGCTTACGATCTCAAAAAACTCGGGGTCGGGCCGGAGATGCTGGTGGGCCTTTGCCTGGAGCGCTCCTGGGAAATTGTCGTTGGCATCTTAGGTGTGCTCAAAGCTGGCGGAGCCTACGTTCCAATGGACCCAGCGTATCCCAAAGAGCGACTCGCCTTCATGCTGGAGGATTCAGACATTCAGGTATTGTTGACACAAGAACGAGTGATTTCCCATTTACCGCCACATAATGCTCAAGTAGTCTGCCTGGATACGATAGATCCAGCGGCTGAGTGTGAAGCCTCTCAGGCGCCAACCAACCCTGTCAACAGAATCACAGCGGATAACGCCGCCTACGTAATCTATACCTCCGGCTCGACCGGGAAACCTAAAGGCGTCTTGATCACTCATTACAACGTGACTCGTTTGTTCCAGGCAACTCATTCCTGGTTCCACTTCGACCAGAATGATGTCTGGACAATGTTCCACTCCTATGCGTTCGACTTTTCAGTCTGGGAGATTTGGGGATCGCTGCTTTATGGCGGACGCTTAGTGGTCGTGCCCTACTGGTGCAGTCGCTCGCCGGGAATGTTTTACAAACTTTTGAGCGAAGAAAAAGTGACGGTTTTGAACCAGACACCGTCGGCCTTCGGGCAACTGATTGAGATTGATAATAGCTCAATGAATTCACAGGATCTTGCGCTTCGACTCGTCCTCTTTGGTGGGGAGGCGCTGGATTTCCAAATTTTAAAGCCATGGTTCGATCGCCATGACGACCGGCATCCACAGTTGGTCAATATGTACGGCATCACAGAAACTGCGGTACACGTGACCTATCGCCCAATCACAAAAGAAGACCTATGCACGGGCAGGGGCAGCCTAATCGGTGTGCCGATACCCGATCTGCAACGATACGTGTTGGATCAAAGCCTGAATCCAGTGCCGATCGGGGTGCCCGGTGAACTCTATGTAGGCGGAGCCGGGTTAGGCCGAGGATATTTAAACCGCCCCGAACTGACGGCCGAGCGTTTCATTGCCAATCCGTTCCGTCCAGGAGCGGGAAACAGGCTCTATCGGTCGGGCGATCTAGTACGTTATCTTGCCAACGGGGACATGGAGTATCGGGGTCGTGTTGATGGTCAGGTCAAGATCAGGGGTTTTAGGGTTGAGCTAGAAGAGATTGAGGCGGTACTGCGCCAGCACGCCGATGTGCGGCAGGTTGTGGTGATCTCACGCGGCGAGAAGCCGGCCGAGAAACGGCTAGTAGCCTATGTGGTTCCCGCTCGGCAGGCGCCCACGGTCAGTGAGTTAAACGGTTTCTTAAGGCAGAAGCTACCTGAGTACATGGTGCCTTCTGCCTTCATGCTCTTGGACACGCTGCCCCTTACTGCTAACGGCAAGATCGACCGCCGGAGCCTTCCGGTTCCCGATCAGAACCGACCGGAACAGGACAGTTCGTTCGTAGCACCCCGCACTCCAGTAGAAGAGTTACTAGCACGGATCTGGGGCGAGGTGCTCAAACTCGAACAGGTGGGCGTACATGACAACTTCTTCGAGCTGGGCGGTCATTCACTATCACTCACTCAAGTTGCCTCTCGGATCCAACGGGACTTTCTGGTGTTACTACCGTTACGGTTTCTCTTTGATGCGCCGACGATCGCCGACCAGAGTGCGGCAATTGCCGCAGCTCAACTGGGGCAGGAAGACGCGGCTGAAGTGGCTCGAGTGCTGGAGGAGTTGAAACAACTCTCGCCGGATGAAGTGACGGCACTACTCGACGCGGAGTGTGGGTCAGGAATATCGGACGACAAATAATGACGCCTTTTGGCCACGGTGCGTTGGCATTTTACCGCGGAAGATTTTTTCCGGTTGGGGGGTCTCATAGCCCGCGTCGTAGGACGCTGGTGGCGATGACTGCTCGATGTCAAGCGAGCGCCGGGGTTAAACCGTTGCCGTATGGTTCAAGGGCTGGCCGCGAACAGCTCAGGCAGATGTTTCAAATCTAATCCTGTCAAAACAATGCCAGGACGATCTCCGATGAGTAGATCGCTAATCATCTCCGGTCACTATCGCCGTCCCACCGGTTATGGGGGCCATGTCAGAGAAATTGTCCGCGCGTTGCACAAACTCGGAATCCATGTGCAGCTCGTGGATCTTCCCACTGGTAGCCACGGTGCCTTGCCTGAAGGCAAGCGTGATTCCTGGTTCGATAAATTGCACCGCCCGGTCAGTGCCGGCGCCATCCTGCACATTTGTTTACCAAATCAGGCGGAAATTGTTGACGGGATACTCAACGTCAACTGGACAACCTTCGAATCGACGCGAATTCCCGAAACCTGGGCAAAGCGCAGCTTGCGACAGGATCTAGTCGTGCTGCCCACCCAATCATCCAAGAAGGCTTGGATGGCAAGCGGGATTAGCGAAGAGCATGTCAGGCTCTGTCCGCTGGCGGTTGACTCGGGCCGGTTTCATCCGGGCGTCCAGCCATTGGGGCTAGGGCGCCGAAGGGGGCGCAGCGTTCTTGAATACAAAACAAGATTCCTAAATATTTCTGATTTTATCTCCGCGCCGAGAAAAAATATTCTCGGCATGTTGCGGGTCTGGATAAAAACAACCAGCGCGAATGATGACGCAATTCTGATCTTGAAGCTAAGTGGTTATAGGTATCGGTGGTGGCGGCCCGATCGATTCAAGCGCACCCTCTCGGCAATCGAGAGAGAGATCGGCAAGTCGAGAAAGAAAGCCGCTCCGGTAGTTTTTTACGACCAAGTTTTGTCCGAGTCTCAAATGCCCAGTCTCTACGCCGCAGCGACGCATTACTGGAGCATGTCCTGTGGAGAAGGTTGGGACTTACCCATGATGGAGGCGGGAGCCATGGGTTTGCATCTCATCGCCCCCGAACACAGCGCGTATACCGCTTACCTCGATGAGTCTGTCGCTCAAATGATACCCTCTCAAAGAGTTCCAGCAGATTTTAACGGGGGCAAGGGCTTCATAGGAGGGCTTTTTAATGGCTCTGATTGGTGGCAGCCCGATGAAGAAGCCGCGGCGGACTTTGTACGCCAAGCCATTAAAACGGCGGGTAACGGATTGCCGACGGCGAGGGCGCGTATTGCCAACGAATTCACCTGGGAACAATCGGCAAAGTGTCTCATCAAGATACTTGAAGAACTGTACGAGCGACATGGCAAGAAGTTTTGAATCGGCCCAAAAAATTTTCCCGGGCAGAGAAATTTGCAAGTAACCTCAAATCTGCCGGACGACATGAGCGAGTCTTTAGCCAGATGACGCAGTCGAACGAATTTTTATAAATTTTTCCTTGAAAGAAATCTAAAAGCAGCATTTTTTTGCAACTGTCCAGAGAGATCTGATGAAGATTCTGTTGACGATGAACCTGCCGTATACGCGCGTGTATGGCGGCGCCAACCGGTCCAATCGCAGCCTGGCCGAAGCGCTCGCTGGTAGACATCATTCTCTGCGGGTGGTGGTGCCTGCGCTCGCCGCCCTCAGCCCAATAAGTCATCAACAGCTCCTTGAAGAGCTAGCGGCTGAAGGGATTCGCGTGGTCTCTAACGGCGAGATCGACGTTTTCAATTTGCATGGTGTCGACGTACACGCAGTGGTAGACCCATCCCGACTCCACAGCTATCTGGTGGAGCAAATTCGTGAGTTTACGCCGGATTGGACGTTGGTATCTTCTGAAGATCGGTCACAGAGCTTGTTGGAGACCGCGTTAAAGGTTCAGCCTTCCCGGGTAATCTATCTGGCGCATACGCCGCAGATGTTTCCGTTTGGGCCGGCCGGTTTATATCCCGGGAAGAGAAGAACTGAACTTATCGGGCAAGCAAGCGCCGTTGTCACTATTAGCCGGTTTGTCGCCGATTACATTCAAAAATGGACTGGAATCGAGTCGTTCATACACCACCCGCCTCACTACGGTTCCGGGCCGTTTCCGCAATGCGGTCGTGCCGACAACGGCTATGTATTGATGATGAATGCTTGCGCGGTGAAGGGAATCTCAATTTTCCTAGCACTCGCGCGGGCGCTGCCCGATATACAATTTGCCGCCCTTCCGGGCTGGGGCACGACCACTGTGGACCGGGCGGCCCTCAGCGCGCTACCTAACGTGAATTTGTTAGAAAATCGCAAGAATCTCGATGAAATTTTACATCGGACTCGCGCCCTGCTCATGCCTTCGTTGTGGGTCGAGGGATTCGGCATGGCCGTGGTAGATGCCATGCTGCGCGGGATTCCTGTCTTAGCAAGTAACTATGGCGGTCTCGTCGAGGCCAAGTTAGGAACGGATTACTTGCTGCCTGTACACCCGATCGAACGGTTTGAAGATTATCTTGATGAAAATATGCTTCCGGTCCCGCTGGTTCCAAAGCAAGAGATCGCTCCCTGGCAGGATGCGCTTAGCCGCTTACTTTCGGATCGCGCATTGCATGAGCGGCAATCGGCCGCGGCGCATGACGCGGCATTGAGATTCGTCTCTCGCCTCGGTGTCGAACCTTTTGAAGATTTCTTGCTTCGCCTGGTTACCGAACCGAAGGCAAGCCGCCGGCAAATTTCGGTTACACTGAAAGATCAAGGTGCACAAGGCGCGGAGTCAGGCACAGAGGGGAGGAGCGAGGCGATCGCCGACCTCACTCCAGAGCAGCAAGCGCTGCTGATATTACGACTGCGTAAAAATGCCGCTAGCCGGGAAAAAAAGCGCTAGCGGTTCAGCGCAGCCAGGCGGCGAAAAGCCGAAAATTCAATGATCGGAAAAATTTTCACGAAACGAATAAATCTTGATACCGTGTTCGGGACTGCATACAGCTAAACGATTCTTGTGGATGGCAACTCCTTTGGGCCCTCCTTCCATTTTATTGCTCGCGTTAACTGCTTGAAAAATATTGTCCGGACCGACAATTTTTTGCAACACGGGCGATTGTGACCAGCGCATTTTCCAAAAGCGCTTTTTGGGCTCGTAGACGCTGAAATAGTTAGCTCCCGCATTCGTGACAACTAAATGATTGGTCTCGGGGGTAAATCCTACGGAGTGCGGGTATCGGAATCCCCGGTCTTTGATGATCGTCACCGGTCGCGGTCCATATGTGAATTTCAGCCGTGAGAGAATCGGTTTACGGCGTTGATAAATGCTCACCGTGTGATTGCCATGGTTGGCGATGGCAAGCCAGGTTCCGCATTGCGAAAAAGCCAAGCCATCCGGCCTGAAGACGCCGTGTTTTAATTCGAAGACAGGTTCCAAGTTAAAGCCGATTGAAGCGCCGGAGGCTTTTCGGTAAAAAATTATTCTGCTGCTTCTCAGATTGCACGCTGCCAGGTAATCATTGTCCGGCGGGACAAAAGCAACGCCATCGGTGTAATTTAATCTCGTCTCCGGGCCGCGAATTTCAAAGGCAGGAACCGGACCATAATTATCGTTGGCTCGATTTTTTTCATATATGGCAATTGATCCGGCGCGTTGAGCGACAGCGAGCAGTTCGGTGTCGCCCGACAGTGAAAATGACAGATCGTGCGGATAGTTTAGTCTCGAGGCAGGTCCGTTGATGCTCCAATAGGGTGTATCTTCGAATGATCCGTCTGGTTTTCTGCGAAACAGAAAGACCGTGTTAGTATCTGAAGTAGCGACGCCTAGTATGTTCCCCGAAGCCGAAAAGGCTATGCCTTCAAATCTTTGTAAATTATTTGGCGGCGCAAGATTCTGAACGGAAGCATCACTTGCTTCAATCTCGACTCCGGAGTTGCCAACCGATCCATTTCCATCTCGCATCACATTGCCCTCTCATTCAAGTTTACAAATTAGGTAAACTCGGCAATCTCTTTAATGGCTGGATACTCAGGCCATCCACCTAACAGTTTTTCAATTCGAAAACAAAGGTTGATTTGACGCAGGAGAATTGGCCTATAACCAGAAGCGCCCGTCTGATTGGGGTCAATTGTTGTTGGTTGAGAACCTCGGGGCTAAACCTTTCACCAATCCTAGCGGATTACGTTAGCCGTGTGAGAGAAGTAAGCAAACAAACAACGCCTGACACCGAAGCTCGCCCTTGACAGCGAGGCTCGCGTTCGACGTTTTCGCGTTCTAGCAACCGAAGGTTCGTTGTCCTTGACGGGTGAATTAGATTTGCCTTATGTTGCGCGCAGCTGACACCGACTTACTTGCTCGATGGCGTCCGATCTCTTTTGCTCCCGCAGCGTCGACGGCAGGCGGAGGAATCGGATCGATGGCAGGACGGCTTTGATGAAATCGGTGAAATATTTGGCAGCATTTATTCTCGCTGTCGTGTGGCTGACGGCGCGTTGGACGACAAGCGCGCATGCGCAGGGTAAGAGTCCGGCTGTCAAGATCCGGCTCGCCACACCTTCGGCATCGCTGAGCTATTTGCCGATCCATGTGGCGCTCCAACGGGGCTTCTATGCCAAACGGGGTTTCGATATCGAAGTCATTCAGATGGCAGCGGGTTTGGTGGCTCCGGCGCTGCTTAACCGGGCGATCGATTACACGACAATTCCCAGCGGCCCGGCCACGGCGGGGGCGCGCGGCGCGCCGCTGAAAGTGATTTGCTTTACATCCGTGAAACTCCAGCATGTGCTGGTCGCCCGGCCGGAAATCCTGGCGGTCAGCGATCTCGCCGGTAAAAGGATCGGCGCCGGGAGCCTTGGCACTCTGCCGGCTTATGAGGTTCGGGTGCTTATCGACAAATATCACTTGGGCGCGAACACGATCATCATCCCGTTGAATTCGACCAACGATCGGATGATTGCGACGCAACGGGGGACGATCGATGCCACCGTGGTGCCGGTGCCGTCCGACTTGAAGGCCGAAGAGCTGGGGTTGCGACGGCTGCTACAGATGGGCTCGATACTGCCGATTCCCCAAGCCGGATTCGCCACCAGCGAGGAAAAAATCAAGACCGCACGCCAGGAGATTGTCGAACTTCTCAAGGCGACGATCGAAGGGATCGATTACACTTGGACGCAACGCGAGGGGACCATCGAGATCATCGCCAAATGGATGAAGCTCAATCCTGTACAAGCGGCCAAGGCGTATGACTCGGTGCGCGACACGTTCTCAAAAATCGGCGTGCCCACCGAGGAGCAGGCGAAAGCCTACATCGCGATGCTCAGCTCGACGGCGAGTTTGAAGGGAGATGTGGCGGCGGGGTCGATCTTCGATTTCTCGCTGGCCGCGGAGGCGGCCAAAGAAATGACGCAGAAAAAATAGCGCCAAGACGATAGAGGCTCGGGATTGGATTGGTTGTTAAGCTTACGCCATGTGCGACATTCGCCGCCACCTCTTGAACGAACGGGCCATGGACAGAGCTCATGCGCCGTTTTAGCATGTTTCAATGCCTGAGCCTTGTTCCGTCTCCTTACGGGCGATGGTTCTATGTTCGGGAAGTTCGCGAGACGCGCCATGAAGAATCGTGAAATCGACGCCGCCTGGGCTTACCATAACGGCACGAAACATTCGTATCAAAGTATCCGGGCCAATCCCCACTATTTGGACTTTGAGAACCAGCCGCTTCCCTTTAAAATTTACTCTGAGTTAGAGCCAACCGCTTTGCCCCCGCATCTGTCCTCTTCGGGGATGCCATCCCTGGCCGCGATTTCGGCGGCCGATGCGCGGCGGGATCGTCAAGTCACACCCACGCGGCAAACCCTCGCGGAGATTCTGTTTCTCAGCGCCGGCGTCACCAGACGGCGAAAATATCCAGGCGTTGAAATGTTGTTTCGCGCTGCGGCTTGCACCGGTGCCCTATATCACATCGATCTGTATCTTGTTTGCGCCGATCTCCAAGATCTTCCCGCCGGAATTTACCACTTCGGCCCCCATGACTTCGCGCTGCGCCGCCTGCGCCAGGGGGATTTTCGCGGCGTCCTGACTCGGGCGAGCGGTCAAGAACCCTCGGTCGTCGACGCCCCGGCGGTTTTGCTTTGTGCTTCGACGTTCTGGCGCAATGCCTGGAAATATCAAGCCCGTGCTTATCGCCACTGTTACTGGGATAACGGCACGATTCTCGCTAATCTTTTGGCGGCCGCGGCGGCGCGCGCGCTCGCCGCGAAAGTAGTCGTTGGTTTTGTCGATGCCGCGATCAGCACGCTGTTGGGGTTAGATCCTAAACGCGAGGCAGCGCTATCGTTGGTCTCGCTTGGTTGCGGTGCGGCTCACCCGGTCCAATCCTCGACGCCGCTAGAGCCGCTGGTTTTGCAAACCGAGCCGCTATCCAAGACGGAAGTCGACTATCCTGCCATGCGGGCGATGCATGAGGCTTCGTCGTTGGCGAGCGAAGACGAGGTCGTTCGGTGGCGCGCAGCGAGCGACAACCACAGCGGTGAGAAAGACGATCGGAGCGCTAACGGCGGCCGCCGATTTTTCCTCCACGCGCTGAGCGATGACGAGGTGCCATCCGAAACGATCGAGGACGTTATCGTTCGGCGCGGTTCGACGCGCCAATTTGCCCGCGAGTCGATCACCTTCGGTCAACTTTCCATACTGCTCGACCGGGCTACCCGCGGCATCCCTGCTGATTTTCTCAGTGCCGGTGACTCGCTCAACGAGCTTTACCTAATCGTTCATGCGGTGGACGATCTTGCCTCTGGGGCCTACGTCTACCGGCGCGATCTGCACGCGCTCGAGTTGCTCAAGGAAGGCGACTTTCGCCGTGAAGCGGGTGATCTCGGCTTGGGTCAGGACATTCCAGCGGATTGCAGCGTCAACGTATATTTCCTGGCGGACCTCAATCGAGTCTTGGGCCGTTTCGGCAACCGCGGCTATCGCGCCGCCCAGCTCGAAGCCAGTATCATGGGCGGCAAGCTTTACCTGGCGGCCTACGCCCAGGGCCTGGGCGCCTCCGGCCTAACGTTCTTCGATGATGATGTGACCGAGTTCTTCTCGCCCCACGCGGCGGGCAAGAGCGTGATGTTTTTGATTGCGCTGGGAAAGTCGGTCAAGCGTAAAAGCCAGCTGTAATGCATCGTGTTGTCGGGCAGTAAAATCCTGAGCGTTGCAAGCGATAGGCTGGATGGTGCGGGTTTCGCGGAATCGCTGCTCGATTGCGGGCAAAAAAATCCGGCTGTCGTACCGCGGCCACTGCTGGCAATTCTATCTAATGGCATAGCCAAATAGCTTGCGGTATTTCTAGAGCAACCTATTGCGGATATACGTTCGAACGCAATATACATTGGCGCAGACTAATCCGGGAGAACTAACATGGCTTTACGCATCAATGATTCGGAATTTTACGCGATCGACGCTCACTCCCATTTGGGACGTCGCAAGACACCGTTGGGACATGGCGTGGCGAGCTTCCTTGGCGAAGACTTGGTGCGCAACTTGGACGAAGCCGGCTTGGACTGTGCCGTGGCATTTCCCTTGGGAGCTTCTTACACCGACTATTCGGAAGCGAATCAGATCATGGCCGAGGAAATGGCCAAGTATCCCAAACGGATCATCAGCTTTTGCCGTATCAATCCGAATTTCGGCCCCGAAGCCACTGTGAAAGCTCTCGATCATTGTCTCGGCACTTTGAAACTCAGGGGCATCAAACTTCATCCGGAGATCGAGTTCTTCGATCCCAATGAGGCCGAGCTCATGGAGCCCATTTATGACGCGGCGCGCCGCTACCATGTGCCGATTATTTTCCACACCGGGATGTCGAGCAAAGCATCGCCGGGTGTGATCGCCGAGCTTGCGGCCCAGCATAAAGATGTGCCGGTTATTCTCGGCCACATGGGCGTGTCGGAATATGTCAAACTGGCGGTGGCCGTCGCGCGGCAGAACGAGAATATATTCTTGGAAACTTCCGTGGTCGGTTGGATGCCGCTGCTATTGGAAGCGTTTCGCGGCGTCGGCACGAGCAAGATTCTCTTCGGCTCTGATCACCCTTATAATCCTCTACCCATGGAAGTGGAGAAGATCGCCAAACATGTGACGAAAGCCGCCAAGCTCAAACCGGACGATTTGAAAAAGGTGTTTGCCGATAATTTCTTATCCATTTTGAAGCATGACCGCTAAGTCCGATGTTCGAATGCTTGTGTTAAAGATGAGGAGCAACGTCCACTCCTCTGTCATGCTCCCTGGCAATTTAGCAATGGCAACGATACGGAGGTTAAATGAAACCGTCTGAGGAATCGCTTCGATTCAGTTTATTGACAGTTTTAATAGGGATGTTTTTCGTTTGCGTCACCGTTTCATCCCGAGCGCGCGCCGCTGAGGTGGCCTCGGTGCGGGCGAACTACGCGGCCTTTAGCGGCGCCTTCGCTCCGCTGTGGATCGCGGCGGATAGAAATCTGTTCACCAAATACGGCTTGAACGTCGACATCCGCTACATCGCCCCGGCCACGGCGACTCAGGCGCTCATCGGCAAGAACCTCGACATCATAAATCCCGGAGGCGAGATCGTCGAAGCAGGATTGAACGGCGAACCGGTCGTCTATATCGCCGGCATTATGAATCGCGCGGTGATGTCGATCTATGCGAAACCGGAAATCGGTTCACTGGCCGATCTGAAGGGCAAGGTGTTGGCGGTGACTGTGCCGGGGTCCACCACCGACTTCGCCGCGCGGGTTTTGCTTCAGCAGGCGCGCTTGACGCCGGGTAAAGACGTCAAACTTATCTATCTAAAAGGCATGGTGGAGATCCTTACCGGCATCAATCAGGGCAACGCAGATGCGGGCATCTTCACGTCGCCAACGACTTTGAAAGCGCAACACGCCGGATTGAAGGAATTGGTCAACGTCACCGAGCAGAATATTCCGATGATTCACGCCGCTCTTGCCAGCACCAAAGATTATGTCAAAAGCCGCCGCGACGACGCGCGGCGATTTTTGCAAGCATATCTGGAAGGCATCAAGATCTCCCGCACCGAAGCCGACTACACCAAGCAAATCATCGGCAAGTATACCAAGACCACCGATGCGGCCGACCTGGAGAATTCCTATCAGACATTCTTGCCGGCATGGGAACGATTGCCGTTGGTGCCGGCCGCGGCGGTGCAGACGATGCTCAATTTTGCCAGCCATCCCGGCGCAAAAACAGCGAAGCCCGAAACGTTCATCGACAATTCGATCCTTGTAGAAATCGACAAGTCAGGATTCGTCGATAAGCTTTACAAATAAGCCCGAATCTCAGCATGAGATTGGCAGCCGCACGAATGTCGCCTTTGATGTACGGCAGTCTGGTGTCGATCCTGGGAAGAATGGGGTCTTGGCCCTGCACACTATCCGTTGTTAGTTCGCGTTCTGAAATCCTGCATTGTTGGAACTAAAAATTAACGGTCTTAACCCGGTTGCTGGAGACGGAAGGCCGAGGCGCAATTTTTCATGGCGCACGAGGATGCCGACGATAACAGAACAATCAAATCCAGGAGGATCAACGTAGTTTTCCCACGGTCAAGAGAGTCCCTGCTTGAGAAAATACTCGATATTGCGCTTGACCATATAGGTCTTGCCCATCTGCGCGTAAGAACCAGATTTCATGTGGCTTTCAACTTCGCCTGAAGTTGTTTTGCCGGCCTTCATTTCCAGCAGTTTCTGGTGAAAGTCGCTCAAGTAGGCGCGAAACTCGGCGAAGGCGGTTTTGTACGCTTCCGCGCCTTCAGAAACCGGCCCATGGCCGGGAACCACCGAAGCATAGCTCTGGGCCATCAGCTGATCGATGCTGCAAATCCAGTTCGGAATTTCGCCGTAAACCGTCACCGGATGATAGCGGGTGTAGAGCAGATCGCCGGCGTACAGGATGCGATCCTGCTCGATATAGGCGATCGAATCGCCCAGGCTATGGCTTTTACCGTTGTGCGCCGAGTGGAGCACCTGCACTTTCACGCCCGATAAATGAATCGTCATCGACTTGGCGAACGTCAGCTGTAATTGGCCCATCTTGAGATCGGGATAACGGCTCTTCAGTCCCGGCTCCCGGCCGGCCATCTCGGCGAACTTGGCGTCGCCGTCCATCTGCAATGCTTCCCAGCAACCATCGCTGCCGATGATCACCGCGCCGTTTTTCTCGAAGTAGTGATTCGCCGAGCTGTGATCGAAATTCTCGTGCGTGTTGAGCAGGTACTTGACCCGCGTGCAACCGGCGCGGCGCAAGCCGTCGTCGATCTCGTCGATTCTACGAATATCGGCGTCGATCAACAGGGCGGAACCGTCAGTGCCTTTGACCAGACCGAAATTGGTCAGGCCGTCGGCGCCGATGATGGCGAACGCCGAGTCGTTGAACTTATGAAGATTCGCGTTGTTCTTGCCCATATCAATTGTTTCTCCATTCAAAATCGCGTCGTACTATTATCGTCATGCCCGGTTGCCGTCAAGATTCATCAATTCACCCTAATCCGACACTAAATTCGCTTCCACTTGGCATCAGGTGAAAGATGAACCCTTCTCTCCGGGCGATCTGGAACAAGATTTCCTTCCCCCGTCTCGGGGGAAGGTAGGATGGGGGTCGTCTCTTGCCGCGACTGTTTGCCCCCACCTTCATCCTCCCCCGAGGCGGGGGAGGAAATAAGAAGTCACCGCTCGTGATGCTTCTCGGCCTCCGTGAACTCCAACTCTGTGCTCTCAAACTCAAAAAGTATACGCTTCAGCTATTGTCGGTTTAGGGTTCACTGCGCGCCGCCGCAAGCTGCTTGTTAAGCGGAAAATCTTCGTGGTAGAGGACAGATAGTGCAACGATCGAGAATCATATCTTTTCAGCGCGAGGAGACCCATGCTCAGCCGCGAAGCCAATGATCTTTTGATCCGAGTCGGGCCGCAGACTCTTTGTGGAGAGTACTTGCGCCGTTACTGGCACCCGGTGGCGTTAGCTGCGGAACTGACCGATGACAAGCCCAAAAAACGGATTCGCGTGTTGGGCGAGCAGCTGGTTTTGTACCGTCTTCCCGATGGCAGCCACGGCCTGATCGAGGAAGCCTGCTTGCATCGCCGGGCGTCGCTTTACTACGGCTTTATCGACGATGACGGACTGCGCTGCGCTTACCACGGCTGGAAATACGGTTTGGACGGCCGCTGTCTGGATCAACCCTTCGAAAAGGATCCAAATTTCAAAAGCAAAGTTTGCCATCGCGCCTACCCGGTGGAGAAGCTCGCCGGGCTGCTGTTTGCGTATCTCGGACCACCGGACAAGAAACCGCTGCTGCCGCGCTGGGATTACTTGGTGCGCGACGACTGGCCGCGCAAGATCGAAGTGCATCCGGTGCTCAACTGCAACTGGCTGCAGCCGATGGAAAACGCCGTCGACCCGAGCCATACCCGCTATCTCCATGGCGAAAGTTTCCGGCGCAAAGGGATGCGCCGGGACGTGTCGTACATTCTGAAAAAGGTCGACCATTTCGAATACGACGCCAACCCATGGGGGATCATGAAGCGCCGGGTATTCGAAGACGGCGACAAAGAGATCGGCCATCTGCTGCTGATGCCGAATATGCTGCGTCATCCCGGTTCGCTGCACTTTCGCGTTCCCATCGATGACACGCATACACAGATTTACCGCATTATCCGACTGCTCGACGGCAAGAAGACCGCCGGGGATCTCGACGCCGACTTCGTCACCTACAAGAACGACGAAGAAGAGTTTCACATGGAAACCTTTCCGAGCCAGGACGCCATGGCTTGGGAAACCCAAGGGGCGATCACCGATCGAACCCAAGAAACCCTCGGCGACTCGGACCGCGGCATTACGATCTTTCGCAAGCTCCTGCGCGAGCAGATCGAGCTGGTCGCAAGCGGAGGCGAGCCGATGGCGCTGGTGCGCGACCCGGCAGTGAATCGGGTGATCAACTTCGTCACCACCGAATGGAAGGGCACCGAGGACTAAGCGCGCGCCACGCCACAAGAGAAGGGCAGGAAGCACATGATCTTCATCGACAACCAAACCGTCGCGAAAGTCCTAACCATGCAGGACACGCTTCGGGTAATCGAAAACGGCCATCAGGAATTGGCGCGTGGCGAGCTTGCCGGCAGGCCGCGGGTGGATGTCTATACGGAGACCCGGCGGCCGGAGGCGTTCCACCGCTGGGGCACCATGGAGGGGTCGAGCAAAAGCTTGCAACGATTCGCGATCCGCATGAAGTCCGACGTGGTCAGCTGGCCGGTCAAACATGGCGTCAAGGTCGAAGATAAATATTGTGTCAAGCCCGGGCTTTATTGCGGCTTGATTATGCTCTTCAGCACCGACAACGGCGAGCCGCTGGCGATCATCAATGACGGCTATCTGCAGCATCTCCGTGTCGGCGCGCAGTACGGCCTCGGCGCCAAATACTTGGCGCGCCAAGACGCTGCGGTGGTCGGCATGTTGGGTTCGGGTGGCATGGCGCACAGCCATCTGTTGGCGTTCGCCGCGGTGCGCAAAATTCACAAAGTGAAAATCTTCAGCCCGAACCGCGAGCATCGCGAACGCTTCGCGCGCGACATGGAGCAGCAGCTCGACGCCGAGATGATTCCCTGCAATAGCGCCGAAGAGGCCGCCAAAGATGTCGATATCCTGGCCACCTGCACCAACGCCAAAGAGCCCACGGTGCATGCACGGATGCTCGAACCGGGCATGCACCTGACGCAGGTGTCAGGCGAATTCGCGGCTGACGTTTATGCCAAACTCGATGTCTGCATCGGCGGCGGTCCGGCGAGCCAGGTGGTCGAAGGCATTGGGATTGACGACGCCAGGGGATTTCCCACCTATCTCGCCGGCAGCGGTGCTGCGCTTGAGCAAGCCAAGGGGCGCGCGCGGCCGCGCGCCGGCAAGAAACAAGACTTCTCCGGCCGGCTGGTCTCCCTAGCGCACCTGATCACGGGCGAAACGGCGGGGCGGTTAAACGACCAGGAAATCTCTGCGTCGAGCGGCGTGAAGGTCGGCGGCGAGGACAGCGTGAAGGGATTGCAGTTTGTTACCGTCGGCTCGCTGGTTTACGATCGCGCCAAAGCCGCTGGACTTGGACGAGAGCTGCCGACCGAATGGTTCTTGCAGGATATTCGCGATTAGGCGCGAACGTAGATAAGAATGGCCGCAAAGAACTTAGCGCAGCAGAGCCGCAACCAAAGCAGAAACTGGGATTTCACCGCGGAGGCGCGGAGCTCACAGAGTTCGGATTGGCATTTCAATAAATATTCTTAGCTCCGGGAAGCGAAGGACTAGGGTGCCGGGTCAGACTTTATAGCTTAACGGGAAAGCCCCAGCATCAGCTCTAAGGTCGTCGCAAAAACAAGACGGTCGCCATTACAAGCGATATTCCCTGCTCGGATCACCGGCATCCAGTTAAAGAGTATTCAGGACGGCAACTTGCAGGGAACCGTCTGCCGGCTGTGGCGGCGATAAATGCGGAAATCCGAGTCGGTGGTGAGGATTATCGGATCCGGGAACGTTTCGCTCATGCGCACAAGGCAGGCGTCGGCGAGGCTCATAGGAACGTCTGAATATTTCTGAAGAAGCTTTGTTACTGATTCCACGTCATTGTCCAGATCAAAAGCCGCGACCAGCGCCCGGCGACGAAGCAGCTCGCTGAGTCCAGGGGCTCCGCGCGGGCCGAGAAGATAGAAGGCTTCGGATAATACGGCTTCGCAAGTGCGCCAGGGCGGAGCGTAGTCGGGCGCGATCGTCGCCGCCCACTCGTGCTGGGAGTCACGGCGACTTAGCAGCGCCACTAAGAAGCCCGCGTCAACCAGAACGCTTCTGGCCATACCCGGTGGCTTTCAGGTAGCGCTTCTTTCGCGAGCTCAGATCAACTGGCAAACCATCGACGGAACCAATGAGATCGGCAATGGCGTCCAGCGGCGTGGATTGACCTCTGGTTGGTCGAGCGGCGCGTTGCAAGCGCTGGCGAACGACGTCGGATTTCGAACACTTGCGGCCACGCGACTCCCGCTCGATCTCGGCGACGAGCGGCTCCGGCAAGCGTACCGTCAAAGTTTTCATAGCATGAGAGTATTACAGTCCTGCCGGGTATGCAAGACATTTTGTAGCGGGCGCAGGGTTAGGATGTCTTCGAAGTTTGACAGGGGAAATCCTGTATCTGATTCACCCGGTGCATTTCGCTGCGAAATGATCCCAGGCGCGTTCCACCGACGTTGGTTTGAAAGTCCGTTTGGCGATCTTCTCGGCCTCGTCGCGCTCCATGAACATCGGGGCGCCCAACCGCATAGCTTCGGTTTGCAGCCGTGCCGACTCTTCCAAGAAAAGCCCCAGCATGCAGACTTCACGGATCGACTGGCCGACGACTACCGCACCATGGCCGCGCAGCATAAGTGCCTTGGCATCGCCCAAGAGCTTGGCCATTTCCCCGGCTCGCGCCGGCGACTCGACCTGGCCGGTGCCGGTGTAGAGCGGCACGCCTTGGTAGAAGATCGCGCTGTAGTTGTGCATCGGCCGGATGGTTTGGCCGACCACGCTCAGGAGCACCACCGCCGGCGAATGAAAGTGAAAAACTGCCTTGACGTCGGGACGGGCTTTGTAAATCGCCTGATGCAAGGCGGACTGCGGCACCGGTCTGTCGAAGTCGACGAAGAACAACTCGTCCTTCTGCACCAGCGCCGGGCTCTTGCGCGGCATGAACATCATTTCGTTGCCGTCATGGCTGCGCGCGCTCAAATGGGCAAAGGCGTCGCTCAACCCTTCACGATAGATAATCCGCAGCGCCGTGATGAAATCGCTTTTTACCGGAGTGTAGGTATCTTCAATCATGCTTCACTTTCCTTTTTGGCTGGACGAGTCATGAGTCACACCTCAAGGGTTCAATTGCCCAATTGGCGCGTAGTCAACGAGCGGCTTTCGCATCGCCTTAAGTTTATTCTCTCCCAGCATCAAAGATCAACCGCGGCAGTGGCAACGGCAAGATGCAAGACAGGATGGCGCCGGTAAACGGTTTTCATAGGCGGACGGCTGGCTACCTTTAAACGGGGTTTTTGGGATATGTCTAGGGGCAAGATCTTCGCATATAAAAAAGGAGGACTCATCCATGGCAAAGACGACGCTCAATCCGGACGGACTTGCGGTGCCGCGTGGGAGTTATTCGTTGGTCAATATCGCCCAACCTGGCCGTATGGTATTCATCGCCGGACAAACGGCTTCGGATCATGAAGGCAAAGTCGTCGGCGACGGCGATCCGCGCGCGCAGACGCGCGCTGTGCTCGGCAAGATCAAGCTGGCGGTGGAAGCCGCCGGCGGCGCGATGGCGGACATCGTGGCGATGAATGTGTTCACCACGGATGTGCGTTATCACCGCGACATTAACGAGACCCGCCGTGAAGTGTTGGGCGCAAACTTCCCGACCAGCACGATGGTCCAAGTGGTGGCGCTGGCGCGGCCCGAATTGTTGTTGGAGATCAACGCCATCGCGGTGATCCCTTGAAGCGCCGCAATCGCGGCGCCGGCAGACCCGCTCAGGTCATGCAATGCCATAATTCGCGAACTCGGCGCGTCGAGCGCCAGGTCCATGCATTGACTGAATGGTTATCTAGTAGCCTGGCTAATCTCGGGTCAATCTCGCTCGCGGATTTCAGCACTTCCGGCAGATGAGATCGCCCTTGGGAAACGGTAATAAAACCGCGTCGACGCGCGGATCGTTGTAGGCGCGTTTGATGAACTCGCTCTGCATGCGCGGCGAGGTGACGTTATCGACCACCAGCCAGCCGCCGGGCACCAGGCGCGGCACGACGAGTTCATAAATTTTGGCGTTGTTCTCCGGCGGTTCGATGTCGGAGAAGCAAAACGCTAGCGGTTCCGGCTGATTCGCGAAGTCGAAGGCGTTGCCCTGGTGAACTTGTACTGAACCGTCCGCGCCGGCTTTGGCGATATTGGCCCGGGCCAAGGCGACCTTCTTTTCATCGAGATCGACCGTGGTCAGGGTGACGCCTTTGGCGCGCGCCGCCAGCGAGAGCCAGATACTGGAATAGCCGCCGCTGCTGCCGAGCTCGAGAAAGGCGCCCGGCGGCGCCGACATAGCTAGCAGCGAGAGCACCCGCGCGACATCGGTGTCGACGCTGCGCAGCGACCGTTGATCGCGCGCCAGTTGCTCTTCCATGGTCTGCATCACCTCCCGCATGCCGGCGGAAATGTCATGAAACATGAGCGCCCTCCGCGATGTTCTCCCATGGCACGCTGCGCCGGTCGATCTGCGCTTGGACATCGGCCGGGAATAAATTTTCCTTCAACATCACATAGTCGCCGTAACAGCCATGCACCGGACCGAGCAGATTGCGCTCGGCCAGGAGGCCCCCCTTGCGTGTGCCGAACTTCGGCAGCTTGTCGCGATATTTCTGGTACAGCTCGTACCAAGTGCGCGTCATCAGAATGTAATAGTCCAACGGCACCGGCGGCTGCTCGGCTTCCTTGCACAGTGCCGTGGACGGCTCGCGGCGCCACTGCTGCGGCCGCGGGAAAATGCCGCGTGACATCAAGTATTCGAATCCGGAAGTCGTCGACTTGACCGCTTCCTCGACGGTCTTGAAGCCATGGGGCCGCGCCATTTCGATGCCCGAGACGAAGCTCGGCTGGACCATGCCATTGCCGAACACTTCCACCGCGTCTTCCATCCAGCGCACCCAGTTGTCCCAGCCGACCCGCTCGGCCTTGCCGGGATTGATCCAGGGAAAGAGATCTTTGTCCCAGATTTCCATGTTGAAGTGGATATGGTCGGCGCCGGCGTCTTTGTAGCGCTGCACTTCGTCGCGCGGCCGGGCGTTGACTTCGAAAGTGATGCGCGGTTTGGTCGGGATGTTTTTGATCGCGCGGATATACTCTTCGTAAAAATCGACTTCGCTTTTGCCGTGCAGCGTCTTGGTGATGCTGCCGCCGCTGAGCACGAAGCCTTGCCCCGCGCCGATCTTTTGCGCGTCGCCGGCGACATGCTCGCATACCGTGACCACGTCGGCCACCGATTTCACCGGCGCGTTGAGCGTGAAATCGCGCGACAGCTTCATCTGGCGCGCGTTCTCGTTGATATCGCAGAACTTGCATTCTTCCTTGGCGCCCCAGTACTGGCAATTGCGAAAGATCGTGATGAACGAACCGAAGGCGACGATCTCGTGATAGGGTGTGCCGTCGGGCAGGCTCTTGAAATAGTAATCCGGCGTTTTGGGAATCCGCACATGAGATACGACTTGCCCGTCGACGGTCAAAACCAGCCGCCCGTCGACGACGTCGACCAGATACGGTGAATCGGGCGATAGCGATGTTTGGATCGCCACCGGCCGCATGTCGTAGGGGCCATTGAGCAAAACAAAATGCTCCGGCACGCGCCGATGCTCGTTCCTTTTAAAATACGACATCGGCACCAGGTCGTACGAGAACAAGCGATAGGATTTGACCAGCGCTCCTTCCGAGGCATCCAATGCTGCATCGCTGAACCAGTGGCCGAGGCTCAACATATGCTGCTTGAGAATCGTCTCCTTCGGAACATCGGGGTACTTGTTGAAATAGCCCTCGAGGATTTCGAGATTGGACTTGGCTGTCGTCGCGTTCTTAACCATATGCACGGACCCTTTCGTTGCCGGCTTCGTGAATAGTTTTAACCCGGCGCCTTCGTTCTGTCTACTTTAGCAGCGCATGCGCCGCCTTCAACGCCGGTTTGCGCACCTTATCGAATTTTTCTTCCGACTGATTCTCGACTTGCCAAAACTCATCCGCCGACATCACATCTTTGGCCGCGATGGTGCCGGTTTCTCGCAACCAGCGGGTATCGACATCGTTGCGCCGCGTCGCTTGCGCCAGGCCGCGGGAGAAAACCTCTTGGCCGTCGCGGCTGAGCAGCCAATTGACGAATACCTTGGTGCTGTTCGGATGGGCCGGCGCTTTGATGATCGCCAGATTACCGCTGCCGCCGGTGCCAAACGTGCCTTCTTTCAGAGTCGGCAGCGGCTTCACCGGCAATCCGGCTTTCACGAACGGGAGAAAAGAATAGTAGGTGTTGCCGATCAACAAAGCGACGCGCCCCTTGGCCAGACCTTCCGAGAGCACCCGCTGATCGCGGCCGATATATAAATCCTGCGCCGCGAGACTCTTGAGATACTCCTCGCCTTTGACCTGCCACATGTAGGACCAGTTGGCGTCGCCGCCGCCGGGCGTGCGCGGATCGAGAATGCCGATCTTGCCTTTCCACTTCGGGTTGAGGAAATCGTCGAACGAACGAAGCTCATTCAGCTTGACCAGATCGGTGTTGTACCAAATACTCTCCGGCAGATAGGCTTGGAACATGTAAACAAAACGCTTGGCAGCATCAACCCACAGATGGCCGCCCCACCACTGTTTGGGATCTCTAACTTCGGGCAGCACGAGCCAGGGATCGATTGCATCGATAATGCCTTCGTCGAGCATGCCGGAGATGATCGAAGAAGAACCGCCGATATGGAGATCGAAATAGCGCACACCGGCTTTGAATTCGTCCGCCATCCGGCGCACGCCGGTGCTGCCGCGCGCCGTGAAGACCTCCACTTCGATACCGTAGCGTTTCTTGAATTGCTCCTCGATTTGTCGTTTCAACTCGGCGCTGGCCGGGAGCGATACCGTGACCTTGCCCTCTTTGCGCGCGGCATCGACCAACTTGTCCCATTCCGGCGCGCTTGCGGCTTTGCTTGGTTGGCCGTAAACCGCGGGAGCCAAAATTAGGGCGCCGAAAAGCGCGACTGCTAACACACTTCTCGCGATGATGATCGGGACTGGCATCCTGCGATCTCCACTACGCCAAAAAAATTACGCGCGCGCTAAGTGAATACATCTGTGGAAGCTTTTTGCTTGACGGAGTATTAGTTCTTTTAATGGAATCTATTGATATGTCAAGGATATTTGCGATGGACGTCAATGTCTTTGGGTGACGATGTGGCAACCTCGAATAAATCGAAGTTGCACCGTTGTCGAGGCAGAATGAATGGCCGCAAGCAGTATCATTTGCCGAACTTCATCGCCTTCGGACGGGCCAGGAGTCGATCGACATAGGCCTCGAGCGCCGGCCGGCCTGGGGGCGCGCCGAAGATGCGCTTCCAAATGAACATGGAGCCGATCATGACGTCGGCGGCGGTGAACCAGTCGCCGAATAAATAGGGCCCCTTGCCGAGCTCCCCCTCGACAACGTCCTGCGCCGTCGCGAAATCAGTCCAGCCGCGTTGGGGCAAGTGTTCCACTTTCAACAACGCGTCGCCCATCGCCGGTTCGAGTTGGGAGGTCGAGTAGACCATCAACGACAGATAGCGGCCGCGCTCGGGCGCGCCGATTGCGGGTGCCAGGTTGGCGTGGGAGAATTTGTCGCCAAGATACAAGCAGATCGCCGCCCCCTCGAAGATTTTCGCATCGCCGTCTTCGAGTGCGGGCAGCTTGCCGGCCGGGTTGATCTTGAGAAACTCCGGCGTCTTGTGCTCGCGCTTGGTAAAATCGATGGGCACGATGTCATATTGCGCATCGCACTCGTCGAGCATCCACTTGGCGATCACGGCGCGGCTTTGCGGATTGTAGTAGAGCTTCATGGCATCACCTTTCATTCGAATTTACGGTTCGATGTTCTTCATAAAGTTTCTAAAGTAAGCGGTGTGAAATCAACCCGGCTCGGGAAATTTTGACTTTAGACGATCTGCTCAAGCGCCGTCGCTGCATGAGGATAATCCGCGGACCATGTTCAATGTTTGCGAAATTGTCGCCGCAAGCTGTTTGGGGCGTTAGCGCAGTTGCCGCTTCTGCGGCAACGCACGACAAGCCAACAATAGACAATCAGCAAAGCGGCGTAATTGGCGGCCATGAGCCACGGCGTAGTCCACGGGACGCCGTCGACGAACGGTGTCGGCAATGGCCAGAGAAAAGGCGTCGGGAAGTAGCGCGTAACATGGGTGGGAATATCGCAAACGATATGCAGCAGCCATGCAGCGAGCAGCCATGGAGGTTTCTTGATCAGCGCCCACAGCAACATGAAAGCGGCCGCCCAAACGATCAGACTGTGCGTCATATTATACGCGTGAAAGACGTACGGCGGCAGCGTCGACAGGGCCGGCGGTCCGGAGATATTTCCCAGTAAACGTTCGGTGATCCACCCGGGATGGGCGACGTGGAAAACCCCAAACGATAATAGGTCCGGCGCCATGCCGAGCGTGGCGCCCGCTAGGAACTGCTTGCGCCCCTGCGAATAAAATAGCGCGCCGCCCCACAGTCCATGTGCAACGACGTCCATACGAGTTAACGATAGCGTGGTTTGCCGGTGATCGCAGAAGAGTTTTGAAATCGAGGCATGGGGCGAGAACGTTGTTTACGTTCGTTTCACTGTAATCAGAAAAGCGTTGGTGTGAAAGAGCCGGAGTTCCGGCGATGGGGGTGAAGAGTGACGGGATGTTACCGGAGCAAAATAATCTCGCGTACCAAGAGGACCAGCGGCGCGCGGCCGGAACCAGCGCGCAGCAAATTGCGCAGTAGCGGCAAGGGAGGCGTTTTGTCTCCCTTGCCGCTTTGCGTTACAAGCAGCTAATTAATGCACGCTAATGGCGATTTGTCGCGGTTTGGCCTCTTCAGCTTTGGGTACGCGGATCTCCAGTATGCCATCTTTGTAGGTAGCTTCGATGCCGTCGGCTTTCGCGGTCTCGGGCAGTGAGAACGAGCGCCAAAACTTTGCTGCGACCCGTTCGACATGGCGGTATTCAACGCCGTCAGCCGGTTTCTCGGATTTGGTTTCGCCGCTGAGCACCAGCTTGCCGTCCTTAACCTCAACTTTTATCTCATCCCGTTTCATTCCCGGCAGCTCGGCGCGAATCAAATATGCGTCCTTACTTTCCAGCACATCCACCGCGGGATGCCAGTGGCGCACACTTGGCCGGGCTGACGAGCGCCCTAAATTCTCATCGAACAAATCGTTAAACAACGAACGATAGTTACCAACGTGAGCAAACGGTTCAAATCTTACTAGTTCCATAAATCGGTGACCTCCTTGTGATGAGCAGAAAAGTAAGCATGGGCCGCTGGGGCGTCAAGCGGCTTGACAAATAGCGATGTCGTGCTTATTGGCGCGCTCTCGATAAATCGGTGCTTGAGGAAAAAATGATGGCGACTTGAACCGGTGTGCGGGATTCAGCCGGTCTATCGAGCCGGAATCAATCTCGGAATGAATCGAGGTCCCGTTCGGGACGCGCCGGCGCGGGCGCCGGTGCGCTGTTTTCGCCGAGGCCCCAATCTTTAAGTATGCCGCCCAACCATTCCTTGGCGGTGTCGAGAACCGGGTCCCAGATACTTGGATAGGGCCGCTCATAAGGGAAGCGGGCGGCGCTGGCGATAAATTGCGCGTCGAGAGCGTGCTGAAAAAAATCGCCCACCAACAGCAAGGCAGTATGCGCTCCCTGGCCCCAGTAGTCGCTGCGCATGGTAATGCGCGAGTCGTTGAAGCCGACCCATGCGCCGGCGACAAGCCGGGAATGCATCAAGATAAACCAGCCGTCGGTGTTTTCTTGAGTCGTGCCGGTTTTTCCGGCGACATCGGCGCGCACGCCGAACTGGGCGCGCACCGCTTGGCCGGTGCCCAGGTCGACCGCGTCGCGCAGCATGTTGATCAGATCTCCAGCGCTCTTGTCGGAAAGGACGCGCTGCGGTTCGGTGACGAAGCTGGCCAGCACTGCGCCATTCTTATCGGTGATGCGGGTAATGAAAATAGGCGGCCGGTATTGACCGCCGGCGGCAAGGGTGCCGTAAGCGGAAACCATTTCCAGCAGGGTGACCGGGCTGGTACCGAGCGCCAACGCCGGTACCTCATCGAGCTTACTGAGCGTAATTCCCATCAGGCGCGCCAGTTCGGCGGTTTTGCGCGGGCCGACTTCCTGCATGACCTGGGCGGTAATGGTGTTTTTCGAATAGATCAGTCCTTCGCGCGCCGTCATCGATCGGCCAGTGGGCGCAGTTCCATCGGTGGGGCGCCAGACCTTGCCGCCGGGCAGGGAAATCTCCACGGCGCGGTCGACGAAGCGTTTGTCGGGCGACATACCTTGCTCGAGCGCGGCGCCATAAACGAACGGTTTGAAGGTCGAACCTGGTTGACGCCGCGCTTGCACAACATGATCGAATTGATCGATCCTGAAGTCGCGGCTGCCGACCCAGGCCTTCACGTGGCCGTTGGCCGGATCGACGGCGACGAATCCCGCCTGCAAGCGGGTTTTGTCGGCGCGCAACTTGGTGAGAAATTCTTTGTTACTCTTCAATTGAGCGAGCGCCGCCGCCGGGGTCGCGCCGGCCTCGACCGCGGTGTGATAAGCCGGCGACTCGCGGATCAGCACGTCGAGCAAGGCAGACTGAGTTTTCCAAAAATAGCCAAACGGCTGCACGCGCCGGCGCTGCTCGATGTAGGCGTAGGGGCTGGTCGATAGCAGCCGCCCCGAGCTCATGCCCCACTCGACATCCGCGACCGCCTGCAAAGTCTCCATCTGGCGGTTTACCGATTGATTGGCAAGCGCCTGCAAACGCGAGTCGATGGTGGTGTGGACGATCAAGCCGTCAGTGTAAATATTTTTGTCGTTGCGGTCGGCCCAATCGATCAACCATTTGCGAATCTGCGCAGCGAGATGAGGCGCGGGGCCGACCAGCTCTAGACGGGGTTCGAAATCGAGCCGTATGGGCCGGCGCCTTTGCCGATCGAATTCGGCCTGGGTCAACACGCCGCGCTTGACCATTTGCGCCAGCACGACATTGCGCCGCGTGAGCGCGCGTTCGGGATTGAGCACCGGATTGTAATAGGCGGTGCCTTTCAGCATGGCGATCAGCGTCGCGCTCTCGGCGACATCGAGTTTGCGCGCCGGTTTGTCGAAGTATGTGCGCGCGGCCATTTCGATGCCGAAGGCGTTGTAAAGAAACGGCATGGTGTTGAGATAGGTCTCGAGGATCTCTTTTTTGCTGTAGGCATGCTCGATCTTTAACGCGGTGATCGTTTCCTTGATCTTGCGCAACAGTGTGCGCCGCCGGCCGATTTCCCGCGGGTAGAGATTGCGCGCCAGCTGCTGGGTGAGCGTGGAACCTCCCTGCGGGTCGCCGATCAGCGCGCCCAGCATGCCGCTTACGGTGCGCCGCCAGTCGATGCCGAAGTGATCGTAAAAACGGTGGTCTTCAGTGGCGATCAGGGCGTTGATGACATGCGGCGAGACTTGATTCAGCCGGACCCATTCGCGGTTCATCGGCTTGAGCGTCGCCAATTGCCTTCCATCCGCGGACAACAGCACGCTCGGGTGGTCAATTTTTGCCTTTAGTAGATCGGCAATGCTCGGTGTGAAGGGGATCAAAACAATGCCGTACACCAACACGAGCGCGAGCCCCAACGCGGCGAGAAGCGCCAGTGCCTTGGCGGCATGGACCATCCGGACGCGCCGGCTCACGTCCGGATCGATCGCTGCCCTGAAGATCGCCAACAGCCGACGGTATAAGCGTTCCCACCTTCCCTCGGGGCGAGCGGCTTCAGCCACGATCATTCCTTTGTGTTCTTGCCATGGTGTCGCAGTTCCTGCGCGGCAATCTCCTTAGACGAACGGACCGTCACCTAAGTTAATGTTCCCACAACTTATTGTATGTGATGGTGCGCAGAACTAAAGAGCACGGACGCTTTCGGGCCCAAACGCGGGAGCGCTCGTCAGCAGCAGCGGAAAAACCTGCCGATCATCGGCATAGTCGCTGCAAAATGCTTCGAAGCTCTTCATCTCAATCCCTAGGAATGGGATAATCGGCTGTCGACCGTGATACGCGGTTGCTGTGAACGAGTCCTGTCTGGATACCCATGCAATTGAAATTAACCAGTTCATCGCCGCTTTGGCGTTCGCTGCGCCATCGCAATTACCGTTTGTATATCACCGGCCAATTGGTCTCGGTCTGCGGCACCTGGATGCAACAGGTGGCGCTAAGCTGGTTGGTCTACCGCCTGACTAAATCCGCCACTCTGCTCGGCGTGGTCGGTTTCGCATCGCAGATTCCGATCCTCGGTTTGGGCCCCATCGGCGGCGTCATCAGCGACCGCTACTCGTGTCATCGGGTTGCGGTCTGGACCCAATGCGCGGCCCTGGTCCAAGCAGTTCTGTTGGCGTCGTTGACGTTGATGGGTTGGATTCAGCCCTTGCATATTATTCTGCTGGGCGCCGCGCTCGGGGTGGTCTACGCCTTCGACATGCCGGCGCGCCAAGCGTTGGTGCACGAGTTGGTTGACACCGAGGACTTGGCCAACGCAGTGGCTCTCAATTCCTCGATGATCAACGCGGCGCGCATCGTCGGACCCGCGCTCGCCGGTCTGGTCGTCGCCAAATTCGGCGAAGGGGTTTGTTTCGTAATCAATGCCGTCAGCTACATCGCGACGATTACAGCGTTGCTGATGATGAAGCTCGCCGCGCGCCCACCGCGCGAGACGGCGCCCTTTTCCATCAGGCGGTCATTGCTCGAAGGTTACCGCTACACGCTGGCAACCACGCCGATACGGGATCTGCTGATACTACTGGGCGTGGTCGGCGTCATGGGAATGCCCTACATGACCTTGATGCCCGTGTTTGCATCTCAAGTGCATCGCAGCGGCGCCGATACCCTAGGATTGATGTTCGGCGCCGTCGGCTTGGGCGCGCTCGTCGGCGCGCTGTTTCTCGCCCAACGCAAAAACATTATCGGCCTGGGCCGGGTGATCGTTTTCGCCGCCTTGGGATTCGGCGCGGGACTCATCTTGTTTACATTTGCACGGCTGTTTTGGCTTTCGTTATTGCTGCTTGTCGGCGTCGGCTGCGGTTGGATGGTGCTGATCGCGGCGAGCAATACGGCGCTGCAGACCCTGGCCGACGATAACATGCGCGGCCGGGTGATGAGCCTTTTCTCGATGATGCTGGTCGGCATGGCGCCGTTCGGCAGTTTGCTGGCAGGTTGGGCCGCCGATCAAGTAGGCGCTCCGTTGGTGGTGGCGATCGGCGGTGGCTTTTGCGCTCTTGCCGGGATCGTTTTCGCCCGCCAGCTGCCCCGGCTGCGCGAGGCGGCCAAGCCGATCTTGGCCGCACGCGGAATCATTCTGGAAAGCGACGTGAAGTAGGGAAACCCGTCAAGCTGAAAGCGAAACACTGATGATGGCGGCGAGCGGCTGTGACATAACCTGGCTAAAATGAAATCGCCCAACCGTCGGCGGAGCGAATGGAGGCTTGGGCAGATCTCATTCCGCCGATCTAGCCAGCGCAGGTCATTTTATCGGTGGCCGGAGGCAAAGGCTGAGCACGGCCGAGGTGAACAGCATGCCTATGAAGATGCTGAAGGAGAGGTAGTAACTCTGCGTGTAGTCGAAGAGCAGGCCGAAGAACGGCGGACCGCAGGCGGAGAAGATGCTGGTCACGAGCGAGCCCATGCCGCGGATTTTTCCCAGCGAGATGCGGCCGAAAAAATCGGCCCAAATAGTTTCCGCCAAGACCGCCGTGCCGCCCATGCCGATGCCGTAGATAAAAAAGCCAATATAGAGCGGCGCCATTCCGGGCAGTAACAGCGCCACTAACAGGCCGGCGCCTTGGAACGCGCATTTGGCCATATTGAGAATGCCGTTATCCATGCGGTCGGCGAGCGTGCCCCAGACGATCGGCGTGCTGAGCTGCATGACTGCGATGATGCTCATCACCGAAGCGGCCACCAGGGTTGGATGGCCTTGATCGGTGACGTAGGAAAACACATGGAGATTGAGCCCGGTGACGCCGATCTGAGCGACGCCGAAGGTGCTGGCGATGAGCCAGAAGACCGGTGTGCGCAGCGCTTCGCGCCGGCTCCACTCGACATTGTCGGCGCCGGTGCGCTTGGCGTGGCGGGTTTTTTTTGGGGTTGCGACTTCCGCTTTCACCGGCACCGGTCCGCCGTCGGGTAGCAATCCCATTTCTTCCGGGGCGCGCCGCATGAATAGCAAGGCCGGCGCGACCACCAACAATAAGGCGAACACGCCGAAGACCACCCACGCGCCACGCCAGCCGACGTACAGCATCAAGGTCGCCGCCGCAACCGGCATACAAACTTTGGCCAGGCCATGGCCCATGCCGGCGATGGCCAGGGCGCGGCCGCGCATGCGCACGAACCAGCGCGAGATCGACACATTCACTACCATGGAGCCCATGAGCGAATCGCCCGGACTGATGAGCAGCCAACGCACCAGCATGAACTGTATGAAACCCTGCGCTTGACCGAGGCAGATAAAGCCGGCGCCGGAAATCAATCCACCGGCCGCCATCAGCCAGCGTCCGCCGTAGCGGTCCATCAACGTGCCGACCACGGGCGCTGCCGCCGCGCCGATGAGGATCTCGCCGGAACGGATGAGCGAGAACATACCGCGGGAAATGCCCAAGTCGCTCGACAACGGTTTGAGAAATACGCTGAGCGTGCTCGAGATCGAAAATGCCGAAGCGATGTGGGCGAGAAAGCCGACGATGACGATAACCCAGCCGTAATAGATCGCTGCCTTTTTTACCGGTTGCTCGACCAAGGGTGAAATGGACATTCCTAGCTTGTAACAAGGTTCGCGGCAAAACTACAAGGCAACGCGGCACATGGTAAGACCGCACAAGGCGCATCTAAAGCTGTTAGTACTTGGGATATTCAATGCAAGGTCTCTGCCCCACTAGAACAACCGAATGGTCAAAGCCTACACCCAGGCCGTTGCCACTGCAGGCCGAGCACAAATAGGTTGACAGCTGCACCGTCGGTTGATACTTCTGCGGTCGACTCAGCGATTCATGCCACGATAGCACTATGGAAAACCTCGGCGATAGATTCACTCTTTTCACTCAGCCCGGTTGAAGCAGTTGCCTAAGAGCGAAAGAGTTTCTTTCGAAAAAAGGCATCGACTTCATCGCGCTCGATATCTTGAACGATCCAACGGCGCTAGAGCGATTGGGCAGGCTTGGCGTGCGCACCGTACCGGTTTTGGCCAGCGGTGATCAATACATCTTTTGCCAGAACCTGGAAGATGTCGCCGAGTTCGTCGGCTTGCAAGGCAGTGGGCATACAGCGCTCCCGCCAACTGTATTGATGACGAAATGGACCACGGTGCTACGCGCGGCGCAGCGCTATATTCGTCAACTCCCCAGCGACCGGCTGGCCGAGCGCGCGATCGAAAATCGTGATCGCTCGCTTCGACTCTTGAGCCACCACATCTTTCGCGTCGCCGAAGCCTTCCTCGAAACCGCCATTGACGGTGTCGAATACCGGACCAACAATGCCAACATCCCACCCGAAGACGGAACCTGCACCACCGGCGAGGAAATTGCAGCCTACGGTGACGGCATTGTTGCGCGGCTTGAGAAGTGGTGGAGCCAACTTGAGGACCGATCCTGCCAGCGACCGGTGAAAACCTTCTATGGCACGCCGCCGATGCATCAGCTTTTCGAGCGCTCCACCTGGCACTCGGCGCAGCACACGCGCCAGTTGATGGCCGTTCTCGAGCGCTTCGCTATCGAGCCCCGGGGGCGGCTCACGGCCGAAGATCTAGCCGGGCTGCCTCTGCCGGAAGGCCTGTGGGAATGACCAGAAGAAAAACGCGTTCCAGTCGTTCCAAACGTTCAAGCTGTTCAAATCGTTAACCGAAGAAGATTGGCAATCGCCGCCTTAACCGCAAGGCGCCAAGGCAATTGATTTTGTGCCAACGCGGGAGACGGCCATTTTATGCCCAATTATCCTCTTGAACTTGATCGTTCGCCGGTGCGGGGTTGCGCGAAAGCGGCACGGTAAAACGTTTTCTCCAAGAGAGTAACCGCCGGGAGGGTCGGATGGGACTGACGCAAGAAGTTGCCCACTTTGTCGCGCGGACACGCTACCGGGATATTCCCAAAGAGGTTGTCCAACTGGCGCGCGGATTCATCCTGGACGGACTCGGCGTCGCCTTAGCTGGTTCCACTGACGAGTGCTCGCGCATCGTTCAAGCGCAAATCCGCCAAATGAACGGCAAGGGCGAGTCGTCGATTGTCGGCACCGGGCTCGCAGCGCCGGCAGCGAAAGCGGCTCTGGCCAACGGCGTGGCCGGCCATGCGATGGATTACGACGACACCCAGCTGTCAACTTCCAAGGAAGCAGTTTACGGTCTCTTGACGCATCCGACCACGCCTGTGCTCGCCGCCGTGTTGGCGATCGCTGAGAAAGAAAAAATCTGCGGCGAGGAACTGGTTTTGGCCTATCTCTTGGGCGTCGAAGTCGAGTGCCGCATCGCCGATGCGATCAACCCACGCCACTATCAAGAGGGTTTTCACTCCACTGCGACCATGGGCGGCATCGGCGCCGCCATGGCGGTGGGCAAAATGCTCCGGCTCAAGGAAGAGGAGCTGATTCGCACCTTGGGCATTGCCGCCAGCATGGCGTCCGGCTTGCGCGAAAACTTCGGCACCATGACCAAGCCGCTGCACGCCGGACGCGCTGCTGAGAACGGCGTGACCGCCGCCGTGTTGGCGCGCGACGGCTTCACGGCGGCGGCGAATATTCTCGAAGCCCGCCGCGGCTTTTTCAACGCCATGGCCGGCGGTTGCGATGAGAGCAAGATCACCGGGCGGCTCGGTTCGCCTTACTTCATGAAGGAGCCGGGAATTTCCATCAAGCCGTATCCGTCCGGCTCACTCTCGCACCCGGCGCAAGATTTGATTCTCGACCTGGTCAAACAGCATGATCTTGGCGCGGACGATATCGATCACATCGACGTCGGCACCAATTCCAACGTGCCCAATGCGCTGATCTATCCGGTGCCCAAGACCGCCTTGGAAGGAAAGTTCAGCATTCCGTTCTGCATGGCGATCGCTGTCTTGGAGCGCAAGGCCGGCATCGCGCAGTTCCAAGACCTCAAGGTGCGCGACAAGAAGGTCGTCGAATTGATGAAGCGGGTGACGCTCTACGTCGACGATGAACTTGAAAAGCTCGGCTACGATCAGGTGCGTTCGCGGATTCGCATCAGACTCAAAAATGGCCAGGTGATCGAAGGGCGCTATGATGTCGCGCGTGGACACCCGGAGAAACCGATGAGTTGGGCCGAACTGGAAGACAAATTTCGCGACTGCGCCGGGCTCGTGCTGGCGGACAAGGACGCGGAAACGGCGATCCAATTGGTCGCCCGCATCGAAGAACTGAAAAGCTTAAGCCCCCTGTTCCGTGCTCTGACCAGCGCGCGCGCCAAGAGTGGTAAAAAAAATAAATCTTCTGGGATACCCGTGAAGGCGTATTCACCACCAAGGACACGACGAGCACGAAGTTAGGAGCATTGATTATCCGAAACCTTCATGTCCTTCGTCATCTTCGTGGTGAGATATTCATATTGACTGAAAGACTAATTCCGCGATAATGGCCCGGCCCGGAAGTAACTTAGACACGAGAGGATCTAACTGAAGGACTAGGAGGCAATCATGAAAAAGATTGGCATTTACTTCGTCATTCTCACCGGGATTTTCGCCCTAGCGTCGCTGGCTGCGGCGCAAGATGCCGCGCTATTCCAGGCGGCCAGAAAAGAAGGATCGGTGGTTTGGTATACGTCTTTGGCGTTACCATCCTCGACGGCAATTTCACATGCCTTCAAGCAAAAATATACCGGAATCGACGTCGAGCTTCATCGCACGGGCTCGCAGCGGGTCCTGCAAAGATTCATGCAGGAAGCGGCGTCGGGAATTAAGAATGGCGATATCGTGCATACCTCGGATGCTGGCAATTTCGAGCTTTTGAAGGACAAAGGGATGCTGCTGAAATTTACGCCCCAGGGCGTATCCACATTCCCCGACGGCTTTAAGGACAAGGCCGGTTTTTACTATGGCATGCGGGCGACGCTTTCCGTGATCGCTTACAATCCGAAGATCGTCGCGGACAAAGACGCACCTAAAACCTGGAAGGAACTTCTAAATTCCAAATGGAACGGCAAGATGGTTACCGCCCATCCGGGCTACAGCGGCATCATCATGACCCATGTGCTGGCGCTGGTGAATCTCTACGGTTGGGACTACTTTCGCGATCTGGCGAAAAACAAATTGCATATCGTGCAGTCGGCCAATGATCCGGCCGGTGTCGTCGCGTCGGGAGAACGACCGGTAGGCGTGAACGGCGCGGAATATTTCTATTACAAAACCCAAAAACAGGGTAATCCGGTCAAGATCATCTATCCCAAAGAGGGCGTACCGCTCGTCGTCTCGCCAGTGGCGATTGCCAAGGACGCGCCCCATCCCAACGCGGCGAAACTCTTCACCGAGTTCATTTTTTCCAAAGAGTCGCAGCAGTTGCTGGCGGACAAAGAAGGTCTTTATACCGGCCACCCTGACGTCACCTATCCGGCGGACAAGCCGAAACTCAAAGACCTCAAGTTATTGGCGCCGAACGCCGACGAGCTCGAAAAACGCAACGCCGAGATTAAGAAACGCTTCACTGAATTCTTCGGCGCGTAGTAGGGGAAACATTCATGCCCGCTGCTCAAACCCGGACGCTCAATCGGGCCGGCCATACTGGTCGGTCTGCTTTTCGCTTCCGAGATCCGACTTTTCCCGTGTGGATCGGCGCGGCGCTTCTTCTAGTTTTCCTCATGCTGTTCCCGCTGGGTGCGATTTTCCGCGCCAGTCTGTGGGGCGACAACGGCATCACGCTCAACCGATATCTTGAAGTCTTTACCAACGAACAATTTCTCAAGGCGATCTGGAACACCTTGATCATTTCCACTTGGGTGGGAGCGATCGCGGTGATCATCGGCGGGCTGCTCGCCTGGTTGGTGGCGCGCACCGACCTACCCTGGAAAAAAACCATCCGCGCGCTGGTGATGGCGTCGTTCGTAACGCCGCCGTTCCTGGGCGCGTTTGCCTGGACGCTGCTTGCCGGACCCAATGCCGGGGCGCTGAACAAGCTTTACCGAGCCGTGACCGGCTCGGAAAATGCGCTGTTCAACATCTTCTCGATGCCCGGGCTGATTTTCGTCATGGCGCTCTACAGCTTCCCCTACGTCTTTTCGATGATCGCCAACGTCTGCGAGCTGATCTCGTCGGATCTCGAAGACGCCGCGGAGATACTCGGCGCGAACAAGTGGTGGACCGCGTGGACCGTCACGCTGCCCCTGGCGCTGCCGGCCCTGCTCGGCGGCTTCATCCTGGCTTTTCTGCAATCGCTGTCGCTCTTCGGCGCGCCGGCGATTCTCGGCCTGCCGGCGGGCCTGCACACGATCACGACGCAGATCTGGGCGCTCTTTCAGTACCCGCCGCGGTTGGATATGGCCGCGGCCTTTTCCGTGCCGCTCCTGCTCGCGACCATGGCGCTGATTGCCGTGCAAAAAAAAATCCTCGGTCGCAAAGGCTACAGCACGGTCGGCGGTAAAGGCGGACAGAAACGATTGATCCGGCTCGGCTGGGGCCGGGTTCCGGTGTTGCTTCTGGTGCTCGGCATTCTATCGCTTTCGGTGTTCTTGCCATACTGGATTCTGCTGAAGGCGGCGCTCTCCAAAGCCTGGGCAGTGCCTTTAACCTGGGATAATTTCACGCTGAAAAACTTTTCGTTCACTTTTCTGGAGTATGGCGATACCCAGCGGGCGATCTACAATACTTTCAAATTGGGCCTGCTAACGGCGACGCTCGGCACGCTGTTAGCGACTCTCATCGCCTACATTACCAATCGCGATCTGTTCCGCGGCGCGCGCTATCTGACTTTCTTCGCCCTGGCTCCTCTGGTTATTCCCGGCATCGTCTTGGCGGTTGGCTTGTTCATCGCTTACTCGCGGCCGCCTTTAGTGCTCTATGGCACAATCTGGATTCTCTTCGTGGCTTTTTTAACCAAAGAGATGCCGATCGGGTTTTCCCAGGCGGAGTCCACCTTCAAGAGCATTCACCTAGAGCTCGAAGACGCCAGTCGGATTATCGGCGCCAACCGGCTTATGTCCCTCAAAGATATAACCGCGCCGCTGGCGCGCTCGGGACTGATCGCCGCCTGGTCCTTTATCTTCATCGGCGTCCTCCGCGAGCTCAGCGCCGCCATCCTGTTATTTGCGCCGAGCTCAAAAGTGGTGTCTGTAGTCATTTTCGATCTTAAAGAAGAAGGCCAGGTGGGAGTCATCGCGGTTTTAGGAATTCTTCTACTGGTGGTTTCTTTCGCGGTCATACTTGCGGTCCAGGGGCTCGCTGGACGTGATCCAGTGGCGGCTCGGGAGTAGCCCATGGCGATCGTTTCAATCCGGGGACTGACAAAAAAGTTCGCCGACGCCGCTGCGGTCGACGATCTCCATTTGGAAATCGGCGACGGTGAATTCGTGTCACTGCTCGGCCCATCCGGTTGCGGTAAAACTACCACGCTGCGTTTGCTCGCAGGCTTCTTGCAGCCAGACGGCGGGGAGATTCGCGTCGGTGGCGCAGTTGTTTCATCGCCGTCCCTTGTTGTGCCGCCCGAGCGGCGCAATATGTCGATGATCTTTCAAAGTTATGCTGTCTGGCCGCACATGACAGTGTTTCAGAACGTCGCCTACGGACTAAAATTCAAGAAACTAACCAAACCAGAAATCTCGGC
Source organism: uncultured delta proteobacterium (assembly GCA_963816145.1). Classification (GTDB taxonomy): domain Bacteria; phylum Desulfobacterota; class Binatia; order UBA9968; family UBA9968; genus DP-20. The sequence continues at coordinate 277,004 of CAWFJP010000031.1, forward strand.
GAAGGTTACCACGCTGCTCGGCGTCGTGCGCTTGGCGGATTTGCAAGATCGCTATTCGGCGGAGCTGTCGGGCGGGCAGCAGCAGAGGGTGGCCCTGGCGCGCGCGCTGGTGGTAGAGCCGCAGATTCTCTTAATGGATGAGCCGCTGAGCAACCTCGACGCCAATCTGCGCGAAGAGATGCGCTTCGAGATCCGCCGGCTGCATGAAGAATTCAAGATCACCACAGTCTACGTTACCCACGATCAGGCGGAGGCGATGGCGACCTCGGACCGGATCGCCGTGCTCAATCGCGGCCGTCTGGTTCAGGTCGGACCCCCTGCGGAGATTTTTGACCGGCCGAAAACCCGGTTCGTCGCTGAGTTTGTCGGCAAAGCGAATATCTTGAGCGGGCGCCTTGACGGCGATGGTCGGTCAATGCTTTCCGACGGCGTAAAGATTCGCCTGGCTGACGGCGGCGCCATCGCGCCGTCAAGCGAGGTGTCGGTGTGCTTGCGTCCGCATAATATCAAGCTGGTCGGCGGACAAGAGGCAGCGCGGCAGCTGACTGATCAAGGCTGCAATGTTTTCTCCGGCGTCATTCGCCGCTCCATTTATTTCGGCGACGCGGTCGATTACACGGTCGGGCTTGCTTCGGGGAGAGTTTTACACGTCATAGCGCCGCCATCCCAACGATTCGAGCCCGGCCAATCGATCTGTGCGGCAGCCCATCCCGAACATTGCGTCGTCGTGCGTGAAGATTGACGCGGCACAGTCGCAACCGAAGAGAATTAGGATTTTCACCACGAAGGCACGAAGGACACGAAGGGTTCGGATAATTAATTTTCCGAACTTCGTGCTCTTCGTGTCCTTCGTGGTGAAAATCTCTTTCCCATTTGGTTGCGGCTCTGCCGCACTGGGTCCTTCGTGGTGAGATGAGATCTCCTCATTAAGCGCAAAGTACACGGAGGGTGAAGACAAACGGAAAGGTAAGATATGGCATTGGATTTTGTTACCAACCAAGAGATCATCATGGCGGCGCGGCGCAATCTTAGCGATAATGTTTGGCACTATTTGACCGGCGGGGCCGAGTCTGAAACCACCATGCGGCGCAACCGATTCGGCCTGGATGGTCTCGCGTTTCGCCCGAGGGTGCTCGTCGATGTATCCGTGATCGATCCCTCGACAACTTTTCTCGGACATAAACTTGCCATGCCCGTCATGCTCGCGCCGATCGGCTCGCTGCAGTCGATCACGCCCGAAGGCGGAGTCGCCGTCGCCAAAGCCGCCGAAGAATTCGGCACCGTCAACTTTGTCAGCTCGGTAACTCAACCCAGCCTGGAAGAGATCGCCGCGGCCAGCCGCAACCCAAAAATCTTTCAGCTTTACGTGCAAGGCGACTTGAACTGGGTCGGCCAGCTTCTGACCCGCGTCAAGCAGGCCGGCTACTCGGCACTCTGTCTTACTGTCGACACCGCGCACTATGGCCACCGCGAGCGTCAGATGATGGACCGCTGGTTGCCGCCGAGCCGCCGCGGTGTCGGTTACGAATACCGAGCCGGCCTTACCTGGGCGACCCTGGACGCGATCAAGGAGATGGCCGGGCTGCCGTTGATTTTAAAGGGCGTGGCGACAGCCGAAGACGCCACCCTCGCCGTGGCCCATGGCGTCGGGACGATTTACGTATCCAATCATGGCGGGCGCCAGCTCGACCATGGGCGGGCGACCATCGACATGCTGCCGGAAATCGTCGCTGCGGTCGGCGACAAAGCGGAAATCTTGCTCGACGGCGGCATCGTGCGCGGCAGCGACGTACTCAAGGCTATCGCCCTGGGGGCGCGCGCTGTAGCTATCGGCAAGCTCCAAGGCTGGGGACTCGCCGCCGCCGGTCAGGCCGGCTTGGTACGGGTGCTCGAAATACTCAAAAGCGAGATCGTCACCACCATGGGATTGCTCGGCATCACGCGGCTCGATCAACTCACCAGGGCTTACTTGGACAATGTTCAACCGTTAGCTCCGGCCCATGAAATGAGCGCCTTTCCACATATGCCCGGCGGCCAGTTGCTGTGAGTTGGGGGGGATCGGAACGAATTCAATAATAACAAGGCTATCATTTCATAAATTATGTCGGGTCTGAGTGTTGAACTGTTGCGCACGAACACGCTGATGGTTTGAAACATTTACAGTTCTACGGGTTCAAAACTTGTCATTGATCCACTTCAACGTATAGCCGGTAAAGTTTTTCCTTGCATTACTCTACTCTGACGCGGGCTTCGCGTGGTTGTTGCCGCCACTGTTCAGTTCTTCAACCGGTAGCCGGTCTTGAAAATCCAGCCGACGACGGCCAGGCAGAGGGCGAAAAATCCCAGGGTCATTGCTAGGCTAATTTCTACGCTCACGTCGGCCGATTCGTAAAAGCTCCAGCGGAAGCCGCTGATCAGATATACCACAGGATTGAACAGAGTGACGGTGCGCCAGGCCGGCGGCAGCATGTCGATGGAATAAAAAGCGCCGCCGAGAAAAGTCAGCGGCGTAATGATCAGCATGGGGATGAACTGCAACTGCTCGAAGCTCTTGGCCCAGATGCCGACGATGAAACCGAACAGGCTGAAGGTCGCCGCGGTGAGCACGAGAAAGACGATCATCCACAGCGGGTGCTGGATGCGCACCGGCACGAACAGGGCGGCGGTGGCGAGAATAATCAGGCCCAGGGCGATGGACTTCGATGCGGCGGCACCGACGTAAGCGATGACGATCTCCAAGTACGAGACCGGCGCGGACAAAAGCTCGTAGATCGTGCCGGTGAATTTCGGGAAGTAAATGCCGAACGAGGCGTTGGAGATGGACTGGGTAAGGAGCGAGAGCATGATCAGCCCCGGCACGATGAACGCGCCGTAGGCAACGTTGTCGACCTGGGCCATGCGCGCGCCAATGGCGGCGCCGAAAACGACGAAATAAAGCGAAGTTGTGATCACCGGCGCAATCACGCTCTGAAACAGCGTGCGCAGCGCCCGCGCCATCTCGAATTTGTAGATCGCCCAGACGCTATGCCGGTTGAATGCCAGGTTGCTCATAGTCTTACGTGAGTCTATTCGGAACAGGGAATTTCACCACAAAGAGCACAGAGACCACAGAGGGTTGGGTAATACTTCGGGTGTTTTGAACCTCAACCACGAGCCACGGGCACGACTCGAAAGAAGGTAAAATCTCCAGCCAAGTTTCCTACTCTGTGATCTCTGTGTGCTCTGTGGTGCATCCTTCCGGTCTTTCGCGTGCCGCCTTGACCTTAATTACGATCGCTGACCAGGCTGACGAAGATATCTTCAAGCGAGCTTTGGCGCGTGTTCAAATCCTTGAAGCGGATGCCGAGGTCGCTCATGCGTTGCAAGAGTGCCGGGATGCCGGCTCGTTCATCGGCGGCGTCGAAGGTATATTCCAATTCTGTTCCGCCGGCGTTGAGCGCCAAGTGCCAGTCGCGGAGCTCCGGCGGGACCACTGCCAGTGGCTCGAGGAGATTGAGCGTCAATTGTTTCTTGCCGAGCTTCTTCATCAGCTTGGTTTTTTCTTCCACCAGGATCAGTTCGCCTTTGTTGATCACGCCGATGCGGTCGGCCATCTCCTCGGCTTCGTCGATGTAGTGTGTGGTCAAGATGATCGTCACGCCGTTGTCTCGCAGGCGGCGCACCAGGCCCCACATGTCCCGGCGCAGTTCGACGTCGACGCCGGCGGTGGGTTCGTCAAGAAATAGAATCTGCGGCTCATGGGCGAGCGCCTTGGCGATCATCACGCGCCGCTTCATGCCACCGGAGAGCGTCATGATCATATTTTTGCGTTTATCCCAAAGCGACAGCTCGCGCAGCACCTGCTCGATGTAGGCTGGCCTGGGCGGGTGGCCGAACAACCCGCGGCTGAAGCTCACCGTTGCCCACACGGATTCGAAAGCATCGGTGCTGAGCTCTTGCGGCACCAGTCCAATTTTGGCGCGCGCGGCCCGATAGTCGCGCTGGATATCGTGGCCGGCGGCAATGATGGTGCCCTCGGTGGGTGTGACGATGCCGCAGACGATGCCGATCAGTGTGGTCTTGCCGGCGCCGTTGGGGCCCAGGAGGGCGAAGATCTCGCCTTTATGGATCGCCAGATCGACGCGCTTGAGTGCCTGGTGGCCGGAAGCGTAGGTCTTGGTCAAGTTCGAAATCGCAATGATTGGCGCCATCGCGTGATCTTAGCGTAATCGTGCGACCTCTTTAAGCGCTGCGTGAAACTGTTTGAGTATTGCGCGGGAGTTCTTCATGCGATTAAGCCACGCTGGTCAATGGATCGCCGCAGCACGGGCGTTTGCCGCGAAAAAATAATTCTCCACTATTGTCTATTATTAGACAGAAACCGCTGTCGACTCCGTTTAGCATGGCAGAGAATGCATAGGTTCGAGTTGTCGCGCGGAACGCGGCGGGCAAGAGCCAAGATAATAATTCTGGTGCAATTTCTATCGAAGCCGATGAAAAAACAATGATTGAGGCAAAAGTTGCGGATGATCCAACGACCGCCGTCAAATGCGAGTCCTGCGGACATCGATATTGCTCGGTTTGCGAGGAGTGCTCGCTGTCGCAACGTTACTCGGACTACTGGATTTGCCACAGCTGTGCATCGCTAACTCTATGGATTCCCGGTGTGGTTTAAAATAACGGAGGTGTTTTATGGATTGGGACAAAGTTAAGCTCGGTGGCTGGAGCGCCGCCGGCGGCGCGGTACTGGCGATGATCGTCGGTTTTAACTGGGGTGGCTGGGTGACCGGCGGCACTGCCGATGTGTTGGCCAAAGAGATTGCCGAAAATGCCGTGGCCAAACGTTTCACGCCGAGCTGTGTGGCTCGCTTCAACCAGGACGCGAAGAAAGAAGAGAAGCTCAAGGAGATCAAGGCCAAGGATGCTTGGGACGGACAAAAGTTCGTCGAAGAGCAGGGGTGGGCGACGCTGCCCGGAGAAGAAAGACCTGACAGCAAGGTCGCCGAAGGTTGTGCCAAAAGTCTCATGGAAGTTAAGTCGTAAATTTTTGCGACCCATTCGGCTCGCAGTCAAAGCGCCGGCCGGATGAACATCGGCGGTAGGAGAATTTAAATGGGCGACAAAAGCAAAAAGGATAAAGACAAGCACCAGAAGCAGAAGCAAATCCAGCAGCAAACCGCGGCAAAAACTGCGCTGGCGAAGCAAACGGCACCGGTCCCCAAAACCAAGTAGGGGCTATCTTTATCATCCTCATCTGCTACAATCATAGATACGATTACTGACCTGACGTTCAAATAGAACAAACTCGGTTTATTTCCCCCGAGTCTCGAAGAGGCGGTACCTAGGGTAACCGCCTCTTCGTGTTTGTGGGCCGGAGCATGACCGAGAACCGCAAGGCATCACCGCCAGCTAGGAGCGCTTTTCCGTTGACACAGGGTCTAAAAAATACCGCGATCAATCGCATCGCCTTTGTCGGCAACTACTTGCCGCGGCAATGCGGCATCGCCACCTTTACCACTGACCTGTGTGAAGCGATCGCCGCCGAGCATAGCGACACGACCTGTATCGCGGTGCCGGTCAACGATATCGAAGGCGGTTACGCTTATCCGTCGCGGGTGCGCTTCGAACTGACGGAAAAAGACCTCGAGTCGTACCGCCGCGGCGCCGATTTTTTGAATATCAATAGTGTCGACCTTGTCTGCCTGCAATTCGAATACGGCATTTTTGGCGGCCGGGCCGGCAGCCACATCTTGACGCTGCTGCGCGACCTGCGCATGCCGATCGTCACGACGCTGCACACGATCCTGCGCGAACCCGATGCGCAGCAACGGCGCGTGTTGACTGAAGTCGCAGGCCTGTCGGACCGTTTGGTCGTGATGAGCAAGCGCAGCGCGGAGTTCTTACAAGAGATTTATCAGGTTGCGCCGGAGAAGATCGATCTCATTCCCCATGGCATTCCCGATCTGCCGTTCGTCGATCCGAGTTTTCACAAAGATCTGTTCGGCGTTGAAGGCAAGATCGTGCTTCTCAGCTTCGGCCTGCTGTCGGCGAACAAGGGGATCGAAACTGTCATCTCGGCCCTGCCGGCAATCCTGGCCAAGCATCCCAACGTGGTCTACTTCATCGTCGGCGCGACCCATCCGCATGTGCTGCGCCACGACGGCGAAAGCTATCGCTTATCGCTGCAATGGTTGGCGCAAGAAAAGGGCGTCGAAGGCCAGGTGATCTTTTACAACCGCTTTGTCAGCTTGGAAGAACTCGTCGAGTTCATTGGCGCGGCGGACATTTACATCACACCTTATTTGAACGCGGCGCAGGCGGTCTCGGGCACGCTGGCCTACACGGTCGGCGCGGGCAAGGCGGTCATTTCAACGCCCTATTGGCATGCCGAAGAGATGCTCGCCGAAGAACGCGGCGCGCTCGTGCCATTTCGCGATCCGGCGGCGCTCGCCGAACAGGTCATCGATTTGCTCGACAACGAGGCCAAGCGTCATAGTATGCGCAAGCGCGCCTACCTTTATGGGCGGGAAATGGTCTGGCCGCAGGTGGCACGCCGCTATATGGAGAGTTTTCAGCGCGCGCGCGCCGAACGGCGCCACTTTACGCCGCCCGATTTTGTCGTCAAGCCACTGGACAAGCGGCCGGCCGAGCTGCCGCCGCTCAAGCTCGATCACTTGCGCCGCATGACCGACGATACCGGCATGTTTCAACATGCGATCTTCACCGTGCCCAATTACCACGAGGGTTACACCATCGATGATAATGCGCGGGCGCTCACCGTCAGCGCGCTTTTGGAAGAACTCGGCAATGAAGAGACCGCCGATCTCATGTCGCGTTACTTCGCGTTTGTCTGGTACGCCTTCAATGCCAAGACCGGCCGCTTCCGCAACTTCATGAGCTATCAGCGCGACTGGCTGGAGGAGATCGGTTCCGATGACAGTCATGGCCGCGCCCTCTGGGCGCTCGGTACGGTGTTGGGCCGTTCCAACACGCCGGCACTCCAGAACATGGCCGGCTGGGTCTTCGAGAAGTCGTTGCCGGCGGTGCTCGATACGACTAGTCCGCGGGCGTGGGCCTTCGCGCTGATCGGTATCAACGAATACTTGCAGCGATTTGCCGGCGACCGAACCATCACTCAAGCGCGCGAAGTTTTGGCCGGGCGGTTGCTCGATCTGTACCGGCAAAATCGCTCGGACCGATGGCGTTGGTACGAATCCTCGTTAAGTTATTGTAATGCCCTTCTGCCGCACGCCTTGCTCATGTGCGGCCGCGGCATACCCAATAGCGACATGACCGACGCCGGACTGGAGTCGCTCACCTGGCTGGCCGACTTGCAGCGCGCCGAGGTGCCCGGCGGCCATTTCGTGCCGATCGGCTCCAATGGTTTTTATCGCCGTGACGGCGAACGCGCGCGCTTCGATCAGCAGCCCGTGGAAGCGCAGGCGATGGTGTCGGCTTGTCTCGAAGCGAAGCGGATTACCGGCGACAAGGGCTGGTCCAAAGAAGCGCGACGGGCGTTCGATTGGTTCCTCGGTCACAATGATTTAAACCTGCCGATCTACGATCCGACCACCGGCGGCTGCCGCGATGGTTTGCATCCCGACCGTACGAATGAAAATCAAGGCGCGGAATCTTCGCTCGCGTTTCTCCAGGCGATGCTGGAGCTGCGCTTGGCTGAAACCGCATTGGCATCCGTAACCACAGGAGTTTGATGAACAATCAGCACCCCGAACTGTTTCGCCGTAACAAACTCAATCCGATATTGAGCGCGGCCGATTGGCCCTATCCGGTCAATAGCGTTTTCAACGCCGGCGCGACGCGCTTGGCGGACGGCACGACGTTGCTGCTGTGCCGCGTCGAGGATCGCCGCGGCCATTCGCATTTTACCGTCGCCCGTTCCGACAACGGTGTGGACAACTGGCGCATCGAATGCCGGCCGACGCTGCAGGCCAATGCGGAAAATTTTCCCGAAGAAATATGGGGCATTGAAGACCCGCGTATCACGTATCTCCCGGAGTTAAGCAAGTATGCGGTTATTTATACCGCTTTCTCACGCGATGGACCGGGCGTATCTTTAGCGCTCACGGAAGACTTCCACAGCTACGAGCGCTACGGCGTCATCATGGCGCCGGAAGATAAAGACGCGGCACTGCTTCCGCGCCGTATCGGCGGGCAGTGGGCGTTAATTCATCGGCCGGTCAGCGCGCCGCGGGCGCATATGTGGATGTCGTTTTCTCCGGACTTGCGTCATTGGGGCAATCACAAGCTGATGCTGGAAGCGCGTAAGGGCTCGTGGTGGGACGCGAACAAGATAGGTCTTTCGCCCCCGCCCATCGAAACCGCGCAGGGCTGGTTGGTGATTTATCATGGCGTGCGGCAAACCGCAGCCGGATCGATTTATCGACTGGGGCTGGCCCTCTTTGACTTGCAGGCACCGGAGTCCTGTATTAGGCGGGGCGATGAATGGATTTTCGGCCCGCAAGAGGTTTACGAACAACGCGGGGATGTAGACAACGTAGTGTTCCCTTGCGGTTACACGATTGCGCCGGACGGCGATACGGTTCATCTCTATTACGGGGCGGCGGATACTAGCATCGGTTTGGCGACGGGGAGCATTCACGCCATGCTCGAATGGCTTGGACGCCACGGCGACCAAGCGACGACAACTCTAAGTGACTGAAAGGAGCAGTTATGGGTACTGAGACATTTCAAAAACGGCAAAAGGAAAATGCTCGGAAAGAAAAACATAAGCTGAAATTAGCCCGGCGGCTCGAACGCAAGAATGAAAAAGTGCCGGGCGAAAACAGCTTGGATGTGGATATCTTGGAGCTCGAGCGGGCTGCCGAGAAGTCGGCGGACCAATCTTCGGGGCAGGCCGGACCCACGAACTGATAAAACTCCGAGTTGCAAAAGAATCTAAATTTCGATCGGGGCGGCCATTTTAGACATTCGGTAAATCGGCCGCTGACGGAAATGTAGTGCAGCGCCGCGAGTTCACGGCTGTTCTTGAAGAATATCTATGAAGCGTCCGACCATTAAGTCGCGCGGCGCGCAGTTAAAAGAGGAGAATCGCATGACATTGAGTATTGGTGAAAAAGTCAGTCTTCCGAGTCACGGACCATGTGTGATCGGTGCGGTGGTCAACAAGTTGGTTGGCGGCACGTCAACGGCTTTCTACCGGTTGGCGCCCCTCGAAGATAATGGCGGGGAACTGTTCATTCCGGTCGACAAGATCACCGGATTGGGCATCCGGCAGTTGTTGCAAAAATCGGAGATTCCCAAGCTGCTCGGCCGGTTGAGCCAGCCGGGCAAACCAATACCACCGCCGTCCACGGCGCGCAATTGGAAACAGCGCGCCCTCGATAACGGCAAGCTGTTGTCTTCCGGGTCGGCGTCGGATCTGGTGCAGATCGTCGAGTCGCTCACCGACTTGAACGAGACCAAAACGCTGGCACCGCACGAGCGCCAGACTTTGGAGCGGGCGAAGAAGCTGCTGGTTTGCGAGATCACCGAAGTGTTGGGTGAATCTCGGAGTGCGGTGGCGGAACAGCTCGAAAAGGCGCTGCAAGCACGCAAAGTCGGTTGAAACGATTAAAGCGAGGAAAACGAGTCCGGATGATTGTCAGATCTGTGACAATTCACTGCTGAGATTTCTGGTGCGATGGGCAATGGCGCTTGATAAACGTTCAGTCCCCAGTTCAAACGGGTCGGCCAAAGCACAGTGCGTTTACCAGCTTTATCTTCCCGGCATCGTCTAAATATAAGACCGCGAATAAAACGCAGCGTACCGCAGTTCGAGTGCCATCGAGGAGGAATCGATTATTAAAGCTATTCATCCGACAATTTTCGTCGTCCTAAGGCTAATCATCATGTTCGTTGTCCAGTTCGGCGATGGGGAGGTGATCGATGTCCGCTGATATTAGTGCCGTCGCAATGACCATGACTAAAAGTGCTTGGTATCAGTCGACCAGTGCGTATGTACGGCCATGTCTGGGCAAATCGGTCTGGCAGTTGGTCAATACCTTCGTGCCCTATTTCCTACTCTGGGCGCTGATGATTTTCACCGTGCGGCGGAATTATCCCTACTGGACTACTCTGCTGTTGGCGTTGGCGGCAGGCGGTTTGCTGATTCGCATATTTATTCTTTTCCATGATTGTTGTCATGGATCGTTCTTCGCGTCGCGCCGGGCCAATACTGTGCTCGGCTATGTCACCGGCGTGCTGACGTTCACGGCTTTTGAAGACTGGCGGTTGGCGCATAATCGCCATCATGCGACGGCGGGCGATCTAGATCGCCGAGGGGCGGGCGACATTTGGACGATGACGACGGACGAATATCGGTCAGCGTCTTTTTGGCGGCGCTTCGGCTACCGGGTTTACCGCAATCCTTTTATTCTCTTCGGTCCGGGAGCGGCGCTGCTGTTTTTATGCTTCCACCGTTTCGGCACCAGAGGCGCCGGGCGGCTGGAACGGCGCAGCGTGTTGCGCACGAACCTGGCGCTGTTAATTGTGGCGGTTGTGGCGACTTGGAGCATCGGATGGAAAACCTATTTGCTGATTCAGCTGCCGATCATTGTCATTGCCGGCGGGCTAGGTGTGTGGTTGTTCTACGTCCAGCACCAGTTCGATAACGCCTATTGGGTGCGCCATGACTCTTGGGACCCGCTGAACGTCGCGCTGGAGGGCAGCTCTTACTTCAGGCTACCGAAACTCTTCCAATGGCTGACCGGTAACATCGGTCTGCATCACATTCATCATGTGCGGCCGAATATTCCCAACTACAATTTGCAGCAATGCCAAAATGAAGTGCCGGCGTTTCAAATCGTCAAGGCGATGACGTTTGCCGCGAGTCTGCGCTCGCTGCGACTCAGTCTGTTCGATGAGAAGTTGGGAAAACCAGTGGGGTTTCGTTCGTTGACGGCGCTTGGTGCGGGGAAATGATGCGACGTTGGTAGGATTTCCCGGTCTATTAAGGTTTCGCTCGGGAATCGCAGAAATTACTCGTTTCTTCGAACTTTCAGTCAGCCTCAGGACTTTAAGATTACGGTTCAAACGAAGAGAAGTTTTGTCATGACTGCTCTACGCGGTTACTGACAATAAAATCCGGCCGATAGCCACGGTCGATCTATTCAAATGTCGAGAGCGCCGGCCGGGACCGGAATGGCCTAAGAAAGAGTCGCCTTGCTATCATGGCTTATATCTCCTAGGCTTGAAGGGTATCTCTACAGTCGTAGGGTTCTCCGCCGCGGTTATTTGAAATCCGTCAAATAAGCCTTCTGCTCCTCCGACCTTCACGCGAGGCTAGCGTAAATGAAGTCCGACATTTCCTACAAGAACTATCGCATCCGTGGGGAATCGTTTCAGCCGACGCAAAGCAGCGGTTGGATTCCGCGCTATGTTTTACAGCGCGCCAATCCTAGCGCCGGCGATTCGCCGTTTAGCCACGACCGCCTCGACAAATCCTTCGGCAGCAAATCCGAGGCCGATGACTATGCTGTGCGAGATGCCAAGAGTTGGATCGATAACTTTGGATCGGCAACCGTTGAGGTTGCATCGCCGGCAACGATAACTGGAGGTGTTTATGTCGTTAATAAACCAACTGCCTGAGACGGTGTTTACGACCAAGGTGGATGAGCTGCTCAACTGGGGGCGCGCTTCGTCGCAGTGGTACATGCTGTTCGGTCTGGCCTGTTGCGCCATTGAGCTGATGCAGACCGGCGGCCCGCGCGCCGATGTCGATCGCTTCGGCGCGGTGCCGCGAGCGACGCCGCGGCAGTCCGATCTTATGATCGTCGCGGGCACTCTGACATACAAAATGGCCAAGCGGACCAAGCTCCTTTATGATCAGATGCCCGACCCGAAGTATGTGATCTCGATGGGCAGCTGCTCCAATTGCGGCGGGCTTTTTCAGCTCGCCTATTCGGTCTGTAAAGGCGTGGACAAAATTATTCCGGTTGACGTTTACGTGCCCGGCTGTCCACCCCGTCCGGAGGCCCTAACCGAGGGGCTTTTGCGAATTCAGGACAAGATTATGCGGGAGAAATGGCTGGTCAAAGACACGCCGGTGCCAGTTCCGGTCTAGGGAGTAACGCCGCCAACGTCGGCGCGTCGTCGCTGCGCTCCCAACGATGATCGTATTTGTGAATACCAAACCGCTAATCCATGCCGGTATCGCTTTAATCCTTCTCGGCGTCGTGGCTTTTACTTACCAAGGGAGCGATGGCCCAGTCCAAGATCCTGCACTTGCGATTGGTTCACTGCCCGCACGCTTCGCGATCAACCGGATCATGCCGTTACCGCCGCTGGTCGCGGGTCTGGTGCTGCTAAGTGGAATCTTATTGATGGTGGTCGGCATTAAAAAATCGTCGTAGTCGTGTGCGAAGGGGTACATCAAGGCGGCAAATCCTGGATTGTTTCCGAGCACAGCGCCAGCGTTTTTCTCGGGCAAATTGGTTCAAAATTGAACTGCGCGTTTTCCGAGCCGGATGTAGCCTCTCGTCAAATAAGAGAGAGCTATCATGAGCTTGAAATTTTTAACTCCACAGACCCTGTTTCTCAACGCATTCCGGCGCCGGCTTGGTGCGCATGCTGAAAGAAAAACAATCCGCGGGTTAACCCACCTTGGGGGCATGGTCATGCGCCATATCGTTATCAGGTTCGGTGGATGACGGAGAAAGTTCTATTATCTATGAAATTATCGATTGAGAAATTCACAAGCCGAATTGTGCCAGCTCAATCCGACCGGCAATTTGCCCAAACTCCGGGCGATGCGGAGCCAGGAAAACGGATGGCGGATTTCTTCGCCGACCTTCGTGTCCGTTACCATGAGAAGAAACAGAAGGAGTCGCCGAATGATAAAAAAATCCGCTTGGCGCCGATTTGGTATTTTCTTGCCTTGATGGCAATTGTAGTGGTGATGCAACACCTGTTTGTCGGTGCCCATATCGAGATGATCAGCTATAGCCAATTCAAATCCCTGGTCAAAAATGACTTGGTCAACGATCTGGTTATTCATGAAACGGTCATCGAGGGAAATCTAAAGGGAGCGGCGCTCAAGGTGATTCTTACGCCGGACAAACTGAAGGAGATATCTCCCGAAGTTCTTGCCGGCAAAACCCTCGTTCCCTTTGAAACGGTAAGAGTCGCGGACCCCGGTCTGACCGCTGAACTCGAAGCGGCGAAGGTTCCTTTCAAAGGGGAAGTTACCAGTAGTTGGCTACCGACCCTTTTGTCGTGGATTGTTCCCGCGGCACTGTTCTTTCTGATCTGGAGCTATCTCGGCAAAAAGATGGGTTCGGCGAGCGGCGGCTTGATGCAGATCGGTAAAAGCAAGGCGAAAGTCTACATCGAAAAAAAGACCGGTGTTACCTTTGCCGACGTTGCCGGCATCGACGAAGCTGAAGAAGAAGTCGCTGAAGTTGTCGGATTTCTAAAGGACCCGACCAAATATCAAAGATTGGGTGGACATATTCCCAAGGGTGTTTTGATCGTCGGCCCGCCAGGGACGGGGAAAACTTTGCTCGCCCGCGCCGTCGCCGGCGAAGCTGGGGTGCCGTTCTTTAGTTTGACGGGTTCTGACTTTGTCGAGATGTTTGTCGGCGTTGGCGCGGCACGGGTGAGAGATCTGTTTGCTCAAGCGGTGAAGAATGCGCCGAGCATCATATTCATCGATGAGCTCGACGCCATCGGTAAAGCTCGCGGCGTGAGCATGCTCACGGGCAATGACGAGCGCGAGCAAACCCTCAATCAGCTCTTGGCCGAAATGGACGGCTTCGATCCCAATCAAGGCGTCATCATCATGGCCGCCACCAACCGGCCGGAAATCCTCGATGCCGCGCTGCTCCGTCCCGGCCGCTTCGACCGGCAAATTCTGGTGGATCGTCCCGACATCAAAGGACGGACCAAGATTCTCGAACTTCACGCTAAAAAGGTGAAGCTCTCAGCGGCTATCGATCTCGCGATCGTCGCGGCTAAGACCCCTGGTTTTGTTGGCGCCGATCTCGCCAACATCGTCAACGAGGCGGCGTTACTAGCGGCGCGCCAGGATAAACAGTCGATCGACATGACGGAGTTCGACGAGGCGATCGAACGGGTGGTTGCAGGATTACAAAAGAAGAGCCATGTCATCAATCCGAAAGAGAAGAAAATCGTCGCCTATCATGAATCCGGCCACGCCCTGATGGCCGAGCTTGTCCCAGGTGCGGACCCCCTCGGCAAGATCTCGATTATCCCGAGAGGCATCGCCGCGCTGGGTTACACAACCCAACTGCCGACCGAAGACCGTTACTTGATGACCCGTTCCGAGTTGCTCGCGCGGATCAATGTTCTTTTGGGCGGCAGAGTCGCCGAGGAGATCGTTTTCGGCGATGTGTCGACCGGGGCGCAGAACGACTTACAGCGCGCCACAGAAATTGCCCGCACGATGATTACCCAATTCGGCATGAATGAAAAACTTGGCCTTGCTGCTCTCGAAGGGCCGCGTCACGCAACGTTCCTTCTGGTTCCGACGCAGAGTGCCAGAGAGTATAGCGAAGAAACCGCCCGGCAGATCGATGAAGAGGTGAAGCAGATCTTAGCAGATGCCCATGGCAAAGCACGGGATATCCTGGTTGCCTACCGCCCGGCGCTGGAGGAACTGGCCAAGCTGCTGTTGGAAAAAGAAGTCGTCGACCGGCCGGCGTTGCAGGCGATACTAAAGGTGCGGAGCATTGACAGTTTGAAAGACAAGAAGCGCGCGGTGGACACCGTGGGACCTGAGGGCAACCGATTCAACACCGACTGGGAATAACCGACGGTGCCAGCCAGGTGAACGAGGCGAGGCATCGATTAGGACTGCGATATGAAAAATGAAACCAAGCGTCCGGGCGAAAGTCCCGAGTTCGACGAGCGGGCCAATGAAGACGGTTATTTTGCCAACAAAGAACATGAACTGATCGAAGATATGCGGCTCAAGTTTCAAAAAGCCAAAGCGGCGCGGCGTGATGCGAAGATGGCGACTTGCCCGAAATGTTCGGGAAAGTTCCAAAAGTACCCGCTCCTGGGGTGCATCGTAGAGCGCTGTGAAACCTGCGAAGGCATTTGGCTTAATAAGGGCGAGCTTGACGCCATATTGCGCCAGCAGGCGCGCGGTCCACTGGCGCTTTTCCTCGATCGCTGTTTTGGCAAAAATCAAACACCGAAGACCCACTAAAAAGGGACGCTAACATTTCAGTAAGCGCAAGCGCGAATCCCGCTGTCTAAGTTCATGCTGGCCTCAACTCCAATTCTTCATTAAAATAACCGGATGAGCGAATTTATTACTCCCTCGGCTGCGTTTCTCAATTACGCGCCAGTTCCCTTGGCCTTCGGCACCAGCGGCTTGCGCGGCCTAGTGAAGGACATCACCGATCTCGAAGCTTATATCAATGTCAAAGGCGCCCTCGGTTACTTGATGAGCGGCGGCGATATTCGCGCCAACAGCACCGTGGTCATCGCCGGCGACCTGCGGCCGAGCACCGACCGGATTATGCGGGCATGTGCGCAAGCGATCCTAGACTCGGGCTGCCGGGTGGAAAACGCCGGCAAGATTCCCACGCCGGCGTTGATCGCGCACGCGATCGCGAAACGCAGCGCCGGAGTGATGGTGACCGGCAGCCATATTCCCTTCGACCGCAACGGCATCAAGATGAATAAAAGCGTTGGCGAAGTGTTGAAATCCGACGAGGCTGGTATCTTCCGCGATGTCGAACGGGTGCGCGCCGAAGAGTACAGCCGAAGCGCCGCCATATCGCCGTTCGATGCTTGCGGCATGCTCAAGCGCGCGCCGGAGTTGCCGCCGCTCGATGGCGCCGCTGAACAAGCCTACTTGCGCCGCTACGTGGATAGCTTCGCCCGTGGCGGCCTTTCCGGCCTACGGATTCTCGTCTACCAGCATTCCGCCGTCGGCCGCGATCTACTGCCGCGTATTTTGCGCGAGATGGGCGCCGAAGTCGTCACCGCGGGACGCAGCGAGACGTTCCTTCCTATCGATACTGAAAATATTACTGATGAACAGTTAAAGTGCTTGGAAGAGTTGGCCGTCGCCGCCGAAACCGGCGGCCCGCCGATTTCAGCTATCGTTTCCACTGACGGCGATTCCGACCGGCCGTTGGTGACCGCTGTGCTGCCGGCTGCCGAAGTTGCGCCGGGGGCGCGGCGCGTGCGCTTCTTGCCCGGCGATCTGCTTGGAGTTGTGGTTGCCGAGTACCTGCGCGCCGATGCGGCGGCGGTGCCGATCAGCGCCAACGATGCTGTTGAACGCCGCTTGGGTGAACGCAGGATCATGTTGGCCAAGACCCAAATCGGTTCGCCGTACGTGGTCGCCGCGCTCGATGATTTGCGCGCCACCGCCAAGCGCCAGCGCATTGTCGGCTGGGAAGCCAACGGCGGATTTTTGACCGGCAGCGATATCGAATTGAACGGCGCCACCTTGGCGGCGCTGCCGACCCGCGACGCGCTGCTGCCGATCCTGGCAAATTTATTCGCCTCGGTGGAGCAGGGTGTGAGTTTGGCGGCGCTGTGGGAGCGTCTGCCGGCGCGCTTTGGCCGGGCCGGTTTGCTCGATGATTTCCCGGTGGCGGCTAGCCAAGCGATTCTCGCTAAATTCATTCCACCTGGTGATGCCATCGAAGTCGAGTTCGATTTTGCAGATGGAGTTTTCGATCGCAGCCGCGCCGATGGCAGTCGCACGCCGCTTGCCGGATCGGCAGCCAACGATTGGCAGCGTTGCCAAGCAACGTTATCACGCTTCTTCACGCCGGACCTTGGCTTCGACGCCATCGCCAGAGTCAACGTGCTTGACGGTGTGCGCATCTATTTCCGCAACGGCGATATCGCGCATATCCGGCCGTCGGGAAATGCGCCGCAGCTGCGCATCTATGCGGTCAGCGCGTCGCAGGCGCGCACGGATCGCATCGTCGAGTTAGCCCTTGACGAGCCCGACGGGATCTTGCGCCGGCTCGAACGCGCCTTTACATAAACAGTGGTGCGCCGCGGCAAAAATTTTTGCGATGCGTCTAATATTAGACATTAATCCATCACCAGTCCGTGTAAGCTCATCAGTTCCAGTTAAGCCAGTATCGGCCATCGGCGTTTACCTGAAATTCTTCAAGTAAGCCTGCTTTTGTATTTTCTTTTAACCGGTCCAACCGAGGAGGTTCCAATGTTTAGCCGAAACGTGAGTTACAAGCTCAAGGCCAAAAGTGCGGCGGAGTTTACCCGCATTGTCGAAGGAGAAGTCATTCCCTTGCTGCGGCGGCAAAAAGGATTCGACGATGCAATCAGTTTCATCGCGCCGGAGCGCAATGAAGCGATCACGATCAGCCTGTGGGACAAAAAAGAAGACGCGGAGGCCCATATCGCGAAGACCTATCCGGAGATATTAAGGGCTCTTTCGAGCGTAGTCGAAGGCTCTCCTAAGGTGGAGTCCTTCGAGATCAGCAACTCGACCTCGCACCAGATCGCCGCCAGCCCGGTCAATTAGACTGTGATGGCGGTTCGGCGATGGGGCGACTCCCTTGCCGGACCGCCATGACTTTCGGTGTGGCGCGCTGCTGATCGCGCGTTGCGCTGTCCTGCAGCTCTGTTCGCGCCGATGATGTCACGCTACCTGGACTTAGCACGCACCAAGAGGTACTGTCACGACGCATGGGGGGGGCGCGAGTGTCTCGCGCTCCCCCATGACTGACTGACCAAGCCCTTGGTTAAATCGACTGTTACCTTAGCATCGTGGGCTTCGAAATGGAGACACGATGGCGATTCAACAAACACCCCAATCAGACCTGTTCAAGCAACAACTGCGCGAATCCTTGCATCGCGAGACGGCAAATAGTCGTGCCATCAAGATTGCCCGGCACGCCAACGTTTACACCTGCGGCGATCGCGACGAGATGGTGTATTTCGTCGAGAGCGGCCAGGTCAAACTGCTCATGTTGTCTTCCGAGGGGAGGGAGTGCCTCCTGGCGATTCATAGCGCGGGCGATATCTTCGGCGAGCTTTGTCTTTCCGGTTTAGGCGCGCGTTTGGAAACCGCTACGGCGATGAAGGCGACGACGCTCAAACAGATTCCCTGCTCGCAGTTCTTCGTGCGTCTTAGCCGCGACTTGCTGTTCGAGGGGTTTGTGCGCTACTTGGCGGTGCGGATCGCCGACCAGCAGCAGATCATCGCCAATCTTGTGACCGTGGATAGCGAGCAGCGGCTGGGCCAGACGTTGTTGCAGTTGGCTCGCACCATGGGCAAGAAAGATCCGCGCAGCATCCGAATCGAGCTCAAGATCACCCATGAAGAACTCTCCGAGATGGTCGGCACGACGCGGCCGCGCATTAGCCTGTTCATGCAACGATTTCACAATCTGGGTCTGATCGAGACCAACAAGGACCGCTTTTTCATCATCAAAGAAAAGAAACTCACCGACTACCTGGAGCAGATTGCCTAGAATTTTTCGGCGGTTTGACTCGACTTGCCACCGGGCGAATAGGCGCGGATCATGCATTCGCTCGCTTTGCATTGAGTTCGTTAAAGGAAAACTTTCAGGTTAGCCAGCTACTGCATGTAGCAAGGCCCGACGCGGGATGCTGCTAGCCCTATGACTGTGGATCTTTTTGTCGGGTTGCCGTCACTCCATGGACGATCGCTATGCCGACCAAACAGAGAATGGCCACGCCGATCCACTGCATCGGCACGTTGAGTATATTGGCTCCGATCGCCAGGCCGGCGATCAGTATGATGTATCCGACAAGATAGATTCCAAATGACATCGCAATTTCTCCTTGGTTCTTACTTCTGACTTGTCCCCGAAAATGTGATTTTCAGGATTATGAGCATATAAAGGCCCGCTAAGCCTTGATGTTCACTATGAGACAATTCGAAAAGAAATAACCCGCCGCACGCGGCAGGATGCTTCGGCGGGGAAGGGGAGGCTAAGTTTTCCCCTGCTTCTCGAAGGTCTGCAAAGTCTCTACGATCTCGCGGCTCAGCTCCCCGACGGTTTCGCTCAAGGCCTTGACGAAGTCTTCAGTGGCTAGTGACGCGGCACGCCGATGCAGTTGCGATCTTTGGCCGACCATAATCTTTTTGTTTCTATCGATCACGGTCCAGCGCGCCGTCAGCAAAGCCTCCTGATTACTGCTGGCCTCGAATTGGAGCACCTCGATTTTCACCTGATAATCCGGCGCGTCATGACTCTGCCAGGGGAATTGGATGACTCGCGCGGGGTTAAGAAGATGGGAAATGTTTTGCTCTAAAACGCGACTGAAGCTTTCGCTCAGCGGCGCGGCCCAACGGTCGTTCTCGGAATAGCTTAATCGATTCGTCGACGTGCGTGTGGCGATCTGTTGGCGGTCGAGATAACCGGGCAATTCAATGGGGCCAAGGCCTACGGAAAAATGAGCTTTGATGCCGACTGTGTTCTTGTCTGCCGCCAACTCCGCCTCGGGGAGAGCCCCGAGGATATAGAAACTTGACGGATCGGCTCTCGGCGCAAAGGTGGCACAACTTTCAAACGAAACCCAGGTGGCGACGATCGCCAGAATCTTGCTCACCCGCCCGCTCATGGTTTTTTCTCGCTTTCCGGCCTACCGAACAACAGTGCCCGAGGATCTCGTTCAAGAAAATCGGCCATCAACCGGAGCGACCGCGCTGCCCCGGAAAGCTCTTTCAAAGCTTTGGTCAATTCATAAGCGGTCGGCGAGTTGGGATCGACGAAGCCGTCCACGTTTGCCACGGTGACCTGGATCTGCTTGACCGCATCGCGAACGCCAGTCAGCGTCTCTTTCAAATCGGTCGAGAGCGTGGCCACGCTGCGATCGAGACTGCCGGCAACCTTTTGCACGCCGTCCGCGGCTTGGCTAATTCGCCGCACGGTTTCATCAAGTGATCGGACGGCCGCATGCAACTCGGGCTTATTGACCAAATGATTGACCCCGGCAATGGCTTCCCGCAGATCTTTGTTATTCGCCAGCCCCTCAAAATTCTTCACGGCGTCAGCAACGGAGGTAAGCAGCGCTTTGAAATCAATTTCATCGAGCTTGGTAATCAGCTGTCCGAGGATGTCCTGGGCTTTTTGAAGTGTTGTCGGGATGGTCGGGATTTCCTGGTACCGCGAGCCCGGCGGCTGAACGAACTTTGCCGGGCTGTCAGGAACGAGATCGAGCGCGACGAACAGCACGCCCGTAACGATACTTTCCGTCTGCAATTGAGCGCGTAGGCCTCGGTCAATTGCGGCTTTGAGCCCGGCCGCGTGTGTCAGACTACCGCCGACTCCTCTGCTGCCGCTGATCTTGGCGGCATCTAGGTCAATGATCACGGGAATTCGGTTGACCTCCGCACCGTCATCGAGCTGCAATAGGATATTGGTAATGGTGCCGATTTCGACACCCTTGTATTTCACTGGCGCGCCTTCTCTTAGGCCGCTTACTGAGCCTTCGAAATAGAGTACGAACTCGTAGGTTTTGCGGAACAGCCGCCCCGAGCCGATGATCGTAACCGCGCCAATAAGCAAAACGATAGCGCCGACCACGAAGGCGCCGATGAGCGTAGGATTGGCTTTTTTACTCACCAGGCCGCCCTTCTCCGCGGGTGAGAAATTCTCGCACCTTGGGGTTCTGACTGTGGGCTAGGAGATCCTTGGGGTCGCCGCCGGCAATCGCCGTCTTAGTTTCAGCATCGAGAAAAATACTGTTATTACCGATGGCAAAAATACTCGGCAACTCGTGCGTGACCGCAACCACCGTCGCCCCCAAGCTATCACGCAATGCCAAGATCAGATCGTCGAGCCGGCGCGAATTGATGGGATCGAGCCCTGCCGAAGGTTCATCAATGAAAAGCACCTCCGGGTCGAGCGCGATGGCGCGCGCCAATCCCAAGCGCTTTTGCATGCCGCCGCTGATCTGCGAAGGATAATAGTCTTCAAAGCCATTAAGGCCGACCAGCGCGAGCTTGAAAGTCGCGATCTCGCGGATCTCGGCCGGGCCGAGATCGGTGTATTCTTCGAGCGGCAGTGCGACGTTTTCAGCAAGAGTCATGGAACTCCAAAGGCCGCCGCTCTGATACAGGACGCCGAAGCGGCGAAAAAAACTCCGCCGCTCTTCGGCACTCGAGCGGGTAAAATTTGCTTTTTCGTAGAATACTTCCCCGTCGCTCGGTTCGATGAGACCGATCATGTTGCGCAGCAACGTGCTTTTGCCACAGCCACTGCCGCCCATGATGATAAACACGTCACCGCGCTTGACCGTAAAGTTGAGATCGCGCATCAAGACGATGGAGCCGTAACCAAGAGTAAGGTTGCGCACGGTAATTTTCGCATCGGCGGCAATCTCGTTTGAAGTTTCACTGTTCATCTCACATCACACTCCAATTATGTAGAAGACCACGGACAAGGCGCCGCAAGCCGTGACGATAAACACGATGCTTGTGACCACGGCAGAAGTCGCAGCCTCGCCAACGGCCGAGGCGCTGCTTCCACACTGCATGCCGCGCAGACATCCCGAAAGGGCGATGAGGACACCATAAATCACGCCTTTAAAGACACCGCCGAACAGGGCGGTCAAAGTGATCGCATTGATCGTCTGGTGGTAATAAGTGGTCCAGGAAAGGTCGAGCATCCACAAACCCACTACAGCCCCACCCAAAATGCCCATCAGGTTCGCGTACAGACACAACAAGGGCATCATCAGGCAAAGGGCGATCATGCGCGGCAGCACCAAAAATTCCAGCGGCGAGAATCCCAGCGTGCTCAATGCGTCGATTTCCTGAGTCACCTTCATCGTGCCGAGCTGTGCGGCGAATGCGGCGCCGGTCCGGCCCGCCATGATGATCCCTGTCATCATGGCGCCCATATCGCGAACGACGGCGATGGCGACGAGGTCCGCCACATAGATCTGGGCGCCGAATTGGCGGAGCTGAACCGCGCCGACAAACGCCAAAATAGTACCCATGCCAAAACTGATGAGTGTGACGATGGCCAGTGCTTGCGGACCACATTCTTCGACAATAAGAAACAGATCGGCGGTGCGGTAGCGCGCGCGCATCTTGGCCAGCTTGAGGAAGGTCAACGTCACATCGCCGAGAAAGTGCAGCATCTCTGAAAAACTGGCAAAAAAACCCGTCGAGGTCGTACCGACCCGTGCCAAAAAGGAGGGTGCAGCGGTCGTCGGCTTGGCTGCTTCTTGCTCCGGCACTATCTCAGCGAGTTCGAGGAGACGGCGAATCCCGTCCGGCAGTCCTTCGCGGTCCGTGACAATCTCCTGCTGGTGGCAGAGCTCGGTCACTTTCATCAAGAACATAAGGACGCTGCTGTCCCAAGAGGAGAGAGCTTTGGCATCGAAGCGAACGCAGCGAACATGGTAAGCCTCGAGCGCTTTTAGCACCGGGATGGCAGAGACAGCGTTTTTTTGTGTTCGCCAGGCACCGGAAAGTTGCACGACG
Organism: uncultured delta proteobacterium; assembly: GCA_963816145.1. GTDB lineage: Bacteria > Desulfobacterota > Binatia > UBA9968 > UBA9968 > DP-20. The sequence goes on from CAWFJP010000031.1 coordinate 299,424, forward strand.
AGCGTATCGGCGCCAGCAGTTTCCAATGAAACGTTTGGCTTACTGTCGCTTTCAGTCTGTCCTTCCATCACCGGAATGATCTCGTTTGTTCCACGTACCGACGCCAACTTTCGTGGCTTTTTTGCACCTGTGCGACTTCTAAGATCTGATCGGCCTCAACCACCGTCCAGAGCCCTTAACCCTTCAGTTACGACAGAATCGCGGGCGATCTAGAATATCGCAAAACACTCCATGTCACCGGACTGAAACTTATGCCGGGGATTAATTCTAAATTATGCCGGTTATGCGCGGGGATTACTGTCCAATAGTAGACCAGCGGGCCGGAAGCGATTGCGCCGAACACGGAATCGCGACCCCGGTCTGATGGCTAGAAACGACGACACCGCGGGGTAGAGAACACCTTAGGCCTCTTGCGCATTGGCCGGCTCCGGCTCCATGATCTGGCCGAGACGGTGCAGTTGAAAGCCGCTCATCGACGATCTTCCTCACTTACTTTGGTGCCGTCGACGCCATATCAAACAAGCGTCGATTGCATCAATCACGGCTATCGCTTCATTGAGATATTTGCCCGGCTAAGGACACCTTCTCATGCAGTACGGTGCCTTGGTATTTGTTTTCAGGCTTGTTACGGAAGCACACCTTGGTTCGAGCTCCGCTGTTCGCAGTCGCTGGCAGCAAGAGAATCTCTGGGTCAAATGAGCCATTACTTACGCCCCGGTGTGGCAGCACAACTTTCATTATCTCCAGACTGATCAATGGAAGAGCGCTCAGGGCAAGAAGTACGAAGCAATCGGCAAGCGGCATATAGGACGTCTTCAGGAAGTTGCCGAGAATCGCGTTGTGTTGGCTCCCCACCTGGAGGCCGAAAGAAATGGCAACCACAATGACGAGGTTGAAGTTGGTGAATAGCGAGATGCGCCAGACCGGCTTGGTCTCACTGCGGGCACCGAAGGAGCGCAAGAGTTCGGCAAAAACCAACACGGTGAAGGCGGAAGTGCGGGCCATTGCCAGGGTTCCCGTCTGCAAGACATAAAGGTAAACCGCGAACGCGACGCCCGCCGTCAGCAAGCCGGTGAAAAACATCGCGCGGAGAAAGCTGGCGTCAGCGATGCTCTCCGAACGCTGGCGCGGGCGGAGTTTCATCACATCGGGATCGATGGGGTCGGTGGCGAGGCAGAGTGCCGGTAGACCGTCGGTGACAAGATTAATCCATGGGCATAGATGAAGTTCAGCCCCGGTGTCGTGCTCCAATGGCCGAGCAGGCGTGGTTTGATGTGTGCCAGCTTGAGCGGTTTCTTCAACAGCAGATTGTCGTAGAGATAAATCTGTCCAACGGAAAGATAGTTCGCCGCGCGCCAATAGGCGTTTGTCTTACGCAGCGATTCTGCACTGAGTGTCCTAGAGTCGAGGTTTGTTTTCATGGCAGTTTTCGTTCAGGCTCGAATCATCGTCAGAATCATTTTGAAGCGCTTGAGCGCCTTGAGGGCATGGGGTTGATTCGCGGGCATGAGAATTATTTCACCGCCTCGCAACTGGTGCGGCTGGCCAGCGATGCTGATCTCCGCGTCGCCTTCGAGAACATACACCAGGGCGTCGAACTGGACCACGTGCTCACTCAGGCCTTGTCCTTCATCAAACGCGAAGAATGTCACGTTCCCAGTTGGCGCCTTGATTACTTCGCGGCTGACAATGGCGCCCTCCTGGTAGTTCACCAGCGCGGCGGCCGTCGCGACTTTGGCGCCGGGAAGGCCTTTGGTCTTGGATGGGGTTTCTGATTGCATAATTCTTCCTTTCCATAGGTTCATTAGGTGACGGTCGCCGGCTCTTTCATTCTGGAATAGTGGCTGAGCCACTCAGGTTTCCGGCGCTCACTTCGCTGCGGATTGGATTCTCAGGGATTGCATTGTGTCTAGATGTTTTCCTCTGACGCAGGACGCACCTGCCGGCTTTCTGTTAACCGCTGATGTTTATTATGAGGTGGCACACCAGGCACGGTTTTTTCCAATAAGCGCTTTACACAACCGTTCCAAACAGTGCTCCGATGCCTGCGGTTATTGCCATGGCCAATGCTCCCCAGAATGTAACGCGCACCGTTCCGATTAGGATGCGCGCACCGCCGGTATGAGCCGCCAGGGCACCTAGAAGTGCGAGAAATAATAGAGAATTTCCGGCAACAAGGAGCACGAGGCCGCTTGCAGGCGCGACGACAGCCACTAGTAAAGGCAGCGCGGCACCCACTGCAAACGTGACGGCGGAAGTAAGTGCTGCCTGAACCGGCCGGGCACTGATGGTTTCCGAGATGCCGAGCTCGTCGCGGGCATGTGCGGCAAGCGCGTCTTTAGCCATCAGTTGTTCTGCGACTTGGTTTGCCAGAGTCGGATCGAGCCCCCGTTTGACGTAGATCGCCGCAAGCTCTCTCCTCTCGTTGGATGCGTTGGCGGCGAGTTCCGTGCGTTCGCGTCCGATGTCCGCTTGCTCGGTATCTGACTGAGAGCTGACCGAAACATACTCACCCGCAGCCATGGACATGGCTCCCGCAACCAAGCCTGCGACACCTGCCACCAGCACCGCCGTATGTGTGGCATTTGACGCGGCCACGCCAACAACCAGACTAGCGGTCGAGACGATACCGTCGTTTGCGCCCAGAACGGCGGCGCGGAGCCAGCCTATATGCTGTGTACGGTGCCGCTCACGATGGACTATGGCCATGCTATTTTCCTTTCCGTATATTGTTGCCGAAAAAATACGCTGCGGGCCACCTGCCGATTACTCAACTCCTAATAACAGCTTTGCTTGATGTGAGGTAGCGGAGTCATACGGCGAGATATAGCCCAGCCGATAATTTCTTCAGCAGTGCCTCGCACTGCTTTTCCGTCGGGCTTTGCGGCAGTCTCGACAAGTCACGGTGAATCAACAAGTCCAATTTCACGACGCCGCCGGAACTAAGTTCCACCGACGCGCCAAGCGGCGCAGCTAGTCGGTTCCGTCCGCCCGGCAGCGTGCCCGCGAATCACAAGGTTCTAATTTTGAATTGCAGATTGTCACGGTGGCTCATGTCGGTAGGAATCGCCACCTCCAAGTGCTTGCCTACTACTGCTGTCATAGCGTGTCCGAGCGGGTCATACCCAGGGCGATCGCAGTGATCCCAGTCCTGACAAACCAATAGCTATTCGAGAAGTACCATGTCGCAAGTGATGCATTTAAAGCTGTGCATCTACCTCACTCAAACAACATGCTCGCGATTGAAGTCGTTAGTGCTAAGTGTTCATGTCGACCGGCGATTTCCGTTGGCTTTGAAATAAGCTCCAGACTGGAGGTACTGCCAACTCAGAACCCCCGTATGCTTACCTTGTCGCCACCCTCGGCATGTTCGCATCGCCGCTCATATCCTGGGTCGGCTCCACCGATGCCTCGCGCGCCGCCAAAACTCGCAACTGCCCGACTTGCTTCACGTAGGTTTTTGCCAGCCAAACGTTGGCGGTGAAATGATTCATTTTATAAGCAGTATCGACCAGTCCATACTAGTACCGCTGCGCCGGCGGCCCAGGCCAACTTTTCTTGTACAGTCGTATCGTGCATTTCCTAGTCGTCCTGCTTTGATTTTGATGATCGCCTGAAACCCTTAATACTCTTCGCGTTCTCTTCTCAGCCGTTCGAGCTCACTTTGCTGACGATCTATTTCCTGCTGGTTTTGCTGGATCTGCGAGTTTTGCGTGGAGCTCTGGTTTTCCTGGCCCTGCATTTGGTCGCCAATTAAAGCACCCGCGCCCAAGCCCAAACCACCGCCGATCGCCGCTCCAGCGCCTGGGTGGCCAACGGCGGCGCCAATGAGCCCGCCCGCAACGGCGCCACCGACAACACCGATCCCGGCGCCCTTTTCCCGGGTCGTGAGTGGTCCTCCAGAGCAACCGGCAATCATAAGCGTGCCGGCCAGTAAAAGCATCGGCGATTTGTTCATTGAATGATCCAACCATATTTGTTATCTCCTCGTTTGCTGTTTGCTGATTTTATTTCTTACGTCATTTATCTAGAGCACTATCGATGCCGCTCTCGAACAGGCGCGAAAGCGCCGTTTGCCGTTAGATTACTGGCGCATGATAATGAACACGGAGAGAACGCTCGACCAAATCGTCGCGCTTTTCGACCAATTAGTAAGGATCTGACTTGGGCGAACGGCAAAATAAAGCTTGAGATGTTTTAACCCGACTGAGTCGTTCTCGGCAGGATGGATCGTCAGCTGTGATAATGGCTCAAAACTATCGCCCGACGGCAAGCTGCATTAGTGAATCGCGAAGGACATCAGAGACGACGCTCTTGCAAGACATCGATCGCCAGCGTCATCAGCGCAAAAAACAGCGGAAGATGAATGAATCCGCCAAGAGCGGGTAACGTCGCCAACCCCAAAGCCCAGCTGACCATGAGAATTAAAAAGACAGTCCACAGCATTTTCGGCTCCTTTCCGAACAATTGCCCGCCTATTTCTTGTCGCTCCGAGCATATTACTGAACTGTGACTGAAGTCAGGATACGCGTTGCCCACGGGATTTGCTGTGCAAAAGTAGACAACGGAGCAAGTAATGACGGCAGTATCGATTACTTGGATGAATGAGGCTTGCTAGCATCGAATCATCTCATCGCCGCGGAGGCAATTTTTCAAATTCCAGTTCTAGTCGATACCGAGCCAGTGCGGCAAGGGCGGTGTCTAATATTGGACGGTCTTCAGAGACTTTTTGGCGTATTCTGAAACATGTGAATTTGCCGGAGGAGGTTCAGATTTTATGTCAGCGCAAGATTGGGATGTCATGGTCTGGCGGCGAGCTAACGAATTGCTCCAGCAGGCGGAGCGCATCCACCGGAATTTTTTACAAATCGCCGCTACATCCCAATACCGGGCACCGCATGGCCGAGCACCGAGCTGGCAACCTCCGGTTAGTGTCGTCGAGACGGACGAAAACCTGTGGGTGATTTTAGGCCTCGCTGGGGTTGCGGTTGACGGCGTCGACGTACGGCTGGAGGGCAGCGATTTGGTGATCGCCGGCGAACGACGGCTACCCCAATGCTTCAATGAAGGGGAACTTAAGCTATGGGAGATCCCATTCGGTCGTTTTGACCGGCGACTCAGGTTGGTTGGTTGGGAGAATCCTCTCTCAGTGGGAGAGATTTCGTTTCAGGATGGGTTACTCACCATTCAGATTAGGAAGCAATCATGAGCGCGGAAGAACTGCCGCTGTCAAAGTCGAAACCTCGTTTCCATATTCCCGAGGGCGCATTGATAATCATACCGATGCGCAACCGGGTGCTTTATCCGTCCATGGTCATGCCGCTGATGGTCGACCGCCCGGCGCGGCTCCAAGCTGTCGAAGAAGCCGTGCGCCAACAACTACCCATCGGTTTTATCGTGCAACGCGATCCACATATGGAAGCTCCTCAACCCAAAGAGCTATACGGCATCGGCACTGCCGCGGATGTCTTGCGCATGTTTACCCTGCCGGACGGCCGGCGGCAGGTGATCGTGCAAGGCCGGCGCCGATTCGTGATCGACGAATTCATCGAAACCGATCCCGTGCTGATTGCGCGGGTCACCATGGTGGAAGAACCGGTACCACAGACCAAGGAGTTCGCGGCGCGCATCTTGCATTTGCGTCAAGAAGCCGCTCGGGCATTGTCACTATTCCCTGAACCCATGAACGAACTGCGAGCGATGATCGAAAGGATGGAAGATCCTTTGTCGGTCATCGATGTGATCGCCTCCACCCTGGACCTGCCGACCGCGGAGAAGCAAGAGGTCTTGGCGATCCTCGACCCAGAGACGCGTGCCCAAAAAGTTTCGGAAAAGTTGGCGCGTCAGATCGAATTGCTCGAGCTGAGCCGGAAGATCGGCGACGAAACCAAGGTCTCCATGGACAAGTCGCAGCGCCAATATTTTCTGCGCGAGCAATTGAAGGCTATTCAAAAAGAACTCGGTGAGGAAGACGGCAAGGGCGTCGAAGTTGAAGAGCTGCGCAAAAGATTTTTCGAGGCCAAGATGCCGCCCGATGTTGAGAAGGAAGCGTTCAAAGAACTCAATCGGTTCGAGCGTATTCCCGAGATGGCCCCTGAACATTCGTTGTTGAGAACCTATTTCGACTGGTTGGCCGATCTGCCTTGGAGCGTTGTCACCAAGGAAGAGATCGACCTGCCCAAAGCCCGTGAAATTCTCGACGCCGACCATTACGGCCTGGAAAAAGTGAAAAAGCGCATCATCGAGTTTCTCGCCGTTCGCAAACTGAAACCGGAAGGGAAAAGTCCGATCCTGTGCTTGGTCGGTCCGCCGGGCGTTGGCAAGACATCCCTGGGTCAAAGTATCGCCAGGGCGATGAATCGTAAGTTCGTGCGCCAAAGTCTCGGCGGCGTCCATGATGAGGCAGATATCCGCGGCCACCGGCGGACTTACGTCGGGGCGCTCCCTGGTAACATTATTCAGGCCATCCGCAAGGCCGGTAGTAGAAATCCCGTCTTCATGTTGGATGAGGTTGACAAGCTCGGCGCTAGTTTCCATGGCAACCCTTCCGCGGCATTGCTGGAGGTTCTCGATCCGGCTCAAAATGCTACTTTTCAAGACCATTACCTAGCGGTCCCTTTCGATTTAACTCAGGTATTGTTTATCGCCACGGCGAACCTGCTCGATAACGTGCCAGGTCCGCTCCGCGATCGTATGGAAATTTTGGAATTGCCGGGCTACATCGAAGACGAGAAGCTGGCGATTGCCAAGGGATACTTGGTTCCTCGGCAGATTAGTGAAAATGGACTCAAACCCAGGGATATTGACTTTACCGACGATGGCATTCGGGAAACAATTCGCTCATATACCCGTGAGGCCGGTGTCCGGCAACTTGAGCGGCAATTGGCCGCGATCTGCCGCAGTGTGGCAATGCGCGTTGCCGAAGGAATGACGCAAACCATAACAGTCACTGCGGAATCTCTCCATGACTACTTGGGACCGCAAAAGTTTTTCAATGAGATCGCCCTGCGCACCAGCTTGCCGGGAGTGGCAACCGGCCTGGCCTGGACGCCGTTCGGCGGCGATATATTGTTTGTCGAAGCGACCAAGATGCCTGGAGACGGCAAGTTGATTTTAACCGGCCAGTTGGGCGAGGTCATGAAAGAAAGCGCGCAAGCGGCTTTGAGTCTGGTCAAATCTCGCGCCGACACACTCGGCATCGATGCCGACATCTTCAAGAAAAACGACCTGCACATTCATCTTCCGGCGGGCGCTATTCCCAAGGATGGCCCCAGCGCTGGGATCACACTGTTCGTCGCGCTCGTATCGCTTTTAACCGGACGGCACATCAGCAAAGATATCGCCATGACCGGTGAGATCAGCCTGCGCGGTTTGGTGCTGCCGGTAGGCGGGATCAAAGAAAAAATGCTGGCAGCAAAACGGGCGGGGATTACTTGTGTCCTGTTACCCGAGCTAAATCGCAGAGACTTGGAAGAAATTCCTATCACGGGCCGCAGCGGCATCCGCTTTGAGTTTTTGAAAACCGCCGACGAGGCTTTGGGGCTAGCCCTGGAACCGAAAACACCCAGTGGTTTTTTTGCCAGTGAGGGTCTCGCCGCTCGGTCTGTCTGCTGACAAATAAATCAGCGAATCGACCCAGCGGTTCTTCCTCACGGGGAAATGAAAATGGACAGTTGAATCGATCGAGCTGGGATTGATCACAAGGAGGTACGTCATGCTCAAACGGATTATCGGCCGGGATACTCAAGAGATTTCAGCGTCGGACCAGCATTGGTTGAACGTGGATGCTTTGGCGCAAGTGGAGGTAACCTCGGAGGACGCGGCGCATCCGATCGAGTCCGGATTGCTACCGGGGACCGCATCCGGTTGGCGCGCTGCGCACCCCGGACCGCAGACCGTGCGTCTGGTGTTTGACCAGCCGCAGCGAATCAAGCGTATCCATTTAGAGTTCCACGAAGATGAGTTGGCGCGTACTCAGCAATTTGTCCTGCGCTGGTCGTCAAACCGCGGGCAGTCCTATGGGGAAATCGTCCGTCAGCAGTACAATTTCAGCCCGCCCGCCACGACCCGCGAGTGCGAGGATTACTCCGTAGATCTCGACGGCGTGACCACACTCGAACTGAGCATCGTTCCAGAGATCAGCGGCGGGCCTGCCCGCGCATCGCTCGCCCAGTTACGAGTTGCATGAGTGCCGAGAAACTCTGTCAAAGTGCGGTTGGCGCACAAGAGGGAAGGTTACAAACCTATGTTGGTATTACTGGTTGCAGTGATTTCCGGGATCGCGATTGCTTATTTTGGCATGCAAAACATTAGCCCCGTCACGATCCGGCTTAACGAATATGTCTGGAACGATGTGCCCTTGTATCTGGTCATCGTCGGTTCGTTGTTTGTTGGCTTGTTCATCGCGTGGATTCTCTATTTTGCCAGGTCGGTGTCTTCGACCTTGACCATATTTGGAAAAGATCGCGCGATGAAAAAAGCCAAACATACGGTCGCCGGCCTAGAGCAGAGGGTTCGGGAACTTGAAGCAGAGACGGCTCGACTCAAAGCCATGGACTTGCTTCCGTCTGAAATGCCGCACCGCAAGTTGTCGTAGTCGCGAGGCTCGCACAGACTGCGCGCCCAGCGGCGGTGGTCCATGCGCGTGGGTCGGTTGCAAGTGCCCTAAGGCAGTTCGAGTCGCACATCGGCGGTGCCCGAATCGATCATCTCCAAAGCTTGTGCCGCGCCCTGCGAGAGATCGATGATCCGATTTCCTGACGACGGTCCACGATCGGTAATCACTACTTCCACTGATTTTCCGTTGGCGAGATTCGTTACTTTTATCTTGCTACCGAAAGGTAAGCTTGGATGTGCGGCGGTAAATCCCGCTTGATCAAACGTGGTACCGCTGGCCGTCTGTTTTCCTTGATGGGCTGCTCCATACCATGAAGCTTGCCCAGTCTGTGGCAATTCCACCGGCGCGGTGGGAGTTGCTTTTGCGGCCGGTTGTGCAGGCACAAGCTGACTCGGCGAAGGTTGGCTGCTGGCTGAAGGTTTGGAAGTGTCAGGTCGCGCCCGCGTTTCGGCCGGTACTGCTGGTTCCGAAGGCGGTTGCAGCAGGGCACAACCTTGAAAAAGCAGCATCCCTAGACACATTTGAATGAGACGCGGGTGGCTTTGGTGAAACCCGCCGACTAAGAATCCGGGCAACGAAACAGAAATTTTATTTGCCATCAATCGAGACCCTCTCCCGCCGATTCGGATTTGCGCGAACAACGAACAGTAAACTGCCAATTGGTAGACTTTTTCGCGGCGCTTAACAAGCGAGCCACTCCGGCGTAACGGATGATTCTTGCTTGACGGCGAACAGGTCAACTCCTGCGAGCTCGAGTAGCGCCAATTGAACGAGTTTACCCGCTAACGTGGTCGGCTTAACCTTGGCGATCCGTCAGACCTCGGAACGAATCCCGAACGAATCGGCCGGTTCTTCTACTTTGCTCGGCCTTACTGAAAGCGCGGCAACCCGAGTCGTGCCAGGCTCTCCAGCTTATGCACCCGCTCATCATAGCCGATCTGGCGGAAGAGATCGGCGAGGCAAGCGAACCTTCCGTAGTCCGCTCCAAACGCGCTCTCGAAGGGCACCTGTTCGAGGGCGATATTCTCCGCTACGTAGTTCATATATTCGTGCTCGGCGTGATCTTCGAAGTAGGCATTCATCTGCGCCCGTGACCCGGCGCGCGAATATTATGAACATCGTCCAGTATTAGACAGCAATCCCGCCCCAGGCGGCGCATGATCAACATCAAATGACTTGGTTAGGGAGGTACAGATGGAAACGTTAGACACACAAACATGGATTATACTCGCAGTGGTTATAGTCTTGGCATCGGTTGCAGTTGGGGCCTGGTACTTCTACCAAAAAAAGCGCTCCCAAAAGCTCCAAGATCACTTCGGGCCAGAATACGACCGAACTGTCACCGAACTCGGTAGTCGAGCTAAAGGCGAATCCGAACTCAAGGCGCGCGAAAAGCGCGTCGAGCGGCTCGAGCTTATACCATTGGCCGCGCCTGAAGCCGTCAGATTCAGCGAGGCTTGGCAAGCACTACAGAGCCGATTCGTCGATAACCCCAAGGGCGTAGTCGTCCAAGCCGAACAGTTGGTTCGCGAATTGATGGTAAAGCGCGGTTACCCCATGGGTGATTTTGAGCAACGCGCGGGCGATATCTCGGTTGACCACCCCGATGTTGTCGCCAATTACCGGGCGGCGCAAGCCATCGCCGTGCGCGATCAGCGGGGCTCGGCGGACACCGAGGAGCTGCGTAAAGCGGTAGTGCATTACCGCGCCCTGTTCGATGAACTGCTCGAGGTAAGAGCGCCCAAGGAAGAGATCGCCGCAGAGAAGCGTGTCGCATAGCGCTAATCAAACAAAGATACAAGAAGGAACTGAATATGGAACGAACATACAAGAAAATTGAAATCGTCGGCAGCTCTGAGACCAGCTTTGGCGATGCCACGCAAAATGCCGTGGCCAAGGCCTGCCAGTCACTACGCCATGTCGATTGGTTCGAAGTGACGGAAATGCGCGGCTTAGTTGAAAACAACAAAGTGAAAGAGTTCCAGGTCACCGTCAAGATCGGCTTTCGACTCGAAGATCAGCCGGCCTGAACGCGATGATTATACCCGCGAGCAATCTCACGTTCGTCAATCGTCGCACCGACCTTTTGGTCGAAGTCTCCGACGCTTTCGCCGTGCCTGCTCTCGGATTCACCGCCATACAGCTCGGAATGGTTGAGTATTATCACATTCGTCTGGCGCCAAGGGGCGGCACAACAGTTGCGCTAGAGGAGATGTAGATAAAAATTTTCAGTGGAGGATAAAAAAGTTATGAAGAGATTACGATCAGTTCTATCGCCGATGGTTACGACAGCGGGGATCTTGGCCTTGTCGGGTGCGGTTTTAGCTCAATCACCCAGCGAGTCCCACCGTGCTGCGAGCGCGCGGGCGCATGAAATTATGTCCAGTGCGCCTTGTCCGTTGCCCAGAGTTACCAAGGAAAAGATCACCGAAGACGAGGGGCGGGATTTAGCCCAAGCCTTTGCCGACAAAAACATGAACGGCTTTAGAGTCGTGCGGCCGTTGGGTTACGGCGGCGGTTACACGACGATGTGTTACCAGACCGCCAACGGCGCTCCGACACGGCCGCTGGTGTTATACTCTGTGGAGTATTCCATGGATCTAAAAAACCCAGCAGGTGAAACGCGCAATCTGTGCGTCGATCAATACGGCACGGTGAGCGAGTTCTGCAGCGATTTCGGCTTCGCGGGCGCAACCGGCCCGGCTGGTCCGATCGGCCCCATGGGCGCACAAGGTCCGGCGGGACCAATGGGCCCTCAGGCGACGGCTGCTGCTGAGGTAAGGAAATGGTCCTCGTTCAACAACATTCTGTTCGATTTCGACATGTCGGTCATTCGGTCCGACGAGACGAGCAAGGTAACCGATATCGCGGCCTACTTGAAGCAGAATCCGACCGCCCGCGTGGGCATCGACGGCCACACCGATCCGCGCGGCACCGACGCTTACAACCAGGGCCTGAGCGAACGCCGTGTCAACGCCATTAGTGAGGCGCTGGTGACAGCCGGCGTGGCGACTGGCAAGATCCACACAGGCGCTTTCGGTGAGTCACAGCTCAAATGCCATGAATCCACCGAGGCTTGCTGGCAGAGCGACCGTCGAGTCGAAGTGTTGATCGGCAACGCCGACATCGCCAGCCGATAACCGCCAAGATCGATAGCTCTGGCAGAGCAGGTCTGAACTGCTGGAGCATCAAACTCACGCAACGACCCCTGGGACCAACCGGCTCTGGGGGTTGTTACGTATTAGCGAGCAATCGTGGTTTAATGCTTTCCTCCATGCGCAAGTCGTTTTTACCGAGCCACTTTGTCGCTTTGGGAATGCTGGTCCTGATTTTGGTATCCCTCTACGGATTCATAGAGGCTCGCAGACTCAAGCGAGAATTCTTGCGCCAGACCGAAGACAAAGGCGTGGCATTGGCCAGCGCGATGGCGGCTGGCGTTACAAACGCTATCGTCGGCAATGTTCCCTTGGAGAAGCAGATCGAGCAGCGCCTTTTGGCGAACGCCCGGTTAATCGACCAACTGCTCCTCACTCGCCGTGTCGATCAAGCGCTGCTCATGGAGGTCAGCACGCAAAATCGCTTACAAAAAATCGATCTCCTCGATCCGCAGGGCCAACCCAAAGAGATTTCCTCTCTGCAGGCGATGATCGCAAGGAAAGACCAAGGCGTTGACCTCCCGCAGGAACGCGAACCGACGTTGATCTATATGTGGGGAAAGCGTTTGCGTTCGCAAGAGGCGAAACCTGCGAACCCGGTTATCAATCTACCGACCCGAATCACGGCAAATGAGTTTTGGAAAGGCAGCGCAATTGGCGTCGCTGTCGTCGCCCGCAGTTTTCCCGGGATCATCGCGGTCCACGCCAACGCTGACTATATTTTGAACTTCGACAAAGAAATCGGTTTGCAAAATCGAATCCAGGAGTTGGGCAGCGCAGCGGAGGCTGAGTTTGTCGCGCTTCTCGATAGCAACTTCAATGTCGTTGCTCATACGGACATGAGCCGGATCGGACAACGGGAAAAAGACACCCTTGTTTTGTCCGCCAACGGCGATCGTCAACTTTTGAGCCAAATCGTCGAGAGCAGCGGAGGGAAAGAGTACTTGGAAGTGGTCAAACCCGTTGCGTTGTATCAATCCAATATGGGATTCCTGAAAGTTGGGATTTCCCTGGGGTCGATGGAGATCGCTTGGCGCAACAGCTTGCGTGCGATTCTCATTCTGGGAATAGCGATCTTCGCCGTGGGCATGCTCGGAATGGCGGCGATTTTCCATAATCAGAACTCCCATCTGCGACATGTCAAAGGTTTGGAAATCGAAGTGTTACATCGAGAACGCCTTTCAGCAATGGGCGATGTGGCTGCGGCGGTCGCTCATGAGGTGAGAAATCCGCTCAATGCCATCTCCATGGGTCTGCAGCGTCTGAAAATGGAATTTAAGCCCAGCGATGACCAGGAGGACTACTCTCGTCTCACCGGTTTAATGCTGGGTGAAGTGCACCGTCTGAACTCGATCGTCGAGCAGTTCCTCGCGCTGGCGCACCCTGTTGAGATCAAACCTGAGCCCTTGCCGTTGCCGGAAGTCCTGAAAGAGCTAGCAGCGTTACAAGACGGCACCGCGAGAGATTCGAATGTGCGCATCCAAGTAATAGCGGCGCCCAATACGCCGCCGCTCATGGCCGATCCCGCTCATCTAACCCAAGTGCTGATGAACCTCATGCTCAACGGTTTGCAAGCGATGCCCGACGGTGGAACCTTGACACTGGAGGCGAAAGCTTTGAACGGCAAATGTCGCATCGCGGTGGCGGATACCGGAGCCGGGATCGCGCCGGAAAACCAGCGGCGAATTTTTGAACCTTACTTCACGACTAAGGTAAAGGGCACCGGGCTGGGTCTGGCGATCTCGCGCAGGATTATCGAAGCCCACGGCGGAACGCTCACTGTTACCAGTAAGGTGGGTCAAGGATCCCGCTTCGAGATTTCATTGCCGCTCAACCGTGCGGAGGTGTAAATGCCAAATCGTTTTCACATTCTGGTCGTCGATGACGAACCGGCGCAGCGCGAGGTGATCTCGGGCTTTCTGCGCAAGCAAGGCTTTGAAGTGGTAACGGCCGATAGCGGGGAGCGCGCCTTGGAACTCTTTCGTCAGGACGCCTTTGATCTGATTCTGACCGATCAAAAGATGGCTGGCATGACTGGCTTGGATCTGATGCAAGCGGTGCACACCATTAATTCGGACACGCCGGTCATCTTAATTACCGCTTTCGGCACCATCGCAGCCGCCGTGGCTGCCCTTAAAAAAGGCGCCATCGATTATCTGACCAAACCGTTAAATTTGGAAGAACTGTTGCACCGCATTCGACTAGTCAGCGACCGCTACCGAATTCTCACCGAGAACCGCGAGTTGCGGGAAGCGTTAGGGGAGCGACATCGTATCGAGGGCATCATCGGCGAGAGCGGGCCGATGCTTGAAGTTCTTTCTATGGTGCGCCGGGTCGCGCCGAGTGAAGCGACGGTATTGATCCGGGGTGAGAGTGGCACGGGGAAAGAGCTGATTGCCCAGGCCATTCACCATGGTAGCCCAAGAGCGCGCGGCCCCCTGATCAAGGTTAACTGCGCGGCGCTGCCTGAAGCGCTACTCGAATCGGAATTGTTCGGCCACGAGAAAGGTGCATTTACCGGGGCGACAGCGTCGCGCCAAGGACGTTTTGAGCTGGCCAACGGCGGGACGATCTTTCTCGATGAAATCGGCGACCTGCCGTTGCATTTGCAGGCGAAGCTCCTGCGCGTGCTGCAAGAGAGGGAATACGAGAAGGTTGGCTCCAGCCGTCCAGTCAAGGTCAACGTCCGAATCCTCGCCGCCAGCCATCGGCCGCTGGAAGCGCTCATCAAAGCGGGACAATGGCGCGAGGATCTTTACTACCGGCTCAACGTTGTGACGATTCTTCTTCCGCCACTGCGCGAGCGGCGCTCCGATCTATCGCTGCTGATCGACCACTTCGTGCGCCACTTTGCCGAGAAGAACGGCAAGAAGATCGCCGGTCTGACGGACGCAGGTCGAGATATTCTTTTGCGCTATGACTATCCGGGAAATGTCCGGGAGCTGGAAAATATTATTGAGCGCGCCGTAGTTCTCACCAGGGACGATGTGATTGGCCGCGGCGATCTGCCGATCACGGTTCAAGAACTTGAAGCCATAGACGACGACGACGAACCCAACCTTGCCATCGCAGTTGAACGGGTGGAGCGCCGGATGATCCGGGAAGCGCTGGCGCGCTTCGAAGGGGTCCAAACCCGCGCCGCAGAGCGGCTTGGAATCAGTGAACGGGCGTTGCGCTATAAACTGATCAAATACGGCTTTCGTGAAGAAGCCTCAGATGTCGATGCCGATCCGCAAGCTAAATCTCCGCAAGAAAGTTCTGACCCGCAGGATTAACGGATTTCTTCTGAGGTCGGCACGAAGGCTTTAACAATCGCGAATTCCACCTCAACGGTCACCCCACACGCCTCTAGGAGCAGGCTCGTCACGTTCACGACTGGATTCTCGGTGGCACGTACGAGAGTAACGTACTTCGGTTAGCAATCCAGCCATCTTTCTTGTCGAATTCGTCCAGTATTAGACAGCGATCCCTGCCGATCCCCGATTAAGTGTATAAACGAAAAAGGCAGGCTCCGACCCAATCATCACGATTGATAAGGCTTGTTCGGAGGAGAGTTGTTGTCAAAGAAAATACTGGTTGTTGAAGATTCTTGTGATCTACGGGAGCTGCTGGGAAGCGGTCTCGCGTCATTGGGCTGGAACCCCATTCTTGCTGAGAGCGGCCGAGAATCGCTGGCAAAACTTGAGTGTGAAACTCCGAGCGTTATTCTCATGGACAAGGGCTTAGGTGATATGAACGGCTTCGAGCTCGCGGCGGTTCTAAAACGGCACCCTGTTTATAAAAGAATCCCGATTCTGGGAACGACCGCGTTTCCCGGTTGTCTAGTCCGGCAGCATTGTCTTGCGGCGGGCTGCGATGATTTCATTTCCAAGCCCTTCGGCTTTGCCGCGCTTCATAGGCGACTGACGCAGCTAGTATACGGCGAACGATCGAGCACGGCGGTGGCAGCCGGGCTATGACATTGCCGTCGAATCGCGGACGTAGCTTCAAGGGAATCTGACCGCTGGTTAAATCGTTATTGACGAGCGTCAGGACCGCGTGGAATCCATCGGCAATTTTTTTTTAAGCTCGTTCAATACTAGACAGAAACCGTTTGCTACTCAGCGTACACGTACCGGGCCAGACTCGATAGTCATCATCAGGATGAGTACGTCTGGTTCGGAGGAGATATGCTGACTTCGAGGAAAATACTGATTGTCGAAGATCGCGGTGATCTTCTCGATCTTTTAGGCGAAGCGCTAGGCCTCTTGGGGTGGGAGACCATCCTTGCCGAGAGTGGCCGCGAAGCAATGAACAAACTTGAGGACGACTTGCCCAGCGTCGTTTTTTTGGACTTGGGAACGCCTCTGATGAACGGCATCGAGTTGGCAGCCTCTCTCAAAGCGCATCCTGTCTATAAAGATATACCGATTCTTGCGGCGAGTGGCCGTTCCGGCGAACTGATCCGCAAGCTCTGCCTTGCGGCAGGCTGTGACGATTTCATATCTAAGCCGCTCGTGTTTGCCGAGCTGGAAATGCGTCTTAACAGTCTATGGTTCTTGGAGAGACGAAAAATAATTTGCGCAGGCGAACCGGTGAATTTGGCATCTGATGGCTGGAAACTAAATGCGCGCGGCGGCAGTCGTCGCAAAGTCGCTTAGTTATCGGCGTCAGGCGCGGATGGTAACAGAAACATCATTATGTTTCTGTTCTGAAGGGAGAACGCGGCATGAAACTCAATCATAACCGTAACCGGATCAATACCACCGTGGGCGATCTCATAGCGGCGATCACCGATGCCGCCTTGGAATGCACCGATAATACCAAGGATGCCTACCGTCTGGCCAGCGTAGTTCTGGTGGAGATTTTGAAAAACGCTCCCCTCAGCGCCGATATCGTCGATCCGCCTTTCTATTGGCATTGAATACGGCTCGAAATGACATCGGGATATCTGGCCGGATGTCGCGCGCCTGGTTGGCTCGTTCTTCTTGTTGTTGCCGTTACTAAGGCTTCGACGGCGGCTGCACTCTGCTCTGCGGGCTAAGGTCTTTACGCGATGCGTTCTTATGTATATAGCCATTCCTAGGCCGTGCCATGAGGATCGCTCAGATCACCAGTGTT
Source organism: uncultured delta proteobacterium (assembly GCA_963816145.1). Taxonomy (GTDB): domain Bacteria; phylum Desulfobacterota; class Binatia; order UBA9968; family UBA9968; genus DP-20. The sequence continues at coordinate 316,296 of CAWFJP010000031.1, forward strand.
TACATCTCGGTCCCGCCGAAGACGCATGGAGGCACCGAGCGTGTCGTCTATAATCTCTGCCAGCAGCTCAGCCGGCGCGGACATCAGGTGGAACTTTTTGCTTCCGGGGACTCGAAGGTTGACTGCACCCTCCAGTCTGTTTTGCCGATCGCCTGTCAGGATGATCCCCATTCGACCTTTTATCTCGAAAAGGAGTTTGAGACACGCCACACTTATGACCTTTATCGGCAAGCCGAACGCTTCGAATTAATTCATGCTCACTGGCCGACACTGGCTCCGTATTTTTCGGTGTTTACCAAAACCCCCACACTGGTCACCTATGGTTATATCGAAAAGGAACTGCACGAATATTATCGAACCCACTTTCCGCAATGCCTTCCGGTATGTGTAAGCCAGGCGCAGAGAAAAATGTTAGGGGACGAATCGATTCCGGTGGTTTATAACGGCATCGATATGGATGAGATCGGGTTTAACGACAAGCCGGAAGATTTCTTCATCATCGTTGGCCGCATGACGCCAGGCAAAGGTATTGCCGAGGCAATCCGAATTATTAAAAAGGCTGGAGCGAAGCTGCTCATTGTCGGCCATGTCACGACTCACCTGCCGTGGAGCGAGGAGTATTTTCTCAAGGAGGTTAAGCCTCATATTGACGGAGATAAGATCCGCTACATCGAGCGGTTGCCCTATCACGAAATCGTCCAACTGATGAGCCAGGCCAAAGGGTTTCTTTTCCCACTGCAGTGGGATGAGCCTTTCGGCATGGTCGTCGTCGAAGCCATGGCTGCGGGAACGCCGGTAGTGGCGTACCCGCGAGGCTCCATGCCGGAGTTGATCAAGCATGGTGAGACCGGCTATTTGCTCGACATCGAGGATGAGATGGTTGATACGCTCGATCGCATCGACACGTTGGATCGCGCCCGCTGCCGGAACTGGGTCGAGGAGCGTTTCTCGGTGGAGCGGATGGTCGATGGCTATGAAAGACTTTATCGGATGGCCGCGAGCGACGGTCGGGGCGCGACCTAAGGTCGACGGCAATTAATGGCCGGTGAAAAGTGGAACCTTGAACGACTGCAAAGCGAGAGCAGCTATTGGCGCACGTGCCTGCTGATCACTGCGGCTCATCTTGATGTGTTCGGTTGGATTGGCAAGTGTGAAAAAACTTCCAGGGCGGCGGCGCGCCATTTCGGTGGGGACTCTGGGGGCTGGGAGATGTTTCTCAACGCGCTTTGCGGCATGGGCCTGCTGAGAAAACACGGCCAACAATTTGTAAACGCGCGTTTTGCGGCGCGTTACCTTGCCGGGGCCGAAGCAACTTGCCTTCTGCCCAATTACGATGCTTGGAACAGCTGGGGCGGGCTCGCTTCGGTTCTCACAACCGGAAAAAGACCAAGGATTCAGAAACCATTCATTTCGGACCGCGCCCAGGCAAAGCGCTTACTTTGCGCTCTGGATCTCCACGCGCGGCAGATCGCTCCTTATCTGATCGAGAAATTACCTCTGTCCGGCTGCCGGACTCTGCTGGATGTCGGCGGCGGGCTGGGAACTTTTGCCAGGGCTTTTTGTCGTCATTATCCTCAGCTTCAGGCGACCCTTGTTGAGCATCCCAATATTTTTCTTCTGGCGCGTCGGGCTATCAGGGACTCGGGTATGGCGAAAAGAGTCCGGGTCATCGGGCTGGATATCTCGCGGGGTGCCCTGCCACGAGGATTCGATGGCGTATTCGTCTCCAATATCTTACACGCCCATGGGGTCGCGGAAAATCGCGCGCTACTTACTGAACTGCGACACTGTCTAAACCCTGGAGGGCAGTTGATCCTGCGCGATGTCTTCATGCGTCGGGATCGGACCGCTCCGGAGTGGGCGGCGCTCTTTTCGGTTTCGCTGCTTTTGCACACGCCCAAAGGACGTTGTTACACTCTGAAGGAGATTCTCGGATGGTTGAACCAAGCCGGGTTCTCACGTATCAGCAGGCCCTTCCGCAGCAGTCCGCTTCCTTTTGATCCCGATTCGATTCTAATAGCGAAGAAGAGCTAGAGGCCAGACCGCGGACAGCGCTTACGCGCCTGACAGCATTGCTGAAGATTTTGAACTGAGAAATTCTCAGAAGTGCAAATGTCGACTGTCACTTTTTCACGATTAAAAACCTGCCTCAAGTTGTTTCAACGCACCGTTGCCGCATCTGACTATTTAGTCGAAAGTCTCGACGCTTTCGCCGAGCGTTCTTTGATTGGTTTATCTTGACGGTTAAAAAATCTTTCCGAACATCTAGCTTTTTCCTCTGGTCTCTCGGCGGTTTATTGCCACGGCGGCGAGTTCCAACCACAAATTGGTTTACTATATAAACGGGAACGGCCGTAAGGGCGCCGGTCTTGAAAACAGGGGGGGTGCTTTTTGCCTTTGGTTCAAATCGTATTGGTCCTGATCGTGGTGGGTATTCTCCTCGGGCTGATCAATCGCTACATACCGATGGCGGGATCTATTAAGTCGATGTGGTCAAGTAGTTCCCAATCAATCGTTGCCTATGGGCAAAGGAAGCAAGTGTTACGCGGCGAAGTACAGAAAGCGTTTGAACGGCTAGGCTACTTTCAGGATCCTGAGCCGAATACCGTCGTTGAACTTGGGATTCGAATGAGTCCGAAGTGACATTAAGACGGCCCACCGATGAGCGGCTAGTTAACACCATTGGTTTCGACGATTTGGTCGAAGTGTTCGACGTCGCCGACGAGCATATCGTTTCGGCCCGTTTATCATGCAAATATTGCCTTGCAATCTCCAGCATCTTCCCCGCGTCAAGCTCTGGCACGTGTTCTGCTCTCTGAATGGATTGGATGCAAAGGAGCTTGTTATGAAGAAAATCATTGAAATCCACGGTCAGCGGGTCGAACTCTACAGCCGAGACGAGGGCCGCACCTGGTCGAGCAATCCGCAATTAATTGTCGCCTATGAGCAACGCCGGGAGATGTTGCGCTTGGAGATACAACAGAAGTTCGCACGGATAGACGATATGCAGGCATCGAAGCGCTACGGCTCCCATGGATTCGAGATGTCAAGCCGAGTGTCTTCATGGTGAGAAAAAAACGAGAGCGCGTGCCTTCAATGTTTTAACCATTGCTATTGTAATTTCGGCGCAACGAGGAATCGGTCACGCAAAGATAAAAGACAACATAATGATCCCTCGGCTATATCGAACGGTGAAATGAGAGTCGCGAGGTCGTGATCATGAAAATCAATTATTTCAAAATAGCAAACCGTAGTATTGAGGTTCTCGAACAGTCGAACAAGATTAGCTATTGGCAACTCATCGCTCTTCAGAGCCGAGCTAATGGTTGTTTCTATCAGTTTGATAAACTCCCCCAGATAAGATGGAAGTGGCCGACCGGCACGTGGTTTCAAGAACGGCTGGCCAAAAATCCCGGGATGCCGTCCTTCCAGCACAGTGACCGAATAGTTACATAGCGCCGAGCAGCGACCATCGTGAAGTGCCGAGCATACGGAATCCTGGAGCCGGGACTGCGGCATTCATCGACTCGTCGACCGGCGTAGCGGGCAATCGGAAAATATTTTCGCAATTGTCCGCTTTTAGACGGGAATGCCTCTCGGGCGAGGCTATTCTCTATTCGAGAGAAACGTTACAGCACCGCCCCGAGAACTCTCGGGCGAAGGCCAAAGCCATTTACTTTACTCGTAGTCACCAAAAAAGGAGGACGCCACTTCGAAAAGAATAGGAGTTTACCTGACGTTGAAAGCGACCGAGACAACCATCGTACAGCTCTCAAAAAGCAGAAAATTGGGATGTCGCGTCAGTGGTGGTTATGCGGGACTCTATTTCAAAGTGGCGGGTAATCCGGAGGTACATTCGGCAGTAGTAACCCGATCCGTGATTGAGGATCCGAACCATAGGGGGAGACAGATATGTGGAACAAAGATGAGATCAAAGGCAAAGGCAAGCAAATTTCTGGAGCGATCAAAGATAAGACGGGGGAATTGATCAAAAGTCCCAAGCTCGAAGCCGAAGGGGAAGCGGAACAGCTAGCGGGAAAGGTTCAGGAGAAAACCGGCAAGGCGCGCCGCAAAACCGGTGAAGCGATTGTGAAGACGGCCAAATCGATTGCGGGCAAATTATAGTATCGACCTCAGTTGATTATAAGAAATGGCTGGCGGCAGAGAGCGGGTTTTGTCGATCAACTCTTTGCCGCCAAGTATTAACCCATAGAAATAAAGTCCAAAAGTAGATTATAGCGTGATTTATTCTGCATCGCCTTTTTCTAATTTCGCCAAGTGGACGGCACGAGCGACCGGTCATCCAGCGGCATTCATGAGCGCGGCTGCGATCATCGCGGTCTGGGGCGTCACGGGGCCGATATTTGAGTATAGCGATACCTGGCAACTGGTCATCAACACTGGCACGACGATCATCACATTCCTGATGGTATTCTTGATTCAAAATACCCAGAACCGTGACAGCCACGCGGTGCAATTGAAACTTGACGAGCTAATTCGCGCCGTGAGCGGCGCGCACAACGCGCTACTCGATCTCGAAGGCCTTGAAGAAGCGGACTTGGAACGGTTTCGCGCGCGCTACGAAGGACTTGCGCGCGCAGCGCGCGAAGCGCTGCGTCGCGGCGAGTTGGATACCGGCACCCCCGAGGTCAAAGCGGATTAAGTGAGATGGCGATGGTGAGGCACGAGTGGTTTGGGCTGGACGTCAAGCATTGGAAGGAGATTAAGCAAATGAACCAGCTTGCGGTACAGAGCGCAGCAGTGTCTATTGACCAAATGGAAATTGGCGAACCGCGACAAGTCTTTCTTTTCAGTGGACATATGGTTGATGCTCCCGATCGGTCGCCGGCGCGCTTTCCGCCTGAGATGGAACCGCACGCGGCCGCTGCGATCGCTAAACTGCTCAATGAACTAGGCGCCGGCGCCGATGATGTGGCGATCTCAAGCGGCGCTTGCGGAAGCGATCTGCTTTTCGCCGAAGCCTGTTTGAAGCGCAACGTGCGAGTAGAGATCTACTTACCATTTGTCGAGGAGGAATTTCTCAAAAATTCCATCGATTTCGCCGGCAAACAGTGGCGGGATAGGTTTTTTGCGGTCAAAAAGCAGATCCAAGGTTGGCGCATAATGCCGCAGGAGTTGGGACCTACGCCGGCACGGGAAGATCCCTTTGCCGGCGTCAACCTGTGGATGCTCCATCAAGCGCTCGCGTATGGAACAAAAAAAGTCTGTTTCATCTGCCTCTGGGATCGCCAAGCGGGTGATGGACCGGGCGGCACGAAACACTTGCACGATGCCGTCGTTCAGGGCGGAGGAAAGGCTTATGTGCTCGATACCGCAAAGCTCTGGTAATGTTCCGCAATCATCGAGCTAAAACTAAGATGGATCATTAATTGTAGGCAAGAGCGTTCTTGAATGCGCGGCAGATGTTGGTCGGTTGAGTGACGTTGATGTGCGTCTACACACCCCGCCAGCCGAGTTGGAATAGTCGGTTTCCGCAGATTGGTTGATAGATGGGTTTGAGCCTGTGATCTTTTTGAATGTCGATGACGAGTAAGTCGCACGTGACCTGGAGGTAGCCGCCGGTGAAAGCCATCTCTGAAGTTACCGACTTAGGTCTTGGGTCGGCGTCCGAGTGAACCGCCAACGCAAGCAACCTTCGATTCGATCGCTATTCACCTGATCCGTTCCGACCATTTGGTCGACAGTTTCGACGCTAATGGCTAGCGGTTTCTTGATTTTCCTCTGTCAGCCTTACGAAGTGATCGAAAATAAAGACTTTTCCCCGTTGGAAGGCCTGGCACCGATCGTGCGCTGCTAATACGTAGAATCAACGAAACGGAAAAGGAGTGACTATGGATACTTTATTGATCGTTCTCATCGTGTTGTTTGTACTCGGCGGTGGCGGTTGGGGATATTCTCGCTGGCGCCGGTAGCACCAGCGATTAACCAGATGAAAGAAAGGAAAAACAGGCATGAACAACATATTTTACATTGTCGGTGTTGTTGTGGTGGTGATCTTCGTTGCCGGGTATCTCGGTCTGAGGTAGGCCGGAGGGCCGGACTTTGGCGATGAGCTTCTTGGTTATCTGTTTAATCGCCACGGTCTAACTCCCCGCAGCTTACTGCAATTGTTTGATAGGTTCGAACTGACACCCCGCTGCTTGCGGCGGGGTTCTTCATACCTGTCCAGTACCGGACGGTACTCTCTAATGAGTAAGCTAAAGTTAACCACTCAAAAAACCCATACTGAATGACGGAGGAATGCTCGATGAACCAAGACATTTTTGCAGGGCAATGGAAGCAAATGCGCGGCGAGTTGAAATCGTGGTGGGGCAGACTCGCCGATGACGACTTGGAACGAATCGGCGGTCACAAAGACCAGCTTATCGGTTTAGTGCAGGAGAAATACGGTTACGCCCGCGAGCATGCCGAGCAAGAGGTGGAGCGGCACCTCAAAGAGTTTAGCGACAAAACGGATGGAGCCGTCGCCAATATGACTGCCAAGGCGCAGGAGCTTGGTACGGCTGCCGCGAACAAGGCCAACGAAGCGGCCACAGTCGTCGGCGAGAAAATCGGTTCGCTGGCGCATGTGATTCGGGAAAATGCTCCGCACGACGGACCGGTGGCAACCGCGGCGACTGTGGTAGTCGATGGGCTGGAATCTACAAGCTCTTACTTGCGCGAGAAAAAATTCGACCATCTGGCAAAAGACGTCACGGCTTTGGTCCGCAGCTATCCTGTGCGAGCGTTACTGATCGCTGTCGGCCTTGGCTATTTGCTGGGTCGGCGCCCGAGATAAAGCATGGACACCGGGGGTCCAAATCCTAGAGACCGACTTACTAGCCATTACTCTGTCCTGCAATAAATGGATGCATCAACTGTAATCAAAAGTTTCAATGGCCTTTTACCGAGATACACTAACGAATTTGCCTCTGGAACGGCGGTTGACCAAAAGGCACGACTTAGACCCATGTCGGATTGCCCGCAATGCGGATGGTGATTGCGAGGTGTCGTGCCACAACCTTACCCCTACGGTAGATCGTGTGAGAGATCAGAACAGAAATATTTTCTTTGGAAAGACGCTGACACTATGAAATCGTGGGCCGACTTTAAAAGTATCCTGCCCTACGCGAGTGACTTATTCGGAGTTTATCAGCCGCTACGACGCTGGAAATTTCGCATTATTGGCAATCTTTTCGACAAATTTCGCAACGCGCTCTATCCTAACCTTGCTGAGCAGGTGCGGTCGTCGCAGCTTGCGCCGTTGCAAGGGCAACTCGAACGGGAGACAGGCGCAGAATTGGCGACCGATACCGGACGTCAAGCGCCAAGTATCAGCGACCCCAAGCCGGTTGCCTTTGTCAGCGAGGTGCCGCCCCCACTGGCACCCGCTATCGACTGCGGTATTGCTCGGTTGTTACAACGCGATATCGGCAGCAACCCGCCGCGGGATTGGGGGCGCTTGATCACAACCGAATCGATGACGACGCGGCTGGAGAAGTTGAAAACCATTGTCGCCAAACCTGCTGAATTACAAAATTTTCCCGATATCGCTGATTACGTTCAAAGCTTCACCCAGGCGATCGCTACCAGCGATCAAGCCCAGCTCATGCAATCGATGTTCGATAAGGAAGCACGTCTCTCGGGTTTTTTGCTCTTCCTCGCACGGCACAAGCCGACTCAATTGAACGAAATATTTTTCACCGCGCCACAGGCGGATAATCGTCCGGCTGCCTGAAAATCACGGCTTGGACCGCGTGGCATTTGGGGCACGTGTGTGACGAGCCAACGTGCATTTACCGAGCTACGTCCACCCCTTTGGCACTGTAGTAAGGACGCGGATTGCTTGCGGCCGGGAATTACCCGCCAGCCTCTGAACTGATGGCGGCATGCCGCACAGTCGCCGGTAATCAATCTTTTTTAACTTACTCACCGCTGGTTCTTATTCGACCTTTTGGTCGAGAGTCTCGACGCTTTTAACGAGCCATCTGTTAAATGCAACCAGCCCGCCTCAATAAGCTCTCGGAAACATGGTCTTTCCCTTGCCGTAATGTTCGGCACAGATAGTGCTCCAGATAATTGGCGTTAGAAAACTAAATCCAAAACTAGGAGATACACTATGCGGTCGATCATTTTCGCAGGAGTTATGTTGTTGCTGTTAGGCACGAACGTGGCTTGCAACACGGTTCATGGTGTCGGGCAAGACATCGAGCGGGCGGGCGAAAAGACTCAGGACGCGGCGGACGCCGTGAAGAAAAAATTGTAGTCCGATCAAAGAAATGAAATGCACGGAGTCTTTAACTCGGGCCAGCTGGAGCAGTCATTTCGTGAATACAGGCCTAACCATATTTCTTTGCAAACTCGTCCAAAATTAGACAGCCAATCCTGACTTGTCAGCGTAGAGAAGGGCTCCATCGCTTATTAGGCGGATATGATGAATGTTTTCAGTCGTGCGGCAGCGGGTTTAACTATGGTCTTGGCGGTGACGGTAAGCACGGGTTGCATGGAAAACATCGCGCTAGTGGGCAGACCTACGCTTCAATTGGATCAAGATGAGGCCAGTCCAGGTGCCAGGATGCAGACGCTTGACGGGCGAGTGGAGCAGCTGGATTTTCAGCGCCGATACTTCCAAATCCGCGATCAGTCCAGAGAACTAGTCATCGTTTCCCTTTCGTCCAACGCTGAGAGATTAGATGTGGATCGTTTCCGGGCGCTTCGAGATGGCGATTACGTACGAGTCGAAGGGAGATTTCTCGATCGACAATGATTCGAGTTGGCTACTTTCCTTCGCGACAACCGATAACGATTTACCATCGGCGCTGTTTAAGCCGATGAGGGAGAAACGATGAGATGCCTTCGGGCTATAGCCATTTTGATCCTTGTCGCACTGCCAATCGGTTGCGCGCTGGAGACTTCATCTCGCAGGCCGGCACCACAGGAAACGCGTCCCGCCGCGAGCAGCCGACCGCTGGATGCGAGGCAGACGGAGCGAGTGCAGCGAATCATGATGCCGTTGCTCCGCGCGACGAATAACCCGCGCCGTTTAAACGAGATCCGAGTTCGCGTTCTTGACGATCCAAACATCAACGCTGCCAATGCGGGGGACGGCGAGTTTCAAGTGACGACCGGTCTTCTGCAAAAAGCCAACGATGAGCACCTAAGAGGGGTGCTGGCTCACGAGATTGCTCACGACGATCTTGGCCATGTGGCCAGAGCGCAGACTTTGGGTACGGGTCTCAATATTGGCGTGATTCTACTCGAACAGCTTTTTCCGGGCAGCAGTGCGGTGACCCCGATCGCGGGCGCACTGATAGCCAATAGCTACAGCCGCTCAGAGGAACTCGAAGCGGACAGTCACGGTGTCGAGATCTTACGTCGGGCTGGTTACTCTAAAGAGGTAATGATCGACTCGCTGACATGGCTGCTGCAGATCTCAGGAGGCGACAGTGGTGGTGGTTTCTTGTCCACTCACCCGGCGACTGAGGATAGAATCGCCGCTTTGAGAAAGTTGGCATGAAGGGCGCGTCTTTAGTGACTGCACAACTTCTGAATGAGTAAGATGAAGGAAGAACAGGTTGGAAATAATTACGTTTCAAAAACAAGCCATTGAGGTGATTTATGGTACGGACATTCAAAAGGTTAGCAGCGACGGTGGCATTTCTATTCTTGATAGCCGGCTGCCAAGCGATGACAGGCGAGACCGCGGGGCAGAACATCGATGACGGAGTTCTCACATCATCGGTCAAAACCTCACTCGCAGGCGAGCGGGTTAACACCCTGTCACGTGTGGGAGTCGAGACCAACAACGGCATTGTGGTCCTTACCGGCGAAGTCGAGACCGCCCAGGAGAAGTCGCGTGCTGGAACGGTTGCCTCGCAGGTAAAGGGCGTCAGACAGGTCGTCAACAACCTGCAAGTCATCAAGCGTTAGACGTGGCTATGAAACGCGAGCGCATTCGATCGGAGGAGAAATCTATGACAAGCAATAGCGAATCCAAATCTACCCACTTACTTATCGGCCTGGCAGTGGGAGCGATCGGCGGACTCGTCGCCGCGATCCTGGCCCATAGAGAGACCCGCGAGGCGTTGCGTGAACGCAGCGAAAAAAGCTTGGACTACCTCAATCAGCAAGCGGGCAAGCTGCGCGAGACCGCCGATGTTATCGTGCAACAGGGGAAAAAGCTCATCGCTTGCAGCGGCTCCGGCTCGGTCGATCACTCTACGGAGGCCAGTAAGCAGGCCTATCAGGAAGGCAAGCGAGAAAACTTAGGCGGCTAAAGTATCGCCAGCCAGTTTTATAGAAGGATAAGGACCTAAAAAATGCTTTGGCTTATTTTTGCACTGCTTTTAATGATGGGCGTCGTCAGCTTTTTCACTTCGTACACGATGCTTGGCGGAGGGGTTCAGATTGTACTGATTGGCGCGCTGGGGGCGCTTGGGGTCAAGCGCATTGGTGCAGTATCGAGCCGCATTCGGCGCTATCAGGTGGATTAGCCATTTCGTCTCAAAGACGAAGGAATAAATACGATGCGTCTTAAATCCGATAACGCTTGTGGGAATCGCTCTGATCGTGCTGGGCATCGTCGCGTTCGCCTACAAGGGGATCACCTACACAAGCCGCGAGAAGGTGATCGATATTGGCCCCATCCATGCCACCGCGGATACCCAGAAAACCATCCCGTTGTCGCCTCTTTTGGGCGGATTGGCGCTGGTCGGTGGCATTGTGTTGGTGGTGGTCGGAGCGAAGAAGTCGTCGTAACGGCAAGGCAGCGCCGCACCGAGGAAGTAACTGCGCGGCGAAAGCGACCGAGGGGCGAGCTGCACTACCTTGAACGGGAAGCAGGTCGACGGGGCGAGTTGGCATTGTAGGAGTCCTGTCGCGGCGATTGGGCTAGGAATACAGATGATCTGGAGAAATCATGAACCACGGTGCCATCGCTGGAACGCATCGTCGAATCGCCATGCTCGGCAATCACTTGCCGCGCCAGTGCGGTATCGCTACCTTTACGACCGACCTCAGCGGCGCGATCGCCGCGGAGGTCTCTAACGCCGATTGTATGGTGGTTGCGATGAACGACGCCGGTAAACAGTACGCGTATCCCCCGCGGGTTCGTGTAGAGGTGGCCGAGGGCGACATCGGGTCGTATAACCGGGCAGCCGATTATTTGAACGCTAACAAGATCGACGTCGTGTCCGTGCAGCACGAGTATGGCATTTTCGGCGGCAAGGCCGGTAGCTACTTACTCACGTTTCTGCGCAAGTTGCGCATGCCGATCGTGACCACCCTTCACACCGTCCTCGGCAAGCCGGATTCCATGCAGCGTCGAGCCATGAACGAGATCACCCGACTCTCGAAGCGACTCGTTGTCATGAGCGCCCATGGCGCCGTCCTGCTTCATAATGTTCACGGCGTGCCTGAGCACAAAATCGATACCATCCCGCACGGGATTCCGAGCGTGCCTTACGGATCAAGCACTAAGAAAGAACTCGGGTTCAAAGGTAAGTCGGTGATTTTTACCTTCGGACTGCTATCGCCGGATAAAGGCATCGAGCATGTGATCGATGCCCTGCCGGCGATTCTTGTGCGGTATCCCAACACGATTTACGTCGTCCTCGGCGCTACCCATCCACATGTCAAAGAGCGCTATGGGGAAAGCTACCGCGAAAGCCTAGAGCTTCGGGCACAAGAACTCGGGGTGGCATCGAGCGTGATCTTTCACAACCGTTTCGTGAGCCGCGGTGAGCTCGTCAAGTTTCTCGCGGCCGCCGACATCTATGTCACGCCGTACCTCAAACCGGAACAGAGCACGTCCGGGACATTGGCCTATGCGGTAGGCTCGGGCAAGGCGGTCATTTCCACGCCTTATATTTATGCCCGGGAACTCCTCGCCGATGGGCGCGGGATACTGGTACCGTGGCGAGATTCGCAGACCATCACCCGCGCGGTGGTGGATCTCTTGGGCGACGATGTAAAACGAGCCGCCCTCTGCGCCCGTGCCGCCGCTCACGGCCGCAGCATGGTCTGGCCCGCGGTGGCGCGTCGCTACCTGCAGAGCTTCGACCGGGCATGCAGTCGAGAACAATCGATGCCTCGGGTTGGCCTGGAATTAGACGATCGAGATCGCCGGGTCTTAACTTAAGAAACTGGCGAGACGCAAAAACTCAATTGGAGGTTTACTCAATGAACAGTCTCTCTGTATATCAAACCGCACACATGAAATATCCGTATACCCTGCCTACGATCGAGTATGCGTATGACGCACTCGAGCCGTACATTGACGAGCCAACGATGCATTTGCACCATGACAAGCATCATCAGGCTTATATCGATCACGCCAATGAAGCGGTCGGCAAATATCCTGAGCTGCAGAAAACCGATCTAGTGACCCTATTGGCTAACCTTAGCGATTTGCCTGCCGATATCAGGACGCCGCTGCAAAGCAATGGCGGCGGCCACCTCAACCATGCGTTATTCTGGGAATACATGACGCCACGGGGTGGCGGCGAGCCTCAGGGCAAGCTACTCCAGGCGATTATAAAGACATTTGGCGGATTCGCTCATTTTAAAGAAGAATTTGATGCCGCTGCTAGAAATCGCTTGGGCAGCGGATGGGCTTGGCTTACCGTGACGCCTACGGGGGACTTGGAGACTAGTTCAACGCCAAACCAAGATACTCCGTTATCAAACGGTCAACTGCCGATTTTAGCTCTCGATGTCTGGGAACACGCGTATTATCTCAAGTATCACAACCGGCGGCCCGAATACATTACGAACTGGTGGCACGTGGTGAACTGGAAAAAGGTCCAGGAACAGTTCGACAAAATTACCGGTTAGCCGGGCCGCAAAACACCCGACGCTTAACTGCGGTTTTAGAGTGAAAGGAACATCGACGTCAATACCAGCCGCAGCGATAATCAGATCGAAACTTCATTGGGAGGCCTTAGATAGCTGCCGTCAGCGAATGCACCTTTGAATATGCCGCCGATACCAGGAAAGCCTATGGTCTCGCCCATCTGGTTTTGGTTGAGTTGCTGAAAAAGGTTAGTTTCGGAAGCAAAAGCCGCGAACGGTACGTTCCCGGAACCCTGCTGCAGCATTGAGTAGGTGTCACTGCGCAATAATGCCCGATAGGGATAATCTAATATAAGTCCTTCTTTTCGCAGATTGATGACTTAACGAACGATTACAACGTCTAAGAGGGTGTGGCCCAGCAAAAGTAACGGCACCGAGGATAGCGACTCGTGGCAGTGTTCACGATCGCGCATTATCTCAAACTTACGCACCCGAGTCTGCAGGAGGAGAACCATGAAAAGTAATATCGTAAATCGGATGGTGATGGCACTTGTCATCAGCACTCTGGCGATGCCGGGGATCGGCCTTGCGGCCGAAGGGCAGCAAAACGTGCAGGAAGAGCAAAAACGCGCAAAGGATGAAAAGCAGCAACAGCGAAAGGAAAATCAGCAGCAGGATCAGGTTCAAAGAAAAGCTGAACAAGATCAGAAGCAACAGCAACAACGCGCTCAGCAACAGGAAAAGCAGCAAGCGCAAAAGCAGCAAGCGCAAAAGCAGCAGCAAGTCCAGCAGCAGCGCGAGCGCGCGCAGCAACAATCAGAACAAGACCAGAAAGAAATACGCGCGTGGCAGGAGCAGCAGCGCGAGCGGATTGAGCGCCAGTCGGAACAAATCGAGCAGCAGCGCGCGCAGCAACAGAAGCAATACCAAATTCAGGAACAGAGACAACAACAGCGTCTGTCCCAGCAGCAGCAACAACAGCGGATCAAAGAGCAGCAACAAAGTGTCGCGCAGTACCGCCAACATCTGGAACAGGAGGAGCGTCTCGCACGAGAGCATGCAGCGCAACTACAGCAACAAAGGCGCATGGCCCAGTATCGCTTTCAAGAAGAGTATCTAGAGCGCCTACGGCAGCAGAATAACTACCTGCGGGACCATCGGTTCGACTACGATAATGACCCGTATTTCTACACCCCGCCGATCTATCGTTACAATCGTGGCGGCAAGTACTATCAAATCAACGAATATGGTGCGAAGTGGTTACGCCAGGCGGTCAGATATGGTTATGAAGAAGGTTTCCGCGCCGGCAAGGCAGACCGCGAAGACCGTTGGCGTGGCGGCAGTTACAAAGACTCATATGCTTATAGGGACGCAAACTATGGTTATAACGGCTATTACGTAAACCGGAGCGATTACAACTACTACTTCCGTGAGGGTTTCCGACGCGGTTATGAGGATGGTTACAATAGCCGCTATCAATATGGCCGCTTTGATAACGGAAACTATTCGATCTTGGATAACATTTTGTCACAAATCCTCGGTTTCCAGAATCTTCGCTAACCAATGGTCATCTATGCCTCGGGGTTGCGCAACCCCGAGGCATAGCTCGCCAACCCAGAGCGGCGCGCATTTTGGACTGCTGTCAATGAACGCGATGGAATCGCCAGCGACCTGTGCTGCTTTCGATACTCGGCGATGGTTATGGATGGCGTCTGGGCAACCGTGGGAAGCACGAACCTTTATTACCGTTCCCTCGCCATCAATGAAGAAACTCAATCTTGCCGTCAACGACGCAGGTGTCGCTGCGCAACTCGAGAAAACTTTTCAGGAAGATCTGCAGCATGCTAAAAAGTTGACTTACGAAGCTTGGGAGTCGTGTCCCTTGAACGGTAAGATCCCGGAATTGTTTTCCATCCCGATCAAAGAGCAGTTGTAGGCAGCGCCGCCTTTATCGTACGGCATTCTTCTCGGTAGCGCTGCTTTTGCTCAACTCAGGCTTGCGCAGGATCGTTGGTTACAGCGCATCCAGCACCGGCTTCGGACGTCGGCTCGACCGCGACCGCCGGCGTTTTCCGACTCGCTGCTGCAACCGGCCTGGCGCAACATGTGGACTGCGCCTGGACTCATGCCTCACATAACTCGCTGTGACTCGACCTTCTGGTCGATCGTTTCGACTCTTTCACCGACCTCGACCTCATTCCGCTTCTGGCCCTATCGATAATCCCTAACGAAATCGAGTTCCTCCAGCTTTCCGAAGCGTGGCACGTAAGTTGCCCTATATCGTTATTGAGAAAAGCGAATGGAAAGAAGGTAACTGACTATGAGCCTGATTCTGTTGATCGTATTAGTTGTGTTGTTGGTGGGTGGTCTGCCTAACTGGGGTTATCACTCGTTTGGTTTTGCGCCGTCGGGCCTAGCCGGCGTGGTGCTGCTGGTGCTGATTGTGATGCTCTTGACGGGCCGGCTCTAAACGCCTTGCTACCAAGTGCTCAAGAGCAGCCGAGATTGGGCTCAGAGCCGGAATGATTGAGAAAAGCGACCGATGATTCAGCAGACCCCGGAAGCGGAACGATTCAAAGAACAAATGCGCGAGTCGCTGCAGCACGAGACCATGAACTCTCGCGCGGTGACGATCCCGCGGCACTCAAATATTTACACGTGCGGCGACCAGGACGAGATGGTTTATTTTATTGAGAGCGGCCAGGTCAAACTACTCATGCTCTCGCCCGAAGGCAAAGAGTGTCTCTTGGCCATCCACAGCAGAGGCGATATTTTTGGTGAGTTATGTTTGTCCGGGTTAGGCGAGCGCCACGAAACTGCGGTGGCAATGAAAGAAACGAAAATAAAGCAAATCGCCTGCGATCAATTTTTTGCGCGTTTAAACCGCGACTCGCTGTCAGAGGGGTTCGTGCGCTACCTTGCCGTGCGTATAGCCGACCAGCAGCAGGTCATTGCCAACCTTGTGACCGTGGACAGCGAGCAGCGGCTGGGCCAGACGTTGTTGCAGTTGGCGCGCACCATGGGCAAGAAGGATCCGCGCAGCATCCGCATCGAGCTCAAGATTTCCCATGAAGAATTGTCTGAAATGGTCGGCACGACGCGGCCGAGGATCAGTTTGTTTATGCAGAGATTTCGCAATCTTGGGCTGATCGAAACGAATGCAGACCATTTTCTCGTCATCAAGGAACACAAACTCACCGATTACTTGGCGCAGATCGCCTAGATCGGGTGACCTTGCAGCGCCAGGAGTGGCGATTCGGTCAAGGCCGCTAGTGAAGTCGATAGACATAATTATTGGCGTGAACGACGGAAGATTCTGGGTAGATACGAGCCCCTCAGCCGCGCCGATCGAGTCAGGAAACGACCCATGCAATGCTTTGGATAGTTTTTGTGCTATTGTTAGGAATAGCACTGGTCGGCATACTTGCGACCTGCACGTTAATCGGTGGGGTGGTGCAAATCAAATTGATTTGTGCGCACGCCACTTTCGGCATCCATCGCATATGGCGCATGAGAGCCGGTTGACCGTTTAGACGCGGGTGAGAGGAGTGAGGATTTTGTGGAAGCTAAACCGCTAATACAGGTCGGGATCGCCTTCATCTTTCTCGGCATCGTCGCTTTCACTTATCGTGGCGGCGACACTCGCCGTGAACAGACCGTGCAAATCTGGCCGGTTCAAGCCGGTGTCGACGCGATGAAAACTCTTTCGCGTTCGCCGCTCATGATTGGCTTGGTGCTTGCCGGCGGGGTTGGGCTGGTTACTCTCGGGGTCAGAAAATCTTCTTAAGCGCCGCGTAGCGGCGAGCTCGATCGAACCGCGGCGCTATAACACTGGCGGCTGCGAAAGCAACATGACTTATCGACTCTCACTGTTCGTGCCAAGCTAGGCGCAGTTGTTGCATTGCCGCGGGATGGCGGCGGATCAAGAACGCAAACATGGCGATGGCCGCGAACAGATTGCCGCAGGCGACCGCCACGGTGCCGATGGTGCCGATGAGGTTGGGAAAGATCGCTGCCGCGGCGGAAAATAGAATCGATTCGAACAAAAGAAACAACAGCAATATCACGATGCCGAACTGCGGGTTGTGCTCGAACATGGCAAACATGCGGGCGATAACGAATCCGGCGATGAGAAATAGCACCCCGTGCAAGCCGGTATAGGCGAAGATAATATAGGGATTGATCGATATTATCCGATCGGGGCTCTGGCCGAGAAAGATCACGCTGCCGAGAAGCGAAGGGGTGAAGAAAATTTGGCCGCGCGCGGTGTCGAGGATCAAGAACCAGATGGCGACGACGGCGGCGCCGGTCATGCCGGTGAGAATGCCGTCTTCAAAAAGACTTGGCTGGGCGCTGCTGATTCTCGCTGGGCGAAGACG
The DNA here is from genome assembly GCA_963816145.1 of uncultured delta proteobacterium. GTDB lineage: Bacteria > Desulfobacterota > Binatia > UBA9968 > UBA9968 > DP-20. The sequence goes on from CAWFJP010000031.1 coordinate 333,467, forward strand.
CTTGGGCAGCGGATGACGTGGCACTTTCCATGAACCCTCCGTAGGCACCGAGTTTTGGCCGGTGCGGTTTTGCTGTGGCGCCGGTGCGCTAGCGCCGCTTTCAAGCACCGCTTCGACATCTAACAAGCGCTCGCAGGCGGCTCGATCCGCGAACACTCGGTACACTCTCAGCGGAGAGATAACTCAGTGCGGGCGACAGTGTCAACCTAATCTGGGCTGGCTTAATCCATCATTGCCGCCCGTCTCAAGCGGGAATCCAGGTAGCTCGCGCATCGTTACCGGCGAGCGGCCGACGACGCGCGCGTCACGCACCAAGAAAGCATCTCCATCTGCGGCATGGTTTCCACCATTGATCCCGCACGTGACACGAGGCTTTCTGCTTCAGTGATGGGTTTGCCCATGGCGAGCAGCACGGAGACGGCCAGCAGCGCGGTGCGGCCAACGCCGCCCGCGCAGTGAACCAGGACGGCTTCACCGGATTGCAAGCGGTTGGCGACGTCGTTGGCCAAAGCCCAGAAGGCATCCTTGTTCTCCGGAACGCCGCCTTCGCGGATTTCAAACGGCACCACAGAACAAGGGACGGACCCTGTATCCAGGGCCTCGGCGTACTTCAGAGATTTTTGCCGGATCTCGAAATCTTCGGTTAAACAGACGATGGCGTCCACTGCTTCGGTTTTCACCTGATGCCACACTTTGTCGATTGTTTCAAAGCGACCGGGCATGCTGTGCAGCAGCAACCGGCCAGGAACCGAGTCGGGCAGTTCGACATTACGAAACATTTTGCTTTCTCCAGTTAGAGATTCGCTTCACCATCCAGTTTAGAAATATGCAATCGACACCGAATACACAAGCCAGACTCCGACCCCCAAAAGCATGGACCGAACCACGTGATATGCGCAGCAATTCTTTATAGCGCGGCAATTGTCGGAAGCACGACTGAATAGGCAAACCAATCAGGCAGCCGAAGGGCTCTGTCCCGCGTAGCAATTCGACTTTCGCAAGTTTATATTGTCAGAGCGCTGAAACGACAGTCAAAATAAAGGGGTAGACAAGAGATGGCGATTCATCCACTGGCCGGCAAGCCGGCGCCGGCTGAGATTCTCATTGATGTTGCCGCGCTTGAGAAGGCGTATTACGAGCGCAATCCGAATGTCGACGACCCGGCCGAGCTGGTCAGCTTCGGCACCAGCGGTCATCGCGGTAGTCCGTTCAGCGCAAGTTTGAACGAGGCGCATATCCTGGCGATCACCCAGGCGATTTGTGAATACCGGGCGAGCAAGCAAATCACCGGGCCGTTGTATATGGGCAAAGACACCCACGCGGCCTCCGGCCCGGCCCAGCGCACGGCGCTCGAAGTACTGGCCGGAAATTCCGTCGAGACAATCATCCAGCGCAAAGACGGCTTTACGCCGACTCCGGCGATCTCGCGAGCGATCCTGGCGCATAACCGCGGCAAGAAAGACAGGGTCGCCGACGGCATCGTGGTGACGCCGTCGCATAACCCGCCGGCCGATGGCGGCTTCAAGTACAATCCGCCGGACGGCGGGCCGGCTGATACCGATGTCACCGATTGGATTCAAGCACGGGCAAATCTTTTACTGCGCGACGGCAATCGCGGGGTGAAACGAATTAGCTACGACTCGGCGTTAAAAGCTGCGACGACGCATCAAGAAGATTTGCTCAGCCCCTATGTCGACGATCTGCCGGCAGTCATCGACATGGAAGCGATTCGCGCGCAACAGGTGAAGATCGGTGTCGATCCGCTCGGCGGCGCGGCGCTGGGCTACTGGCAAAAAATCGCCGAGCGCTACCGGCTCGATCTCACGGTGGTGAACGCGCAAGTCGATCCGACGTTTGCTTTCATGACATTGGATCACGACGGCAAGATTCGCATGGATTGTTCGAGCCCGTACGCGATGGCGAGCCTCGTGCAGTTGAAAGACCGATTTCAGGTCGCGTTCGGTAACGACGCCGACGCGGACCGTCACGGCATCGTCACGCCGGCTCTCGGGCTGATGAATCCCAATCACTACCTGGCGGTAGCGATTCACTATCTTCTGTCGCACCGGCCCGCGTGGAATAGGTCCGCTGCGGTCGGCAAGACTTTGGTCAGCAGTTGTCTGATCGACCGCGTCGTCGAGAGTCTCGACCGCAAACTGTTCGAAGTGCCGGTGGGCTTCAAGTGGTTTTCGCCGGGATTATACGACGGCTCGGTGTGTTTCGGCGGCGAAGAGAGCGCCGGCGCGAGTTTTCTGTGTCAAGACGGCACCGTCTGGACCACCGACAAAGACGGCATCATTCTCTGTTTGCTCGCCGCCGAAATGATTGCGACCACGGGACGCGACGCGGCGAGTTGGTACGACGAATTGACCCGCGCCATGGGCAAGCCTTATTACACGCGCGTCGATCTAGCGGCGACCGCGGCGCAGAAGAATGCTTTGAAAGCGTTAAAGCCGGATGCGCTCACGGCCAACGAACTCGCCGGCGAGCCGATCTTGGCGAAGCTCACCCATGCACCGGGCAACGGCGCGGCCATCGGCGGTCTCAAAGTCGCAGCCAAAAGCGGCTGGTTTGCCGTGCGTCCTTCGGGCACCGAGGATTTGTGTAAGATCTACGCCGAGAGTTTGCGCTCGGAGGAACATTTATTGGCGATCAAAGACCAGGCGGCGGCGATTATGCAGGATGTTTTCGCCGCGGCAAATGCGTAACCCGAGCCGATTATGGAACTAAAGATCAATGCAACGATCGAACTCAATGACGGCCAGGCGATTCCGCGGTTCGGCTTGGGTGTTTGGCAGATCAGCTCGGGCAAGAGCTGCGAGTCGGCGGTGTGCGCGGCGCTCGACGCCGGCTATCGCCATATCGACACGGCGGCGTTTTACGGCAATGAAGAGAGCGTCGGCAACGCGATCCGCGACAGCGGCATCGCCCGCGAAGAGATCTACGTCACCACCAAGCTGTGGAACAGCGCCCACGGCGATCCCGGGCAAGCGCTGGAACGCAGTCTCAACAAGCTCAAAATGGATTACGTCGATCTGTACTTGATCCATTACCCGGTGCCGGAGCGGCTGCGCAGTTGGCGTGTGTTGGAAGGCTTGCGCGCCAGTGGCAAGACCCGTTCCATTGGTGTGAGCAATTTCACCATACGGCACTTAACTGAATTGCTCGCCAAGGGCGAGACGGCGCCAGCCGTCAATCAGGTGGAGTTCCATCCGTATTTGTATCAGCGCGACTTGTTGGAGTTTTGCCGCAAGAACCATATCGTCATCGAGGCTTACAGTCCGTTGACCCATGGTGAGCGGCTCGCCGACCCTAAGCTGGTAGCGATCGCGCGCAAGTATTCAAACAAGGCAGCGATGGCCGATGCTGCGTCGTCCGGTTTTCTCAACAAGTTGAATCGAAACGCCGGCGCTAAATCAACGGCGCAGATCCTGATCCGCTGGGCCTTGCAGCACGATGTGGTGGTGATTCCGAAATCGGCGAACCGTCAACGGATCGTTGAAGATGCCGATGTCTTCGACTTCGCGATCAGCGCGGACGACATGCGGACGCTCGATGGCTTCGATGAAAATTTGCGGACTTGCTGGGATCCGACCCATGCGCCGTAAGCATGCGATGTACGGGGGCTTAAACTGCAATATTCGATTCGCACCGGTTAGTTCTTGTTGACGCGCTCGATGACACCGTTCTTTAGCAACGGACGGTGCCGTTGTCGGCGATGTGTTCGGCTCGACGGCTGTTTGGTGGCGTAAGGGCTAGGTTCAGCGTGGTGCTCGCGCGTGGACGGGTAAATAGATTCCCGAATGGTCGCGAACCTTTAATGATCGATCATCCTCGCAGTAACGCGTCGACGCTCTGGGATTATCTCTCCCAGTTCTTGCGCATCCACAGTCCGGCGCTGAATACCGTGATGCCGATGGCGGCGAGAAAGTATTCAATCCCGTAGCGCGGCAGAAAATAGGCTTCCAGCAGGCCGATGCCGTAGAGCGTTAAGATGATGAAACTATGTCGGAGTAATCTCATGACCCTCATCAGCGCAGGATTTGTACCAACTCTACTCTTTGGGAAATCTTGTCACGATTCGGCGTTTTTTACAATAAAAGATGACGACCGCGGCGACGCATTCTGCCCGATATGTCGAATGTGACAGTGATTGCCTACGATTGAGACAGAATAGGCGAAGGCATTTCCCGGCGCAAGGTTAAGCAAGCGACGAAATTGACTTTATCGGTACTGAAACGAATGTTTCAGACCTTCCAATCGCAAACTCGTTCATCTCCGACGCCATAGTCTTGCCCAACACGCTGCGCGACAGATCTTTTAAGGTGCGATCGACCCGTCGCCGAAGGTATCGCCAAGCCCGCGGCTCGGTGCAACCTTGCCGCCGAATAGTTTCTTAGCACCTTTACCTTGATTTCCTAAGTCGGTGCGGAAATCGTAGAGATCGAATGGGTAACCGCCGGGGGAAGTGTTGAACTTGGAAAGTCCTTGGTTAATCGGTTGAAAACTTTCGGTCTCGGCGCGGATCGTCGCGAGCGCCATCAGGACCATTGTTTTGTCGCCCAATGCGCGCTCGACCAATCCCTGCAGCACAAATGGCAGATTATCGCGAATGTTATCCACCGGCGTGACTGGAAATATCTTCGACATCATGGTCACCGTGAGGCCGGGAATCACCGAGGGTAAGTTATCGTTGGCGGCCAGCCCGAAATCGCCATCGATGCGGCCAGGGTTAAAGCCGACTTTCTTCAGATTGGATTGCAGCTTGGCAACGGCCCGGCCGGTGGACCCTTCCTTGAGAACGAAAGGATTACTGCGCGCACCCTTCAAACGTAAATTGGATTTTGCCATTTATTCTCCTTGCCGAGTCGATACCAATAAATCGATGCTTCCGGCATCAACACAGCCGGAAAAATCGCTGCCGGTTCCGGGGTAATCATTGATACCGATACAGAGCGCATATTCTGCCATGTGAAATACCTTCATAGTTCATGTGATTATTTGTTCCTATTTCGGATCTGCTGACTTGTTGAGGTTGATTCAGCAACTGCGATGTCAGGCTTCTTAATGTTAGCGAGCTTATCGCAACGGCGCCGATCTCGCCGGAATCTCACTCGATTATACCGACTCGAGACATCCCATGCGGCGCCGCGCGGTAACTTTTGTTACGCGCTAGTGAATCCGTTTATTGCGTTGGTGCCTCGCCCACTACTTATCGCCCGGGTTTTATGACGCTACAACTTTAACTGAACTATGTTAGGCTGATTCGGTCTAGTATTTTATCTCAAATCTTGAGGAATCGGGCATGAAAATTTCCATCAAGAAAGTCGTCCTTCCCCGCGAAGCGATGGCGATCCCCATCGGTGGCGGTGACCCGGAAGCGATCAAAGTTACGACCAAGCTAGTGCGCGACACCGGTTTCGATCCGGTGCTGGGCGGCAACCTCGAACGGTCGCGGCCGTATGCCCATGGTGGACCGTTGTACAGCCAGGAGATCACCGCCAAAGAGATGCAATAACGGCTCAATACCTTCAAGTGAAAAAATCATTGGGTCGACGGGGCCGCAGCATGTGGACAGGCTGCAACCTCGAATAACGGTGGACCAACATTTGAAGTTATATAAAATCGTCCTCGCAACGTTGCTATTTTTTAGTTTGATACTGCACGCGCGGATGCTCTGGTTCCAATGGTCCCATGTCTCGTCTGGTTCAGGAGATTTTATTGCTTATTATACCGCGGGAAAGATCCTGAACTCAGGCAACACTCGCGATCTGTCCAGTTTCGAGATCCAAGAAAAAATTCAACAGCAATTGGCCTTGCCTGGCCAAAAGATATTTGTCCCATTCTATCATGCTCCATATCAAGCGCTTCTGGTCGCGCCGATAGCGCGATTACCCTATCCTACGGCACGTTTGGTGTGGGCCGCGCTGAATCTAGCGTTATTGTTCATAGTTTTTGTCCTTTTGGTAAATATCCTGGGCTCTACGCACAAGTTACTTGACGGACTTATCCTAACGGCCACCTATCCAACCTGGATTAATTCAATACAGGGACATGATGCGATAATGTCTACATTAATCCTGGTAGCAGTGTTTGACTGCCTAAAAAATCATAGAGAAGGCCTCGCCGGGTGCATGCTCGCGCTAGGTTTGTACAAGCCGCAACTTGTTTTGCCACTCGGTGCCATGGTGTTGTACAGCCGACAGTGGGGAATCGCACGCACTTTCGTAATTGCCGGTTTCTTCCTTGCGTGTGTTTCAGTTTTAATGTTGAGTTGGCAAGGAGCGATTGACCTTTTCCGCATTGTGATTTCCGGTGAGATCCGCGGCACTTTGACACAAGCCAGCCATATGCCAAACATAAAGGGGCTAGGAGTTTGCGCTGCAGAAACGATCGTTTTTAGCAGGCCGGATGTGATGGCAGCAACAGCAGAGCAAGATTTTACCTCTCGGTTAACCGCTTGGTGCAGCGCGAACCACAACCAACTCAAAAATGGCGTCGCGCATGCCTATGACACCTCAGCAAGCCGTGGATATTTAGAATTGGAGCGCCCACATGCGGCGCAGGTTGAGCGCCAGACACACCAAGCCCCACTCGCCCGCGACTTTGTCGATCCCTCGTAAACTGAATTGACGAAACCCCATCGCATGCTTGATCCAACCAAATACCGGCTCCACGATCGCTTTGCGCCGCCGATAGTGCGCTTGACCTTCTTTGCTGGCCAGCCGCTCGGCCATGCGCACCGTAGCGGGATACAGCTTGGGATCAATCGCCGCTTGATCTTTTCCCTCCCGCCCCAACGCCACCAACACTTCCATCCCCTCATAATTTTGCGTTGCCAGTTTCGCAAAGCCATCTTCGGAGCGAAAACCCGCATCGCCCAACACTCGTTTGGGCAGAAGGCCGAGATTCTCCTTAACCGCTTCCACCATCGGCACCAATTGCTCGTTGTCCGCCGCGTTGTTGCCCAGCCCAATCGCCACGATCAGCTGACTGTCACCATCGACCACCGCCTGCGCGTTGTAGCACTGTTCAAAACTCCCGCCCATCTTCATGATGCGCGACTGGGGATCGGTGAAGTTATCCTGCGCTTTGTCCTGGGGTACCCCGAAGGGCCGCTTGAACGGCCGCCCGGCTCCATCCCCTCGGCGCTGCTCATCATCGGGATGGCGCCCCCGCTCCCGATCGGCTTGAGCTTGGCGCTCTTCCAAGCGTTGCTTGGCCGCTTCAATCTTGGCCAAACGATCTTGCCGTCTTTTGAGCTCCTGGGGCAGCGGCTCTTCGCTCTGATCCGCTCCCCATTGTGCGTCCTCTTGAACGTCGGTCTGTTGCGCTCGCTCCAACAGCGCTTCGATCTCCGCTTTAAGCTTTTGTTCTTGTTCCTTCATCCGCCCGTAGCTCATCGCTTTGTGCTTGCTCGCCTGCGCTTTGACTTTGGTCCCATCCAACGCCACCGTCCCAAGCTTGACCAATCCCATCTCTTTGGCCAGCCGCGCCACCGCGACAAACAACTCTTTAAGCTCTGGCAAATGCCTCATCCGAAATTCACAGATCGTTCGGTGCGATGGAAAATTGCCTGCTCCCAAGACCCGAAACCCTACGTCCTCGTAAAGCTTTCGCGCCAGCTGGCGCGAAGAGAAGACTCGGGTGGCATACCCGTACACCAACACCTTGACCAACAGCGCTGGATCGTACGGCTGGTTTCGCCGCCCGTCTCCTTCGTAGCGGGCATAAAACTTCCCCAACTCCAACCGATCGATGATCTCGCTGACGAAATACACCAGATGATCTTCGGCCAACCACTCCGACGGCGAGGGCGGTAGCAAAAATGTCTGATTCGGCTCGTAGGGAAGAAAAGATGTCGACATCTCCACCTCACACTCAGCGCAACATTTCTTTTCCTTATACGCCCTTGCGAATCAGAGACAAGAATATTTTTCTGCGGCGCAAACTCCTAGCAAACGTTATTACCGCGATGATTTCGGTGGTTCTTTTGTGCGGCTGTGCTCGTCTGTGCAAAGACGGTTTCGGTCCCGCCGATCCCACACTTGAACTTAAATATTCCTTCGCTTTGGTGACCACGCTGCTAATCAATTTTCATTCCCATGCTTACGAGTTCATCGTCCTGTTGGCTGCTCTAATCATCCTGTTTGACTATGTTTTAAAGGTGAAACCCAAGCTGCGCTACTTTCGCCAAAGCATTCTAGTTGTCTTATTCATAATCTGCATACCGATAATTCCTAACGTCCTCCAGAGCTACGAACTGATCAGTATCTACGTGTTACCCGTGCTGGCTTTGTATTGTTTCATTGGATTGGAAATCCGTAAGTGGCAGTGGTGCCAAGCGGGTTGACGGTTCCCAAGGACCCAAAAACTCAATTGGCACGAGTAATTTGGCAAATGCGCCACGTAAGTCCAAGGAAGAATCCTACACGTAAGCCGAGTGAAAATTGGTTTGAGAGTGCCGACGGGGTGAATCTCTTCTATCGCCATTGGCCGGCTCGGACGGATGGGGGTGAGCGGGCGATAATCTTGTTTCACCGCGGCCACGAGCAATCGGGGCGTTTACAGCACCTCGTCGACCAGCTGGGTTTCGAAGATTTCGCCGTTTTTGCCTGGGATGCCCGCGGCCGTGGCCGCTCGCCCGGCGCCCGCGGCTACGCCGAGAGTTTCGGCCAATTGGAAAAGGACGTGGACTGTTTCGTTAAACAGGTCTGTCTCTATTATCGGATTCCGGCGGAGATCCTGACGATCCTGGCGCAGAGTGTCGGCAGTGTGATCGTTGCCGCTGGCGTGCGTGATTAAGCGCCGAAGATCCGTTGCATGGTGCTGGTGTCGCCGGCGTTCAAAGTGAAACTTTACGTGCCGCCGGCGCGCCTGGGCTTACGGGTGTTGTTGCTGCTGAAAAATCACGCCTTTGTGAAAACCTATGTCAAGGTGAAGTTGCTAACCCGTGACCCGGCGCAGGTCGCCTCCTATGAAAACGATCCGCTTTTTTTCCGACGCATCGCCGTCAACGTTCTGTTGGACCTGGACGATGCCGGCAGCCGTCTGATCGCCGATGCCGCGGCGATTCACACGCAAACCCAGTTGTTGATCTCCGGCGCCGACTGGGTGGTGCATCGCCGGCCGTGAGTCATCGTGAAATCGATGGTGACTCCTCGTGGCTGGCGGCGTCGTTGTGGATGCTGTGTCTCGGCTGGCTATTTTTTCTCGTCTACGGCTTGTGTAACTTGTTCGCCTCGCGGCTCGCCGATGTGCCGTCCTACTATTATGCTTGGGAGCGGCAGATTCCGTTTGATTCAGCGTTGATCGTGCCGTATTTCACCATCGATCTCTTCTACGCCGGCTCGGTGTTTCTTTGCCGTGACCGGCGTGAACTCAATACCCATGCCACTCGCACCGTCACCGCGATTGTGATTTCCGCCGCGGGGTTTCTTCTCTTTCCTCTGAAGTTTGTTTTCGAGCGTCCGGCGGTGGCCGGGGTTCACGGGTTTTTCTTCGCGCTCTTGGAGGGAATCGATAAGCCGTCTAACCGAGTGCCGTTGCTGCGTGTCAGTTGGTTGATGATTGTGAGGATACGCTACGCCGACCGTCCCGCCGGGCTGTGGCGGCGAGCGCTGCATGTCTGGTTTGCGCTGATCAAGCCGGTTTGTCGCGCTGCGCAAATCGCATAATTAGAAACATCAAAACCAAGCCAGCGCCGAATGCGCCCACGCCGATGTACCAAAGCATTTCTTTGTACTCGTCCAACAGGGGATTGTTGAAGACGTTGGTCGATAGATGCAGCGATAGCAATTTCCATTGGCCGTCGACCCTGGCCATGATGCCCGACCAGTTGGAGTTGAACTTGAAGACGCCGCGCTTCCACGGAAAAAATTCATCGGCAGTGGTGCCGTCGGCGACGGCGATATCGCCGTAAAATTTCGCCGGTGCGCCGAGCCTGGCCTTGGTGAGATACTTTTTGAGAATCGCGCCCTCGCCGCCGACCATGCGTTGGTAGTAGGCTTTAATGTCGGCCTTGCCGCGGGACACTTCGGCGTTGAGCCAGGTCACGGTGGCATTATCGTCCATCTGTGCCAGCATGCGGTCGATGTTCTGGTCATTGATCCCGTTCTCGACTTCGGTCATTAGATGCAGCAACTGCTTGCGGTCTTCGGCGTACGGGTCGGCATCCGCGGCGAAAGCGCTTCGTTCCGCTATTGCTGCGATTGCCGCCAAAAAGAACAACGTCCGGCACATCGGAACTTTCATCGATCCTCCACTGAAATAATTCATCTCGCATTACATTCAAAGAATCGTTACGGTTCAGGCCTTGGTTACTCAAGCGGTGGCGACAATTCAACTCATATCACAAAGCTCAAAGGCTTCTCCCAGTTTCTTCCGCAGCGCGAAGTCAACGGCGATCTCGGCGCTCACCGTCATTCTTCTCCGGCCGCCAAAGTTCGGCTAAAGTAAACTCTGGACGGGTTTGCATGAGGGAATTCCTAGTCATCGGCGCCCTGCTTATTGGCGCATATTTCTGGAGCGGTCGCGAGATTAGCCGGCCCGCCGGGGTGCTCGTGGCGGAGGAGCCCGTTCAGCGGCAGGTTTACACCTCGTTGTTTCACGAGAAGCATGGCTACCAGATCACGTTCCTGGCCAGCTTCGATATCCGAGCGCGAGTGATCGCTGCCAAAAGATATCGGTTCGATCGCGGCGCGGCGCTATCGCCGGTGGATCTTGCTTTGGGTTGGGGAGCGATGTCGGACAGCGCGGTCTTGAAGCAGATCAGCATCTCCCAAGGCGGGCGCTTTTATAGCTGGTGGGCCAAGAGTTACCCGGTGCCGAAAGATATCATCGAGACTCACAGCGCCAACATGCACATGATTCCCGCCAACGGTGACATAGAGCGCACCCTGAAATCGGTCCGTGCCGGCAATTTGGTTCATATTAAAGGATACCTGGCTGAGGCCAGCAACAAGGACGGCTTCCGCTGGAAAAGCTCGCTGACGCGCAGCGACACCGGTGCGGGCTCTTGCGAGTTGATCTGGGTCGAGTCGCTGGAGACTTGGTGAGGGTCACCGGTGGCAGAACTTCTAGACATTGCACTGCGCTTGGAGTAAACCGCGCTTAACCATTTCGCGCGTGGGAGCCAACATGCGAGCAATCACTCAGTGGATGTCAGGTGTCGTTCTAATCATCGGTTTACTGATGCCGCCGACTGGGACTTTTGCCGCGGAGTCGGCGCTTAAAGTCGTCAACGTCTCGGTGCCGTCGGTGTCGCTGTTGCAGTCGCCGCTGTTTGTCGCCATCGACAGCGGCGCCTTCAAGAAATACGGCATGGAGGTCCGCTACATTGTTGCGGGCGCGCGCAGCATTCAAACGTTGATTAGCGGATCGGTGAATTTCTCCCAGGGGGTCTCCAGTCGCACCGTTCCCTCTGCGGTGCTGGCCGGATTCGGTGCGGTATTGATCGCCAATTTCAGCGACAAGTTTCTGTTCACCCTGCACAGCGCACCGGAAATCAATTCGCTGCAGGATTTGAAAGGCAAAATCATCGGAGTGTCCGGTCTCGGCGGCAGCACGGACTTCGCCACCCGCGTGGCGCTGCGTGAAGCCGGGTTGATTCCCGACAAAGATGTCATGATCCGCGGCGTCGGCGGTGTGCCCGAGACTGTGGCTGCGCTGCGCGCTAAATTAGTCCAGGCCGGCACACTGTCGCCGCCGTCGTCGTTCGTGGCGCAGAAGGCGGGTTTCAAGATGCTCTTCGACATGACCAGCTTGGGTGTTGACTACATATCCTCCGGTCTCGGCGTCAAAAAGACCTGGCTCGCCGCCAATCGGTTGGAGGCGAAGCAGTTCGTCATGGCGATGATCGAAGGAGCGAAAATCCTCACCACCGATGAAGAGTTTGCCATGCGGGTGTTGGCCAAGCACACGCGGATTTCCGACCGCGAGGTTTTGAAGCAGAGTTACAACTATATGAAACCGTATTTTCTCAAGGCGCCCTATCCCTCGACGCGGGCGATCAAAGATACCCTGGATGCTCTGGCCAAGGATCTGCCCAAGGCCAAGGATGCCGACCCGCGCGACTTCGTCGATCTATCGATCGTCAAGGAAATCGAAGCGAGCGGTTTCATCAATAGCATGTATGGCAAGTGACATGATGCCCCGGTTCATTTCGGCCGACGATCACATCGATCTCCGCTGGCTGCCCAAGGATCTGTGGAGTGAACGATTGCCGGCGCGCCTGCGCGATCGCGGGCCGCGGGTGATTGAAAATGACAACGGCGCTTATTGGAGTTGGGAAGGTCGGACTTTTAGTCCCCATGGTTACTACACTGCGGCGCAAGGAAGCGGCGCTATGTGGGCGATCGAGCGCGGCGGTGTCATGCGTCCCGGCGAACTGCGTCCGACCACGGCGGAACTGCGCTTGAGTGATATGGACCGCGACGGCGCCGAGGTCTCGATCATGTACGGCCCCACCGATCCGATGGCGATCGCCGACCCGGAACTGCGCCGGTTGTGCTCCAAGCCTACAACGATTGGTTGAGCGAGTTCTGCGCGGCGCGGCCGGCGCGGTTGATCGGCGTGCCGCAGTTGTCGATGGAAGATCCGTTGGCGGCGCGCGACGAGCTGGCGCGTCTGGCCAAACGCGGCGGCCTGCCCCATGTCAACATTCTTGCGTCGCGCGCCCAGCCGCCGGTGTACGATGACGCTTGGGAGCCATTCTGGGCGCTGGCCGAAGAGATCGGCATTCCCATCGGCTTTCATCTGGCGGTGGTGGTCAAGAAAACCCGGCTCGATGAAGCCCAACGCAGCGCGGCGAATTTGGTTGTCACGATTGCGTCACAATACGCTCAAGAGCCGCCCGGCATCCAATTGCTCGAATCGATGACCGGAGTGATTTTTAACGGCGTCCTCGACCGCCACCCGAAGGTGAAAATCGTCATGGCCGAAGCCGGGCTCGCCTGGGTGCCGAGCATGATCCAGGGTCTCGATATCTGGTACCAACGCAGCCGCGACGGCCGCCGGTTAACAGGCGAAAAGCCGCCTGCACTGCCGAAAAAATTGCCGAGTGAATATTTTCACCGGCAGATATGGATCAGCTTTGTCGACGATCCGCTGGGCGTGAAAATGGTCGGCAACGTGCTCGACGCCGACAAGGTGATGTTCGGTTCCGACTATCCCCATCCGGCCAGCACCTGGCCCAACTCGCAAGCGGCGATCGCCGCGCAGATTGAATGTTTGCCCGCCGCGACCGTGCAAAAAATTACCCGCGACAACGCGCGGTCGTTGTTTGGAATTCCTTGAACAGCGCGCCCGCTGTCTCGACGCGAGAATTCGTCAGTCTGGTTATTTTGAATCGCGCCCGAAAAAGTCGACGATAGAGCAATTGAAGACTTGGATCCATAAATTGCCGGAATCACATGCCGCAATTGTCGCAATCGCTAGGTCAAGTGCCGTGAAGTTCGGCGCGACTTTCCGTTGCTGCCTGCTGTTCTGGAATCGGAGTGGGTGCCGGCGGATCATTCATTCTATTTCTCATTTATCCAGCCGTCAGCCCGCTCGCGCTGCCGCGAATGAATAGGCGTCGTAGCCGTCTTCGTGAATCAACTTAATGACTTCGTCCTTGGCCGGATCGAAGTTGACGCCGATGGGGTCGGCGCCGTTTTGCACGGCCTGGATCTGTTCCCGCAATAATTTGCGATACATGACGACGCCGCGGTCGCCTTCGGCGAGATGTTCCTTGGAGCGGTCAGCCAGGGGGCCTTGGGTCTCCCAGGCCATGTGGTCCTGGCTGGTGAAATTGTCCATGTGGAATTCACCAGCTTGGTCGGTAGTTCCGATATACTCTATCGGGGTGTTTTCCGGCTGCGCGACCGCACTGCCATCTTTGCTTGGGCTGAAGCGGAATTGGTAGACCTGTGTATTGGTGTCATCGATGGGTCTGCGGAAATGCATGGCGTAACCGATGCGTACGGGAACGAATAAAATATTGGGGAATATCAACGGATGCGGCGTTTCGACGGGGGCGTCGTCGCCTTCGAAGATGCGTTGCTTCTGGATGCCCGCCCATGTTGGATAATTGACGAATTCAAAGTCAAACTTATTGAGCATGCGATAGTGATAGGGCACATGATCGGGGTCGCCCTTGAGCTTGAGGGTGTGCGAGTGCAGGTAATAAGTGTGCGTTGGGTCGACCGAGTTTTCCATCGCTTGCAGCCAATTGCAGCGCAGCGTTTCGCAGATGTCGACTTGCTTGTTACCGTCGTTGCGCACCAACAGATCCCACTTGGGTAGGAGCGGCTTCTTTTCTGGCGGCCCCATATAGGCGAACAGCAGCCCGGCGAGTTTTTCCACCGGGTAGGCCAGGTGTTGGATCTTGGCCTTAAAACCGGCTTCGGGATTTTCAAATGGCTGATCGACGCAGCGGCCGCAGGCGTCGTACTTCCAACCATGGTAAGGACAGCGGATGCCGTCCTTTTCGACGAAGCCGTAGTAGAGTGACACGCCGCGATGGGAGCATTTCTCGGCGACCAGACCGTAACCGCCGGAGCGGTCTTTGTACAACACTAGGTCTTCGCCGAGCACGCGTACGCGCTTCTTCGGTTTGGCATCGTCGAGTTCCGCAGCGGCGCCGATTACCTGCCAGTAGCGCCGCAAGAGTTGTCCAGCGGGAGTGCCGGGACCGATCCGGCAGAAAAAATCGTTGTCATCGGAAGTGAGCATGGCGGTAAACTCCTTATCGCGATTGAAGCTGTGCCAAGTCGAGCAGCAACAAGATTGTTTCTGACAGTATTAGAAATTTTGCCAAGGTGTCAACTTCGGGGAAGGCGGCGCAGGCAAACGGCATTGGGCAATAGCCGAGCGACTCAGAGTCCTCCCCGCCGCATGATTTAGGTTCTGCAGATTGGGCAATGTCTACGTTTTGGGGCAGTGATTTGAATTCGGAGATTTGCTGCCGAGCCGGAACGGTGGCATCAGCCTTGGAGAAATCACCCGGCGACGGGAACGAGATCCGCGTGCGAGATCTAGCGACGGTTCAGTGCAATGGTCGTTGCTGGTTTGTCGTTGCCGGTGACATAGGCGTCATGGAAGCCTTCCTTGGCTATCAATGCCGCGCGCAGATTCTCGGCATCCTGGCGCGTATCAAAAGTGCCGATACGCAGGCGATGCCAGGTATTTCCATTGATTTCGGCGTCGATGACGAAGGCTTCGTAACCTTTGGCTTTGAGTTTTTGAAGCCAATCGTGAGCCAGCGGTTTGTCTGTCGTCGCCATAGCCTGGACGGACCAAGCGTTAGCTGGGGCTTCGCGCTTCGCAGGATGCTCGCTTGCCAAAGTCTGAGGCTTTGGTGATGCGACGGCCGCAGCAGCGGTCGCTTGTGCTGCGGCGGTATGCGAACCTGTCGGCGAGCTTGTGGTCGCTTCGGTGTTGAGATTGACTGAGGCTGCCGGTGCGGCGGCGCTGGGCTCAGCGGCAATAACGGTATTATCTGTACTTTCTGTGGCGGTGGGGCTTTCCGCTTGGGCGAGTTGGATCTTTCCGCTGTCGATTTGCCGTCTCGGCTCGGCGATTGTCGTCGCGTTGCGCATGACGCTGTGGAACCTGTATTTGAGATGAGGCGCTAGCCCGATCAAACCGACGGCGACGAATATCATCCCGCACAAGGCCCCCGCGAGGCCGAGTCGCTCCGCGTTCAAATGTAATGGCGCTTTTGCTTTGGCCGGCTTGGCCGGGAGCGCCACGACTTTATTGCGAGTGGGCTTCTTCTCGCTGGTCACTTCGGCTTTGAAGGCACGCGCTTCGGGAGTGCGCCAGGAGCGATATAGCATGGCGATGCCGATGGAAGTTTGCGGCGAGCTGATCGGGTTATATTCTTTGATTAGTTCCTGGGTTCTGTTCTCTCGCCGTTCCGGCGGGCAAATCTCGAATGTGAACCCGGTCGGTTCGAAGCGGCTGAAGCGAAATTTTGTGTGCCGCCGATGATGCAGCAGGGCATCGCGAACATTTGCCGCGTTGCCGATCACGATCTGGTGGCGAAAATTAAATAGCCCGTAGACGCCCGACACGGTCGGTGCATGCTGGACAATCGAATCTGGTTTGAAGCTGTAGTAGTCGCCGTTATTTCGCCAGGGCATGATAAAACTCCGTTCTTGTACTCCGCGATCGGCAAAAAAGTTTTCTTCGCGCGGCGCCTGCTGCCATGCGCCGGGACGGATACATCCGAAGATCGCCACAAGATTATTAGTATTCAGTGTAATAAAGCAGTTATTGCGATGGCACGCAAGAAAAACGGCTAATTTAGTACACTGCGCACGGCGCAAGTCGTCATAAATTTCTTCGGAATGTTGCGTTGACGCACATTGACATACTCTTTTCGGCGGTGTTATGGCTGCATCGAGCTGTTTCGTCGCTGAAAATCGTTGTCGTGAGCGGCACGAAAGGAGTTAACTGATATGGCGAACTATAAGATAATCGATGCCGACGGTCATGTGCGCGAGTCGAACGCCGGTATGCGCGAGTTTCTAGAGCCGCGCTGGCAACGGCGCAATCTTTTCCCCAACGACGAGTGGGATCGCGACTTGCGCGGTAAGCTCGGTCAGAAGCCGGAGGGCCCGAAAGATCAGCTCGCGGCTATGGACGAAGACGGTATCGACGTCATGGTGATGTATCCAACGGCGGGGCTGCATGTCTCGGCGCTGCACGAAAAGGATTACGCCACCGCTGTGACCCGGGCTTACAACGATTGGCTCTACCACTTTTGCAAAGCCGATACGGCACGCTTGAAGTTCGTCGCGCTGCTGGCGCCGCAGGACCCCAAAGCGGCCGGCGAAGAGTTGGCCCGCGCCGTCAAAGAGCGTGGCGCGGTGGCCGGCGTGTTGCCGACCTATTTGCCGCAGATGCCGGACTTCGGTGACAGCTTTTACGATCCGATTTACGCCGCCGCCGAGAGTCTCGGCATCGGTCTGGGATTTCACACCGGTACCTCCGCCGATTCGCTGGGCGGACAGCGCTTTCGCAAGTTTCTTTCGGCCCATACCATCGATCATCCGGCCGAGCAGATGATGGCGATGATCGCGACGACTGTCGGCGGTGTGTTCGAGCGTTTTCCCAAGCTCAGCATCGCCTATCTCGAGTCGGGCATTGGCTGGGTGCCATATATGATGGACCGGCTCGACGAAGAGGTGGAAAAACGCGGCGGCGACGAAGCGCCGTACCTGACAAAGTTGCCGAGCCAGTACGTCAAGAGCGGCCGCATCTATTTCGGTGTGGAGTGCGAAGAGAAGACGATTCCCGACGCCATGCGCTGGGGCTTGGAAGACACGATCCTCTATTCGTCCGACTACCCGCACTGGGACGGCGACTGGCCGCATACCGTGAAAGGCATCCGCAAGCGTACCGATCTGTCTGACGATGTCAAAAAGAAAATGTTGCATGACAACGTCGCGCGGTTTTACGGCTTGGAAGAGGCGTAGTGATACGGGGAGTGGCTCACCACGAAGACGCGAAGAGCACGAAGGCCGGAAATTATACGCCCAAGCCTTCGAGGTCTTCGTGTCTTCGCGGTGTGATAGGATTGGTATAATCGGTAGTAAACCACGCCGGAATTAACAGTTTCCAGCAAATCTAGGAATCCATCTCATGGCTAGGCTCAGACATATTGCGTTCATCTCTCCCGACCCGAAGCTGCTCAGCGACTTTTACCAGAAACATTTCGGCTTCGAAGAGATCAAAGTTTTTCCCAGCACCTCGCGCATGGTGATCGACGGGCTGTTCAATTTAGCGTTCCTCAAGCGGCGCGACAAAGATTCCGAAGTCGTCGGCACGCACCGCACCGACGGCGCCGAGCTTGAGCGCGAGCCGGGCCTGCATCACTACGGATTTTTGGTCGACGACTTGCAGCGGGCGGTTGCCAAGCTGCCGGCGGCGTTGACGCGGTGCGTGAGCCCGCAAGTATCCGACGGCGTCGGCGGCCCGGAGGGCGCGCGACCGGCGGAGATGCGCTTCGTCGATCCTTGGGGCAACAATGTCGATCTGTCGTCGCGCGGCTTTCTCGGCAGGGAAGAGAAGAAACTTCCCGCGGTTCGGCTGGCGGTTGTGTCGGTGCCGGACCCTGATGCTGCGATGGATTTCTATCAATCGCAGTTCGAGCTTGAATTGCTTGGGCGCGGCAGCGACGGCTCGATTCGCTTGAGCGACGGCACCGTCACTATATTGCTAACCAAGGATCAGTTCCGCGCCAAGCGCGGCCTTCAATGCTTCGGCATCGAAACGGCCGACCTCACGGCGTTGAAAGAGTCGCTGCATGGCGCCGGCGTGCCGACGATTGAGTCTTCCTTGGGCCAGCTCCAATTCAAAGACCCCGAAGGTAATCTCGTAATCGTTTCCGAGCGCGGCTGGGCGAACTAGGGCGTCAAAAAGGGAGGCCTTGTGATCGTCGTCTCGAACCGAATCCAAGTGGCCAAGGGGCACGAAGCTGATTTTGAAAAGCGTTTCGAAGGACGCGCTCGGCTGGTCGAGAACATGCCGGGGTTCATCCGCCTGGAAATTCTCCGGCCGGTGAAAAGCGACTATTACGTCGTGCTGACCCACTGGCAAGACGAGGCTTCGTTCCGCAGCTGGGCCGATAGCGCGGAATTCAAAGAAGCGCATAACAAGCGCCCGCCGGCGGAGATCTTCGCCGGACCGAATGTTTTCGAGATGCACGAGGTAATTCAGCAGGCGGAAAAGCCGCGGTAACTAACTTTACTCGGAATATCTCTCGCAAAGGCGCCAAGACCGCAAAGATCGGAGAATTTTAATGAAGATCTTCAGCGAGAATTTTTATCCTCGTTTTTCGAACTTAGCGTCTTTGCGCCTTTGTGAGAGAATAGCCTAATCCCAGACTCACTAGACATGGTCGATCGATCAGGAGATCGCCGCATGAAAATGTCCGTCAGGTGGATCGCTTTACTCGTGCTACTCGTCTCAGCTTACGGAAGCGCGAGCGCTGCGGTGCCGCTCAATCAACTGCTGATCACGTTCGGCAGCTTGAGCGAACGGGAAACCGTGATCTTCGTCGCCAAAGATTTTGGCATTTTCAACAAGCATGGCTTGGATGTGCGGGCGGTGCATGTGCGCAACGGCGCGGTGGCGCTGTCCGCGCTGGCCAACGGCGAAGCGCAGTTCTACATGGGCGCGGCGACCGGCTCGACTCTCGGCGCCATCGCCAACGGTATGGATGCGGTGTTCGTGACCAGCTTGATTCATACCCTCGAAGGCACCTTCGTGGTCAATCCGGCGATCAAGACGCCGGCCGATTTAAGAGGCAAAAACATCGGCGTTACCAGCATCGGCGGCGGCGTGTGGATGCGCTCGATGCTGGCTTTCGAATATTGGGGCCTCGAGCCGCAGCGCGACAAGATTGCTTTGCGCGTAGTCGGCGACGAATCGTTGCTCGCCCAGGCAATGCCCAACAAGGTGATCGACGGCGCTTATTTCAATTACACTTTCGCCGGCGTGCTCGAACGCCAGGGCTTCCGCGTGCTCGCCGACCTTGCCAAACTCAAGATCCCGTATCAGAACACCGCCCTGTTGGCGCAGCGTAAATATCTAAACAGCGCTCCCGATACTGTCGAGCGTTTGCTGCGGGCGCTCTCCGACACCGTCGCTTTTGTTCTCGACCCGAAAAACAAATCGCTGGTGCTGCAAAGCGTGGCCAAAGGCCTGCGCCTAACGCGCGTTGAAGACGCTGTCGGCGGCTACGAACGCCTTGGCAACATGTACCAACGCCGCATCTTCCCCAACGTCGAGGGCATCCGCTCGACGATCCGATTTCTTGGCGCGACCAATGACAAGATTCGCGCCTTAAAGGCCGAGGACTTGGTGGATGAGCGGTTTGTTAAGAAGTTGGAGCAGGAGGGGCGGTTTTAGCTCGCATTGTCACCGGCAGAGGTCGAAAGCTGCAACGATTTCAATTCTGTCGCCGGGTGGGATCGCCGTTCGCCTGGGTTGGGTTGTCCCCAAAATCGCGCAAGGCCTTGCCGTCGCTCGATCTAGCATCGATATGGGGAATTGCGCCGGCGTGTTAAGATGGTTTGTGGTACGGCGGTGAAGTTGTCAATAGCGATCATGTGGTTCCAGCATGGGATTCTCGACAATTGGGCGCGAAGTGCAGCTATATGAAGTCAGTTGATGACTATTGCAAGATCTTAGGAGTCGATACTAAAGCTACTTCCAAGGAACTGAAAAAAGCTTACAGAGGGTTGGTTAAGAAATGGCACCCTGATCAATTTTTGCATGATCCTCATCGGCTAAAAAGTGCCAAGGAAAAACTCCAGGAAATCAATGAAGCATACCATGCGCTGCAGCTGCTCGTTTTAGATCCCAAAAACCGTTTATCGCAGTCCTCTAAGAGGTCGAGTCAACGTAATCCCGCGCCTCCCCGCAAGACGAACGGCCGAAGTGTAAAAATGTCCAATGCTCCCACCAAATCATTTGTGGACATGCATTTTGCCTCTTGGCGAAAACCTGTGGCCTTGCTGCGGCGCGTGCTCATAGAAACGGTGAAAGATCCGTGGATAATCACCGTTTTTATCTTGATGCTGACGTTGGCGATCGCCATGGATTGGTTTTACTAAGCTAATTAGATCTTCAATATCGATATTTCAGCAAAATCATGCTGAGCGTGCGCGACCAATTGCAGAACGGAACGTTGAGAGGTGATTCGTGAATAAAGCGAACCAGAAACCGATCGGCCTATTCAGGGCAGAACGATTAACAAAAGCATTCAAGCCCGACTACACAGGGTTTGGCAATTCCGTGGCTCCTAATGAGATAAAGAGTGTGGGAAATGCAGGTAGCGACGATACGCTATCGTGCACGGTCACGGTTCGACCTTCGGAGATACATATGCACTCCAAGGTCGTATAGTGTGTCAATTCTTAGACTTTCGCTTTTCTGATCATATTTGACCGTTAATGAGGTAGTATCGTAGACAATAGCAAATTCATCTGCTCGCTTTCGATCTAAATAGTCGCCGAGTACGCGTAACAACGTCGATAACTTGTAGGGGTCTGGTATCGCTGTCGGTTGATCGCGTCGCGATCTATTCTCTTCATCCGCTTGAAGAATTTGGGCGGGGCGCAAGTGAATGGGATTTGGACTCTGTGTCGTGGAATCGGGAGAGCGCCGAATCTCCTGGGAGACGCTATTTAGAAATGCATGGGTCCGGCTTTTGCCGTTAGCCTCGCCGCGGTGCATCTGTACGACATATTCATCCCCGCTTTTTTCTACTTCGAAAGAGTCGATACCAAGTCTGGTCAGTTGCTGACCGATTACTCTAAGAGATTGCGCTGTCGTGATAGTTTCGATTGTCATATTATGGCAATTTTTGGCAACTTAGCACAATTGTCTTGAAATATATAGAAATTTTAAGCCGTTGAATACGATTTTTAGCCAATAACGGAAACCTACGCATCTGGAGACTGCCACTATAGAGACCCAATCCGTATCTCGGTCGATTGCCCTGGTCTGGAATTCGTTCGTCTCAGCGTTGGTTCACCCATCAGGCGGGTACAACCAGATAGCCAATCGAAATATTGAATAGCTCCCAAGGTTCCACTGTGCGGTTGCCCCGGGCGCTCTCCGATACCATCAATTTCGCTCTCGATCCAGGCTTCGAAGACGTCGTCAGCGGCTACGAACGGCTCGGCAATATGTGCCAACGCTGTATCTTCCCCAACATCGACGGCATTCGCTCGACGATCCGCTTCCTCGGCGCGACCAATGAGAAGATTCGCGCGCTGAAGGGTGAGGAGTTGCTTGACGAACGGTTTGTTAAGAAGTTGGAACAGGAGGGATGGTTTTAATTCTTGCGCTGTTGCCGACGGTCGGCGCAAAATTCGATTGATAGCAATTGCGAAAACACGGACCAACAAGCGTTGGTTCAGAACAATTGAAAGTTCAGACCGGTTAACGAAGACCTTAAAGGAGACGCGACTAGGATTGATGATGTCCAACTTCGCACGCCGGGATTGATCCGCAGCGTCTATCAGATCAAGCTGCGGCAAAGTTAGGGAGCTTTGTTATAAGTGCACAATTAAGATAAACCGAGCTCCTACTTGTTGACTGGGAGGTCGTGATGACACTGACTAGGCCGGCATTGGTCGTGTCGGACTCATGCACCATAAGGTGACGAACGAGATGATTTTGAGAAAGTTCGATGCCAATCTGATGGAAAGAGATGATGCGAAAAAGCGGCGCAAAAAGGAACAGGAAGTAAGGGCGCTGCCTAGCTCTGCGCCGTTGGTGTGACAGCTTTATCTTTCGTTAGTGTTTTGGTGAACTCAGATCCTGTTCTGTGATGATCTTCAAACTCTCGTTCGTTTAAGTAACAAGCCGCCAAAATGCCGTAGTTTCCTAGCGAATTCAGGAATCGCTGATTAGACACCGGACATCTAGCCTACGTCCGATCTCAGGGACAGCCGGCCGTTGATTCGGCGGCTTTGGCTGCGGCCTCTGCAGTCCCAAGCGGGAACTGGTCGACGGTTACGGACCGAGCGGCAATGTTTAATCCCGGCGGCACCAATCCCGGCACTGGAAACAATTATCTCGACAGTCCGAACAATCAAATTAGTCAAAAGAACGTCACACTTGTGAAATATGATAACACGTCGGGGGATTTCACCACGTCAGGTGTCAATATCAATAACGCTAACGGCGCTCGAGTAGCATTAGAAAATAGCAACCCGTATGGAGGCGCTGCTGCAAAATCTATAAAATCACCGCTATTCTTGGCGCCTCTTTTCAATTTGTTCAGCCAAACCACCAAAAACACCACCGATGTGAGTGTCAGCGCCGTTGCGGTGAACCAGGCGCTTCCGGGTCTACCGATTGTCGCGATCGAGTCTCTCTGTGGCAAAACCGGTGATGTGGAGCTGGATTTCCAATCGGGAGGCAAAAGCACGGCCGGTTGGGAAACTTACCAGATAATTAACGCCAGTTCGGATGAAGTTCGCGGGCTCTTTGAGAAACTGCCTTACTGCGCGGGCCAGCCAGCAATCGATACCGGCTATTGTGGGAATGTGGCAAACGGCGTGAACGCAACCGTCTTCAATCAGAATCTTAAACCTATGTTCAAGGCCGACCCGTCGCGTTGCTATTTAATTCCGGTGATACCGAGTGGGGGTAATTTAACTCAGTGCCAAAACATCACAGACTGGGCCAAATTTTGCCCGTCTCAAGGAAACAATACCGCCGACGCATTCCCGAGCCAGGGCGTGCTCAAAGGAAGTGTCACTTGTGGCCAGAATCCTTGGACTTCAAGGGATACTCAATGTTACGTGCAGCGTCTGGTTCGCGATAAATCATCTGGGATGTAGGGTAAGGCAGGCGGAGATTACGTGATGGCTGCCCGCCCCAACAATAAATTGGTCGTACGTTGCGCTTAGCTGTCACTAATGACAAGGGCAATCTATTGTTGGCACTCGGTTCACCGATGAGCTGGACAAAGAAGGTTTTCTCGCCCAAGTGTTTGTGGCCGGTGATTAATCCGTTATTTCTTCTGTTTCGCTTTCTCCAACGCGATGGCGAACAGCCCTGTTGGCGCAGGTGCACGACTCTGTGGGCGAGTGGATAGCGGCGCTTGCCTGTCTCTCTGGTTACGCGCTGTATTGGGATCTGCTTCCGGTCGTGCTTGGATTGAGCGGGGTGTATCTCCCGGTGCGTCGGACAGGCGCATGGTGAGGGCGATGCGTTGGCGTTTCACGTCTACATTCCATCACTCTGACTTTGACTATTTGGCCGGGTTTGACGATCTCGTGGGGATCTTTGACGAACTTGTTCGCCAAAGCCGAGACATGGACGAGGCCGTCCTGGTGCACGCCGATGTCGACGAAGGCGCCGAAGGCGGCGACGTTGGTAACCACGCCTTCGAGGATCATGCCGGGCTGCAAGTCTGATATCGACTCGACGCCTTCCTGAAAGGTCGCGGTTTTGAACTCCGGACGCGGATCGCGGCCGGGCTTTTCCAGCTCCGCTAAAATATCTTTGACCGTCGGCACGCCGAATTTTTCATCGGTGAACTGTTCCGGCTTGAGTTCTTTCAACACCGCGCTTTGGCTCATCACTTCGCCGATCGTTTTGCCACACCGCGCCAAAATCCTTTCGACCACCGGATAGGCTTCCGGATGAACGGCGGAGCGGTCGAGGGGATTGTCGCCGTCGTTGATGCGTAGAAAGCCGGCGGCTTGTTCGAAGGTCTTGTCGCCCATGCGCGGCACTTTGGTGAGTGATTTACGGTTGCGAAACGGGCCGTTGCTGTTGCGGAACTTGACGATGTTTTTGGCGAGCAGGCTGTTGAGCCCCGATACCCGGGTGAGCAGCGGGACCGAGGCGGTGTTGAGATCGACACCGACGGCATTGACGCAGTCTTCGACGGTGGCGTCGAGTCTGCGCGCCAGGGCGCGTTGATTGACGTCGTGTTGATACTGGCCGACGCCGATCGCTTTGGGCTCGATCTTGACCAACTCGGCGAGTGGATCTTGCAAGCGGCGGGCGATCGACACGGCGCCGCGCAGGCTCACGTCGAGTTCGGGAAATTCAGCGGCGGCCAACGCCGATGCCGAATAAACCGATGCGCCGGCTTCGCTGACGACGATTTTATTGACTTTGCGTTCAGGCATTTTCGCGCCGATTAGTTTTATCACCTCGCCGGCGAGCTTGTCGGTTTCGCGGCTGGCTGTGCCGTTGCCGATGGAGATCAAGTCAACATTATGTTGCACCGTCAGGCGCGCCAAGGTCGCCAGCGCGCCGTCCCAGTCGTTGCGCGGCTGGTGCGGATAGATGGTGGCGGTATCGAGGAGTTTCCCGGTGGCGTCGACCACCGCGATTTTGCAGCCGGTGCGGATGCCGGGATCGATGCCGAGCACCGCTTTTGGTCCCGCCGGCGCGGCGAGCAGCAGGTCGTGCAGGTTGCGGCCAAAAATTTTAATCGCTTCGGCTTCGGCGCCTTCGCGCAACTGCATCAGTAGTTCGGTGCTGATGTGCGGGTGCGCTTTGACGCGCCAGGTCCAGTTGCAAACCTCGGCGAGCCATTTGTCAGCGTGCCGACCACGATCCTCGATGCCAAAATGGCCGGCGATCATGGCGACGCAAGGATGCGGCACCAGGGCTTCCTGTTTTTCATCGAGACTGAGATCGATCGCCAACACGCCCAAACTTTGGCCGCGAAACAGCGCGAGAGCCCGGTGCGACGGAATGGTGCGAATGGTTTCGGAGTAGGCGTAGTAATCGCGAAACTTCTCTTCCTCGGCCATTTCCTTGTCTTTCATCACCTTGGAGGTGACGACGCCCTGCTCCCACATGCGCGCGCGCAGCTTCGCCAAGCAGCTCGGCAGTCTCGGCAAAACGCTCGGACAAGATATCACGGGCGCCGTCGAGGGCGGTTTTGATGTCCGGCACGCCATTTTCCGCCGCCGCCTTGTTGTTGACATACTTCGCCGCTTCTTCTTGCGGGTCGAGGTTGAGATCGCCGAGCAGCGCGTCGGCCAGTGGCTCAAGGCCGGCTTCGCGGGCGATTTGCGCTTTGGTGCGGCGTTTAGGTTTGTAGGGCAAATAAATATCTTCCAGCGCTTGTTTGGTGCTGGCGCCTTCGACGGCTTCCCGCAGCTCGTCGGTAAGCTTGCCCTGCTCCTCGATGGACGCCAGCACCGTCGCGCGGCGGTCTTCCAGCTCGCGCAGGTAGAGCAGCCGCTCTTCAAGATTGCGCAGTTGGGTGTCGTCAAGATTGCCGGTCGCTTCTTTGCGATAGCGCGCGATGAAGGGCACGGTGGCGCCTTCGTTCAACAACGCCACGGCGGCCGCGATTTGATGGGTGCCGACGCTGAGTTCGCTTGCGATCAGTTGAGTAATCTTGTTTTGGGTAGATTCGGAAATGTCTTGGGCCATGAATTAAACCTTGTGCGCTGTAGAAATCGAATGAGTATAGCAATGCTGCGCCAAGAATGAAGCGAAAAGAAACAAAAGTCGCGCGATCAATCAAGAAATAAACGACCGTCGACTCGAAGCCGATTCTCTCATGCGTCATTTCGGCGCAAGCCGGAAGCCATCTTCGTATTTGTGGCGTGAAGCGAATCCGGATGGATGCCGGCGTTCGCCGGCATGACGAACCTTCGTTTCAGCTGAAGTAAATTCTAGAACCGATTGGCCGGACGAACACGTGTTCAAAAATTGATAATGGAGAATGGATAATTGAGAATTGGGATTCAGGATCGCCCGTCGCCACCCAGTTCCTTGACCTAGCATCGGGTAACACGTAGCCTCGCGGGATGATCGCACAATCGGTTAGAGATGAACTGGCGCCGTCGGGCACGCTTCGGGTCGGTATCAACTATGGCAATGCGGTGCTGGCGACCAGGGATGCCACGAGCGGTGAGTTGCGCGGCGTGGCGGTGGATCTGGCGCGGGAACTGGAGCGCCGTTGTGAACTGCCGGTGGAGCTTGTGGCCTTCGAATCGGCCGGGAAAATGACCGCGGCGTTGAAAAGCGGCGCTTGGGATGCGGCGTTTCTCGCGGTGGAGCCGGGCCGCGCGGGCGAGATCGCTTTCACCGCGCCTTATCTGTTGATCGAAGGCACCTATTTGATCCCGCCGGGCTCGCCGATTCATGCCATCGCCGATGTCGACCGCGCCGACGTGCGGGTCGGCGTCTCGACGGGGAGCGCTTACGATTTGTATTTGAGCCGTAACTTGCAGCAGGCGCAAATGATCAAGGCGGTGAACCCCAATATGGCGTTTGGTCTGCTGATCGACGGCAAAGTCGATGTGGTCGCCGGCGTGCGCCAGGCGCTGATCGCCAATGCCGCGAAACTTCCCGGGTCGCGGGTGTTCGACGAACGCTTCATGGCGATCGAGCAAGCGATGGGCATGCCGCATGGGTGTCCAGCCGCCTTGCATTTTTTACGCGAATTTATCGAAGCGGTAAAAGCCAGCGGTTTTGTCGCCCAGGCGCTCGAACGCGCGGGTATCCGCGGTGTCGCGGTGGCGCCGCCGGCGGTGCTGTAGAGACGCTTGGATCTTCGGAACTAAAGATATCTCACCACGAAGGACACGAAGATCACGAAGTTCGGAATGATTATTATCCGAAACCTTCGTGTCCTTCGTGAGCTTCGTGGTGAAAACGACTTTTTCTTCTCCTGCGGATCTTTGCTTCCGCACTTATGCGATGCGGTTGGTTGTGATAGACGAAATTCATGGACGAGGACGATAACCGGCCGGCGCTGCACCCGCCGTTTGCATTGCCGTTTTACTACGGCTGGTTCATTATTGGTCTCAGCTTTCTCGCCTATCTTGCCGCTTCGGCGGTGCGTTCGGCGCCGTCGGTGTTGATTCATCCTTTGGAGCGGGAGTTTGGTTGGGGCCGGACGGCAATTTCTTCGGCGGCGAGTTTAAATCTCTTGACCTATGGTTTCATGGCGCCGGTGGGCGGTTGGCTGCTCGACCGTTACGGTGCTCGTCGCGTTGTGATCGGCTGCCTCACCACCATTGCTGTGGGCGTGACCGGCACGGTGTTCGTGCGCGAGCTGTGGCACTTCATTATTCTTTGGGGAATTGTGCTTGGCATCGCCACCGGCGTGACGCCGGCGCTGTCGGCGAGCGTGGCGAGTCGCTGGTTCATCGCCCGGCGCGGTTTGGCGCTGGGGATTCTCACCAACGCTAACGCCACCGGACAGGTGATCTTCCTGCCGATTCTGATGGCGTTGATCGTGTCGCATGGCTGGCGTCCGGCGATGATGTTGATCGTCGCAACCGCGTTGCTATTGCTGCCGGCGGTCTGGTTGTGGCTGCGGGATTATCCCTCTGAACTCGGGCTCGAACCTTATAGCGATAGCACGACCACGCTGGAGCAGCGCAATCAGGCACTCGCGGCGCCGCGCGCGTTTTCGTTCGCCTCAATCGGCGATGCGATCAAGACGCCGACATTTTGGCTGCTCAGCGGCAGTTTCTTCGTCTGCGGCATGACGTCCAACGGTCTGGTCGGCACGCACATGATTCCCCATGCCATCGACCGTGGCATCGCGGCGGTAACGGCAGCGACTGCGGTCGGCATTATGGGCGTGGCGAGTTTTATCGGCACGATGTTCGCCGGTTGGTTATGCGACCGCATCGACGCGCGCAAGGTCTTGTCGGCGGCCTATCTGTTCCGCGGTTTGTCGTTGCTCGTTTTGCCCTACGTGACCGACGCTTCGAGCCTGTTCGTCTTCGCGGTGCTGTATGGCTTCGATTGGTTCGCCACCGGGCCGTCGACGGTAGCGCTCATCGCCAAACATTTTGGCCAGGACCGGGTCGGGGTTTTGTTCGGTTTGGTCTTCGTGTCGCATCAAATCGGCAGCGCCATTGCCGCCCTCGGCGCCGGTTGGATCTACAGTCGCTTCGGCGAGTACTACTACGCCTTTCTAACTGGTGCGGTGATGGGGTTGCTGGCGGCCGGGATGGCCATGATGATCCGCCGGGATCGCGATCGGGCGCCGGTGCTTCCCGTGATTGCCGAAGCCGCGGGCGCGTGAACGGGGGCTCGCTTGGCGAGCCCATTTCAAAATCCAAATTCCAGATTCAAAATTGGTTATTTCGGATATCGCAGAGTTTCCCGCTTAATGTCCCTGTCGGGACTGGTTGATCTCTCTCGCCTTCAGGCGAAGAGAAAATTTGTCATGCCGGCGCAGGCCGGCATCCATCACTTGCTCGTGCTGCAAAGCCAAGAGAGAACCTAGATTCCGGTGTGCGCCGGAATGACCAAAGGAAGAGTCGACTTCCAATCGACAAATTCAGACCTTCTGGGCTTAAAGCCGAGGGTCATTCAGTCACTCGCGGTAGCGCGCCTGCATTTGGGTGAAAAATCCACTGTCGTCCAGTTTGCGGATGAACGAGCTGTCCATCAGGTTCGCGGTGTTGATGTCGGTGAGTTTGGGGTTTTGCATCGCCATCAGCCGCTGCATGTTTTTCAGTCCTTCCAGGGAGGGGTACGGCTTAGCGTCAAATTCCTTGACGATGTCCGCATAGCCTTCTTCGGCCAGGTTTGGGTCGGAGAGCTTCAAGCGATTGATAATCGTCTTTACCGTCTGGGTTCTGCCGCGCGGCGACAGGATAAAATACTCCGCTTCGATGAGCGCCTTGATGACGTTTTCCATGGTTGTTTGATTTCTTTCGATGAAGCTTTTGCGCGCGACGATGCCGGTGGACGACATCGCGGGAAACACTTCGGCCAGGACATTGAAGCCCTTCTGCTTGAGCGCCAAGGCGTAGGCCCTGGTCGTCATCACGGCGGCGTCGACAATGCCGGTTTCAAGGGCTCGCACCATGACAGTCTGGTCGCCGACGACCAGGAGCTGAATCTTATCGCGGGCGAGATCAAGACCGAGCTGTTCCAACGTCAACATGGCGTACATCCAAATCGTCCCGCCGATGCTTTGCACGCCGAAACGCTTGCCGGCGAGATCGGCGGTCTTGCGGATCTCCGGCTTGACCGTGAGAAAGCCGCGGCCGCGGCTGATGAAGCCGCCGACCATTTTCAATTCCGCGCCCGCGGCGGCCGCGCCGAGCACGGTCGTGCCGCCGGTGTAGCCGACCTCGAGGTCGCCGGAGATCAGCCCGGCGCTGAGCATTTGATTGTTGCGCACGAGGACGACCTGGGCGCTGCAGGCCATACTTGCCGAACAAGTCCAAGTCTTGGGCGACCCATAGCGGTGCGACGCGCGGGCTGGGACTTGGGTAGGCGATGGTGACTCGGGTGGGAACGCTGGCGCCATGGCTCTCGCCGAGCATTACGATGGTAAACGCGACGATGACTGAAAGCGTGATGCTGCGCCGCCACGAGCAAATGGCCTTAGGAAAAAAACCCGAGTTGATCCACGCCCCGTGTCTCCTTGCGTCATTCTGGAAATCCTCGACTACTTATCAAGCTCGGCGTTGGATGCAAAGCACAATCGCGCCGGTTGACGCGCTGTACGGCAATTTCTGATTAATCGTGAGGTGCTGGAATCAAACAAATAAGGAATTGGGAGATCAGTAATAGCAATAAATAAAAGCGGCTGGAGCGTTGCGCCCCAGCCGCTAAAGGGTTGCTAGCCAGTTAAGGGATTACAACCGTGTCGATGACATGGATCACGCCGTTGCTCGCCATAATATCCGTGGTCACCACTTGCGCGTTGTCGACCATGACCTTGCCGTCGGCGACATTAATCTGTAAGGCGCGACCGTTTGCGGTCTTCGCGCTTTTAAGAGTTACGACTTCGCTGGCGGTCACTTGCCCGGGCACTACGTGGTAGGTAAGAATCGCTTGCAGTTTGCCAAGATTCTCCGGCTTGAGGAGACTTTCCACCGTGCCGGCCGGCAACTTTGCAAACGCTTCGTCGGTCGGCGCGAACACCGTCAACGGTCCTTTGCCCTTGAGTGTATCGACCAATCCCGCCGCCTGGACTGCGGCCACCAAGGTCTTGAATGATCCGGCCGACACCGCGGTATCGACTATGTCTTTTTCCGGCGCCATTTCAGCTTTCGCCGCTCCGGCCGAGACCCAAACCCACACTGATCACCATCGCCCCTAACGCTGCTTTGAAGATTCTCATTTCACTTTCCTCCTTTTTAATTTTTTTTGTGAACCTTCCTGATCCGAGTGTAGAGCAAGCGCGGTGCCAGATCTCATTGGGGGTGATTTCTATTGGATTTAACAGGACAAAATCGCTGCGCAGAAAATAGTCGCAGTTGGATGAGACAACCCATGAGACAGCCAACTGTCTCAAAGCTGTCTCACGCTGTAGCAGCTGAGACAGTGAGTTACTTTTCGCGTGAGGGAATATTGAGATCGGCGAGGCGGCGATAGAATGTCGCCCGGCTGATGCCCAACAGCCGTGCCGCCTTGGCGCGATTGCCGCCGGCGCGATCGAGCGCTTGCTGCAATCTGGTCTTCTCATCCGTCGCTGAGCCTGCGGCGACTGGTTCGACGAGGTCGTCCAGGCTGGGGTGGACTTCCGGCGGCAGGTCGTCTTCCTGAACGACGCTGCCCTTGCAACCGATGACCGCGTATTCGACAGCGCTTTTCAGTTCCCGGACGTTACCCGGCCAATCGTATTCGGAGAGCAGTCGAAGCGCTTCCAAACTCAGTTCCTTGACCGGTTTATCGCTCGCCGTCGCGAATTGAGCGAGAAACGACGCGGCCAATAACTGAGTGTCTTCACGCCGTTGGCGCAGCGGCGGCAGCAGGATGCGCGCGACCCGGACACGGTAAAGCAAGTCGGAGCGAAAGTTGCCTTTAGCCACTTCGTCGCTTAGCGTTCGGTGCGTTGCGGCGAGCACGCGCACGTCGATCTTGCGCGGCTTGGACTCGCCGAGACGCAGGATCTCGCGTTCCTGGAGCACGCGGAGCAGTTGGTTCTGCACGGTCATCGGGATATCGCCGATCTCGTCCAAGAACAAAGTGCCGCCATTCGCCGCTTCGAATAATCCCTGGTGATCCTCGACGGCGCCGGTGAAGGCGCCGCGCTTGTGGCCGAAGAGTTGACTGCCGAGTAGAGAGTCGGTGAGGCCGGCGCAATTGACGGCGATGAAAGGTTTGTCTTTGCGGTGACTCGACGCGTGGATGGCGCGCGCGACCAACTCCTTGCCGGTGCCGGTCTCGCCTTCGATGAGCACGGTGGCGTCGACCCGGGCGACATCGCGGATTCGCTGATAGACCAACTGCATACCGCTGCTCTTGCCGAGCAGGTCGTGAAAGCCGGCGCGCTCGTTGAGCAGCAGGCGCAGGTCATGAACTTCGCTGACGTCATAGAGCAAGAATATCTTGCCGCGGGCGTCGCGCGGATCGTCTTTAATCTCGACCTCAAGCCAGGTCCGTCGCCCATCCTCGAGATCGAGATGCACCGGCACTTTGTTGCGTTCCGGTTGCGGTTTTCGTTGCAGTTCCAGCAGCGTATTGAGATCTTCATGATCCAGCGGAAATACCTCGTGCCAAACCTGGCCGTAGGCGCTGGCGCCGCGGCTGCCGAGCAATTGACGCGCTATGCGGTTCAAAAATACCAGCCGGCCCTGTTCGTCGGTCATCGCTGTTCCAAGGCGCAGCTCATTCAGGATTGAGCTCAGATCATTGCGGCTTTTTTCTACCTCCGACAACAGCTCGGCGAGCTTGGCTTCGGCCAGCTTGCGCGCCGTGACGTCCCGTTGGATCGACAGATACTGGACGGTCTGGCCGCGCTCGTCGCGCACCGGCGAAATATCCCAGGCGACAACGTACTCGCTGCCGTCCTTGCGATAGTTGATGGTTTCGGCCGAGTAGCTCCCGCCGTTGCTGAGAGTCTCGCGCAGCCGTTTGAGCATGTCGCGATCGGTTTTGGGCCCCTGGAGGATGCGCGGCGTCTTGCCGAGAATGTCGCTTCGGCTATAGCCGGTCATTTCGGTGAACGCCGGATTGATGAAAATCACCTCCGGCCCCGGAACATCGAGGTTGGCGGTGGTGATCAGGATCGCTTCCCGGGCTTGTTGCACCGCGGCATCGAGCAGACGGAGCATCTGCTCTTCATTCAAGTGACTTAGAGAATGCGCCGCGGTGTCACTTTTCTGCTCGCTCATGACGGCAAGATCAACCGAAAATTTCGTCCGAACCGAGCATACGAACGAATGTTGTTCGTTGCGCCCGCCATATGCTGGGAGTCGCAGCGTCAATCGCTCGGCGCGGCTAATAAAAAAGGCTAAGACCCAATCCAAGTCATACCGACGGACAGCGACTTTGAAGTATTCCTCGAAACCCGCCTGACGCCGTTAGTCGCAATACTCGCAGAAGAGCAGTGTATCGGCTTACACAGCTTTGTACGGGTAGCGTTTCAACTTGGTTGTATTTTTGCCCTCGATGCGCAGCAAGCCCGTTGTCGCAACGCGCTTGGGCGAGTGGACATCGCCTTCGTTATAGATATGCGCCATGCCCGGCCTGAGCGTGTAAACGCGGCCGCGTTTGACCTTTCCCGGCTTGCCTTCGGCGGCGGCTTCGAGGACCTCCCAGTCGCTCATTTCGGTCTCGCCAAAGGCTTGGCCATAGATCGCCCAGGAGTTGCCGTGATCATGGGGATTGGCTTCGCGCGCCTCGCGATTCACATGGGCGCAGACGCAGAAGCCCAGCTCGGCATCTTCGTAGATCACCTGGCGATCGGCGGTGTTGTCGTTGATGTAGGTCGAGATGAACTTTTCGTCTTTGAGCGCCTCCTGTACCAAATCGCGGACTTTCTCCCGGCCGGCTCGGCTCGGGTCGGCTTTGAGAATGCGCTGCACGTCCGCTGCGAAAGATTCAAGCGTGAAACTCATGGTTCATCCTCCTATTTAATCTGACTCTGATGATTAAACCCTTAACAAAGTCGTGTGGCTACCGTCAATGGTGATCCGATTGACTGATCTACGGCGGAGCCATATAAGCGCAGTCATGCGGCGATATTTCATCAAGGCGCGCGGGCCGGCCTTAGTCTTTGTGTTAGCGTCGACTGCTCTGTTGGTCGCTGGCTCTTCGGCGGCGCCGACGAGCGATCCTTATGACACCCAGCCGATTCCAGACGGCTCCAGGTTTCAGGGCAAATGCATCTTTCTCGGCGAGACGGTTGCAGCTTGACGTCATTTTTCTCCGGTGACGCCGGCTATGAGCGGCGCTGGGCGTGCATCGCGTTTGTCGAACCGAACGGCACCACGGCCGAATAGTGCGGTTCCGTTCCCGGCAGCAGTCGTGTCCCGTGAAGCATTGCGTCATGTGGTGAATCTTAGAATTCGGCCGTTTAGTTCTAAGCTAATTACTATGGAATACAAAATTCTCGGCCGCACCGGTTTAAAAGTTAGCGTGGCAGGATTGGGCTGCGGCGGGCCGAGCCGGCTGGGGTTGTCGGGATTGAAGGACCAGACGCGCAGTGAGAGCGAGGTGGTCGCGCACGTGCGCGGTGCCATCGATCTCGGCATTAACTTTTTCGACACGGCGGAGTGGTATGGCACGGAAGTGGTGGTCGGCAAGGCGATCGCTGGAGTGCTGCGCGATCGCCTGGTGATCTCCACCAAGAAAAATATCGTGCCGGACGA
The DNA here is from genome assembly GCA_963816145.1 of uncultured delta proteobacterium. Taxonomy (GTDB): domain Bacteria; phylum Desulfobacterota; class Binatia; order UBA9968; family UBA9968; genus DP-20. The sequence goes on from CAWFJP010000031.1 coordinate 367,534, forward strand.
CCATCCTGATCCCGAAAATGAAATTCGCCGTTCCTTCGAACAGAGTCTCAAGAATCTCGGCACCGACTATGTCGATCTTTACCATGTCCATGGCGCCGAGCCGAAGGATTATCGCAACGCCGTCGAACGCCATCTGCCGACGCTGCTGCGGCTGCGTGACGAGGGAAAGATCCGCGCCGTCGGGATTACCGAACGCTTCGTGGTCGACTCACCGCATCAAATGGCCGAGCGTGCGGCACGCGACAATGTCTGGGATGTCGTCATGGTGGGTTTCAATCTACTCAATCCCTGCGCGCGCAAAAATATATTTCCGCTGACTACGGCCAACGGCGTCGGCGTGCTGGTCAGCTACGCTCTGCGCCGCGCGCTGAGCCAACCGGAGCGGTTGAAAAAACTCTGCGCTGAGCTTGTCAGCAAGGGTGCGATTCTTCCTGCTGCTATAAATTTGGATGAGCCGTTGGATTTCGTTACGAAGGACGGTGCCGCGGTTTCGATTCAAGACGCAGCCTACCGATTTTGCCGCCATGAACCGGGCGTCGATGTCGTGCTGACCGGCACGGGGAATCCAGAACATCTCAAGGCCAACGTCGAATCGCTGTGCCGGCCGCCGCTGCCGGCGCCGGTGCAACAGCGATTAAAAGACCTATTCGGCAACATCGACGGCTTGACCGGCAATCAATAATTCAAGTCAACCAAGGGAGGATGACTATGCTCGATCTCATGCTTCGTCAAATCACGATGGTGATATTGGCTGCGATGCTCATGTGGCCGATGCCACTGGTGGCGCAGGAGTCCTTTTTCAAAGGCAAGACCGTGCGCATCGTCGTTGGTTTTGCCGCCGGCGGCGGCTTCGATACCTACTCGCGGGCGATGGCGCGCTACTGGGGCCGGCATATTCCCGGCAATCCGTCGATCATCGTCGAAAACATGGCCGGCGCCGGCAGCTTGATCGCGGCCAATCATGTTTACAAAGCGGCGCGGCCGGACGGCTTGACTATCGGTAATTTTGGCGGCGGTTTGTTCATGCAGCAACTCAAGGGCGGCGCCGGCATCGAGTTCGATGCGCGTAAGTTCGAGTTCTTGGGTGTGCCGGTGCAGGATAATCGCTCCTGCGCGTTCACCAAAGCCAGCGGCATCACCAGCATGGAGCGTTGGATGGCGGTGAAAACTCCGGTGAAAGTCGGCGCCACTGCACCGGGCGATTTGGTCCATGACGGACCGAAGATTTTGCAGGCCGCTCTTGGTCTGCCGATTCACCTGGTATCGGGTTACAAGGGCACGGCGGATATTCGACTGGCCGCGGAGGCAGGCGAGTTGGCCGGCGGTTGCTGGGGTTGGGACTCGATCAAAGCCACCTGGTCGCGGGCGCTCGAGAGCGGCGATGCGGTCGTGGTGGTGCAGATGGTCTCCAAACCGCATTTCGACCTGGCAAAAGTGCCGCTGGCGATCAGTTACGCTAAATCAGATGACGCGCGCCAGCTCATCGAAGCCGGCGTGACAATTCCGGCGATAACCAACCGGCCCTACGTCGTCACACCCGGCACGCCGAAGGATCGCGTGCAGATGCTGCGCAAAGCCTTCGATGCGACCATGAAGGATCCTGAGTTTGTTGCCGACGCCAAGAAATCGCGTATCGATCTGGAACCGATCGGCGGCGAGGAAGTGCAGAAAATGGTTGGAGACATGTTCAACTTATCGCCAGCGCTGATCGCCAAGTTGCGCGACGCGCTGAAGTGAGCCCGGCGCAGAATATTACAAATTCACAATTCCAGATTTCAAATTTGCTGACCGCGATGGAACGGCGCTATGAGTTGTAGTAGGTTTCGGGCGAGCGAGCGAATTTTCGGGGGGTAAGATGATCGGCAAGACTCGATGGTTGGTACTCAATATCACGGCAGCGTTGACGCTGACTATTTCGCTCACCGCGCAGGCGCAAGATATTTTTAAAGACAAGACGCTGACCTTCATCGTCGGTTATTCACCGGGCGGCACTTACGACCAGTACACGCGGCTGATGGCGCGCCATATCGGCAAGTATTTGCCGGGCAATCCGACCCGGGTCGTCGAGAATATGCCGGGCGCGGGCGGCATCATCGCGGCGAATCATCTCTACAACAGGACCAAGCCCGATGGTCTTACCATCGCCGCTTGGGCATCGCCGCTGATTTTGCAGCATGTGATGGGTAATGAAGCGATCAAGATCGACGGGCGCAAAGTTGGCTGGCTGGGCATCCCCGGGCCTTACGATACTGCCTGTCATTTCGGCAGTGCGAGCGGCATTCGCACTATGGACGACTGGATCAACGCCAAACGGCCGATGAAAATTGCGTCCATCGGTCCCGGCACAAGTTTGTCCGATGTGCCGAAACTTTTGAAGGCCGCATTGAATCTGCCGCTGGAGATGGTCGAAGGTTACAAAGGCGGCGCCGAGGCGCGCATCGCCGTCGAGAGCGGCGAGGTGGACGGTCTCTGCGCTTCATGGCAAGCGACCAAAGTGACTTGGCGAAGCCAGATGGATACGGGCAAGATTCATGTTGTCTTGCAGGCGACGCTCAAGTCTCATCCCGACCTGAACAAAGTCCCGCTGGCAATCAACTACGCCAAGACCGAAGAGGCGAAAATTCTCCTGCGGGTCGCCGACAATGTGCATGTCTATCAGTTTCCCTTCTCGGTCGCGCCGGGCACGCCGGCCGATCGGTTAGCAGCCCTACAACAGGCGTTCGTCAAAACCTTCCGCGACCGAGAATTGGTTGCCGAAGCGAACAAGGCGCAGTTGGAAGTGGCGCCGATCGACGGACCGACCACGGCGAAGACGTTTGCCGGCTTGTATGAATTGAACCCTGCGCTGATCGCGAAGTTGAAAGACATTCTGATTCCCAAGAAATAAATTTATCGTATGAAAAAAGTTGTCGTTACCGGTGGCAGTGGCAAGTTGGGTCAGTTTGTCATTCGCGATTTACTCGAGCGGGATTATTGCGTGCTCAACCTCGATCGCGTGGTGCCGCGGGAAAAGCTTAGCATGACCTGGCAGGTCGATTTGCGCCATGCCGGCGATTTGTTCGAGGCAATGCGCGGCGCCCACGGGATTATTCATCTTGGCGCTTACCAGGCGCCGAATTTGGCGCCGGACGCGGAGACCTTGAGCAATAATGTCTCGGCAACTTACAACGTGCTGCGTGCTGCGGCGGACATGGGCGTGAAACGCGTGGTTTTGGCGTCGAGCACGGCGGCGTTCGGGTTCATCTACGCGACCAAGCTTTGGGCGCCGAAATACTTGCCGATGGATGAAGCGCATCCATCGACGCCGCAGGATTCCTACGGTTTGTCGAAGGTGCTGGGCGAGCAGATCGCCGACTCGATCGTTTCGGCACATCGGGACTTGAAGGTGAGCAGCCTGCGTTTCCCCGGGGTGAATTTCGATCTGTCCTACGAGAGTTTTCGCGACCGCTGGCGCAATCCGGTGACGCGGGCCAGCGGCTTTTGGACTTACATCGACGCCCGCGACGCGGCGATGACCTGCCGCCTGGCACTGGAAGCGAAGTTCACCGGCCACGAAGTGTTCATCGCCTCGGCGGCGAAGAATTGCATGATCCAGCCGACCCGTGAGCTGGTCAAAAAATATCTGCCCAAGGGAACGCGATTCAAAAAAATTGCCGGCACCCATTGGAGCTGCGTCGATTCAGCCAAAGCGCGGCGCATGCTTGGCTTCAAGCCGCGGCATCTTTGGCAGGATTATTTGCCTGAGGGGCGCGAACAGAAATATTGAAATATTGTCCGTCGCCTGGTCGTGATTTCATGCCGCTTCATCGCCCCACTTTCCGTACGGAGGTGGGGCTTTTTATTTCCGCTTGACGGACGCTGGGCACTTCAACTAGCTTTGCCGCAGTTGTTCGTTCGCCTATCTCAAGTCGACAGTAAGGAGCCCCGCCATGATCAGAAACTTGCTGACTGCGATCGTCGCCATTGCCTGGTTATTCGCCGCAAGCGAAGTTCAGGCGCAAAGCGATTTTTATCAAGGCAAAACCATCCGGATCATTGTCGGCTATTCTCCCGGCGGTGGCTACGATGCCTTGGCGCGCATGCTGTCGCGGCAGATGCCGAAACATATACCCGGCCATCCGACGATTCTGGTCGAGAACATGGCCGGTGCCGGCAGCTTGCTTGCGGCCAATCACATTTTCAAAGTCGCCAAACCGGACGGATTGACCATGGGCCATTTCAGCGGCGGCTTCGTCTACAGTCAAGTCATGGGGCAGCCGGGCATCGAGCTCGACATGCAGAAGTTTGTCTTCGTCGGCGCGGTGGCGCGGGATGAAAGCGCCATCGCCATATCTAAGGCGAGCGGCGTCAACAGCATGGAGCGCTGGGTCGCCGCCAAGACGCCGTTGAAGATGGGCACCACCGGTCCGGGCGCGTTCGGCACCGATAATGTGCTCAAAGTCGTTAAGGTGGCGCTCAATCTACCGATGCAAATCATCTCCGGCTACAAAGGTACCGCCGACATGCGCCTGGCCGTCGAGAGCGGTGAGCTCGACGGTACGACCTGGGGTTGGGACTCGATGCGCGGTACGTGGCAGAAATCCCTCGAATCCGGCGTGGTGTCGGTGCTGCTGCAAACAGTGCCGAAACCATTTGGCGATTTGCCGAAAGTGCCGCTGGCGATCGATCTTGCGAAGACGGCGGAGGCAAAACAATTGATCGAGTACGGCATTCACTTTCCAAGTAAAATCACCAAGACTCTAGCCCTACCGCCGGGCACGCCGGCCGATCGCGCGCAGATTCTGCAAAAAGCCTTGCAGGAGACGGTGAAAGATCCCGAGTTCATCGCTGAGGCGGACAAAGCGAAAATCGGCCTCGCGCCGGTTACCGTCGATGAAATGAAAAAGACCGTGGAAGGGGTCTTCAAACTCGACCCCGCCCTGCTTGCCAAGCTGAAGGCGATTCTTTTTTAGAACCTCGGCAAGAACGATTCACGGCGAAGCTCGAGAATGACAGGAAGGAGCGATTGAAAGGGCAAGGCAATCGCTTGCCGTTACAAGGCCTATTGGTGGTGAGACCTCCGTAGGCCCAATCCGAAAGATATAAGGACACCATGAAATTTGGTATTCACATTCTTCCGACGTATATGCCCGATGTCGAAGGGGCATTGCCGGACTTTTACCAACAGATGTACGACCAGATTATCGAAGTCGAAAGGCTCGGCTTCGAACAAGCGTGGGTGACCGAACATCACTTCGGCGGTTATGGCGGTACTCTGCCGCATCCGCCGACATTTTTAGCGGCGGTTGCCGGTAAGACGACGAAGATTCGCTTGGGCGTCGCGGTGGCGGTGTTACCGTTGCACAACCCATTACAATTGGCCGAAGCCTATGCCATGGCCGATGTGATCTCCGGTGGCCGGCTCGATTTCGGCATCGGCAAGGGCAGCGAGCCGGTGGAGTATCGCAAGTTCGGCATGAACCGCGATGAAGCGACGCAGCGTTTTGGCGAGTGCACGGAGATTATCCGCCAGGCGTGGTCCGACGGGCCGGTGAATTTTCATGGCGAATTCTACAATTACGAGGGCGTCGACATTCTGCCCAAGCCGTTGCAGCGGCCGCACCCGCGCATCTGGGTTGGCGCGACGCGATCTGAGGATACCTTTCGTGGTGCCGGTGCCAACGGTTACGATCTAATGACGGTGCCGTTCGTCCATCCGACCACCGACGCGCTGCGCGATTTGGTGCTGATGTACCGGAGCGAGCTGTCGCGCGCCGGCCATGATTTCGTCGGCCGCGATGTGCTCGGCAAGTTTCACATCTATGTCTCCGATAGTTTCGAACGCGGTATGCGCGAAGCCGCGCCGTTCATGAAGAACTACAGCGATATTCACACCGCGGTCGATCCCAAACGCAAAATCACCGAGCGCGATATCGGTTCGGACATGGCGCGCGGGTTTATCATTGTCGGCGACCCCGAGCGGTGTAGCGACACGATTCGGCGCTGGCAGGAAGAGGCCGGGATCACCGTGTTCTCAGGGACTTTTCATTTCGGCGGCATGCCGCAGGATATGGCGCTCAAAAGCCTGCGTTTGTTCGCCGACCGGGTGATGCCGGCGCTGGCGTGACTTCAGGGTAGCGTGGTGAATTGCGATCGGACAGTGTCCCCGTGGCCAACCGGATGCATGTCCTTACTGATCGACGGGCATAAGTCGACCCGAAGGATTATTTGCCGGTGACGAAAGCGCTGGCGAGGTTTTCTTTTGACTGTAAATCTTGGCGCGTCTTTTCAGCTTCTTGGTTGGTGGAAAAGCGGCCGACCCGGACGCGATACCACAGGGCCGAGTTGATTTCGGCTTCGACGATAAACGCGTCGAACCCTTTGCTCTTTAACTTGTCCTGCAAAAACTGCGCGGCTGATTGATCCTTGGTGGCGGAAATTTGCACAGACCAGGTGTTGGCCGTTAAATCTTTTTTCGCAGCGGGGCTGGTCACCGGTTTAGATTCTGCGGTGTCCGGTTGGGTGACGTTGAGGGCGCTCGCTTCCAGGTTTTTCTTCATCTTCGCCGATGGGGCGTCGCCGTCTTGGGCGATGGCGCTGACGACCTTCAGCGGCGGTACCGCCGTCGTATTTTCGGCCAAGCGTTCGCCTTCGATTGCTCTTGTGTCTGCGGCGGTGTCCTCGGATACCGCTTCGGCTCGAGATGACGTGTTAGTCAGGTACGCCAGCACCGGCCGGCGGGCCGCAGCCAATTGCAGAGCGGTTTGCCGTCTTTCGGCGATTTTTTGGCCGGCAATGAAGCCGAAAAATCCCGCTGCCGCGGCGGTGATGACAAAGCTCATCCCGAGAGTCACCAGCTGGCTACGCGAAAAATAAGTCGGTTGTGGAGTTGCGTCGGGTTCGCTAGCTGTTGGAGCTTCCGGCCACTGAGGAATTGGCGCTAACATTTTTTCTTTGCTGGTATCGTCCTCTGTCGCTTTACGCTCCGATTTTGCCGGCGGCAGAGTGGCCAAGGAAAGCAGCTGCAGGGTTTGAATCGATGGGCGAAACTCGGCGATCAATGCCTGAGCGCGGCTTGCGCGCAGATTAGTTTCACAGACTTCGAATGAAAAATAGCTCGGTTGCTGGCCACGAAACAACTTTTCTGCTTCTTTTCTATGCAGGAGCAGCGCTTCGCGAAGGTCGGCCGCTTCGCCGATGAAAAGCTGCTGGCGCCGAGTGTGCAGTCCGTAGACACCGGAAACGGCCGGCACGATTCGCTCGACGACCGCGCCCTCGAATGGGTGGCAATGGCCTTGCGGCTGCCAGGGGTGTGCCATCAAAAAAGTTCCCCCGTATTTGGGGTGTGTCCCGGACGGTAAGTCGTAAGGTTCTGCAGGCGTCGGTTCACGTTCGTTTGGTTTTGTTTCAGTCGGCTAGATGAGCCGTGCTGTTACTGTGCTGCAAAGATTCTATCGAGGCTAAACAACGTCGCTTTGGGTTGGGCCAGTATCCGGCACCGATTCCAGATAATTATTAGCTTACGAGCCGGATTTGGACAAGTTCTTTGTCGAACAATTCGCGATTTTTTTCGCGTCAGGCGGGAATTTATGCCGTTCTACCGAATCCGTTTTTGTGCTACAGATGACCAATGGAGTCGAATCCAGCCAAGGACCGATCGCCGCGTATCCTGAACCTGCTGCCGTTTTACTATGGCTGGTTCATCGTCGCGCTCAGTTTCCTCGCTAACCTGACCGCGGCGGGTATCCGTTCGGCGCCGTCGGTGCTGATTCATCCACTCGAAGCGGAGTTCGGTTGGAGTCGTACGGAAGTTGCTTCGGCGGCAAGTCTCAACTTGCTGCTTCTGGGTTTGTTTGCGCCGGTGGGTGGATGGCTGATTGATCGTATCGGCGCGCGCCGCGTCATAATCGGAAGTCTCGCGACAATTGCAATTGGACTCGTCGCGGTGACGCAGGTGCAGCAGCTCTGGCAATTGATTTTGCTCTGGGGCGTGGTCCTGGGTGTCGCTACCGGCATCACACCGGCGCTTGGCGCCAGCATCGCCAGCCGCTGGTTTGTCGACCGACGCGGTCTGGCGGTGGGCATCATGACCAATGCCAACGCCGCGGGGCAAATTGTCTTTCTTCCCTTGTTGATGTCGGTTATTGTCGTCGCTGGCTGGCGCAATGCGCTGATGTTGATCACCGCGACCGCTTGTGTGTTGATCCCGGCGATCTGGTTTTGGATGCGCGACCGGCCCAGCGAAGTCGGTCTTGAGCCTTACCGCTCCGGCGCGGGCGCCAACGTCAAGTCCGGCAAGAGTTTTACCCGTGGTGAGATCCGGCCAATGTCGTTCGCAGCGATTTCCGAGGTGATGAAAGCGCCGACGTTTTGGATTCTCGCCGGCTGCTTTTTTATCTGCGGCGTTACCGCCAACGGCCTGATCGGTACGCATTTGATCCCGTATGCCATCGAACGCGGCATCCCTCAGGTGACCGCGGCGACCGCCGTGGGCATCATGGGTGGCGCGAGTTTTATCGGCACGACCGTTTCCGGTTATCTGGTCGACCGTGTCGATCCGCGCAAAGTCCTTTCCGTGGTTTACTGTTTGCGCGGAACGGCGTTGTTGATGCTGCCGTTTGTTTCTACCGCCGTGGGGTTGTTCATGTTCGCTGTCTTATACGGGCTCGATTGGTACGCCTCGGGACCAGCGACCACGACCATGATCGCGCGGAAATTCGGTTCGGAAAGAGTTGGCCAAGTCTTCGGCACGATCTTTGTTTTTCATCAGCTGGGCGGAGCGGCGGCGGCCATCGGCGGTGGCTGGGTGCGCGTTCACTTTGGTGATTATCAAAACGCCTTCTTGATCGGCGGCTGCTTGGGTTTGGTCGCCGCGTGCTTGGCTCTGACCGTTGACCGGCGCGCAGTGGCGCGGCCGGAGCTGCCGGCGGCACCGGAACTTGCCGGAGCGTGAGATTCTTGAGGTTCGGCGCATCCCCTGTGACTTGAACCAGGAGTGGAAAAATCATCATGGTAAAAACCGGTGATCATGATTCGATCGTAAGACGCAGTTCGTCGTGGTGGTTGTTTGGCTCGTTGCAGAAGTTTCTAGCGATCCTGACGGTTGTTGCAATTGTCGCGAATTTTGGCGTGAAGGCTCATGCCGCTTCGAGCCAGCCAAAGTTACCATTCAACGCGCAAGTTGATGTTTTTATCTCGGCCGATGAAACAGCAACGTTGATCGAGACCGTCAGTGACGGCGCGTCGCTGACGCCGATGGGCGAGATGATGGGTGCCGGCGGCGTTAAGTGGTTCATGGTAAAGACGCCGGCGGGTAATGTCGGTTGGATCAAAGCCGGCGCTAATTCCGCGGCGCGCCAAGTTGACGATCACTTTCGCTCATTGCCGAAGGAGTCGACGTCGGTCGGGCCGGCTCGCAACCCCCCCCAAGGTGGCTCGGGGATTTCTGCCCAGGGGAGCACGACGATCCCTATCCAAGTGCGAGGTCGTCACATTATTGTTCCGGTCACTTTCAACGATTCTGTTACCGGCAACTTGGTGTTGGATACCGGAGCCGGCCAGACCATGATCTCGAAACGGATCGCCAACGATTTGCGGCTTTACACTACCGGGGCAGGAACTCGGATCGGCATCGGTGGTGCGGTTTCAGTGTCTACTGCAACCCTTGATGCTGTCCGAGTGGGAGATGCTGACGTTAAGAATCTGCGCGTGAGTATTCACGATATTCCTTTCAACGCGTTTGAAGAAGGGCTCCTGGGAATGGACTTTCTTGGCCGCTTTCAAATGTCCTTGGACATCGAGAAGCGGGTTTTGATTCTTGCGCCGCGAAAAGGATAAATTTGGCGATCATGCGGCGGCAAAATAGAGTGTTAAGACGGGCCCATCGGAAAGTATCCGCGACTATGGTAGTCATTGGTTGGTTGGCGTTATTCGCGCCGCCGACTCAGCTGGTCGCCCAAGACCGCGTCAAATTTCCCGCTGGCGTCGGCACCAAGACACTCGGCACTGGTCTGATCTGGCTAGCCACCAAGAAGGGCTTCTTCGACGAATTTAACCTCGACGTTCAGCCGGTGCTTTTGCGCGGTACGCCGGTGGCGGTGCAAGCCCTGGTCGGCGAGTCGCTATATCTGACCATGGGCTCGGCCGATGCGATGGCGAGCGCGGCGGCGGGCGGCGCGGAATTGGTGAGTGTCGCCGGCGTCATCAATGGACTGACCCAAGCAATTGTCGCCGGCAAGAAATACAAGAGTTTCAAGGAACTGCGCGGCACCACTGTCGGTGTGCAGTCGTTGGCTTCGGGCGCGACCACCGTGCTCAAACGCATCTTCAAAAAGAATGGTCTGGACTATCCCGCCGACTACAAGCTCTTGGCAGTGGGCGGCGGCAACTTCAATCTCGCGGCATTGAACTCCGGTCAAGTAGCGGCGGCGTTTCTGGTTGTTCCGTTGGTTTTCAGCGCCGAAGAACAAGGCATGAATGTTCTCGGCTACTACAAAGACTATTTTCCGAACTACCAGCTCACCGTGATGTCAGTTAAGCGGGGCTGGGCTGAAAAGAATCGCCCCCTTCTAGTTCGTTTCATAAAAGGCACGCTGCGCGCGAACCGCTGGCTATTTGCCAATCGTGACGCCGCGAGCGAGTTCTTTGCCAAAGAAATTCAAATGTCGCCGGACATGGCGCGTAGGGGTTGGGATTACTATACGTCAAACCGCATCTGGCATCCCAATTTGGACTTGAACGGCGATGGGATGAGGTTGGCGCTGGAAATTCTCGCCGAGGAAACCAAAGCCGCGCCGCAGGACGCGACCAAGTACATCGATCGTAGTTATTTGCAGCAGGCGCTCAAGGAATTATAAGACGCGAACGGGATATGAAAAACCAAATCAAACCTGGACTCAAACATTCCCAAACCTACGAAACCACCAATCACATGCGCGCACCGCAGTTGAGCCATGCCGATGTCTTTTCGACGCCGTCGATGATCGGCTTGATGGAAGGCACCTGCGTGCGGCTGACAGCGCCTTTTATGGACGAGGGCGAAAACAGCGTCGGTATGCACGTCGACGTGCACCACCTGGCACCGACCAAGATCGGCCAAAGCGTGACCGTGACCGCGGAAATATTGGAAATCGCCGGCAACAAGATCCGCTATGGGGTCTCCGCGGTGAACGACGCCGGCGTGAAAATTGGCGAGGGCACCCATCGGCGCGCGGTGATACGGCCGAAAAAGGTTGCCGGCGACCGACCCTAACGCATGCCGATTTTACTTCCTTTAGACTTCAGCCGGCGTATGAGGAGAGTGGAGGATTGATGTTGCCGTGCAAGCGCTCACAATTCAATCTTGGGCAAGTTTTTGTGTTGCTCAGTATAGCGGCTTCCAGTTCCCGCGGACCGGCGATGGTTTCCCACGGGGAGCAGGCCAAACCGATGCCGGCGATACCGTCGGCCGCAGCGGCGACGGTGCTGGGGCAAGTCAGGTGATTCCGCCCCTGCAGCACCTGGGCCGGGCGGAACACCGCATCCGGCGATGATCACGCCGGCTTTCTATTACGAACCGGTGGGACCGTTCTTTTTCAAGGTCGAAACTCTGACCAGTACGGGGCCGAGCAAGCATGGTTTCACGCCAACCGTGCCCCGGGTGGACGGCGGTGTATTCAAACGCGGCATGCCCATCGTCATGGGTTTGGAAATTTTCAATACCGAGACTGGCCCGCATGTGACCAACACGCTAGCGGTAACTCATGACGATGCAGCGACGGGGTATGCCTGCGGCTTTAACAGCAACGGCGATATCATCATCGATCTGATCGCCACCGGCAAACCGGGAACGCATTTGATCAATCTCTACCCGGCGATCTACAAAGGTAAAGACCGCGTGCCGTGGAATTATCAGACGCCGTTTTTGACTTACGCACAGGAATTTCCGGCTCGATTCGCAGGCTACCGTTTGTCCGCTTATCGGTTGGCCATCGAAGTCTCTCCGTAGCGCGCTCTTTGATTTCCAATCACTGCGATTTGTTTCCTGTAGCTTGCTCGGTCGAGTTGATTGCGGCTCCGGGAGGCGTCATTTGGCTGGGTTTCAAATTTTTTCCTGTTCGGCCCAGAACTCCGCTATGTCGATGCAGCGGCAAAACCACACCTCGGGATGGGTTTTTACGTATTCCAGAAATTGTTCGAAAACCTTGGCCAGTCCCGGTCGACCGCCCGTGAAATTATGCATTGCATAGCGAAATTTCATCGGATGGGTGACGCTCTCATCATAATGCGCGTCAAATTCATCGCGCAGTTGTTGTAGAGCACCACTTAGGCCGAGGGGTAGAAGGTCATTGTCGGTATAGGATGGGCGAACGTAACCGACTGAAACAATCTTCTTGCCGCCGACATCGATGATATAGGGCACGTCGGAGTCGCAGTAGTCGCCGTTCCAACGAAAACCCAAAGACGCGCTAAGCTCGAGGGTGAATGGGCTTGGTCGAGGCCCGGGCGACATGTAGCCGAGCGGGCGCACGCCGGTCGCCTTCTCGATCGCCTCGATCGATCTGACAATCGCTTGCCGTTCCTCTTCCCGGTTGTCGTAGTCGAAGGGATGCCGGCTTTGGTCCCAGTGGTGGCAGGCGATTTCGTGGCCACGTTTGACGGCTTCTTTCAACGTGTCGGGGAATAGCTCGGCCATCAGGCCGCTGGTAAACACTGTGACTTTGACATCAAACTTGCTCAGGACGTCCAGCAATCGGCGAAAGCCGAAGTTGGCTCCGTACTCTCTCGCGCCTAGGGCTAGAAAATCGAGGCAATTTGTTGCTGCAGACATCGTGCGCTTGCGGATCGTGTTTGAGCGCGGCGCCGACTCCCACTCGTGCATGATATTGAAAGTCACGGCGATGCGGTTGCCGCCGGGCCATTGCGTGAACCAGGTCGGCCGTCGTGGTGATTGGGGTCGATAATTCCATTGATAAACCTTGGGCAGCTCTCGGCTATCCATAGCAGGTCGCCTTTCCCTGAAAAATGATTTGGTTCATTTGAGCTTGCCATCATCCTACGACGCCACTTCGCGGCCGGCGCATTGCGCCGGCCTCATCCAAGCGGGATGCTCGCCCGCTTTGGAAACACCGGTTAAAGGTTCCATGCTCATATCAGCATGTTCCACGACAAAGTTCCGGCAAAGTTCGGGCCAAACTAACTAACGGGGACCGATCATTTTAGACCGAAAGATCATTGGCAGAATGGGAGGGATGAAGGTAAATCGAACGGAAGGACAACGAAAGCGGGCCTGGCTGGCGCAAGTCTTTCGAATGCAAATAATAAAAAGGGCCTTCGGACTGACCGGAAGCCCTTTTTGACCGGAGCGTTCGTACGCTCTAAGTTCTTTCAAAATTTTTAATTCGGCGGCGAAAGAACTCAACAGGTTGCCGAAATCGGCCTTGGTATTGTCTGCTCGTGTTTAGCCTTGCTATGTACTCGCCTCAGCGAGCCTGTAACCTTTCGGGGTTTTGCGTGAAGGCGTAACAGCTAGCAATTCGAACCCTGAATCCGCTCTTCCGCAGCGCAATTCTACTGTTTTTGATTCGGTGGAGTTCCCTCATTCATACGGTGCACCTCCTGTACACCGCTTGAGCAAAGGCGATGCCAAGCGCCCCCGCGATCAATTGCTGGTACTTTCAAGGCTTTGCAGTGAGATCGGTCTGCTCGACCATATCATGGGTCGGAATTTTGTCTGTGGGTTTTCCACGAGTTGGGAATTCTCGCGTGCTCGATTTGATCGGAATGATGGCTGCGCAAAAGTTTTCGGGTCCTAAAGTTGGGCGACTGACCTATCCGGGGAAAGGGACGATGTTGTTTAGCCACGGCGGTTGGCAGGGACAAAACTCTTCTCGACGCCTCGCCGTGCAAGTGTCCGGAATGCACCCGTACTGCCTCAGCTCACGCCGCTGATGGTTCCGTCATCAGCGACGTTCATCTTAACCGCTTGCGGTACCTTCGGCAGGCCGGGCATAAGCAGCATGTTGCCGGCGACGGCGACGATATAACCGGCGCCGCTGGATAAATTCGCGTCGGAGATCGCCAGCGTCCAGTCTTTGGGAGCGCCGAGTTTTTTCGCATCGTCGGATAGCGAGTTCTGCGTCTTGGCAACGCACACTGGCAGATGGCCGAAGCCAAGTGCGGAGAACTTGGCGATTTTCTCTTTGGCTTGTGGGCTAAATTCGACGGCGCTGGCGCCATAAATTTCAGTGGCGATGCGAGAGATTTTCGCCTCGATGCCAACCTCCGCGCGATAGAGTGGTTGGACTTGGTCGAGATTTGCTTTGTTTGCAGCGTCGATGACTGATTCGCCGAGTTCGAGCGCACCGGCGCCGCCCTTGGCGAAAACATCGGCGAGCGTGGCCTCGACGCCAAGGCGGGCGCAGAATGTTTTTATCGTTTGCAGCTCTTCATCGCGGTCGTCGGGAAAGCGATTGAGCGCAACTACCAGTGGCAGATGAAACTTGCCGAGATTTTCGATGTGCTTGGCGAGATTGTCCAAGCCAGCCGTCAAAGCGGCGGATGCCGGGTCGTGCCGTTTGAGCGCGCGCACGGTGGCGACCAACACGGCAGCGGCTGGTTTGATGCCCGACGATGGCATGACTATGTCGAGGTATTTTTCCGCACCGAGGTCGGCACCAAAGCCCGCTTCGTTGACGACATACTCGCCCAATGCCAAAGCCATGCGCTGGGCGATAACGCTGCATGTGCCGTGGGCGATATTACCGAAGGGGCCGGCATGAATCAGCGCCGGAGTCTGTTCGGTGGTTTGCACCAGATTGGGGCGCAGCGCGTCATGGAGCAGTACCATCATGGCGCCGACCGCGCGCAGGTCACCGGCATGAACCGGCGCGCCATCGGCGTTGAAGCCGACGGTAATCGCGCCGAGCCGGCGCGCGCAATCGTCCGACGATTGGGCGAGGGCGAGGATCGCCATGACCTCCGATGCCGCGGTGATGACGAATCTGGCGCGGCGCGGCGCGCCGTTCGCTTTACCGCCCAAGCCGGTTTCGACCTGGCGCAAAGCACGGTCGTTCATGTCGACGGTGCGCGGCCAGGCAATGGTCGCTGGATCGATGCGCAACTCGTTGCCGTGGAATATATGCGCGTCGAGCATGGCGGCGAGCAAATTGTGCGCGGCCGTGACGGCGTGTTTGTCGCCGTTGAAATGCAGATTGATCTTTCCCGCCGGCAAGACTTGCGACTTGCCGCCGCCGGTGGCACCGCCTTTGACGCCAAACACCGGGCCGAGCGACGGTTCGCGCAAAGTCACGATGGGCCGCTTGCCGAGTCTTTCGAGGCCTTGGGCGAGGCCAATGGAGATTACTGTTTTTCCTTCGCCGGCGCTGGTCGGCGTAATCCCGGTGACCAGAATGAGCTTGCCTTTGGGCGCCGCGTCGGGTGCCGGCAAACGGGCGAGGCTGACTTTGGCCGAGTATCGGCCGAAGGTTTCAAGATCGGTCTCGGGGATGCCGATCTTGCGCGCGATTGCGGTGATCGGTTGTAGCTCTACGTCGGCCATGAAATTTGCTCCTCGGAAGAAGTTGAACGCTGAATAGCGCATCGCGACGTTGTTGTCCATGCGCGCGGTTTTTCTTTATCGGAATCAGTTGCTACGCTGACTGTAAAGCAGGTCTCAGTTTGTTAAGATCCATCATCTGAAGTGTGGGGCAAAATGCTTTGGTGTTGTCACTGCGTGCTCGACGATTGTCGGCTCTCTCATTGAAGCCAATATGAGTTTATCTCAATCGAATTCTCCTGCCGGTGCGCCAACGGATGACGATCCTTACCTGTGGCTGGAAGACGTCGCCGGCGATCGCGCGCTCGCCTGGGTGCGTGATCAGAACGCTGCGAGCGTAAGCGAGCTTGAAGGCTCAGCTGGGTTCGCCAGCTTGTGCACGCGTCTGCTGGCGATCTATGAATCCGACGAGCGTATTCCGAATGTCACCAAGCATGGCACGTACTACTATAATTTCTGGCGGGACGAAAAACAGATCCGTGGCGTGTGGCGGCGGACGAGCTTGGAGGAATATCGCAAGGCCGATCCCGCTTGGGAGATCGTCCTCGATCTCGATCAACTTGCCGGCGTAGAAAAGGAGAACTGGGTCTGGAAGGGCGCCGATGTGTTGCGGCCAAGCCATGACCGGGCGCTGCTTTTTCTATCCCGGGGCGGCGCTGATGCTGCGGTGACACGCGAGTTCGATTTGGGCAAAAAAGAGTTCGTGGCGCACGGGTTCACTCTCCCGGAGGCGAAAAGCCGGGTGGCTTGGCGCCATCGCGATGCCATCTACATCGGCAGCGATTTCGGTCCGGGATCGCTCACGAATTCCGGTTATCCGCGGGTTGTTAAAGAATGGCCGCGTGGCACGCCGGTGGGCGCTGCTAAAACCGTTTTCGAAGGCAAGTCTGAGGATGTCAGTGTCTCTGCTTCGGTGGTGCATGACCATGGGCGTATTTATGAATTCATTTCCCGCGGCCTGACATTTTTCACCAGTGAAATTCGGTTTCGCCGCGGTGAACAATGGGTGAAGATTGACAAGCCGGCCGACGCGCGGGTCGAGACGTTCACTGATCAAATTTTAGTGCGGCTGCGCTCGGACTGGAGCGTCGGCGGGAAAACCTACCGGGCAGGATCACTGCTTGGTACCGATTTTGAGGGTTATTTGCTTGGCGAGCGGGAGTTCGCCGTCCTCTTCGAGCCAAGCGAGCGCCGGGCGCTGGCGAGCACCAGCGGAACTAAGAACTTCTTGATTCTCAACGAACTGGATAACGTGCGCAGCAAAGCGTACGCGCTCAAGCTCAATGCTGGGCAATGGCTTCGCAGTCAAGTGGCAACGCCCGCTTTCGGTGCAGTGCGCGTGCGCGGTGTCGATGCCGATGCATCAGACGATTACTTTATGACCGTCAACGACTTCTTGACTCCGTCAACTCTGTTTCTCGGCACGGTCGGCACGGAAGCGCAGGAAAAGTTGAAAGGATCGCCGGAATTTTTCAACACGGAAGGGTTGGACATCAGCCAGCATGAAGCGGTCTCGAAAGACGGCATTAAGATTCCCTACTTTCAAGTGAGCCGTAAAAGCGTAGCGACAAATGGCACAAATCCCACATTGCTTTACGGCTATGGCGGCTTCAACGTGTCTCAGTTGCCGTTCTACAGCGGCACTCTCGGCGTGGCTTGGCTTGAGCGCGGCGGTGTCTATGTGCTGGCGAACATTCGCGGTGGCGGTGAGTTCGGTCCCGACTGGCACTATGCTGCGCGCAAGGAAAACCGCCAGCGGGCCTACGATGATTTCATCGCCGTCGCCGAGGATTTGATCGCGCGCAATGTGACGTCGCCGCAGCATCTCGGCATCCAGGGCGGTTCCAACGGTGGCTTGCTGGTCGGCGTCGCGCTGACCCAGCGGCCTGATTTATTCAAGGCGGTAGTCTGTCAGGTGCCGCTGCTCGATATGCGCCGCTATAACAAATTGTTGGCCGGTGCCAGTTGGGTGGATGAGTACGGAGATCCGGACAAGCCGGAGGAGTGGGCTTACATCGAAAAGTATTCCCCCTATCACAATGTCTTTGACGAGAAAAAATATCCGCGGGTGCTGTTTACGACGTCAACGCGCGACGACCGGGTGCATCCCGGCCACGCGCGCAAAATGTTCGCCAAGATGAAGGCGCAGGGGCATGACGTGCTTTACTACGAGAATATCGAAGGCGGCCATGGCGGCGCGGCGGATAACCGACAACTGGCTTACATGTCGGCGCTGACCCATGCGTTTCTAGTCAAAGAGTTGTTCGCTGAGTGAAATATGCTGGAACGGCGTTGCTCGCAATCGTCAAAAAGAATCGGAATCGGATAATTAACCGCAAAGAGCGCAAACCAATTTACAAGTCCTTCGCATGTAAGGGCGACCGGCCGGTCGCCCTATGCCTCGGCCTTAGGGAAGTACAGCGCGTCGACTTCAAACTTTCTCAGCTCCGGCATAACCTGCTCGGTGAATAAGCGCAGCGAATTGAGCGTTTGCTTTTGTGTCAGCTCGCCGAACGTAAACTCGCCAAGAAAAGTGTCACCGCCGGCTTGGTTGGCGATACTCTTGATTTGCTGCACAACGGTTTCCGGCGCGCCGCAGATAAACGACCCTTCGGCGATGGAGTGTTCCATGTCCATTAGCTGTTGGCGCCGGCTGCCGTCTAGAATCGTCGTCAAACCGGTGGTTCCGTGGGCGCCGTAGGTGCGCGCGCCGCCGCGCCGCTCCCAGAAGTTCTTCCAATGATACTCGCCATCGGCGCGGGCTTGCTTATCGCTCTCGGCGACATAAATCTCGCGCATCAGGCCCATATGTGGTTTGCGGCCTGCCGGTTTGGCGCGTTGGTACGCGTCGCGGTATTCGTCAAAGGCTTTGCGCGTCGCTTTCATGCCGGACGGCACCCATTGAACGGTGCTGATTCCTGTGGTGGCGGCTTCTTCGATGGACTCCTTGCTGCGCGTCGGCATCCACAACGGCGGATGGGGCTTCTGCACTAGCGGGATGCTCGAGTCGACATCTTTGCATTGAAAATATTTGCCATCGAAGCTGAAGGTTTCATGGGTCCAGATGCCTTTGATGATTTGCAGGGCTTCGAGTGTCATCTCGCGCTTCGAATCCCAGTCCACGTTGTAAGCTTTGAAGGAGAACGGACCGATGCCGGCGCCAATGCCACATTCCAAGCGGCCGTTCATGAGATTGTCGAGCAGCGCCGCCTCTTCGGCGACGCGCACCGGGTGCCAGAGGGGCAGCACATAAACGAGTGGCCCCATGCGAATACTTTTAGTCCGCTGCGACGCCGCGCCGAGGAAACTTCCCGGACTCGGACATTCGGAAAAGCCCATGTCGAAGTGATGTTCGGCAACAAAGTAAAAATCCATGCCGGCCTGGTCGGCGAACTCCACTACCTCCAAATGATTGCGATACAGGTCGACGTAGGTGCGCGCCGGGTGGTCATGCTTCTGCATGTGATCGAACAGGCCAACTTTCATGGTGCTATCCTTCCTTGATGTTAAACCGTCTGGTTAACGGTAGGAAAATCCCCCTTGTTCCTCCTTTTTCAAAGGGGGAGACAGGAGATACCCCTCTCTAAAAAGAGCGGCTTGGGGAGATTTTGCAATTAGGTCATTTTTATTTTGTCGTTTCTTTCTGAATCTCTTGCAGCAATGAATTGTCGTACATCTTTTCCAGGGCGAGCTTTTTCACTTCAGCGCTGCTTTCGGCGCGAAAGTCCAAGATCGAATTTAGACCGGCGAGTGAGACATAGGGGATTCTTAACGCATAGTCTTTGACGTTCTCCTTGTAGGTCTCGTCCAAGGTGGCGCCGTCGGTGGTGCGGGTATACTTGCCGATGGTACGCTTGGCGAATGCCGGATCGGCGATCGCCAGATCGTAGGCGGCGATGGTGGCGCGCAGGACCTTTTTCAGTTCTTCTCGTTTGGTTTTCAACTGCGAGTTTTTGACGATGAAGCAGCCGTAGTCGAAAGGCAGGCCGATGGCTTCTGTGGTCAACAGCTCACGAAAGCCGAGCTTGCGGGCGCCCAGCGTCAGCGGCAGCGAGATCGACCCGCCCTGGACTAAATTGTTCTGCATGCCGGCGATGATTTCCTGCGTACCGCCGAGCTGGAGCAGGGCGACGTCTTTGACCGGTTGCAGACGATGCTTTTTCAAGACATGGCGCGCGACAAAGTCGGAAAAAGCTCCGAAACGGGTAACGCCCACGGCCTTGCCTTTCAAATCGCCGATGCTGCTGACCGTGGCAGTGGTAAAAAAAGACGTCTGCCCTTTATCGTACTGGCAAGCGATCATGGTCAGTTCGGCACCGGCGAGATTGGCATCGACCACGGCGCCGGCGGCCGAGTACATGATATCGATGTCGCCTCCGAGCAAGGCTTGCACGGATTTGGTGCTCGAACCGATGTAGAGCAGCTCCATGTCGGCGCCAAATTTCTGGTACAGTCCGGCATCCTTGCCAACCCAAAGGACCGTAAAGGTGCCGGCGAAGGCGGTGTAGGCGACGCGGAGCTTGGCTGCCTGGGCGTTGGCATGGGCACTCATCCCTAACGAACAGAACAAAACCACCATGAGCAAAAGTAGTTTTCCGCTGGGTTTCATCGCCGCTCCTGAGAACCTTGCGATCGGTTTTCGATAGATCATGATCGCGACCTTCGTGTCAAGTTTCGCCGGCACGAGCCGAGAAACGGCTTAATCGCCGGGACGTGTTACAGTCTGATGGCAGACCGATTGCGGACGCGAAGAAAGAATTCTTGCTTTGCTCGAAATGACGCTCAGAGAGTCGCTGTCATCCCGAACGAAGAGAGGGATCTCGTCAATCTTTGCCTTGACCCATCCCTCGCTTCTAACCTATGGTGGGTGGCGGAATGGAGGGTGGAATTGGATCGCCATAGTAGAGACGTATATTCCCTGGGTCGAGCAGGCCGGCGCATGATATGGTTATTGGTCTCTACGGCGGCGGTTCTCTGTCTTGCGTCGTCCACGGTGAAGGCGCAAGAGAAAATCAAGTTTCCCGTCGGCGTCGGCACCAAAACAGTCGGCACCAACATGTTTTGGCTGGGGGTGAAGAAGGGCTTCTTCGATGACGTCGGCTTGGATGTGCAACCGATCTTGTTACGCGGTAGTCCGATCACGACTGCGGCGCTGGTGAGTGAATCAGTTAACTTGGCGTTAGGTTCCGCCGATGCGGTGATTGCGGCGGCCGCCAATGGCGCCGATTTAGTTGGCGTTGGCGGCGTCGTAAACGGACTCACCCAGGCCATCGTCGCCGGCAAGGATTATAAAAATTTCAAAGATTTGCGCGGCGCGACGGTCGGTGTGCAAGCGCTGACTTCGGGCGCCGCCAACGTGTTACAAAAAATTTTCAAGCAAAACGGCTTGAACTATCCGGTGGATTACAAACTGCTAGCCGTCGGTGGCGGCAGCTTCAATCTCGCAGCGCTCACTTCGGGACAACTTGGCGCGACGTACTTGGTGGTCCCTCTCGATTACACTGCCGAGCAGCAGGGTTTTAACCTGCTAGGTTATTTCCGCGATTATTTCCCCAACTATCAACTTTCCCTGCTCACAGTGAAAAAGAGCTGGGCGGAGAAAAACCGTCCGTTGTTGGTACGTTATTTAAAAGCCACGGTGCGCACGCACCGCTGGCTCTTCGCCAACAAAGAGGCGGCGATCGATTTTCTCGCCAAGGAAATTCCGCTCAAGCCTGAGATGGCGCGGCGCGGTTGGGAGTATTACACCGCCAATCGTATCTGGCATCCCAATGCGGAGATCAATATCGAAGGTCTGAAGTCGACGATGCAGATTTACGCCGACCAGATCAAAGGCCCGCTGCCGGATCCGCTGAAATACATCGATCAGAGTTATTTGCAGCAGGCGATCAAGGAGTTGGGTTGACGGTGTCGCCTGGTTCACCAAGCTTCGGGCGCGGCATTCACTGACCGATGACAAGAAGCTTCTCCGGTCATATGCCGGCGAGCCGCAGGAGCTTATCGAGCACGACGTCCGAATCGAGGAATTCACGCGCAAAGGAAACCGCCGCAGCAGCGTGGCGCGAATAATCGCTCTGCACATGGTCGATTGCTGCGGCAGCACTATCGATATCGGTAAAAGTGATTAAGCCTGAACCGGTGGGTAGGCAGGCGCTCAAGCCGGTGTCCTGCATGATGACCGGGCGACCTGCGGCCAGATAGCACGCGCTCCGGTCGCTGAACCAACCCGTTCGTCCGGCGGCGTATCCATGCTTCACAGCGGTAAACTCCCCCCGCGAGCCAAATATGTAATCGCGATAGACATCGGAATTTGCCGCATGCACTTTGGGCGAAACGATTTGCCAGCCACACCGCTCAAGATCCACTCGGTCCCGCTCATCGGGGTGGATGGAAAGACAAAGCTCCAGGGGTGCGCTCACACGGCTCGGAAGATCGATGATTCTTCTGAACTCGTCGGCTTTTTGACCGTACCAAACGCCTTGCCATTCGACCGGCCCGACGCCGCGCCAGTCGGCGACCGTCGAATATGCTTTTCCGGCCGCTCTTTGGGTTTGCCATTCTCCGATGATAACCGGAGGCAGGCTTCTTTCCCAACGAATGCCGCAGGTCGGCAGGGGACAATCCGGTTTCCCCAGATTGAGTCCGACGGTTACGTAGACATCATGGCCGCGCATGTTCATGTCGACGCCATACTGTTCCTGCCAGATCTGGGTAAATCCCGGGTCCATGTCCACATACATACGACGGCGCACGGCTAAGAGTATCGACTCGAGATTCAGTCGGCCGGAGAAATTGACCAGCAAATCAACCTCATGCGCGAGTGCCTCAACTTCCGCCAGCGATAGCCCGACGTAACCGGAACCGGCCGACTCTAGCAAACTGCCAGTGGCCCAGCAGATCGAAATTTTCCATGAGCGCGCGGAAGTGACGCACGTTTGCCGAAGCGCTGAAGCTCACTGGATTCGCGTTATCGTCGACGCAAGCTTGCGGGTCGAGCTGTTCGACGTAATAGGTTTCGAAACCGAGTCGGCGAAACCCTAGAACATATTGCAAAAACGCCCAGGTATTGCCCGCACCATAAAGCGGGTGCGTTTCAATGGCGCCGGCGACGATGACGCGTTTTGCCATATCGATCGATGGTCAAACGGAAATTACACCGGCGCTGGTCGGCTTTCGATAACGCGAGATAACGACATCGAGGCTTACACCATTTTTTTGGCCGCGAAAAATCTCTTGCGCGTCGGCTTGAAAGCCAACATTCAGAAATAGGTCGTGGTAGGTGGCGACGATACAGGAGAGCATAAGAGGATCTCCGATGTCGCCTTGGGTATTGGCCAGAAGCAGGTGCCGGCCCGGCGCGGTCGCCGCAAATAATTCCGAAGCCAGCCAGCCGACGTCGAAAAAAGAGTAAAGCCAGCCGAGGTAATAAATGGTCTCGCTCATGACGATCAGGTCCCAGGGGCCTTCCTGTTTGGGATCATAATCCATGATGTTTTGAACGCGGAATTCTGCCTGGCTTGGCGCACAAGCGATCTGTGCAGCCGCTATCGCCGTGCCGGACACATCGAGTGCCAGCAACCGCCGAGCGCGCGGAGCCAGGAGTCGGGTGAAGGCCCCTGCGCCACAACCGATTTCAAGCACTCTGTCATATCCCGACGGGTCTAACATAGAGATTAAGCGGTGGTATCTTTCACGGTCGAAGTCGCAGCTTTCCAGCTCCCAGGGATCGCCGCGCGCCCATAAATCGTCAAAAAATGAACTCGCCTGGGAATTTTTTTGTTCACGCTCGGTCATACAGTTTTATCAGTATGCGGCGATTTCGGACCGCCGGCTGCGCTAGAAGAAAACGGACCTGATCACGGACTATTGAATATTTCCACGGCCGCAATGTTTTTGAGATGTTCCCAGTCGTCGAATGAGCAAAGATTGACGCCATGATCTCTGATCACAGCTCGCACGCGGGGATCGCACAAAGCTTTGAGTTCCTCGCGCCGTTCCATCTGATAGACGGTATTGAGATCGGCCGCATCGCCGGGGTGGCAGATCAATACGGTTAAGCCGTAAGGCAACGTTGATAGCACATGGATCAAGCGATTGACGCCAATACCTTCGGGGAAAGGGAGCCCCTCAGCCGTTTGACCATAGAACTTTTTGAAGTAATTAATTTGCGGGCATAAATCTCGTAACGGAATGCCCATGCTGGCGCAGATGCGAAGCGCGATTGACCGTATCGGCTCACGCAGGTGGACGTGTTGATGCGAGTTGATGTGGCTGGGCTCTCTGCCCACCAGATAGCGAAAAACTTCGAGTTGGTGAGTCACTTCGCGCTCGACGGCGGACTCATCGTCCAGGCAAACGACTGTATAAAAGGGTACCCAGCGGCCGCCGCGATAAATCCATTCGCCCAAATCGAGATGGAGACCGAGGCTCAGCTCCGGATGGGTTCTCGCGTAGAGCACGGCTTCGCCGGCCGCCAGCCACCGGGTCATCAGACTTGTGCTGGTGACAATCCCATGCTCGTGCGCCTCGATAATGCCCCGGTTTATGCCTGGGCTCTGGCCAAAGTCGTCGGCGTTTACGATCAGGTATTTACCGCCAGTCAAAGTCAACTCCCGTAAATCTGTTTGTTTGCCCAAGTCTCAAGCGCTGACGCACGGCAGCGGTTCACCGCTTGCCGCGAAACTATTCGCTTATGCGCTCGGCGGGGACGCAAGCAATCGTCGCCGCAGATCAAACACGACCAGGAATTCACCTTCAAAACTGCACCGGTAGTTGGAACGAAGGTGCAAATTGAAAGCTGAGTAAGTTTGAAGCCACCACAGAGCCGGCCATGCGAAAACGACGTGGGTGCAATCGCGCTGGCGCATTCGCTCGACTTCGCTAATGGCGTGTTGATCGTCAATCGGTCGACCCCAGTATTCGCCGCTGTTTTCCAGGAAAGGCAGAGCCGTTCGCTCCCGGTCGCACCCCAATCGCGTTTGTGCCTCGTCGACGAGGATATAAGTTGCGCCGGATGGGACCATGGCGCGGATCTTCGACAGGCAAGACTGCTCGCGCCGAGATTCGATGTCGGCAAAGGACAACCGCCAGGGCTCCCTGGCGTAGAAGTCGCTCATATTGGCGTAGCCGAAGCGTTGCGTGATTTCCGGAGGAAGCCACTCCATCGTTTGATTCAAGTATCCCCGTATCATCGAGAGACACATAGAGTTACGCTCGGCAAACAGTACATCCATGCCGCGAAAGTCGTCTTCGGACCAGACCGAAAGGTGGGCTTCGCTCTTGTGCCCTTCCCAGGAGTCCTGGCGCATTTGCAGGGGAAATTTTACAGCGATGAGTTTGGCGCGATAGACAAGAAAATTCAGCAAATCTATTCCCACGCTCTTGCGCATGTGTTCGATGCAGTCGCCGATGATCACTGCGTCAAAAGATCCATCCAAGTCGTTCATTAGGTCGGCAGCATCCATGACATGGACCGTGTCGTACAAATCGCGGAGCTTGTATCGCTCGACGTAGTCGGCGTCCGTTTCGATGGCGATCAGTTTGATTTCCGGTCGGGCGCGGCGGAGCATGCTGCCGTATTTGCCTTCTCCTGCGCCGATGTCGAGAACGGAATTGTGCCGCGTCAAACGAAAGTACTGTTCGATCTCGTTGTCAAACTCTATGGCTGAAAAAGGCATTGTTGTTCTCTTGGCTGTGGGCGAAACTCAAAAGCATTGCCGACAAATCGTGCCATCGTCATAGCCCAATAGCGTCAATCAATTTCGCCAGCACGGTTTCGGCTTTCAAACATTCCTCAGCGATGGCGCGCGCGGCGCGGCTGTGTCGTGAATAGTCCGAGCTAACCGTTTCGAAAGCCGTGAGTATGTCGTCCATCGTTGTGAAGGAAAACAATCCTTCTCCAGTGGGAAGGAACTTTCCGAAGCCCGTATCTTGAGTGATCACGGGCCGGCCGGCAGCGAGATAGGAAGCGCTTCGATCGCTGAACCAACCGCTGCGCAGGCGCACGTTTTGATCCTTGGCGACAGTAAACTCCCCGTGCGATCTCAAGATATAATCGCGATATGGTAGTATCTTTGTCGAAAACGACATGGAGTTGACGATGCGCCAGCCATGGGAGGTTAGGAGACGCGCCGTTTCGACGTCGTCAGCGCAGTCCGCGGCCAGGGCGAGGGCCAACTCGATGGGTTGCGAAGTACGCTTGGGCAGATCGAGAAATTTCAAGAACTCGTGATGCTTGCTCCAAGTATAGCGTTCGCCCTTCCATTCGAGATCTTTGCCGCTTTGGCGCCAATTGGCTATCGTCGTGAAGCAGCCGGCTGTCGATGCGTGACTGCCGTTGCCGTTTCGGTAGGCTGAAGGCCGCCACCAATCGAGCACGATCGGTTGTCGGGTCGGGAAATAGCGGAAATCTTGTACCGGAACGCCGCAATCCGGCGCTCCCAGGTTCTCTCCATAGCTAAAGTGATGGGTATGGGCGCGCAGCCGTTCGATCGTTGGCTGATTTCCGGTCGCGATCTCGATCTGTGGCAGGACGGGATCGGTTTCAAGATATACGCGGATGGGTACCCGCATGTGCTCTTCGCGTAAAACGGTGGACGCGGTGACATTGACAAGCAGATCGGCGCGGTCAAAAAGTTGCCGGACTCGCGTCGCGGAAAGTCCGAAGGTGCTTCCCTGCGCGCCGTCACGATAGGCCCAGCGGTCGGCGAAGCCGTAAGCGGCCATGACTTGTTCGATGATGTTTATCGAATAGGTAACATCCCCGGTTACGCTATTTGTTTCAGGATTGTAGGGCCATGCCCCGGTATCCTCGACATAGTAGACGTCGAAGCCAAGCCGACGAAACCCTTCGAGGTAGTGCAGCACTTGCCACACGACCCCGGCGAGAGGCATGCGGCCCATCATGCCTAAGACAATAAGTAGGCTGGTCCGACGCGCTTCCATGCGCTCCTGCTACTTTATCAATCGAAAGTTTCGCTCTTCTTCGTAAAGATCAAATTGTGTGCGATAGAGCGCGGCAAAGGGCCCGTGGCGGCGCAACAGCTCGGCGAATGTGCCTTGCTCAACGATCTCGCCACCGCGCAGGACCACGATCAGATCGGCCTGTCTCACGGTTGAGAGGCGGTGGGCAATGATGAACGTGGTGCGACCGGAGGTGAGTCGATCGAGTCCCTGCATAATCAGGGCCTCTGTTTGCGCGTCTACCGACGAAGTCGGCTCGTCGAGAATCAGGATAGGCGCGTTCAACAAAATGGCGCGGGCGATGGTGATGCGCAACCGTTCACCTTCGGACAAGGTCGCGCCTTGCTCGCCCACGACCGTCATGTAGCCGTCGGGCAACTGTTCGATAGAGTCATGGATCTGCGCCACACGGGCCGCGGCGACGATTTCGCCCATCGAAGCGTCGGGACGGCCATAGGCGATGTTTTCCCGAATGGTAAAAGGAAAAACCAACGGGGGCTGAAGAATCATCGCGATCTGGCGGCGCAGCGATTTTAGTTGGAATTCGCGGATGTCGACTCCGTCGATGGTCACGCGACCGGCCAATGGATCGTAAAAGCGGGGCAGGAGACTGACCAGCGTCGATTTGCCGGCTCCGGTCGCGCCGACGATGGCAACCTTTTGGCCGCCGCTCACGCATAGGTTTATTTTCTTCAATACCGGCTGCGCGGCGTTATAACCAAAGAAAACATCCTCGAAAACGATATCTCCAGGGCATGCTGCCGGCGCAAACGTTCGGTTACCCTCGGGAACTTGTTGCTCCGATTCCAAAACTTCAAAGGCCCGACCGATGCCAACCCGGGCGCTCTGCACCAGACCGTAGGTCTGAAATATGTTGTTGAGCGGCGTATAGAGTGATGCAAGGTACGAGGTAAACACGACCATGCCGCCGATGGAGAGCTCACCTGCGAAGACATGGCGGGTACCGACCCATAAAATAGCCGCTGTGCCGACCGCCATCGTCACATTGACGACGGCATAATAGTAATTTTGCAGGGTATACAGGCGCAGGTCCGCCGCCAGGCTCTCGGTGCTCGCCTTGGCGAAGCGCCGTTGTTCTTCCTCTTCTTTGGTGAATGCTTGAATGACCCGCATCCCGGCAAAGCTACGCTGCACGACTGAATAAACCGTGCTTTCCTTTTCGCGAGCTTGGTTTGCGGCCGTCGACATTTTCCCATCGAGCAGAGCGATGGAGCCGAAAAGCAGCGGGCAAACAACCATCGCCAAAAGGGTTAGACGCCAGTCCACCGAAAGCATGATGGCAAACATGCCCGCCAACAAGATAAGCGCCGATACCACCGTGAAAATGCCGTTCATAGTCAGCGTCTGAAGACCCATCGTATCGGTGGTGACCCTATACATCAGATCGCCGATTTGCTGACGATTGTGAAACGCCAGGGAGAGGCGTTGGATGTGACTATAAAGATCGCGCCGTAGATCGTTGACCATTCTCTGGCCGATTTGAATGGTCGTGCGGTCGTTGAGAATCCGCAACGCCCCGGAGACCAGGTAGATAACTATCAACCCCCCGCAGGCAACCCATAGGAAAGTTTCAGTCGACCAGGTGTTCGTGAATTCCCATGGCGCGGGTTTTTCGTTCAAAACGTTGTCGATGATGATCTTCAGCGGCCACGGCTTGAGCAGCTCGAAAGCATTGATAAAAAGCACCTGCGCGAGGGCGAAGACAAACGCCGAACGATAGGGCTTTAGATAAGAACGAACCGTGCGCTTCATGGACCGGATGTTCTCACGCAGCGCTCTGCGATTTTTTCTCTACCGCCACGAATTCCAACTTGTGCGCAAGCGCTTCTAAAACATGATAGAGCAGGTGGCCCAAGCGGAACTTCTGGTAGAGGATCGCGCTGCCGTGCGCCCAGCCGATAAATGCGGCAACCGCGGCTACTGCGGGCACGCCCAGAAAAGCAGCGAGTACCGCCACCGCGAAGTATGACCATAGACAGGTGACCGAGAGCCTGGACATGCGCAGGGCGCAGCGGACTCGGAGCAGTCGCTTGGGACCGGTGTGATTTTCGGTAGCCGTCTTTAGTTGCGCCTTGGCCCAAGGTCCCTGGCAAATTTCCAGGTCCCAATCGCTCCAACCCTGGTCCATGGCGATGAGGTATTTGCGCGTCAGAAGAAAGTCCATGACCGAGTGTAATAGGCTTTCCTTCTCCTGACCGTTTTCGTTCCAATAGGACAAGTAGAACGCGCGCTCGTACCACGAAATTTTGGGTTCCTGCGTGGGCCCGTTCAAATCGACGGGTTTCACTTCGCGCAACCGACGCGCCCGCCAGCGGTAGCGCTCAAAGGTACGGACGAGAGGTCCAAGATAAATCAAGGACGCTACCAAGAGAGTCGCCGGAAGGCCGCGGAATTTTAGCGCGATACGCGCTCTGGACGCACTGACTAAGCAACGGCTCAAAGTGAGCATTAAGGGAGCCACGCCAAGCCAGAACAAGCCGCCGAATGCAAAAGCGCAGACGAGGAGCGCCAGCGAGAGGACATTCCACTCGAGCGTCAGAGGCAAGCACGATATGATCGAAGGCGAAGGCTGGTAAAGCGTCTGGAACAGCCCTCGCCCGAATACTCCCGAATAGATACGCGGTTGACGACTGAGCAGAAACGAAGAAAGATCGCCGTAGATACGGCCGAACCAACGCGACTGTCCCAGGACGTTAAAGCGCGAGGGATGTTTAAAGAAAAGCAGGGTTTCGGCTTTGCCATACCCGCGCTGTTGTTTGAGATAGTCTCTGATAGTGTTGCGGCGAAAATGCCAGACGACCGCGGCCGGGCTAAAGCCGATCTTGAATCCCTTGTTTTGCAGACGCCAACAAAGGTCCACGTCGTCACCGGCGGCGCGAAAAATCGGATCGAATCCGTCGATGGCTTGCAGCGCCTCCCGGCGAAAAGCCATGTTGCAGCCTGGGATGTGTTCTGCGACCTCATCGTCGAGCAAGACATGGGTCGGCGCGCCGGGAGACACGGCGACGCAGGACGCGACGAAAGCGTCGTCCGGCGGCGTCAAATTGGGGCCACCTACGGCGCCGAACTCCGACGATTGAAACCGCGCAACGAGATGAGTGAGCCAATCGGGATCGGCCATACAATCGGCGTCCGTAAACGCAACAATTTCTCCGCTGGAATGCCGAATGCCGACGTTGCGAGCTTCACTGAGTCCCATGTTCTCTTGGTGAATCAAGCGAATATAGTCATAGTTCTCGGCGATCTGCCGAGTGCCGTCGGTCGATCCGTCGTTAACGACCACGACTTCGTAATTCGGGTAATTGAGCTTCTCCAAAGATGCGAGACAGGAATCGATGGTGCGCTCGCCGTTGTAGACGCAAACCACAACCGAGACTTTTGGATACGCCGCGAGACGCGGCGGCAGGGGCGCGTCATAATAGTCTTTTACTGCCCAAAAGGCAGGCTTCTTGCGGCGCTCGGCGTCGACCACGCCGAAGCTCCAATCCTTGACTTGAAAGCCGCCGTCGCCGGATAACGGGAAGGCATACCAATCGTCGGTCCAAGAAAAGACTACCGTACCGGCGACGCCGGTTTCGAAGCAGGCGCGCAGTTGCCAACCGAGAGTTTCGGCCTGAAAAACTGTTCCTTGCCGTAAGGAGTCGATGCCGATTTCGGTAAGCACGAGGGGCCGATCGCCGGCGAGATTATGGAGATGCGACAGATACCGACGAAAGTCTTCTTCGTGATGAAGATAAACGTTGAATGCCAGAAAATCGGCAAATTCGGTTTCGAGATATTCGGTGGAAGGGAAGTTGGCGTAACTTACAAGGGCATCGGGCTCGACGCTCTTCACGCAATCGACCAGGTTGCCAAGAAACGAACGCATCCTTTCGCTGCCGTACCAGCGGACAATCTCAGGCGAAATTTCATTGCCGACGAGATATGCAAAGACCGCGGGATGATGTTTGCATGAAGCAACGCTGTGGGCTACCACATTGCGGATTTCCGCTTGAATTCTACCCGAGTCCAGGAAAGATATGTGCTGGGCCCACGGAATGCCGATGATCACTCTGAGGCCATAGGAAGCCGCCAGGTCAAGCAGCCATTTGGGCGGCGGCGTGAAGGTACGAAAGCAATTGACGCCGAGCTGCGCCATCAACGCAAAATCACGTTCCGCCGATGCCGGCTCGGGAAAGGGAACCCCCGGGCGGCTAGGCGCGAAAGGGCCGTACGTGACTCCCTTCAAAAAAAACTTTCTATCGTTTTCAAAGAAGGAGCGACCGCGTACAACTAATTTTTCCGGCACAACCTTGCGCTGGTATCGCGCTTCGACGAGCGCTGGCATCGGCAGACGACCGGTCGGTGACGACCGCGGCTCGATAAGAGATGGAAAGAGCTGCTGCCTGTGATAATTCGCTTCTTCGAATTCAATTTTGTCGACACTCAAGCGATGAGAGGACATAAAAGCACAACGACTCCAGTCTTGAATGCTAGTGGAAGAGCGCAACAATGGTGCCATCGGAAGCGACGGGTTGTTTTCACTGATTTTTCAACCTTTTGTTTGCGTTGAATCACGTGGGATGCTTTAGTCCCGTGCAGGGTAAACCCTGCACGGGACGGCGGAAAATTCCTTGCGCGCTCCTTGCGGAAGTTGAAACGTGCGTCTAGCGCCATTTTCATTGTTTGCTTCAGGGGTTTGCGTGCCGGATATTTCGTCAGCGCTGGAGAGTTGTTCTGAACATGCGGCTGCTTGACTGGACCGTACGAGTTGCGATCGCTGGAGTTGCGGGCTAGGGCAGTTCTTAGAACCAGGGGCAAAGCAGGAAGAGAGGTGGCGAATGTCCTCCAAGGTAATATCAGATCTTGATTTTCTTCGCGTCGATCAGGTGGGTAGCCTGCTGCGGCCGCAAAAATTGAAGGACGCCTTCGCCGGTTATGGCGCAGGGAAGCTCGATGAAGCATCCCTGAGGCAAGCGCAGGATAAAGCGATTCGCGATGTCGTCGCCAAGCAAGTGGCGCACAATCTGCCGGTGGTCGTCGACGGCGAGTTTCGCCGCACCAGTTTCATGGAGTCCTTTGCGGTGGTGGCCGGTGTCGAGGAGTGGCAAGCAGGGGCGCGGAGCTACCATGAGATTCTCGCCCGCAAAGATGACGGCAAGGAAGGCACGCATAAGGGGCAGGATCCGATCCTGCTCAATCGCAAGCGCGTAACCGCGCCGCTGAAACTGATTCGCAACACTTTAGCAGATGATTTTCGCTTCGCGCAGAGCTTGACCGACCGGCCGGTGAAAGTAACATTGATCAGCCCGGACCGAATTCAACAATGCTACGATAGCGAAGCTTCGAAAGCGGTCTATCCCTCGACGAATGAGTTTTTGCAGGATGTTGTCAAAGTCGAGCGGCAGATGCTTAGTGAGTTGACGCAAGCGGGCTGTCGCTATGTCGGCATCGACGGCCCCGGCTACACAGCTTACGTCGACGCGGATTCCATTGTGGCGATGCGCGCTAGGGGCGAGGAGCCAATGGCGACCATGGAGCGTTCGATCCGCGCCGATAACGAAGTGATCGCAAATTTCCCAGGCGTGACTTTTGGGATTCACATCTGCCGCGGCAACCGTCAAAGCATGTGGCATCGCGAGGGAAAGTACGATGCCATCGCTGAAAAATTGTTCAGCGGGCTCAAGCACCAGCGTTTGCTCCTGGAATACGACACCGAACGCGCCGGCGGTTTCGAGCCGCTGCGCTTTGTCCCGAAGGGAAAGATTGCCGTGTTGGGCTTGATTACCACCAAGGTGGGCAGAGTCGAGACGTTGGATGAATTGCGCCGCCGGATCGATGACGCGGCGCGCTACTTGCCGCTGGAGCAGTTGGCGCTGAGCCCGCAGTGCGGTTTCGCGTCGAGCATCCGCGGCAATCTGTTGACCGAAGACGAGCAGTTTCGCAAGGTCGACGTCATGCTCGAAACCGCGCGGCGGGTTTGGGGTTGAATGATTCCGTTCAAGAGTTCAAAGGTTCAAGCTTCAAAGTTGAGATTCACTCTCGGTAGGGATTCCACTTCGCATTCCTTGCATTGATCGACGCGCTCTTGCTAACCTCTGCGGAACGTCATGCGCGCGAGCGATATCTTTCGGCTGGTGCTGCTCGCGGCGATCTGGGGCGGATCGTTTGTGTTTCTGCGCGTCGTGGCACCCGCGTTGGGGCCGATCGTCACTGCCGATCTCCGCGTGCTGATTGCTTGGGGTGCGCTGGCGATTTATTCCCGGGCTGTCGGTCTCAATGTCGGCTGGCGACGATTTTGGCGGCATTATCTTGTCATCGGCGCATTCAACGCCGCGCTGCCGTTTTTTCTCTTCGCTTTTGCGGCACTGCATATCCCGGCTTCTTACTCGGCGATTCTTAACGCGACCTCGCCATTTTTCGGCGCGCTTTTCGCCGGGCTTTGGCTCGGTGAGAAGATTACGGTGTTGAAGGGCTTGGGGTTTGTTTTCGGCATCGCCGGAGTCGGTCTTGTCACCGGCGTCGGGGTCGGCGCACTGGGTAGTTCATCCACGTGGGCGATGGCCGCTTGTCTGTTGGCGTCAGTGAGCTATGGATTCGTCAGTGTTTATACGAAGAGATTTGCCGCAGCGGCGAATCCTCGTGCAATTGCCGGCGGCAGCCAGTTGATGGCGGGTTTAATGTTGTTGCCGTTCACGCCGCTGGCTGCACCACCGGGGCCGGTGACGCTTTTGATCGCGGTAAATATGATCTTGTTTGCGCTATTGAGCAGCGGCGTGGCGTTCTTGCTGTATTATCGATTGATCGCGGATATCGGTCCGACGAAAGCTCTGACGGTCACCTTTTTGATGCCCGCGTTTACAATGATCTGGGCGGCACTGTTTCTTGGCGAAACGATTACTACTGTGATGATCGTCGGGGGTGCGTTGATTCTCGCCGGTACGGCGCTGGTGGTGATAAGGAGATAGAGATTGAGACAGTGAGCCACCCGGTGGGATGGTTCTCTGTCTCAGATCTGGTTGCTGATTTTTGCTCCTACCGGGTCATGAGGGGGCCACGGTCGTCCGGTTCGCGCATCGACCAAACGTTGCGCTGGCGCGCACAGAAACGGCGGGCGGCGTCGACCTGGGCGTGCGACCCGTCTAGGTCGACCTGAACGTTGAAACAGTGTTCGCGGCCAGTGTAGCGGAAATTTTCAACTACAGGAATTTCGAGCTCGTTAAGGCCCGGGCGCATTCTGTAATTGCGCGCATGGCCGACGATGTTATTGCCTTCGCGGACCATCACGTCGGTTTCACAATCGCGCTGGCCGGCGAAATTGACGCGCACCCTCCACGAGCGAATCCGCTGGCCTTCGGTGACTGGATCAGGTGACATATCCAAGTCTTGTATGTTCAATCGGTCGCCGCGCTGACAACCACGGCCCTGTCCCCGGGCCCAATCGGCCGCCATGCCATCAGGGGTAAAATTGATCATCAGGCTGCTTAGCAAGCCAGTTAGAAATGCCGCTTTGATCCACGACTATTTTATCCTCCTCGATTGTTGGCCTGTTCGTTAGACGTAACAAAGTAAAAAAGTAATACAGCCAAGTCCCAGTCCAGCGTTGCCGCTAGGGCGCCAAACTTTCCATCAAGCGGCCAAATCCTTTCACTTTTTCCTTAATGTCGATCAATTTCATGGCGTACCAGCTGCACGCCAAGCTGCTGGTGATGACCGGTTTGCCGATTTCATCTTCGAGGACTTGGACATCGGTGATGGTCGGCCAGCGCGGACAGGCGATAAAAACGCCGTCGGCATCGCGGCCTTTAGCGTAAAGCCGCTTGGCGATCTTGTACGACGCGTGCACCGGCAGGTCGGTGAGCTGAGCGTTCTTGCGCACGCCGTAACCGGCGATCTGCAAAACCTCGAAGCCGCATTGTTCAAGATGGCGCTTGAGCCGTTGATTGATCTCATCTTCATAGGGGGTACCGACAACGAGCTTCTCGCATTTCATGGCTTTGAGCGCTTCGACTTCGGCGGTCAAGCCGGCGGCTACTGGAACGCCGAACTTGTCGGAGAGCTTCTTGCTCAATTCCCGATCGGCGCCGAACGGCAATCGGGTGAATAGCGGCGAGCCGCTGAAGATGATCGAGTCGCAGTTGTTGTCGACCAGGTCCTGCACCGCTTCTTCGATGCGGCTCAATTGCACCTCGAAGTCGCTGTCGACCAGTTGGCGCACGGTGCCCGTGGTGTTGAGCATCATGAAGCCTTCGGGAAACATTTTGTAAAATTCGTAGACCAGAGTGTCGCCGCGCGATGGGGCGACGTGACCGATGCGAGCGCGCCAGCCGTACATATCTTACCTCCTGCGGAGTTGTCCAAGGTTCAAGGGTTCAACGTCAGATTCGTATTGCTCGGTTCCAGTGGTTCCAGATGTTCCAATCGTTCCATAAGTCTATGCAGGCCAGCCGTAGAGTCTTGCCGGATTGTCAGCCAGAATGGCGTTGCGGGTTCTTTCCTCCGGGACGGTGGCAAGGAGGAAATCGAGCAGATCGCCGTCGTCGGGCATCGGCACACGCACGCCGCCGTGAGGCCAATTGCTGCCCCAGACTATATTGTCCGCGCGGTTGCCGACGATGGTGTGAACGACATCGACCATGTCACGATAGTCCGGCGGGCCGGCTTCTGACAACTGGTAGAAGCTGTAGAGATTGATCCAGGCTTGCTGTTCGTTTTTGAGGATTTTCAGCAGCTCGGCAAATTCTTGATCTCCGCCGGTCATGTGCGGCTCGGCGTGGGCGACATGGTCGAACATGTAAGGGACCTTGAGTGAATTCAGGAACGGCACGGCGCCGATCACTTCCTCAAGAGACTGCGACATGAACTCGACATGCCAGCCAAATCCTTCGGTGCGAGCGGCCATGCGCTTGCTGTCGTCGAAGGAGAGGCCGCCGCGGCCGTTGGTTTTGATGCGGAATCCGCTGAAGCCACCCTCTCTTAATTCGACAAGTTCTGAGTCGGTGATCGACGGGTCGAGTAGGGCCAAACCTTTGAAGCTGCCGTTCATGCGTCTCAGTGCGTCGAGGGTGATGGAATTGTTTGTCCCGTTGCCGCTGCCGGTGACGATGACGGCGCGCTCTAAGCCGAGGGTGCGATGAGTCTTCAAATAATCGTCCAATGTTGAGTGTGGATCGGGATCGTAGCCGCGCTCGGCCACCAGCGGATAGCGATCGAACGGACCGTAGACGTGCAGATGGGCGTCACAGGCGCTTGGCGGCATTTTGAAGCGCGGTGCGTGGGGATTTGGATTGGGCGGTTTTACCGGTCGCATGATAGCTGGCAATGTAATGCAAAAGCGGCATAAATATCCAGCTCATTTCAGCTTATCGCCGAATTGGCTTGACGGCGCGGGGTGTTTTGCTTAGCGTACGGTTTGATCAATCACCAACCAATCTTATACTTGGCGGAGGTAAGTTATGGCAGAGGGAAATCTGCAATTGTTCTTGCTCGGCGCGGAAAGACTGCTACGTTGCCGGTGGGACGGCCGTAGTGAAAACGTCGAGATCCTCAACAGCGCCATGGACGGCGAAACCTTGCGGGAAGTGGTGCGCGATCCATTCAATCCCAGAAAACTCTACGCCGCGACGCTAACCGAGATTCATGTCAGTGAAAATAACGGCGAGAGTTGGCAGTGGTTACCGTCCGGCGGTATCGATTACAGAGATATTTGGACCATGGCGGTGCATCCGACACGGCCCAATGAAATCTACGTCGGCACCTTGCCGGCGGCAGTCTATGTCAGCGAGAACGGCGGAAGGTCTTTTCGCGAGCTTGCGTCGTTTCGCAATCTGCCCGACTACAACAAATGGACTTTCCCTCCCGGCGCTCATGTCGCTCATGCGCGTTCCATCGCGCTCGACGCACGAGTGCCGGACGAGATCGTCGTCGGTATCGAGGAGGGCGGCGTGGCGCGCAGTCGCGACCGGGGCACGACCTGGGAAGATATCAGCGGTCCAGCGAGTCCAACAGCCTTTCCCAAGGTCAACGATCCAGCCGGGATCGTGCCGTACGAGATGGGCAAACATGAAGAAGGCCGCGTGTATCGCGACGTTCACTGGGTGACACGCCATCCATCGCGCTTGGAAACGCTCTATGCCAGCACGGGCATCGGCACCTATCGCACCGACGACGGCGGCAAACACTGGACGAAGTGCGAGTACGGGTTGGGTCGTGCCTATGCGATTCCAATGGCGACCCATCCAGCGGTGCCGGATCGAGTTTTTCTTGGCGCGGCGGAAAATGGTCCGGCCACCTGGGCTGGTTATCGGACCGTACGCGCCGGGCCATACAATACGGTTAAGTTTAGCCGCAATGCCACAGCAGAGACCGGCGGCGCCAAGACCCAGATTTTACGTAGCGACGATGCCGGCAAAAGCTGGCGCTATCTCACGGGCGGCCTGCCTGCCGGCACCGAGCATATGACCAGCGGCTTTGCTGCCCATCCCGATGATGCCAACACTCTGTGCGTCGGTTATACCGACGGTTCAGTTTACGCGAGCAACGATGCGGGGCTAAGTTGGCGCCGATTGATCGTATCGCTGCCAAAGCTTTACGGTATAAGATTGATACCGGCTGTTTAGCAGGCGATGGAAACGCTGAATAATCGGTCGTTTCTGTAGCTTTGTGGTTGGATTGGACATTTTATATAATTTCGTTTTGTAGCAAGAAATGGTTGACAGGGTGAGCGCAATGCTTCACAATTAGCCAATCAAATCAGTCCAGGACGGGGCTGGAAAGGTGGTTTCGATGAGGGAGCAAAAGCGTATTTTGCACAATGGATTGAAATTGTTGGCGATTACTTTGTTGGTTTCATGTGGTAATCCGGTAAATCCGCCGCCGCCGAAATTTACGGGGGAGAATCTGCCCGCTGAGAAGCCAAAACCAGCGGCGCCAAAGCCACCGGCGCCGCCACCGGCGCCTAAGACAAGCTTGGACGAACTGCAAACTGGAAAACCGGCGGCGGCTGGCCCGCTGAAAGACATTAACTTCAACTTCGACAGCGCCGCTCTTTCAGAAGCAGCACGCACGACGTTGCGAAGCAATGCCGATTGGCTCAAGTCCAACGCGACGGCGCGTGTGCAGATCGAAGGACATTGTGATGAGCGCGGTGCTGCCGACTACAATATGGCGCTTGGCGCCAAACGCGCCCAGGCGGCGATGGATTACCTCGCTACATTAGGTGTCGCTGCCAATCGTATGTCGACGATCAGTTACGGCGAAGAAATTCCCGTATGCAAAGAAAAGACCGAGGCTTGCTGGGCGCAGAATCGGCGTGACCGATTCGTTGTTACTGCCGCGAAGTAATATTCGATTAAGCGAAAAACAACTCGACAAAAAGGCCCATGTCATTATGATATGGGCCTTTTTTTTCGCCTGGAATAGTTGGATGTCTGAGCAATTCAACTCTCGGGCACTGATTGGAGTCACGTAAGCATTGACATAGAAAGTGAGCCTTTGTTAGGTTCGCACGTCGCTGTACGTGTGCGAGCGACAATTTGACCCAGCAAAAGAGGCGGCATCAATGCGATACGGTTGGCGAGCAAGAATCGGTCATATTGCGCCGGCAATTCTCGACACCTCGGGCGAGGAGATGCGCAAGTTGCTTCCCGCCGGTGTGCTGCATGTCGGTTTAACGATCAGCGAGCCGATTCAAACTCTCGGACCAGAGCAGGCTGCGGCAGCATTTGAACGCATGGTCGATGCCGGCAAACGTTTGGCTGCGGAGAAAGTCGATGTGCTGATCTGTGGCGGTGCGCCGGTGGCGCTGTCCAAGGGGCCAGCGGGAGATGCCGAGTTGGCAGAGCTGTTGCGGCAGGAGACGAAGTTGCCCGTGGTGACGGCGAACGGGGCTGTCGTCGATGGCTTGCACAGTTTGGATGCGCGCACTGTGATCGCCGTAAGTCCGTTTATCGATGCACGGAATCTGGAGATCAAAAGTTTTCTCGAAGCGAGCGGCTTCGCAGTGGCGGCGACCAAAGGGCTTGGCCTCACCAAGAATATCGACTTTGCCAGTCAATCTCCTGATGCCGCGTACTCGCTTGCTTATGACGTTGCGAAAGCGCATCCGGAAGCCGATGCGATTTATATCGCCTGCCCGCGCTGGCCGTCGGTGGATATCATCGCCGCGCTGGAAGCGGATACCGGCAAAGCCGTCGTTGCCGCGCCCGCTGCGATGGTTTGGGGCGCGCTGAAAGCGCTGCGGATCAACGATTGCAAGCCGGGTTTCGGCCGACTCATGGAAAGTCTACGGGCGGTGCGCTGAATCGACTCGTGCGTTCAACGACGGTGATTCTGCTTTCGAATTGAAAGGATCTGCCATGATGCTTCGACGATCCGTAACGGTTTTTGCCTGGACGCTGGTTGCTCTCGGTCAATTTCCTACCACACCCACGGTTGCGCAGGAACGCTTCCGGGTTTCTTACGGCGGATTCAACGAGACCGCAACATCGATGTGGGTCGGCATCGAGCGCGGCATATTCAAGAAATACGGCATCGACGCGCAAATGGTTCAGGTGCGTAACGGCGCGCTGAGCGTGGCAACTCTGGTCGCGAAAGAAGTCGAAGCGGTCTGGCCGGCGCAGTCGACGATCTTGAGCACGGTTACCGGCGGCATCAAGCTCACATGCATCGGCGGTCCGGTGAATAAGATCCCGCGCAATCTCATGGTGCGCAAAGAGGTCAAAAGCGCCGAAGATCTGCGCGGAAAAACCGTCGGCGTGCAAAGCATCGGCGGCGGATTGTGGCTGCAAACGATGATCATCCTGGATCACCTCGGTGTCGATCCGGACAAGTATGGCATAAAAGTTCGCGTCATCGGCGATGAAGCGACGCTGGCCCAGGCGATGATCACGAACAATATCGACTTCGGCGTGATCACCTACGGATTGAGCGAAACCCTCTACCCGCAGGGATTCAAATCATTAGTCGACGCTGCCGAGATTTCGGCTCCTTACCAGGGCCCGGAAATTTGCGGGCTGAAAGAATCCGTCGCCAGCCGCAACGAATTTTACCTGCGCGTCATCAAAGGGCTGGCAGAGGCTGTCGCCTTCATCCTCGATGACAACAATAAACCGGAAGTAACCAAAGTGGTGCAGCGCAATCTGCGCCTGAGCCGAAACGACGTGATCGAAGGTTCCTACAAAGTGTTGCGCAAGATGACTACGCTCGACATGGCGCCCAACGTTGCCGCCTTCAAATCCGTTCAACGCATCGTTGCGCGCATCAACCCGAAAATCACCCAGGTCGATCTCGACCAGGTCATCGACGCAAGCTTCGTGCGTCAATTGGAGTCGAGCGGCTTCTTGGCGGAGCTGCGCAAGAAGATCAAATAACCGGCGCGGCGGTCATCTCAGGAAAACAAATCCAAGGTTTCCTTGGCGAACAGTTCGTTGACGGCGAATTTGTGCTTTGTCAGCCCTTGTTCATGGGAATAGAGCGTCGCTGCTTCCAGGGTAGCCGCGTTACTCTTCACGCCGTACGGCGCGATATCCTTGCCGAGCACCTGGCGGGCGTATTCCATATCCAGATTTAGCCACGGAAGCGACGCCAACCCCTCGTCATAATCCTCGAAGGCCAGCTCCTTGGCGGTTTGGAAACCTTGAGAAAGGCTCACGGCCAAGGATGGATCCTGTTCGTAGATCGCCCGGCGCATCACCGTCATGTGCATGATCGGGTAGATTTTCGTACGTTCGTAATACTGCGCCTCGACCGCGCGGCAATCGGGAAACAAGCGCGCGACCAGCGGCGACCCTTGCAGAAACGCCCGTGGCGGAGATGTGACCGCCACAGCGTCGAGCTCGCCCGCTTCGAGCAAGCCGTCGAGCGTCTGATCCTTGCCGATGTTGTTGATGCGGATGCCCGGTGGCATGTCGATGGCGACATGTTCGGCGCGGCGGCGAAACCAGTGAATATCCTGCGGCGCGACGCCGTACTCATGTTGCAGCAAGCCGCGCACAAACAAGAGAGCCGTCATCGAATAGTCGGCGATGCCGACCTTCTTGCCTTTGAGATCCGCCGCTTGGGCGATGCCTGCTTTGGTATTGACCCAAATATAAGAGTGGCGAAACACACGCGAGGGAAAAACCGGGATGGCGACAAAGCGGCGGTCGCCCTTGCCCATGGCGATCATGAAGTTCGATAACGACATTTCCGAAGCGTCGAATTCTTCGTCGTGCAGCATGCGCAGAAAAATCTGCGACGGCGGCGAAATGTTGACGAACTTCAGATCGACGCCGTCGACTTTCACCCGGCCGTCGGCCAAGGCGCGGCAGTGATCGTAGTCGCGCATACCGATGGTGATGGTTCGATTTGCCATAGGTCCTCCGCTTGAAGCGTCGCAAATGTAAGTTGAATATGCTGCGGAAGTCAATCGGAAGACGGACACGGCTCCCGATTCGCTCTGTATCTGGCTCAACTCCTTATCTGGCTAGTGGACAGGTTCAGGTTAATGGGATAATGGAGAGTCGAAAGGCGTTGGCGTATGGAGAAACTCAAACTCGATGCTGTGGTGCACTGGTCGATCCCGGTGAATGATTTGGAAGCGGCTGAGCAATTTTACGGCGAGATTCTCGGTCTGGAGCGTGTCGGCCGCTTGGCCAACTCGCCGATGTCCTGCTTCAAGCTCGGTAATCACAACATTCTTCTGTGCCAGCGCAATGATCCGGTCCAGCGTACCGTCGAGCAAGATGGCCGGCTGCACCATGCCTTCGATGTTAGCCCCGAGATGTTCGACAAGGCTTGTAAATTATTTCACAAGCTCGGGATTAAGATCCACGAGCCGGTGGATTATCGTCCCGGCGGATTTTTCACCGGACGGCAACTCTTCGTTCTCGACCCCAGCGGCAATCGTATCGAGTTGCGCGACGCTGGCTGGAAGAAGGGCATGCCGACGCCGACCTATGAAGAAATCGTCGCATCTTGACGCTGCGCGTCTGTTCAAATGGTTCAAAACGTTCAAGTCGTTGTAGATGGGCCATCGCTGCGCTCGGCGAGGTAAGCATGATGAAGCGCTTGGGTTATCTCGGTCATTTTGTACTATTGGCGAACTTATTAGCCGTCGGTGATTTGCCTGGCGCTGATAAGATTCGCGTCAGCGGTGGCGGTATGACGCCGCTTCATTCGCTCATTTGGGTGGCCAACCAGGAAGGCCTGTTTAAGAAATACGGCATGGACGTGGAGTACCTGGTGATGAACAGTGGTACGTTGGGAGTGCAGACGATGCTGTCAAACGACAGCCAGTTTCTCTTCTCAACCGGCGCGCTAGCGGTGACCGCCAATTTACAGGGCGCGGATATCGCGATGATTACCGGCGGTTTTAATCTTTTCGCTTTTAAATTGATTGGCCGGCCGGAACTACGCGGTGTGCAAGATTTGCGCGGCAAAAAAATCTCCATCAGCCAATTCGGTTCGGCAACCGATTTCGCGGTTCAAGCAAGTCTGGAAAAGTTCGGCGTCGACCCCAAACAGGTGACGGTGATTCAGCTCGGCGCCAGTTCCAATCGACTTGCCGCGCTGACGAACGGATCTACGGACGCTTCGCTGTTTACCGAGCCGTTCGCAACCATGGCGATTAAGAAACACAAAATGAATTTGCTTTTGGACATGGCCGAAGCGGGCATGGCTTATCCGCAGAGTTGTTTGATGATCAAGCGCAGTTATCTCGACGCCAACCGCGAAAAGGCGACCAACTTCGTCAAGGCGTTGGTCGAAGCGCTGTTTATCGCGAAGCGGGATCGCGCCATGACCATTCAAGTGATAAAAAAATACATCCGCGCGGACGACGAAGTTTATGGCATCGGTTACGACTATTTTTTGGGAACCCACGCCGAGGGGCTTTTGAGTATGCCGGATCGTAAAGGCGTCGAGCTGGTGATCGCCCAACTGGCAAAAACCAACCCCAAAGCGAAAGGTCAGACGGTGGATTCATTGAGAGTGATGGAACCGAGCATTCTCGATGAGCTTAAGAAGAGTGGGTTTATCGATAAGGTGCGCAAATAAGCCGAGCTATACAACATGAGGGACACAACATCGCCTTCTCATTATCCCTTCGTACCGCTACCCGACCGCGGGCCGTTGCGCTTTCCGGGCGGCGCGCAGTTGGCGTTAATAATTACCCTCAACTTGGAGTTTTGGGAGCCGTCGCGCGCTGGACAGAAGGAACCGCTGTTTACCGGC
Source organism: uncultured delta proteobacterium (assembly GCA_963816145.1). Classification (GTDB taxonomy): domain Bacteria; phylum Desulfobacterota; class Binatia; order UBA9968; family UBA9968; genus DP-20. The sequence continues at coordinate 410,222 of CAWFJP010000031.1, forward strand.
GGGCCAATGACGATCCCTCACGCGCTGCCGGGGGACGTGCTCGACACCGCGAACTGGACTTGGCGCGAGTATGGCCAGCGCGTCGGCGTCTGGCGCATGATCGAGATGTTCGACAAGACCGACGTCAAGCCGTCCTGCACGATCAATGGCATGACCATGACCGAGCGCCGCCGCGTCGTCGATGCCTGCAATGAGCGCGGTTGGGAACTGGTGCCGCATAATTGGGTGCAGAACGATTTGCTGACCTATTATGCGCACAAGCCCGATGAAGAGCGCGCCGTGATCCGGCGCACCCTCGACACTTACGAAAAAGTTGTCGGCCGGCCGGCGCAGGCATGGCTGTCGTCGGCGATCCGCGGCACGGCGCACACGCCGGCGTTTCTGAAAGCGTTTGGCCTGATCGCCTACTGCGATTACCTGAACGACGACCAGCCGTACTTGATTCACACCACCCATGGGCCGATCGTCTGCGTGCCTTATTCCAACGATATCAACGACTTCAATCTGTTCGCCCGCGGCGGCATGTCGGCGTCGGCGGGATTAGAGACCTTGAAAATCTGCTTCGATCAACTTTACGCTGAAGGCGCCGGGACCGGGCGCATTATGAACCTCGGCCTGCATCCCCATGTGATGGGCCATGCTCATCGCATCGGCGCCCTGCGCGAGTTCGTCGAATACGCCCAGGCGCGCGCAAAAGTTTGGTTTACCAGCCGGGAAGAGATGGCGCGGTGGTATTTGACCGTTCATGAAACGCATATTGCGTGGGACGAAGAGGGTAAGGGGTAAGGGGTGACGGGCGAGGAGTCAGGGGGTTTGGAGAACAAATTGGGAGTTGAAGATGAAGCGCTTATTACGTCGTGAGTTTTTGTCTGTGATTGTGGTGTTGTGTGGGTTTGCATTATTTGCGGACCGGGTGCCGGCCCAGGAAGGGCGCCGATTGCGCGCCGGCTATGCTTCGCTCTCCGGTAACATGGTGCCCTACTGGGCCGGCAAAGATGCGGGGATCTACAAGAAGTTTGGCCTCGACATCGATCTGGTCGCTTTTCCCAGCGGCACCGAAGGGATGGCGGCGATGATTGCCGGCGAGATCGAATTTCTCGCCATCGCGGGTAGCACGACGGCGAGCGCGGCCATCGGCGGTTCCGATGTGGTCTCGCTGGCGATCACCACCGAACGTTTGGTGACCAGCTTGATGACCATTCCGAGCATCCAGCGGCCTGAAGAGCTGAAAGGCAAAGCGGTGGGGATCAGCCGTTTCGGCACGTCCATCGATACCGCGGCGCGGATGGCGATTCAGCACTTCGGCATGGAGCCGGTAAAAGATGTTTCGCTCGTGCAAGCCGGTGCGGTCTCGGCCAACCTGGCGGCGATGCGCGGCGGTCGCATCCAAGCGGCGATCCTGTCCTATCCGTCGATTATTCAAGCGCGCCGCGAAGGCTTTCGCGAGCTTCTCGATATCGCATCGTTAGGAGTGCCCTACGCGTCCACGGGAATTACCGTGCGCAAGAGTTTCATGGCGCAGCGCCGCGATGTCGTGACCAATTTTGTTAAGTCGATACTCGAAGCCACAGCGCGCATCAAAAGAGACAAAGCGTTCACTATCGACATGATGATGAAGTATTTCCGTACTAAAGACCGCGAGATGATGGAAGAGACTTACGAGGTTTCCGTGACCAAGTATTTGAAACGCGTGCCGACGCCAACTGCGGAATCGTTTCGCACCGTGGTCGACGAACTTGCTTTAGTAAACCCCAAGGCCAAGGGACAAGATCCCAAACGTTTCTACGACGATAGTATCTTGCAGGAATTGGACAAGAGCGGATTTATTAGTTCCGTCAGCCGATGAGCGCAAAACTCGACGTTCAGCCAACAATTAGTTAGTTCAATAAAGAGGGACCCTCGGAGGTGACGATCTGGATAAAATCTTTCTTGGCATTTTTCATCCGGGCCATCTGGCTGTCCGCTTCCTGCATGAGTTCGGCGACGGTGCGCGGGGCTTTGGTGCAGGCGACGGCGCTGATATAGAAGTTGAGCGGGTGGGAGTGTTTGCGCCGTTCGTCCTTGAGCACGTTGTGCAGCTGTTCGAGCGCCAAATTCGCCCCGCTCGAAGCTGTCTTGGGTAATAGCACCGCGAAGGTGGTCCCCGCCAATCTACCGACGAGATCGGGTCGCGCGACGTTCTCGCGAATCGTGTGAGCGATGGTGCACATCATTTGGTCGCCCGCCGGGTAGCCCTGCCGTTCGTTGACCAACTGTATGCCGCTCACGTCGATGCAAGCCAGAGTCATCGGTTCAAGTCCAGAAGCGCGGCCCATCTCCTCAGCGGCGAGTTCATAGAAGGCACGGCCGTTGGGCAGGCCGGTGATAAAATCGCGGCTTGCTAGATTGGACAGTTCGTCGAGCTTGGATTTCAACGATGCTTGGGTGAATGCGAAAATGACAAATACGCCGCTGCGCATGAGCAGGTTCCAGTAGGCGATCCAGGGCGAGGAATAGGCCCGGCCACTCAAGGAATCGCTGACAAACCAAACCAGTGATCCAAAGATTGCCAAAGTCACGCCCACATCACGGGAAATAAACCAGCTGCCGAGAAAGATCGGAATCAAATTGAGCAACAAGAAATGCATCTCGATGCGGGTGGCGAAATCAAGCACGCCCAGCAAAATCGATAAGGCGATGGCGATGAAAACCACCGTGAGCTTTGAGCGGCGCTCAAAGAACTTCGTCAGTTTCAAATGCATCTATCGACCCCAGGGAAAGCGATTCAAACTTGGCGAGTGTAAACGACAACTCTGCCCATGGTCAAATCGATTTCTCAAATATAGGGTATCGGAAAAACCAATTTCAGCGAACTTCGCCGTCATGCGGATGAATTGTCATTGAGTGGGGCTCACGGATGCGCCATTTTGTTTGTCAAGAATACCTAGAGTTGTTCTAATTACGGCAGTTGATCGGAGCTAGGGGCGAACATGAAATAGCGCCCCGGCTTTTCTGCTCTCGTCATAACCAGTGATCGAGGAGGGCCCGATGGTCAAATCCACGAACCGCGCATGGATCGTTATCGCTTCGATTGTCGCGCTCTGCTCTCAGTTTCACCCGGCTGATGCCCAGGAAGTTTTTTATCGGAGCAAAACCATTCGGGTGATCGTCGGGTTGGCGCCGGGCGGTGGTTTCGATACCTACTCGCGAGTCATCGCACGCCATATGGGAAAACATATCCCGGGCACGCCGACGATGGTGGTCGATAACATGCCCGGGGCGGCGAGCTTGCTGGCGGCAAACCATGTCTACAAGGTCGCCAAGCCGGATGGGTTGACGATCGGCAATTTCGTTGGCGGTTTGGTCTTTCAACAGATTCTCGGTTTACCCGGCGTGGCTTTCGACGGTCCCAAGTTCGAGTACCTGGGGGTGCCGGCGCAGGATAATTTCATTATCGGCATCGCCAAATCCACCGGCATTACCAGTGTCGAGCAGTGGAAAGCGTCAGGCACTATATTGAAGATCGGCGGGGTTGCGCCGGGCGGCGGCACCGATGATATTCCAAAAGTCTTGAAGGCGACTTTGGGATTGCCGCTACAAATGGTGTCCGGCTACAAAGGCACGGGGCCGGTGCGGCTCGCCTTCAACGCCGGTGAAGTGCAGGGCATCAGCAATTCGCTGGAATCGTTTCGTTCGACTTGGCGTGCCGAGCTCGAAAAAGGCGAAGTGATCTATCTGGTCCAAGCCAATCTCAGGCCCCATCCGGAGATTCCCAACGTGCCTTGGGCCGCCGATCTGACGAAAAACGAAGAGGCACGCAAGATGATTCTCACAGCGGCCCGCGTCAACGGCGTGCTGAATCGTTTTTACGTGCTGCCGCCGGGCACCCCCAAGGAGCGAGTGTTGTTACTGCGTAAAGCCTTCATGGACACGATGACAGATCCGGAGTTTCTTGCCGACGCGCAGAAAGCTAAACTCGATCTCGACCCCATCGACGGTGAGGAGATTCAAAGGCAGGTGCGCGAGCTCTTCAATCTCGACCCGCCGTTGGTGGCAAAGATGCGAGAGATACTGAAATAGATTTTTCACTTCCGCGCAGCCCAGTTAGGCAATCGCGGCAATCGGCTGCGTGGGCCGGCCATTACCGTATCTGAAATAGTTCCTTCCAGATCTTTTCATACTTGGGGAACTCTTTGACGTCATCTTGGCCGAGCATGTAGGCATTCGCCGGCCGGACCTTGTCCACGGGCTCGACGTTGGGATGGGCCGGAGTCTCGCCGGCGCGGGCGAAAACGCGCTGGCCTTCCTCGCTGGTAACCCACCGAGCCCAAAGCAGCGCCGTGTTTGGATGGGGTGCGCCTTTCAGAACGCCAACGCTGCCGCCGATCTCACCGACGCCTTCGGTCAACAGCGGGACGATCGGAGCGCTGGCAGCGCGGGCTGTCGGCAATGAACTGACGCTCAAAATCCCGAATAGTACTAGGGCAGTGCTTGGAATAAACATCATTGTCCGAGTCGTCATACTCGTCTGTGGTCCTGATGGTTTCTAATGGAATCACAACGCCTGGAGCGATTTGACGCGTCGCATAGGCAGATGTTGCTGCGGCGTCAAGTGCCTCGCGCTCTTGTTGCGCCGGCGCGCTTTTGTTATGAGACGAACAAATCGAATGTTTACGTCATGGGAGTGTATTAGATGATTTCGCGAACTCGATTCAATCTTCTTTTCATCGCTCTGGCCGCCTTGCTGCTGTCACGGTCGGTTCACGCCGCCGCGCCATACTATGAGGGCAAGTCGATTCGAATCATTGTCGGCACCGCGCCGGGCGGCGGCTACGATACTTACACGCGACTCTTAGCGCGCCACTTTAGCAAACATATCCCGGGAGCCCCGGCGGTCATCGTCGATAATATGCCCGGCGCGGGCGGTTTGCTGTCGGCCAATTATATGTATCGCGTCGCCAAACCCGACGGCCTGACCATCGGCCATTTTGTCGGCGGGCAGTTCTTGCAGCAACTGCTCGGCCGTCCGGGAATCGAGTTCGATGCCCGGCGCTTCGAATATATTGGCGTGCCGGCGCAGGATGATTTCGTGCTGACAGTGGCCAAGGCGAGCGGCGTCGGTAGCATGGATCAATGGATGAATTCTAAGACGTCAATAAAGTTCGGCGCCATCGCGCCAGGGGACGGTACCTACGATACTCCCAAAGTCATTGAAGCGACGCTCGGTGTACCGATTCAGATCGTTACGGGTTACAAAGGGACGGCGCCGATTCGTTTGGCATTTAACAGCGGCGAGGTCGCCGGGCTGAGCAACTCATGGCAGTCGCTGAAGTCGACCTGGAGCAAGGAGTTGGAAAGCGGTGAAGCGATCATGCTGGCGCAGATGTCGACTAAACCCCACGCCGATTTGGCCAAACTGCCGCTGGCAATGAACCTTGCCAAGAACGAAGAAAGCCGCAAGCTGATTGTCGCCGTGGCGCAAAGTCATGGCGCGGCGGTGCGGCCGTATCTGCTGCCGCCGGAGACGCCGAAGAATCTCGTCGAGATCTTGCGCAAGAGTTTTCTCGAAGCGATCCGCGATCCGGAGTTGCTCGCCGAGGCAAAGAAGGCCCGATTGGAAATCAACCCCGGTTCTGGAGAAGAATTGGAGCGAAATGTGAAAGATCTATTGTTGTTGGACAAGCCTCTGGTCGAGCGGTTGAAGGATATTCTAAAATAGCGTCAATGGAACTTCGTGCACGGATAAGTTGTGTCGTCGCTCTCGGACTTCTCCTAGACGTCACCAGTTCGGCATTCTGCCGCGAGGCGGACACCGGCGCCGCCCCTGCGCCGGTTGAAGAGGTCGGGAAACCCGCCGAGCCGCTGGCGATTAAGCAATCCGGCTTGGCGGCTTTCTACCACGCGACCTTTCAGGGACGCCGCACCGCTAGCGGCGAATCCTTCGATCACAACGAACTCACCGCGGCGCATAAAACTCTGCCGTTCGGCACCCTGGTGAGGGTTATCAATTTGCGTAACAATCAAAGCATAATCGTGCGCGTCAATGATCGCGGGCCGATGCAGCCCGACCGGATCATCGATGTCACGCGCCGTGCCGCCGGCCTTCTCGGTTTCCTCCAACAAGGCATGACTCGAGTCGCTCTAGAAATTATTCCGTTCGATGCGGCGGGTAAATAGTTTGCGTTTATTCGCCGACGCTCCTGCCGATCGTGCGGCTACCTGAACGCCGGCATTACTTCCTTGGCGAACAATCGCATGGATTTTAAGATTTCTTGATGCGGAATGCCGCCGTAGTTGAAGGTCGTCGTCAGCGTATCGAAGTAATAGTTCTTGGCGGCATTCCGAATGCCCTGGATCACCTCGCCGGGGTCGCCGTAATTATTTCTCCCGGTAGCCAACATCATGTCCCAATCGTAGTCCGCCGGCGCGGCGGTTAACGAACGCCGACCGATGCGCGAAATCGCGTCGTAGCGTTGCACCGCTGCCATGCCGATCTCTCTGCCGCGTGCCGCGCTCGCGTTGACATGGGTGCGCACGTGAAATTGGCAATGGCGATTACTGGGATCGATGCCGGCTTCGATCAATCCTTGCTTCCACGCCTCGACACCGGGGCGCACGCGCTCCGGCGCATGGGGGTGGCCGACTGTCATGATGTGGTAACCTTGGCGGCCGGCCCAGCCGAGTCCCTGGGCTGAGGTTCCCGCGACCCAGATCGGCGGGTGCGGTTGCTGCACCGGCCGCGGATACAGCGTCAGTTCTTCGAATTGCCAAAATTTGCCCTGATGGCTGGAACGTTCATTGGACCAAACTTTCAAGATGACGTCGAGCGCCTCCGCGGCGCGCTCGCGATCATTTTCCCTAGTCACGCCGAAGACTCGGTAGTCCATCTCGGTGTTGCCCGAGCCGATGCCGAATTCCAACCGTCCGCCGGAAATCGCGTCGACCATGGCGTAATCCTCGGCGGTGTGGAGCGGATGGCGCAACGGCAAAATAGCGATGCAGGGGCCGAGCCGCATTTTCTTGGTGCGCGCCGCCGCGGTGGCGAGTAGCACTGCGGGGTTCGCCACTAGGCCGCCGTAGCCGAGGAAGTGATGTTCATTGAACATGAAACATTCCCAGCCGAGTTCCTCGGCGAGTTCGATCTGCTCGAGAATCTGCTGGTAGTAAACATCGTAGGGCGGATCAAGGTCCGGGAAGTAGGTCGTCAGAATGTTGATGTAAAAGTGCACGGCGTTCTCCTGTTTGTGCTTACGGCTGTAGCACAATCGACTGGAAGGGGTAAAGCGCGATTAAGATTTTCACCACGAAGGCACGAAGAGCACGAAGTTCGGAAGTATTTGTTCTTACCTTCGTGTCCTTCGTGTCTTCGTGGTGACAGCGGATTTTCTTTTCAAGCGCGTCACCGGGTCACAGCCAGATCGCGGCGGGCTCTTTCGACAAAACTATAATCAACCACTTGGGAAAGCGTGAAAGGCTGGGTGACTTTGGAATCTTCGCGCACCAGGTCGATCATCAGCTGCATGCCTTCGGCTTTCGCCATCAGGTCGCGGGCCATGCCGCGGTTAAACTGCCGGAGCATTTCGGTGGCGATACGCCGGTCGGTGAGTTTCCACTGCTTCATGATGATGTTGATGACTTCATCGCGGTTGCGTGGTTCCAAAGCGAAATAGAGCGCGCGCAATGCGCCGCGCACCATACCGTAGACTTCGTCTGGATTTTCTTGAATTCGCTTCGTCGAAACACCGATGGCGTTCTGGGGAAAATTGACGATGTCGCCGACGAACAATAGCTCGTTGTAACCGCGGTCGACGGCGAGAATATTTTCCGGCACGCCGAGCAGCGCCGCGTCGACCGCCGCCGAGTCCAGGGCGGCCAGGCGATTCTCGCGCAGCGGCACGATGGTCACGTCGCGGCCGGCTTGAAAGCCCAGATGTTTGAGCGCGGTGTCGGCCATCAAAGTCGCAGTGCCGCCGGGCGTGCTGCCGCCAATCTTTTTGCCTTTAAGGTCCTGCGCCGTGCGGATCTCTTTGCGCGCGATGAGTGAAATCAAAGGCCGGTCGACGGCGACGGCGAGTATCCTCGCTGAATTGCCGCGCACGATGGTCTGGATGACGCCATTGATCGCGGCGCTGTAGTCGATATCGCCGCGCACAAACGCGGCGTTGACCGCCTGGGTCGACATGAAAATGGTTTCCAGGTCGATGCCCTGGTCGCGGTAGTAACCTTTATGGTAGGCGAGATGAAACGGCAGAAAGCCGATGTTGTTGGACTGGATGCCGAGGCGGACTCTTTTCGCCGCCGGTTGGGCTGCCGAATCGCGCGGCGCGGCGAGACAGACAAAAATTAACAAGAGGTGAAAAACGACGCGGCTCATCGTTTCCCCTTTCGTTGTGCAGTCGTTGTCACAGCGCGTAAAGCGCGCGGGAGTTGTCGCTCAAAATTTTCTGCTTGACCGCCGGCGATAAATCGTTCCGCTCGCGAAAGATCCTGATCGCGTCGACATCGCTCGAGATGTCGGTGTGGCCGTAGTCGGTGCCGATGACCAGATTGTCCTCGCCGGCTTCGCGCACCACATACGGGATGTCGTCGGAATTTTCGCAGGTGACGAACATGCCGTACTCTTTGAGCAAGTTTCTCGGCCATGGGCGGCCAAGGGTTTTGAAGCGGTTCTTCGCTTCGTGCATGACCCAGGGCACCCACTGGGCGCTGGCTTCGATGAAGCCGAAGCGCAGTTTGGGAAACTGCTCGTGTATGTCGCTCAGCAAGATATCGTTGAAGGATGCCACTGTCGGTACGCGGAAACGGTGAAACGTCGAAGCGATGCGCGTCGGATGGTTGTACAGGTCGCTCAACCAGGCATTGCCATTGGCGATATGAATCGCGATCGCCAGGTCGAGCTGCTGCGCTTGGTCGTAGATCGGATAAAAGTACGGATCGGCGAGCAAACGATTGCCTTCCACCGGCCGTAGACAGACGGCCACTGCGCCGTTCTCTTTGGACCAGCGGATTTGATCCAGCGCATCGGGCATGTTGAGCAACGGAGGCATGCAGGACCAGCGCAGGCGGTTGTCGCTCTGTTTCCAAATGTCGCCGAGCCAGCGATTCCAGCTCTTGCACAGCGCGACGTCGACCGCGGGCCGCTCGGCGCAGGATTCGATAAACATCGTGTTGTGCAGCACTTGGACATCGACGCCGGTTTTGTCCATGTATTCCAAGCGCAGATTGACGTTGCCCAACTCGCGGGATTCCTGTTGGTCGGCGAACTTGCGGCCGACTTGTTGCTGGCGTTTGGCCAATTCCTCATCGGAGAAAGCCGGGAAGCGGAAACCGCGCACCTTGCCGTCGATCACCCAGAACTGTTGGCGCACACCGGCTTCTTCGCGGGTCTCAAGCGGCACCGGCCGATGTTGTCGCTCCGACTTTTCCATGAAATCCCAAGTGCGCGCGCACTCGACGACGTGAGCGTCGGCATCGATCACCGGATACTTATTCGGGCTATCCATGTTGGCCTCCGAGAGGAACTCGATGGCCTCACCCTAATGGACGGAACGAGTAGCTGTCAATCGCCGTGACTGTTGGGTGAGGCCGCGCTCTTGCGCTCGCTGCCAGCGGGCTATTGATTTGCTTCTGCCTATGAAATTAATGGCACAAATTCGCATTCACCACGAAGGCACGAGGGACAACAAGATTTTGAAGATCAACTTCGTGATCTTCGTGTCCTTCGTGGTGAAAGGTTCCTTCGCGATTACTAGCGGCCGTAAAAATTCAAAAGTACATTCCGGCGTCGCCGCCTTGTCGAGACACCGGGGAAAGAAAACCGAACAATGACCTCATCGCCCAGTTGGCCAGCGAGGCGAAAATGAATATGAACAACAGCAGCGCGTACATGTCCGCGATGCGGAACTGGCCATAGTACTCGACGATCATGAAGCCCAAGCCGGCTTTGGCGATCTTGGTTTCCGCCAGCAGCGCGCCGGTGACCGCAGCGCCGAGACCGATTCTAATACCGGTGAAGACTTGGCCGGCGATGGCCGGGAGGTAGACATTTTTGGCGATCTGCACCGGGCTGGCGCCGATGGTGCGCGCCACGTCTACGTAGACTTTTTTCACCTCGCGCATGCCGGCGATGGTCAGCAGCGAAATCGGAAAGAACGCGGCAATGGCGCCGACCGCGAGTTTGGATTGAACGTCGATGCCGAGAAACAAAATAAACACCGGGAAGATCACGATCTTGGGCACCACGGCGGCGTAGAGAATCAGTGGCTCGACGATCTCCAACCAGCTGCGCTTGCTGCCCCATAGGATGCCCAGCGGAATGCCGCTGAGGGCGGCGACGGCGATCGCTCCGCCCACTTCATAGAGGCTGGCCTTTAGATGTGGCAGCATGACCGGTGTGGTGATGTAGATCCAGAGCGATTGGAGGATTTCCACGATCGACGGAAAGAGTTCGGGGAACAATAAGCCGCTGCGACCGATGAACTCCCAGATGCCGACCAGCCCGAGAAGCGTGAGCGCCTGAACGCCAAAGGCCGTGTGAATTGTCGCCGCGAGGGCCGAGCGGATGGGTTGTGCGTGGGCCATGGTTACTTCCGGAACCAACGTTCGCTGCGGTTGATCAAATACAGAAACAAAATCGATAGCGAGATGGTGCCGAACAGGCCGGCGTAGACTTCTTCGATTTCGAACTTGTACGACGCGTCGGACAGCCACATGCCGACGCCACCGACTTGGGCGACATATTCCAAGCCGAGAACCGATTTTAAAATGTACGTGAGCGCCAAACGAAAGCCGCTGAAGATCGTCGGCGCGACGGCAGGGATTAAGATGTGGCGGAAGAGCTGCTGGCGCGTGAGATTCATGCTGGCGCCGACTTGCAAAAGGATCGGGTTGACGTTCTGAAAGGCGCCTTTAGTGTTCATGATGATCGGGATTAAGCCAAAAATCGACGACAGCGCGATCACCGCCGCGCTGGTACGGCCAAAGGTGACGAGAAAGATCGGGTAAGCAAGTATGATCGGCGAGGAGAAGAGCGCGGCGAGCGGCATCTCGTAGCTGGTCCCGATGAGCTTGTAGCGCCAGAGCAAGAAGCCGGCAAGGACGCCGAAGATAGTGGAGATCACCAGACAGGCGGCGATCTCGACAAGCGTGATGCCGGTTAGCGAGAGCGCATTGCCATGCAACAGTTGTTGCCAGAGCACGATCACCGCGCGCGTCGGCGCAGCGAGAAAGAACGTGCTAATCCAGCCGCCGCGCACCGCGGTTTCGACGATCAAGAGCGCGCCGAAGATGATGCCTAGCCGCCAGGCGGTGACTCGAGTGCTTTCAGACATGAGCGGAACTCATAAACTCACGACGAAGATCACGAAGGACACGAAGCTCTCGGAGGATTAAATCTCCGAACTTCGTGCTCTTCGTGTCCTTCGTGGTGAGCATGGGTATTACGTCCTTGGCTGCTTGTCGACACTACGGCAAAAAGCTCAGGTCGACTAACGTGTTTAGCTCGGCTTGAGTAAGCGGCGCGTTGAGGAATTTATTCTTGATGCCGTCATCGATAATCGCTTGCAGGCCGCGGATCGGTTTCAAATTCATCGCCGCGCGATTGTAGAAGTCCCAGGTGCCGAGCACGGCGGATTCCGGGAATTTTAATTCGGCGCGGCGAATCCAGATTTTCGCTGTATCCTCTTTGTTGGCGAACATATAGTCGAGGGCGCGCTGCTGGGCGCGGAAAAAGCCGCGCACGGCGTCGGGATTTTTGGCGGCGAAGTTGTTGTTGGTGAAATGGACTCGAGCCGTCTGGTCGCGCATCGACACGATCTCGTCGCCCTTGACGATGACGCGTAGCTCGCCTTTCTCGACGCGGTCCAACTGAAACGGCGCCACCGACCAGCCGGCGTCGGTTTGGCCGGTGCGCAGCGCGGTGTAAACTTCCGGGATGCCGCCCAACGAGACCGGTTCGGCGGGTTTCAATCCCTTCGCCTTGATCTGATCCGCGATTCCTAATACTGCCATGTGGCTCGACGCGCCGGGACGGCTGTAAGCGACTTTTTTACCCGCGAGATCTTCGAGCTTACGCATCGGCGTGCTCGCCTGTACATACCAAAATGCGTCCATGCCGGTAATCTCAGCGCCAGCGATTTTGATCGGCGCCTTTTTGACGAATGCGCTGATAACGGCGAGCGTGCCGGTGCCGAGGCCGATCTGAGCGTCGCCGGAGACGACCGCTTGGACATTTTCACCGCCGCCGCGGGTGAATACGGCGTCGACGTCGATGTTGGCATCTCGGTAAAAGCCTTTTTCCTGGGCGATGTAGACCGGCAGGGCGACAGTGAACAGAATCCGATGGGGCACGACGACGATGATTTTCGTGCGCGCGGCCGCCGCCCAGGCGGAGGACGTGGCGGCGACGACGAAGAAAGCCACCCCCGCCGAGCCGAGGCACTTGCTGAACTGTGATAAATATTTGTTCATGGCTGATTCTCCTTAAATGTTTTGTTGTTTAAAACTCTTGATCGATTCTTCTCTTAGCGCGTTCCAGACCTGCGCGACCAATTTACCGAAGCGGTCCGAAGCGATGATCGATGAGTCGCGCGGCTGCGGCAGGTCGATAGCGACGATTTCTTTGACGCGCCCCGGACGCGCGGTCATGACCATGACGCGGTCGGATAGCTGCACTGACTCGTTGATGTTGTGGGTGACCAAAATGATGGTTTGCTTCAACTGATCGCGAATGCGCATCAACTCTTCGCCGAGAATGATGCGCGTCTGCTCGTCGAGGGCGCCGAACGGCTCGTCCATCAGCAAAATCTTGGGTTCCAAAACCAGAGCGCGGGCGATGGCGACGCGCTGCTTCATGCCACCGGAAAGTTCCGACGGATAACGATTCTCGAATCCCGACAAGCCGACCAGGCCGATCATTTTCTTGGCCTTCTTGCGCCGTTCATCCTGTGCCACGCCGCGCATCTCCAGACCGAACTCGACGTTGCCCAAGGTCGTGCGCCAGGGAAATGTCGACTCTTCCTGGAACACCATGCCGACCCAGGGATGGGGCCCGGTGACTCTTTCGGTTCCGACAATCAATTCTCCCGAGGTGGCCGGAATCAAACCGCCGATGATTCTCAGCAGTGTCGATTTGCCGCACCCCGAAGGCCCGATGATCGAAAAGAACTCGCCGGCTTGAACGTCAAGAGAAACATTGTCCACCGCCGGCACCAACGCCGCGCCGTTGTCAGGATCGCCGAAGACTTTGTTGACATTGCGCAGCGTTAAGATGGACATCTAACCGTTTCAAACCAGCCCGTAAAAGGTGGCTTAAAATAGGGGGAAATAACGGGTCCGTCAAGGCGAATTAAGCGGGAAAAAGCACCAGCTAATTCGGAGATTTTTGTCCATGAATTCTGGCGTGGCAGCGTTTTGCGGTCATACAAACTTCGTTCGGAAAGTAACTTTCAATTTTGTGTACCTGCTGATCGAGCAAGCAATTTGTCAGGCTATCTCTCGTCCGCCTAACCCCGGCTTGAATACGAATACGATATTATAGAGTCTGTCATCTGCTAGAATTCTGCTGGAGGCGGATCGACAGGGGAACACGCAAAATGGACGAGACCAACTACAACATCACCCAGCCGGAAAAGGGCGTGCCCATCAAAGCCTGGACCAGGGGCGTTGCCGTTGAGGCGGTCGCCGAGAAGCAGTTGCGCAACGTTGCTTCGATGCCGTTCATTTATAAGTGGGTGGCGGCGACGCCGGATGTGCATTGGGGGATCGGCGCAACGGTGGGGAGCATGATTCCAACCATGGGGGCGATCATTCCCGCCGCGGTCGGTGTCGCCATCGGTTGCGGCATGATGGCGGTGCAAACGGATTTGAACACCATCCGGATAAGGTTGAAGGATGAAGGCGGAAGGATGAAATAGGATTGGGTATCCGCGAAGTTTTGGTTTTACTTCATCGCTCATCCATCCTACTTCATCCTTGATTTTATGTTGACCATCGACGGTTCTTACCATGAAGGCGGCGGGCAGATTTTGCGCACGGCGCTGACGCTCAGTCTGGCGACGCGAACGCCGTTCCGTATCGAAAAGATTCGCGCGGGGCGCAAGCGGCCAGGGTTGTTGCGCCAACATTTGACCGCGGTGCTCGCCGCGGCGCGAATCTCCAACGCGGCAGTGCGCGGTGCGGAGATCAATTCCACGGAACTTACCTTTGTGCCGCAGGAAGTGGTGCCGGGCGATTACCGGTTTTCCGTCGGCAGCGCGGGCAGCACGATGTTGGTGTTGCAGACCGTTTTGCCGGTGCTGATGCTTGCCAAGAAGCCGACTACGCTTACGCTCGAAGGCGGAACTCATAACCCGGCCGCGCCGCCTTATGATTATGTCGAGCGGGTTTACCTGCCGCTGATCCAGCGCATGGGCGCGCGCGTGCGTTCGGAACTGATCAGGGCGGGATTTCTCCCGGCCGGTGGCGGTGTCGTTAAGATAAGCATCGATACCCCATTCGAAATGCGCGCCCTCGATCTGCGCCAGCGCGGTCGGTTTGTCCGGCGTTCGGCGCGCGGGATCGTCTCCAACCTTCCCCTTAGTATCGCCGAGCGGGAGCTTGCCATGGTTGAGAAAAATCTTGGCTGGGGACAGAACGACTTGATTGCTGAGTCAGTAGCATCGCGCGGTCCCGGTAACATTCTTTTCCTCGAAGTCGAGAGTGAACAGCTCACCGAAATCTTTACCGGTTTCGGCCAACGCAAGGTTCGCGCAGAAACGGTGGCAGACCGAGCCATAAGTGAGGCCAAACGCTATCTCGCCGCCGATGTCGCGGTTGGTGAACATCTGGCCGATCAACTGCTCTTGCCGATGGCGCTGATGAAGGGCGGGGTGTTTACTACGTTGCCGCTCTCGACGCACTCACTGACGAACATCGATACAATCGGCAAGTTTCTGCCGGTGAAGATTCACGTGCGCCATGATGACAGCCAGCGGTGTGCGGTGGAGGTGGACAAATAGAGACACAGAGTTGAGACAGAGACCCGGGGAGAGGTGGTCTTTAACTCAAGTCTCTATCTTCTTCATTTCTCCAGCCCCGGGTTTTGCATGAACACCGATGGCGCGAGCTTTTGCTTGGTTTCGGGATGGCGCATGGTGCGTTTCAGGACAAAATCGAACAGCAACGGGTTGAAGTCGTAGATTTCGTTGAGCGCGCTGCGTTCCTCGCTGGTGATGAAGCCATCGCTGACCAATGACCTTGTCCGGATCAACGCGTTGATTGCCGGCAGCGGATAGTCGCTGCCGTTGACCAGTCGCGGGTGCAGGTCTTGGCGTTTGAGCAGCGTCGAGAAAGGCACCGGCATGCGGTTGAATTGCAGCATCGCCGAGACCTCGCCGAAGACCAGGCCGCGATACTTCGCATCATCCATTAGACGCAGGAATAGATCGAAACAGCTGGCTTTCTTGCCGCCGCCATCGTCGAGGTCTTTGCAGCTGCCGAGGCTGGCGGCGTGGGCGACGATCACGCGGATGCCCATGTCGAGCGGTTTGCGCAAACGGAGCGGGTTGCCGAGTTCTTGATCTTCCTCCGCTGCCACCGCCTGTTCTTCGCCGCTGTGCGACAGCAAAATCATATTGTGATCTTTCATCTTTCGGTAAAACGGCTCGATGGCGCGATCCGCCGGGTCCATGCCCATGGCGTTGGGCAGCCATTTGACATATTTCACTCCGGCTTTAGCCCACTTGTCGAGTTCTTCGACGGCATCGCGGCGATACGGGTGGAGCGAAATCACTGGCAAGAAAATATCGCGATACTGGCGCGCCAGCTCGACGATATAATCGTTCGGCACATACATGTATGTTTTGGATAAGTCCACCGTGCCGTCGGGCTGGTAGTGCTTGTCGAAAGCGAGGATGCGGTATTTGCCGTGGCGTTTATTCCCTCGCGCCAGACGGACCAGCCGGTTCACGTATTCTTGATCGGCGTTGTCGTTATTTTTGACAGCCGCGGCGCTGTTATAGATGAGAAACTTGAGGCGCTCGAGATTGATGCCCTCGCGCATCTTGGGATTCACGAAGGCGTCATTGACGCTGGTGCCAATAGCGAGCACATGGGTGTGGAAATCGATGAGCCGGGCCGGGTCGATATCTTCGAAAGCATGGTCGATGAGTTGTTTGGTTGTTATCGCGGCTTTTTGGTCGAGCTCCTCCGGCTGCTGCGTGAACGCGCCGCCGATTTGATCGATGAGACAGCCGGAAAATAACAGGAACGCTGATAGAGCTATCCATTGGCGCCAAGGGTAGGTTAAGCAGAGCCAGAGGTTTTTCATGGTTGGCATCAGTTTCCATACTCGGCCCAAGCTGTCAAACCGGCGAGAGCCCCTGGTAAGAAAAATGAACTGTCAGGAGCCTGCGCGGAACAATTTTCGTCCGCGCGAATTGCCAGGATTTACGCTGGAATGCGTTAAACGATCAAGACAACCGCTGGTATGGAGATTGCGCTTCAACCTTATCATTCCTGGTCATAACCGTCAGGAGAGTTCGCGTGGAGTTCGACCAGAGCCTTATCAGCAATACCCTTGAGCACCGCGGCTGCGGCATCCGCGCCGCGTCCTATGAGGTCGAGCCAACACGCTGGCTCCCCGAAGCTTGCGTGTGGGTGCGCATGGAGACCGGCGCGCGCAAAATTTGGGTTCACAGCTTTGCGCATTGCTTCGCCGCGGAGCAGTTGACGTTCGCCAACAAGCTCGACGCCGACAACTGGGCGCTGGTGGCCGCGAAGTCGATTATCGATCGCACTTTCGAGCAGATAGATACATACAGCCCAACTCAAACCGGAAGGCGGGTTACTTTTCTGTCTCGCCTCTGGAGCGTGACCCGCCGTTCGCTCTCCGGGCGAAATCGCTCGACGCTAAATCGCTAAGTTTTCTGCCTGCGCGGCGCTGAGGGTTTCGTCGTAACTCAGTTAGGGTACGATAGCGCGAACTCGGATGGGCAACCACAGGGGGTGCCCCAACAATATTGTGTTCACTGCGTTCTTTGCGGCAAACTCTCCGACTCCGAATCTTCTGTCTATCTAATCCTTGTGCCCTTTGTGGTTAAGACTCTGATTTCTTCATGGGTTGTGGCATCGCCCCGCTGGTAGATGATCGTCTTGACTTGACAGACCGGCGCACCATTTGTATTGAACAAGCTCCGGCGCAACGCTTGGTCGGCAAGGGAGGAGAGCTATGGATCTGCAAGAACTCAGTCAATGGATGAAGGAACGAAATCTCAAAGGCCACTGGGAGCACTCGGAATGGTCGCAGACGGTGAAACCCTGTCTGTGGAACGGCGACGAGATCATGAAGGCGCTCAATTGGTCCGGCGAGCTGATCACGACGGGAGAAGCGGGGCGACGGACGATCCAGATGCGCAATCCCGGGCTATCCGCCGGCATGACCAACACCGTGCATATCTCGGTGCAGCTGGTGAAGCCCGGCGAGATCGCATCAGCGCACCGTCATACCGCGGCGGCGATCCGCTTCGTCGTCAAAGGCACGCCGAACGCCTACACCGTCGTCGAGGGCGAGCGTTTCCCGATGTTCGAAGGGGACTTCATCACCACGCCCAATTGGACTTGGCACGATCACTTCAACAACTCTACCGAGCCGGTGATGTGGCTCGACGG
This sequence comes from uncultured delta proteobacterium, assembly GCA_963816145.1. Lineage (GTDB taxonomy): Bacteria > Desulfobacterota > Binatia > UBA9968 > UBA9968 > DP-20. Next base: position 427,847 of record CAWFJP010000031.1, read on the forward strand.
ATTGGATGTTCGTCTGGTGACCCATTTCGGCGCGATGATCCAGGAGAATTTCAAAAAAGATCAGCAGCCGGTGGAGAAACCTGACAACATGTCGTCGAAGGTGTTTTCCCATACCCGGCCGAGCTGGATGAAAAATAGTTTCGAAGCACCGCCGTACCGTTATCCCTGGGAAGAAACCAACACGGCGCTGCAAGCTCTCAAAGAGAGCGCCGGCGATCCCTACGATGGCGTTTTGTTGGAATACACCAATCCGGTCGACGGCGGCCATACACTGCCGACCTGTTCGTGCTCGATTCAACTCTTGCGGCCCAAGGAAAAAACCAAGTCGCACCGCCACACCAGCACGACGGTCTATTATGCTTTCCGCGGTCAAGGCATGGCCAAAGTGTCGGCCAACGAATTCCATTGGAAACAGGGTGACATTTTTGTTGTGCCATCGTGGATGTGGCATTCGCATGAGAACACCATGAGCGAGGACGCGATCCTGTTCTCGATCAGCGACCGGCCGTCGACCGAAGCGTTGGCGTTGTATCGGGAAGAAGGGGAGTGAAAACAACCTGCGAGTGAGTCACCCTACGCCATAGACCAAGCCGCACAATCCGAATTGTCACGCCTCTACCGCTAATCTTCCACGGTTGCCAATGGACGCTAAAGGGATGCAGGCAAACTGCATCCCTTTTTTATTGCAATAGAATCGCGGCCTTGCCCGGTGGAGCACCATGGTTAGACCGATTCATGGCTGCCGTGTAAACATTTCCTTCCATCGGCGTCTAACTAAGCAAGAGGAGTAGAGGCGGATGGCAGTAACAACTGACAAAAGGAGATTGACGATGAGCCGTATGAAGGCCCTGGTATTTGGCACGCTGTTTACGAGCGTTGATGGCCTCATCCGGGTGTGTGGTGGCTGATAGAGCCTGGTATCATGACGGCGGCGACTATGCGCGCTTGGAAGCTGCCAGAGCGAGGCTCGCTTATGATCTGCGCCGTAACGGTAGCACATATCGTATAACTCGCGACCGGGCGGAAATTCAGGCGATCTTGGATGAGATGGAACGTGACCGGCACTATTCATGGAATAGCAATCGCGGCTGGGATCGCGACAGGTGGGACCGCCAGGACCGCGATTAACACTACCTGGGAACTCGCTTGGGCCGCCGAATTGCGAGTTTGATGGGCGAAGTGTTTGGCTGTTCGGCGATGCATCCAATGGCCCAAGTTTGGCGATGAATCATTGAATCTTATAACCCAGTTCTTTGGCGACTTCGCGCGCCGACCTGCTCACCGGCGTTAACTGGAGTGGAGAGGTCTCCGGCGCAACGGCGCACAACTACAACAATGATCTCCGCGTGACAACAGAAAGCGTCAATGGCGCCAATACCGTGAACTTCGCCTATGATGCCGACGGCTTGCTCACAACCGCGGAAGTTTAGCCTTGACCCCCTAGCGGCTATTATTCTCGTTTTGGTTTGTCTTGTTGTTGGTTTAATCCTTGGAATTATTGGTTGAGATGCTGCAGTGCGTTCCGCAACGGGGCGTTGGAGAGTTTGATGAAGCCCTCCAAGGGTTTGCTCAGCTCGAGGACAAGGAAGATGGCTGCAGATATGGCGCAAGCGCCTACAAATAGGACCGTGAGCGAAGTCGCATTCGTCGGAGCGAACAAACCAAAGCTGACGAAGAGAAGTGTAAGCCAGAAAACCAGTATGACGAGAAGCGGGAGCGGGAGCTGGTTTTGCTCCTGCTCAATCAACATCCAGCGGGTTTGACTGAGATCGCCGACGATTTGTTGCGCCTGGGCGAGAGTCTGTCGCTGGACGTCCTTTTGCGGCGTTAGTTCACTCAGCTTGTCCTGAACGAGTTCCATGGCGTTGGCGCGCTCGAAGGCGGTCAGTGCGAGCACACCGGTTTTCTCCGTGGGCCAAACCGTTTCGACGCTAGCCGCGATGCTGCGCTTTAATTGCTCGCGGGCGGCTTTTGTCTCCGGTCCGTAGCGGGCCAAGGCGCGGTCCAACAGGATGATTTTGGCGCTACCCTGCACAATCCCGTTATTCATGGTATCGAAGGTGCTCTTGGCGGAGCTAACCAGCAGACCGAGCACCAGCGCAGTCAGCGTGGCGATCGTGCCAGCGCCCAGTTTCACGACATCCTGCGTTTCCTTACTAAGATGATGGCCGGGCAAGAGTCTTTGGAGACCGAGGCCGATCAGAGAGCCCGAAAAGATGCATCCAGCGCTCGCTAGAGCGATGACTGTGGAATTCATTCTTTAGTTTTTAACATGTTCGTATGGCTCAGACTTCTGTGCCATGCAAGCTGCTCGCAACCGGCGTCCTTCGCTTCCAGAAAAGCCCTCGAAGTTTTTCCGGGCCCATCACCCGTTCCAATTCCTTGAACGAGAAGAAGGGAATGAAGGCCACAAGAATCACGACGCATCGCGAGAGCAATTCGTACCAGCCCCTGCTCGATATCTCGTCAATGCCGCCCATCAGTCCGTTCCCATGGAACAATCCCTTGACCGTCGCCTCTAACACGTTAAAAATCGCCACCCATATACTGAACATCACTGTCCGGTAAAGCGCTGGCAGGATCAGCGGCTTTTGCTCAAGGCCGTGACTCACGCGAAACAAGTCTCCTATCATGATCACTTTGGCCAAGACCGCCGCTTCGATCAGCGGGACCCAGTAATCCGTGTACTGGACTTGATACTCAGCCAGGATCAACCGGCGATACCACATAAACGCGACCAGGAAAAATGCCAGATAGCCGAAATTGATCCAATACTCAATTAGTTCGTGGACGACCTTCTTCTTCCAACCCGCGTGTGCCGTTTGCATTTCATTCATCGCTGCACTCATCGTCGTTCGACGGTCATGAGACCGCGACTTGGATTTTGCCATCCACGACCTTGACCGGATAACACCCGAGGCTCATGCCTGGCGCGAGCGGCATATTACCCGTCGTCACATCGTATTTCCAACCATGCAGGCGACAGGTAACCACCTTGCCTTCCAGTTTGCCGCCCCAACCGAGCGAACCGCCGGCGTGCAGCCATTTGTCGTCCGTCGCGTACACGGTGCCGTCGGCGTTGAAGAGAGCCAATTGCTTTCCCGCGACGATGACGGTTGTACGGGTTTTCGGCGGGATTCTTTCCTGCGGAGCGACTTCGATGAATTCAGCCATCATCTATTTCCTCACCAGTTCCTCGGCCAAAATTGGCACGGCTAAATTGCACGCCTGCACGCCTTGCGCGACACACAGCTTCAATACTTCCATGATCTCTTCCATCGTCGCTCCGGCCTGCAGAGCGTTGTGAATGTGCCGGCGCGTGCCGGGCGCGTACATGTGCGTGTACGATGCGTCAAACGCAATACTCAGAAGCTCGGTTTCCTTAGCGGGCATCACCCCGCTGCCGTAAATTCCCGCCCCGGTCGCCATAAATTGATCCGTCCAAACCGGATCGAGTTGATAAAACGGGTCCCACGCCGAGTTCCATTGGCCGATCGCTTTCATCTTGTCGCAGGCGGGAGTCGACACCGCAGGTTTGGAGGCCGGCTGATTCCCTGCGGCTTTCGCTTCCTCGAGCAGAATCGGCGCGCCGAGGCTGCACGAATGAATGGACATGACCGAGGCGCACTTGACGACGAAGAGAATCTCCTCACGTGTGGCACCGGCATCGAGTGCGGCGCGTATATGGCGGCGGGTGCCGTCGGGGTTGAGGTTCGTGCACGCGGCGTTCAACCCGACACTGACCAGTTCGATGAATTTACGCGATAAAACTCCGTTGGTCCACGGGTTCGTAGACATCTGCACGCACGCTTCGGCCCATTTCGCATCCCATTCCCGCAGTTTGTCCAAGACTGGATCCCACGGACCCATTGTTGTCGCACTACCGTCATTAGCAGCCATTTTTTCCTGCCTTTCGAATTCTCGGCCATCCAACTCTGATTTCAACGCCGAGAGCCCAACCCCTTTGAAACTGTGTCGCAATTGTCCTAGTGATCAGTAGGCGCGAAAGATATCCCCCTGCGATCCCCCTTTTTCAAAGGGGGAAACTCCGATCCCCCTCTTTGTCAAAGAGGGGTTAGGGGAGATTTTCTTGGTTGCGCCCCTACCACCACATTGCGGCACAGTTTCTGTCGGGGCCGGACTCTCATCACTTGTAATGCCAGAGCGAAAGGCTCTTTACAGGATGCTGGTCGGACTTGCCTTCGCGGCGTCTTCGGCCTTCGGCAGCCGGCCATCGGTGTCATGGACCAAAAATCCCTTCTGGCCTTCAGCGCGATTCGGCGGAAGGCCGAGGTTGCTCAATGTTTCCTCCACGCTGTCGTACCAGACGCCTACCTTCATGATCTGGCGCGCTTCGTCCGCCGTGGCTACCTTGCGGCCGAACTGCTCGCTCTGTTTCACCGCCCACTCGACCTGCTTCACCGTCGGCCAGCGCTTCTTGTTCATGTCCCAGATGTTATCCTCGTTGCCGACGCGCACGTGGGCGCCGAGAATCGTGCTCAGGGTTTGGATCGCGATGTTGCCGCGCATGCTGCTCCAGAACGTCACGCTCGACGCTCCGTGCGGCGTGCGGCGCAGCATCTCCATCCAGTCAAACGGATTGCGGCCCATCGAACCACCGCCGTAACCGCACAGAGCTACGTTCAGCGGCCCCATATATATGCCGCCGCGGACCAGCCGTTCGATGATCTCGAGCTGATGGACGTGGCCAGGCACAAAGTAGGGTTGGATGCCGTTCTTGCGCAGCCGCTTGAGGTGCTCCTCGTAGAACGCCGGCGTCGAATCCACGACCATGCCTCTCCAGGCTGCCAGAACCTTAGGGTTATCGAGATGCGTCCCCTTGATGTCCTCGGCGGTCATCGCCATCGTAACGTCCCAGAGCGTCGTGCCGGTCGTCACCGTGACGAATTCCGGCTTCGGGTCCAGCTCCGTCAGCATGTGGCGGGTGTCATAGTCGAGCCATTTGGCCTTGGCATCTTCGGTGTGCGGTGCGAACGAGATCGAGCCGCCTACCTGGATGATCATCTTCGGCACCGCCTGCCGGACGCGCGCGAGGAGTTCCTTGTACTGATCGAAGTTGCTGGAGCCCTGGCCGGTCTTGGGATCGCGAACGTGGAAGTGCAGCATCGTGGCGCCGGCGTTGTAGCAGTCGACCGCCGCCTGCACCTGCTGGTCGAACGTGACAGGAAGCTCCTCGACATCGCCGGGGAGCCATTCAGGCCCGTAGGGCGCCGCCGTGATGATCGTGGGCTGCATATTCTCGGGAAATAGCGAGTCTTCGGTAAAATACATTTCGTTCTCCTTCGTTAGTTATTTCAGAACACTGGCAAACCCAATGCTCCAAAGGTTGATATTCGACAGCGTTGCCCATTGATGTCATTTGTCTAATGCCTTGCTTCGCTACCTCCTTCCTCCGGTGCTCAATCCAAGTTCACGGCTTTGCGGATAGCTTCGAGCACAACTTCGCCAGGATCGTTTTTTCGCAAGTAAGCGCTACAGCAAGTTTGCCGTGCTTGCTCACGGATTTCCGGATCGTCGTGGGAGGTTATAAAAATTATCGGGATGGTGGAGCCGGAACTAGCAAGTCTGTTCTGTAGCTCGAATCCGGATATTCCGCCCAATTGAATATCCAACAAGATGCAGTGCGGCGCTCGACGTTCCTGATCTTCAAGAAAAGCTTCCGCAGAGGGATATGTGATCGGCCTAAAGCCGGCCGCGCGAAGTAGGCGATCCATCGCTTGGCACAAGCTCGCGTCATCATCGATAATTGCAATCCTAATTGTTTCTGTACTGCTCATCGCAATTCAGTTCGCGTAAAAAACCAACGCGAATGAACGCAAATTAGCAGCGACTCAAATCGTCTGTCTATTTCCCTTTGGGGAAGTATCCGGAGGACAGGGGTCGAGGTTTGGGGATCGCGTCAGGACTGATCAGTAGTCAGTGAGTTGAAAGGGATCGAGGGAGGAGGGATTGAACATCGAGGTTTCAGGTGTCGGGTTTCAGGATCGGCGGATGCGAACCTGCTGTGGCTCTCCGAAACTGAAACCTGAACACTGAAACCTGGTATCTTCCCTCAGTACCCTACACTCAACACTCGTAAAAAGAATTACAGCACTAGCTGACCGTCTTTGAACAGGCCGGCTTCTTGAACGAGTCGTGTCAGCTCGGCCACAGACTGAACACCGAGCTTGCTCATCATGCTGCCGCGGTGCACCTTGACCGTGCGGTCGGTAATACCCAGATCGTAAGCGGTTTGCTTATTCAGTTTTCCCTGTAAGACATACGCGAGCACCTCGCGCTCCCGCATTGTTAGCGTGTCAAAGCGTGCGCGCAGCTCGCTTTGACGCGCGCGAGCATGTCGTGCCTCGTCATCGCGCGCCAGCGCTCGTCTCACCGCGTCCAAAAGATTTTCTTTAGGTGCGCGTTTGGTGAGAAAGTCTTCGGCTCCATCTCTCATGGCGCGCACTGAAGTGGGAATATCGCCGTGGCCGGTGAGAAAGACCACCGGCATCGGATTGCTACTTTTGCTCAAGGCCGTTTGTAAATCGAGGCCGGAAACACCCGGCATTTTCAAATCCGCAATGACGCACCCCCGAGCCTCCGGTGTAAGAGATGCGAAAAATTCCGCCGCGGAAGCGAAAGTCTTCACGTCGAAGCTGGAAGCCTGGAGCAAACGCGATACTGCCTTGAGAAAAGAAGCGTCGTCATCCACTACATGAACAGCCGGAGAAGACGAGGACATACGGGTTTCGGGTGTCGGGCTTTGGGTTTTGGGGTTCGGGTTTCAGGTGTCAGCTCGGAGGCCAGCCGGCGTCGGTAAGCTCAGTGCTGTTACCGTAGGAGTTTGGACTTTCTTCCACGATCCACCGTCGCTCTCGCTCTGGTAGTTTTCGCTCAAGCGTTTTCTCCAAACCGTTCAGCATCCGGATGCATTCCTTGTACTTGGCGCGAAACGACTGGTAAACGTCTGCAGTGATGTAAGCCTTTTCTTTCGCCATGAACAAGTGATGTATTGTCTCCGCGGCCTCACCTCGACTACGATTCACCCCCTCAATCTTATTACGGACATGACGATCGTCGTTTTTCTCGGCAAGTTGCGCGGGCGAACTATTCGAAGAGCGGCGAATTTGCGATCCGATTTCGTATTTTTCCTCCGCCGGCCATGTGTGACTCAAATTACAGGCTTCAATATGTAGCCGACAAAGCTTCTGGTAAACTTGTAAATCCTCGACGTCCATATAACTGCTCATGTTCGCCTCCCGCTGTCCTGAAACCCGAAACCCGACACCTGAAACCTCAAATTGCGCCTCGACCCTCGTCCCTTGTCTTCAGCGTCACGGTGAACGTAGCGCCCCCGTCTGAATTGTTTTCCGCCGTGATGCTTCCGCCATGCACTCCGATAATCGTTTGCGAAATCGCGAGGCCCATGCCCATGCCGCTCGGCTTCGTGGTAAAGAACGGCTCAAACAGACGCTTGAGATTTTCTTTCGGGATGCCGTGACCGAGATCGCTTACGGCAACTTGCGCTCTCCCGTCATCCAAACAGGTGCGAATGGAGACGCGGCGCTCCGCGCCCGCGCTGCCGTTCATCGCATCCATCGCGTTGAGGACGAGGTTCAGGAGCACCTGCTGAAGCTGGACGCGGTCACCGGCAATCGCTAGCTGCGCAGGAGCCAAATCCATCACTAGCTTTACCTTGCGTCTTTCGGCATCGGACCGGACCAGGCGAACGACCTCTTCTGCAAGCTGGTTCAAATCAATCCGGCTCCATTGGGATTCCTGCCGTTTGAGCAGAGCTCGCATGCGATCGATCACCTCTCCGGCGCGCTGATCGTCTTTGCGAATGTCGCTGAGAATTTCGCGTATCTCCTTGAGATCGGGAGGATTCGCTTGTGCGAAAAGTTCGCCGGCTTCGGCATTGCGGAGGATCGCGCCGAGCGGTTGGTTCAACTCGTGCGCCAGCGCCGTCGCTAACTGTCCCATCATTGAGACACGACCCGCGTGCGCCAATTCCTGGCGCTGCCGGTCCACTTCTCTCTCGGCCCGACGGCGCCGCGTCCTTTGCAGCATTAAGCCAAATATCAGCATGGCTTGGATCGCAATAATCGTGAGCGTCCCCGCGATATACCAACGATACTGGTCCCACATGGACAGCGGGCGGTATTTGACCACGCTCCCCGTGGGTAGACGGGTTTCACTGATGCCCCAACGCTTCAAAGCGCGCCAATCCAACACCGGTGCCGAATCCGTGCGAATTTCGAAAGGCAACGAAGCCGGCGGAGTGCCGGTTAGAATCTGGCCTGCTAGTTCCCCGGCACGCTTTCCAAGCGAGTCGATAGTCACGAGCGATCCACCGACGGCGCCCGTTCCCAAAATCGAATCAGCCATGACATACACGGGCGCGTTAGACCACTGAGCAATCCACTTGCCCACCTGTGAGGAAACATAGGCATGACCGGCGCCATCGCGAAACATCCGGGAAAACAAAATCGCTGTTTTCGCCGGCAGCGTGCTTACAGCTTGGTGCAATTCGGCCACCGCACGGTTGTCCCAGAAATCGAATTCAACCCGTCCGGCGAAAGAGCTCGCAGCCTCTTTCACGCGCTCGATGACACTACGATCGACTTCGGCGGTGCCGCCGATGACGACAATACGCCGCGTCTCGGGTTGCAAGCGGAGAATCAATTCTATCGAGGCGCGTGGGTCTAATCGCTGCGCGATGCCGCTGATACGGCGGCCAAATTCATTGGGCCGGACTTCTTCTTCGGTAAGACCGGCAACAATGACCGGGGTTTCGGGGAACAGGTACTGCAGCAAGTTCCCTGCAGCCGCCAGATTCCCGACGTAAAGCAACATGACAAGGTCGGGGCGCTGGTCGGCATATTTTTCTTGGAGATACTCGCCAAAAAGTCTCTGAAAGCGCGCCGTCGGGAAACGAATGATATCGAGATCCTCGCCATAGGTTTCGAGTCGCACTGCCGAAATCTTCCCCAGCGCTTCGAGTACGCGCTCATGCGCGGCGGCGAACCCTGCCGAGAATCGACTGCCGGTGGAAATAATCAATACACGCTTGGCAGACCCGGTTTCAGCAGCCTGGGCCGAGCTGAGCGCGGCGAGAGAGACGATCAGGCACAGCTCGGCAAGCCGCTGTGCGAAGCGGAAAGTTGCCATGTCCTTCTTGTCCGCTTGGTGCCTAGTCACGGCGGCGAGGATAGCAAACCCCGATGTCGAGAAACAACCAGCCTATCCGAAAAATGGCCTAAGTGTTTGGCTGTTCGGCGATGCACCCAATGGCCCAAGTTTGGCGATGAATCATTGAATCTTATAACCCAGTTCCTTCGCGACTTCGCGTGCCAAACGGTCGTCGGCCAACTCGGCGAAGGCGGGTTTCTTGTCGACGAAGCGGCCTTGGGCCTGGATCGACTTCACTAAATTTTCCATGCCGGCGCGGGAGGGCACGCCGTCGGGGCTTAGGGTCTTGAGAAAAACCTCGTAAGTTGCCGCAGCGGATTCGGCGTCCATCTTCAAGATCCGCGTCATCAACTCGACGCTTCTGTCTTTGGATTTCTTCATCGCGTCTTTCGCGGATTGCATGGCGCGGATCACGCGCTTGACTTCGTCGGGCTTGGCTTTGATGTCTTTGGCTAGGACCGTGAGTCCGCCGCCGGGCATTTCGACCAGCGGACCAATGTCGAGAATAGTCGGAAAGCCCTTCTTCTGCGCCATGAACAGCGAGGGCGGATTGAGCGAGGCGGCGTCGAGAAAGCCGCTTTCCAGCGAGCGCACCATTTCCTGGGGCGGAAGGGCTAAAATATTAAAATCCTTTGGCGACATGCCGAGTTTCTCCAGGGCGATGACCAACGACACATGATTGGTTGCGCCCAAACTACCGGTGACGCCTATTTTTTTGCCTTTCAGTTCTTGGAGAGTCTTGAACTTCGGACTGGCTACTAGCGAGTATGACACCCGGTCGGAGGAAACCCAGACGGCACGAAACGGCAAGCCTCCGAGACTCGCGCTGACCACGCCAGGACCGACGCCGGCAAAGTAATCGATGTCGCCGGAGATCATCGCCGGCACCGTGAGCGCCGGCGACATCAAGATAATTTCCACGTTCAGGCCGCGTTCCTGAAACAGCTTCCAATCGCGCGCCGCCAGCAAGGGCAGGGAGGTGACGCTCAATGCCGAATTGGAGATTCTTATTTTAGTTCTGGATTCCTGGGCTTGGAGCGGTTCGAGGGCAAATTCGAGAGTGACGCAGAGAAACAACAGAACGAAGATTCTTACAATTGCTTTAAGCATCATTTGTTTGTTTTTCCGCTTCTTCCGACTTTCGTGTGAAGAATTTTTCACCACAGAGGTCGCAGAGTTCGGAGTAATGCTTATCAAAACCTCTCGGCTCTGCGTCCTCAGCGTCTTTGCGGTGCAATCCTGATCCATGATTCACAGGGAAACCTGAATTGCCGTATTTCTTTATCGGTTACCGGCGTTTTCGCCAGCCAATATTCCCGTGACGATCGCTTGCATGAGGCCGCCGGTATAGCCGCCGCGGAAGCCCCCCATCAAGCCGCCGATGGCATCGCCGGCGGCGTAGAGGCCGGGTATGGGCTTTTCGTTTTGATCGAGCACCTGACCTTTGCCGTCGATCAGGATTCCGCCCATGGTGAAGGTGATGCCGGGGACCACGCGCAGGCCGTAATAGGGCGCGCGCAAAACTTTCGGTTTACCGGTGCGCGTTACCGCCAATGACTTTGCATCGTTCGAGCTCACGGCGCGATTGTATGCCTCGATGGTTTGGCTAAGGTTGGCCGCATCGACGCCGAGTTTCTTTGCTAAGCCTTCCACACTGTCATCGCAGAACAGTTCGGCGCCGTTGTCGAGCATCCACGGATTCGGAGCGGGAATAGCCAGCGATGTCGAGGACGGCGAACTTTTCGACGCGTCCCAGGATTCACCGTCGAAGATCAAAGTCGCGGCGGTGGGATCGTTGGTGCGGGACAACTCGTTGGCGACGGCGACATCGCCGCGGCCTTCGTCGACGAAGCGCCGCCCGTTCTGATCGACCAGCACGCCTTCATCGACGAATGAGTCCAAGCGCGGATAGGGCCAAAAGCGATCGTCGGTGAGTGCATTGCGCGCGATCAGGTGGCCGTAGAAGTATTTCAAATTTACCGCTTGGGCGCCGACCGCCATCGCCATGCGCAGGCCGTCGCCGGTGTCCTGCCTGGAGCCGCGCAGTTTGCAGCGATCGGCGTAGGCACCGATGTATTTCTTGACGAGCTCCTGGTTGGCGGCGAAACCGCCGGTGGTGAGAATCGTCGCGCGGGCGCGCAGATCGATCGATTCGCTGTCGCGTTTGCCGATCAGACCGACGACTCGGTTATTTTCAACGATCAGACGGACGCCTTCGATGCTGTTGAGAAAACCGCCGCCAAGACTCACGAATCTCTGTTTGAGACTCGCGATAGCGCGCGGGCCGACGTCCTTTTTGTAGACCGGGCCGTAGGAGATTTCGCTCTTTTGCTTGAGCCAAATCCTTCCCGGTGCGCTCTCTTCGATCTCGACGCCGACGGTCTGCAACCAATCGATGGCGCGGCCGCAGGTCCGCGACCAGGAATTTACCAGGTCGGGAAAGCCGATGCCTTCGGCCATGACGAAGTCGTAGAGTTCCTTGGCATCGGTCTTGGGGCTCTTGCCGCCGGCGCGCAGGCTGCCCGACGCCATCAAAACGTTGCCGTCGCCGAGTTCGCCCGTGCTCTTGTCGATGAGCACTACTTTCGCGCCTTGCTCCGACGCGCGCACGGCGGCGGTGAAGCCTGCCAAGCCCGCGCCAACGATGAGTACATCAGTGTCAATTCTATCCATGGTTATCTCATAACTGCGGATACTTTTTTACACCACGAAGGCACGAAGGGCACGAAGTTCGGAACTTATTTTATCCGGAACCTTCGTGTCCTTCGTGCCTTCGTGGTGAGATTCCTTGATTCATTTCACGATAGCATTTCACATCTACGGCAATTTGTAGCCCAATTCTTTTGCGACTTCCGTTGCCGGACGGTCGTCGGCGACTTCGGCGAAACTTACTTTGCGGTCGGTGAAGCGGCCCTGCGCTTGGAGCGAGCGCACCAGGTTGTCGATGCCGGCGCGATTGGGAATCCCGGTCGGATTCAACGTCGTCTGGAAAGCGTCGTAGGTGTCGGCGGCGCCCTGACTGTCCATTTTCAAAAGCCGCATAATTAACTCGACGGTCTTGGGTTTGGACTTGCGCACTTCGTCTTTGGCGACCTGCAGCGCGCGAATGACACGCCGGACTTCTGCGGGCCGCTCTTGCACGGTTTTTACCATCGCCGTCAGACCTCCGCCGGGCATCTCGACCATGGCGCCGACATCCATGAGTTTGTTAAAGCCCTTTTTGGCCGCGGCGAAAATATGCGGCGGCGACATCAGCGCGGCTTCGACGAAGCCGGATTCGAGAGAATAGAGAATCTGCAATTGCTGGCCGGGGATGGCGACCATCGTATAATCTCTCGGGTTGGCGCCCGACTTCTCCAGCGCGATCATCAAGGCGACATGGTTGGTGCCGCCGACGCCGCCGGAGAGGGCGATCTTTTTGCCTTTGAGATCTTGCAGCGTCTTGTACTGCGGCGCGGCCTGAATCCAGTAGGAGATCCGATCCGACGAAAACCAGATCGCTCGCGACTGCAACCCCGTGAGGGTGGCGGCCACCGATGCCGGGCCGACGCCGGCAACGTAATCGATATCGCCCTGAGCCATCGCCGCGGCGCCGATGGGCGGGCTCATGACGATGATTTCGACATCGAGACCATTGGCACTGAAAGTTCCCCAGTCGCGGGCGGCTAGGAGCGGCAGGGCGGTGATCGTCAGGCCGGCGTTGGAGATTCTTACCTTGGCGCGCTTTTCCTGACTCGATGCGATGGACGCACCGAGAAAGATTAGTAATAGTGCGGCGCAAATTGGCCAAACCGATCGGCGGGGCGTTGTGGATTTATAAAATTGACTCATTGAATGTCCTTCGCGCTCCGCCCTCGATGTTTGCCCTCACCCTAGCCCTCTCCCACTTCCTGGGCGAGGGAAAAGATTTCGGGCGTTTGAATCATGGGATTTTGTAGCCCATCTCTTTGGCTACTTCGATCGCGAGGCGGTCGTCGGCGATGTCTGTGAACGCCACTTTCTTGTCGAGGTGTCGTCCTTGGGATTGCACCGACTTCACCAAGATATCCATGCCGATGCGCGTGGGTATGCCAGTGGGGCTCAACGTCGTGAGAAACTGATCGTAAGTGTCGCTGGCAGCTTCCCGATCCATGCGCAACAGCTTGACGATCAAGTCCAAGCTTTTCTGTTTGGATTTGCGAATCTCGTCCTTGGCCGTCTGCAGCGAGCGAATCACCCGTTTGGTGTCTGTCGGCCGCTCTTGAATGGTCTTGGCCAAAGTGGTGAGACCGCCGCCGGGCATTTCCACCAGGGCGCCGACGTCAAGGACTTTACTAAAACCTTTTTTCTGCGCGCCCAAAGTCACCGGCGGCGACAACACCGCGGCATCGACATAGCCGGACTCCAGGGAAATCAGTTGTTGAATCTGTTGGCCGGCGATGGAGACCAATACATAGTCCTTGGGATTGGCGCCGACTTTTTCCAACGCCATGTTAAAGGCGACATGCACTGTGCCGCCAAGACCCGTAACCGCAACCTTTTTCCCCTTGAGACTTTCGACGGTTTTGAACTGCGGCTTGGCCATCAGCCAGTAGGAGATGCGCTCGGTGGAAAACCAGATGGCGCGGGTGGCGAAGCCGCTCATGGTCGCGTTGACCGACGCCGGGCCGACACCGGCTTGATAGTCGATGTCGCCCTGGGTGAGCGCGGCCGGCACCAATGCCGACTGCATCAATATGACTTCCATATCCAGGTTGTTGGCGTTGAAGATGCCCCACTCCTTCGCGGCCAACAGCGGCAGTGCCGTGATCGTAAAGCCGGCGTTGGTGATGCGCAATTTACGCCGCTCCTGGCTCGCTCCATTACTCGCTAGGAGTACCGTTACGCAGAGACTTATGGTCAGCTGTAAAATTGGCTTTCGCATGGTGATTTTCATATGGCGAGATGCGCTGAATTGCAAATCACAGGGCGCGCGGGCCGATGCCGGAACGGTGAGCGACGTACCAATACAAGGCGATGATCGGCACGAGGATGCAGAGCATGACCGTCGTCAAGGCCGCGGCCTGGCCAAAGCCGCCGCTCAGCCAAATACTCCAAACGACAACCGGCAGCGTGGTGTTCTCGGCGCGCGACAGTAAGACGGCGAGGGTCAATTCGCGGTAGGTCAGCAGCGCGATCCACAACCAGCCGTAAAGAATCGGCGGCGTCAGGATCGGCACCAAGATGCGCCAGACCACGCTCCAAGTGCTGCCGCCGGCGACATAGGCGGCTTCTTCGAGCTCGCGATGGATTTGAATCAGCGAGCTGTTCATCATGCGCGTGCCGTAGCTGATGCGCACGATGATGTAGAGCAGGAGCAAAAGCCAAATGGTGCCGTAGAGCGGAATGAAGCCGCGCAGGACGAACAGCGCAAGCAAGACCGCGCCGATGGCGAAAATGATATTGGGCACGGCGTGGGGCAGAAAGGCGAAGAAGTCGAAGAGGAAACGGCCGCGGATCCGCGAGCGCAACACCACCCAGGCAAAGACCAGACTGACGATCATGGTGATCGTCGGCGTCAAAAACATCAGGATCGAGGTGTTGCTGGCACCGCGCAGAGACCAGTTCCCAGGGCAGACCGACGTAATTTTGCAGCGACGTGCGGGCGAAGGCTTCCACCGATGGCATCTCGAAGTATTTGAGCAACGACGCCCAGAGCAGCATCGACAGCGGGATGAGCTTGCTCAAAACCAGATAGAGACCGACGAAGAGCCAGGCGAGCACAGCTCGGCTGCCGAGTTTGACGAATTTAGGCTGATAACCCTTACCGGTGATGACTTCATATTGATGGCTGCGCCGCTGCACGCGCGAGTACCACCAGCCGAAAAACGCCGCCAGGATGATGCCGATGATGCTGAAGGTCGCACTGGCGCCGTATTTCGGCAGCCCTTCCTGCGGGCTCACCATCAGGTACATATAGGTGCTGAAGGTGAAAATCCGATTGGACCAGCCGATGATCGCCGGCACGTCGAAGGCGGACAGCCCGACGGTAAATATATAGATCGCCGCCGCCAACACGCCCGGGCCAGATGAGCGGAATGGTCACGGTTAAAATCATGCGCGCGGTGCCGGCGCCGCTGGCTTCGGCGGCTTCTTCGAGCTTCGGATCCATGGCGCGAAACGCGCCGGCGGTCATGATGAATGCCACCGGTGTGAGATTCAGTCCTTGCACCCAACCCATGCCGGTAATCGTGGTGATGCTGAGCGGCGCATCGATCAATCCGAAAGTGTCTTGTAAAAATTGATTGACCACGCCGATCCGTGGATGAAGCAGAAACAGCCAACCCATCGCCACCGCGAACCCGGGGATGAGCAGCCCGATGGTCATGAAGGTCAGCAGGACTGTCTTGCCGGGGAAGTCGGTGCGCTCCACCAGCCACGCCGTCGGTAGGCCGAAGAAAAAGGAAATCACGAGGGCGACGAACGAAAAGCCGGCGGTGTTCCACAGGACTTTATAGGTAAAAAGTTCGCCGAAGACGGTCGTGTAATTCTTCAGCGAGAAACGATTGACGGTGTCGAGCAGCGAGCCTTCGAAGAAACTTAGATAAAAAACCACTGCCAACGGCGCGAGGATCAGCAGGCTGAAGAAGGTCGCGATGGCGACCATTACGATGGCCCAGGGGTCGGTCGCGCCGCGGTCGCTACGCAAAAATGGGCAAGTGCGATTGAACACGATCTGTTTCTTACAGGGGTAGGGGCGATTCATGAATCGCCCCTATGATGAATGCGGAAATAAAATGACGAGATCCCTCGCGGTGCTCGGGATGACCACGCTTTGCGTGGTCACTTTTGACTGACGATCTTGACCATTTCCTCGGAGATTTTTTCGATCTCGGGATTGTTGGCGACCCATTCCAATGTTGGCACGAAGAATTTCACACCGCGTTTTTCCAGGGCTCTGACTTTTTCACCGAGATGCGACTCGGGGAAGTGATACAAGTCCGAGAAATCGCTTTCCCAGAGCAGCTTCTGCGCTTCCTTGGTCATCATGAACGTGGTGAACAATTTGGCGGCGTTGGGATGCTCGGCGTTCTTGGGGATGCTCAAATAGAAATGACGCACCATGGCGGCGTCGCTGGGAATCACATGCTCGAGGGGCGCGCCCTGGGCTTGCAGTTCGAAGGTCCGGGCGCCGTTGCAGTCCATGACTAGCGAGAGAAACTCGCCGGTGACGACTCGTTCCATCTCGTTGCAACGGATCAGGCCGGCGATCTGTTTGGAAAACTGCTTGACGTAGTCGAGTGCCGCTTCACGGCCCCAAAGCTCCTTGGCCGCCAGCAAGTTCAAGCCGGTGACGTAAGGCGTCGACGCGATCTTGCCTTTCCAGAAGGGTTTCAAGAAATCTTTTAAAGTCTTGGGTATTTCGTTCTTCGGCACGCGAGTTTTATTGTACGGCGTGCCCGGCAAGCCGGAGTAGACCCGCAGACTCTGACTATCGCCTTCGACCATCTGCGCGGTGATGCGGCCAGGCAGCAGCTTGGTCCACTCGACCTCTTGGAAAATTTTGCGCTTGACCAGCGGGACGAGATAACTTTCCGAGCCGATGTAGATATCGGTAACGGCGGTCTGCCCGGCAGCAAGCTCGGTGGCGATTTGGCTGCCCATCGCCGGCATCGACGGTCCCGGTGTAAAACCAATTTTTACATTGGTGCCGAACATCTTGTTCAGCGCCTGCTCGTAGAGCGCCATGCGCTTGGTACCGCCCAAAGTGCCTTCGCCCCAGCTGAACTTGAGTTTACCCTCTTTGTTGGCTTCTTGAATGACAGACTGGAGTGGCGGCGACCAAGGCGACTGGGCCGCGTGACCGGATGAATGCCATAGGACCGATAGGACGAATAGGACGGATAGAGCAATTCTTTTCATACTAGCTCCTGGACTGTTATTTCGAGCCAAAGGCGAGAAATCTTTGCGTGCCAGTTAGTTGTCAGGCGAGATCCCTCGTTTCGCTCGGGATGACCGCGTGCCTGCGCACGCACGCGGTCACTTTTGCGTCATGATCTTGACCATCTCTTCGGAAATCGTGTCGATCTCCGGATTGGCCGCGACCCACTCCAGCGTCGGCACAAAAAACTTGACGCCTTGTTTCTGCGCGGCGCGGACTCTCTGTCCGATGCGCGATTCGGGAAATAAATACATGTCCGAGTAATCGCTGTCCCAGAGGTATTGCTGCGCTTCTTTGGTCAGCATAAAGGTCGTGAATAGCTTGGCGGCGTTGGGATGCTCGGCATTCTTCGGGATCGCCAGCATGCGATGGCGAAGCATGGCGCCGTCGGCCGCGATGACATGCTCCACCGGCGCGCCATGGGCTTGGGCTTCAAAAGTCTGCGATCCGGAACAATCCATGACGAAGGCGAGAAATTCGCCGGAGGCGACGCGATCGATCTCGTTGCAGCGGATGAGTCCGGTGACTTGCTTGGACAGTTGCCGGACGTAGTCGAGCGCCGCTTCCTTGCCCCACATCTCTTTGGCCGCGAGTATGTTCAAGCTGGTCACGTAGGGGGTCGAAGCGATTTTGCCTTTCCAATACGGCTTGAGCATGTCTTTGAGGCTTTTCGGCACTTCATTCTTCGGTATGCGCTTGGTGTTGTAGGGAATCCCGGGAATGCCGGTGTAGACGCGCAGACTGGTGCGTTCACCCTCGACCATTTCGGTGGTGATGCGACCGGGCAAATATTTGGGCCACTCGACTTCATGAAAGATCTTGCGTTTGACCAGCGGCGTCAGGTAACTGTCGGCGCCGATGTAAACGTCCGAAGCGGAGGATTGACCGGCGGCAAATTCAGCGGCGATCTGGCTGCCGACTTGCGGCATGGCGGCGCCGGGAGTGAAGCTGATTTTGATGTCGGTGCCGAACATCTTGTTCATCATCTGCTCGAACTTGGCGGCGCCTTTGGTGCCACCCAAGGTGCCTTCGCCCCAAAGCAGTTTGAGCTTGCCTTCTTTGCTCGCGTCCTTGATCACGCCGGACATGGCCGGCGACCATTGCGCCGCGGGTAAGCTCGATGATGTCCCTATCAATAGCGCGCAGCAAATTAGAATTTCCCAAAATCGCTTCATATTTGCTCCTGATAAAACCAAGGTGGTCTATACCTGCCGGGCTTACCGTATGTCAATCAAAAGAAACCAGAAGGGCGCAGGTCGCACGCATCCTCGGTAGATCGGATAGGCCGGCCATTTTGTCATTTCGAGCGGAGCGAGAAATCTTTCCGACATCGAACGAGCGCGCAAGAATCCGCTGCCGAATGGATGGTTAGCTTGACAACTTTTTGGTTAATTGAAAGGATCGCAGAATTGCCGGGAGTAATACCGGCCGACATGAGCGAATTGGTTGTAATGAACGATTCCATCAAAGCTAAAATCGACCCGATCACTCTGGAAGTCATCCGCCATGGCATCATTTCGATCTGCGATCAGATCGACGCCAACATGACGCGCACGGCTTTCAGCCCCTATATTTACGAATACAAAGACTACGCCGTTGGCTTCGTCAGCGCCACCGGCGAACTCTTGGCCCAATCGACCGGCGGCATGCCGGTGTTTGTCGCCGACTCGGTCGGAATGGCTGTGCGTGACGGCTTGGAAGTCTACGGCCGGGAAAATATCCACAACGGGGATGTCATCGTCTGCAACCACGCCGCGGTGCAGGGGCAGCACCTGAACAACACCGTAATGTACACGCCGGTGTTCGCTGGCCACAAGGGCGACGATTTGATCGGCTTCTTTGCGGTCAACTGTCACTGGATCGATATCGGTGGCTCGGCCATCGGTTCGGTCTCCTATTCATTCGACGGATATTTTCATGGAAGGCTTGCAACTGCGCTCGATCAAGATCTGGTCCAGGGGCGAACCCATCGAAGAAGTTTTCCGCATCATCGAGAACAACACGCGCTTTCCCTTGGAACTCTTGGGCGATATCGAGGCCCAGCTCGGAGGCTGTCTCCTGGGCCGCGATCTGACCCAAGCAATGGGCGACAAATATGGCCCGGAAGTTTTTCTCGGCGGGCTGGCGGTGATCCTCGATCAATGCGAAGCGGCTACACGGGAAAAGATTCGCGCCATCCCTGACGGCATCTACCGGCACGATGCGTTTCTCGACAACGACGGAGTGCGCGACGAGAAGATCCCGATCCGCGTCAAAGTGCTCGTTGCGGGCGACGAAATGACCGTGGACTTTTCCGAGATGTCGGAGCAGGTGAAAGGCTGCGTCAACTCCGGTTTTTACGGCGGCGGCCGCACCTGCGTGCGGGTCGCGTTCAAATACTTGATCGCCACCGATGAACCGGCCAATGAAGGCACCTTTCGGCCGGTCAAAATGATTTTGCCTGAAGGCAAGCTGATCAGCGCCGAAGCGACGGCGGCGATGGGGCTGTACAGCATTCCTTTTCCCACCGTGATCGATTGCATCATCAAAGCCCTGGAGCCGGCGCTCCCCGAGCGCGTCACCGGCGCCCATTTCGGCACGTTTTCGTCGCTGAGCTTCGGCGGCCGGCGCATCGACACCGGAGCGTTTTTCAAGGCTAACGACAGCGGCCATGGCGGCTGGGGCGCCTGCGCCACCCACGACGGCGCCGGACCGTTTCGCACCATGGCCCATGGCGACACACGGCTGATTCCCATCGAGCTGCAGGAGTCTATGTATCCGATTCGGGTCGAAGAGTTTCGTCTGCGCCAAGACTCCGGCGGCGCGGGCCGCTGGCGCGGCGGCTTGGGTTTCGAAAAGCAATATTTTCTGCTCGCGCCCTGCGAACTGTGGGCAAACTTCGATCGCATCGGGTGCCCGCCATGGGGCGTGCAAGGCGCGAAGGCGGGCAAATCTGGCCAAGTGCTGATCATCAAGAACGGTCAGCAAGAAGCCGAGCTGCTCTACAAAACCGAAAATTGTCCGGTGCAGGTCGGCGACCGCGTGCGCATGTCCACCGGCGGCGGCGGCGGTTACGGCGATCCGAAAACAAGACCCGCGGAACTCGTCGCGCGGGATGTCGTTCGCGGCTTCGTTTCAATTGAAAGCGCGCGCGACGATTACGGTGTTGTCATTGACGCTAATGGGAAAGCATCTAGAAGAAAGGATGAAGGATGAAGGCGGATGGATGAATTCGGGAAGGTTTCCGAGACCTGATTTTTTCCGCCTTCATCCCTCATCCTTCAGCCTTTTTTGATACATAAATGTCCTACGCCATCGCCGTCGATATCGGCGGCACCTTTACCGACCTGGTTGCTTTCGACCACGAAACGCAAAAAGTTCTTTACGCCAAGAGCCCGACGACCTATGACAATCTCGTAGAGGGGATTCTCGATTGCTTCAACAAGGCCAAGATCACTCCGGCGCAGGCGTCGCTGGTCAATCACGGCACGACGCTGGTGATCAATTCTTTGATCCAGCGCAAGGGTTCGAAGACCGCGCTGGTCACCACCCAAGGGTTTCGCGACATATTGGAAATCGCCCGCGGCAACCGGCCCGATCCCTTCGATCTGCACTATCAGCGTGACGAGCCGCTGATTCCACGCGAACTGCGGCTCGAAGTGCCCGAGCGCATGGGGAGCAAGGGCGAAGTGGTCACGCCGCTGGATATGTCGGCGCTGGAAAAGCTCGCCGGTGAAATCAAGACTCTCGGCGCCGAGTCGGTGGCGATTTTTTTCATGAACTCATACATCAATCCAGCCCATGAAGAAGCTGCCTGTGCGACGTTGAAAAAACTGCTGCCCGACGTCTACGTCACTTACAGCACCGATCTGACGCGCGAGTGGTACGAATACGAGCGCTGCTCCACCGCAGCCGCCAACGCTTACGTCGGGCCGCAGGTGAGCACCTACATTCGCCGCCTCGATAGCGATCTCAAAAAGCAGGGCTTCCCAGGAACGCTGTTCATGATGGGTTCCAATGGGGGCTTATTATCCGCCGAACGCACCTGCCGCCAGCCAATCGGCTTGGTCGAGTCCGGTCCCATTGGCGGCTGCATCGGTGCCGGCGCCTACGCCGAAAAGCTCGGTTTCAAAAATGTCGTGGCCTTCGACATGGGCGGCACGACGGCGAAGTGCGCGCTGGTCGAAAACGGCCGCTACTCGGTCAACTCGCTTTACTACGCCAACGGCTATGTCAAAGGCTTTCCGATCAAATCGGCGGTTATCGATATCGTCGAGGTTGGCTCCGGCGGTGGATCCATCGCTTGGCTCGATTCCCAGAAGCGCTTGCACGTTGGACCGCAAAGCGCCGGTTCGACGCCCGGCCCGGTTTGCTACGGCCGCGGCGGCGCGGAACCTACCGTCACCGACGCCAATCTGGTTCTGGGACGGCTCAACCCTGCTAATTTTCTCGGCGGCGAGATGCAACTCGATATCGCGGCGGCGAAGCGCGCCGTCAGCGAGCGCATTGCTATGCCGCTCGGTTACGGCGGCGACGACGGCACAACGCAGATGGCCGATGGAATTATTTCCATCGCCACTGTGATTATGGCCGGGGCGATTCGTAAAATTTCCGTTGAGCATGGCCTCGACCCGCGAGATTTCATTCTGTTCAGTTACGGCGGCGGCGGGCCCCTGCACTCTTGCGCGCTCGCCCATGAATTGTCGATTCCCATCGTCGTCATACCGCCCGAGCCGGGCAATTTTTCCGCCATCGGCATGCTGCTCGCCGACGCGCGCATCGACACCTCGAAGACTTTCGTTGGAATTTTAAACGACAATTCGGTGCCGGAGATGGCGCAGCTTTATAAAACCATGGAGCAGGAGGCAGCCCACGCCTTGGCGAAAGAATTCGGCACTGGCGAAGTGTTTTTCGAGCACCACGCCGAGATGCGCTACCGCGGCCAGCGCCATAACATCAAAGTGCCGGTGTCAGGATTGAAGAACGCCGAGCAAATTCGCGCCGCTTTCGAGCGCGACTACAAGCGGCGCTACGGTCATGCCGATGCCAAAGCGCCGGCGGAATTTCAAGCGCTTCACTTGTCGGCCTTCGCCAAACTCAAACAACCCGATGTCGCGAGATTGCCGCGCGCCGCCGCGCTAGCGCCGGCCAAACAGACGAGAAAAATCTACATCGGCAACGCCGGCGGTTGGCTTGACGCGCCGATTTATCATCGCGACGCCTTGGCGCCTGGATTCAAAGCGGCGGGGCCGGCGGTGATCGAAGAATATGGCTCGACGACGATCGTTTGGCTGGGCGATAGGTTCGAAGTTGGCGAGTTGCATGAGATTAGGATTTATTGCGCGGGAAATTGATAATTAAAATGTTGGCGTCGAGAGTTTCCAAGCGATTCCGAGTTCCTTTCACCTTGATGGGGAAAGGTTAGGATAGGGGTGCTGCGCACGTCATTGAATTAGCGGGCACCCCCACCTTCATCCTCCCCCGTCGAGGGGGAGGAAAAAGAATTCGGAAGAATCGAACAACTCCAACACATTGAGCCAAATATGAAGTCTACGTCTGACGTACCGTCGATCGATCGCTCCGTCGACCCCATCACCCTCGAAGTGATCCGCCATGGACTGGTGTCGATCACGGACCAGATCGACGCCAATATCACGCGCACGGCGTTCAGCCCGTATATCTACGAGTACAAGGATTTTGCCGTTGGCCTTGCCGGTCCGGACGGCGAGTTGATCGCCCAGAGCACCGGCGGCATGCCTGTCTTTGTCGCCGATTCGGTGGGCATGGCGGTACGCGACGGACTGGCTGTCTACGGGCGCGACCGCTTGCACCGCGGCGACGTAGTGGTGTGCAATCATGCGGCGATCCAAGGCCAGCATCTAAACAACACGGTGATGTACACGCCGATCTACGCCGGGCCGGGCTTTCGCACACTGATCGGCTTCTTCGCCATCAATGTGCACTGGATCGACATCGGTGGCATTACGCCGCGCTCCAGCGATATTTTCATGGAGGGGTTGCAGCTGCGCTCGATCAAGCTTTGGTCCAAGGGCGAGCCGATTCAGGAAGTTTATCGGATCATCGAAAACAACACGCGCTTTCCGATCGAGCTGCTCGGCGACATCGCGGCGCAGCATGCGGGCTGTTTTCTGGGGCGGGATCTCACGCAGGCGCTGGCCGACAAATACGGCATCGAGATCTTTCTTGCCGCGTTGAAAACCATGCTCGATCAGAGCGAGGCGGCGGCGCGCGCCAAAATCCGCGCCATTCCCGACGGCGAGTACCGCCATGACACGTTCTTCGACAACGACGGCGAATCCGACGAGCCTTTGCCGATCCGCGTGAAAGTGATCGTCGCCGGCGACGAATTGACGATTGATTACTCCGAGATCGCCGCGCAGGTGCGCGGCTGCATCAACTCGGGTTACTACGGCGGCGGGCGCACTACGGCGCGGGTGGCGTTCAAGTATTTAGTCGCCTTCGATGAGCCGGCCAACGAAGGCACGTTCCGGCCGCTGAAAATGATTCTCCCCGAAGGCAAGATCCTGAGCGCCCATCCGACCGCGCCGATGGGCAACTATTCGCAGCCCTTCCCGACGGTAATCGACGCGATCATCAAGGCGTTGGAGAAAGCGCTTCCCGAGCGCGTCACCGGCGCCCACTTCGGAACTTTTTCGGGCGTGCGTTTCCGCGGCAGGCGCGCCAACGGCACGCTGTTCGATTGCCACGACAGCGGCCACGGCGGTTGGGGCGGTTGCGCGACCCACGACGGCGCCGGACCGTTCCGCACCATGGCGCATGGCGACACGCGCATCATTCCCGTCGAGCTGCAAGAGTCGATGTATCCCTATCGCGTCATCGAGTTCGGCCTGCGCGAAGATTCCGCAGGCGCCGGAAAATTCCGCGGCGGCTTGGGATTCCGCAAAAAATATCAATTGCTCGGCGACGCCGATTTGCAGGCGATGTTCGATCGCGTCAAATATCCGCCCTGGGGGGTCTACGGCGGCAAGGAAGGCAAGTCGGGGCAAATCATCGTCGAAAAAATTTCCGGCGAAAAAGAAGTCATCTACAAAGCAAAGGCCTATCCGCTCAACGCCGGCGATCAGATCACCGTCGAAACCGGCGGCGGCGGTGGTTACGGATTGCCAACCGAACGGCCGCGGGAATCCGTCGAGCGCGACGTCATGCGCGGCTATGTTTCAGCCGAAGCGGCAGCCAAGGATTACGGCGCGAGATAGAGCCGAACCACCCGTTTCTTCGCTATCTTCTCAATGTCCCTTTGGGGGACGGCTGGATTCCTTGCCGTCAGGTGAAGAAACGATCCGTCATGCCGGCGTAGGCCGGCATCCATCTTCGTTTGCGCTGCAAAACCGAAGAAATTGTGGATTCCGGCCTGCGCCGGAATGACGCAAGGCGGAGTCGACTGAATTCACAACCCCTCGACTTAAATCCAAGCGGCATACAGGGTAGTCGATTCGGTGTCGATGACCCCGAAATGACTCAGCCATCACGATGCGACAATTTCTTCGAAAGGTCGGTTCCGGCATGCCTTTCTGCCAAGTTGCATCGCGAATTTCCAGGCGGTTGCCGCTCGGATCGTGAATGTAAAGCTCGCGCCCGGTAAAATGGCCTTTGGCGCGGTATTCGAGTTCGACGATGGGAACTTTCTTTTCGTGAAATGTCTTGCAAGCCGCGACAAATCCTTCCGGGCTGACATTGAACGAGTGATGCACGCGCTCTTCGACGATGGTCTCGTCCTGCGGCTTTTGCCGCTCGCATAAAAGAATGTTGTGATCGCCGATGTTGAAGCAGGTCATCACGCCGTTGCTCAGCCGCCCCAAGAGCTCGAGACCGAGCACACCGCCGTAAAACTCTTCGGATTCTTTCAAATTGTTGACCGGTATCGACCAGTGGGTCACGCCTTCAATTTTGAATGTTCCCATAGAGCCTCCTTTATGCCGATTGGAACTGCTAATCTTTACAACCTTCAATGCCCTTTAGGCAAGATGATGAGCGCGCGACTAGAATGCTCCAAAGACGTCATGGTCTACAGTCGGATTGGAAGGCGGAGTCGCGTTCTAAAATTCGATGGTACCCTTCGCCACTAATATCCTTGCTTTCATTCGGCATAGGAGATCCATACCCAAGAGTCCATCGATGTTACCGCCAAAAGGCAGGGTATGTGCGACGGTTATGACCCGGCGAAATTGACGACCTAAAGTGTCGAGTTTCTCGACGATTACTTTTGGCGCCATAATATAGCCGCTGCCGGTCGCGATACGTTCATGCTGCTTGCTTTGGGTGGGACTCAATCCGACGGACTCGAGAACTTCTACAGGCAAGATGGTGTATGTTGAACCCGTATCTACCAGCAGATTGATTACTTTGGTTCCTTCTGGCCCGCTGACAGCAGCTCGTGTGACGAGGAGGTTTCCGACTCGGGTTAGCGTATACGATGATGGCAAAACATCACCGCCGCGTCTTCATCAATCTTTCCGAAGAATTCGAGGGAAACATTCTTGCCGCGGGTGCCGAGCAGGGCTTTGTAAATGTCGTCTTTAGTCGCTGCATGAGCAATCACCCGCCCAGCCTTCGGACGCAATTGCTTATCCAACTTAGTGTACTCGATGAGCACCCACTGATTTTGGTATTGTTTCTTGATCTTCGCGATATCCATAATCACGACTCCCAGCCAATGCAAGGTCCACTACAATCTAGCAAGAAGTGTATTCAATCCAGTAGTTTCGTACAAGTCAGACAAACTAGGATTCACGCAGGGCTACCGTCCAATCGATCCTTCTCTAATGATATCATCCAAAATCGTTTCGTCGATAAACTGCGCCGCGCTGATCGGACGGTCGATCTTCTGCCCGGCGCGGGCGAAGTCGACAAGCAGTTGATAGCCTTCGACGCGATTTCTGCCGTCGGGGCTAAGGAGTTCGAGCAACACTTTGTACGCTAGGCCGGCGATCTCCTGATCCATGCCGAACTCGCGCATGATCATTTGCGTGGTGTCGGCGCGGTTGTCGCGGATGTAGTTCATGGCGCGTAGCGCGGCGCGCATGAAGCGCTTGATCATGTTCGGTTGCTTCTTGATTTTATCGGCGTGGGTGACGAACGCCGTGCCCGGAACGTCGACATAGTCACGGGTGGCGGCAATCTTGATAAATCCGTCTTTCTCGGCGCGCAGGCTGTGCGGCGCGCTCAACATCGATGCGGCGAGGGTTCCCGACTTCAACGCCGCGTACCGTTCCGGTGTGCCGCCCATGTTCAACAAAATAAAATCGCGCTCGGGTGAGAAGCCTTCCTTGACGATAATCCTGCGCAGCAGCGTGTCGACCAGCCCCCCGGGGTTGAGCGAACCTATGGATTGGCCTTTGAGTTGGGCCAGGTTGCGATATTTCGTCTGAGCGTAGAGCGCCTGATCGACGAAGGCGTTCATACTCATGACCACCCGCAGCGGCGCGCCGGCGACGAACGCTGTGACCGCCGTAGTGCTGCCGGTGCCGAAGTCGGCATCGCCGGTGATGATCGCCTTGATATCGATGCCGCCGCGCATGTAGACCATGCTGACGCTCAAGTTTTCTTTTTGAAAAAAGCCGCGCCGCTGCGCGGTTTCCAGGATTGGAAAGTTGGTGATCGACTTGCTCGGATAGCTGACAACGACGCGGTCGACGGATGTTTGCGCTTCGGCGCGATGCGCGATTAGCAACGTCAATGAAAAAAGCGCGAGAAAGATTCCCTTCAGCATGGCGGCTCTCCTTTAAGGATGAAGGCGGAAGGATGAAGGATGAAATTCGGAATGAATACCGAGCTTTACGATTTCAAAGATTTGCCTCGGGACTTTGTCTTGTTGACTATACTCACAAAGATTCTGATCAATTCTGTAGTTTCTTGTTGCAGCGACTCTAGTTTCTCCCGGTCGCCCATATCCAAGTCGGACAGGAGTTCGAGCCAGTATCCGGTCTCTTCAAGTTCCTGAAGTCCCCCTTCAATTTTCAAAGACCTCTACAATGCCGTAACCGGAAGCGAAATCCAGAAGCAACCCTTCTGGCAACAATTTAAGGAGTCGGCGACTCGTAGAAACAAGGCGGTCCATGCCGGAGAGATTGCGACTAAGGAGGAGGCGGAGGATTCATTCAAAGCCGCGAGCAGTCTAATCGCATACCTAAAATGATGCAAAGTTTGCGCGCCGAACCCGCCACTGGAGCCGATATCAACTACGCTCTTTTTTGTCCCTTTCGTGCTGACGGTT
Source organism: uncultured delta proteobacterium (assembly GCA_963816145.1). Lineage (GTDB taxonomy): Bacteria > Desulfobacterota > Binatia > UBA9968 > UBA9968 > DP-20. The sequence continues at coordinate 455,173 of CAWFJP010000031.1, forward strand.
TGGCGATGCAACGCTATCCTTAAAAAGATATGTCACTAGTTCAATTACACGCACAAAAAACGATCGAATACCTTGAGGAAGACTTGATTTCATACGAAGCCGTGTTCAACGAAAGAAAGCTTCCCGGCAAGCTGGGTGTCGGCATGATCACTAACGCCATGGCAGCGCTCGATTCGTTCGCATGGCTGCTATATCAAACTCTAGACCAGAAACTCTCAACCCGTGATCTGTTCAAAAAACTGATCACCGACTCACGCTTTTTTACAACCACAGATTTCAAAAATGAAAAGCTTCTTTACGGCATAGTGCGCTGCGGCGTAGTTCATCAGTACTACGCAAAAAATATCGACATTGTTGCACGAGACAATCACCATGTTTTCATGCAGATTGGTGGAAAACGGGCGGCCATCAATGCGTTAGGGCTTTACCGAAAAACACTCGAAGGACTTACGAAAGTTCGCGATCACATTCTTACACTTTCTGGGAAAGACCTTGATGCGATGGATTTTAAGTTGGAACTACGATTTCGCCTGGATGAGGAACAACTTGAAGGAGCAAGTTTGGATATCGGCACACTACCACAGGTGAAGTAGTAACTCTGGAAAGCTGAGCGGCGCTGGCGACCGTTTCATTGAAGCTTAATACGGATCAGTACACCGCTAGCGAGACGCCGTTGACTACGACGGGAACGAACGGTAAAGCGGAATCTGGGAGCACAAACAGATTTCACTGCCCTTGAGTTCTTAAACTGAACGCCACGACGCTAGGTGGTAGAGCAACAGAAAATGCCACAAGACAGTTGGTACTATTTTCTCGCGATAGAGTCTGATCTAGAGACGACGGCTCGTTTCGTCGAGCCCACCGTTGCCAACGACTCTTGCTACTCTATTGAGTTTGCAAGGTTACTTATGGGTGCAGCTGCTGAGGTTGAAGTGGTGGCGATACAGCTTGCCGGCCGGTCGCGGCATTGCCCAAGAAGCCGAACATCGACGACCTTAGGATTGCCTTTCAAAAGCATTATCCGAAGTTTCACACCATGGAAATCCTTGTCCCTCGCGCATCACGAACGCTCAACCCGTGGCGCGACTGGGCTGGCGCCAACACTCCCGGATGGTGGACGGCACACAATCGCGTGAAGCATGACCGGCATAATTCCTTTGCAGACGCTTCGCTCATAAATTCGCTGGAAGCTGTCGCCGGTCTACTTTGTCTTCAGCTTTATCTTCATCGAGACGAATACAAGATTGCCTCCCTGGAGCCATGGTGTCGATTTCTCAGCGTTCAAGGGCATTACCAAGGAGTCGTCGGTGGTCCAGGAGGATCGCTCCCGGACTTTGCGTGACAGCGTTAGACAAACGCCGCGTATCACGACGGAACGATGGGTTAAGCGGATTCTGGGACCACAAACGGATCTCGACCTTATTCTTGCGGGAGGTCATTGTGGTATAATGCCTGCAAAGCCGGTATCACCAGTTGAACCGTGATGGAATCAAATTTCACTATTATAAAATGTGCAAATTGTTTGGCCGTCCTTGGCGAAGAACCAAACATTCCTGTCGAACAACGAATACCCTGTCGGAGGTGCGGTTCGATGGCGCGGGCGTTTGAGGTGGAAATTGCTGAGACGGTGACGTTTCGAGATGCCCTCGGAATGAAAGCACGGCATGGTACCGGTGGGCGACCGTTTTACGAAACTAAGTCGGGCGCGGACTTTCATCGCGCTACTGGCCAATGGATGCAGCGCGATTTGGTAGTCGATCGCGAAAACGACCGGTACGTCGAACGTGTTGTCGATCCCGAAACTGGAGAAATCATACACGTCTGCGAAGAGCCATTAAGCAAACATCGGGGTCATGGAACGGCCAAGACGAAGTCGTCTGACAAGGACGGCTAGGAGGCACGTGTAAATGGCGCAGGACAAAATAATCACGCAATATGCGCGGATGTGGCCGCGAGAGCTCTTTCAACAGCCGAAACGGTCACCCGAAACGCTCGAAGTCCGGAAGCATCTCGATCAACCAGGTGTGTACGTTCTGTACCGCGATGAACACCCCTACTATGTGGGACGGACGGATAAACGCCTGTTTAGCCGAATCTGGAATCACGCGAATCGGCCACAGTGGAGCCACTTCAACTTCTGGAATTACGCTTCCGCTTTCGTTGTTCCGAATCCGCGACATGTGGGACAAATCGAGGGTTTACTGATCACAACAATGACCACGGCGAACAAGGCTACCCCGAAGATCCAACGCATCCCGTATCCCCTAAAGGTGTGGAAGACAATTCACAAAGGTCAAAAAAATAGTCTCCCTTGAAGATAGAGAGCAGAGGATTATGCCTCCGCGTTTGCCGCCTTCGCCTTGCGCCCGCGCTTCGCCTTAGCTTTTTTGCTCGCCGTCTCGCCGAACGTTTGACCACCGATTTTAACCAGTCGTTTTCGTGCGGCAGCCCGAAGCATCAATCCAGCAACCATTCCAAATCTTCCCGTGGCGCCGTGACGTTCCATGTCCACCTTCGGCACCGCGCAATCGTTGACTTTCAAGCAAGCTGTCAAGCGGTCCACGTCGAGACCGTCCAGCATACGGAAGCATAACACCGCAGTCCTCTTGATCTTACTCTTGCCTGTTGCCTAATGCCTGCTGCCTAGTTCCTCCCCTCCGCCTTGCGGATCAGCTCCCACAGCTTGGGCGCGGTGTAGGGCATGTCGACATGATCGATGCCGAGGGGTTTGAGCGCGTCCATAAGCGCGTTGGCCACCGACGGCGGCGCGCCGTTGGTGCCGCATTCGCCGACGCCTTTGACCCCCAAGGGATTGAACGGATTGGGCGTGATGGTTTCACCGAGGATCATCGGCGGCATATCGCCGGCGCGCATGATGGCGTAGTTCATGAACGTGCCGGTTTCCACTTGTCCATCGGCACTGTAGAGCATCTGTTCGCGCATCGCTTCGCCCAGACCTTGGGCGACGCCGCCGTGGATCTGCCCTTCGACGATCATCGGGTTGATGACGACGCCGCAGTCGTCGACCATGATCAGTTTTTCCAAGTTGAACTTACCGGTGTCGCGGTCGATGCTGACCAGCGAGATGTGGGTGCCGAAGCCCCAAGCTTCGCGTTTGGGATCGAAGAATGAGGTTTCCTGCAGGCCGATCTCCATGCCTGTCGGCACGCGGCCACCGTAGGCGGCGGCGGCGACTTGGCGCCAGCTGATTTTCTTCTCGGGCACGCCCTTGACGGTGAAGCCACCGTTGGTCTGAACAATGTCCTCCGGTGCTGCTTCGACCAGGAAGGCGGCGATGCGTTTGCCTTTGTCGATGACGCGCTCGGTTGCAGTGGCGAGCGCGCCGCCGCCGACCACGGCGCTGCGGCTGCCGAAGGTGCCGGTGCCTTGCTGGCTCACATGGGTGTCGCCGTGCAGCACGGTGACGTGATCCATGCTGGTCTGCATTAGATCTCAGCGGCGATCTGCGCCCAGGAGGTTTCATGGCCTTGTCCGTGGGAGCTCGACCCGGTGAGCACGGTGATCTCGCCGGTGCGCTCGACGCGCACGCTGCCGCTTTCAAAACCGGCGCCGCCGCTCGGTTCGACGAAGGTGGAAAAGCCGACGCCGACCAGCTCGCCGTTTTTGCGCCGGGCATCGCGCTGGCGCAACAGCTCTTCGTAGTTGGATAGTTTCAATGCCTCGCGCAGGGGCTTCTCGTAATCGCCGGAATCGTATTCGACGCCGGTGCCGGTGGTGTAGGGGAATTGCTCGGGCCGAATGAAATTCTTCCGGCGGATTTCCAGGCGGTCCATGCCAAGCACGTCCGCGGCTTTGTCGAGCAGCCGCTCGATGTTCAACACCGACTCGGGCCGGCCGGCGCCGCGATAGGGACCGGTGGGGCAAGTGTTGGTGAACACGCTGACGATCTCGACGCGGCAGTCTTTGATCTGATAGCTGCCGCAGGCCATGCCCATCATGCGTTGCGGCGGTCCGGCGGTGCTCGAGTGCAGATAGGCGCCAAGGTTGGCGACGACTTTTACTTTCAATCCTAAAATCTTGCCATCTTTTCTGAGCGCCATCTCGGAAGTCATTGCCTGATCGCGGCCTTGGATCGTCGTCAAAAAATCTTCGCTGCGAGTGGCGATCCATTTGACCGGCTTGCGCAGTTTGAGCGCGAGATGGCAGGCGACGATATCTTCACGGTAGACTGGACCTTTGCTGCCGAAGCCGCCGCCGACATCGGGAGCGATCAAATGAATTCTATGCTCGGGAAAACCGGTCACACCGGCGATCTCGGCGCGAGCGCGGTGCGGTCCTTGGGTCGACAGCCAAACGGTCAGGTTTTTGCCAAATGGATCGGGGCTGGCGACGATGCCGCGCGGTTCCATAGCCAGCGCCACCTGGCGCGGACTGGCGATATGCATGGTGAAGACATGGTCCGCGGCGGCAAACGCTTTGTCGACATCGCCGCCGTTTTTGGTCAACGTGTAACAGATGTTGCTGTCGAGATCCTGATGCGCCAGCGGTGCGCCGGGTTTGAGCGCGTCTTCGGCGTTGGACACGCCGGGCAAGGCATCGTATTCGACGACGATTTCATGCGCGGCGTCTTCGGCCTGCGCGCGCGTCTTGGCGACCACGGCCGCCACCGGCACGCCGACACAGTGCACCGCGCCGCGGGCGAGCACGGGATGCGCGGGAATTTTCATGTTCGGCAGCACCTGCGACGGCGCGAGATTCAACTTCGCATCGAGATCGTTGCCGGTGACGACCAGTTCGACGCCAGCCATGGTTTTGGCCTTGCTAGTGTCGATGGAAATTATCTTGGCGTGCGGGTAAGGACTGCGTTGAAATGCCAGATAAAGCATCCCCGGCAGATGAATATCGTCGGTGTAGCAGCCCTTGCCGGTGATCAGCGGCGGATCTTCGACCCGTTTGGGCGAAGCGCCTATGAGTCCGGTTACTTCATGTTCGGTTGCCATTTAATTTCTCCCTCTTACTTCCTCTCCCTCTGGGAGAGGATTGAGGTGAGGGCATTTATCACCCCTCACCCTAGCCCTCGTCCCCATGGGGAGAGGGGATAGAAACTCTACCGTCTTGCCGCGCGTTCCACTGCGGCTTCGATCGCCTTACGCGCGTAAACGGTCGCGACATGGCGTTTGTACTCGGCGCCGGCGTAGGAATCTTCCACCGGGTCGGTTTCTTCGGCGGCTTTGGCTGCCGCCGCCGCGATCGTCTGCGTCGTCAGCGGCTTGCCTTGCAGCTCCAATTCCGTCGCGATGGCGCGGATCGGGCCGCTGCCCAAGCCGCCGATGGCCACACGTGAGGCCGTGCAGGTGCCGGATGCTTGGCGCGTGATCACCGCCGCCGCGCTGACGACGACATAGCCGGAGGCCGGGTGCGGCAGCTTGGCGTACGCCGTGCCGGTGCCGGCAGCCGGGATCGGCACGCGAATTTCGACGAGAATTTCATTGGCGTTTAACGCGGTGGTGTAAAAATCGGTGAAAAAATCGTCGACAGCGATCGTCCGTTTGCCCGATACGGATTGAGCGACAAGACTGGCATTGAGCGCCGTCAGAACGACCGGCAAATCCGCCGCCGGGTCGGCGTGGGCGACGCTGCCGCCGATGGTGCCGCGATTGCGCACCTGCACGTCGCCGATCACCGCCGCGGCATCGGCCAAGGCGGGAACATGCTTGCGGACCAGCTCGGACGAAGCGATATCGGCATGTACTGTCAGCGCGCCGATAACCAGGCTGTTGCCGTCCATGCTTATGCCGCGTAGGCCAGGCACGGTGCCGAGATCGATCAAGGTTTGCGGCGATTGCAACCTGAGCTTCATCGCCGGAATCAAGCTATGGCCGCCGGCGAGCAGTTTACCGTCCTCGCCGTGCTGGCCATCAGTTGCAAAGCTTCTTCGACCGAACGGGCCGCGACATAGCCGAAATTAGCGGGAAACATGGGAGCCTCCCTTCGGGAGCAGGCATGAGGCATGAGGCATGAGGCTTGAGTTCGGATTGTCGAAAAATTTCATTACTTCGCTCCTCCCTTCATCTTTTCTGCGGCCCATTTGATCGACTCGACGATGTTGACGTAGCCGGTGCAGCGGCACAGGTTGCCTTCGAGGGCGTGTTTGATCTCGTCGTCGTTCGGATTGGGATTGGTTTCCAACAAATGCACCGCGGTCATGATCATACCGGGGGTGCAGTAGCCGCATTGCAAGCCATGCTTCTCGCGAAACCCTTCCTGCACCGGATGAAAGTTGTCGCCGTCGGCCAAACCTTCAATGGTTTTGACCTCGGCGCCGTTGGCTTGCACCGCCAGCACCGTGCAGGACTTCACCGCGCGGCCATTCAAATGCACCGTGCAGGCGCCGCACTGGCTGGTGTCGCAGCCGACGTGGGTGCCGGTCAAATTTAGATGCTCGCGCAAAAAATAAACCAGCAGCGTGCGCGGTTCGACCAAGGCGTCGTGCTTGACGCTGTTGACCGTAATGGAAACCGGGAGCGCTGCGAACTGGGCCTCAGCAGCCATGCTTGTCTACCCTCCGTTGGTATGTTGGTGAACTGATTCCTAACCAGGCTCTGCAAGCAGAGAAATTCAGTCTGGCCAGTCATATAACGAGAACGGCGTCGGCTCAAGAGAGGGCGCCGGCAATTCGCAAGTTAATCCCGCCTATAAAACCGATATATACAGCTGGCCGATTGCTTTGGATTCAGGTTAGTATTGTGACAAAGTTCCACTTGGAGAAAATTTGTGAAACTCGTCGATCGTTAATATGGAAACTCTGCGAATGCAGCAAAACTTCCAATGCTAAAACATATCGCCAGCGCGGTGTTAGTACTGCTCTTCTCAAGTTACGCCGCAGCGGCGCCTGCCTTGCAAAAGGCCAACTTTGCGCATGCGACGCTTTCGGCGCGCTTGGCGCCGCTTTGGCTGGCGCAGGAGCAGGGCATCTTTGCCAAGTACGGCATCGGCGCGGAAGTTATATTGGTGCGCAGCGGAGCGGCATTGATTGCCGGGATCGCATCCGGCGACATTCAAATGGGTTCGATCGGCGCCGGCACAGCGTTGGGCGCGGCGGCGAGCGGCGCCGACATCGCGATTGTCGCCAACTTCGCTAGCCGCGCGTCGGTGGAATTGGTCGCGCGACCGGGGATCAAGAGCGCCGAGGATTTGAAGGGCAAACGCTTCGGCATTCAAAGTTTTGGCGGCACCCTGTGGTTGTACACCATGATGGCGCTGGACCATCTGGGTTTGGAGCCGGCACGGGACAAAATTCAGCTTCAAGTGGTCGGCGATGTCTCGGTGTTGGCGCGCGCGCTCGAGAGCGGCACCATCGACGCTGCGACGCTGAGTTCCGCGGCTTATAGCCGGCCGTTGCGCGAGAAGGGATTTTCGATTTTGGCCGATCTCAAGCTGCCGATCGCCGGGCAGACGATCATTGTGCGCAAGGCGCTGGCGCGCCAAGCGCCTGAACTGATTGACGGCTTGCTCAGAGCCCAGATCGAAGGGGTGGCATTTGCCGTTAGCCCGCGCAACAAGGCGGTGGTTTATGACACCATGCGCCGGCGCTTGCGAATCACTAATCCGACGGGTTTGGAGGAAAGTTATTCAGACATGATGGCCGAAGTGGATCGCAAGCCCTATCCTTCCACCGAGGGCTTGGCAAACATCCAACGCTTTATGAAGGCGGTCAGTCCGAAGCTGGCGGAGCTCAAAATTGACGACGTGGCGGATCGCAGCTGGGTGCGCCGGCTCGATGAAAGCGGATTTATCGACCGCGTTTACGCGGCGCAGGGGGTGAAATAGTTGCGATTGCCGCAGCGAAAGGGGATCGGAATGATTCACCACAGAGACCACAGAGCCACAGAGATCACAGAGGTCAAGACTCGGATTCGGAATATTTAACCGCAAAGAGCGCAAAGAACGCAAAAAAAAATTGAAATGTAGGGGCGGGTTTCAAACCCGCCCTCTTCGATTATTGTTTCTCGTTCGACTGCAAAGCGTCGAGCGCCTGCTGGACCAGTTTTCTACGCAGTTCTTTTTCATCCTTCAGCGGCAGCTTGGCGTCGCCAGTGACATGGACGATGCCGGTGCCTAAGACGACGCGGTTAGAGCCGACCATTTTGGCGATCGGTCGCGCCGAGGTAATTTGCACCACTGGGATGCCGGCTTTTTCAAGTTCGGTGGTGATCGCAGCGCCGCTGCGAGTGCTGGTGCCTCACGTGGACGTGAGAATCACCGCGTCGACGCCGTCACGTTTGATCTTCTGGGCCATTTCCCGGCCCAAACGGCGCGTGTTTGACAGCGGATTGGAGCGGCCGCAGGTGGAGAGAAACTCCTCGTGCAGTTTGCCGATCACGCCGCTTTTTTCCAGCTCGCGCAGGGCGTCGAGGGGCACCAAGCGGTCGGGATCGTCCTGGACAAACCTGGTGTCGTAACCGCCGTGCGAGACTTCATAGTCTTCACTGCGTAGATCGTCGCTGCCTTCGATGTTGTATGCGCCCCAGCGAGTCGCGGCGGTGCCTTCGATCTTGTCGGGATTGCCCTTGGGCACCAAGCCGCCGTCGGTGATGATCATCAGCTTGGCTTTCGATAGGTCTTTGATCGCGGCGGGCAACGGCACCGGCGCGAATGCGGTAGGCAGCATTTCCGATTCGAACTTTTCGCCTTTCAATTTGGCGACGAGCATGTCGACCATACGTGTGGCGGCGGTCTTTTCGACCAGCTGGTCGCGCAACAAGCCACGGCTGATATAGCCTTCCAGAGCGGGCAATCCGATGGGTTGCTTGGCCACTAGTTTCTTGCCGAGTTTCGCCATGGTCGCGACGATATCGCGCATCTTGCTGATGTTGGTTCCCGAGTCGACGATGTGGAGCGTTTCGCGGTACAGATCGACGCCGGGATTTTCCACGTGCATCGCCGTGATTGCCGGAATAGCCAACTCGGACTGGATGGCCGTGCAGATCGCCCCGGCAGCCATGCCATAGCGTCCGGCATCGAAACAGGGACCGGCCGCAAAGAGATCGGCACCGATGATCCGCACTTTATCGAGAACAGCCGCGATGACTTCGTCTTGATGTTCGACGGCGTAATTATCGCCGCAGACTATGCTCAGTGTTACAATCGCTTCATCGCCCATGAGCTGTTCGAATAGTTTTGCCGGCCCGAGCGCGCCGTCGCGAAATTCCACTGGCGCGCCGGCATGTTCTTCCGCGCCGATGCCGCCGAAAAATTGATTGACGTAGTAGACGATCTTCATGATTAGCTCCTAGGCAATAGGCAATAGGCACTAGGCAACAGTAAGAACGGATTTTTCGGAGCTCTTACTATTGCCTGTTGCCTCATGCCTATTGCCTTCTTCAATACACTAACGATCTCATCCTCGACGCGCCCTGTTGGTTGGTGACGCCGATGATGTTGTTGGCGTCGATGCTCATGGGTCCGACCAGCAGCTCGGCCAATTCCGGTTTCGCGGCAATCACCCGGGCGGCTTTTGGAATTTGATATTGCGTGCCGTTGCCGCCGTTGTAGACGATGGCGTTGACTTCCGGGACGTTGAACAAGAGAGCCGACTCGACCCGGCGATCGCGCGATACGTCGGAGACCATCACCGCGGTTTTGATGCCGGATTGTTCCAACAGGCGCGCGGTTTCCGACAGGTCCGCGTGGGGCAGGCCGCCGCCGTACTTGGTCATCACGGCCCCGTCGGCGCGCAGCGTCCACTTAACCAGGTTTGCCGCGGCGTGGCACTGCCGTTCGCGGTCGACGTTGTCGTTGCCGGCGACGGTGCCGACGGTGCCGACAAAATTTATCTCGCGCGCTTGATGGCGTCGGTAGAGATCGAGGATCACCGGATGATTTTGATAAAAATAGGTCTCGGTGCCGCCAAACCAGGAATTGAGCGACGGCACCAGGGCGCCGTCGAGCCACTCGTCGGGATGCAATATCACCGGCAACATGCCGTCGGTATTCGTGCCATAAAGAATCGGCTCGTCGACCGCCGGCTTGCGCTGGCGCGAAAAAATCTGGCCGATATAGACCACGCGGGACAATCCTTCGCGGCTCGCGTCATTGGCGCCGATGGGCTCGAAGGTTTGTCTGGACGCGGGTTTTTGGTTTAGCGCTACACGGGCGAGATGCACAGCAACTTTGACACCGGCGACGCGATACGCTTTCAACACCGCCGAGCGCGGCAACCCCGGCTTGGTCTGCGGGACAATCAACAGGTGGCGTAGTTTCGAATAAGCGCTGCCGGCAGTAGCATTGCCATTCATCTCCAACACGCGTCCAGTAGCGCTGCGCGATGGGTCGGGGCTCATTTCGGCGAGGACCGAAACCGCGGCGCCGGCAAGCACATGGGTTGTGCCCATCCCTGCGGTGGTCGGCGGCCCGATGATGCCCGGAAAGTCGCTGCCGCCGTCGGCTTTGGCGCGCGGTTCGACGACATCGAATATCGGTCCGGCGCGGCAGCTCTCGCCCGGGCGAACGATCTCGAAAGCGACATTTTCAATCGCTTCATCTTGCAGCACCAAACTGCAAAGCGCTTCGCGATCGACTGTGAGCGCGCTGCCGTCGAGCGCGAGCCGCGCGCCGAATTGAATGTCGGTGATTAAATGGCTGGCGAGCGTGAGTTGCATAAGATATCTACCTCAGGGCACTCTAATTCCGCACGAAGGACATTGTCAACGTAATGGTTCCTTCCCCCGTTTCGGGGGAAGGCAAGGATGGGGGGAGTAACGGCTGAAATGCATGCCCCCACCTTCATCCTCCCCCGAGACGGGGGAGGAAATAAGAAGTAAATGTACGTCTTCGATCACGACTTGTAGCTGTTACAAATTCCGTTCACAATCGCGCCATGATCCGTTTCTCGCCGCTACCAAACAACGCCCACATTATCCCCTGGCGGGAATGGGGCGACGAGGCGTTTTCTGCGCCCGCGCCGAGGATAGACCGGTGATGCTATTCTTAGGCGCGTTTTGGTGCCGGTACTGTCAGCGCATGGATGAGCAAGCCTTCTCCGACACCGAAGTGATCGCCCTGCTCAACGCCTACTTTGTTCCGCTGCGGGTCGATTATATGCAGCGTCCTGACGTGGACGCGCGTTACAACTTGAACGGCTGGCCGACCATCGCGTTTATGGCGCCCAACGGGCAGTTGCTCGGCGCCGTCAATTATTTGCCGGCCGATCAGTTCAAGGAATTGCTCATTGACGTTTACATGAGCTACGAGCAGCGCAAAGAAGAGCTTCGCGCGGCGGCGCAAAACGCGGACGAGTCATCGGCGCAGCCAGTGCGACAGCTGGATGAGTCGCAGCTGGCAGCGAATCTGACGCAGATCACCGAGGCGATCATGGCGCTGGCGGACCGGACCCACGGCGGTTACGACCCCGGTCAGAAATTCATCCATCCCCAGGTTAACGATTTTTTGCTCGAACGTTATCAAGCGACCAACGACCGGCAATATCTCGATCAGGTGTGTCTGACGCTTGAGCGCATGCGCGCCGGGGAGCTTTACGATCATGAAGGCGGCGCCTACTTTCGCACCTCGTCCAATCCGGACTGGAGCCATCCGCACCGGGAAAAATTGTTGTTGGAAGAGGCCGGGCTACTGGCCAATTGCCTGGCAGTATTTCGCTTGACTCAGCGGGCCGATTACCGGCGCATGGCCGAGGAGATAATTGAGTACCTGGATGCCAAACTCTACGATACCGCCGTCGGAGTGTTCCATGGTTGCGAAGATTGGCTGCGCCATGAACCGCCGATTCCCGGCGGCGATGAATTTTTCACGATCATCGACCGCTGCATTTACACTGACGCCAATGCGGTTGCCAGCGCCGCGTATCTCGATGCCGCGGTGTTACTAGACAAGCCGCAGTATGGCGAACGAGCGCTCGCCATGCTGGAGTTTCTCTGGCAGAACTGCCACAGCGACAGCTTGGGGATGTTTCACTATTTTGACGGCGCGGCGCATGTGGCGGGGTTGCTGCAGGATCAAGCGCAGGTGGGTATCGCGCTGTTGCGAGCGTACGAAGTCACCGGACGCGCAGTTTGTTTGGATCGGGCGCGGCAGTTGGCTGAATTCATCTTGACGGAGTTAAGCAGTCCCGCCGGCGGCTTCCACGACATACGCGCACAGGATTCAGCGGTGCTCAGGCTTCGTTTGACTTTGATCGAACAGAACGGCGCCGCGGCGAGTTTCTTTCTGGCTTTGGTCCAGGCGGCGAATGATGCCAAGTATCGCGCCGCCGCGCGCCACGCGTTCAGTGCAGTCTTCGGTGAATTTGCCCAGTACGGCGTCCATGCGGCGCCCTTCGGCCGGGCGCTGGCGGTTTACCTTAAATTGGGGTGATGGAGTAATGGATTAGTGGTGGAACTGTTCAACCCACCATTCCAACACTCCACTACTCCATCATTCCAGTCTCTTATCCCCTGATCCTCATCTCCGCCGCCAGGATGCGGTTGTCGGGCGTGCCTTTCCAAATCACGTTGCGCGCCACGCCGTAGATTTCCGAGAGCGTATAGAGCGGCACGAAGGGGGCGTCGTCCATGAGCAGGCGCCCGGCTTGCTGCAAGATGGTCACGCGTTTTTTCTGATCGGCGGTGCGCTGCTGCTCTTCGATGAGTTTGTCGACCTCCGGGTTGCTGTAGCCAATGCGTTTGGTGATGCCGGTGTGAAAGTATTGATCGTAGAACGTGTCGGCGTCGGCCGCGGTGCGGCCGGCATAGTAAAACGGCAGCTTGCCGCCGTTGACACCGTCTTTGCCCCAATACACGGCGTACTCCTGGCCGACCAATTCGATCTTGATGCCGACTTTGGCCAACTGAGCGCCGATCACCTCGCACACTTCCCGGCCCTTGAGGTGTCGGTCGGGTGAAAAATAAAGCTTGGTTTCGAAGCCATTTGGATAGCCTGCTTTGGCGAGCAGGTCGCGGGCTTTTTTCGGATCGAAGGCATAGCGTTTCATCGCCGGATCGAAGCCGGTCATGTTGGCCGCCAGCGGGCCGTTGAGCACTTCGCCGTTGCCGGAAAAGATATGTTTCATCATCGCCGCCGGATCGATGGCGTGATTGATCGCTTGTCGCACGAGCTTGTTGTCGAAGGGTTTGAAGTTGACGTTCATCGCGACAAAATACATGCGAAAGCCGGGAACCTTTTCAACCCGGGCGCGCGGATGCTTGGCGACTCGATCGATTTCCTCGATGGGCAGATTGCTGACCACGTCGGCCTGGCCCGAAAGCAAACCGGCGACCCGCGCCGCTTCTTCTTTAACGCCTTTTAAAATGACTTCCTTGATCTCCGCCTTAGCGCCCCAGTAGTCGTCGTTGCGCGCCAGAACCAGATTGCCGCCGCGTTGCCAGCTGACAAACTTATAGGGACCGGTGCCAATGGCATAGTTGTCAGCCTGGTCGCCGTATTTCTCGGCGGCGGCCTTGCTGATGATGTAACGGGTATCCAGGCGGTCGAGCAGCAATGACAGCGGCTGCTTGGTGTTGAAGACGACGGTGAAGTCGTCGGGAGTTTCGACCTCCAGCTCCTGGATGTCACCCCCCTGCAGGCTGCGCTTGTCGGTTTTCATGCGCTCGATCGAGTAGGCAATGTCTTTCGACGTCAGTGGCGCACCGTTGTGGAAACGAATGTTACGCCTGAGCTGAAAGATCCATCTTCGCCCCTGAAACTCCCACGAGTCGGCGAGCATGCCGACATATTTTTGTCGCGTGTAGTCCATGACGATCAATGGCTCGATCAGGTGCAGCCAGATGCCGTTGATGCCGCCGCCGCTGTAACCGTAAGGATGGAGCGAGTCAAGACTGACGCCTTGATAGATCACGGCGCGGTCTTTCGATGCAGCAAATGCGTTGTGCGCCAGTGCGGGTGCGACCAGTGCGCTGACGCCGAGCGTCGTCGTGTGTTGCAGAAATCGCCGGCGGCTAAGGCTCGTTTCATAGCTAGCCATAGACCTCTCCTTTCGTGACTGGAATTCGGAATATCTCGCGCAAAGTACGCCAAGGACGCAAAGCAAATCAATCAAATTATGAACTTGGCGAGCTTTGCGTGCTTGGCGCGAGGAATATCCCATTTCGAGACAATTTGCTTATAGCATTGGCGAGATCCTGTGGCACAACTATTTTTAGGCTATCGGCTTGGTAAATCGCCGCCAGCTTGACACAATGGCGTGAGAGTTATTATGACCCAAGGGGCGCACTCGAGCTAAGCGAGGTGTGGAAATGGATATCAAATCACTAGTCGATCCGGAAGGCGGTCTCATCGACCGGCGCATCTTCGCCGACCGGGAGATCTACGACTTGGAACGGGAGCGCATCTTCGCGCGCTGCTGGCTCTATCTGGGCCACGAGTGTGAGATTCCCAACCCCGGCGATTTTGTCACTCGCTATATGGGCGAGGATCCGGTGATCCTGGCGCGGGATTTAAACGGCCAGTTGCGCGCGCACTTGAACATGTGCCGCCATCGCGGCAATCGCGTCTGCCGCGCCGACCGCGGCAACACTAAATTGTTTCAATGCTCGTATCACGGCTGGTCGTACACCACCGACGGCAAACTCGCGTTGGTGCCAATGGTCGATGCCTTTGGCAATCTCGACCGCTCGCAGTGGGGTTTGGTTCCGGTAGCCCAAGTCGACAGTTACAAGGGGCTCGTCTTCGCGACCTTCGACAAGGACGCGCCGCCATTGCGCGATTATCTCGGCGACATGGCCTGGTATTTGGATATTCTCCTCGATCGTCGGGAAGGGGGTACGGAAGTGAGCGGGCCGCAGCGCTGGGTCGTCGACGCCAACTGGAAGACCGCCGCAGAAAATTTCGGCGGCGACGGCTACCATATCGCTTCGACTCACGGGTCGGCGCGCGAGCTGGGCATCGATACCACCACCAACCAGACCCGACAATGGAACAAAGGCTGTCAGATCGCCTGCGGCAACGGCCATATTCTGGTTTCCTGGCTGACCCCGCCGGACGGCGGACCTTGGTTTGCTCAACCGGACGACCAGCTGGTCGATTATATGAAAGAGCATGAAGTCGAAATCGAAAACCGCCTGGGAACCAAGCGGGCGCGGCAAATTTCGCCGTCGGCTGGAACGGTATTCCCTAATTTATCGGTGCACTGGCTGACCCGGACGATTCGCGTCTGGCAGCCGCGCGGGCCGGACAAGATGGAGATCTGGAGCTGGGCGATCGTCGACAAGGCCGCCTCGCCGAAAATCAAAGACGTCATGCGTTTCGTGTCGCAGTATCGCTTCAGTCCGTCGGGAGTCTTCGAACAAGACGACATGGACAACTGGATCCAAGTGACCGGCGCGGCAAGAAGTTTGATCGGCCGGCGATTTCCAGCCAATTATCAGATGAGCGGCAACGAGCCGCCGGTGGAATTAGATCTACCGGGACGCGTCAAAAGCCGCTTCAGTGACAACAATCAGCTGAGCCTGTACCTGCACTGGGCGAAGATGCTGCAGGCGAATAATTGGCGCGAGCTCGCGAGCGGAACAAATGGATAGCCAACTACGCCATCAGGTCGAAGACTTCTACTATCTCGAAGCCGAGCTGCTCGACGAGCGCAAGCTGCGCGAGTGGTTCGAGCTATTGACCGAAGATATTCGCTACTGGATGCCGCTACGGCACAACCCGCTGGAGCGGCCCGAAAGCGTCAGCGAAGAACTGTCCCGACCCGGTGAAGCCTATTACTTCGACGACGATTGGAAAAGTTTGAAAATCCGCGTCGAGCGCGCTTATTCGAAGATCGCCTGGGCGGAAGTGCCGCCGTCGCGCACGCGCCACTTGATTACCAACATTCGTATCAAAAAAGACGACGGCAGCGAAGTCGTAGCCCACTCCAACTTTCTCGTCTACCGTACGCGCATGGAAAGCGACAAAGATATTTTTGTCGGGGCGCGCCAGGACATCCTGCGGCGCGAGGGTGAAAGCTTCAAGATAGCCAGTCGGACGATCATCCTCGATCAGGCCGTGCTGGATGCGAAGAATATCAGTGTGTTTTTGTAACCTCGGGCGCGCGCGATTTAGCCGCGAGCTGACCAAACGGAACAGCGGGAAGCGATCCTTCGACCAGTGCATCGATTCTTATTCGCTGCGGATCTGATTGACGGCTTGATGAATTCCGAATTACTTCCAGGTCAAGATCGAGCCGGCGCGACAATCCGTTGCGCGGCGGTGTCGCGCAGTTTTACCGGCACAGGATTGGTGCTCGACAAGATTTCATTTCAAATTGAGCCCGGCGAATTCGTTGCCTTGCTCGGGCCGTCCGGTTCGGGCAAATCTTCGCTGCTGCGCCTCACCGCTGGGCTCGACCACCCCGATAGTGGGCAATTAGTGATCGAAGCAGCAAACCGCATGTTGTCGCGAGGTTTTGTTTTTCAAGATGCGACGCTGATGCCTTGGCGCACCTTGCTCCGTAACACAACATTGCCGCTTGAATTGGCCGGCTGGTCCAGGACGGACGCGGAAAGCCGCGCGACCGAAGAGCTGCGCCGGGTGCGCTTGGCCGAGTTTTGCGCGCGCTACCCGCATGAACTTTCCGGCGGCATGAAGATGCGCGCCTCGGTGGCGCGCGCCTTGACGACGCGGCCCAACTTGCTGCTGCTCGACGAACCCTTTGCCGCCCTCGATGAGCCGACGCGGCATACTTTGCAAATTCAGCTGCGTGAAATTTGGCTGGCCCTTGGCATGACCGTATTGTTTGTTACCCATTCGGTCAACGAAGCGGTGTTTCTCGCCGACCGGATAATCGTCTTGTCGCACCGTCCGGCGCGGCTGCTTCTCGATCAAAAGGTTCTGTTGCCCGAGAAGCGTGAAGCCGAGCTGCGCACCTCCCCGGAGTACATCGACCAGGTCCGGTGCATTGCCGCCGCCATGCCGGTTAGCGGAGATGCCTCGTGACGTTAAGATCTCGGCAGGCGTCCTGGTTGCCGCCCTTGCTGCCATTGGTTCTTTCCGTCGGCGCGGCGGAATTGGCCGTGCGCATGGCCTGGGTGCCATCGTATTTAATCCCGGCCCCCAGCGAAGTGTTGCAGTCGCTGCTCGATGATCGGGTAGAATTAACTCTGGCCGCTTGGTCGACGCTGAGCTCCGCTTTGGCGGGACTGCTCCTGAGTTTTGTCACGGGAACTCTTTTCGCCATCGCCCTGTCGTCCTCCGATTTGGCGCGCCGGGCGTTTTATCCGTACGCGGTGTTTTTTCAAACCGTGCCGATTATTTCGATCGCGCCGCTCTTAGTGATCTGGTTCGGTTTTGGCCAGCCTACGGTGATTGCGTCGGCGGCGATCGTTTCGGTTTTTCCGATCATCGCCAGCACTCTGTTAGGACTGAAATCGACGGAACCGTCGCTGCTCGATCTTTTCAAACTGTATACGGCGTCGAACCGGCAAACTCTCTGGATGCTAAAAATTCCGTTTGCTCTGCCGCAAATTTTCTCCGGCTTGCGGATCGCGTCGGGGCTGGCGGTGGTGGGAGCCATCGTCGGTGAATTCATCGGCGGCGGCGGGTTAGGCAGCGTCGTCGATGCGGCACGCACGCAGCAAAGAATCGATCGAGTGTTTGCCGCGGTGCTGATCTCTTCGCTGCTCGGCATTGTTTTGGTCGGTACGGTTAATATAATCTCAGCGCTATCACTGGGCTCATGGCATAGCTCCGAAAGGAATTCTTAATGAACGTCGTGCTGCTATTACTATCCTTGACTGTTTTTCCGCACGCGGCTCAAGCTGGAGAGGCTGTTAAATTGACGGCTCTCAAATTCGCGCTCAACTGGAAGGCGGAGCCGGAGTTCGGCGGCTTTTATGCCGCTAAGCTCGCCGGTAGTTTCGAAAAACGCGGTCTTAACGTCGAGATCGTCGAGGGCGGCGCCGGCACACCGGTGGTGCAGATGGTTGCCAATTCCAAGGTCCCGTTCGGCATCGCCGCTGCGGATGAAGTGGTGCTGTCGCAGGCGCGCGGCACCGACGTGGTCGCGCTGTTTGCCGTCTATCAAACCAATCCGCAGGGGGTTATGGTGCATCCGGAGCGCGGCTTCAAAGCGCTCGGCGATGTCTTTGCCGCACCGGGCACGTTAGCGATTCAGAGCGGCGCACCTTACACATTGTTTCTGCAAGCCAAATTCGCCAACGCCAAGGTTAAACTGGTGCCCTACGCCGGCGGGATCGCGCAATTTCTTACCGACGCCAATTATTCACAACAGTGCTTTGTCACCGCGGAACCTTTGCTCGCCAAGAAAAAGAACAAACCGGCGGCGAGCTTTCTGATCGCCGATGCCGGGTTCAATCCTTACGGCACGGTAGTGATCGCCCGGCGCCAGTATATCGAGAAGAATCCAAAGCAAGTGCGCGACTTGATCGATGCGATACGCGATGGCTGGAGCGATTACCTGCGCGCGCCCGAGAGCGCTAATGGCTGGATGGTTAAATTGAACCCGGCGATGGATAGCGAGACCATGAAAGACTCGGCCGACGTGCAGAAACCGTTTATCCTCGCCGCCAATATGTCTAATAAAGAACTGGGGAAGATGAGCAGGGAGCGCTGGGCGACTTTGGTCGATCAACTCTCCGGTATGAAGCTGATCAAGAACAAGCCGGCGGCGGAACGGCTCTATCAGAATTTCTAGGCAATGGGCATTCAACCTTTGGTGCCGCTCGGCAAGCCGCCGACGAGGTTGCCTATGCGCCAGTAGAGTATTTTCACCGGCAGCATGAACAGGATCAGGGTCAAGTTCATCATGGAAAGCCGCGCCGTTAATTGGATGCACGATGACAGAGTAATGAATCGAGTCGATTGAAAGGAACAATATGATGTTTTCCTGTTCCTTGGCGTATTTCAAAACCGGGAAACTCATCACATAGTCTACCGATACGTCGAGCGGCTTGACGCCGGCGGCTTGGAGTTGTTTCATCTGGCGATTATATCGCGTTCCAGGGAACTTCTCGCTGTCCTGGCGATCGACGGTCCACTGAAACTCTTGTCCCGACTTGGTCATCAGGAACGCGCAAAATAATTTGGCTGCGGCTTTCGCCTTGCCGTTCTTGGGAACGGCGCAGTAGCGATGAGTGACCATCGCCGCGTCGCTGGGTATCACATAAGCCAGCGGCGCGCCTTTTTCGATAAACGGCAGGACGCCGCCCTCGCCGCAGGCGAGCACATGGATGGGAAATTCGCCGCTGACGACGCGCTCGTACTCGCCGCAACGCATCAGGCCAGAGACCTGGCCGGATAGTTTTTTGACGTAGTCGGCGGTCCGTTCCGGCCCCCATTGTTTAGGTCCGGCCAGGATGTCGAAGTAAGAGAGGTAGGGTTGGGTCGAAACTTTGCCCTTGTACTTGGGCTGTAACAGTTCACTCAAACTCTTCGGCACGTCGTTCTTGGCGATCAACTTGGTGTTGTAAACGATGCCGGGAAAACGGCCGCTGATCTCCAAGGCGGCGCCTTTGAGCGACACGGCGGCCGGATCGATCTGCGGAAAGGTCGAGGCCCAGTCGAACTGCTCGAGCACCATCAGCGGCGTCGAGAGTGTGGCGATATAGGTTTCCGAACCGCCGATATAGACGTCGGAAGTCGCCGGCACACCGGCGGCGAACTCCTGGGCGATCTTCGCTGCCATTTGCGGCTGGCTCGGTCCGGGCGTCCAGTTGGCGATGATACTGGTGCCGAAGTGTTTGTTCATACCCGATACCAGATCACGCACACCTTGGAGGCCGCGAAATGTATTCTCGCCCCACACTAAATTGAGCATTCCTTCGGTTTGAGCGGCTTTTTTCAGCGCGGCGAGTTTTTCGTTGGCACCCGATGCGGCTGCCGCCCAAGTTGAATCTGCGCCGCAAAGCAAAGGCGCGATCGTTAGAATGGTCGCAAGCAATGCCGAGATTAGCTTCATGACTGGTGATCTCCAAGAAATAATTTGGCGGTTTAAACTCATTCCGAGCCTTCGACTTGCAGCTGCAATGGGTTGCCGTCGTAGTCGGTGAAGTACAGTCCATGGGCCGTGGCGCTGCGCACCTGCGTCTGTTCCAACGCGTCGACTTTGCCGCCTTCGCGCGTCACCGCCCCGCGAAATTGCTTTAAGGTGTCCGCCGTCGGCGTGAAGAAAGCGTAGTGCTGTCCTTCGAAGCGGTAGTGGGCGCTGCTACGCTCGTTAAGCGCTTTGACTTTGTGGAGTACCAGCCACTGCCCGCTATGTAGCTGCAAACAAGAGGTCTCGTGGCCGAGTGTGTCTTGCTCACGGCCCAACACTTTCAAACCGAACACGTTGCGATAAAAAGCCTCGGATCGATCCAAGTCGGTGACTTCCAATTCTAACTGGCTCAAACCCAGATAGGCGGAGCCGTTGTTTGCGGCAGAACCGGCCTTCTCGATGAGTTCAAGATGATTGCCGAAGGGATCTTGCAACAGGATGGATTTTGCCCTGGGGCCGAGCCGTTCGCGTAAGCGCGGACCGTCGAACTTCACCGTTGGCTTTTCTTCCAGCCGCTGCTGAATGCGCCTGAAACCCTCGCCGGTGACTTCGATGCCCACCACCGGCGCGCCGTGCAATTCTTTATCCTCGGGCAGCGGCTCGCGGCCGAGAAACAGACCGACGCGGCTTCCCGCCACATTTAAAAAAGTCCGGGGCAACGTGCCGGCGCGCACGTCGACGACGCGAAGACCGCGCCGTTCGAAGATCGGCACTTCCAGCATGCCGGTGTAAAAGTCCTCGGCTTTGACGAGATCGTCAACCGGATAAGCGAAATGATCGAAGCGAATAGAGGCTTGGGTGTCCATTGAAAGTCCTCCTCGAAAGCCTGGTAACGTCGGGCAGACTATTAGTACAAGGCGTGCCGGCGCATTGTCAACTTTAGCACTTGCCGTCTAACAACTTTATTGCTTAAGATCGCTGATCGTATTGTGAGGATAAATCAACGCAACGGTCCTGGAGCGTATTGAACCGCGTTTCTGAGCATTCATAGAAAACTGGTCATCGCACAACGATTATTTTGCGGCACTGAAAGGGGGAAAGACAATGTCTATCGATGGTCTTCGTTTTGGCCATGTGGCCTTTAAAGTCGCGGATGTGGAGAAGAGCATTCGCTGGTACGGCGACGCCTTTGGCGCCAAGGTGATCTATCGCGTCGCGCCGAGCGGGGACCGGCCGGAGCTGATGTTCTTGGAGTTTGCCAAAGGCCAGTGTGTCGAGCTTTTCCCCGGTGGCAAGAATGTTCTAGCTTCGCCGCCGGATCCGATCGGCTATATACATTTCTGCCTGGTGCTCGACAATTTGGAGCAGGCACTGGAGCATCTGGCGAAGATGGGTGTCAAACCGGATCGCAAATTCATTGGCCGCGCCAAGCAGCGCATTGCGTTCGTCTCCGATCCCGATGGCAACAGCATCGAACTGATGGAAATTCCGCCGGAGTCGGAAATCTACCGGACCTACCCATGATGCGAAGGATTTACCGATTCGGCGTGCTAATGGCGCTGCTGCTGGTTTGCATCGGTGAATCCCGAGCGCAGACCTCCGGCGCGCGCAAGGCACCCATTCGAATCATCTACAGCGCGCTTACGGCGTCCAACGGGCCGGTTTGGGTTGCGGCGGATCAGGGGCTTTTCGAGAAGTACGGTCTCGATGTCCAGATCGTCCATGGCCGCGGCGCATCGCCGATTCAAGCGCTGGCCGGCGGTACCGTCGAGTTGGGCCACTTTGCCGGTGCTTCAGTGGTCCAAGCTAATCTTAGCGGCAGCGATCTGGTTTTTGTCGCGGCGCAGACCAACTACGTCGTGCTATCGATTTGGACGCGCAAGGATTCACCGATTAGAACTCTCGCGGACTTGGCCGGCAAAAGCATCGGCGTGAGCGCGCCGGGCTCGGCGACACACACGACAACGCGCGCGGCTCTGCGCAGGGCCGGGGTGGCGGACAAGGATATGAAATTTGTCCACCATGGCGCGCTGCCGGAAATCTTCGTTTCGTTGGACAAAGGTTTGGTCGATGCCGGCGTCGCTTCGGCGCCGCGGCCGGCTTTCCGTGAACTCGTCGATCTGGCGACACAACGGATTCCGTTTCTCCAAGGCGCGATCATTGTCAACCGCGGTTATTTGCAGCGCGAACGACCGGTGGTGGTGAATTTCTTGAAAGGGTTCGTTGAAGCGATGAAGCTAGTGCGGGAAAAGCCGGAGGTGGTGACCGCTTCGCTAGCGAAGCATCTGCGCATCCCGGCGGATATTGCGCGCGGCGCCTATCGGTCGTTTGTCAATGTCTGGGAGGAAGTGCCTTACGTCAGGGCGGAGTCGGTGCAGGCGATCTTGGATTTTCTGCCGAAGGAACAGGTTAAAGACATCACGCCGGAAAAGTATATCGACAACAGTTTGATCAAAGAGTTGGAAGCTTCGGGTTTTGTCAAGAATCTCTCTCGCAGGTAATTCTTCGTTCAGTACGGTTCGAAGTTGCGCAACACTGGCAGGACTTCGCTGCCGAACAGCTTGATCGAGCGTATTAAATCTTCTTCGACGATGGCGCCGATGTTGAACTCGGCCATGACGGTGTTGAACACGCCCTCGCTGGCGGCTTGCTTGATCTGTTCGATGACAGTTTTGGGCGAGCCGACAAAGGCTAAGTTGTGTTCGCGCAAATATTCGACGTCGATCGAGTGGCGCGCGATTTCGGCGCCGCGGGGGTTGCCGCGTTTCTCATGGTTCTCGGCAAGCCGCTGGTAGCCGATGCCACCCTCGGCCCGGGTGCCAAAGACGTTGGTGAAGCAATGTTCGAAATAGGGTTTTGCTTTAGCCACCGCTTTGGCGTCGGTCTCGTCGACGTAAACTAACACCCAGTAACCGATATTCGGCTTGCCCGTGTGGCCGGCGTCACGCCATAAACGCAAATATTCGCGATAGCGCGGCGCAACCTCGTCGCGCGGCACCAAAAAAAGATACCCCGTATGGACTCCTTCGCGGGCGAGGAGCGCCAGGGTGTCAGCGTCGCGCGAATGAATCCAAATCGGCGGATGGGGCTGCTGGAGCGGCTTAACGCCGAGCGTGACACTTTGATAATGATGAAATTCCCCGTTGAAGCTGAACGGCCCTTGGCTCGACAGCGCTTGTTTGATGCAGAGCAGCGCTTCGTGAGTGAGCGCGCGGCGATTGTTAAAATCAGCGCCGTAGGGTCCGAAGAAATCCGGGACGATGCCTGAAACTAAGCCGAGTTCGAAGCGGCCGTTGGCGAGGTTGTCCAACACTGCCGCATCCTCGACGATTCGCAACGGATCGTAGAGCGGCACGACATTACCCATGGTACCGACGCGCAGCCGTCGGGTATGGGCGGCCGCCGCGGCGCAGTAAATCGACGGCGACGGCATCCAGCTTTCGCGCGGATTGAAGTGATGCTCGACGCAAAATCCAAAGTCAAAGCCCAAGTCGTCGCATGCCGTCAGTTCGCGCCAGAGTTGCTCATAGCGATCCGCGACGGTGATGCCGGGCTTATTCCAAACATGGGAGAAATGAGCAAATTTCATGGCACTCGCTGGTGTCCTGGCCCAGAAATACGTTTACTAAAAAGCTCAGAGCCTCCCCCTTTGAAAAAGGGGGACAGAGGGGGATTTGTAGTGTGTGCGCGCAAGAAAATCCCCCCTTGCCCCCCTTTTCTAAAGGGGGGATCGTCTGAACCGATACGGTTTTTCTCAACCAACTTCCGGGCCATGATAATAGGATATCTGTGGCGTTGCCTTGGGAAATTCGCTCAACGTTTCTTATAGAGGCCATCCGTATAGCCGCTCAGATCCAATTCCTTCACGAAGCTTGCGTCGAAATAGTCCTCGGGATTGTGCGATTTGGCTTTCGGTTCAGAGGCGAGGATAGTTTTCAGACCTTCGACCGACGGATACTGCTTTCTCGGCAGTACCGATTCACTGATCAAATTTTCCCAGGTCTTTTCTAAGACATCGCGATCGACCGTACGGCCAATGAATCGCCCCAACGCCCGGATGGCGCTTTCTTTGTCGGTGTAAATGCGATGGACAGCCTCGATCTGTGATTTCACATAGCGCCTAACGATATCGCGATTTTCTCGAATATATTTTTTGGTCGTGGCGACAGCGGTGTGTTGGTAGACTAGTCCAAGCTTGGGCAGATCGGCGAGAGTGTTCATGCCGCGCTTTTGCGCGATAATACTGGCCGGCGGATTTACCACGGTTGCTTGCACGCGTCCGGCGAGCACCGCGTCGACGCGCGCCGTGGTGCTGCCGATTTGCACGATGGTAACGTCCTTGCCGGGCGTCAAGCCAATCTTCGTCAGCGCGTAACGGGCGATAAAGTCAGATGACGAGCCGAACCGGCTGATCGCGACCGAGCCGCCCTTTAACTGCTCGGGAGTTTTTATTTCCGGCCGGCTTAACAGGTAGTAGTTCAACGAAATTACGCCGCCGGCGACGATTGTCGCATCCGAACCCGCCATGACTGAGTTCACGACCGCCGGCCCGGCCAACTGCGCGATCGGCGTGTCGGCTGAGACCAGCGCCATGATCGCCGTCGTGCCGCCGGTGAAGAAAACCGGCTGAACGTCGAGGCCGTTCTTTTCGAAGATGCCGGCGTCCTTGGCGAGCCACGCCGGCAAAGCGTCACCGCTAATGGCGCTGTAGCCGACATTGAGTTTCGTCAGCTGCGCCCGCGCCGATTGCGATGAAACGACGAGCAGCACGACGTTAAGAATTATTCCGGCAAAGTGTTTCGTTTTTAGCATAAACAATCCCAGACGCTTTAGTCGCGATTCGCCAATTCGATAGCGGTTATGAAAAGAACTTGTTTAATAGCCGTATTTCTTTTCCAGCTCTTTGAGCTCGGCGTTACCCATGTTCGCGTACCATTTGCGGGTGTCGTCGATGCCCGGGGTGTTTTTGAAATAGGCGGCTTCGGTGCCGCTCTTTTTCAGTTCTTCCAGGCACTGGCGCATGCCGTGCAGCATGGCGACTTGCAGCACTGTCGGGATGCAGCCGACACGGCCGCCCAGTTCGCCGTAGCGTTGGATGGTCATCACGCCGCGCGGCGGCACGCCGACCAGCGGTTTGCCGAGTTTGGCGTAGGCGAGGATTTCTTCCTCCGTGCGCGCGCTGACCCATGAAGCGTCGGCGCCGGCTTCGATACACGCCTGGGTGCGTTCGAGGCGCTCTTGCAGCGAGTCCTTGGCTTCCGAACGGGCGATAATGACGAGGTCCTGATCGGTACGCGCGTCCACCGCCGCTTTGATTTTCGCGACGAATTCCTGGCGCGAGATCAGACCGACATCGAAGCCTTCATGGCCGGCGCGTTTGGGCGTCATCTGATCTTCGATGTGGATGGCGGCGACGCCGGCGCGGTCGAATTCCTTTACCGCGCGAAAGACGTTGACGGCGTTGCCGTAGCCGGTCTCGGCGTCGCTGACGATGGGAATGTTGACCGCGTCGACGATTTCGCGCGCCTTATTGATCATTTCGGTAAGCGTGAGTAGGCCGGCGTCGGCGAAGCCAAGCGAACGATGTTGTCCGCTGCCGGAAATATGCACCAGCGGAAATTTCAGCCACTCGACGAGCCGGGCCTGGATGCCATCGTTACAGCTCGGCGCCAGATGGCAGGTCGGTTGCTGCATCATCGCCTTCAATGCTTTGCGTTTTTCATTTGCGGTCATTGCCATTATCTTTTTCTTCCTTTCTCTCTTGCCAATTGTTTTAGTTTGCCGATTCGGATTAGGGCGACCGGCCGGTCGCCCCTACGTCATGCCCGTTGTGTTCCCTTGTGGGCGAATTCATCCCTGCGGCCGACAGTGGCTTTCAACAGTTCCGGCGGAATTATCTTGGCGCCGCCCAGCACTTCGGCGTAGATCGCCATCTGCGCCGCTTCTTCGACGATCAAATTCGCGCGCGCCGCGGCGGCGGGATTGGCGCCGAAGGCGAGCACGCCGTGATTTTCCAACAGCACGGCTTTGGTATTTTTCGTGGCGTTCAAGGCGGTGACGATGTTGGCGATGGATTCGCCGGAGCCGCGCGGGCCATATTTCGCCAAGGGCACGCCTTCGGCCATTTCATTGCGCACCAGCGCTTCGTAGGAGCAGCCCAGCGCCCGGCTCGCAAGGGCGAAGCTGGTGGCGTAGGTCGAGTGGGTGTGGACGACGGCGCCGGTCTCCGGCCGTTCTTTATAGACGATGGCGTGCATGTGGACGATCTCGGCGTTGGTCGGATTGATCTCGCCTTCGACCAGTTTGCCATCGAGATCGAGCAGCGCGAGGTTTTCCGGCTGTAAATTATCGAAGGAGCTCGATGCGGTGAGCAAGATCGTGTCGGTGCCGGGCACGCGCACGCTAAAGTTGCCATGGTGGCTCATCGAGATCGCGCCGATGCGCACAAGAAAATTCGCGCTATCGATGACCGCTTGGCGCAATTCGCCATGTTTGAGTGTCATTGGTTTTCCCTCCCTTTGTTCGACCGACAATATCTTGTTTAATTAGCGCGTCTCAAGCCCGTTGGTTGTCAGGATTCCAGCCGGCTGCTGAAATACTCCCAAGCGCGATTGGAGACCTCTTCACCGGAGACCTGCGGGTAAATGACTTGGAGTTCTTCCGGCGTGAAATAGCGCGGCTTGCCCGCAGACATGGCGCGCAGCTGATAATTCGCCGCTTCCTCCATCCACAGCGTCATGATGCAAACGCGCCGGACGTCTTTGTTGGCGACGTTGACGCCGTGGCCGCGCAATAGCATCGCGCCATGCGGCCCGAGGGTTTTCGCGACATCGTCGCCCAACTCGCGGCTGCGAATCAAAGTGACCGGATCGAAGACTTGCACGTCGTTCTTAAACACCGCGCCGGATGCGTGCAGCGGTCGAATGGTTTCGCCCAGCGAGCCCAGCACAACGCAGCTCGGTGGATGAACATGGCAGACCGATTGGACATCGGGGCGCGCCTGATAAATTCGCGCGTGAATCCAGAATTCGGTGTTCGGCCGGCCGTCGCCGGAAAGCTGGTTGCCGTCGACATCCAGGGTTAGCAAATTATCCTTGCGCACCAGTGCCGGGCTCATGCGCGGCGGAAAGATAAATGTGTTCGTGCCGGGGATTCGCGCGCTCACATGACCAAAAGCGGCGGCGATGCCTTGCTGGTGCAGAATATGGCTGGCGGTGACTACGTTTTGCTTGAGTTCGTCAATGTCCATGGGCTTACCTCTCGCGAAGCATCTGTGCTCAATCACTTATGCCAAGGCGAGAACAATGTCCACGGCTCTCCGGCCTTGGAAAGAGACCCCTGGAAGGCGAGGCAGAAAATCCGGCTCGATGGCTCGAGCCGGATCCCGGCGGTCGCCCCTAAGGTTTTTATATGTGAAACAATCTTTGCGGATTGGCCGAGAGGATTTTATCGATGGTCGCGTCGCTCAGATCGCCGCGGGCTTTGAGTCCATTGGCCAGCTGGTCTTGGCGAAAAGCGTCGCCATGGGGAAAGTCGGTGGCGGTGACGAGAAAATCATCGCCGTTCTTGCCGATGATGTACGGCAGATCGTCGTCCAAGGCACAGGAGACAAAGACGCGCTCGGCGAGCCAGTGATCGACTTTCGCACGATTGTGGCCGCGCAGTCCTTTGAGCAGCCGCACGGTCCATTCCGAGCCGGCTTCCAAGAATGCAACACGCAGTTTGGGAAAATCTTCGAGCAGCTTTGAGCCGAGAATTTGTTGGAAGGCGTAGAGCACGTAAGGGCCGCTGACAATGCCTTTGCCGAGCGGATGGACATGGGGACTGCCGTCTTCGTAGGTCGGCCGCGGCACGCCTTGAAACATATCCCGGATCATCGGGCTCGAGCCGTTGCCGACATGGACGGTTATCGGCAAATCTTGATTCGCCGCCTCTTCGTAGATCGGCCAGTGGTCGGGGTGAGTAAGCGGACGGTCCCATTCGATGCCGCGAGCGTAGATGCCGGCGACGCAGCCGAGCGTTTTTACCCGGCGGATTTCCTTTACTGCCATGTCCGGACGACGCCAGGGCACGATGGCGACGTACCAAATCCTGCCGCCGGACTGGGAGCACTGAATCGCCATGAATTGGTTGTAGCTGCGCGCCAGCGCGGCTTCGAGTTCGACGTTCTCCGCCAAACAGCCGAGCCAGATCGACGGAAAGACCACTTGGGTGTCGATACCCAACTCGTCCATGTGGCGCACGCGAGTTTGGACGTCGCGCATTTCCTGCACCGGAATCGAGACGCCTTTTTCTCCGGCTCTCTTCATGGTCGTTGGATTGGCGGCGAAGAATCGCAGTTTGTAGTCGATCACCCAGGCAGCGTTGTGCCAGCCGAAGCAGGTGTCCTCGGGAAACGTCACCGGGATCGGCCGTAAAAGATAAAATTCCGGGTCGAGATATTGCCAAGTTTCGACACACTCTTCGACATGAGCGTCACAATCGATTACACGCATACTTCGTTCCTTTTCTCGCCGCGATTTAGCTCGACAAATTATGGCAGCGCGGCGGCGCTGTCAAATCGGCGCACGCTTGACAAGCCAGCGCCCGAAGATTCATTCGTGGGGAATTTGCAGACCAGATTCCATTCACCGCGAAGTGTTCATGAGCTTGCGCTCGTCTACCGAGTATGAAATTGCATCTTTCCCCCAGCGCCACATGGCTCCTTGTCTGATTCGTCATGCCGGCGCAGGCCGGCATCCAAGGGAGGGAGGGGATGGATACCGGCTTTCGCCGGTATGACGTAAGTCTCATGCCAATTCGTCGCCCAAATCTTACCTATACATGTATATTCAAAGGAAACACGAAGAGCACGAAGGTCGAAATATTCTTACTCCGAAACCTTCGTGTCCTTCGTGGTGAGAAGGGATGTTTTCTCTTTGGCTGGAATTACCAATCGCTATTTGATGACGTTGGCCGCGCGCAGTTCGCTCAACTGCGCGGCGCTCAAGCCCAACACGTTTCCTAAGACAGAGTCGGTGTGCTGGCCCAGCAGCGGGGCGTCGTCGCGGATGCTGGTCGGCGTCTTTGACATGTGAATCCATGGCGCCAAGAGTTTCGTCGGGCCGGCGACCGGATGATTTCTCTCGATGAAAGCTTTCCGTTCCTTGATATGTTCGTCCTCGATGACTTCACCCATGGACAGCACCGGCGCGCCAAAGTAGTCGATATGGCGCAAGCCTTGCCAAAGTTCTTGGCGGGTTTTGGTCTTGGCCCAGTCTTTGACCAGCGTGTGTAAGGCCGCACGATTTTGCTTCCGCGCCGCGCCGTCCGAGAAACGCGGATCTTGGAGCAGATCGTCGCGCTCCATTAATTTCGCGAGCTTCGCCCAACCGCCGTCGCTCACATCGGGTATGCGCAGCGTGAAATAGCCGTCCGCCGCCGGCACCGGATAATTGCCGACTTCGATGCCGATGAAGTGTTCGTGAAACTCGCTGATCATGAAACCCAACAGCGCTTCCTGCATCGATACGGCGATGCGCTGGCCTTCGCCGGTCTTTTCTCGCGCGTGCAGTGCCGCCAGGATGCCGCACACCATGCTGATACCGGCGGCTTCGTCGCCGATGCCGATCGCTTTGGTGCCCGGCGCTTTGCTGTACTGCCAGCCGGTGTGGGTCCAGCCGGTCATGCTGTTGTTGGTGTGCGCCGTGCTGCCGTAATCTTTGTACGGCCCCGACTCGCCGAAGCCGCGCGTGCAGGAGTAGATGATCCGCGGGTTGATCTTCTTCAGATCCTCATAGCCCAGGCCAAATTTTTCCATCTGCCCAGTGTGGTAGTTTTCCACGACGACATCGGCTTTGGCGATCAACTGGCGCGCCAAATCGACGCCCAGGGCGGTTTTCAAATTCAATACCACGCTTTTCTTGTTGACGTTGACCCACAAGAATTCGTAAGCATCGACCTTGGCGTTGGGCGGCATCCACGAGCGGCGAAAGCCGTCGCCGGCGGGTGGCTCGATTTTAATAATTTCTGCGCCAAGGTGGCCGAGCAGCATGGTGCAGAACGGGCCGTTCAAAGCATGGGTAAAGTCGATCACGCGAATATCGTCCAGTGCGCCGGGCATGTTTTCCTACCTCCGTGGAGATTTTCGCTGTTCCATATCAATATCGGACGAAAGAAGCGAGCCTAAGTTGCTCTGTTTACGCAGGCTTAAACTTCGCCAGCGTCACTTCTGGTGTTACATCATCAAAATGCACCTTGACCGCCATACCGACTTTCACATCTTCCCGTGGGCAACCGATGATGTTGCTGACGAGCTGCACGCGTCCGCCGATGCCGGCGATGGCGGTTTTGTCCTTGATAGCTTGCTCAGGCATGAAATTTCCCCCTAAAAAAAAAGGCGCGGGTGCTCCGCTTAGCTGATTTAGCCGGACCATACCACGAAACAGCGGGCCGGCAAGAGAATTTCAGCGTGGCAATCCTCGCTCTACCGCGACGACAAATCCTTGACAGGGAGCCGACGGCGGGGCTAGCTTGCCCTATGTCGTTGATGCTTGCCGACTCGAAAAGACGATCGCCGTACCCGCGGTCCGAGGAGGAACGATGAAATTCTCCGCTGAGTTCACGCATGCTCTGTTAGCTGTGTTTTTCACCTTCGCTGCACCGTCGGTGCTGGTAGTGCGAGCGGCGACGGTGGAAGAGATCGCCTTGATGAAATCGCCCAACCGCGAAAAGATTCTCATCGAAGGGGCGAAGAAAGAGGGCAAGGTGTCTTTTTACACCGGACTGATCGTCGATCAGGTGGTACGGCCGGTGAAGGATGCCTTCGAGAAGGAGTATCCATTTCTTCAAGTCGAGTTTTTTCGCGCCAACGCCGACCGTCTGGCGCAGCGGGTGTTGGCGGAGCATCAAGCCAAACGTTACGAGGTCGATGTCGCTAGCGGCAGCGCCGCGGCGACGATGTTGCAGCGCGCCGGCTTGATGCAGCGCTTTTATTCGCCGCCCATAGCTGAGTATCCGCGCGAACTGAAAGATCCCAATGGCTTCTGGGGTAGCACCAACGTTTACTTCATGACGCTGGGTTACAATACGCGCAACGTGAAAGCGGCTGAGCTGCCGAAGAGCTACGAAGACCTGCTCAACCCGCGTTGGAAAGGCCAGATGATGTGGTCGACCAGCCGCGGTTCGGGCGCGCCGCAGTTCATCGGCAATATTTTTGTGAGCATGGGCCAGGAAGCGGGCAAGGCCTATCTGCAAAAGTTAAAACAGCAGAACATTGCCAAGAGCACCGCCAGCGCGCGGCAGATCCTCGATCTGGTTATCGCCGGCGAATATCCGCTGGCGATTCAGATCTTCAACCACCATGCGTACATCAGCAAAGCTGCCGGCGCGCCGGTGGAGTGGCACCCGCTGGAGCCCGTGACTGCAACCAACAACTCCATCGGTCTGGTCAAAACCGCGCCGCATCCGCATGCCTCGATGCTCTTTCTCGACTTCGTGCTTTCGCGCAAAGGTCAACGGGTATTTCAAGCCGCCAACTACCTACCGGCGCATCCCGACGTGCCGGCGTTGCAAGCCGATTTAAAACCTGGCGTGCGCTTCAAGAAAGCGAACTATTTAAGTCCTGAATTGCTATACGATAAGAGCAACGAGTGGGCGGATTATTTTGAGAAAGAGTTTTTACGCTGAGGGCGCGCAATAGAGTGGCATTCAACGATCGTTCAAGTGTTACCACATGAAAATAACTCATTGCCGCCCTGACATCGCGTTTGTACCGGAGACCAGGATTGGCTTTTGGTTTCTAGGCACCCAGACTTGGACTGCACATGTCCTCAAAGTCGCGCTTGACGATTTGGAACGGCTGATTCCGCAACGCAAGCCATCCTATCCGATCGTGCTTGATGTTGGCTGCGGCCAAGGTAAATCGTTCCGGCTGTTGATCGAGCATTTCGCGCCGCAGCGCTTGATCGGAGTCGATGCCGAAGAGAAGTGTCTGCAACTTGCCCAAGTCGAGGCGTCGAACGAGAATATTCCAATCGAACTCCGTCACGGCGATATCGCGGTGCTCGACATGGCCGATGCCAGCGTGGATCTGGTGTTTTGTCATCAGACGTTTCACCATCTCATGCAACAGCAAATGGCTTTGGCGCAAATGTTTCGCGTGCTCAAGCCCGGCGGGCTATTGTTGTTCGCCGAATCGACACGTGCCTACATCCACTCTTGGATTATTCGCCTATTGTTTCGCCATCCGATGCATGTGCAGCGCAGTGCCGTCGAGTATATGGCGATGATTCGGGATCAGGGTTTTGTCTTTGGCTCGCAGAATGTCTCGCTGCCCTATCTTTGGTGGAGCCGATCGGATCTCGGTGCGTTCCAGTGGTTTGGTTTCGGCGTCCCAGCGCAACGGGAAGAAACGCTAGTCAACCTTGCTGCGGTCAAGCCCGCGTAGTAGAACCGCATCGACTAAGTTGTGCTTCGGTGACCAGTTACCTGAGATTCTAAAAGGAGTAAAAAATGAGTTCAGATATCGAAGACGTCAAGCGTGAAGTGGCAGCAGCGAATCGCGTACTTGCCAATCTTGGTTTAGCGACCGGCTTTGCCTCGGCGTTTGGCCACGCGAGCATGCGGGTTCCCGCGGAGCCGAATCATTTTTTCGTCAAAGGACGTGAATACGAGTATGATGGCCTGGCGATCATGGAGGCCGACGACATGGTCATGTGCGACACTGAGGGGTTCTTGGTCGGCGGACGTGCCGGACTGACGCAGTGCTCGGAAGTCAAAATTCACGCGTGCATCTACAAAACCCACCCGAATGTTCAGTCGGTCGTGCATGTGCATCCGCGCTATACGGTACTCATGAGCATCTTGACCGGCGGGCTAAGGCCGATGTGTCAGGAGGGCGCGCAGTTGGTGCAGCGGGCGCTGCCGATCTATCCCCACGTCAAAACCATTCAGAGCGATAGCGAAGGCATGGAAGTTGCCACCTTGTTGGGCGAAAGCCAAGCGATGCTGCTTTATGGCCACGGCGCGGTGACGACGGGAAAAAGTCTCTCCGAAGCCGTGATGGGCATGGCATTCTTGGAAGAACAGGCGCGGATGAACTACCTGGCCTATTGCGCCGAGGGCAAGGACTATAAAAGCTTGCCTGGCAACTTAGTTGACGAGATGTCCAATCGCACGCCGCTTTACGAACAGCCCCACTTCAAGGACGTTCTCAAAGGCCGCGCGCCGCAACGCGACGGCACCTGGAACTATCAGAAGCTGGCGGCGACACGGAAGCCGTGAACGCTTTCTAAAAAAATAAATCCTGTGGGCCGGGTCGCATTGGCTGAACTACAGTCCGTAAAACGTCTTGGCATTATCATAAAGGATCTTCCGCACAGCGGTTTGCGAGATCTCTCCTGCGTCGGCGCGTTCTTTGAGCAGGCGCGGGAATTCGTATTCCATGGATGAGTCGCGATGGGTGTAGTCGGAGCCGACCATCAGGCTGTCTTCGCCGGCGACTTTCAAGATATACGGCAGGTCTTCGTCGACTTGGCAGGTGACGTACATGCGGTTGGCTTTGAGCAAGTCGGATGACAACGTGTAGCGGGCGAACTGGCTGAAGGTGCCGGCGCCGTCGGCGGCTTTTTCCATGCGCCGTTTAAGTTCCCAGGCGATGAAGGGAATCCACGAGCAGCCGGCTTCGATGATGCCGAAGCGCAGCTTGGGATATTTCATCGGCAGTTGATGGCGGATGATGGTGTGAAATGCGTGCACCGTCGGCAACTGCGAGCGCATGAACGAGCCTAAGGAAAATTCCCGCGCTGGCACGAAGTCGGGCGTGCCGGAGCCGATGTGCACGCAAATCGGCAAGTCCAAACGATTGGCTTCTTCGTAGAGCGGAAAGTAATACGGGTCAGCGGGCCACTTGCCGGCTTCGAGATCGCCTTTCTTCAAGATGCCGCAGGCGCCATGATCTTTGGCGAACTGCAACTCCTTGATGGTTTCGTCCATGTTCATCAGCGGCGGCAAACAGACCCAGCGCAGCCGGCCTTTGGACTCGGCGCAGCGGTCGGCGAGCCAGCGGTTATAACTGCGTCGCAGCGCCGTCGATACTTCCGGCCGCTCGGTGGCTTCCATTAAAAACAAAGTTGGATAAAGCACCTGCACTTCGGTGCCCATGGCGTCCATGTCGCGCAATCGTTTTTGCACGTCCAACAGTTCTCGGGTCTCCACCGTCGTGCGCGTGTTGTGGTCGTCGCGCACGAAACGCATCTGGCGGTGGCCGTCGACCAGCCAATAGCGCACCGGGTTCTTCGACGGGTCGACGCGGCTGGGATTTTGGGTAATCGGTTTGAACTCCTGCTCGAAGTCGCGGAGATATTCCCAGGTGTCTTCGGTTTCGTCGATATGCGTGTCGGCATCGATGATCGGCATGGCATGACTCCTTGGCAGATTCGGTCTGGCCGATTTTAATCACAAAACGGCAACGGTTGGCAAAGGGACATACGAGTGAGAGAGTCGGCGTTCACCACGAAGGCACGAAGGACACGCAGGTTTCGGAAAGGTAATGCTCTGAACTTCGTGCACTTCGTGTCTTCGTGGTGAAAAAGGCGACCGTTACTTGGTGAAAATCTTATCTTGCAAGGCGAGCCATTTGTCGCTGTTCTCCAAGACGTTTTCCGGGTGAAAGAAGTTGGCTTTGACGAACTTGCCGCCGCCGGGTTTCAGCTCCATGGTTTTGGCCGGCACTTTGGGATGGGCGGGCAGGTAATCGGCGCGCTGAAAAACGTTTTGACCTTCTTCGGAGAGCAGAAAATCGGTGAACAGCATCGCCGCGTGCGGGCGCGGGGCATTCTTCGCGACGCCTGTCGTACCGAGCGGCGAGGGCACCGGTTCGAGGGGCTGCCAGTCCACCGGGGCGCCGGCATTTTTGCTGATCTCGGCGTGATTGTTGAATATGTTAATGGCGATGTCGTATTCGCCGGCGACGACCAGATCGACGATGCCGCGAGCGCTGGCGGTTGCCGAGGTGATGCTCTGCTTCGCCAGATTCTGCAAGTACGTGGAGCCAGCTTTTGGGCCGAGGGTCGCAAGGATATTGCCGATGAAAAGCGGCGCACCGGTGTTCGAACCCATATGCCAGGCCATGCGGCCCTTCCACTTGGGATTCAACAAATCATCGTAGGTCTTGGGAGCTTCAACGGGTTTGATGCGGCGGGTGTTGTATGCGAGCGTCATGAAATAAAGATTGGTCGAAGTCCAAAATCCCTGGGGATCTTTCAATTCGGACGGATAGTCGCGCAAATACGGCGACGTGAAGCGCAGCAATAACCCAGTCTTCTTACCGAGCATGGTCACCTCACTGCCGCCGACCACATCGGCTTCGTGACGCTTGGCTTCGTTTTCCGTGAACCACTTTTGCACTAGACCGCGCGAATTGGCGCGGTGAAAATCGACTTTAATAAATGGATACTTTTTCTCGAAGGCTTCTTTGAGCGGGCGCACGGCCTGGTTGACGATCAGCGGCGTGTACCAAACCAATTTGCCTTCCTTTTTGGCGCCCTCTTCGAGAATCTTTTGGCGATCGGCCCTATTGAGCAGCGCGATCTCCTCGGCCGTTAGCGCGTGGGCTAGCGTCGCACAGCGCACGGTGGCACAGAGGGTCGCGACCAAAACTGTCAAGTGTTTCATCCACTCCTCCATCATCAATTGCCCATAATCTGTTTCATCCGTTCGATGACATCGGCGGGCTGGGCGATGACTTCTTGCGCCAAAGCGGATAGCTCGTCGCCGAAAATCGGATTGAGTTCCAGCTGGCGCCGTTTCGCCTCGGCGACGAATTCCGGATCGCTGGTTGCTTTGGCAAAGGCGCTCTGCAGCATTTTTGCCCGTTCAGGCGGCAACCCCGGCGACGACACATAAGGGCGGCCGAATTGCGCGACGGCGAGCATGATCGTTGCCAAGCGCCGCGCCGATTCCGGAGTCTTGAACTCATCCATGAGCTCGTAGATCGTCGGTGTATCGGGCAGTCGAGGATCGCGCTTCTTGCCGGTCTGGATGAGCACGCGGACGTAGCCGCTCTTGATCCAACCGATGAGCGGCTCGCGGGCGAAGCCGGTTTCCAACGAAATGCCGCGGCAATGAATCTCCTCCCGCTCCACCGCGAGGTCGACCTCGGGTCCGTCTTTGTAGCCGGTGATCGAATTAAACTTCGCGCCAATGGCCTGCTCGACGAGGGCGGTCAAATGATGACCGGTGGAAGCGGTGCCTGAGGCGCCGCACTTGGGCGGCTCGGCGGCCTTGCGCACATCGTAAATGGTTTTATAGGGCGAGTTGGCGCGAATGTAGATCATCTGATGGGGCTGCGACGGACTGCCGAGCCAAGTGAACTTGCGCCAGTCGAATTGCACTTGCTTGCGCCGCACCAGCTGATCGAAGTAGAGCCCGGCGCGAATGCCGGCTAAGGTGAGTCCATCCGGCTTGGCGACGCTGTAGACGTAGTTGGCGGCGATCATGGCGCCGGCTCCAGGCATATTCTGCACGAGAAAGTTAGGCGTGCCGACGATATGCTTGCCCATGAAACGAGCGAGCATGCGCGACCAAGCGTCGTCGACGCTGCCGGCGCCAAAGCCGGCGATGATCTTAGCGGTCTTGCCTTCGTAGAAATTCGCCTGGGCGTGTAAGTGCGTAGAACCGAACAGAACGAGGGAAAGAGCTAGAACCTGTGACTTCATCGCAACCCCCACAAGATCGGCGTCGACGCGCCGTAAGAGTGACGTTCGCTATGAGCAATACTGAACTCGGCGGTTGGCTGTCAAACTCAAAGGGCGTGAAGATTCTGCCGGCGCATTCAGATTCCGTCATGCCGGTGAAAACCGGCATCCATCTTGGACTTCGGCTCGCTGGCAGAGAACCGGGCTTCCGACCGACGCCGGAATGACAAGATGATGTGGAGTCGAAAACCAGCGAATAAAACCAAGTCCTCTCGGCCTGAAGGCGCCGGGTGTTCAGTTTATCCAAAAAAAAGGCCGCTCGGTGTGAGCGGCCTTTTCGAACTGCGATAAAAAAGTCTATTAAACGGTTGCGACTATCCCGCTGCCTCGGCGAAAAAAGTGCCCATTTCGATGGGCGGCTTGTTGCGGTTTTCCACCGTCCCACTGGGAAGCGGCTTGCCGTCCTTCCCTAAGCGCATCTCTTGGCCGCCTTGTTTTTGGCCTTTCACACCGGCTCCGACTCGGATGACGACGAGATTGCCTTCGCCGGTGTTGAGATAGCGATAATAGGCGCCCCTGGGAATCATCACGCCCTGGTATTGGCCGATTTTTAACTCAGCGCCGTTCTCGTCGAACACGCTCATCTGCCCTTCCAGAACGATAAAAGAGTGGTCTTCGTCGAGATGCTGGTGGATTTCATTCTCGCCGCCTTCGGCGTTGACCTTGGTGTGAATCCACATATTAGGAGTTTCTGCGACTAATTGGGTCACCCGTCCTTGCTTCATGTAGGGAGTTTTCAAGGAAAACTTCTGTGACTTCGGCTTATCGGTTTCAAGAATTCTTGCGGCATTGGCGCTGGCTTGCATGGTGGTACTCCTTGTGTTTTGTTTCTCGGCTTTCGATCGAGATCCTTCGCTTGCGCTCAGGATGATTCAACATCGGCATGGCCGATGTTGAATCAATTATTGATTCCGTCGATTTTCAGATCGTAGAGCTTGATGACATTCTCACGCACGACTTTGCGCAGGACGTCTTTGGGCAAGTGGCCCAACTCTTCGGCGATCACCTTGCGCGAGTGCGGCCACGGCGACGCGGCATGAGGATAGTCATTGGACCACATGAACGTGTCATGACCATAACGGGTCATCAACAAACCGCCGGTCGGATCGCTGAAAAAGGTGACATAAACTTGCTCGTTGCAGTACTCGCTGGGCAGCTTCTTCATGAACGGCAGCGGCACTTTGGTTTTGAAGCGGGTGTAGTATTTGTCCCACTCATGCATGTAGAACGGCAGCCAGGCGCATTCGTTTTCGACGTAGACGAGTTTCAGTTTCGGATAACGCGATAGCACCCCGGTAAAGATCAAATCGAACAAAGTATTGGCCGCGTCGTTGAGCTTATCGTTAACCGCTGTCTTGTAGGTGTCGAGACCTTGGCGCTCGAAGCGGCTGTAGTTAAACCCGGTGAGGATATGCAGATTGACCGGCATGTCCAGTTCGGCGGCGGCTTCCCAGAAGGGGTCGTAGTAATCTGTCTTGAACGAGAGATGCTCCGGTGGCACCTGCCAGATCAGACAGCCGATCATGCCCGCTTTTTTGCAACGTTCGAGCTCTTTGATCGCGTTCTTAATGTTGTAGAGCGAGATCATCGGGATGCCGAACAATCGCCCGGGATGGACTTTGCAATAATCAGCCATCCAATCGTTGGCGATGCGAAAGCAGGCCTCCTGGCACTCGGCATCTTCCATGGCAAACAAACGCAGGCCAAGGGTCGGATACAGCACTTCCGCGGAGACCCCGTCGGTCTCCATTTCGCCGATACGGGCGCGCGGGTCCGAGCCGCCCGGCTTTTCTCCCGGCGAGTTGCGTTTGGGAAATTTTGGATAGCGGTCTTTCAGCGATCCTAAATTGTTGACCCATAGATCTTCGGGTTCATTAATATGGGAGTCGGCGGAAATGATTTTTTCACCGGCCAAAACCACTTCGGGTGTGTATGCAGACGTGGTCGCGTTCATCGGGTTACCCTCGCTTTCTGTCTAAAATTGATTTCGTCAAGTTTCGAGCACCGTTGTCATTAGTGCGGCGCGACGATGGTTCGACAACTTCCTTTTACCTACGAAAACCCATCCGCTATGTCAAACTCACTTTTCCGGGGGAAGCTTGGATGCGCTCCATGGGATCGGTTTGCCACCGGCGCCGGTGACGGCGGTGCCGCTCATGCGGTCGCCCTGGACCTTGCCGGTGAACCGATAATTTGCCGCGCCGATGGTGAGGAAGAAATCGATATCGTCGCCTTTGAGCGTGGCGTTGGCGATCTTCATCTCGCCGTCTTTGCTGGCCGCGGAGGCGTTGATCACTTGATATCTTTGATTGAATGCCAAGACGATCACTTGTGACTTGTTATCGCCTAGATTCCAATTCAAGCGCCAGTCGCCCTGGACCAACGCAGGGACGGTCCACAGATAGAGATAGGCCTTCTCGGTGCCGTTGGCGGCTTTTTTCTCCGGCACGTTTAACTCTGCATCTCGGTCGGCGGACCACTCGCTCATGTAATAGTCATGGGCGACGATGCGCGCGCCGGGTTTTAACTCGCGCAAGAGTTTGGGCCGGAGCTTTTCCATGAACTCCGGCAGGACGTAGAGTGTTATCACGGTGGCCTTGCTGATGTCGGCCTGGAACATGTCTTGCTCGATGAATTTGGCGCGGTCGCCGACCGCTTCGTTGCGCGCATTACGGGTGGCGAGTTCGACCAACTTGGGATCGATGTCGACGCCGAGGCCATTGGCGTTAAATTTTTGCGCCGCGGTGATGATCATCCGACCATCGCCGGAGCCGAGATCGATAACAAAATCTTTGGCGTTGACCCCGGCCATCTTCAACATTTCATCGACGACGATCTGCGGGGTCGGCACATAGGGTAGTTTGACAAGTTCTTGGGCCTGCACCGCGGTCGATAAGGGCAACCAACATAGGGCTAACAGCAGAAGGCCAGCGCTCTTGATACGAATCATGCAAGTCTCCTTAGGTAAATGTCTATATAATCCCAATTTGTTGCGCGATTGCAAATGCAAATGGGCGCGTCTCACAACGGCGACCATGTTGACGCGAGCGTAGTCAAGTCTATCACTACCTGCCGGGGGCTAGTTGGCTATCGGAACGCACTCGTTGGCAATCGCAGAGCCCAAGCCCTTTGGCGTTCCGACGATTCGCCGTCTGCACAGCCGTTGCGTTTGGGATAGCGGCTTTGGCGGTTCATTAGTTTCACTAATAGCGTCGTTCTTTGCTTGACCCACAGGCGAATTCCCCATATTTTCACTTGCACGTTACAAAGCGAGGTCGATGTGAAATTTGGTTATTACATTCTTAACACCTACGTTCCGGAGTTCGACGGCGGCAGCCGGGAGATTTATTCCAAGTGGCTCGAGCAGATCGACGCGGCGGAGTCGTTGGGCTTCGATTCTTTGTGGGTTACGGAGCATCACTTTCGCCACTTCGGCGGTCAGATGCCGAGCCCGTCGGTGATCCTAGCGGCGGCGTCTCAACGCACCAAAAAAATGCTTTTGGGCGCGGCGGTTTCGATCCTGCCGATGCATAATCCGCTGCGCATCGCCGAAGAATTCGCCATGGTCGATCAGCTATCCAACGGCCGGCTGTGTTTTGGTGCCGGCCGCGGTATGCATCCGACCGAATACGCTGTGTTCGGCTACGATTGGAGCGACGCGCAGAAGCGTTTGCCCGAAGCCCTCGACATCGTCATGCGCGCATGGAGCGGTGAAGAGTTCGAGTGGCAGAGTGAGAATTACCAATTCCGCAAGCTCAGAGTCTATCCAGAGCCGGTGCAGCGGCCGCATCCGCCGATTTACATTACGGCCAACCGCGATCCGGAAAGTTTCAACCTGGTCGGCTCCCGCGGCCATCACTTGATGACGCTGCCGTGGATTGCCACCAACGAAGAGCAGGGTCCACGGGTAAAAATGTATCAAGACGCGCTGCGCGCAGCGGACCACTCGGTCGCGGATAAAGACGTTTTCACAATGTATCCGGTCTATGTCGGCGAAACCGATGAGCAGGCCAAAGCCGAGGTGGTCGAGCATTGGCACCGCTGGCGCGGCTTTGCTTTGGAAGCGACAGGTACTTTGCCCGGAACGCCGGCCTTCGCAACGCGGTCGCCGCACTTGAGCTACGACGCCATGGTGCGCGACAGCCGGGGCGTTTTCGGTTGCCCGGAAAGCTGCGTGCGCATACTCAGACGCATCATCGACACCGTCGGCACGACGCATATCGGCCTGACGTTTCATTTCGGCGGTTTGAGTCAAGACAAGGTCCTCAAGTCGATGGAACGTTGCGCCAAGTTTGTGTTGCCGGGGCTGCGTTGAGAAATAAGTACTATAACCACAGAGATCACAGCCCCCACCTTCATCCTCCCCCGCAAGCGGGGGAGGAAAGAGGAGGGGGATTAGCCGCAAAGAACGCAAAGAGATTCGAGTCCCGTAAGGGGCGTGAAACCCGCCTTCCTGCAATCGTCATTTGAACAACATAAAGGCTGCAATGAAGCATTCCGCCAAGACACCGCAATTTGAAGAACTTAGATCGCTGGATCTGCAAAAGTGCCATAGCGTCGGCGACATCGTCGAGGCCATGCGCTACTGCGCCTTCGGCGCGCGCATGCTCGGCGAGGCGGCCAAGACCATTTGCGAGATGGCGTCGGCAAAGGACAAGCCGGTGTTGATCTACGATGGTCTGGAGAAAACCCCGCTGGGGCGACTGCTCCAGAGCTTCGTCAAGAAAGGCTGGTGCCGCCGGATCGTTACGCCGGCTGCTTTTGCCAGGCAGAAGGCGCGCTGCGGCAATGTCATCGTCGTCGGCGCGTTCAGCGAGCGCGACGCCGAAGCGATCTACAAGAAGCCCAAGCGCGCGATCTTTATCAATCCCTTCGACATGGCGCGGCCGGGACAGGTGCGCGATGGATTTTTTCCTGACGCGGTGTTCGCCGATCCGCGCTACATCATGCCGGTGATTTACGTGGCCCTCGACGAGTGGTTGAACGGCAAGCGCTGCTCGGTGAGTTCTTTTATTTCTCGCCTGGCAGCGAACGGCGGTGTGGCGGCGCAGGTGGCGCGCGGCGCTACAGCATTGGAGGCGATGACCGGCGACAAGGACTGCGTGCGCTTTCTCACCATCAGCGGCGCCATGACCGTCGGCAAGATGGATCTGATCATCTGTGACATGATCGAGCAGGGTTTGATTCACGCGATCTCGTCCACCGGCGCGCTGATGGCCCATGGCTTGGTTTCGTCCATCGGGCTCAAACACTACAAATACAATCCCAAGTACGATGACACCGAGCTGGCGCGGCGCAAACTCAACCGCGTCACCGATACCTTGGAACCGGAGACCAATCTGGACACCGTCGAGGAGGTGATCGGCAAGGTCATCGATAAGATCGACGGCAAGCAGATGCTCAGCCCGACGGCGTTCAATAAGCTGATTGGCAAGCATCTGGCCGAGAACTATCCCAACGATCGCGGCGTGTTGAAGTCGGCCTACCTGCACGACGTGCCGGTTTTCGTGCCAGCGTTCGTCGATTCGGAGCTGGGCAACGATATCTATATTCACAACATCAAACGGCGCCGGCGCGGTAAGAAGCCGATCCTGATGGACCTGGAACTGGATAGCAAAGAGTTGATTCGTGTCGTGACCGGTCCGAAGCGTTTCGGAATCTTATCCATCGGCGGCGGCGTGCCGCGTAACAACGTGCAAAATGTCGCGCCGCTGATCGAGATCATCAACGAACGGCTGGGGCCGACTTTCCCCAATCGCAGATTCAGTTATGGCGTGAGGATCTGCCCCGACAAACCTCACTTCGGCCACCTCTCCGGGTGTACCTATTCCGAAAACGAATCATGGCGCAAAGCCGAAAAGAACGGCATTTATGCCGAGATGTTGGCCGACGCGACTCAGGTCTGGCCGTTTTTGGTTAAGTATGTGATCGAGAAACGGTCGGGTCGAGTAGACAGATAGTGTGCTGGCATAGGCTTGGACAAGGTTTTCGCGCCAATGTCTTGGCCGACCGCCGGCACTTTTTTGCTTGGGAAATCCTCTCTCAACTCCCGTTTAGACCCAACCATCGATAAATCGATCCGGCGTGCGAAAGGAACCCTCCCCATGACCGCAAAACCAAGCCTTTCAATC
Source organism: uncultured delta proteobacterium (assembly GCA_963816145.1). Lineage (GTDB taxonomy): Bacteria > Desulfobacterota > Binatia > UBA9968 > UBA9968 > DP-20. The sequence continues at coordinate 497,928 of CAWFJP010000031.1, forward strand.
CTTGCGACGGTTCTCCTAGCGCTGTTCATAGCGCTGATCGCCTCGTTGAGCCGAGCCGCTGAAGTAAAGCCGGCGACCTGGCAAACTGAGTGGGACAAGACCATCAGAGCTGCCGAGGAAGAGGGCGCGGTCAACATTTACATGACCTCGGCGTTCGAGTCGGTGTTTCGCGACGCGTTTCAGAAGAAATATCCTAAGATCAAAGTCACTTCAGTGGTCGGCCGTGGATTTCAGCTCGGCCAGCGGGTGATGAGCGAGCGGCGCGGCGAAAAATATATTCCTGATCTGTGCATCACCGGCAACGTCACACCGTTGACGGTGTTTCACAAAGCCAAGATCCTAGAGCCGATCAAACCGTTGTTGCTGCTGCCCGAGATTCTCAACGAAGCCAATTGGTACGAGGGCAAGCATCATTACAACGATCCGGAGAACCGTTACATCTTCGTCTTCGAAGGGACGCCGCGGGCGGGCGATATCACGTTCAACACCAAGCTAGTCAACGCCGCGGAGATTCGCTCCTACTGGAATCTGCTCGAGCCAAAGTGGAGGGGGAAGATCGTCACTATCGATCCGCTGGTGGCGGGACCGATCAATACGCCGCAGATCTTTTTCTACAAGCATCCCGAGCTCGGCCCGGAGTTTCTGCGCCGGCTCTACGCTGAGACCAATATGACCATCGTGCGCTCGGATGACCAGTTGATGGATTGGCTCAGCACGGGTCGCCACGCGCTGGGCTTCGGCGCTCGCGATGTCGATAAAGCGATCGCTCAGGGGCTGCCGATCAACCAATTCGTGCCCGATCATATGAAGGAAGGCGCGTCATTGGCGACCTACAATGGAACGCTCAGTTTCTTCAACCGCGCGCCGCATCCCAATGCCGCGAAAGTCGCGGTCAATTGGCTGCTCTCCAGAGAAGGGCAGAGCACTTGGCTGGAACACAATGCCAAGACCTTTGGCCAGTACGATTCGTTGCGCGAAGATATTCCCAAAGACAAAGTTCTCGATCTCGCCAAGCGCGTCAAAGGCGGGCGCTATCTATGGATCAAGACCGAGTGGATCGATGAGGTAGATACCGTCCGCGAGTTAGTCAAAAAGGCGTTGCCGGCGAAACAGTGATAGTTCCAATCGTTCCAGTCGTTCCAAAGGTTCCAACTGTTAGGCAATGAGTGAGGGAAGAGCACATGAAACATAGTACCGAGCGGATTTTGGTCTCGCATGTCGGCAGTTTGGCGCGGCCCAAGGATTTGATGGAGATGTTAGTGGCGCGCAATGATGGCAAACCATACGACAGCGTGGCGCTGGCGAAACGGCTGAGCGAGTCGGTCGCCGAGGTGGTGCAGAAGCAGATCGAATGCGGCATCGACGTGGTCAACGATGGCGAAATGGGCAAATCGAATTTCTCCCGCTATACCAAAGAGCGCCTCGGCGGCGTCGTCGAACGCGCCGCGGCCCCCGACTTCAAGCCGACATCGATCTTTGGCCGCGACATGAAGGAGTTCACCGAGTATTTCAACCGCGGCGGCCGAACTTCCATCGGCCATCATGCGCGGGTGTTTTATTGCGTCGAGCCGCTCAAGTATGTCGGCCAGGACGAGGTCAACGCCGATATCGCCAATTTGACAGCCGCGCTCCAAGGCAAGCAATACGCCGAAGGATTTCTCCCGGCCATCGCTCCCGGCACCATGGAGCACTGGATGAAGAACGAATTTTACAAAACCGCCGGAGAGTATCTTTTCGCCATCGCCACGGCGATGCGCGAAGAATACCAAGCGATCGTCGGCGCCGGCTTTGTCTTGCAGATCGATGATCCCGATCTCGCCGACGCCTGGCAGATGCATCCGGAGATGAATTTGGCGGACTATCGCAAGTATCAGGAGCTGCGCATTGACGCGCTCAACCACGCGCTTAAGGACTTACCAGAAGATCGCATTCGCTTTCACATGTGCTGGGGCAGCTATCATGGGCCGCATAAGTACGATGTGCCGCTCAAGGACATCGCCGATCTGATTCTCAAAGTGAAAGCGAGCGCCTACTCTATCGAGGCGTCCAACCCCTGCCACGATCACGAGTGGCGTGTCTGGCAGGACGTGAAGTTGCCCGACGGCAAGATGCTCATGCCCGGCGTCATCGGCCACTACAGCGACTTCATCGAGCATCCGCGCGCCATCGCTGACCGCTTGGTGCGTTACGCCAAGATCGTCGGTAAGGAAAACGTTATTGCCGGCACGGATTGCGGCATCGGCTCGCGGGTCGGTCATCCGCAAGTGGGCTGGGCGAAGTTTCAGGCGATGGCCGAAGGGGCGCGCATCGCGAGTAAAGAATTGTGGGGAAGATAGATAAGGATGAGGGATGAAGGCGGAAGGATGAAGCGCGCAGCGTTGCGGCGCTTCATCCGCCGTCGTTCGCTCAACTTACTTCAAAGCTAGAACCTGGCGGCCATATTCTCGCACTAGAATTTCGCGATCTTCGGACGGCGGCAAATTGCGCAAACGGTCTTCAATCCGGCTCCGTTCGTCTTGTTTTAGTTCGTTCCAACGGTCGATTTCTTTCTTGAGCCGGTCGCGTTCCTCGATGGTGAGAGGAGCGACGGGCGGCGCGGCAGTGGGGGTTTTAACCGCAGGAGGCTGCGCGCCTAGGACCACCGCGCTATGCGGCCGGCCGTCCTGATCGTAAACCATTGCAAAGTTCTGATAGCCGATGGTCGAAATCAGCGAGCGAACCGCCGGTTCGAAGGGCTGACGATCAAGGCGCAGATTGACGGTTTTCGCATCTGTCGATGGCGGCACGACAATGGTGAACCCGGTTTTGGCGTGAAACGCATCGAGAGCGAATCGTACCGGCGTCTGATTGAAGGCAACGGAGACCTCGCCATTTTTGACATCGACCCAGTCCTGGTAAGGGTCGCCCTCGCCGCTTTGGGCGAAGGCCGAGGTCGTCGCTAACGGCGCCAACAGGATTGCCACTTTCAAAGTGTTCTTCATCGCTTTGTCCCCCGGTCGTTCTAGACGGTTATCAGCAACTACCATGCCTCGTCCGGAAGCTTCCTCGATTGCCAAAGAGTTCGTGGTATTGACCAGGGTCATCCGTGAACTGGGCAATTTGCCGTGGAATAAAGGAACAAAGTTGTACCGGGCGACGCACTCGCTGTTCGAATCCATTCGCCCACGACCGCGGCGTGATGAAAGTTAATCGATGCTATGCGCTTTGCGCATGCTGGCGATGAGCGAGGTGCGCAGGAGAAACTCTCTGTGGCTTTTCGGATCCTCGGCAGTGGCGCGCAGCTCGTCGAAGCGCGCTTGGCGCGCCTTGGGTTCGCGCTCTTCGAGACGCTTCTTGTTTGCGATGGTTTGTTCTTGCACCGATTCGATGTTGCTGATGCGCCGCCGCCGCGAATAACGGTCGAGCAACGCATGGTCGGCTTGATGCTCGATAATCTCACGCAGGGTGTCGACCAGCTCCATGGCGTCGTGAATGCCGCTATTCAAGCCGAGCCCGCCGACGGAGTTGTTAACATGGGCCGAATCCCCGGCCAGCATCACGCGTCCTTTGCGAAAAGTCGCGGCGACGCGCTGGTGCACTTTGTAGAGGTTGCGATGGACGACGTTGTAGCGCCGGTTCAAGGGATAAACGCGCTGCAATCGCGAGTAGGTCGATTCGTCGCCCAGCGCTTGCTCGTCGCTTTCCTCGACTTTGGTCGGAAACACCGCGCGCCAGCGCCCCTTGCCGTCGTCGCCGGCGACTTTGAATAGATTGGTCCATTCATCCGGATCGGCGAGATAGTTGCGATAACAGCAGCCATCGAGCAGTTGCTGAAAATCTTCCGTCGTCGTCAGCACGAGAAAATTTTCCGGCCAGGTGAACCCCTCGAACTCGATCTCCAGGGCCTTGCGCACCGTGCTGCGCCCGCCGTCTGCGCCGATCACCCAATCGCCGCGAAACGATTCCAGGCCATTCGGCCCTTCGGCAACGACCGTGGCGCTGTCCGAGTCCTGAATGACGCCGATGACCCGGGTCGAGAAGCGCACCTCGACATCCGGAAAGGCTTTCAACCGCTCGATGCCCATGCGCGCGAGCTTGTGCTGTTCGGTCTGAACGACAAATGGATAGGCAGTCTCGTCGCGCAATAGCTCGTGGTCGAACTGAACGATTTGAGTCCGCGTCGGCTTGTCCCAAAACTGAAAATAGCGCGCCACCAGCCCTTCCTTGATGAACTGATCGATCAGTCCGACCCGCGCGATTATCTCCAACGTCGACGGATGGGTGGTCGCCGCCCGCGGGTTGTCGTCGACGACCGAATCGGCTTCGAGCAAAGTGACGGCGTAGCCGCACTGCGCCAGCGCGAGGGCGGAGACCACGCCGACCGGTCCAGCGCCGCCGATGATGATGCGGGTTTGAGACATGGTTACGATACCCAAAGAATTATGTTGCGAATAATCTTTAGCTTGAAGTTGGTTGCTCACTCAAGAGATAACGACTGGCAATGTTCGCTGTCCTTGGAAATGAAAAGGCCCGGTCGATGTGACCCGGGCCGATTTTGCGTTGCTAAAAAAGTTGTTGAAAGGGTTACACCCCGCCAAAGCCCTCATCCTGCGCTTCAGCCAATAACCACGGATCTTTGATTTCCGTCGTTGGGCCTCTACCGCTTAATACGCCGACGACTTCCCGCGCTGCGTGGCTTTGGCAGTCGACGTACGACTCGTCGGAGTTGGCCGACGTGTGGCAGGTAACGATGACGTTCGGTAATGTCAGGATTTTGTGGTCGGCGGGCAGTGGTTCGGGGTCGGTGACGTCTAGGGCTGCCCCGGAGAGTTCACCGGTAACCAAGGCGTCATATAGTGCGTCAGTGTCGACCAAGCCGCCGCGGGCGCAATTGATAAGGTAGGCGCTCTTTTTCATCATCTTGAATTGCGGCATGCCGAACATGTGGCGGGTTTGTTTGGTCAGCGGCGCATGGACACTGATGAAGTCGGAGGTTTTCACCAACTCATCGAAGGAGACCATCTTCACATTCATCTGCTCGGCGACCTTCGGATCGAGATAGGGATCGAAGGTTTGCACGTTCAAGCGCATGCCCTGGGCGCGCGGCGCGACCTGCTTGCCGACATGGCCCAAGCCGACGATGCCCATGGTGCAACCTTGGATTCGATAAACTCTACCGCGGTAGGCGTGCAGTTCCGCTGTATGGCGCTTCCACTTGCCGTCGTGGACATATTGGTTCATGCGCATGAGCTTGCGCGAGATCGCGATCATCAGCCCAATGGCCTGCTCCGAGACTTCGATGGAGTTACATCCGGCGGCGTTGCAAATGATCAAACCATATTCTTTGGCGGCGGCGAGATCCATGCGGTCGACGCCGACGCCGGTGCGGGCGACGACTTTGACCCGTTTCATTTTACTGATGGTATCCCGCGACAGCGGCACTGAGCCGTGCATGATGATGCCGTCGGCATCTTTAGACATTTCGACCACGTCGGCCTCGGTGACCGGGCGGCGGATAGTCATGTCGGCGTCGATTTCTTTCAGAATCGGCTTGAGTAGATCGACCGGCACATCGTTGCTGCCAAAATAAACTACGTGAAACTTACCCATGTGAATTAAACCTCCAGTCCGTAAAAGCGCTTCGGATTGTCCCATAAAATTTTCCGGCGCGCTTCTTGTGAGAGATGATCATTCTTCGTGAGATCGCCGACGGTGCGATCGGGAAACTTGCCGATGCAGTCGCTATGCGGATAGTCGGTGGCGACCAGCAGATAATCTTCGCCGACATGCTCGACGAAGACCGACGCCAACTCTTCGCCGGCTTCGGCGCTGGCCCAGCATTGGCGCTTGAAATAAAAGCTCGGTTTTTCTTTGGTCGTCTTGGCCTGGCCGTGGCCTTCGTGTTCCCAGTGCTCGTCCATGCGCTCCAACCAGAACGGCACCCAGCCGCAGCCCGACTCCAAATGGGCGACTTTGAGTTTGGGAAACCGTTCCAACACGCCGTCGGCGCAGAGGTTCAAACAGGCGAGCATTTGCTCCAACGGATGGCAGGCGATATGGCGGCCGAATTCACTGTAGCGGTCCGAGCCGGCTTGCGCCAGCACGGTGCGCGCGCCTTCGTGCACGCAGACGGTCATGCCGAGGTCGGCGGCGGTTTCGTAGATCGGATAATAATCCGGACTCGACATGGTCCGGCCGCAGATCTTGTTGGGTCGCCAGAAGATTCCGACCAGCCCGAGTTTCTTGGCGTGTTTCAATTCTTCCACCGCGCGAGCGGGATCCTGCAACGGCAGCAAGGCGACGCCGTAGAGCCGCTTGTTGCTGACGCTGCAATAGTCCGACATCCAGGTGTTGTAGGCGCGGCAGATTGCGGCGGAAAGCTCGGGATCCAAATTATCGCGCCACATGATGTAGAGGCCGACGGTGGGGAAGAGCACGCCGAGATCGACGCCTTCTTTATCCATATCGCGAACGTTGGACGCGCTATCGAACTTCGAAGCCAGGGCGTCGGCGAAGGTCTCGCGCCATTTTTTCGAGGCGGCGAAAGTAAAGCCGAAGTCTTCTTGTTTCGTCGCGTCGCGCAACCGGTCGGCGTCGGAAATCAGCTCGCCATCGACGCGCCGGTAGGATTGATTGGGCCCTTTGATTTCGACCCGGCTGCGGAATTTCTCGGGTAAATATTTGGCAAATAGATCCGACGGCTCGAGCACATGGCGGTCGGCGTCGATGACCTTGAATCCATCTCTCATGATTTGGCTCCTTTCGAATAACCTACGCGAGTCGCGGGACTGATGAAAAACTTGAACGTCCATAAATAGGCTGAGTTGGCAGAGGGAGTCAACAGCAGGAAGGCGTGAGGCTTGAGGCGCGAGTAAGAGAACGGGGAGTCAGGAGTCAGGAGTTCGGACAGCTGCTTTCTTCGCCATCCAGTTTTACTGCATAGACGGAGCACGCGCAGTCGTAGTAGATTGGCGCGCAAGTTATGAATGTTCGGCGCGCGCGGCTGGTTACCGGGCTCATCTTACTTACCTATCTGTCGACCCACTTGCTCAACCATGCGCTCGGGTTGATTTCGCTGGCGGCGATGGAGTGGGGGCGCTGGTGGTTTTTGCTTTTGTGGCGCAATCCGGTCGGTACCGTGGTGCTGTACAGCGCGTTGCTGACCCATCTGTGTCTGGCGATCTGGGCGCTGTACCAGCGGCGCCACTGGCGCATGCCGGTGAGCGAGATGCTGCAATTGGTTTTCGGTCTGACGATTCCGCTGTTGTTGACGATCCACATCGTCGGCACCCGGCTGACGCATGAGTACTTTGGTGTCGACGACTCCTACACGCTGATGGTTTTGACGCTTTGGCATGCCTCGCCGATGGACGGCTTGCGCCAGGCGACCCTCATTCTCATCGCCTGGACCCATGGCTGCATCGGCTGTCATTTTTGGCTGCGACTGAAGAAATGGTATCCGCGGGTCGCACCGTACTTTCTTGCCTTGGCGCTGCTCCTACCGGTGTGCGGTCTATTGGGTTTCGTTAATGGCGGTCGCGAAGTTTCTAACCTGATCGCGCGCGAACCGAATTGGCTGGAAAGTTTTCTCACCGCTGCCAGAGTCCCACCGCGCAGTCAAAGGGAGGTTTTGTACCAGATTTATGACGGAGTCTTGATCACCTTCGGCGCGGCGATTGTCTTGGCGCTGCTGGCCCGGGTTGCGCGCAGCTTGGTCGAGCGGCGCAGCCGCATCCGCATAACCTATCCGAGCGGCCGCGTGGTCCAGGTGCCGCGCAATTTTACCATCCTCGAAGCGAGCCGATTGGCGGACATCCCCCATGCTTCGGTATGCGGCGGGCGCGGCCGTTGCTCGACCTGCCGCGTGCGCGTGTCCCATGGGGCAGCCAGTTTACCGCCGCCAAATGCCGGCGAGTTAAGAGTATTGCAGCGTGTCGGCGCCGCACCCAACGTCAGACTCGCCTGCCAGCTCCGGCCGACGGCTAATCTTGCCGTGACGCCGCTGCTCCCGGCCAACGCGCAGGCATGCGATGGCTACGGCCAACCAGCCTACCTTACCGGCCAGGAGCGGATGATCGTCGTGATGTTCGCCGATATCCGCTCGTTCACCGGCATCGCCGAAACCAAGCTGCCGTACGATTTGGTATTTTTTCTCAATAGCTATTTCGAATCGGTCGGTGCCGCGATCGTTTCGAGCGGCGGCATGATCGATAAATTCGTCGGTGATGGTGTGATGGCGCTATTCGGCGTCGACAACGGCCCCGAAGAAGGTTGTCGCCAAGCGCTTGCCGCCGCCCAGGCGATGATCGAGCGCGTCGACGGCTTGAGCCGCGCCCTGTCCGAGGAGTTGAGCGCGCCGCTGCGAATCGGTATCGGCGTGCACTGCGGACCGGCGGTGGTCGGACGAATGGGCTACGGCGAGTCGATTCATGTCACCGCCATCGGCGACACGGTCAACGTCGCCAGCCGGTTACAAGACGCAACCAAGGAATTTCACTGTCAGTTGGTGTTCTCGGCAGAAGTCGCTAAGCAGTCTGGACTCAACACTGCCGGTCTGCCGCGTCACGATTTGACCGTGCGCAATCGGCGCGAGACACTGACAATCTTCGCCATCGAAGATGTCGCTGAGTTAGCGACCCAGGCCAAATCGACGATCATTGGCAATGCCTGAGTCGTGGTTCGCTCGGCGATGCACAGATTTACGCATCCCCGTACATCAGAGTTTGGTTCCCGGCGGCGCGAGACCCGCAGTTGTTTCGCCAAGCACCGCGCCATGCTCGATGCCGAGGGTTTTGATCCAGCGCTGTTGGCCCAGGGTGAGGCCAATGAAAAAACCGAGCTCGACCAATTCGGGAATCGAAAAGTACTGATGCAATTTCGCCCACAGCGCGTCGTCGGCGATGTCTGAGTTCCAGGCGATCGCGCTGGTGTAAACCAGGGCGGCTTTTTCCCGCTCGGTGAATTTGTCCGAATCGGCGAAGTTGAGCAGCTCGTCATATTTCGCTTCGGTGAGTCCTTGCCGTCCAGCCTGGACGGAACGTTGCACACCTCAATATTCGCAATCGATCGACCTGGAAACGTAGACCCGGCACAGCTCTTTCAACGCGTGGTCGACCACGCCGTTACGGAACGTCAGCTCCCACGCCTGCGAGAACGCGCGGATGACCTCGGGAACATGGGCTCGCACGGCCTGACTTTCAGGGCGCGGCGTGCCTTCGAGGCGAGCGCGTTCCAGATAGCCTTTGATCTCGGGGTCGGTGACTGTATCGGGGTCGATGTAGGGAATGTGCGGCATAGACACCTCCGAAGATTGCTGATTTTCCCGGTGGTCAGTGGTTTTTGAAAGTGGCCTCTACGATGATTGGCTTGCCCAGTCAGTTAGGATCTGATTGAGCTGCGCGCGGATCTCTACTTCGCTTTTGGTCAAGTCCATCGGCTTGCCGAACGGTTGCGGCACGTCGACGCCGCTGGGCCAGTAGACTTCCACCGAATTGCCGTCGGGATCGTTGGCGTAGATGCTGACCGTGTTGCCATGGCTGACGACGCGGTTGATCGGCACATTCTTGTCGACGAACAGCTGGTAGAAATCCTTGACGTCTTTGAGCGTCGGACAGCGGAAGGAAATCTGCTGTAAAACGTTGACTTGGCCATCGTCGTTGCGTCCCGGCGCGAGATAAAGCTCGTGGTGCTCGACGCTGCGATCTTGGCTGGTCATGAACACGGCGCCGCGCGGACTGCGGTCGCTGACGGTCAAGCCAAGAACGTCGCGGTAGAACGCCACCGAGCGTTCGATGTCGCGCACGTAGAACCCCATATGTCCGAGTGATGTGACTTTAGGCATAAAGTTCTCCTTCGCTGGCGCGGATTGTTAAATGGCGGTGCCGATGATGTCAATGGTTGGCTTTAAAGACGTGATCGTGTTCGTGCGCGGTTTCATCGGCAACGCTGCGGTGATCGCGGCTACTCAAAGCAGTAAGAAGCTACTTGCGTCGCAGTTGGCGCATGAGTTTGCCGCCGATGGCGTCAATGGCTTCTGGTAATTCGTCCACTTGCAGCAAGCGGCAGACGAGATAGAAGGTCGCGCCGGCGAGGATGATCGCAATGACAACTCGGCTGAATTTCAATGCAAGTCCATGGGCGGGCAATGCGCCGGCGCTTTCATTGACGAGCCATGCGACGACAGCGAGAGCCGCAGAGGCCAGCGCGATTTTCAATGCGGTGATGGCGAGCTGGCGGCCGCCCAATAATCCAAGCCGGCGGCGCATGAACAGCGCGAGCAAGAGGAAATTGACCAGCGCCACGGCTGAGGTGGAGAACGCTAAACCGACATGGCCGAAGGGGCCGACCAACAGCGAATTCATCAGGTAATTCACGGCAATCGATCCCAAGCTGATCACCATCGGCGTGCGCGCATCGTTGAGCGCATAGAACGCCGGCGACAACACCTTGATGGCGCCGTAACCGGCCAAACCGATGGCGTAGGCCGCCAGGGCGTTGGCTGTCTGGACGGTGTCGAAAGCGGTGAACTTGCCATGCTCGAAGACCAGGGCGACGATGGGTTTGCCCAACACTGCCAAACCGACCGCTGATGGAATGCACAGAAGAAACACCAGCGCCAGCGAGTGAGCCAGGGTCTGGCGAAATTCGCTGTAATCGGGATTGGCCGTGCTGCGCGACAGCGTCGGCAAGGTGGCGGTGGCGATGGCGACGCCGAATACGCCGATGGGAAACTGCATGAAGCGGAACGCGTAGTTGAGCCAGGATACCGGGCCGTTGGCGATGGCTCCCGTCGCAGGGTCAATGATCGCCGAGGCAAAATTGGTATTCACGAAGACGTTGATTTGCACTGCGGCGGCGCCGATGATCGCCGGACCCATGAGGCGAATAATCTGCCGCACGCCGGGGTCGGTGAAACTGAGCATCGGCCGATAGCGGAAGCCGGCGCGGCGTAAACTGGGCCATTGCACGGCAAATTGCAAAAAACCGCCGACCAAAGTGCCAACCGCCATGCCTTCGATGGGACTGAGGCCGAGATAGGCCCCGGCTAAGAAACCCAAAAACAGACCGGCCAGGATGGACCCTAGATTAAAGAAAACCGGGGCGATGGCGGGAATGGCAAAGTTATTGCGCGCGTTTAAGATTCCCATCGCCTTGGCGGCGAGCGCTATCAGCAGGAGAAATGGAATCATGATCCGGGTCAGCTGAATCGTTAATTCGGCCTTGCCGGAGACATCGAAAAAGCCGGGCGCCAGCAAATAGACGATGGACGGCGTAAAGATCCAGCCGACGATGCAAATTAGACTCAGCACGATGATTAAAAGCGTGGCGACGCGGTTCGACAGGCGGAACGCTTCCTGTTCCCCTTTGATCTGCTGCACCTGGGTGAAGGTAGTGACAAATGCTGCGGACAGTGCGCCCTCGGCGAACAGGTCGCGCAAAAGGTTGGGAATGCGAAAGGCGGTGAGAAAGGCGTCGTACTGCAGCCCGGCGCCGAACAGGACGGCGAAAACTTGATCGCGCACCAGGCCGAGCACCCGGCTCGCCATCACGGCGAGGCTGACGATGCCGGCGTTGCGCGCGACGTTGGCGCGGGATTGTTGGGCGGACTCTTTTTCCATGAGCGATCAACGACTGCTCATCGGTAGCATGAAAAGCTTTGCGCGTCGACGCATTGTAAGTTGACAGAGCGATTCGATATCGACTAGGCTCGCGGCCTGGAGCAAGGATGAAGGCGGAGGCTTGAGGGCTGAATAATCTTCATCTCACCACGAAGATCACGAAGGACACGAAGGTTTCGGAATGAAGGTATGGCACGCCATACCCCAACAATCGGAGTGAATGTCGCCATGGACAAGGCAAAACTTATTTGTATGCCGATTTGTTCATTGCTAGTCGCGGTGATTTTTTTGCCGCTGGCGATTGCCGACGCGCAGAGCGATGCATTTTACAAAGGCAAAACGCTGCGCTTCGTGGTGGGCTCTGCGCCGGCCAATTTTTACGATTCTTGGGCGCGATTGATCGCGCGCTATTGGGGCAAATATATTCCGGGAAATCCCAACGTGATCGTTCAGAACATGCCCGGCGCCGGGTCGATCAGCGCGGTCAACTATGTTTACGGTGTGGCCAAGCCCGACGGCCTCAGCGTCGTGCTGCCGAACAACAGCATCTACATCGAGCAACTCGTTGGCCGCAAGGAAGCGCACTTCGATTTGCGGAAATTTCACTGGCTCGGTTCGGCGTCGCAGGATTCGATTATCATGTACATGCGCGCCGATACCGGGCTGAAGACCGTCGGCGATATCGTCAAGGCCAAACAGCCGCCCAGCTGCGGCGGCTCCGGCACCACCAGCTCGGATTACATCATCGCGCGAATTTTGGAGCTGACCGTGGGCGCAAAGATCAATTCGGTATCAGGCTATCAAGGCGGCAGCGACGCCGATCTCGCCGTGGAAAAAGGCGAGATCGCTTGCCGGGCGCATACACTGGCGTCGCATTACGGTCGGGAGCCTTTCAACTCCTGGCACAAAAAAGGCTTCGATTTTCATGTGCTCCAGTCCGGCCGCAAACGCGACCCGCGCGCGGCGGAAGCGCAGACAGTTTACGAAATCTTGGATGAGTTCAGAGTCGCCGACACCAAGCGGCGTGTCGCCCAGGCGCTGTTATCCGGCGGCGAATTCGGCCGGCCGGTGCTGGTTACCCCGGGGACGCCGCCGGATCGGGTCAAAATGCTGCGCGAAAGCTTTCGTAACGTCTTGAAGGATGCCGAACTTTTGGCCGAAGCGAAACGCGCCCGGATGGATGTGGAGTACACCGCGGGCGAAGAGCTGGAGGCGCTGGTCAAAGAGGTGTTGAATCAGCCCGCGGAAGTGGTCGAGCAGGCGAAGAAGATTCTTGGCAGCTAAGACTTGGAAAATCGCAAAGGGTACAGAGATTACAGATTAGAAGATTCGGATTCGGAAGTTTAACCGCAAAGAGCGCATAGGACACAAAGAGGAACCGGAAGGGCAAGCCCTGTGGTTGCCCTTCCGATTCGGTTGTTATCACTACAAGCAAAGCGAGGAGAAATCTATGGACGTAACCGCAAGGATCGCTCAGTTCGTCGTCAATGCGAAATATGAAAATCTACCGGCGGCGGCCATCGCCACGGCGAAGATCGCTGTGCGCGATTGTCTCGGTGTGGCGCTTGCTGGCAGCAAGGAGGAGGACGCGAAAATTTGCGCCGAGGTCGCGCGCCAGGAACAGGCCAAAGAAGAGACCACGGTCATCGGTCAAGGATTCAAATCTTCGGCGCTCAACGCGGCGCTGGCGAACGGCACGGCGGCGCACGCCATGGATTTCGATCATAGCTTCACCTTGATGGGCCAGCCGACGGCGCCGATCATCCCCGCGACATTCGCACTGGGCGAGGCATTGGGCGCGAGCGGCCGGCAAATCATCGAAGCTTACGCGGTCGGCTATGAGGTGACGGCAAAGCTCGTGCATTCGCTGCGCGACAGCGAGCATGACGGATGGCACGCGCCGAGCAGCTTAGGATTGTTTGGCGCCGCAGCGGCCTGCAGCAAGCTGCTCGGGCTCAACGCCGGCCAGGTCGAGATGGCGCTCGGCATGTCGGCTTCGATGGCCGGCGGCCTGGTGGCCAACTTCGGCACCATGACCAAGCCTTTGCATGTCGGTCTCGGCGCGCGCAACGGCGTGCTTGCCGCCAAACTGGCGCAATCCGGCTTCACCGCGAACGGCAAAGCAATCGAGTCGGGTTTTGGCTTCTACAAAGTGCTTCATCCTGGCACGCCGATCGACGAGAAGCCGATAGAGGAGTTGGGCCGGTCCTACGCGCTGCTCAGTGACGGTATCCGCATCAAGCCCTATCCTTGCGGCGGGCTTACCCATCAGGTGATCGACTCGATATTGGAATTCAGAACCAAACACGGCTTGACTCCGGAAATGGTCGAAGGCGTCGACGTCGACGTCGCCAAACACACCTTCGAGCGAATTGTTTTCAAAGTGCCGCAAACCGGCATCCAGGGAAAATTTTGCATGCCCTATCTGGTGGCGCGGGCGCTGATCGACGGCAAGGTGTCGTTGCATGCCTTCAGCGACGCCGCCGTGCGCGATCCGAGTGTTTTGAAACTAGCCGAACGAGTGCAGATGAATCTCGGCGATGATTTAAAAAAGACCGACCCCGGCGGCCGTCCCTGCCGGGTGACGTTGCGCACGAAAAGCGGCCAGACCTATATTCGCGAGGCGCAGCATTCCAAAGGGAGCCCGGAATTTCCGATGACCGAAGCGGAGCTGAGAGGCAAGTTTACCGAGTGCGCGCGCGAAACCTTGAGCGCCGACGCGGCAGACCGTGCCCTGGCGCAGATCGAGGGCTTGGAAAAAGTCGATAATGTTAGAACGCTGACGGAAATCCTGCGCGGTTAACGCGGGTTAGAGCGATAAATACGTAACGATTGTTTTCACCACGAAGGACACGAAGAGCACGAAGATCGGAGACCAAGTTAACTAAAACCTTCGTGACCTTCGTGTCTTCGTGGTGAAAGAGAATTTTTCGATTTACTGTAAAGATTCACTTCTAAGGAGACAGACATGCCGAGAATTGCTTTGGACCTGAACAATGAAGAGGACCGTCGCAAGGTTAAAGGCCAATGGCGCGTTGGGCCTGGGTTGGTGCCGGGGCAGCCGAACGAAGGACTCACGGCGCAGCTCTTGGAAACGCCGGCGCGGATGGCAGATTACGACGACTCAGCTTGGGAGATTTGTCCCAACATTCGTAAAAGCATTTCCAAGGGTTTCACTTTCGCCTGGTATCGCATCACCGTCGAGTTACCGGAACAAGTAAATGGCCTTGCGCTACGGGATTACCGGGTGTGGTTCGAAACCAACGTCGATAACTACGGCGAGATCTGGATTGACGGTAAAATTGAGCGTCCGGCCGGAACCATTGTCGGCATCAACGCTTCGCAGCGCGTCGAGGTGAGCGCCAAAGCGCAGCCGGGCGCGAAACATGTGATCGCATGCCTGGTCGCCAACGGTCCGCTGGCGGAGCCGCGCGGCGGGGTTTTCATGCGCTATGCGACGCTTGCGTTTGAGTTGTCGGATCGGGGTTGAACGAATAAGTTCTGAAGACTTGGATAGGGAGCGGGCATGAAGTCAATAGTAACTGTCCTTAGTTTCCTTACGGTTGTCTTGTGGACGACATCTTCCTTCGCGGCCCAGGCGCAGCGGCGGTACCCGGTTGATCCACAGACCAACTGGGCGGCCGGCGTCAAGCCAAAGCCGGCCGAGGAGCTAAAGAAAGAACTCGATGCCGGTAAAATCTTGATCATCGACGTGCGGGCGCCGGAGCAATTCCGGAAAGAAACCATTCCCGGCGCGATCAATATCCCGCTTGAAGAACTCCAAGGCCATTTAAAGAAAATGGCCAAGGACACTTATATCGTATTCACCTGAGGCACCGGACGCTCAAGCTCGCAGGCTGCGAAGCTAGCAGAAGAGATGGGTTTCCAAAGCACGACGTTTTGCCCGGTCAATAAATGGAAGGAACAGGGATATCAGGCGGAGCCGGGGAAGAAGAATTAGATATAACTATAAATGGTGTCGCGCGGCCAAGCGTCGACCGAAACTCCGAATATCTCCCGCAAAGATGCTCAGGCCGCAAAGTTCGGAGAGTCATCAGTAAAGAATTTCTCCAAGACAATTCTTATTGCCCATCCGAACTTGGCGCGCTTCGCGCCTTGGCGGGAGATAATTCTCCGATTCGCTCAATCGAGCAGTTAGCGCCTTAATATCGGGCTCTTCGCGTAATTGAGTGGGTGAAATTTGGTAAGAAATGATGTCCTTGTAGGTTCCACCCCCCTTTAAAAAAGGGGGGTTGGGGGGATTTTGTGCTGGTAGACAATCTTTCAAGCCATGAAAAATCCCTCCTAACCTCCCTTTGCGAAAGGGAGGAACCGTCCATGGGAGAGTAATCTGCCAGACAGTCAGCACCCACTCGATTCCGCGATGACCCTAATATCGTTACCGGTACACCGAGTCGATAAAGCCATTCCTTTCGAGCTGGTCGATGATCGAGGTGTCGACGAACATTTCCGGTTTGATCAGTGGGTTTTTGTCTTTGAACTGGCCATCGATGATGAACTGGATCGCTTTCGCTGACGGGCGCGGCACTTTTAGGAGATTGGGGGCGACATCTTTCCAGCTCGCTTCGAGCACTTCGTTGTCAGTGGTGCGCAAGTACTTGCTCAAAACTTTCTTGCTGAATTCTTTATCGCTGCCGTAGCGCTGCATGCCGCGGATGAGGGCGCGGACGAAGCGGGTGGATGGTTCGCGATTTTGCGCCATATAGGAACGGGTGCTAACCAGCGCGGCATTCACCGCTTCGAAGCCGATCTCGGAGAAGTTGACCAACTCCTTCATGTCCATTTTCAATGCGTGGATGTAGGCGGGATAGGACAGCGCCGCCACCTGGACGCTGCCGGCTTGCAAGGCGGCGAAGACTTCCGAATCGCCTCCGGCAGGTAAGAGTGCCACGTCCTTGCCTGGTTCGAGGCCAAACCGGCGCAATCCCAACCGCACGAGAAAATCAGAAGTGGCGCCGAAGGCGCTGATGGCGGCGCGCTTGCCTTTGAGATCACCGGGCTGCTTGATTTCCGGGCGCGCGATCAGATGAAACGGCGATTTGGTGCTCATGCAGCCAATGATCACCGAATCGCTGCCGGCGATGGTGGCGGCCATACTGGCGGAGGCACCGGCATGGATAATCGGCGCGCTGCCGCCGAGCATCGAGGCGACGATGCGCGTGCTGCCGCCGACGCGAATGAGTTCGACGTCAAGACTTTCCGCGGCCAAGTATCCCGCCTCCTTGGCGATCCACACCGCGGCGAAGGTGCCGCTCAGGCTTGGGTAGAGAAAGCGCATGGACGTCATCGAGCTTGGCGCTTGCCCGGCGTATCCGATAGCTGAAGCGAACAAAAACATGCTTAGAGCAAGAAGGACATCTCTTATCATAGCATTTCCCTTCGTGTGGCGGATCAATGGATGGCTTGCGCGGTCTTAACTTGTTGGCGCGCTGACTGTCAACCTGGGTGCAGTTACCTGGGTCAGTTAGCTGGGTGCAGTTAGCTGGGTTCGAATTCATGAACCAGCCGGGTAGTGGTTCAGTTAGCTAGAGATCTCTCACTTCGTTCGAGATGACAAGGCAACTATTCTGCTGTCATTTCGAGCGAAGCGAGAAATCTTTCTCAGGCTGAAAACGTCCGCCCGACTCATACTGAACCACTACCGCCAGCCGTTGACGGTTGCTTGCGGTGTCGGATTAACGCTATAAAGTTTGATACTTTCGTCAGCAGCAATATCGACTTTGGAGGTTGGCTTTCATGGCCGTTAGAAGAGGGGCGGATTATATCAAGGCGTTGCGCGACGGGCGCCAGGTGTGGCACGCGGGTAGGCGCATCGCCGATGTGACGACGCATTCCGGCTTCACCGGCTCGATCAAGACGCTGGCCGATATGTACGACAAGCAGCACACCGCCGAGCATCGCGATCTGATGACCGTTGAATATGAGGGCGAGCGGATTTCCTACAGCTATCTGCCGCCGAAGAATCACGAGGAACTCCTTCTCAAACGGCGCAATATCGAGTTCTGGGCGCAGCAGACTTTCGGGCAAATGGGGCGGTATCCGGAGTTTGTCGCCGAGCTGATCGTCGGCCTGCTCGACTGGTCGCATCATATAGAGAAGACCAATAAACAATGGGCCGACAATGCCCGCGCTTATCATCGGTATGTCAGCCGCAACGATCTCTGCCTGACCCACGCGCTGACCGATCAGTACTATGACCGCACCAAGCCGGTCGGAAAACAGGAAGATCCCGATCTGATTCTCCACATCGTCGGCGAGACCAAGGATGGCCCGGTAGTGCGCGGTTTGCGCACGCTGGCGACGTTGGCGCCGATCTCCGATGAGGTAATCGTCTATCCGAACCGGCCGCGGGAGCCGGACGAGCGTGATTATGCCATCGCCTTTGCGATCCCGATGAACACCAAGGGGTTAAAAATTCTGTGCCGCGATCTTTACGCCGAGCATGCCGATCCCGAGCGCCAGCCGCTGACCACGCGCTTTGACGAGGTCGACGCCGCTTTGATCTTCGACGATGTCGTCGTGCCCTGGGAACGGGTGTTCGTTTATAAAGATCCGCAGTTGCTTTCAGGAATTATGTACATTCACACCTGGGGGCAGTACTCGACCATGCTGCGCTTGGTGACCAAGCTCGAAGCGTTTCTCGGCGTCGCCCAACTGCTCACTAAGTACGCTAAACGCAACATGCTGCCGCCGTCGCAGATTCTGTTATCGAGCATGATTCAAGACATCGAAATTCTCCGCTCGTGCATCCAAGTCGGCGAGTCGCGCGGATACCGCGCCGAAGGCGGAACCTGGGCGCCGCTCTTGAGCACGGCCTACCGGGTGCATAGCATCGAAGCGTCCGACCGTGCCGAGCGGACCATGGAGGGATTGCTCACGAGCACGCTGATGTTGAGCGGCGGCGCGTCGGACTTGAGCAATGCCGATATCGGGCCGTTCGTCGAGCGTTACTTCCGCGGCGGCGCGCCGGATACCAAAGAACATCTGCGCTTGATGGCGGTGGCGGCGGATATGGTGATGACGCCGTTCGGCAAGCGCAGCCAGCTCTACGAGCGCTTGCAGAGCGGCGAGGTCGACCGCATGCGCCAGCGGCTCTACGGTCAGTATCAAGATCCGGCGCCGGCCGAGCGCATGATGCAATTCGTCAAATCAATGGATAAGGATTGAGCGCTCGGGTGCCCGCAGAATTCGAGAAATATGAAACAGACTAAAACCAAGAAAGTTCTCCGGCGAATCGTCGTGCGCAACTCTCCGATCCATGGCCGCGGCGTGTTTGCCCTGCGGCCGATTCCTAAGGGCACGCGGATCCTCGAGTACAAAGGTAAGTTGATCACCGATGCGGATGCGGACCGGCGTTTTGGCCGGCTTCATGAGAACTCGTCGCACACGATGTTGTTTTCCGTCGACGACGGCTTGGTGATCGATGCGACGCGCCAGGGCAACTCGGCGCGCTGGATCAATCACTCGTGCGCGCCCAACTGCGAGATCGAGGAAGAAAATCATCGGGTATTTATCGAAGCGCGCCGCGATATCCGAGCCGGCGAAGAGCTCGCCTACGATTACAATCTGCAAATCGGCGAGAAGCACACCAAGAAAGCCAAACGCGACCATGCTTGCCTGTGCGGCGCGAAACGCTGCCGCGGCACGATGTTGGGCGAAGACGAGTGATGTCAGAGTTCCAACCCCGTAGTTCGAAAAGAACTTTTTCACCACGAAGTGTCCATGAGCGTACGCTCGTCGACAGAGTATGAAATTGCAGGCCCCCCGATTCGTCATGCCGGCGAAAGCCGGCATCCAGGCGACGGAGGGGGGATGGATACCGGCTTTCGCCGGTATGACGGAAGCCTTATGGCAATTCGTCGCGCAGATCGTGCTTGCGCATGTATTTTCTAAGGAGGCGCGAAGAGCACGAAAGGTGGATCAATATTTGTTCCGAAACCTTCGTGACCTTCGCGTCTTCGTGTTGAGTGATCTAGTTCTCTGGAGATGTCTTTTCATCGCAGCATGAAGATCACCGTTATCGACGACTATCAGGATGCCTTCCGGCGGATGTCCAGTTTCCCGAAGCTTGCCGGGCATAAGATCGAAATTTTTAACGACACGCTGAAAGAGCCGGCGCGGTTTGCTGAGCGGCTACATGATGCGGAGTGTGTCGTGTTGACGCAGCAGCGTTCGTGGTTTCGCCGCCCGCTGATTGAGGCCTTGCCCAACTTGCGCCTACTTAGCCAGACGGGGAGGGTAACAGCGCATATCGATCTCAAAGCGTGCACGGAGCACGGCGTGATGGTCTGCGCCGGCGGCAAAGGGCGGCCGCATTCGACAGCAGAGCTGACCTGGGCGTTGATACTTGCGGCGCTGCGCCATATTCCCGCAGAAGTTCACGGACTGCGCCAAGGACGCTGGCAGTCGACCCTGGGCTTCGATATTTTCGGCAAGACATTGGGAATCTATGCGCTTGGCGGCATCGGCTCGATTGTCGCCAATATTGGCCGGGCTTTTGGCGCACGGGTGCTTTGTTGGGGCCGCGGCGCCTCATTGGAGCGGGCGCGGCTCGCGGGTTACGATGTCGCTGCCAGCCGCGACGAGTTTTTCGCTGAGTCGGATATTCTGAGTCTGCATCTGCCGATGGTGCGCGAGACCCGCGGCATTATCACGCGGGCGGATCTCGCGCGCATGAAGCCGATGGCGCTGTTGGTAAACACAAGCCGGTCGAAGTTGATCGAAGACAACGCATTGGTTGAAGCGTTGCGCTTGGGGAGGCCGGGATTCGCCGCCGTGGACGTCTATGACGACGAGCCGATCTTCAATGCTGATAATCCGCTGCTCACGCTCGACAACGCGATTTGCACGCCGCACCTGGGCTTCGTTACGGCTGAGACCTATGAGATTCACTACGGCTTAGCCGTAGAGCAAATCTTGGCTTACGTCGCCGGCAAGCCAATTCATGTCGCCAACCCGGAAGTGCTGCAGCGCGGTTAGTCATGAACTACGCCGCCAACCTTAAAGCGGTTCAGCTGGTGAAAAAAATCGGCTGCAAAATAATATCGCCGGCTTGCTCTTGAGTTCGATGCAATCTGCGAAGGTCGTCAGCGATACAACCGGTTTTCAACCAAGCCGTTATTGAACCACTGGATACGCGCCTTAAGTTTGCTTTCCAGTTGCGCTTGTACATCGGCTTTATCGGTGACCGGCGTGTCGAGTTTTTGCGTGGCGAATAGTTTGCCCGGCCCGTTTTGCCGGTATTCCAGATAGTATTTCGCATCGGCGATCCAAAAATTCTCGCCGCTTTGACCCAGGGCCAGGCCGGGATAAGTGGAATCGAAAATTGAGTGTCCGAACGGCAAAATTTTGTCGGTGGCGATTCCGGTGAAATCGAGGAGACTCGGACTGATGTCGACATGCTGGACGATTCGATCGCGATTAACGTCCGGCAATTCTCCGCCGGGATAGTAGAAAACAATCGGCACACGATAGGTATCGATCATCCGCGGTGGGATCTTCTGCGGCGGAGCGATGTGATCGCCGACAATCACAAACAGCGTGTTCTTGTACCATGGCATGGTCTGCGCGGTAGTAAAGAAGTGCTTCAACGCCTGATCGAAGTAAGCGACCGTTCGGTGAATCGGCAGCTCGCCTTTGGGCAGCGTGTTCTCATATTGCGGCGGAATTTGATACGGATTGTGGATGCTCAAGGTGAACAGCACCGAAGCGAACGGTTGCGGGCGACGCGAGAGCTGCTGGGCAAAATGTTGCAGATAGGGTTCGTCGTAAATACCCCAGATGCCGTCGGAGTCCTGCGGATTGGGGTACTCATTCAAGCCATAATAGTCGTCGAACCCCATGCGACGGGAAAACACGTCAAAAAACATGGTGCCGTTTTTCCCGCCGTGAAAGAAGCTCGTGTTATAGCCACGAGATTTCAAGATGGTACCGATTCCATGGAGAGTTTTGAATTCCGCGCAGAAAAAAGTCTCGTCACGCAGGTGGGGCAGACCGGCGAGAATCGACGGCGGCGCGTCGATGGACCTGCGGCCGTTGGCGAAACCATTCTTGAAATAGAGACCTTTCTTGGCGAGGGAGTCCAAAAACGGCGTGTAACCATGGCCTGGATTGCCGATGCCGGTGAACTCCGCAGAGAGGCTCTCGACAATAATGATGACGATATTTTTCCCCGCCCCGGTTAATTTGTGAACCGGAGGATTTCTCGGCGGAAATTGTTTCGCCAACTCAGCGTCACTCGAGAAATAACGGACTGGTCTCATACCGTCGCACTTCTGTTGGCTGTTGATCATGGTGTAGGTCGAGTTAAGTGCCAGCTGGGTGAGGCTTTCTTTATCGGTGACCGCCGCCAGGGCAGGGGTCAGCCGGCGGCTTTGCACCCCCCCTCGCCCGCCGATGACGGCCAGCGAGACGATTAGGAAGAAGATGAGGACATCTCCGGCCCAATGCGATGACCTCTTGGTTAGCGGTGCTGAGTGCCATCTATGAGAGAAATAATAAAGCGCAAACACCAACGCGCCGCCGATGGCGGCGAGATACCAGTAATGGAATGCAAGCTGGCCGATTTGATCCGAGATGTCCTGGCCCATGTCGAGCAGGCTGAGCGATGAGCGCTGGCCGGTGAATTTGAAGTATTCGTAATCGACGACGTTAAGAAGTACGAAGGGGATGTTGGCGATGAGAAACACAGCCTTGAGAAGGCCACGGTACCAAGGCTTGTCGACGAAACCGAAGGGCAGCAGCGACAAAACGATAAAGGGCGCGTTGATCCGGCAAATTGCGGCGATGTCGAAGCGTCCGCCGACGAGAAAGGCTAGACCCAGTTCGCGCAGCGGTAGTTGAATATAGGATTGAAAATTGAGCGCGAGGAAGAGCAGCCGCGAGATCGTATAGAGCAGCAGGAGCAGGCCGAGGTTGGCAAGCAGTACTTTGAGCCGGGAATTCATTCAGCTTTAGACAACGTTTTGGGTAAATGATTTTATCGACGTTCAGATTAGCTAAAAAAACATGGAAAATCTATCGAGGCGCGAATCGACTCCGCTCCCGGCTTACGAGCCATTGGCTGGAGTTATGGTAGATTAATCATACTCGTAGTAGGAGTATCGATTGTCTTGTCTCGTGCGCATTGGGCGACGGCGACAAAAGGTCAGGAATAATTTAGATGGAAGCACCGGCGGATATTCAGTGGACGGGTTATTCTCTAGCGGAGCGCGACTGGCGCTGGCAGCGCGTGCGCGATAACGCGGCCAAGGCGCGGTTCGATGGCATTTTCGTGCCGCTCTGTGTCGACGGGCGCAATCTGCATTTGTCCTTGGAGCAGCATCGCGGCACGCGTTCGGACTGCCGTTTTTTGACGACTCTCGATAATGCCGCGGTGATTCTGCCCACCGACGGCCGCCCGCCGATCGTGATCTCGGACTTGGAAGACGGCAACGCGTGGATTCCTGAGTTTCGTCCGGTCGAAGGTTCTTGGGGCCGGACAATGGCGCAAGCGTTGATCGATGCCGGCCTGGAGCGGGGGCGAATCGGCGTCTCCGGCGCGCGCCGCGGTTTTTACACTCACGGCCGGGCTTTCCACGGCGTGGTCAATCACAGCTCCTACGCCGAGACGGTAAAGCTCTTGCCCCATGCGACTTTCGACAACGCGACGGAAGTCATCGGCTATGCGCGTTACGTCAAAAGCGCCGAGCAGGTCGCTTGTTTGCGGCGCGGCGCGGCGATTGCGGCGGCCGGGATCGACAAGATGATCGAACTGGCGCGACCGGGCGTTGACGAAGGTTATTTATACACTCAAGTGATGCACCGGATGATTTCCCTCGGCAGCGAGTATTATCCGATGGCATTTTACAGCGGCGCCAATGGCGGCGGGCGCTTGCCGCGCTTTGAAGATCCGATGGAGGGACGCACGCTAAAGCCGATGTACAAGATCGCCAACGAAGTCGATGCGGTGTTTGGCGGCTTGATCGCCCAGGAGCAGCAACCGATTCTGCTCGGCGCTATTCCTGAGAGCTGGAAGCCGGCCATCGAGCTGCAGAAAGAAATGTACTTCACGGGTTTGGAATATCTCACGCCGGGCCGGCCCTTCGCCGAATTCATGGACATCATCAATACCTTCGGCGAAAAACGCGGCATGAAGAGCCAGTTGCTCATGCATGGACGCGGCTACGGCGACGACGGGCCGTTGTTCACGCCGCAGAACCGCGGCATGCGCAACCGCGAAGTCGGTCTCGAAGCGGGCAACGTCTTTATTCTAAAACCGATCGCCCATAGCGCCGACGGTACTTTCGATACCAGCTGGGGCGGCTGCGTATTGGTGACCGACAAGGGTGGCGAGCCGTTGGTCAAACGCATGCCGGGGATGGTGGAAATTAAGTAACAAGTATGAAGGCTGAAGGCGGAAGGATGAATTGCGAAAGATTGAATTCGACTTACGTTCATCCTTCATCCCTCTGCCTTCATCCTTAACTAAGGAGCCATCATGCCTTGGACAACGCCGCCGGGATCCGGCGCGACGGTTTACATTTGGAATGGTTACTCGTTGGCGGAGCGCGACCGGCGCTGGAGCGCGGTGCGTGACAATGCTTCGAAGGCGGGCTTTGACTGCATACTCGTGCCGCTCGGCGATGGCATCGATGCGCGCTACATGACGCAGTTGCGCTGCTCGGCGATGGTTTTGCCGACCGATCGCCGGGCACCCATCGTCATTGCCGACCGCAGGTCGAACAATGAATGGGTGCCTGACCCATGGCAGACCGGCCGCGAGTGGGCCGAGCCCATGGGTGAAGCGCTGCGCGATTTAGGATTTGACCGGGCGCGCATCGGCGTTGCCGGCTTGAAAGGCGGCAGATTTACTCACTGCAATTCCATCGACGGCGTGGTCAATCACAGCGCGCTTGAAACCGCCATGAGCAAAGTGCCCAATGCGCGTTTCGAAGACGCCACCGACGTGATCGGTGCGGTGCGCTACGTGAAGAGTACGGAGGAAATTCAATTCGTCCGCCGCTCCACCGAGGTGGCGGCGGCGGGTCTGGATGCACTGATCAAGCTCGCCCGCCCGGGCGTCGACGCCGGAATTTTTTATGCCGACGTCTTGGCGAGAATACTCGGGCTGCGCAGCGAATATTTTCCGATGGCGCTGACGATCGATGCGATCGATACGGTCAAGCCGAAGCGCTACCTGAACCCGCCGATCGGCCGCAGGCTCGAAGCCGGCGCGCTGATTACCAGCGAAATCAATGCAATTATGGGCGCGCAATTGACCCAAGTTTGCCAACCGGTGCTGCTGGGCAAGATTCCCGAACGCCTGGAAGCCGGTAATCGCCATGCAAAAAGAAGTCTACGAAGCGGGATTGCAAATGATCAAGCCCGGCTTGACCTTCGGCGCGCTGGAAGATTTCGTCAAGGGATTGGGCGCCAAGAGCGGCACGCAGACGATGCTACAAATGCACGGCTGCGGCTACGGCGACGACGGACCGCTGTTTACGCCTCGAGTGAAGAGCGAGCGAGTCCGCGATCTCGCCATCGAGAAGAACAATGCGTTTGTTTGGAAACCGATGGTGCGATCCGCCGACGGCCAGATTCAGTTCGCCTTTGGCGGGCCGGTGATCGTTACCGACAACGGCTGCGAGTCGTTGTTCAAGCGCGAGCCTGGATTGGTGGCGACCGGTTGAGAGTGGTTCATGGCATGCTTTTGACGACGCAAAAGTCCGTCATGCCGGTGAAAACCGGCATCCAGGACTGGCGGGAGGGATGACGAACAAACTGAAACCTGGATACCGGCCCCGGATCGAGTCCGGGGCAGGCTCTGCGCCGGTATGACGGGAATGGGGAACATCTCAACTTCGAACTAGCAATCGTCAATTTCTCGGGAGGCTTAATGCTTAAAATTCACGCGATCTGCGATCTACTTGTTTTTCTTATTGTTCGTATCGGGAGCAAATGCTCAAGAGCTAAAGCGCATCACCATGGGCTATCCTTCGCTGGCCTTTACTCAGAGCCATATCTGGGTCGGCAAAGAGCAGGGGTTGTTTCGCAAGTACGGCGTCGAGGTCGATCCGGTGTTTTTGCGCGGCGGGCAGGTGGCGACTCAGGCGTTGGCGGCGGGGGAGCCGCCGATGGTCAACGTCGGCACGGTGATCCAGGCCAACTTGAGCGGCTACAATGTCGTGTTGGTCGCCAGCATGGAGAATAAGTTTTATCAGCTGGTCTTCGTCCGCCCCGGCATCGCCAGCCTGGAGCAATTGAAAGGGAAGAAGCTGGCGATCAGCGGCTTCGGCTCGATCACTCATTATGCGGCGCAGATTCTCGCCAAACATCTTAATTTCGAGATCAATAAGGATCTGATTCTCGTGCCCGGCGGTCCCGATGCCGAGCGCTTAGGAGCGATGAGCGCGGGAACGGTGGACGCGTCGTTTTTCAATCTGTCGACGGCGCCGATCGCGCGCAAGATGGGTTTCGTCGATTTATTGCAGATCGCCGATCTCGGCGTCGAGGTGCAGGGCAACGGCTTGGCGACTTCGCGGGCGTATTTGAAGAGCAATCGCGACACCGTCAAGAATGTGATGAAGGGTTATTTGGAATCGATACATTTCATCTACGCGCGCAAACCGGAGTCGCAGAAAGTATTCGCCAAATACATGCGCACCAACGATCCCGAGGTGCTGGAGAGTTCGTATCAAAATTACGTGAAGACGATTCCAAGAAGGCCGACGTTCACCCCGAAGGGAATCCAATTCATCCTCGACATGCTGGCGCCGCAGATGCCGCAGGCAAAGACCGCCAAGCCGGAGCAGTTTTTCGATGCGGGGGTGATGAATGAGTTGGACAAGGAAGGGTTCTTCGTCGAGCTGGCGAAGCGGTATCCGGCGAAATAAAAACCGTAAGGGGTTAGGGGTGAAGGGTGAGGGGTAAATCTGTCACCCCCGCGCACGTAGGCAAAAACGTTCTCAAATGCCACATCACCTATCTTGTCATACCGGCGAAGGCCGGTATCCATCTTCGTTGCCGCCGCGCCGGTCCGCTATTGCGGGAAAACTCGATGTTGACAAGCTCAGGCTGACCTGATGGATATTGCAGCCGATTTTGACATTTTATTGTTTGAGCCGTTGCCGGGATAAGCCGACCCGTAATTTTCGGCGGCTACGGCGGCTCACTTAATAGTTAGCTTCCAACACGCACCATGAAGCTGCTCTCATTCCGGATCGAAAACTACCGCAATCTGCGCTTGGCAGAGTGCTCGGCAGTGCCCGAGTTTATGATCATATGCGGTGGAAATGGATGCGGGAAAAGTTCGCTGCTCGAAGCATTAATGACGGCGAAGGAGCATGCGGGATCCTACGGCAATTTTTCATTTGACCCCAAGGCTGTCTCTGCAAATGCCGGGAAGGCAACGATCTCAATAAGCCTTTCTTTCTCAGCGCAAGAACGTGAATTCGTCAAGCGCCTCCACAACGTCGATTGTCCTGAGACTGACGACATTGAAATTGAGATCCTCAAAGGCGGGAGTGCGCGCGTCCTGAAACGGTCCAAGCCTGCTAGCAGGCTGCTGAGTCACTACAGCACCACCGAAGGCTCGCCAGGCTTCTTTGACTACATCACTGCACACAGACAGACCAGCAAACAGGATCTGAGTAGCTGGGACGCCACATTTCTCTCGGACGAAAAAGCCAAGCAGACCTTGGCGGGTGTGCAGAATAAATTTCAACAGACGAAGCAATATCTTGCCGGGCTCAAGATGTCCGATCTGCAAGCACTTCAGTCATCCCTCGCAGCGGGAGCCGCGAAGCACGTCGATTCAATGACGGACATTCGCGATACGTTCAACAGGTTCTTTGCTCCGCTAAAGTTCAAGGACGTCTACCTCGACAGATCGCCGTTCGGGTTCGTCGTGACCACTCCAGCGGGCGAGATCGACATCGATGATCTTAGCTCGGGGGAAAAGGAGATCTTCAACATTTTCGTGCGGTTTCATCAGCTTCATCCAAACGGAGCGGTTATTCTTTTTGATGAAGCGGATGCGCATCTGCACCCGGACCTAGAACGGCGCTATCTGCAGGAGTTGAGGCGCATCGCTAAGGGCAATCAGGTCATCCTGACTACGCACTCGCCCGAGATGATGATTGCCGCAGGATCAGAGTCCCTATACACGATTCACAAAGAGCCGCCAACCGATGGAGGCAGCCAGCTACGCCGCGTGACGCCAGACGACAATCTGCACAGCACGCTCGCGGAGTTGATGGGGTCCAGGGGTCTAATAAGCTTCAATCAACGCATTGTGTTTATCGAAGGAGATACCGCGTCGGCTGACCGCGAAGTGTACGAAGCCTTTTACCCACCGGCCGAGCACAACATCAGCTTTGTGCCAGCGGGAAACTCCTCGACCGTTCGGAAAACCGCTGAACGAGTCAATTCACTTCTGACGTCAGCGATAAGTTTTCAGCAGTATTTCTGCATCATCGACCATGATATTGAGCGTGGCGAGACGGACCCCAGCGGCGGCCGTCGCCTGTTTCGACTGCCCGTTTATCACGTTGAGAATTTTCTCCTCAATGCGGATGTGATGTTCAAGGTCTCGTCGCAAATGCTAGCAAGCCAATGCCCGTTCAAGACATCGGGCGAAGTTGAAGCGGAGTTAAAGCGCCTAGTACTTGACGATGGTCACCTCCTTCCTTACACGAAGGCAGCCCTCGACGCTGAAATCGGGAGAATTGCTAAGAAGGCACACGATGCCGTCTTCTCCGGAAGGACAGATGGCCTCGACCTGAAGGTACCGCAGTTCGACGTAACCAAGACTACAGCAAAGCAGGAATTGGAAGCTGCCTTAAGGGACGGCACGTGGACAGCCAGGGTGAAGGGGCGCGACCTACTTAGGTTCTTCTGCGCTCGTCACGGCCTCAGATACGAGCACTTTCGGAACAGCGTTATCGCGAATTTCGGAGAAGCGCCGGAAGGGCTTCAACAGATCATGGAGAAGATCAAAGCTGAAGCCCTTGCAGCTGGAACATGAAACGGTGAGTTGGAAGCTAACAAGCGCTTGCATCCGACGTACTCGCGCGGCGCGCTCGTGCGCGGCTAAAGCGCGGCGTTCGACGTCCTTTATTGCGAAGTATCTCCGATAAGAAAGCGAAAGGTCAGAAGTTCATCCTGAGCTTTGGTAGAACGCTCATTTGAAACTGCCACGAATTATAGCAACAAGGAAAACAGGTAATGAACTGCTCCAAGCCTTTTCGGGGGCGATTGGAATCTCCGTGCTTGATTTCTGGCAATGGAGCGCTTCAGACCTTTTGAGTAATGCGACACGTGACCGCCGTATCTGATCTATTGAAACGTGATCAGATCCGAGCGGCTCAAGGTCGAGGCTTTCGGCTTCAACGGCTCGTTGTCGGCGTTGGCGCTGTTCTGATTCAATATTTGGAATTGGCCGATGGCCACTTCGTAGTCGGTCGCGGCCAAGCTGGCATCCGTGGGCACCACGACGGTGTAACCCCGCAGTGTCGCTCCTACCGATGTATAGACCACCGAGCCGCTGACCTTCCAGCCGGTAAGAATCACGGTCGTAATCCCCTTGGCCTTGAGCATCTTGTCGAGGTCGGTGCTGTAGAATCGGTCCTGACCAACAGACTCGACAATCGGATCGCCGGCAGCGGGAGCAACCGCAGGCAGCCACTTGGAAACGTTGGGAGCCCGAGTCGAGTACAAGACGAGCACACCGGCCTTTCTCGCCTGCGCCAGCAGCGAGACAATGGCCGGCACCATTATTTCAGTGCAAATCGGTTGTCTTGCGCAGATTGGCTCGACCACATCGAAGATCAACAACGCGGTGGTCGCGGGTTTGAGAACAACTCGGACCGGGTCCGGAAGGGCCGGCATTTGCAAAGTTATTAGCGCCATATTGTACCACCATAGTATTCCGCGAGTGTTAGGCCGCCGTTTTCGACGATGGTATTGATCGGCGTCCTGTTCGAGTCCCCAGCTGCCGATATCATGGACTTGCGATTACAACCGCGCCGAAGCATGCGGGCCTAGCATCACGGAAATCGAATAATAAATTTTACGCACACTGTTTTCTTTCAATCGAGCAATATCGCCGACGTGGGGGAGCTGTCAATCACATTTTGAGTTTCGTGGCAGCCGCGAGTTAGGTGCTGATGCGGGATCTGGCTCTCATATTAGTGTCGCTCTCGGGGATGGTTGAAATCCCTCCCCTTGAGGCGAAGTGAGGGTTTGTCATGCCGGCGAAGGCCGGCATCCATCTTCGCGCCCGCTGCAAGGCCAAACAAAACCTGGATTCCGGCCTACGCCGGAATGACGACCCCGAAGAGTCGACTTCCAGTCGACGAATTTAGAACCCCTCGGCTTACAGCCGAGGGTTGTTCAGTTTTTTGTAATGGAAGCAGCGGTGAGTGTCAGGTTTCCGTCGCCCTACTATTCTTCGGTGCGCATAGGGGAGGCGGTGAACCTTCGCTTCTTGGTCTTGTCCCAAGATCAAAATGTTTTTGTTCCTTCGGGCGGTTGGACATCGAACATGCGGATCACCGTGCCGATGGTGATGTAGTGGCCGAGCAGGCCGACGCACTCGATGAATTTGGCGTGGCCGAATTCTTTTTCCATGCGCGCGAACAAATCGTCCGGCAATAGAACTGCTGGTTCATCAGCGTGCGGGTGAATTCCACCAGTAGTTTGTCCTGGCCGGTGAACTTGTCGACGCCCGCATGGGCGCGGATCGCTTCGACGATTTCGGACTTGACGCCGACTTTGTGGGCGCGGATTTCGTGGCGCGACCAGGCGTAGCGGGCTTCTACTTCGCGCGCCGCGGTGAGAATGATCACCTCGCGGACCGGGTCGGGGAGCCGCGAGTCGTTGCGAAAATAATCTTCGGTGGCGGCGAAGTACTGCGCCATCTCCGGCGAATGCATCAGCATCGAGTACGGTCCGCCGCCGCCGGTGCGGCCTTCGTGGATCTTGTCCCAGATTTTCTGTTGCTCCGTTGTCATGGATTCACGTGTCGCGTTCGGTAGTTTGCTCATATTTACCTTTCTAGGTTTTTGTCGGTGGTCCGGCGTCGTTGCGGTGGGTTTGTTCACCACGAAGGCACGAAGGGCACGAAGTTCGGAGATTTGGTTGTCTCAACCGTTCGGGTCTTTCGTGGCAAATTCTCTTTCGCACCAATCTCAGATGAAGACCTACTCTAAAACGTCTGGCTGCCTTCGGGCTTGGGTATTTGAAACGTATTGGCGACGAAACTGATAGTGCTGTAGTGGCCGACGAGAGCGATGACTTCGACGAGCTGGCGCCGACTCAGCTCCTGTTCGGCGCGGGTAAAAAGCTCGTCCGATAGTCCATGCTCGCGCACCAGGCTTAGCGGGATGTCGACCAGGAGTTTCTCTCGCGGGGTAAAGCCGATGGGCGAACCTTTGGCGCGCAATGTTTCGATCACTTCCAGGCGCACGCCGACTTGGCGGGCGCGCGCCTCGTGGCGCGCCCACGGATAGTGCGCGCCGAGCTCACGGGCTGCGGCGAGGATGACGATCTCGCGGTCGGCGTCGCTGAGCGCCGAATCCAAGCGAAAATAATCTTCAGTGGCGGCGATGTTGGCGGCGAGCGCCGGCACATGCAGCAACATTGAGTAAGGACCGCCGCCGCCGGTCCGGACGGCGTGAATGTGATCCCAAATCTTTTGATGTTCGGGCGACAATTCATCGCGCTTGGCATGGGGAATGCGGCTCATATTACCTCCTAGTCTAATATTCCGTGGTGTTTCGTGCGGCTTCGGCGCCGCGGTCAATAAGATTTTTCACCACGAAGATCACGAAGGACGCGAAGGTTTCGGATACATTTAATTTCCGAACTTCGTGCTCTTCGTGCCCTTCGTGGTGAGGTATCCTCATCATAAATCTGAAAGAAACGGTTACGCGGACAAGTTCAGCATCTTCAGCGCAGCCCGGCCGCCGATAGCGTACGGATTACCCAGGGTTTCCTGCATCTCGAAGTGGTTCAAGCTTTCGCCGACCAACAGCTCTACCGGTTTGCCGGCGGCTTTCACCGCGGCGGCGAAATCGCGGCTTTGGCGTTGGAACTCGGGCGTCTCTTCAGTGCCGTAGCAGACGGTGATCGGCGCATGAAGCTTGTCGAGGTGGCGGATCGAACTGAGCTGCTCTTCGACCTCGTCCGTGAATTTCACATACTCGCTGCGCTTTGACAGCCGAACCGGCTTTAGATCGTACATGCCGCAGAGCAGTAGGCCGCCCTTTATAATATCGGGCGGCAGGCCGAAATCTTTTTGCCAGTCGGTGACCAGCGTGCAACCGCTCAAGTGCGCGCCGGAGGAGTGGCCGGTGATATAGACCCGTTGCGGATCGGCGCCGAAGCTGGCGGCATTTTTGTATACCCAAGCGACGGCGCGCCGGACTTGCTGCGCCATCGGCAGCAAGTTGCCGCCGGTCTCTTGGATCTGCACGAAGTCGAGGACGACGAAGTTGGCGCCGGCGTTGACAAACATCTCGGCCGGACCGGCGAAGTCTTTGGCTTGGCCGTTGCGCCAGGCGCCGCCGTGGACATAGACATTCACCGGGGCATTGGGCTTGTGAGTTTTATAAATGTCGAGCTTTTCATGCTCACTCGCGCCGTAGGCGAAGCGCTCAGGGCGAAATCGTTGCAAGACTGCTGCGCTGGCGGCGGTGCGGCGTTTGGCGAGTAAAGGTTGATTGGGCGCGTAGACGGTTTGATCGTAGGCGTCATCGAGTTCTTTCTGATCCATGTCGAGCCAAACCAGCGGACCTTTACTGCGAGGCGGCTCTGCGTTCGTAGAATTGGTTGCCATGATCATACTCTCTAATTGACGCCGTAAAATATCTTGGCGTTTTTTCCCAGGATCGCTTCTTTGTCGGCCAGACTGAGATCTTCGCGGCTGAGAATATGCTGGAGCTCGATGCGGCAGGACTTGGCGTCGAAGCTCTCGTGCGGAAAGTCGGTGGCGAAGACGAAAGATTCGTTACCTGCTTCCTTGACCGCGTAGCCGAGGCCGTGATCGTCGCCGTCGAAACCGACAAAAATTTTGCCGGCTTTGGCTTGGCGGCGGAAATATTCGCTGGCCATCACGTCAGGTTGCGAGCTCGGCAAAAAGTCCCCATGAATGTCGACCTGCAGATGATGCGGGTAGGAGCGATCGAGACGATCCATGAAGAAAGGCACCCAAGTCGCGCCGCCTTCGAGGAAACCGACGCGCAGTTTGGGGTAGCGATCGAACACGCCGTAGGACAGCATCGCGGCTGCTTGGGCCATGATGCCAAACGGATGGCCGAGGGCGTGCACCGGATAGTAAACGCCGATGCTGTCCATGCCTAAATGGTGCAGCGCGCCGACGTGAACCGCCAGGGGCGCGTTCAGTTTTTCGGCTTCCTCGTAAATCGGCCAATAGATTTTTGAGCCGTAGTGGCCTTTGATGCCCTCGCCGTTGGATGGCAGCATGGCGCCGGCCATGCCGAGTTCTTTTATCGCGCGGCGCAATTCTTCACAGGCGGCCTGGCTGTCTTGGATCGGTATCAGCGCCATGCCTTTGATGCGCGGTGTGACCTTGGTGAATTTTTCATAAAGCCAATTGTTATAAGCCCGGCAAGCGGCGATAGCCCAGTCCTCTGCGATGATCCGCCCGACCGCCAGGCCGGCTGTGGGATAGACGACGGTCCAATCGATCTCGGTCTCGTCCAAGAAATCGAGCCACTCTTTGGGCCCGACGTCGCCGGTGCGCGAGCGCTTTTCACCGCCTTCCAAATAATGAAAGTGAATGTGATCGAAGGCGGGGAATACCTGAGTGCGATTGCCCGCCGGCATGAATTTGGAAATTTCATCCATGCAGGGGCGGTCGTTGACATGGCCGTCAGCGTCGATGATTTGCATTGTTCTGATATACCTTTCGTTGAAACTTGTATGGGCTATAACAAGTTGTCTTCGCTGGTGTCAACGCGGACGGGGAAAGTGATTTAGATGCTAGTGAATTAGTGAATGGTTCGCCCGTGTTTTTCTAATCACTAACCCCTAGTCACTAACTCACTGCACTCGTGTTGACCGGAGAATTCGTGCCGTGATAGTTGGAGGTTTCTATCATCGATGGAGGATTTGATGAAATTCGTCATAACGGTTCTAACTCTTGCGGCCTTGTTGTCGGTGTCGTCATCTTTCGCCCAGGATGCGAAAACGATTGAAGCAGCCAAGAAAGAAGGCGGCAAAGTTGTCATCTATGGTTCGCTTGAGACGCCGGTGCTGGAGGGTGTGATGCAAGCGTTCCGCAAGAAAACCGGCCTCAACGCCGAGTATTGGCGCGCCTCGGCGATGAGCGTGATGAATCGGGCGATTACGGAATATCGCGCCGGTAATCCGCTATTCGATGTCGTGCTCAATAACTCCGATCCTCTGGTCATTATGGCCCAGGACGGCATGCTCGCCAAATATGATTCGCCGACGGCAAAAAAATATCCCAGCGATCAAATCGAGCCACGCTTCGGACCGATCACGCGCTACGGTATCGTCGGCGTGGTTTACAATAAGAGTCTCATTAAACCGGAAGACGCGCCAAAGAGCGTTGAGGATATCGTCAATCCGAAATACAAAGGCAAGTTGGTGATGGCCGATCCGACCCTGCATGTCACGACGATTCAATGGCTGAGCAGCCTGCACAGGATTATGGCTAAGGATAAGACGGAAAAATTCATCCGCGACTTGGCAGCCATGAAGCCGGTACTGGTGGAATCCATGTTGCCGGCGTCTGAACGCGTCGCCACCGGTGAAATTCCCATCGGCCTGACCTTCGTCAAATTTGCCTATAGCGCGGCGCAAAGCGGCGCACCGCTGGACTATGTGCGGGTCGACAGGATGCTCGGTGATTCTCATTTCGTCGTGCTCGGCAACAAAGCGCCCCACGTGAATGCCGGTAAGGCGTTCGTCGACTTCTACCTCGACGATGAAACGATGAAAATTCTCGCCCAGAGCGGCGAGTTCGTGAATCGCAAAGGAATCTATCCACCTCTGCCGGGCGCGGAGAAGATTCAATATGTCCAGATGGACGTGCTCGAGTCGAAAGCGTTCGAGGAGAAGAAAAAGGAGTTCGGCAAGATTTTTTTGAAGTGATGGTGCGTGGTTAATTTTATTTAGATGATCGAAAGATCGAGTTCGTCATGCCGGTGAAAACCGGCATCCATCTTCTGATGTGATTCGCGGGCCATAAACCTGTATCCTGCCGTGCGCCGCAATGACGGAAATCGGTCTCGACTTCCGAACGGTAAGTTTAGAACCACTTAGTTTCAAGCTGCAGGTTCTTCAACGACTTTGTGAATCCGACTTAGCCGATTTTTTTAATTTCAACTTGTAGATTTCTTTTCGCTTCACATATCCCGCCGCCGCCCGGTGCATTTTCTCGATATCCTCATCGGTGAGTTCGCGGATGACTTTGGCTGGCGAGCCGAGTATGAGTTTGCGTTCACCATAGGTTTTCCCTTCCGGCACTAAGGCGCCGGCTCCCACTAGACAGTCTCTGCCAATTACAGCGCCGTTCATGACCACGGCTTGGATGCCGATAAGCGAGCCGTCGCCGATGGTGCAGCCATGCAGCATGGCCTGGTGGCCGATGGTGACGTTGTCACCGACGGTGAGCGGAAATCCCGGATCGGCGTGCAGCACGGCATTGTCTTGGACGTTGCTGCCATTGCCGATGGTAATCGAATCGTTGTCGCCGCGGATGACGACTCCGAACCAAATGCTGGCGTTCTCGCCTAGAATAACTTTTCCGATGAGCGTGGCTTCGGGCGCTGTGTAGGCTGAAGCGGGGATGATTGGTTTGTCGTTGCCGAGTTGGTAGATGGGCATGGTTCGCTCCGCTGATTAGGTTCCAATAGTTCCAGCCGTTCCAAACGTTGCACCCCCACCTCTTTCCTCCCCCGCGTCGCGGGGGAGGATGAAGGAGGGGGATGGAACGGAGCGCGGCGGTGGAACGGCTGGAACCATTGGAACATTTTTACTTATCGCAATCCAAAAAACTTCCGCCCCAATTTAGCCAGTACTTTCTTTCGCAGCTCTGCGCTAGTTTCTGCCACCTCAGGAAATTTATTCATCCATTCATAGGGGCGGCAGGCGTCGATGACCGCGCGCGAATTCAAAAATACTTTGGAGTCGGGATGGATCATCGGGTCCAGTGCGCTGGACCAGCTGCGCCGCTGGATGTCAATGTCGTCCGCCGGATCGCAGCGCGTCGACAGCGCCCAGACGACGTCATCGATGCGCGTCGGATCAATGTCGTCGTCGACGACGATGGTAAAACGATTCTGGTAGCCGCCGGAGAAACATTGCGAGGCGATCATGCCGGCTTGTTTCACATGGCCGGGGTAGCGCTGCTTGATGGCGACGACGGTGAACTGGCGCGGCCCGGGCTCGTGAGACCAGACGCCTTTGACGTCGGGAATGCCGGCCTTTTCCATTTCCTCCCACACATGGGCGGAGCGCGTGATCGCGCGCAATAGCGTCAGCGTGTGCGGCGGGCGCGCCGGGTTGGCGCAGGAGACGATGGGATCGTTGCGATACAGAATTCTCTTGACGCGGATGAAAGGTTCAGGACTGCGCGGGCTAGCGTAGTAGCCGGGCCATTCGCCGAATGGACCTTCGTCTTTGAATTCGCCGGGCCGGATCTCGCCTTCGACGACGATCTCGGCGTCGGCCGGATAGGGCAGGCCGGTAATGTCGCTGCGGATGACTTTTGTCGGCGTGCCGCGCAGACCGCCGGCGTAGTCGAATTCGCTGACGCCCGCCGGCACCGGACAGGCCGCGGCGAACCAGTCGAGAGGATCGCTGCCGAGGACGACGTTCACCGGCATCGCTTGGTTCTTGTCAAAATATTTCTGTTTGTGAATGAAGGCGTGCTTCCCTGGGCCGATGTAAATGCTCAGCGTGTTCTTGTCCTGGGACATGATCCTGTAGGTGCCGACGTTGATCCAATCCGAATCAGGGTCTTTGGTGATGACCAAATGACCGGTGCCGATGTACCGGCCGCCATCTTTTTCATGCATGAGTGGCGAAGGGAAAATCGACAGGTCGATATCGTTGCCTTCTTGGACGTTTTCATGAACCGCGCCGGATTTGACGTCTTCCATGGGCAGCGGCGCGGTGCGCTTCATGCGCTCATGATACATGCGGGTGAATTCCAACACGTGATCGAATTCCTCGGTGACGCCAAGGGTCAGCGCGATGCGCTTTGGCGAGGCGAAGTGGCCGAACAATGCGCGATAACCGGGCTGGTGATCTTTGATCTTGTCGAAGATCAGCGTCGGCGCATAGGGCGGATGCTCGCGGTAGAGCACGTCGACGATGGCGCCCATCTCGAGGTTCCAGTCGATGTTCTCGAGAGTGGCGAGTTCGCCGAGGGCGTCGACTTTAGTCAGCCAGTCGCGCAGGCCGTTGTAGTTCATGGTTGCTCCGTTGATGTTCAAGACTTTTCACCACGAAGACACGAAGGACACGAAGTTCGGATGATTAATCGTCCGAACCCTGCGTGTCCTTCGTGGTGAGACCTATCTCCGCGTATTACGCCGGGCTGTCGGTCTTCGAGCTGACTTCCCCAGCGTGAGCGAGATGTCGTTGCGGCGGATGTGGATATGGCTGGTGTCTTTTTTCTTGGTCAGTTCTTCGATCAGTTGCAAAAGCGGCAATTTGCCGTCGAGTTTTGGCTTGGGCGCGCCGGCGCTCATGAGGGCGTCGACGTTGTCGCTGCCGGCATAGACGCGCAGTAACAATTCTTCATCGGAAAGCGACGGGCCGCCGAATTTATTGCGGATCTCTTTGAGCGACGGTTGCGGCGGGGTCCATGCGGTCCACTCCTTGGCGCGACCGCGGTTCAGAATGCGATCCTTGACGTTAGGCTCCATGATTTCCGTCGCTTCGGCGCCCCAGACGCCGAGGGCGTACTGGATCACCTGGTCGGTGACTTCTTTGTAGCGCTCGCCGACGATGACGTTGATCGCCGCCTGGGTGCCGACGAATTGCGACAACGGTGTGACCATGATCGGGTAGCCGAACTCGGCGCGCACGCGCGCGGCTTCTGCCAAAGTCGCCGGCAGTTTGTCTTCCATGCCGACCAAGCGCAGCTGATGACGCAGGTTAGAAATCATGCCACCGGGCACTTGATGGAGATATTGCGTATGATCATAGGCGAGCGGTTGGCCGACGGCGAGCCCGTCTCGCTCGGCGATGGCGGTGAAATGCTTGGTCACCGGCTTCAACGGCTCCTCGTTGATCTGCGGGGTGAAACCGACGGCGCGCAGATTTTTCGCCATGTTGAAAATCGACGGCTGCGACGAGCCATTGGCCAGAGGTGGAATCGACGTGTGGATGGTTTTGATGCCGAGCTTGGCCGCTTCGAGATAGCAGAGCGGCCCCAGGCCGTTGTTGCAATGGGCGTGAAACTCCACCGGGGTTGCGCCGGCATTCCTGATGATCACGGGGATCAGCGTGCGCGCGCGCTCGGGTGTCAACAAGCCGCCGACGTCCTTGAAGCAAACGCGGTAAGGAGCGATCTCACCGGCCTCCTTGGCCTTTTGCGCGTAGTATTCGTCCGTGTGGCGCGGCGATACCGAGTAGATCAGGTTGACGATGGTTTCCATGCCCAACTGGCGCAGCTCGAACAGCTCTTCTTTGAAGCCGCGAAAATCGTTCCAGCAAGTCGACGTGCGGGTCAGCGTAATGCCATAGGAAACAATTCGTTCCACCAGCAGCTTCATGATCGCGCTAGGTAGCTTCTCGAAGGCGCCGGAACCATGGATGCCGCCGTGCAGGCGCAGCTTGGTATGGCGAAATTTCTTCGCGCCCTGGCGAATCCAGTCCCAGGGATTTTCTTTGTGCTCGCGGACGTACTTTTTGATCATGTTGGAGCTGAAGAACTCCAACGACTCGAAGCCGGCCCGGTCCATCTGCTCGGCGGCGCCGAGCATGGCGTCGGTCTTCATGTTCAACGCCCACAGGCTTTGCTGGCCGTCGCGCAGGGTGGTGTCGACGAAAGAAATGTCTTTCATAGCGGTCTTTTCTTCGCGGACGGCTTGCGCGGCCTAGCGTTTGGCCGGTAGCTGCCCGCTCTGCGCCAGTTCTTTGAGTATCGAGTAGTCGGTGAGCTTGGAGCGGTCGACGGTGGTCGCCCGTTTGTCGACGTAGGACACCATCTTGATTAGGTTCTCGATCGCCGCTTCTGGCGCTACCAGGTCGACGGTAGCGCGCTGGCGCATCTGCTCGTAGGCGTAGTCGATGGTTTCTTTTTCATTGGTGCCGATGATTTTTCGCAGCACATCGATGGAGCCTTCGCGGTTGGTAATCATGTATTGAGTCGCTTCCAAATTGGCTTTGACGAAGCGGGTCCATTTGCCGCGGTTGGCCTTTAACGATGCCGCGGTGACCGTAAGCGGGCCGTTCATAAATGGAGTTTTCTTGCTGGGGACGAGATGGAAGCCTAGTTGTTTCATTTTCGGTTCGAAAGCGAAATCCACCGGCGCGGCATCGATGCCGCCACGCAGGAGTGCCGCCAAGCGTTCCTGCGATCCGCCCAGTTGTAAGAGCGTCACATCTTTAGAGGTGTTGAGACCGGCGTCTTCGAGCATGACCCGCAAGATCAACGACGATTTGCCGCCGAGCCGGTTGATGCCGACCTTCTTGCCGCGGAGCTGTGACAGGTCGTCTATTTTCTCTTTCGTCATCACGGTGTAGGAAACCAGATTGTCCCAGCTCCCTAGAGATACCACCGAGACGCCTTGGAGATTGGACTGGACAAGCCCCGTCGGCGCGCCCGATGTGGCGTCGATATCGCCGGAGATCAACGCTTGGTAGGTCGTCGGCTCGCTATTGATACGGATGATCTCCGCTTTTAAACCATTTCTCTCGAACATTCCTTTTTCATGGGCGATCAAGACCGGATAGGATACAGTTGGGAAGAGCGGCACGCCAATACGCACGCGATCCTGCGCCGCTGCTGTCGCGGCGGCCACGATCGACAGCAATAAGCAAAATAGTGCTGAATGTTTCATAGATCTCCTTGAATTTTGACGCTCTCAAACGACTGCGCGCATTATGGTTTAAGTGCTGCAACGGTTTCAAGGGTATTTCGGTTGAAACTACAGGCGTCAATATCATGAGGAAGCTGATTTTAGCTTGCCATTGACATTGTTGTGGAGAAAACGTACTCTCCTTGTATCTTCTTCAGTAAACGGCCTTCTGGTAGAGGACATAACAAAGGTTGAAGGCCCCTGTCAGTCTCTCCTTGCGAACAAAAGTCTAAAGGACATTCCGATCAGAGCTTTGCAGTTAGCTCCCATGCTCGGTTCCCATTAGCAGATCATTTCTCAGGGTAAAAGACATTAACATTCTCTTTTAGGAGGGGAACAAACATGGGTAGTAAATTATATGTGGGCGGTTTGCCCTATTCGGTGACCGGCGATCGGTTGCAAGAAATCTTCTCGGCACATGGCGAGGTCACCTCGGCCAATGTGATTTCCGATAAGTTCACCGGTCAATCGCGCGGTTTCGGCTTCGTCGAAATGAGCTCGGGAAGCGAAGCGCAAAAGGCGATCGAAAGCCTCAACGGCACTCAGCTCGATGGCCGCACCTTGACCGTCAATGAAGCCAAACCGATGGCCAAGCGTGAAGGCTTTGGCGGCGGGGGAGGCGGTGGCAATCGTGGCGGTGGCGGCGGTGGTCGCGGTGGCCGCGATGGCGGTGGCCGGGGTAACCGCTGGTAGAGTTTCGCAAGGGAAATAACTGCAAAAAGGGCAACCGTTTCGGTTGCCCTTTTTTTATGGTGAAAGAACCGGGTTAGTGAATATCGATGGAACAGTTTTTTGCCACCTGCCCACGCGGTCTGGAGATGATCCTGGTCGACGAATTGCGCCAACTGGGCGCCGACAAAGTCCACGCGGTTGGCGGCGGCGTGCAGTTCGGCGGCGATCTTCTGGTCTGCTACCGGGTCAATCTCGAAAGCCGGATCGCCAGCCGGGTGCTCTGGCAGGTGGCGAAGGCAGGCTATCGCGGGGAGAACGATATTTATCGGATCGCTTATGCCGTGCCCTGGACCGAATGGTTCGATGCGGCGCGAACCATTCGTGTCGATGTCTCGGCAACCAAGAGCCCGCTTACGAGTCTCAACTTTGTCACGCTCAAGATCAAAGACGCGGTGTGCGACAAAATCCGCCGGTTGTCGCAGCGCCGGCCGAGCGTCGACACGCGCGATCCGGATATTCCGATTCAAGGGCACTTAACCGAACGCGACTTTTCGCTCTATCTCGATACTTCGGGCGAGGCGTTGTTCAAGCGCGGCCAGCGCATCGTCACCGGCGAGGCGCCGCTCCGAGAAAATCTCGCCGCGGGGATTTTGCGCTTGGCCGGCTGGTCTCCGGGTATCCCGTTGCTCGATCCGATGTGCGGCAGCGGGACGATTCTTGTCGAAGCGGCTTGCATCGCGCTTGATGTTCTGCCGGGGTTGGGGCGCCATTTCGCTTTCGAGAAATTTTACAACTTCAATGCGCTGGGTTGGCGCGAGTTGATCCAGCGCCGCAC
The DNA here is from genome assembly GCA_963816145.1 of uncultured delta proteobacterium. Lineage (GTDB taxonomy): Bacteria > Desulfobacterota > Binatia > UBA9968 > UBA9968 > DP-20. The sequence goes on from CAWFJP010000031.1 coordinate 539,117, forward strand.
GGCGCGGAGAAAGTCGCGGATAGCGCAGCCAATCTATGGGAGCGATATCGATGGCGCCGTATTGAAAGCGGCGCAGGCCAATCTGGCCGGGGCTGGTCTAGAAAATGTCGTTAGTTTGAAGCGCGCTAGCGTCTTGGAAATCACCGCGCCGGCCAAAGCAGGCATCATCGTCAGCAATCCGCCCTATGGCGTACGGTTGGGCGAACAGCAGGCGCTGGCGGAACTTTATCCCAAGCTCGGCGATGTGCTGAAGCAGCAGTTCACCGGCTGGAGCGCTTACTTTCTCAGCGCCGACATGCAATTGCCGAAGCTGATCCGGCTCGCGACCTCGAAACGCACGCCGCTTTTTAACGGCGCCCTCGACTGCCGGCTGTTCGAATACAAGATGGTCGAAGGCGGGATGCGAAAGAAAGACCCAGCGCAAACTCGAGGCGAACCACCGGTTATTTGAACGTCCTTACCGCTAAATTACCGTCCCGTCTGCAATGGTCGCGTTCTTGATGACGACAACGATGCCGTTGCGGATCACAAACCCGAGCTCTTCGCGGGTCGATTCCTGAATATTATCTTGGTTGACGATGCGCACGTTGCGACCGATGCGGGCGTTTTTGTCGACAATCGCTCGTTGGATCGTCGTGTTAGCGCCGACGCCTAACGGGACCCTGCCGCAGTCGAGAGCTTGCTGCCGTTCGGCGGGCGACTCGTAAAAGTCCGATCCCATCAGCAAAGCGTTGTCGATGACGCAGCCGGTCTCAATCCGCGAGCGAATGCCGATAACCGAGCGCTTCACCGTGCATTCTTTCAGAATGCACCCTTCGCCGACCATCGACTCAATTACCCGCGAGTCGAGCAATTTGGTTGGCGGCAAATAGCGCGAGCGCGTATAGATCGGTGCTTTTTCATCGTAAAAACTGAAGGAAGGAACCGGCTGTTCGGTCAGCGCCAGATTGGCCTGGTAGAACGATTCGATAGTGCCGATATCTTCCCAGTAATCCTTGAAGAGATACGCGAGAACTTTGTGATTGGCGGCCGCCGCTGGAATGATTTCTTTGCCGAAATCGGTGTGGCTCGGGTTCTGATCCAATAGATCCAGTAGAACTTGCTTCTCAAAAACATAAATGCCCATGGAAGCGATAAAGGGCAGTCCCTTGGCCTTCTCCTTCGGCAGACCAAGCACTGTCGTGTCGACGGCCATCGCTTTCAAAGCGGCCCCTTTTGGTTTTTCGCTAAAAGCGCACACACGCCCATCGCCGTCGATCTTCATCAAGCCGAAGTCGGACGCACGGCTTTCTTCGACTGGTACCACCGAAAGTGTGATGTCGGCCTTAGTGTCGCGGTGGCGCTGAATAAAATCTTCGTAATTCATCCGGTACAAGTGATCGCCGGACAAGATCAGGAATTGGTCGACATCCCATTCGGCGAATACCCAACGGTACTTGCGCACGGCGTCCGCTGTGCCTTCAAACCAGCTAGGGCTCTCGGGAGTTTGCTGGGCGGCCAAGACTTCGACGAAGCCTTGTGAGAAGCCGGTGCCGGCCATGGCATAGGTCCGCGCAATATGGCGGTTGAGCGAAGCTGAATTAAACTGGGTGAGGACGTAAATCCGCTGGATTTCCGAGTTGATGCAGTTACTGATCGGTATATCGATCAAGCGATACTTAGCCCCGAGTGGAACCGCCGGCTTGGCGCGAAGTTTGGTTAGCGGGTAAAGCCGAGTGCCGGCACCGCCGCCCAAAATAATCGCTAAGACTCTTTTCATAATCGGTCTGTCAGCGTTTGCGGTCCATCGGCGCTCTGGAGTTGTTGTGCGACACTCATCATTTCGTGCCGACATTACGCAGCCAGTCGTGGTGATGTCAAGCCGACCGGGAGATTACGCAAGCTTGGCTGTTTCCGCTGAACGATTCTTATCTTAACCGGGCTTCACTGTGCCATGCCCGCCCGAATTGCGGAACTGCAACGATCAGGTAACCGGACATCGCTAGAATTCTTCACGCCAGCGGGGATACCAAGGCGGCGTGTTGAATTAACTAACCCGTGGGCCGTGTTTGTCAGGCGTGAGGGCAGATCAAGCCATCCTACTTCTTAAGCTCGCGGCCGAGCAGCCGGAGGATTTCATTGAATTGACGCTGCATGGCGATCATTTGCTCGCGCATATTGAGCGCGACTTCGGCGCCTTCGAGATTCACCCCCATCTCTTCAATGAGCAGGCGGGCGACGCGCACACGGTCGACTTGATCGAGGGGGTAAAATTTTTCGCTGCGCCGGACTATCGGGGAGATGACCTGCTCCTGCTCCAAGCGCTTGACGAACTTCACGTCAACGCCGCAGATTTTTGTCACCTCGGTAATGCGCAGATATTTTCGCGGCATCTTCGCTTTCTCCGTCACAGCCTCAGATCTTTGCGTACGGCCTCGCCATAGGCTTGGTCGATCTGGTTGATGACTTCTTGGGCGACCTCTGTTTTCGGCACCCGCACCATCAGGTGTAGATATAAATCGCCGGGCGCGGTTTGCCCGTGGGCGGCGACACCCTTGCCTTTGATGCGCAGTTGTTGGCCGCTCTGGGCACCGGCCGGGATTTTCACGTTGATCGCGCCATTGATCGTCGGCACCTCGATGCTGGCGCCGCGCACCGCTTCGCCGACGGTAATCGGCAAGTCCATGGACAAATCTCGACCGGAGCGAGTGAGGATTGGATGAGACCGGATACGCGGAGTTATAAAGAGATCGCCGGCCGGCCCGCCGCGGATGCCCGCTTCGCCTTTTCCGCGCAAGCGAATGTGCTTTCCGGGATCGGCGCCAGGCGGAATATTGACGCGAATCGTTTCCGACCGCGTGACGCGGCCGCTGCCGCGGCAAACCGTGCATGGGTCGCCAGGTAGTTTTCCGCTTCCCAAGCAGCGCGGACAAGTTTGGCGAAACTGTAATGGCCCTTGGGCGACGGCGACGCTGCCGCTGCCGCCGCATTGGGGACAAGTGGTCGGCGCGGTTCCAGCTTTCGTCCCGGAGCCGTGACAGGTGTCGCAGGACACTGGCCGTTCGAGTGTGATGGCGGTTTGAAAGCCGCGCACGGCATCGAGGAAGTCAATCTCCATGCTCGACTCGATGTCACTGCCGCGCTGCGGCCCGGTTGACGCAGTCGGGCCGCGCCGGAACATGCCGCCGAGGCCGCCGAAAAGATCGCCCAAGTCGTCCGTGTCGAACGTTTGCGGGCCACCGGCGCGCGCCGACTGCTGGCGCCATTGCTCGTAACTGCGCGCTTTTTCGGCATCGAAACCGGCGGCGAGGCCGGCCTCGCCGAATTCGTCATAAAGCTTGCGCTTTTTTTCGTCGCTCAGGACGTCGTAGGCAACCGAAAGATCCTTGAATTTGCTTTCGGCCTCTTTGTTGCCGGGATTGATATCGGGGTGATATTTGCGCGCGAGTTTGCGATAAGCCTTGCGAACCTCGTCCTTCGATGCGCCCCGTTCGACACCGAGGATTTTGTAGTAATCACGTTCCGCCATCGTAGCCTACAAGATAACCATCGAGCGGCGACTTGCAAGGGAATTGCCCGGAGTGAGCGGGAGACGACAGGGCTGCGCCGAGGTTCAATAGCTATAATCATGGAGTCAGAGGCCGGACCGATGAGTCAGCGAGCTTTTGCACAGCTCTTGCCGTGAACGATCGGTACGCTTCACAGCATTAACGGAACGTTTCGGACAAGAGCAGTTTGGCGCGGGCAAACTGCAGCAACTCACGCCATTTGGGTTTTTGCCTTTATCACTGCCGGTCCAGGCTCCCGAAGCTTGCGGTGTAAACCTGTATTCCTTTTACGAGCCCATCGCTTTGCGCAGCTGGACAAAGGACTGAAGCTGCGCCTGATTGACCGCGATTGCGTTGTCCTGGACTAGGAACAGGCTGCGCTGGGTGTCGAGTAAGTTGAGATAGTCGATGGCGCCGGCATCGAATTGCGCTTTAGCGATGTCATAGGCGTTTTGCGATTCGATCACCGATGAGCGGGCGATTCCGGCACGGTCGTTGGCGCTCTTGAGCGCGGCCAGCGCATCTTCGACTTCTTGGAACGCGGTCAGCACGGTTTTCTGATAAGTCACGGCGAGTTCCTTCTGGCGCGCCGTAACGTTCTCGAGATTTCCGGTGAGCTGTCCACCGGTGAAGATCGGCGCGAGCAGGCTAGAGGCGATCGACGATGCCGCGGCGGCCGGGTTGCCGAATCCCGCGGCGATCACAGTGCTGGCGCTCAAAGTTAATGATGGGAAGAAGGCCGCGCGGGCGGCGCCGATATCGGCGTTGGCGGCGCGCAGGGCGGATTCGGCACTTTCGATGTCCGGCCGCGCGGTCAACAGCATTGCCGGCGGGGTCAGGTTGACCGCAGGCATCTTGAGCGAAGTCAACTGTGCGGTCGGGACGGAGTACTCTTGCGGCGCCAGGCCGAGCAGGATGGCCAACGCGTTGCCGGTTGTGCTGCGCTGTTCGATCAACAACGCCAGCGCGGTGCGAAAAGTGTTGACCGCGACGCGCTGCTGCGCGACTTCGAGGCCCGAGACGCTGCCGGCGTTGTAGCGCGCTTCGACGATGCGGAGAATCTCCTCAGCGCTTTTCAAGTTATAATCAGCGATGCTTACGCGATCATTAAGGCTGAGAATCTGCGAGTAGAAATTGGTCGCATCCGACGTGACCACTAGGCGCAGCGCTTCACGGTCGAACTGGCTGACGTCAATGTGGTAATCGGCGGATTTGGCTTGATTGCGGTTCTTGCCCCATAGATCGACTTCGTAACTGAGGTTGGCGCCGCCGGCAACGGCCGTCTTGTCCTGCGGGCTCTGAAGCGTGCGCGCCGCCGAGCCGCTGGCGCTAACCGTCGGATAAAGCGGTGATGCGGCGACTTTGGCTTGAGCGCGCGCCTGTTCGATGCGATGTAGGGCTGCTTCGAGATCGAGGTTTTGCGCCAAGACATTGTCGATCAAACGATTGAGCTCGTCACTGCCCAAGTCCTGCCAAAACGGTGTGGTATTTTGCTGGATCGCACCGACTCCGGCGACGTTGCTCCAGCCGGCAGGCAACGCGATTGGCGGCCGCTGATAGTCAGGCGCCAGGCTGCAAGCCGACAATGCCAATGAAAGGGCGATGGCGCCGCTACGTAGAATCGTCCGCATAAATCACCTCACTCCGAAGCCAAAGCGATGACGGGATCGAGCTGCGCGGCTTGCCGCGCTGGCAGATAGCCGAATATAAGCCCGGTCGCCGACGCGCAGGCAAAGGCGAGCAGTGCCGGGGTTACTGAAAAAATTACCGACATGCCGCTGTAGCGCAGCACCAGCCCAGCGAGCACGCCAACCAAAATTCCGAGTATGCCACCAGTGGCGCATACGACCGCCGCTTCGATGTTAAATTGCAGCATGATGTCGCGCATGCGCGCGCCGGTGGCCATGCGGATGCCGATCTCACGGGTGCGCTCGACGACGCTGACGAGCATGATGTTCATGACGCCGATGCCGCCGACCAGCAACGAAATCGCCGCCACCGTGCCGAGCAGAATCGTGAAGGTATCTTGGGTTTCCATGGCGGCCTGGAGAAAGGAGGCCATGTTGCGCACGCTGAAGTCTTCGGTCTTGTGGCGCGCCTTCAACAATGTCCTCGACGCTTTGCTGGGTGGCGTCGATCTCAGCCGAGTCTTTGACTTTGATCGTGATGCTGCTGAGGTAATTCTTGCCGAAGAGCCGCACTAAGCCGGTAGTGATCGGCACGAAAATGACATCGTCTTGATCGCTGCCGTTAGGCGAGGCGCCCTTTTCGGTCATCACGCCGATCACCAGGAAGGGCACGCTTTTCATCAGCACGTATTTGCCGATGGGACTATCGCCGCCGGGAAAGAGTGTTTTCGCCACTGTGCGGCCGAGCACGACCACGGCGGCGTAGTGTTTCATGTCGTCGGCATTGAAAAATTGCCCTTCGCCTACCGGCCAATCGCGTGCCGAGGGGAAGTCTTCCCCGGTACCCTGCATGGAGGTTTGATAATCGATGTTGCCGAAACGCACGGTAGCCCGGCCATTGCGCTCTGGCAGGGCGGCTTCGATATTGGGCAATGCTTTAATCGCCGCCGCGTCGTCCGGCACCAAGGTCGCGATGTCACCGGCGGCGCGAATGCCGGCGGCGCCGGGCCGGATCAGCATCAAGTTGGTGCCGAAGGAGCTGATGCGGTCGAGGACTTTTTGCCGGCTGCCTTCGCCAACGGCGAGCATGGCAACCACGGCGGAGACGCCGATAATGATTCCGAGCAGGGTGAGAGTGGTACGAAAAATGTTTACCCGGAGCGAGCGGCCGGCGGTCACAAAGGCTTCTTGCATGCTTGCCACCAAACTGACCGCGCTGCTCAAATTGAGTTCTTGGACCTCCGGCAGGTTCGTGCTCTCAGCGAGATGCACACCGGTGTCTTCGATGATTCGGCCGTCTTGAATGCGCACGATGCGGCCGGCATGTTGTGCGACATTTTCCGCGTGAGTGATCAGAATGATCGTGCGCCCTTCGGCGTGCAACTGTTTTAACAGCGCCAGTACTTCGTCGCCGCTCTTGGTATCCAAGGCGCCGGTGGGTTCGTCGGCGAGAATCACCGGCGGATCGTTGACCAGGGCACGAGCGATGGCGACCCGCTGCTGCTGGCCGCCGGAGAGCTCGGACGGTCGATGATCGGAGCGATCGCCGAGACCGAGCTGCTTGAGAAGATCCATGGCATGAATTTTTCGTTGCCGTTTGGGCAAGCCCGCGTAGACCGAAGGTATGGCGACGTTTTCTTCAGCCGTCGCGGTGGCGAGCAGATTGTAGCGTTGGAAGATGAAGCCGAAAGTCTCGCGCCGCAGCGACGCCAGTTCGTCCGCTTCAAGATTGGCGGCTTCTTTGCCAAGCACCAAGTAGCTTCCGGTTGTCGGGCGATCGAGACAGCCGATGATGTTCATCAGCGTCGACTTGCCGGAGCCGGACTGACCCATGACCGCGACGAACTCGCCGCGTTGAATCGTTAGCGAAACGCCGTCGAGCGCTCTTACCGTAGTATCGCCGTTTTTATAATGCTTATGGATATCGTGCAGCTCTAGAATCGTCGCGTTCATAGCTGTGGTCCTCGGACGGGGCGCTGCGCCGCGCCGTTGCCGCGCTGTTGGTTATTCGCCTGGTTATTCTGGTTCGGTGTACCTGCCGGTCGATTGCCGGCGAGTTTTTCGCCTTCCTGTAAGCCGTCGATCACTTCGGCCTGGGTGCGTGTCTGCAAACCGACATGAATGACGCGCTGTTCGCGGCCTTTATCGGTTAAAACTGTTACGCGATAGGCTTTACCTTTCTCGTTGTCTTCTGTGGCAGCGCGCCGAGTGAGGACTTCCGCCGGTACGACCAGGGCGTCGTCCGCCTTGCCGAAGATAAAAAACACTTGGGTCGTCATGCCGGTCATGAGCTTGCGGCCGTCGTTTTTGACGTCGATCAGGACATCGTAGAGCACCACGTCATTGACGATTTCCGGCGACGGTTGCACCTGGCGCACCTTGCCTTGCCAGCGCCGTTCGCTATCGCCGAGGGTGGTGAAATAGGCCGGCATGTTTTCCTTGATGCGGGTGACATCCGCCTCGGCCACCTGCGCGCGCACGGTCATGACGTCGAGATTGGCTACCTGCATCACCGTCGGCGTGGTTTGATTGGCGTTCAACGTCTGCCCTTCTTTGGTCGGCAACGTCGTCACGGTGCCATCCATCGGCGCAAAAATCTTCGTGAAGCCGAGGTTGGTGCGGCTCGCCTTGAGGTTCGATTCGGTTTCCTGAATCTGCGCGGCTATCGAATCCACCTGGGCGCGGGCCACCGCCGCCTGGCTCTCGGTCTCCTGCAAAGCCTGCTGGCTGACGGCGTTGGCGGTAATCAGATTTTGATTCCGTTTGAGATTCTGTTCAGTCAGCACCGCCGAGGCCTTCTGCTGGTCCAATTGGGCGCGCAAGCTATTTAGGTGAGCTTCGCCGGCTTCCACTTGGGCTTGGTAAACCCGCGGATCAATCTCGGCGAGCAATTGGCCTTTTTTTACCGTATCGCCGATATCGACGTGGATCTTCTTGAGCTGGCCGGAAACCTGAGTGCCGACATCGACATACTGTTTGGCCTCCAGCTTGCCCTGAGAAGTGACGACTTCCTCGATGTTGCCGCGGGTCACTGCGATCGGCCGAATTGCGCTATCCTGGGGTTTTTGCCCGGCGCTACTGTACCAATACCAACCGCCGGCGATTAAAAGTAAAAACACGAATACACCGACAATCTGTTTGCGCCGGACTTTCGGTAGCCAATTCATAATTTTAGTCCTTCCTCCGCACCGTTCTTGTCCGATGATACGAACGAGCGCGCGGAAGTCTTCGCCGAGCAAAAAAAAGAGCGCCGGGAAAATCCCGGCGCTCGCCGTCAATATTCAGATTTTGCTGAGTAAATCTATGATTTTGCGGGCGGAGGCGGGCGGCGCAACAGATCGGCGAAGTGGCGCCGCTCGGCGGCCGACAAGTCTTTGGTTGCGTCTTTGACGACCTGCGCCAATTGTTTGGTCATGCTTTGGCGCATCTCATTGATTTTGCTGACTTGGCGGTCATAGGCTGCTTCATCGAAAGTTTCTCTCCCGAGCAGTTCCACCGCCTCGGCTTCAGCTTGTCTGATTTGGCCGAACAAAGGATCGGCCACCGCGCGCAGTTTTTGCAATCGGTCGCGCAGCCGATTTTGTTCCGCTTCCGGCAAGTTTTTGAGCACTTGATCGAATCTTTGCTGCCGCATGGTGCCAGGGGCAAACCGTCTTGGCGACTGACCGAGTATCACGCCAAGCATCAGCACGTTCAAAATAATTGAGATGACAAACGAAATCCGCGCAGTCCGGTTCATAACAACCCCTCAGCGTCGGCGAGAAAGCTCTCGGCATAGTTAGAGTCTGAGTCTGTGGATGCGGCCGTTTGCGGCGCCGTGCTAAATCCCAAAAACATTCCCAAAACCAACGCGGTGGTGAGTACATAGCCCGGTTTAGGCAGATGAAGCTCGGCAAATAGCTGGCGCAGCGACTGCCAGAGCGAATAATTCTGCACTTGCGGCATGCCCTGGGCCCTTAGAATGATCCGCGCCGCCAAATCCGGCCTCGCCGCCTCGGTCCGGCGCGAGCGCAGCATCGCGGTTAACTTGTCTTCGTCGTTCTGGCTCATAAAAACCTCACAAGTAACTCTTCAGGCGCTCTTTCAAGGTGGTTTTTGCGCGCATCAGCAAAGATTGCAATGCTTTGAGATTGATCCCCATGACTTCAGCCGCCTCTTGATTGCTGATTCCTTCATCGAAACAGAGATTGAGCGCAGTACGTTGACGCTCGGGCAACGCGGCGATTTCCTGCTCGAGGATGCGTTGTTGTTCGCGGCGCAACATCATTTGATCGGCGCTTTCCCGATCATCGATCAGCGTCATACCCTCGCTCAACTCCATTGGCCGTTTACGTTTCTGCCAATCGAGGCATAGGTTGACCACAACCCGATAAAACCAGGTGGTAAACCTGGAGTTTTTATCCGGCTGCCACTTGGCCGGATCTTCCCAGAGTTTAAGAAACGCGTCCTGAACCACGTCCTCGGCCGCTTGGCGATTTTGCAGATAACGAAAGGCGAGCCGATAAAATCGATCAGTATGGCGCTCGACCAGGGCGGCGAATGCCGGATGGCTGCCGTCCTGCACCAAGGCGAGCAAATCACTGTCATCTTTGTCGGGCCAGGCTGCCGCCATATTAGCGATTTGACGCACGCGAAATTGAAACGAATCAGCTCGATCATATATTCATCTTCCGGAAACTGCCAAAGCCTGGATAAATCCTTCCGCTATTCGATGATACGACTGAGCCGTGAAAAGTCTTCGCGGCCGGCGATGGAAGCCGATTCTAAGCGCGGGTCGGTGGCAACCGGGGTTCGATAAGCGTGCGAAATGTCGCGATATCATGCGCCGAAACCGCGAATCCGCACCACTGGGTTTCGGCGGCATATAGGCGCACCGTCGGCTTGAAACCGTGCACCAGCGGCAGCAAATCGCGCAGCGTGTCGTACCAGGCCCGCCGCTCATCGCGGTCGATGGGCGTGTCATCCACGGCAGCGATCTCACGGCAAAGATCTTGCCAGCGGCTCACCGAGAAGCCGACGGTAACATTATTCGGATAGTTCGCCAGTGTCACCCATCGGGGGCGAGAAAAGTGTTGGTTCTCGTCGAATTCTACGATAAAAGGCGGGTCGGCGATGAAGTAGTCGCAGGGCGGCATTTGCGCGCTCTTGATGAAGTCGCGATGGCCGCGCAGGTCGCCGAGGGCAGCGCGGATCTGCTGGAGCGTTTTGCCGATGGCCGTGTTGGCGTAATCTTCCGGCTGGGCGGACCAGGTGAACGAGTGGCTGACGCGGCATTCGCCATAGATGGCGCATAGCAATTCGCGCACGCGCTCTTTGCAAGCGCGGCAGTGGGGTGGGTGTTGGCAGTTCACGATGCGAGCTAAACTAATCATTACAAAAGTCTGAGGCAACTGAAGGAGTAAGGTTCATGGCCAAGAACAGTTCGATTATCGGTGCGGCGGTCGGTCGAGTCGAGGGCGCGGACAAAGTTGGCGGCACGGCGATTTATGGGGCGGATGTGCATTTTGCCGACGCCCTATGGGGGAAGATTTTGCGCAGTCCCTATCCCCATGCGCGGATCAAGAACATCGATACTTCAAAGGCGTGGAAAGTGGCGGGAGTGAAAGCGATCGTCACCGGTAAGGACGAGCCGGACCATTATCAAGGCAAGAGCATTCGCGACATTCCGGTCTTGTGCTGGGACAAGGTGCTTTTTGTCGGCGACCGGGTCGCTGCCGTGGCGGCCGAGGATAAGGACGCCGCCGAGGAATCCTGCAGCTTGATCGACGTCGAGTATGAAGAGCTGCCGGCGGTGTTCGATGTGCTCGACGCGATGAAGCCGAATGCCCCGGTGCTGCACGACAACGCGCCGGCTTATGACGGCGCGCCCAAAGATATCATGGCGCCGGCCGGCGGCAACGTCGTCAACAAGCTCACCTTCGGCAAGGGCGATATCGAAAAAGGTTTCGCCGAAGCCGATCTGGTGTTGGAACATACCTTTCGCATGCCGATCCATCACCAGGGCTATCTCGAACCGCAATCGTTTCTTGTGAAAATCGCAGAGGACGGCACGGTTAACGCGTGGGCTTCGACCAAGGGGCCGTTCGGCACGCGCGCGCAATTCGCCAAGGCGGTCGGCATTCCAGCCAGTCAGATTCATCTGCAGGCGGTCCATGTCGGCGCCGACTTCGGCGGCAAGAGCGGCGCCGGCGAGTTGCCAATTTGCTACTTCCTTGCCAAGCAGGCCAAGCGGCCGGTGAAGATCGTGCTCTCACACAGCGAAGAGTTGACGGCGATGAATCCCGACCACTACACGGTGGTGAAAGTGAAAACCGGAGTCAAGCGCGACGGACGGATGACCGCACGCTATTTGCAAGCGATCCATGGCACCGGCGCTTACGCCGGCATGAAACCGGGACGGGCGAGCATCGGCGGCGCCGGCTCGGCGACACCGTACAAGATCGCCAACAGTTTCATGGAGGCGCTGCAGGTCTACACCAATACCGTGCCTTGCGGTTTCTGGCGCGCCCCGGGCGCGATCCAGGCGACTTTCGCCTCGGAGTCGCATATGGATTTGATCGCCAAGGAATTGAAGATGGACCCGGCGAAGTTTCGCATGATGAACCTCGTCGGCGAAGGTGAAGAAAACGCACTGGGGAGATCTTGGAGCGGCGTGAAGGCAAAGGAGACGTTGAAAGCCGCGCTCGACGCTGCCGGCTGGAAGTCGCCCAAGCGCCCCAATGTCGGCCGCGGCGTGGCGATGTACGAGCGCGGCACCGGCGCCGGCAAGGTTTGGGTGAACCTCACTGCGGAAGCCGATGGCAGCTTGACCGTGTTCACCGTCGCCGGCGATCAGGGAACGGGTTTGCAGACCGTGCTCTGCCAGACGGTCGCGGCCGAAATGCAGGTGCCCTATGAAAATGTCCGTTGCCGCATCGGCAACACGGCGGATGTGTCCTACAGCGTCGATGTCGGCTTCGGCGGCAGCCGCTCGACCAACATCAACAGCGCCGCGGCGTATCAGGCCTCGGCCGAGCTGCGCAAGAATCTCTGCGCGCAAGCGGCGGCAATGTTCGGTTGCACGGAAGATCAGGTGATCTATAAGAACGGAAAATTTACCGCTACCGGCGTAAAAGCGAAGCCGCTGGCATTAAAGGATGTCGTCAAGGCGAGCGGCGGGCCGGTGACGGTGAGCGTCGAAACCGAGGTGCCGCGCAAGGGCTCGTCGACTTCGTTTATCGCTCAAGTCGCGGAGGTTGAGGTTGATCCAGAGACCGGGCGCGTAAAGCTCAACAAATTCGTCACCGCCCATGATGTCGGCACGATCATCAACCCACTCGGCCATCAGGGACAGATCGACGGCGAAGCGATCATGGCCATCGGCAGCGGCCTGATGGAAGAGCTTACCCACGATCAAGGCAAGGTGACGACGACGAATTTGGGTGAATACAAGATTCCCAACATTCTCGATATCCCGAAATTGAAAACCGTCCTGGTGAAAGGGAAAAACGGCCCCGGCCCCTACGAAGCCAAAGGCATCGGCGAGCACGCCAACGTCACCCCGCCCGCTGCCATCGCCAACGCCGTCGCTGACGCCTGCGGTGTGCGGATATTCGAAACGCCGGTGACGGCGGAGAAGGTGTATGCGGCGTTGCACGGGAAGGCTTGAGGCGAGAGGCGTGAGTATGACCGGGAAATAACGGAGGAACTATGAAGGATTTCAGTTGTCGCTGGCGCAATATTTTTTATTCTCTTTCGGTCCTGCTGATGATCTCGGCCAGTGCTGCGCAGGCGCAGGATAAGATTCGGATCGCCTACAGCTCCACGGATACGCTGAATCAATTGTGGACGATTCCACTTGAGACCGGGTTCTACAAAAAGAACGGACTCGATGTCGACATGGTTTATATCGGCAGCACGACGGTCGGTATCTCGGCGATCGTGGCTCAGGATATCTCGATCGGCAACGCGGCCGGCAGCGGTGTGGCCAATGCCAACGTGCGCGGCGCCGATACCGTCAGCGTCGGTTGCATGATCAATGTTTTGGCTTACGAGTTGGTTGTACTCGACAGCATCAAGTCGCCGGAAGACCTCAAGGGAAAATCCATCGGTATCAGCCGTTTCGGCAGCGTTTCCGACGTCGCCGCGCGGGAGTTGCTGAGAGGAATGGGGCTGCGGCCGATGGACGATGTAAAAATATTGCAGGTCGGCGGGGCGGCGGAGCGGGCCGCAGGGTTCAGCCGCGGAGTGATCGCAGGATTTCCATCGCCTCCGGGCAACGTGCATCTTACTCCCTCCGGCGTTCCCTATCGCATCCTTGCCAACATGGCGGATCTGAAGAAACCGTACCCATTGCCGTTCATCTGCGCGGTGACAACCAAAAGCTACCTGGCGAAGAACCGGCCGATCGTGAAAAGAGTGATGATGGCGCTGATCGAAGGATCGCATTACTTCAAAACCAACAAGGAGGGCGCGCAGAAGATCGTCGCCAAATATCAGCGCACCGCCAACAAGGCCTATCTCGACAGCTCCTACGATTCCACAGTGAAGATCCTCGAACGCGTGCCCTACACGACTCGCGAGGGCATGAAGATTCAGCTCGACGACGCCTTGAAGCAAACGCCCGGCAGCAAGGTAACCGTGGACAGTCTGATCGACGACAGCATCGTGCGCGAATTGGAGAAGGAAGGGTTTATCGATCGGGTTTACGCTAGGCAATAGGCAACAGGCATTAGGCAATAGTAAGAAAAAGCGATCTTAGTGTTGGCGAAATATGGTAAACAGCCACAAGGATCTGCTTGTTTGGCAACGGTCTATGGATTTGGTCGAGTCCGTATACCGGACAACAGCAAGATTGCCCACTAGCGAACAGTATGGGCTAGTTGCTCAAATGCGGCGGTCGGCGGTCTCGGTACCGTCGAACATAGCCGAAGGATACGGCCGTCAGGCAACGGGCGAATATAGACACCATCTTTCGTTTAGTCGTGGCTCGTTGCTGGAATTGGAAACGCAATTGCTGTTATGCCGCCGACTTAACTACATGCAAAAGGATGAGGTCGACGCGGTCTTAGAAGAAATTGCCGAGATCAGCAAAATGCTCGGATCTTTGATTTCGAAACTATCCTAACTATTGCCTAATGCCTATTGCCTTCCCGGAGGTTCCCATGATCGATCTCTACTACTGGACGACACCCAATGGGCACAAGATCACGATCTTCTTGGAAGAGACCGGCCTGCCTTACAGCATCAAACCGATCAACATCGGCAAGGGTGAGCAGTTCGCGCCGGAGTTTTTAAAAATCTCGCCGAACAATCGGATTCCAGCGATTGTCGATCATGAACCGGCTGACGGCGGCGGGCCGTTGAGCATTTTCGAGTCGGGCGCGATTCTCGAATATCTCGCCGACAAGTGCGGCAAGTTGTTGCCGCGGGACACGCGCGGCCGCGCTGAGGTTATGCAGTGGCTGTTTTGGCAGATGGGCGGGCTCGGGCCGATGCTCGGGCAGAATCATCATTTCCGCGGCTACGCGGCCGAGAAGCTTACCTACGCCATCGAGCGTTACACCAAAGAGACCGAGCGGCTGTACGGAATCCTTGACGAGCGCTTGGAAGATCGCGAGTTTGTCGCCGGTGCGTATACCATAGCCGATATCGCCTGCTACCCGTGGATTGTTTTGCACCCGCGCCAGGGACAGGACTTAAATGACTTTCCCAACTTGAAGCGCTGGTTCGAAACGATTCAAAAGCGTGCCGCGGTGGTGCGCGCTTACGAGATCGCCAAGACAATCAACGTCGGTTCGGCGGGCATGACTGAAGAAGGCAAAAAAGTTTTGTTTGGCCAGGGAAGACGCCGGAAGTAGAACTCGTTCCAGACGTTCCAATCGTTCCAGCGGTTCCAACCGTTTCGGAGTCGGAGGCAAGGCGTATGAAGTTACGATGGCTGGTGTTCGCTTCTGTTTGCTTCATGCTTTCGGCGGTGGCTCGGGCGGCGGAACCGCCCACTAAGTTTCTCTTTGCTTACGGCGCCATCGGTGGCAACGCGATGCCGCTGTGGATCGCCAAGGAGCAGGGGATCTTTCGCAAGTACAATCTTGAGCCGCAGTTGATTTACATCATCGCCGGGCGGGCGATGCAGTCGATGATCGCGGGCGATATTCAGTTCGGCCTGCTCGGCGCCTCCCATGTGACCAACGCCGTGACCGCGGGCGGCGATATGGTGATGCTGCTCGGCATGGAAGACAAGCTGAACTACTTTTTGAACGTGCGCCCGGGGATCAAGAGCGCTGAAGATTTGAAGGGCAAGAAGGTTGGCATCGGCACGCCGTCCGGGTCGCTGGCCATGGCCACCTACGTGGGGCTGGATCATCTGGGCTTGGTGCCGCGGCGCGACCGCATCACGCTTTTGAATACCGGCAGTACGCCGGAGCGTATGAGCTCGCTGTTTGCCGGTGGCATCGACGCAGCATTCTTCAATCCTGAGGTCGAGCAGGTGGTGCTCCAGCAGGGCTTTCCTATGCTGTTCGATCTTGGCAAGGCGAACGTGCCCTACCAGGCATCGGGTTTGGTGACCTCGCGCAAATACCTGCGCAGCAATCCGCTGATCGTGGAAAATCTTGCCAAGGCGGTCGTCGAGGGTGCCGCGTTCGTGCAAAATCCGGCGAACAAGAAGATCGTTGTCGACAGCATCGCGCGTAACTTGCGGCTCGACCGGCCCGATCGTTTGGAACGCGCCTACCAATTTATCGCGGAAACGATTCCGCGCAAGCCCTGTCCGAGTTTGACGGGCATCGCTTCGGTGTTGAAGTTGATGGCCCAACATGGCATCAACCCCAAAGCCGCGGAGCTTAAGCCGGAAGATATCGGCGATATGAGCTTGTGTAAAAAGTTGGATGACAGCGGCTTCTTCGCGCGCCTGCAATGAGGTTTTGGCGAATCACGATGCAGGTGTTGATCTCGCCACAAAGGGCGACCCCCACCTCTTTCCTCCCCCGCTCGCGGGGGAGGAAAGAGGTGGGGGATTAGCCGCATCCTTCAAGTGGGCTCAGGACGATCGGGACGCAAAGGGGCACTAAGATTCGGAGGAAGAATTCACCACGAAGCACACCAAGAGCACGAAGGTAAGAAAACTAATTTCCGAACCCTCGTGGCTTCGTGGTGAGATACTCTGGTTGTCTAGGAAAGGGATCTGACTTTGTTGAAAACTATCGCCGCACTCAATCTCGCACTCGTCTTGCTTTTTGGCGTGTCGACGCATTTGGCGGCGCAGGAACGGGTCACGGTGCTTTATCCCAGCCCCGCCGGCAGTTGGATGATTCCGGTGATCGCCAAGGAGGCGAAGTATTTCGAGCGCGAAGGAATGTCGCTCGAATACGTTCGCGTGGGAGGCAGCACGCGCATTGTCGCGGCGCTGCTTGGCGGCAGCGCACCGATCATTCATGCCGGCGAGCCCGCGGTGATCCCCGCTGTCCAGCGCGGCGCGGATGCGGTGATCATCGCCGCCTTCTGCAATGCCGCGCAGCATCGCTTGATTGTTCGCCCGGAAATCAAAGACGTCAAGGATCTCAAAGGCAAGCCGGTCGGCATCACGACTTTCGGCTCGACGTCGGATTATATTCTCCGTTTTGCACTCCAGCGCTCTGGACTCGATCCCAACAAAGACGTGTCGATCATGCAGACCGGCGGCCAGCCTGAAGGATTGGCGGCGATGACGGCCGGGAAAATCTACGCCCAGCGCATGGGCTTTCCGTTCCATATCAAAGCCCAGCAAATGGGCATGCGCGAATTGATCGATTTTTCCAAGCTTGGACTGGAGGAAAATATCGGCGCGATGATTACGACTCGCTCGTTCCTAGCTCAGCGGCGCGAAACCGTGCTGCGTTACCTGCGCGCCTACATTCGCGGCATGCACCGGTTCAAATCGGACAAAGAATTCGCCAAGCGAGTCTACGGCAAGTTCGCCTTAATCAACGATGAATCCTTGCTCGAAGCCAACTGGCAGGAATATGCGGCGCATATGTTGCGCTCGCCGCGGCCTACGCTCAAAGGTATTCAGCAAGTCATCGACAGCGGCACGATCGGGAAAATAGACGTCAAAGCAGAGCGGTTGGTGGATATGTCGCTGGTCAATGAGTTGGAAAAGAGCGGCTTCATCGAATCGGTCTACAAAGAATGAACGGAACAGGCGGTCTTGCAATATCGCTGGCTGCGCCTTGAGTTCCCGGCGATGGCATTCGCTGCGTAGCCCGTGAGCTGATATGTTCCTGCTACGGAACCACGTGTGTAGCGGAGCGCAATCTTGATCGAATCACTGCTATTGGCGGTTACCCGGGTGTCAACCTTCTTGGGCAACCAGCCGCTGACCGGCGCCACCGGTTTTTTCTTCGAACGCGATGGCCGTTTGTTTTTAGCGACCAGCCGGCATGTCGTGTTGGATGAGGCCAGCCATCATCGGCCGGACCGTTTGGCAATCGAGCTGCACTTGGATGCCATCAATATCGGGGTGGTGACACAGTGGTCGATGCCGCTCTATCGCGGCAGCCAACCGCTTTGGCGCGAAGGGGTCGATTCCGGCGGCAGCGTTGACGTTGTTGCCTTGGAGATTCAAAGGTCGGCTCTGCCTGAGTCGACGCTTCTGGCCGCGTTTACGCCGGCCCATTTGGTTGCTCAATTGGATGACATCGAAGTTGGCGCGCCGGTGTTGATCGTCGGTTTCCCATTGGGCTTTCATGACAGTTTGCATCACCTGCCGGTGGCGCGCCAAGCGGTGATCGCCTCGGCGTTCGGCATTCGCTTCCAGGGCCAAGGCTATTTTCTCACCGACGCGACGATGCACCGCGGCACGAGCGGCGCACCGGTAGTCGCGCGCATGACCGCTGAGCGATCCGGACGGGCAGAACTTGCTTGGCTCTTGCTCGGGGTTCATTCGGCGCGTATGGACGTGAGCAACCGCGATATCGTTGAGGACGAACGGCTGGACCTCAACTGTGCCTGGTATGCCGATGTCCTGCTGACGCTCACAACATAAAGCCGAGTTGCGCCGTGGCAATCCGCCGCAAGACCGAAGCGGGCTGCTATGAGATGGGTGTGACGGTAACTTTAACTTCGAGTTTTTGTTCGCCGCCGCCGTTGATGACGCCGCGCAGCGGCGTCACATCGGAGAAATCGCGGCCCCACCCGACGGTGATATGCTCCAATGAAGGCATGACGTTGTTGGTCGGGTCGAAGTCGATCCAGCCATGGTCGGGAACGAACAACGAGACCCAAGCGTGGGATGCATCGGCGCCGACGCGGCGAGATTTGCCGGGAGCCGGACGGGTCAGCAGATAACCGCTGACATAGCGCGCCGCCAGTCCGGTGGAGCGCAAGCAGGAGATCATCAAGTGGGTGAAATCCTGGCAAACGCCGTGCCTGTGGGTGAAAAAAGTCATCACGGGGGTCGTCACCGTGGTTGCTTTGGCATCAAACTTAAACTCTGCGTGAATCTTCGCCATCAGCGCCATGGCCGCTTCGAGAATTGGCCGTCCAGCGGTAAAACAATCGCTTGCATAGGCGCGCAGGCTGCGTTTGACCCGGATGTGCGGCGATTCGAAGAGAAACTGGGTCGCTTCCAATATGGCGGGCTGAGGATGCCTCGCGGCTTGGTAGGCGAGCACGTCGCGAACGCTCTCCCAAGCCGAGGAACCGTCAAGTTCGCTCTGCGCCGCCGCCAACTTTACCGTCGTATAGGCAATAATATTCAAAGCTGTGTGCCCCGACTCAATCGCAACCTCGGTCACCGGGTTGCCGAATGCGTCGATGAATTCACGCCGCAGGGTTGGCGTGGGGGTGATCGCGACGGCATGTTTGATGACCTGTTGATGCTCCAAAGGTCGCGGCGTCAGATGCAATTGCTGATGGGACAGCATCACCGGCTCCGAGTAGTGATAAGCGGTGAAGTGTTCGATCTGATAGAGTTGCTCGCTGTTTGGCGTCATGCGGCAACGCTCGTTTGCGGCCGCTCGCCGGCGTGGACAAAAAACCGCTGCGTGAACTCATCGGACAATCCCTGGGCAAAGCGTTCGCAAGCGGCCAGCAACGGCATCAGCGGTTCGCCATGGGACGGCAGGATCTCCGACAGATACGCGAGATCGAGGCCGCGCAGCGCTTGGAGCATGGAATGAGGATGGTTGTACGGCTTGAAGTCGAGATGTTCCTGGAGCCGCTGCAAGCGCGCGCCCAGGGTGGCGAGCTGATAACACACCGAGTGCGGATTCGATTCGTCGAGCAGGATCAGATCGAGGGCGGGCAACAGTTCGGCTTGGCGCTGGTAGCGCGCCCGGTAGGTGATGCTGACGTTGCCGATTTCGAGCATGGCATCGAGCACGGCCTCGCACTCGTCGGCCGGCAAGGCCAGAACCTGCGTGACGGTCGAGCAGAGAAACACCAGACGCTCGATCTCGCGGCCGATGACGAGAAATTGCCAGGCGTCATCCCGGGTCATATCATCAAAGGCGAAGCCGGCCAGGGCGGTGCAAGCCGGCAGCACGGCATCGAGGACGGTTAGCGCGGCGTCGAAGCTTTGCGGCGCCGGCTCATGGGCGTGCGCCAGGCGCTGCACCGTGCGCCAATGATCGATGGACATGCGCTCGCGCAATTGCGCGGCGCAGTAAAGCAACCGGCCGGTGTTGGCAGGCACGCCGTTGACAATCTTGGGATCGCCGACTGCCGCCAATAGCCAGTCGGCGCTTAAATGCGATGGGGAGATTTTTTTCGTTGCTAGAGTTTGTACGGTTTGACCGATCATTGTCTGTAGCCCAGCGCGTTCCGATAGGCTGGTCAGCACTTTGACGGCGGCGAGACGCGACGGATCGCTCTCGCTCAAGCGCTGGGCGACGCAGCGCAGCAAGCGACCGGCGTTGTCGACGCGCTCGACGTAGCGCCCCATCCAAAACAAATTTTCCACGGTGCGGGAGGGCGAGTAGAAACCGCCCCGGACGATGTCGCGGGCGCCCAAGCGGGGCAAGAGCAGCGAGTTCCACGGCGTCGCGCCATCGCCCAATACCCAGACGTCTTTGCTCGAACCACCGCGCTGCATGGTAATCACTTCGGCCGCCGATTCGGGAGCGACGCGAGCCAGGCCGCCGGGCATCACATCATAACCATTGCCATTTGCCGTTGCGTAAAGCCGCAAACCAACAACGCGCGGCTCGAATTGCTGCTTTTCCGTCGACCAGGTCGGCGCCTGGGACAGCCGCACCCGTTCCTGCGCGACAAAGGCGTGGGGGGTTGCTCTCAAGCGATCGATCATGGCGTCGCGTGCGGCACCGTCCAGGGTATGGCCAAAGGTCGGCTCGAGCTTCATCGAGGGAAACGCCGGCTTGATGACCAACTCGGGCAGATGTTTGATGACATATTCGAGTGCCGGCGCTTCGCCGCACCACCAGGTGGCCACCGACGGCAAAGCCAGTGATTCACCGAGCAGAGTCTGGCACACGGCCGGCAGAAACCCAGCCAAGGCGGGCGATTCGAGCACGCCGCAGCCGAGCGCGTTGGCGATCACGACATTGCCCGCGCGCGCCGCCGAGATCAGGCCGGCGACGCCGAGTGTCGAGTCGGTGCGCAGCGCAGCCGGATCGCAATATTCGTCGTCCAGACGGCGCAACAACACGTGGACGCGTTTCAGCCCTTGCAAGGTCTTCAGATAAACGCGATTTTCGCGCACCGTGAGATCCGAGCCCTCGACCAGGGGAAAGCCGAGATAGCGCGCCAGAAAGATATGCTCGAAATAGGTTTCGTTGTATGGACCGGGGGTTAACAGAGCGACTAGCGGCGCTTCGCCGGCGGTCGGCGCGAGGGCCGCCAGTTGTTGCTGCAGCGTGCGAAAAAAGCTCGCCAATCGCTGCACACCGAGGGCGCGAAAGATGTTTTCATACTGCGGCGTGACGATCAGACGATTTTGCAATGCATAGCCTGCCCCGGACGGGCCTTGGGTGCGATCGCCGATGACCCACCAGCGGCCATCGGGCGAGCGGGCTAGGTCGCAGGCGTATAAATGAAGGAAGATCCCCCCCGGCGGCTCGATGCCGCGGCAGGGCCAAAGATAGTTGTGATGACCGTGAATGAGCGCTGGCGGGATCAATCCCTCGGCGAGCAATCGGCCGGCGCCGTACAAGTCGGTGAGCATGCGGTTCAATAAGTGGGCGCGCTGGGCAACCGCGCCGGTGAGATAGTGCCATTCCTCTTTGCCGATGACGAACGGCAGCACATCGACTTCCCACGGGCGATCGGTTCCTTTGGGATCGCCGTAAATGTTATAGGTTACGCCATGCTGTTCGACGGCGCGGCGAATGGTGCTGGCGCGCCGGGCCAGGGCGGCACGGCTCGACCGGCGCGCCGCTTGAGCTAGGCGCCCCCAGTGATGTCGCGGACGTCCTTGCAGGTCAAAAACTTCGTCGTAGCGTCCGGGCTCAGGTACGTAATTCATAAAGATTTGAGATCGGGCCATGAACAATCAAATTTTACGCAAATCGAGGGTGAAGGGAAACTCCGGGTCGATGCGCGGCTCGCTAATTTCGATGATCCCCGGCGTGTGGCCGATGCGGAAGAAGCGCTCGAGACGGCGGCTCTCGGCTTCGAAAGCGTTGACGGGAAAGACCTCATAGCTGCGGCCGCCGGGATGCATGACATGGTATTGACAGCCACCGAGGCTCCGTTTCATCCAGCGGTCGACGATATCAAAGGTGAGCGGTGTGTGGACTGCGATGGTGGGGTGCAAGGCCGAGGGCGGCTGCCAGGCGCGATAGCGCACGCCGACCACGAATTCACCGACGGTGCCGGTGGATTGCAGCGGCAGCGGCACTCTATTGCAGGTGATCGCATAGCGATCGGGCGGCAGTCCGGTGACTTTGACCTGCACTCTTTCCAGCGACGAGTCGACGTAGCGCGCGGTGCCGCCGGGGGCGCCCTCCTCGCCCAGCACATGCCAAGGCTCCAAGGCGGCGCGCAGCTCGAGCTCGATGCCACGGGTCGCGAAATCGCCGTACTTGGGAAAGCGAAATTCAAAGTGCGGCGCGAACCAGCCGGCATCGAAGCCATAGCCGGCTTGATTCAGCTCTGTGATCACGTCTTGAAAGTCGAGCCAGACGAAGTGCGGCAGCATAAAACGGTCATGCAGTTCGGTGCCCCAGCGCACCAGTCGCGGCGGCGCGTAGGGGGTTTTCCAGAAGCGCGCGATCAGCGCGCGGATCAACAACTGTTGGGTCAGACTCATGCGCCCGTGCGGCGGCATCTCGAAGGCGCGCATCTCAAGCAAACCCAGGCGCCCGGTGGCGCTGTCCGGCGAATACAGTTTGTCGATGCAGAACTCGGCGCGATGGGTGTTGCCGGTGACGTCGATGAGCAGATTGCGCAGCAGCCGGTCAAGCAGCCAGGGCGGGCAATCTTGTTTCGCCATGCGCCGCTCCAACTCGCGAAACGCCACTTCGATTTCGCGCAGCGAGTCGTTGCGTGCCTCGTCGATGCGCGGCGCCTGCGAGGTCGGGCCGATGAAAAGGCCGCTAAAAAGAAAAGACAGCGACGGGTGATTGAGCCAATAGCTTAAAAAACTGCGCAAGAGATCCGGGCGCCGCAGCCACGGCGAATCCGCCGGCGTGGCGCCGCCGAGGGCGAAATGATTGCCGCCGCCGGTGCCGGTGTGGCGTCCGTCGATCATGAATTTCTCCGTCGAAAGACGCGACTCGCGCGCCGTCTCGTAGAGAAACGCCGTCTGTTCGCTTGATTCGTCCCAGCTCGACGAAGGTTGAATATTGACCTCGATCACACCCGGGTCGGGGGTGATGCGAAAGTGCGGCAGGCGCGGATCGCGCGGCGGCTCGTAGCCTTCAAACAGAACCGGCTGATTCAGCGCTTCCGCTGTCGCTTCCACGGCGGCAACCAGTTCGAGATAATCTTCTAGGGCGGCGCTCGGCGGCATAAAGATGTAAAGCACGCCGTTTCTCGCCTCGGCGCAAATCGCGGTGCGCGAGATCCACGGCGCGCTCTCATGCATGGTTGGCACGCGCTCGCTTGCACCGCCATTCTCCGTACCACCAGTACGCCGTACTGCTTCGTTGTCCGCGGATTTTGCCGCGCTAACTTGAAAACGAATTTGCCCGTGAGTCGCAAGCGGTGGCAGCGGCTGGGTGGGATCCGGTGGAAAAATATAGGGGTAATCTGTGGCGCTGGTCCACGGCAGCGAGTCTAACGGCAGCCGATAGCCCATGGCCGAGTCACCGGGAACGAGGTAGCAGCGCTCGCCGCGCAAAAACCACTGTCCGCTGCGCCAACGTTCGGTCGCGGGGTCGCGCGCCACCGGCAGGGCATAACCGACGACATAATTTAATCCTTGGTCGAACACGCGCATGAGACGCGCGCGTTCGAGCGGATCTTCGAGCCGCGAATCGAAGGGATCGACGTTGGCGGGCAAGCGCCGCTCGCGCCACATGTAGTAATACAAATCTTCGTAGGCAGGAAAAATATCGCGCGGGTTCAAACCAAGCCGTTGAGCCACGCCGCGGAGAAATTCGCCCGCAGTAACGTCGGTCGCTGTGTCGGCTTGGGTCTCGTCGGCGATCAAAGAGTCATCGCGCCAGATGGGCTCGCCGTCGGCGCGCCAGAAGCAATTGAGCGACCAGCGCGGCAGTTGTTCGCCGGGATACCATTTCCCCTGGCCGAAATGGACCAGGCTATGAGCGCCGTAGCGTGTGCGCAGGCGATGATAAACCTCGGTCGCGAGCCGGCGCTTGTTCGGTCCGAGCGCCGCCGTATTCCACTCCTCGCCCTCCGGATCGTCCATCGAGACAAAAGTCGGTTCGCCGCCCATGGTGAGTCTGACGTCGCTATCTTTCAGGTCGATATCGACAGCATGACCGAGTCGGTCGATCGCCTGCCATTGCTCCTCGGTGTAGGGTTTAGTGACGCGCGGCGCTTCCCAGATTCTTGTGACCGACATTTCATGGGCAAATTCTACTTTGCATTCATCGATCGCGCCGGTCACGGGAGATGCCGATCCGGGTTCGGGCGTGCAGGCGAGCGGCAAATGGCCTTCGCCGGCGAACAAGCCCGAGGTCGCATCGAGACCGATCCAGCCGGCGCCGGGCAGGTACACCTCGGCCCAGGCGTGCAGATCGGTGAAATCTTTTTCCGGTCCGGACGGGCCGTCGAGAGATTTCACATCGGCGGTGAGTTGAATCAGATAACCCGACACAAAGCGTGCGGCCAAGCCTAAATGGCGTAGCAACTGGACCAGCAGCCAAGCGGAGTCGCGGCAGGAGCCCGAACCTTTGGCGAGCGTTTCTTCCGGTGTTTGGACACCCGGTTCCAGGCGGATCAGATATTTAACATCGCGCGCCAATTGCGCATTCAAGGCGACGAGAAAATCCACGCTGCGCCGCGGCTCGCGCGGGATCGCGCCGAGATAACGTTTAAACAGCGGCGTGAGCGGCTCGCGCTTGACGTAGGGCGCAAGCTCATTTTGTTGCCAAGACTCGTATTCGAAGGGGAATTGCTCGGCATAAGGCTCAAGAAAAAAGTCGAAGGGATTGATCACCGCCATCTCGGCGACCAAATCGACCTCGATGCGAAACTCGTCGGTGGTCTCGGGGAAAACCAGGCGGGCCAAATAGTTTGCCTGGGGGTCCTGCTGCCAATTAATAAAGTGCTTTTGCGGCGCGATCCTGAGCGAATAACTCAAGACGCGGGTGCGGCAGTGCGGCGCCGGGCGCAAGCGCAGGACCTGCGGGCCGAGATTAATCCGCCGGTCATAGCGATAGTGAGTAACATGATGCAGCGCAACGTGGATGGACATGGTTTGAATTTTGTCGATCGATGGAGACTCAATGTAGAAGAAGGGCGGACCGGGTTCAAGCGGTGTCGTTCGAGCCGGCAGGCATCCGACAAAGTGCTGGTTGTAAGTTTTCTGTCCCAGCCGAGTTGCCGCGCAGGATAAGTTTAACGAAGGGATCGTCAAAAGCTCCACGTCGGCAAATTAAAACTTTAGGGAATCTTAAAAGCAAATTTTGTTCCTCGGCGAAATCGGATTTTCATACCGATTGATCGTAGTACTGTTAGGCCAAGTTTTACCGATGCCAATTAATCAATCAGTGGATGCATGGTTTTGCAGCAGACCAAAGAATCGCGGCTCCGGGGACGCAAAGTAAAAGAACGATTTTACCGTGCTAGCGGCGATTCACGCGCTCCGAGCCTGGCATAACCCTTGCCCGTAGGACGGCAAAGACGCTGCCGTTGTTACGGAGGTGGGACTGGGCGGCCGGCCCACCAGGGGTCATCATGGGGGAAAACGGAATATGGCCATCGAATCAGGTTCAAATCACCTAACACACGTTGGCATTGTCGTCGGCGGTGGTCCGGCGCCGGGAATTAACGGCACGATCGGCGCCGTAACGCTCGAGGCCGGCAATCGGGGCCGCGAAGTCGTTGGCATCTACGATGGGTTTTCCCATTTGATGACCGGCTGCACCGAGCGCGTCAAAAAACTGCAGCATGACGATGTTTCACGGATCCATTTCGAAGGCGGATCGATTCTCGCAACCTCGCGCGCCAACCCGACCAAGAATGGCGCCGATTTAGCGTGTGTCGTCGCTTCGCTAAAAACGCTCGGCATCGGCTACCTTGTCACCATCGGCGGCGACGACACCATGTACGCGGCGAGTCAGTTAGCGCAAGCCTCGGCGGGGCAAATCCGGGTGTGCCATGTGCCGAAGACCATCGACAACGATCTGCCGTTGCCTAGCGAAACGCCGACGTTTGGTTTTGAAACGGCTCGTCAATACGGTTTTGAAATCGTCCATAACTTAATGGAAGACTCACGCACCACCGGCCGTTGGTACTTCGTCGTCATCATGGGCCGGACCGCGGGCCATTTGACGCTGGGGGTCGGCAAGGCAGCGGGCGCGACGCTGGCCGTGATACCTGAGGAATTTCCCGGTCCCATCCACCTTGAAATGATCGGCGATATCTTGGAAGGGGCGATTCTCAAGCGCCAGGCGCTTTGGGGACGCAATGACGGTGTCGCGGTGATCGCGGAAGGATTGCTTGAACGGATGCCGGAACAAGAGTTGACGGCGATCGAGGGCGTGCAGATCCAGCGCGACAGCTACGGCCATCTGCGCCTGGCGGAACTCGATCTCGCCTATATTTTAAAGACCTTGGTGGAACGGCGCTTCGCGGCGCGCGGCCAGGGTCTGACAGTGGTGCATAAAACGGTGGGTTATGAACTGCGCTGCGCGCCGCCGGTTGCCTTCGATTGTGATTATGTCAAAACCCTGGGCTACGGCGCGGTCGAGTTTCTCCTCAACCCCGATCCGCTGACTGCAACCTTCGATGGCGCGCTGGTTTGTCTCATTGACGGCGAATTGCAATATCTCAAATTTGACGACCTGCTCGACGCCAAGACGAAAAAGACCACGGTGCGCACCGTCGACATCTCGAAGCCTTCATATAAAGTCGCGCGCGAATATATGATTCGCTTGGAGCGGGAAGATTTTGCAGATCCGCAAAAGCTGGAAAAATTGACGCGCGCCGCTTCGAGCAAAGACTTGCAGCTATCGTCGGAAGCCTTCAAACAGCGGTTCGAACCCGTCGTAAGCCAGCTTCTTGGAGGTTTTTAAAGCGTGGCCGAACCCTTGTCGCTGCGGGCCGTCAAAGCTCTCTTTTTGTCGCGACGTTTTTACTTGGCTTTCTTGCCTTGGATGGGATGGCCCGGCGTTTTTTTGGCGCATGGGTTTCCAGCCAAATTTCTTGGGCTTTCAGCCAATGCTGAACGTCGGCTCCGTCTGGGCACCCCGACTCCTGCCAAATTTTATATGCAAGTTGCCGGATCTCTTCGTTGCGATCGATCTGCGTCGCTTGCATGACTCATGCTCCTTTCTCTTGGCTACAGGACAAATTCAAATCGGTGTTTCTTCTGTGAACAACTGTCTGGAGGCGCAGCGGCGCTCTTGATTCAGCTGTCGGCTCCGGTGCGCCTATGAGCTTGACGGATCATTGCCATCCGGCCATCAAGCCGAGCAAATCGCAGACGCGGTTAGAGTAACCCCATTCGTTGTCGTACCAACTGAGACACTTGAGATACTTGCCGCCGGTGACCGTGGTAAATCCGGCGTCGAAAATTGATGAATGGGCGTTTCCTATAATATCCGAGGACACCACCGGGACTTCCACGAACTGCAGAATACCTTTCATGCGCTTGGATTCGGCGGCCGCGCGGATCTCAGCATGGACATCGTCAGCGCTCACGCTTTTCTCAAGTTCGACGAACAGGTCGACAACCGAACCGTCGGGCACCGGCACGCGCGCGGCGATGCCGTCGAGCCGGCCTTTCAATTGCGGCAACACCATGCCGACTGCTTTGGCGGCGCCGGTCGAGGTCGGGATGATGTTTTCCGCCGCGGCGCGGCTGCGCCGCCAGTCCGAGTGCGGCACGTCGGCGAGCCGCTGGTCGTTGGTATAGGCGTGCACCGTGTTGATGACCCCCTCGACGATGCCGAAAGAGTCCTGCAATACCTTCGCCAATGGCGCTAGACAATTGGTGGTGCAACTCGCGTTGGAAATAATCCGGTATTCCGGCTTAAGTCCGTCATCGTTGACGCCGAGGACGACCGTGTAGTCGATCGCATCCTTCGCGGGCACCGTGAGCACAACCCGCTTCGCGCCAGCGCGCAGGTGCTGGGTCAGCTGTTCCTTGGCGGTGAAGATGCCGGTGGACTCTATGACCGCATCGATGCCGAGATCGTTCCAGGGCAATTTTAGTGGGTCCCGTTCACACAGCATCCGGGTACGGCCATGGGAAGTAACCAAATCATCGCCTTCGAGCCGCAGGGTGCCGTCGAACGGACCCATGACCGTATCGTAATGGAGCAGGTAGCGCAGCGCTTCATTGTCAAAGAGGTCGTTAATCGCGACTACGTCAACGTCTCCACGCTTGTCGAGAATCCGGAATACCGTGCGGCCGATGCGGCCAAATCCGTTGATTGCGACTCTCATTGCACACCTCCGACGCTATCGAGCTTGCCATAGTGCCGCACCACGTCGAGCACGCGGCAGGCATGACCCAAACTCTCGTACCAGGCCAGGACTTTGACGATGTTTTTCCCGGCTTTGAGGGTTGCTTGCGCATCAAACAGTAAGGATTGCCGGGAGCCAATGACATCGGAAGAAACGATCGGATCATCGGTAATGCCGATCAGCAGCGGATGACCGTTAGCGGCGGCCCGCATGGCCTCGTTTACTTGCGCCTTGGTCACGTCGCTGTCGTGCATCACGCAGTTCAGATCCAGCAACGAGCCCTGTTGCACCGGCACGTTGAGGGCATAGCCGCTTAGCTTTCCAGCGAATTTCGGCAAGATCAGCTCTACCCAATGCGCCGACTCATTGCTGTTGGGGATAATGTTCTGGGCAGCGGAGCGACTGCGGCGAAAATCCTCGTGGGCATAATCCTGCAAAGATTGATCGCTGCTGTAAGCATGAACCGTGGTCATCGAAGCGTAGTCGACTCCCAGCGCGGCGTCGAGAAAATATAAAAGCAGCGCAAGCGCGTTGGTGGTTGCCGAACCAGCCGAGATCAGTCTGTCGCCACTGACCGCGCTCGCCTCATTGATGCCGGGAACCAGCACGCGGTCAATAGATTCCGCCGGCAGCGATGCGAGAATCACCCGGCCCGCCCCCGCTTGTAGGTGGGTTTCCAGATATTCACGGCGTCGATAACGGCCTGTGGCGTCGATAACGCAATCGACCCCGAAAACGTCCCATGGAACGTCCCCAGGTTTGGCAATCTGTAGCATCCTGGTGCGAAACTTATTGTTGACCAGATAATTGTCGTAGAGTTCGCACGGTGGTGCGTCGGCAGTGTCGCTCTTGAGGAGATAGTGGAGAATTTCTGGCTTGCCGATATCCGCCACCGCGACGATCTCAAGATCGTCGCTTTCCGCCGCAAGGTGATAGAGGTGTCGACCGATTTGCCCTAAACCCATAAGTCCGACTCGGATCTTCCTGTTCAGCATAGATTTTTCACCTGAGTTTCATCTACTTGCGGCCAAACATTTACCAGCGCTGGAACGCATTTACCCTCAGTTACGCCGCGAAAGTCGAAAACGCAGTCAAAAATGAAAAATTTGCAGTTTTCGAATTGCACCAGTCTATATGCGTTGCCATTGATAGTACTCGAAAGCAGGGAGAGTATCCAAGCGTTAGATTGAATCGTAAATGCAAAGACCACGCCGTGGCAAAGGGCCTAAAGCTGACTCGATACGGTGGCGTTCCGCCGCTGTAGGCAACTCAAGATGCCCTAATACTGATCGCGGACTGCACAGCAGTTAGGCAGTGCGCGTGAAAATCGAGGGTCACATAGTGCTGGGTTCGGATTTTCCGAACCCCAGCACCATGTAGCCATTGGCGGAAGAGATTCTCGACAGGGAATCGGTGCACCCTAACCCGCTTCGAAGCAGTAGATAACGACGATTGTCGTGGCAGCCGTTCAAGTTAGCTGAAGAACCTCCATGCGGCAGTGAGCTTCGCGGTGAACTCTAGCGCGTTCTTTGACGCCGTAAAGGTCCGGTAGCCATGCGCGCTCATTCAGCCAGTGTGCGGATCTCAGCGTCGGCGCGGCGCAATTTTGCCGAGAGTTCGCGGGCAATATTGAGAATCAGTTTGTACTTGATCTGCGGGTGATCGAGCGCAAGGGCATTGAGCCTCTCGGTGGACAGGATATAGCAGACCACCGGCATATCAGCGACGACATCCGCAGATCGACGCCGGCCGTCGAGCAGCGAGAGTTCGCCAAAAGCCAATCCGGCGCTCAGTGAACTCAGCCGCTTGCCCCGGCTACCATTCGGCAAATTCAGATAGACGCTGACCGATCCGGCGGCAAGCAGAAAGAGCGAATCGGCCGAGTCACCCTCGTGAATAATCTTGTCTCTGGCACTGTAGTGCCGTTTTATCAACACCGATTCGAGCAAGGCGATCTCGGCGGCGTCCAGGCCGGCGACGATATCAATCGCCGCAATCGGCACTGGGGCGTTGGTGCAGCTCAGGGCTGGACCCTCCTCGGCTATCAGCTGGCTTTCGCACCACTCCAGAGCCGCATCGATATCGGCAAAGATGCTATCCGTTCCCCAGGGAGGGGTGGTGCGGTGTTGTAAATAAGCCGAATCGGCTTGCGGCAGATGCGCCAGGATTAGTTTTTTATCATCTGCCGTGAGGGTGCCCCGCAATTGGACCAAAAGAGTCAGGGCGCAGTCGTCGATTTCCGGGACGCGCTTAAAATCGAGAATCAAATACGCTGCTGAATCAATATCGTTCGTCATCTGGCGCAAGAGCCGCTCCATGGTCGCGAAAAACAGATTGCCCTGAAGTTCGTAAACGCAGATTGCCCGGCCTTTGCGGTTCAGGATGGCTTGTTCGGCGTTGCTGCGCTGAAGTTTCGAACGAATCCTGTCGCCCCGGTAGGTCCTGCGCACGGCCACCGCGGTGGACGCGCGGGTGCCAAACATATGCAATTTGAAACGCTCGGAAATCGCTTGGCAAACTTGAATGCCCCGGCAACTATTACCCTGGGCATCGAGCAGCGGCGAATAGGTGCCGATGCCCAACTGGCCAGGTAACGCCGCGATGATGCCGCCGCTGACGCCGCTTTTGGCCGGTAGGCCGATGCGATAGCACCATTCGCCAGAGTAGTCGTACATGCCGCAGCTCTGCATCACGGCGAGGACGTTTTTGACGTAACGCGCCTCGATGGCGCGTACACCGGTCAACGGATTGATGCCATTGTTGGCGACCGTGGCGGCGATCATGGCCAAGTCACGGGGACTCACCAGTATCGAACATTGCTTAAAATAGAGATCGAGATGTTCGTCCACCGGCTCGGCGATCATGCCGGCGTTGAGCTCGAGATAGCCGATGGCGCGGTTACGATGGCCGGTGCTGTGCTCCGAAGCGTAGACCGCGCGATCGATCTGCACCGGGCGACCGCAAAGATCGGAAAACTTGCCGAGTAGTCGCTCCAAACGCTCTGCATGATTGGCGCCGTTGATCAACGCGGTGGTGGCGATGGCGCCGGCATTGACCATTGGATTAAAAGGCCGGTTGCTGCGTTCGTCGAAAACAATCGAGTTAAACGCTTCGCCGCTGGGCTCGACGCCGACTTTTTCCAAAATCCGTTCGATGCCATTGTCTTCCAGGGCAAGCGCGTAAACGAACGGCTTGGAGATTGATTGAATGGTAAATAACTGTCTAGAATCGCCGACCTCGTAAATTTCACCGTCGGCGGTGGCCAGCGCGATGCCGAACTGCGCGGGATCCGCCTTGGCAAGTTCGGGAATATAGGTGGCGATTTGCCCGGAGAAATTTTCCCGGTACTCGCGGTAAATTTCAAAGAGCGTGGTAAGAATCGGCGAAAATGTAGTCTCGTCGGAGTCCAAGTTTTGGGCCAGTCTAGAGCGCATAAGAAGTACAAGGTGCCGGGGGCAATTTCTAGCAGGTGACCTCTCTATTTTTAAGGTTCAACGCCAAGGTACGAATTGCGCACATATTGTAGGACCATTCGCTGGGTGTGGAAGTACGAACCGTTGAGGGAGATGGCGGAGCGGCGGATTTCCGCATAGACGTCGGGCTTGCCGTAATAGAGCGGCAAGATCGCGTGCTCGAGTTTATTATAAAGCGATTGCGCTTCGCCGGCGGCATCGGCCTCGCCGTCGTCGCCGATCGCCCAACCGGTCACTCCCTCGACATGGCCCTCGATCCACCAACCGTCTAAGACGCTCAGGCTCGGCACGCCATTGAGAGCGGCCTTCATACCGCTGGTACCGGAGGCTTCCAGGGGCCTTTCCGGGGTATTCAACCAAAGGTCGACACCCGCGCAGAGAGTGCGCGCCAGATCCATGTCATAATTTTCCAGGTAGACGACAGGCAGTGTGTCCTTTAATTTTTCCGAAAACTCAAATATGCGGCGGATCATCGCCTTCCCCGCTTCGTCGCGGGGGTGCGCCTTGCCGCTATAGATCACCTGAAACGGGCCGGCGTGTTCGGCAATCGATTGGAGCCGTTCGAGATCGGTGAACAACAAATCGCCTCGTTTATAGCCGGCGGCGCGCCGGGCAAAACAAATCGTCAGAACATTCTCGGTGAGATGGATCTTGGTGCGCTGGGCGATTTGCGCCAGCATCTCGCGTTTGGCGAGCCGATGCGCGCGCTGCACTTCAGCGAGCGGGATTTTAATGGCGTAGCGCAGGTAAAAATTGTCGCGGCGCCACTCAGGAATGAAGCGGTCGTACAAATTGCGAAACGGCGGCGCGGTCCAGGTTGCCGCGTGCACGCCGTTGGTAATCGAATCGATGGCGTGACGGGGAAACATATCCCGGGAAATTTCCCCATGGCGCATGGCAACGCCGTTGATGTAGCGCGACAATCCGATCGCCAATGAGGTCATGTTGAGCGTCCCGTTGTCAATGCAATGTAACGCTTCGAGGGCGGTCACCCGTTCGCTGCCGAGAACCTCGCGGACCAGGTCGACGGAAAACTGATCATGGCCGGCTGGAACCGGAGTGTGGGTTGTGAAAACACAGCGCTGGCGCACCGCTTCACCATCCGAATCCGTCACCGCGGTCAAATCGCCGCGCGTGACTTCCCGCTCCAGGAGCGCCAAAGTCAGGAACGCCGCGTGCCCCTCGTTCATGTGGTGGGTGCTGACGTTTTTATAACCGAGCGCCTGGAGCATCGCCACGCCGCCCATTCCCAAGACGATTTCCTGACAGAGGCGATGGCGGGCGTCGCCGTCGTAGAGGGCCTCGGTCAAAGTTTGCTCCCAGGGCTCGTTTTCCTTCAGTCCGGTGTCGAGAAAATAGACCGGCACCGTATGACCGAAGACCCCGCGCACGACGTAGCGCCAAGCGCGGATTCCCACCGCTCTACCGGCGATCGGCACAAACGCGCGCGGCACCATCGGTTCCAATATCTCTTCGTAGCGCCATGTAACCGGTCGCTCGGTCTGATTGCCGTTGGCGTCCAGGGTTTGGCGAAAATAGCCTTTACGGTGCAAGAGGGTGACGCCGATCATTGGCAAGCCGAGATCGGCCGCCGCGCGCAACGTGTCGCCGGCAAGGACGCCGAGGCCGCCGCTATAGGTCGGCATGCCGGAGTCAAGGCCCACTTCCATGGAAAAGTAAGCGATATAATTCGGGCGAATTTCTTTTAAGATCATTGGTGTTCACCGCTGTTTAGGCTGCCGTCTAGGCGTACCACAGGATCGCAACCATTAAATTTATAGGTCGATTGTTTTTGCCAGCGGGTCTCCGGCTTGACTGCTGAGCGGTGTGATAGCGATTTGAACATGCTGATAATCCGGCCAATGTTGGGAGCCGTCAAATGGTATAAAATTATCGATAGCCACCAAATCGGCAAACGATACCAAAAAAACCTTACGCAGAAAGCATACCACCATCGAAAAGTGCGAATTTCGGCAAAGTTCCCGCGATTCGAACGCAGGTTACAAGCGAAGTCAGATCGGAGCGCTAAAAATTAAGCAGCGGGCGCTTAAAAAACGGGCGAAGACCATGGACGCCATCTCTTCCCGACCGTAACGAGATCGAATATCCAGAACCATGAACAGTGGCGGATTCGCTGCACTCTAATGTGGGATTGCGTCTGCCGGCTCCGATGGGAGTGTGCACGAGCGCATCTTAATTTCCGGCACCGAATTCGCACTGAAAGCCGCATAGGACAAATCTTGCGCGCCAACGATGCGGCCGCGCGGATGCGCGCTGGAAACAATGGATCCCATTGACGACGCTGAGTTGGGTCTCGATAAAGATCAGCCCCTGCGGGAAGACGTTCGTCTACTTGGCCGTCTGCTCGGGGATACGCTGCGCGAGCGACAGGGTCACGCGGCCTTCACTCTGGTCGAAGCCATTCGACAAACGGCCGTGCGTTTCCGCCGCAACGGCCAGCCCGACGCCCGCACGCAACTGCAGCTAACTCTCAGTGGTTTGAGCGACGACGCCACCGTCGCGGTTGCCCGCGCTTTCAGTTATTTCTCACAGATGAGCAACATCGCCGAGGATTTGCACCGTAACCGGCGCCACCGGGCGCATCAATTCGCCGCCTCCGCGGCACTGCCGGGGAGTCTGGCGCACGCCATCCGGCGCGCCAAGGTCAAGGGAATTACCGCCTCGGAAATTCAAAAATTTTTCAACGGCGCGCTGGTCATGCCGGTGCTCACAGCCCACCCAACTGAAGTGCAGCGCAAGAGTATTCTCGACGGCCTGCGAGATATCGCAGTGTTGCTCCATGAGCGCGACCGGGTCCAGCTCACGCCGAGCGAACGGGCGCACAATGAAGACGGGCTACGACGGGCGATTCTGACACTCTGGCAGACCCGCGTGTTGCGCGAATTGACGCTTTCGGTCCGGGATGAAATCGACAATGGTCTATCTTATTTCGACACGACGTTTCTCGAACAGCTGCCTCGGCTTTACGGTGAAATCGAGGATTCGCTCAATAGCCATTGGCCGGGCGGTTTTTCTCTCCCGGCTTTTATGAAAGTAGGCACTTGGATCGGCGGCGACCGGGACGGTAATCCTCAGGTCAACGCGGCGGTTTTGCACTATGCTCTCGAGCGCCAGTCTGCCGTCGCGATCGACTATTATTTGGCCGAAGTCCGTCAACTTCGTCGGGAGCTTTCCCAGTCGCAGCGCTTGGTGCGGGTGACGCCTGCCGTCGAGCAGCTCGCCGGGCGCTCCGTCGATCAATCAGCGCATCGGCGCGACGAACCTTACCGCCTGGCTTTGAGTCATATGCATGAGCGGCTTTTGGCAACAGCTGCGGCTTTGAACCGTGGTGCGCCGGCTGCGCCGAGCGAAAAATGCGCGGCTCCTTTCGCCGTATCCGGCGAATTAGCCGGCGATCTCCAACTCATCACAGATTCTCTTGAGCAGCATGGTTCGGCGCGGGTTGCCCGGGGACGTCTGCGCAGCCTGCAACGCGCCGTCTCCATATTCGGCTTTCATCTGGCGCCGGTGGATTTGCGGCAACATAGCGAGGTATATGGACGGGTGGTCGCCGAGCTGTTCCAGGCCGGCGTGCGCCGCGCCGGTTATGATCAGTTGGCCGAAGCCGAGCGTCAACGCTGGCTGATCGAAGAGCTCACGCTGCCTCGTCTGCTGCGCTCACCGCACGAGACTTACAACGGTGAGACCGAATCGGAGCTCAAGATCTTCGATATGGCGGCGCTGCTGCAACGCCGATACGGCGTGGAGGCTCTCCCGACCACGATCGTCTCGATGGCGACAGCGGTGAGCGACCTGCTGGAAGCGGCATTGCTCCTTAAAGAAGCAGGTTTATTGCTGGCGCCGCCGCAGGCGCGGCTGGCGATGAATATCGTGCCTTTGTTTGAAACCATCGCGAGTCTGCGCGATGCCGGCCGAATTATCGACCAGCTGTTAAGTTTACCATTATACCGCCAATTGCTAGCCAGCCGCGGCGATGTGCAGGAGGTCATGCTGGGCTATTCCGACAGTAATAAGGATGGCGGCTACCTGACCTCGAACTGGGAACTCTATAAGGCGGAGATCGATCTCATTGAAGTCTGCCGGCGGCAAAGCATAAAGCTTCGGCTTTTCCATGGCCGGGGCGGCACCGTGGGCCGCGGCGGTGGTCCCAGCTATCAAGCGATCCTGGCGCAGCCGGCGGGCAGTGTCTCGGGACAGATTCGCATCACCGAGCAGGGCGAGGTGATCGCCAGCAAATATGCCGATCCTGAAATCGGCCGGCGCAACTTGGAGACGTTGGTGGCGGCGACCATGGAAGCGACGATTTTTTACACCGATGGCGGATCGAATGACAGCTTTCACGGGACCATGGAGGAGCTTTCTGAAGCGGCCTTGCGAGCCTACCGATCCCTCGTCTACGAGACCCCGGGTTTTCTCGATTTCTTTCGCAGTGCGACTCCGATTGAAGAAATTGCCGGCATGCACGTTGGCAGCCGACCGGCGGCGCGCAACGCGTCGCGGCGAATCGAAGACTTGCGAGCGATTCCCTGGGTATTTAGCTGGTCGCTGGCGCGCATCATGCTGCCAGGATGGTTTGGCTTCGGGACGGCGGTCGATGTTTTCGTTGCGCGTCAAGGCGAAGCTGGGATTGAATTGTTACGCGAAATGTATGATCGCTGGCCATTCTTTAACACGCTGCTGTCGAATATGGACATGGTTTTGGCCAAAAGCGATATCCACATCGCGTCGCGCTATGCTGAGTTGGTGGGCGACATGACGCTGCGGGAATCCATCTTCAAGCGCATTCAACATGAGTATCAGCGCACGGTCGCACGCTTACTGAAGATCACGCGACAGTCGGAATTGCTCGCCGGCAATCCCTTGTTGGCGCGCAGCCTGCGCAATCGCGTGCCTTACATTGACCCGCTCAATCATATCCAAGTCGAAGCTCTCAAGCGTTATCGTTGTGGCCAAACCGATGAGCGGGTGAAGCGCACTATATTGCTCACGGTCAATGGCATCGCCGCCGGCCTGCGCAACAGCGGCTAGACAAAATCATCGCCCCCTGGGACGATGCGCACTTGTTGGTCAGGTATTAAGCAGAATGATCACGAAGGGATTTAGATCATGAGTCAAACTCAACACACGCACCTGGCTGCGGATTACGTTCTGACTTTGGAAGAAATCGCGGCGTTGGCTGCCGAAGCCGGCAACCCGGCTGAAACTTTGATGAATGTTGTCGCGTTGATCGCTCAGCGATTTCAGACCGACGTATGTTCGGCGTATTTACTCGAGCCGGATCGCGCCAACCTGGTCCTGGCCGCCACGCTTGGACTGCGCCCGCAATGCATCGGCACCCTGCGCATGCCGATTCACGAGGGGCTCTCCGGTCTGGTGGCGGAGGAAGTGCGCCCGGTCGCGGTGCAGCAAGTGAAAAACCATCCGCGCTTTAAATATTTTAAAGAAGCTGGTGAAGAGGCTTACCAATCCTTTCTCGGCGTCCCGCTCATCGATCGGGGAGTTTTGCAGGGAGTCCTGGTGGTTCAAACCATCGAGGATCGTTGTTTTCAAGATGTCGAGATCCTCATGATGACCGAGGCCGCCGTGCAGCTTGCGCCGGTGGTCTCTGAAGCGCGCACTCTGGCGCGCTTCATCGCGCCGCTTCAGGAGCGGCTCTGGTCCTTGGCGCGTAATCTCTGGTGGAGTTGGGATCAAGACTCGGGCAACGTGTTTCTCGACCTCGACCCGACGCGCTGGCGCCAGCTCAATCACAACCCGGTCACCTTGCTCAGCGAGATGCCATTATCGGGGATCGAGCACCGGGCTCGGGAGCTGGTGCTGCACGGCCGGATCAATTACGCCTACCGGCGCCAGCAGGAATATCTCCAAGCGGACCGCACCTGGGGGGCGATCCACGCGGGCGTGTTGCGGCCGCACCCGGTCGCGTATTTTTCCGCCGAATTCGGCTTGCATGAATCGATACCGATTTATTCCGGCGGACTCGGCGTTTTGGCCGGCGATCATATCAAGAGCGCCTCGGATCTCGATATCCCGCTGATCGGCGTCGGCCTATTTTACAGTCACGGTTATTTCCGCCAGCAGCTCAAT
The DNA here is from genome assembly GCA_963816145.1 of uncultured delta proteobacterium. Taxonomy (GTDB): domain Bacteria; phylum Desulfobacterota; class Binatia; order UBA9968; family UBA9968; genus DP-20. The sequence continues at coordinate 576,872 of CAWFJP010000031.1, forward strand.
CTCAACGGCTGGCAGCAAGAAGTCTACCTCCAAACCGACGTGAACGAACAGCCGATGGAGCCGGCGATCGGCGTAAATGGCGAGCCCGTCACCGTGCAAATTGAGACGCGCGGCAGCTCGATCAAGGCTAAAGTTTGGCGCATGAAAGTCGGCCGCTGCGACCTGCTGCTGCTTGACTCAAACGTAGAAGGCAACACGCCGGAAGATTTGGCACTCACCGCGAACCTGTACGGCGGCGACGCGCGTACGCGCATCCGCCATGAGCTGCTCCTCGGCGTCGGCGGGTTTCGCGCTCTAAATGCGATGGGAATCACGCCGAGCGTGCTGCACATGAACGAAGGCCATAGCGGATTTGCGGTGCTCGAAGCGATCCGGACGCGCATGGAGGAAGAGGGCCTGAGCTTCGACCAAGCTGTGCCGCGGGTTTCACGTCAGGTGGTTTTCACGACTCACACCCCGGTGCCGGCGGGCCATGACCGCTTTAACTCCGACTTGATGGAGGAACATCTCGGACCGCTGCGCGAGCAGCTCGGCTTGTCGCATGATCGACTGATGGCGCTTGGGAGGGAAAATCCCGACAATTCTTACGAAGAGTTTTGCATGACTGTGCTGGCGCTTAAGCTGTCGCGCCGGGCCAATGCCGTATCGGCATTGCACGGCGAAGTGTCGCGCAATATGTGGACTGGGCTCTATCCAAACAAGCCGGAAGATGCCGTGCCAATCGGCCATATCACCAACGGCGTGCATGTCCCCACCTGGTTGGCGCCGCAAATGTTCCGGCTTTACGACCGCCACTTTGGCAGCGGCTGGCACCAACACCGCGCCGACGCGCGTACTTGGGAAGCGATCGAGTCGGTTGACGACGGCGAGCTTTGGGAGACCCACTTGAGCTTGAAGTCGAGGTTGATCGACTTCGTCCGCCGGCGCGCCGTTGAGCAGGCCGAGCGCCGCGATGAGCCGCCGCTAAACTTGCGCCGAATCGCCGGAGTACTGAGCCCGGATGCGCTTACCATCGGCTTCGGGCGCCGCTTTGCCACGTACAAGCGAGCGAATCTATTGCTGAAGGACATTAAAATGCTCGCCTCCATGGTCAACGACCCAAAACGCCCAGTGCAATTTATTTTCGCCGGCAAAGCGCATCCGCACGACGAACCCGGCAAGCGGGTCCTGCAGGAGATCGCCGAGTTGATGCGTAACCCGGAATTCGCTGAAAAGTTCGTGTTCGTCGAGGACTACGACATCAATGTCGGCCGCCATTTTGTCCAAGGCGTCGACGTTTGGTTAAACAATCCGCGCCGGCCGCTGGAAGCTTCCGGGACCAGCGGTATGAAAGTGGTTTTGAACGGCGGACTAAACCTCTCTGTTCTCGATGGCTGGTGGGCCGAAGCTTACGACGGGCAGAATGGTTTCGCCATCGGCACCGGCAAGACCCATACGAACATGGATGTTCACGATACCCGCGACGGTGAAGACTTGTACAAGACCCTGCGCGAAGAAGTGATCCCGCTTTACTACCAGCGCGACCGCGATGGCCTGCCGCGCGGCTGGATCAAACGCATGAAGCGCACAATCCGCACCCTTGGCTGGCGCTTCAACGCCGATCGCATGGTGATGGACTACACGACACAGTGCTACGTCCCCGCCGCCGGCGGCAGATCGAGCGATATGAGCCAGACGCTGGGCGGTTGAAATCCGCTTATCTCTTCAGCCCGGATTGATGTTTTTATTCTCGTATTGGTGCTCAACTGTGGCAGCTCGTCAGTGAAGTTTCAGCTGATTGAGACCTGCGACTTAGTTGCTCCCCAGGGCGATCGCAAAATCGCCACCGGTTTGGTGGAACGGCGCAGCACGGATTCCACGTTGGCGTTCCGGAGCATCGGTGCAAGCGCCGGAACGGTGGAAAAAATCACCGTGCCGGATCATGAGGCTGAGGTTGCGCCTCTTGCGCGGATTTACGCCCGATCTCAAGATTCGCTTCATCAATGTCGTCGATCCGATGACGCTGCAGCCGGCCGAGGAGCAGCCGCATGGTTCATCACCTAAGGATTTCGGCGCGGTTTTTAACCCCGATAAGCCGATTGTCTTCGCCGCTCACGGCTATCCCGGGCTAATTCACCGGCTGACCTACCGACGCACCAATCATGACAATTTTCACGTCCGGCGCGAGGAGGGGACTACAGTCACGCCCTTCGACAGGTGGTGCGCAACGACATGGACCGCTTTCATCTGGTGGCCGATGTGATCGACGGGATGACCAAACTGGGTTATCACGCGGTCTGCGTCAAGCACGCGATTCGCGACAAGCTGATCGATCGTAGTGAATACATCACCAGCCACGGCGACGACTTGCCGGAGATTCGCAATTGGCACTAGCCGGCTGACTGAGCAACCCGTAGTAGAATGAGGATCTTGCTTTATCAGAGGCCGCGCGAACCGATCACAATCACCACTGATCAAAGCGCGGGCACTGGCGTGTTTAAAATATAGTCGGCTGCTCGAACTCAAGGCAATTTGCTATACAGAATGCGACGGGGCGTCTTGGCATGGCCTTTGCTGTAGACGATCGGCTTAGGTAATATGCCACCAGGTTTAAAATGTTATTGATCGGATGCAAGGCTCCTGCGGCTTGAATATGCTTTTTAATTCTTACGATACCGACAATTTTCACGATGAGATGTTTGTAACCAACAAAGCGCCTCGCGCCGGTGCGCGCTTGCTGAAAGAGTTAATTGAGTCGTTGCCCGACGGCGAGCTACTGGCGCGCCAAGCGGCCGCCGAAAGGTTGCTGTTGCAGAACGGCATCACCTTTAACGTTTATAACGACAGCGCGGCTACCGAAAAGATATTCCCTTTTGACGTCATCCCGCGGATTGTCGAAGCGGCTGAATGGGATTGGATCGAAAAGGGCTTGAAGCAGCGCGTCTACGCCCTCAATTTGTTTATCGACGATATTTATCACGAGCAGAAAATCGTCAAGGACAACGTGGTTCCGGAGTACCTGATCCAATCGGCGCGCTCCTTTCGAAAAGAATGCGTCGGACTAAACCCGCCGCAAAAGGTTTGGTGCCATATTACCGGCACCGATCTGGTGCGCGACCGCGATGGCCAGATGTATGTTTTGGAAGACAATCTGCGCTGCCCTTCCGGTGTCTCCTACGTCCTGGAAAACCGCCGGATTATGAAGCGGACCTTTCCTCAGGTCTTCGAAGCTTCGCGGGTGCGGCCGGTGGACGAGTATCCGAGCCGCTTGCTATCGACCCTCCAGTCGCTGTTTCCAGGGGCGATCGACTCGCCAAAAGTCGCTGTGCTGACGCCGGGCATTTATAATTCGGCCTATTACGAACACTCCTTCCTAGCCCAGCAAATGGGCGTCGAATTGGTCGAGGGGCGCGACCTAGTGGCGGTCAATAATCGGATCATGATGCGCACCACCAAAGGGTTCGAGCCGGTCGATGTGCTTTATCGGCGCATCGACGATGATTTTCTCGACCCGCAGGTGTTTCGCGCCGATTCGTTGCTCGGTGTGGCCGGGCTGATGGATATTTATAAGAAGGGGCGTGTGGCGTTGGCGAACGCGCCGGGAACCGGCATCGCCGACGATAAATCGATCTACGCCTATGTGCCGAAGATCATCGAATACTATCTTGGCGAAAAGATCGTGATCCCCAACGTGCCGACCTATATTTGCGCCGAGCCCAAGGAACTCTCCTACGTGGTCGGTAATTTAGACAAATTAGTGGTCAAAGCCGTCAACGAATCGGGCGGCTACGGCATGCTTGTCGGTCCCCACGCAACGGCCGAGGAGCGCACCGAGTTTGCCCGGCGGATACAAGACAATCCGCGCAACTATATCGCCCAGCCGACGCTGGGCTTATCGCGCGTGCCGGTGATCGCCGGAGGCGAGGTCGTCGGGCGCCACGTCGATCTGCGCCCGTATGTGCTCTACGGCAGCGACATTTATGTGCTGCCGGGCGGCCTTACCCGGGTCGCGCTCAAAGCGGGGTCATTGGTGGTTAACTCGTCTCAGGGCGGCGGGAGTAAGGATACTTGGGTGTTACAAGCGTGATGCTGCCCAAATGAGCCAATCGCAGTGCGGCGGAATCGTCGAAACCAGCTATGCTAAGCCGAGTCGCTAATTCGATCTACTGGTTGAGCCGATACATGGAACGGGCCGACAATGTCGCCCGTTTCATCGACGTCAACTTGCAAATGATGCTCGATCTGCCAAGCGCCTCACAGGAACAGTGGCAGCCGTTGGTGAGCATCTCCGGCGACGATGCGGCGTTCTCGGCGAACTATGCTGTGGCGACGCGCGACAACGTCATCAAGTTTCTTGCCTTCTCCAGCGAGAACCCCAATTCGATCGTGTCCTGTCTGCGCGCGGCGCGGGAGAACGCCCGGACGATTCGCGAGTCGATTTCCCCCGAGATGTGGGAGCAGGTCAACAGCTGTTATTTGATGGTCAATGCCGCGGCCGCCAACGAATTGCTGCGCTCGCCGTCGAGTTTTTTCAGCGAAGTGAAAAAAGCCAGCCAACTTTTTCACGGCATTACCGACGCGACTCTGTTGCACGGTGAAGAATGGCATTTCTATCGAACCGGGCGCCTGCTCGAACGTGCCGACAAAACCTCCCGGCTGCTCGACGTAAAATATTTCATGCTGCTGCCCTCGGTCACCGATATCGGCTCGCCCTTGGACGATATTCAATGGGCCGCGGTGCTGCGATCGGCGAGCGCTTTAGAAATGTACCGCAAGCGCCACGGCCATATCGCGCCCGAACAGATTATCGAATTTCTCGTCTTGGATCATGAGTTTCCGCGCTCGATCCATTTCTGTCTGACGACGGCGAACGATGCCCTGCACGCGATTTCCGGCACGCCGATCGGCATGTTCCGCAACCCCGCCGAACAGCGCCTCGGCCAGTTGCGCGCGGAGCTGGCGTACACCGACACGCGCCAGATCGTCACGCGCGGCCTGCACGAATTCCTCGATGCCTTTCAAACCAAGTTGAATGCGGTGGATCAGGGAATCTACGACACCTTTTTTGCGCCTCGCCCAGTGGTATCGAGCGGGCAGACTCAAGTCAGCCAATGATCGGCAAGTCAACGGTGCGGACAAACTAGACGGAAACACAACCATGTTCTTCGAAATCAGTCACAAAACCACTTACACCTACAGCCGGCCGGTTTTTCTCGAGCTGCATCAACTGCGCATCCGTCCGCGCTGCGACGGCGTGCAAAACCTGACCTACTTCGAGTCCAAGGTAGAGCCGCGGCCAAGTGGATCGGCGGACGGGCTCGATATCGATGGCAACTGCGTGGAGAATGTTTGGTTTCAAGGTCTGACGGACAAATTGATCGTCGAAAGCCGCGCCAAGATCATCACCCAATACCGCAATCCGTTTAACTACATTCTCGCCGAACGGGCCGACCGATTGCCGGTGAGCTACCAGGACCCGTTTCAGGCTTATCTCGCGCCTTATACCGTGCGCCGGAATGAGAGCCATTTAGTCGAACAATTCGCCCGTCACATCGCCAATCGGACCGAATGGAAAACCTTGCGCTTTTTGACGATGCTGACGCGGGAAATATCCGAAGGCTTTCAAAAAGCCGCCCGTGGAGTTGGCGCGCTGCGCAGCGCGGAGGAAACCTATTTGAGTCGAGTCGGCTCTAGCCCCGATCTGGCGGTGCTATTTATGGACGCCTGCCGTTACGTCGGCATCGCGGCTCGTCTGGTCAACGGCTATTACGACGACGGCGGCGCAAAAGATCGACTCACGCTGCACTCTTGGGGCGAAGTGTATCTACCGGGCGTCGGTTGGCGCGGTTACGATCCCAGTCTGGGTCTTGCTGTAACCGACCGCCACGTGGCGATCGCCGCGGCCGGCGACCCGCTGTTGTCGGCGCCGGTCAGCGGCACGTTTCGCGGCAACGCGGTTTCGTCGGAACTTGCACGCCGAGATCGACATTAAAATCGCCAACGCCGACGCAGCGTAGAAAGCCTGACTGTCTGGCCGTTGCCGTTCTTCCTATTCTTCGGCGTTTAATGCGAAGACAAGCTGTAAGCAGCAGCTGGTGTCGAGCTGATTTACGGGCTAAAATTTTGGCTTTGACATGTGGTTAAATTACGCGCGTAATTTAACCACATGCTGACAATGGCTCTGGCGCAGACACTGCGGGACAGCAAAAAGAGTTTCCTGCTTTTAGGACCGCGCCAGACCGGCAAATCGACGCTGGTATCGTCGCTCAATCCCGATCTTTCGATAAACCTGGTGCACGAGCCCACCTACCTCGAATTCGCCCGCAATCCACGCGAACTGGAAGAGCGCTTGGATGCATTGCCTTCTGGCACAAAAACTCAGAACATCTTCATTGATGAGGTGCAACGGTTGCCGAGTTTGCTCAACACCGTCCAAGCGCTACTCGACGGTGATCCCCGGCGCTACAAGTTCTTCCTCACCGGCTCCAGTGCTCGCAAACTGCGCCGCGGTCAAGCCAACCTGTTGCCCGGACGAATTTTCACCTATCGTCTCGGGCCGGTGGTGTCCTGCGAAATGGCTTACCGGCTCGACACAACCGAAGCGCTTTCTCATGGCACGCTGCCAGGAATCTTATTCGAACCGGACTTAAAGACCAAAGAGAAAACCCTCACCTCTTACGCGGCGACTTATCTGAAAGAGGAGGTTCAGGCCGAGGCGCTTACACGCAATATCGAGGGATTTGCCCGTTTCTTATCGATCTGTACCGAACACGCCGGACAGTTTTTGGACTTGAGTAAAATGGCGGCCGACTCCCATATCGCCCGGCAGACCGCGGTCCGTTACTTCGAGGTGCTCGAAGACTGCCTGATTGTCAATCGCCTGACGGCGTTCGCCAAGAGCGCGCGCCGCCGTTTGGTGCAGCATCCGCGCTATTATTTCTTCGATAACGGAGTCTTGAATGGTTTACTCGGCAACTTCAACTTGTCCGCGGACCGTGTCGGCAACCTCTTCGAACATCTGATCTGCAATCAGATCCTGTCGAGTGCAGCAGCCCTCGATCAAACCATCAAGCTCTCCGCCTACCGCACCGAGCATGGCGCCGAAGTGGATTTTATCCTCGACATGAAGCGCGAGACTATCGCCATTGAGACCAAAGCCTCGCGCAACATTGGCGCACGGGATCTCCGCGGCTTCGATAGCTTCGCCGATTATTTTGGCAAGCCGCACCGCGCCGTGGTGCTTTATTTGGGCGCCGAACGGCGAAGAATAGGCGCCGTTGAAATTTTTCCATGGCAGGAAGGGCTGCGGGAACTCGGTTTATAATAGGACGGCAAATCCAATGCTCGGATCCGTGCCGGCAAGCAATTTACCTCTAACGGTGGTGCGGGAGTTCATAAATATTAACTGCCGCGCCTATGGCTGAATGGACGTGGGCGGCACCAGGAATGGAGTTCGCGACGTTGTGATAAGGCAGGAGGGAATCGGTTGTACCGCTGTGTAACGTGGGAGTCCGTTGGATCAGCGGTCCGAGGGCGTTTATCATTACCCGCCTGCCAAGCGAGGCGCCGCATAGCTCACTCCGCGAGGCCGTCTGCTCGTATATTGAATATACGAGACCAGCGATATTGGATATACGAGCGGAGTAAGCATTGACAACTTCTTGTTTGTAGAAGTAAATTTCGCGCTCGTGATCCTTTGGAGTCCAAAATACGTGATCAGTTCGATCAATGGTTGGGCGGCATAATTGATCTAACGGCCATGGAGGAACGGGTCATGTCGACGAAAGACGGAAGGTCCGGTTTCGATCAAGCAAAGGCAGAAACGTTCGCTGGAGGATTGCTGGCCACGCTGAACCATGGTGCGCTCTGCCTGATGATCTCAGTGGGCCATCGCACCGGCCTATTCGACATCATGAGTAAGATGGCGCCGGCCACGTCGAACGAGATCGCGGCGCGAGCCGGGCTCAACGAACGTTATGTTCGCGAGTGGCTGGGCGCGCTGGTCACGGCGAAAGTCATCGAGGTGGATTCCTCAACGTTGCAGTTCTCGCTGCCGGCGGAACATGCGGCGTTCCTGACTCGGGCGGCTGCCGCCGACAACCTCGCGGTATTCGCCCAGTACATTCCGGTGCTCGGCGATGTCGAGGACGACATCGTCGAGTGCTTCAGGAGGGGCGGCGGAGTGTCCTACGCGAGGTATTCACGATTCCACGAGGTCATGGCGGAGGATAGCGGCCAGTCCGTTCTCTCATCGCTCGAGTCGCATATCCTCCCGCTGGTGCCGGGTCTGCACGATCGTCTGTCCAACGGCATCCTCATGCTCGACGTGGGGTGCGGTCGGGGGCGCATCCTCAACAGGCTTGCGTCGCGTTACCCGGTCAGCCGATTCGTCGGGATGGACCTCTCGAAGGAGGCGATCACATACGCGCAACAGGAAGCATCGACCCCCGGCCGCGACAATATCGAGTTCCGCACCGTCGATCTGAGCGACTTCGACCGGACCGCGGACCCCGAATCCTTTGACTTCATCACGACCTTCGATGCCATTCACGACCAAGGCAAACCGCTCAATGTCCTCAAGGGCATTCACCGGGCCTTAAAACCGGACGGCGTGTACCTGATGCAGGACATCAGCGGTTCCAGCCATGTCTACAAGGATATCGAGCATCCGATCGGCACGCTGCTGTACACCGTCTCCTGCATGCACTGCATGACGGTATCGCTTGCGCAAGGCGGGGAAGGTCTGGGTGCGATGTGGGGTGAAGAGAAGACGCGCGAGTATCTCGGGAAGGCGGGTTTTCGGTCTGTCACGACACACCGCCTCGCTCATGACATTCAGAACAACTGGTACGTGGTGACGAAGTAAGCCGCGATCTTCGTCAGCGCCATGCCGCCGCCCAACAAAGCCATGCAGGGGACGCGCCGCAAGCGGCGCGCCCCTGATGGCTGTCGTTAGGTGCCACACGAAGTCGGCTCAGGCATACGAAAGGAGAAGGCGGACTAGCATGTGTCCTTTGCTCAACCCTTTGAGGTGGAAGGGATTACCAACGGTACGCTTACTACTCGTGAACCTCCTGGTCGCTGGCCTGAGCAGCGCTCTCTTGATTCTCGGTATCGAGGTATTCCAAAGGCTCAAGGCACCATATCGAGCTTTCGGCGGAGCCTACGAACTCACCCAGTTCCGACAGAGCGCACCCAATGGGCTCTCCTTCGTAGTAGATCCTAGCTTCGGCTTCCGACCTGTGCTCGGCGATGGCCCCTACACGCGCTTTGGCACGCACGCAAACGACTATGCTGCAGCGAAGCCCCCGGGGGTGAATCGGCTCCTGTTCATCGGAGACTCCGTCACCCATCGTGGTCAGATTGTCGAGGCCCTCAGAGCCGTGTATGGCTCGCAGAAGTATGAGTACTGGAATGCGGGAGTCGAGTCCTTCAATACCGTGCAAGAAGTCGAGTATTACAGGCGATTCAATCGAGCTATTCATCCTGATCACGTCATCTTGACGTTTCACCTCAACGATTTCGAGACGACGCCAGTGGCGTTTCGGGAGGCCGACGGGACCTTGGTCGTCTTCGCACCCAACTGGCCGGTTCGTCGCCTGAACCCGTGGCTCTTCCAGCACAGTTACACCTACCGTTACTGGCTCGGACTTGTAACCCCAAAGAAGACCGCGCGCTCTGAGATCATTGCAGAGGTCCGCGCGAGCCTGACAGACTTGCAGCGCATGGTCGGCGTCGATAGGGCGCGGCTCACGGTCTTGGTGTTGCCGATTCTACGGCCGTACAGCGACTGGAAGCCTGAGTACCAAGAGTACCGGCGCCTGATTCTCGGCACACTCGAATCCCTGCGGCTCCACTATTTCGACCTGCTGAAGCCTTTGAACGAGGCGCTGGCAGATGGCGTCGTCGTGACCGAGACTGGCGACAATCTTTTCTGGCACCCAAGCCGTGAGGCTGCTACATACTTTGCCAAGTACCTCAGGACACAACACCTCCTCGACGGAGTGGACGCTCCGTAATGACATTGCGGGTTGGCTGCAGAAACTTGGGTAGATGCGTATGCATTCCTACATCCTGTCCCAATGTCGGAGGGTATAGAAAGGCGAGGTAGAATTCTGTCCCAGTCCGGTCGGAACCTAACCACGCAGTGGAGCGTACGGGCCACAGTGTAGGCTCGTACACATGTGGGCATCTGCGGATGTGGCCCGCCCGCTCACCG